>NZ_JBTXKX010000003.1:0-2165000 GCF_054817925.1 Methylobacterium sp. CM6247
GCAGGACCGACAGGTCCCGTAGCGCCAGGATATCCTGCAGGCCCGACAGGACCGGCACTACCAGGATCACCAGCACGACCAACTGCACCCGCATCGCCCTTCGCTCCTGCCGGTCCTTGGGGGCCTGCGCTTCCAGTAGCGCCATTGTCGCCCTTCGGCCCTATAACGCCCGACGGGCCAGGATTGCCCTGCGGCCCAACCGCACCCGGCTCGCCCTGAGGGCCAGCGGGGCCGGTGCGTTGGACCCCGTCGCCCATCATGGGACTGGCAGAGCGCAGGTTGCTCTCGGCCGGAGAGATCAGGCTGATGGAGAGGCAGGCGAGAAGCCAGAGGACACGCATCAGCCGCCTCGCCCATACTGGAGTTCAGGCGCGCACTCGCCGGTTGGGGCGGCAGTGGCGATGATGGACACGAACGTCGGCTGGCTCGTGCCTAACGTCTCTGATGAGCGCGCTAGGAAGCGGGTGCCGGTGGTGAGCGTGACGCTCTCCGACATGCTCGACACCTTTCGGATCCGGACATCGACGTTGCACGGGTTCACGAAGCGATAGGAGGTCGCGTCCGCCGGCTTCGCGAGGGCGAACTGCTTCGCCGTGGTCGTGATTCCGCTGAAGATGATGGGATCGCCGCTGCCGGACCGAATGAACGGCATAGCGAGCGTGGCCACTGGGTCGCTGCGTACGGCCTCGTAGCCGTTGGACAGCTGGCCCTGTGCTGCGACGGCGGTCGCAAGTAGTAGCCCCAACATGACGGTGCTGATCAGGCGCATGGCGTGCACTCAACCGGCCAGAGGGAAGGCGACGCGCTTCAGGGGCGCGTCAGGTACTCTTCGATGATGTGCTCGGCTGCAGCGGTGGCGCCGACCGGCTCTCCGGAGATCCGCTGCGCCAGGGCGCGCTTCTGCGTGTGGTGGAGCGAGCGCCAATCATCCGGCACTGCGATCGTGGACAGCATGCCGGGGCGCGCCTCCTCGGCCTCCAACTCCTCCAGCGTCAGCCCGCGCGCGGCGGCATAATGCTGACGAAGCCCCAGTCGGGCCGCCTCCTCATCGGCAACCGTATCGGCGCCAAGCTGGACCCCCGCAGGGTCGAACAAGAAGTAGCCCCCGCCCTCTGCCGGCTCGAAGCGATAATCGGCGAAGTTGATGAGCGCCGGCTCGGTGCCGGGGATCTGGCTCAGCGGGATCAGGACGGCCACCGGGGCCATCAGAGCGGCCCGCTCATGGGCGAACGAGAGTAGCGCTGGCATGTTGGCAAATGGCTCCTGATTGAGCCGCACGCCGCCGGCGTCGAAAAGATCGAACCCGCCGACCTCCGTCACCTCCGTACGATACCCGGCCGGAAGCACCTCGGGCTCTGCGGAGATAGTCGTCGGGCGCATCTCCAGGCCAGCCGCAGCGACCTCATCCTCCGTCGCGAGCACGCACGTGCCTGCGGCGATGTTCGAAGTGGCTGCGGCGAAGGGCATCTCGACGACGGTGTTGGCCATCCGGCCGATGAGCTGCTTCACGAACATAGGATTTGCTCCCGAGGGTCAGGCGACAGGACAAGACACCGGTGAGCCATTGGCCCACCGGTGGCGTCGCGGATCAGTCGATGATCGCGCTGGGGAGCGTGGCGGCCTGGTAGCGGTGGCCCTCGAGCATCGCGAGGATGCTGTTGAGGTTGGCCGCATTCGAAGCGCTCGTGGTGACGAAGACGGTCTTGTAGCCGCCGTTCACGTCGAGCTGGGCCGGGTCGATATGGAAAACGACCTGCTTGTTCTTCACGGCGGCGCCGCTGGCGTAGGAGACGCCGTCGGGCTGGCGGACGAGGGTGTCACTAGCTGCGGTGTCGAGGTTCGCCCAGATGGGGATCGGCTTGTCGAAGGGCTTGGCCCCAGTGCCGGCCACGTCCTGCGCCTGCATCAGCGTGAGAGTGACAGGCGCGGCGTTGCCCTGCGTGAGCAAGACCAGGATCGTGGCGAAGGTCGCGTTCTTGAGGCTGATGATGTCGGAAGACCGGCCGGCCGCATCGGCGGCGGCGGGCAGAAGCTCGACGACCTTCACGGCCGTCGCAAAGTTTGACTTGGGCATCGCTATTCTCCCAGCGAAGGCAATGGATCGTGAGGGTGAGCCAGCGGGGCCTGAGCCCCGCCGACGGGTCGGGCCGCTTAGGCGCGGTTACCGAGCGTGACGAAGGGAGACTGCGTGGTGGTGCCGCGGTACGGCGTCATCGGCTGCTGCCAAACCGGCATGCCGTTGAACCGGTAGACGAAGCGGAAGCAGGTCTCGTCGTAGATGAAGCGGACGTGGATCGAAGAGGCCTTCTGGATCGGCCCCTTGTCGATCGCGAGGTACTGCGAGAGGTCGACGAGCTGGATGTCGCCGGCCGTGCCGAGGGTCGCAGCGTATTCGACCGGAATGACCGGCCGCCCCATCAGCGTGCCGTACTCGTTCCCGTTCGTGCCGGGCGGGACGTAGGTCACCTGCGGGAAGGCGAGGCCGCCGACGTTCTCGGTGCCAGCCACGTTCTTGACCAGCAGCATGAGCTGGAAGAGCTGAACCTCGACGTCCTGGTTGACGATCCAGACCGCGTTCTTGCGCGAGGCAGCGGGCATGCGGGCCCACATCTTGAGGATGTTCTGGGCAACGATGGTGTTGGCGCCCTGGCCGACCTCCTTCGGGACGACGATGGTGGCGCCGCTGTTGAGGTAGCCCAGCGGCATGCCGGCACCAGTGCCGTTCATGATCGCGTCCTCGATGCGGAACACGAACTCCTCCTCGAACGCCTGGTCGATCCAGGCTGCGAGGGCGGTGGTGTCCTGCAGCAGTTCGTCGGTCGCGTAGCAGAGGCCGACGAGCTTGGTCAGCTCCATGCTGATGCGCTTGAACTTCGGCCGGCTCTCGCGCTTGAGGCCGGCCTCCTCGGTCCAGAACGCCTGAACGCCACCCCAGCGCGAGCCGTTGGCGCGGCTGGTCTCGTCGACGCCGTTGGCGCGGATACCGTTGGAGTTCGGGCCGATCGGGATCTTGCGCACGCGAGAGGCGAGCTGGCCGCCCTCGAAGGTCGCCTTGATCAGGTCGTTGGCGAAATCGGACTGGACAAGCCAGCCGCCGTCCGCTGCGATACCCTCGGACATGCCGGTCGGGCCGGCCGACATTTCGCCGAACGCCTGCAGGCGCGGATCGACCTGACCACCCGGGCGGCCAGCGACCATGATAGCGCGCATCTGCTCGCCGAGGGACGAGAAGCCAGAGCCCTGGTGGCGGTCGCCAGCGCTGCGGCGGTCCGCCGCCTCATTGTCGTCCGCCGCGCCGCCGATTGCGCGCTGGCGCTCCATGTGTCGCTCCACGCGGCCGATATCGCTGTCGAGGGCCGCGAGTTCGGTCTCGATGGCGTCCACGCGCGACGACTCGTCGGCGGAAAGACCGCGAGCTTCATTCGCGGCGAGATCGAAGGCGCCCTGCGCTTCCTTCACGAGGTCAGCGCGCTTCTGGCGAAGTGCTTTGATGGACATGTTGATATGCTCCGTCATCTCGCCGGGCGATCATGGGCGCGGATAGTCTGCCCACGGCCCGGCGGCTCGTGGGGCGCATCTCGGAAAGGGGTGCTGCTCAGCCGAAGCGAGAGCGAAAGGCGTGGCGCCGGCGGCGGAACGCATCGCGCTCGTCAGCAGCCTGGCGTGCCGCGTTGGCGGCAGCGTCTTCGATGGGGGCTGCCGGCTCATCGGGTGCCGGGGGAGCATCCTCCGGAGCAGGCGCTTCGGCGCCGTCGGCGCCATCCTGTTCATCTGAGCCGGCTTCGGCACGGAGGGTGTCTGCGCCAGCGTCGGCCCTTGCTCCCGCCGGTGATACCTTCATGCGAGAGACGCGGCGCAGCGTGTCTTCCATGGTGGCGATGCGATCGACCATGCCAAGCTTCAGCGCGCTTCCCGCAAGCTCGACACCGCCTTTGCCGAATCCCTCTTCGACGTCAGACCGTTTTACGTTCCGGCCCCGCGCGACGCTGCCGGCGAACTGGCCATAGACCGTCTTCACGTCGGCCATCGCCTTCTCGGAGAACTCAGCCGACGGCGGCGCGAACTGATTCCCGTCAACCTTCTGCGGGGGGTAAGCGAAGAAGGTGACCTTCATGCCGGCCTTCTCGGCAGCGGCCGACATGTCGCGGTGCGAGCCGTAGACGCCGATTGAGCCCACCTGCCCGCTCGGCGTCACGACCACCTCGTCAGCCTGCGCCGCGATCCAGTAGGCGGCCGACGCCGCGGTGCTGTTCACCTGTGCGATGATCGGCTTCCGCCCGCGCGCGGCGAAAATCTTGTCGGCTAGCTCTTGAACACCCGCCACGCCGCCGCCCGGAGAATCGATGTGGAACACGACGGCCTTCACTGCCGGGTCGTCCATGGCCGCATCGAAGCTCTGTCCGACGCGGGCCGTCGAGGTCCCGCCCGGGCCGCTGATGTTGTCGACTTGGCTTGCATGATGCGCGACCACGCCCATCACATTGATGACCGCGACTAGACTGCCGGGCTCAGCGTCGCCGGCCACACGTGAAGACCCGCCGCGGGCGGCGTAGATACGCCCCGAGCTGCTGACCTCGAACATCGCAGTCATGCCGTTCGGCACATCGACGCCGGCGATCAGCAACCCGTCGGCGAGCTGCGAATGCCGGCCGGCCCGCTCTCTCACCTGCTCCGGTGTGATGACGATGCCTTCGGCGCGGTTCTCGATCATCTCGACCATGAGCGAGTGCCAGACCGGGTCCATGGCCCAGACCTGAGACATCAGGGCCGAACGGAGATGTGGGAAGCGGCTCGTCATTCTTCGGACTCCTCTTCCTGCGCGGCGGGTGCGTCGGCCTCCTCCAAGGAAGGTCCGCCGTTGTGGCCGAGCAGGGCGGCGCTGTTCGGCTCGCCGCCGCCGTTGCCGGGCAGCTTGTCCGAGGTGGCGCCCGTATTGGGCTCTAGGGGTTCGTCGAGGCCGGGCAGCGGGTTGTAGCCCAGGGCGACGCGGGCCTCGTTCCGGGTCAAAACGCCGTTGAGGACGAGGCGGCTGAAGAACTCGGCCTGAGCTTTTGAATCGCCCCGGATCAGATCCTCGATGTCGAACCGCGCCTCATAGAGCCGCGGAGCGAGGATGAGGTCGCGCCGGATTGCCTGCGTCCAGCAATCGAGCCACGGCTTCAGATTGTTTCTCACGAAGGCCAGCATGATGGCCTCGACGCCTGATCCCCAGGACGTCGTCTTCGTCACGTGATGCACCAGCACGGGCGGCACATCGAGCCAGCGACACACCTCTTCGATCTGATGCTGGCGCGTCGCGAGGAACTGTGCGTCCTCCGCCGTCAGGCTGATCGCTTTGAACTCAGCACCATCCTCAAGGATGGGTGTGCCGCCGGCGTTCGAGAGGCCGTTATATGTCCGGCGCCAATCCTCCTTGAAGCGCTTGAACGCCTCGTCGCTCCACCCCTTCGGCACGGTGATGACGCCGGAAGGCCGGGCTCCATTCGAGAAGAGCCGGGCGCCATGCTCCTCCGTCGCGAGGGCGAGGCCAACCGTTTGCCGGGCGTGAGCGATGGGACCGATGCCCACCAGGCCGGGGGCGAACGCGGTCCGAAGGTGAAGCACCTCATCTTGAAGTAGGCGCCGAGACCTGCCGTTTTCCTCGGAGACCGTGTATCGCAGCGTCCGGTCGGGAAGGCGATCGACCGTCACGCGATCCGGATGGATAGGCTCAAGGCGATCCGCGAACCCTCGGGGGCCCGATACGATCTCGGCGTACGCGTTCCCGCGCATCACCAAGTGCATCATGAGCATGGCCCGGAAATCCCAAGCCGTCTGCCACCTGTTCGGCTGGTACTCCAGCAGGTCGTTCAGCGGGTGCTCGGGAGCTTCATAGCTTTTCCCGGTCGCCGGATCCTTCCGGTACATCCGCAAGGGCAGCGAAGCCAAGGTCTTCGCGAGAAGGTGCGTGCCTGCGTAAAAAGCCGAGAACTGCAGGGCGATGTCCGGCGTCACGCGCCTTCCGGTAAAGGTGGCCGAGCCGCCAGCCTCGCCA
Organism: Methylobacterium sp. CM6247; assembly: GCF_054817925.1. Lineage (NCBI taxonomy): Bacteria > Pseudomonadati > Pseudomonadota > Alphaproteobacteria > Hyphomicrobiales > Methylobacteriaceae > Methylobacterium > Methylobacterium sp. CM6247. The sequence goes on from NZ_JBTXKX010000003.1 coordinate 6,035, forward strand.
TACCAGCGATCGTCGTCCGGCTCCCAAGATGTCACCTCGCGCTCGGCGGCGGCATTCATCCCGCCTCCAAGCATCGCAGAGAACAGGCCTCTCATCACCCGTTCCCACGGAGTGTCCCGACGACCGCGAGCCCAACCAGCACGCCGCCGCCAACCATGAACCCGGCCGGCTGATAGTGAAGCCACGCGCCATAGCCCGCGAGGCCAGCACCGATAGCCCCGATGACCTCACGGAAGATCTGCGTCGAGATGGTGATGGGCGGAGCGGCGGGCCGCTCGTCGGATGGCTGCATGCCGCCTCCTCAGGCGACCCGCAGGCCGCGATCTTCGTAGACGGAGCGCGTATTCACGGGCTCGGGGTTCAGCGACATCGGCACGACGGCATCGAAGAGGCTCATCACCGGGTCGATCTTCGCGTCGCCGGCATTCTGCTTCGTCGCCCGGATGGCGGTCGCGGTCGGCTCGATCTTCAAGTTGCCCACCGCCCAGGCCATGAGGCTTGAGCCAGAATGACGGAGCGTCCCGTTCGCAAGCTTCCGCTCTGCGGTCTTGATGGCGTTCATCATGCCGTAGCCCTGGGGCACGCCGACGAGGAGTTTCGCTTCCTGCGTCACCCCGATCTCGGCCATGGCCTCAATGAACTCGCCGAGGCCCGCAGGATCGACGCCGACGCAGGCCAGAAGCCCGCGCTCTTTTACGTCCGACACGATCTCCACAATGGCGGAGATGTCGCCGAGCTCGTCATCGACGATCGTCAGCTCGCCCGCCGCCTTGAAACCCTGCAGCTTCGTCGCAATCGACTTGCGCCGCGTTAGGACGCCGATATGGCACCAGGCGTGGGTCCAGGCGAGCCAGTCGCGCGTCACCTTCTCCCTGCCCAGCACCGTCAGCCCGAACAGATCGTCGAGGCCGCCGCCGTCGATCCCGACCGTGACCACCTCGCATCGGTCGAGGAGGGCTCGTAGGCCGGCTCGCGCATCCTCCGGCAGACATCGGAGCGCTGCGTCGGCGCGCTGCTCCCAGAACTCGGAACCAGTCCAGCGGTTGGCCCGAAGGTTCATGCCGATTTCGACGTTCAAATGCTTCGCGAGGAAGGTACGGCGGGTGTCCTCGCCCTTGTCCTCTTCCTTGCGGAGCTCGTCTTCCAGCCATTCCCGGCTCACGGACCGGTCGATATTGGGGTTAGTGATGTAGAAGTTGTCGGGCTCGAGGTAGGCCTTCGCCTCCACCATCGCCTTCGGAAATTCGTAGAGCAGGCCGAAGCTTTTGGGATCCTTGACCTTGCCGTCCCGCACGTTGCGGAAATAGTCCAGCTTCGCCTTGAACACCCCGGCCGGCGGCTCATCGCTCTGCGTCGAGAGCGAGATGACGAACCCTTCGGGCCGCGACACGAGACCGCCGGTAGCCTCTCTCAGCATGGCGTCCGCCTTGGGCCGCTTGCCGAAGATCCAGAGCTCGTCGATCAGGATGCGGCCGGCCTTCTTGCCCGACACCGTATCCGTGTCCGCCGCGACCACCTTCAGCGCCGCCCGGGTGCTGAGATGCGTGATGGTCTTGAGGTGGTCCTGAACGTGGAGGAACCCGCCCTCCCCTTGTGCCGCATCAAGCTCCGGATCCGCCCGCACCATCGCGGCGGCCGGCTTGTAGCTGTTCTGCGCCACCTCGATCGTCGGCGCGAGGATCAGCACCTCTTCCTCGTGCCGCCAGTTGATAATGAGCGCCGTGAGCATGATGCCGGCGCCGATGGTCGACTTGGTGTTCTTCTTCGAGATGAGGAGGAAGAACTCCCGGATCAGCTGCTGCCCGGTCTCATCGTCGTAGGCGCCGAAGATGGCAGCCACGAAATCGAACACCCAGGGTTCGCTCACCTCACCGAAGGTTGGCTTGCCCGGCAGATCGACGACCCGAAGAGCCTTGAAGACTGCCAGGGCATCGGCTGCCGCCCCGGGGAACAGCGGCTTGAACGGGATCAGCGATCGACCGGCAACGATGCGCTTCTCCCAATCGGGGCATGCGGTCGTCCATTCGGGCCGTTCGGTCATGGGTTACTGGCTACCAGCCGCGGGCCGCTGCGTTGTGCGAACTTCCCGCCGGCTGAAGTGGATTCGTCTGCTCCGGCCTGGCGCTGCTTCTTCTTGCCGTCGGGGACATTGCCCTCGGCCAGCGTCTTCGCAGCCAGCGCGAGGTTCTTCAGCGTGCCCGCCCGGGTGGACAGGCTCACCGCCTTCAGCATCGCCTCGCGCCGCGGGCCGTCGTTCTTGCCCTTCGTGTCCGAGAGGATCTGCTCTTCCATCTCGTCGATGTAGGAGGTGGTCACCTCAAGCTCGTCCATCATGCGGACGACGAGATCGCGACCGCGATCAAGAATGGCTTCGGGCCTGACAGGCTCATCGCCTTTCTTCGGACGGATCCGCTCGACAATCGGCTCAACTGCGTCTGCGAGCGGTTGCGGATCCTGCGGAGTAGGCCGCGGAGTGCTCGCGCCGGGGCGAACCCACTCGCCGGCCTTCGCACGGAGTCTGATCGCCTTCTCATCGCAGCCGTACCAGCGCGATAACTCTCTGACGGACAACTCAGTTTTGCGATAGTCGCGCTCGACACCAGCCCAGTCGATAGGTTTTTTTGCCTTTCCCATGACTGCTATGTCCGCACTACTCCGCACCAACCAACACGACCCACCAGGAAAAAATCTGCGAATGCGACCCTATGCGGTAGCCGACCCCTAGACCGGTGGACTTTCGACCCCCCCCCTACCCCTGCGGATGGATGGGCTAGGATCATCCAGGATCGCCCAGGGAAGGCGTCGCGTTTCAGGCCTAGGCCTGCGTCGCCCCCATGCGTCGCGCCCGCTCAGCAGCGGTCTTGCGGCCATGGTGAGGGGGGCAGAGAGCCTGCCCGTTGCGTGGGTCCAGCGGGTCGCCGCCGTCACGCCTCTCGACGATGTGGTCAGCATAGAGCCGGACGCCGCCTCGCCTGCCGTGAGCAGCGCATCCAGGCCATTGGCACTTCCACCCTGCACGCTTCAGTACCTCTTGGCGCCAGGCAGCGTGCTCGGGTGTCAGTAGCTCGGCATCCGCCACCTTAGGTGTCGGTATAGCCGTGCGGGTGTCTAGGGTTCCGAGGCGAGGCTTGAGGGTCGTGAGGCGGGGCATCGTCAGCCTCAACGAGTTGTGGTTGTATCCAGCCAGAGCTCGCAAAGCGGCTCATTGGAGGGCGGGCATGAACTTCATCGCACTGGACGTCGAAACTGCGAACCCTGACATGGCCAGCATCTGCGCCGTAGGATTGGTGAGGTTCGAAGGGGGCCTTCCAGTGTCGGACGCGCACTTCCTCATCGACCCAGAAGACTATTTCGATCCGATGAATGTCGCCATTCACGGCATAACGGCGGAAGACGTGGCAGGATCGCCGAAAATGTCAGACCTGCTGCCGGTAATATCGCGGGCTCTGACGAAGAACATTGTCATCCACCATCACCATTTTGATCGTACGGCATTCCAACGAGCGGCGATCAAGCACAACCATCCACCACTCGACTGTCACTGGCTTGATACCGTCATGGTCGCCAGACGGTCGTGGTCTGAGTTCGCGGGATCGGGTGGCGGGTACGGGCTACGGAACCTAGCAACAGCTTTCGGTATCCAATTTCGTCACCACGACGCTCGCGAGGACGCTAGAGCGGCCGGCATCATCATGGCGCGAGCGATTGCCGATAGCGGCATAGATCTTGAGGGATGGACGAATCGGGTTCGACTTCCGATTGGCGGCGTACCTCACTCCGTCTCCTACCGAGAAGGACAAACGAAAGCAGGGGTTTCCGACGGTCCCTTGGCCGGGGAAGTTCTCGTTATGACGGGCAATCTCTCGATGCTGAAGAGCGAGATGGCAGTTCTGGCCGCTACCGCAGGCTACGCAGTGGCGCCATCGGTGACGAAGGTCACCACGCTTTTGGTCGTTGGGGATCAAGATGCCCGGAGAGTGGGCTCTTCCGGGAAGAGCGTAAAGCACATGAAGGCGGAGAAAATGATTACTGAAGGTCACCCGATCAGGATCATGCGAGAAAGCGACTTCCTCGCCATGCTTTCCACAATCGCGTGATCCTAGTTGTGCGGTCGAAGGCTCAATCGCCACCACCGCACGAACCGCCATCGCTGGACGACGAACCACTGTCGGAAGACGAGCAATCGGCAGAGTGGGCAACATGACCACCAGCGCCTGAGATACCGAGCGGCCAGGGGTAGCTACCGCCTATGCCGGCTGAGTCGTTCTCGAAGCGGGCACGGCGAGCGCGGTCCTCCGCCTCTCGCTTGCGTCGCTGCTCATCCTCGCGGCGGCGGTTGAACATGCCGAACATGCTGGGCCTCGCAAAGATGAAGATGGCACCGGCCCAAGGAGTCGAACCCTGATCTCAGGCTTTGGAGACCTGATTGCGCCCAGCGCAGGCCGATAGGTGATGATGGTTGCGGCGCTCGGATTTGAACCGAGGACCTCCAGGTTATGAGCCTGGCGCGCTACCGGACTGCGCTACGCCACGTCGAGGGAAAATCGGATGACTAAGAACGAAGCTCCATCCATGGCGCCGAGGATGAGCGAAGAAGATTGGGCCCGAATCCGCGGGGTCGCGCTTTTGAACGAAAGACCGAAGGCATGGCCCAAGGATGTGTCCGCCATTAGCCTTGAAGGGCTGGCGCTGCTGGGCGTTCACGAGAGAACGATGCAGCTGTACTGGGATGGGTCTCAGGTTGTTGTGCGCAACAAGGTTCGATTGGGAACCTACGAACGATGGATCGCGACGATTGCGGCTCTAGGGACGCTCGGCAATTTCTTGGTGCAGGCCGGGCGTGCAGCCGGATGGTGGGGGTAGCTCCGCCGGAAGGCGCGACAATCCCGGCGCCTCGCCAAATCTGACGTGGGCCGGGTCACCGAAAAGGCCAGACTGCGCGCCGCGCTATCGCCGTTGACGGGATATCCTGCCCGCTACAATGTCGCGCGCGCGCGCGAAGTCAAGCCGCCTCTACTGCCTTCTGCTCCAATTCCACAGGCGTGGAGCGGCCGAAGATGCTGACGGAGACCTTCAGTCGACCGGTTCGCGGGTCGATCTCTTCGACGGTCCCGTTGAAGGATGCGAATGGTCCATCTGCGACGCGCACGCTCTGCCCGATCTCGTAGAGGAAGCCCCGCGCTGCGTCGGCGTCGCCACCGTGGCCGGTGATGCTGTCCGCGAAGTTCTGAAGGTCGTTGGGAGCGATGACCATGTGTCCGCCGCCGGGCCGCTCGACGATGCCGCTGCGGCGGTAACCGGTCGCGTCGTCGTAGACGCCAGGGTGGCTCTCGACGTGCTTCAGCTCCTGCCAGTCCTGCACGCCGATGAAGAGGAGCCGGCGCAGCACGGGGATGAGCGCTACCCTCACCTTGCCGATCTCCGAGACCAGCCGTACCGCCTCACGTGCCTCGAACACGGGAGTGCCAGATTCGCGGATCTGTTCGGCCGCGCGGTTGGCCCAGCGCGGCAAGGCACGGATGACGTACCAGGACCGGTCGTGGTCCACTTCGAAGCGGTCCATCGGCTCACGCGCCGCCGTGTGTGCGCCGGCGCGGACCGTTTGCATGTTGACGGCCGTAGACCGCTTGACCGCCTTCATCTGCTTCTCGCGCTGACGTTGACGGCGCTGTGCTCGACGTTGCTTGTTCGTCATGGTGTCGATCCTCGATACGCTACGAGAGGATGGTGAGCAGCTCAGGCAACAGCCCGAGCCACTGCGATCGTTTTGGCCTGGTAGGGGCTTAGCGCCTGACCAGCGCCGATGACGGTGACGACGTTCTCACCCGTGGGAGAGAGGATGAAGGCCGCCCTGCCGGGGATGTGCCGGCCGTCGTGGGCATCCAAGGCGTCGCGCAGGTCGTCCAGCATCAGCCGGCGCCAAGCTTCTACGTCGACCCCATGCACGCGCTCCATCCAGCGGAGGAGCGCGTGGTCGGTGATGTGAGGAGATGGGAGCATTACGCCTCCTCCTCTTCATCGTCGGGGTCACCGTAGAGATAGGCCGTCAGCATCGGGGTGACGGTCAGCTTAGTCTCACCGCCGAAGATCAGGCTCCCGTCCTCATCCATCGTGTTGATGGTGAAGAGGCCAGTGCGGATCAGCATGACGGTGGCGTCCAGGGCTTCTCCCCCGCATTGCTCCTCCGATTGTCCGAGGAACCGATGCAGGTGCGAGCCGAGGGCATACGGGCAGATCGGACCCGTGAGGTGCGCTGCGTAGGCAATGGCCTGGCCGAACAGGGCCGCGCGCCACTCGGGCGAGCCGGGATGAATGCGCGGCGGCCTGGAGGTCGTGAAGACCGCGCTCATGACAGCGCCAGATCAACTGCGAGGCGCCCGATGCCCTTCGGCGTGATGCGGACCTGTGTGCGAACCCGGTCATGGCCGTCTTCATGCGGGATGGTCGCAAGCTTGTGCTTCATAAGAAGCGACGAGAGCTTCGGCTGATACGCGCTCCACTCCTTCGATCCAGGGCGCCGGTAGATCCACCCCTTGGCGATGAGGTGGTTCGTGAGATCGATCGGCCGAACCTGCAGGGTCTTAGCGGCGTCGCGGATACAGAGGGAGCCGTCCGCCTCGGCGATGCGGGCGTAGGCATCCACGATCGGCGCCTGCTCGGCCACCTTGCCCTGTAGGGCCAGCACCTTCTCTGTGTTGGCGAGCAGCAAATTGCGTAGGGCCGCCGGGTCGTTGAGCATCGCCATGGTATCGACAGCTGGCCGGGCCCGCAGCCTCGCCTCCATGGCGTTGAAGCGCTCGATGTAGGCCTCCTTGAACACCGCGGCGGCCGCGCCGGTGAAGCCCATCACCAGGAACGCGAAGCCGTCCTTCGTCATCTCGACGTGGGAGGTGCTCTCACCCTTTAAGTCATTGATTTTTATGGGCTGAAAATTCAGCCGGCGGAACCCGTCGCTGCATTCCAGGTTCGCGATGGCCTGGAGGACGTTCTTGTGCTGCTTGCGGAAGTAGGCCGACACGTCTCGGCTGTCCGCGCGCACCTCGCCGTCCATCACGCGGACGATCGGTTGACGGTCGGCGCCGCCGCTCTGCATATCGCTCTCGGTCATCTCGAAACCCTCAGTTTCGTGGTGGTCGCTGGTCCCTCGCGGAAACGAGGGGTCGGAGAAGGCGGCGGGGTGCTCTTTGGTCGGATGCGGCCCCGCCGCCGGTAGTCGTTTCACTCTGGGACAATCCGCTTAGACCGCAAGGAAATGCGGGTGCTTGTCCCCACCGATCACAGGAGCATGTTCTACTCCCGTTCTCATGCCGGGGCGGGGGTTGCTGACGCTCCCTCTACCGCCGCCATCATCGCGATCCGTGCCTTGCGCTCCGCTTCGGCTGCCTGAAACCGGCGGACATAGGCCAGCTGCTCGATTCGGCCGGCCGTCGCGCTGGCCTCGCTAAGCTCCGCATCCAACTTCGCGCCGGCATCGGCGATGACCTTCACAAGTTCGGCGGCCGCGTTGGCGCAGGCTTCGCGCTCCTCATCCGTCGGCTCTGGCAGGGGCGCTGGCGCCGGCAGGGCGCACAACACGACCTCGACGTCCCGGCGCTCGACGCGGAGCAAGGCCATGATGTCGTCGGCCGCACCCCGGAACTCAGGCGGCGTCGGCGGGAAGCGGTAGTCCACCCCTTTGATCTTCTTCTGGTTCCAGGCCTTGCAGGTGCGGGAGACCACTTCGAGCGGCAGGCCTTCCATCGCCTCGACAAAGTTCTCGAGCATCATGGCCGCGCTCTCATCGTCCAGCGACTTGAGCTGCGAGAATCCGCCGAGGAAGACGTGCATCCGGTCGTCGATCTCGCGTCGGGTGCCGGGGCGGAGCAGTTGATGCAGGTCGGCCCGGTATGGCTCCAGCCAAGCCCGCTCCTCAGCCGTAGGCGCGCCGTGCTGCGAGATCGAGTATTTGCCCGGGGCCGTCGCCGTAGCCGCCTCGCGCATCGCCGTCAGGCGCTCCCGCTGTTCGCGGGTCAGAGGGACAAACGGTGCGATCCGTGTGACGCTCGGTAGCGTGGTCATGGGCGCCCTCCGATTGGCGTGCTGCGCGTTTCTGGGCTGCTAGGTGGCCGAAGCCGTTGCCGCGTTCAGTCATCGGCGATGCGCGGGCTGGCGCCTGCCGCCGGACGGTCTCTCGGAGGCGATTCCGGAGCGTCGCCACCCAATCGAGCTTGGTGCCACGGACTCCGGGCACGCCGACCCAGAAATCGTGGAACTCGGCCAGCGCCTCGTCGATCGCCCGACCGGTGAGGCCAAACTCCTCGCAGGCCCTCCGAGCCTCGGGCCTCGTGCCGAAGTCGACCGGCAACCGCGTTCCCCTGACCCGAGCCCCCTGGGGGGCAGAGGAAGCGTCAGCTTCCGAGGGGGAAACCGGGGTGGTGGGGGGATTAAGGGGGGTGAGAGGGGGTGCAGGGGGAGAGAGGGGGCCATGAAGGGGGGCGGCGGGGTTGTCCCCCTCCGTCCCCAATTGTCCCCGTGTGTCCCCCGATGTCCCCGGGACATGCAGGGACATAGCAGGCAGGACGCTGCGCTGACGGCGCTTCTTCGCGGCAGCCTTCGCACGCTTTTCAGCCTGCGCAGCCTCGGCCTGGGCGAGGCTGGCCTTCATCAGCGCAGCCATCTGCTCACGGGTGAGGCCCGCGGCGACCATGGCATCGATCATCTCGGGGGTGATGCTCATGGCCCCTACTCCGCAGCCGGGAGGAAGGTGCGGAGTTCTGAGTCCGCAGGCAAAGACGGCGCATCGGCCATGCTCGCTTCGTTATCCCCCGTCGGATCGGCGAACAGTGGGACGTCGGACTGAACGCCGTAGCGCCCTGCATCGTCCGGACGAGACAGGCCCTTGCGACAACCGGGCGGGATCCAGGTGAATATCGGTGGCAGAGGCCGCGGCTTGGCCTGCCACACAATCCAGGCGTAGCTCGTCGCAGTGCTGGCGCCGGGATCCCAGCGCCCCTTCGTCATTGGTACGCGCTCGCAGAACTGCGCGATGATCGAAGGCGGCTGCACGCGGAATAAGCGCTCGTAGCGGCCGGTGCCTTCAAGCCAGACCGAACGGACCAGCATGGCAACGCCCACCTTGGCGCGGGAGAGCGCTTGAAGAACGACAGCCTCAGCGATCTTGAAGGGCGGGTTGGTAATGATCCAATCTGCCGACCGGCCATCTTCAGCTAGGAAGTCGGCGACGTCGAAGCCTTTGCCGTAGTCGAAGACATCGGTGCCCTCGACGAGCCAAAAGTATTCCCGCAGCGGGCCGACCATGTGGCCTTCGCCACAGCACGGGTCCCATGCGGTTGAGGATAGAAACTCGTCGCTACTGAGCCCCAGAACATACGAGAGCAGCGCTCGCGTCGCCCAAGGCGGCGTTGGAAAAAAGTCGAGGCTATCCGGGGGCTCACGCCGGCCAGACATGACGGCGGTATGTCCTGATGGAATCATGCCGCCCTCCGAGTCGGCTTGGCGCTGATCGCTGCAGCCATGGACAGGACGTGCTCACGGACGGCCGCCGGAAGGGCCTCCAGCGCGCGCAGGGCTGATGACACCGCAGCGGTATCGCGCATGGCACGCCATACCGCGAGGGCAGCGGCATCGGCCTCGAGCGGGAGCACGGCGCGGATGTCGTTGAGGTCTAAGACCTGCAGTTCGCGAGCGCGGCCCGGACGGAAGGCGCTGTGGTTGGAGAAGGTGCTCATGCCTGCAGCCTCGCCAGTTCGCGGGCGCGGTAGCGCCGGTTCTGGTCGTCGGCGATGATCTTGTAGACCCAGGCCTGATCGACCTTCAGACCCGTCGCCGTCATCTCGGCGACAATGGTCGATGTGTCCTTGAGCTCGCGCCACTTCCGCAGGGCCATCGCTTCAGCGGCAGTCATGATGCAGCTCCCGCGAGGATGGCGCGCACCTGACCGACCGTGAGGCCCTGAGCGGCAGCGATGTAATCGACCGACATGCCCTCCTTCGCGCGCAGCTCAGCCTCAGCGACGGCGATGGGATCGATCGCAAGCATCGTGAAGACGAGGCGGACGAGAGAGCCCTCCCCTTCACGGATCGCGCGGACGTTCCGGATGTAGGCCTGGCCGTCGTCGGCGATGACACCCATCTCCTTCGCCGCGTCGAGGCAGGGCTTGATGCGGTTGTCGGTGTCGCCCTGGAACGGCGGAAGGTGAATGACGACGTCGCAGGGCCCGGAGATGCGCCCAGGCGTGGGGCGAGCCACGCTGGCCGACAGGACGGCCGCGTTGCGCCAGGCGCGATAGGCCGTCGTCTTGATGCGGCCCTGCGGCCCACGGTTAGCGTACAGCTTGTTCGCCGAGGGCGGCATGGGGAAGCAGACCGTCACCTCGCGGACGATCCGCCTCTGCGTGTAGCAGGGGCGCTCTTCCGGCTTGAGGCGACGGCTGAGCCGGCGCTGTGCTGAGGGGGAGAGCGCTTCCATGACGCTCACACCATCCCGAGGGCTTGCATGTAGAGCTCGAGGATCGCCTCTTCCTCGGTGCGCTCCGCATGGTCCTTCTTGCGAAGGGCGATGATCTTGCGCAGGGCCTTCACGTCGAATCCTGCGCCCTTGGCCTCGGCGTAGACATCGCTGATGTCGCTCGTGAGGCCGGCCTTCTCTTCCTCAAGGCGCTCGATCCGCTCGATGATGCTCTTCAGCTGGTCGGCGGCGACTGACGAGGCATCGACTGCCGGGGCTTGCGATGCGGCTGTGCTTGTGGTCATCTGAACTTCTCCAAGAGCGATGTTTCGACATCAGCCGCTCGGTGCCCCGCTTCGCGGATGGGGCCCGGGCGGTTTTCTTTTGCGGCTAGCGCGAAGGGGCGGTCCGGACCGGCGGAGACGGGCGATCGCCACCAGGGGCATTCGTCAGCGGCGCGACTGTGAGGATGTTCGGACGATCGAGCACGAGGAAGCGCTGCTCATCTTCGCAGAACGATTCGACGGCCTTGCCGTCCACCAGGCCGGTTGGCTGAACACTGAGGCGCGTGCAGCCGTAGTGATACTCGTACCGGGCAACGACGACCCCCTCGAGGCCCGTGATGGCGTCCTTAACTGTCTGACCAAGTGCGATGGTGGACATAGGGATCTCCTAAAATCTGGCGGGACCCGCCCGCCGGCGGATACGTCAGGTCGAGGGGATCAGTCGGCGCCGCAGCAAGGCGGGCTCGGTTCCCGCCTGAACGGCGGAACACAGGGCGTGGAAGTAGGCCCGCTGCGCGACGCCCTGGACGTGGTCGATGGCGTCGATGTCGAGGGGCACGTGGTAGGTGCCGGCGGCCATCACCTCGATGACGAGCGAACACCGGCCAACGCCGTCCACGAAGTCGACGGTGACCCGGCCTTGATCCGTCATAGCGGCGATGCCGGTATCGGTGATCTCTGCTTCGGCGATCATGAGCGACCGCCGGTCAGTCGCTTCGTGCCCTGATCCACCAGCGCAGCCACCACGGGAGCGGCTCGCCCGCCGTCCGTAGCGCTCGCGCCCTGCCCCACATGAAGGCTCGGGTTCGTGCCCTGATCCATTCCATCGTCCTCCCTCCCGAGGGCGAAAAACGCCGCTCGATCTTCGTCAGCTTGAGCGTCCCAGCGGTCGCAGTTGGCCTGATAGGTCGCGTGAATTCGAAGGAAGGTGTCGGCGTCGAGCCTGACGGGCTGATTGCCGAGGAACTTCCGGACCCAAGACGATGTCGCGCCGATGGAGCGCGCCACCTTGTCGTAGGCGAGCATGCGAGAGCCCGTGCGGCGCTCGGCATGTTTAACCAGCGCGTCCAGCATCGGGCTGGTGAGGTTAGCAGCGCTATGCATTGTCCGTTTCCGGGCAAAAATTGTCCGCACTTGAACAGTCTCCCGTGGTCGATTGGTCATCGACAGAGGAGGTGCGGACCAAAGCTGAGGAGTTAAGCGGAAGCCGATAAGCAACACGGTAGAGGGATGCGCGACCGGCATGGGCTGGCAGGCGAAGGCCGGCGCGCGAAGACAAAGCACGAGCGACCCGAGGAAAGGCCGCCCCGCGGTTAAGCGAGGCGGCAAGTCCAGGGGAGGAAACGCCCAAGAGGGCCTGAGTAGCGCCGAGATCAGCGCAAGGAGTGAAACCGATGGACGAGGAAGAAACACAGGGCAGCGCGACTATCCTGGCGATGCACGCCATGGTGTCGTGGCTGGTGAAGCGGGAGATCGAAAGGGATCCGAAGGCGGCAGCTGACCTGACGCGGCACGTCACCGAGGCGATGCTGGGGGTGACGCAGCTGGATCCGGAACTGGCCGGCGCGGCACACGCGGCACGGAACGTCGTGGCCCGAGCGATCGGAGAGCGGCCGATGTTCGTCCGGCTGGATAGCTGAGCGCTCGACCAGCGACGCTGAACACCACAGCCGGCCGAGCGCGAGAGGAGCGCGAAACGCTCCATGAGGGCATGGGCGGCGCTCATCGCGCAGCGCTCCACGGAATGGTGGTCTCGAAGGGGGCGGTCTGACGCTTGCCGAGGCCAATGCCGGCGATGATGCCGAAGGCGACCGCAGCGACTACGCATAGGCGGGCTGCGGCACTCATGCCGCAACGCCCTCACCAGAAGCGGCCGCGACCTGAGATGTTGAGGGTAAAGGACGCCGGGAGGCGGCGATCTTTGCCAGCCGTTCGTAGGTGACATCACCGCGCTCGCGCACGATCGAACCCCGAACCCAGGCGTCCCAATACTCGGGCGCTACAGAGTCGCGCTTCCGCATCTGCTTCGCGGTGTTCTCGTGGACACCGATGTCAGATGCGAAGTCGCCGAGCCCGTAGGCATTGATGAGCGAGCGAAACGTGTCCATGCGCTTTGGGTACCATGAGTACCCACACCGGCGCAAGACGATATGTACCCAGGAAGACGGGTACATCTTGTCTATGGAACCGACCGATCGTGCAAGCCGCCTAAAGTTCGCGAGAGAACGAGCGAATTTTGAAAGCCCGAGAGCTGCTGCGAAGCATTTTCGGTGGAATGAGAACACGTACAAGGCGCGGGAAGCGGGCCTCCGGGATTACACCGTCGAGGATGCGCGGGTGTACGGTAGGGCGTTCGAGGTTTCCTGGATCTGGCTTGTTAGCGGCGAGGGCGGGACTGAACGTAAAAGCGTCGCGCAGATATCGGGGCTTATTGGCGCCGGGGGCGAGGTCGATACAAATCTCAGCCAGGCCTACGGCGATGAGGTCGTCGAGGTTGAGGTCCTCGTGCCGCTGCCGCCCGACGTATCGGCCTACGAAGTGTGGGGCGATTCGATGCTACCGAAGTACGATCCTGGCGATATAGTCATCGTAAAGAATACAGCTTCACCGCCAGAGTTATTGCTTGATGAGGTTGCCCTAGTAATCACCGGAGAAGGAAAGCGCTACCTGAAGCGCATCCTTAAGGGGGCCGAAGAGGGCTATTATGATCTTGAAAGTTTTAATGCTCGACCCATGAAGAACATGAAAATACTGCGGGCGGGGGCTGTTCACTTGATCATACCCGCGAAGCAAGTGGAGCGCATTGCGAACGGCAAGGAAATCGAGCGGCGGTACCGAGTGAAAGACGAACCCAATGCTGTCGCTTGATAGGCCTATTCAGAAGCGGGGACGGTGATGGCTGAGAAGAAACCCTTCCGGTCCAGCGAAGCCCAGGAGGTCTTTCCGCCGGGCACGGAGGGGGACTTCATCCTACCGATTTGCCTGCCAGAGCCGGAACTGATGGTTGGGGAAATGCTAGCCATCATTCTCTTCGAGACAATCGAGGGACAGCGAGTCGGCGTTCCTGTCGGTGTCGAGACGCTGGCCGACCTGCATCAGCTGTTAGGCGAGGCTCTTCGGTTGCTGCAGGCGCCTGAGGGTGGGACGGTGCAGTGACCGGGCTACGAGGCCTCTCAGGCCGGGGCTGGGCGGCGGAATAATTTGATTTCGACGGGACGACCCAGTGGAGGGCTTTCGGCCGGGCAATCCCGGGCTGCCGAGCCCGCCAGCCTGGGGGATGATGGGGTTAATCGTGGCGCAAAACTACCAGTCAGAAATCCGACACAGCACGATTAGCGACCTGCTTCAGAAGGTCAAAGAAGCCAATTTCGGCTTCTATCTGCGGCGGATGAAGATCACAAAGATCCGGGCGTTTGAAGGTGAGACGGTAGATTTTGAGTTCCCGGTAACCGCACTCATTGCAGCGAACGGTGGCGGTAAATCTTCAATCCTTGGTGCGGCTGCGTTAGCGTATAAAAACACGAAGCCTGCGATATTTTTCCCAAAAAGCTCACTTGGTGACGATTCAATGGCTGATTGGGGCGTTACGTTCGAACTTGTAGATAAAACTAAGAACCCACATCAGCTTGTTCCAAGGACGGCGAGATTTAAAAACAAGAAATGGGCGAGGGACTCTGTTGCTGAAAGGCCGGTGGAATACTTTGGCATCACACGAACTGTGCCGGCAGGCGAGCGGACGGAATTCAAAAAGCTGGCTCGTCCCAGTTACCGGCACATTGGCAAACGAATAAATATCTCAAATGACATTATTGGTCATGTAGCGAAAATACTGGGCAAAGACATATCGTCCTTTGAGGTTGCCTCACTTGCTCAGGGCAAGGACTTTTACATCGGGGGCGATGGAACTGTCAGCTACTCCGAGTTCCACTTTGGCGCAGGCGAGTCGTCTGTGATCAGAATGGTGTCCCTGATCGAGAACACGCCCAAAAATTCGCTTATACTTATAGAGGAAATAGAAAACGGCCTGCATCCTGTGGCCGTCAGGAGGATGGTTGAGTATCTTATCGACGCTGCCGACCGGCGTTCTGTTCAAACGATCTTTACAACACACTCGGAGGATGCCCTGCTCCCACTTCCCGCGGAGGGAATATGGTATTCGATTGAAGGCAAGGTTAGACAGGGACGGATTTCAATTGACGCTCTTCGAGCAATGACCGGCCGTGTTGAGGAGGGGCTTGCCATATTTGTCGAAGACGATTTTGCCAAGGAAATAGTGGATAATATTATAAGGCGGCATCTTGAGGATGTGTTTGATCAAATCGGGGTCTACGCAGTTAGCGGTCAGTCCCAAGCGTACCATATACATTTGCACCACATGAGGGACCCGTCCGTCAAGAAGCTAAAATCAATTTGTATTCTCGACGGCGACAGCATACACGCAGAGGACGAGGGGCTAAGCGTAATAAAGCTGCCAGGCGGCGTGCCTGAGGCTGCAGTGTTCAATCACGTTCATGCGAACATCGACGAGCTTGCGATGGTTGTGGCCGTTGGACTTCATCTGGCCCCCGAGAAGGACCAGATGGTGAAAAATGTTATCAAAGAGGTCGCCCTCACGAATAGGGACCCTCATCTTCTTTTCAGTCAAGTCGGACAAAAATCTGGTCTCATCGCAAGTTCAATCGTATCGTCTGCATTTATTAACTTATGGCTTAGTGCGAATGAGACCGAGGTTAGGGCGGTAGCCAACACCATTAGAAAAGCTCTCAGCGTTTAACCCTGCGCCTCAAAACGGCAGCGCGTCCGCCACCCCTCGCGGTACGCTCCCATAGGTAGCGAAGGCGAAAGCTTCCCCTTCGTCGAATTCGCTTGCCACCGTACGGTAGAAGGCCGCAGCTCCCGCTGCCCTTCGGCTTTCGACTCTGGCCTCTGCCACGCTCCTTGCCTCGTCGGCATCTTTGCAGGGTATAAGCGGCCCTAGCACGAGCATGCCGCTGCTTTTGCGAGTGAAGGTCTGAACGACGTAGGTTTCTCGCTTGGTCATCGGCTTGCCTCTCGCTTGAGCGCTGTTCACATGCCTTCGCCGCAGAATGCCTCTAGGATGTCTTCGGGAATTTCTCCGGCCTGAATCAGCACTGTCGGTGAGCCGTACTCCCCAATGCTCGGATCTCCGGTCCGGGAGAATGCGATGGCTGGCTTGCCCATCTCGTACGCCTTCCGGGCGGCCTCACGTGCGGCCTCTGCCGTTTTGACGGCCTTCGGCTCCTCGGCTCCGAACTCCCCCAGCTCGTTCACTAAAAAGGTCTGCACGACGTGGATGGTCTGGGTTGCCATACTTGCTGTCCGATTCCTGTGCCCGAGCGGCCTTTGAAGAACAAAACAGGAACACGATAAGGGTGCAACTGGGCCCTGTGGATTGGTGTGGACAGCATTACGCCCGCAAAGCCGTCGAGAATGGGTACGAAACGTACTTGACTGCATGGGTACTTAATGTACCTTGCTCCCATTGCCTCACGGTGATGGAGCCAGCCCGTGTCACTCATTCGAACCATGAACCGCCGTCTGGCGCGCCTCAGCGCCGACGCTGCCCCTCAAGCGGCTAAGGCCGCGCATAAGAAGCCCACGACCAAGCGTAAGCGCTCGAAGGGCGCTCGGCCCGCCGACTCCTACCGGAGTGCGATGCGGGCTGCCGCGATCATCGACGGTAGGCAGTCGCGCCGTTTTATTCGCGAAGCCGCGATTGCCCGGCGGTTGCCTGCCGGCAAGCCTCCAGCGTGGCAGCGCGTTTCCCCGCCTCGCTATCCCCAGAAGGCGGCCTGAGCCATGGCCGCGTTCCTCGACCACTTCATCCCCTACTCGTCGATCTACGTCCCGCTGTTCGTGTGCGCCCTCGGGTGTATTGCGCTCCATCTCGAAGGTCTGCGCGAGCACCGGACCCGCACTGCTCGCCGCAACGCCGCCTCCTTCACGTGGAGGCACTGATGACCTCGACGCTCAGTCACGCGTTTGGAGATTCCCGCCGGCGCAAGCGCTACGTCACTGCCGAAGTTGAGGGCCGCAAGGCCGATCGCATCGCCAAGGATAAGGCTGACGCCAAGCGCCCGGCCGCCCGCTTCACCGTCTGCGAGCTAAACCGCTTCCAGAAGGCGGCGATGGCTTTGCTCATCAAGGGTGATGACGAGGCCGTGCGCGCCGACCGCCTGCTCTCCCAGCGTGTCCGCAACAGCCAGTCCGGCTACGTCAACCTCGCTCCCGGGGCCCAGGACGCTGCCTTCCTCGCCCGGTTCCTTCGCCGGCGTGAACTGAACGGCTTCTGCGTCGGCCTCGCCCGGCTAGATGAGATCGCTGGCGTCGCCCCGCCCACTGGCCGCGCCATCGAGATCACACCGGATTCGCTGGTGGACGCCCTCTGCCGGCTCGAGTCGGTCGAAGGTGATGGCGCGGCCCGCGCGGCCGCTGCAGCCGCCCATCTGCGGACCGCCACCGTCAATCCCCGCACGGCCTTCGCCAGCGTCAGCCTCTCCGCTGAGGATCGCCGCCTTGTCGCCGATGCGCTCCATGCCGCCGGCGCTGGCCGGATCATTGTCAGCAAATTCGACGGAGGCACCGGCTACCGGCCGCGCCTCGCGCCAGCGCCGTAGCGCCCGCCTCCTCCTTCGACCCGCCCTCTTCCCGCTCTCTCGCCGTGTGAGGCTGCCATGAGCACGTCGTTCCGCAACACCGATCCCACAATGAACGCCGACGACCTCGCCTTTCAGGTCGAGGCAATGGCCCGCGCCTCCCACGCCCTGATGCAGGCAGTCACCAAACTGTCCTTCGAGGGCGCCACCGGTGCGGCCTTCGACAACGGCAACGGTCAGCGCGCCGTGGAGCGCCTTCGGGCCGCCTTCGAGGGCGCTGTCGAGGACACGCGCACGGCCTTCGCCGAAGCGCTTGGTGGGCCCGGCGCCGCGAACGGCACGGCCGCCTCCCTGGTGGTCGCCCTGCGCAATCGCCTCAGCGAGAACGAGGTGGCCGCTTCCTGCCGGGCCCGCCGCGCGGATCCGTTGGTCGCCGCCGCTCACGCCCATGGCGCCGCCCTCGCGGCCAGCCTCCCGCCCATGACGCCGGACTATCAGCTCGGCTTCACCAACTGCGCGGGAGCCTGAGCCATGGCTGCGCATCACGATGCCGCCCCGTTCGACATGAGCGCTCTCGCAGTCCTCGCCGTGGCCATCTTCGTCTTGGTCGGCGTGCCGGCCGGCTCGCTCTGGCTCTGGAGCGTGTGGTCATGACCGCAGAGCATCCGATCATGACGCTGTTCATGGCCGAGGCCGAGAGCGGCAAGGCGACAACCCGGTCCCTGGCGGTCCTGTACGCGCTGATCATCGCCGGCGGTGACCACGTGCTTGGCGGAGACTGGCGCCGGGTCAACGAGGCGGTGAACTCTGCCCTCGGCTTTGACCTGAAATGCGCCGCCGACGTGCGCCGAGTTGATCGCTTTCGGAAGTTGGCTTGGGCCATCCACGACGCGGCCGGGGAACGTCAGACGGTCGTCTGGCCGGTAACGAGCCACCGGGCTCCGGAGGCGGTGCAATGAGCATCACCCTGGCAGCCGAGTTCGGCCTCCGTGATGACGGCAAGGCCTGGATCACCATCAAGGCGAAGGACACCGAGGAGGCGACCTTCATCTGGCCCGGTGGTGTGAAGCGCGCGAGCGCTGTCGCTCAGGCGATCAACGCTATCGGCAAGGCTGAGGCTGCGCTGAAGGCGGCCCGGAAGGACTGCCGGGATCCCGGCACGGATTCGGCGCTCTCCACTAAGGCGGGCGAGCTTCTCGACGAGGCGCTGATGGCGCTCGGGGTGAAGCAATGAGTGGCAGCCGCACTGAGTTCTCTAAGGCCGTCCGCCGCGCTGCATGGGCCCGTGCCGGCGGCGAGTGCGAGAGGATTCTGGAAGGTGGCATCCGCTGTGGTTGCCCGCTCACCCCCGGCAAGCACGCCTACGACCACGTCATCCCCGATCAGATGGGCGGAGAGCCGACGCTGGAGAATTGCCAGTGCCTTTGCTCCCCGTGCCACACGGAAAAGACCCGGCAGGACGTCGCCGACATCGCCAAGGCGAAGCGCCGCCAGGACAATCACCTCGGCATCCGCCCGCCCACTCGGCTTCAGGGCCGCGGCTTCCAGAAGTTCGCACCGCAGCGCTCGGCCACTCGCAGCTGCCCGAAAACCGAAATCGCCTACAAGAGGGACCGCTGATATGACGAGCCTCGTCAACTCTGGCGACCGCGAGGTCGGTCGCCTGATCGCCCACCATCGGAAGCGCAAGGGCATCCTGCAGCGCGAGCTCGCCGCCAAGATCGGCGTCTGCCACGCGCGCATCAGCCGGTACGAGCGCGGCCACGAGTTCGTGTCGCTCGAGCGGCGGGCCGCCATCGCCACAGCGCTCGCCCTCGACCCGCAGACCTTCGCGGATCCCATGCTCGAGGAGGTGACGCCCGACGAGCGCGACCTGCTCTCGGCCTATCGGCGGATCCATGAGGCGAAGGGTAAGACCAGCGTCCTCCGCGTCATGGCGGCAATCGAATCCGCCCACGGAGCCCCGGCATGTTGAGCGGGCCCGACCTTTCCGGCTTCGATCTCGCGGCGCTCGCTGCTGGCCTCGAAGCATCCGCGCTCCGCCAGGACCGCAGCCGACGCCTCGCCAGCAGCATTGGCGTCCCATCGGACTGCCCTGAGACCACCAAGGCGGTTGCGGCGATCGATGCGGATGCGGCCGCCACGGCAGAGGCCTGCCGCCTGGTGTCCCTGCTCCGGCGCTTCGCTGCGGACGAGGGGCACGCCCGGCCGAGCGCCGTGGTCACGCAGCTGCGGGTCGTTCCGCGGCAAGCCCGGCGCCCCAGCTTGCTGGCCCGCGCCTTCGCCGTTCTGACGCGACCGAACAGTCAGCCCGAGGCGCAGGAACGGTCACCAGCGAGGGCGCGCTCATGACCCGCCTTTCCCGCCGCTTCCGCAGGTTCGTGGCCATCCCCACGCTGCCCTTCCTCCGTCTGACCGAACTTGCTGGCGAAGCCGCCGGCCTCGCCTTTGACCGCCTCTCTGATTGGGCTGGAGACCGAGCATGACCCCCCCCTCCCTCACCAACCCGAACCCGAAGCGCGAGGCGAAACTAACCCTAGAGCAGGCCTATGATGCCGGCTTCCAGGCGTCCGGCGAAGGCTGGAACGGCGAGTATCCTGAGCGCGATTGGCAGGCTGATCTGGCCTACTTAAAGCACCGCTCTGACGCTCTCGCCGCCCTCTCTGCCGCCTCCGCTCGCCCATCCCCCGCAGACCCGGTTCGGGCGGCATTGGCACCGTTCGTGACTCACTACCAGCCATGGATGGATGATTGGGCCGACGATGCGCTATGCACCGTCTTTGCACGTGTAACGTTTGGCGACCTCCGCCGTGCCCGCGCAGCCATTAACGCCCCGACCTCACCTTCCAAAAGCTCAGGGGAGGAGGCGTGATGGCTGGGCTCCGCTATGGCTCTGTCTGCTCCGGCATCGAAGCGGCCACCGTGGCGTGGCACCCGCTCGGCTGGCAGCCGCAGTTCTTCTCCGAGATCGACGCCGCGCCGCGCGCCGTGCTGTCCCACCACTATCCAGAGGTGCCGCTGCATGGCGACTTCACGACGATCCAAGACGGCCAGTACGGTACAATCGACCTTCTCGTGGGCGGAACCCCCTGTCAGTCCTTCTCGGTCGCAGGCCTCCGAGGCGGCTTGGCAGACGACCGTGGCAACCTGGCCCTCCAGTATCTTAGGCTGGCTCAGCGCCTGCGCCCCAGATGGCTGGTCTGGGAGAACGTCCCCGGCGTCCTGTCATCGAACGGAGGACGGGACTTTGGTGCCATTCTCGGGGGCATGGGCGAACTCGGGTATGGCGTCGCCTACCGAGTGCTTGACGCTCAGTACATGCGAACACTCGGATTCGAGCGAGCTGTTCCCCAGCGCCGGCGGCGTGTGTTCGTTGTCGGATATCTTGGAGACTGGCGCCGTGCCGCAGCGGTACTTTTTGAGCGCGCGAGCCTGCGCGGGGATCTTGCGCCGCGCCGAGAAGCGGGGGCGATTGCTGCCGCCAGCCTTACAGGAAGCCTTGGCCGCCGTTGCGGGCAACCCGACGGGGGAGACACCAACGGGCATCTGATCGCCGGCGTTTCGCACTCGCTGCGGGCCGAAGGTTTCGACGCTTCCGAGGACGGAACGGGCCGGGGAACGCCGATCGTCCCAATTGCCTTCGGCGGCAATGACACCCGAGGTCCGATAGACGTCGCCACAGCGCTGAGCGCCCATGGCGGCCCCTGCGGGCGAATGGACTTCGAGAGCGAAACGTTCGTGGCGCAGACGCTTCGGGCGCGGGACAGCGCCAAGGGCGTCGACAGCGATTGCACCGATGCGCTTCTGCCGATCGCCTTCGACACGACGCAGATCACCAGCGCTGCGAACCGCTGCAATCCGCAGGCGGGCGACCCGTGTCATCCGCTGGCGTCTGGCGCTCATCCGCCGGCAATCGCCTTCAACTCGCGTCAGGACCCCGATGTCACGTGGGATCGGGCCGGCTCGCTCTCGTCATCATCTCCGCAGGCCGAGGCCATCGCTTATGATCTGCGAAACGGCACGGCCGATGACGTGGCCATGTCGTTGCAGTCGGGCGGAATGGGCGAGGATCGGGGCATCTGTCCCAACGCGATCCCACACACACTGACGGGCTGGGCCGTCCGCCGTCTCACGCCCCTCGAATGCGAGCGCCTTCAGGGCTTCCCCGACGGCTACACCCTCGTCCCGACCTCGCGCGGGATGATGGCCGACGGCCCTCGCTACAAGTCGCTGGGCAACTCCATGGCCGTCAACGCGATGCGCTGGATCGGCCGGCGCATTGAAGCCGTCGAACAGCTTTCCTCTAGCATCGCGAGGGCCGCACGACTCCCACCCCAACACCACCGTGCCTGGGAGAGCGGGAGGCCGTGGCGCGGACGCAGATCCAAGACCGGATTATCGCCGCCTTCGGACAAGCGGCATGGACGGGCGACAAAGGCATCAGCATCCACGGCGGAAAGATCGCCATGAGCCATGATGGCTGGAAGGCAATTCGCCCGCTTCTTAATGAGGCTATCGAGCCCCTCCGCACCGAGAACGAAACCCTGCGGGCCGAACGGGATGCGGCGATAGCCAGGGCCGAGGAGGCGGAGCGGCTAAAGGAAACCAATCGTAAGCTCCACCGCCGAATGCAAATCGTCGAAGGGCCTATGGCGGCTCGCGTGGCGCGAGGAGAGCGGGAAGCCGCCTTCTGGTTGGAGGCTCGCAAAGAAGCTGGCCGGCGCGCGTCTTATGCGCTTTTCCGCGCCAATCGTGCCGAGACCGAGGCCGCCCGGCTCACTTCCAAACTCGCCCAGGCGGAGGGGGAGATCGCGACGATGCGGGCTGGGCTGGAAGCTATCGCAGCCCGCGATCACTGGGGTGCCATCAAAGGCCAAGAGCCTATGGGCGCCGAGATGAAACAGTTCCTAGACGGATACAACCTCGCGGCGCAATCCCGGTCCGCTCGTGCCCGAGATGCACTCGCAGCCCTCACCAACCCGGAGCCTCCCCATGGCGATTGAAGCTGAGGCGCTGCGCTCGTCGGAAGAGACGAAGGCGTCGGCATGGCGCCCGATGAAGGATGCCCCGAAAGGCTTCCCAATTGTGGCCAAGCACAAACCCAACAGCGCTATGCCGCATGGATGGATCGCCACAATCCTCCTTGGGCACGGGGACGAGGACGAGCCGGGCTCTCTCGACACAATCCTCCACTACAATGGGACTTCGATCTACGGCGTCTTTCATGGCTGTTGGGATGGCTGGATGCCATTGGAGGAGGTTGGCTCCCTCATCCACCGCTCCGCGCTAGCAGAAGACACGGCGCGCGCGGCGGAGGACGGACGGTGGCACGTCACGGCCCGCGATGGGAAGCCTCGCTACAACGGCGAGGGTGAGCAGTGGCTTCAGACGTGGTCCGAGGCGTCGGCCACCTACGACATCGCCTGCATCGACGGCGATTGGTCCTACGGCCAAGAGGTTACCCTCCTCGGCATGGACGCCTGGCGCTGGCTAGCTCCCTGGCCGGATGTGCTCGCCCCCGCCCTTCCCCTCGACAAGGAGGCCGCCCGATGACGAGGTGCGCTCACACAATGCGCGTCGGCAACCGCAACGGATCGGTGTCCTGCGGCGACTGCGGGAAGACCCTGAAGAAGGCGCCCCGGCCCCGGACGTTCACGCTGAATGGCGCGGACGCCCATCGGTTCCTGCGCACCTTCGACCCTAGTTTCCCGCTTCATCCTGACGAGAAGCCTGCCGACAAGGAGGCCGCCGATGCCAACCGCTGAGACCTTGCGCGCGCTCATTGCTCTGGTGGAGGAGGCGAAGGCTGGAAGCCGGGAGTTGGATGAGGCGATCCACGCCACAGTGCTGCCGAACGATCCGTGGTGGCAGGCCATCGTGGAGGGGCGCCGCCTCGTCGCAGCCGGCCAGGAAGACACGAAGATTGACGCCTGCAACTGCAACCTTCGGGCTGACAGTTGGGCGGTCGGCTCTCGCGTCCATTCCTACACCACCTCCATAGACGCCGCGCTCGCGCTGGTCGCCAAGGTGCTGCCGGGGCAGGAATTCACGCTTCATTCGAACGGCACGAAGTGGGCTCCCGGCGAGCCTGCCGCGCGCATTCGCTTCGAGCTTCTGACGTCGGTCGAGGAGACTGCAGCGACCCTGCCCCTCGCCATCCTGGCCGCCCTTCTACACGCCCTAGTCCAGCAATCGGGGGACGCCTCTGCCGCCCGCTCCTTCGTCGAGAAATCCGTCAAGGAGGCAGGCCATGGGGACAATCTACCGCCCGCAGAAGGAGGTCGAGGCTGATGCCAGCATTCACCGCCTACATCGACCGAGACACGAACCGGAAGGTCACCGTGGTAGCAGCGACCGCCGCGCACGCTAGACAGTACGCAACATCCCGATACGGCAAAGTCGTGAAGCTGAAGGCTGCGCCGAACATGGAGCCTCCGCCCTTCACGGAAGCGGACGCCTCCAGGTTGCGCGATCTCCAATCCGGCATCGGCCTCCGCAAGCAGAAGATCCGGCGGCTACGTGCGCTCGGCTTGATCGATGAGGTTCACGGCCTCACCCCCGCCGGCCGCTCTGCCCTTTCGACCACAACGAAGGGAGAGGGGGATGAGTGAGGTGAAGCTGACGAAGGCTGCGCGTCTAGCCTTATCGAAGGTGCCCGACGAATGGGATGCCTACCCATCCACTAGGGCGTGGCGGATCAAGTTCGAAAGGCTCGGCCTCATTGAAGGAGCGCGCCTCGGCATGTTCCGCCGCACCGACCTCGGCCGCTCCGCTCTCGCTCCCGAAATAAAGGAGGCGAACCGTGGCGAAGGCTAGGAGCTACCTCTACGTCATCGGCGAGGACGGCAACTCCGACGAGGTGAAGATCGGCCGGTCCATCAATCCGGTGGGACGCCGCTCGACGCTGCAGGTTGGGCGCGGCCGGAAGCTGAAGGTGCATGGCTACTGGCCCGTGCCCTTTGATGATGCCGTGGCCCTGGAAGCTGCAGCCCACGCCGCGCTTCACGAGGTGCGGGTCAAGGGCGAGGTGTTCGCCGTCAGCCCGGAACTCGCCTGCGCCTTCGTTGAGCACATTGCTCAGCACGGTGCGGCGGATGACTTCCTGCGCCTTGGGCTCGCAAAAGACCGGGCAGAGCGCCGATGGAACGCCTTTTCAGACGCGCCTAGCTCCAGCGGCCGATGGGCCAAGCCTGAAATGGTCGCCGCGCTGGAGGCGGCCGAGGCCGAGATGAAGCGCCTCGACGACGAATTCTTCGCCATGGATCGCGCTCGGGCCGACAAGATCGACCCTAGCCGGCACTGGCTCGACAAGCTTGATCAGGAGGTGACGTGATGACCCAGCAAGTCAGCGCATCTCGGCTCGTCGAGGAATTCGGCTTCACGGAGCGGCACTGGATCAGGCGGGCCGCCGCGGGCCGGGTACCAGGCGCTCGACAGCCTTTCGGCCCTGGATCAAGTTGGGTGTTCGACCTTCGGGCCGTGCGTCAGTGGTGGGATGCTTCGACGAGGACGGTACCGGAATGGCCGACATCTATCTCAGGGGCAAGACGTGGTGGGGGCGGGTCCAGAAAAACGGCCAAGACCTCCGCGAGTCCATGCGAACAAGATCTGAAAGCGTTGCTCGCGACCGTCTTAGGATCTGGCTCAACGACCTCGAAGCCCAGGCGTGGGGCGGGAAGCCGAGGCTGACGGTGAACGCTGTGATCGCCGCTTTCATCAAAGAGCATGGCCCGAACCTGCGACCCAACACGCTGCGCCGGTATGGCGTGTCGATCACATGGCTCAACCAACACTTCGGCTCACGCCTGCTTCTCGACCTGAAGCCGAAAGACCTGAAGGATTTCGAGACGGCCCGCCGGACCATGGGGACGTCGGCACCAACCGTGCGCCGGGATCTGGCCTGCCTATCGACCATCTTCGGCTTCGCCATCGAGAACGAGTGGGCTGACGCGAACCCGGTGACGCCCTTCATCAAGCAGCGGTCCCGCCGCGGCCTGAGCGAGAGCCCGCCGCGGACGCGTTACCTGACGCGGGCGGAGGAAGCTCGTTTGATGGAAAGCGCCCTACCCTACGTTCGGGACGCCATGACGTTCGCTATCTACACCGGCCTGCGTATGGAGGAGCAGTTCTCGCTCACCTGGTCGCAGATCGACCTCGCGAGGAATCAGATCGTTGTCTCTGCCGAGACGGCCAAGGGCAAGAGAGAGCGGACGGTCATCATGCTGGCGCCGGCCGTTGCGGTGCTCAAGACGATGCCCCGTCACCTAACGAGCCCCTACGTCTTTCATCACGGGGCAACGACCACCCGCCGTGGCGCGCTGCGAGCGGTAGCTGTCGCCACCGGCACCGACAACGATGGCGACCGGTTCAACCACCTCGACCGTGGGATGAAGCGGGCGGCCGAGCGGGCGAAGGTTAAAGCTCTCCGCTGGCATGATCTCCGGCGGACCCACGGGTGCCGACTCCTTCAAGAGGAGAAGTGGCCGATGGAGATGGTGCGCGATCAGCTCGGGCACCGTAGCGTCGTCCAGACCGAGCGCGCTTATGCGTTTCTGGAAGTCGAGGACCGCCGCGAGCGTGCGCACCCTGTCCGCACAGTTCCCGGCACAGGTTTTTCCGTAGAGGTCGACGCCGCAACGGGCCAACCGATCATTGCACAATTGCCGGCACAGGGGCGGCGGTCTGACCTGAAAAAGTCAAACGGTGGAAAGGCTTATAACATGCGTGGGCTGTCTTTTGGTACCGCCATTCGGAGGTTCGAATCCTCCCGCCCTAGCCATCCACGCAAATGGGCCAGCTCGTGAGCGCCTGATGGGCGCCACTTGAGCTTAGGTGATACGTCTTCCACGTCGAAGGACGACATTTACTCAACAAAACCAAGCCCCATGGGAAGCCGAGCCGGTCAAACTGGTGCTCAAGGCGCGATGCTTTGGCCATCAGCGGCCAAGACTGACTGCTGTCGTCGGCAGCCATCCTTTCGGTCCGCTGACTCCAATTGAGTTTCGAGCCACATCAAGCGGTTACTCGATCATGGAAAGCCGAGGGCGTGCACGGGGCACAGCAGACCTAGGCTCAAGTCCTATGAGAGACTTTAATCCTGTAGGAAAGATATTTCGTATTAATCGACATTAAAACTGGAATTTTTCTGCTTTGAATAGCATTTTAATGCGGCTAGGGATGAATTGCTTCGCCAGCCAACGAAACCGATTTGTGAGTTCACCATGGTACCAGCTGCTTTTACAGCCGGCCTCGGAGTCGGCCTTTCCTTTCTTTTGGGCCCGAATATCGGGGCTATCGCCCTGGTTCCCGTCCTCGTTCTCTGCGTCGTCCGCCTTTTCGGGGAAAAGGTTCTGCGGATGATGGAGGACTGAGAGAGCGACGGGATATCATCTCGTGGTCATTCGGAAATACTGAGACCGCCAGCGCGTCGCGAGTGGGTGCTGTGTGACACGTCTCGCCTTTGAAGGCCGAACACGTCACCCCCAAGCGTCCTCGGAATGTCGAAGACGAGTAATGACTTCCGAGACGATCATGGACGCCGCGTACTGATCCTCGATGCGAGAGGCGTTTTTCAGCCCGTCGATCAGACCGTTGATCGTTCGCCCACCGGGCAAAGTACACCGCCGCATGTTTTGCCCGCCTGCACCGGGATCGTCCCGATTCGACGGATGAGCTGGTCGCTCAGCGGCCATTGCCGAGATCCGTGGCAACAGAGGGTGTCGGTTTCTCGGGTGTTGCTCCGGCTTTGGGCTATGCATCGGGACGACTTCCCTGAAGACATCCTCACACCCAGCAAGTTCGATGCCGGTGAGGGGTATCGTCAGGCCGGCGCCGTTCCTATCGTCTCCACGATATCGGCGGGGTGTCGAAAAACCATGTCGGGGCGAGCGGTTACCAGCGCGTCTCCTCGCGTATACCCCCAGGTCACGGCTCCAAAATCGCAGGACGCGGCTTTGGCCGCATCGTGATCCCGCAATTCGTCGCCAATATAGATGGCACCGCCAAGCGATCCCTCCCTTCGCATCACTGCGTTCAGGCGCTTGGCCTTACCGAACATCGAGGCGCCGCAGGCGTAATGCCGGAAGCGTAGGGCGCAGGGTCCGAGGACATGCCGGACATTGGCTTCGCTGTTCGAACTGACGATGGCGAGGGTGACGCCTGCTTCGTCGAGGTTGCAGAGCATGTCCCGTATCCCGGGAAACAGCGAGATCGTGGCGATGTCGCGCGACGCGAGTCCGTGCATGTGCCGCGTGATGAACGGCAACTTCCAGGGCGATACGTCGAGCTCACGAATGAGGGCGCGGGCCGAAAGACCCCGTAGCGCATCGGTCTCGGCCGGATCGATCTGCCGGAAACGATAGCGAACAGCGACGTCGTTGATAACGCTGCAGAACCACGTGAACGTGTCGGCAAGCGTCCCGTCGAAGTCAAAGATGGCAAGCTTGTAGGATGTGCGCATCACGCCGGTGGGTCGCCCGTTATGGTTCAGCTCCCCTGAGGAAAAGGAACCTCATGCGGCCCCGAAGCCGGCGCCACGCAGTAATGCGGACAGACCTCGATGAGTCGAACCCATCGAGGTCTAGAAGGACCGCGTCAGGCCGCCTTCGACGCGGTGCGCGTCGGGTAGTCGATATACCCTTCCGGTCCCTGGCTGTACCAGGTCGATTGCTCGTCCTTGTTGAGCGGCACATGCTCCGCGATCCGCTCGACGAGATCGGGGTTGGCGATGAACGGCCGGCCGAACGCGATGGCGTCGGCCTTGCCCTCGGCGAGGGCGGCCTCGGCGGCGGCCGGATCGTAATCCGAATTGAGGATCAGCGGGCCGCCGAAAGCCTTCCGCATCACGGGCGCGACCGGCGGATGGTTCGGCTTGCCGAAGGTCCCGTTCGGGCCGGGTTCGCGCAGTTCGAGGAAAGCGATACCGATCTTGCCGAGCGCGGCAGCAGCGGCCCCGAACAGAGCGTCCGGATTCGAATCGTCCACGCCTTGGATCTCGCCGTTCGGTGACAGGCGCACGCCCGTGCGGTCCTTCCCGATGGCGTCGGCCACGGTCTGGGTGACCTCCGTCAGCAGGCGGATGCGGTTCTCGACAGAGCCGCCATAGCGGTCATCGCGGTGATTGCTGTTGTCACGCAGGAACTGGTCGATGAGGTAGCCATTCGCCCCGTGGATCTGCACGCCATCGAACCCGGCCGCGATGGCATTACGCGCGGCGCGGTCATAATCGGCGAGGAGACGCGGAATCTCCTCGATCGGCAGGGCACGCGCCTGGGCGTAGGGCTTCTTGCCCTCGTAGGTATGGGCGTGGTCCGGCGCAGTAGTGGCGGAAGACGAGATCGGCGCCTTCCCGCCATTGAAGCTCGGATGCACGATGCGGCCCATATGCCAGAGCTGGCAGACGATTCGGCCTCCGGCCTCGTGAACTGCCTTCACGACGGGCTTCCAGGCTTCGACCTGCTCGTCAGACCAGATACCTGGCGCGAAGGGCCAACCGAGCCCTTCCTGGCTAATGCCCGTCGCCTCGGTGAGGATCACGCCCGCGCTCGCCCGCTGCCTGTAATAATCGACCATGATCGGGGTGGGTACATGCTCCCTCGTGGCACGGGCACGGGTGAGCGGCGCCATGAAGATGCGGTTCTTCGAGTCGATCGCGCCGATGCGGATCGGATCGTGCATTGAGGGCATGAAGATCTCTCGTCAGACTACGACAATGGAGACGCGACCGCTTCGGCCGCGCCTTCGTTGCCCGTAGGTATAGCGCTGACGGGAGACCGTCAGGGGGACGGCCGGAGCATCGGACACCGCCTGTGCGCCGCCGCACGCCACCACGCCCGGGATCATCGCCCCGGCAATCACCTTTCCGGCATCTGCCTGAGCTTTGACTCCGCGAACGCCCTTCCGGCAAAGATTCAGAGGTGGGCCAGCACTGCGAGCAGGAGCAGGGCAATGATGTTCGTGATCTTGATCGCGGGATTCACGGCAGGGCCGGCCGTGTCCTTGTAGGGGTCGCCTACGGTGTCGCCGGTCACCGCCGCCTTGTGCGCATCGGAGCCTTTGCCGCCGTGATGACCGTCCTCGATGTACTTCTTGGCGTTGTCCCAGGCGCCGCCGCCGGATGTCATCGAGATCGCCACGTAGAGCCCGGTCAGGATCACACCCAGCAGGGATGCGCCCACCGTGGCGAAGGCCTGGTCCTTGCCGGCAATCGCCTGGATCACGAAGAAGATGACGATGGGCGAAAGAACCGGCAGGAGCGACGGGAGGATCATCTCCTTGATCGCCGCGCGGGTGAGCATGTCGACGGCCCGCCCGTAATCTGGACGGTCGGTGCCCGCCATGATGCCGGGCTTCTCGCGGAACTGGCGCCGCACCTCCTCGACCACGGCACCGGCCGCACGGCCGACCGCCGTCATCGCCATGCCGCCGAACAGGAACGGGATGAGCCCGCCGAGCAGGAGGCCGACGACGACGTAGGGGTTCGACAGGGAGAAATCGACGCTCACGCCCTGGAAGAAGCGGTACTGGGTCGGGCTCGCATTGGCGATGAAGTAGTTGAGGTCGCTGGTATAGGCGGCGAACAAGACGAGGGCGCCGAGACCGGCCGAGCCGATGGCATAGCCCTTGGTGACAGCCTTCGTGGTGTTGCCGACGGCATCGAGCGCGTCGGTGGACTTGCGGACCTCCGGCGGCAGACCGGCCATCTCGGCGATACCGCCGGCATTGTCGGTGACGGGACCGAACGCGTCGAGGGCGACGATGAACCCGGCCAGCGCGAGCATGGCCGTGACCGCGATGGCGATGCCGAAGAGGCCTGCCAGCGAATAGGTGGCAATGATGCCCGCCACGATGACGAGCGCCGGCAGCGCCGTCGATTCGAGCGAGATCGCGAGCCCCTGGATCACGTTGGTGCCGTGACCCGTGACGGAGGCGTCGGCGATCGACTTCACCGGGCGGAAGTTCGTGCCGGTGTAGTATTCGGTGATGACGACGATGAGCGCCGTGATGACGAGGCCGATCACCGCGCAGCCGAACAATCCGCCTGAGGTGAAGGTGACGCCGGCATTCGTCTTGAACTCGGTGGCGAATCCACCGAACAGCGCAAAATTCACCAGCGCGATGGCGACGATGGAGAGTGCGCCGGCGGTGATGAGACCCTTGTAGAGCGCGCCCATGATCGACTGGTTGGCGCCGAGCCGAACGGCGTAAGTACCGGCGATCGAGGTGAGGATGCAGGCCGAACCAATGGCCAACGGATAGAGCAGCATCGCCTCCAGCACGTTGCGTCCGGCGATATCGGTCTGACCGGCGAAGAAGATCGCGGCGAGCACCATGGTGGCGACGACGGTCACCGCGTAGGTCTCGAACAGGTCGGCCGCCATGCCGGCGCAATCGCCGACATTGTCACCCACATTGTCGGCAATGGTTGCCGGGTTGCGCGGATCGTCTTCCGGAATCCCGGCTTCGACCTTGCCGACGAGGTCGCCGCCGACATCGGCGCCCTTGGTGAAGATACCGCCTCCCAGACGGGCGAAGATCGAGATCAGCGAGGCGCCGAAGCCGAGCGCCACCAGGGAATCGATGACTTCACGGCTGGCGGGCGCGAGGCCCGAAACGCGGGTGAGGAAGGTGTAGTAGAGCGCGACCCCAAGGAGCGCGAGACCAGCAACGAACATGCCGGTGACGGCACCGGACTTGAATGCGACGTCGAGCCCAGCCCCCAGGGAGGTCGAGGCCGCCTGCGCCGTCCGGACATTGGCGCGCACCGACACGTTCATACCGATAAAGCCGGCCGCTCCGGAGAGGACTGCGCCGATGAGGAAGCCGATGGCGACCTTCAGCCCGAGAAAATAGGCGAGCGCCACGAACAGAACCACGCCGACGATGCCGATGGTAGCGTATTGCCGGCGCAGGTAGGCCTGTGCCCCTTCCGCAATCGCCCCGGCGATCTCTTGCATCCGCTGGGTGCCGGCGTCGCGTTTCATCACGTCGTTGATCGTGATGATTCCGTAGGCGACGGCGCATAGCCCGCCCAAGATGATAAGCAACAATGCGGTCATTCTACCGTCCTTGCGTTGTTATCGTGATGACGTAGCTCGGCTGGTTATGGGACGAGACGCTTGATGCGTTTTAGGCATTCCCTCCCTGGGATGCCTGCTCTGATTGCCAAACTTCCGCGGCAAGAGCAAATCCTGCTTAGCTCTTTCACTTGCGATTATTGCTGCGTTGCACAATTCACTAAGCGCTTGATTGAAATCACTCGCATTCGAACCTCTTCGTCTCTTACCGAACTCGTAACGCGGCGCAGCGAAACTTTGCGCATTGATTCACGCTAGGGCATCGATTCCCATGGATTGGGACGGTTTCAAAAATGTGGGAACACGTTATTTCCTGAAGCCATGACCCAGTCGGAACAACCGCCACCGGACACGGCCCTGACCCGGCTCAGCCTCGCCCTCAACGGGGTACCCCAACGGGGTTTGCCGCCCGTCGAGCGATGGAACCCACCCTATTGCGGTGAAATCGACATGCGGATCGCGGCGGATGGAACGTGGTTCCATAACGGCTCACCGATCCGCCGCCCGGCCCTCGTCAAGCTGTTCTCCTCTATCCTCCGGCGAGAGCCCGATGGCCGCATCGTGCTGGTGACGCCGGTGGAGAGCGTGGGCATCGTTGTGGACGATGCGCCCTTCGCCGCAGTGGAGATGGCGGTGGAAGGTGAGGGCGAGACCCGGCGCATCGCGTTCCGCACGAATGTCGACGATCTCGTCACCGTCGATGCCGATCATGCTCTGCGGTTCGAGGAGGGCGGGGATGGCGGTCTGCGCCCCTATATCCATATCCGCCGTGGCCTTTGGGCGCTTCTCACCCGCGCAACGACCTACGACCTGCTGGCGCTGGGTGAGGAACGCCTGGTCGATGGTGTGTCGTGGTTCGGCATCGCCGGCGGCGGCGGGTTTCACCCTATCGCTCGCAGCGAAGGCGCATGAGCTTCGACGCGCTGTCGGACCTGCTCGACAGGGCCGGGCGGGGCCTCTCCCCTACTCCACCCAAAGCCGACGACCCCGTTTCGAACCCGCGCGGCGACCACGACCTCGATCCAGCCGGCATCGCGACCCCTCCGGTAAAACCGCACCGGTCAGCAGCGGTCCTGGTGCCTATCGTCGTCAGGAACGAGGAACTGGCGGTGCTCTTCACCGTGCGGGCATCGCACCTGCGCGACCATTCCGGTCAGATCGCCTTTCCCGGTGGTAAGATCGAACCTTCGGACCGAGACCCGGCGGATGCCGCCCTGCGCGAAGCCCGAGAGGAGATCGGCCTTCGGCCTGACGACATCCGCATCCTCGGCTATCTCGACCCCTATCTGTCGGCGACGGGATTCCTCGTGGTCCCGGTGGTGGGGCTCTGCACCGAAGAAATCCGGCTCGCCCCAGACCCGGCGGAGGTGGCGGAGGTGTTCGAAGTCCCGCTGGGCCGCCTGATGGACCCGGTCCGTCGGCGCCTCGGCGTCGGGCTATGGCAGGATCGCCCGCGACGCTACTACGCCATCCCCTTCGGCGACCGCATGATCTGGGGTGTGACGGCGGGGATCGTGAACAATCTCCACGAACGCCTGTTTCCGTGACATGACGGCCTTCCCTCGCCCAGCGAAAGCTCCATGATCCGCCGCCTCGTCGAAGAAGTCCTGATCTTCCTGTTGCCCTTCATTTTGTTCGGCCTCTATCTCACGATCAGAGGCCGCAACCCGAGCCACGGCGCCCATTGGGAAGGGTTCGTGTTTCGACTGACCATGGGAGGGCTCGCTCTGGTGATCCTGTCCTTCATCATTGCCGGTCTGGCGGGCGAAAAGCATCGCGGCGGCTACGTCCCACCCAGGATCGAAAACGGACAGGTCGTTCCGGGCCATTTCCAATGACTGGTCGCGATCTCCGGCGGGAGGGGCTCAATGCCCTTCTCGTGGATCCAGCCGTCTCGCACGTGCTTTCCGTGCTGAGGGCGGATGGAGAGGAAACACGGATCGTCGGGGGCTCAGTGCGCGATGCCCTGCTCGGCCAGATGGGATCGGACATCGATCTCGCCACCACTCTTCTGCCGCAGGAGACGATTCGGCGCGCGGCGGCTGGTTCCGTCCGGGCGATCCCAACGGGCATCGAGCATGGAACGGTCACCCTCCTCCATGCCGGACGGGCCTTCGAGGTGACCACCCTGCGGGAGGATGTCGAGACCGACGGCCGGCACGCGGTGGTCAGGTTCGGACGGGACTTCACCCGTGACGCGGAGCGTCGCGACTTCACCATCAACGCCCTGTCCCTGAGCGCGGATGGCGAACTCCACGACACGACCGGAGGCGAAGAGGATCTCCGGGCGGGCCGTGTCCGCTTCATCGGTGAAGCGGCGACCCGCATCCGCGAGGACGCCTTGCGCATCCTGCGCTTCTTCCGCTTCCACGCCCGTTACGGGATCGGAGCGCCGGACGCGGATGGCCTACAGGCCGCGCGCGATGCGGCGGAGGCCCTCGATACCCTCTCGCGGGAACGGGTCCGTGCGGAATTTCTGAAACTCCTGGAAGCGCCAGGCGCCCTCGAGGCGGTCGCGGCGATGAAGAAGGCCGGGCTGCTCGCGCGTATCATCAGCGCCGAGGGTCACGTCGATCGCCTGGAACGCGCCATCGCATCGACGTTGGATCATGGCGGCCCGATGATGGCAGTGAACTCGCTCGCTGCCTTGGCCGTCGACAACGACGACGATGCGGACCGTCTGCGACAGAAGCTGCGATTATCGAACGAGGAGCATGCCCGTTTGTGCGCCTACGCGGCTGCACGACGGGCAATCGCGCGCCTGGAGAGCGTGGGAGCCATCGAGATGCGTCGGCTCGTGGCGACAGAGGATCTAAGCGGCCTAGCGCTGGTCGTCGCGGCCATGGATGAGACGAACGTGAACCGAATCGACACGGAGGCTCGCCGCGAACTGAGGCGCCTGCTCGATGGCACGTCTGCCGCGCCGACCTTTCCCCTCAGCGGGGGCGACCTCATCACGGCAGGCATCCCGCCAGGCCGTTCAGTGGGTCGGGGTCTCTCCGCGAGCCGCTCTCTCTGGCTCGAGCGGGGATGTCTTACCGGGGAGGAGGAGCGCGCCCTCCTCCTCGACCATGCGGTGACTCACGCCCGCTCGTGTGACGGAGCGTAGCGAAGGACGTTAGAAGTTGAGGGCGACCTTGGCGTCCTGAAGCTGGACGATCTGGCCGGTGATCTCGTCCTTCTTGGCGAAATCCTCGGTGGCATCGCGCTGCAACTCGAGGGCGGCGATGTCCTTGTCGAGCGAATCGGGCGTGATCTCCTCGAACGGGTTGGCACGCTCTGCGATCACGGTGACCATGGTCGGTCCGATATCGGCGAAGCCACCGCGCACGAGAACGCGCTTACCGGCATGGCCGGCCTCGTTGATCACGATCACGCCCACCTTGAGCGCCGTCAGGACGGGGGCATGGCCCGGAAGAACGGTCATCTCCCCTTCGATGCCGGGAAGCTGCACGGCCTCGATCTGGCCGGAATAGACCGTCCGCTCGGGACCGACGAAATCGAACTGGAAGGTGGCCATGGCGAGGGAGGTCCCGCTTCGGGTTGTCGTGTTGGAAAAGCGGCGCGGTCCCGAGAAGGCCGCGCCGTGATTGTCGGGTCAGGCCGTCCGCCATTTCGGCGGAAGGCCTTGGCGTTCGATGGATCAGGCCGCAGCCGCGATCTTCTTCGCCTTCTCCTTGGCGTCCTCGATCGTGCCGACCATGTAGAACGCCGCCTCCGGCAGGTCGTCGTAATCGCCGTTCACGAGGCCCTTGAAGCCCTTGATCGTATCGGCCAGCGGGACCTGGATGCCGGGCGAGCCGGTGAAGATCTCGGCCACCGAGAAGGGCTGCGAGAAGAAGCGCTCGATCTTGCGGGCGCGGGCAACGGTGAGCTTGTCCTCTTCCGAGAGCTCATCCATGCCCAGGATCGCGATGATGTCCTGCAGGGCCTTGTAGCGCTGCAGCGTCTGCTGGACGCGGCGGGCGACGTCATAATGCTCCTCGCCGAGGACGGCGGGGTTGAGCATCCGCGACGTAGAGTCCAGCGGATCCACGGCCGGGTAGATGCCCTTCTCGGCGATGGAGCGCGAGAGCACGGTGGTGGCGTCCAAGTGGGCGAACGAGGCGGCGGGCGCCGGGTCGGTCAGATCGTCGGCCGGCACGTAGATAGCCTGCACCGAGGTGATCGAGCCCTTGGTAGTGGTGGTGATGCGCTCCTGCAGGGCGCCCATGTCCGTGGCCAGCGTCGGCTGGTAGCCCACGGCGGAGGGGATGCGGCCGAGAAGAGCCGACACTTCCGAACCGGCCTGGGTGAAGCGGAAGATGTTGTCCACGAAGAACAGCACGTCCTGGCCCTGATCGCGGAAATCCTCGGCGATGGTGAGGCCGGTGAGCGCGACACGCGAGCGGGCACCGGGGGACTCGTTCATCTGGCCGTAGACGAGCGCGCACTTGGAGCCTTCGGCCGAGCCGTTGTTCTCCTTCGGGTCCATGTTGACCTTGGACTCGATCATCTCGTGGTAGAGATCGTTGCCCTCGCGGGTGCGCTCACCGACGCCGGCGAACACCGAGTAGCCCGAGTGCACCTTGGCGATGTTGTTGATGAGCTCCATGATCAGCACGGTCTTGCCGACGCCGGCGCCGCCGAACAGGCCGATCTTGCCGCCCTTGGCGTAGGGGGCGAGGAGATCGACCACCTTGATGCCGGTGACCAGGATCTGCGACTCGGTGGACTGCTCGGCGTAGGACGGCGCGGGCTGGTGGATGGCGCGCAGGGTGTCCGACTGGATCGGGCCGGCTTCGTCGATCGGCTCGCCGATGACGTTCATGATGCGGCCGAGGGTGTTGAAGCCGACCGGCACCTTGATGGCCTCGCCGGTGTCGGTGACTTCCTGGCCACGAACGAGGCCTTCCGACGTGTCCATGGCGACGCAGCGCACGGTGCTCTCACCGAGCTGCATGGCCACTTCGAGGACGAGGCGGTTGCCGTTGTTCTTGGTCTCGAGGGCGTTGAGGATCTCCGGCAGGTGGCCGTCGAAGTGAACGTCGACCACGGGGCCGATGACCTGGGTGATCTTGCCGACCTTATTGGAGCCGGCGCCGGGGAGAGCGGTGTTCGCCATGTTACGGGTCCTTCGAATATGTTGCGGTCAGGGCGACGGGGAGCGCTTAGAGCGCTTCGGCACCCGAGATGATTTCGATGAGTTCCTTGGTGATCATGGCCTGACGCGTGCGGTTGTAGATCTGCGTCTGCTTCTTGATCATCTCGCCCGCGTTGCGCGTGGCGGAATCCATGGCACCGGTACGTGCGCCCTGCTCGGAGGCCGCGTTCTCGAGGAGCGCGCGGAACACCTGGACGGTGAGGTTGCGCGGCAGGAGCGTGTCGAGGATCGCTTCCTCGCTCGGCTCGAACTCCAGAGCTGCATCCGGAGCGGTACCGCCGGCTGCGGGCAGCTCGGCTGGGATGAGCTTCTGGGCGGTCGGCACCTGGGCGATGACGGAGCGGAAGCGCGAATAGAACAGCGTCGCCACGTCGAACTCGCCGTCGTCGAAACGCGAGATGATGCTCTGCGCGATTTCGGCAGCGAACTCGTAATCCACCGGCTTGTTGCCGCGCAGGTCACGGCTCTCGATGATCTGGTCGCGATACTGGCGACGCAGGAGGTCGTAGCCCTTCTTGCCGACCGTGACGATCTTCACCGTCTTGCCTTCGGCCGTCAGCGTGCGGATGTGCTCGCGGGCCAGACGCACGATCGACGAGTTGAAGCCGCCGCAGAGGCCGCGGTCAGCCGTGCAGACGACCAGCAGGTGAACCTTGTCGGCGCCCGTGCCGGACAGGAGCTTCGGTCCCTGGACACCGCCGACGAGGTTCGCGGCGAGGTTGCCGAGCACCTGGGACATCTTCTCGGCATAGGGACGGGCATTCTCAGCGGCATTCTGGGCGCGCCGCAACTTGGCGGCGGCGACCATCTGCATCGCTTTGGTGATCTTCTGCGTGCCCTTCACCGAAGCGATGCGGTTACGCAGATCCTTCAAACTCGCCATGGGGTGACTTCCAGATCCGTTCGGTGCGGTTCGACGCCATCTCTCTTCCCCTTGAGTGGGGAAGAGCCGGAGGTGGGGGTGGTGTCGAAGAGGTCTCGGCCGGTCCGGCACACCTCCACCCCAGTCCCCTCCCCGCTAAGGGAGGGGATCATCGACTGGCTTTAGGCCAGCGACTTGGCGACGCTCTCGACGACGCCCTTCAGCGTCTTCGCGCTGTCGTCGGACAGATCCTTCGAGTCACGGATCTTGGTGAGCAGATCGGCGTGCTTGGTGCGCAGGGTCGAGAGCAGCGCGTCCTCGAAGGGACGGACCTTCGACACGGGCAGAGCATCGAGATAGCCGTTCACGCCGGCATAGATCACCGCGACCTGCTCTTCCATCTTCAGCGGCGAGAATTGCGGCTGCTTCAGGAGCTCGGTGAGGCGCGAGCCACGGTTCAGGAGCTTCTGGGTCGACGCATCGAGATCAGAGCCGAACTGTGCGAAGGCGGCCATCTCGCGGTACTGGGCGAGCTCACCCTTGATCTTACCGGCGACCTTCTTCATCGCCTTCGTCTGGGCCGACGAGCCCACGCGGGACACCGAGAGGCCGACGTTCACCGCCGGGCGGATGCCCTGGTAGAACAGGTCGGTCTCGAGGAAGATCTGTCCGTCGGTGATCGAGATCACGTTGGTCGGGATGTAGGCCGAAACGTCGTTGGCCTGGGTCTCGATGACAGGAAGCGCGGTCAGTGATCCATTACCGGCGGCATCGCCCATCTTGGCGGCGCGCTCGAGCAGGCGCGAGTGCAGGTAGAACACGTCGCCGGGATAAGCTTCGCGGCCCGGCGGGCGGCGCAGCAGCAGCGACATCTGGCGGTAGGCGACGGCCTGCTTGGAGAGATCGTCATACACGATCACGGCGTGCATGGCGTTGTCGCGGAAATACTCGCCCATGGCGCAGCCGGCGAAGGGGGCGATGAACTGCATCGGCGCAGCGTCCGAAGCGGTCGCGGCGATGACGATGGAGTATTCGAGCGCGCCGTTGTCTTCGAGCGACTTCACGAACTGTGCGACGGTGGAGCGCTTCTGACCGATTGCGACATAGACGCAATAGAGCTTGGCGTTCTCGTCGGTGCCGGCATGAGCCGGCTTCTGGTTCAGGATCGTATCGAGGGCGATGGCGGTCTTGCCGGTCTGGCGATCGCCGATGATCAGCTCGCGCTGGCCGCGGCCGACGGGGATCAGGGCGTCGATGGCCTTGAGGCCAGTGGCCATCGGCTCGTGAACCGACTTGCGCGGAATGATGCCGGGAGCCTTCACGTCGACGCGGCGACGCTCGGTGGTGGCGATGGGGCCCTTGCCGTCGATCGGGTTGCCGAGGGCGTCGACGACGCGGCCGAGCAGCGCCTTACCGACCGGAACGTCCACGATAGCGCCGGTGCGCTTGACGGTCTGGCCTTCCTTGATGTCGCGATCCGACCCGAAGATCACGATGCCGACGTTGTCCTGCTCGAGGTTGAGGGCCATGCCGCGCACGCCCGACTCGAACTCGACCATCTCACCGGCCTGGACGCTGTCGAGCCCGTAGGCGCGGGCGATACCGTCACCGACGGAGAGCACTTGGCCCACCTCGGTTACCTCGGCTTCCTGGCCGAAATTCTTGATCTGCTCTTTCAGGATCGCGGAGATCTCGGCAGCGCGGATGTCCATCGTCTGGCCTCTTTAAATCGAAACGAAGTTGCTGTGGAGAAACGGG
Source organism: Methylobacterium sp. CM6247 (assembly GCF_054817925.1). Taxonomy (NCBI): domain Bacteria; kingdom Pseudomonadati; phylum Pseudomonadota; class Alphaproteobacteria; order Hyphomicrobiales; family Methylobacteriaceae; genus Methylobacterium; species Methylobacterium sp. CM6247. Next base: position 45,220 of record NZ_JBTXKX010000003.1, read on the forward strand.
AGCGGGCCTGCGCCGAAGCGCCGACCTCAGGCTTCCCGCATCGCGAGTCGAATACCGTTGAGCTTGGTACGCAGGGATGCATCCACCATCCGGCTGCCGATCTTGACGATGAGACCGCCGATCAGGGCCGGGTCGACGCGCAGATCGAGGTCGATCTCCGAGCGAGCCACATCGCGCAGGGACGCCTTGATCTCTTCGAGAACGGCGTCCGACGGGCGTTCGGCCACGGTCACCTCGGCACGTACGATCCCCTTCGATTCCGCCACCAAACGGCGGAAGGCGCGGATCATGTCGGGCAGCGCGAAAAGACGGCGGTTGGAGGCCGCGAGCCGGATGAAGTTCGCGCCGAGGCCGGTGAGACCGGCCTTGTCGAGGATGGCGCCGATGGCGGCTTCCTGCTGCTCACCGGTGAAAACCGGGCTGCGAACGAGGCGAGCCAGATCGGGGCTCTCCTTGAGAAGGGAATCAAAGCTCTGCAGGGTCGCCGCGACCGCATCGATCTGGCGCTCGTCGCGGGCCAGCTCGAACAGTGCGGAGGCATAGCGACCTGCTACGCCTGCAACCGGGGAACCCGCCTCGGAACTAGTCTGCGCCACGCGCCACTCTCTCTTTTAATCCGGCCCGAGGTTCCGGCCCGTGACACCGTTCTCGGCGTCGGCTCTGAAACCGTCAGGAATGGGAACCGCCTCGAAATACAGGTCTGAAACCCGTCCTCCCGGCGCGGCGAGGGCCTAGCATGCGTGTTGGGGAGGCGCAAGACGAAGACGGGCCTGCATAAGCTTGTGCGGCGCGCGGTCGTGCACTCATATCCAATCCGCGAGAACGATGGCGAAGGTGAGGCGTCAGGCCGCCGGCGAAAGTTCAGGCCGTCAGCAAGCGATCTGATCGCAGCGACGCATGGCCCCGATCATCCGAGCGAGGGACTTCGCACCCGGATGTCCGAGAAGGCCGGTATTGCCGAGCACGTAGGAGGGAGTCGCCACGAGACCGAGATCGGCCGCCATGCGCATCTGCGCCTTCAACGCGAGACGCACCTCGTCGCTATCGGCGATCGTCTCGAGCTCCGAGGCGGGCACGCCCAAGGTGGCGGCGACCTGAAGCGCGCCGGTGCCGTCGATCCGGCCGGGTCTGGCGAGCAGCTTCTGATAGAGCGTCCAGGCGGCGGCCGACCCCATCTTGCGCTGGATCGCCAATGCGACCTTCGCCGCCTGAGCCGATTGAGGCGAGAGAATCGGATTGTTGATAAGCCCGATTCGCAAAGCGGTATCGCTCGCGGCGAGAGACGTCATGTCGATCGCCGCCTTCCGGCAATACGGACAATTGTAGTCGAAGAACTCGTAGAGCGTGATCTCCGCCTCGCGGGCCCCCACATAGGTCACGCCCTTCAGAGCAGGGATTTCCCCGACGATTTCACCCGGGAGCCGGGTGTTCGCGATTGGCCGGCCATCGTCGTTATCGACCTTGAAGGTCTGGCCGTAGCCCTGGGCATGGCCGCCGCGGAGTGACGCGACAAGGAAAGCCAGGCTCGCGGAACCGGCCAGGAACTTTCGACGGTCGATGGACATGCGAACGGGCCTCGAAGGTGCGGGATCACCGATCATTCGGCGTCGCGTGTCGCGCCTCTTAATCCCGGTTCGAGATGGTATCCAGACCGTTGCTCCCCCGAGAGGAGTGCTCGCTCCGGAGGTCGCACGCATCCCGTCGATGAAATATTTTTCTAACTCCTCACAAAGAGTGCCTCGAATGATCCCCCCTCACATTCCAAGCAACATTCGTGTATTCTGACGCAGCGCGCATATCCGATGAACTTTCTGGCAGATTAAAATGAAATACTCGGGGGATAGATTGAGCCGCACTGCGATAAACTAAAAGCATATTGGAGTTTTGTGCGCCAGAATTAAGCAACAACAGTTATTCGTAATCTTTATAGCGCAGCCGTGACGGAAATTTTCTAGTTTTCACAATTCGTCGCAGGGATTGTTAACTCAATTGATAGGGAATCTCCCATATCGAATGACACAGGGCTGAGCGCGGCGGCCCGCCACAACCCTTACGCGTCAAATAGGGTGATGAACTTTTTTTCGAATACCGATTTCCGCTCACGGATCGCCGCATTGGATCGTTCGCAAGCGGTCATCGAGTTCGATACCGATGGCACCGTACTGACTGCAAACCGGAATTTTCTCGCCGCGATCGGCTACGAATTGTCCGAGATCCAGGGCGAGCATCACAGCCTTTTCGTCGAGCCGGCGTTCCGGGATAGCCAGGATTACAAGGCCTTCTGGAGCGCGTTGGCCGCCGGCACCTTCCAGTCCGGCGAGTTCAAGCGCATCGGCAAGGGCGGGCGCGAGATCTGGTTGCAGGCCACCTACAATCCCATCCTCGGTCGCAACGGAAAGACCGAGAAGATCGTCAAGTTCTCATCCGACATCACCGAGCGCGTGATGCGCTCGATCAACCATGAGGGCCAGATCAAAGCCCTCGACCGCTCGCAGGCGGTCATCGAGTTCGCCCTCGACGGCACCATCCTCACGGCCAACCGGAACTTCCTCGACGTGATGGGCTACGACCTGTCCGAGATTCAGGGCCAGCCCCACAGCATGTTCGTCGGTCCCGATCTGCGGGCTAGCGCGGCGTACAGGCGCTTCTGGGATGAACTCGGCCGAGGTGAGTATCAGGCCGACGAGTATCGGCGGATCGCAAAGGGTGGCCGCGAGGTCTTCATCCAGGGGACCTACAACCCAATCTTCGACCGGGACGGACGCCCGCTGAAGGTCGTCAAATTCTGCATCGACGTCACGCGGCAGGTGCTGGAGCGCCAGCGCCGCGCCGCTCTGCAGATCTCCATTGCCACCGACCTCAACGCCATCGCCGGTGCCGCTTCGGGCGCGTCGCTACAGGCCGGTCAAGCCGCTCAGGCCTCGACTCAGGTCTCTTGCGACATCCAGACCGTGGCGTCCGGCGCCGAAGAGCTCGCGGCCTCGGTGTCCGAGATCAGCATGCAGGTGACCCACGCCTCCGAGATCTCCAGTCAGGCGGTCAAGCAGGCCGAGAAAACCAGCACCATCATCGCCGGTCTCTCGGGCGCGGCGACCCGGATCGGCGAAGTCGTCGCCTTGATCCAGGGCATCGCCGCGCAAACCAATTTGCTCGCCCTCAATGCGACGATCGAGGCGGCACGGGCGGGAGAAGCGGGTCGGGGCTTCGCCGTGGTCGCGACCGAGGTGAAGGCTTTGGCCGCCCAGACCTCCAAGGCGACCGAGCAGATCAGCGCTCAGATCATGTCGACCCAGCAAGCGACTCAGGATGCGGTGGGGGCCATCACCTCGATCCAGGACACGATCATGACCCTGAACGAAGTCGCGAGCGCGATCTCGGCGGCGGTCGAAGAGCAGAGCGCGGTGACCCGCGAGATGTCGGCGAGCATGCAGACCGCCTCCAACGGCGTAGGCCAGATCACTAGCAGCCTCAGTGAGATTGCCCGCTCCACCGAAGAGGTCGATTCGGCCACTCAGAAGGTCAGGGTCGCCTCTCAGGAAGCTGCCTAAGTTCCCAATGCCGGTCCCTCGACGCTTCGCTCCAACGACGTCCGCGCCCTCCTTTGGCCGGGGGCGAAGCGCCTAACGCATTGCTCCCGGCCGGTCGCCTATCGCCCAGGCAAGCGCCTGTTCCAGCCGATCGTTACCCCAGAACAGCTCGCCATCGCCGGTCAGGAAGGTCGGGGCGCCGAAGATGCCGCGCGAGCGTGCCTCTTCGCCGTTGACGCGCAGACGCCCCTTGTTGCCCTCCAAGGCCGCAGCCTTGAGGATCACGGTGCCATCGAGACCGAGCCCGTTGAGGACCCCCACGATGGCCGGCGGTTCGGCGATGGAGCGCCCCAGAGAGAACTGGGTCTCGTAGACGGCTTTCGAGAACGGAACGAGCCAGTCGTGATCCATGCCGTAGGTGGCTGCACGGGTCGCGCTCAAGCTGTTCTGCGGGAACGGGTCGGGCCGCTTCAACGGAGGCAGGCCTTGCCTCGCCGCCTCGCGCTCCACATCCCGCCACATATGCCGTCCCTTGGCCGGAAAGAGATTGAAGGGCGAGGAATTCCAGCCCTGGCTGGCGAAGATCGGGCCAAGGAGGAAGGGCCGCCAGCGCACTTCGACGCCGGCGGCTTCCGCCATCTCGTCGATCCGCATGGCCGCCAGGTAGGAATACGTGGAAGAGAACTCGTACCAGAATTCGAGGGTCGGCCGTCGCGGCATTCGTCGAATCTCCGGCGTGGGGTGACAAGCGAGGTTGAATTACGCAGTTTCGGGCGTCGGGGCCAGGGCAGTAACGGGCTCCGCTGACGCGGTGGTGGAAAGCGGGAGCGAACACCTCTGCAACGTCTCCTGCGGCATGCCGGTTGCACGACGCGGCTGTCGGCTGATAAGTCGCCCCGACTCCACGAGAACCGAAGCGAGCCCGATGTCAGACGTGAATCCGAAGCCCGTCAACAAGGTCGTGCTCGCCTATTCCGGTGGCCTCGACACCTCGATCATCCTGAAATGGCTGCAGACCACCTATGGCTGCGAGGTCATCACCTTCACGGCCGATCTGGGACAGGGCGAGGAGCTTGAGCCAGCGCGCAAGAAGGCTGAGCTGCTCGGCATCAAGCCGGAAAACATCTTCATCGAGGACCTGCGCGAGGAATTCGTTCGCGACTATGTCTTCCCGATGTTCCGCGCCAACGCGGTCTACGAGGGCGTCTATCTCCTCGGCACCTCCATCGCCCGCCCGCTCATCGCCAAGAAGCAGATCGAGATCGCCGAACGTCTCGGCGCCGATGCGGTCTGTCACGGCGCCACCGGCAAGGGCAACGATCAGGTCCGGTTCGAGCTCGGGTATTATGCCTTGAAGCCCGATGTGACCGTCATCGCCCCCTGGCGCGAATGGGATCTCAAGAGCCGCGAACAGCTGATCGCTTTCGCCGAGCAGCACCAGATTCCGATCTCCAAGGACAAGCGCGGCGAGAGCCCGTTCTCCGTGGACGCGAACCTTCTTCACGCCTCCTCCGAGGGTAAGGTTCTGGAGGACCCGGCCGATGAGGTGCCGGATTACGTCTATTCCCGTACGCTTTCGCCGGAAGAGGCCCCCGACACTCCGACCATCGTCACGATCGGCTTCGAGAAGGGCGACGCGGTCTCCATCGACGGCGAGCGCCTCACCCCTGCCACCCTATTAGCCAAGCTCAACCAGCTCGGTCATGACAACGGCATCGGCCGCCTCGACCTCGTGGAGAACCGCTTCGTCGGCATGAAGAGCCGGGGCATGTACGAGACGCCGGGCGGCACGATCCTGCTGCCGGCCCACAGGGCCATCGAGTCGATTACGCTGGATCGCGGCGCGGCGCACCTCAAGGACCAGATCATGCCGCAATATGCGGAGCTGATCTATAATGGCTTCTGGTTCTCGCCGGAGCGCGAGATGCTCCAGGCCCTCATCGACAAGAGCCAGGAGATGGTCACCGGCGAGGTTCGGCTGAAGCTCTACAAGGGCGGCATCCACGTCATCGGCCGCACCAGCCCGAACTCGCTCTACGACCAGGACCTCGTCACCTTCGAGGAGGGCGCCGTGGCCTACGACCACCGCGACGCGGCGGGCTTCATCAAGCTCAACGCCCTGCGGCTACGCACCTTGGCTCAGCGCAAGAAGAAGCTCGGGGCATAGGCCTCGCAATCCACCCCTCCCCCGTCGCGGGGAGGGGTTTACGCAGCGCTTAGACGGCGGACCAGCGGTTGCCCGCCTTACCGAAGGGGCCGGGGCCGAGATCGCCATAGCGCAGGAAGATCTGCAGGGCCGGCTGCATCTCGTGATGCACCGCCGGTATTTCGGTCCCCGTTCCATAAGGCTCGGCCGTGTCGAAGGCTGGCACGTCGCGGCCGTCGTCCCAGACGATGTTCAGCTTCCTCACCAGCGCCAGATGCTCGGCCGTCACATCGAAGGTGACGTGCTCGGGCGTCTCGCCCGTCCCTTCGTCGCGAAACACGTCGCCGACATCGTCCGACGAAAGCTTGGCCAGGGTGTTGTGATACGCGTAGCGGCCCGGCTTCAACACGGCATTGTGGATGAAGACCGCGAGCGCGTCGCCGAGCGCCCGGTGTTCCTCGTCCGCCCCATCATCGTCGCCGGTGACGTTGAAGATGTCGCCGTCACGGTCGGTGCTGCCATAGGGTGCGTCGGGATGCACGATGGGCGCGCCTTGCCCGGCCGGGTTCCAGGCCACCACCATCCGGCGGATCAGGGCGATCCGCTCGAGGGTGAGGTCGAAGGTTGTGCTGTCGGCCATGTCGCGTCCGCTATCGGTGTTGTATTCGTCGTGTCTCGCATCCGCCCCATCACGGGCCGGCCCCGGCCGCCTGCCGGAGAATGGACGGCTCTATGACACGTGTTGCGGCAAGCCTCCACGTGTCTGGATTCAGCGAAGGCAGCCCATCAATCCACCGACCCCATTCATCCGCCCCTGGATGCGGGTGGCGACCGCACGCACTCCGCGAGATGGCAGGGCCGCATTGCGTTGGATCGGGTTCGGCAGAACGGCGGCGAGCAGGCTCGCCTCGCTGCGGTTGAGGTTCCGCGCGCTCTTTCCGAACCAGCGCTGCGCCGCCGCCTCGGCTCCGTACACACCGTCCCCCCATTCGGCGATATTCAGATAGATCTCCATCATGCGCCGCTTGCCCCATAGGGTGTCGGCGATAACGGCGAGGGGAATCTCCATTCCTTTGCGGATGACCGAACGGCCGGGCCAGAGGAACACGTTCTTCACCGTCTGCATGGAGATCGTCGAGGCGCCGCGGCTAGGCCCCTCGTCGTCATCCACCACGTCGCGCAGGGCGCCCCAATCGACGCCGTTATGTAGGCAGAAGCGCTGATCCTCCGAAGCGATGACGGCCTGGACCAGGAGCGGGGAGATCGCGTCCAGGGTGACCGCTTCGCGGCTCACGGGTTTGCCGGTCAACCATCGCGCCAGCATCAGGGTTGAGGGCGGCGTCAGCGCACTATAGACGAGCCCCAGAACAAGAATCAGGGCCAGCAACATGACGGGGAGCAGCATGAAGAGGCCGACCAGCCGCCTCACCCAATGCTTCCTTCGTCCTTGGCGGATGGAATCGAGATCGCGCACATGGCGTGATCGCGAATCGCTGTCATCTGCCGCACCGTCGCGCCGTTCCTGAATCCGTACCTCCCGCACAACGACGCGCCCATTCTTGACCAAGGCCCTTCTTACGATGACCTCACCAAAAGCATCCCACGCTTCGGTCAAGGCGGACGCATCTCAAGCGTTTTCCCACAAGCTTTCGAGCGTGGCCGACGCCGTCGAGGCGTTTCTGGCCGAACGCCTCGGTCCCGAGACGCAGACGGGCGAGATCACGCGTCCCACGCGGCTGATGGAGGCCATGCGCCATGCCGTGCTCGGCGGCGGCAAGCGTCTGCGCCCGTTCCTGGCGGTGGAGACGGCGCGGATGCTGGGCGGCTCCGAGGCCGGGGCGCTGGCCGCCGGTTCGGCCATCGAGCTCGTCCATTGCTACTCCCTCGTCCACGACGACATGCCGGCCATGGACGACGACGACATGCGCCGGGGCAAGCCTACGGTCCACAAGGCCTATGACGAGGCGACCGCCATCCTCGTCGGCGACGCGCTGCAGACGCTGGCCTTCGAGATTCTGGCAGATGCGACCTGGCAGCCGGATCCGTCGATCCGTGCCGACCTCGTTCTCGGCCTTGCAAAGGCGTCCGGTCTCGGCGGCATGGTCGGCGGCCAGATCCTCGATCTCGGGGCGGAAGGTCGCTTCGGCGCCGTCTCCCTCGATGTCGAGGACACGCTGCAGCTTCAGGCGATGAAGACCGGCGCCATCCTGGCCTTCTCGGTGGATGCGGGTGCCCTTGTGGGCGGTGCGACGCCGGATCAGCGTGCCTCCCTATGGCGCTACGGCCTCGCCTTGGGCCAAGCTTTCCAGATCGCCGACGATATCCTCGACCGCGAAGCCTCTCCCGAAGCGATGGGCAAAGCTACCGGCAAGGATAAGGATGCCGGAAAGGCGACACTCGTCGATCGTCTCGGCATCGACGGCGCCCGGGCAGAATGCGACCGCCTCGTCGGCATGTGCGAAGAGGCCGTTTCTTCCTGGGGCGACAAAGCCCAGACACTGCGCGAAGCGGCACGCTTCACGGTCGCCCGCAAAGTGTGATGCGATCGCCCCACTGAACTCTGCCGCGATGTTGCATTGCGGCAGGTCCGTGATATCAGGCCTTCATGCATCTCAAGCGGTTCATCGATTTTCTCGGCCTGACGCCGCCGTAGGCTTAAGCCTACCGAATCGTGTTCCGTCCGTGCCCGGTGAGCGCTTGAGCGCCCGGTCATCAAGATGCCTGTCCCTGTCGACGCTTCGCGCGCGGGGACGATGAAAGCCATTCCCCATGAACCGTCAGTCCTTCCGGAGCGAGTGGGCTCCCGACGTCACGCGTGAAATCCTGGCCGGCACGGTGGTCGCCCTGGCGCTGATCCCTGAGGCCATCGCCTTCTCGATCATCGCGGGCGTCGACCCGAAAGTCGGTCTCTACGCCTCGTTCTGCATCGCCGTCATTTCCGCTTTCGCCGGCGGGCGTCCTGCCATGATTTCGGCTGCCACCGGCGCCATGTCCCTCGTCATGGTCACGCTCGTGAAGGAGCATGGACTCGGCTACCTGTTCGCGGCCACCATTCTCACCGGGTTGCTCCAGATCGTCGCCAGTGCCGTGCGCCTCGGCAACCTCATGCGCTTCGTCTCGCGCTCGGTGGTCACAGGCTTCGTCAACGCCCTGGCGATCCTCATCTTCCTGGCGCAGATGCCGGAGTTGATCGGCCGCGGGCCGGTCGTCTACGCCATGACCGCCATCGGCCTCGCGATGATCTACGGCCTCCCCTACCTGACGAAGGCCGTCCCCTCACCGTTGATCACGATCCTCGCTCTCACCGGAATCTCGGTCTGGTTCGGGTTCGACATCAGGACCGTGGGCGACATGGGTGCCCTGCCGAGCGAATTACCGGTCTTCGCCCTCCCCCAGGTGCCGTTCACTCTGGAGACACTGCAGATCATCCTGCCCTACGCCCTCACCCTGGCGATGGTCGGCCTGCTCGAGAGCATGATGACTGCGGCCATCCTCGATGAGATGACCGACACGACCTCCAACAAGAACCGCGAATGCGCCGGCCAGGGCCTCGCCAACGTCACCTCCGGTCTCTTCGGCGGCATGGCCGGCTGCGCCATGATCGGGCAATCGGTCATCAACGTCTCGTCCGGCGGGCGGGGCCGTCTCTCGACGCTGTGGGCGGGCGCGTTCCTGCTGTTCCTCATCGTGGTTCTCGGCCCCTATGTGGCGCAAATCCCGATGGCGGCCCTCGTCGCGGTAATGATCATGGTCTCGATCAACACCTTCCAGTGGAACTCCGTGCGGACGCTGCTGACCCACCCGAAGAGTTCGAGCGCGGTGATGCTCGGAACGGTGGCCGTCGTCGTGACGACGCATGACCTTGCCAAGGGTGTGCTGTTCGGGGTCGTTCTCTCGGGGTTGTTCTTCGCCCACAAGGTGACGCGGTTCTTCGGTATGTCGTCGGTACGCGACGAGGCCAGCCGCATCCGTACCTACCGGGTGACGGGCCAGATCTTCTTCGCCACGGCGGAGGCGTTCCATTCCGCCTTCGATTTCCGCGAGGACGACCTGACCGGGGTGGTGATCGATCTCTCCGCCTCGCATTTCTGGGACATCACCAGCATCAGTGCCCTCGACAGGGTGGTGCTGAAATTCCGGCACCACGGCATACCCGTCGAGATCGTCGGAATGAACACGGCGACGACCACCCTCGTCGACCGGGTCGGCACTCATCAGAAGCCTTGGGCGGCCCTCGCGGGGCCGGGTCACTGAGCGACGGGAAGAGTGGGATCGAGCGGGAGACTTGCCAAGCGCCCGAGCCCGTCGCTACAGCCGCGCGACGCATCACCCCTTGCCCGCGAGTGCTCCCATGACCGCCTACAAGCTCCTCCTCCTCCCCGGTGACGGCATCGGCCCGGAGGTGATGGCCCAGGTGAAGACCGTGATCGGTGCACTCGCCGAGACCGGTCTCGCCACGTTCGAGACCGAGACCGACCTCGTCGGCGGCTCGTCCATCGACGCTCAGGGCGTGCCCCTCACCGACGAGGCCCTCGCGCGGGCGGACGCGGCGGATGCGATCCTGCTCGGCGCGGTGGGCGGCCCAAAATGGTCCGGCGTCGCCTACGACATCCGTCCCGAGGCCGGGCTTCTGCGGCTCCGCAAGGATCTCGGCCTGTTCGCGAATCTGCGGCCGGCGATCTGCTACCCGGCGCTGGCGGATGCGTCCGCGCTGAAACGCGAGCTCGTCGAGGGTCTCGACATCATGATCGTGCGCGAACTCACCGGCGGCGTCTATTTCGGTGAGCCGAAGGAAATCACCACCCTCCCCGACGGTACCAAGCGCGCCGTCGATACCCAGGTCTACACCACGGGCGAGATCGAGCGGATCGCCCATGTGGCCTTCGATCTGGCGCGCAAGCGCTCGGGCCGCGTGGCCTCGGCCGAGAAGCACAACGTGATGAAATCCGGCGTCCTGTGGAAGGAGGTCGTCACCAAGGTCCATTCCGAGCATTACAGCGATGTCGAGCTCGAGCATGTGCTCGCCGACAATTGCGCCATGCAGCTGGTGCGCCGCCCGAAGCAGTTCGACGTCCTCGTGACCGACAACCTCTTCGGCGACGTGCTCTCGGATGTAGCGGCGATGCTCACGGGCTCCCTCGGCATGCTGCCCTCCGCTTCGCTCGGAGCAGTGGATTCGAAGGGAAGCCGCAAGGCATTGTACGAGCCGGTCCATGGCTCGGCACCCGATATTGCGGGCCAGGATCTCGCCAACCCCATCGCCATGATCGGCTCGCTCGCCATGGCGTTGCGCTACTCGTTCGGCCTCGGCGAGGCGGCCGACCTACTCGACGGCGCGATCACCGATGCACTCGCGGCGGGTGCCCGCACGAAGGATATCGCTGGAGAGGGCGTGACGCCGCTGGGGACCGCCGGGATGGGCGAGGCCGTCGTGGCGGCTCTCAAGTCGCGGGTGCGCTGAAGCGCGAACAGCGGTCTCGTCCGGACATGAAAAAGGCGCCGACCCAACCGGGTCGGCGCCTTTCTCGGTCCATCGTCCGACGACTGCCCTTAGTAGGGGTTGCCGTTGCGAGAGACGTAGGAGGTGGGGTCGATCGCATCGACACCGGAGAAGTCGATGTTGTGGATCGCGCTGGAACGGGCGCCCACGAACGGGCCGTTGGTGATCGGATCGGGCAAGATCGCACCGCCGAAGCGATCGTTTCGGCCGTAGGGCGGCGAATTCAGGTAGCTGGCCGTGATGAAGTGCGGGTTGGTCGCCGGGTTGCTGATCGAACCGTTATTCGCCTCGACGACGTTGCCGGCATCGAGCCAGCTGCGCGGACGGATGCGGATCGGCAGCGGCTGGCTGACGCGGATACCGGGGGCGTAACGACCCTGCGCCTCGACAGCGGTGCTCGCGCCGACAGCGGTAAGGGTGAGTGCGCCCATCAGGGCAATCGTGGCAGTGCGCATGACGGACCTTCGTTGAACCTGTGTGAGATTAGGCCCGATTTCCTTAAGAAACTCGGCCATTCATGGTGAGTAGACGTGCCAGCGGCGCTGTTGTTCCCGGCCTAAGGCCGCGCTTGGTCGCTTCGCCGCAGTTTCGCCTCATTATGTCGGATGCGGCGTTTCGAGATCGATCCGGTTTCTCCGGCGGCCTCTCGGTTGGGGACGGCCGCGACACGCGGCGCGCAGCCCTCCACCCGCCGTTCCTCGAACACGCGATACGCCGCTTCGAGGCCTGCGGAAGCTTGGCCATTCAGAACGAGCTTGTCCAGGGCGCAGACGATGGCGCGCGGCTCCGGCGGCTGGCTCAACGGAGCGCAGAGCCAGCCATCGATGCGCGGGGTCAGTGGAATCAGCCCGCTCTGCCCCGCATTGGAGAAACCGGTACAGATCCGCGTCACCGGACCGCTCAACGTGGCTTCCAAGGTTTCGAGCGGACCGAACTTGGTAGCGATCAACCCTCGTTCGCCGGATCGTACGACGGCGAGTCCCTGCCCGTCCGCGGCCCGTCGGGCGATGGTGACGAACAGGCTCACGGGAGGTGTGGAGCCCTCTGTGACGGTGAGGCTGAGATAGGGTGACTCCGCCGCGTCGAATTTACCCTGTGAGAGACGGTCCTCCCTCTGGCCCGTGGCCGGGTTGATCCGTGCTGGCTCGATCTTCGCCTGATCGAGGGCGTCAGGATCGTCGAGCCGATAACGCGGGGCCGTTTCGGCAATGGGCAGAGCCTGGCGAACATTCACGGCGGCGGTGGGGACGAACGGCTGGGCATTCGTGTCGGTCGACACAATCGCCCCCGACTTCGTCTCATCGTGTTTCGGCTCACCACCGACGAACTGCCCGGCTGCGCCGACACAGGCGAGTGCCGCGACACAAGGCACGGCAAGCCGCAATGACGAGCGAGCCTTGCGCTTGGGGAGCCGATGGCTGGTTTCGTCCTGTACGGCGATGCGATGCATGAAACCCTGAAACCGGTGACTCTTCTGGAGGCTTTCGCCACGTGGGAGCGACCATGCTCTCGAGGCTGCGTAGGCCGGGTTTCACACCGGGTGACCGGATGAGGGTTTTCGATTTTGCGGTGAATCAATCGTTGCCCGATACACGTTGCGTCTATCGGCAGGTCCTGTTTGTGCCGCGACGAAAGTCTCGCATGCAGCGCAACTCTTGACAGTCGCGGAGACGAGGCGTCTTGCTCCGCCGCTTGAAGTCAAAGTGGTCCTATCGAAGGGTCGAACGGGACGGGGCGTGCCGGCAAGTCCGCGGGACGACGCGTTTTCGCAGCCGGCCGGTCAATCAGGTCGTGACCGGGAAACCCTGCGGATTCTCATGGGACCGGTACACGGAGACTTGCCAACGACCCTGCCGGCGGTGCCGAGGCGATGAGCCCGGCCCTGGCGGGGAACCAGGGCATCACGAAGCGGAGTTGGAGAGATGGGTTACAAGGTCGCCGTCGTCGGTGCCACGGGCAATGTTGGCCGTGAGATGCTCGACATCCTGTCGGAGCGGGCGTTCCCCGCCGATGAGGTCGTGGCTATCGCCTCGCGCCGCAGCGCCGGGCAGGAAGTCTCCTTCGGTGACAAGATCCTGAAGGTGAAGGCGCTCGACACCTACGATTTCTCCGACACCGATATTTGCCTGATGTCCGCCGGCGGCGAGACGTCGAAGGAATGGTCGCCGCGCATCGGCCAGACCGGCTGCGTCGTCATCGATAATTCGTCGGCCTTTCGCTACCATCCCGACGTACCGCTGATCGTTCCGGAAGTGAATCCGGAAGCCATCACCGGCTTCTCGAAGATGAACATCATCGCCAACCCGAACTGCTCCACGGCGCAGCTCGTCGTCGCCTTGAAGCCCCTGCACGACGTGGCCAAGATCACCCGCGTGGTGGTGGCGACCTATCAGTCGGTCTCCGGCGCCGGCAAGGAAGCCATGGACGAGCTGTTCCAACAGACCCGTTCGGTCTTCACCGCTGGCCAGATGACCATGGAGAAGTTCCCAAAGCGCATCGCCTTCAACGTCATCCCGCAAATCGACGTGTTCCTCGACGACGGATCCACCAAGGAAGAGTGGAAGATGGTCGCCGAGACCAAGAAGATGCTCGATCCCAAGATCAAGCTGACGGCGACCTGCGTGCGCGTGCCGGTGTTCATCGGCCATGCCGAGGCGGTGAACGTCGAATTCGAGCATCCGATCTCGCCCGAGGAGGCGACTGCCCTCCTGCGTTCGGCACCGGGCATCCTGGTCGTCGATAAGCGTGAGCCCGGCGGCTACATGACCCCGCACGAGGCGGCCGGCGAGGACGCGACCTATGTCTCGCGCATCCGCGCGGATTCGACGGTCGATAACGGCCTCTCGTTCTGGTGCGTCGCCGATAACCTGCGCAAGGGCGCGGCCCTGAACACGGTGCAGATCGCCGAGATGCTGATCAACCGGAAGCTCCTGAAGGAGCGGGCGGCGGCCTGATCACTCCACTTCCAGTCCTCGGGCCGAAACCCACCGACCGGCCATTGTCATTGACGCCGTCCCGTTCACGGGGCGGCGTTTTTTTATGGCCAATCCCCCTAACGAAGCAGGAGGAGATGCATTTCAATTGAAAATGTTCCTATTTTAGGATAGCCAGTATTAGAACAAAACACGAACATTGGTGATCGCGATGTGGGGCACTTCCAAACGCGGGCATGAAGCCGAAACCCTCCGTCGCCAACTCGCCATACTGGCGACGGAGACAAAACTGATCCGACTCCAACAGAGCCTGGACCGGAAGTACGATCCAGCCCAGCCCCGTGCGCCCGCCGGCCAAAGCGATGGTGGGCGGTGGGTCTCCGACGGAGGCGTCGGAGGCAGTCGCCTGACCGATCGTCCATCAACCGGTCAGACACTCCGATCCTCCATCGATAACGGAAGCACGTCAGGCAGGTCCACGCGAGAGGAAACCGTCACCAATAACGGGGCTCGGATTCTATCGCTGCGTATTCGCTCGGGACGCGGAGAGTGGGACGACCAGCACGCCGTCGTCACACCGGATGGCGAAAGCAGGATTTTCGAGAATTCGGGCGACGTTCAGACCATCCGCGACGGGGCATCGGGAGAGGTTCTCTCGCGTGGCGCGTTCGCGTTATCCGAATCGCAATCCCAGCCCACAATACAACAGGTCTTTCTGCCGGCTTTCGTCGTCGCTCCGGCCGTCAAGGTCACTCTTGAAGCGGCGGCGCTTCTCTTCACCTATCTGGAAGCTCGGAGGCCAGGATTCGGCAAGGCACCGGGCAGAACGGCACTGCGCTACGACTTCGACCCAGATCCGGACAAAAAACTTCCCCTCATTTGGGTTGGTCCGGTCGATCAGACGACACTAGACCAAGCTTGTCCACGCAACGCCGAAGTGCAAGCCGTAACGGACGAGGCGACGAAACGGCTGACAGCCTTGAATCCCCTTCTGACGAGACAGCAACTCGGCACCATGATCCATGTCGATATCGCACACACATTCATTGCAAGGGCTTATCCCGATGTGCGCGTCGAATTTTCGATAAGCAGTACCGGCGATGAAGCAGATTATGGAGAAAAGGGTTCAGCACGCCTCGATCTTTTCGAACTCTCACCAAATCAAACAGTCTGCGTCTATGATTATAAAACTGGATCGGCGGGGCTAAGCTCAAAAAGAGCGTTGTTTCTAGCCAGATCCGCCAAGAAATTTTGGCCGCAATCAAATGGTATAATTATCATTCAAGTGAGGCCGATAAAATGACGACCATTAAACAAATTAAAGGCCTTGCCAAGAATTTGATCGACAAAAATATTGATCTTGTCGCTGCTGGTAGAAACTCCTTCTGGCTTCTCCCCATCGAATCTATAGGACGATTGATCCACCTCGATCGGACGAGCAATCCGGCCTATTGCGTTGCAAGCTGGTACCTCGTCGAGTTCTTCATGCCCCGAGTTCGTTCATCGTCCTCACTCGGGCGATGCAGCGAAAGGATTGCCCGTTCTGAAGGCTTCGAGGGTGGCCAG
The DNA here is from genome assembly GCF_054817925.1 of Methylobacterium sp. CM6247. Classification (NCBI taxonomy): domain Bacteria; kingdom Pseudomonadati; phylum Pseudomonadota; class Alphaproteobacteria; order Hyphomicrobiales; family Methylobacteriaceae; genus Methylobacterium; species Methylobacterium sp. CM6247. The sequence continues at coordinate 60,892 of NZ_JBTXKX010000003.1, forward strand.
GGCTGGTTCTGGTCCGACCCGACGATCTACGACGATTTCCTCACCCGCGTCGAAGCGGATGCCCTGGCGATCCTTCGCCCCCTGGACACGACGCGAAAGTGTCTCGACTTCGCCCGCACCCGTCCCGCCACGGTCGGACGTCTCGGTCTGGACTGGCATCTCGTCGCCTGCATTGCGCTCGGCGAACTCGATGAGGCTCGGACGATCTGGTCCAAGATAGGTAAGCATTACTGCAACGGGGCCGTGATGGAGGATGCGCACTGGCAGTTGATCAACGACCGGACCTGCCTCATCGGCGAGCCGCTCATGGCCGACGATCGGGACGCTCTCGCCACCCTGTTGCATCGCTGGGAAGCTGAGACCATCGTCGGAAGTCCCCTCGAACCATTTTGGAGACCGAGCCTGTTTCCCCTGGAGGAGGATGCATCGGCCGCCCCGTAAGTGGGCGAGAAGACTAGGGCGACAGGCAAGCCGGCATTAGACCGAGGCCTCCAACGCCGCCACATCCCCACCACTGATCGCCGGCAGGCACCGGGTGATCCGCTCCGCATCCCAGTCCCACCATGCCACGGCCTGGAGTCGCGCGGCGATGTCGGGCGGTACGCGCATACGCACGAGCGTGGCCGGGTTGCCGGCGACGATGGCGTAGGGGGGTACGTCTCGGGTGACCACGGATTTGGCGGCAACGACGGCACCATCGCCGATGCGGATTCCCGGTAGGATCGTGCTGTCGTAGCCGAGCCAGACATCGTTGCCGATCACCGTGTCGCCCCGGTTGGGAAAGGCCATCTCTCCGGGGAAGCGTCCGGCCCAGGCGCTGCCGAAGATGACGAACGGGTAGGTGGAGGGCGCGTCGAGGCGGTGGTTGCCCCCGTTCATGAGGAAGCGTGTGCCCGCCGCAAACGCGCAGAAGCGACCGATTCGCAAGCGGTCGCCCAGGAAGGCGAAGTGGTAGAGGATGTTGTCGAGGAAGGCCTCCGGGCCGGCGGGGTCGTCGTAATAGGTGTAGGCGCCGACCTCGACATTCGGCGGCAGTTGAAGATTACGAATGAAGGTGATGCGGCTGTGTCCCGGGACGGGGTGAAGGCAGGCTGGATCGGGTCCGAATGACGAATCGGCAGTCATGGTCGGAGCTCCCTGAAAAGGGTTTGGAGAAGAAGCGGGATGGGCGCGCTCTACCGAGGAACGCCCACGTGAAATAGCTTGAAACGAGGCGACGATCGGATTAGCTATAGAGCATCAGTTCTGGTTGCAGTCTTGAGGCTGCGGTTCGGGAGTGGGCCCCACCGGGTCCGCTCTTTTTTATTGCCGCAATGCCTCTCGCACCGGATCGCTTCACGCAAGGCCGGACGTACAGCGCAGCATGGCGGACACTTCCGAAAAACGTCTGATCACCGAGACCGGCGTCGCCGCACGGGTCGTGCAGGTCATCGAGGCTTCGATCGAGGGCCTCGGCTATCGCGTGGTCCGGGTGCGGGTGTCGAGCGCCAATGGCTGCACCGTGCAGATCATGGCCGAGCGGCCCGACGGCACCATGACGGTGGACGATTGCGAGACCGTGAGCCGGGCGATCTCTCCCCTCCTCGATCTCGATGACCCGGTGGGCAAGGCCTATTATCTGGAGATCTCCTCCCCCGGCATCGACCGGCCGCTGGTACGGGCCGTCGATTTCGAGCGTTGGGCCGGCTACGAAGCCAAGATCGAGTTGGCGATACCCCTCGACGGCCGGAAGCGGTTTCGCGGGATCATCCGAGCACCCAACCCGGATGGCCTCACGGTGCCGATCGATCTGCCCGACGTGAAGGAGGGCCTTCCGAGCCGTATCGACCTGCCCCTTCGCGATCTGGGCGACGCCTATCTCGTCCTGACCGACGATCTCGTGCGCGAATCGCTACGACGTGGCGGCGGGCCGCCGCCGATGCTGGACGATGAGGACGAAGACGAGAGCGAGGAGGGTGACGAGGCTGAAGTCGCGCCTCCCGTCCCTCTCAAGAAAAAGGTCGAGCGGCCGCTGAAGCCCAAGGCGTCGGCCAAGCCCAAGCCGGAAAAGATCGAGACCGAGGCAAGTCGGGCCAACAAGGCCAAGCCAGTCCGCACCAAGGCGGTACGGGTCAAGGACGACGGCAAGCTTCATTAGAGCATTCGTTCGGAACTCCGGCGGGCGCCCGATGGCGCGCTGAGGGTTCCGAGAAGAACATACGACGAAGAGAAGGACGAAATCCGATGGCTGTCGTCAGCGCCAACAGACTCGAACTCCTGCAGATTGCCGAAGCGGTCGCCCGCGAGAAGGTGATCGACCGCTCCATCGTCATCGACGCCATGGAGGAGGCCATCGCCAAGGCCGCTCGCTCCCGTTACGGCGCGGAGACGGATGTCCATGCAGAGATCGACCCCAAGACCGGCGCGCTCCGCCTGTCCCGCCATCTCGTGGTGGTGGACGAGGTCGAGAACGACGCCCGCGAGGTCACGCTGGATCAGGCTCGGCGCTACAATCCGGGCGCGCTCGTGGGGGACGTGATCTCCGACACGCTGCCGCCCTTCGATTTCGGCCGCGTCGCCGCTCAATCGGCCAAGCAGGTCATCGTTCAGAAGGTGCGTGACGCCGAGCGCGACCGTCAGTTCGACGAGTACAAGGACCGCATCGGCGAGATCGTCAACGGCCTGGTCAAGCGGGTCGAGTACGGTAACGTCATCGTCGATCTCGGTCGCGGCGAGGGCATCGTGCGCCGTGACGAGATGATCCCGCGCGAGACCTTCCGCCCTGGCGACCGCATCCGCTCCTACCTGTTCGACGTGCGCCGCGAAGTGCGTGGCCCGCAGATCTTTCTGTCGCGCTCCCACCCGCAATTCATGGCCAAGCTGTTCGGCCAGGAAGTGCCAGAGATCTACGACGGCATCGTCGAAGTGAAGGCGGTGGCCCGCGATCCGGGCTCGCGCGCCAAGATCGCCGTCATCTCGCGGGACGGCTCCATCGACCCCGTCGGCGCCTGTGTCGGCATGCGCGGCTCCCGCGTCCAGGCGGTCGTGGGCGAATTGCAGGGCGAGAAGGTCGACATCATTCCGTGGTCCGAGGATCAGGCGACCTTCATCGTCAATGCGCTTCAGCCCGCTGAAGTGGTCAAGGTGGTCCTCGACGAGGAGGCCGACCGCATCGAGGTGGTGGTGCCCGACGATCAGCTCTCGCTGGCTATCGGCCGTCGCGGCCAGAACGTGCGCCTCGCCTCGCAACTCACCGGCTGGGACATCGACATCCTGACCGAGGCCGAGGAATCGGAGCGGCGCCAGAAGGAGTTCGCCGAGCGGACCGCGGTCTTCATGGCGGCCCTCGACGTCGACGAGACGGTAGGTCAGCTCCTCGCGGCGGAGGGTTTCCGGAACGTCGAGGAAATCGCCTATGTCGAGCCGGGCGAACTCGCCAACATTCAGGGTCTCGACGAGGAAAGCGGCACGGAGATCCAGGCTCGCGCCCAGGATCACCTCGCCCGCGTCGAATCCGAATTCGATGCCAAGCGCCAGGAACTCGGCGTCGCCGACGACTTACGCGAGATCGATGGCGTGACCACGCCGATGCTGGTGGCCCTCGGGGAGAACGACGTGAAGTCGGTCGAAGATCTCGCCGGCTGCGCCACGGACGATCTCGTGGGCTACACCGAGGGACGCGGCCCCGAGGCCACCAAACATGCGGGCTATCTCGACGGGTTCGAAATCTCCCGTGCCGAGGCTGAGGCCATGATCATGGCGGCTCGCGTCAAGGCTGGTTGGATCGAAGCACCCGTTGAGGCTGACGAGGGCGAACAGACCGACGGGGAACCCGAGGCAGTCTGATCCCAGGCGACTTCACCGCCTTCTCCCTCGACGAAATCGAGGGAGAAGGTGACGACAACGTCCAAGCGCAGAACGACCGGGTCGGTGCCCGGGCCTCGAATCGCCACCCTGCCTTAACGTGACTTGGCAGGTCCGGCACGGCCGAACAGCCCAAGACGTAGAAGGGTCCAACCGCCATATGACGGGCGAATACGCAGATGCAGCGCAAGATGCCGCTGAGCCGGAGCCGAGCACTTTACTCGATTCCGGCTTCGGGCGCGGTCGGCGCAATGCAATGCGCACATGCCTTGTCACCCGAATGTCGCAGAATCCGGAAGGCATGATCCGCTTCGTTCTGTCTCCCGACGGGGAAGTGGTGACTGATCTGAAGGCGAAACTGCCAGGACGCGGCGCATGGCTCACTGCCAGTCGCGTCACGGTCGAAGCCGCGCTGAAGAAGCGGCTGTTCCAACGCGCCTTCAAGACCAAGGATGCGGCCGCACCGGCGGACCTCGGTGACAGGATCGCAGCGATCCTGCGGGAAGACCTGCGCCAATCCCTGTCCCTCGCCAACAAGGCAGGCTGCCTGGTCGCCGGTTTCGCCAAGGTCGAGTCCGCCATTGCGGACAAGGCCGGTGTCGCAGCGGTGATTCAAGCCTCCGACGGTAGCGCGGACGGTAGAAGGAAGATCGCCGCGGCATTGCACCGGAGGCATGGCGATGCCATATCCCGTGTCCCGGTCATCGATGATTTGTCCAATGCAGAATTGGACATGGCCTTGGGTCGGGATCATGTGATACATGCGGCGCTTGTCGCAGGAGTCGGGAGCACCGGCTGCCTTGCGCGTTGGCGTCGGCTACGCTCTTTCGAGGGCAAGCCTACGACAGCCGAGGAGGCCGGTTACGCCCGAGCAGGGCAAACCGCTTCGACTCTGCAGGACGACGACGAGACGGATTTACCCGGCGCACAGCAGTTTGCCGGTTCACGGGACGATGGAAACCCTCAGGGTTTGGACTGAATGAGCGATACGAATAATCCGGGCGACAAGACGCAGGCACGACCCCCCTCGAAGCCGCTGTCCTTGAAGCGCCCGATCGAGCAGGGAACGGTGCGTCAGAGCTTCTCCCATGGCCGCTCCAAGCAGGTCGTGGTCGAGACTGTGAAGCGCCGTGTCATCGGGGCGGCACCGGCCGCTCCCGTTCGCGAAACGCAACCGGTCGCTCCGGCGTCCCGTGTGGCGCCGCCCGCTCCCGCGGTCCCGCGTCCCGCCCAGCGGGCGGCGTCCGGCGTCGTGCTTCGGACATTGAGCGAGCAGGAGCGCGATGCACGCGCCGCTGCCCTCGCCGATGCCCAGCGCCGTGAGCAGGAAGCCCGCCGCAAGGTCGAGGAAGAGGCTGCAGCGCAGCGTGCTCGCGAGGCTGAGGAAGCCCGCCAGCGCGAGGCCGAGAAGCGTCGCCGCCAGGAAGAGGAGCGTCAGCGCGCCGAGGAGCAGGCTCGCCTGCGTGCCGAGGAAGAGGCTGCTCGCGAGGCGGCTCGCGCTGCCGAAGCCGCAGCCAAGGAAGCCGCCGCGGCGGCTCCTGCCGCAGCTGCTCCGTCTGCGCCCGCACGGCCCGTTTCCAAGACCGTGCCGATGGCTCCTGTCTCGGCTCCGATCTCGTCGGCCCCGAAGCCCGCTCCGGCAGCACCCGCTCCCGCACCGCAGGCTGCGGCGCCCGCGCGTCCGGCAGCTCCCGCTGCCCGTCCCCCTCTGACGGCTCGCCCGACGCCTGCAGAGCCGCGCAAGACCATCACGGCCGACGTGCGCAAGCCGCGCGATTTGAACTTCATGGCCCGCCCGGCTCCCGCACCCGAGCCCGAGGCGGCTCCCACCGCTGCCACGGCCGCACGTCCGGCCGGTGCGACGCCTGCCGCCCGCGCGCCGGGTCGGCCTCAGGCTGCCGAGGAGGAGAGCGAGCAGAAGCGCGTCATCCGCCGCCCCGGCATGCCGCTTAAGATCATCACGCCGCCCAAGACACCCAAGCAGCCGGGCGGCGACCGTAATCGTGGGCGCCTGACCATCGCCACCGCCACGTCGGGCGAGGACGAGCGTACACGCTCCGTTGCTTCGTTCCGTCGCCGCCAGCAGCGCATGAGCGGCAACCGGCAGGTGGAGCAGAAAGAGAAGCTCTCCCGCGAGGTGACGATCCCCGAGACGATCACCATCCAGGAACTCGCCAACCGCATGTCGGAGCGGGCCGTGGACGTGATTCGCCTGCTGATGAAGCAGGGTGAGATCCACAAGATCACCGACGTGATCGATTCGGATTCTGCCCAGCTCATCGCCGAGGAACTCGGCCACACCGTACGCCGCGTCGCCGAGTCCGATGTCGAAGAGGGCTTGTTCAACGACGAGCCGGATCTCGAAGAGGATCTCGATCCGCGTCCGCCCGTCGTGACCATCATGGGCCATGTCGATCACGGCAAAACCTCGCTGCTCGACGCCATCCGCAAGACGGCCGTCGTCTCCGGCGAAGCCGGTGGCATCACGCAGCATATCGGCGCGTATCAGGTCGCATCGCCATCCGGTGACATGGTCACCTTCATCGACACCCCCGGCCACGCGGCGTTCACCTCCATGCGCGCCCGTGGCGCCAAGGTGACGGATATCGTCGTGCTCGTGGTGGCGGCCGATGACGGTGTCATGCCCCAGACGGTGGAGGCGATCAGCCACGCGAAGGCGGCCGGCGTGCCGCTCATCGTGGCGATCAACAAGATCGACAAGCCCGATGCGAACCCGCAGCGGGTGCGTACCGAGCTTCTGCAGCATGACATCCAGGTCGAGTCCATGGGCGGCGAGACCCTGGAATTCGAAGTCTCCGCCAAGACCGGCGACGGTCTGCCGGATCTCCTCGAGGGTCTGCAGCTGCAGGCCGAAATCCTGAACCTGCGTGCCAACGAGGCACGCGACGGCGAGGGTACGGTCATCGAGGCCAAGCTCGATCGCGGTCGCGGTCCCGTCGCCACGGTGCTCGTGCAGCGCGGCACCCTCTTCACCGGCGACATCGTCGTTGCTGGTGCCGAGTGGGGGCGTGTCCGCGCCCTCATCGACGACAAGGGCGAGAGCATCCCTTATGCCGGCCCGTCGGTGCCGGTGGAGGTACTCGGCTTCAACGGAACTCCGGATGCGGGCGACCGCGTGGCGGTGGTACCGAACGAAGCCCGTGCCCGCGAAGTCACCGAGTATCGCGCCCGTCAGAAGCGTGAGCGGATTGCTGCACGAACCGGCGGTGCGAACCGCTCGCTCGTGGACATGATGCGCGACCTGAAGGAAGGCCTCGGCCGCAAGGAACTGGCTCTCGTCATCAAGGGCGACGTGCAGGGTTCGGTGGAAGCCATCATCGGCGCGTTGGAAAAGCTCGGCAACGACGAGGTTTCGGCGCGCATTCTGCTCGCGGGCGTCGGCGGCATCACCGAGTCGGACGTGACCTTGGCGGAGGCTTCGAAGGCCGTCGTCATCGGCTTCAACGTGCGTGCCCATAAGGAAGCACGCGAGTCGGCCGAGAACAAGGGCGTCGAGATCCGCTACTACAACATCATCTACGACCTCGTGGATGACATCAAAGCGACCCTCTCGGGCATGCTGCCGCCGACCCTGCGCGAAGAGCGCCTCGGTGAGGCGCAGATCCTGCAGATCTTCGACGTGTCGAAGGTCGGCAAGATTGCCGGTTGTCGCGTCACCGACGGTGTCGTGCAGCGTGGCGCCCATGTCCGCCTGATCCGCGACAGCGTCGTGATCCACGAGGGCAAGCTGTCTCAGCTGAAGCGCCTCAAGGACGACGCGAAGGAAGTCGGTTCAGGTTACGAGTGCGGTATGTCCTTCGAGAACTTCCAGGACATGCGTGCGGGTGACACGATCGAGTGCTACCGGGTCGAGGAGATCCGCCGCACGCTCTAAAGGCGACGCGGCTTGACGAACCCGGCGGCTGCAGCGCGCGCTGCAGCCGCCGTTTTGTTTTGCAGACGGCCGGTACGTCTGAGCGCCCCCGCAAAACGGGGCGCCCAGTCCAGGCGATCCCGGATCCGAGACCCAAGCGACAATGGCTCAGAAACCCAATCCCAGCGGCCCTTCACAGCGCCAGCAGCGCGTGGCCGAACTTATCCGCCACGCCATCGCAGAAGTGCTGCAGCGCGGCGACATCCAGGATCCTGTCCTGGGCTCGCATGTCATTACCGTGCCGGAAGTGCGTATGTCGCCTGATCTCAAGATCGCCACGGCCTACATCATGCCGCTCGGCGGCCTCGACGAGAAACCGGTTATCGCGGCTCTTGAACGCAACAAGAAAGCACTGCGTCAGGAAGTTGCCCGCCGGGTGAATTTGAAATTTGCGCCCGATCTACGCTTCCTGCGAGACGAGACCTTCGACGAAGCGGATCGGATCGACGCCCTTCTCAGGTCCGAGAAGGTGCGGCGCGATCTCGAATCGCAGCCGCGCGATGCGGACGAGCCGGACGCAGGCGCGTAGGTTCGGCCATCTCGACGAGGTTCATTGGACCCGGAAAGCGGACGCCTCGCGTTACACCCCATCAAGAACTGACCCTGGCGTCGATAGGGATTACGGGGCTGCCAAAGCTGCCGCTTCCATCGCGCCGCCGACGAGGACATCATGATCAACGATCCGACGATCGAGAATCCCGACGTCGCCACTCCGTCGCCCCACCGTTCCGGCGAGGAAAGACCCTCACAGGGTCGCCGCCAGCAGCGCGGCCAAGCCTCCGATAGGCCCAAGCGTCGCGATGTGAACGGTTGGGTCATCCTGGACAAAGGCGTCGGAATGACCTCGACCCATGCGGTCGCGGTGGTGAAGCGCGCCTTCAATGCGAAGAAGGCGGGCCATGCCGGAACGCTCGATCCTTTGGCCTCCGGCATCCTGCCTATCGCCCTCGGCGAGGCGACCAAGACCGTCCCCTTCGTCATGGATGGCCGCAAGGCCTACATCTTCACCGTGACCTGGGGCATCGAGACGGATACCGACGATGCGGAAGGCCGTCCGGTTGCGACAAGCGACACACGGCCGGACCGCGCGCTCGTAGAGGCCGCGCTGCCCGCCTTCGTCGGAGCCATCGAGCAGGTGCCGCCGCGCTACTCGGCGATCAAGATCGCCGGTGAACGTGCCTACGATCTCGCTCGCGACGGCGAAGTGGTGGAGCTCGTGGCGCGTCCGGTCCAGATCGACCATCTCTCCGTGGTGGAACATACGCCCGATCGCACGATCATCGCGGCAGAGTGCGGCAAGGGCACCTATGTGCGCGCCATCGCCCGCGATCTCGGCCGGGTGCTCGGCTGCTACGGGCATGTCTCCGCCTTGCGCCGCACGCGCGTCGGGCCCTTCGCGGAGGCTGAGGCCTGCCTCGTCGCCACCCTCGAAGAGGGTGGACCGGATGGAAACGCCGCACATCTCCGTCCGGTGGAGACTGCGCTCGATGCGGTCGTTTCGGTGGCCGTCTCACGGGACATGGCGTTACGGCTCATGCGGGGCCAACCCGTCCTGCTGCGGGGACAAGATGCCCCAACGGAAGGCAAGGCCTTTGCGACCTGCGGCGGCATCCTCGTGGCCGTAGGCGATGTCGAGCGCGGTGAACTCGTCCCGCACCGCGTTTTCCACCTTGGTGGTACCGCGCGTCAGTCGTGAAATAGGTAGAAGCACTGCTACCGATAGTAGTATCTTGTCGAGCGCCGATTGTATCGACGGGCTCAAATTCTTCCGTTTAACTTACGAGTTGTTGACGCTCACATATCCTTATCTCTCGCCGACAGCCGTTGGCGGGAGAGATTTACTTTTCCATTAGAAAGTTCGTTCTACGCGTGGCTCTATGACGAGCCGAAGCGAACTTTCTGCAACGATCCTGCTGACGCGCTTCCGCCGGGATACCGACGGTGCGATCGCCATTTTCTTCGGCCTGCTCGCTGTTCCCCTGCTGATGCTGTCGGGATTGGTGATCGATTACGGCGTGAATTCGATGGCCCAACAGGGTCTTCAGGATGCCGCCGATTCAACAGTTATCTCGCTGCTCAAGCTCCCGGTGGCCACGACAACTGCCGAGCTTCAGACCAGGGCCGAGAACCAGATCAGGGCTGCCGCTCCCAGGTTGGTGGACGCCGACACGAAGGTCACTGTTGCACGGGTGGAGAATACGATCACCGTTTCGGTCATCGCCAAGAGCCCGACCAGCGTGACTAGGATCGCGGGCTATAATTCCTTCCCTGTCTCAGTCACGGCAGCAGGTATACGCGGGTCGGGCAATCTCGAGATCGCTCTCGTTCTAGACAATACCGGATCGATGAGCGGTTCGAAGATCACCAACTTGAAGGCAGCCGCTAACGACCTTGTCACGAGTCTGTTCAGAGAGGCCGATCCCGCTAAGCCCAACGCCCTGAAAATCGGAATCGTCCCGTTCTCGATGACCGTGAATGTCGGTCCATCGAATGCAACCCAGTCATGGCTCGATAAGGATGCGAAGGCCTCCTATCACTCGAGTATCTTTGTCTCCCCGGCGAACCGCCTGACCCTTTTCCGCCAAATGGGGGTCGCTTGGGGCGGGTGCGTCGAGAGCAGGCCAGCGCCCTACGACGTTCAGGATACACCGCCGTCGATCGCCAATCCCAATACCCTGTTCGTGCCCTTCTTCGCACCCGACGAATCCGACAAGGACTGGAACGCCGTCAACGATTACATGAGCGACTACACGACCACATCGACAGTGGCCGACCATCGGACGCGGCAGGGCCAGATCACAAAATATTCCAGGAATCCCATCTTACAAAAGGGCCGGATCAGCGACACCGTCCCCTATCGCTACGGGCCGAATTCCGGATGCGAGCTCCAGCCCATCACGCGCCTCACCACGGCACAATCTACGCTCACCAACGCGATCAACGCGATGACCATCGTCGGCGATACGAACATCGCTATGGGTCTGGTCTGGGGATGGCATCTGCTGTCGCCGAACGGCCCCTTCGCGGAGGGTGTGCCGTATGACGAAAAGAACACTCGGAAGTTCGTGATCCTGATGACGGACGGACAGAACGCTTCCTCTGTCAGCTCGTCCGCGAATGCATCGATCTATTCTGGCCTCGGCTTCAGCTGGCAAAATCGTATGTGGACCAATGCCAACACGACCGCGACCCGGACGGCTGCCATGAATGCACGGCTCTCAACCCTTTGCACGAACATAAAGAATGCGGGTATCACCATCTTCACGGTCCGCGTCGAGGTAACGGAAGGGGCCAGCGACATCCTCCGCAACTGTGCGAGCGGCACCGACAAGTTCTACGATGTCCAGAATTCCGCGACGCTGACCGACGCCTTCAGGGCTATTGGGTCGCAGATGAGCGAGATGCGGATTTCGCGATGAGGATCCGCTGGCCGTCACGCCTGCTTTCGCGCTCATTCCGGGATTTTCCAGGCAATCGTCGCGGCGTAACGGCGGTCGAGTTCGGGATCGTCGGTGTTCCGTTCTTCATGCTGCTCGGTGCGTTGATCGAAGGCGCCATGTTGATGGTCGCCCAGATCTCGTTCGACAACGCCCTCGATCGGGCGGCGCGGGCCGTCTTCACCGGCACGTTTCAGCAAGGATCCAACAGTAGTAGTCCAGCGATCCGGCTCATTCAGGAAATGTGTAGAGGTGCCACGCTGTTCGACTGCAGCACGGACAAGATCAAGATCGAGGTCACTGCCACGGAGAGCAGCAACACCCTCGTGACCTGCTCGCCCTACGATAATGTGAGCCAGTCGATAGCGACGGGCTTCGGAAAGAAGTTCGAGTGTCCCAACGGAGACGACATCGTGACGATCTGCGCGATCGCGGCGATACCTCGCTATTTTCCAACGTCGAAGCTGATGCTGCCGCCTCTCCCCAACAACGAGCAAATGATCCGTTCGATGGTGGTCTTTCGCGCGGAGCCATACGCGCAGGGAAAATGTCAGGCGAATTGATGCGGGCGATCATTCAGTGTCGACGGATGATCACCGACCAGTCGGGCGTTTCCGCCATGGAATTCGCCCTCATCGCCCCCGTGATGATTCTGCTTTTCATGGGTTCGATCGAGTTGCCGCGTGCTTACACGACAGGACAGCATGCCAATCGCGCCGCGCGTTCGATGGCGGATCTGATCTCCCGAACGACATTGACCACGACGGAGATAGAGGGCGTCTATAAACTTGGCCGCAACATCATGGCGCCCTACGACGCCAGCGGAGCAAAGATCGTCCTCACGGCGGCGGGCGTTTACCAGCAGAACGACGGATCCCTCATAGCCAAGGTCTGCTCGAGCACGGCGGTCAACGCCCCGAAATATGCAGCTTCCACGATCCTTGGTGCGCCACCCCCATCGGAAGCTACGAAGCGGGCTCGCTATGTCATCGCAAAGATGACGATCTCCTATAAGCCTGTCTTTCCTGTCTTTCCGGCGTTGACCTCCTTCTCGTTCGAGAAAGAAGTGACTTGGCCGGTTCGCGCCACCAACGGGAAGGAGATCATACTCCCCGGTGGCGTGCCCTGCCCCGCAACGTGACAGATCAATCGCAGTCCGTGGCGGCTGCGACGGCCTGCTGTCTCCGAGACGATCAGCGAGCTGGCAGCGCCGTCTCGATTACCCGAGCCCAGAGCGAGGCGCCGTACGGAATCGCGGCATCATTGAAATCATAATGCGGATGGTGGAGGCCTGCGCTGTCACCATTGCCCAGGAAGATATAGGCGCCGGGCCGGTGAGCCAGCATGTAGGAGAAATCCTCCGCCGCCATCATCGGCGCGACATCACGCTCCACTCGTTCCTCGCCTACGATGCCCGCCGCCACGTCGGCGATGAAATCCGCTTCGGCCGGGTGGTTCTCGGTCACCGGATATCCGCCGCTGTAATCCACGCGGGCGCTGGCACCGTAGGCGGCGGCGGTGTTCGCCACGATGGCGCCGATGCGCTCCTGCATGGTGGCGCGCACCGTCTTCGAAAGCGCGCGCATGGTGCCCCGCATGGTCACCTGCTGGGGCAGTACGTTGAAGGCATCGCCGGCTTCGAGGGCACAGACCGACACCACGCCACTTTCCAGCGGGTTGATACTACGAGCGACCACCGATTGCAGTGCGATCACGACATGGCTCGCCACGAGAACACTGTCGATGGCGAGATGCGGTTGCGCGGCATGGCCGCCGCGCCCTTCGATCGTGATGGTGAAGCGGTCGGTGGACGCCATGATCGGGCCGGGACGGATCGCGAAACGGCCGAGTTCCAGGCCTGGAATATTATGCAGGCCATAGACGGTCTCGACGCCGAAACGCTCCATCATTCCGTCTCGGACCATAGCTTCGCCGCCGCCGCCGCCCTCTTCCGCAGGCTGGAAGATCATCACTGCGGTCCCGTCGAAATCACGGGTCTCGGCGAGGTACTTGGCGGCGCCGAGAAGCATCGCGGTATGGCCATCGTGGCCACAGGCATGCATCCGCCCCGGCGCGGTGGAACGATAGGCCAGATCCCGCACCTCCTGGATCGGTAGCGCGTCCATGTCCGCGCGCAGGCCGATGGCACGGTTCGAACCGTGCGACCGCCCCCGGATGAGGCCGACGACTCCGGTGCGACCGATGCCGGTGGCAATCTCGTCGCAGCCGAAATCCCGCAGCTTGTCGGCGACGAAGCCGGCGGTGCGATGGACGTCGTATTGCAGCTCCGGATGGGCGTGGAGGTCGTGCCGCCATGCGGTGATCTCATCCGCCAGAGCTGCGATCCGGTCGACGATGGGCATGGTGTCACGTCTCTTCGCGCGTCTTGGCTCGTCTCGGGCAGAGCCTCCCGACCATAGCGCATCCCAGCAAAGGCGAGGCCATTTAGATCGATTTAAAAGGCTGCGGCCGACGGATCATGTGCAGAACGTGGCGCCAGGGGCTAGCGGGAGAGCGGCTTCGTCCGGCGAGGACTTCGTGACTGTGGCGAATGCTCTGCGGCGAGGTCATCGAGAATGGGGCAATCCGGCCGGGAATCACCGCTGCAATGATCCGCAAGCGACGTCAGGGTGCGAGCCATCGCCTCCAACTCGGCGATGCGGCGGCGCAGATCCGTCAGATGGTGCACGGCCAGGGCCTTCACCTGGGCGCTGGCACGTCCGCGATCCTGCCAAAGGGCGAGGAGGCCGGCGATATCCTCAACGGAAAAGCCGAGATCACGGGATCGGCGCACAAAGCGCAAGGTGTGCAAGTCGTTCTCGGCATAGAGCCGGTAACCGGAGGCCGTCCTGTCTGCCGGTGGCAGGAGGCCGGTCTCCTCATAATACCGGATCATCTTGGCCGAGACGCCCGTGGCCTTCGCCGCCTCGCCGATGGTGACGGAACCGCTCATCCCCGATCTCCGGCATGCCGGAGGCGAAGGGCGTTGGCGAGGACGAATACGCTCGACAGTGCCATGGCGCCCGCGGCCAGAACCGGCGACAGCAGGGGTCCGCCGAAAACGTAAAGCAGGCCCGCCGCCACCGGGATCAGGGCCACATTGTAGGCGAAAGCCCAGAACAGGTTCTGCGCGAGGTTGCGCATCACTGCACGCGAGAGCGCAATGGCGGAGACGATGCCGGATAGAGCACCCGCCATCAGCACCACGTCGGCGCTCTCCACGGCAATGTCGGTACCGGTCCCGATGGCAATGCCGATCTCGGCTTCGGCGAGGGCTGGCGCATCGTTGATACCATCCCCCACGAAAGCCACAGGTCCGAACCGGGCCCGCAAGGCTTGCACGGCCTCGACCTTACCGCCGGGGAGCACTTCGGCGGCGACCTCGGTGATCCCGAGCCTTGCCGCGACGCCGCTGGCAGCTCCCCGCGCATCACCCGTCACCATGGCGACGACCAAACCTTGTGCCTTGAGCGCCGAGACGGCCTCGGCTGCACCTACCTTGATAGGGTCGGATACGGCGACGAGGGCGGCGATCCGTCCCCCGATAGCGACGTAGAGGGGGCTTTTTCCCGTACCCTCCAGCCGGGATGCAGCTTCCGCCAGATCGGCCACGGAGATGCCGAGCCTGTCCATATGGCGTCGCGCACCGACGATGACTTTCCGCCCGTCGACGCTCCCCTCGACACCGTGGCCGGGTAAAGCCTCGAATCGATCTGGAGGAATGAGAGTAAGGCCCCGATTCAGAGCCGCATCGACGATGCTGCGCGCGACCGGATGCTCCGAGCGGGCTTCGACGGATGCTGCAAGTCCCAGCACTGTATCCGCCTCGAAGCCCGGTGCCACCACGAAGTCGGTGAGTGCGGGCTTACCCTCGGTGAGCGTCCCGGTCTTGTCGAAGGCGACGACCTTGGCGTCGCGGAGAGCCTGCAAGGCGGCACCGTTGCGGAACAGCACGCCCAGTTCTGCCGCACGCCCCGTGCCGACCATGATCGAGGTCGGCGTCGCCAACCCCATGGCGCAGGGGCAGGCAATGATCAGAACGGCGATGGCGTTCACGAGGGCGAAGCCGAGAGCGGGGCTCGGTCCGAATGCCAGCCACGCCAGGAACGTCACCAACGCAGCGCCGAGAACCGCCGGGACGAACCAACCCGTCACCCGGTCGACGAGAGCCTGGATCGGAAGCTTGGTGCCCTGCGCCGCCTGGACCATTGTTACAATCTGCGCCAGCACCGTTTGCGCGCCGATCGTGTCGACGCGCAGATCGAGGCTGCCATTGGTGTTCAGCGTGCCGCCCACCGTGCGGTCGCCTTCGTCCTTCGCCACGGGCACCGGCTCGCCGGTGATCATGCTCTCATCGACGAAGCTCCTACCCGCTACAACCACTCCATCCGCAGCCACACGTTCCCCCGGGCGGACTCGAACGATATCGCCGAGCCGCAAGTCAGCCAGGGGAATGTCGTCCTCGCGGCCGTCCCGCACGATTCGGGCCGTGGAAGGCGCCAGGGCGACCAGGCGTGCGATCGCCGCCCCCGTGCGCCCCTTTGCGCGGGCCTCAAGGACGCGGCCGAGGAGAATCAGGGTGACGATGAGAACGGAGGCCTCGAAGTACAGATGCGCCGTTCCCGGCGGCAGAATCTGGGGAGCGAGGACCGAAACCAGGGAGTAGACATAGGCCGCTCCCGACCCGAGAGCGACGAGGGCGTTCATATCGGGATGACCGTTCAATAGAGCGGGAATCCCTCGACGGAAAAAGCGCCGCCCCGGCCACGCCAGGACGAGCGTCGCCAGAACGGCCTGCACCATTCCGGCTGCGTCTCCGAAATGGGCATGGATCGCGTCGCCGAAGCCAGGGAGCAGATGTCCTCCCATGTCGAGGATGACGATGGGCGCCGACAGCACGACTGAGAAGATGAGATCCCGCCGAAGGCCGATGGTCTCGCGCTCTTGCCGGTTCGCCTGCGCGTCCCCTCCCCCGTTCTCGATGCCCGATGCGTCGTAACCGGCAGCGTTCGCGGCTTCGATGAGATCCGCGATCGTAATGACGCCGTCAGCATGGCGCACCGTCGCCCGCCCGGTGGCAAGATTCACGTTGGCCATCGTCACACCGGCGACGGCGCGAAGCGCGCGCTCCACGCGACCGACGCATGAGGCGCAGGATAAGCCACGGACAGACAACTCCGTCACCGCCTCCGGCACCTCGTAACCGGCCTTTCCGATGGCAGCGACGGCATGGGCAGGGTCGCCGTGGAGGATGAGGCTGGCCCGTCCGGTGGCGAGATTGACGGACACTTCCGATACGCCGGGAAGTGCGGCGAGCACCCGTTCGACGCGGCCGACGCAGGACGCGCAGCTCATGCCGGCAACGGGAAGAGTGAGACGACGTCCCGTGCCGGGACGCTGCCTCGGGGGAGCGATCACGTTATCCATGGACGACTATGTGGGGCTTCCCATCGTGGGAAGGTCAAGGCTGCGACGCATGGCTCATCACGTCGCGTGTGCATGGCGTCCGGGGCGTTTCCTTGTCATAGGGAGGCGATGATACAGCCTCTCGACACCTGCATGCGAACCCTGAGCGCGCTGATCACCTCCGACATCCCGGCGGGTGAGGCAGAGGCGAATGCCTGTATCGAGACCTATCTCGCGACGTTTCCCGGCCCGGCGAAGCAGGTGGCTGCTCTCAGCATGCTGGACCGTGCCGTCGACCAGCGCTTGAGCCCCTCGCCTTTCCTGCCTGTGCTGAAGGCCATCATTGAGGCGCAATATAGGCGCCTCGGCACCAGCCGGAACTGACCGACCCGGATCATCCGGTCGTCGACGCTCCTCCGGTCGATGGCTGTTCCGGGAGCAGGGCACGGACGGTCGTGCCCCGGTCGAGTTCGCTCTCGATGACGAGCCTGCCGCTGTGGCGATTGACGATATGCTTGACGATGGCGAGGCCGAGGCCTGTCCCGCCCTTCTGGCGGCTCGATGCGACATCGACCCGGTAGAACCGTTCGGTCAGGCGGGGAATATGCTCGGGCGCGATGCCGGGTCCGTCGTCTTTCACGCTCAGTGCGATCAGTGGTTTTCCGAATGCCGAGCGCAAGGTCCGTTCGAGGCCGACCACCACGTTGCCGCCGCCGTACTTGACCGCATTCTCTACGAGATTCTCGACCACGCGAGTGAGTTCGTCGCGTTCTCCTAGAACCGCATAGGCGGCGTCCGGCGCGTCGAGGGTGATGGTCACGCCGCGCTCGCGCGCTAGCGGCCCCTGCATATCCACCATCTGCCGCGCGATCTGACCGAGATCGACGATCTGTGTCGGCGGAACGTGCTCGCGCAACTCGATACGAGAGAGCGAAAGCAGGTCATCGACGAGGCGCGCCATGCGCTGTGCCTGGGTCTTCATGATGCCCAGGAATTTCTCCCTTGCGGGTGCATCGCCTTTAGCCGGCCCCTGCAGGGTCTCGATGAAACCCAGAAGTGAGGCGAGCGGCGTGCGAAGCTCGTGGCTGGCATTGGCGACGAAATCGACCCGCATCGCCTCGAGGCGACGCGCCGCTGTGAGATCGCGAAGGAACAGGACCACGTTGGGCTGTCCGCCCCCCGGCCCGTCCGGCATGGGCAGCGCGCCGATCTGAACCTCGAAGGCCCGTTCCGTCGGCACACGCGTCGTGTAGAGCGTCTTCAGCGGGGCGCCCGTGCGGAGCACCTCTTCGATCCCGTCCAGTACGTCTGGGGCTCTCAAGGCGAAGGAAAGCGGGTGCTTGACCTTCAATGCCGGCAGAAGCGTACGTGCTGCCGGATTGACTTCGATGACCACGCTGCGCCGATCCACAAGGATCACCGGATCGGGGATGTTCGCCAGCAGGGCTTCGGCGATGGAATGCCGCTGGCGAGCGGTTCTCTCCGGGAGAGCGACTGTTCGGGGCCGGCTCAGACTGCCGGCAAGGCCACCGGCGGCGATGGCAGCCGCTCCAAAGGCGATAGTAATGACATTGAGATCACCTTTGAGGGAAGCGGCCGAGGTCGTAATCGCGACGGCGATCCCTGCGCCGATCCAGGCCGATCTTCGCGCGCCCCGGGCCATCGCTTAGCGTTCCAGGATTGGAGACATTGCTTAGGACCCATCAGACGCGGAAGGAGACGATTCGCGCATACGCCGGACGATCTCGTAGAATCCGAGCATCGCCAGGGCGACGACGAAGGGAACGAGGTAGTAGCAAACCCGGAACAGCAGCAGCGAGCCGAGGACCTGATCTCGTGGCAGGCTCGACAGGGCGAGGAGGATCGTGGCCTCGAACACGCCGAGCCCGCCCGGCGCGTTCGAGGCGATACCCAACATGGCCGCTAGCACGTAGACGCCGACGAAAGTCGTGAAACCGATGGTCGAACCCGCCGGAAGCAGGACGTAGAGCGTGGCCGCTGCCGCGCAGACATCGCCAATGCCCACCACCATCTGGCTCATGGACACTGTGGCGCCGGGCAGTTCCAGGGACCAGCCTTTCACCCTCACGTGGCGGCGCTTGAGCGAGACCCAGCCGAGATAGCCGAACACCATGAGCAGGGCCGCAAAGCCAACACCCTGGTTGAGGCGTATGCTGGTAAAGGTCAGCGCCGCCAACTGTCCGGCCTCGGCGACGAGGCTGAGCCCGAGGACAACGCCCATGCCAAGCCAGAAGGTGAAGCCGGCGATAACGGTGAGCGCCGCGATCTTCGACGCACTCAACCCCTTCTTCGAGTAGATCCAATAGCGGATCGTCCCCGCTGTCAGGAGGGGGAACCCCAGGGTGAAGCTCACGGCGTAGCTGGTAAACGAGGCGAGCGCGGTCGTCCTGTAGGGGACTTTGATCTTGAGTTGGCGGAGTGCGAGAGCGTCGTAGCAGGTGAGGAAGAGATAGCTCACCCCGACGAACAGGAAGGCCAGGCCGAGCTGTTCACCGGTCGCCGCCGTCAAAGCCGCGTGCAATTCGGCCCAGGTGACCTGCTGAGAGAGCTTCCACAGCACGCCGAGCGACACGGCGAAGATGACGATGCTGGCAGCGGTGCCCAGCCAAGCGTATCGGTTCTTGTAGGAGCGCTTGGGCACGGGCGGCGCGCAATCTTCGGCCTCGGACGTCGCCAAGGCGCTGGCCGCCTCGGACTCGGCGCGCCGCTGATGCTCTCCCGCAAAATTCATGTCGTCGGCGTCCGCCTCCGCCGGCCTTCCCGACCAACCTCGACGGCGGCGTGGAACGGGACCGAGCTTTTGCCGGACCGCGGCCCGTGACCCGGCATTTAGGGTCTTTGTGTCCGGAAGGCCAGTCATCTGCCCTCTTGAGTTGGTGACGAAGAGATCCCCCGCAGGATCGCAGCTGCCTCGCTAAGCCCGATAGCGATCCGTTGGGCGACCTCTGGCGACGTGCAAACGTAGGTTGGGCTCGGATGCGGGACGGCGATGAGCGGTATCACCGGCCGCAGGCGCCGGAGCGTTTCACGCGACAGACCAGCAACACGGCCGGCGAGGACAACGACCTCGAGTGCCGGAAGCATCTCGATGAGGGAAGCGAGATAGGTGGTGGCCGTCGCAATCTCGGCTTTCCGTGGAGCACGGTTGACGGCTCCCGGCGCGTGGATGACCCAGGGTACTGCGTTCCAGATGAGGCTCTCGCGCCGAGCGATGCCAGCCTCCGCCATGAAGCGGAACAGGTTGGCGGCGGTCCCGGTGGGGTTGTCACGGGAGACGAAGCCGGTACGGCCGATGCCGGGGCCCGGTGTTTCGAGGAGAAGGAGGAGCCGCGCTTCCGTACCGCCATCGAGTGGATCGGGATCCGGCACCTCCGCCGATCGTTCGATGGCGATCGAGTGCGCCAGGCGGCGCAGGGGAATGAAGCGATCAGCCTCCAGGAGTGAGCGGCGGATAGCGACCTGCTCCGGATCGGCCAAGCTCTTGGGCCGGGTCGGTTCAGGAAACGGTAGCATGATCCTCGAACAACACGGCGACTTGCTGGGGGAGCACGCCCGCGAGTCGGAACCGCTCTGACCGTGCCTCGTCTGCGAGCCGGCGCAGCAGACCCTCGACGCCGCCGAACTGGTATCCGAGTTGGGTGGCGTAGGCAGCGCAGGCGAGCGCCTTCTTCTCTTCCGCGCTCGCACAATAGTGAACCGCGTGCTCGGGCAATTTGGCGAAGCGGGCCCCAAACGGCTCCTGCGGCTGCGTATGACGCACCGTGTAGGGGAAATCCCGCCACCACAGGATGGGCGCATCCCCCGCCACGTGACCAATGGCCCGGACTAGCTGGACGTGATCGACATGGCCGCCCACGGATTGAGGGGCGAATATGAGATCGGGCGACACGTCTTTGATAAGTGCGGAGACCGCATCGGCGAGCGCACCGACGATGTCATCGTCATCCCTTGGAGCGGCAAAAAGGTCAGCGGGCGCGCCGTAACCGCGATGGGGGGCCTCGCGGAACGGGAGATGCAAAGGAGGAGCGATGCCGAGCGCCTCTGCTGCTCGTCGATCCTCGGCCCGCCGAAGCGACATGTAGTCGACCTCCGGACCTAGACCCTTGTCGGTCTGGCAAGCGAGCGCGAAGCCTTTGGGATCGGGGACGGAGGCGGTGAAGATCGTCGCCATTAGGATCGCCCAGCCGGCATCGGCCAGCGTTGCCAGAGTGCCGCCACAGGAGAAGGCGGCGTCATCAAGATGAGGCGAGAGTGCGAGGGCGACGGGCATGGTCAGAGCAGATGCGGTTCTGCGCGGAAGCGGCAGTTCGGATCGTGTGGCAGAACCTCATCGAACGTCGTATGCGGCCGCTGGCCGACCACTTCGGCATAGATGTCCATGATCTGGCGACCGACGGCGGTCCAGGAATAGACGCGGCGGCATTCATCGAGCCCGTCCGCTGCAAGCCGCTGGCGCAAGCTCTTGTCCTCGATGACGCGCTGAAGCGCATCCGCCAGAGAAGCCACGTCGCCCGGCTGTACCAGGAGGCCGTTTTCGCCGTCGCGCAGGCAGTCGGACACGCCCACCGCATGGGTGGAGACCACGGCGAGCCCCGCCGCCATGGCCTCGAGGATCGTGTTGGAGAAACCCTCCGCATAGGTCGGCGAGATGAAAACATCCGCCTGGCGGTAGAGGTCGGGTACGGTGTCGTAATCGGCGTAGCCGGTGAAGCGGATTTCGGCCTCGGAAAAGTTCAATTCAGCGGCGCGTGCCTTCGAGGAATCCACGTCCGGCCCGATGCCGGAGATCGTCGTCTCGAGCGGGACTCCGCGCGCGCGCAACAGACCCAGGGCGTCGATGAAGTCGAGCACGCCTTTCCGGCGATCAACACGACCATGATAGAACAGTCGAACCGGGCCCGCATGTCCGGCGGCACCGGGTGTGAAGCGCGCAGTGTCCACGGCGCCCGGCACGATCGTGAAACGGTCCGGGTCGGAACCCAGTCGATCACAGACCTCCTCGACGAAGGAGCGCCCACCGATGAGGAGGGCGTTGGCATGGGCCAGCACCTCGCACATGGCGATACGATGGGTCTCGCAACAGGAGCCGACCCAGTGGCCATCGCCCCCCTGGATCGAGACCACGTTGGGAATTCCGATCCGCTTCGAAGCGAGTAGCGTCGCCCAGCCGGTCGGATAGCCGTATTGCGCATGGAGCACGTCGAACGGCCGTTCGCGGTGCTCTGACACGATGGTCTCGACCATCGTGTCGATGTCGCGCTCGAAATCGCCGTTCGTCTGCTCGCCCACCTGTTCGAGGCCGATGACGCGTACGCCCGGCACGGATGGCGGTGGCCCACCGCCATAGACACGAGTGCCGAACGCGTCGCCCCGGTACTGGCTGACCATCGTCACGTCATGGCCGGCGGCCACGAGTTCGCGCAGAAGGTTCTGCGCGTAGACGCTCATGCCTGAGATCGCCGGAAAATAACGGCGGCTGACGAAGCAGATCCTCACGCGCTTACCTCGGCTTTGTGGTTGCGGCAGGTCCGCAGGTAATCGAGCGATATCGGCACCATCACATCGGCGCGGTGGCTCTCGCGGGAGAGTTCGACGCAGACGAGGCGCTGGAATCCGATGCCGTCGAGGGCGTCGAGGACGCTCGGGACATCCATGTCGCCCTCGCCGAAGGGCAGATGGATATGCTCTCCGCGCGCCATGTCCTCGATCGCCACGGTGCCGATGCGGTCGGCGAATTCCGCTACGGCCAGGGCCGGGTCTCGCTCGCCCGTGACGAGGCAATGACCGGTATCGAGAGCAAGCCTGAGGCCTTCGATTTTCAGGTCGGCAAAATCGTCGAGGGTCTCGATCAGCATGCCCGGCTCGGGCTCCAGGCAGGCGACGATACCCTGCTCTGCTGCATAGGCGACGATCTCGGCGATGCCCTCGCCGAGCCAGAGCCGGGCCTCATCACGATCGATGCCGGGTTTGGGCACGCCGGCCCAGAACGAAACCGCTTCGGAATGCAGGATGACGGCGATGTCCACCGCGCGCTTCAGGAAACCGATGCGCCTCGCGCGGCCGGAAGCGTCGCCGCTTACCAAGGTCGGCTCGTGCTTGGCCTTGGGGTCGAGGAGGAAGCGGGCACCCGTCTCGATGACGCTCCCGAGGCCGAGCCTTTGAAGGCGGCTCGACAGGCGCTGGGCCTCCTGGATCCAATTCTCCGAGAACGGATCGAGATGATGGATGTCGAGGGTGAGCGCCACGCCCTGATAGCCGGCATCGGCGATGAGATCGATGGCGTCGTCCAGGCGATGGTTGGCCGTACCGTTGGTATTGTAGGCGAAGCGCAGGCTCATGCGGCGCGTCCCTGCTGCTCGAGACGGAACGGCGCGTGGTGCGATTCCGGCTCGCGATAGAGCGGGTAATGGCGCCCGACGATTTCGTCTGCCAACGCGACGTTGAAGAGCGGCTGGCCGCCGAGACGCTCAATCGCTTCGGGCGTAAGCCGCACGGGCAGCCTCGTTTCGCTGGGCTCGCCGAATGAAATCAGCGGATGATCCCGCTCGATGAGCTTGGCGGTGTTGCGCTCGCCGATGCGGTGATAGCTCATCGTCTCGACCTCCAGCCCTGGCACGATCGCCTTGACCACGCCGACGCCGCCGCCCGGCGGCGAGCAATCGACATAGAGAACGTCGAAACCCGACGCTTCGAGACGTTCGCGGGCGATGCGGCCGCGAGCATGGCCATCCGGTGCCGGGGCGGTCGGCAGATCGGTGAAGGCCTTCGTGCTTCGCTCGGAATAGACACTGTCCTTCAGGACGTCGCGCAGGCCCTCAGGCGGCAGGACGATCCATTCCAGCATTGCCCTCAGGGCACGGCTCTCTTCCAGATCGAGGCTCGGCAGTGCCTTCTGGATGAAAGCCTGGACGTAGCCCGGCGGCGTCACCCGCTCGGCGAAGCTCAGTGGACCATGCCCGAAGGCCTTACGAACGCGGGCCGCCTGGAATTCAAGGAGTGCCTTGCGGAGGGCCCGCTCGCGGTCCGGGTCGCAGGCTTCGCCACAGGCAGAGAGGGCGACGGGGACCGGCGCATCGGCGGGATTCCTGTCGTAGCCGACGACATAGATGTTCGTGAGACCGAACTGGTCGGTGGCGAATTTCGGCAGCGCGCGGATACCGAGATCGTCGAGACGGTCGAGCATCGCCCTGTTCTCGGGACCGATCCCGTCGAGATCGAGCATGACGCCCTGGTCGAGGGCGCGGAACAGCAATCCGTTGCCGTCACGCTGAAGTAGTTCGAGCAGGCCGTGGCCCAGGGCGAAATCGACGTCCGGCCCGGCGCCGAGGCCGTTCGTGATCAGGTTGGTGAAAGGCTTGTAGCCTTCCGACAGCTCGAAATAATCGGTGGCCGCGATGTCGAGGGGCATCAGCACGGTTTCGCCGGTGCGCGGCCGGACGCTCGGCGTCCATTCCAGAACCGTGTCCCGGCTGACCGGGGAACCGGCTGGCAGGCACAGGGTGAGCGGGTCCGCCACCGCCGCGGCGCCAAACACCTTGGCGAGGTCGTTGTAGGAGCCCCGTTCCTTCTTACGCGGCATCACCGCGAGCGACGGCATCAGATTCTCGGCGATCTCCGCGACCGCGCCGATGAGCGCCTCGTCATCGGTGGCGCCGTAGCCGATGCCGCTCGGCATGGCGCCGATAAAGAACGGATCGTCGAGGAACAGCGAGACGAACCAGACCGGAATACCCGTGCGGTCGAGAGGGGCCAGAGGGAAGCCGACGATGCGCCCCTTCGGAAGAATGTCGAGATAGGCACGCACCGGCTCGGGCAAAGACGCTGGCAGACCCTCGATGATGCGTGGCCCGCCGTAGGTGTAGGGACGGGGGGCCTTGATGCGCGGATCACGCGCCCTGGCGTCCTGGTCGTGTTCGCTCACGTCGATCGTCCCTCAGGTTCAGGTAATTCCAACCGCCGACCTCACCCCGCAGTGCCCCAGCTAAGCTGCGATTTCGAAAGGGCTCCCAGAGCCGAGGGTGATCCTGGGAAAAGTCCTTCGAAGCAGCTTGGCAGCACCTTCAGGATGAGACCACGTTAGGAAGAAGGGTTGCGTCCCGATCTAGTCCTCGTTGACCCGGGCACTCCGACAGCCGGCATAAGCCCGCGTCAGCAGCCGCATCGTGTGGAGGTCGCGCTCAGCGCTGTATGCGTCGCGCTCGGCGGGTCGGCGCAGGGCAGAGCCGAAGGCACGGACCTGTTCGAGAAAGGGCGAGGCCTCGGCATCGAAGGCGACCCGCTCGGTCTGCCCACTCGCACCATCGGTGATGAAAAGTGTGCCCCCGGCCACCTGTCCCATCGTATCGACAGCCGTGAGCGCGCCACCGGTGCCAATGACTTCGAGACGGCGACGCGGCAGGGCATCCGGGCAATTATAGGCGACGTGCAGGTTGGCGAGGATGCCGGAGCCGGTGCGGCCGATGAGGAGCGCGCCGTCGTCGACAGCGTAGTCCTGTGCCCTTGCCTGCGTCAGAGCGGCGATATCCTCGATCGACTCATCGAGAAGAAAATCGACGAGATCGATGCCGTGAGGAGCCAGATCCATGAGCGCGCCGCCGCCCGCTTTGAGCGGGTCGATACGCCAATTGTCCTGGCCGGCGAACGAGGTCCAAGCCCGATCGAGCCAGCAGGCATAGACGATGCGCATGGTGGTCACGGCGCCGACGCGCCCGTCGCGGATCGCGGTGCGCATGGCCCGGTGGGCCGGATGATGGCGCTGGTCGAAGGCCGTGCCGTAGAAGATGCCACCATTTCGCACAGCCGCGACCATGGCCTCGGCATCGGAGAGCGAGGCCGCCATCGGTTTCTCGCACAGCACGGCCTTGCCCGATGCCGCCAAGGCCTCGACCGCCTCACGGTGGAGGTGATTGGGGGTCGCCACATAGACGGCCTCGACCTCCGGCTCGGCCAGCAATCCGGCCAGGTCAGGATGAGCACGCGCGCCTTCTCGCTCGGCAGCGGCGCGCGAAGCTTCTCCGGGATCGGACACGGCCACGAGCCGATGACCCGCAGCGCGGATGCCCGGAGCCATGTAATCCCGTGCCACCCAGCCGTAGCCGACGATGCCCCATCCGATGGAATCACCCATCACCAGCGCTCCGGCAGGTCGACGAATTCACGGCGGCGGACACGATCCTCGTGCGGCGATTGCTCGCCCCCGACCCAGTCGAGGGTCTCCGGGCCTTCCGAGCGAAGCGGATAGGTGACCCTGGGGGCATATTCGGCCTCGTAGCGATCCGAGGGCCATGCGACCACGTAGCCGCCGGAAGGATCGGGCTCATAGAGGGGGTTCAACCGGAGCGACGTCCCTTCATGGGGCCATGTCAGTCCGTCGAGGATGGCGCGGGGTGCAGGCCGCATCCCCGCACCGGCGACCACCGAGAACGCTTCCACGTGGCGAAGGTCGGACGGCCGCTGTGGCGAGGGCGCGCGCTTCTCCACGAGGGCACGGGTGAGTTCGTCGTCATCATAGACGAGGGCATCGGGAAACAGGTCCTCGATCTCCTCGGCCGAGACCGCGCGACCGGCCGAGAAGCCGGGCCGCTCGGCATTGTGAATGTGGCTGAGAACGAGCCAACCATCGTCGCCAGCATTGTGGCGAAGGCATTCGAGAATGCCGGGCTTGTCATCGAGGAAGTAGAAAGCGTCGTTGCACACGACGAGATCGACGGGTGCGCCGGGGATCGGCCAGTGCGGTGACGCAGCATCGAAACAGACGAGCTGCGCCCTCTCGCCGACGACCCAGTGCCGGGCGACCCAGAGCTTGGCGAAAACGACATCGGCCCCGGCCACCTTGACGCCGCGCATCTGCATCTCGCGCAGGTAATGGCCGATGCCGCAGGCAAATTCGAACGCGCAGACGGGGTCGTTCCAATGCGCTTCGAGTAACGTCAAGCCAGCGAGAAAGGTCGGATCGGTCCAGCGATGCAGGAAATAGTCGCCGACTCTGCCCCAGCCGAGCAACCGCACTGCGTCCCGCAGGCTCGCCCTGTCGCGATCTCGCACAAGAGCATGAAGATCGAGGGGATCTGCTGGCGGGCCGGTCCACCAATCGTCCTGATCGGCGAGCAGACCCTCCAGTGCCAGCTCGTGTTTATCCCGATCGAGCAGGTCCAGCGTTGCGCCCAGAAGCTCCAAGCGGCCAATTCGCAGATAGGGAATCCCGTCGATGACCGGCCAGCGCTCACCGGTGACGACGTCGCGGAGGGAATGCGGCGTATCGGCTTTGAGCGCGTTCCCCGTCTCCGGGGAAAGGAGGTCGAACGGGATCATCTGTGATGTCCCGTCATGCGGCGACGAACCATCACGGGATCCGCATGTCCCTGAGGACCCGGTCGTGGAAGCCCTTCACCGGACCGGCATGGACCAGTTCCATCTCCACCAGCACGGTGTCCATGGTCAGCGATGCGGCCCTAAGGTGCTGTGAAATCTGCAGAACCCGGTCGATGCAATCGGCGGCGTGGAAGGCGCGACCCTCCGCCGTCGCATCGTCGGGCAGGATGGCGCGCGCACGCTCCACCGTCTCGCGCAAGGGGGCGTCCAACTCGTCGAGTGCCCATTGGGTGGTCCGCGCCATGATCGGAGCGAGGTGGTCGCCGAGCAGCATTTCGCCGGTGAAGCCGGCGTCGGGCATTGCCGCGTTGTGGAAGTGGTGGCTCATGGCCGCCAGGAAAACCAGTGTGGGATCAGCCCGGTAAAAGGGGCTGAGGACGACGCCGTAGACCGCCACCATCAGGCAATGTTCGGCATGGTTCTCGGGCGGCTCGAGCAGGATGCGAGGCTTGCCCGGACAGGTCACGCCGGCGCGCGGCTGGTGGCTCAGTGCCGCCACGAAGGCGGGCAAAGGACCGCCATGCAACCCCTCGTTCGAGCGCAACGCGACGGCCAGACGCCGCTTCAGTTCGGGGTCGACCGTTGCGGTGACGGCGTCGAGTCCGGACGTCAGAACGTCGCCGATTTCCGCCTCGTCGAGACCGGCGGAGGCGAGAAAAGCGGCGTCGAGGTCGCAGAGCCGGGAGGCCGCGAGCGCCTTGGCGGTGATGTCGATGGTAACCGTCTCAGGATCGGCGCCGCCCGTCAGCGCCGACCACCCTTGGGCGAACAGCCGCTCGGCAATGGAGCCGATACGGCCGGCGGAATGCACGCGCTTGAGGTCGTTGAGTTCGACGAACAACTCGCGCAGCGCGAAGGGGGCGGCCATGCCGCCCCCCGTATCGGACGTGATCATTGCTGGCCGCCGAGCCACTCGAGCAGCATGTGCTGCTGCTTGCCGAAATCGTGCTCGGGTCCGTGGCCGTTGGCGACCATGGGCGCCTTGAAGAACGAGGAGAGTTGCTCCTGCGGGCCGCTCTCGCCGCGCTTCTTGGCGAGGTCGAGCACGCGAGCGATCTCGATCACCAGGGGGGCTGCCAGGATGGAATCCTTGCAGAGGAAGTTGACCTTGATCTGCATCCGCTGACCGAGGAAGCCGGTGACGTCGATATTGTCCCAGGCTTCCTTGTCGTCACCGCGCGGACGGTAATAGTGGATGTGGACCAGATGGTCCTCGACCGGATAGCCGAGGATCGAATCCAGCACCGTACCCTTGGTGTTGAGCTTCGACTGGAGCGAATCCTTGTCGTTCAGGGCGAGACCGTCGCGGTTGCCGAGGATGTTGGTGGAGAACCAACCATCCACGTGGAGGGCGCGAGCCTTGAGGGCCGGCGCCAGGACGGTCTTCATCATGGTCTGGCCGGTCTTACCGTCCTTGCCCGCCAGCGGCACGCCGTTCTCGCGGGCGAGTTCGAGCAGGGCCGGGATGTCTGCGGCCACGCTCGGGGTGAAGTTGGCGTAGGGCACGCCGCTCTGGATCGCCGCATAGGCGTAGAGCATCGCCGGGCTGATCGCCTCGTCGCTGGTATCGAGACCCTTCTCGAAAGCTTCGCGGGAGTTCAGTGCGGGCGCATCCAGGTTGGGCCAGCGTTCCGTGGAGGCGAGGTTGATCACGACGACTTCGTCGAGATTGCTCTCCAGCCGAAAACGACGAAGGTCGTTCGCGATGACGGAGACCGCCTCGCGGTGATCGGCGGCGACGATGCGGTTGGCACCCTCGATGTTCTTGCAGAACTTGGCGCTGCCGACAGCCGGCCAGGGCTTGATGCCCTTCAGCACCTGGGCGCCGTTCTCGATATCCTGCTTGGTGAGCACACCGTGGCCGGTGGCGGCGGAGGCGAGATCGTCGTCGTTGAGATCCCAGCCGCCGAAGACGAGATCCTTGTAATCGGCCAATCCCGCGACCGAGAGACCCGCGAGGGGCAATCCGTCGAGGCGGTTCGAGCCAGATTTGATCATCTCGATGCCGGCGATGGCGGTGGTGGCGACGGCGCCACCCATACCGACGAAGGCAACGCCGACGCGGCGACCGGTCTGCATGCTCATTGGAAAAAGGCTTCCTTCAATGGGTCCATCGGGGCGTGTCTCGTCGATATTTCGAGATCGCCCTCTGGGACCATCGTAACTGGGCTACGGAGCCTTCGTTCCAACCCCGGCCAGAATGCCTTTTTGACGCGGCCACGCTGAACCGCGCCCGAACGATTACTTAAAATATCGTTAAATCATAGCCTTAACCGTTCCTTAAGCGTGCCACGCTTGAATCACGGAGCTGTCCCATTTTGGTCACAGCTCCCAGCGAGATGTCCGCTCGCTGAACTGATCGAAGCCGCGTCCTAGAACGCCGCGGCACGAACAAGGAACAATGATGGGGCTTTTCCCGGAGCCGGCGCATCGCGCCGACGACGCGTGCCGTCTCGTGCCTAACGAGACCCTGGATCGTGACGAGACGGTGGCTTGGCTGAAGCCCGGCTCCCTTCGCGGCAGGAAGAAGGCAAGCGCCACGGTATCGGCAAAAATCACCATCGCGAAGATCGCGATCGGCCTGCTGCTCGGCTCAGGTTTGCCGCAGAGCGCACTGGCGCCGGCAGCGACCGCCCATGACCGCATCGACATCCGCGCCTACGTCGCCAACGATTTCGCGGCGGCCACAATCGACAAACCCACGGATTGGGATGGGGTTCCCCTCCTCGACCAGGAACCTGCGACGGCCAGCCTGATCGAGAACGACCTCGCCTCGCTTCCCCAGAGCCGCGAGAGCGACGGCCGGGACGTGCTTCGGTTCGGCGACATGAATGTGCCGCGCGACATCGTCGAGACAATCCTGAAGGCGTCGTCCGAGACCGGGGTCGATCCGGTCTACATGATGGCGCTGGCCGACAAGGAATCGAGCTTCTCGACCACTGTGAAGGCCTCGACCTCTTCGGCCGAGGGCCTGTTCCAGTTCCTCTCCGCCACCTGGCTCGAACTGGTGCGGACCTATGGCGCCCGTTACGGCTATGAGACCGAGGCCAACGCCATCACCGGCCGCGGCAGCGCGATCACGATCCAGGACGAGGCCACCCGCACCCGCGTGCTGCGCCTTCGGCAGGACCCCTATGTGGCGGCCCTGATGGCCGGCGAGCTGATCAAGCGCGACCGTGCCCGTATCGAGCAGCGCATCGGCCGCGAACTGAAGACCTCCGAACTCTATCTCGCCCATTTCCTCGGGACGTCGAGCGCCGGCAAGTTCCTGACGCTGAGCGACGACAACCCGGACCTCGTGGCCAAGCAGGCTTTCCGCGCCGCAGCCCGCGCCAACCGCAGCCTCTTCACCGCGAAGGCCGGCAAGCACCGCCGCAGCCTCACCGTCGCTGAAGTCCGCGAGCGTCTCGGCGACATGATCGACCGACGGCTCGACCAGTATGAAGGCGTCACCGCCCTGGTCGGCACCCAGGACGTCACCCCGGAGACGAACAGCGATCCGAGCCAGGCCTCGGCCCTCCTCGATGCGAGCCTGCGCGTTTCGGCCCCGACCGGGCGGATGCAGGTCACCGAGGCCTTGCCGAGAGAATAAAGCTTCGGCCGAGATTCGTCGCTCGGGCGGCGAACCGGGCCGCTGAATCGGAGTGATGCCGCTGGGGGTCCGAACGCAGGCCAGCGCAGTAGGCTATGACATTCATGAACACACCTCCGTCATTCCGGGGCCGCGCAGCGGAGCCCGGAATCCAGAGCCGCTACACGTGCTCAACATGGCAGCGTCGGCGGTTCTGGATTGCACGCCTCTGGCGCGGCCCTCCGGGTCCGGGCTCGCCTGTGGCGACCCGGAATGACGGCGAGGGACAAACCTCAGAAAGCTCTGGTGAGCACGTCTCTGCATTTTGCCCGAGTTCGGAGCCCTGGCGACGCCGCTTCCGGCATGGCGTCCAAGGTTCTTTCCGGTCTAGAACCGCCAAGCCAGCGCCGACGGTAAGCCGACGGGACCTGTGCTCCTGGATGACCACCGGCGGCCGATGACAGATCAAGAACCGGAACGGCCGAAGACCGGCGAAACGCCGGATGCCCGAACCGCCGCCCGCGAAGCCGGACAAGCGGCCCGTGTCCTGTTCAGGCATCTCGGCTTCCTTCTCGTCACGGCCTTACGCGGCCTCGCACGCGGCCTGCTTTCGACGGGGCGCGCTGCGGGCCGAACGCTCGGCACCCTCGGTGCGAAGCTCACCGCAGGCGCCGCCTCCGCGCGAACGAGCGGCACGGACACTCCGCCTGCGGCAGGGAGCGCTCCGGCGGCGCAGACGCCACAATCGGGCTGGCGCGGCCGTCTGCGGCAACGGCCCTACCTCGCCGCCGGCCTCGCGGCCCTCGCCCTCCCCGTCGTCTTCGTCGCTTGCCTCGTCCTCTACAGTTTCGCGACCCTGCCCCCGCTCGGCGGGGTGGTGCCGGAAGGCGGCCAGCGCGCCCTTACGGTGGAGGCGGATGACGGAAGGGTCTTCGCCACGCGCGGCGCCTTTCAGGGCCAGAAGCTGACCGCGGCCGACATGCCGGCCCATCTCGCCCAGGCCGTGGTCGCCATTGAGGACCGGCGCTTCTACTCGCATTGGGGAGTCGATCCGCGCGGGCTGGTGCGGGCGCTCTGGCGCAACACCGTGAGCGGCGGGGTGCGCGAGGGCGCGTCCACCATCACGCAGCAATATGTCCGGCTCACCTCCCTGACCCAGGAGAAGACGCTGCGCCGGAAGATCCAGGAAGCGTTCCTGGCCCTACGCGTCGAGAGCACGATGTCGAAGGAGGACATCCTCCTCGGCTATCTCAACACCGCCTATTTCGGGGCCGGCGCCTATGGCATCGACGCCGCTTCGCGGCGCTATTTCGGCAAGGGCGCGAAGGCGTTGACGCTCCCCGAGGCGGCGATGCTGGCGGGCCTCGTCCGAGCGCCGTCGCAACTGGCGCCGACGCGCAATTTCGGCGGCGCCAAGGAGCGCGCCGACATCGTGCTGCAGACCATGGTCGAGACCGGCGCGATCACCGCCGCCGAGGCCGACAAGGCGCGCGCCGAGACGATCACCCTGCGGACCCCGCCCGAGACTCCGCCGGGCACCAATTACTTCCTCGACATGGTGTCGGCGGACGCCAAGCGTCTGTCGGACACGGCCGGCGACGTTACGCTGCGCACCACCCTGAACCTCGATCTGCAGAGCCTGGCGGAGGGCGTCGTCGCCCGCCGGCTCGATGCGGAAGGGGCGAAGAAGAAGGCGAGCCAGGGCGCCATGGTCGTCCTGAACAAGGAGGGTGCGATCCTCGCCATGGTGGGCGGGCGCGACTACGAGGACAGCCAGTTCAACCGGGCGATCCAGGCCAAGCGTCAGGCCGGCTCGCTGTTCAAGCTGTTCGTCTACCTCACCGCCTATGAGAAGGGCCTCTCGCCGGAGACGGTGCTGGTGGACCGGCCGATCCAAATCGGCGATTGGGAGCCGCAGAATGCGAGCGGCCGTTTCCGGGGGGCGGTCCCTCTCCGCACGGCCTTCGCGCAATCGATCAACACCATCGCCGCGCAGCTGGCCGACGAGATCGGCATGGCCTCGGTGATCGAGACCGCGCGCAAGCTCGGCGTCACGTCCGATCTTCCCAACGTTCCGAGCCTCGCCCTCGGCTCGGCCGAAGTCTCCCTACTGGAGATGACACGGGCCTATGCCGGTGTGCTGGCGAGCGCCCAGCCCCTCGACACCTACGGCGTCCATGCCATTCGCGGACCTGGCCCGGACCCGCTCTACCTGCGCCCCGATTCCAAACCGACGACGCCCCTGCCGGGCGAGAGCCGCGCGATGATGCTGGATTCGCTCCAGGCCGTGGTGGATAGCGGAACCGGACGGGCCGCGCGGATCACCAACCTCGCGGTGGGCGGCAAGACCGGGACGACGCAGGATTACCGCGATGCCTGGTTCGTCGGGGTGACGCCGGACCTCGTCGTCGGCGTCTGGGTCGGCAACGACGACAACACCTCGATGAACAAGGTCGGCGGCGGCGACCTGCCGGCGGCGATCTTCAAGGATTTCACCCAGCGCGCCACCGTCCAGATGGCTTCGCGGCGCAAGCGCCCCTCCACCGCCCGCGCCGAGCCGGCCCCCGCCGCCAAGGAAACCACCGCCGCCGGGGCGTTGCGCGGCGTGCCGGAGGTGATCGATACCGGAACCCTGTCGTTCCGCGGCCGGACGGTGCGCCTCCTCGGCGTCGATGGCGAACGCGGTGCCCTGGCACGCCAGCTCGCCCGCTATCTGCGCCGGCGCGAAGTCGTCTGCGAGCCGGCGGCCAACGGCGCGGTCGACGAGGCCCAGCCTGCGGGCCTGCGCTGCCAGATCGACGGCGACGACCTCGCATCGTTGATCCTCACGGCCGGCGGCGCGCGCGCCTCAGAGGATGCCCCATCGGACCTTCTGGCCGCCGAAGAGCAGGCTCGCTCCGAGCGCGCCGGCCTGTGGCGGCGCGAGCGCTGATACCTGCGATCCGCCGGCTTTTCCCGTCTGGGACCGGTCAGCGGAACGGCGGCTCGTCGAAGCTCCTCAGCTTGCGCGAATGCAGGCCGTTGCGG
Organism: Methylobacterium sp. CM6247; assembly: GCF_054817925.1. Taxonomy (NCBI): domain Bacteria; kingdom Pseudomonadati; phylum Pseudomonadota; class Alphaproteobacteria; order Hyphomicrobiales; family Methylobacteriaceae; genus Methylobacterium; species Methylobacterium sp. CM6247. The sequence goes on from NZ_JBTXKX010000003.1 coordinate 94,502, forward strand.
TCGGCGCGGAGGATATCGAGGGCGGACAGGCCGATGAGCAGGTGCTCGGCCACAGCTCTTTCGTAGAAGGCGTTGGCCGCGCCCGGCAGCTTGATCTCGCCATGGAGCGGCTTGTCGGAGACGCAGAGGAGCGTGCCGTAGGGAACCCGCAGCCGGTAGCCCTGCGCCGCGATCGTACCGCTCTCCATGTCGACGCCGATGGCGCGGGACAGGTTGATCCGCCGCCGCTCCTGGCTGAAGCGGAGCTCCCAATTGCGGTCGTCATAGGTCACCACCGTACCCGTGCGCAGGCGGCGCTTCAGGTCGTCGCTGGTCTCGCCGGTGACGTTGGCGGCGGCGGCCTGGAGCGCCAGCTGGACTTCGGCCAAAGCCGGCACCGGCACGTCCGGCGGAACCAGCTCGTCCAGGATGCGGTCGCGGCGCAGGTAGCCATGGGCGAGGACGTAGTCGCCGATGGTCTGCGACTGCCGCAACCCGCCGCAATGACCGACCATCAGCCAGCAATGCGGACGCAGGACCGCGAGATGGTCGGTGATCGTCTTGGCGTTGGAGGGGCCGACGCCGATGTTGACCAACGTCGTGCCCTGCATCGACCCGTCGGGGCCGCGCGCCACGAGGTGGTAGGCCGGCATCTGGAACTTGTGCCAGGGCGAGGCGGCAATGAGGGCCGCCGGATCGATGCTCGCCGCCTCCGCCCGCGAGACGGTGATGCCGCCCGGCAGGATCATGCGCTCGTAGCCATCCTTTCCGCTGGCGAGCTGCTCCAAACCGTGCCGGATGAAGCCGTCGACGTAGCGATGGTAGTTCGTCAGCAGAATCCAGGGCTGGACGTCGCGCCAGTCGCAGCCGGTGTAATGGACGAGACGGCGCAGGGAGTAATCGACCCGGATCGCGTCGAACAGCGCCAGGGGCTTCGGCTCCTCCGCCGGGGCGACCCAGAGGCCGTCGGCGATCTCGTCACCCACCACCGAGAGCAGCGGGACGGGGAAGTAGGTCGCCAGATCGCGCGGGGTGATCCCGCTGCCCGAAAGGTTGGCGCCGGGCTCCAGCACGTAGGGATAGGGAATCTCCTGGGCGCTCAGGCCGACTTCCAATGTAGCGCCGTAATCCCGCACCAGGGGCGTCAGCTGCTCCAGCAGATACGGGCGGAAATGCGCCGGCTGCGTCACCGTGGTGGCGTAGGTGCCGGGAGACTGGAACTTCGCCGTCGCGCGGGAAAAACGCGGGATCGGCCCGGACGGGTGATAGGTGATCCGTAGTTCGGGATAGCGGAACTGAAGCCGCTCGGCATGGTCCGGCGCGGCGCCCCCGTCGAGGTAGCGGGTCAGGGCGGTCTGGAGCGACTGGATCGCACCCGCGTACAAGGCGGCGAGGCGGTCGACGGCGGTCTCGGCATCGCCCACGGATTCCATCGGGCGCCATTCGCTGGTGGTCACGCTCTCTCCTCGAAAGGCTTCGGCCCGTAGGTGGTTGGGCAGATTGAATTGCCGACGGAAACCTATACCCCGCCGGCCGTGGATGGAACGATGCGGCCCGCATGGCGGCTCGTTGTCGACCGGCTTGCGCACGGGGGCGAGTTGTCCGACATGCTCGCTTCGAACGGCTCGCGCGGTCCCGCCGGGTAACGCCTCTCCAAAACCGATGCGCAAGATGAGCGACCCAATCGACCGGCGGCCCGGCGAAGAGACCGTCACGCTGCCCGCCTCCCACGATGCCGGGCTCTACTTCATCGGCCGTGTCCGGACCCCATGGGCGACCCGCGCCGAATGCCCGAAGAACGGGCTTCAGACCGACGCCATCTGCACCCTGGAGGTGGATGCCGCATTCGCTCCCGGTTTGCAGAACGTGGAGGGGGCGAGCCACCTCATCGTGCTCTACTGGATGGACCGGGCGGCCCGGGACATCGTGCGCCAGATGCCGCGCCATGCGGAGGGCAGCCGGGGCACGTTCTCCCTGCGCTCCCCGGCGCGGCCCAACCCCATCGCGCTGTCCGTGGTGGAACTCCTCGGCATCGAGGGGACGACCCTGAGAGTCAGAGGGCTCGACTGCCTCGACGGCACGCCGCTCCTCGACATCAAGCCCTATTACGCCAGCACCGATTCGCGGCCGGAGGCGACCATCGACCGAGCCGGCACGGCAAAAATCGTGGACGGGTCGGGGGCGGCCCGGTGAGGGCTCTGCGCCTGGGTCTTGCCGGGTTGGCGATCCTCGGCGTCGGCTTCGCCATCGGATGGATCGAGAAGCCCCTGCGCCTGAACACCCGGCTCTACGCCACGGACCGGCTGCCTTCGATCCAGGCCCATCTCGACGATGCACCGGACGGCTACATCCTCCTCGCCGGTGATTCGCAGGCCGAGTTGCAGAACCCGGCGCAGCGGGTCTGCGGCGCGGAGATCGTCAATGCCGGTGTGAGCGGAGCCTCGGCCTCCGTCTATGCCGATCTCGTTGCCAACCTGTCCGTGAAGACCCGCCCCCGCGCGGTGGTGGCCTTCATCGGAACCAACGATCTTCTGCGGAAGAAGAAGCCGCTGTCCGACAGAACGGCCCAGATCTTCGACGAATCGGTGGAGCGGATCGTGAAACGGCTGCAGGCCGAAAGCGACCGCGTCGTGGTCGCCGCCATTCCGCCCATCTCGCGTTCGGTGGCGAAGCGCCTCGAACCGGCGGCGGTAGCGGCCTATTCCGCCCGGATCAGGGTCCTGTGCGAACGCCTGTCCTGCGGTTATGCGGATCCTTTCGCGGAGCTCCGCGACGGCGATACCGGGTTCGCCCTGCCCGACACCCTGCGCGACGATCTGCACATCGCGGATTACCGCCGCGTGATGCGGGCCCTGGAGCCCGCTCTCTGCGCGGCGAGGCCCTGATCAGGCCCCAGCGTGATGGGGCGCCGCCGGCGCCGTCGATGCACCGCCTTCCGGCCTGTCTCCCTTGGGTGCCTTGATGCGGTACCAGCCGACATAGAGGGCGGGCAGGAAGAACAGGGTCAGGAAGGTGGCGGCGATGATGCCGCCGATCATGGCATAGGCCATCGGCCCCCAGAACACTTCGCGGGCGATGGGGATGAGGGCGAGGCTCGCCGCCCCGGCCGTGAGCAGAATCGGCCGCATCCGGTGGCAGGTCGCCTCCACCACCGCATCCCACGGGGCGTAGCCCTCGCGGTCGTACTCGTCGATCTGCATCACCAGGATCACCGAGTTGCGGATGATGATGCCGATGAGGGCGAGCACGCCGAGGATGGCGACGAAGCCCAATGGCTTGCCGAAGGGCAGCAGGATCGCCACCACGCCGATGAGGCCGAGCGGCGCCACGCTCGCCACCAGGAACAACTTCTGGAAGCTCTGAAGCTGGATCATCAGGAACATCGCCATGGCGAGCAGCATCACAGGCGCCACCGCCGCGATGGGTCCGCTGCCCTTGGCGCTCTCCTCCACCGCACCGCCGACCGCGAGGGTGTAGCCGTCCGGCAGGGTCTTCTCGAACGCCTTGATGGCCGGATCGAGGGCGTTGACGATGGTCGGGGCCTGGGTGTCGTTCACGATAGCCGCCCGCACCGTGATGGTGGGCAGGCGGTCGCGGCGCCAGACGATGGGCTGTTCGAGTTCGTAGCTCACCGTGGCGAAGGCGAGCAGCGGCACGACGCTGCCGTTCGATAGCGGCACCTGCAGGCTCTGGAGCGTCTCGACGGAGTTGCGCTCCACCGCCTGGGCGCGGCCGATGACGTCCACGAGGTAGATCGAATCGCGGACCTGCGTGATCGCGCGGCCGCCGACGATGCCGTTGAGCAGGCCGGCGATATCCTCCGAAGTGACCCCGAGCTGGCGCGCCTTGTCCTGGATGATCTCGACCTTGAGCACCTTGCCGGGCTCGTTCCAGTCGAGGTTGGGCAGGCCGACATTCGGGTTCGAGGCGACGATGTTGCTGAGCTGGAGCGCGAGGCCCCGCACCTTCTGCAGATCGGGTCCGCTCAGCCGGTACTGGATCGGGCGGCCCACCGGGGGGCCGAGATCGAGGGAGTGGACGAACACGTCGGTACCGACGAATTCCTTGGCCGCCAGCGCCTCGAATTTCTGGATCATCTTGTCGCGCGCCTCGAGCGACGAGGTCACTACGATGATCTGGCCGAAGAACGCGTTGCCGAGCTGCTGGTCGAGGGGAAGATAGAAGCGCACCGCGCCCTGCCCGACATAGGAACTCCAGCGCAGGATGTCGGGATCGCCCTTCATCGTGGCCTCGAACCGGTCCATCTGAGCCTTGGTCTCGGCGATGCTGGCATTCTGCGGCAGCGTCATGTCCACGAGGATCTCGGGACGGTCGGAGGCCGGGAAGAATTGCTGCTGCACGAACTGGATGCCGTAGAGCGACAGGCCGAGCAGGCCGACGCAGAAGGCCACGGTGATCCAGCGGAAGCGCATGGCCGGCAGCAGCATGGCGCGGAAGGTACGGAGCAGGAAGCTCGGTTTGTCGTGGTGCTTCTTGATGGTCTTCGGCAGCAGCTTCACGCCGATGAGCGGCGCGAACAGCACCGCCACCACCCACGAGATCAGTAGAGACGCCGCGATGACCACGAACAGGCTGTAGGTGTACTCGCCCGCCGCCGAGCCGTTGAAGCCGATGGGCAGGAAGCCCGCCACCGTGACGAGAGTGCCGGTGAGCATCGGGAAGGCGGTGGAGGTGTAGGCGAAGGTCGCCGCCTTCTTCAGGGTGTCGCCCACCTCCAGCCGCGCGACCATCATCTCCACCGTGATCATGGCGTCGTCGACGAGGAGACCAAGCGAGATGATGAGGGCGCCGAGCGAGATGCGCTGCAGCGTGACGCCCATGACCTGCATCACCACGAAGACCACGGCGAGGACGAGGGGGATGGAGAACGAGACGACGAGCCCCGCGCGCCATCCGAGGCTGATGAAGCTGACGCCGAGGACGATGACGACGGCCTCGATCAGCGCCTTGGTGAAGCCGCCCACAGCCTCTTCGACGATCTTCGGCTGGTCGGAGACGAGGTGGATGCCGACGCCGTAAGGCAGCTCGCCTTCGAGCTTCTTCATCCGCGCCTTCAGGTCGTGGCCGAAGGTCAGCAGGTTGCCGGAGGGCTGCATGGCGATGGCGAGGCCGATCGCGGGCTGGCCGTTGAACCGGAACAGGGCGGTCGGCGGATCGGTGAAGCCGCGCGAGATCTCCGCAACGTCGGACAGGCGGAAGAAGCGGTCGTTCACCCGCAGGTTGATGGTCTTGAGACTGTCCTCGGAGACGAACTGACCGCCGACACGCACGGAGACGCGCTCAGGCCCGGCCTGGATCACGCCGGAGGGGGCAATGGCGTTCTGCGCCTGCAGCGTCGCGATGACGGCGGCCTGGTCGACGCCGAGGCCGGCGAGCTTACGGGTGGAGAAGTCGAGGTAGATCGCCTCGTCCTGCGCGCCGAGCAGCTGCATCTTGCCGGCATTGTTGACCTTCTTCAGGTCGGCGCGCACCCGCTCCACATAGTCGCGAAGCTGGCGCATGGAGACGCCGTCGGCGGTGAACGCATAGACGTTGCCGAAGACGTCGCCGAACTCGTCGTTGAAGAACGGCCCCTGGATCCCTTGCGGAAAGGTGCTGCCGATATCGCCGATACGCTTGCGGACCTGGTAGAAAATGCCCGGGATGGTCTTGGGCGGCGTCGTCTCACGCAGCTGCACGAAGACCGTGGTCTGGCCCGGCGTAGTGTAGCTGCGGCTGAAATCGACGGCATCGATCTGCTGCAATTCCTTCTCGATCCGTTCGGTGACCTGATCGAGCGTGTCGCTGATCGTGGCGCCGGGCCAGCGCGCCTGCACGATCATCGTCTTGATGGCGAAGGGCGGGTCTTCCTCGCGGCCGAGCTTCTCGTAGGCGAGGAAGCCCGCCAGCATCGAGATGAGCATCAGGAACCAGACGAAGGAGCGATGCTCGAGCGCCCATTCGGACAGGTTGAAGTTCTTCACGGGGCGGCTCTCGCGTGACGCTGTTCGGATCGGCGCGGCTATTGAGATGTGTCGGCGAGGCGGACGCGCTGGCCTTCACCGAGACTGCGGGCACCGGCGAGCACGACGCGCTCCCCGGGCTTCAGCCCCTCGGTGATGGAGACACGCTCGCCGTTCCTGTCCGCGACGGTGACGTCGCGGCGGGACACGGCATCCCCGGCCTCGTTGACGATCCAGACCGAACTTCGCCCGTCGGCCTCGAAGACGGCGGTCGCCGGCAACTGGAAACGCGGCGCCATGTGGCGCGACAGTCCGACCGTGATGGTGGAGCCGAGGCGGAACGCGTCCGGTGGCTTGAGCAGAGTCATCCTGATGCGGCGGGTGCGGGTCTTCTGATCGGCGAAGGGCGAGACCTCGCGGACTTTGCCCGTGGCCGTCACGTCGGGCGCGCTCTGGAGCGCCACGGTGAAGACCGCGTCCTTGGGCATGGCCCCCACGAGATCCTCGGGGATGTCGACCACCGCCTCGCGTTCTTCGGGACGCGCCAGGGTCGCCACCGCCTGTCCCGCGGAGAGCACCTGTCCCACCTCCGCGCTACGGACGGTGACGACGCCGTCGAAATCCGCATGCAGCTCGGTATAGCCCATCTGGTCGCGGGCTTTCTGAAGGTTCGCCTGGGCCTGGGCGAGACGGGCCTGGGCCGTGTCCCGGCTCGCCACGGCACTGTCGAGCCGGGCCTGGGTGACGTTGCCATTGGCGATGAGCCGCCTCTGCCGCGCCTCGGTGGCGATGGCGTTCTCCGCCTGCGCCGTGGCATCGGCGAGTTCCGCCTCCGCCCGCGTCAGGGCGAAGCGCGTGACGACGGGATCGAGGGCGGCGATGCGCTGGCCCTTCTTGACCACATCCCCCACGGTCACGTCGCGGGCGATGACTCGGCCCGCGATCTGGAATCCGATCTCGGACTGGTAGCGGGGGGCCACGAAGCCCGCGAACGGCCCGAATACGATCGTGTCGATGGGCTTGGCCACGGTGTAGAGGACGGGCCGCACCGGAGGCGGGCCGGCATTCTCATCCTCGCCATGGCAGGCACCGAGGGTGGACACGACCGCTGCGATCAGCGTCAGGCGTAAGCCGAAATGGATCATCGGCCGATCTCCTCGGCAACCGAGACGGTCTGGCCCGGGCGGAGGAATTGAATACCGGCGATGACCACCTCCTCGCCCGGCTCGACACCGCCGGACAGGGCGATGGTGTTGGGCGAGTAGCGGTCGATGGTCACGTTGCGCGGCGCGACCTTGCCGCTGGCCGGATCGCGGACCCACACGGCCGGTGCGTTCTCCCAGCGGTAGAGCGAGGACCAGGGCAGGACGATGGCCGTCTGCGGCCGGAACTTGCCGGTGCCGACGACGATGGCCCCGAGCGTCATGGCGGAAGGCGTATCCTTCAGCCCGACCTTGACTCGCACGGTGCCGGAGGCGGCATCGACACTCGGGGAAATCTCCCGCACCGTGCCGACGGTTCTCACCTTCGGGTCCGCCTGGAGGGTGACGTCGATCTGCTTGCTCTCGGGCGGGGTCGCGAGCACCGCCTCGAATACGTTGAACACCGCGTCGCGCGGCCCGTCCTCGGCCATGGTGAGAACGGTCTGGCCCGCCTGGACCACTTGCCCCACCTCGAAGCTCCGGCTGAGGACGATGCCGTCCACGCCCGATTTCAGATCGGTGTAGGAGAACTGTTCCTGGGCCGTGCCCAGTGCCGCCTTGGCGGACTCGACCGAGGCCTGGGTCGTGCGGAGTTGCTGCTCGGCATCGTCATAGCTCGGCCGTGTGGTGTATCCGCTGGAGAGCAGCATCTCCTGGCGCTTGAAATTGACCTTTGCCTGGGTCAGCAGCGCCTCGGCGGAGGTCAGCGCGGCCTGCGCGTTGTTGAGGTTGGCGCGCTGCTCCTGCGGATCGAGCTTGGCCAGGACCTGATCGGCAGTGACGTGATCGCCGACCTCCACCAGTCGCGTGGCGATCTTGCCGTTGTTGCGGAACGCCACGTTGACCTGCGACTGGGCCTGGATGTCGCCCGTGAAGACGAGATCGGCCGAGATGGCGCTGCGCTCGGCCTTCGCCGTCCGGACGATGGCGAGGCTCTGCTTGGCCGCGCCGGCAGCGGAGACGTCCTCCGCCTCCTTGGCAGAAGCCGGAAGCGAGGCCGAGACCGCAAGGCCGAGGAGGGTGACCGCCCCCGCGCCACGGATTCGTCGAATGGACTTGGTCAGACCAGACACCACGACCCCATTCCGGATAAGCTCTATCGAACCGCTTCTCTATCGGGTATCTTACCGACCGTCCAGACGGTTTCTAAAAGGCGATGACATGGCAAAGCCGCGCACACGGCGCGAGGACCGGGCGAGCATCATCCTCGATGCGGCCGAGAGCCTGATCCGTCGTGCGGGTACGCGCACCTTGACGATCGACGCGGTCGCGGCGGAGGCGGGCTTGAGCAAGGGCGGGGTCCTCCACCATTTCTCCTCGAAGGAAGCGCTCATCACGGCCATGGCCGAGCGCAAGCTCAGGCAAGTCAAGGAGGGCATTGCCCGGCTCGAAGCGGAGCAGGTTCCGGGTCCCTCGGCCCTCCCCCTCGCGCTGATCGCCCATGCGAGGCAGGTCTACGCTGAGGAAGAGGGCTTCCCGCGGGCCTTCCTGCTGGCCTCCGCAGAGAATCCAGAGGCATTCGCCGGCTTCAACGCGTTCCTCCGCGAACGGCTCGCCGGCCTCGAGAAGATCGAGACCTGTCCGGGGATCGGCGCAGCTTTGGTGTTCTCGACACTGGGGTTGTTGATCACCCGGACGCTGGGCTTCCATTCCATGGAGGGCGCGCAGCTCGAACGGCTCTTCGACGGCCTTGAAAAGGTGGCGCGCTGCGTGACCGAGGGCGAGATCCCGCCGGATGCGTGCGGGACGCCCTGAGCGGCTTCACGCGAGGGCGGCCATGGCCTGGAAGACGAGGGCGTGGCGGGCGGCCAGGGCGTCGATATCGGTGGCATAGCCGCCGCCGATCACAGCCACGAGGGGAATGCGACGCCGGCGTGCTTCTCCGATGACGTAGCGATCCCGTGCGGCGAGGCCCGCATCGGTGAGGGCCAATCGCCCGAGCCGGTCGTCCATGTGCGGATCGACCCCCGCATTGTAGAACACGATGTCCGGCGAGAGGCCGTCGAGCAGGCCCGGCAGATGCGCCGCCAGAACGGCCGCGTAGGCCGCGTCGTCGACGCCATCTACGAGGCCCAGATCGAGGTCGCCGGGGATCTTGCGCGTCGGGTAGTTCTTCTCCGCATGGACCGAGAACGTGAACAGGTCCGGTGAGCCGGCGAGGCAATCGGCGGTGCCGTCGCCCTGATGCACGTCGCAATCGACCACCAGCGCCCGGCGGATCGCGCCCTCGTCCTGAAGCGCCAGGGCGGCGACGGCGACATCGTTGAACACGCAGAAACCCGCGCCGGTCTCCCGCCGCGCATGGTGGCTTCCGCCGGCGGCGCTGCCGGCGAGGCCATGTTCCAGCGCGAGCCGCGCCGCCGCGAGGGTGCCGCCGGCCGAGGCACACGAGCGGGCCACGACGCTCTCATCCACCGGAAGGCCGATCTCGCGCTCGATTTCCCGCGAGACCGAACAGGACAGGACGGCATCGACGTAATCCGATCGATGCGCGCGCTTCAGCATGTCCGCGTCGGCCGGCTCCGGTCTGACGAAACCGGCGGGGGCGAGGCCGAGCGCCGCGAGCGTTTCGGCGAGACGGCCATATTTCCGCATCGGAAAGCGATGCCCCTCCGGCAGGACGGCCTGATAGGCAAGGTGAACGACGATGGGCGGGGTCATGCCGGATCGAACCGGCCGGGCCGAACGGCAGTTCCGCGAATGGCCACGGGTCTCGTCTCGCTCACGCCCTGGCCTTCCCTCTGAGGGGCGGCAGATCGGGGCCGCGCCGCTGTCATACGACTGAAATAGCCCGTCTGTTACGGCCTTGGGCAGGGGCTGGTTCCGTCAGGTGGCGGAGGCCCGGAGGGAGCGCGGCATGTTCGGCAGTATCGAGACCGGCGCGATCGTCGCGCTCTCGCTCTGTGCCGCACTGACCTCGGTCAATCTCCTCAGCATCGCCATCGCCGCATGGCGCATTGGCCGGAATCGCGGGACCCCGAGCTTTCCCAGCGCCGCGCCCATTTCCCTCGTTCGCCCGGTCTGCGGCCTCGAAGCGTTCAGCGAGGAGATGCTCGAGCGCGGCTTCCATCTCGACCACCCGGATTACGAGCTGATCTTCTGCGTCGCCGATGGCCGTGATCCCATCGTGCCGCTCCTGCACCGCCTGATGGCGTCCCATCCCACGGTGCCGGCACGGCTCATCGTCGGCGACGAGCGGATCAGCGACAATCCCAAGCTCAACAATTGCGTGCGGGGCTGGGAGGCGGCCCGCCACGAATGGGTGGTGCTGGCCGATTCCAACGTCCTGATGCCGCCGGACTACCTACAGCGGCTGCAGGCGTCGTGGCGGCCCGATACGGGCCTCGTCTGCTCCACGCCCATCGGCGCACGGCCGCACGGTTTCTTCGCCGAACTGGAATGCGCCTTCCTCAATACGCTCCAGGCACGCTGGCAATATACCGGCGAAAGCCTCGGCCTCGGCTTCGCGCAGGGCAAGAGCATGCTCTGGCACAAGCCCTTCCTGGACGGGCATGGCGGAATACGTGCGCTCGCTGCCGAGATCGCCGAGGATGCGGCGGCGACGAAGCTCGTTCGCGCGGCCGGCAAGCGGGTCCACCTCGTGGCGTCGCCCTTCGACCAGCCCCTGGGCACCCGCGCGTTCCGCGAGGTCTGGTCGCGGCAGGTCCGCTGGGCGCGGCTGCGCCGGGTCACCTTCCCGCACTTCTTCGCGCCCGAGATCGGCTCCGGCACGGTGCTGCCCTTCGCGATCGCGGCCCTCTGCGTTCCCAGCACTCCAGTCCTGACCGGCGTCATCATCATGGCGATGCTCTGGTACGGGGCCGAATACGCGCTCGCGGCCCGCGCCGGGTGGCACCGCTCGCCCCGGCTCTTCCTCGCCTTCCTGCTTCGCGACGCCATCCTCCCAATCATGTGGGTGAGCGCCTGGATGCAGAGCGCCATCGTCTGGCGCGGCAACGCCATGGACATCCGCCCCAAGGAGACGCCGCGCCTGCGCACCCGCGCCACCGCGGCCTGACGGCGGATACGGCGGACTCCGAACCCGGCTCAACGGCACAGACTTATTCGATACAGTCTCTGGAGTTTTGTCCCCTCACCGTCATTCCGGGTCCGCGGAGCGGAGCGCGGAATCCAGAGCCGCAACCTGTGCTCGACATGGCAGCCTCGGTGGTTCTGGATTCCGGGCTCGCCGTCGGCGACCCGGAATGACGGAGGTGTGCCGACGAATGTCACACCATCGCGCTCTCACCTGAGTTCCGAGCTTTGACCGGATACGGGCTTCGCACGCCCTCTTTCTCGTACGGCAAAACTCTTGCTTGGCCATTCCCCGACGGCAGCCTTCGCCGATGACGGGAACCCACCATGCAAAGCGAATCCACCGGCCTGCATAAGGGCCTGAACGCGTTCCATCTCTGGGGCATCGCCGTCGGCCTCGTGATCTCGGGCGAGTATTTCGGCTGGAGCTATGGCTGGGCCAGCGCCGGCACGCTCGGCTTCCTGGTGACGACGACCTTCATCGCGGCGATGTACGTCGCCTTCATCTTCAGCTTCACCGAACTCACCACGGCCATTCCGCAGGCCGGCGGCCCCTTCGCCTATAGCCGGCGCGCCTTCGGGCCGATCGGCGGCTGCATCGCGGGCTATGCGACGTTGATCGAATTTGTCTTCGCACCGCCTGCCATCGCGCTCGCCATCGGCGCCTATCTCAACGTCCAGTTTCCGGGCCTCGACCCGAAACACGCGGCGCTCGCCGCCTACCTGATCTTCATGACCCTCAACATCGTCGGGGTGCAGATCGCCGCCACGTTCGAGCTGTTCGTGACCATCCTGGCGGTGGGTGAGTTGCTGGTGTTCATGGGCGTCGTCGCCCCCGCCTTCAGCTTCACCAATTTCGCCGCCCATGGCTGGGCCGGGGAATCCACATTCAGCCTCGCCGCGATCGGCGGCATGTTCGCGGCCATTCCCTTCGCCATCTGGTTCTTCCTCGCCATCGAGGGCGTCGCCATGGCGGCGGAAGAGGCCAAGGACCCCAAGCGCACGATCCCCATCGCCTACATCACCGGCGTGCTGACGCTCACCGTCCTCGCCTTCGGCGTGATGATCTTCGCTGGCGGCTCGGGCGACTGGCGCACCCTGAGCAACCTCAACGACCCGCTGCCCCAGGCGATGAAGACGGTGGTGGGCGAGTCGAGCGGCTGGCTGCACATGCTGGTCTGGCTCGGCCTGTTCGGCCTCGTGGCGTCGTTCCACGGCATCATCATGGGCTATTCGCGCCAGATCTTCGCCCTCGGCCGCGCCGGCTACCTACCCGGTTTCCTCGCCAAGGTGCATCCCCGCTTCCAGACTCCTCACGTGGCGACGGTGGCCGGCGGCCTCGTCGGCATCGCCGCCATCTACAGCGACAACCTCATCGAGATCGCGGGCCAGTCCCTCACCGCGAGCATCGTCACCATGGCGGTGTTCGGCGCGCTGGTGATGTACGGCATGAGCATGGCGGCCCTGTTCAAGCTGCGCCGCAGCGAGCCCGATCTGGCTCGTCCCTACCGGGCACCGTTCTTCCCCATCGCCCCCGCCTTCGCCCTGGCCATGGCCGGCATCTGCTTCATCGCCCTGGTCGTCTTCAATCCGGTGATCTTCGCGATCTTCCTGGCCGTGATGGTCGTGGCCGTTTCCGCCTCGCATTTCCTGGCAAAGCCGGTCGCAACCGTTCCCGCCCCGACGCTCGATCCGGCTATCTGAGGGGCTGGGGCTCGCATCACGCGCGGGGCTTAGCCATAAGGCAGCGATGAAAATTGGTATCATTGAGGCGGGCGCACCGCCCGCTCGCCTAGCCGAATCCTACCCGTCCTACGGCCGCATGGTGGAGAGGCTCCTCGGCGACCCCGCTGATGTCACGATCTTTCCGGTGGCGGAGGGACGGTTTCCCACCGCCCCCGAGGCGTTCGACGCGTTCGTGGTGACGGGATCGGCGGCGGGCGTCTATGACGACCTGCCGTGGATCGCGCCGCTGAAGAGCTTCCTGCGCGACGTCGACGGGCGCGCCAAGCTCGTCGGGCTCTGCTTCGGTCACCAGATCCTGGCGGCGGCATTCGGCGGCACGGTGGAGAAATCGGCCAAGGGCTGGGGCATCGGCCTCCACACCTATGACCTGTTCGAACGCGCGGACTGGATGGACGACGCGACCCGCATCTCGGTGCCGGCGATCCATCAGGATCAGGTGATCGTCCCCCCTTCGGGCGCGCGCGTTCTCGGCGGCAACGTCTTCACGCCCTACGGCATCCTGTCTTACCCGCAACGCCGGGCAATCTCGTTCCAGGTCCACCCTGAATTCGAAACCGATTACGCCACGGCTCTGATTGCCGGGCACCGGCCGACTGAGCCCCACGACGAAGCGTTTCAAGCAGCGGCCATCGCATCGCTGCGCGGCGAGAGCGATGCTCCCCGCGTTGGCGGCTGGATCCGCCATTTCCTGCAATCGAGGTAGGGGCTGCCCAGGGCTGGCTTACAGCCTGCGTTGCCGGGACGATTGGTGCGGGCGGTCGGAATCGAACCGACACTCTGTCACCAGAACCGGATTTTGAGTCCGGCGCGTCTACCAGTTCCACCACGCCCGCAACATCCGCCTCATGGCACAGGATCGCGCCGACGGCCAGAGGGGTTTTGCAGCGAGACCGCGCCGCGGTGGTTCCCGCTCGCAACTCCGGCCGGGTTGTGCTCAAAGGGCCTCGCGCCCTCCCCTATCGGATAGAAGCTCTTCATGATCCGCCGCCTTTACGAGTGGATACTCGCGCTCGCGGGCAAGCCGTCGGCCCCCTACGCGCTCGGTGCGGTGGCGTTCTCGGAGAGCTCGTTCTTTCCGGTCCCCCCCGACGTGATGCTGGTGCCGATGGCGGTGAGCCGGCCCGACAAGGTCTGGTTCTACGCGACGATCACCACCCTGTCGTCGGTGGCCGGGGGTCTGCTCGGCTACGCCATCGGCGCGCTGCTCTACGATTCCATCGGGGTCTGGCTGTTCTCGCTCTATGGGTTGAACGAGAAGGCGGCGAGCTTTCAGGCCTCCTACGCCCAGTACGGGCATTGGGTGATCCTGCTGAAGGGCCTGACACCGATCCCGTTCAAGCTGGTGACGATCACGTCGGGCTTCGCCCATTACGACCTGTTCTGGTTCGTGCTGCTCTCGCTCATCACACGAGGCGCGCGCTTCTTTCTCCTCGCTGGGCTTCTGAAGCGCTACGGCGTATCCATTCGCGCCGTCCTCGACCGGCATCTGAACGTCGTCGCGGCCATCACGGTGGCCGTCATCATCCTCGGCTTCGTCCTGTTCAAGGTGCTGCTGTGATCGATTACTCCGCCCTCCTCCGCCTACGCCGCGCCGCCCTGACGGTTCTGATCGGGTCCGTCCTGGCGATTGCCGGAGCGTTCTATTTCCAGTGGGTCCTCGGCTACGTGCCGTGCAAGCTCTGCCTGACGGAGCGCCTGCCTTATTACGCGGCGATCCCGCTGGCCCTGCTGGCCCTGTTCACCCCGGAGCGCGTGACGCGGCTGATCCTCGGGATCGCTGCTCTCGGCCTGCTCTATGGTGCGGGCCTCAGCGTCTATCATGCCGGTGCCGAATGGGCGCTCTGGGCCGGCCCGTCCGATTGCGGCGGCGGCAGCGGTGCCAATCCCAGCGATGTCGGGGATTTCCTCGATACCCTGAAGGCGACACGGGTCGCCGATTGCTCCACCGCTGCCTGGCGCTTCCTCGGCATCTCGCTGGCCGGCTGGAATGCGGCCATCGCCTTCATCCTGGCCTCCATCGCCGGAACGGCCGCCCTCAAGCGCTGAACGGGCGGCGGCGAATCTTCAGTTGAGGTCGCCGGGCAAGGCGGGGAGCGGGGCCACGTCGATCCCCTCCTCCACGAGGGCACGGGCCTCGGAAGGGCTGGCGACGCCGTAGATCGGGCGAGATTCGGCCTCGCCGTAATGCATGCGCCGCGCTTCTTCGGGGAATTGCGGACCGACATTGTCGGCCGTCCGGATCACGTGCTCGCGGACTGCACGCATCAGCGCGCGCAGCTGCCGCTCCGGCTCCGCCATCGGCAGTCGCTCGGCCGACGGTGCTGCGGCAGGATCGGTGGGCGACGCTTCTGCGAGGGCGCGGTTCGGACCAGGCAGTTGAGCCACGGTCTTCGCCAGCGCCGGCGCCATCATGGCCTTGGCGACCCGGGTCGAGCCGCAAGCGAGACATTCCACGAGACCGTCCGCCGCCTGAGCGTCGTAGGAATCGCTCGAGCGAAACCAGCCCTCGAAATCGTGTCCGTTATCGCAGACGAGCGTGTAGCGGATCATGGGCGGGATTGGACCGGACGCATGGTCACCCAGCCCGCCCGACGCGCTCGACCGTGAAGGGGCGCGCGTGTTTGAGGGCCGGAATCCGCCCCCTCGCCTCTGTGACGCGGGCGAGGTCAATCTCGGCAAGGATCACGCCGGGCTCGGCACCGCCGGCATCCGCCAGCACCTTGCCCCAGGGATCGACGATGATCGAGTGGCCGTAGGTCTCGCGTCCGTCCTCGTGGCGACCGCCCTGGGCGGCCGAGATCATGAACGATCCGGTCTCGATGGCGCGGGCGCGGTGGAGGACATGCCAGTGCGCCTCGCCCGTCTGCTTGGTGAAACAGGCCGGAGCGCTGAGAATCGTCGCCCCGGCTTCCGCCAGAGCCCGGTACAGGGCCGGGAAACGCAGATCGTAGCAGATCGCGATCCCGAGGGGCGCCCAGGGCGTCTCGGCGACGACCGCGCAGGCACCAGCGGTATAGGTGTTGGATTCGCGCCAACGCTCGCCGTTGGGAAGGTCCACGTCATAGAGGTGGAGCTTGTCGTAGGAGGCGGTGATCGCGCCTTCCGCATCGATGAGGAAGGCGCGGTTCGCGATCTTGTCGCCGTTCCGCACGGCCAGCGAGCCGATATGGACGACGATGCCGCGCTCGCAGGCCACATCGCGCAGGGCGGCGAGGGTCACGTCCTCGTCCTGCTCGCGCACATTGGCGAACAGGCTGGCTTTATCCCGCTCCACCAGCGAGGTCATTTCCGGTGTCTGTACGTAGTCTGCCCCCTGGGACGCAGCCTCTCGCACCAGGGCGACGGCGGCATCCCGATTGGCAAGCGGATCGCGCCCGGACCGCATCTGGACACAGGCCGCGACGAAGCGAGGCTCGGTCTTGTCCTGTTCCGTCGGCGAACCGTCGCTCATGATTGCGGCGCCTCGGTCGACAGAAGCGGATCGAGCTTGCCTGACCGGTCGAGGGCGTAGAGGTCGTCGCAACCACCCACATGCGTCTCGCCGATGAAGATCTGCGGCACGCTGGTTCGGCCGCCCGCACGCTGGGTCATCGCCGCACGGGAGCCGACAGTCTTCTCGACGTCGACCTCCGTGAAGGTCACGCCCTTCTCGCGCAGCAAGGTCTTGGCGGCGGTGCAGTAAGGGCACCAGGCTGTCGTGTAGATGGTCACCGGAGGCATGGTTTGCAGACGTCCCGCTTCGCTCCCCTGAGCATATAGGGGAATGGCGGACGTCTTCCTACCGCGAAGGCATCATTGCGCCGACGCGCGAATCGGTTTCAGGCCGCCAGCAGTTTCTCGACCTCGTTGACGAGGTCACGCAGGTGGAAGGGCTTCGACAGCACCTTCGCGTCCTTCGGAGCCTTCGAATCCGGGTTCAGGGCAACCGCCGCGAAGCCCGTGATGAACATGACCTTGATGTCCGGATCGAGTTCGGTGGCGCGGCGCGCCAGCTCGATCCCGTCCATTTCCGGCATCACGATATCGGTCAGGAGCAGTTCGAAGGGCTCCTCGCGCAGGCGGTTATAGGCCGAGAGGCCGTTATCGAACGACAGCACGTCATAGCCGGCATTCTGCAACGCCTTGGCCAGGAACCGGCGCATGTCGTTGTCGTCTTCGGCCAGGAGGATCTTCATCGGTCGGTGTCCCGCACCCTTGAGTCGCTGTGTTCTTTTCATAAAGCGCAGACTTGGTAAACAAGGTGTTGAGATTGGCACCCGGACCGGGTGCAGGACGGCACACCGATCACTTCGCGACGGGGGGTGTCGCAGTGGACACGCACCGTCACACGCCGCAAAGTGTGGCCATGCGTTTCCCTTCCAGCACCTGGGCGCACACGCCGCGATGACCGAGCCTAGCCCTCGCTGGAATGCAGCGAATCCGGGAGATTTCGTACCGCCCTTCGCCATCGACGAGCCGGGCGAGCACACGCTTCCGTTCGTGTTCAACACGCCTCATTCCGGGGCGGTCTATCCGAAAGCCTTCCTCGCGGGCTCACGCCTCGACCCGTTGGCGCTCCGCCGCTCGGAAGACGCCTATGTCGACCGCCTGTTCGCGCCCGTAGTCGATCTCGGCGCGCCGCTCATGCGCGCGAACTTCCCACGGGCCTATCTCGACGTAAATCGCGAGCCCTACGAGCTCGACCCGCGCATGTTCGACGGCCGCCTTCCGCCCTTCGCCAACACGCGGTCCATGCGTGTCGCCGGCGGCCTCGGTACGGTGCCGAGGGTGGTGGCCGACGGACAGGAGATCTACCGCACGCGGCTCCCCGTGGAGGAAGCGGTCGCGCGGATCGAGGAGCTCTACAAGCCGTATCACCGTACCCTGCGCGGCCTCATCCAGCGCACCGCACGTGCCTTCGGCCACGCCATCCTGATCGATTGCCATTCGATGCCGTCCTCGAGCCTCCCCCGCGACGAGGATGCGAAGGCCGATTTCGTGCTGGGCGACAGGTTCGGGACGAGCTGCACGCCGATCCTGATCGCGGCGTTCGAGCATCATCTGCGCGCGCGCGGTTTCCGCACCCTGCGCAACAAGCCCTATGCGGGCGGGTTCATCACCGAACATTACGGGGAGCCGAATATCGGCCGCCACGCGCTTCAGATCGAGATCAACCGTGGGCTCTATATGAACGAGAGCAACCTCGCGGTGACGCAGGGGTTCGCGGATCTGGTCTGGACGCTACGCGAGGTGGTGAAGGCTGTGGCCGAGGAAATGGACAGCCTGACACTCCGCAGGATCGCCGCCGAATAGACCGGATGGGTTCTGCCGCGCGGGCAAACCTCTCAAGTCACAAACCGCCAAATCACAAACCGCCAAATCACAAACCGATTTCCCAAGAAAAAAGGCCGCTCCGAAGAGCGGCCCGAAGTCTAGGGAGGAAACGCCCAAGAAGGGCTACGGGACCGCGACGCCATCGCGATCTCGCAATGCACAAAGTACAGTGCGCCGCACAAAGCGCAAGAGTGTTTCGCCGTCGAAAGTCTGCACTCGGTGCATGCCATGCCCGCGTCGCACGCACCGTACGGCGCAGCTTGCAGGTCTTGGCTCGACAATCTCGGTTTGCGCGTACTCCTCCTGAGCCTTCTTTCAATGGTCCTTGAGCAGCCGGGCGATCTCGGCCTTGAGCGGCTCGGCGAGTTCCTTACGCTGCAGCGCGTAGGCGATGTTCGCCGTGAGGAAGCCGAGCTTAGAACCGGTATCGTAGGTCCGCCCCTCGTAATGCATGCCGAAGAAGGATTGCTTCTCGGCCAGCTTGATCATCGCGTCGGTCAGCTGGATCTCGCCGCCGGCACCCTTCTCGCCCTTCTCCAGGATCGAGAAGATCTCCGGCTGCAGGATGTAGCGCCCGGAGATGATGAAGTTCGATGGCGCGGTGCCCTGTTTGGGCTTCTCGACCATGCCGTTGATCTCGAAGGTCTGCCCATAGGTCTCACCGACGCCGACGATACCGTATTGATGCGTCTCCTCCGGCTTGACCTCCTCCACGGCGATGACGTTGCCGCCATGGCGCTCATAGGCGGAAAGCATCTGCTGCATGCAGCCCTTGCTCAGCATGTCGGGCAGCAGCACGGCGAAGGGCTCGTCGCCGACGATCTCGCGGGCACACCAGACCGCATGGCCGAGGCCGAGGGGAGCCTGCTGGCGGGTGAAGCTCGTTTGTCCGGCAGCCGGAAGATCCCGCTTCAACTCTTCGTAGATCGCCTCCTTGCCGCGCTCTTGCAGCATGCGGTCGAGTTCGAAGGCGATGTCGAAATGATCTTCGATCACGGCCTTGCCGCGGCCGGTGACGAAGATGAAATGCTCGATCCCGGCCTCGCGCGCCTCGTCCACCACATGCTGGACGACCGGCCGGTCGACCACGGTGAGCATTTCCTTCGGGACGGCCTTGGTGGCGGGCAGGAAGCGGGTACCCAACCCTGCGACAGGCAGGACGGCTTTACGAATCGGTTTCATCAAGCGGGACCCGGTCTCTTAAAATGCGGTGGGAACAACCCGGAGGCGAGGGACGATAGCACGTTGTCGTGATGGAGCGAGCAAGAACAAAACCATTTCCACGCCCGACTTAGCCTAAAGCGCCGCATGATCACACGGAGGGTTTAAGGTATATCTTCCGCGACGTGCGCGGGAATGGAAGTGGGGCCATGGCGATTCTGGTGACGGGCGGCGCGGGATATATCGGCAGCCACATGGTGCTGGCGTTGCTGGATGCCGGCCACAAGGACATCGTCGTCATCGATGATTTGTCCACCGGCTTCGACTGGGTGCTTCCCCCGGACGTGACGTTGGTGGTGGGCGACGTGGCCGATCAGGCCCTGGTGAAACGGGTCATCGCCGAACACGGAATCGATGTGCTGGCGCATTTCGCCGCCAAGATCGTGGTGCCGGATTCGGTGGCCGACCCTCTCGGCTACTATCTGGCCAACACGGTCAAGACCCGGGCGCTCATCGAGGCTGCGGTGCATGGCGGGGTGAAGCACGTCATCTTCTCCTCCACCGCCGCAATCTACGGCGAGCCCGAAATCGTCCCGGTGCCGGAGGACCTCGTGGCCGCGCCGATCAACCCCTACGGCCGCTCGAAACTCATGAGCGAGTGGATGATCGACGACGCGGCCAAGGCCCACGGCTTCAGCTACGTCATCCTGCGTTACTTCAATGTCGCGGGTGCCGATCCGCGCGGACGCAGTGGCCAATCTTCAAGCGAAGCCACCCATCTCATCAAAGTCGCCACTCAGGCGGCGCTGGGCCGGCGCAGTCATCTGAGCGTGTTCGGTACGGATTACCCCACCCGCGACGGCTCGTGCCTCCGCGATTACATCCAGGTTTCCGATCTCGCCGATGCCCATTGCGTCGCCATCGATCATCTACGTTCGGGTGGCGCGAGCAAAACTCTCAATTGCGGCTACGGGCGCGGTTACTCGGTCCTCGAGGTGATCGAGGTGGTCAAGCGCATTTCGGGCCGTGATTTCGAAGTGAGGCTGTCGCCGCGCAGGCCCGGCGACCCGGCGCAGATCGTGGCGAAGGCCGACCGGATCCGCGCTGAATTGGGCTGGCAGCCACGTTACGACGACCTCGACGGGATCGTGGCCCAGGCCCTCGCCTGGGAAGAGACCCTGGCTCGGCGCAACCGCCTATGAAGACGGCCCTCCGCGCCGCCATCGCCCTCTGCGAAGTTCTTGCAGCGGAGAGTAGGGCCCAGGATTCTACTCGGCCGGCACCGCCTGCCAAACCGGATGCGGCGGCAAACGCCTCGTTTCGCAGCTTCGTCGATGCCCTGCGACCCGATGCCGAGGCGCGCGGGGTCAGTGCTGCGACCTTCGACGCGGCGTTTCGCGGCGTGTCTTCGCCCGATCCCGGCATCCTCGCCAAAACCACCGCTCAAGGGGAGTTCGGACGCCCCGTCTGGGACTACCTCGTCGGCGCGGTCTCGACCGGGCGGATCGCACGGGGTCGCTCACAAGCGGCCCGTCTGTCCACCACGCTGGCGGCGATCGAAGCCCGGACGGGCGTCCCGCGCTGGATCGTCCTCGCCTTCTGGGGGGTCGAGTCGGATTTCGGAGCGAGCGGCGGGACCGTCCCGACCATCCGCGCCCTGGCGACCCTGGCGCAGGCGCGCTTTCGCGGCACGCTGTTCCGGAACGAGCTCCTCGACGCATTAACGATTCTGCAGCGCGGCGACATCGCCCCCGAGGCGATGAAGGGATCCTGGGCCGGCGCCATGGGCCAGACCCAGTTCCTCCCATCGACCTTCCTGAAGCATGCGGTGGATTTCGACGGGGACGGTCACCAAGACATCTGGCGATCGGAGCCGGATGCCCTGGCCTCCATCGCCGGCTATCTCCAGTCTCTCGGCTGGAACCGCGACCTGTCCTGGGGCTATGCCGTGACGCTTCCAGGCGGATTCGACCTGACGACGTATCGGGCGGACCTGTCGGACTTCGCCAGACGGGGCGTCCGCAGGATCGATGGCGAGGCGCTGCCGGGATCGGGTGCGGCCAGCCTGTTCCTGCCCGGCGGCTCGGGCGGCCCGGTCTTCCTGATCACCGACAATTTCGAGGTGATCCGGGGCTACAACACCTCGGATTCCTATGCGCTCGCCGTTGGCCATCTCGCCGACCGTCTTGCCGGCGGGCCGCCACTGGCGGCACCTTGGCCGACCGGCGCGCCACGCCTCGACAAAGCGGGCCTGCAGGCACTGCAGAAAGCCCTGACCACCCGAAACCTCTATGCCGGCGATGCGGATGGCCGAGCCGGACCGAAGCTGCGGGAGGCGGTCCGCCAATATCAGATCAAGGAAGGCCTCGTGGCCGACGGCTACGCCACGCCCGCCCTCCTCGAACACATCACGGCGCGCCCCTGATGCTCCGCCTCGTGAGGCGGATTTAGACGCGGGGCCGATCGTCCGATAGGATGGCACGGTCTCGTCCTTCGACGATCAGCAGGCAGGTCGCAGCGTGGCACCAAGGACAGTCAAGAACGTAGCGTACGGGGTGGCCGTTGCGGGGCAGGTGAGGGACGCTCTTCTCCGTGTTTGCCTCCTCACCTTGTTCGCGACGCCCCTGCTCTTCGCCTCTGGCCCGTTCGCCGCGGCGCAATGGGGCGATTCCTACGATACCCCTCGCGGCGATTCTTACTACGCGCCGCGCCGCCGGCCGCGCGAGGAGGGGGATTACGGTGGCCGCCAAGCCAACCGGCGCTACGCCCCTCCCCCGCAGGAGGCGCCGCGTCAGTTCTACTGGCCCTGGGAAGATCGTCCGCAGCAGGTACAACCGACCCCCGCGCCCGTGCCATCGGCCCGACCCACCCGGCCGCGGCCACCGACGATCGGGGAGAGCCAGCGCTCCTATACGAGGCGGCCGCGTCCGGCCCCCGTGGTCGCCCAGCCGAAACCGGTCCAGCCCAAGGCGGAGCCGTCGATCCGCATCGCGGTCTTCGGCGATTCGCTGGCGAACTCTCTCGGCCGTGGCCTCGATGACGTGTTCGAGGACAATGCCGACGTGGCGATCCTCGACCGTTCGAAGGCCGATAGCGGTCTCGTCCGGAAAGACGTGGTCGACTGGCCTAAGGCGGCGGAGGATTTTCTGAAAACCAGCCCGAAAGTCGCCTACGCGGTCGTGATGCTCGGCGCCAACGACCGACAGCCGATACGGGAGGGAACCGAGACCGTGGAACCGGGAACGGAACGCTGGCGCGAGATCTACCGTGACCGCGTCGATGCCCTGGCCAAGGTCTTCGCCGCCCAAAAGATTCCCTTCATCTGGGTCGGCGCGCCGCCGATGCGCAGCGAGCCGCTGACGAAAGACATCGCCACCATCAACGACCTCATCCGCGACCGCGTGGCGAAGGCGGGCGGGACTTATGTCGACATCTGGCCGGGCTTCGTCGACGATCGCAATCGCTTCACCATGACGGGGCCCGACCTGGAGGGGCAGGAGGCCAAGCTGCGGACGTCGGACGGCGTGCATTTCACCAAGGCGGGCTCCCGCAAGGTCGCGCATTTCGCCGATGTCGAACTCAAGCGTCTCATGGGCACGAACCCCACGGAGGCGCCGACGGTGGCGCCCGTAGCGACGGTTCCAGGTCCCCTCCTGGACGGTGAGGCCCCGAAGCTCGATGACACCGCGGCGATCGATCGCCAGATCACCTCGATGCTGCCGAGCCTGCCGGAGCCCCCGGGTATCCCGGCCCTGCCGGTGAAACCGGCGGCTGGCCCGGTCATTCCCCTCGGCCGTGCAGAGGTGACGCCGGGCGGGACTCTAATGAGCGGGCGGCCGCGCGACGGCGACGCATCGGGGAACGTGGAGCGGGTGCTTCAGCGTGGCTCGGCGCCGATGCCACAGCCGGGCCGGGCCGACGATTTCAAATGGCCGCCGGGCTGATCCCAGCACGTCTGCGCCGGGTAGCGCGAAGAGATCCGGTGCCGGGGCTCGGCATGGAGCCGGCCCCGGACCTTGGGTTTCAGCGCGGCAGGACGCTCGATCCCATCAGGGCTTCGTCGATGGAGCGCGCCGCCTGGCGGCCTTCGCGGATTGCCCAGACCACGAGGGACTGCCCACGGCGCATGTCGCCAGCGGCATAGATCTTCTCGTTGGACGTCCGGTAATCGAGTTCGTTGGCGGTGACGTTGCCGCGCTTGTCCATGACGACGCCGGATTCCTCGAGTAGGCCCTTGCGAACCGAACCGGCGAAACCGATGGCGAGGAACACCAGATCGGCCGGCAGGGTGAACTCACCGCCGGGGATGGGCTGACGCTTCTCATCCACGCGGGTGCAGACCACGCCGGTAAGCTTGCCCTTCTTGTTGCCTTCCAGGCGCAGGGTAGCGGCCTGGAACTCGCGCTCGGCGCCCTCCGCCTGGCTCGACGAGGTCCGCATCTTGGTCGGCCAGTAGGGCCAGACCGAGAGCTTGTCCTCGCGCTCGGGCGGACGCGGCCGGATGTCGAGCTGCGTCACCGAGAGGGCGCCCTGGCGGAAGGAGGTGCCGACGCAATCCGACGCCGTATCGCCGCCACCGATCACGACGACGTTCTTGGCGGTGGCGAGGATCGGCAATTCGCCGTTGCCCGGCATCGGCTCGGCACCCACCCTGCGGTTCGACTGGACGAGGAACGGCATCGCGTAATGCACGCCGGCGAGTTCCTGGCCGGGGAGCTGCGGGTTGCGCGGATCTTCGGCGCCGCCGGCGAAGAGCACCGCGTCGAACTCGGCGGTGAGCTCGTCGAGCGGCTTCGTTACGCCGACATTGACGCCGTAATGGAAGGTCACGCCCTCCGCTTCCATCTGCTTCACGCGCCGGTCGATATGGCGCTTCTCCATCTTGAAGTCGGGGATGCCGTAGCGCAGCAGACCACCGGCCTTCGGCTCGCGCTCGAAGACATGAACGTCGTGGCCGACGCGCGCGAGCTGCTGCGCAGCGGCCATGCCTGCCGGTCCCGAGCCGATGACGGCGACCTTCTTGCCGGTGCGGGACGCAGGAATTTCCGGCTTTACCCAACCGTTGTTCCAGGCGCGGTCGGCAATGGCCTGCTCGATCGTCTTGATCGCGACGGGCTGGTTCTCGAGGTTGAGGGTGCAGGCCTCCTCGCACGGCGCGGGACAGACGCGACCGGTGAATTCCGGGAAATTGTTGGTGGAGTGGAGGTTGCGCGCGGCCTCCTCCCAATCCGACTGGAAGACGAGCTCGTTCCAGTCCGGGATCTGGTTGTGCACGGGGCAGCCAGTCGGCCCATGGCAGAACGGGATTCCGCAATCCATGCAGCGCGCGGCCTGCTTCTTCAGGTCGTGCTCGTCGAGGGGCAGCGTGAACTCGCGGAAGTGTCGCACGCGGTCCGCTGCGAGCTGGTACTTCTGCTCCTGCCGGTCGAACTCGAGGAAACCCGTGATCTTGCCCATCGTGATCGTCTTTCGCGAGTCTGTCTGATCCGTCGAGCGGCGGTTGACCGGCCCGGTCCGCCTCAGCTCGTCATCCCTGTTGTGCCGCCCGGTGCCGCCGACTAACCCGTCTTCAGCCTGTGGTCGGCGCGCTCGAAAACATTCGTGCAACGGGTGAGCCACGCCCTTATCGACGGTCTCGCCGCGAGGTCGAATCCGCCCTCATCGGCCCATTGCGTATAGGCGAAGAGCGACACGTCCGCGACGCTGAGCTCTTCTCCAACCAGCCACTCGACACCGCCGAGATGGCGCTCCATCACGTCCAAAGCCGCCTCGCCGCGAGCCACACGGGCCGGATCGCGCGCCTCCTTCGGCTTGCCGAGGTATCGCATGTCGAACCGGCAGACCGCGATGGCGGGCTCGTGGCTGTACTGTTCCCAGAACAGCCACTCGTCCATCTTCGCCGCGAGGAACGCGTCACACGGGATCAACGCGCTCCCGCGGGAAAGATAGCGGATGATCGCGTTCGATTGGGCCAGACACCGGCCGTCCTCGAATTCGACCCCCGGCACCTGCCCCGCCGGAAAGCGGGACAGGTAGTCGGGTGTTCGGCTTTCGCCCTTCAGAATGTCGATCGGCACCCAGCGATAGGAAAGGCGGAGGTAATCGGCGACGATCTTGACCTTGAGACAATTGCCCGAGACGAGATCACCGTAGATCCGCATACCGGCCTCACTCAGCCGCCACCGGCATCCGCGCCATCTCCATTTCGCGCAGGGCACGGCGGTATTCCACCGGCATCACCTTCACGAACTTGGTGCGGTAACCCGCCCAATCATCGAGGATCGCCTTGGCACGCGGGGACCCCGTGTACTTCAGGTGATTGGTGATGAGCTGGCTCAGCCGCTCCTCGTCGTGCCCGGACATGTCGGCCAGGATATCGACGCGGCCCTTGGTCTCGAGGTCGCCATCCTGGTGGAAGCGACGCATGACGTCGTCCTCCTCCTCGATGGGCTCCAGATCGACCATCGAGAGATTGCAGCGCGCGGCGAAGGAGCCGTCCGCATCCAGCACGTAGGCGATGCCGCCCGACATGCCGGCCGCGAAGTTACGCCCGGTCTCGCCGATGGACACGACGACGCCGCCGGTCATGTACTCGCAGCCATGGTCGCCCATGCCTTCGACGACCGTGATGGCGCCGGAATTCCGCACGGCGAAGCGTTCGCCGGCCGAACCGCGAATGTAGCATTCGCCCGCGATGGCCCCGTACAGGACCGTGTTGCCGGCCATGATCGTCCGCCCGGCGGGTGACCGCAACCCGTCGCTCGGCCGGATGATCAGCTTACCACCCGAGAGCCCCTTGCCGACGTAATCGTTGGCATGACCCGTCAGAACCACGGTGATGCCGGCGGCGAGCCAAGCTCCGAAGCTCTGGCCGGCGGTGCCGGACAGGTTCACCGTGATGGTGTCGTCGGGCAATCCCTCATGGCCGTAGCGCTTGGCGACGACGCCCGAAAGCATCGCCCCAGCCGTGCGGTCCGAGTTCCGGATCACCTCGTTGAGCACCACCGGCTCGGCGGTCTCGATGGCCGCCTTGGCGCCCTCGATCAGGCGGCGGTCGAGCACCGTGTCGATCGGGTGCTTCTGCTTCTCCGTATGGCGGATCGCCACGTCGGGGCCGACATCGGGACGGTGGAAGAGCTTCGAGAAATCGAGGCCCCTCGCCTTCCAGTGGTTGATGACCTCCAGCGTGTCGAGGAAGTCGGCGCGACCGATGAGGTCTTCGAGCTTGGTGTAGCCCATCTCCGCCATCAGCTCGCGCAACTCCTCCGCCACGAAGAAGAAGTAGTTCACCACGTGCTCCGGCGTGCCCTTGAAGCGCTTGCGCAGGACGGGGTCCTGCGTCGCCACACCCACCGGACAGGTGTTCAGGTGGCACTTGCGCATCATGATGCAGCCGGCCGCGATGAGCGGCGCGGTGGAGAAGCCGAACTGGTCGGCGCCGAGCAGAGCCGCGACGAGCACGTCCCGGCCCGTGCGGATGCCGCCATCGGCCTGAAGCACGACACGACCGCGCAGATGGCTGAGCACCAGGGTCTGCTGGGTCTCGGCGAGACCCGTCTCCCATGGCCCGCCCGCGTGCTTGATGGAGGTCAGCGGCGCCGCGCCGGTGCCGCCGTCGAAGCCCGAGATGGTGATGTGGTCGGCGCGCGCCTTGGCGACGCCGGTGGCGACCGTGCCGACACCGACCTCGGAGACGAGCTTCACCGACACATCGGCGGCCGGATTGACGTTCTTCAGGTCGAAGATCAGCTGGGCGAGATCCTCGATCGAGTAGATGTCGTGATGCGGCGGCGGCGAGATAAGGCCGACGCCAGGGGTGGCGTAGCGGACCTTGGCGATCTTGGCGTCGACCTTGTGGCCGGGCAGCTGACCGCCCTCGCCGGGCTTGGCGCCCTGCGAGACCTTGATCTGCATCATGTCGGCATTGACGAGATACTCCGTCGTCACGCCGAAGCGACCGGAGGCCACCTGCTTGATCGCCGAGCGACGCGAACGACCGTCGGCCATCGGCTTGAACCGCTCGACCTCCTCGCCGCCCTCACCGGAATTCGAACGGCCGCCGAACGAGTTCACCGCGATGGCGAGGGTCTCGTGGGCTTCCTTCGAGATGGAGCCGTAGGACATCGCGCCCGTGGCGAAGCGCTTGACGATGTCCACAGCCGGCTCGACCTCGGAGATGTCGACGGGCGCCCGGCCGAGCTCGGCCGCCTGCTTGATGCGGAACAGACCGCGGATGGTCTTGAGGTGGTTCTCCTGCTCGTTCACGAGCCGGGCATATTCACGGTAGCGCTCGGGCAGGCCGAGACGCACCGCATGCTGCAGGGTGGCCACCGAATCCGGTGTCCAGGTATGGCTCTCACCGCGCAGGCGGTAGGCATATTCGCCGCCGACATCGAGGGCGTGACGGAACACCGGAGCGTCGCCGAACGCGTCGGCGTGACGACGGGCAGTCTCCTCGGCGACCTCGGCCATGCCGATGCCTTCGATCGTGGTCTTCGTGCCGAAGAAGTCACGGGCGACGAAGGACGAGTTCAGGCCGATCGCGTCGAAGATCTGCGCGCCGCAATAGGATTGGTAGGTCGAGATGCCCATCTTGGACATGACCTTGAGCAGACCCTTATCGATCGACTTGATGTAGCGATAGACGATCTCGTCGTCGGTGAGATCCGGCGGGAACTCGTCCTTCATCGCGATCACCGTCTCGAAGGCGAGATAGGGGTTGATCGCCTCGGCGCCGTAGCCCGCGAGACAGGCGAAGTGATGCACCTCGCGCGGCTCGCCGGACTCGACCACGAGACCGACGGAGGTCCGAAGTCCCTTGCGGATCAGGTAGTTGTGCACCGCCGCCGTGGCCAGCAGAGCCGGGATCGCGATACGGTCCGGTCCGACGCCGCGGTCGGTCAGGATGATGATGTTGTAGCCGCCGCGCACCGCCGCCTCGGCCCGGTCGCACAGCCGGTCGACCGCGCCTTCCATGGCGACGGCGCCGGACTCGGCCGGGAAGGTCATGTCGAGGGTCTTGGTGTCGAAACGGTCCTCGAAATGGGAGATCGAGCGGATCTTCTCGAGGTCCCCGTTGGTCAGGATCGGCTGACGGACCTCGAGGCGCTTCTTGCGGGAAGCCCCCTCCATGTCGAGCAGGTTCGGGCGCGGCCCGATGAACGAGACGAGGCTCATCACGGCCTCCTCGCGGATCGGGTCGATCGCCGGATTGGTGACCTGCGCGAAGTTCTGCTTGAAGTAGGTGTAGAGGGGCTTGGGCTTATCGGAGAGGGCCGAGAGCGGCGTGTCGGTTCCCATGGAGCCGACCGCCTCCTGGCCGGTGACGGCCATGGGGGCCATCAGCAGCTTGAGGTCTTCCTGGCTGTAGCCGAACGCCTGCTGCCGATCGAGCAGCGACACGTCGGAGCGCGAGGCGCGCGGGATGACGGGCTTCAGGTCTTCCAGCACGATCTGGGTGTTCTTGACCCATTGTGCATAGGGATTGGCCGCGGCGAGCTCGCTCTTGATCTCCTCGTCGGAGATGATGCGACCCTTCTTCAGGTCGATGAGCAGCATGCGGCCGGGCTGCAGGCGCCAGGATTCGACGATGCTCTCGTCCGGGATCGGCAGAACGCCCATCTCGGAGGCCAACACGACGAGGCCGTCTTCCGTGACGATGTAGCGGGCGGGGCGCAGGCCGTTGCGGTCGAGGGTCGCGCCGATCTGGCGGCCATCGGTGAAACAGACGGCTGCGGGGCCGTCCCACGGCTCCATCAGGGCGGCGTGATACTCGTAGAACGCCTTGCGCTCCTCGCTCATGAGGGGATTGCCGGCCCAGGCCTCCGGGATCAGCATCATCATGGCATGGGCGAGCGAGTACCCGCCCTGCACGAGGAATTCGAGCGCGTTGTCGAAACAGGCCGTGTCGGACTGGCCCTCGTAGGAGATCGGCCAGAGCTTCGAGATGTCGTTGCCGAACAGATCCGAATCGACGCTGGCCTGACGCGCCGCCATCCAGTTCACGTTGCCGCGCAGGGTGTTGATCTCGCCGTTATGGGCGACCATCCGGTAGGGGTGCGACAGCTGCCAGGTCGGGAAGGTGTTGGTGGCGAAACGCTGGTGCACGAGGGCGAGGCCCGAGACATAGCGCTCGTCCTGCAGGTCCTTGAAGTAATGGCCGAGCTGCGTGACCAGAACCATGCCCTTGTAGACGATGGTCCGGGTCGAGACGGAGACCGGGTAATAGGCCTTCACGCGCGGATCGTTGAGGCCGTAGACCTTGTTCGAGATGACCTTGCGCGCGATGAACAGACGGCGCTCGAACGCGTCTTCGTCCGTGATCGCGGCCGGGCGGCCGATGAAGACCTGCTTATGGTGCGGCTCCGTCTCCTTGACGCGCACGCCGAGGTCGCTCGAATCCACCGGCACGTCGCGCCAGCCGAGGAAGGGGAGCCCTTCGTCCTGGAGGGACTTCTCAACGATCTCCTCGACGATGCGGCGGCCTTCCTCGTCCTTCGGCATGAAGAACTGGCCGACACCGTAATGGCCGGGCTCGGGCAAAGCGATGCCGAGGCCCTCGCACTCTTCCTTCAGGAGGAAATGCGGGATGTGGGTGAGGATGCCGCAGCCGTCGCCCATCTTCGGATCGGCGCCGACGGCGCCGCGATGGTCGATGTTCTCGAGGATGAGCAGGCCCTGAGCCACGATGGCATGGGTGCGCCGGTCATGCATGTCCGCCACGAAGCCGACACCGCAGGCATCGCCCTCGCGGGCCGGATCGTAAAGACCCTGCTTATGCGGCAGGGCGGAATCGCGAACGACGAGCGGCGCGACGCCGTCCCGCGTGGCGGGGATCGGGTTCTGGACGATCCCGGCAACCTCAGATGCGGCCATGCTCATAACCCCTCAGCCTCATTCGTCCGTGCCCGCATGCGAGCATGTTTCATGCCCGAATGCCATCCGGCACTCAGGCCCCTACCTCGACGCGGTCGGATTCGTGCAGGACCTTCGGTAAGGAAGCGCCCGCACTCCGCGGGCTCAACGCCGGCTTGAGTTCAAGCCGTGCGGGCCCGGATCGCCGTAATGGCGACCGGCTTGGAATCTCGTTTTTTCGTGAGATTCGACACCCGCTCGAGACCTTCCGCGTTCCTCGACGGCAATTGTCCTCGGAGACGAATCGCCGCCGGAACACCCTGCCAAAAAATGGGACAGCCGTACTGTCCTAATTACAGAAGGTGACAGATTTTAAACGCTCCAGCAAGAGGCTCGCGCGCGTGTTGGACAGGTTTGATGCGCGCTGCGACCATGCATACGTTTTGAGGTCAACAACACGGGCCGATGCTGACAGCGGGATCGGTGACAGGGCCGAGAAACCGACGGATACCGATCGCCCGCGACTTGCCGCGCTTCACCCGCATTCCCGCCCCAATCGGGCGCTCTACAGGGCTCGCCAAGCACAAGCGGCATGCGGGGTGATGGACCGCACGGAGACCTCCATAGACCTGCGTCAACAGTAGGCTACGGAACGAACGACCAAGCAAGACGAGGCACCATGGAATCGAGCCGCAGGGCGCCTGTGCGCTCCCATAAGTTCAGCCGGTCTCAGATCGGCCTGACCATGCTGGCGGGGTTCATCACCCTGTCGGCCCTCGGGACTGTCACCGCTCAAGCGCAATACGGTTACGAGCCCGACCTTATCCTTCCCCCTCGCGCCGTCGTATGGCGCCTGAATGACCGCGGCTTCACCGAGGTGACGCGGCCGCGATTCGACGGCCGTGCCTATATCGTCGAAGCAACGGGCCCCTATGGCGACAGGGTGCGGCTCTTCGTGGATGCACGGGACGGCGCAGTCCTCGACCGCCAGCGTCTGGGTGCACCATTGCCGCCCGCACCGATTCCCGTCGCCCGTCCGGCGGCGCCCGGCTATGGCTGGACCGAGGCGGACGAGCAGCCCCGTCAACCGATGCGCGAGGCGGCACGGCTTGTTCCCCCCGGCAGGATCCCGAACGGAGATGGCGTGAGCCGGCAGCCGCGTTTCGACGTGGCGGCGCGCCCAGACACCCCCGCCCGCGCGGAACCCGCCGATCGCAACCCGTTGGGGCTCAACCCCGATGCCCGCACCGGCGACGCGAGACGCCCGGTAGAACCGGCGCCTGCCCGCAAAGTCACCAGGTTGGCCCCGCCGGCGAAGCCGGCAGCGCCCCGGCTCGCTCCGGAAGTCCCCTCCCCGGCCGCGACGGACGCAACGTCCGAGGCCCGGACCACCACGCCTCCGGTTGCCGCCATCGAGCAGCCGAAGGTCGAACCCTCGACACCCGCCGCGAATCAGCCCCGCCGAGACGCCGCGCAGGCTCCCTCGCCCAAGGCTCAGGCGTGGAGCGATCCACCTGCGGACAGGAAAGCCGTTCGGGTCATCGGTGGCGCGACGGTCGTACCGGGATCGACCGACAAGGATCAGCAAGGCGACCGTCCGGCCGAGTAGCCGACGTCATCATCGCTACCGAGACGAACAAAGGCGTCGAGCGACGAAGGCTCGGCGCCTTTTTCTTGAACACGCTCGCGGCCAATCAGCCAGCATCGCTCGCGCCGGCGCCCTGTAAATGGGGATCGTTCGTAGCCGCCCGGACGGGGCTGTCGCTCTGGCTCGGCGAAGTCGTGATCGCCTTCAACGCCAGCGGGTCGAGGTTGCTTCCCTCGGTCGGGCCATAGGCTTCGAGGGCACGGCGCATCTTCGGCGTCCAGAATGCCACGATGTGCTTGTGGATACCCGCCACGGCTTCGTCATCCGGATAGGATCTGAAGAAGCCGGCGATCTGGTTCGCCATGCGGACGAGCTTGTCGTTGGTGGTCAGGGCGCTCATGGGACTGGCTCTGTCGACGGGTGAAGGATCGGCCGCGCGCGACTTAGCGTTCGGCGGCAAAACGAAGACGTTCACGGCCGGAAAAGACCGTGAGGGTGTCCGACCGGGCGATGGCGCAGAGCGTGATGTCGTGCAGTCGCGCCCGGTCGATGGCGAGGGAGGTCGGGGCGGAGATCGCCACCAGAACGGCAGCGCCGAAGGTCGCAGTCTTCTCCACCATCTCGAACGAGCAGCGGCTGGTGATGACGACGAAGCCATCGTTGGGATCGGTCCCGGCCCGCATCAGCGCACCGATCAGCTTGTCGAGGCCGTTATGGCGCCCGACATCCTCGCGGACGGCGAGAAGATTGCCGTTCCGATCCGCCCAGGCCGCGGCATGGACGGCGCGGGTCGTGTGGTTGAGAACCTGCGCATCGCCCATTCCGAGCAGGGCGCGCTGGATCGATTCGATCCCGACTACCTGCATCGCGTGAGAACGCGGCTCTGCCTTCGGCAGGGCCGCGAGATCGTCGATGCCGCAGACGCCGCATCCGGTGCGACCGCTGATGGCGCGTTTCCGGGCAAGATGCTCGCGCAACCGCCCCGGAGCGAGATCCACGACGAGGCGCAATCCCACGTCTCCGTCCTCGACCTGGACCGACCTGATCTCGTCGGCGGACTCGACGATCCCCTCGGTGAGGCTGAACCCGTAGGCGAAATCCTCGAGGTCGGACGGGGTCGTCATCATGACGGCGTAGGGCACGCTGCCATAGACGAGGTTGATGGGCATCTCGACGGCAAGATCGCGATGCCCTTCGCGGGCCGTGGGATCGTCGTAGGCCACGACCAGGGTCGGGACACGCCGGCTCGTCGGAGCCGGCGCGTCGATGTCGTTCAGATCGTTCCGTTCACTCGGCAGCATTCAATTGCGTCGCGATTCTCGTGAGCGAGAAGTCCTCCTCGAAGAACTTCGCCTGCCAATCCGACGGACGGTTCGTCCGCCGCACCTGTACCGCCGTCACCTTATACTCGGGGCAGTTGGTGGCCCAGTCCGAGTAGTCGGTGGTGATGACATTGGCACCGGTCTTGGCATGGTGGAACGTGGTGTAGACCACGCCCGGCTGCATCCGCTCGGAGACGATCGCCTTCAGGGCGATGTCGCCGGAGCGGCTCTCGAGAGCCACGAGATCGCCGTCGAGAATGCCGCGAACCTCGGCATCGAACGGATGGATCTCCAGCACGTCCTCCTCGTGCCAGCGCG
The DNA here is from genome assembly GCF_054817925.1 of Methylobacterium sp. CM6247. Classification (NCBI taxonomy): domain Bacteria; kingdom Pseudomonadati; phylum Pseudomonadota; class Alphaproteobacteria; order Hyphomicrobiales; family Methylobacteriaceae; genus Methylobacterium; species Methylobacterium sp. CM6247. The sequence goes on from NZ_JBTXKX010000003.1 coordinate 127,983, forward strand.
AGTTCTCCGTGCGGCGCGTCTGTGCGCCGACATTATACTGCGACAGGATGCGGCCGGTGGTGAGGATGAGCGGGAAGCGCGGTCCGGTGCGCTCCTCGGTCGCCACGTACTCGGTGATCATGAACTTGCCGAGGCCGCGAACGAACCGGTCCACGTGCATCATCGGCGTACCGTTGGGAGCGGCGTCGTTGCACGGCCACTGGATCGAGCCGAGTTCGTCGATCTTCGCGAAGCTCACGCCCTTGAAGCTCGGGGTGAGCGAGGCGATCTCGTCCATGATCTCGCTCGGATGCGAGTAGTTCATCGGATAGCCGAGGGCGTTCGAGAGCAGCATCGTGCCCTCCCAATCACCGACGCCGGAGAGTGGCGGCATCACCTTGCGGACGCGGGAAATGCGACGCTCGGCATTGGTGAAGGTACCGTCCTTCTCAAGGAACGACGCGCCCGGCAGGAAGACATGGGCGTATTTCGCCGTCTCGTTCAGGAAGATGTCCTGGACGACGATGCATTCCATCGCCATCAGGCCGGCGGTGACGTGGTGCGTGTCCGGGTCGGACTGAGCGATGTCCTCGCCCTGGATGTACATGCCCTTGAAGGCGCCATCGACGGCCTCGTCGAGCATGTTGGTGATGCGCAGGCCCGGATCCTTGTCGAGGGAAACGCCCCAGAGCGATTCGAAGGTCTCGCGGGTGGCGTCGTCCGACACGTGGCGGTAGCCCGGCAGTTCGTGCGGGAACGAGCCCATGTCGCACGAACCCTGGACGTTGTTCTGTCCGCGCAGCGGGTTCACGCCGGCGCCCAGCATGCCGATATTGCCGGTGGCCATGGCGATGTTGGCCATGCCCATGACCATGGTCGAGCCCTGGCTGTGCTCGGTGACGCCGAGACCGTAATAGATGCCCGCGGCTCCGCCGGTGGCGTAGAGGCGGGCGGCGCCCCGGATATCCTCGGGCTTCACGCCGATCTTGTCGGCCTGGGCCTCGGGCGAATGACGCTCCTCGGCGATGAAACGAGCCCAGGATTCGAAATCGCCGAGGTCGCAGCGCTCGCGGACATAGGCCTCGTCGATCAGCCCTTCCGTGACGATGACATGCGCCATCGCGTTGATGAAGGCGACGTTGGAGCCGGGCTTCAGCGGCAGGTGGTAATCGGCCTCGATATGGGGCGACTTCACCAGGTCGATCCTGCGCGGATCGGCGACGATGAGCTTGGCGCCCTCACGCAGGCGCTTCTTCATCCGCGAGCCGAAAACCGGGTGACCGTCGGTCGGGTTCGCGCCGATGACGAGGATCACGTCAGAATGCGCCACCGAGGCGAAATCCTGCGTGCCGGCCGACGTGCCGAGCGTCGACATCAGGCCGTAGCCGGTGGGCGAGTGGCAGACGCGGGCGCAGGTATCGACGTTGTTGTTGCCGAAGGCGGCGCGAACGAGCTTCTGGACGAGGTAGGCTTCCTCGTTGGTGCAGCGCGACGAGGTGATGCCGCCCACTGAATCCTTGCCGTACTGGGCTTGGATTCGCTTGAACTCGGAAGCGGCGCGATCGATCGCGACCTCCCACGACACTTCCTGCCAGGGGTCCGTGATCTTGTCGCGGATCATCGGCTTGGTGATGCGGTCCTTGTGCGTGGCGTAGCCGTAGGCGAAGCGGCCCTTGACGCAGGAATGGCCGTCATTGGCCTTGCCGCCCTTGTAGGGGACCATGCGGACGATGCGGGTGCCCTGCATCTCGGCCTTGAACGAGCAGCCGACGCCGCAATAGGCGCAGGTGGTGATCTCGGAATGGTCCGGCTGGCCATGCTCGATGATCGACTTCTCCTGAAGCGTCGCCGTGGGGCAGGCCTGGACGCAGGCGCCACAGGAGACACATTCGGAGTTGAAGAAGTCGGTGGGGCCGGCGGCCACGCGGCTGTCGAAGCCTCGGCCCGAAATTGTGAGCGCGAAGGTGCCCTGCGTCTCTTCGCAAGCGCGGACGCAGCGATTGCAGACGATGCACTTCGACGGATCGTAGGTGAAATACGGGTTGGACGTGTCCTTGGCCAGGTACTGGTCCGAGGACGGCTTCACGTGGTTGGCGCCGTCATAGCCGTAGCGCACGTCGCGCAGGCCGACCGCGCCGGCCATGTCCTGCAATTCGCAATCGCCGTTGGCGGCACAGGTCAGGCAGTCGAGCGGGTGATCGGAGATGTAGAGCTCCATCACGCCCTTGCGCAGCTTGGCGAGCTTATCCGTCTGGGTCGAGACCACCATGCCGTTCTCGGCCGGGGTGGTGCAGGAGGCCGGCGTGCCGCGCCGCCCCTCGATCTCCACGAGACAGAGCCGGCAGGAGCCGAAGGCTTCCAGCGAATCGGTGGCGCAGAGCTTGGGGATCTGCGTGCCGGCATGCATCGCCGCCGCCATCACCGAGGTGCCGGCGGGAACGGTGACGCTCATACCGTCGATGGTGAGGGTGACGGTCTGCTCGTTCACCCGGATCGGGGTGCCGTAATCGATCTCTTTGATGAGGGCCATGGGTCGCGCCTCCTTATTCAGCAGCCACGGACATCGGTCCGCGCTGCTGGAAATCCTCGGGGAAATGGGTGATCGCGCTCATGACGGGCATCGGTGTGAGCCCGCCCATGGCGCAGAGCGACCCGTCGGTCATGACGTCGCAAAGATCGGCCACGACGGCGAGATTCTCGGTAGGGCGGATGCCGGCGATGACCTTGTCCATCGTCTCGACGCCGCGCGTCGCGCCGATGCGGCAGGGGGTGCACTTTCCGCAGGATTCCACTGCGCAGAACTCGAAAGCGAAGCGGGCCTGTTTGGCCATGTCGACGGTATCGTCGAACACCACGATGCCGCCATGGCCGACGAGGCCTTTCTTGGCCGCCATCGCCTCGTAATCGAGGGGCGTGTCGAGGAGATGGTCGGGGAAGTAGGCCCCGAGCGGGCCGCCAACCTGGACCGCCCGGACCGGACGGCCGCTCTGCGTGCCGCCACCGAAATCCTCGATGATCTCGCGTAGGGTGATGCCGAACGCGAACTCGATGAGGCCGCCATGCTTGATGTTGCCGGCGAGCTGGATCGCCAGCGTGCCGAGCGAACGGCCCATGCCGTAATCGGCATATGCCTTGGCACCATGTTCCAGGATGTAAGGCACGGCCGTGAAGGTCATGACGTTGTTGACGAGGGTCGGCTGGCCGAGGAAGCCCTTCAGTGCCGGGATCGGCGGCTTGGCCCGGACGATGCCGCGACGACCCTCCAGGCTCTCCAGCAGCGAGGTCTCCTCGCCGCAGATATAGGCGCCGGCGCCCAGGCGCACTTCGAGGTGGAAGGCCTTGCCCGAGCCCGCCACGTTGTCGCCGAGATAGCCGGCGGACTTGGCATTGACGATCGCTTCCTTCAGCGTCGCGAAAGCCTGCGGATATTCCGAGCGCAGATAGATGTAGCCGCGCGTGGCCCCCGTCGCGATGCCCGCGATGGTCATGCCCTCGATGAGGTTGAAGGGATCGCCCTCCATCATCATCCGGTCTGCGAAGGTGCCCGAATCGCCCTCGTCGGCATTGCAGACGACGTATTTCTGCTCGGACTGGGCGAGCATCACCGTGTTCCACTTGATGCCGGCGGGGAAGCCGGCACCGCCGCGTCCGCGCAGGCCGGAATCGCGCACCTGGGCCACGATACCGGCGGCATCGAGCTTCAGCGCGGCATCCAGGCCGTTATAGCCGCCATGCGCCCGGTAATCCTCCACCGAGACGGGATCGATCACGCCGCAGCGATGGAAGGTCAGACGCTGCTGCCGGGCGAGATACGGCATCTCCTCGGGCTTGCCGAGGCGAAGGGCATGTTCGCCGCCATTCACCAAGCCGGCATCGAGAAGGCTGTCGACATCGCCGGGCGTGACGGGACCGTAGGCGATGCGGCCCTCCGGCGTCGCGACCTCGACCATGGGCTCCAGCCACAGCATCCCGCGCGAGCCAGTGCGGACGATGGTGACGTCGAGACCGCGGCGCTCGGCGCCGGCGAAGATCGCGCGGGCGACACGGTTGGCGCCGAGACCGAGCGCGACGGCGTCGCGCGGGACATAAATGGTGATGCTCACGACTTCATCTCCGTGAGGGCCGATTCCAGGGAATCTGCGGTGAGGCGCGCCAGCGGCTCATCGTCGACCAGGGCGCCCGGGCCGTTGGCGCAGAGGCCGAGGCAGTAGACCGGCTCCACCGTGATCTGGCCGTCCGGCGTCGTGCCGTGCCAATCGATGCCAAGGCGGGCAAGGATATCCGCGTGGAGGGCGTCGGATCCCATGGCCTGGCAGGCCTCGGCGCGGCACAGCTTCACCTGATGCTTGCCCGAGGGGGCACGGCGGAAGTCGTGGTAGAACGTGATGCAGCCATGCACCTCGGCCCGCGACAGGTTCAGCGCGTCCGCGATGAGCGGAACAGCGCCCTCGTCGACGTAGCCAAAGGTTTCCTGCAAGGCGTGGAGGATGGGGAGCGTGGCGCCTTCGAGATGCGTATGGTCGGCGATGATGCCGGCCGCACGCTGCGCGCTCCATGGCTCATGCTGCAGCATTGTTCCTACCCGGATGAACTTGTTGTCATTCCAAGGTGGTATATCTCCACCCATGAATCAATCGTCCGGTTCGGTCGTTCGACAATGCTTTTTTGTTATAATTCCATTGTGCGGCGCAAAAACTCAGAGTGACGAGATGTTTTCGGCGATCGTCGGTGCGATCGCCTGCCCCTCGACGATGAGTGCGGCACAGAGCGGTGTCATCGGATCGCGCTCCGGCACGACGAGCCCGATCATGTGGCTGACATCGGGTTCGACGATGGGCACGGAGCGGACCCGCTCACTGAGGCGGAAACTGTCGGCGAGAACGGCGGGCATCACGCTGGCCCATTTGGCCGTGCGGACATGGGTCAACAAGACGATCATCGAGTTCGACTGCAGCAACGGCTCGGCGTTCCAACCGGCATTCTGGAGATGGCGGTCGACGATGCGGCGGTTCTGCATATCGGGCGTCAGAAGACAGAGAGGAAGACGGCCGACCTCGTCCCAGGTCACCGAATCCCGCATTCCGTAGATGCCGTCGACCGCGGTGAGCAGGCGGTAACGCTCGCGATAGAGCGGCACGGCAATGACTTTGCCGAGCGGCTCGTTCTCCAGATAGGTTATCCCGGCATCGATCTCGTGGTCGGCGATCAACCGGCCGATCTCGCCGGAGGTGGTGGATTGCACCGAGAATCGCACGTCGGGATGGCGGGCGCGGAATGGGGTGGTCAGCGAGGCGACGATCGGCGTAGCGGTGGGAATCGCCGCAAGGCGAAGAGTGCCCGACAATCCCCGGCGCAGGCTCGCGACTTCCTCCCGCATGGCGCGCGCATCACCGACGATCCGGCGTGCCCAGTCGAGAACACGCTCACCTTCCGGGGTGAAACCCTGGAATCGGGAACCGCGCTCCACCAGCAGGACGCCGAGCCGCTCTTCGAGCTGCTTCACTCCGGCCGAGAGCGTCTGCTGGGAAACGTTGCAGAATTGCGCGGCCCGGCCGAAATGCCGCTCGCGAGCCAGGGCAAGGAGGAATTCGAGGCGTTCGATCACCGCCACGACCTTATGGTGTTCATCCCCGAATTCGCTTCCCGGAATATGCGCCCGCATGTCTCCCGCGGAGCCGGTCACTCTCCATAGCGGGAACCGCGCTATACTGGCGAGGGATTCACGGTCGAAGACGGCGGCAATACAAATTTAAGTTTGCCGTCGAGCAAAATTGCTTTGATTCCCCCAGTCATTCGGGCTCCACGGGTGCTGCACTACGGGGAAAGGCACAACCATGCGACGCTGTTGCGGTTGCGCCATCGACCTCCATGTGGTCTGACACCCGCAATGGCGACCCGGATTTCACATCCGAGGTCCGCCTTTCCCGTTAAGCGAGGACTTGCGCGCGACGTCAAAAGTCGCAAGACGCTTCGGGACGACGTAGAACGATACCAAAGGGGAGCCACGAGAGGCACATGCGGACCACGCAGGCGCAACACCGGTCATCATGGGGACTTGCTGCGGGCGCTCTTGCTGCGCTCGGCACCACCCTCGTTTCTTCAGCTGCCCTGGCGGCCGGCATCGGCCAGCCCGAGCCGTGGCAGATGGACCGTCAGGTCGCCGTCACCGAGAACGCGCGGGACATCCACACGTTCGAGCAGGGGATGCATTGGCTCTCCTTCGGCATCTCGGCTTTCGTGCTGGGATTGATCATCTACTGCATCTTCAAGTTCAACGCGAAGGCCAACCCGGTCCCCTCGAAGACCACGCACAACACCATGATCGAAGTGGCCTGGACGATCGTCCCGGTGCTGATCCTCGTGGCGGTCGCCATCCCCTCGTTCCGCCTGCTCCGCACCCAGCTCTCGGATCCGAAGGCCGACGTCATCGTCAAGGTGATCGGCCATGCCTGGTACTGGTCCTACGAGTACCCGGCGGTCGAGAATGGCGGCGGCTTCACCTTCGACGCCAATATCGACGAAGAGAAGCAGCCCAAGCTGCTCGGCACCGACAACGACATGGTCGTCCCGGTGAACAAGATCGTGAAGATCCAGGTGACCGCCGCCGACGTGCTGCATTCCTGGGCGATGCCGTCCTTCGGCTTCAAGATCGACGCGATCCCCGGCCGCCTGAACCAGTTCTGGTTCAAGGCCGAGCGCGAGGGCACCTATCACGGCCAGTGCTCAGAGCTCTGCGGCGCCCGCCATGCCTACATGCCCATCACGGTGCAGGTGGTGAGTGACGAAGCCTATGCGGCCTGGCTCGCAGAGGGGAAGACCAAGTTCGCCCGCCTCGACGACGGTTCGAAGTTCGCAGAAGCCAAGTAGCGGCTTTTTCCGGCGCCGCTCGACGGCTCCGGCTGGACCGGCCCTTGATCGGGCCGGTTCATTCGCAAATCGAGAGATTTAGAGAAACCTGAACAGGGTCTGCATCGATGGCAACCGCCACAGCACAATCAGGGCATCACGACGCCCACGCCTCCCATACGCCGTCCTTCTTCGCCCGTTGGTTCCTGTCGACCAACCATAAGGACATCGGCACTCTCTACCTCCTGTTCGCGTTCTGCGCGGGCATCATCGGCGCGTTCCTCTCCTTCGGCATCCGCATGGAGATGGAAGAGCCCGGCCTGCAGTACTTCTCGAATCCCGGCACCTACAACGTGTTCGTGACCGGCCACGGTCTCATCATGGTGTTCTTCATGGTGATGCCGGCGCTCATCGGCGGCTTCGGCAACTGGTTCGTGCCCCTCATGATCGGCGCGCCGGACATGGCGTTCCCGCGCATGAACAACATCTCGTTCTGGCTCACCGTCTCCGGCTTCGCGAGCCTTCTCTGCTCGCTCTTCGTCGAAGGCGCGCCGGGAACGTCAGGCGCCGGCACCGGCTGGACCGTCTATCCGCCGCTCTCGACCTCGGGCCATCCCGGCCCCTCCGTCGATTTCGCGATCTTCGCCCTTCACCTTTCCGGTGCTGGCTCGATCCTCGGCGCCATCAACTTCATCACCACCATCCTGAACATGCGCGCGCCGGGCATGACCCTGCACAAGATGCCGCTGTTCGCCTGGGCTGAGCTCGTCACCGCGTTCCTGCTGCTCCTGTCGCTCCCGGTCCTCGCCGGCGCGATCACGATGCTGCTCACCGACCGCAACTTCGGCACGACCTTCTTCGATCCGGCCGGCGGTGGTGATCCGGTGCTCTACCAGCACCTGTTCTGGTTCTTCGGTCACCCCGAAGTGTACATCATGATCCTGCCGGCCTTCGGCATCGTCTCGCACATCATCTCGACCTTCTCGCGCAAGCCCGTCTTCGGCTACCTCGCCATGGCCTACGCCATGGTCGCCATCGGCGTCGTCGGCTTCGTCGTGTGGGCGCACCACATGTACACGGTCGGCCTGTCGCTCCAGACGCAATCCTACTTCGTCTTCGCCACCATGGTCATCGCGGTGCCCACCGGCGTGAAGATCTTCTCCTGGATCGCGACGATGTGGGGTGGCTCGATCCGCTTCACCGCCGCCATGCACTGGGCGGTCGGCTTCATCTTCCTGTTCACGGTCGGCGGCGTCACCGGCGTCGTGCTGGCGAACTCGGCGGTCGATAAGTACCTGCACGACACCTATTACGTCGTGGCGCACTTCCACTACGTCCTGTCGCTCGGCGCCGTGTTCATCATCTTCGCCGGTGTCTACTACTGGTTCCCAAAGATGACCGGCTACGTCATCCCGGAATGGGCCGGCAAGCTGCACTTCTGGCTCGCCTTCATCGGTGCGAACATCCTGTTCTTCCCGATGCACTTCCTGGGTCTGGCCGGCATGCCGCGTCGCTACGCCGATTACCCGGAGGCCTTCGCCGGCTGGCACAAGGTCTCGACCTGGGGCGGTCATATCTTCGCCCTCGGCATGGTGGTGTTCTTCATCGGCGTCGTTCTCGCCTTCCGCTCAAAGGTCCGCGCGGCAGACAATCCCTGGGGCGAAGGCGCCACCACCCTCGAGTGGACGCTCTCCTCCCCGCCGCCCTTCCACCAGTTCGAGACCCTCCCGACCATCGTCGACGAGCACGGTCACTAAGACACGAACCGAAACGATACGGATTGCGAGGACCGCGCCAGCGGTCCTCGCTCTTTCCCGGATGCCTCTCCCAGCGAGGGGCGTCCCGCAAAGGGCGGCGCCTCAGACGGCGTGATCCGAACCCCGGCCAGACCGACAACAGCATCAGGTACCCATGACGAGCCTGTCGAACAGCGTATCTGCTGCCGCCGAGCCGCAAGATTTCGCCCCCGCCCCGATGATGGTGGGCGGCGAGGTCTCGGACTTCTTCGCGCTCTTGAAGCCCCGCGTGATGGTGCTGGTGATCTTCACGGCGCTGGTCGGCATGGTGGTGTCCCATGTCCAGATCCAGCCGGTCGTCGGAGTGATCTCTCTCCTCATGATCGCGGTGGGCGCCGGTGCCTCCGGCTGTCTCAACATGTGGTGGGACGCCGATATCGACGCGGTGATGACCCGTACGGCGACGCGCCCGATCCCCGGCGGCCGTATCCAGCCCGGTGAAGCCCTGGCCTTCGGCCTCGTCCTGTCGGTGGGTTCGGTCCTGGTGCTCGGCCTCGCCTCGAACTGGCTGGCCGCCTCGCTGCTCGCTTTCACGATCGTCTTCTACGCGGTCGTCTACTCCATGTGGCTGAAGCGGGCGACGCCGCAGAACATCGTCATCGGCGGCGCCGCCGGCGCCCTCCCCCCGATGATCGGCCAGGCTGCCGTATCGGGATCGGTGGGCATCGAATCGACGGTCCTGTTCCTCATCATCTTCATCTGGACGCCGCCGCATTTCTGGGCGCTCGCGCTCATCAAGGCGGGAGAATACGCCAAGGCCGGCATCCCGATGATGCCGAACGTCGCCGGGCCTCAATCCACACGGCGCCAGATCATCTACTACTCGATCCTGCTGTTCCCGGTGGGCCTCGCCCCGGTCTTCCTCGGCTTCGGCGGATGGCTCTACGGCGTCACCGCCTTCCTCGGCGGCCTCGGGATGCTGGCCTTCAGCGTCCACGTCTACCGCAACCGTGAGGGCGAGGCGGAACGCAAGGCCGCGCTCGGCATGTTCGGCTTCTCGATCCTCTATCTCTTCCTGCTGTTCTCGGCGGTCTTGGCCGAGCAGGGCCTGGGACTGTTCCGTGCGGTGCTCGCGTGACCTCGGTGCCGGGTAAATCCACTCCGCCGCGGCAGCTGACGCCCGAAGAGCGCCAGCGCCAGCGCAGGCGCTCCATCGCCATCGCCACGGTGCTGTTCGTCCTCGTGGCCATCTTCTACGCGTTGACCATCGCCAAGCTCGGACCGCAGATCCTCAATCGCCCGCTGTGACCGCATCGACCGGGTCGTTCAGCGAAGAAAGTCGGACGTCATCATGACCGACGTGAAAAGCCCGCGAAGCGGCAATCCGAACCGCAAGGCCTCGGTCACGGCCCTCGCCTGCGCGGGTCTGGCGGTGGGCATGATCGGCTTGGCCTTCGCCTCGGCGCCGCTCTACGACATGTTCTGCAAGGCCACCGGCTTTGACGGCACGCCTCGCGTCGGGCTTGCATCGACGCAGGTCGCCACGGATGACAGCATGGTCGTCCATCTCGACACGAACGTCGCGTCGACCCTGCCTTGGCGCTTCGTCGCCGAGACGCCGAAGATCGAAGTTCGCCTCGGCGAGACGAAGACCGTGTTCTTCCGGGTGAAGAATACGGGGACGACCCCCTCGACGGGGATCGCGACCTACAACGTCCAGCCGGGACTGATGGGGAGCTTCTTCGTGAAGATCCAATGCTTCTGCTTCAATGAGCAGACGCTCCAGCCCGGGGAGACGATGGATTTCCCAGTGGTGTTCTACATCGATCCGGCCGTGAGAGCCGACTCGAACACCGCCCACCTGCAGGAGCTCACGCTCTCCTATACGTATTTCGCGTCGAAGAATGGCCAGCCCTCGGCCGCGCTCGCGACGACGGACGGCAAGAATGCGAAAACCAATTTCTGAGGCCATCAAAAATTTTGGCGGGACGCGTTTTCGACGCGCCAGATTTTTGAGGTCTCAAGCGTGACAACACTGCGCCGTCCCGATTAAGGGTTCCGGTGTAGCCGAACGTTCAGAAGGTCAGAGCCGTTCGCGGCATTGGGCCCGGGGTGAGGAGAAGAGTTAAGATGGCCGAGGCGCACGCCAAGAATCACGACTTCCATATCTTGAGCCCGAGCCCTTGGCCGCTGTTGGGTGCCTTCTCCGGCTTCCTCATGGCGTTCGGCGCCGTGTTCTGGATGAAGAGCCTTCAGATCGGCACGCTCAGCCCCGGTCCCTACATCTTCGGCGCCGGAACGATCGGCGTGCTCTACGTAATGTTCGCCTGGTGGCGTGACGTCGTCCACGAGGCGAATGCCGGCGACCACACCCGCGTCGTGCAGCTTCACCACCGCTACGGCATGATCATGTTCATCGCCTCCGAGGTGATGTTCTTCGCCGCCTGGTTCTGGGCCTATTTCGAGGCCGCCCTCTACACGGCCGACCCGATCCAGACCACGCGCCTGGACTTCACGGGCGGCACCTGGCCGCCGAAGGGTATCGAGGCGTTCGATCCCTGGCATCTGCCGCTGCTCAACACCCTGATTTTGCTGACCTCGGGCACCACCATCACCTGGGCTCACCACGCCCTGCTGAACAACGACCGCAAGGGTCTGAAATACGGCCTGTGGCTCACGATCATCCTCGGCGTGCTGTTCACGGCCTGCCAGGCCTATGAGTACAGCCACGCGCATTTCGGCTTCTCTGGCAGCATCTACTCGGCCACCTTCTTCATGGCGACGGGCTTCCACGGCGCGCACGTCATCATCGGGACGATCTTCCTCGCGATCTGCCTTTACCGGGTCTATCTCGGCCAATTCACGGTCCAGCAGCATCTCGGTTTCGAGTTCGCCGCCTGGTACTGGCACTTCGTCGACGTGGTCTGGCTGTTCCTGTTCGCCTCGATCTACGTCTGGGGCGCCGGCACGGCGGCTCACTGAGGCGTCGGCCCGATCACGGCCGAACGGTACGGCGAAGCGACACAGGTATGAGAAACAGGGCGGCGCGAGCCGCCCTTTTTCGTGCGATGGATAGTTCGGTTTCCCATATGCGGCAGAGGACAGACATGTCCGTCGCCGAGGAGCATGCATCGTGAATCAGCAGCGGCCGCTACCGCCTCCCATCCCGACCGGATTGCGTTGCCGCTGCCCCCGCTGCGGCGAGGGTGCGATGTTCGACGGATTCCTGACCTTTAAACCGTCCTGCGAGGTCTGCGGTCTCGACTACTCGACCTTCAATGCCGGCGACGGGCCGGCCTTCTTCGTCATGTCCATCGTCGGCATCGTCGTCGTCGGGCTGGCGCTTTGGCTCGAAATCACCTTCGAACCGCCGATTTGGGTCCATGCCTCCGTGGCCATCACCCTCTCGGTCGGTCTCAGCCTGCTGCTGGTTCGACCGTTGAAGGGGATGCTGGCCGCCTTGCAGTTCGCCAATAAAGCCGAGGAGGGGCGCTTTCGCTGATGTCGACGGAAGTTCGTCCCGGTGCCCTGCGGTCGCTGCTCGCCCCGGGCATCGTCTCGCTGATCTGCCTCGCCATTCTGCTGAGCCTTGGAATCTGGCAGTTGCAGCGGAAGGGCGAGAAGGAAGCCCTGATCGGCCGCATCGTGGCCCGTTCGCGTGTCGAGCCTCCCGCGCCTCTCCCGGCGCGCGGGGATTGGGACGTGGCGCGGGACGAGTTCAAGCGCGTACGGGTGACCGGGACGCTGCTGAACGACCAGGAGACGTTGGTCCACGGTCTCGCGGCCGGCGCCGTACCCGGCAATGCCCTGCAGGGTTTCTACGTGCTGACGCCACTGAAGCGGGATGATGATGGAAGTCTCGTCATCATCAACCGTGGCTTCGTCCCCACCGAATTGAAAAGCCCGGCGCGGCGCCCATCGGGGCAGATCGCCGGATCGACGACGATCACCGGCATGCTGCGCGGTCCGGAGACCCGCACCATGTTCGTTCCGCCGCCGGAGCCCGCCAAGGGCGAGTGGTTCCATCGCGACATCGACGGCATCGCTGCGGCTCGGGGGCTGACCGTGATGCCCTACCTCATCGAGGCCGATGCCACGCCCAATCCCGGCGGCTGGCCGAAGGGGGGACAACTCCGGGTCGATCTTCCCAACAACCACATGCAATATGCCTTCACGTGGTTCGGCATCGCGGCCTGCCTCGTCGGCGTCTTCGGCGTCTTCGCCTGGAAACGTCTCTCCGACATGGGGGACGATACGGCAGCGAACCCGGCCCGCTAGCTCTGGCTCTTCGTCGCCGAAGATCGCCGGCTCTTGTCGGCGGCAAGCGTCGCGCTATCCTGCACAGGGTCGCCCCGATTGCGGAGTGTGATCCATGCGCGCTGTCTCCTCACTGCTGATCGGTTTCCTGTCTCTGGCCGCGAGCCATTCGGCCTCGCCGGCCCATGCCGCCGACGAAGCGGCGAAGCTGAAAGCTCGGGCGGCTGTGGAGCGGCAGATCGAGGCGTTCCGCAAAGACGACGCGGCGATGGCCTATGCCCAGGCCGCCCCGTCGATCCAAGGGATGTTCACCTCGCCCGAGACATTCATCGAGATGGTGCGGAAGGGATACGCCGCCGTCTACCGCGCCCGCAGCTTCAGCATCGATCGTGTGGAAGAGAGCGGCGAGGATGGCATCTCTCTCGGCGTCAAGCTGCAGGACGAAAACGGTATCGACTGGATGGCGCTCTACAGTCTCGAGAAGCAGAGCGACGGCGATTGGCGGATCAGCGGATGCCGCCTCGTCAAGGCGCCGGGCAGCGCCGCGTAAGAGGATGAACCGGTCGACATACCTCGGCGCCGAACGAAGGCGTGGGTCGAGCGGTTTCTCGATGAGGTTCGGACGCGCCGATCGATCCCGTCCCTCGGCGTCCCCGTCGCGGGCCCGCAGACTCTCTTCGCGCAGGCGGCAATTTCCCGCTTTCGACAGACCGACCCACATCGTGTAGACCGGCGCCCTTCCCGGAGGCCCCTTTGCTACACGTTTCGACCCGCGGCGCCGCGGCGCCCCTCAGCTTTTCCGATGCTCTCCTCGCCGGTCTCGCCCGCGACGGCGGTTTGTACCTGCCCGAGAGCTGGCCGCAGATTTCCCGTGACGCGATCGCCGGACTGGCGGGACAGCGTTATGCCGATGCGGCCAAGCTCGTCCTGCGGCCGCTGATCGACGGCGAGATCGCGGATGCCGATCTCGACCGGATGATCGAGGAATCCTACGCCACGTTCCGCCACCCGGCGGTGTGCCCGCTGGTGCAGCTCGACGACAACCTGTTTCTGCTGGAGCTCTTCCACGGTCCGACGCTGGCGTTCAAGGACGTGGCGATGCAGCTTCTCGGCCGGTTGATGGACCACGTCCTGCGGTCCCGCGGCTCGCGCGCCACCATCGTCGGCGCCACCTCGGGCGATACCGGCAGCGCCGCCGTCGAGGCTTTCCGCGGGCTCGATCAGGTCGATATCTTCATCCTGTTTCCCTATGGCCGCGTCTCCGAGGTGCAGCGCCGCCAGATGACCTCGGTGGGGGCGGACAATGTCCACGCCATCGCCATCGACGGTAACTTCGACGATTGCCAGAACATCGTCAAAGCGTTGTTCCAGCACGCGGATTTCGCCGACGAGCTGAGGCTCTCCGGCGTCAACTCGATCAACTGGGCGCGAGTCGCCGCGCAGGCGGTCTATTACTTCACGAGCGCCGTGGCCCTGGGCGCACCGCACCGCCCGGTCTCCTTCGCGGTGCCGACAGGCAATTTCGGCGACATCCTCGCCGGGTGGGTCGCCAAGCGCATGGGCCTTCCCATCGAACGCCTCATGATCGGCACCAACGCCAACGATATCCTGGCCCGCACCCTGGAACACGGTGCCTACGAAGTTCGCGGTGTTCAGCCGACCACCTCGCCCTCCATGGACATCCAGATCTCGTCGAATTTCGAGCGGCTTCTGTTCGAGGCCCTGGGCCGCGACGCGTCCAGCCTGTCGCGGCTGATGGCCGGATTGAAGCAGTCGGGCGGTTTCCATCTCGACGAGACGGTACTCAAAGCCGTCCGCGACGAGTTCGACGCGGCCTCGGTCCCCGAAGAGGCCGTCATCGCCGAGATCGCACGGGTGCACCGGGAGATCGGCATGGTCATCGACCCGCACACCGCCATCGGCGTTCACGCCGGCCGCCGCCTTCTCGAGAAGGATGCGAAGACGCCGGTCGTCGCCCTGGCCACCGCTCATCCGGCCAAGTTTCCGGATGCGGTCTCCCAGGCGACGGGCGGCCTACGCCCCGTGCTGCCGCCGCATCTCGCCGACCTGCTGGATCGGAAGGAGCGCTTCGACCGCGTCGCCAACGACCAGGCGGCGGTGGAAGCCTTCATCCGCGCACATTCACGCATCACGGCCGGGAACTGAGACAGCATGAACCAGCATTTCGCGACCCATGGCGCCTCTCCCGGCCTGAAAGTATCCCGCCTCTCCAACGGCATCACCGTCACCACGGAGACGATGCCGGGTGTCGCGACCGCGACACTGGGAGTCTGGGTGGGCGCCGGATCGCGCCACGAGCGGGCCGATGAGGGCGGCCTCAGCCATCTCATCGAGCATATGGCGTTCAAGGGAACCGAGACCCGCTCCGCCCGCCGGATCGCCGAGGACATCGAGAATGTCGGCGGTGACATTAATGCCGCCACCAGCGCGGAGGGTACCAGCTACACCGCGCGCGTGCTCGGCGAGGATGCCGGCGTCGCCCTCGACGTGATCGGCGACATCCTCACCCGATCGGTCTTCGACGCTGGCGAGCTCGCCCGCGAGAAGGGGGTGATCCTGCAGGAATACGCCGCCATCGAGGATACGCCGGACGACGTGGTCTACGAGGCCTTCACCGCGGCGGCTTTCCCGGATCAGCCGATCGGCCGTCCGATCATCGGCACGCCGCAGACCATCGCGAGCTTCGACCGCGATGCCATCGAAGCCTATCTCGCCCGCGAATACACCCCGGACCGCATCGTCGTGGCCGCAGCGGGCGCCATCTCCCACGAGGCCATCGTCGAGGCGGCCGAGCACCATTTCGGCGGGATGCCGGCGACGGTCGCTCCGGAAATGGTCCCCGGCACCTATGTCGGCGGCGAGAAGCGGATCCAGAAAAAGCTCGAACAGGCCAATCTCGTGCTGGGCCTGCCCGGCCTCTCCTTTCGCGACGAAGGCTATTACGCCCTTCACATGTTCGCGCAGGTGCTCGGCGGCGGTCTCACCTCACGGCTCTGGCACGAGGTGCGCGAGACCCGCGGCCTCGCCTACGAGATCCAGGCGTTCCACTGGTCCTTCGTCGATTGCGGCCTGTTCGGCATTGGCGCCGGCACGTCCGGCTCGGATCTCGCCGAACTCGTCGACGTGACCCTGGCCGCCACGGCGAAGGCGGCGCGTGACGCGGATTCGGTCGAGGTCGCCCGCGCCAAGGCCCAGGTGAAGGTGGCTTTGCTGTCGGCCCTGGAGACCCCCGGCGGTCGGATCGAACGCAATGCCCGCCAGATGCTGGCCTGGGGCAGGGTGATCCCGCCGCCGGAGGTCATCGCCAAGATCGACGCCGTCACCGTGGACGATGTGAGAGCGGCGGGTTTGCGTCTGCTCTCGGGCGCTCCGACGCTGGCGGCGATCGGGCCGATCAAAAAGCTTCCGTCCCTGGAGAAGATGAGGGGCGTGCTTCAGGCAAGCTGAGCAGCGTTCCCGGTTCGACGCGGATGCGCCGGACCGGGAACAGAAAAACGGAAAGTTCCTGGTCGGAATGGGTCCTGCCCCGTCAATGCCGCCGCGCGCAGCATTTTGGCGGTGAAGCTCCACCATCGTGAAGCGTTACCGGCTTGTTTTGGCCGCAAAGGAGCGCGATCCCATCCTCCTCGGCGCTACGCCAAGAAGCAGTGGGTGCCGCAATGCGAGGCAGACCGCTCGCCTTGTCCGTGGACCCCCCCGCCGGTACGACTGGGCTACAAGCTGAGCCGTATTCCTCATCAGTGCCCGCCCGGCCGGAACACTCGCCCGTTGCGCAGATCGCTCTACGTCCTCAACGTTTTCGTCTCCCTGCTGATCGGCATCCTGGTAACGGGAGCGCCGGCTTCGGCCGTGGAGGCCGTGCGGGTGACCCTCGACGCTCCGGCCATCGACCTGACGCCGATGATCGAGCGCTACCGCTCCGATGGCGACCTGATCCAGATCTCCACCGCCCCCGGCAAGGACGGCATCGTCCGCCGCATCGTGGTGAAGGCTCGCGATAGCGGCGCACGACCGGACTGGATGGTGTTCGCGCTCACCAACGACACCGACGAGCAGATCGACCGGGTTCTCGTGGCCCCGCATTTCCGTCTCGTCGGGTCGGGGGTGATCTGGCCGGATCTGGGAGGCTCGCGCATCGCCGCGATCACGGCGAGCCAGGGCATCCGGCCCGAACGCGACGAGAACCCGGAAGCCGACCAGTTCGTCATCACCCTCGATCCCGGCGCGACCGTGACCTTCGTGGCCGAGCTGCATGGGCCGAACGTGCCGCAGGTCTATCTCTGGGACCAGGAAGCCTACCGCAAGAAATCCACCGGCCTGACGCTCTACAAGGGCATCATCATCGGTATTGCCGGCCTTCTCGCCCTGTTCCTCACGATCATCTTCGTGGTGAAGGGTGCGATCATCTTTCCGGCGGCCGCGGCTTTGGCCTGGGCCGTTCTCGCCTATGCCTGTATCGACTTTGGCTTTCTGCAGCGGGTCTTTCCCGTCACCGAGGTGGCCGAGCGGGTCTATCGCGCATCCGCCGAGGCCGTGCTCGGCGCGACGCTCCTCGTTTTCCTGTTCGCCTATCTCAACCTCAGCCGCTGGCATGTACGCTACGGCCACGTGGCGTTCTTCTGGCTCGCCTTTCTCGCCGGCCTCGTCGGCCTTGCGGTCTTCGATCCGCCGGTAGCGGCCGGCGTTGCCCGCATCTCCATCGCCGCCGTCGCCGGCGTCGGCCTGCTGCTGATCGTCTATCTGGCCATTCATAACGGCTACGACCGCGCGATCCTTCTCGTACCGACCTGGTTCCTCCTTCTCGTCTGGGTCGTGGCTGCGGGCTTCGCCATCACCGGACAGATCGGCAGCGACCTCGTCCAACCGGCCCTGATCGGCGGTCTCGTCCTGATCGTCATGCTCATCGGCTTCACGGTGATGCAGCACGCCTTCACCGGGGGCGGGATGACCCATTCCCTGGTCTCCGACACAGAGCGCCGCGCTTTGGCCCTGACGGGCGCCGGCGATGTGGTGTTCGATTGGGATGTCCCGGGAGACCGGGTCTTCGCCGGCCAGGAGATCGAGAGCCAGCTCGGCCTGAAGCGCGGCACCCTGGAGGGCCCGGCCTCGAACTGGCTCGGCCTCGTCCATCCCTTCGACGTGGACCGCTATTCGACGGCGCTGGACACGGTGATCGAAGAGCGGCGCGGCCGCATCGTTCACGATTTCCGCCTCCGCTCCACGGAAGGCCTCTATGTCTGGTACCGGCTGAAGGCACGGCCGGTGATCGGGCCGGACGGCGAAGTCATTCGCATCGTCGGCACCATCTCGGACGTTACCGAAGTGAAGACGGCCGAGGAGCGCCTGCTCTACGACGCGATTCATGACAGCCTCACCGGCCTGCCCAACCGCGAATTGTTCAACGACCGCCTCGACGCCGCCCTCGCCTTCGCGAGTCAGGATGCGCGCCTGAAGCCGACGACGATCCTCCTCGACGTCGACCGGTTCAAGGCGATCAACGATGCCATCGGCCTCTCGGCTGGCGATTCGATCCTGCTCACCCTGTCGCGCCGTCTCGGCCGGCTGCTGCGCCCTCAGGATACCTTGGCCCGCATCGCCGGGGATGAATTCGGACTGATCCTGCTGTCGGAGCGGGAGCCCGACCGCATCATCGCCTTCACGGACATGATCCGCCGGGCGATCGCCACGCCCATCACCTATGCCGACCGCGAGATCTTCCTCACGGTCTCGGTGGGGATCGTCCTGCATGAGGTCGGCACCGCCCTCAAACGCGAAGACGTCTTCAAGAACGCCGAGATCGCCATGATCCAGGCCAAGCGCAACGGCGGCGACCGCACCGAAGTGTTCCGTGCCTCCATGCGCAACGAGCGCAGCGACCGGCTGATGCTCGAAGCCGACCTGCAGCGGGCGATCGAGCGCAACGAGATGAAGGTGCTGTTCCAGCCCGTCGTCCGCCTCGAGGACCGCACGGTGGCGGGTTTCGAGACGGTCCTGCGCTGGGATCACGCCAAGCTCGGCCGTATCCCCTCCTCCACCTTCATGCCGATCGCAGAGGAGAGCGGCTTCGTCGTCACGCTGGGCATCTTCGCGTTGGAGCGCACCGCCCTCGAACTCGCGGCCTGGCAGCGATCGCTCGATGTCGATCCCCCGATCTTCGCCTGCGTGAACGTCTCCTCGCGGCAGATACTCCGACACGACCTGCTTCATGACGTTAAGACGATCATGGCCCGGTCGGGCGTGCTGCCCGGTTCGCTCAAGCTCGAATTCGGCGAGGGTCTGGTGATGGAGAACCCGGAATATGCGGCCCAGATGCTGAGCCGCATCCACGAACTCGGCGCCGGCCTGTCGCTGGACGATTTCGGCACCGGTTACTCGGCCCTGTCCTATCTCCAGCGGTTCCCGTTCGACACGATCAAGATCGACCCGACATTCGTGCGCCAGATGGCGGGCGGGCGATCGGTCATGCTGCGCTCCATCGTGAAGATGGCCCAGGAACTTGGCCTCGCCATCATCGCTGATGGGGCGGAGAACGAATCCGACGCGCAGACCCTGGCCGAGTTCGGTTGCGAATACGCCCAGGGGACGGCATTCGGCGATCCGATGTCGATGCTTCAGGCCCGCCAATTGGTCGGCGCGGCGCCGGAAGCGGCCTGATCGCCAAACCGTCACGGTTGAATTAAACGTCCCTTAACCATGATCGCGCATCGTCACGATCGAGATGGATCGAACGGCGCGGCATGACTTGCCGTTCGTCAGGAGGCGGGCGTGATGGCCGAAGCGGCATTGCGATTAGGCAACGAATTCGGTCACGGCGAGGATTTCGGCTCGGATATCGTCAGGCGTCTGATGGCCCGGCCGATCCGCACCGGCGCCACCCCGAAGCGCGCGGACGCCTCCCCGGTGGCTTTGCCAGCCGAGCCGGTAGTGGAGGCGGTCGAAGAGATCGCTCTCGACACCGATCTGGCGCGGCTGCGTTCAGAGATCCTGGTGATGAAGGCGGTGCTGCGGGCCGAGCGGGAAGAGAACGCCGGCATCCGCGCCAGCGTCGAACGCCTTGCCGGACCGGAGCCGCTGTCGCCGGAAGCCCGTGCCGTGCGTGACCGCTGGGCCGTCCTCGTGGACAAGCTTCTCGACGGACCTCGTTGAGGTATCCGCCATCGGCCGGCGCACGTCACCCGACGCCGGCCTCCTTTCGACTTCTCTCATCCTCCGAGGCTCGACCATGAGCGCGCGCTGCTCGCTTGTCGTCAACGGCAAGGCCGTGCGGGTCTCGACCGGCGATACGCCGCTCGAAGCCGCCCTTGCCGACGGCGTCATCGCCCCCACGACCGGTCTGCACGGTTCCCATCTTCTCGGGCAGGGTTCCAACCCTTCGCCGCGCCGGGCGCAGGCCCGTCTGCACCGGGCCGAACCCGTCAAGCTCTCTTCACTCCGCCCCTCCAAGGCGGGCGAAAGCCTCGTCTTCGCCGAAGTGAAGCCGGCCGCGCAGGCGCGTCGGGTCGGTACGGTCACGCAGATCGCGCCGCTCGGCGCCCATGTGATCGAGGTCGTCGTCACGATCACGCGCCGACTCGATCTCGAGCCCGGTCACCAAGTGACCGCCACGTTCGAAGGCTTCGAGCCGATCGACGTGAGCCCGACCCTGCGCCTCGACGGTACGACGGAGCTCAACGAGCTCGTCTTCCACCTCCGCCTCGGACATGCGTGCAACGCGATCACTCACGCCCTCGGCGAGGAGATCCTTCTCGGACATCCGGTCAAGATCAAGGGACCGGTCGGGCGCGGCTATTATCGCCCCGGCGGCGGCCGACTGCTGCTGGTGGGCCGGGAGACGGGCTTCGCCCCGATCTGGTCGATCGCCCGGGCGGCGCGCTACATCGAGCCCAACCGCGAGATCGTGGTGGTGATCGGTGCCAGCGATCCCCTCGACCTGTACATGCGTCCGTCGCTCGATTGGCTCAAGGCCACGGGTGTGTCGCGGATCACCCTCGTCGCCGACAGGATGAGGCAGCGGCCTCCGGACGTGCGTCCCGGTCCCCTCACGGCGCATCTCAGTGGCCTGAAGACCACCGATGTCGTGCATGTGGCGGGGGATACCTCCACCGTGGGCGCCGTCGAGGTTCTGGCTGCGGGTGCCGGAGCGCGGTGCTACCCGATCCTGATCCCGCCGGGTCTTTAGCCGCGAAGCGTCGCTGTGAGCGGCGCCGATCCCGGCCGATCGCGATCAGCCGGTTCGGCGGATGAGAGGACAACCATGAGCCCACTCGCCGCCGCCAGATATCAAGCGTTTTCCTCGACAGCTTCCGCCGACCCGCGAAACCCGGTGGCCAGCACGTAGAGCTCGCTCGAATCGGCACGGCTCGCCGAAGGCTTCACGTGGCGCACCAGGGTGAAGTCGCGCTTCAGGTCGGCGAGCAGGGTACCCTCAGTCCCACCCTGGAACACCTTGGCGAGATAGGTGCCTCCGGGCGCCAGCACCTCACGGGCGAATTCCGCGGCGGTCTCGGCCAGGCCGATGATGCGCAGATGGTCCGTCTGCTTGTGGCCGGTGGTGTTGGCCGCCATGTCGGACATGACGATATCAGCCTGACCGCCGAGGAGATCGATCAGCCTTTTCGGAGCGTCGGGATCGAGAAAGTCCAGGGTGATGAACTCGACGCCGACCATCGGCTCGATTTCGAGAAGATCGATGCCGACGATCCGGCCGCTCGGCCCGACGATCTTGGCGGCGACCTGAGACCAGCCTCCGGGCGCCGCGCCCAGATCGATGATCTTCTGGTTCGGCTTCAGGATCTTGAAAC
Source organism: Methylobacterium sp. CM6247 (assembly GCF_054817925.1). Taxonomy (NCBI): domain Bacteria; kingdom Pseudomonadati; phylum Pseudomonadota; class Alphaproteobacteria; order Hyphomicrobiales; family Methylobacteriaceae; genus Methylobacterium; species Methylobacterium sp. CM6247. The sequence continues at coordinate 149,623 of NZ_JBTXKX010000003.1, forward strand.
GCTCGTCGATCTCGAAGAGCTTGAAGGCGGCGCGCGAGCGGTAGCCCTCGCGCTTGGCCCGCGCCACGTAGGGATCGTTGAGTTGCCGTTCGAGCCACCGCTTCTGAGATGCAGTGCGGCCGCGCCCCGTCTTCACCCGCTGCTTGAGATCGCCTCGCAACCCGCCGCCCGCGCCACGCCTGTCGGTCAACGGTAGCCTCCGCGGCGCCAGACGCCGTCTTCGCGCATCATGTTCATCAAGAGACCTTCGCGCAGCCCCCGGTCGGCGATGCGAAGCCGTTCGGAGGGGAATGCCCGGCGGATCGCTTCCAGAATGGCGCAACCCGCGAGGACGAGATCGGCGCGATCGCGACCGATACAGGGATTGTCTGCCCGCTGGTCCAGGCGGGTGTCGAGCAAATCGTCGATGGCATCGCTCACGTCGCCATCGCTCATCCACAGCCCATCGACGCGGCGGCGCTCATAGCGCGCGAGACGCAGATGCATGGCGGCAAGGGTCGTCACCGTTCCCGAGGTGCCGAGAAGATGGAAATGCCGGGCATTCGCGGCGGGTGCGGCGCGGATGGCGAAGCGCGACAGCATGTCGGCCACCTCCTCCACCATGCCCTCGAACATTAGGCGTGTGACGTCGGCGGCACCGTGCCGCTCGGCCAGCGTCACGACGCCGACGGGAAGCGAATCCCAAGCGCGGATTCGCAAGGTGGGGTCCGCCGACGGGTTCGTGGCCGCGCCGTCGAGCCAGGCGATTTCCGTGGACCCGCCGCCGATATCGAAGATGACGACCGATTCGGAGTAAGGATCGGCCAGGGCCGCACAACCGGTGACCGCAAGATAGGCCTCGGTCTGCCGATCGACGATCTCGAGGTCGAGGCCCACCTCGTCCCGTACGCGCGCCACGAAATCGGCCCCGTTCACGGCGAGCCGGCACGCCTCGGTGGCGATGATCTTGGCACGGGCGACGCCACGCGATTCCATCTTGGCGCGGCAGACCCGCAAAGCCTCCAGAGTTCGCTCCACGGCGGCATCGCTGAGACGATCGGACGTCCCGAGCCCCTCACCGAGGCGGACGATCCGGGAAAACGCATCGATCACGCGAAAGCCATGGGAGGCAGGCTCGGCGATCAGCAGGCGGCAATTGTTGGTCCCCAGGTCGAGGGCGGCATAGGTGTTACGCCGTCCGGGGCGAAATCCCGCCGCCGGTGAACGACCCGTATCCGGCATGGCGGGGGCGGCATTCGGTGAAGTCGTGCCGGCCATGGGGCGGGCCGGCGTCATGGCGGCACTCTCTTCCCTCATCGGCCTTGCCGGAATCCTCGATCGTGGCCCCACCGGATAGGCCGGCCATCATTCGATAGGAAGCCTACAGGCCTTGGGCGTCAGTGCAAAGCCTCGATCTATGATCGGCTTAGAGACCTTTGCCGGCAGCCGATATTCTGGGGACAGGCCGCAGCAGGCTCTTCACCTGGGAGAACGGTCTCGGCCGATTGATGACTTCGTCCAGACGCGACCACAAGGTCTTCGGTGAGAAAGGCTTGGCGATGATCTCGTTGACCCCGAGGGAGATGGCGCGGTCCACGACGTTGCGGCGGGGCTGAGCCAGCATCAGGATGATCGGCACGGTGGGCGACGGCGAGGTGGTGGGGGTGCGCGCGAGCCGGATGAACTCCTCGCCCGACAGAATCGCCAGATCCCAATCGATGATCGTGATGTCCGGCTTGCTCTCCGCCAACACGCCGAGCGCCTCCGCACCATCGGGGGCTTCGAGGACGCGTTTGATCCCCACGCGCATCAGCATGTCGCGAACGATTCGGCGGATATAGAGGCTCTCGTCGACGACGAGGGCCGAAAGATCCGGAAATGATGGGGTAGCGATCATCGGACAGAGGTTCCGGGCCACCTGTTTTCGCAGGTGCCTCGGCGCATCTTAACGGCCATCGATTTGCATTTTCCTAACGCGACCGAGAAAAATTCGAGACGCGAAGTCGTTCAGCCGCATGACATTTGGGGATTCTGTACGCACTGCCCTGCCGGCGCGCCGGGGCGCTTCGCCCGGACTTGATTGCGTAATCTGCCGCAGGAAATCAGAGGAACCTTACCGAGAGGGGCGACAAGCATCTTGCGATGAAGCCCAGATTCAGTCAGGACTATGGCGTTATTCTTGGTCACCGCTGCCGAGAGTGATGATAGTGTGGTGAAGCGCCCGTCTGGGACGGCGCGCACCCGGTATTCGATGACAGATGGTCGGCGGACGGTTTTTGCGAGCTTTCGATGGGACGTGGTCGTGATTTCAGGGGGCCGCAGAAGCGCGGCTTCGATGAGGGTGGTGCCGAGCCTCGCTGGCCGGATCAGGCACCCCCGAGCGGTGGCTTCGGCGGTGGGTACGGCGGTGGCGGCGGCGGTTTCGATCGCGGTCCGGCCCGTGCGGCAGCCGCTCCTTCTGGGCCGGAGCGCGACGCGACGGTCAAGTGGTTCAACAAGGAGAAGGGCTTCGGCTTCGTCGAACTGGCTGACGGTTCGGGCGATGCGTTCCTTCACATCCGCGCTGTCGAGGCCGCCGGCCATGCCGACCTCCTCCCCGGCACGCGCCTGACCGTCCACACCGCGCAGGGCCAGAAGGGTCCGCAGGTCACGGACGTGACCAGCGTCGACACGTCGACGGCCGAAGCTGAGCCCCCGCGTCGTGCGCCTGCACCCCGCGCCGGTGGTTTCGGCGGCGGTGACCGCTTCAGCGGCGGTGGCGGCGGCTACGGCGGCGGCAACGATCGCTTCGGCGGCGGTGGCGGAGCCGGCGGCGGCGGTGGTCGTTTCGCCAGCGGACCCTCGGTCGAAATGAGCGGCACCGTGAAGTGGTACGATCCGGCCAAGGGCTTCGGCTTCGTCTCCGTGAATGACGGTGGCAAGGACGTGTTCGTGCACCGTTCGGCTCTGTCGCGCGCTGGGCTCGAGTCCCTCGCCGAAGGCCAGCAGGTCACCCTCAGCGTGATCGACGGTCAGAAGGGCCGCGAGGCCCAGAGCATCAACGCCGATTACTGATCGACGTCGATGCCTCTCGAGAAGGTCGCGTTCGCGGGGCCTTCGAGATCATCGAAGAGACATGACGGCGGCCTTCGGGTCGCCGTTTTTCGTCGTCAGCATCGTCGGAACGACCGGATGACAGGATCCGGCCCGTCGATCCGGTGAGACATTTCAGGTGCTGAGAGCAGCGATGCGTGCCGTCTTCTTGACGATGAGCTTGTGCCTGCAACTGGCTTTCAGCGGCTTGGCGAAGGCCGAGGATTTCACTGGCTTCTATGCCGGCGTGAATGCAGGCTACGCTTTCGGACGCGAACGAAACGCTACAAGCCCGGACCTGCCCTCCCTGTCATCGTCGCCCAAGGCGGACGAGAGGGCCCTACCGCCCAGCGCCGTCCAAGCCTCCGAGGCGATGAGAAGCGGGCGACCCAAAGCGGCTATGCCGACGACGATCCGCTGACGGGCGGGCGCGCCATCGACAACACGATCCTGGCTGCCTTGCGACTCGGTTCGTCATCGCCGGCCAGACGCATCGCCCCGTCGATGCGCTGAAGCGACCGCACCTGCGCGTCACGAGCCTCGCCGCCCTTGAGAAGCGGGAGCATGGCCTCGCCCAAGCGGCCGGGGGTGCATTCGGCCTGGATGAATTCGGGCATGGCATTCTCGCCGAGGATCAGATTCGGCAACACGATGGTCGGCACCTGGATGAGCCGCCGTGCCACCGCCTCCTCCAGCCGCGAAACTTTATAGGCCACCACCATCGGCACGCCGGCGAGAGCGAGTTCGAGGGTGACCGTGCCCGAAGCCGCCAGAGCGGCACGAGATCGCCGGAAGGCTGCGTATTTCGCCGCCTCCCCATGCACGATGGTCACCGGCCGCGACCAGGACAGGGCCAGGCGCTCGATCATCGCACGATGGCGCGTGACCGCCGGGAGCACGGCATCGATCGGCCCGTAGCGCTGGACGAGCAGATCCAGGGTGGCACCGAAGACTGGCATCAGCCGCTCGATCTCGGAGCGGCGCGAGCCGGGCAGGATCACGAGGGTCGGGGGCGTCCCCTCCCGAGCCGCTGCCTCGTCGGCTTTCGGGCGCAATTCAGCGAGTCGCTCGATGAGCGGATGCCCGACATAGGTGCAGTCCGGGCCGCCGAGCCTGCGATGCGCGTCCGGCTCGAAGGGCAGGAGCGCCATGACGTGGTCGATGAAAGGCCGCATCTTCGCTGCGCGCCAGGGTCTCCACGCCCAGACGCTGGGAGAGACGTAATCGACAATGGGAAGGCTCGGCAGGCGCTTTCGCACCCGTGAGGCCACGGCGTGGGTGAAACCGGGACTGTCGATGATGACGAGAATGTCGGGACGCGATTCGACGATGTCGCGCACGGTCTGCCGAATGCGGCGCAGGAGCGTGCGCAGGCGCGCAGCCACGGGCAGGTAGCCCATCACCGCCACGTCATCGAGGGGAAACAGGGAGACGAAGCCCTGCGCCGCCATGGCCTCGCCACCGACCCCACCGAACGCCACAGGCCCATCGGAGAGGTCCGACAGCGCCCGCATCAGCTTGGCGCCGAGCTGATCGCCGGAATCCTCGCCGGCGACGAGCCAAATTCGTTTGGACGGCGTGGTCGTCATGCCGCGATTCATGCCTCGATCCGCAAACCGATGAGGAACAGTCCCGCGCGGTCGGCCTCGGCCACCGTGGCGTTCCTGTCGATGATGAGGGTGTAACCGGCCTGAATGGCGATACCGGCGCAGCCCGCCGCGGCGGCGGCCTTGACCGTGCGCGGACCGATGGCCGGCAGGTCGACCCGCAGATCCTGGCCCGTCTTGGCGAGTTTGACCAGCACGGTGCCCGGCTGGGCTGAGCCTAATCCGAAGGGCTTGCGGCCGAGGGCGCGCGCACGGGCGAGCATCCGGTCCGTTCCCTCGGGTCCCTCCACCGCGAGCGCCCGTTGCGCCGCCACGACGATGGCCTGGCCGACATCATGGGCGGCCAGCGCCGCGAGAATATTGCAGCCGGTCGCGATGGATGCCTGAGCCGCGAGGTCGGGAGCGAGCCGGCCGAGTTGCCCCTCCGGGCTCAGGAGGTCCGGCGCCACGTCATGGATGCCGACGACGCGGTGGCCGTTATCCTCAAGGAGGACGAGGGCGCCCCGTAGCAACCGGTCGTCCCCTCCCCCCGAGATGGCTCTGAGCGCCTCGCGGTTCCGCAACGCCGCCGCGGCATTGAGGATCGCCGCCGGATTGGGGCGTGAGACTCCGCCCACCGGTATGACGCAGGCCGGCCCCCAGGCCTCCAGGATGGCCAGCGCACCGGCAATGTCGAGGAGATCGACCGTGGCGTCGGCTCGCGCGCGCATCGGACGTTCGGCGAAGCCGCGAATGGCCAGCACCCGAAACGAGCGCCCCGCCCTGTCGAGAGAGTCGGCCACCAGTTCGGGAAGCCGGCCGGCCCCCGCCACCAGAACCAGACGCTCTTCCGGATGCGGATCGAGGAGGGACACCGGCTGGAGAGAGGCGGTCAAGCCGAGCCCGAATTCTCACGCGGGGTGCAGATCGAGCGCTTACCGCCCTCACGGATGAAGGCGATGATCTCCGCCACCGCACGATGCGACTCGAACTCCGCCGCCACGTCCTCGACGCGCTCCATCAAGGTGCCCTCCTGGGCGAAGAGCAGGCGATAGGCCCGGCGCAGGGCATGGATGTCCTCACGCGCGAAACCACGGCGCTGCAGCCCGATGATGTTGAGGCCAGACAGATACGCGCGATTGCCGAGCGCCATGCCGTAAGGGATGCAATCGTTCTCCAGTCCGGAGAGACCGCCAACGAAAGCATGGGCGCCGACCCGCGCGAACTGAATCACCGCGGCGCCGCCACCGAGGATCGCGTGGTCGCCAACAGTGCAATGGCCCGCGAGCATGACGTTATTGGAGAAGACGACACCATCGCCCACACGGCAATCGTGGCCCACATGGGAATTGGCGAGAAAGGTACACTTGTCGCCCACGGTCGTCTCGAGCCCGCCTCCGGCGGTACCGGGATTCATGGTGACGCCTTCACGGATCAGGCAATCGGCGCCGATCGTCAGCGTCGACACCTCGCCGCGAAACTTCAGATCCTGCGGCGGGTGTCCGATGGAGGCGAAGGGATAGAGCTTGGTGCGGGCACCGATGCCGGTTCGCCCAGCCACGACGACATGGCTGATGAGTTCGCAGCCTTCGCCCAGAACCACATCCGGTCCGACATGACAGAAGGGGCCGATGCGGACGCCTTCGCCGATCGTGGCTCCATCCTCGACAACGGAACTCGGATGGATTTCAGCCACGTCGCTCACTCCGTCACCAGCATGGCACCGATCTCGGCTTCCGCCACGAGGGTGTCGCCCACGCGGGCCTCGCCCCGGAACCACCACATGGTCCGGCGCTGGTTCATCTTCGTCATATGATACCGCACCGTGTCACCCGGTACGACCGGCTTGCGGAACTTGCACTTGTCGATGGTCATGAAGAAGACCTGCTTGGCCCGCATGTCATCTGTCTTGATGTGCTGGCAGCAGATGGCGCCAGCGGTCTGGGCCATGCCTTCGATCAGCAGAACACCCGGAAAGACCGGCAGACCGGGAAAATGCCCGGTAAATTGCGGCTCGTTGAACGACACGTTCTTGATGCCGATGCAGGAACGGTCCCCGTCGATCTCGATGATCCGGTCGATCATCAGGAACGGATAGCGATGGGGCAGAAGTTCCAGGATCTTCTGGATGTCGGCCGAGCCCAGATCTTTCGGCATGTCACTCATCGATCGAACAATCCCATGGCGCGCCGGCGCCCCTGACGCCTCGCCTCATCCCCTGAAAAATGGAATGTTGTCTTCGGCATAAACGCCACCCGATGCAAGTCTTGCGGTTGCGAAGTCTTGCGGAGGGATGACGTCGGCGATCCGAGACCGGTCGGCAATCCCATGCGACCGGTCTTGGATCTCTCTCAATCCTTCTGCGGCTCGCTCGTGTCGCGCCCGGACTTCTCCGCGAGCCGGGCCAGGGCCGTGAGCTCACGGAACCAAGTACGCACGGGCTTTGCCGGCGTACCACCCCAGCGGCTTCCGGGCGGGACGTCGCGATTGACGTTCGAGGAACCGGCGATCTGCGAGCCCATGCCGATCCGGAGGTGCCCGACCACGCCGACCTGACCGCCGAGGACCACGTAATCCTCCAGCGTGGTCGAGCCGGAAATGCCGACTCCGGAGACGATGACGCAGTGGCGGCCGATGACCACGTTATGGGCGATCTGGACGAGGTTATCGATCTTGGTCCCCTCCCCGATCGTGGTGTCGCGGCCGGCACCGCGATCGATCGTGGTGTTGGCACCGATCTCGACATCGTCCTGCACGATGACGCGGCCGGTCTGGGGAACCTTGAGGTGCCCGCCCGGCCCCATGGCGAAGCCGAACCCGTCCTGGCCGAGGCGCGCACCAGGATGGAGGATCACGCGGTTGCCGACCAGCGCATAGGCCAGGGTCGCCCCCGCACCGATGGAACAGTCGCGGCCGATGCGGACATTCGGACCGATGACGGCGTTCGGTCCAATGACGGTCCCTGAACCGATTTCAGCACCGGGACCGATCACGGCGCCGGGATCGACGATGACGCCGTCTTCGAGATGCGCCTTTGGATGGACATGGGCGCCCGGTGATACGCCCTCGGTGGCGAATTGCGAAAGCGGCCGCATGGCCTCCGGGTGGAAGCGCGCCAACAGGCCTGCATAGACCCGGTAGGGATCGCGCGTGACGAGCGCCACCGTGGATGCGGGAACCTTGGCCGCGAAGCGCGGCGAGACGAGGCACGCCAGCGCCTTCGTCTGGGCCAGGACATCGCCGTAACGGGCATTGTCCATATAGGCGAGGTCGCTCGGGCCGGCGGTCTCGAGAGGAGACGCGCCGCTGACCATCAGCTGAGAATCCGCTCCCTCGGGGAGCGAAATGCCTGCAGCCCCGGCGATGTCACCGAGGCTGAGGGCCGTGCTGGATGCGAAGAAGATGGGATCAGACATGATGCGACAACGCACGGGCTTCGAGAATGAAGCCCGTGCGTCTTGGCTCAGAAGCGCGAACCGCCGGAGAAGCGGAAGGCCTGGAGCTGATCCTTGCCCACGCGGCCAAGGAAGCTGCCATCGGCGTTGTAGATCTTCTGGCCCTCGTCCTTGGTCAGGGCGTAAGCGTAATCGAAGCGGATCGGACCGAGCGGCGAGTTCCACAGGATGGACGCACCGATCGAGGAGCGGATCGTCATCTTGTCGCGGACGTTCAGGCATTCCGGCTCGACGGTGATCGCTCCGGCACCCAGCGCCGTGTAGGCACAGGCCCCGCCGGGGGCGATGCCGTTGATGATCGCGTCGCCGTTCACGTTGAACTGCGTGCGGCTGTTGTAGCCGAACAGCGTACCGGCGTCGGCGAAGACGGCGCCCTTCAGACCGAGATCACGCGGAATACCGTAGATCGGGAACTGAACTTCGAGCGTACCGCCGAAGTAGGTCGTACCGCCGACAGCGTTCGAACGGGAGTCGGCGCTGCCGACGTCGCGCGGACCGATACCGTTGGGCGCGAAACCGCGAACGAGCGACGGGCCGAGGAAGTACTGATCGGTGATGCGCAGCTTCTCGTCGGTGAGCGGCGAGATGTGGCCGCCCTGGAAGCGGGCGAAACCGACCACGTCCTCGTAGAATTCCTTGTAGTAGCGAACGTCGCCAGCCACGCGGAAGAACTTCGAGTCACCGCCGAGACCGGCGATTTCTGGCTTCAGCTCGGCATAGAGGCCGTTCCGCGGCTGGGCGAGGTTGTCCAGCGTCGAATAGGCAAGCGTCACACCGGCAAGCGAGGTGAGCGTGTTTCCAGTCGAACCCTTCAGAGCAATCGAGGCTTCGCCATTGAAGGCGCAGTTGTTCGGGTAGGAAGCCAGACCACCCGTGTTGAGGCCGGAGACGGGATCGATCGTGCCCGCCGGGTTCACCGCCGTGAAACCGGGGATCGGGTTCGAACAGTCGTTATACGGCCGCTTGGTGCTGTTCGGGATCGTCAACTCGGTGTTGTAGAGCGAGTAGCGCAGCGTGACGCCGAACTCTTCCGTGATCGGCAGGCCGACGCGGATCTGACCGCCATAGACGGTGGTCTCATAGCGCGAGTAGCGGGTCAGATCGCTGTACTTGTAGAAGGCGTCGAAGCCGGCGGCGAGACGGTAGCCGAGGAAGTATGGCTCGGTGAACGAGAAATCGACGCCGCGCGAGTACTGGCCGCCGGTGCCGGCGACACGAACGTACTGACCACGACCGAGGAAGTTCGACTCGGAGACCGAGACTTCGCCGATGATGCCGTCCTGGGTGGAGTAGCCGCCTGCCACCGAGAACGAACCCGTGGGCTGATCCTCGACATCGATGTTGATGATCACGCGGTCGGCGGAAGAGCCCGGCTCGTTGGAGAATCGGACCTTCTTGAAGAAGCCGAGGCCGTTGAGGCGACGCTCGGCACGATCGGTCAGGACGCGGTTATAGGCGTCGCCCTCGGTGATATCGAGCTCGCGGCGGATGACATAGTCGCGGGTACGAGTGTTGCCGCGGATGTTGATGCGCTCGACATAGACGCGCGGGCCGTCTTCGACGACGAAGCCGAGCGCCACGGTGTGGGTGGCGCGGTCGCGCTGGCCGGTCGGGCGAACCTGGGCGAAGGGGAAGCCCTGGCGGGCAACCTGGTTGGTCACGCCGGAGAGAGTCTTCTCCACATCCTCGGCATTGTAGACGTCGCCCACGGCAGCGCGGACCTCGCCGTCGAGGATCTGGGTGTCGACACCCGGCAGACGCGAATCGATGGCCACCGCGCCGACGGTGTATTGCTGGCCCTCATCCACCGTCACGGTGATGACCCAGCCGGCATCGCCTTCGCCTTCGACGTAGCGCGCATCGGCATTCACCACGCGGAAGTCGGCATAGCCGTTCTTCAGGTAATAGCGGCGCACGAGGTCGAGATCGTTGGTGATCCGGTCGGGATCATAGACGTCGGATGTCTTGATGAACGAGAGGAAGTTCATCTCCGACGAGCTCATCAGCTCGCGCAGCTTGCTCTCGGAATAAGCGCTGTTCCCGACGAAGTTGATCGCCTTGATGCCGGTCTTGTCGCCTTCCTCGATCACGTAGATCAGGTCGATACGGCCATTCGGCAGATCGACGGTGCGGAAGCTGACCTTGGCGGTGCCACGGCCGGCGCGGCGGTAGATTTCGCGGATGCGCTGAAGATCGGCCTGGACGATGCCCTCGCTGAAACCGCCGCGGGCCTTCGCCTCGACCTCGGCTTCGAGCGTCCCCTTCTCGACCTTCTTGTTCCCCTCGAACACGACCCGGTTGATCAGGTTGTTCTCGCGAACCGTCACCACCGTCCCGGCGCCGCTGCGCGAGACCTTGACGTCGGAGAACATGCCGCTCGCCAGCAGGTTGCGGCGGGCCTCTTCGGGAGATCCGGAGGCCGTACCGGTCACGTAGGACCGGATCGTGTCGGCATCGACGCGCTTGTTACCCTGGACGACGATCTGCTGCGCCTGAGCCGTGCCGCCCAGAACCAGCCCTGCGGCCGCGGCAGCGACTAGGACGATGGTCCGTTCGGCCGACTTACGCCGGCGCTTCCCCGTCATCGACATCATGTAATCGCCCGTCTCTATTTATTAACAGTCCGGGTTTGCACCCGCAGACAGGCGGTCGTTATCCGACCGTCCCGTCACCTGGTCCCAAGCTCAGCTTCTACCGAGTTTCCCGAGCGAAGCAAACGCTCGGACCTGGGCTGTAGGGGGGATTTTGGGGAGACGTGGCCTTCCGGTCACTTAACGGTTCCCGTTCATCGCTCGATAAGGTGAATCAATCGTCAATTTGCAGCAAAAAGCCCGCTCCGGTGACCGGGCGGGCTTTTCGAATATCGAGTGCAATCAATATGTTGTGGAGAAATCCACAACCTTGCGAGAGGCCTGCTCCGAGCGGCCGCCGAGACGGCGTCGTCCGGTCAGGAGCCCCGGCCGGACCAGGACGCACCGAGGTTCAGGATATCGTTCCAGGCGGCGAACAGCATGAGGAACAGGACCAGTGCGAGCCCGATCCGGAACCCGATCTCCTGGGTCTTCTCGCTCAGCGGGCGGCCGCGAACGGCCTCGAACGCGTAGAACAACAGGTGCCCGCCATCGAGGAGGGGAACCGGAAAAAGGTTAAGCAGGCCGATCGAGACGGAGAGAAGCGCCACGAGGCCGATGAGCCCCCCGACGCCACCGACCTTGGCGACCTCGCCCGAGACGCGCGCGATCCCGATTGGACCGGAGAGCTGATCGGCGGATTCGCGGCCCGTCACCAGCTTGCCGAGGTAGTTCATCGTGCGGTCGACGACGAAATAGGTCTCCGACACGCCGAGCCCGAGGGATTGGAACAGGCCGTAATGCCGAACCTGGGCATCGGCACCGTTCGGCCCCTTGATGCCGAGGCGGCCGAGGCGATGCTTACCGAACGGGGTCCGCTCTTCCACCGCGTCGGGCACGGCGGTCAGGGTCTTGGTCTCGCCGCCGCGATCCACGGTGACGGCGAGGCTGGCGCCGGCGCTTCCGGAAACGGTGCGCTGCATGTCGAGAAAGTTGGTGACACTCGCCCCGTCGATGGACGTGACCACGTCGCCGGGCTGGAATCCGGCACGCTCCGCGGCGCTGCCTGGCATTACGCCATCGATGCGCGGCGGAAGCTCGTAGCGACCGACGAAGTAAATCGCCCCGGCGAAAAGCGCGATGGCGAGGAGGAAGTTGGCGATGGGGCCGGCAGCCACGATCGCCGCCCGCTTACCCAGGCTCTGCGTGGGAAAGCTCGTCGCACGCTCCTGGGGCGTCATCCGCGCCAGGGCGGCGGGATCGGCCACGCTGGCGCCATTGGCGTCGCCATGAAACTTGACGTAGCCGCCTAGCGGGATCGCCGACACCTTCCAGCGTGTGCCGTGCCGGTCGTTGAAGCCGAAGAGCTCGGGACCGAAGCCGATGGAGAAGGCGTGAACGCCGACGCCGCACCAGCGACCGACGAGGAAATGGCCCATCTCGTGGACGAAGACCACGATGCTGAGCACGATGACGAAGGGGATCACCGACCCGAAGAAGCCGGAGGCGGTTCCCCCCATCGAAGCTAGAAAGTCCATTCGTCGATCCTCAGGGCCTCGCGAGGGGCCAACACACGTCCATAGCAGATCGGATCGCGGACGAGCGAACGCAAACCGGGCGGGGCCGGTGAGATCGTCGCATGCGGCTCTCCCGTCCCCGCTTTCCTCGGTGGACGGTTAAGGGCCGGGCGATGACGACCGCATCAATGCCCGCCTCCCGCTGGCGCGGCGGCACGCGGCCGGCGGATCAACGGGGTCGCGCAGGCCATGGCGAGGAAAAGGAAGGTCAGAACCAGGAAGACGTCGGTGAAGCCCATCACCAGCCCCTGCATCCGCACCGTGTTCATCATCGTCTTGAGGGCCATGGCGTTGCCGTCGAGGCCCAGCGCATCGAACTGCCGGCGGGTCATGTCGAGCCGTTCCAGCACGGAATTGTTCGTCCAGGTGAAGCGTTCGTGTAGCCGGGCGAGGTGCAGATCCCATCGGTCGTTCAACACGGTGTTGATGAGGGCGAGGCCCACCGCCCCGCCGAGGTTGCGGGTGAGGTTGTAGAGCCCGGACGCGTTCTTCATCCGCGCAGGCGGAAGCGTGCCGAGCGCGATGTTGTTGATCGGGATCATGCATAGCATCAGCGAGCAGCCGCGCAGGACCTGCGGCAGCAGCAATTCCCAGAAATCCCAGTCCTTGGTCAGCCCGGTGACGATCCAGGTGCCGGCGGCGAAGCCGGTGAAGCCGATCCCCATCAGGATGCGCGGATCGACCTTGCCCGAGAACCGGCCGGCGATGGGCGCGGTGGCGAACATGCACAGACCGGAGACGAACATCGTCTCACCGATCTGCAAGGCGGAGTAGCCGCGCACGCGTCCGAGATAGACGGGGTAGAGATAGGTCAGGCCATAGAGCCCGATGCCGAGGACGAAGCTGAAGATGCAGCCCGCCGCGAAGTTGCGGTCGGAGAAGGCGCGCAGGTCGACGATGGGCTCAGCCGCCGTGAGCGCGCGCCAGAAGAAGGCGATACCGCCGGCGACGCAGGTGATGGCGCAGGCGAAGACCGCCTCGTCCTGGAGCCAATCGTGATTCGGTCCCTCCTCCAGCACGTATTCGAGGCAGCCGAGGAAGGCGGCCATGAAGGCGAGACCGAACCAGTCGAAGCGCTTGAACAGGTCGAGGTTGGGCTCGTCGAAATCCACGAGCAGATAGGTCGAGACGGTGACGACGATGCCCGGCACCACGTTGATGAGAAACAGCCAGTGCCAGTCGAACGCATCCGTCAGGTAGCCGCCCACCGTCGGACCGATCGTAGGGGCGAGCGTCGCCACAAGGCCGATCATCGGTGAGACGATGGGACGCTTGGAGGGCGGGAAGATCGTGAAGGCCGAGGCGAAGACGGTGGGGATCATGCCGCCGCCGATGAAGCCTTGCAGCGCGCGCCACAGGATCATCTCGTTGATCGAGGTCGAGGTCGCGCACATCAGGCTCATCAGGGTGAAGCCGCCGGCCGAGACCACGAACATCCACCGGGTCGAGATCACCCGCGACAGGAAGCCCGACAGGGGAATCGCGATGACCTCGGCGATGAGGTAGCTGGTCTGGACCCAGGGGATCTCGTCTCCCGAGGCCGAGAGCCCGGCCTGGATCTCGGCCAACGATGCCGAGACGATCTGGATGTCCAGGATGGCCATGAACATCCCGAACACCATGCAGACGAAGGCCACCATGCGGCGGCGATCGAGGGGCGGCTCGGCGGCGGGTGCGGGCGCGATGGTGGCGGTATCGGCCATGATCGGCCCCTAATGCCGCCACGCCGTGCGGACGGGTTCGTCCTCGCCACGGGTATCGACGCGCACGGTGACGGAGAGGCCGGGACGCAGGAGCCCTTCCCGCGCCACGTCCGCCGGCACATGGATGCGCACCGGTAGGCGTTGCACGATCTTGGTGAAGTTGCCGGTGGCGTTGTCGGGCGGCAGCAGGCTGAAGACGGAGCCCGAGGCCGGGGATAGCGATTCGACCTCGCCGACGATGTCACGGCCCGGATAGGCATCCACCGCGATGTGGACCTGCTGGCCGGCATGCATCCGCTCGACCTGCGTCTCCTTGAAGTTCGCGTCGACCCGCACGCTCTCCAGGGGGACCAGGGCGGCGATGCGCGAGCCCGGCGCAACATAGGCGCCCGCCTCCACCGCCTTGTTGCCGACGACACCGTCGAAGGGCGCATGGATCACCGTGAAGGCGAGGTCGCGGTCGGCCCTGTCCTCGGCGGTCCTCAACTCGGCTGCGAGCCCTTCCGCCTCCCGGCCCTGAGCTCGCAGGACCTCGACATTGGCCTTCATCATGGCGAGGTTCGCCTCGGCTCCTTTCACCGTGGCCTCGGTGCGGTTGCGATCGGCCAGGGCCTGCTCGATCCGCGATTTGGCGACGAAATCGACCTTCTCCAGCTGCTGCTGCCGGGCGTAATCGGCGGCGGCGCGGATGGAATCGGCCTTGGCCGCATCGATCTGCGCCGCGCTCTGGAGGAGCTGCGCCTGTGCGGCCTCCACCTGCCGGCCGATGCGGGCGATGGTAGCCTGCTGAGTCAGGAGCTTGTCATGCGCGGCTTGGGCGGCGAGGCGATAATCGCCGTCGTCGAGGCGGGCGATCACGTCGCCCTTCCGCATCGCCTGCCCGTTCTTTACCGGAACCGCGGCGAGGTAGCCGGGAACCTTGGCCGCCAGGATCGAGATGTCGGCCTGGACGTAGGCATCGTCGGTGGAGACGAAGAAGCGCCCGACTGTCCACCATTCGTAGCCCTTGTAGCCGCCGCCCGCGAGCGCGAGCGTGAGCACGGTCAGTATCATGGCCTTGCGGAGCAACCGCGGCTTCGGCGGCGTTGCCACCGTGGCGGCGACCGGCACCGGGGAATGCGCAACGACCGAAGTCGCCAGTGGTGCTGCGTCGTTCCGCTGCTCACCGCTGCCAGGGGCGGCAGGATGACTGCCTTCGTCACGGAGAGACATGGTCTGGTCCCAGGATCAACGAATTGACCGAACCGTTCGGTCATTATCGGCATCAGGTTGACCGACGCCGCGAGTTTCCCTTAGGTATGATGACTGAACGGTTCGGTCAATTGGGGTGAGCGGTGAGTGCAGTCCAGGCAGAGCGCCCGACGGTCGAGAAGGCGAGCACCCGCTCCGCGCCGGAGACGGATAAACGTCGGCAGATCCTCGACGGCGCACGCTCGGTCTTCATGGCCTCTGGTTTCGACGGTGCCAGCATGGGCGAGATCGCGAAGGCGGCCAGCGTCTCGAAAGGCACGCTCTACGTCTATTTCGACAGCAAGGAGGCTCTGTTCGAGGCCCTGACGCTGGAGGAAAAGCGCTGCCTCGCCGAGGCTCTGTTCCAGTTCGATGCCGACGATCCGGATGTACGCGGCGCGCTCACCCGCCTGGGGCAGAGCTACCTCGTCCACATGATACGCCCGGACCACGTGGCGATCATCCGCATGGTGATCGGCGCGACAGAGAAGTTTCCACGCTTCGGCCAGGCCTTCTACGAAGCGGGACCGGCGCAGGGCGTCGCGAGGCTCACCGCCTATCTCGACCGTCATGTCGCGGCGGGCCGCCTGCGCCGCGCCGATACGGAACTCGCGGCCAAGCACTTCCTGCATCTGTGCCAGGCGGGCTTACTCACGCGGCTGCTCTTCGCGGCGGGCGGTCCGGTGACCGAAGCCGAAATCGGGACCCGCGTGACCGAAGCCATCCGTGTGTTCTTCGCGGCCTATGGACCCGAGGATTGACGACCCGCCGCATGACGAGAGGTCACGCTTGATTCAGGCGATCCGGGCAAGGTCGGCCCGCGACGCGACCGGAACGGCAGGTCACCCCTTATGCGAATCCTGGTTCTCGGAGGCTACGGCCTCATCGGCTCGGCCGTGGTCTCCCGCTGCCTCGCCGCCGGGCATGCGGTAACGGGTCTCGGGCGAGACGTCCGGGCGGCGCGCCTGCACCGTCCCGAAGCAGATTGGATCGAGCACGACATCGCCCGGCTCGTCGCGCCGGAGGATTGGAGCGACACGCTGCGGGGCATCGATGCCGTGGTGAATTGCGCGGGCGCCCTGCAGGACGGCCCGCGCGACGATGTCCGCGCTCTTCAGGCGACCGCCATGTGCGCCCTGTTTGCCCGTTGCCATCAGCTGGGCACCGTGCGCGTCGTCCAGGTCTCGGCGGCGGGAGCCGCTCTGAACGCCGCCACCGAATTCATGCGCAGCAAGGCGGAAGCCGATTCGAACCTGGCCTCCCTTGATCTCGATTGGGTGATCCTGAGACCGGGACTGGTCCTGTCGCCAATCTCGTACGGGGCGACCGGTCTCATCCGTGCGTTGGCATCGCTCCCGGTCGCCTTCACCGGCATGTCCGATCTGCAGCCGATCCAGACCGTCCATGTGGACGATGTGGCGGAGGCGGTCCTGCTAGCGGTAGAGGGCCGGATCGGTCCGCGCGCGAGCTACGACCTCGTCGAAGAGCGGAGCCACTCCCTCGCGGAGATCGTCGCGGCCTTTCGCGCCCGGCTCGGACGCCCCACCGCCGCATTCGCATTGCCGATGCCCTCCCCGCTCCTTCGCCTCGGGTTCCGCATCGGGGACCTCGTCGGCCGTCTCGGCTGGCGGACGCCCATCCGCACCACGGCGTTGATCCAGATCGAGGCCGGCGTGACCGGAGACCCGACCGCCTGGATGCAGGTCACCGGAGCTCCGCTTTCCTCGCTGTCGGACAGCCTTCGCCGGATGCCATTTGGCGTGCAGGAACGCTGGTTCGGCCGGCTCTGGCTGCTGAAGCCGGCCATCCTCGCCACGCTTTCGCTGTTCTGGCTGCTCTCGGGGTTGATCGCCCTGACGCATCTCGACGCCGCGATGGCGGCGATGACCGCCCACGGCATCGATGCGGCGACCGCGCGTGTCACGGTGCTCGCCGGCATCCTCGTCGACCTGGCGCTGGGGGGAGCGATCCTTGTCAGGCGCACCATGCCGCTCGCCGCCCTCGGCATGGTGGCGATGACTGGAGTCTACCTCTTCTTCGGCTCGGCCATCGCCGCCGGCCTCTGGCTCGATCCCCTAGGCGCCTATCTCAAGACCCTGCCCGGGGCGATGCTGGCCCTCGTGGCCTATGCGCTGGCCGACGAGCGCTGACCCCGATGGAGTACGTCGATCTCCTGCGCTGGCTGCACGTCATCGGCGCGACGATCCTGCTCGGCACCGGAACCGGCATCGCCTTCTTCATGACGATGGCGCATCGCACGAGGCGGCCCGACCTGATCGCCCATGTGGCGGGGACGGTGGTCATCGCCGACATGCTCTTCACGGCGACAGCCGCGGTGATCCAACCGGTGACGGGCTGGCTCCTGGCGCGCGCGGTGGGCTGGCCCCTCTCGGAGGGATGGATCGCCCTGTCGTTGATTCTCTACGTCGTCATCGGCTTGTTCTGGCTGCCGGTGGTCAGAATCCAGATGATCCTGCGCGACCTCGCCATGGCTGCGGCCCGATCGGGGATACCCCTCCCACCGCGCTACCATGCTCTCTACCGGATCTGGTTCGCCTGCGGTTTTCCAGCCTTCGCCGCCATGCTCGGCATCGTGTGGCTGATGACGGCGAAACCGCGATTCGCCCTGTTCTGAGCGGACCTCAGGCGGCCGATGGCAGCGACTTGGCGCTCCAGGCGCGGACATGGGCGTCGATGGCCAGAGCCTCGTCCACGTCGGCCGGCGCGCTGCGATACTCGGGGGCGAAATGCTCGCAGGCGCGCTCCACCAGTTCGGCGATCCCGTAGAAGCCGATCTCGCCGCGGATGAAGGCGGCCACCGCGATCTCGTTGGCGGCGTTCATCACCGTCGGCGCGGCGCCGCCCTCCGCGAGCGCGGCGCGGGCGATGCGCAGGCAGGGGAAGCGCGCCTCGTCCGCCGCCTCGAAGGTGAGGCTACCGACGGCGGCGAGATCGAGGGAGCGTCCCCGCTCGATGGTCAGGCGGTCGCCGAGGCCGAGACAATGGGCGATGGGAACGCGCATGTCCGGCATGGCGAGGCCCGCCGTCACGGCGCCGTCGCGCCAGGTGATGAGGCCGTGCACGATCGATTGCGGATGCACGATCACGTCGAGGCGCTCGGCCTCGATCGCGAACAGGTGATGCGCCTCGATGAGTTCGAGGCCCTTGTTCATCAGCGAGGCCGAATCGATGTTGATCTTCATTCCCATCGACCAGGTCGGATGAGCCGCCGCCTCGGTGGGCGAAGCCGCGGCGATGCGTTCCTTCGTCCAAGTGCGGAACGGGCCGCCGGAAGCGGTGATGGTCATCTTGGTCACGTCCGAGACGCGACCGTCCCCGAGCGCCTGGGCCAGGGCGTTGTGCTCGGAATCGACCGGCAGCAGCGTCGCCTTGAACCGCGCGGCATCGCGCATGAAGGCGTCGCCGGCGCAGACGAGGCTCTCCTTGTTGGCAAGGGCGACGGTACGGCCGAGGCGCAAGGCCGCATGGGTGGGGCGCAGCCCCGCCGCACCGCTCACCGCCGCCACGACGATATCGGCGTCACGGGCCACGGCTTCGAGGACGGCGCTGTCGCCTGCCCCGTTGGCGATGCCGGTGCCGGACAGCGCCTCGCGCAGGGCGGGTCCCTGGCTCTCGTCGGCGAGCGCGGCGAAATCCGCGCCGATCTCACGGGCGAGCTTTGCCAAAGCGGCGGCATCGCGGCCACCGACGAGGGCGCCTATCCGGAAGCGCTTGGGATGCTGCGCCAGCAGGTCGGTGGTGGAACGACCGATGGACCCGGTGGCGCCGAGGATGGTGACGGTATGGGTCAACGGATCGATTCCTTCAGACCACCGCCAAGCGGTGGGCAACGAGATAAAGGCCGGCGAGCACCGCCACGGCGAAGAAGCCGTCGAGCCGATCCATGACACCGCCATGGCCCGGGATCGAACGGCCCGAATCCTTCACGCCGTAATGCCGCTTGAGCCCCGATTCGGCGAGGTCGCCGGCCTGGCTCAGGATGGACGCGAGGGCGCTGGTAATGGCGACCGCGACGAGGGGTGCGTTCGCCAGACTGCTCCACCCCTGCGAGCGCGCGGCCATCACCAGCAGGGTGCCGGCGGCGATGCCCGCCGCGAGACCGCCGAGTGAGCCGGACCACGTCTTCTTGGGGCTCACCGAAGGCATCAGCTTCGGCCCGCCGAAAGTACGGCCTGTGATGTAGGCGACGATGTCGGTGGACCAGACCACGGCGAACATCCAGGCCGGCCCGAAAATGCCGATGGCCGGGTCGTCACGCAAAGCCGGGGGTACCAGGGCCAGCACCGCGGCACTGAGAAAGCCGATCACGACGCGGCCCCGTCCGCCCGAATCCCGGACGATCACGACCAGCGAGACGAGGGTCAGAACCGCGACCGCGAGCCAGACCAGTGCCGGAGCATCCAGGCGCAGGCAGAGGGCGAGGGCGAACAGCCCCAGGCCCGTAATCGCAACGGTAGGCCTGAGCGGCGCGATCCGGCTGATTGTGATCCATTCGCCCGCGAAGACGATGCCGGCGATGAGCCAGATGGCGGCGAAGGCCCAGCCGCCGAGGAACAGCGTGGTCAGCACGATGGTCGCCAGTACGATGGCGGACGCCGTTCGAAGCTGGAATTCGCGGCCGCCCAGGGGGCCGCGCCTCGGCGCGGATGCCGCGTCGCCGGGTGAGGCCATCACCCGGCCTTGCCGCTGAGGCCACCGAAGCGGCGATCGCGGCGATGATACTCATCGATGGCCGCATGGAAGCAGGCGTGATCGAAATCCGGCCAGAATTCCGGCACGATCACGTATTCGGCGTAGGCCGTCTGCCATGTGAGGAAGTTCGACAAACGCTGCTCGCCCGAGGTCCGGATGACGAGGTCGGGATCGGGGATGCCGGTGGTATCGAGGGCTTGAGCGATGGCCTCGAGGCCAATTTCTGCGGGGCTCATCCGCCCGTCGGCCACCGCCTGGGCCAGGGTCCGGACCGCCCGCAGGATCTCCTGGCGCCCGCCGTAATTGAAGGCGATCACCAAAGTGAGGCCGGTATTGCCGCGGGTCCGCGACTCGGCCTCGTCGAGCAGCGCGGCGATATCGGTGCTCAGGCCTTCGCGGGCGCCGATAATCTTGACGCGCACGTTGTTGCCGTGGAGCTCGGCGAGGTCGCGGCGCACGAACAGCTTCAGCAGGCCCATGAGATCGGCGATTTCGGCCGGCGGCCGGCGCCAGTTCTCGGAGGAGAAGCTGTAGATCGTCAGATAGGAGACGCCGAGTTCGATCGCGGAGCGGACCGCGCGGCGCACCGCCTCGACGCCGCGGCGATGCCCCTCCACCCGCGGAAGACCACGGCGCGCAGCCCAGCGGCCGTTGCCATCCATGATGATGGCGACATGAGCCGGCGCCGCCGGACGGGTGACGGGAGACGGGCCTGACCCCGAAGTCTCGGTATCGCGCGAGGCGAGGCCGACCGCGACGCTGGCGGTGTCCCTATCCCCGGCCGCAGATACCTCGATCTGACGCGCGCCCTCTGAGCGACCCAACGCGCTTCTCCCCGTCCCCGATTCCGTCGATTCCATACCAGTCCACAACTTAGACCTGCATGATTTCCTTTTCCTTGGAAGCGAGAACGCCGTCGATGTCGGCGATGTGCTGGTCGGTCACCTTCTGCACTTCGGTGGCCTGACGCTTCTCGTCGTCCTCGCTGATGGCGCTTTCCTTCTCGAGCTTCTTGAGATGATCGAGCGCATCGCGGCGGACGTGGCGGACCGCGACGCGGGCCTCCTCGGTATATTTGTGAGCGACCTTGACCATTTCCTTGCGGCGCTGCTCGTTCATCTCCGGAACGCGCAGGCGGATGGTCTGACCCTCGGTCTGAGGGTTCAGGCCGAGATCGGATTCACGAATCGCCTTCTCCACGGCGGCGACCATGCTGCGGTCCCAGACCGAGATCGACAGGAGGCGCGGCTCGGGCACGCTCACCGTGGCGACCTGGGCCATCGGCATGGACGACCCATAGGCATCGACATTGATCGGGTCGAGAATGCTCGGGGTCGCGCGTCCGGTGCGCAGGGAACCGAGATCCTTCGACAGCGCGCTGACGGCGCCCTGCATCCGGCGCTTGATATCGTTCAGGTCGAACTCTGGGGTCGCCATACTGTGTGTCCCGACGAGAATGAGAGAAAAGGCCTTGGGCCGCCGGGGCCCGTGCGTGCGGCCTCAATGAACCAAAATCCGACAGGTCGCAAATGGCGTTCGCGCGCGCGGCGGATCAAATTGACCATGCGAGGCGGCTTCGCGATCTGCCTATCGCGCGACCGGCTTCCTCTCCGCTAGTCCCGGCGGGCCGGAGCGCTGGACGAAATGGTTTGCATCGAGCTCCGTGAACGCCTGGAGCAGCGCGATGATGGCTCCCGCCGACATCTCCGTAGGGTCGAACTTCGCAGTGGGACCGTATTGGAGATAGAGGGCGTTGAGGGCCTCCGAGCGGCCTGCATAACCGACCATCCATCCCCGCAACGCACGCTGCTGTAATGGAACGGCAGAGACGAGAACCATGCCGCTGTGACGGCTGTCCGCCGCCAGAGCCCAGAGCTGCTCCGAGATCGTCGACGTCTCGCCCTCCATGGCCTGGAGGAAGAAATCCTCGTTGAACACGAGGGCGCCCGTCATGCCCGACGCATGATCGTAGCGGTTGCAGGAGGCCAGGATGTCCCTGACCATGTCACGCATCGAACCACCCGTCAGCTTGACGAGATTCCGGCTATAGAAAACGAACTGCGACAAGGGCATCGACTATGCTCGGCAGCCGCATCGGGCAGGCGGCAGGCGTTCCCTTTCACAGGAAGAGCGAAAATCCTCAATAAACCCTGATGCCGAAATCGAGCGAGCAACTGGGAGGCCGCTACGCATCAACTCGTAACGACGAACCCGATACTTGAGATACTATGTCGTCAGGGCACGACGTGCGTCGAAGGAGCGTTCCCCGTGAGGATCGCCGTGACCGAACTGGGGGCATGAACAGAGCCGACGACGATGGAGATGCGGCTCTCGCGGGCCAGCGCGAACGCGGCGGTATCCATGATCTTGAGGTCGCGCGCGATGGCATCGTCATGGGTCAGGCGGTCGTAGCGCACCGCCGAGGGATCTTTCTTCGGATCGGCCGAATAGACGCCATCGACCTGGGTCGCCTTGAGCACGGCGCCGCAGCGCAGCTCGGCCGCGCGGAGCACGGCGGCGGTATCGGTGGTAAAATACGGGTTGCCGGTGCCTCCGGCCAGCACCACCACCTGGCCCTTGTCGAGATGGTGCAGAGCCGGCTGACGCGCATAAGTCTCGCAGATCGTCGGCATCGACACCGCGGACATCGTCCGGGCGGGCACGCCAGCGGCATTGAGGGCCGTCTCAAGGGCGAGGGAGTTCATCACCGTGGCGATCATGCCCAGCGAGTCGCCGGTGGCGCGATCGATCCACCCCGCCGACGAGATGCGCGCGCCTCGGATCATGTTACCGCCCCCGACCACGAGAGCGACCTGGAAGCCGGCTTCCAGGGTCTTGGCGATATCGTCCGCCAGGGCCGCCAGGAGCGGGGGATGCAGCCAGTACCCGTCCGGGGCGGCCAGGGCCTCGCCCGACAGCTTCACGAGGACGCGGCGAAACGGTTTGGTCTCCGGCATGGCGCCAGTCCCCTCAAGCACCGGCGCAAGGCCGAACGATTCAATCGGAAGCGCCCGCTGTCTATCGCAAGGCGGTCGCGAAGGTCGAGGGGCAGGACCGTCTTAGTATGTCATCTCGGTGATCGGTCGCCGGACCTGTGGAGAGACGAGGCGGGATCGACGGTCGGAAAACGCGGAACGGGCGGCGGCATCGCTGCCACCGCCCGTTCCAGGAAACAGTTGTCGATCCAGAAGGATGGCGGCGTCAGCCGCGCGCGGCAGCCGCGACTTCGGTGGCGAAATCGGGAGCCTCTTCCTTTTCGATGCCCTCACCGAGCGCGTAGCGCACGAAAGCGGTGAGCTTGACCGGCGCACCGGCCTTGCCCTCGGCTTCCTTCAGCACCTGCGTGATCGTCTTGGAGCCATCATGGACGAAGGGCTGCTCCAGGAGGGTGACCTCCTTGTAGTAGCTCTTCAGGCCGCTCTCGACGATCTTGGCGAGGACGTGGTCCGGCTTGCCGGCATTCTTCTCGCGCAGGATGTTGCTCTCGCGCTCGAGCACGGCCTGATCGACGCCAGCGGCATCCAGCGCCACCGGGTTCGTCGCGGCGACGTGCATGGCGATCTGACGGCCGAGGGTGGAGAGAACCTCCACGTCGCCCTCCGATTCGAGAGCCACCAGTACGCCGATCTTGCCGAGGCCGTCGGCGACCTGAGCGTGGACGTAGGACGCGATCACGCCCTTGGTCACGTCGAGCTTGGCCACGCGGCGCAGGGTCATGTTCTCGCCGATCGTGGCGATGAGGCTGGAGAGCGACTCCTTGACCGTGGTCGAACCGCCGGGGAAGTGAGCGGCCTCGAGGCCTTCGAGCGAACCGTCGGTGTCGAGGGCGAGCTTGGCGGCTTCACGGGCGAAGGCCTGGAAGCTGTCGTTGCGCGCAACGAAGTCGGTCTCGGAATTCACTTCGACGATGGCGGCGTGATGGCCCGACGATTCGACGGCCACGAGGCCCTCGGCGGCGACGCGGCCGGCCTTCTTGGCGGCCTTGGCCAGGCCCTTTTTGCGCAGCCAGTCGACGGCGGCTTCGATGTCGCCATCCGTCTCGTTCAGCGCGCCCTTGCAGTCCATCATGCCCGCGCCGGTCTTTTCGCGGAGCTCTTTCACCAATGCGGCGGTGATGTTGGCCATGGCGAGTCCTCTCTTCGGGTCTGTCTCAAATGATAAAGGAGCCCGGCGCTAGGAGCGCCGGGCTTCGTGGATTGGTTCGACGTCATCGGCGGCATCCCGTCACCGGGATGCCTGAGCGATCAGGCGGCGGCAGCAGCCTCGGCGAAGCCACGGGCTTGCTCGACCCAGCCATCGCGGCTGATGCGGCCGTTGAGCTTCAGATCGGCATCGACCTTGGCGACCTCGGCATCGGTCATCGCGGCGATCTGCCAGTAATGGTAGACGCCGGCATCGTTGAGCTTCTGGACGATCTGCGGTCCGGCACCATGGAGCTTGGACAGGTCGTCCGGAGCGCCGCGGGGAGCCGAGAGCAGTTCGAAATGCTCGGTGGATTCCACCAGAGCGGCCACGTCGGCCGGATCGAGAGCGCCGGACTCGACCGAGAGAGCAGCCTCTTCCTCGGGAAGCTCTTCGGCAGTCGGAGCCTCGGAGGCACCGAGGTCGATGCCGCTGGAGCCCTGGCCGCGGGAGATACCGTCGATGGCGGCGCGGGCGATGAGGTCGCAATAGAGCGAGATCGCGCGGCCGGCATCGTCGTTGGCGGGAACGACGTAGGTGATGCCGTCGGGGTTGCAGTTGGTGTCGACGATGGCCGCCACCGGGATCCCGAGGCGCTGGGCCTCCTTGATCGCGAGCTGCTCCTTGTTGGTGTCGATCACGAACAGCAGATCGGGCACGCCGCCCATGTCCTTGATGCCGCCGAGAGCCTTCTCGAGCTTGTCCTTCTCACGGGACAGCATCAGGCGCTCCTTCTTGGTGAGGCCCTGACCGCCGCCTTCGAGGGTCTCGTCGACCTTGCGCAGACGGGCGATCGAGCCCGAAATGGTCTTCCAGTTGGTCAGCATGCCGCCGAGCCAGCGGGAATTGACGTAGTACTGCGCCGAACGCTTGGCGGCTTCCGCGATCGTGTCGGCGGCCTGACGCTTGGTGCCGACGAACAGCACACGGCCGCCCTTGGCGACTGTGTCGCTCACGGCCTGCAGGGCCTGGTGAAGGGCCGGCACGGTCTGGGCGAGATCGATGATGTGGATGTTGTTGCGGGTACCGAAGATGTAGGTCTGCATCTTCGGGTTCCAGCGGTGGGACTGGTGTCCGAAATGGGCGCCCGCTTCGAGGAGCTGACGCATCGTGAAATCAACGGCCATGATCGTTTTCTCTTCCGGTTGATGCCGCCGCGGAGGAAGCGACCGACCCTCGAAAGGGACGATCACCGGAAACGCCTCATTCAGGCATGAGGCCGGCTCCGCGTGTGGAATGGGCGGGGCCTTAGCAGAGGATATCCGCCGAGGCAAGGCTATGCGAAGGACATCGCAGGTATCGAATCAGGCAGCCGGCGCCTCACCGAACAAGGCCGCGACATCCGCCTCGCTGAGGATGCGGTACGCTCCGGCCTCCAGGTCGGCAGGCAGGGTCAAACCGCCAATCCGGTCTCGATGCAGGGCGGTGACATGGTTGCCGAGCGCCGCGAACATGCGTCGGACCTGATGATAGCGGCCCTCGTGAAGGGTCACGACCACATGGGTCTCGTCCTCCACCTCCATCTCCACCGGCAGGAGGGGCTTGTCCTCTCCTTCGAGCAGCATCGATCCGCTCCCCAGCACCATGACCTCGTCGCCCTTGAGCGGACGGTCGAGGGCGACGCGGTAGCGCTTGGCGACCTTCGATTTCGGCGAGATCACCTTGTGCAGGAACGGCCCGTCATCGGTGAGCAACAGGAGACCAGAGGTTTCCTTGTCGAGGCGGCCGATGGTGGAGAGGGCCGGGTCACGCCGGCGCCAGCGCTCGGGAAGGAGCCCATAGACAAGGGGACCGGCCTCCTTGTGGGAGCATGTCACGCCGAGCGGCTTGTTCATCATCAGGACGAGGCCCGGCGGCGGATCCAGGGGATCGCCGTCCACGACCATGCGCTGTGACAGATCAGGCGTCGCGGTGATGCGCTGACTGGCATCGCGCAGCGGCGCACCGTCGAGCACGACGAGGCCGGCTTTGGCGAGAAGGCCGATCTCCCTGCGCGAGCCGTATCCGAGATTCGCCAGCAGGCGATCGAGCCTGAGGCTCGGGCTCTTGCTCAACGACCGGTGCTCACTTTCACGTCCCGTGGTTTCACTTGCGCGCTTCGTAAATCTTGTAGCCGCCGGCCGAGGCCTTGAGCGTGACGTTCCGGAAGGCGGCGTTCAGCGGCGCCTCGTAGGGCAGATGCGCGTTGGCGGTGAGCCAGAGCGTGCCGCCGGGCCTCAAGGTCTCGGCGGCGCGGCGGATGAAGACCTCGCCGAGGAAACGGTCCTCGATCCCGCCATCGTGGAAGGGAGGGTTCATGACGACGAAGTCGAGGCGCTCCAGCACCACGTCGGCCGAACGGATATCGGCCCAGCGGATATCCGCGCGCGGGTCGCCGACATTGCGGCGGGCCATCTCCACGGCGCGCCGGTCGATGTCGATGAGGGTCAGTGCGGTCACGCCCTGGGAGGCCAGGACGGCGCGGGCAAGGACGCCGATCCCGCAGCCGAAATCCGCCCCCCGGCCCGAAAGCGACGGCAGGTTGGCCAGGAGCAAAGCGGTGCCCGGGTCGAGCCGGTCCCAGGAGAAGACGCCGGGCTGCGTGCATAGGGCGAGGTTGTCGATGTGGCGCGGCGCGCCTTCCTGGATCACCTCGTCGAGGTCGATGATCGCGGCGGGTCGGGCGACCTCGCAGATCCGATGATGCCGCTTGGCCGTCTCGGCCGGCTCACAGCCGAATTCCTTCAGCTCGCGGCCGAGACGGGCCCCACCCTTATCCTTCGGCGCAAGCGCGCGCAGGCGCCCACCCGGACGCAAGGCGCGCAGAGATAGGGACAAGGCATAGCGACGCTCGATCGTCCCCGCCGGGGCCAGCATGGTCACGCTCTCGAGGCTACCCTCGGCGATGTCTTCGAGGCGGACAGAACCGGGGATCAGCGGCGAAAGTTGGGCCGCCCCTGCGGACACGTCGGCCAATTCGGGAGGAGGAGACCCATAGACAGCATCCGGGACGGTGGGAGCAGGCATCATTCATGGATCCGGCGCGACAGCGCGCGCGCCTCGAGAGTTGGGCGTTAAGAGGAAGGATATTGGGCGCCACGACTCGGAATCGAGTCCGGCTTCGCGATTGGTAGCCGGCGATGGCCCCGAAGAAAAGGTTATCTTCGCCAGATCCGATAAATTTACAAAATCGAGCGAATCGGTTGGCAACACCGTGTCAAGTCATTGCCAAGCTCTTCCATGCATAAACATCCCAAACAGGCCTCGTTCTTTAACCTGCGTTTCAAAAACGGCGACGCTGTGCGGAACGTTACTGCAAGTTATGCGGCAATGCAGCACGAAGCGGCTCTGGATACCTCGAACCGTATCGTGACGCACCAGCCCATCACCTATCCGCGCGGGAATTCGAGACCCATCTCCCGATAGCGTGCCGGATCATCGGCCCAGTTCTCGCGCACCTTCACATGCAGGAACAGGTGGACGGGTTGATCGGCCGCCTCGGCGATCTCGCGCCGGGCCGCCTGCCCGATCGCCTTGATGGTCTGGCCGCCCTTGCCGAGCACGATGGAGCGCTGGCTCTCGCGCTCCACGAAGATCGTCTGCTCGATCCGCACCGAACCATCGGTCTTCACCACCCATTGGTCGGTCTCGACGGTGGAGCGGTAGGGCAGCTCCTCGTGGAGCCGGTCATAGAGCTTCTCGCGCGTGATCTCGGCGGCGAGCATCCGGAGCGGAGCGTCCGAAACCTGATCCTCCGGGTAGAGCCAGGGGCCGGGTTGCATCATCCCGGCCAGGGTCTTCCTCAGCGTGTCGATCCCGTCGCCGTTGAGCGCGGAGATCATGAACGTATGCGCGAAGGCGATGCGCTCGTTGAGCGAGGCGGCCAGGGCCAGCAGCCGGTCGCGCGGGATCAGGTCGATCTTGTTGAGGATCAGAGCCTTGGGTTGGCGCACCTCGGGCAGACGGGCGAGGATCGCCTCGACCTCCTCGGTGACGCCCTTGCGGGCATCGACCAGCAGGCAGACCGCGTCGGCATCGGCGGCACCGCTCCAGGCGGAATGCACCATCGCCCGGTCGAGGCGGCGCTTGGGCGCGAAGATGCCGGGCGTGTCCACCAGGATGATCTGGGCACTGCCCTCCATGACGATGCCGCGCACGAGTGCCCGGGTCGTCTGGACCTTGCGTGAGACGATGGAGACCTTGGTGCCCACGAGGCTGTTGAGCAGGGTCGACTTGCCGGCATTGGGTACGCCGATCAGGGCGACGAAGCCGGCGCTCGAATCGGCCGGGATGACCGGTAGCGGCTTGATCTCGGGCATTGGAGCCTGCCGGGGCAGGTCGTCTTCGTCGTCGAAATCGTTGTGATCGTCAGGCATCGGGGTCGCTCTCTTCACCGACGTCCGCCGACGTCTCCATTCCGTTCCGTGGGGTGACGCCGGCCTGAGGGCCCGTGCCGTGAACCTCGCGCTCGAGCACGAGGCGGGCGGCCTCCTGCTCGGCGAGGCGTTTCGAGGGGCCGGTGCCGTATCCGGGCTCGAGGCCCTCGACACGCGCGGCGATCCTGAAGACGGGGGCGTGATCCGGGCCGGACCGCTCCACGACCTCGTAGACCGGGATCGGCAGGGCGCGCCCCATCGCCCATTCCTGCAAGGCAGATTTCGCGTCGCGTCCGCGCGGTGCCGCCGTGTCGGTGCCGGGCGCGAAAGCCGTGGCCACGATGGCCTTCGCCGTCTCGTATCCGGCGTCGAGGAAAACCGCGCCGAGGATCGATTCGCAGGCATCGGCCAGGATCGTCTGGTTGCGGCGGCCGCCGCTCTGGATCTCCCCCGGGCCGAGGGCGAGATGGGGCCCGACATCCCAGGCCGTGGCGACCGAGGCACAGGTCTCCCGGCGCACGAGCCCGGCGAGACGCCGCGACAGGTCGCCTTCATCGGCCTGCGGGAAGGCTTCGTAGAGGAGGTCCGCGATGGCGAGGCCGAGCACCCGGTCGCCGAGAAATTCGAGGCGCTGGTAGCTTCCCACCCGTCCGCCACCGCCGGCCTTGCTGACATGGGTCAGGGCCAGCGACAGAAGGCTACGGTCGGCGAAGACGTGGCCGATCCGCTCTTCGAGCACGTTCAGGCCGGGCTTGGGTCGCGGTGCGCGACGCGCCCGGCTGGAAGGACGCGTCTCCTCACTCACGGTCGATCGTCCTAATGGATGCTGCTGAAGATGCGGCCCCACCGCACCTTCGCCGGCCATTGCCAAATCTGCCAGGCCGGGGTGCCCTCGTCGATGGAGAAGAAGATCATCTCGGCACGGCCGACGAAATTCTCGAACGGGACGAAGCCGACATTGGCGAGGTCGCGCGAATCCGTGGAATTGTCGCGGTTGTCGCCCATCATGAAGTAACGGCCGGGCGGCACGAGATAGGGCTCGGTGTTGTCCCAGTAGCCGTTATCGCCCTCGCGCTCGATCACCTGATGCACCACGCCATTCGGCAGGGTCTCGGTATATTGCTCGACCTTCGTCTCCTCGCCGTACGGACCGGTGGTCTCGTAGGGGGCGATACGCTCACGCTTCACCGCCACATCGTTGATGTAGAGA
Organism: Methylobacterium sp. CM6247; assembly: GCF_054817925.1. NCBI lineage: Bacteria > Pseudomonadati > Pseudomonadota > Alphaproteobacteria > Hyphomicrobiales > Methylobacteriaceae > Methylobacterium > Methylobacterium sp. CM6247. The sequence goes on from NZ_JBTXKX010000003.1 coordinate 179,255, forward strand.
ATGCCGGCCTTCATCTGGATCTTGTCGCCGGGCAGGCCGATGACGCGCTTGATGTAGTCGGTGGCATTGTCCTTCGGCAGTTTGAATACGGCGATGTCGCCGCGCTTGGGCTCGGCCGCCCAGATCCGGCCATCGGCCTTGAAGGGCAGGTACTCGCTCAAGGGCAGCGAGTATTTGGAATATCCGTAGGAGTACTTGGACACGAACAGGTAGTCGCCCACGAGAAGCGTCGGAACCAGCGATCCCGAAGGAATGTTGAATGGCTGGAAGAGCAGCGTGCGCACAACGAGGGCGATCAGTAGCGCCTGGACGCCGACCTTGACCGTTTCCTTGATGCTCGCCCAGGCGCCCGTATCGGCCGCCCTCAGGTCTCGCTTCGTCTGGTGATCCACGCGCGCTCGTTCCATCTGTCTGCAATCTCCGGCTCGACGCGCGAACCCGATCGACTGTCGGTGATGACCGGCGGTCTAGACCATGCCGTCGGGAGCCGCAACGCGAGCAGTGGCCGGCTCAGCATCCGCCATCGGCGACGGCAGGGAAGAGGGCAAGGCCTCGATGATCACGAATGCTTGCGCTATGGGCGGATCGTCGGTGAGCGTCACGTGGATCTTGGCCGTGTGCCCGGCGGGAATCAGTGCCCTCAGACGCTCCGCAGCGCCCCCGGTGAGGCGCAGGGTCGGTGCCCCTCCCGGCAGGCTCACCACCTCCATGTCGCGCCAGAAAACGCCGTGGCTCAAGCCGGTGCCAAGTGCCTTGGCACAGGCCTCCTTGGCGGCGAAGCGCCTCGCATAGGACGGGGCGCGGGCGGCGCGACGGTCCGACTTGGCGCGCTCGCCATCGGTATAGACCCGATGGGTGAAGCGCTCGCCGTAGCGCTCGAGGGACCGTTCGATCCGGCGGATGTCGCAGAGGTCCGAGCCGATGCCGACGATCATGCCGCGATCCCCGTCCGGGCCCGATCCATGGCGGCGCGCATGTCGCGGATCGCCTGACCCAGCCCGTGAAAGATCGCCTCGCCGATGAGCGAGTGGCCGATATTGAGCTCGGCGAGTTGCGGCAGGGCCGCCACCGGACCGACGCTGTCGAGAGCGAGACCATGACCCGCATGGACTTCGAGGCCGATTCCGGAGCCATAGGCGGCGGCCCGCGCGATGCGGGCAAGCTCATGCGCGACCCGTGCGCCGTCACCCTCGGCGACCGCTTCGCAATAGCTTCCCGTATGAAGCTCGACCACCGGCGCCTCCAGACGGAGTGCCGCGTCCATCACCGCCTCGTCGGGCTCGACGAAGAGCGAAACGCAGATCCCGGCACTCGACAGGGCGGCGATTCGGGGCGCGAGATGGGCCGCCTGCCCGACGATGTCGAGGCCGCCCTCGGTGGTGCGCTCTTCGCGCTTCTCTGGAACGAGGCAGGAGGCGTGCGGCCGCAGGCGGGTAGCGATCCCCACCATCTCGTCGGTGGCCGCCATCTCGAAATTGAGCGGCACCGAGAGCCGCGCCATCAGCGCCTCGATATCGGCGTCGCGGATATGCCGGCGGTCCTCGCGCAGATGCGCGGTGATGCCGTCCGCCCCGGCTTCCACGGCCAGTAGGGCGGCAGCGACGGGATCGGGATGGATGCCGCCGCGAGCGTTACGCACGGTGGCGACGTGGTCGATGTTCACGCCGAGGCGAAGGGGAACAGGTGCTTTGGCGGACATCAGGTAACTCCGGACGGCAGGCACGTCCCGCGACGAAGGACGACCGGCAGGCGATGCGCACGGCCGTTTCGTCCCTAGATAGGGGTAAGGCGGCATTTTCGGGATAGGCGGCGCAATGGGAATTCTCGACGGGCTCTTCGGCCATGGCAGCGACCTCTCCCCGCAGGAGGTGCACGAGGCGCTCGGCGGCGTTCTCACCCAGGGCGAGACGGTGCAGGTGGCGTTCCGGGTGATCCGCGACCTCATCGTCTTCACCGACCGGCGGCTGATCCTGGTGGACAAGCAGGGCATGACCGGGCGCAAGGTCACCTACATGACCGTGCCCTACCGGGCGATCACCTGTTTCTCGGTGGAGACGGCGGGCAGTTTCGACTTCGATTCGGAACTGGCGATCTGGGTTTCAGGAAGGCCCGAGCCGATCCGGAAGACGCTCAAGCGCGGCGCCGACATCCTCGGCATCCAGCAGGCCATCGCCGCCTCCCTCAGGTGATTCCTCCCTCGGCTGATCTCTCCCGCAGGCGATTCTTCTCCGGAACCGGGAAACCCGTGTGGGTGTTTGCCCTTAGACGGCAAACAAAACCGCACAGAAGAAACCCCGGAGGAACCCATGAGAGCCCTGAAATCCGCACTCCTCGCACTTCTCCTGACCGCCGGATCCACCGGCATTGCCCTTGCGGACAAGCCCGGCGCGGACTGGATGCCGGCCGAGCAGGTCAAGCAGAAGCTGATGGCGGCCGGCTATACCGACATCACCGAGTTCGAGGCGGATGACGGCCATTGGGAGGGCGAGGGCATGAAGAACGGCGTGAAGATGGAATTCCACGCGGATCCGAAGACTGGCGCCATCATCTCCGAGAAGCCCGACAAATAGGTCTTTCGACAGGTGAATAGGGACGGCGGCAGGATTGTCGCCGTCCTTGTCTCTGCTTAGGAGCGACCGACTGGCTCTGAGCGGATGGACAGCGCGTGATCGGCAATTTCGAGATCCTGGGCCGTCTCCTCCTCGCGGCGCTGCTCGGCAGCGCCGTGGGTTTCGAGCGTGAGCGCCACGTCTGGGCGGCGGGTATGCGGACGCATATGCTCGTCTGCGTCGGCTCCTGCCTGATCGTCATCGTCTCGGCCTTCGGCTTCTCCGACATCCTTGGCACCCCGAACGTCAACCTCGATCCCTCCCGCATGGCGGCGCAGGTCGTATCCGGCATCGGCTTCCTCGGCGCCGGGACGATCATGCTGCGCGGGGAGATGGTGAAGGGTCTCACCACTGCGGCCGGACTCTGGGCCGTGGCCGCCATCGGCCTCGCTGCGGGAACCGGCCTCTATGTGGCGGCGACCGCCACGACCGTCATCGTGCTTCTGATCCTCGCTGGAATGAAGCCCCTGGAGAAGCGCTACCGCGAGCGGGCGCAGACGCGGACCCTCACCATCACGGCCAAGCGCGGGGTGATCACCATCGAGTCCCTGCGAACGATGTCCAGCCCCTTCGCCTCCCGCCTCGTACAATTCGTGGCGCAGCCGACGGAGGAGGACGGCATCGATACGATCGAGGTGTCCTACGTGCATATCCCGGATAAGAGCTTCGACGAGATCGTGACCGCGCTCCGGGCACGCGAGGGCGTGACGAGCGTCTCGTGAGACGTCAGCCCCGCGATTCGGGCAGGGCGAAGACCATGAGCTGGCCGCCCAGTGCGGTGTAGCGCGACAGGCCGGCATAGCCGCCCACCGCGCCGGCTCCGTCCGCCGGATCGGTGAGGCCGGCAGCGAGCCCGATCCCTGCCCAGCCGCCGACGCCCGAGAGCACGGCGACGTATTGCCTGCCGCGATGGAGGTAGGTCGTCACGTTGCCGATGATGCCCGACGGCGTCTTGAACCGGTAGAGTTCGCGGCCCGTGCGCGCATCGACGGCCTTCAGGTATCCCTCCAGCGTTCCATAGAACACCACGTCGCCGGCCGTGGCGAGGGCACCCGACCAGACCGAGAACGGCTCGGTGTTCGACCAGACGACCTTTCCCCCGGTGCCGTCCCAGGCGATGAAACGCCCGGTCTCCGGACCGCTCTCATGCGGCTGGAGCGTGACGGTGGCGCCGACATAGGGAATGCCGGGGGTGTAGCTCACCTGGAACGGCTCGTAGCTCATGCAGATGTGGTTGGTAGGCACGTAGAACAGGTGCGTGTCGGGCGAATAGGCGGCGGGCTGCTCGTTCTTGGCGCCGATGGCACCGGGGCAGATCCCCACGGTGGTCTCGTCCTCGCCCTTGGCTTCCGGCGAGTAGCGCGGATCGACCAGGGGACGACCGTAGGTCTTGGAGCCCTTGTCCATGTCGACCTTGGAAGCCCAGTTCACCACCGGATCGAACCTCTCGGCGACCAGGAGCTCGCCGGTGGCGCGATCGAGGGTGTAGCCGAAGCCGTTACGATCGAAGTGGGTGAGGAGCGGACGATCCTTACCGTCGATCTTCTGATCCGTGAGGATCATCTCGTTGATGCCGTCGTAGTCCCACTCGTCGTGCGGGGTCATCTGGTAGACCCACTTGGCCGCACCCGTGTCGGGGTTACGCGCCCAGATGGTCATCGACCACTTGTTGTCGCCCGGACGCTGCTTGGGGTTCCAGGTCGAGGGGTTGCCCGAGCCGTAATACATCAGGTCGAGCTTGGGATCGTAGGAGAACCAGCCCCAGGTGCAGCCGCCGCCCGTCTTCCACTGATCGCCTTCCCAGGTCTTCAGCGAGGAATCCTTGCCGACCGGCTTGCCGAGAGACGTCGTCTTCTCCGGGTCCATGATCATGTCGGCATCGGGGCCCTGCGAGTAGCCGCGCCACACCTTCTTGCCCGACTTCGAGTCGTAGGCGGTGACGTGGCAGTTCACGCCGAACTCGCCGCCGGAAATGCCGACGATGATCTTGTCCTTGACCGGCAGAACCGTCGCGGTGTTGGTCTCACCCTTCTTGGGGTCGCCGTTGACGACGGACCAGTTCACCTTGCCGGACTTGGCGTCGAGCGAGACGACGGTGGTGTCGGCCTGGTGCAGGATGATCGCGCCGTCGGCATAGGCCAGGCCACGATTGACCGTGTCACAGCACATCACCGGGATGACGCTCGGGTCCTGCTTGGGCTCGTACTTCCAGACGATCACGCCGTCCTTGTCGAGGTCCAGGGCGTAGACGATGTTCGGGAAGGGGGTGTGCACGTACATCATGTTGCCGATGACGAGCGGCGAGCCTTCGTGGCCGCGCAGGACGCCGGTCGAGAACGTCCAGGCCACCTGCAGCTGCTTAACGTTGCTGGCATTGATCTGGTCGAGCTTCGAATAGCGCGTATTGGCGTAATCAACCGTCTGCAGCACGGGCTCGTCGGCGAGAGCCTGGCCCGACGCTGAGATGCAGAACAGGAGGGCGGCGGCTCGGTAGCTGTCCCGCATGGGCGATCCTCGAACATGGCGTGCGCGTTCCGGCGGCTCCTCTATCATCGGATGCGGATCGATTCGCGGGCTTCCTTGCCGCTGGGATCGGGGCGATCATGTGTACCGTCATCCTTGCCATCCCGCCCGAACTCGTCTATGCGCCGCAACTCGCGTTCGCTCCGGCTGGGGGCTGAACGGACGGTGCCGGCTTGTCCGGCATGCGGAGTTCGCTCCATCGTCCCGTGTCTCCGCCTTCGATCAACCGCTCGGGCCTTCAAACGGCTCGAAGGGCTTGGCGCCGGGTGAAACGCGTTGAACCGGCCCGACGATCGACATCCGCACATCCGTGCCGTCGGGCCCCTTTTGCTATGAAGGGCCCGTTATGCCTCTCTACGAACACGTCTTCCTGGCGCGCCAGGACGTGACGGCCCAGCAGGTCGAGACCATGGTCGAGACCTACAAGGGCGTCATCGAAGCCAATGGCGGCAAGGTCGAGAAGATCGAGATGTGGGGCGTGAAGTCCCTCGCCTACCGCATCAAGAAGAACCGCAAGGCGCATTTCACGCTCCTCAACGTCGACGCCCCCCCGGCGGCTCTCGCCGAGATGGAGCGCCAGATGCAGATCTCCGAGGACGTCCTGCGCTTCATGACCGTCCGCGTCGAAGAGCTCGAGTCCGAGCCGTCGGCGATGATGCAGAAGCGCGACCGCGACGACCGCAAGGATCGTGAGCGCGGCCGTCGTCGTGACGACGAAGGCTTCGGTGGTGGTGGATTCGGTGGCGACCGGGATCGTGGCGACCGCGGTGATCGCGGCGACCGTCCCGAGCGCAGCTTCGGCGGGGAGAACTAAGCCATGGGTTTCGGTGCTGGACCTGGTGCGGCTCCTGCCGCTGGTGGTGGTGGTGCGGGCGGCGGACGTCGTCCCTTCTTCCGTCGTCGCAAGACCTGCCCGTTCTCGGGCGCGAACGCTCCCAAGATCGACTACAAGGACGTCAAGCTCCTGTCGCGCTACGTTTCCGAGCGCGGCAAGATCGTGCCGTCGCGCATCACGGCGGTGTCGGCCAAGAAGCAGCGTGAACTCGCCCAGGCGATCAAGCGCGCCCGCTTCCTCGGCTTCCTCCCCTACGTGATCAAGTAAGACCATCGTCCTGGCTCGGTTCGATCCGGGCCAGGACGCCTGCCGCCCGCGCGGCGGCGCAGAATCTTCACTTCCGCTGCCACAGGTCGGCGGAAACATTCTTCGTATCGGCCGCATGCGCGCTGCCGGACGTCGTTGGGGCGAAATGAAACGCCTCTAACCCTGCCCTTTTCCGGGACAGCGGGACAGCGGGATCGATGACACAGTTTCTCGGTATCGGCATCGGCGCGGGCCTCGTCTCCGCACTCCTCTTCGGCGTCCTGCTGAAGGGCACTTTGCTGTCGATCCTTCTCTATCTGCTCGCCCCGCTCCCGATCCTGATCGTGGGCCTCGGCTGGAGCCACAAGGCAGCCCTCGTCGCTGCGATCACGGGCGCCATCGCGCTCTCCTTTCTGCAGCCCTTCCTCGGCCTCGGCTTCCTCGCCTATCTGGCGCTGCCGGCCTGGTGGCTGGCCTATCTCGCCCTGCTCGGCCGCCCGAATGCCGGCGGCACCATGGAATGGTACCCGACCGGGCGGCTTCTCGCCTGGACCGCCGGCACGGCCGGGCTCGCCTTCGTCGCCATCGCGGTCATCGCGTCGCCGAACTTCGAGACTTTCCAGACCCAATTGCGCGGGATGACGCGCACGCTGGTGACGATGCAGGGCAAGACCCGTGCGACGCCCCCCGCCGCTGCACCTGCAGGAACCCCTTCGACGACGGAGAATCCCGCGCCGGTAGAGAATGCCCCGCCCACGGAGACGCCAGCGACTCAGCCAGAATCGGATGCGAAGACGACGCCCTCCGCCGAACCCGGCACCGACCAGCAGAACGCGGTGGCCGATGCCCTGGCGACGATCGCCCCCGGACTGGCGACGCAGGGTCTTGCCGTGCTGCTCACCTTCTATCTCTGGGCCGCGGGCCGGATCGTGCGCATTTCCGGCCGCCTGCCTCGGCCCTGGCCCGACATCCCCTCCACCGCGATGCCGCGCTCCGTCCTCGGCATCCTGGGAGCGGCCTTCGTGCTGGCCCTGGTGCCCGGCTATCCGGGCGTCCTCGGCGTCTGCCTCATCGGTGCGCTGACCGCCGCCTTCGCCATGCAGGGCCTCGCCGCCTTCCACGACCGCAGCCGTGGCCGGCCCGGACGCATGGCCCTCCTGTTCGGGCTCTATCTGATCCTGTTCTTCACGCAGGGCGTCGCCCTTTTCGCCCTGACGCTGTTCGGCCTCGCCGACACCGCCTTCAACCGGCGCCGTCCCAAGGAAGACGCCGGACGAACCTGAGGCCCGTCTCCCGCGTCACGCGGCCGGATCTCTCTCGACACACCCAACCCCAGCAAGGACCAAGATCATGGAAGTCATCCTCCTCGAGCGCGTCGCCAAACTCGGCCAGATGGGCGAGACCGTGAACGTGAAGCCGGGCTACGCCCGCAACTTCCTTCTCGCCCGCGGCAAGGCCCTGCGCGCCACCGCCGGCAACAAGAAGCACTTCGAGACCCAGCGCGCGCAGCTCGAAGCCCGCAACCTGGAGCGCAAGACCGAGGCCCAGTCCGTCGCCGAGACCCTCGAGGGCAAGAGCTTCGTGCTGATCCGCCAGTCGGGCGAGACCGGCGTGCTCTACGGTTCGGTCTCCACCCGCGATCTCGCCGAAGTCGTCACCGCCGAGGGCTTCACCGTCGGCCGCGATCAGTTCGCCCTCAACCAGCCGATCAAGACGCTGGGCCTGCACAACGTGCCGGTGGTGCTGCACCCCGAGGTCGAGGTGACCGTCACCGTCAACGTCGCCCGTTCGCCGGAAGAGGCCGAGCGTCAGGCCCGCGGCGAATCGACCACCGAGCGTGAGGCGTTCAACCTCGACGACCTCGGCCTCGAAGTCGGCGCCGCTCTCGCCGAGGCCGGCGACGACCGCGAGTAAGCTGCCTCGACGACCGGTGGAGAACGGGGATCGTCGCCCGAAGGGGTTGACTGGTTCCTGATTTGTTCCAGCATAGCGCCTGTCATCCCGAAAGGGGTGGCAGGCGTTTTTCGTGTTCGGTCACACGCACTCCGTCCCACCCGGCCACCTCATCCTGAGGTGCCGGAGCGCAGCGGAGGCCTCGAAGGAGGCCTCCAGTTCGCGCGGTGGGTTCTGGAGCCCTCCTTCGAGGCCCGCTGAAGCGGGCACCTCAGGATGAGGTGAGAGGGTGGCGCGAAAGGCGCGTCGCGCGATTCGGCTAAGGTTCGGCTAACCATGCCTGGGCCATGGTCGTGCGGTAGCGGAATGATGCGGCGACGGAATCGCCGCGCGGTGTCGAAGAAGTCGGAGCCTCGAGTCAGCCCATGGCCCTGCCCAACGCCCTGACGGCAAACCTACAGAGCGTCACGCAGGAGTTCCGCGTCGCGCCCCACAACATCGATGCGGAACAGGCGCTGCTCGGCGCGATCCTCGTCAACAACGACGCCTATTACCGGATCTCGGACTTCCTCCTGCCCGAGCATTTCATGGAGGACGTCCACCGCAAGATCTTCGAGGTCGCCGCCTCGCTGATCAAGGTCGGCAAGCTCGCGACCCCGATCACGCTCAAGACCTATCTCGGTGACGCCGATCTCGGTGGCCAGACGGTGATGCAGTATCTCGCCCGCCTCGCCGCCGAAGCGACCACCGTCATCAATGCGGGCGATTACGGCCGCACCATCTACGATCTCGCCATCCGCCGCCGGCTGATCACCATCGGCGAGGATCTGGTCAACGGCGCCTATGAGGCGCCGGTGGAATCCTCGCCCCGCGACCAGATCGAGGGCACCGAGCGCCGGCTCTACGAGCTCGCCGAATCGGGCAAGTACGATGGCGGCTTCCAGAAATTCTCCGATGCGCTGACTGCCGCCGTGGACATGGCCGCCAAGGCCTACCAGCGCGACGGCAAGCTCTCGGGCATCGCCACCGGCCTGTCGGATCTCGACGCCAAGATGGGCGGTCTGCAATCCTCCGACTTGATCATCCTCGCCGGCCGCCCGGCCATGGGCAAGACCTCGCTGGTGACCAACATCGCCTTCAACGTCGCAAAGGCCTATCGGGGCGAGAAGCAGCCCGACGGGCGGATCGAGACCAAGAACGGCGGCATCGTCGGGTTCTTCTCCCTCGAAATGTCGGCCGAGCAGCTGGCGACCCGCATCATCGCCGAGCAATCGGGCGTGCCGTCCTACAAGATCCGCCGCGGCGACATCCGGCCGGAGGACTTCTACAAGATCACCGATGCCGCCCGGGACATGCAGACGATCCCGTTCTACATCGACCAGACCGGCGGCATCTCCATCGCGCAGCTCGCCGCCCGCGCCCGCCGCCTGAAGCGCCAGAAGGGTCTCGACCTCCTCATCATCGACTATCTGCAGCTGCTCTCCGGTTCGGGTAAGCGCAGCGACAACCGCGTGCAGGAGATGACCGAGATCACCACCGGCATGAAGGCGCTGGCCAAGGAACTCGCGGTGCCGATCATCGGCCTGTCGCAGCTCTCGCGTCAGGTGGAGAATCGCGACGACAAGCGCCCGCAGCTCTCCGACCTTCGCGAATCGGGCTCGATCGAGCAGGACGCCGATGTGGTGATGTTCGTGTTCCGCGAGGAATATTACGTCAACAACAAGAAGCCGCGCGAAGGCACCGAGGAATTCTTCGCCTGGGAGGCGGAGATGAACCGCGTCCACGGCAAGGCCGAAGTCATCCTCGGCAAGCAGCGCCACGGCCCCACCGGCACGGTGGAGCTGCAGTTCGACGCCAACATCACGCGCTTCTCGGATCTGGCCAGCGAAGACCGGATGCCGGAGCGCATGTAATCGGTTCCATACCGCCGAGTGAGGGTGACCCTCCTCCTTCTTGTGGGGAGGAGTTGGAGGCGGGGATCGGTCCCCTAGCCTCAGCCAATCGAGGGACCCCCAATCACCCCCGCTCCTAACCTCTCGCCACAAGGCTGAGATGGACGCGGCCCGCTTGAAAGAGCGGATGTAAATCCTTTAGCGCCGCCCTGAGGAGCGAAGGGCGCTACAGAGACCGTCGACTCTATGGTCCACCCTGCGAGAGACGGTAGACTCCGCTTCCTCACATGAGATTTGCAGGCAGCGGAGACTGCCCCATCACCGCGCTCGAACGAGATCCTGCAATGTCGATCGCTCATCCGGAGGCCGCCATCCACGGCGCACGCCTCACCATCGACCTCGCGGCCATCGCCGAGAACTGGCGCCGGCTCGGCGCGCAGGCCCCGCATATCCCCTGCGCCGCCGTGGTGAAGGCCGACGCCTATGGCTGCGGCCTGGCCTTGGTCGCACCGGTCCTGTGGCAGGCCGGCTGCCGGACGTTCTTCGTCGCGCATGCGAGCGAGGCGATCATCGCGCGGTCGCTCCTGCCGGAAGCGACGATCTATGTCCTCAACGGCCTGGCTCCCGGCAGCGGCCCCATCCTCGCCGCACATACCCTGCGCCCGGTCCTCGGGTCGCGCGAGGAACTCGAGGAATGGGCGGCGCTGGGTGCAGAGGCGGGGAGACCGCTCGCCGCGGCCCTTCACATCGATACGGGCATGAACCGCCTCGGCCTGACAGTCCCCGAAGCCCTGGCTCTCGCCGGAGACCCGATCATCCCAGCGGCGGGGATCGACCTGCTGATGAGCCATCTCGTCAGCGCCGAACGGCCGGACGAGGCGATCAACCGACGCCAGTGCGAGGACTTCGACACGGTACGCCGCGCCTTTCCGGGCATTCCGGGTTCGCTCGCCAATTCTTCCGGTTGCTATCTCGGCGCAGGCATCGCGAACGACATGCTCCGGCCGGGCTACGCCTTGTTCGGCGGCAACCCGATGCCGGGACGCCCGAACCCGATGCGGCCGGTCGTCCGCCTCGACGCGCGGATCGCCCAGATCCGCGACGTGGAGACGGGGGACAGCGCCGGGTACAATTCCCGCTGGACCGCTCCCGGTCCGCGACGGCTCGCCACCCTCTCCATCGGCTATGCCGACGGGTATCCGCGCTCGGCGAGCGGTCGCGGCCATGCCCTCGTCGGCGGGGTGCCCTGCCCCATCGTCGGCCTGATCTCAATGGACCTCATCATCCTCGACGTCACCGATGCGCCCAGCGCCCGGCGCGGCGAACAGGCGGTTCTCATCGGTGATTCCCTCGATGTGGACAGTGTAGGCCACGCCGCCGGCACCATCGGCTACGAAATCCTGACCGGCCTTGGTTCACGATATGTTCGTCGTTATGTAGAGTCTACCGACTGATCCGGCGATTCCAAATCCACCGCCTCATCCTGAGGTGCCGAAGCGAAGCGTAGGCCTCGAAGGAGAACTCCAGATGGCGCCGCCGGCCCTGGAGGTCTCCTTCGAGGCCCGCTGGCGCGGTCAACTCAGGATGAGGGCGCGGGTTGGATGGCCGCAGACTGTCGTCCGTGCTTCCTCAAAAGGCGATCATGGCCAAGATCCACCAGACCTTCGTCTGCCAATCCTGCGGCGCCGTCTACAATCGCTGGCGCGGGCGCTGCGAAGCCTGCAACGGCTGGAACACGATCGTCGAGGAAACGGGCGCGAGCGGCCCGCAGGCCGGGCCGGTCAAGACGCGGCCGAGCCGGGCGCGGGGACGCGTGTTTCCTCTGGAAGGGCTCACCGGCGAGGCCCGCGAGGCCCCGCGCATTCCCTCCGGCATCGGCGAACTCGACCGGGTCACCGGCGGCGGCTTCGTGCGCGGCTCGGTGATCCTGCTCGGCGGCGATCCCGGAATCGGCAAGTCGACCCTGCTGATGCAGGCCACCGCCGCCATGGCGCGGACGGGTGAGCGCGTGGTCTACATCTCCGGCGAGGAGGCGGTGGCGCAGGTGCGGCTGCGGGCCGAGCGCCTCGGCCTGTCGAGCTCGTCGGTGGATCTCGCCGCCGAGACCAATGTCGAGGATATCGTCGAGACCCTGAGCCAGGGGCGCCCACCGGCCCTAGCCATCATCGATTCGATCCAGACCATGTGGACGGAGACGGTGGAATCCGCCCCCGGCACGGTGACCCAGGTCCGATCCTCGGCCCAATCGCTGATCCGCTTCGCCAAGACCACCGGGACGGCGGTGATCCTCGTCGGCCATGTGACGAAGGACGGTCAGATCGCCGGGCCCCGCGTGGTGGAGCACATGGTCGATGCCGTCGCCTCGTTCGAGGGCGACCAAGGCCATCACTTCCGTATCCTGCGCGCGGTGAAGAACCGCTTCGGCCCCACCGACGAGATCGGCGTGTTCGAGATGACCGATCGGGGCCTCGCGGAAGTGCCCAACCCGTCGGCGCTCTTCCTCGCGGGACGCGACCATGCGGCACCGGGCACCGCGGTCTTCGCCGGCATGGAGGGCACGCGGCCCCTGCTGGTGGAGATCCAGGCCCTGGTGGCGCCTTCCTCCCTCGGCACGCCGCGCCGCGCCGTGGTGGGATGGGATCCCAACCGCTTGTCCATGGTGCTCGCCGTGCTGGAGGCTCATGGCGGCATCCGGCTCGGCACCCACGACGTCTATCTCAATGTCGCAGGGGGCCTGCGCATCACCGAACCGGCGGCGGATCTCGCGGTGGCAGCCGCCCTGGTGTCGTCGCTGTCGGGCGCGGCCCTGCCGGGCGAGACCGTCTATTTCGGCGAGATCGGTCTCTCGGGAGCGATCCGCCCGGTGGCGCAGGCACCGTCGCGGTTGAAGGAAGCGGTGAAGCTCGGCTTCGCCAAAGCCGTCACGCCACAGGGGCGCAACGAGGTCGGCGACAATTCCCTACCCACGGAAGCCCTGCGCCACATTGCGGATCTCGTGGCCGGCATCGCCAGCGGCGCGCCCAAACGCGGCCGGCCCGAGCGCAACCCAGCGCGATACGAATACGAAGACGACGAGTGAGGCCCGCGAAGGGAGGGCGTACCGGAGGGTGACGGCCGAGTTTCCGCACGATATACAGGCGCGGCGGCGAGGGGGAGCCGCACGAGCAGGCCATCGTCAGCCCCTCTGCCCCGTGCGACCATACCAATCAATGCCGTTTTCCGTTCTCGATCTGGCCGTTCTCGGCATCGTCGTCATCTCGGCCCTTCTGGCCGCCGTCCGCGGCGCGACGCGCGAGGTTCTCGCCATCGTCGCCTGGGTCGCCGCCGCCGCAGTGGCGTGGAAGCTCTATCCCCTGCTGCTGCCCACGGTGAGCCAGCACGTCTCCAATGCCACCGTGGCGCTGGTGGCTTCCATCGCCACCATCTTCCTCCTTACCCTCGTCATCGTGTCGATCATCACGGTGAAGGTCTCCGACATGATCCTCGATTCGCGCATCGGCGCGATCGACCGGTCCCTCGGCTTCGTCTTTGGCGCGGGGCGCGGATTCCTCATCTGCGTGATCGGCTGGGTGTTCCTGGCCTGGCTGGTTCAGGGCAAGATGCCCGATTGGGCGGCGCAGGCTCGCAGCCGCCCGATGCTCGAGAAATCGGGCGACGCGCTGGTGGCCCAGTTGCCGGAGAACCCGGAAGGGTTCCTGAAGCAGTTCAAGAAAGCCAAGGGCGACGGCACGGCGGACCCGGTCGAGCCGGCCGGTGAGGGCGATACGGCGCCCGCGCAACGCCGGACGGAGTCGCCCGCACGACGCTGACCTTCTCACGCAGCGCGTCTGATCTGCGTGGCAAGCCGCTTGGTTGCGGAACCAAGGCCGACTAAATGACGGCTTCTTGCAGGAAGCGGCCGTCGTCATAAAACGGTCGCAGGATGCAAGCCGGTCCGTGGACGGTGCCGAAACCGGCAGCGGCGGGCCACCTTAGGATCGCAGAACCAGATGTCAGCACGCAGCGCGAGCGCCCGCCATTCGGTCGACGTGGTGGATGGGCTGGACCGGGACGGGGACACGCTGCGCGAGGAGTGCGGCGTCTTCGGCATTTTCGGCCATCCGGACGCCTCCGCCATCGTGGCGCTCGGCCTCCACGCCCTCCAGCACCGGGGCCAGGAGGCGGCAGGCATCGTCTCCTTCGACGGGCACATCTTCCATTCCGAACGCCGGCCCGGCCTCGTCGGCGATTCGTTCTCCGACCGCTCCACCATCGAGCACCTCGAAGGCTCGGCCGCCATCGGCCACGTGCGCTACTCGACGACCGGAGGCACGATCCTCCGCAACGTCCAGCCGCTCTTCGCCGAACTCGCCAGCGGCGGCCTCGCGGTGGCCCATAACGGCAACCTCACCAATGCCCTCTCCATCCGCCGCGACCTCGTCCGCGACGGCGCGATCACGCAGTCGACCTCCGACACGGAAGTGATCCTGCACCTCGCCGCCCGCAGCCGCGCGCCCCTCATCGTCGAGCGCTTCACCGAAGCCCTGCGGCAGGTCCAGGGCGCCTACGCCATCGTCGCGCTCACCAACAAGAAGCTCATCGGCGCCCGCGACCCCCTCGGCATCCGCCCGCTGGTCATCGGCGAACTCGACGGCCGCTACATCCTCGCCTCGGAAACTTGTGCCTTGGACATCATCGGCGCGAAGTTCATCCGCGACGTGGAGAACGGCGAGATCGTCGTCATCTCCGAAGAGGGCATCGAATCGATCCGGTTCGCGCCGTCGCAGCCGATGCGCCCCTGTATCTTCGAGTACATCTACTTCGCCCGGCCGGATTCCGTAGTGAACGGCAAGAGCGTCTATTCCGTCCGCAAGAATATCGGCCACGAACTGGCCCGCGAATCCGCCACCGCCGCCGATGTGGTGATCCCGGTGCCGGATTCCGGCGTGCCGGCAGCCCTCGGCTTCGCGCAGGAGACCGGCCTGCCCTTCGAGATGGGGATCATCCGCAACCATTATGTCGGGCGCACCTTCATCCAGCCGACCCAGTCGGTGCGTGAACTCGGCGTACGGATGAAGCATTCGGCCAACCGCGCCGTGGTGGAAGGCAAGCGCATCGTCCTCGTGGACGACAGCCTCGTGCGCGGGACCACATCGGTGAAGATCGTGCGGATGATGCGCGAGGCCGGTGCCAAGGAGGTGCATTTCCGCATCGCCTCGCCGCCGATCACCTATCCGGATTTCTACGGCATCGACACGCCCGAGCGCGAGAAGCTGCTCGCCGCCACCCACGACCTCGAAGGCATGCGCCGCTATATCGGCGCGGACTCCCTGGCCTTCCTGTCGATCGAGGGGCTGTACAAGGCCATGGGCGAGGAGAGCCGGAATGAATCCTGCCCGCAATATACCGATCACTGCTTCACGGGCGACTACCCGACCGGCCTGACCGACCTCGCCATCGCCGGGCCGAAGCGTCTCGCGATGCTCGCCGAAGCGGATTGATCCGACCCATGACGAAGCTCCTCGACGGCCGCATCGCCCTCGTCACCGGCTGCTCGCGCGGCATCGGCCGGGCGGCGGCTCTGGCCCTCGCAGAGGCCGGCGCGCACATCGTGGCCGTCGCCAGGACGCAAGGGGCGCTGGAAGAGCTGGACGACGCAATCCGGCAGGCGGGATCGAGCGCGACGCTCGTGCCCCTCGACCTGACTGATTTCGACGCGATCGACCGGCTCGGCCAGAGCATCTACGAGCGCTGGCAGAAACTCGACGTGGTCGTGGGCAATGCCGGCATCCTCGGTAATCTGACGCCCCTCGGCCACGTCACGCCCAAGACCTGGACGCAGGTGATGGACATCAACGTCACCGCCAACTGGCGCTTGCTCCGCTCCGTCGACCCGCTGCTGCGGAGGTCGGATGCGGGCCGCGCCATCTTCGTCACCTCCGGCGCCGCGCAGAAATGCAAGGCTTATTGGGGGCCGTACTCGGTCTCGAAGGCCGCTCTCGACGCCCTCGTGCGCACCTACGCGGCGGAGACCGAGACCACGCCGATCAAGGCCATGCTGCTTAATCCCGGCCCCCTGCGCACCTCCATGCGCAAGGCGGCGATGCCGGGCGAAGACGAGACCACACTGAAGACCCCGGACGACCTCGCACCGCATTTCGTGCGTCTCGCGAGCCCGGATTGGGATCAATCGGGCAAGATCTACGATTTCCCCAGCGACCGGGTGCTGACGCCGCAGATGGCGGCTTAGCTTTTCTGTCACCCATAACCTGCCCGCGACCTCATCCTGAGGTGCTGGAGCGAAGCGAAGGCCTCGAAGGAGGGCTCCAGGACTCGCAGTGCGGTCTGGAGCCCTCCTTCGAGGCCGCTTTGCGGCACCTCAGGATGAGGTCGGTGGCGGGAGTGACCCGCCTTCATCGAGGTTTCCATCATGATCGACGTTCGCTGCATCTGCGCCATCGGCCTGCGCGGCCAGTTGGGCCTCAACGGGCACCTGCCCTGGGAGGGCAACACCGATCCGCTCTTCGTCGAGGACGTGACGCGCTTCTTCGCGCTGACCATGGGGCACGTGCTGATCGCCGGGCCGAAGACCGTGGCCTCCGTGCCGGACTTCGCCTTCAAGGACCGCACCATCGACGTCATCCGCAGCCACGAGGACCCGGAAGAGGTGCTCAAGCGCTATCCGGGCCGGCGCATCTTCGTCGGCGGCGGCATCACGGTCTGGAACGTTTACGCCAAGTACATCCAGAACTGGGACATCACCCGCCTGCCCTATGATGGCGAGGCCGACCGCTGGTTCGATCCGGCCTGGCTGGTGGGTGGCGCATTGCGAAGCTGAGGAGCAACGACCTTTCGCCCTACGAGTTGATGGAGGTCGCTCGCAGGATGATGGCATGACCGCGCATAGCTACCGTTTCGGCATCGAGGAGGAATACTTCCTGGCCGATGCCGAGACGCGAGGGACGCCGCGGCGGTCGGTGAAGCCGTTCCATACCGAAGCGAGCGAGCGCCTGCCCGAGATCGGGCGCGAGATGTTGCAGTGTCAGGTGGAGGTCTGCACCCCGCCCTCCACGGAGTTCAGCGAGGCGCGAGAGATCCTGGCCGGGCAGCGCGATGCCCTCGGCCGTCTGGCCAGAAAACACGAGCTTATGGTCTTCGCCGCCGGCACCCATCCGGTGGCGGATTGGGCGCGGCAATTACCGACGAAGGGCGAGCGCTATCGCGGCATCCTCAAGGATGTGGGTCTCGCCGGCCGCCGCAGCCTGATCTGTGGCATGCATGTCCATGTGGAAGTGCCCGATCCCGCGGCCCGGATCGACCTGATGAACCGGCTGCTGCCGTTCCAGCCCCTGCTCTTCGCGCTCTCGGCCTCGTCCCCGTTCTGGCAGGGCAAGCCGACGGGGCTCACCGCCTACCGCCTGAGTGCCTTCGGCGAATTGCCCAGAACGGGGTTGCCGCAGCTCTTCTCCGGTCCGGAGGCATATGAGCGCTACCTGCGGATCATGACCAAGGCCGGCTCGATCCAGGATGCCAGCTTCCTGTGGTGGTCGCTTCGTCCGTCGATCAAGTTTCCCACGCTGGAGCTTCGCGTAGCGGATTCTTGCACCCGGCTCGAGGATGCTCTCACGGTGGCGGCACTCTTCCGCTGCCTCGTGCGCTGCGTCGTGCGCCAGCCGGACCTCAACGCCGATCTCGACGGTGTCTCTCTCGCCCTGGCCGAGGAAAACCTCTGGCGCACCCAGCGCAGCGGCACCGAGGCCGAGATCATCGACGAAACCAGTGAGGATGCCCTTCCCTTCGCCGACGCCCTCGACAAGGTTCTGGCTCTCATCGATGCGGATGCCGATGCGCTCGGCTGCGGCGCGGAGGTGGAGCGCGCCCGCACCATCGTGGCGAAGGGCACCAGCGCCGACCGCCAGATCGCCGTTTTCGAGGCCGCGCGCGAGAAGGGCCGCACCAACCGCCAGGGACTGGACGACGTGGTGGACTGGCTGAGCGAAACGACCTGCGGGTCGTGAGGCTCAGCCCTTGTTGTCCTTGTCGAACGGGTTCTTCGAGGTGCGCAGGGACAGCCGGATCGGCACGCCGGGCAGGTCGAAAGCCTCGCGCAGGTTGTTGACGAGATAGCGCGTGTAGGATTTCGGCAGGCCGTCGAGCTGGTTGCCGAACAGGGCGAAGTGCGGCGGGCGGCTCTTCACCTGGGTGGCGTAGCGGATCTTGATGCGGCGGCCGGCCACCGCCGGCGGCGGGTTGCGCTGGGTCGCCGCGCTGAGCCAATCGTTGATCTTGGAGGTGGAGACGCGGCGGTTCCAGACCTCGAAGGTCTCGGTCACGGCCTTCATCAGCGCGTCGATGCCGTCACCGGCAAGCCCCGACAACGGAACCACGGAGACACCGCGCACCTGCGGTAGCAGGCGGGTGCAATCCTCCCGCAGCTTCTTCAGCAGGCCGGGCTGGTCCGCCACGAGATCCCACTTGTTGAGGCCGATGACCACGGCCCTGCCCTCGCTCTCGATGAGATCGATGATGGTCAGGTCCTGCTTCTCGAACGGGATCGTGGCATCGAGGAGCACCACCACCACCTCGGCGAAGCGCACGGCGCGCAGGCCGTCCGACACGGCGAGCTTTTCGAGCTTGTCGTCGATGCGGGCCTTGCGGCGCATGCCGGCGGTATCGTGGAGCTTGATGCGGCGCCCGCGCCATTCCCAGTCGAGGGAGATCGAATCCCGCGTGATGCCGGCCTCGGGGCCGACGAGCAGGCGCTCCTCGCCGAGCATCCGGTTGATGAGGGTGGACTTGCCGGCATTGGGGCGGCCGACGATGGCGACCTTCAACGAGCGATTCGACGGGTCGTCGTCGTATCCCTCCTCCTCGTCGTCGAGCTTGGGCAGAGCCTCGGTGAGTGCGTCATGCAGCTCGCCGATGCCCTCGCCATGTTCGGCCGAGAACGGGATCGGGTCGCCGAGGCCGAGCGAGAACGCCTCGTAGGCGCCGGACAGGCCGGTGCCGCCCTCGGCCTTGTTGGCGACGAGCACCACCGGGCACCCGGCCCGGCGCACCAGTTCGGCGAAGGGCTGGTCGGCGGGGAGGATGCCGGCGCGGGCATCGATGACGAACAGCACGACGTCGGCTTCGAGGATCGCGGCTTCGGTCTGTGCGCGCATGCGGCCGAGCAACGAATCGGCATCGGCCTGTTCGAGCCCCGCCGTGTCGATGATGCGAAACACCAATCCGCCGAAGTTGACGTCGCCCTCGCGCCGGTCGCGGGTCACGCCGGGGCGATCGTCCACGAGGGCGAGCTTCTTGCCCACCAGACGGTTGAAGAGGGTCGACTTGCCGACATTCGGCCGTCCGACGATAGCGACGGTCGGCATGTCCATGGTGGTCTCGATTCAGTCGTCGTACGGAGAAATTCGTCGTGCAGGCGTCGTGCCGAAATTCGGCTCAGCGCGTCACGGGCGGGGGTGCGGCCGGCTCGGAAGCGGGAGCCGCGGTCACCGTGACCGGACCGCCGGCCACGAGGGCAGCATAGACCTCGATACGCTGGCGCAGGTTCGCCGGCGTCTGCGGATCGGCGACGATCTGGTCGAACCAGCGCCCGGCGGCATCGTATTCGCCGCGCTTCAGCGCCACGAGTCCGAGCATTTCGCGAGCGGTGTGGCGGAACGCGCCGGTCGGGGCGGCGAGCCCCTGGAGACTGGCGAGCGCGGTATCGGGATTCTGCTGGTCGAGTCGGATCAGGGCGGCGCGCAGGCGGGCGAGGTCGCGCAGGCCATCGCTGAGCTTGGTGTCGGCGGCCAGCGCATCGTACTCGGTCGCGCCGGCGGCGGCGTCGCGCTTGGTGGTCTCGGTGGCGGAGCGGAACCGGGCCAGCATCCGGTAGCCGCCCGGTGCATCGGCTTCCAGCGCCTCAAAGGCCTTGTCGGCCTCCGTACCCTTGCCATCCTTGGCGAGACGATTGGCGGCCTCGAACTTCTCCGACGCCGCTTCCGCACGAACGCGCTGATCGTGCTGCCAGTAGCGATAGCCCCCGACGCCGGCCACGACGAGAATCGCAACAGCGATGATCAGACCACTGTAGCGCTTCCAGATCCGGGCGACCTGATCGCGGCGATAGTCTTCGTTGACCTCGCGGATGAACTCGTTGTTCTCGGCCATATCGTCTCACGCCGACCGCGATACGATCGACGGCCTTGAGGAAAATCCAAGCCCGGCGCGTAGCACAGCGCAGCCGGCTTGGCGACTGGATAGCTTGGAGAGCGGCGAGCGGTGAGTGCGGCCGGTCTCAGGCCTGCCCCGGCCAGGCCGCCACGCCGATGAGCAACGGGTGGAGATATTTGGCGAAGGCGAACCAGACGACGAAGCCGACCGCCACCGCGATCGCGTCGTTGCGCCAGCCGGCCGGGGCCGCGACGGCGCCGTGCTGGGCGGCCACCGCGCCAGCCGACAGGGCGCGGCGCTTGGCATTGATCCGGGCGATAACTGCCCAGGCGAGGAAGCTCCCGAACAGCAGGATCGAGCCGAGGTCGCCATTGGCGAGGAGATGGGCCGTCGCCCAGATCTTCACCGCCAGCAGCATCGGGTGCTTGGCCCGCGCCCGGATGTGACCGGGCAGGTAGGCGGAGGCCAGAGCGATGAAGGCGAGGAGCGTCAGCAGCAGCGCGAGATGGCGCGTCCAGACCGGCGGGTTCCAGACCTGGATGTAGCCATCCGCGCGGTATTGTCCGAAACCATAGGCGATGAGCACGATGCCGACGATCGACAGCACGGTATAGCCGAGCTTGAACCGGCTCTCGCCCACCTCGTCGATGACGCCCGCGCGCTTCGTCCTCAACATGGAAAAGGCATGCGTGCCGAGGAACAGCACGAGACCGAGGATGAGGATGAGCATGAAGGGCCTTCGAATCGAGCCTGTGGATCGCGGGAGCCGCGCCAGGCCGGGTGAAGCAGACTGTAACGGTTCAAAACCCAAACCGGCGCGGATGTCCAGGCTCATCCGATGACGCGGCTTCTCGCGCTCCTCCTGCTCGTCCTGCTTCCTCAAGAGGTCGCGGCGCGGTCCGAACCGCCGCTTTCCGCCCTCACCCTGGTCGGAGCGCCGACGACGATCTTCAAGGCCGGCCGTGATGCCTGCGACGGGGCGGACGTGCCGGACGCCTCCGCCCGAGCCTTCCGCGACTCAGCGGGCGGCATCGCCCTGTTCGGCATGCATTACCACAACCGGGCCCTGCGCGGACCGAGCCTCGACCAGTTGAAGCTCGACTGCGCCGTGGTGCTCGATTCCGGCGAGAAGGCCGATCCGGCGGCCTATGACGACCGCTCCTGGATCACGGCCACATGGACGGAGGGCGGCAAGGCCGTCTCGGCCCTCCTCCACCACGAGTACCAGGCCAACGAGCACGAGGGCCGCTGCCGCTCGAAGGTCTATATCGAGTGCTGGTACAACACGATCGTCGCCGCTTCTTCCGGCGATGGCGGGCGCAGCTTCACCCGCGCCAAGCCGCCCGCTATTGTGGCCGCGGCGCCGTTCCGCCAGGAGGTCGGCCAGGGCCGGCAGCGGGGCTTCTTCAATCCGTCGAACATCGTGGCGGACGGGCGCTGGCGCTTTGTGCTCATCGCCACCACCGGCTGGTCTTCCGGCGGCAGCGAGCAATCCGCCGGGGCCTGCCTGTTCCGCACCGACAGGCCGTCCGATCCGACGCGCTGGCGGGCCTGGACCGGGCTCGGCTTCACCGCCGCCTTCCCCGATCCCTACACCAAGCCGACCCTGCTCACCGAACCATGCAAGCCGCTGGAGCCGTTCGGCCTGCCCGTGGGCGCGGTGGTGCGCCATCGCGGTACGGGGGCCTGGATCGCCGTCTTCATGGCCGCGGCCGGCGCCAAGGTTCCGCAATCCGGCTTCTACTGGACGACGTCACGCGACCTCCTCACCTGGGATCAGCCGCGCCTGCTCCTCGCCGGCGCCACGCTCTACGACGATCCCTGCACGGCCAAGGGCGACCTCATCGCTTATCCGTCGATTCTCGATCCACAGGCGACCGGCCGCAACTTCGACGATGTGGGCGACACCGCCCTCCTCACCTACGTGACGCTGCGCCGGGAGGGCTGCCAGGTGACCTCGGACCGGGACCTCGTCCGCAGACCATTGGCGCTCAAGGTCTGGCCGTAAGGCGGAAGCGGATCGTCATCACGGCCGGCCCCTATCCGGCATGAGGCGGACTTCGTTACCGAGACCGTGCCGGTGGAGACGAACCTGCCGGCCCGGCGGCATCGCACGTCTCCGTGTCAGAACTTCACCAGTTCCACGCGCCGGTTCTTCGCCCTGCCCTCCTCGCTGCCATTGGCGGCGACCGGGCTGGCGGCCCCGAAGCCCTTGGCTCTCAGCCTCTCCTTCGCGACGCCCGACGCGATGAGCCTGGCCATCACCGCCCTGGCGCGGCCATCGGAGAGCGACTGGTTGTGCCCGGCGGACCCGGTCTCGTCGGTGTAGCCGTTGATCGCCAGCTTGAGACCGGGATTCGTCTTCAGCAGGCTCGTCACCGCTTCGATCTGAGCCGCGGAATCCGGCAGGATCGCGGTCTTGTCGGTGGCGAAATTGACATGGATCACCGCCCGCCCGGTCTTGTCGATGTCCTGTTTCAATTGGTCTGCGGGCAGCAGTCCAGCGGTCTGCGCGAAGGGCTTTGTTTCGAGGATGGTCCAGCTCGCGTTGTTGCTGCCGGGCACGAAATGCACCCAGATCTGCCGGTCCGGGCGGCGGATCACCCATGTCTGCGTCCGTTCGGAGTAGACGTTACCGAGGCCTTCATACATGCCCATCTTGACCTCCTCCGGCAGGGTATCGGTCACTGACGCGGACATCTGGCTGTCGGTGAGCTTTCGAGCACCTGCCTGGGTCAGCACGGCCTCGATGTTCTTCTTCAGCTCATAGGACGAGTAGGTCTTGCCGTCCTTGGCGCCGATGAGGGACAGGAAAACCTTGCCGTCGACGTCGTGGAGCGCGGTGCCCGTCCAGAACGGAAAATGCCCGAATTCGCGGGACTCTGGCGGGTTCACCGGCTGGTAGCCCGCGGGCAGCGCGAAATAGGGAAAGCCGCCGAGGGGCACGGTCGAGACGGGAATGTCGTCGAGCGCCACGGCGCCCGGTATGGTCCCTCCCCCGGGAGACGATGGACCCGCGACCGGCTCGGCCCTGCTTTCGCTCACAGCATAGGTGAGCGCCAACAGAATCCAGACCAGCTTCAATGCGTTCATCATCCACTCCGGCACGATGACGGCGCCGACAGACCGGGCCATCTTAGACGGACTCACGGGCAGGCGGGCCTTCAGGGGGCGGCAAGAGATGCCACGCCAGCGCACGGTGTCGAGTCGGACGGATGTCCGATGGACGGCCTTGAGGGTTCGTCGGAAAAAGGCGGGCATGCCGGCAGGCCACCGGGGAAGACGCCATGAGCCGGCTGACGGCGAAGGGCGAAACGCGTGGGCTCGCGTCCGTCATTCACGCTTCGCCCGAGGGTGCCTCCCGCATCACCGCAATGAAAGCCCGCAGGGTCGAAGGCACGTGCCGACGCCCGGAATAGTAGAGATGGAAACCCGGAAAGGCCGGGCACCATTCCTCCATCAGCCGCCTCACCCGGCCCTGCGCGAGGGCCTCTGCCGCATAGCCCTCGAAGACGAAGGCAAGGCCGACACCTTGGACCGCCGCCTCGACCATGAGTTCCTGGTCCCCGAAGGTCAGCGGTCCCTCCACCTCGATGTCGCAGGCGGAGCCGTCTCGCTCGAACTCCCATTTGAACAGGCGGCCATCGGGAAAACGCTGACGGATGCAGGCATGGCCAGCGAGATCCTGCGGGCGGCGCGGTATCCCGCGCCCGTCGAGATAGGAGGGCGAGCCGATGACGGCGAAACGCTGCGGTCCGCCGATTGGCAGGGCGATCATGTCCTTCGCCACGCGATCGCCCATGCGGATCCCCGCATCGAAACCGTCCGCCACCACGTCGGTCATGGCGTTGTCGCCGATGATCTCGACGGCGATCTTCGGGTGGCGCACGAGGAGGCGCGTCACCAGCGGCATGAGAATGAGGCGGCAGGCCACGTGAGGCGCATTGATTCTGAGGCTGCCGCTGACCTCAGCACTGAGCAGACGCGCTGCATCCACCGCCTCGCCGATCTCCGCGAGAGCCGGACCCAGCCGCGCCAGGAGAATCGCGCCCGCTTCCGTCACGGCGACGCTGCGCGTGGTGCGATGGAGCAGGCGCACTCCCATCCGCGCCTCAAGGCCACGCAGGGCATGGCTCAGGGCCGAGGGCGAAACGCCAAGCTCCGTGGCGCCTTTGCGAAAGCTGCGATGGCTCGCCACGGACGCGAAGGCGGCGAGATCCGACAGGTCGGCGCGCTGCATTGGTGAAACTCGCTCAGCAGCTCATACGGGATTGTCCAGATTATCGGATGGACCCGGCCCTGTCAGGTTTCGCTTCGACCTCGAACAGGAAATGTCCCATGCAGAAGCGTCCCCTCGGCAGCACAGGCCTCACCCTCTCCGCCCCTGGTCTCGGCTGCATGGGCATGTCCGAATTCTACGGCCCCGCGGATGAGGCCGAGTCCCTGGAGACACTGAACGCTGCGCTCGATATCGGCTACGATTTCCTGGACACCGCCGACACCTACGGGCTCGGCCACAACGAGGAATTGCTCGGCCGCTTCCTTGAGGAGCGCCGCGACCGGGTGGTGCTCGCCACCAAGTTCGGCATCGTGCGCGATGCGGCCGGGTCGCGCCGGATCGACAATACACCCGCCTATATCGCGGCGGCTTGCGACGCTTCGCTGAAGCGCTTGCGCGTCGGGACGATCGATCTCTACTACTGCCACCGCCGCAATCCCGAGACACCGCTGGAGGAGACCATCGGCTCCATGGCGAAGCTCGTCGAGACGGGCAAGGTCCGGGCGCTCGGCCTGTCGGAAGTGTCCCCGGCGACCTTGCGGGCCGCCCATGCCATTTATCCCATTGCCGCCGTCCAGAGCGAGTATTCGCTGTGGAGCCGCACGCCTGAGGACGGGATGCTGGCGACCTGCGCCGAACTTGGCGTGACCTTCGTGGCCTATTCGCCCCTGGGGCGCGGCTTCCTCACGGGCGCCATCGATCCGAAGACCCTGAGCGAGGGTGATTTTCGCAAGGGCAATCCGCGTTTTCAGGGAGAAGCCCTCGCGCAAAACCGGCGCCTCGCCGAGGCGCTCGGCGCCTTCGCCGCGACGCGCGGCGTCACCGCGGCACAGGTTGCCCTGGCCTGGCTGGTGGCCAAGGCGCCCAACGTGGTGCCGATCCCCGGCGCCCGTCGTGCGACGCGGCTCGTAGAGAATGCGGCAGGCGTCGACCTCGCTCTGTCGAGGGAGGAGATCGCGGAACTCGATGCGCTATTCGCCAGGGACGCTGTGGCAGGCGCGCGCTACGCGGCCGGCGGAACCGCCGGCATCGAGGTCATCTGACCCGGATGCACGCGGGCGCTCGCCGGCGCCCGCCCCCATCGAACCGACGGCGCGCCCCTCACTCCCACTCGATCGTGCCGGGCGGCTTCGAGGTGATGTCGTAGGTCACCCGGTTGATGCCCTTCACCTCGTTGATGATGCGGGTGGCGACGCGGCCGAGGAAGGCCATGTCGAAGGGGTAGAAATCCGCCGTCATGCCGTCGACCGAGGTGACCGCGCGGAGCGCACAGACATGGTCGTAGGTGCGGCCGTCGCCCATCACGCCCACGGTCTTCACCGGCAGGATCACCGCGAAGGCCTGCCAGATCGTGTCATAGAGGCCGGCCTTGCGGATCTCGTCGAGATAGATCGCATCGGCTTTCCGCAAAGCCTCCAGCTTCTCGGCCGTGATGGTGCCGGGGCAGCGGATGGCGAGGCCGGGGCCGGGGAACGGGTGGCGGCCGACGAAAGCCTCGGGCAGGCCGAGCTCCTTGCCGAGCACCCGGACCTCGTCCTTGAACAGTTCGCGCAGGGGCTCCACGAGTTGCATGTTCATGCGCTCGGGCAGGCCGCCGACATTGTGGTGGCTCTTGATCGTCACCGAGGGGCCGCCGGTGAAGGACACGCTCTCGATCACGTCCGGGTAGAGCGTCCCCTGGGCCAGGAAGGCGGCGCCGCCGATCTTCTTCGCCTCCTCGTCGAATACGTCGATGAACAGGCGGCCGATGGTCTTGCGCTTGATCTCCGGGTCGCTGACGCCTTCGAGCTCGCCGAGGAACAGCTCCTGCGCCTGAACATGCACCAGGGGGATGTTGTAATGGTCGCGGAACAGCCGCACGACCTCATCGGCCTCGCCCATGCGGAGCAGGCCGTGATCGACGAAGACGCAGGTCAGCTGATCGCCGATCGCCTCGTGGATCAGCACCGCCGCGACCGAGGAATCGACGCCGCCCGACAGGCCGCAGATCACCCGCTCCTTGCCGACCTGCTCGCGGATCTTGGCGATGGCCTCCTCGCGGTAGGCGCCCATGGTCCAGTCACCGGTGCAGCCGGCGATGTCGCGCACGAAGTTGCGGATCAGCAGGGCGCCGTGCGGGGTATGGGCCACCTCCGGGTGGAACTGGACCGCGTAGTAGTTGCGCGACTCGTCGGCCACCGCCGCGAAGGGCGCGTTCTTCGACAGGGCGACGGTGGTGAAACCGTCGGGGAGCTTGGTCACCCGGTCGCCGTGGCTCATCCAGACCGGATAATGCTCGCCCACATGCCAGACGCCCTTAAACAGGGGACAGTCCGAAATGATCTCGATCTCGGCGCGGCCGAACTCGGCATGGTGCCCGCCCTCGACCTCGCCGCCGAGCTGGGCCGCCATTGTCTGCTGGCCGTAACAGATGCCGAAGACCGGCACGCCCGAATCGAACACCACCTGGGGCGTGCGGGGCGAGGCCTCGGTCGTCACCGATTCGGGGCCGCCGGAGAGGATCACGCCCTTCGGCTTCGATTCGGCGAAGGCCTCAGCCGCCTTGGTGAAGGGGACGATCTCGCAATAGACCCCCTCCTCACGCACGCGCCGTGCGATGAGCTGGGTCACCTGGGAGCCGAAATCGACGATGAGGATCTTGTCGTGGTCGGTATTCATGGATCGGAGTTAGACGAGGCCCCGCCATGGTGCAACGCGCAGCGTCCGCAGGGCACACGTCGCCCACATGCATCGGGCGTGGCCTCTGCCTAGCGAAGGACGGAAGGCGGGACAATTAACAAAGGATTCACACAATCTGCGCGATTCATCCCGCCCTTCCAACAGACAGGAGCTTACGCAATGAGAGCAACCCTCTTCGGATTGGCAGCCATCACCCTCGCCGGCATCGGCTCGGCATCGGCTCTGCCGCTCGCCGGCATGACCCTTTCCGCCCCCGCCACCGCGATCGAGCAGGCGCGGGTCGTCTCGCGCACCGTCGTCAGGGGCCCCCGCTGCCGGACGGTCGTGACGAAGCGTCGGGGTCCGTATGGCCGGGTGACGATGGTGCGTACGCGCCGCTGCTTCTGAGCACCGACCTTCGCGCCATCGACTCGGTGGCGCGAAGGCGACGGTGTCGTCGGCCGCCCGGCAAGGAGGGCCGGCGGTCGAGGCGCGTCAGCCGCGTCGTTCCAGGGTGGCGACGTAGAAGCCGTCCGTGCCCGTGAGGGCCGGACTCATCTGCAGGCCGTGCTCGGTGAACCGCACCACCCCTGCGAGGCCCGGCGCATGCTCGGCAGCCACCCGCTCGGCCGGCAGGACCGTCAGCCCGCCATTCGCCCGTGCGAGGATACCGTCGATGGCCGCGTCGTTCTCCTCCCGCAGCAGGGAGCAGGTGATGTAGGTGATCCGCCCGCCCGGCCGCACCAGGCGCGACGCCCGGTCGAGCACCTCGGCCTGGTCCGTGACACGCGCACTGAGGGAGCCGGGGCGCAGCCGCCACTTGGTGTCGGGGTTGCGCCTCCATGTCCCCGAACCGGTGCAGGGCGCGTCGACCACCACCCGGTCCACGGTACCGTCGAGGTCGCCGAGCACATCGGCCCGCGCGCGTCCGGCGCGCGGAGTGCGGATCTCGGCCTCGGCACCCGACCGGCGCAGCCGGTCATGGATCGGCGCGAGCCGGCGCGGATCGTCGTCGGTGGCGATGAGCCGTCCCTGGTTCCGCATCATCGCCGCGAGGGCGAGGGTCTTGCCGCCGCCGCCCGCGCAGAGATCGACCACGGTCTCGCCGGCGCGCGCGCCGGTCAGGGCGCCAGCGATCTGGGAGCCCTCGTCCTGGATCTCGTACCAGCCGTCGAGGAACTCCGGCTCCACATGCAGGGCGGGACCTCGACCATCCTCGCCGATGGGAATGCGCAGGCCATTCGGGGCATGCGGCGTCACCGCCGGCGTCAGATGCGCGAGCCCGGCCAGGGCCGTCTCGCGATCGCGCTTGAGGGTGTTGATCCGGATATCGAGGGGCGCGCGGCGGGCCAGCGCGCGCAGCTCATCGAGCAAGGTATCGCCGAACAGGTGGCCGAGGGAGGGTAGGATCCAGTCCGGCACGTCGCCGGCCACGTGGGGCGGTGCATCGGCGAGCGAGCCCTCGGCGATGGCCGTGCGCTCGGCGTCGGTCAGGGGGTCGGGCGCGAAGCGCTCGCCGGAGAACAACTCGGCGATGGTGGGCGCCGCGAGTCCGTGCTGTAGCCGCAGCATGCCGATGAGGATGGCGCGCGGGGCCTCGTCCCCCATGATCCAGGCGGATGAAGCCCGGCGGCGCAGGGCGTCGTAGACGAGGCTCGCGATGGCCGCGCGGTCGCCGGAACCGGCGAAGCGATGGGCGAGGCCCCAATCCTTGAGGGCATCCGCGGCCGGACGGCGTCGCCCGGCAATGTCGGCGAGCACTTCGATGGCGGCGGAGAGACGGGCGGGAGGGGTCAGGACGAAATCCTCAAGGTTAGGGAAGGGTGACCGCGGTCGATCGTCGCCGCGATACGGTCACGCTTTGAGCCGGGGTTGGACACATTACAGCCGAGCTTCCGGCGAGATCAGCCCTCAGACAGGCAGGGTGGCGGATCTGTCTCGTGGCCTTGCTGCGCCAGAGCCCACTGCGTCAACGTACGGAGCTTCGCAAACGTCATGTCGCCCATCATTCCCCTGACCCTCGCGGGCATCGTCCTCACGAGCGTCGCCGCCTGCTCCACCGCCCCCGCCGTCGATCTGACGCCTCCGCCCCAGCGCCCCTACGATGCAAAAACTCAGCTGGAATACGGCAACCCGCCCCCGCCCCCGCCGGCCCCGCGCTACTGAGCGACCGACTTTCGGGGCCGCCGCTCAGGACGCCTCACGGGCGCGGCGGTTCTCGTAGGCCTTCAGATGCGTGTAGACCCGGTCGAGCATCGGGTGCGCGCCCTCTCGCCCGCGGGAGATGAGATCGCCGATGATGTGATCGGCCTCGATCCGCGCCTGGTTTTCGATGTCACGCAGCATCGAGGCGGTGAAGGCCGACCCCTGCGCGGTCAGCGTCGCCTGCGTGTTCCGCATCACCTTGTCCCGTGGCGCATAGCCGGCATCCTCGGCGATCCCACGACATTCCTCCATCAGCGCCTCGATGAAGGCGAGACCGCCCGGCGCGGCGACGATGTCGCCGACCGTCGCCCGCATCAGGCAGGTCGCCCCGGCGAGCGTCGCCAGGAACGTCCACTTCTCCCACATTTCGAGAACCATCGCCTCGCTCAGACGGGCCTGGAACGCGACGCCCTGCATCAAGGCTTCGATCCGCTCCACCCGCTCGGAACGGCCGCCGGCCCGCTCGCCATAGGTGAGGCTATGGAGCGGGCTCATCATGCGGATCTCGCCATCCGCCGTCACCGTCGCAGCGATGGCGCAGGAGCCGCCGAGAACCCGCTCCGGCCCGAAAGCGGCGTCGAGGATGTCGAGATGGCGCAAGCCGTTGAGGACGGGCAGCACAAGCGTCGTGGGACCGACGGCCGGTGCCACGTCGGCGATGGCGGCGTCGAGGTCGTAGGCCTTGCAGCTGAGGAGGACGAGATCGAAGCCACCGCCCTTCCCCGCCGCGAGATCGGCGGCCGTGAGCGTCGCCGGTTCGGCGATGTGGACGTCGCCCACCGGGCTTTTCACCCGGAGCCCCGACGCGGCCAGAGCCTCGGCCCGGGCCGGCCGCACGAGGAAAGTGACGTCCTTGCCCGCCTCGACGAGGCGCGCTCCGAAATATCCGCCGGTTGCACCGGCGCCGACGACGAGCACGCGCATGGGACGATCCTCAACCTCGATAAGTCTCCCTCTTTACCGGACGAGGGCGGCGACTTTCCAGGCGTGAACGGAAATTCCGAACCTCAGACCCCGATCGGAGCGAGGAAGACGCGCACCGCGAAGACGATCCACATCACCAAAAGCACCAGCGCCCCGAGCGTATAGGCCTGGAAGCGGTAGGGGACGTGGTTCGAGGTGATGTAGACGCCCGCATGCACGGCGCGGGACGCGACGAAGATCCAGGCCAGGACTACGAAGAGAAGATCGGCCTTCTTCGTGTAGAGGGCGAGCGGCACCAGGGCGAAGAACAGCACCGGCAGTTCGAACTGATTCGAGAACGCGTTGGCTGCCTGCTGCGCGCGGGGCGGCCAGTTGCGCTGGCCCATCGAGACCTCGCCGGCCTTCACCGAGCCGGTCCTGACCTCCGCCAGGCGCACGCGGCCGAGCCAAAACATCAGTACGAAGATCAACAGAACCTGCGCGAAGACGGGGGCGAGAATGGCCTGGACGGTCATGATGAAGCCTGTTGGTCCGCATCACCGGCCGAGGGCGGCAAGCGGACCGGCGCAGGGGAGGACGATGGCGGGAGGTTCGAACGGGTTGGACGATCGGTGGATGAGGCCCGTGACACTCGGCCATGCGTCTGACCCGATCAGCACGCCATCGAGGCCGAGTGCCAGTCCGATCCGCGCCGGCACCGGCCAAAGCCGGGTGACGGGACGGATCGGACTGCGTATCGCGGTCAGGCGCGGCTGGGGTAGTTCGGGCTCTCGCGGGTGATGGTCACGTCATGGACGTGGCTCTCGCGCAGGCCCGCATTGGTGATGCGGACGAACTGCGCCTTGTCCTGGAACTCGGGGATGGTCGGCGCGCCGACATAGCCCATGGCCGCACGCAGGCCACCGGCGAGCTGATGCAGCACCGCCGCCACCGGTCCCTTGTAGGGCACCTGCCCTTCGATCCCCTCAGGGACGAGCTTGTGGGTGTCGCTGACCTCGGCCTGGAAGTAGCGGTCGGCCGAGCCGCGCGCCATGGCGCCCACGGAGCCCATGCCCCGGTAGCTCTTGTAGGAGCGGCCCTGGTGCAGGAACACCTCCCCCGGCGCCTCGTCGGTTCCGGCGAGCAGCGAGCCCAGCATCGCCACCGACGCGCCGGCCGCGATCGCCTTGGCGAGATCGCCCGAGAACTTGATGCCGCCATCGGCGATGACCGGCACATCGGCGCGGTCGGCCGCCTCAACCGCTTCCATCAGGGCGGTGAGCTGGGGCACGCCGACGCCGGCCACGATGCGGGTGGTGCAGATCGAACCCGGGCCGATACCGACCTTGATCGCATCCGCACCGGCATCGATCAGCGCCTGGGCGCCGTCGCGGGTGGCGACGTTGCCGGCCACGATCTGCACGGTGTTGGAGAGCTGCTTCACCCGGCGCACGGCGTCGAGCACCTTGATGGAGTGGCCGTGGGCGGTGTCGACCACGATCACGTCGCAGCCCGCATCGATGAGGCGCTCGGCCCGCTCGAAACCGTTATCGCCGGTGGTGGTGGCGGCGGCGACCCGGAGGCGGCCCTGCTCGTCCTTCACCGCGCCCGGATAGGCCACCTGCTTCTCGATATCCTTCACCGTGATCAGGCCGATGCAGCGGTAATGGTCGTCGACCACGAGAAGCTTCTCGATGCGGAACTGGTGAAGCAGGCGCTTGGCCTCCTCCTGGTTCACGCCCTCGCGCACGGTGATGAGCCGGTCGCGGGTCATCAGCTCGGCGACGGTCTCGGAGGGGTTCGTCGCGAAGCGCACGTCGCGGTTGGTGAGGATGCCGACGAGCTTGCCGCGCGAGCCGTTGGGGCCGCGCTCCACCACCGGAATGCCGGAGATGCGGTTCTGCTTCATCAGCGAGAACGCGTCCGCCAGGGTCTCGTCGGGATGGATGGTGATCGGGTTGAGCACCATGCCCGATTCGTACTTCTTGACGAGGCGGACCTGCTCGGCCTGCTCGGCCGGCTCGAGATTGCGGTGGATCACGCCCATGCCGCCGTTCTGGGCCATGGCGATGGCCATCGGCGCCTCGGTGACGGTGTCCATGGCCGAGGCCAGGATCGGCATGTTGAGGTGGATCGTGCGGGTCAGCCGCGACGCGATGCTGACCTCGGTGGGCATCACCGAGGATGCGGCGGGGCGGAGAAGCACGTCGTCGAAGGTCAGGCCCTCGATGATGGAATCCGCGGTGATACGAGCCATGTGCCAACTCCCGAAACGGTGAGAGGCGCCGGACTGGAAACAGCTGTCGGCGCCGAATGCGTTGGCACGGCGCAGTATCATGGGGCCGGACCCTGCGCAAAGGCAGGATCGCGGCATCGCAATGGAAAACTCAGTTGATCGGGTCGCGGGGGCCCTTGTCGGTCCATTCCGGCGGCAGGCCGATATAGTCGCCGACCATACCGTCGATGCCGGGCGCGCGGCCGAACTGCTCGCAATCCGGATCGAGCGGAGCCTCGCCGAGGGTGGTGATGCGGATGCGATTCCAGCTCGGGATAGACAGCGGCTCCTTGAACGGGTCGCGTCCGGTCACGAGGAGCGTGCCGAAATCCTGGCCGAATTCACCCGCCAGATCGTAGGCGTCCCCGGCCGCCGAGAAGCGGGCCTGGTTGGTGAAGGCGTTGGCGCCACCACCCCAGATCATCGCCGCCCGCTGCTGATGACGGCTATCGAGGGCTTCGGCCTCGATGGTGATGCTGCCGAGGCCGATGGGAATACGCGGGATCGGCACGCGGCCGACAGCAGTGGCGAAGCCGACGCCGAGCTGGGACGCGACGGTGATTCCCGCCGAGGTGGCGATGGTCGCGCCGGCGGCCGGGACGTTGGTGAGTTCCACACGGGTGACGGCGGACCGGATCGTGAGATCGGCCTTCTTGGTGGAGACCACGTCGTAGCGCAGCGACAACTCGTAGCAGAGCGCACGGTCGGCCGCGTTGGCGATCAGGCGGCGCTCGACGCTGTTGAGACCGGGCCCGGAGATCGATTCCGGAAATGCCGCCGGGATGATGCGGACCGTCCGCGTCGCCGCGAGGGTCGGCTGATCTGCATAGAGTTTCGCCCCGGTCGCCACTTCGGTGCTTCCATTGAGGCGGTCGTAGCGGGTGAGCGACCCGCTTTCATTGAGAATGACGGTGCCGCAACCGGCGACCATGAGCAGCAGGCCCAGAACCCCACCGATGAGGGGCGAGCGTCGACAGGTTTCGAACCGCGAGGGCATTCAATATCTTTCGCGCAAAATGGCGGCGGTGGCTCGCTCGACCGACGTGATACGAGACAGCCGAATTGTTGCTGAGCTTAAGGCCGTATCGACGCCCCCGAAAGCGGGCCATGCCGGCCTGACGACTTGAAGCCCGCACCTGTGGCTCGTGGGTCACGGTCGTCCACCACGTGCGACACCGCACGCCTCATCCACAGCCACCATCATTTGTGTGGATGTTCGTTCAAGAGCCGAGTTGCGCCCCCTCGACGCCGTGACGGAACCGGGCGGCTTTAGCCGCGCTACCTACGCGATCCCCATGCGCCCATCCCAAATCGTCCCCCTCGTCGTCGCCACGGCCCTGTTCATGGAGAACACCGATTCCACGGTGATCGCCACGGCCCTGCCGGCCATCGCCCGCAGCCTCAACGAGGATCCGATCGCCCTCAAGCTCGCGCTCACGGCGTATCTCGTCAGCCTCGCGATCTTCATCCCGATCAGCGGCTGGATGGCCGACCGCTATGGCGCGCGCACGATCTTTCGCGCCGCCCTCGTGGTGTTCATGGCGGGGTCGCTGGCCTGCGCCGCGTCCGATTCGCTCGGCGCCTTCGTCGCGGCGCGCGCGTTCCAGGGCATTGGCGGGGCGATGATGGTGCCGGTCGGCCGTCTCCTCATCCTCCGGGCGGTGCCGAAGAGTGAACTCGTCAGCGCCCTCGCCTACCTCACGATCCCGGCCCTGATCGGCCCGATCATGGGGCCGCCGCTGGGTGGGCTGATCACCACCTATCTCGACTGGCGCTGGATCTTCTTCATCAACATCCCGATCGGCTTGGCCGGAATCGTGCTGTCCACGATCTATTTCGAGAACATCCGCGAGCCGACTCGGCCGCCCCTCGACGTCCTCGGGTTCCTGCTATCCGGAACAGGACTCGCCACGCTGATGCTCGGCCTCGCCTCCCTCGGGCGCCACCTCCTGCCGGATTACGTGTCCTGGGGCTGCCTCGGCGGCGGCGCCATCTTGCTCGCGCTCTACCTCGCCCATTCCCGCCGGGTCGAGCATCCGGTGATCCGCCTCGACCTGCTGAGATACCCGACCTTCCGCGCGGCGGTGACCGGTGGCAGCCTGTTCCGCATCGGCACCGGTGCGATCCCGTTCCTGCTGCCGCTGATGCTGCAGATCGGCTTCGGCCTCGATCCGCTGCAATCGGGCCTTCTCACTTTCGCCGCGGCGGCAGGCGCGCTCCTCATCAAGATCATCGGGCCGCGCATCCTGCGAGCCTACGGCTTCCGCCGGGTGATGCTGTTCAACGCCGTCGTGGCCTCTTGCTTCCTCGCGGTGAACGGCCTGTTCACGGCGCAGACGCCGCATTGGCTCATCATCGGCATCCTGCTGGTCGGCGGCTGCGTCAGGTCGCTGCAATTCACCTGCGTCAACGCCATCGCGTATGCCGATCTCGACAAGCGGGAGATGAGTTCGGCGACGAGCCTGGCGAGCGTGGCGCAGCAATTGTCCCTCAGCCTCGGCGTCTCCATCGGAGCCCTGGCCCTTGAGACGGCCGCCGCGCAGCATGGCCGCACCGCCATCGAGGCCGGCGATTTCTGGCCCGCCTTCCTTACCGTCGCGCTGATCTCGTCCGCTTCCCTCTTCGCCTTCCTGCGGCTGAAGCCGGATGCGGGCGCGGAGGTGTCGGGTCAGCGTCTCGCATCGAAGGGCGTTTAGGCCGCCGCGCGGCTCGACGGCCGGGCGGGGCTGCGCTTCGGTCCCTTCGCGGATTTCGTGTTGGCATTGGCGGATTGCGGCCGGGCAGGCGCGCGCACGGGCGCTTCGCGGCTGGATTGGCGCCAACCCTGCCAGCTCCAAGCCCCCGGACCGGTGAGGGCGTAGATGAGGAAGCCGCCGGCGAGGCCGAGATCGGCCAGGAACAGGGTGCGCTCGGTCATCGCCGCCGCGCCGGAATAGGCCCAGAACCCGTGCAGCAGCACCGCCATCGCGACGGCGAACCCCGCCAGGGCGAAACCGGTGATACGCGGCAGGACACCGAGGATCAGCGCCAGCGGCCCGAAGACCTGAACCACCACGGCCGCCGTGGCGACGGCATTGGGAGACGGCATCCCGGCCCCGGCCAGCGCCAGCGCGAAGCCCGAGACGTTGAGCGCACGCGCGATGCCGGTGGGCAGCAGCGCCGCCGCCAGCAACAGGCGCGACGCAAGGAGGATTCCGTCCTGGCTCCGACCGAACACGCGCGAACTCCGTCCCTGACCCATCGAGATCGGGAGAATGCGTGAGACCGGCTGAAGACGGCGTTAAGGGGTGTCAACCGGGCTCATTCACCTGGGGAAACAGGCGAATCGGACATGGCTATGGAGAGGGGAACAAGATCGGCCCGTAATCCTGGGCGCCATGCAGGATGTGGACGATGTCGATCGTCGCGGCACCGACACGATAGAAGATGAGATAGTTTCCATACGTCCGGACGCGGATGCCCCTGCGCTCGTATCGCCGCACAACGGGGAAACCGAGAGGCGCATCGGCCAGACGTTCGCAACAGGCGATCAACGCCTGGACGAAAGCGGCGACGCGAGCCGGATTGTCGCCGGAAATGTAATCGCCGATCCGTTCCAGATCCGCTTCTGCGGTTTCGGCGAAGACGACGATCATGCCTCGGTGACGGTCGACCGGTTGCCGTACCGCGTCGCCAGACGCGCGGCGACTTCGCTTGCCGGGTTGAGCCGGCCTTCATCGGCATCGGCAAGTCCGCGCTCGATGGCAGCGTCGAGCGCCGCCAGTCGATTCTCCCGCTCCTCCAAGAGGCGCACGCCCTCGCGCAACACGTCGCTACGGGATTGGAAGCGCCCGTTCTCCACGAGTGTTGAAACGTAGCTCTCGATCCTGGGGCCGAGGTCGGCACTTGTCGGCATCGCCGCCGCTCCCTGTCTACCGGAGGTCATGGTCTAGGACCGGTCATCGCCCGATCATCGCTATCAGGTATCCCCTATGCGGCGAAGGACATTTCGCCGACGCGCCGCTCCCCCCGACGAAACCGGCTGAAGACGGCGTTAAAGCTTGGAGCCGGCGCTCACTCGCCCGGGGAGCGACGCTCCGCCTTCGCCAGCGAGCGCTCATGCAGCAGAACTGCGAGCCAGCCGACGCCGACGGCGAGTAACGGCGTGAAGACGAAGGCGATCGCGTAGGAGGTGCTCATTGATCGAGCCCTTTCAGGACACGGCGTGCAGCCAGATGTAGGCCTCCGGCGCCGAGAATCCAAACGAGGACGCCGCCGATCATCTCGAACGGCCCAGACAGGGCTCGAAAATTTCCTACATTGTACAGGAAGCCCGCGACCGGCGTGGCGATCCCGACCGTGAAGCACGCCGTCGAGGCCCGGTCCAACGCGTTGGCGAGCAGCTTCGTCTGCTCGATCATAGATGGCTTCATCGGATCGCCCGCTTTTCCATCAACGATAAGCGTGGCAGACTCGAAGTTCAACTTATGGTCGCCGTCGAACCGGCGCGATTCTCACCCCGACACCCCACCCCGGAACAACCGCCCGCGCTCGGTCCAGGCGACGACGAGAAGCGCGGAGCCTCCGAGTCCGGCATAGCCGATGCCGAGGGGAAGCACGGTGCCGTCGAAGGCCTGACCGATGACGAAACCGCAGAAAGCGCCGAGGATCGTCGTGTAGAAGCCGAGGAAGGACGAAGCCGTGCCGGCGATCTCGCCGAGGGGCTGCAGGGCCAGCGCGTTGAAGTTCGGCATGGCGAAGCTGATCATGAACTGGTTGCAGGCGAGCACCGTCAGGAACAGCCACAGCGGCGGATGCCCGGCATAGGCGAGCCCGATTGCGACCTGGGCCAGCGCCACCGCCACGAACAGGGTGAGGCCCACATGCGAGAGCGGCCGCATCCCGAGCCGCCGCACCAGGCGGGCATTGACGAGGGTCGCCGCCCCCATGGCCCCGGCCACGAGGGCGAAGGCGAGCGGGAACAGCCCGCCGAGCTGGTAGAGCCCGGTATCGAAGACCTGCTGGGCCGAGCCGACATAGCCCATGATACAGCCGGTCAGTAGCCCGAGGGCGGTGGCGTAGCCGACCGCCACGCGGGTGCGGAAGGTCAGGGCGACCGCCTGACCGATGGAGCGCAGCGAGAGCGGACGCCGGTATTCCGGGTGCAGCGTCTCCGGCATGCGCCAGGAGAACCAGAGGGTGAGGATGCCGGCCAGGGCCAGCATGGACACGAAGACATAGTGCCAGGAGCCGAGCAGCAGCATCGCCCCGCCGATGGCGGGCGCGATCATCGGCACGATGAGGAACACCATCATGATCAGCGACATGACGCTGGCCATTTCGCGCCCCGAATAACGGTCGCGAACGATGGCGGTGGAGAGGACGCGCCCACCCGCCGCCCCGATCCCCTGGATGACGCGGGCGGCCAGCAGCCATTCGAAGGACGGCGCGACCATGGCGAGGCCCGTGCCCGCCCCGTAGACCGCCAGACTCCCGAGCAGCACCCGCCGGCGCCCCAGCGCATCCGAGACCGGCCCGTAGACGATCTGGGCCACGCCAAACCCGATCATGTAGACATAGACGAGAAGCTGCAGCGCATTCGGATCGGCGACCGAGAACCGCGCCTGGATCGCCGGAAAGGCCGGCAGCAGGTTGTCGATGGAGATGGCGGTCACCGCCATCATCAGGGCGACAATGCCGACGAATTCGCCGAAGCCCGGACCGTTCCAAACCGGTCCGACGGGCGGGAGAGCCCGTGCCGATCCCGGCTGATCGCCCGGCGGAACCGGCCTCGAGGGTACAGTCACTCGTCTTGAGCCTCTTTGCGATCGCCGGCTCCCGGGCCGGCGATATCATGGTGGAAAGTGCGCGGCCGGACCTTCGGTTGCGCGCCCCTTCGCTGGGATGCGCGTTCGAGACGAGTCTCCGTGCCGGCGGCGACGATGGTCACCCGATCGCATCCCGGTTGCCCGGCATCGTCGCCCGCCATGCCGAGTGGCGTTACTGGCTTCCGCCCGCCACTTGACCGAGCTTGTCGATGTTCTGGGTGACGAGGGCGATGTTGCCATCGGACGGCTTCTTCGGCTCACCGGCGGCGATCGCCTCGTTGATGTCCTTCAGCGCGGCTGCCTTGTCCTTCGGCTTCATCTTCTTGTCGGCTTCGACGGCGGTAAGCTGCTTCTTCAGCAGGGGCACGACGCCGACATAGGTCTTCGTCTCGGGGTCGATGCCTTCCAGCACCGCCTCGACGCTGTCGGCCGCGTCCTGCAGGTCGTCGACGCTGGCAAAGCCATTCTTCTTCGCGATCGCCACGGCCTGGGCCTGAACCTTCGGATCGGGCTTGTCCGCGTTGCCGCCAGGGAGCTTCGCCAGTTCGGGCTGCGCGGCCACGAGGCCGTCGATCAGTGCCTGGGTCAGGGCGACCTCCTTCTGCTCCTCGGCCTCGGGGGCCTGAGCGGGAGCGGCGGGGGCTGGGGCGGCTTTGGCGGGTGCCGGTGCCTTCTGCGGCGCCTGGGCGAAGCTGACCTGCGAGACCAGGGCGGAGGTACCGAAGGCGAGGGACGCTGCCAGCAGGGCGCGAGTGGTGCGGCTCATGGATGTCTCTTCCTGTTACGTGGTTGGGGAAGGGCCGTCATCGGCGGAGCGGGTCCGACCGTGACGGATGGCTTCGTCCGTCGGCACGAAGGCGGGCCATGTTGCCGAGCTTCGGGGCGAAACAGTGATCTCGGCGCCGAGGCCGATCACGGTTTCGCGGGAATGCCGGCGATGTCGACCGGGGGGTGGCGCTCCCGCGCAACCACGCCACATTCCCGCGCAACCTTGGCAGGATCGCAGCCGACGGATCACCGCGCCCTATGCTCTCACGCTTCCTCGCCGGCGCTTGCGCCATGTTGATGCTGCTCGGCGCGGCGACCGCGCAGGAGCCGGCTCCCGGCACGGCCATCGACGGCGAAACGGAGGCGTTCTCACGCAAGGCCGCCGCTTTGATGGAATCCCATGCGGAGGGCGGCGTCTTCTCGGGTGCCGTGATCGTGGCGCGGGACGGCATCCCTCTGTTCCGCCACGCCTACGGCATGGCCGACCGCGAATGGGCGATCCCCAACACGCCGGACACGGTGTTTCGCATCGGCTCCATCACGAAGCAGTTCACCGCGGCGGCGATCCTGAAACTCGCCGAGGCCGGTTCCCTCTCCCTCGACGATCCCGCTATCCGCTACCTGCCGGAACTGCCGCAGGCCTGGGCTGCGATGACGATCCGGATGCTGCTCAACCACAGTTCCGGCCTGCCCAACGTCACCGCCCTGCCGGGCTACGCGACGCAACTCGGGCGGATCGAGCGCTCGCCGATGGAGACGGTGGCCCTCCTCTACCGCGAGGACCTGCTGTTTCCGCCGGGGAGCGGCCACGAATACAGCAATACCGGCTACATCCTCCTCGCCGGCTTGATCGAGCGGATCACCGGCCAGAGTTTCGCGCGCTACCTCAACGACGCAATCCTGGCGCCGGCTGGATTGGCCTCGACCCGGGACGCCGATCCCGGCGCCATCCTCCCCCGGCGCGCCAACGGTTACCGCCGCGTCTCTGGCGAATGGCGCCACGCCCTGCCCCTGGCCGCCAGCGCCCCGTCGGGTGCCGGCATGCTGGCCTCGACCCTCGACGATCTCGTCGCCTGGGACAGGGCGCTGTTCTCCGGCCGTGTGCTGTCGGAGGCGTCGCGCCGGGCCATGGTGACGGATTACGGCCACGGCTACGGCCTCGGTTTGTATATCGGCACCGCCTACGGGCAGCGCCTGTGGTCGCATGGCGGGTTCATCAGCGGGTTCAGCGCGATCAAGGATTTCTATCCCGATCTCGGCCTCACCATCGTGGTACTCGGCAATTCCGAGATCGTGCCGGCCCAGGCCCTCTCGCGACAACTCGCGGCCCTCTATCTGGGCGAGCCGGCGCGCACTGAGATCAGCGTCGGCCAGACCGTTCTCGACCGCTATGTCGGCTTCTACCGGACCGGACCGCGCTCGGTCCTGGGCATCACCCGCGACGGCGACCGCCTGACGGCACTGGCGGTCAGTCAGGGATCGGCCGAGTCCCGCATCACCCTCGTCGCCGAGAGCGACAGGGCCTTCGTGGCGGAGAACGGCGCGATCCGCGTGGCTTTCGACATCGAACCTGACGGACGCGCCACGGGCGTGATGATCCACCGCGACGGCATCGAACGGGCCGGTCCCAGGATCGATCGGGCCATCGCCCGGCGGATCACCGCACGCCGCTTCACCCGGCTGCCGTCGGGACGGTGAGTGTCTTGCCTGACCCCAAACTCGGGTTGATACCGTCCGGTTTGTGGGGACTTTCACGCCGGTTCCGACACCCTGACCGTCATTCCGGGTCGCCGAAGGCGAGCCCGGAATCCAGAACCGCTACGGATGCCAGCATCGTCGCTGGGTCGGTCGCATGATCGAGCCGTCCTCGAGACTCGTGGCGGATCTGGATCCCGGGCTCCGCTACACGGCCCCGGGATGACGGCACGTCCCGCTCATTGTCATGCCGAACCCTATCGACCCGAGTTCGAAGGTCTCCGCGCCGCTCCGGCGGCATCGCCAGCCCGCCGGATCGGCGCTAGACTGACCGGGCGCGTCGGTCACCTGCCATAGAATCAGGACCACGTACCGAACCGGGCGAGGACGCTGCTCCAGCCGGTTAGGCCAAAAGTCTATCTTGATTTGTCAATCCGCCCGGCTTCTGCTGGCGCACACAAGAACAACACGGAGGAAACGCACATGAACAAGCCCGAATTCCTGTCGTCAGGTACCAAGGCGCCGTTCTCGGCCCGTTACGAGAACTTCATCGGCGGCCAGTGGGTCGCCCCCGTCGCCGGCCGGTATTTCGAGAACACCTCCCCGGTCACCGGCCGCGTCATCTGCGAGGTCGCCCGTTCGGACGCGCAGGACGTGGAGAAGGCCCTCGATGCGGCCCATGCCGCCAAGGAGGCCTGGGGCCGCACCTCGCCGGGCGAGCGCGCCCTCATCCTCAACCGCATCGCCGACCGGATGGAGGAGAATCTCGACCTGATCGCCCTCGCCGAGACCTGGGACAACGGCAAGCCGATCCGCGAGACGACCAACGCCGACATCCCGCTGGCCATTGACCATTTCCGCTACTTCGCCGGCTGTGTCCGTGCCCAGGAAGGCTCGATCTCCGAGATCGACCACGACACCGTCGCCTACCATTTCCACGAGCCGCTCGGCGTCGTCGGCCAGATCATCCCGTGGAATTTTCCCATCCTGATGGCGGTGTGGAAGCTGGCGCCCGCGCTCGCTGCCGGCAACTGCGTGGTGCTCAAGCCCGCCGAGCAGACCCCAGCCTCGATCCTCGTCGTGGCCGAGCTCATCGCCGACCTGCTGCCGCCGGGCACTCTCAACATCGTCAACGGCTTCGGCCTGGAATGCGGCAAGCCGCTCGCTTCCTCGCCCCGCATCGCCAAGATCGCCTTCACCGGCGAGACGACGACGGGCCGCCTGATCATGCAATACGCCTCGCAGAACCTCATCCCGGTGACGCTGGAACTCGGCGGCAAGTCGCCGAACATCTTCTTCGCCGATGTGGCCAACGAGGATGACGACTTCTTCGACAAGGCCCTCGAAGGCTTCACCATGTTCGCCCTCAACCAGGGTGAGGTCTGCACCTGCCCGAGCCGCGCGCTGGTGCACGAATCGATCTACGACCGCTTCATGGAACGGGCGATCAAGCGCGTCGAGGCGATCACCCAGGGCTCGCCCCTCGACCCGACCACGATGATCGGTGCCCAGGCCTCCGGCGAGCAGCTCGAGAAGATCCTGAGCTACATCGACATCGGCAAGCAGGAAGGCGCCAAGGTCCTCACCGGCGGCGAGCGCAACACCCTCGAAGGCGACCTGGCGGAAGGCTTCTACGTGAAGCCCACCGTGTTCCAGGGCCACAACAAGATGCGCATCTTCCAGGAGGAAATCTTCGGCCCCGTCCTGTCGGTGACGACCTTCAAGGACGATGCCGACGCGCTCTCCATCGCCAACGATACGCTCTACGGCCTCGGCGCCGGCGTCTGGACCCGCGACGGAACCCGCGCCTACCGCTTCGGCCGCGCCATCCAGGCCGGCCGCGTCTGGACCAATTGCTACCACGCCTATCCGGCCCATGCGGCCTTCGGCGGCTACAAGCAGTCCGGCATCGGCCGTGAGAACCACAAGATGATGCTCGACCATTACCAGCAGACCAAGAACATGCTGGTCAGCTACTCGGCCAAGAAGCTCGGCTTCTTCTAGGCCTCAAGGTACGAGACCACCTTGCCCCGGCCGGAAACGGCCGGGGCTTTTTCTTGGCCCCGACCTCTGCGTGGCCGCTATTCGCGCCAGCCGTAATCCCGCGCCTGCGTCGCCGCGCGGTGGAACACCAGCCGGCGGTCGTATTCCAGCGGGTCCTTCGGCTGGACCAGGGCGCCGGGGGGCACGTTGAGCCAGTCGACGAGGCGGGTCAGCATGAAGCGCAGGGCCGCGCCCCGACACAGGATCGGCAGCGCCGCGACCTCGTCGTCCTGCAGACGACGCACGGATTGGTAGCCGGCGATCATCGCCTCGCCCTTCTCGGGGAAGAACGTGCCGTCCGCCTCGAAGCACCAGGCATTGAGGCAGATGGCGAGATCGTAGGCGAAGGCGTCGGTGCAGGCGAAATAGAAGTCGATCAGACCCGACAGGTCGTCGCCGATGAAGAACACGTTGTCGGTGAACAGGTCGGCATGGATCACGCCGGAGGGCAGGCCGCGCGGCCAGCCGGCCTGGAGCACCGCGAGATCGCCGCGCACGCGCTCCGTCAGCCCCTCGGAGACGGTGTCGGCGGCGGGGCCGGCGGCCTCGAACAGCGGCTGCCATGCCTCGACGGAGAGGTTGTTGGCGCGGGTCATGCCGAAATCTCTGCCGGCGCGATGCAGCCCCGCAAGGGCGACGCCCAGCGCCCGGCAATGGTCGGCGGTCGGCCGCTTGACCGACACGCCCTCCAGGAAGCTCACGATCACCGCCGGACGACCGCAGAGCGTGCCCAGCGCCACGCCGTCGCGCCGCGCGATCGGCTGCGGACAGGCGAGTCCGCGCGCGGCGAGGTGCTGCATCAGGTTGAGGAAGAACGGCAGGTCGCCGGCATTCACCCTCTTCTCGTAGAGGGTGAGAATGTAGGAGCCCGCCGTGGTGTGCAGGAAGAAGTTGGTGTTTTCGACGCCCTCGGCGATGCCCTTGTAGGACAGGAGCGTGCCGATCTCGTATTCGGAGAGGAAGGCGGTCAGCGCCTCGTCGGAGACCTCGGTATAGACGGCCACGGGCTTCGCTGAGGTTCGAGGGCGGAAACGCGAAGGGGCGCCCGCAGGCGCCCCCGGATAGAGAGCCGATGCGGCCGTGTTACTCGGCGGCTTCGCTGCGCAATTCGCGCGGCAGCGGGAAGGACATGTCCTCCACCACCGTGGAGACCGTATCGACGGTGACGTCGTAGCGGGCGGCGAAAGCGTCGATGATCTCTTCCACCAGCACCTCGGGCGCCGAGGCGCCGGCGGTGAGGCCGAGCTTGCGGATGCCCTCGAAGGCCGGCCAGTCGATCTCCTCGGCGCGGAGCACGAGGCGGGTGATCGGGCAGCCGACGCGCTCGGCGACCTCGCGGAGACGCTGTGAGTTCGAGGAGTTCGAGGAGCCGACGACGATCACGGCGTCCACCAGCGGGGCCACCTGCTTCACCGCTTCCTGGCGGTTGGTGGTGGCGTAGCAGATGTCGTCCTTGTGCGGCCCGGTGATGGTCGGGAACTTCTGCTTCAGGGCGGCGACGATGTGGCGGGTATCGTCCACCGACAGGGTCGTCTGCGTGACCCAGGCGAGGTTGTCGCGATTCTCCGGCTCCAGGGCCGCGATCTGCTCAAGATCCTCCACCAGGGTGATCGAGCCCTTGGGCAGCTGGCCCATGGTGCCGACGACTTCCGGATGGCCGGAATGGCCGACCAGCAGGACGTGGCGGCCGCGCTTGTGGTGGATCTCGGCCTCGCGGTGGACCTTGGTCACC
Organism: Methylobacterium sp. CM6247; assembly: GCF_054817925.1. NCBI lineage: Bacteria > Pseudomonadati > Pseudomonadota > Alphaproteobacteria > Hyphomicrobiales > Methylobacteriaceae > Methylobacterium > Methylobacterium sp. CM6247. The sequence continues at coordinate 223,758 of NZ_JBTXKX010000003.1, forward strand.
AGCGGGCAGGTGGCGTCGATGGTGACGAGGCCGCGATTGTCGGCATTGGCCGGCACCGTCTTGGCGACGCCGTGGGCCGAGAAGATCACCGGGGCGTTGCCGTCCGGCACCTCGTCGAGCTCACGGACGAACACCGCGCCCTTCCGCTTCAGGCTCTCGACCACGTATTTGTTGTGGACGATCTCGTGACGTACATAGACCGGAGGTCCGTAGATCGCCAGCGCCCGCTCCACCACGTCGATGGCGCGAACCACGCCCGCGCAGAACCCCCGCGGTGCGCAGAGCAGGATCTCCAGCGGCGGCTTGGCCGAACCGTCGGGAAAGGTCTTCGAAAGAGGATCGCTCATGATAGCCGGGATGTGGCGAGGCGAGGCCGCCCCTGTCAACCTCCTATAACGTAAAATGCGCGGCGGTGTCAGGGCGGAGGGGGCACACCGGGGCAGGATCGGATGCGTCCCTCCCTTGCGTCACTTACCTGCGCCCCAGCATCCGGTCGCTGATGATCCGCCGCTGGATCTCGCTGGTTCCCTCGAAGATCGTGGTGAGCCGCGCGTCGCGCCAGTAGCGCTCCACTCGGCGTTCGGTGGTGTAGCCGTTGCCGCCGTGGAGCTGCATCGCCTGGTTGGTGACGCGCACCGCCATCTCGGTGGCGAGCAGCTTCACCTTGGCGGATTCGCTCTCGGCCGCCTCGCCCTCGTCGAGAAGGTGGGCTACCTGCCGCCAGTAGGCGCGGGCCTGATCGACCTCCGCCGACATGTCGGCCAGCGCGAAGCGCAGAGCCTGGAACTCGCCGATCGGATGGCCGAACTGTTCGCGCTCCTGCAGGTAGAGCTGGCAATCCTCCACCGCCGCGCGGGCGACGCCGACGGCGCGGGCGGCGGTGTGGACGCGGGCGATGTTGAGGCCACGCTGCACCGAGGCGAAGCCGCCGGAATCCGCATCCGCGCCGCCATCGCCGTAAAGGCCGGTGAGGCGGTCGCCCTCGGGCACGCGCACGCCGTCGAGTTCGAGCTCGAAGGTGAGGAAGCCGTGATAGCCGATCTTGTCGATGACGTGCCCGGTCATGCCCTCGGGGAAGGTGGCGGGCTTCTTGACCACGAGGAACGGTTCCAGCCCGGCCGAGCGCGGCTCGCCCGGCTCCGGCTCTCGGGTGCGGGCCAGGACTTCGATGAAATCGGCGGCGAGCGCGAAACCGGCCCAGCGCTTGGTCCCGGTGAGAACCCATTCGTCCCCGTCGCGCACCGCGCGGGTCTGGACGCCGGCGAGATCGGAACCGGCGGTGGGCTCGGACAAGGCGATGCCGCCGATCCACTCGCCGCGGGCCGATCTCTGCAGGAGAGCGCGGCGGCGCTCCTCGTCGAGGGTCTGGGTGCCGAGCCCTTGCCCCCGCGCCAGAATGCTGCCGACAGAGAGCCAGGCGCGGGCGAGCTCCTCCGAGACGAGGCAATATTCGAACACGCCGAGGCCGAGCCCGCCATGCTCGGCCGGAATGGTGATGCCGAACCAGCCCTTGGCCGCCATCCGGTCGATGAGCGAGCGCGGCATCTCGGCTTTCTGCCGGTCGAGTTCGTCGGCGAGCGGCAGCACCACGTCCCGGGCGAAGTCGCGCGCCTCCTGCTGAAGCCTGGCGCGCGCCTCCGTGCGCCAGGGGGAGAACAGCTCCGGCGGACGCGGCTGCTTCAGCTCCGACTTCGACATGGTTCCTCCCGAGATTTGTGTTGGGCGTCGCCCTTATCCAGCAAAGCTTCGCTTCGGCTCAGGGGTTCCACCTGTCGCGGCGCACCAGAAAGTCGTCAGGCCGCCGCCATGCTCTCTTCCAGCACGCGAAACAGGCGCGGATCGGCGCAATGGGCCACGTTGAAGCGAAGGAAGTCACGCCCGCTTGCGCCGATGCTGAAGGCCGCACCGGGGGCGAGGACCACGTCCCGCGCCAGGGCGTTGCGGGCGATATCGGCCGAATCGAGCCCGTCCGGCAGGCGCGCCCAGAGGAAGAGGCCGCCGCGCGGCTCGGTCCAGAGCGTCAGGCCGCAGCGCTCCAGCCGCCGTGCGGTCTCGCCCATGGAGCGGGCGAGTTTTTCGCGGATTTCCGCGAGGTGGCGGCGATAGGCCCCGTCGGTGATGAGACGGTGCATCAGCGCCGCGGAGAGATGACCGTTGCCGAGGCTGAGGGCGAGCTTGAGGTCGATCAGCCCCTCCACCCAGTCGGGGCGCAGGGCGATGTAGCCGCAGCGGATCGAGGCCGAGAGGGTCTTCGAGAAGCTGCCCACCGCGATCACCCGGTCGAGCCCGTCGAACCCCGCCAGACGCGGGGCCGGGTCGGCTTCGAGATCTCCGAAGATGTCGTCCTCGACGATGAGCAGGTCATGCGCCTCGGCGAGCTTGAGGACGCGGTGGGCCACGGCGGGAGCCAGGGTGGCGCCGGTGGGGTTATGGAGCGCGGAATTGGTCAGGTAGAACCGGGGCCGGTGCTCGACGATCAGCCGTTCGAGCTCGGCGACGTCCGGCCCGGCGGGGGTGAAGGGCACACCCACGACCTTCGCGCGGTTCGCCCGCAGCAGCGCATGGTAGTTGAAGTAGCAGGGGTCATCGACCAGCACGGCGTCGCCCGGGTCGAGGAGGAACCGGCACAGCAGGTCCACGGCCTGGGTCGCCGAATCCGTCAGGACGATCTGGTCGGCCTCCGCCTCGATCCCCTTCTCGGAGAGACGCCGGGCGATCTGGCTCCGCAACGGCGGAAAGCCGAGGGGCTTGTCATAGCAGATCACGTTCGAATCGGCGTCGCGGGCGATGTGGCGCAGGGCGCGCCGGATCGCCTCCTCGGGCATCCATGACGAGGGCAGCCAGCCGGAACCGGGTTTCAGCAGGTCCGGCCCGGATTGCATCGATTGCCGGGTGATCCAGAGCGGATCCACGGCGCGGTCGAGCTGCGGCCCGATCTCCTTCAGGCAGAGCGGGCGGGTCTTGCCCGCCACATAGAAGCCCGAGCCCCGGCGCGCGACGATGGCCCCTTCGGCGCCCAGGCGCTCATAGGCCTCGACCACGGTGGATTTCGACACGCCCATGGATTCGGCGAAAGCCCGCACCGAGGGCAGCCGCGCGCCGGGCATGAGCTGGCGTCCGGCGATCCGCTCCATGATCGCGGACGACACCGTATCCACCAGGGTGAGCGTGGTCCGCGCCGATCCCGCCATCTGTACTGATCCTTCGACCGGACAATTCAGCCAAAGCGTACTGGACTGTCCCTGTCTCCGCCAGCGGGACGGGGCCATCCCTGCCCTCCGACGAAACGCCGTCAGGCCCGCGCGGCAGGCCGGCGAAGGAAAGGCCTATCGATGACTACGATCCTGCAGCAGCGGAACACCACGCGGACGGGCGACCTCGCTCGGCGCGTCTCCCTCGCCGCCGCCCGGCTGTTCGCCGGACTGGCCGCCGAGTTGTCGCGCCAGGCGATCAACCGGCGGGTCCTGCGCAAGCTCAGTGTCATGACCGATCGGGAATTGAAGGATATCGGCCTGATCCGGCAGGACGTGATGGATGCAGGCGCAGGCGAAGCCGACGCCTCCCAGTTCCTGCTGGTCCGCCAGGACGAGAGACGGGAGGCACGCCGCACCCAAAGCGTTAAGATCTGATCAAGATGGCGGAACGTGCATTATTGAGCATGACTTCGAATTCGGCATGCCGCCAAACTGGTCATTCGGTTGGTGATTGAGGTTTATCCGTGGTCCGGTTCTACCAGACCTGCAGGCACCGCAAGTCTATTTGGGCTAAGTGCTCGATCGCACGTCTTTCAGGGCGGAGGGGGCGCACATCACCCCCATCACCTTCGCCGCAAAGATTGTGCGTCGAGAACTTGGAACTCAGGATCATGAACAGCACCCTCAACTGGACCCCGGGCGACGCGGCAGCCGAACAGGTCGGCCGGGCCACCCGCTTCATCGGCAACCTCTTCTCCAAGGCCGCGTCCCTGGTCTCGCGCAACGACGCCGACAAGCGCGGCCTCGTGGAGCTCGGCTCCCTTTCCGAGTGCGAATTGAACGATATCGGCCTCACCCGCTGGGACGTCCTGGACGCCTACGACGCGCCCTCGCCTTCGGACGCCACCAAGGTGATCCTGGCCCATCGCGCCGTCCGCCAGGTCACGCGCCGCTTCGCCTGACACGTCATGCGCCGCTTCGCCTGAACCGCGTGCCGCTGCGCACCGGTAGTGGATGCGACACGGTCCATCCACCACATGCAGGCGTGGCGGGGGCGATGCCCCTGGTCTAAGAGGAGAGCACGGCGACGCGCTCGCGGCACCGGCCGCGGGCGACCCCACTCCTCATAGACCGGATCGACATGGCGAGCGCCTCCACCCATGTGAGCTTCCTGCCGCCGGTGCTGACCTTCCTGTCGGCGGCGGTGATCGGCGTGCCGATCTTCCGTCTCATCGGGCAGAGCGCGGTACTCGGATATCTCGTCGCCGGGGTCATCATCGGCCCCTTCGGCTTCTCGCTCATCGCCGAGCCGGAGACCGCCGCGAGCGTCGCGGAACTCGGCGTCGTCCTCCTTCTCTTCATCGTCGGGCTCGAACTCGAGATTTCCCGGCTGATTTCGATGCGGCGCGACATTTTCGGGCTCGGTGCGGCACAGCTGCTCCTCTGCACGATCTTGCTTGCCGGCGCCTGCGCCCTGTTCGGGCTCACCCTGGCCGCGAGCCTCGTCATCGGCGTCGCCCTCGCCCTGTCGGCCACCGCCGTCGCCCTGCAGCTCTTGGAAGAGCGCGGCGATCTCGGTACGCCCTATGGCGGACGCGCCTTCGCGGTGCTGCTGTTCCAGGACATCTCCGTCGTGGCCATCCTCGCCCTGATGCCGCTCCTCGCCTCCAGCGGCGGCACCGGCAACGACGAGTGGCTGGGACACGCGCTAACCTCCACGGGAACCGTCGGGGCGGCGATCCTCGCCGTGGTGCTGGTGGGCCGCTACGGCCTCAATCCGTTCTTCAGCATGCTGGCGGCCAGCGGCGCGCGCGAGGTCATGACGGCGGCGGCCCTCCTCGTGGTCCTCGGCACCGCGATGCTGATGGAGCATGTCGGCCTGTCCATGGCGATGGGCGCCTTCCTCGCCGGTGTGCTTCTCGCGGAATCGAACTTCCGACATCAGCTCGAAGCCGATATCGAGCCGTTCCGCGGCATGCTCCTCGGCCTGTTCTTCATGAGCGTGGGCATGTCCATCGACGGCGGCCTGCTGAAGAGCGCGTGGCCCGCCCTGCTCGGCGCGACGGCGGCGGCCATCCTGCTCAAGGTCGCCATCGTGGCCGGCCTGTTCCGCCTGTTCGGCTCGCCCTGGCTCGATGCGGTGCGCGGCGCGGCGATCCTCGCGCCGGCGGGCGAGTTCGCCTTCGTGTTGCTTCCCGCCGGGTCCGAACTGGGGCTGATCGACCAATCCTCCACCCGGTTCGCCGTGGCGCTCGCCGCCCTGACCATGCTGGTCGGCCCCGTCGCCGCCAAGTCCCTCGACGGCTACCTGTCGCGCCACCGGCCGGACGCGGTGGAGCACGCACCAGACCAGATCGAGAGCACGGAGGCCCGCGTCCTCGTGGTCGGGTTCGGCCGTTTCGGACAGATCCTGACCCAGGTGCTCCTCGCCGAGGGAATCAGCGTCACCGTCATCGACAAGGACGTGGAGCAGATCCGTTCCGCCTCGCGCTTCGGGTTCCGCATCTATTACGGCGACGGCACGCGCCTCGACGTGCTGCGCGCGGCCGGAATCGGCCGGGTCGAGCTGCTCTGCATCTGTGTCGACGATCCCCAGGCCGCGTTGAAGATCGTCGATATCGTGCATGAGGAATTCACCGGAGTGCGCACCTATGTCCGCGCCTTCGACCGGATGCATTCCGTGGAGCTGATGAACCGCGACGTGGATTATCAGCTTCGCGAGACCGTGGAATCGGCCATCGCCTTCGGCCGCGCGACCCTGGAAGGGCTCGGCATTTCGGCCGAGGCCGCCGCCGCCACGGCGCAGGACGTGCGCAAGCGCGACGTGGCCCGCCTCGTCCTGCAGCAGGCCGGCGCCCTTCCGGAGGAAACGCGCTATATCGGCGGCAGCCCCGAGATCAAACCCGAACCCTTGACCCGTCCGCAGCGCCCGTCGCGCGCCCTCAGCGCCGAGACCAGAGATATTATCGGCCTGGAACAGCGCGAAGCCGCGACCCGCACGTTGCAAGTCCAGGATTCCCCATTGCAGGACACGCCAGCGGATGCCTGAAACGAGCGCGGCGGCGGTGAAACCCGCCGCCCGACGGGAGACGGGCCGTTTCGTCACGGGATCGATCCTGCGGCACGTCGTGGTGATGAGCGGGACGGGCTCGATCGGGCTGATGGCGATCTTCGTCGTCGACCTGCTCTCGCTGATCTATGTCTCGAAACTCGGCGACCCGACGCTCACGGCGGCGGTGGGCTTCGCCACCATCGTCCAGTTCTTCGCCATCGCCATCAATATCGGCCTGATGATCGCCGCCGGGGCCCTGGTCTCACGGGCCATCGGCGCGGGCGACGAAGCGGGCGCGCGGCGGCTGGCCACCTCCGCCTCGATCCACGGCATCATCGTCTCGGGCATCCTCGTCCTCGCCATGCTGCCCTTCCTGCCGACCATCCTGTCCTGGATCGGAGCCGACGCCGAGACGCTGCCCGTCGCCGAGCGCTTCCTCTGGATCGCCCTGCCCTCGAACATGCTCATGGGGCCGGGCATGATGTTCTCGGGCCTGCTTCGCGCGGTTGGGGCGGCGCGCCAGGCGATGTACGTGACGCTGGGCGGCGCCATCGTCACCGCCGGCCTCGATCCGCTCCTCATCTTCACGGCGGGGCTGGGGATCGACGGAGCCGCCATCACCACCTGCGTGGCGCGGGCGACCTTCGCCCTCGTCGGCCTGTGGGGCGTGCGCCAGCACCGGATGCTCGCCACGCCGAGTGTCGCGGATGTGATCTCGGACGCGCCCATCGTCTTCCGGATCGCCCTGCCCGCCGTGCTCACCAATCTCGCCCCCTCGGTGGCGAGCGCCTTCATCGCCCATGCGCTGGCCAAGTTCGGCGCCGTGGCGGTGGCCGGCAACGTGGTGATCGACCGGCTGACGCCGGTGGCCTTCGGCGGCCTCTTCGCCATGTCCGGCTCCATTGGCCCGATCCTCGGCCAGAATTGGGGAGCGGGGCGGTTCGACCGGATGCGCGGCGTGCTGAGGAACGGCGCGTTGGTGACGGCGGTCTATGTCGTGGTGGTCTGGGCCGCCCTGATCGCCTTTCGCGGGCCGTTGACGGGCCTGTTCGAACTGACCGGGACCGCCGCCGACCTGTTCGTCTTCTTCTGCCTCGTGAGCGGAGGCGTGTGGTTCTTCACCGGGCTACTGTTCCTCGCCAACGCCTCGTTCAACAATCTCGGCTTTCCCTTCCTGTCGACCTTCCTCAATTGGGGCCGCGCCACCATCGGAACCGTGCCCCCGGCGCTTCTCGGCGGCTATCTCTATGGCCCCGAGGGCATCATCGCCGGGGTGGGGTTCGGCTCCATCGCCTTCGGGGCGATCGGCATCGCCCTCGCCTTCCGGACGGTGACGCAGCTCGAGCAACGGGCCGGTTTCGCGCGCGAATTAGCCTCGAAGGCCGATGCGGATGCCTCCGGGGGCGATATTCCGGCCCCGGAGAGGTCGAACGCACTGGTTTAGAGCCGGGACGGGCATGATCTCGGGCTGGTAAGTACGACTGGGATGCGACAGAGTTCGCGTCTCGACAGCAGGCCGAAGCAATTCGGCCTGGCCGCGATGGGATCAAGAGGCTGCCGCCATGTTCAACCTGTTCGATCTCTTGCAGGCGCAGGGCGGCATGGACCCCAATGGTTTCATGGGCGCCAACGGTTTCGGCCAGCAATTCGGATTGTCGCCGGACCAGACTCGTCGGGCCATGGAAGCGCTGATGCCGGCCCTGACGCTCGGCCTCCAGCGCAACGCCGCCGCCGATCCCACCGGCTTCACCCAGATGTTCAGCTTCATGGACCCGGCCGCGCTCACCGCCCCGCAGGCCAAGCCGCAGATGGATGCCATGATGCGCCAGCTCTTCGGCTCGCAGCATCTGAGCCAGGCCGTACTGCAACAGGCGGCTGCGGTGAGCGGCGTGGCGACGCCCGCCCTCCGGCAGATGCTGCCGCTCATGGCCGGCATGGTCGTGGCGGGGATCGTCCACGTGATGATGAATCCGGGGCAGCCCGCTCCCCAGCCCGCGCCTCCCCCGCCCTCGCCCTTCGGCATCCCGACCCATCCCTATTGGACCGAGATGATGAACGGCTTCATGAAAGCGAGCGGTGCGATGCTGTCTTCGCCGATGCAGGCCGGCCCCCCTACTCGCACCGCCCCGGCACAGAAGAGCCTGCCGCCCGCACGCCTGTTCCCGGCGGCCCGACCGGCGCAGGATTCTTCCCCCACGCCCGAATCCCGTCAGGCCTCGGCCGGCGCGCAGCAAGGTGCTGCGCTGAACCCGTTCGATCTGTTGCAGCAGATGTTTCAGTCCGGGCTGGAGGTTCAGCAGGAAAACGCCAGGACGATGCAGAGCCTGTTCGACAGCCTGTGGCGTGACGGCATGGCGTCCGTAGGCCCGTCGAAAGCCAACACCCCGACGCCGAACCGACCCGGCCAGACGCGGCGCTGAAGCCGGCGCCGCACGAGACGCGCGGGGCACGAACGCTCAAATACTCCGGGTGAAAGCCTGCGCGACAGACTCGTAAAGCTCGCGGACCCGGTTGGTGTAATTCAGCAGCGCCGTGACGATCCCCAGGACGATCACGCTGGCAATCAGGGCGTATTCGATCGCGGACATCCCGCTTGTATCTCGAGCGAACCGCGAAGCGCTTCGTGAAAGACGGGACGAAGGGCCAGCCGAGGACGCGATCGGCTTGGCGACCGCAGATGTCACATCGTTTTTTTCAGAAATCGTCATCGAGCGAGGCGATCCCTGAAGAAGCAGCGCCCGCCTTCCTACGACGAAAATCATTGCCGACGGTTTAAACAAATACCGGCGAAACGCCGTCGGACTTCCAATGGGTACGTGCCCCTCTGCCAACGCGACCAGGGGCTCGACATCCGGTTCGATGTCCCACGATCCGGCAGCGACGGCCCAGCGCTTTCACCGCTCACATCGTCATTCCGCGTCACCGGGTTGCCCGGCCCCGAAGGGCCGAGCCAAAGGCGCGCTAGACATCACTATGCAGGACGAGACGGATCGGGTCTCGCCCTATCGAAAACGCGTGCCGCAAGCCCGCGACCGGGGCTGCCGACCATCAAGCTTTTCCGGATTCCTTGCGCAGCGCGTCGATCCGTTTGGAGGCCTCGGCCTTGTCCAGATCCGGCTCGAACGAGTCGGGTGATTTCGCCTCCTCCGACAAGGTCTTGAGATAGGAAGCCTGCGCGCCGGTCATCGGCTCGTCGCCCGTGGTCCATTCGCTCGGATCCTTGATCCGGTTCGATGCATCGCCACCCGCCGTCTTCGGGTTCTCGTTCTCGTCCGTCGCCTGCTTCTTCGTCATCGCTCGACCTCGTTCATGAATTGTTCTCTCCATAACGAGGCGGTCGCCGATGAGTTCCGAACCCTGACCATCCCCGGGATGCGGGGTGTAAGCCTCACTTCGCCACGATCCTTCGTTCCGGCAACCGGCGGCCATATCGTTGGTGCCCCGCTAGCCCGGCAGAAGTCCCGCCTGACGGTAGGTGTCGATCGCCGCATCGTAGACGGAGAGATCCGACCGGCTTCTCGCCAGAAGTTGCGCGCCGGCGATGGCCGCGAAGATGGCCCAGGCTCTCGACGTGGCGGTCTCGGCGGTGACCGGGGATGCGGCGGTCAGCTGTCTGCCGATCCAGGCCACGTTCACCTCGGCGAAAGCTCGCACCTCCGCCTTCACGTCGTCCGGCAGGTCGTCGTGCTCGGCGGCCATCATGCTGCCGAGGCACATTCGGTTGTCGTTCTGGAGCGCCGCGCGGAACGTGTCGGGGTAGCGCCGCAGACAGGCGACCGGATCCGGACATGCGTCCGATAGGGCCTCCAGGGCAGCGAACGCATCTTCCCGGTAGCGCCGTGCCACCGCCGCCCCCAGGGCAGCCTTGCCGGGGAAATAATAGTGGATGCTCGCCGCCTTGATTCCCACCTCCTCCGCGAGATCGCGGAAGTTCAGGCCGCCATAGCCGCGTGCCTGCGCGGTCAGCCTTGCGGCGTTCAGGATCAGTTCCCGGGTGCTCTCACTCATCCTCCGCTTGTACACCTGCATTCTATCGATTGGCAGGTAGACGTTGACGTGTCGTCATCGACCTGCATGGTGTATCTACCAACTGGCAGATAGAGAGCGTTGCCCATGAAAATCTACGACCGTGAGGCGGGTCCCCACCCCGCACGAATCCGCATCGTCCTCGCCGAGAAGGGGCTGGAGGAAAGGATCGAGTTCGTCAGTATCGACCTCATCGCCGCCGAGCAGAAGCAGCCTGGTTTCCTGGCGATGAACCCGATCGGGAAGGTCCCGGTCCTCGAACTCGATGACGGAACGATCATCACCGAATCCACGGCGATCACGGAATATCTCGACAACCTGGACGGCCATCCGACCCTCACGGGTACGACACCGCGTGACAAAGGCATCATCCATATGATGCAGCGACGCGCCGAGATGATGCTGATCGATGCCGTCGACGATTATTTCCATTACGGCACCCCCGGCCTCGGCGGCGCGCTGCGGCCATGGCGGATGCCGGATTGGAGCGGGGCCAAAGAATGGGGGCAGCGGCGCGGCGCCTATGCCGTCGCCAACATGCCCTATTTCAACGATCTGGTGGCGAAGCAGCCCTTTCTCGCCGGAGAGGGCTTCTCGATGCCGGACATCACCTTGTTCGCCGGGCTGATGTTCGCCGAGATCGTCGGCCTGCCGATCGCCCCGGAACTCACCGCCCTTCACGACTGGCGCGGCAAGGTCGCCGATCGTCCGGCCGTGAAGAACCGCAGCGGACAGGTCCCGAGGCCGGAAGACCTGGCGCGATACGGCGACGCGGCTTAGGGCCTGTTCGGGCTGTTTTTCCAGGGCTTCGCCTCATCCTGCTGAGGTGCCGCATAGCGGCCTCGCAGGAGCCTTCCAGGGATCGCGTGACCACTGGAGGCCTCCTTCGAGGCCCGCTGACGCGGGCACCTCAGGATGAGGAAATCTGCTTGGATGTTCGATTTCGGTTAGGATCGTCCGCTGAAAAATCCGAGCAGACAGATGTCTGGGAGCCGCAGGCTTCCACACCGGGACCGTCCATCGCGCCCGCTTGCGTGATGGACGGCGAGCCTCGTCACGAAGGACCAGCTCGATGTGAATCCCCGGTGAGCGAGGGCAAGGCGTCGTTCACGCCTCGTCCCCGCAAGCGCCTGCGACGTGGCCCCGCGAAGTGCGGTCCGAACTACGCCGCCACCGCCTTCGGCTGAACCTCGGCGGTGTAATCGTCCATGAGCGTCTTGGTCATGGCGGCCGGGGTGAAGCGGTAGGGGCCGATTTCGGAGACCGGCGTCACTTCGGCAGCGGAGCCGGTGATGAAGCACTCGGAGAAGCCCTCCATCTCCTCGGGCTTGATCCGCCGCTCGATCACCTCGAAGCCACGCCGGTGGGCGAGGTCGATGACGGTCTGGCGGGTGATGCCGTCGAGGAAGCGGTCGGCGAGCGGGGTGTGGACCACGCCGTCCTTGATGAAGAAGATGTTCGCGCCGGTGCATTCGGCGACGTAATCCTCCCAATCGAGCATCAGGGCGTCGGCATAGCCCTTGTTCTCGGCCCGGTGCTTCGAGATCGTGCAGATCATGTAGAGGCCCGCCGCCTTCGAGGCGGAGGGAATGGTCCGCGGATCGGGCCGGCGATAATCGGCCATGTCGAGGCGGATGCCCTTCATCTTGGTCTCGGGATCGAAATAGCTCGGCCATTCCCAGGCGGCGACCGCGAGATGGATGGTGTTGTTCTGGGCCGAGACGCCCATCATCTCCGAACCGCGCCAAGCGACGGGACGCAGATAGGCGTCGGTGAGGCCACTGGTCTTGAGCACGAGTTCCTTGGCCGCCTCGATCTCGGCGACGCCGTAGGGAATCGTGAAATCGAGATACTGCGCCGAGCGGAGCAGGCGCTCGGCATGCTCGTGGCTCTTGAAGATCCGTCCACCATAGGCGCGCTCGCCCTCGAACACCGCCGAGCCGTAATGCAGGCCGTGGCTGAGCACGTGGATCTTGGCCTCGCGCCACGGCACCAGCACGCCATCGAACCAGATGGTGCCCTCGCGTTCGTCGAACGGGATCACGGACATGACGAATTCCTTGAATCCGCGGGCTCGCATCGTCGCGCCTGCGGGGTCGATCGATCGGGTTGGCGCGATGGCCAGGCAATGCACCGCGCAGTATCCGCGGGGACGGAGGTCCGCAAGACGGCCGTTACGGCGAGCCGGCCCCGGGGAGGCTTGACGGGTATCAACGCCCCTGAGATATGTCAACAACACTGACGTATATTGAGGATGTCGCCGGACGTGACGCGCCAATCGACCCTGGCAACGAGCCCGCCCCCCATACCCCCGTCCGGGGAGGATGACGGGCTGGCGGATTCAGGTCTCGCGCCCGAAGGCGTGCGCGTATCCGACAACGGCATCACCAACGATCTCGTCGAACTGCTCTTCTTCGCCTACCGCGATTTCGTCGGCGATCCGGACCGGATGCTGGCCGAATACGGGTTCGGGCGGGCGCATCACCGGGTGCTCCATTTCGTCTACCACTATCCCGGCCTGACCATCGCCGAACTCCTCGACATCCTGCGGATCACGAAGCAGAGTCTGAACCGGGTTCTCAAGGATTTGATCGAACAGGGTCACATCGTGCAGAAGACCGGCCGGAGCGACCGCCGGCAGCGTCTGCTTTATTGTTCGGAGACGGGCGCCACCCTCACGGCCGAGCTGACGCGGGTGCAGGTACGGCGGGTCGCCCGCGCCATCGCGGACCCCGTGGGGGATGGTCCGAAGGACGCCCGGGACAAGAGCGGATTTGCAGCGGCACAGGGGTTTCTCATGGCGATGATCGAACCCGAAGAGCGCGCGGCGGTGACGAGCCTGATGGCGCGGCGCGCCCGGAGCCGTCGCTGACATGGCATCACCGGAACTGAAGGTCCGCGCCGAGCTTCCCGACCACGCGCCGCATATCCTCGTGGTCGACGACGACCGGCGGGTACGTGAATTGCTGTCGCGCTATCTCTACGAGCAGGGCTTCCGCGTCACCTCCGCCGGAAATGTCGAGGAGGCCCGCCAGCGGGCACAGAGCTTCGTCTTCGACGCCCTCGTCCTCGATGTGATGATGCCGGGCGAGAACGGTTTCGATTACGCCCGGCAGGTGCGCGAGACCTCGCGGGTGCCGATCCTGATGCTCACGGCCCGTTCCAACCCCAACGACCGGGTGATGGGACTCGAGATCGGGGCGGACGATTACCTGCCCAAGCCCTTCGAGCCGCGCGAGCTGATCCTGCGCCTCAACAACATCATCAAGCGCCGCCCGGACGGCGCGCCGCCATCGGACCGCACCATCGCCACGGTGACGTTCGGGCCGTTCTCCTACCGGATCGACCGTGGCGAACTGCGCCGCGACGAGGAGACCATCCGCATCACCGAGCGCGAACGCGAGATCCTGACGATCCTGGCCGAGGCCAAGGGCGGCAATGTCGACCGCGACGTGCTGGCCGGGAATGGCGGCCTCGCCGCGGAGCGCACCATCGACGTGCAGATCAACCGCCTGCGCCGCAAGACCGAGGTCGATCCGGGCAATCCTCTCTTCCTCCAGACGGTCCGCGGCATCGGCTACCGCCTCGCGATCGATTAGACAGGACCCGCCATGGCCCTCGCCGGCCTGAACCTGTCGCGGATCAGAACCAGCACCGCCGCTGCCTGGCGCGCGAGACCGCATCCGCGCCGGATGTGGAAGAGGCTCGCGCGCGCCATCGGCAACGCCCTGCCGAAGGGGCTCTACGCCCGCTCGCTCATCATCATCATCGCGCCGGTGGTGCTGCTGCAATCGGTCATCGCCTACACCTTCATGGAGCGGCACTGGCAGCTCGTGACCCGCCGCCTCTCGGCCGCCGTGACGGCCGACGTGGCGGCGATGATCGACGTCTATGAGAGCTACCCCCAGGACAAGGACGCCGACACCCTCACCCGCATCGCCGGCACGCGGCTGAACCTCGACCTCGACATCCTGAAAGGGGCGAAGCTCCCCCTGCCGGGGCCGCGCCCGTTCTTCTCCATCCTCGACGAGACACTCTCCGAGGAACTCGCCAAGCAGATCGGCCGGCCGTTCTGGATCGACACGGTGGGCCGGTCCAGCCTCATCGAGATCCGCGTCGAGATCCCGGACGGGGTGCTGCGGGTGACCGCGCGGCGGAGCATGGCCTACGCCTCGAACTCGCACATTTTCCTGCTCTGGATGAGCGGTTCGTCCCTGGTCCTGCTCGGCGTGGCGATCCTGTTCCTGCGCAACCAGATCAAGCCGATCCTTCGGCTGGCCGACGTGGCGGAAAGTTTCGGCAAGGGCCGCGAGATCGAGTTCCGGCCGCGCGGCGCCCGCGAGGTGCGCCAGGCCGGCCACGCCTTCATCGAGATGAAGCGGCGCATCGAGCGGGCGATGGAACAGCGCACGACCATGCTCAACGGCGTCAGCCACGACCTTCGCACCATCATCACGCGGTTCAAGCTGTCGCTCGCCCTGGTGGAGCAGACCTCGGAGGTGGAAGACCTCCAGCGCGACGTCGACGAGATGAGCCGGATGCTGGAGGCCTACCTCGCCTTCGCGCGCGGCGATTCCGGCGAGGCCGCCGTGTCCACCGACATGCGGGCGATGCTGGACGACCTGCGCACCGACGTGGAACGCCTCGGAGCCCATGTGGCCGAGGTGGAGTTCGACGGCCGCGCCATGGTGACGCTGCGGCCGGACGCGTTCCGCCGCTGCCTGTTCAACCTCGCCGCCAACGCCGCCCGCTACGGCGAGACGGTGGCGATCCGGGGCCGCACGGAGGCACGCTCCTTCGTCGTCTCCATCGACGATGACGGCCCCGGCATCCCTCCCGAGAGCCGCGAAGAGGTGTTCAAGCCCTTCGTCCGCCTCGACGATGCGCGCCAGGATGCCGGCGGGTCGGGCCTCGGCCTCGCCATCGCCCGCGACATCGCCCGCGCCCATGGCGGCGACGTCGCCCTTCACGACAGTCCGCTGGGGGGATTGCGTGCCACCGTCCGCATCCCGGCGTGACGGTGGAGCGCCTGTGAATTTTGTTGCGTTCGGGGTGTCCCCTCGGGCGCAGTCCAATGCTATGACCGGTGCCGCTTTCAAGAGAAGGGCCGAACCCCGGTCCCGATACACGCGAGTACGCCATGAACCCGCTGGGTCCCGTCCTGATCGTCCTGCTCCTCCCGATCTCCGCCATCGGCCTCCTGCTCTACACCGATACCGGGATCGAGCCGGCGCTGTTCTCCGCCACGGTGAAGACCTTCGTCGCCCTGTTCGCCATCGCCGGGATCCTGTCCTACGGCGCGAGCCGGCTCGCCGCCCGCTCGGAAGGCTGACAACCGCGCCTCCGGATCGGCCCCATGGCGGGGCCGGTTCCCCGGTGACGCAACGGTGACGATGGGATCGAGGACGACATGAAGGCCGCCCTCGCTCGAATTCCCCTGCCCGCCCGGCCATGGACGGCAGTCGCCCTCTGCCTCGCGGCGGGCGTCGCTGCGCTCTCCCCACTGGCCCTGGCCGCCGAGGAAAAGTCGGCCCCTCCGCCCGCGTCGATGCCAGAGCCGCCGGTTCGGCCCGCCGAGCTGAAGCCCGAACCCGCGCCGACACCCGCGACGGTCCCGCCCCTGCCGGACGCTCCGACCCCGCCCGAACGCCCCGCCGAACTCACGCCCCCTGCCCCGGCCGCGCCAGAGACGGGCCCGGCCTCGGAAATGCCAGCGCCGCCACCGCGCCCGGCCGAACTCTCGACGCCGCCGGCCTCCACGCCCGCCCTGACGCTGACGGTCGCCCCCCTCGACGATACCGCCTGTCGCAAAGGCCTCGAACGGCTGGGAGCGGTCTTCGAGGCGCTGCCGCCGATCTCGAACGGCCAATGCGGCGCGGAGAAGCCGTTGAAGCTCAGCCGTCTGTCCGGCGAGGTGACGCTCACCCCGCCCGCGACCCTGGTCTGCAACACCGCCGAAGCCCTGGCGCGCTGGACGACGGAGGCCCAGGAAGCCTCGGAGCGCATCCTGAAGGCTCCGCTTCGAAGCCTCTCCATCGGCACGTCCTACGAGTGTCGCGGCCAGAACCACGATCCCGACGCCAAGCTCAGCGAGCACAGCTTTGCCAACGGCGTGGACATCATGGGCTACGGCTTCGAAGGACGGGCACCGATCCAGGTGGGCGCCGGCCTCGACGGTGCGCCGGAGGCGACGTTCCAGGCCGCGACCCGGGCCAAGGCCTGCGCCTTCTTCCGCACCGTGCTCGGGCCGGGGTCGGATGCCTCCCACGGCAACCACCTCCATCTCGACGAACGCGAGAGGAATGCGGGACATCGTCTCTGCCAATAAGACTTGGTCTCTGCCAGTAGGAGCGGTGGAACGCCGAGGGGTCGGACCGGCTTGAAGGAACGAAGCTGTCGATCCCTAGGCGAAAGTTGATCTCCCGATGCCCCATCTGCCCCTGCCGAGCGCCGTCGCGCTCATGGCTCTTGTCTGCCTCGCGGCTCCGAACGCGGCAGTGGCGAAGCCGGCGGGAAACACATCCTCGGAGGCCAGCAAGACGAGCTCCGACAAGGACGCTCCCGGCGAGGCCCTGACCGCCGAGGCGATCAACGGTGCGACCTTCACGGCGTCCGAAACACCCGAGGGCGGCGGCAAGAAGGACGGTAAGAAGGAGAGCAAGAAAGCGCGGGCGAAGGGCAAGGACAAGCGTCCTCAGCCGTTGCTGGTGAAAGTCCAGGTGCTGCTCGACCGGGCACATTTCTCCCCCGGCGCCATCGACGGGCGGGACGGCGAGAACATGCGCAACGCCCTGTCGGCCTTCGCCGTGGCCCAGGGGCTGCCTGCGAGCCAGACCCTGAACCAGGAGCTCTTCGACAAGCTGGCCGCCTCCAGCGCCGACCCGGTGGTGGCCACCTACACGATCACCGATTCCGACGCCTCGGGCCCCTTCGTGGGAAAGATCCCCGCCAAGATGGAAGAGCAGGCCGATCTCGAGGCGATGAACTACACCAATCCGCGCGAGATGCTGGCCGAGCGATTCCACATGTCGCGCGACCTCCTCAGCGCCCTGAACCCCGACGCCGCCTTCGACAAGTCCGGCACCGGCATCGTCGTGGCGGCGGTCCCTCCGCTCGAGACCGGCAAGCCGGCAAAGGACGAGGCGAAGTCCAAGAGCAAGTCCAGCGGCAAAACGGAAGACATGGCCCGCGACGCATCGGACGGCAAATCCGCGGACAAAGGCACGGACACGTCGAAGAAGGACGATGCGCCCAAGAGCGACGATACCTCCAAGAAGGATGACGCTCCGAAGAAGGATGACACCCCGAAAAAGGACATCGTGCGGGTCGAGGTCGACAAGGTCACTAGGCATGTCCGAGGCTTCGGCGAGGACGGCACCTTGCGGGCCTATTACCCCGCCTCCATCGGCAGTGCCGAGAAGCCGGCCCCCTCGGGTGAGG
The DNA here is from genome assembly GCF_054817925.1 of Methylobacterium sp. CM6247. NCBI lineage: Bacteria > Pseudomonadati > Pseudomonadota > Alphaproteobacteria > Hyphomicrobiales > Methylobacteriaceae > Methylobacterium > Methylobacterium sp. CM6247. The sequence goes on from NZ_JBTXKX010000003.1 coordinate 241,470, forward strand.
CCAAGGTGAAGGGCGTCGCCTTCGCGCCGGTCTACACCTACAACCCGAAATACGCCTTCAAGGGCGTGAAGACGAACAAGACCTTCTCGATCCGCCCCGGCCCGAACAACCCGGTCGGCATCGTCTGGATCGACCTGTCGATCCCGTCCTACGGCATCCACGGCACGCCAGAGCCGGAGAAGGTCGGCAAGACCGAATCCCACGGCTGCATCCGCCTCACCAACTGGGACGCCCGCGACCTCGCCACCCGCATCGAACGCGGCGCGAAGGTTGTGTTCAAGGACGAGTGAGGTGACTTGGGCGTAGGGTTGGGACGTGCGCAGTTCGAACGGACGAGGGGCAGGTTCCGACCTGAGCAGCTCCTGAGTAAGTCGGCTTTCAAGCCACCGGGCGGGATAGAGAGCACGACCGGAGGAACGAAGGTTCACTGTATAGCTCTGATTTCAATCGTATTCATCGAGAAATAGTTTAAATTTATTAAGGCTCTTGACGGCAGCGTGGTCGACATAAAACCACAGGGTATTCGTCAATGTACCGCGCCCTTCTCTGCCTAAGCGCGCAGCACGACGCCTGGGTATTGCCCCTTGCTGCTATCGTATGCTGGGTATCGAGCCATACCGCCCTGCGGCTTGCCCGCCAGTCAACTAAGAGCCGGGGTCTGGAACCTTTGGCATGGCTGTTGGCGGCGGGTTTCTCAGCTGGGGCCGGGGTCTGGAGTACGCATTTCATCGGTATGCTCGGTTATGACCCGGGACTCGTCGTCAGCTACAATACGCGCTTGACGCTGCTATCCCTGATGGCAGCCATACTGGCGTCGGTGGTCGCACTGGCGTTCGGACGTTGGGCCACCAATTCAGCCATGGCGGCGGGCGCTGGGATCGTTCTCGGGCTGGGCGTGGCGGCCATGCATTTTATCGGCATGGCGAGCATCCAGCTTCCTGGAGCTTTTGCCTGGGATCGAACGCTCGTCTTCGCCTCGGTGCTGATCGGTTGTAGCTTTTCAGCCGCCGCATTCGTCGCTTTCAGGCATCGAGGGCTGAAATACCCGAACGGTGTCGCCGCGACGCTTCTGACCGTCGCGATCGCGGGATTGCACTTCACCGCCATGGGCGCGGTGCAGATCACCCCTGACGGAGCGGAACCTGCTTCGGTGTCTGGGCTGCCACGTCTCGCCCTCGCCTCCGGCATCGCTGCGGTCATGCTTGCGATCCTGGGCTTTGCCGCGCTCGCCCTGTTCGCCGACCGCATGCGCCGCGCCAATCGCGCCTTGCGGACCAGTGAGACCGCTTTGCGGATCAGCGAAGAGCGTCTTGCGCTCGCCCTCGATAGCGGCAGCGACGGCCTTTGGGACTGGGATGTCGCGACAGGAAAGGTCTGGTTCTCAGACCGCTCGCAGACAATGCTCGGCTACGAGCCGGGCGAGATCGAGGGTCATGTGCGGTCCTTGATACGACTTACGCACCCTGACGACATCGAGCAGTCTCGAAGGCAGCTGGCCGACCACATAGAGGGGAAGACGAAGATCTACGAATGCGAGCAACGCGTCCGCAACAAAAGCGGTGCCTACACGTGGGTCCTGTCGCGCGGCAAGATCGTCGCGCGTGATGCCACGGGGGCTCCACTCCGCATCGTCGGCACACAGATCGACATCGCGGCGCGCAAACAGGCGGAGCAGCAGATCGAGTATCTGGCGTTGTATGATGCGCTCACCGGATTGCCCAACCGCACCCTATTTTGGGATCGCCTCGACCGTGAAATGGTGAGCGCGGAACGACGCGGACACTTTTTCGCTGTGCTCGCCTGCGATCTCGATCGATTCAAATCCGTGAACGACAGCATGGGACACCCGGCGGGCGACACCCTTCTGCGCAAGGTCGCTGAACGGCTTACCGCGGCGATCCGTGAGGGAGACACCGTCGCTCGGCTCGGCGGCGACGAGTTTGCGATCGTTCTCAGAGGACTCGACCATCCGCAGAATTCCAGCACTACAGCGCAGCAGGTCATCGACGCCGTGAAGCTGCCTTTCGATATCGAGGGCCGCGCAGTCAGTGTCGGGATCAGTATTGGCATCGCGCTGGGGCCGCAGGATGGCTGCAATCCGGACCAGTTGTTCAAGAATGCCGATATCGCGCTCTACCGCGCCAAGGCCGCAGGTCGGAGCACTTACCGCTACTACGAGCCCGAGATGGATGCGGCGATAGCCGAACGCAATGCGCTCGAACTAGACCTTCGCGAAGCCGTTCGGCTGGGTGAGTTCGAGTTGTACTACCAGCCGATCATCCGCCTCGAGAACGATATGTTGAGCGGCTTCGAGGCGCTCATGCGTTGGAGAAGTCCTTCGCGGGGCCTCGTCTCGCCCGGAGACTTCATTCCACTGGCCGAAGAAATCGGCTTGGTCGTCCAGCTCGGCGCCTGGGCCCTGAAGGAAGCATGCTGCGAAGCGGCGAGATGGCCCGGCGACCTCAAGGTCGCCGTAAACGCCTCAACCGTGCAATTCGCCGTACTTGGTTTGGAGCATGCTGTTGTGACGGCGCTGGCGGCGTCAGGTCTGCCGCCGCAACGTCTTGAGCTCGAAATCACCGAGAGCGTGCTGATGAGCGACACGGAAAGCGCAATCCGTTGCCTGCATCGGCTGCGTGAGCTTGGAGTACACATAGCCCTCGATGATTTCGGCACCGGCTTTTCGTCCTTGAGTTATCTGCGGCGATTCCCATTCGACAAGATCAAGATCGACCGTTCCTTCATCCACGAAATCGGCAATGCCGATACGGCCGCGATCGTGCGCGCCATCGTCGGCCTCGCTGAACGGCTGGGCGCGAGCATCACCGCCGAGGGTGTCGAGGACGAAATACAGCTTGCCCACGCACGTCGAGAGGGTTTCACAGAGGCACAAGGCTACTTGCTGAGCAAACCACTTTCAGCGCGCGATGCTCTTCAATACGCCCGTGCTTCGAAAGATCTTGTGGCGTGATACCGCGTTTTCTTGTTCCACGCCGGCTACGAAGAACTGATGTTTTCGGGCAGGCGACCTTCAGCATCAACGGCAACGTCTGCTTCGGGACGCAAGGCCAGGACCTTACCGCTACGGTCCGGCAACGGTACCGGCTTCCAACGTCAGGCGATCTGCGCCGTTGGCGTGCCGATATGGCCGAGGTAGCCAAGATAGATTGAGTGGCAATGGCATGTCTACGATTTGTGCCGCCGCTCGATATCCTCGTTCAGCATCGGACCGATAAAGTGATCTCCGAGGCGAGCGCCACTGGGGAGAGCTGTCGGGGAGCCCCGCTCCCCCTCGGGCTTCTCCTTGCCAACAACTTCGAGCGGTCCATGCAAGACGGCAATCCGTCCCGGACCCTCGCGCACGAAGGCATTGAGGCGGCCCGCGAGCGCATCGGGTCCAACCTTTGGCCCGGTGACCAATCCGGTCGGCGTGCCATCCTCGGCCGCCCTTCACTCCGTCGGCTTTATCGCGTTTCGCCCTCGGCAGCTTCGCGTCACAGTTGATGCAGGGGAACTCTCGCAACCTGAGAGCTAGGGCGGGTGTCTGCGCCAATGCGGATCATCGAGTTTTCTCCGCGCTATGTGCATCAGATCGTCCCGAACGGACTGGGTCGCGCTGAACGGGATATCGAAGTTCAGGCTATGATAAATCAGGCCGAGGACGGTGCTGTAGTCGGGATCGTCAGCGCTGCGGTCGATGAAGTTCAAGACCCATCGGTAGACGGATTCATGGTCCGACGGAGAGGAATCGTCCCCGACGACCAGCCGACCTCCGGTGATCCACTCGCTCCGCAATGCCGCGATGTCCTGTGACGTCGGGTTTGTCATACCGCCTCGTGACGTTCGAACAGGCCAGGAAACGACCGCGCCGACGGCTTGAGCTCATCATCCCCAGCCGACCACCTCATCCTGAGGTGCCGAAGTGCAGCGAAGGCCTCGAAGGAGCCTTCCAGTTCGCGTAGCGGATTCTGAAGCCCTCCTTCGAGGCCGCTACGCGGCACCTCAGGATGAGGTAAAGCATGGGAAATCAACTTAAACAGGCACCGACCCGTCGTCGATTTTAGATCGCATAAACGGTCGCCGCCTTTACGAAACCCGTTCATTGCCGCGCTCGGTCCGCCGAAACCAAACTCGCCAGCCCGAGCAGCACCGCGTCGCAGAGAAAGGCCAGGGCGGCGGTGGCGAGCGCCCCCTGCAGCATTGGCAGGACGTTCTGGTTCTGCAGCCCGGCGACGATAGGGGTGCCGAGCGTGGAGGCTCCCGCCAGGGCTCCCACCGCCGTGGTGGCGATGGCGAGGACGAGGGCCGTGCGCAGGGCATCGACGAGGCCCGGCAGCGCCAGGGGCAGTTCCACCCGGAGCAGGACCTGGATCGGCGTGAAGCCCAAGGCCTCCGCCGCCTCGCGGGCCTCGGGCGAGACCGATTCCAGCGCGCCCACCGTGCCGCGCAGGACCGGCATGATGCCGTAGGCCACGAGGGCCAATAGGGTCGGCGGCCCGCCGAAGCCGAGGATGGGCAGGGCCAGGGCCACCATCACCACCGGCGGCACCGCCTGCGCGGCGGCGGCGATGCCATCAATGCCGCCGCGCAGGGGCGCGGCGACCGCGCGCGTCACCAGGATGCCGAGACCGAGGCCGAGGGCGGCCACCAGGGCGAGCCCGAGCGCGGCGAGGCCGAGATGATGCGTCGCGAGGGCCAGCAACCGCTCGGCGCTCAGGCCCCGTCGCGGCTCCTCGCCGAGGCCAGCCACGATCCAGGCGGCCAGGGAGGGATGGCTCATCGCCGCGAAGATGGCTCCGACCAGGAAGATACCGAAGGCCGGGCGCAGGCGGTGGGTCATGCGCGCCACCTTGCTCGGCAGCGAGCCTCCATCGCGCTCAAGGCCCCTTCCGCCGCGAGCGACAGGGCGACGATGGGGATGGCGCCGAGGAGGATCAGGTCGGGCGCGAACTGGGCCATGCCGTCGAACACGATCCGCCCGAGGCCGCCTGCGCCGATGAGGGCGCCCAGTGTCGCGAGGCCGAGGCTCTGGACCGTCGCGACCCGCAAGGCTCCCACGAGCACCGGCGCGCCGAGCGGCAGCCTGACCTGCTGCAGGATCTGCCCCCTCGTCAGGCCGATGGCCTCGGCGGCATCGATGGCGGCGGGGTCGGCGGAGCGCAGGGCAGTGCCGATCCCGCGCCAGAGCGGAAGCAGCAGATAGGCGGCGATGCCGATGAGGGCGGGCCATGGCCCGAGCGCCGAGAGGCCGAGATCGCGCAGGGCCGGCACGGCGCGGACCAACCCGGAGACCAGAGCGACGAGGCCGCCGAATAAGGCGACGGCGGGAATCACCTGTATGCCGTTCACGACGAGCCCGACGATTCCCTCCCCCGAGCGCCAGAGCGACAAAAGCACCGCCGCCGGAAGCGCCAGAACGATCGCCCCGCCCGACAGGAGCAGATGCTCGGCGATGGCCTGGTGGAGCGCCTCCCGCCGCCCGGCATATTCCACGACCAGCGAGAGCCGGTCCAACCCGCCGCCGTGCCACGCCGCGATCAGGATTCCCGCGACGGCGAGGGCGGCGACCACTCCGAGCCCGCGGATCCGGGCGCGTCCGATACTGGCTCCGGCGAAGGCCAGGAGGCAGGCCGAGGCCATCCAGAACCCGGAGCCGAGGCTGGCTCTCGCCGCAGTAGGCATGGTCGCGAGGCGGCGAGTGGCCTCCGCCCCGAGGCCGAGCAGGAGGAAAGCCCAGGCCGCCGCGAAGAGGCCGACGGCGAGCAGACCGCCCATGCGTCGGGGCAGCGTCGCGAGAAGGACGAGACCGGCCAGCGACAGCAGCGAGACCAGGCCGATCGACCCATCCCCGAACCCGGACGCAACCACAGGAGCGCCGGGCAGGAGGCGATTCGGCGCGATATCGAGCAGCGCCATCCGATGGAGGAATGCGATGAGAAGGCCGGCCCCGAAAAGCCCGGCCGATGACGCATGAAAAGCCGCCCGATGGCGGTTCGAACGCGGGTCCGATTCCGCTCTCATCCGATCAGCCCGCGCTCCGTGAGGTCGTCACGTGCGACCTTTTCCGCGATCTCGCCGTCGACGGTGATCCGCGCGTTCAGCCGGCGAAGGGTCGGCGCGTCGAGACCGGCGAAAATGCGGGCCAGGGCCGGGCCGATCGCCGGAAATCGCTCCAAAGCGGCGGCGCGGATGACCGGTGCAACCTCATAGACGATCTGAGCCGCAGCGGGATCGCTCATCACCACGAGGTCCAGGGCGGAGAGGGCCCCGTCGGTGCCATAGACCATCCCGGCATTGACCCCGCTGATCCGCTGTGCCGCCGCCCGGGCCGTCACCGCCGTATCGCCGCCGGGCAGGCTGATGATGCGGTCGAGGGGCAGGCTGAAACGGTAGGCCGCCTCGAAGGACGGCAAAGCCGCCGGGCTCTCCACGAACTCGGTTGACGCGGCCAGCAAGATCAGGCCGTCATTCGCCACCTTGGCGAAATCCGCCATCGTGACCAGATGCCGCTCCCGCGCGAAAGCGCCGTTGAGGGCGATGAGCCAGGTGTTGTTGGCGGGCGCCCTGGCGAGCCAGACCAGCCCCTTTTCGGCATCGCTCCGCCGGATGGTCTCGTAGGCGTCCTGAGGGATCTTCCAGGCGTGATCGGCCTCGGTGCCGGTGAAGAACGCGCCGTTTCCGGTATATTCCGGGTAGATATCCACGTCGCCCGACAGCAGGGCGCCGCGGACGATCAGGGTCGGGCCGAGGCCGAGCTTGCGCACCACCGGGACGTTGAGATGCTCGAGCGCCAGGGCGATCATCGCCCCCGTGAGCGCTCCCTCCGTATCGCTTTTCGAGGCCACGACGAGGGGCCGCTCAGCTCGGACAGGAGATGCAGCCGCGAAGGACGCCGCGCCCAGCATTACCAGGGCGCCGCGACGATGAGTGGTCATGAGGCCGCGCCCTCGCTTGCTCCGCATGCCACAGGTATCGGCGATGTGCGTGAAAATGTATCGTCCGATAACATTAACCCGATCCTGAACCGCCGAGGCCACTTTCTGCGCCTTGACACGCCAAGCGGAACGGGCGACGGCTCGACCGTTGCCGCAGGAGCCATACGTCATTCCCGCCACCCCGACGGATGGCAAGCCTGCGAGGCTACGGATGACGGCACCGTTCCGGGCAGGAACGAATCGAAGGGAAGAATCCCCAGCGTGAGTGCTGAACAGAACGACACTCTCCTCGACGGCGCCAGGGTTCTGGTGGTGGAGGACGAAGCGGCCATCTCGATGCTGCTCGAAGACATGCTGCTCGACTTCGGGTGTACCGTAGTCGGTCCCGCTGCGCGTCTTGCGACGGCTTTGGAAATGGCTCGGAACGAGACCTTCGAAGTCGCGATCCTCGACGTCAACGTCGCCGGCGAGCCGATCTATCCGGTGGCCGAAGCGATCACCGAGCGCGACCTGCCCATCGTCTTCTCGACGGGCTACGGCGGCGCGGGGATTCGTGAGCCGTTCCGTGATCGTCTCGTGGTCCAGAAGCCATTCAGCCAGGCCGATCTGAAGCGCACCCTGATCGCTGCCCTCGCGGCAGCGAAGAAATAAGCCTCGGTCGACCTCGCTCGGGCGCTGCTCTTGGCTGATGGCCTCGTGTCAGCAGCGACCGCTCTTCCAGAGAGTACAGCGGCGCCTGCAGCCCTGCCCCATCAAGCTCGCGGGCGGGTCCGGACACGACACAACTCCGTCCTCGGATGGAGGGTTACCTCTCGGCTCAGAGTCCCTCGATTGTGAAGGCGTCAGGGAGATGGCGCGGCCAAGTCCTTGGCGCAACGAACACCGCATCCGCCCTGAACGTCATCCCCCCGTAGCGGGGATTGCGCGTGATCCAGGCACGCACGGCACGGGAAAACCGGGCGCGTTTCTTTGCATCGATAGCGACCAGGGCAGTCTCGAGATTCGCCCTCGCCTTCACCTCTACGAAAGCAACGGTGTCGCCCCGGCGTAGGACCAGGTCGATCTCGCCGCCATTCGCGCTGAAGCGGCGGGCCAGAGGGCGATAGCCCTTCATGATCATGGCGAAGAGGGCCAAGGTCTCGCCGGACTGGCCGCGCAGGTAGGTGGCGCGCCGCCGTCCTTTCGCATCGAGGAGCTTAGACGTCCGCATCGGTACGTCTGGCGAGGACGAGAGCCCGGGCATAGACGACCCGGCGGGGCTGGCCGGTGGCATCGGCCACGAGAGCAGCGGCATCCTTGATCGAGTGACGCGAAAGCGCTGCCTCGATTGCCGCATCGAGACCGGCCTCGACCTCCTCCTCCGGCGGTTCTTCTGGGTTGGTCCCGATCACCACCACCACCTCGCCCTTGGGAGCCCCCTCCTCGGTGAACGTCTCGGCCAGGGTCGCGAGGGTGCCGCGCCGGATCGTCTCGTAGAGCTTGGTGAGTTCGCGGGCGACCGCCGCGGGCCGGCTCCCTCCGAGGATCGCGGCGGCATCCACCAGCATTTCGGGCAGACGGTGGGGTGATTCGAACAGCACCAGCGTTCCGGGGATCTGCCCGAGCGCCGCTAGGCGATTGCGCCGGGCACCGGATTTCTGCGGCAGGAAGCCTTCGAAAAAAAACCGGTCGGTGGGCAGGCCCGCCGCGACGATGGCGGTCATCACCGCCGATGGACCGGGGATAGGCGTCACCGCAATACCCGCCTCGATGGCGGCCTGAACAAGCTTGAAACCCGGATCCGATACGAGCGGCGTCCCGGCATCCGAGACCAGGGCCAAGGCTTCGCCGTTCTGCATCCGTGCGATCATCCGCTCGCGGACAGCCGCGTTGGAATGCTCGTGATAGGCGACCAGCGGCGTCGTGATGCCGTAATGCATCAACAGCGTGCGGGTGACGCGGGTGTCTTCGGCGAGCACCGTATCGGCCGCCGCCAGAGTCGCGAGCGCGCGGAACGACACATCCTTGAGGTTGCCGATCGGGGTCGCCACCACGTGCAGGCCAGGGTCGAGCGGTTCCGCCTCTGCCGCGAGGCCGAAGGCGGTGAAGGTCGAGATGGGCTTGGCCGGATCGTGGACCGCCCTGGAGCGGCGCGTCCGATTGTCGATTCTCTGAGTCATGAGGCAGACATTGCCACGGGGACACGGGCCGGAGGAATGCCTGCACCGGGGGTGTCGCGACATTTACTTTTGTCGTTCAGGCTTTAACCGTGCGCGCATCGGGCGTGAGATGCGGATTGGCGACGAGGAGTCCCGTGCAATGGAGAAAAGCCTTGCAAGGGGCCACCGTCCGGCAATGCCCGTTTGGGCGATGGCGGTGGCGATTCTCCTGCTCGCCGGGGGGCTCAGCGGCTGCATCGGCGGCCCCGATGGTGGCCCACGCGCTACGAAAGCCTCTCCTAACCCGGATATTGCCGCCGCTGGCGATCCGCAGGCGCCGTCACCGGGCGCGATGAAGATCGGCACGGGTTCGGTCAAGATCGCCCTCATCCTGCCCCTGTCCGGTCCCGGTGCGACCGTCGGAACGGCCCTCCGCAATGCGGCGGAACTCGCGGTCGAGGATTTCCAAAAGCCCGACCTGCAGATTTTGGTGAAGGACGATCGCGGATCGCCCGATGGCGCACGCGAGGCGGCCCAGGCCGCCCTATCCGAGGGCGCCGAACTGGTGCTCGGCCCCCTGTTCGCGGCCAATGTCCAGGCGGCTGCCGGCGTCACGCGCGCGGCGGGCAAGCCGATCATCGCCTTTTCCACCGATGCGAGCGTCGCGGCACGCAGTGTCTATCTCCTCAGTTTCCTGCCGCAGACCGAGGTGGACCGGGTAGTCGACGAGGCGGTGGCGGCCGGGCGACGCTCCTTCGCCGCGCTGATTCCCGAGAGCAGCTACGGCAATGCCGTGGAGGCACAATTCCGTGAGGCGGTGGCCAGAAAGGGTGCTCGGCTGGTGGGGATCGAGCGCTATGCGCCCGGCGCGCCAGCCCCCGCTATCTCTCGCCTTGCGGGCCTCATCAATGGTCCTGGCGCCCAGGCTGACGCCCTGTTCCTGCCGGAAAGCCCGGAAGGCTTGGCCATCGTCGCACCGGCCCTCGCCAAGGCGGGATTTTCTCCCGGCCGAGTGAAGCCCATCGGCACGGCGGTGTGGAACGACCCGCGCCTTTTCGCCCTGCCCGCCCTGCAGGGCGGCTGGTTCGCAGCGGCCGATTCGAAGGGATTCAGCGATTTCTCACAGCGCTATCAGGCGCGGTTCGGCTCTGCACCTCCGCGTGTGGCGACGCTGGCCTACGACGCTGTCTCGCTCATGGCAGCGCTGTCGCGGCAATATGGATCTCAGCGCTTCGCCGACGCGACGCTGACGACGCAGGCCGGCTTCTCGGGGATCGACGGCACCTTCCGCTTCCGGCCGGAGGGGGTAAGCGATAGAGCTCTAGCCATCTACGAAATCCGCAGCGGCGCACCGGCTATCGTGAGCCCGGCCCCGCGCACGCTCGGCCCCTCTGGCACCTGATCCGGCTTGCGCGTCAGGTATGGTCGAGAAAGGCTGCGCAGAAGGTAGCCCTGGCCGGCGATGCACCCTGGTCGATGTGATAGATCATGAGCAAGCGGACGGGGGCCAGCATCAGGCAGCGAGTTCCGCCACCACGGCGTTGAGAACCGGCGCACCGCGCGGGGTCGCGGCGATGCGGCCTCCGTCCAGGCGGGCGACGAGCCCGTCGCCGATCAGAGCCTCGACACGCGCCGCATCGATGGGACGGCCTTTCAGCATCGCGTAACGGTCGGGGTCGACGCCCTCCTTGAGGCGCAGACCCATCATAAGGAACTCATCGCCCTGGTCGGCACATGAGAGTGCTTCGGTCTCGATGATGCCATGACCGTTGCGCTCGACCTGAGCAAGCCACGCCTCCGGCGCCCGCTCAGTGACGGTGCCCATCCGCCCTTCTTCCGTCACAAGCCGGCCATGCGCGCCTGGACCGATGCCGGCATACTCGCCGTAGCGCCAGTACAGGAGGTTATGACGCGATTGCGCGCCGGGGCGAGCGTGATTGGAAATCTCGTAGGATGGGAGGCCCGCGGCGTCGCATACCTCTTGCGTCACATCATAGAGTGCCCTCGCCATGTCGTTGTCCGGTGGGACAAGCTTGCCGGCCGCATGCAGGCCGAAGAACGGCGTGCCGGGCTCAATGGTGAGTTGGTAGAGGGACAGGTGCTCCGCCGCCCGCGCGATGGCCTCCTTCAACTCGGCCCGCCACGCCGACGCGCTCTGGTTCGGCCGCGCATAGATGAGATCGAAGGAGTAGCGTTCGAAGTGGGCAGCCGCCGTCTGCACCGCCGACATTGCCTCCGCGGCCGTATGGAGGCGCCCCAGCGCTTTCAGGGAGATGTCGTCCATGGCTTGGACACCGAGCGAGACACGGTTCACCCCCGCGGCCCGATAGCCGCGAAAGCGACCGGCCTCGACGCTCGTGGGATTGGCCTCCAGCGTGACCTCGATATCGGGGGCCGCCCCCCAGGCATCGTCAATGGCCTCGAGAAGCCCCGCCACGGTTGACGGCTGCATGAGGGACGGCGTGCCGCCGCCGAGGAAGATGCTGGAAACCGTGCGGCCCGGAACGCGCGCCGCGACATGGGCGATCTCGGTCCGGAATGCCGCCAGGAAACGTCCTTCATCCACCGGGGCATGGCGGACATGGCTATTGAAGTCGCAATAGGGGCATTTCGAAGCGCAGAAAGGCCAATGGACATAGATTCCGAACCCGGCGTCGCGGGTCGGGTGGTCCGGTCCTGAAGAGTCGGTCATTCAACGGATGTGCGCGCGGATAACAGTTTTGGCAATGGTCCCGGAGACATCCCGCGCTCAGCCTACGCCCCCTTCTTGGATTCATCCGTCACAAGAAGGTCTCGGTGAGAGACCGTTGCGGCCGTCGATGAATCCACCTGCTCCCGTCGGCACGACTGAGATCAGGGTCATCCAATCTCAATCTAGACGAGACCGGTCAGACCGGACGCTGCAGGCAACTTTGGGCCAACAGCACGAAGGCCCGTGCCCGGTGCGACAGCGCATTTCCGCTCTGCCAATCGACACCGTGCTTCTCCTCTGAAGAAATCTCACCGAAGGTTCGGTCGTAGCCGTCGGGCAGGAACATCGGGTCGTAGCCAAAGCCTTGTGAGCCGCGCGGCTCCACGAGATCGCCGAAGACGCGACCTTCGAACGTTTCGGTGTGGCCATCGGGCCAAGCGATGACGAGGGCCGAAACAAAATGAGCCCGGCGGGTCGTGGCTCCGCGCTTATCGAGTTCGGCCGCGATGCGAGCCATCGCACTGGAAAAGTCTTTGCTCGACCCGGCCCAGCGGGCGGAGAACAGTCCGGGTGCGCCATCGAGAGCGTTGACGCAAAGTCCGGAATCGTCAGCGAAGGCGGGCAGGCCCGAAGCCTGCGCCGCAGCGATAGCTTTGATCGCTGCGTTCTCTGCAAACATCGTCCCGGTCTCCTCGGGCTCCGGCAAGCCGAGTTCGCCGGCAGAGACGGCCTCGACACCGAAGGGCATCAGAAGCTCGCGCATCTCTACGAGCTTGCCGGCATTATGAGTGGCGATAACAACTCGCCCGGTGAGAATGCGCGGCGCGCTCATGCGATCGCCTGCTTCTGAAGGGCGACGAGTTGCTCGACGCCGCCGCGGGCTAGGCGCAGCAACTCGATGAGTTCGGCTTCCGAGAAGGGCTTTCCCTCGGCGGTGCCCTGCACCTCCACGAGGCCGCCGGAGCCGGTCATGACGAAGTTCGCATCGGTCTCGGCGGCCGAATCCTCGGCGTATTCGAGATCCAGCACGGGGGTGCCTTTGTAGATGCCGCAGGAAATGGCGGCGACATGCTCACGTAGGGGATCGACGGAAATGATGGAGCGCCCGCGCATCCAGGTGAAACAATCATGCAGGGCGATCCAAGCGCCCGTGATCGCGGCAGTGCGAGTGCCGCCATCCGCTTGAATCACATCGCAATCCACGGTGATCTGGCGCTCGCCGATGGCGGGAAGATTGGTGACGGCGCGGAGCGAGCGGCCAATCAGCCGTTGGATCTCCTGCGTCCGTCCGGAGGGCTTGCCGGAATTTACCTCGCGGCGGGTGCGTTCATGGGTAGCGCGGGGGAGCATGGAGTACTCGGCGGTGACCCAGCCCTTTCCCGAGCCGCGCAGCCATGGCGGACCGCGCTCTTCGAGGGAGGCGGTGCAAAGAACTTTCGTTTGACCGAACGTCACGAGGCACGAACCCTCGGCATAACGGGCGACGGAGCGCTCCAGAGTCACGTTGCGCAATTCGTCGTTCGCGCGCTTCGAGGGCCGCATGGGCACTCTCCTTGGTCGGGTTCCGGGATGGTCGTCCGGGCTCTTAGGCCGCGGTCCGGCTACCGGCAAGCGCAGCGAGGTAAGGTAGGGGCGCGCCTCGCGGCGCGCCCCAAACTCGGGCCTCAGTAGCGATAGAAGCGGCGATGATGATGACCGAAATGGCGGCGGTGATGGTGATGACCGAAGCGACGACCGTAATGATGGCCGAAATGACGACCGCGATGATGGCCGAAATGGCGGCGATGATGCCGGCCGTGGTGGCGCCAGTGTCCGCCGCCGTATTGAACCTCGGTGGCGGCCGCGTTCGCCGCGCCGGCGACTTCGCTGGATACCGCCATCGGCGCGGCTTCAGCGCCACGGGGCGTTCCCAGGATCATCGCGCCCACCAGGGCGACCACGATGGCGAAGGTCTTCGCCATGGCGGACAGGGTTGGGTTCTTCATCAGGACGGGCTCCGTTTGAAAGATGTTTGTTTCGTCGACCGCTGGGTGCGGATGCGGTGCAACGCATGTTCGACGGAAAACGACGCACGACCTGGGGAGATTATATATTTTTTGTTTCGGGATTAAGCAGAGGCCGATCAGAATAAGGCTTTTATTCCTTTAAACTCGTCGAGCCTCCATCCTCGCTCGACAGAATGCGCCGAAATGAGCGAGCGGTGATCGTCTGTAGACGCCCGTTAGAATCATGACCCGAACTCGTTTTTCTCCCACTTGGGTGATTCAGGTTGGCAGGTAGCCGGCATGTTCCAGACCGTCGTCCCTGCCATGTCACTATCTCTCATCGGCCACGCTCTCCGCGGAACGCACAGCCATCAACCGTCCGTGCAAGTCATTGGCATGAGATATGCTAACGGCGAATCCGGCTACGAACGGCCGCGAACGATGTGAGGGGAAACCCGGCTGTCGGATCGCTTGAGGTACGAGAGGCTCGAAATGACGAAATATAAGCTCGAGTATCTATGGCTCGATGGATACACGCCGGTGCCGAACCTGCGTGGCAAGACCCAGATCAAGGAATTCGATGGCTTCCCGACCCTTGAGCAGCTTCCGCTGTGGGGCTTCGATGGCAGCTCGACGATGCAGGCCGAGGGCGGCAGCTCCGACTGTATGCTGAAGCCTGTGCGCCACTTCCCCGATAGCACTCGCAAGAATGGCGTCCTCGTTCTCTGTGAAGTGATGATGCCGGACGGAGTCACCCCGCACGTCTCGAACAAGCGCGCAACCATCCTCGATGATGACGGCGCCTGGTTCGGCTTCGAGCAAGAGTATTTCTTCTACAAGGACGGACGCCCCCTCGGCTTCCCCGCCAGCGGCTACCCTGCCCCGCAGGGTCCCTATTATTGTGGCGTCGGCTATAAGGAAGTCGGCAGCATCGCTCGCAAGATCGTCGAGGAACATCTCGACCTGTGCCTCGATGCCGGTATCAACCACGAAGGCATCAACGCCGAGGTGGCCAAGGGCCAATGGGAATTCCAGATCTTCGGCAAGGGCTCCAAGAAAGCCGCCGACGAGATGTGGGTCGCTCGCTACCTTCTCCAGCGCCTGTGCGAGACCTACGAGATCGATGTCGAGTACCATTGCAAGCCGCTCGGTGCGACGGATTGGAACGGCTCCGGCATGCACGCGAACTTCTCGACGGAGCACCTGCGCACGGTGGGCGGCAAGGCCTATTTCGAAGCGCTCATGGCAGCGTTCAAGGAAAACCTGGACGACCACATCGCGGTCTACGGGCCTGACAACCACATGCGGTTGACCGGCAAGCACGAGACCGCTGCGATCAACGAGTTCAGCTATGGCGTCGCCGATCGTGGTGCCTCGATTCGGGTGCCCCACAGCTTCGTCAACAATGAGTACAAGGGCTACTTGGAAGACCGCCGTCCCAACAGCCAGGGGGACCCCTACCAGATCGCCTCGCAGATCCTGAAGACGATCGCGACGGTTTCCACCGCCGACGAGGCGAAAGCCGCCGCCTAAATATAAGGCACATAAGCAAGGATTTTGCGCCAATTATAATCGATGCCTGTCGCAGGGTCTGCGGCAGGCATTCTTTTTTGCTCATTTGGAAGGCAAGCGGGTCTCAATGAACAAGTCGCTTGGCTACCTCGGTGCAACACGCTTCTTTTCGCCTACATCACGATGGGGCGTAGGGGATTACCGTCCCTACTGAGTTCACGCGCCGAAGATCGACCAGCCAAGGCGCCGAGTGAGCATCTCGAGGGCGATCCGGCCGAGATGCGAATTACCGGATGCGTCGAGGCCCGGCGACCATACCGCGATCGACGCTTTTTCGGGGGCCACCGCGATAATTCCGCCGCCGACGCCACTTTTGCCGGGAAGGCCAACACGATAAGCGAATTCGCCGGACCCGTCGTAGTGACCGCAAGTCAGCATGACTGCGTTGATACGCTTGGCGCGCTCCGGAGAGACCACGGAATGCCCGGTGAGAGGGTTGCGGCCGGAATGAGCGAGGAAGCGGCTCGCCGTGGCTAGCTGCCGGCACGACATGCCGATGGCGCAATGATGGAAATAAACACCCAGGGTGAAATCGACCGGGTTATCGATATTGCCGAAGGATTTCATGTAGTTGGCAAGCGCGATATTACGGAAACCCGTACGCAGCTCGGACGCGGCCACCGCCTCGTCAATGGTAATGGTCGGGTCCTGGGCGAGGAACTGCATGAAGCGCAGGATTTCACCGAGTGCCTCCCGGGGCTGGTGGCCCGACAGTATCGTGTCGGTCACCGCGATGGCACCGGCATTGATGAATGGATTGCGGGGGATGCCGCGCTCACGCTCGAGCTGGACAATGGAGTTGAAAGGACTGCCGGACGGCTCGCGACCGACTCGGCGCCAGAGCCGATCTCCCGCCATGCCGAGGGCCAGAGTCAGCGTGAACACCTTCGAGATGCTTTGGATCGAGAATGAAGTGTCGCTGTCACCTCCTGCCGCCACATGCCCGTCAGCATCGATGACGACGATTCCGAAGGCCTTCGGATCGACACGGGCGAGTTCCGGGATGTAGGTGGCGACCTCACCTCGGTCTGGCCGGTCAGCCATCTCTTCGGCGATTTCTCTGACGACGGTATCAAGGTCGGGCACGGCGTCGCTCATCTGCGAGGAAACGGGTATCGATGCGAGCCAAGACGGAACCCGCATGCCTCCGCCACGGCGCCATCCGACAGATGGCGGAGTTTCGCGGCCGGCCGCACCGCGACGCAAAGGGCATTCCTTTTGGACGAAGCGGATTGCCGGAGAACAACGTCGATGCCGCGGGCCTAGAGGTTGTGCGCGAGGGCAGAGCCGGACACAATCGCCGCTCAGGAAGAACCCATTGAACGATCGACCCCGCCCCTTCTCTTCTCAGCAGCTCCAGCCCCTCGCGGCTCTAAACGAGCGCACACGCGAGATCTTTCGACAGATCGTGGAGAGCTACCTCACGACGGGCGAACCTGTAGGATCCCGCAACCTCGCGCGCATCCTGCCCATGGCGCTGTCGCCGGCCTCGATCCGCAATGTCATGGCGGATCTGGAGCATTCTGGCCTGATCTTCGCGCCTCACACATCCGCCGGCCGACTTCCGACGGAAATGGGCCTGCGCTTCTTTGTCGATGCCATGCTGGAGATCGGCGATGTCGGGCGCGAGGAGCAGGAGCGGATCGAGGCCCAGATGCGTGCCGCCGCATCTGGCCACACATTCGAAAGCGCCTTGGCCGAGGCCTCGACGCTGCTGTCCGGAATTTCCCGGGGTGCAGGCGTCGTGCTCACCACTAAGACAAACGTGCACCTGAAACACATCGAATTCGTCCGGCTCGATCCAGCCCGCGCCCTCGTCGTACTGGTGTCGGATGATGGTTCGGTTGAGAACCGCCTCCTGGATCTGCCCCTGGGCCTTCCGGCCAGCGCCCTGCAGGAAGCCTCCAACTACCTCAATGCCCGCCTTCATGGACGCACGCTGGGAGGCTTGCGCGCCGAGATCGAGGCCGGCCGCGAGGCGATGAAGCGCGAACTAGACGTCATTACCGAGCGCCTGGTGGATGCGGGCCTAGCCACCACCGTCGGGCCCTCCGACGCACGTCAATTAATCGTGCGCGGCCAAGCCAACCTTCTCGACGACTTGCGCGCGGTGGAGGATCTCGAGCGCATCCGCCTACTCTTCAACGACCTTGAAACACAGAAGGATGTGATCGAACTGCTCTCCCGCGCCGAGGGCGGAGAAGGAGTGCGCATCTTCATCGGCTCGGAGAATAAACTGTTCTCGCTTTCCGGCTCGTCGATGATCGCCGCGCCTTTCCGGGACGGTTCTCAGAAAATCGTCGGCGTCGTTGGTGTCATCGGCCCGACGAGACTTAACTACGCGCGGATCGTGCCGATGGTGGATTACACTGCTCGGGTAGTCTCGAAGATGCTCGACCGCAACGGGCGCTGAGCGTCATTGCGTTCATCTCACCGGACAAGACTTCGCTTCTCCAAGAAAGCTCTGCCACGACTTGAAGGAAACTGAACCAATGGTCGACGACGCCCCGGCTTCGGGGATTAATGTCGAGACACTGGTGACCTTTATTCGAAGCTCGGCACATGAGTAGCCAAAGGCCTGCTGAAAGGCCCTGACTTAGCTGCCCTCCTGCCGGAAAGCGAAACTCGCTGCGATCACTCGCATAGAAGTCTCAGTCTTTCACCTCGCTGTGATCTCGCCAAGCGCCCGCGTCAGGCGCAGCCTGAGAATGACGTTCTCAACCTAGCCTGTTGCACTCATGCGGCGCTGCAGAGTTTAGTAAGAGGAAGAGGCCCAACCTCGCAGGTCGTTTGATACGCGGACCAAAAATAAGCCCTTGCCTGAAACATCCAGGCTCCGGATCGCTGATGACAGCTTGTCAGGAGCCTGGACTCTGTTCTCACGTCACCACTTCGATCCGGCAAAGCATCACGCGCTACGGTTCACATTTCAACAGCGTATGCGCTTCGCCAGAGGAAGTTCCCCTCGAGGACACCACAGATGAAGATCAACCGCGGATGACGTCCACGATCTCATAGGTGTCCGGGTCGACGATGACGATGTCGTCGTCGACGAGCACGTATCGATAATCCTCGTATTCGGGCACGATCTGCACGATGTCAGGCGGCAGGTCGTAGAGAGTGTAGCTTCGGGCGATTGCAGTCCCCACCGTCAGAGCGAAAGCACCAGCGGCGAGACGGGGGATCCCGCGACGAAGTACGCTCTGGCGAAATTCTGTACGCTGCGGAGCACCCAGTCGGCCATAAGCCCCGCGCACGGCGCCGCTATCGCCTCGGCCCGAACGATCTCGACGCCCAGCTCGATCACCCCGGTCGCTGTCGCTCCTCTCGCCACGATCCGCTTTGCCATCCTTCAGGCCGCGATCGGCCTTGCCGCTTCCGTCCATCCGCTCATCACGATCGGCCCTGCCGTCTCGATCAGACTTGCCGTCTCGATCAGACTTGCCGTCTCGATCAGACTTGCCGTCTCGATCCGGCCGGGCTGCGGGATCGCTCCTGCTGCCAGCACTCGGACGTTCGCCCTGCTCCACGCGGCCATTTCGTTCGCCGCCAGCATCACCGCCTCGCTCCATTCCAGCCGCGCCGCCGCGCTCACCCGCAGGGCCGCCGCGATCCCCCGAGGCACCACCGCGTTCCATACCACCTGCGGCTCCACCACGCTCGGCTCCGCCGCCACCGGCGCCCCGCATGCCGGCGCCACCAGCCGATCCGGCACCACCCGCGCCACCGCCGGGCGCACCGGCGCCTGCCGCGCCGCCGCCACCCGCACCGCCACCTGCTCCAGGCCCACCTTGGGCGAAAGCACTCGCCGCACCGACGACGAGAACGGCAGCCGTCACCGTACTCCGCAAGAGCTTGCTCATGTCAGTCAGTCCATCTCTTAGTTGAATGCTGACGCCACGCGGCGCCGACGCGAAGCCGAAACGGAAAGACTGCCAAAACCGTTCCGTGAATTAAAACTACTTCCCACGTTGTCATCACGCTGCACAGGCAACTTAAGCCCAAGCTTCACGGCAACGGACTTCCATGTATCTCAACTTGGAGAAGACACTGACGTACCTTTGCCATGGCGGGAAGGGCGACGGGGATGAGGGAATGGCTGACATTTGCAGCCTGCTGTAGGAAAGCCGCGTTGAGGCGCTTGTGAATTCTCCATCGCCGCTTAACGTCGCCGACCAAGAGGCCCAGGTAGGGCCCCGACAAGGATGGTAGGGAGTGCCCATGTCCGACGCTATCGCGATCGATCCTTCGAAGCCTGACGATCCGGAAGACCGCCGTCGGCGGATATTCGCCATCGTGGGCTCGTCGTCGGGTAATCTCGTCGAGTGGTTCGACTTTTATTGCTACGCCTTCTTTGCCCTCTATTTTGCGCCGGTCTTCTTTCCTGAAGGCGACGATACCAGTCAGCTCCTGAAATCCGCCGCCGTGTTCGCGGTCGGATTCTTCATGCGCCCCATCGGTGGTTGGTTGTTCGGCCGTATCGCCGATCGCCTTGGCCGCAAGACCTCGATGATGATCTCGGTGCTGATGATGTGCGGCGGATCGCTCATGATCGCCGTGCTGCCGACCTATGCCAGTGTGGGGCACTGGGCTCCCGCCCTGCTCCTGCTCGCACGTATGATCCAGGGCCTTTCCGTGGGCGGCGAGTACGGCACCAGCGCCACCTACATGAGCGAGGTCGCCCTGAAGGGTCAGCGTGGATTCTTCGCCTCGTTCCAGTACGTTACCCTAATCGGCGGACAGCTTCTGGCCTCGCTGGTGCTGATCATTCTGCAGAGCTTCCTCACCGCCCAGCAGCTCACTGCCTGGGGCTGGCGCATCCCGTTCTTCATCGGTGCGATGGCGGCCGTGGTGGCGCTGTTCCTACGTTCGTCGCTCGCGGAGACGGCGACCAAAGAGGACATGGCCTCGAAGGAATCGGGGACCTTTTCGGCCCTTTTCAAGCATTGGCGGGCGTTCTGCGTGGTACTCGCCTACACCGCCGGCGGCTCCTTGAGCTTCTATACTTTCACCACCTACATGCCGAAATATCTCTTCAACACGGCGCATATCGACAAGATCACCGCATCGCAGATCTCCACTGCGGCGCTCCTCGTCTACATGGTGATCCAGCCCTTCTTCGGCTGGCTTTCGGATAGGATCGGCCGCAAGACCAACATGCTGCTCTATAGCGGGCTCGGCACGCTGATGGTGGTGCCGCTAATGACGGCGATCGGCTCCACTACGAACCCCTACCTCTCGTTCGGTCTGATCATGATCGGCCTCACGGTGATCAGCTTCTACACGGGCATCAGCGGCATTGTGAAAGCAGAGCTGTTCCCGACCCAGGTCCGGGCGCTGGGGGTCGGCCTCTCCTACGCGGTGGCGAACTCGATCTTCGGTGGCACGGCGGAGGCGGTAGCCCTGTATTTGAAGCAGATCGGCTCGGAAAGCAGCTTCTTCTGGTACGTCACGGCGATGCTCGCCATCGCCTTCATCGGCTCGCTGATCATGCCGAACCCCAAGCGCCACGGTTATCTCGACGGTGACGGCACGGTGGAAGAGGCGCTGATGCGCAAGTCACGCCGGGCGCTGCCCGCCTAAATTGCCGCTTTGTCGAAAGGTTAAACGCACGCGGTGTTCACTCGCCGCGTGCGTCTTCATAAGTGCCGCACAGCGACCGTGATCCGGTTCAGGTGATATCGTCGGTGACTATTTCCGATGCAGTGCGAGTCAGTCGTGCATGTGCGGGAATTGGCCCTTCGCATCCGCATGGCCGAGACTTGCAGCGAGGAACTGGATCAGTTTCACGCAGCGTCGCCCATGATCGCTCGTCGCTGCCGGTCGAGCTCCTCGCTGTAGCGCTTGAGGGTGTGGCTCTCGGTGAGCAGCCCGATCACCCGACGCGAGACCGGATCATCCACCACCGCCAGAGCTTCGCTCTCCGCGCTGTCGAAGGCCGAGGCTGCCTGTTTGGCATTCATGCCGGCGGTGAGGAACACGTCTGTATAGCGTATGGCCTCGATGAGACTGGCCTCGCTATCGGCCGTCACCAGGGCATGAGCCTCGGGCACCAGCACGATTCCGGCGTAGCGCCCTTCCTTATCCACCATCACAACGCGGGACGGCGAGCCGAGGGGATGAGCCGCAAGGAAATCGCAGAGCTTCATATCGACCGGCACGGTTTCGACCTCGCGACGCATGAGCGCCCCAACGGTGAGTGACCTGATCCAGCCGATATCATGCGCGCTACGGATGCTTTCGCCGCGAAGGTGGAAGCGCCAGGTGGCAAAGGAATAGCCGAAGGTCTTCCGCACGGTCATCGACGAGGCGATCACCGCCACCAGTACGAGGCCGGTGATCGGAAAGCTGCCGGTGAGCTCGAGGGCGAGGAATGTCATCGTAAGCGGGCCGCCGATGACTGCCACCGCCAGGGCGCTCATGCCGATCACCGCATAAGCCAGCGGTGTGAGAGCGAAGAAGGTGAGTCCCTCCAGGCCGGATAGTCCATGAACGCCGGAAAGGGCCGGGATTACCTCCGCCATCAGCGCGGCAAAGAGCTTGCCCGCCAGAGCGCCGAGAAACAGCGAAGCGAAGAACAAGCCGCCGCGAAAACCCGAGCCGATCGAGATCGCCGAGGTCGAGGCCTTCGCCACGAACAGCAGCGCCAGAGCACCGAACCCCATGGCAGGCATGTTGGTGTCGAGATGGAGATGGAGCGCTCCGTGCCCACCGGAAAGTATCTGCGGGGAGACAGCTAGGGCCAGGACGCCAACGCAGAGACCGCCGATGGCGGGGGCGAGGAAGGCCGGCAGGCGGGTCGCCCGCACACCCTGCTCGACTAGGGTGACACCACGCATGATCAGAATTCCGAGCCCAGCGCACGCGAAACCGAGAGCGAGGCTCGGTAGCGTATCGATTCCGGAGACCGCCCTCGTCGTCAGGACATCGAAACCGTTGGCAGTCACCAGGGGACTCTGCGTTACGAGCGCCTTGGCGACGAGGCTACCGCACAGGGCCGAGACGACCACCGGTGTGAGAGTGGCGATGGAATACGTGCCGATGATGAGTTCGAACGCATAGAATGCCCCCGTGAGCGGCGCCCCGAAGGCAGCGGCGATGGCGGCGGCCGAGCCGCAGCCCACTAGGGTACGTAGATCCGAGCGACGCATTTCAAAGGAGAGGCCGAGACGCGAGGCGATGCCGGCGCAGATCTGGGTATAGCCCGCTTCGAGACCGACCGATGCACCGCTGCCGTTCGAGATCACATTTTGCGCCGCCACGGCAGCCGACCCCTTCAGCGAGAGCCGCCCGCCATGCAGGGCATTGGCCTCGATGGGATCGACGATCGGCTGCTGCGGGTTGCCTCGGCGACGAGCCAAGCCCAGAGCGATCAGGCCGAGGATGAGACCGCCGACGGCCGGGCCGACTAGAATAAGGATCGGGGCCACATCCGTCGAAGCGCTGAGTCGGGCGCCGTGCGGTAGTCGATAGAGGATCTCGCGCAGGCCCTGCGTCGCGAGACTCATGGCCGAGACTGCGATCCCGGCGATCGCGCCGACGCAGGCGGCCAGCGCCACGAGCCCGGCTTCGCTGCCGCGCACCAGGGCACGCAATCGGCTTGGCACGTGGACCAGCAGCTGGCCGGCGGGAGATCCACGGCGCGGCGCGGTTTCTGAGTTCATCGACCGACGGGGGGATTGGCACGAAAGGGGTACGAAGACCGCGGCACCTTAGGGGTGGGGTGCAAGGTCCGTCGACCGAATTTCGACGTCCGGCGGCATTGATGGGGCGAAGAGTTTTCCCCATTCTGCATTCCTTGCGTCTCTAACGCTTGAAATGCCCGCAGCCTCAGGATACATCGCAGCCCGAGTGCCGCTGTAGCTCAGTTGGTTAGAGCGCTTGATTGTGGATCAAGAGGTCCCCCGTTCGAGCCGGGGCAGTGGTACCATTCGACTATATTGGCGTCTTTGGCGACGCCTTGCAGGCTAAGAATCGGCAGCTGTTTCTAAAGCTCCCAGCTTGGCCTTGCCTGCCTAGAATGATGCGTACCGCCCGATTACGGCAGCGCCGTTCTTGCTAGATTAGTTCCGATACAAACTTGTCGTGAATGCCCGGTGGTTGCTGGTGCATTCCGTCCGACCCTGTCGCATGCGGACGGTAATGGCTCGTAATGGCTAAGCTGCCGCAAAGTGGCCATCGACGCCACGGGATGATCACGAGCCTAGCCGTTTTGTCGCCACAACTGTCCTCGTAAATGCCGATGTGCGCCACCACACGGAGACGAGTCGATCAGATGCGGGTTCAGAAGGTCGGATCATCACGAGTTACCCCTCCCTCGCGCCGCTTCGGCGCTGGCGGTGATGCGGCAACTTCATCCGATGCGCTGACGCTCAAGAATCGGGTCGGACACGACCATGGGAGCCGCCCCGCCCTCACCCGCTCCGTTCTGGCCATGATGCTGGTCGCGGGAGGCCTGAGCGCCGTCGTTCTCAACGGCACCGGCACCAGTGGCTTCGGCGCCGTGGTACAATCGGCTCAGGCGATGACCGAGCTGTCGATGCCGAAGCCCAGAATTCAGTCGGCGGTCCCGGGAGTTCTAGAAGCTCCACCCACCGTACTCACGTCATCCTCGGCCTTTGCCCCCGTCCACGACCTCGACACCGAAATCGGCTCCAATGCCGTCGATCGTGTCTCCTACGATTACCTGTTGACCGAAAGCGCTGTCGGCGACCCGAACGATATCCTCGAATTCGGACCCATGAAGATTCGCCGCCACTTGGTGCAGAAGATCGTCCGCGCTGCGCAGGCCGTACAGACCGACCCCGTCCTGCTGATGGCGGTAGCCGACAAAGAGTCGAGCTTCATCACCGAAGTGCAGGCCAAGACGTCCTCGGCGACCGGCCTGTTCCAGTTCATCGAGCGCACCTGGCTCGGTGTTGTGCGCGACTTCGGACCGAAATACGGCCTGACGCAGGAAGCGGCCCTCGTGGTCTCCGGCGATAACGGCAAGCCGAGCGTGGCAGATGCCGCCGAGCGGACCCGCATCCTCGAATTGCGGCGTGACCCCTATCTCGCCGCACTGATGGCAGGCGAGATGCTGAAACGCGACGCAGCGCGAATCTCCCTGCGTATCGGCCGCGAGCTGACCCTGGGCGAGGTGTATCTCGCCCACTTCCTCGGTCCCGACGATGCCGAGGAGTTCCTCGCTACCGTTGTCGACAAGCCGACATCCGCCGCCGCCCAGATGCTGCCGGGCCCGGCGCGCGCCAACCGTTCCATCTTCTTCGCGGCCCAACGCGGTCGCCGCAAGGCAGCGAGCCTGTCGGTGGCCCAGGTTCATGAGAAGTTCGAGACCATGATGAGCACTCGTGGTGCTCGCTACCGCGATGTCCGCTCTCTCTCGGGCGTCATGGCCTATGCCGACGCCTCGGCGGAGTAACCGCGCCTCACCGCGTTTTATGCGCCGATCTCGCTGTCAGTCCTGAACCCCAGCAATCGCATTTCGCGGACCGATTCGCCGTCGGCCCAACCCTTGTTGCGCCTTGGGAGCAACTGACGCCTGAGTCCCTACGTTGAGCTTGGGGCCGCACGCGGCGGTACCATGCAGATGACGAAAACCGGAGGGATGACGTGCTCGATCCGAAAGGCCCGTCGAACAATCGTTCGCCCACTCCTTTCAAGGATGTTCCGAAAAAGCGCGCAGGCAACGATACGCTCGCGCCTGGCCTCGCCCTCGACCAAATCGGCGAAGCCCTAGCGTCTTTCTATGACGACCTGATCGCCGAGGGCATTCCGGAGAACTTGGCTGCCCTCGTTCGTCAGGTCCACCAGCCGGAAGCCACGCCTGAGCCCGATCCCGTTATCTCCGCGCCGATTCGTAAATCCGGCCGCCTCGCCCTCGTGGTCGAGGATGATGCATCGACACAAGGCTTGGCAGTCGCCCTGTTGGACGAGACTGAGCTCGATGCTATCGGCTGCGCTACGGCGGAAGAGGCTCTGGCCGTGATGCGGGACAGGGGCGGCGATGTCGCTTTGGTCTTTGCCGATATCCAGCTCTCGGGTGTCATGGACGGCCTGCAACTGGCGCGTGCCGTCGCGATGCTGTGGCCTACGGCGAGGATGGTGGTCACATCCGGCCGACGTGCTCCGCGACCGGACGCATTGCCGGAAAGGGTGGTCTTCATCCCCAAACCCTGGCGCCCCCAGGATGTGTTGGTGGAAGCCGAGCACGCGACCAGCAATCCTCCTCCGCCAGTGCCCTGAACTCTGCCCGCCGCGGATGAATCGGCCAGGGGCCAGGGCCGCTTTCACTTTAATGAAGATCGCTATCGAACCAGCTCAAGGAGCATTGCCCCAGCGGTGATATTCAGGCCAATACTCCTGTGCCGTGGAGGCGACATCACGGGCCGCCATGACGTTGGGCGCACCTCTTGCATTGCATCGATCCAAGAGAGTGGTACCGACCGGTGCTGCGGAGCCTGTGAACGTGCCGATCCTATCCGTCCGTCACATTACGACCTACCGGTACCGCCAGCCCGTCGGCTTGGGCGAACACCGGATCATGTTTCGTCCGCGCGACAGCTATGACCAGCGCCTGATCGCCGCGACGCTCAAGATCACGCCCGAGCCGTCGTCTCTGCGGTGGTTGCACGACGTGTTCGGAAATTGCGTTGCCGTGGCGACATTCCAGGGTCGCGCCTCCACCCTGACCTTCGAATGCTCGATCACCCTCGATCACACACCCGAGCTCGCACCGGAATTTCCGATCGCGCCGCATGCGGCCTACTACCCTTTCGGCTACGGCGCCGACGATATGCCGGATCTCAGCCGCTCCATCGAGCGCGAGCACCGCGATCCGAAGAACGAGGTCGATGCCTGGGCGCGTAGCTTCGTTCCGCCTGCGGGTCGCATCGGCACGCAGGATCTGCTCGCCGAGATGACGCGCCATGTCCGGCGCAACTTCGCCTATCTCGCGCGCTCGGAGAAAGGCGTTCAGGACCCCGTCACAACCCTGCGCCTCAAGCGCGGAAGCTGCCGCGATTTCGCGGTGCTGATGATCGAGGCCGTGCGCGCGCTTGGCATGGCCGCCCGCTTCGTCTCCGGCTACCTCTACAATCCGCGCGGTGACCGCAACCGCCATGTGGGCGGTGGCTCGACCCATGCCTGGGTTCAGGTCTACCTGCCCGGCGCGGGCTGGATCGAGTTCGATCCCACCAATGGCATCGTCGGCAATCGCGACCTCATCCGCGTCGCCGTCGCCCGCGATCCGCGGCAGGCGGTGCCGTTGCACGGCTCCTTCTTCGGGTTTCCCGCGGACGATCTCGGCATGTCCGTGAGCGTCGAGGTCGATGAAGTCGAACTCGGTTCACTCGAGCAGCGTACACCCGATGCGATGGTGGTGCGTTGAAGACGTTCATTCCGCTGCCATCAGATGGCGGCTGGGTTCCAATCATATTTTTTCAGACATGGGGCCAATACGATGAAGATCAGGACTGGGTTCGACATCGCCTTCGAATCGGTTCAGCCGACGCCCATGATTCTTGAACTGAGCGTGCATCCATCACGCATGCCGGATGTGATGACCCCACACGTCATCAGCTTCAACCCGCCGATACCTTTCCAGGAATATCGGGACGTCTACGACAACATCTGCACGCGCATCGTCACTCCGGTTGGCCGTCTCGACATCTCGGCCGATTTTACCGTTTACGATTCCGGATTGCCGGACGAATACGCTCCGCATGCGCAGCAGATCGACGTCCAGAACCTGCCGAGCGATGTCCTCGTCTATCTTCTCGGCAGCCGCTATTGCGACACCGACAAGCTGTCTGAGACGGCCTGGTCCCTCTTCGGAGGAACGATGCCTGGCTGGTCGAGGGTCCAGGCGATCTGCGACTACGTTCACGACCGCATCCGGTTCGACTACATGCTCGCCGATGCCACGCGCACGGCCTGGGACGGTTTCATGCAGCGCCAGGGCGTCTGCCGCGACTTCGCCCATCTGGCGGTTGCTTTCTGCCGATGCATGAACATCCCGGCGCGCTACTGCACCGGATATCTCGGCGATATCGGCATCCCGCCCGTGCCGGACCCGATGGATTTTTCGGCATGGTTCGAAGTGTATCTGGACGGGCGCTGGTACACATTCGACGCCCGTCACAATACACCGCGGATCGGCCGCATCGTCATGGCCCGCGGTCGCGATGCCACTGATGTCGCGATCACCACAAACTTTGGTTATTCGCACCTTGCCCGTTTCGACGTGCATACGGACGAGGTGTACTAAATTCATAAGCTCACGTTAACGAGACGCGAAATCTGCGACCGGGGGTGGAACCACGCGCCTACGCCTACGCTTGTATAGCAAAGGTTACCGCACAGGTAAGGCATCCGACCATGAAGACGTTGGCGACCGCTTTTGCAGGCATGATGGGTGCTTGCATCCTCGCTTCCACCCCCGTTCTCGCCGCCTCCTCCTACGATCCGTTCGGAACGGGGGGCGACGATTACTATCCCGAGACCGAGTACAGCCAGCCCTCCTACGACCCTTATGGCTATCAGGGCACCGTCGGTCAGGGCGCGCAAGCAGCTCCGCAGGCCCAGGTCTCGCCGATCCCGCGCGAGATCGTAACCTTCCGCGGCGCATACAAGCCTGGCACGATCGTCGTCTCGACCGCTGAACGGCGTCTCTACTTCGTTCTGCCGAACGGTGAAGCTATCCGCTACGGCGTTGGCGTCGGTCGTCCCGGCTTCACTTGGTCAGGCACGAAGACCGTTACCGCCAAGCGCGAATGGCCGTCATGGACGCCCCCGGCCGCAATGATCGCCCGCCGCCCCGACCTGCCGCGCTACATGGCGGGTGGTGTGGAGAACCCTCTGGGCGCCCGCGCCATGTATATCGGCAATACGGAGTACCGGATCCACGGATCCAACGAGCCCGACACGATCGGTCAGGCAGTTTCGTCAGGTTGTATCCGGATGACCAATGACGACGTCACCGACCTTTACGAGCGCGTGAAAGTAGGCGCCAAGGTCGTCGTCCTCAACTGAATTCCACGTCTCTGCAGAACAACGCCGCGTCATCCCAGGATGGCGCGGCGTTGTTTCTTTCCGGTTCGACCCTTACGGGACGACACGTCCAACCGCAGTCTGCGGTGAACTGAAGGACGCGATTGGCATGTCGCAGAAACAGCGCGCCCCGAGGGGACGAGGTCCGGGCAGCGGGCAGGAATAGGGCTGCAGGCCGCTGATTCCCGACTGGACAGCATCGCAGTTCAAGCCGACGGCCCGGCGGGGCGGGGGCCCGCGATCCTCGTAATAGTCGCGCCGGGGCGCGGGGCGGTAGTAGCCGTCGTCATACTGGGCGCTGGCGGCGCCAGCGGATAGCACACCGGCCAGAGCGAGGGCCAACAGGCCGAAACGCTGGGCGGCGCGCGAAAAAGCAGGTCGCATGAAGGTTCGCCCTCTTCGACGAGCCCGAAATCCGGGCGGGGCGCCAGGGTTAGGAGACCGGCCGTCGCGGTGCAAGCGTCGTGTCGCACCTCGTTCGCTGCCGTCGCCGACGGGACTACGGCACCGGCGATTGAGGGCCTTTCAAAGAACCGTGAGGGAGGCGATCGGCAGCCACGCTTCCAGTTCGTCGCCGTCGACGTCGCCATCCACGAACCAGCGGCACAGGGCCTTGTCGTCCACGATCTCGACGACGGTCATTGTCGCCTCGTTGTCGTCCGACCCCACGTAATCACCCGGCTTGATGGTCATCGATCCCCGTTCCTCCCGATCTCCGCTGCGTGGCCATCCTAAGCGTTGGTGACTTGAGACTGTCGAGCAGGACCGCCGCACCGTCCCGGACATGGTCTCAGGAGCGATGCGGCAGTTTCATATGCCGTGCCGGCTCGTCTGAGAACCTGCCTCCGCCCTCGCTGTTATGCTCGGATCATCGTTGGGAGCGACTCATGGAGCCGCACATTCGAAATCCGGGACGGGCACGGCACGCATCAGGCGGGCCTGACCAGGAACCCGACGATCCGGCGGACCAGGGGCAGGACCAGGAGAAGCGTCGGGAACGCCACCACCCAGGACAAAGCCCAGGCCGGCGGCCAATGCTCGATGAAAGCCGCATCGGCCCCCAAGGTCTTGTAGGTGGAGATCGCCGAGACGACGAGCGTCATCAGCAGCGAGAGCACCAGCGGCATGATGAGCCACTGACTGCTCGGCGACAGACATCCGCGGAGGCTGAACGATTGCAGGCGGTTCATGATAACCCGACGTCTGTACCGCAATCCGGGGCAGCGCTGACACCGACCGGAAGACGGATCGGAAAATGCGTTGCTTGACGTCAGACGCTTACGGCACGCGCTTGGCGCGGCGAAACTTGACTAGGGCAGCTTGGCCGGGACCGTCAATAGCCGAATATCGAGCTGGGTCATCGCGTCCATCTTCAGAAAAACAATAAGGCCCGCCTCACCGTGAGGGCGGGGCGGGCCTCTATCGTCGGACGGATTAGATCCGTCGCATTTCGAAAATATCAGGAATTGGCGTTGCGAATGGCTTGCTCGGCATCGGCGCCGGCCTTGCGAGCGGCCTCGGTGCCCTGCTCCATCGCCTTGCGAGTGTTCTCAGCCGTCTCCTGCATCGCTGCCTTGGCCTTCTCGGCGCCTTGCTGCATTGCACTCTGCGCCAAGCCACCGAACTCCTTGGCCTGGGCCTGGATTGCGGCGAACTGGCTGCGGACGAACTCAGCCTGATGCTGCATGGCTTCCTGCAAGTCGCGCGAGCGAACGAGCTTCTGGGCGAGGTCGAAGGCGGCATTCACGTTCTGCTCGGCGAACTCGAAGCCGCGCGCGGAGACGTCATGTGCACTGGTACGGGCCGTGTCGGCCGAACCCTGGACCGTGTCGGCGGTGCGACGAGCGGCGCCAATGAATGAGTCGAAGGCCTTACGAGCCTGATCGACGCTCTTCTCAGCGAAATCGCGCATTTCAGCGGGCACTTCATAGTTCGGGGTGTTGCTCATGTCCGTCTCCTCTGAACTTGCTTGTTGATCGTTTGTTGTGCGCTGCACAATAACACAGCGCCCGCTCTATGCCACCCTCGATCACGGCATTAAGGATGACAAAAGGTAAACGCGCATCGGCGGCGCTTGGTGTCTACATCCGCGGCGCGTTGCGGTTAAAAAAGGGTGCGAATCACTCACGTGTCACGCGAAACGGGTACGAATGTTCGAAAGACGGGCTGAAGAACCGATATCCGGCCCTGAACCGGACCTCGGCGACCTTATTAGACACTGGAGCGGTGATTCGCGGTTTGGCGCTCGCCTGAGCGGCCCAGACGCGGTGTGGCTTGTGCTCGACGGTACGGCGGAGCGAATCCTGCTGGCTTCGACGGCGGATGGCGTTGCGCGGTCTCTGAGCGGCGGCGAATCGGGCCGGATCAACGACGGGATTCGCATGGGCGAACAAATTCGTCCGCGCGCCCTGCCGCTGAATCGGCCATCGCTGATGAAGCTGCGATTCGACACGCGGCGTCTCGGACAGGCCACGACCTGCCTTGCTTTGCGGACGAAGGATGCATCGGGTCGTAATTGCGTGATCGTGGCGGTCCTCGATCGCCTGCCGGGCCACCGAGCCTTGCCCCAGAAAGGCGCAGGCGAACAGGAGCGCGCACAGGCCGATCCGACGGCAGCACCTGAGCCGCGTCCTTCCGTCTTTGAAGACACGTCCGCACCATTGGACAGCCGCGCGGTGCGGACTGGACGCGTAACCTGGAAAAGCGACGCCGAGGACAGGCTCACGGACATTTCCGGGCCTGCCGCCGCCGCGGTCAAACCGGCACTGATAGGACGGACCTGGGCTGCGCTGTCACACACGCGCACGCTGCTCGACGCGGAAGGGCTCCTGCAGGCGTTGGCCCAGCGCCGGACCTTTCGTGCAATTTCCGTCACGCTGCAGGCCGATGGCATGCCGGACGCGATGGATCTCGACATATCCGGCACGCCGATCCAGCGCGGGGCAGCCGAGTTCACCGGGTTCAACGGCTTCGCCATGGTGCGGTCTTCGACCGCGTCATCGGAGAGTGGATCGGTGAGCCCAGAACACGCGGACATCATCACCGACCTGCATCCTACCGATCAGCCTGTATCGGAGGGGGAGCCCGATGATGGAGCATCTGCCGATACTGCCGAGGCTGTGACGCCAACGGCCATGGAGCTCAGCGCCATGGACTTGGCGAGAAAAACGGACTTGGCGAGAAACGAGGAAACATCCGCTCTGCCCGTCGCGGAACCCGCTTTTGCGACGATCGGTGATGATCCGTCCGCAGCTGCGGAAGGAGATTCCTCCCTCGCCCTCCTCAACGTGGAGCCGTCAGGGGAAGAAACGACCGAACGGTCTGCGACCGGAACAGAGCCCCCGACGACTGACGAAGACGCCTGGACACCGTTGCACGACCCGCATTTGTCCAGCAACGAACATGCGGCGTTCCGCGAAATCGCGCGGGCCCTGGGCGCGCGCTTCGCCGGCGATAGCACGCCCGACGATGAGGTTTCGGAGACCAGGACCGGCGAAGAGCGCGCCACCGGCGGTTCTGTGACTCCGTTTCCCACGGCGATGACGCGGTTCGCGGAGCCTGCATCGGAAGACCCCAATGCCGCCGTCAGCGCGACGCTGGAGCGGGTGCCCGGCGGCGTGATGGTCTATCGCGGCGACAGCGTCCTGTTCGCCAACAGCCACCTGCTGGCGATGGCGGGCTTCGCCGATCTGGCCGAACTGGCGGCATCGGGCGGCATCGGCAAGCTGTTCGGCGGCCTCGTCCCGCACGAGCGGAAGATCAGCGGCGCCCCCGCCATCCTCACCGCCGCCTCGGGGCACCGCCTGAGCGTCGACATACAGGCCTCCGATCTCGATTGGCGCGGCGCACCGGCTCACCTTCTCCTCATCCGCGACGCCGTTGCCGGTGAGCCTGGCCGTGAGCGCGTTGCCCTGCAGATCGCCGACGCCTTCGCGGGAGCCCGAGCCGCCGATGCGCAGGCCGTTCTCGACAGCCTCGATGACGGAGTCATCACCCTCGACCGGAATGGGCGGATCATCGGCCTCAACCGCAGCGCGGCGACGACCTTCGGCCTCGACCCGCGCGAAGTCGTCGGTGCCGCCATCCTCAGTCTGTTCGCAGCGGAAAGCGCGGTGGCAGTGCTCGCCAGCGTCCATGGCATAGCCGGTTCGGGGCAAACCGTCCTCGCGCAAGCGACCCCGGATGTGATCGGCCGCACCGCCGCCGGCATGTCTCCGCTGCTGATCAAGGTGACCCCCCTCGCCGGTCGGGACGACGGCCGCATGGTCATGACCGTGCGGGACGTTCGCGCCACCAGACGTATCGAAGCGGAAACGTCGAACGCACGGCAGGCTGCGGAATATGCCAGCGCACGCAAATCGGATTTCCTCGCCCGGATCAGCCACGAGATCCGCACGCCGATGAACGGCATCCTCGGCTTCGCCGATATGATGCTAGCCGAACCGTTCGGTCCCGTAGGCCACGAGCGCTACCGCGACTATCTGGGCGACATCCACGCTTCGGGAACTCACGTCCTCAGTCTCGTCAACGACCTGCTCGACCTTGCAAAGATCGAAGCCGGCCGCCTCGACCTGACCTTCGCCGAGGTCCCCCTCAACGACGTCGTCACCCATTGCGTCGCGATGCTGCAGCCGCAGGCGATGCGCGATCGAATCGTCGTACGGACGAGTTTCTCCGACGACCTCCCGATGCTGGTCGCAGACGAGCGCTCGGTACGGCAGGCTGCCCTCAATATCATCGCCAACGCCATCGCCTTCACCGAGGCCGGCGGACAGGTCATCGTCTCCACCACCATGGCGGATCGTGGCGAGATCGCACTTAGGGTCCGCGACACTGGAATCGGGATGACCCCCGACGAGGTAGAGACCGCCCTCGAACCGTTCCGGCAGATCGCCGTGGCGGCCTCGGCCAGGGGACGTGCGGACGGACGAAGCACTGGAACCGGCCTCGGTCTGCCGCTCACGAAGGCGCTCGTCGAGGCCAATCATGGCCGCTTCCGCATCGAGAGCCGGAAGGACGAAGGCACCCTGGTGGAAATGCTGTTCCCACCGCAGGCGGCGGTCAGAACGGCGTGATCAGCGCGGCGAGCCCAGGCTCGTCTGGCGGCAACGCATCTGGCATGGTGGACCGGCACAACGCCGCGGCCCGTGGGCGATCGCCTAGCGGCGACCGTCGGCGAGCCAGATTGGGTACGAGCGTCATGACGAGACACGTCATGCGTCAGATGACCGATATCGAGGAAGCGCGCCTCGATGCGATAGTTGCCGAGTCCCAAAGGGCCAAGCCGACACTGCCGCGGCGCACCGAGCCGGGCGGTTCGCCATCCTGAAACGGGCATTCCGGCGTGGGTGCGAACGCTTGCTGGTCGGCAACCCAGGCAAGCGCCACCCGTTCTCCAGGCAGGTCTTGGAGAAACCCCATGCACATTACCCTTAGGCTTCTTTTCGCTGGCCTACTCATATCCGGAGCGACCAGCGTCCTAGCCCAAACGGCGGGTCCGTCGCAGACGACCGGTCAGAACCTGGAATCGGCGGGCTCGTTCCGAGATATTGCCCCGACCGGCGTCACAAAGCCGCCCGGTGCCGCAGCCGCGCCCGACACCCGGCTGCCCCCCGATGAGGCCCGCAAGAAGGGCGAGACCGAAGGTTCG
Organism: Methylobacterium sp. CM6247; assembly: GCF_054817925.1. Lineage (NCBI taxonomy): Bacteria > Pseudomonadati > Pseudomonadota > Alphaproteobacteria > Hyphomicrobiales > Methylobacteriaceae > Methylobacterium > Methylobacterium sp. CM6247. Next base: position 275,492 of record NZ_JBTXKX010000003.1, read on the forward strand.
GGGATCAAGGGAATCTGTATCGGCTGCAACTGACAGCCGTCCGATCATGGATCGAGAGTATTGCCCAAATTGGGGGTGCGGACGCAGGTGCATCCGCCCCCTTCGCGCTTGCGATAGGACTGTTCCTGCGCCTAAGAACGAGTTGGAAGTCCCGGCTGCGCGGTTTTCGCGATACGATCGGGCACCAGTAGGGAAAACGTCATGGACGAGAAGGTGGTCGACGTCCGCGCGACCTGGATCGACGGTGCGCATGTAGACGACGCCGGGTATCAGGCGATGTACAAGGCCTCGGTCGATGACCCGGCTGCATTTTGGGGTGAACACGGCAAGCGGATCGATTGGTCGACGCCTTATTCGACCGTCAAGAATACAAGCTTTGCTCCCGGCAACGTCTCGATCAAATGGTTCGAGGACGGCAAGACCAACGTCGCCTACAATTGCATCGACCGTCACCTCGCGACGCGCGGCGACCAGGTCGCGATCATCTGGGAAGGCGACGACCCCAACGAATCCAAGCACATCACCTATCGGCAGCTTCATTCGGAAGTCTGCCGCATGGCCAATGTGCTGCGCAACCGCGGTGTCGGCAAGGGTGACCGCGTCACCCTCTACCTGCCGATGATCCCGGAGGCCGCATACGCCATGTTGGCCTGCGCCCGGCTCGGCGCGATCCACTCCATCGTGTTCGGCGGTTTCTCCCCGGATTCCCTGGCCGGCCGTATCGAAGGCTGTGCCTCGAAGCTCGTCATCACCGCCGACGAGGGTCTGCGCGGCGGCCGCAAGGTCGCGTTGAAGGCCAATGTGGATGCCGCGATCGCGAGGCTCGGCAAGGATGCCGTGGACCACGTCGTCGTTGTGCGTCGCACGGGCAGTAATGTCGCCATGGAGCCCGGCCGCGACGTCTATTACGACGAGGCCGCCGCCATGGTCACCGACGAGTGCCCGGCCGAAGCCGTGGAGGCAGAGCACCCGCTCTTCATCCTCTACACCTCAGGCTCCACGGGCCAGCCCAAGGGTGTGGTGCATACCACCGGCGGCTACCTCGTCTACGCCGCGATGACGCATCAATACGTCTTCGATTACCGCGAGGGCGAGGTCTACTGGTGCACGGCGGATGTGGGCTGGGTCACAGGCCACAGCTACATCGTCTATGGCCCGCTCGCCAACGGCGCCACGACCCTGATGTTCGAAGGCATCCCGACCTATCCGTCGACCTCCCGCTTCTGGGACGTCGTCGACAAACACAAGGTCAACATCTTCTACACCGCGCCCACGGCGATCCGCTCGCTCATGGGCGGCGGCGAAGGCCCGGTGAAGAAGACCTCGCGGGCCTCGCTCCGCGTCCTCGGCTCGGTCGGCGAGCCGATCAACCCGGAAGCCTGGGACTGGTACTACCGGGTGGTCGGCGACAGCCGCTGCCCCATCGTCGATACCTGGTGGCAGACCGAGACCGGCGGCATCCTCATTACGCCGTTGCCCGGTGCCACCAAGCTAAAGCCCGGTTCGGCCACACGCCCATTCTTCGGCGTGCAGCCGCTCATCGTCGATGCGGAGGGCAAGCCGCTCGACGGTGCCTGCGAGGGCAACCTCTGCATCGCGGATTCCTGGCCGGGCCAGATGCGCACGGTCTATGGCGACCACGAGCGGTTCGAGCAGACCTACTTCTCCACCTATCCAAACCTCTACTTCACCGGCGACGGCTGCCGCCGGGATGCGGACGGCTATTACTGGATCACCGGCCGCGTCGACGACGTCATCAACGTCTCGGGCCACCGCATGGGCACCGCGGAGGTCGAATCCTCCCTCGTCGCCCATCCGAAGGTGTCGGAAGCGGCCGTCGTCGGCTACCCGCACTCCATGAAGGGACAGGGCATCTACGCCTACGTCACCCTGATGGAGGGCGAGGACGGTTCGGACGAGCTGCGCAAGGAACTGGTGGCCTGGGTCCGCAAGGATATCGGCCCCATCGCCTCGCCGGACCTGATCCAGTTCGCCCCCGGCCTGCCCAAGACTCGCTCGGGCAAGATCATGCGCCGCATCCTCCGCAAGATCGCAGAGGACGAGTTCTCATCGCTCGGCGATACCTCGACCCTTGCCGAGCCGGCCGTCGTCGACGACCTGATCGAGAACCGCCAGAACCGCGCGTCCTGATTGCGGGCCTCGCACAAGGAAGCGGCGCATCTCGAAGGAGGTGCGCCGCTCGCATTTTCGGCCGCCTCTCCCGCCTGTCCTGACGATATCGTGACCGTGCGGCGCTTGCGCCGGCACGCCTCGCGACACGAGACAGGCTGGGCGGCATCGAACGCGCTCGTCTCCCATCGCCATAGTATTCGCCAAGACCGAGGCCCCGTTCAGAAGGGCCGAAGCTTCAGGGAAAGTTACGCCATGTCCGATATCGAGACTGCACGGATCGCGCAGAATCCGCGTTTCAGGGAACTCGTCCACGAGCGGACCCGCTTCGGCTGGACGCTGACCATCGCGATGCTGCTCGTCTATTTCGGCTTCATCGGGCTTATCGCTTTCGACAAGTCGCTGCTCGCCATGAAAGTCGGGAGCGCCACGACCTCTTTGGGCCTGGTCCTCGGCGTCGCCGTGATCGTCTTCGCCTTCATCCTTACTGGTATCTACGTCCAGCGCGCCAACGGCCGTTTCGACGAACTGACTGCCGCCCTCAAGCAGGATCTCGGCCGATGATCCGCTCAGCCCACCCCATCGCCCTGGGTACCACCCTCGCAGTCATCCTCGCTGGCGCGGCCTACGCCGCCGGTCCGGATCTCGGCGCCGTCACGAAAGCCCAGACGAACTGGCCGGCCATCGGTATGTTCGCGTTCTTCGTGCTCTTCACCCTCGGCATCACTTATAAGGCCGCCAAGGGCACCAAATCGGCCTCTGACTTCTACGCCGCCGGCGGTGGTATCTCGGCCGGCACCAACTCGCTGGCCATTGCCGGCGACTACATGTCGGCTGCCTCATTCCTCGGCATCTCCGGCCTCGTCTATACGTCCGGCTTCGATGGTCTGATCTATTCCACAGGCTTCCTCGTGGGGTGGCCGATCGTGCTGTTTCTCATTGCAGAGCGGCTGCGCAACCTCGGCAAGTTCACCTTCGCCGACGTCGCCTCCTTTCGCCTCGACCAGACCTCGATCCGCATCATTTCGGCAGTGGGCACCCTCGTGGTGGTGGCGTTCTACCTGATCGCCCAAATGGTCGGCGCAGGGAAACTGATCCAACTGCTGTTCGGCCTCGAATATCTCTATGCGGTCGTGATCGTCGGCGTGCTGATGATCGTCTACGTGGCGTTCGGCGGCATGAAGGCGACCACTTGGGTCCAGGTCATCAAGGCCTGCCTTCTCCTCGGGGGTGCCACCTTCATGGCCGGCGCGGTCCTCTACAAATACGGCTTCAACCCCGAGGCCCTGTTCTCGGCCGCCGTCGCCACCCATCCGAAGGGCGATGCCATCATGGCGCCGGGCGGCCTCGTCTCGAACCCCATCGAAGCGATCTCCCTCGGCGTCGGTCTGATGTTCGGCACCGCCGGCCTACCACACATCCTGATGCGCTTTTTCACCGTCTCCGATGCTCAGGCCGCCCGCAAATCGGTGTTCTACGCCACCGGCCTGATCGGTTACTTCTACATCCTGACCTTCATCATCGGCTTCGGCGGCATCGCCCTGCTGATGTCCGATCCGGTCTACTTCAAGCTCGATCCGGCGGGTGCGTTCGACAAGCTGAAGGGGATGCTTGGCGGCACCAACATGGTTGCTGTGAACCTCGCCAACGCCGTTGGCGGGCCGTACTTCCTCGGCTTCATCTCGGCAGTCGCCTTCGCCACCATTCTCGCTGTCGTGGCCGGGCTCACGCTCGCCGGTGCATCGGCGGTCAGCCATGATCTGTATGCCAGCGTCATCGCCCGCGGACGCACCAACGAGGCGTCCGAAGTGCGACTCTCGAAGATCTCGGCGGTCGTCATCGGTATCGTGGCGATCTATCTCGGATACGTTTTCGAGAACCAGAACGTCGCCTTCATGGTCGGCCTCGCCTTCTCGGTGGCGGCGAGCTGCAACTTCCCCATCCTCACCATGTCGATCCTATGGCGGGGCACGACCACCTGGGGCGCACTGATTGGCGGATTCGTCGGCCTTTTCGCGGCTGTCGGAATGGTGATCCTGTCGAAGGCAGTGTGGGTGACGACCTTCGGTAATCCTGCGGCGATCTTCCCCTACGACAACCCGGCCCTGTTCTCGATGCCGCTGGCCTTCCTCACGATCTACGTCGTGTCGAAGCTCGACAATACTGCCAGGGCCAAGCGCGAGCGCGCATCGTTCGAACAGCAGTTCGTGCGCTCGGAGACTGGGATCGGAGCCGACGGCGCCCACGCTCACTGACGGTTCCAAGACCACACTACGAATGCTCGAGAGGGCGCGGCGGAAGCCGCGCCCTCTCTCATTCATGGCAGCCCATCGGGCAGCGGTTCTACCAATCGGCACCAAAGTGACACGTTTGCATAAAAACGTGAGTATCCCTGGACCGTACGGCTTTTTCACTCTTGGGCGAAATCATGGCGTGAGGTAGCGTCGATCGCTCTCGTTTCCGTGAGCGGCAAGACCAATGCGCGCCAGGACTTGAGCGACTGCGAACGCCGACGCAGCGCCCAAGTTTCTGAAGTGATGAAAGCCAGGCCTGCAAAAGCCTGGAAGTAAAAAAATTTTGGAGGATTCCCCCATGTCTGCAACGTCAGCGGTCCCATTACCAAAGGAAGCCGCACGGCCCATGAGTGCCGGCGAGAAGAAGGTTATTCTGGCATCCTCGCTCGGTACCGTGTTCGAGTGGTACGATTTCTATCTCTATGGATCGCTGGCCGCGATCATCGGCGCGCAGTTCTTCTCGGCCTATCCGGAAGCCACGCGCAACATTTTCGCCCTGATGGCTTTCGCAGCGGGCTTTCTGGTCCGCCCCTTCGGCGCACTGGTGTTCGGACGTCTCGGCGACCTTGTGGGCCGCAAGTACACCTTCCTCGTGACCATCCTGATCATGGGCATCTCGACCTTCGTAGTCGGCCTTCTGCCCTCCTACGCCACGATGAACGAGTACGGCGTCGGTTGGGTCGCGCCCGTGGCGCTGCTGGCTCTGCGCATGCTCCAGGGTCTCGCCCTCGGTGGTGAGTATGGCGGGGCGGCAGTCTATGTGGCCGAGCACGCTCCCCCCGGGCGTCGCGGCTTCTACACCGCCTTCATCCAGACCACGGCGACCCTCGGGCTGCTGCTGTCGCTGATGGTGATCCTGTTCACCCAGATCTACGTCAACGCGAACTACGCGCCCGTCGCCACCACCCTCGCTGACGGTTCGGCCGGGACGATCACGCCCTTCGCCGCCTGGGGCTGGCGCATTCCGTTCCTGGTCTCGATCGTGCTGCTCGGCGTCTCGGTCTGGATCCGTCTGCAGATGCAGGAGAGCCCGGCCTTCAAGAAGATGAAGGACGAGGGCACCGGCTCGAAGGCGCCGCTCTCCGAGGCGTTCGGCCAGTGGCGCAACGCCAAGTGGGCGCTCCTCGCCCTGCTCGGCCTCACCGCCGGCCAGGCCGTGGTCTGGTACACCGGCCAGTTCTACGCGCTGTTCTTCCTTCAGACGATCCTGAAGGTCGATCAGTTCACGGCCAACGTGCTCATCGCCTGGTCGCTCATCCTCGGCACCGGCGGATTCCTGTTCTTCGGCGCACTCTCCGACAAGATCGGCCGCAAGCCGATCATCCTCGGCGGTTGCGTCATCGCGGCACTGACCTTCTTCCCGCTCTTCAAAGCGCTGACCGCTGCAGCCAACCCGGCCCTGCACGCGGCCCAGCAGAGCACGCAGGTGGTGGTCAAGGCCGATCCGGCGGATTGCTCGTTCCAGTTCAATCCGGTCGGAACGGCCAAGTTCACCAATTCCTGCGACATCGCCAAGGCGCTGCTCGCGCGCTCGGCCGTGAACTACACCACCGAGCCGGTCGCTCCCGGCACCAAGGCCACCGTCACCGTCGCCGGCAAGGAGTTCGCCGCCGCCGATCCGGCCTTCGCCAAGGATATCGGCGCCGCGCTCACGGCCGCCGGCTACCCTGGCGCCAACAACCCGAGCATCGTGAAGATCGCCATCGAACCGAAGGACGGCCTGTCGAACTTCGCCAAGATGATCGACATCTTCTCGGTCCAGAAACTGACGATCATCGGTATTCTGACCATCCTCGTCCTCTACGTGACGATGGTCTACGGCCCGATCGCGGCGGCTCTCGTCGAGCTCTTCCCGACGCGTATCCGCTACACCTCGATGTCGCTGCCTTACCATATCGGCAACGGCTGGTTCGGTGGCCTTCTGCCGGCCACCGCCTTCGCCATGGTTGCCCAGACCGGCGACATCTATTTCGGCCTCTGGTACCCGATCGTCATCGCCCTCGCGACGGCCGTCATCGGTGCCCTGTTCATCCCCGAGACCAAGGACAGGGACATCTTCACCTGGGACGACCGCCCGGCACGCTAGCGTTCGGAGCGAAGGGCTGGATCGGGGCCAGCCCCGGTCCAGCTTGAGCAAGTGCTTCAACGGCGTCGGTGCCTTGAAGACCCGATGCCTGTAAGGCGACGATACGAAGAAGGCCCTGTCGCGAGACAGGGCCTTCTTCGTTTGTCATCTCCGACGTCGTCGACGGGTTCGACTTATGCCGCAGGGTTCGGTCAGACCTTGCATGAGGCCTTTGCCTTCACGCAGCCTCGGCGGGCTCCTGATAGGCCTGCTTCAGCGCATCGTGGTCTGCCATCGTCTGCCACGCATAGCGCATCGCGAATTCGGCCACCGCCTCTTCGAAGGCATCGCCCTTGCCGAGATAGCCGGCGATCATCGCTGCGTCCCCCGAGCGGGCATGGGCACGGGCGAGCGTGGTCCCGCAAAGTTGGGCATAGGCCTTGGGACCGCTCTCGGACATGATTTCTGCGACGGCCGACAGCTTCTTGTTCTTCAACTGGCGGACATAGTAGGAGCGCCCACTCGCATCGGAATAGGCGGTGCCCAGGAACATGTCGCTCGCGGCCTGCATGATGCGCTGCCCGTCGATGACGCGCTGACCTTCGGATGCGAGGAAGAAGGGGCTCAGGGTGAGCTGCGCCAGCACCGAAGGTCGGGCTTCCTTGATCTGCAGGAAGAGCGGCGCACCATCCGCGTCGGTATACAATCCCACGGCGCAGACCGTGCCCACCGAGCCGATCCCCACCACCTTGAAGGCGACATCGCGCTGCGTGTAGCGCAGAGCCAGCAGGTTCCGGTCGGCCTGAAGGCTTTGCGGATAGGCGAGCAACGCGGCGGCCGCTTCCTGAACCGCCTCGGTCAGGCCGTTCGGCCCACCATGGAAGACGGTCGGGGCCTTGTCGGCGATGCGCCACAAAGACGGATCGGCGCCGAAGCTCGCAGGATCGAGGTCCGGTGCATCGCCATGGCTGAGGCCGTCGGCGGTCTCGGAAGCCGCATCGGACAGGAGGCGGCGGCACAGATCTCCGTCGCCGAGGCGACCGATTTCGTGATCGAGATCGATCCGGCTGTGCCAGATGGCGAGCGGCGAGAGATGCGACAGGTCACGCATATGTTCACGATAAGCCCGGACGCTTGCCCGAGCTGCACGATGTGCCCGGTCCTCGCCCTGAGGCAGGGCGGCGACGGCGACACTGGCGGCGAGGCGCTTCACATCGATCGTGAAATCGACGTTCCAGAGCGTCTCGTCGAAATCGTTGATGTCGAAAAGGGTCTGGCCCTCGGCGCTGCGATACACGCCGAAATTGCCGATGTGGCAATCGCCGCAGGCCTGGACGGGAATGCCCGGAACCGCAACGCCCGCGAGGTCGGCGGCCATCACGGCGGCAGCCCCACGCAGGAACGCAAATGGGTTTGCCCGCATCCGCTCGTGCCGCAGAGGGATCAGTTCGAGCAACCTGCCCGAATCGTTCGCCCGGAGAACCGCGAGCGGATCGCGGTTCTCGGCAGGATACCAGTCGGCATGGGATTCACGGGGAACCGCATCGCGCAAGCGCTTACCGGCCGCTCGGCGCTGGGCGCGATCGGGGGAAGGAGAGATGTTCGTCATGGAAGAAAGCCTCGACAAGGCGATGCGCGCAGGCCGTTTGCCGCGCACCGCGCGGCATCAGTGCCGGAAGTGACGATGCCCTGTAAACACCATGGCGAGACCGGCTTCGTCGGCGGCCTTGATTACGTCGGCGTCACGCATCGATCCGCCCGGCTGAATCACCGCGGTGGCGCCGGCTTCCGCCGCCGCGATCAGGCCATCGGCGAAGGGGAAGAACGCGTCCGAGGCAACCACAGAGCCCTTGGCTAGGCTCTCGGTCGCACCGATGCGTTTGGCGCCCTCCGCCGCCTTCCAGGCGGCAATGCGCGAGGAATCGACCCGCGACATCTGTCCGGCGCCGATCCCCACCGTAGCACCGTCGCGCGCGTAGACGATGGCATTCGACTTGACGTGCTTGGCGACGCGGTAAGCGAAGCGCATGTCCGCGTATTCCTGGCCCGAGGGCTCGCGCTTCGTCACTACCTTCAGCGTCATGTCGTCGACCACCGCGGCGTCGCGGCCCTGAACGAGGATGCCGCCGGCGAGGTTGCGCATGGCGAAGCCCTTGGCGCGCGGGTCGGGAAGAGCGCCCGCGAGGAGGAGACGCAGGTTCTTCTTGGCCGCGACGATGGCGATCGCCTCCTCGGTGGCGTCCGGCGCGATGATCACCTCGGTGAAGATCTCGACGATCCGCGCAGCCGATTCGGCATCCAGGGTGCGGTTGAGGGCGACGATGCCGCCGAAGGCCGAGGTCGGGTCGCAGGCCAGAGCCCGCTCATAGGCCTCCGCCAGCGTAGGACCTTCGGCGACACCGCAAGGGTTGGCATGCTTGATGATCGCCACTGCGGCGACGCGGGCCGGATCGAATTCGGCGACGCATTCATAGGCCGCGTCGGTGTCGTTGAGGTTGTTGAAGGATAGCTCCTTGCCTTGGAGCTGGCGGGCACTCGCCACGCCGGGCCGAACGAGGCCGGGCGTCCGGTAGAAGGCCGCCGATTGGTGTGGGTTCTCGCCGTAGCGCAGGGATTGGGCGAGCGTGCCGCCGAAGGCGCGGTAGGCAGGCGCCTCATCCATCTCCACATGGTCGGCAAGCCAGGACGCAATCGCAGCATCGTAGGAGGCGGTGCGGGCAAAGGCCTTCTGGGCAAGGCGCTTTCGAGTCGCCGCTCCGAGCGCGCCGTTGCCGGCCTCGAGCTCGGTGAGGATGGCAGCGTAATCAGCCACATCCACCACCACAGCCACGTCGGCGTGGTTCTTCGCGGCGGCGCGAATCATGGCCGGACCGCCGACATCGATGTTCTCCACCGCATCGTCATAGCCGCAAGGCTTCGCGATCGTCGCCTCGAACGGGTAGAGATTGACCACGAGAAGATCGATGGCGCCGATGCCGTGTGCGGCAAGTGCGGCCTGGTGCTGAGGGTCGTCGCGCACCGCGAGCAGGCCGCCATGCACAGCCGGGTGCAGGGTCTTCACCCGTCCGTCCATCATCTCGGGAAAACCGGTGATCTCGGCCACCTCCGTGACAGGAAGCCTCGCCCCGGTGAGCGCCCGATGGGTGCCGCCGGTGGAAACCAGGGCCACGCCACGCTCAGACAGCGCGCGGGCGAAATCCACGAGACCCGTCTTGTCGGAAACGGAAAGAAGTGCGCGGGCAACCCGCGCCTGATCATGCGACATCGTCGAGAACCGTCCGGCACAGGGCAGATCCTGCCCCTCAAAGGCGCGGGTACCACAAGTGACGCCCTATCGGCTACCGCGCCGCGTCATCGGCCATGGAAGCGTCACGCACGGCGGGTTCGCCCCGCCCCGGCGCCTGTGCGATGTGCAGGAAGCGCCATCGCACCTGGGCGCCCTCCCCGGCCGTGACATACAGGACGATCTGGTCGGTTCGGCGCGCGCCGGTGAGACCCGCGAAATAGACGCTCTCCTCCAGCGCTACCGCAGCGCCCTCGGCCTCGAACCGCCAGACCTCCCCGAGGGGCGAGGCGAGATCGACCCCACCGCCGACCGCCGCATTGGCCGCGATGGCGGGATGCAGATGGAAGCGGATTGCCGCCTCGGGCGGACGTAGCCGGATTCGGTTGCCCTTATGGGCCACCGGAACGAAGGCATCCTCGCCTTCTAGCCCCGCCCCGTCGGGCAGGAGGCGCCAGCGGCGCTCATGGACGATCCCGAACTCGGCGGCATAGCCGTCATGGCGTCCGGCCAGGATCAACGTTCCGCCATCGCTCGTCCGCTCGGATTTGACGGCGCGCGGGCCGCGCACGAGCACGGGACCGATCCGCTTGATGAGCCAGTCCGAGGCCCAGCGACTGCCCAGTCCTTCGCTGGCACCGAGGAATCGGCAGGAGGACGAATCCCCTATCGTCGCCGTGGAATGGGCGGCGGTGCTGCGGGCGAGGCGACGCAATTCCGGGCCGCTCGCCGGCAGCCCGCAATTGATGACCACCCGCTGGGGGCCGCTCGACATCTCGAAGGAGAGACAACCGGCCCCCGCATTCATTGAGAAGGGCAGCGGCGGCGGCGCCCCCACATCAGCGACCAAAACGACACGGCCGCTTTCCAGCCGCTCGTAGCCGGAATTCGGCGCATGCATCAGCGGCTGCGCCAGGGCCCCGTCATAGACCAGCAAGGTGGCGAGATGGTCCGCCGCCGTGGCGCCCATGCCGTTGAAATGGCTCAGGGACGCATCGCCGTGGCGCAGGAGCCGCAGCAACGGGAGCATCCGGTCGATCGCGTGAAGCAGAGCCTCCGGCGGGTCGAGGCTGCGGCTCAGGAAGCTTTGGCGCAGAGGCAGGAGATCTAGCAAGAGCTCCATGGCGAAGCGCGGATCGCGGCTGCGATGCCCGCCATCCGCCATGATCTGCCGATCGAGTTCGCGAGACAGGATGCGGGTGGCCCGGCGCAGGATCGGCTGGATGCCCTCGCAGCACAGGCCGGCATAACATAGCGCCACCACCGCCAAGAGCCGCGATTGCGGCGGCAGGCCACGGCGCAGGGAGCGTTCGAGGTCTCTTGCGCCGCGCCCGACGGCCTTGAGGAACGCCTGGTAGAAGGCGTGGTCCGCGCCTTCCAGAACCAGCGGCGACTGACAGAGGAAGGAGATCAACCGCCGCGCGGCAACGGGGACGGGCGCGGCCAGAGTCTCATCGCCACGGCCAGCGATGAAATCCGCCACGAAGGCTCGGGCATTGGCTCGAGCCAGGGCCGTATCGGCGGCGCGCAGATGGCGCAGCCATCCGAATCCGTAGAACGCATCCGCCCATTCCGGTGACGGCGGCGCATAGTCGAACGGTGACCGACCGCTCACGGAAAGAGAGCGTCCCGCGAAAACGAAGAGGCCGGCATAGATGTCGTCGGCAAAGGTGGCGTCGCTAGTGCGCAGATCGTGCGGGGCGATGACCAGGGCGCTGACGCGCGCCCGCGCGAGCAGGTCTGGACTCGCCGTCAGGCGTGCGGACACACCCCGCGCCGAGCGGACGATCTCCCGCCCGACGAGCCGATAGAACCGCCAGCGATCAGCCCCCCAACCCACGCACACCTTTCCTCCAGCGCCCAGACCCGATTGGGCCCTCGCGCCAGATGTCGCCCATCACGAAAGCTAAGCCGTGCGTATTAACCAACGATTAAGGATGCCGACACTGCCCACGATGCATAGGCCGATCTGCGCACGGGTTTTTGCCTTCGAGCCGGAGCCATCCACTGGGGCGAGGCGTGGCACCAAGCTGAATCGCCGAACTGTATTTTTTGGCAAACTCGGCTGGAACGGTTGAATGCTGCACAGGTTATACACAGCGTCCAGCGAGCTTCTCCCCTGTAGCCTCCAGCAATGGCAGTGTGTCCATGACTGTCATCCCAGTCGCCAAGCGTGCCGGCCTCTTGATATCGGCAGCAGCGTTATTGTGCACATCTAGCGCAGCGATGGCGCAAAACGCTCAAGACCGTGGCTTGGGCGGACTTTTCGAGGCGCTGTTCTCTCCCGCCCGTCCTGCTGTCGAGCAGCAACAAGCCGTCCCCGTGCACCAATTTGAGCGCCGGCTTCCGTCGATCCGGCGCGAAGCCAGCCGCCCCCGTCCGAAGATCCGTTATGCCGCCCTGCCGAAGAGCGAGCCGCTGCAGCTTCATATCGCCGAGCGCCAGACGCCGATCTCCATGTCTTCTGGACCGATGAACGCCCTGCTAAAGGATCCGACCCTACGTCCGGGCGACATCGTCGTGCTGAAGGACGGCGCGCGTGTCTTTACCGGCAACGAGGACAAGACTCACACGGTGCGGGATTTCGAGCCGGTGAGCCGTTCCGCCTCGGTCGATCGCAAGACCAAGGCACTCCTGTCCATGATGATCGCACCGATGGGTGCATTGCCGCCCGACGAGGTGCGCAAGTTCATGGCGCGGCTGAAGAAGACCGCACCTGCCAGCGATCAAAACGGCGATGCGCAGGTGCAGACCGTCTCCATGCGAATCATTACACCGTAAGGCCGACACCGATACTGTTTTTAGACGCCTATCTCAGATAGGTCACGCTGTACAAGGTCTTCCTCAGCTCGCTTTCAGTGACCCAGATGCGTCCGTTGTCGCAACGTTCACGGATGCCGTCGCGCATGCGGCCGCAATATTCACCGGTATTGTCCTGGATTCGATACTGGCAGGTGCCCTCTGCCTTGCGGCGGCCGATGACCGGGCTCGCATGATCGGCGAACAGGTCCGGGTCCTTCGGATCGCGGTCTTCGAGAAGGTACCAGCTATACCCCACTGTCGGCACACGGCCGCGGTCGAGTGCGTAATCGACCATGGCCAGGATTCGGTCGAGTTTTTGCTTGCTCGGATGACGGCCGGACTCGAGCATGTCCGCGAAATCGGCCTGGCTCGCCGCCACACGGTAGGAGACCGGCAGAAGCGGCACAGGTAGCGGCACACGACGGCAGACGGCCTCCACATGGGCGATCCATGCTGCGTTGAATGAATCAGCCCACCGCCCACGCAAGTGGGAAGCAGTTGCAGCCACCGCGCGAAAGCTCTGCCGCGCCGGGTGAAGCTTCGTCCGGTAGCGCAGCGAACGCAATGTCGGCATCACGTAGCGATAGCCATCATTGGACGGCAGGTCGCGGTCCTCGCAATACCCGCCGATGTTGTAGAGGAGCGCCGCCATGTCCTCCTCACCGCCTTCGATCTTGTCGAAATACGGTTCCAGGGCTGGGTTACCGTCCTTGGTGACCTCGGCAGTATTGCGACTCCAGGCGATGTCGGCCCGGTAGGCCGGATGCGCACGGAGATGGCGCTTGAGATGCGGGTCCGAGATCGTCTCCAGCCTGGCTGGGTCGGCGAAATAGAATTTCGTCGCCACATCCAAGGGAGAGACCGGCCTGCCGACGCGGTGCGAAATCATGTCCGCCGTGGCATAGGCAAAGCAGATCGCACTCTCACCTTGGTTCAGCGGCAGGTCCTTCGGCGAGGGCGAGATGCCTACATCCTGGGTCCCTGTATGAATCTCGAAAGGAATCGTCGCCGAGACCGAGGCGCAGGTCGCATTGCGGGTATAGGTCGGCGCAACCGGCAGGATTCGGCGGTCGATCTCGTCGGCCCCAGCTTGGCCGAGGAGAAGAAGCCCCCCGAACAGGCCGGCAATGGCATGGCGGGGGGCACGCACCGCGCGTCCTACGCCTTCCGAACCAGACGGCTCGCGAAGAACCCGTCGATCCCGCCGCGCGCCGCAGGCGGCCCCTCCTCGCCGGTGGTCGTTTCGCCGGAGAGGTGCGAGGGCAGCGTCCGAAGATCGCCGTCGCCATTGATGAGTTCTTCGAGGCCGCCAATCTCCTCGACGCGGATCGGAAGCCGCTCGAAAGCCGGATTGCGTGCGAGGAAGGCCGCGACCTGTCCCTCACCTTCCTCGGGTTCCAGCGAGCAGGTGCAATAGACGAGACGCCCACCCGGCTTCACAAGGGTGGCGGCACGGTCGAGCAGGCGGCGCTGCAGACCGGCAAGGCGTCCGATATCGCCACCGGCCTTGGTCCAGGCGACGTCCGGATGCCGCCGGATCGTGCCGGTCGCCGAGCATGGCGCATCGAGAAGCACGGCATCGAACGTATCGGCATCGCTCTCGGGCAACTGAGTAGCGTCGCCGATGCGGATTTCGGCCTTGAGGCCGAGGCGCGTGAGATTCTCCGTCAGTCGCTCGAGGCGCTGGGCCGAACGATCCACGGCGACCACTTCCGCCCCCATGGCGGCGAGCTGAGCGGTCTTGCCGCCCGGTGCCGCGCAGAGATCGGCCACACGCTGCCCCGGCCCGACTGCGAGCAGGCGCGCCGGGATGGCGGCGGCGGCATCCTGCACCCACCACGCGCCCTCAGCATATCCGGGGAGTTCCGAAACCGCAGAGCGGACCTCGTGCAGGCGGATGCTGCCAGTGGGAAGGGCGACGCCGCCGAGGCGATCGGCCCATTCCGCAGCCGGTCCACGTGGCGTGATGTCGATCGCGGCGCCGGAGAGATGAGCCGAGGCGATGGCTCGGGCAGTGTCGGGTCCGTAGGCGGCGCTCCAGCGAGCGGCGAGCCAGTCCGGCGTATTTTGCGCCAGGGGATCGGAGGCCTCTGCCGCGATGGCGTCCCGCTCGCGGATCACCCGACGCAGGATGGCGTTCACGAGGCCCGGCGTGTGCTGAAGGTAGGGGTCACCCTTGGCGAGGCGCACCGAAAGATCGACGGCGGCATGGTCCGGCACGTTGAGATCGAGGATCTGAACGGCGCCGGTCACGAGGAGAGCCACCAGTCGTGGCTGATCCGGCGGCAGGCCCTGGTTCATCCGAGCCGAAAGCATTCGCCGCAGGAAGCCGAGGCGGCGGAAGGTGGCGGTGGCAATGGCGCGGGCGAGGGACGCATCGGCCGCATCGAGGCCTGCGTCACGACCCGCCTGAGCGAGGGCGTCTTCGAGCGCGAAAGCCCGTCCCTGAACGAGGAGATCGGCCACGGCGGCATGCGCCACCTGCCGAGCAGCGAGGCCCGGAACGGTGCGGTCGATCGTCGTCGTCGGCCCGTCCGCGTTGCGGCGTGTCGCCATGAATGCCACTTTCCGTGTCCGAGGCTCGGTTACCCGAAGCCAGTTCCAACGGATGCCCTCCCATCCGGCCCACTGAGATGCAAGCCATGACAACGCCCTACAACGCGGAAAACGCCGAGATCCCGCCCCGCGCGGGGCTGACACCCGCCGCCGAGCGTGCTTTGGCCGAGGCTGCCGACCGACGCGCGGCCATCGATGCGAAGGCGGCGGAAATCTCCGCTGCGCGCGAACGCCAGGGCCGTGGCGGCCTCGAGCCTGTTCGTTACGACGACTGGGAAGTGAAAGGCATTGCCGTCGATTTCTAAGCGAGGTCTCAGCGCGTGACGTAGACCTGCGTTCCAACGGAGACGCGCCCGTAGAGATCGACCACATCCTGGTTGTACATGCGGATGCAGCCGTAAGATGCGTATGTACCCACCGAGTTCGGGCGGTTGGTGCCGTGAATGGCGTATTCACCGCCGGCAAGCGTCATTGCCGCCGCGCCCATCGGGTTATGCGGCGAGCCGCCGGCGATGACGTCGGGCAGTCGCGGATTGTCGCGCTTCACCTCCCGCGGCGGCGACCAGGCCGGCTCCACATACTTGCCGTCGATGGTGGTGGCGCCGGTCCATTGCTTGCCGGGCTTGCCCACCGCCACCGGATAGCGGATCGCCGTGCCGTCACCGTTGACGAGGTAGAGCCTTCGCTCTGAGGTTCTGACCACGACAGTGCCGGGCATGACCGCTTGATCAAAGGCAACGAGCTCACGGGATGCGGCGGGTGTCGCCGCAAACCCGACACTGAGGATTGTTCCGGCCAGATAAACAGTGAACCCATGACGCGCGAACATTTGGTGTCGTCCTCGAAACCGTGACCGTGAGCTTCACGATAAGCAGCTCTCGAAGTTGCGGTTCCGGTTACCGGAGCGCCCTATCCGGGGGATACGCACGCATATCGCGCCGGACAGTTAAGCGTGGCCTAGGGTGTTCCGGATAAAAGCGAATGATCCGGGTAGGCTTTCGTTAAGACCGGTAGCTTCACCGCTCCAGCAGCCCGGTCGCCGCCCTGTCCCGCTCCTGCCAGCCATGCCGGACGAGTTCGGGATCCTCGTGCTCCTCCACGGGATAGCCAACGCAGAGATAAGCGACGAGGCGCCACGTCGGAGGAACATCGAGAAGGCGGGTAACCCCGTCCGGCTCGATGATCGAGACCCAGCCCACACCGATCCCATGGGCGCGCGCTGCCAGCCAGAATGTATGCACGGCGGTCACCACCGAGTAGCGCAACATTTCCGGCATGGTGGCGCGGCCGAGCCCGTAGCCGCATTCCGTCGCTTCGTCGCAGAAGACCACAAGATGGATCGGCGCCTCGCGCAAACCCGCAAGCTTCAACCGGTTATAGGCTTCCCGACGCTCCGAATCGTAGGTTTCCGCCGCATTGCCGTTGCAGCGCTCGAAATTATCAACCACCGCCGCCCGCCTGTCAGGATCGGTGACGCGGACGAAGCGCCACGGCTGGCTGTTGCCGACCGATGGACTCAGACAAGCAAGGTTGAGGCATTGGCGTAGGAGGGCGTCGTCGACCGGATCGGCCCGAAAGCGGCGCACGTCTCGACGCCAGGCAATCAGGTCGCCAAGCGTCTCGCGAAAGCCGGGGTCGAAACTCGTCACGAACGGACATCTCCTCATTGCGGGCTTATGACCGCTGGACCCTGTTAGCGACCAATGCCGAGATGCACAGGGAGAGAAGTGATTGTGCGCCTGCCGCAGCCAGAGAGGTTTTTAAACCAGAGCTCGCCCGCATGGCAGAAAAAAAGGCCGCACTCCGGAGAGGCGGCCTGAAGTCCTTGGGTCTCGAAACCTCTGGAGTGCCGCTTCCGTGGCATCGGCGAGCTCCCGAAAGCTGGGGAGCATGGATATCGGTCACCCGACCGAGCACGGAACCGACGAGGTTCAGCCACAGGTATCATCTTCTATCAAGGCCGACGATGGGCAATAACGCGGCGAAATCGTGATGTTGTGTTGCCCGTCCGTAGCTGGTGCCGCAGCGCACTCGACGGTTGGCTGGGCTTGCGGCCTCGGATCGGGAGGCCCATCATCTGCTCTTTATGGTGTCCGTTGGGTCGCCGAAACCGAGGAGCGAGGATGGACGAGAGGACCGGAGCCGAGCCGCGATCACAGGATTCCTCCAACCGCGTCGTGCCTTTCCCGACGGCCCCGGTTGTACCACAGGTCGCCTTCGACCGCTCCGAACTCAGGACCCTGTTCAACCTCTACGGCCGCATGGTGTCCGCCGGAGAGTGGCGCGATTATGCCCTCGACTTCCGCCGCGACAAGGCAGCGTTCTCGATCTATCGCCGCTCGTCCGAGACGGCTTTGTTCAGGGTCGAGAAGGATCCTAAGCTCGCCCGTCGGCAGGGCGCTTACTCGGTGATTTCCGCCGCCGGCATTGTTCTAAAGCGCGGCCATGACCTCGCCCGCGTCCTAGCGGTGCTGGAGAAGCCCCTACGGGTAGTGTGACACCTGACGTCACGGAATGAAGAACGGGATCGTCTCCCATCGGATGGGGGGCCAACCCAACCGGTACGCGATCACGGAATACAGACCGCCGAGTACAACCAAACTGATGATGCCCACGACGATGCCAACACCGAAGCCGGCCCATGCGCCTGTGCCTATCGCGGCGGCAACGCTCGCGCCGACAATGGCGTAAGTCGGCACATCGCTCGGAGGTGGGGTGTCACTCCCCGAACCTCTCACGATCTTCGGCACTACGGGCTTTGCCACCGCAACATCCTCGCCTTGCTGCAGCCAACGCAAAAGGCCCCGGCGTTTCCGCCGAGGCCTTCTCGCTCCGTGTCCCATAAAGCTCGTTTAGCGACGGTCGCCGAGGAGCTGGAGGAGGAACTGGAACATGTTGATGAAGTCCAGGTAGAGGGTCAGAGCGCCGTTCACCGACAGCTTGGCCGCACCTTCGGCATCGGCACCGCTGTAGAGGAACATCTCCTTGAGCTTCTGCGTGTCGTAGGCGGTAAGGCCCGCGAAGATCAGGACGCCGAGAACCGAGATGGCGAACTGAAGCGCGCTGGAAGCAAGGAAGATATTCACGATCGAGGCGATGAAGAGGCCGATCACGCCCATGATCAGGAACGAGCCCATCCCCGAAAGGCTGCGCTTGGTGGTGTAGCCGTAGAGGCTGAGACCGCCGAACGTGGCCGCCGTGATGAAGAAGACCCGGACGACACTGGCGCCCGTGAAGACGAGCAGCAGGGTCGACATCGACGCGCCCATCACCGCCGCGAAGGCGAAGAAGGTCAGTCGAGCGGACGAGGCCGACATCTTATCCATCCGCATCGTGAAGATGAAGATGAACGCGAGGGGCGCCAGCATGAGGACCCACTTCAGCGGGCTGGTGTAGAGCATCTGGCCGAACGGGGTCAGGGCGAGCTTGCCCGTCGCCGTCTGGGCGGTCGCAGCCATGTTCAGGCCAAGGGCCACGAGGCCCGAGATCCCGAGGCCGATGACCATGTTGTTGTAGACGCCGAGCATGAAGGTGCGCAGGCCCTGGTCGACCTCGACCTGCGAGCCAGCATAACCCTGCGGCTGGGCGCCG
The DNA here is from genome assembly GCF_054817925.1 of Methylobacterium sp. CM6247. Taxonomy (NCBI): domain Bacteria; kingdom Pseudomonadati; phylum Pseudomonadota; class Alphaproteobacteria; order Hyphomicrobiales; family Methylobacteriaceae; genus Methylobacterium; species Methylobacterium sp. CM6247. The sequence continues at coordinate 294,213 of NZ_JBTXKX010000003.1, forward strand.
TAGCGGAAGGGGCTATTATCGAATGCCATGGGAGTTTCCCTTGGAAGCTCTCTCAGCGTGTGATTTGGAACCGAGGCTCACGCACAGGACCTCTGGCACGTGACCGCGCCTTGAGCCGAAATATGTTCCGTCATGCCGCTCCGCACAAGGGGGCGGCCGAGCTTTGTGCGCCCAGAATCATAGCTTCTGAGCACGATCTTTATTTGCAGCCGCGCGGATTAAATCGGGTTCATCATTCACCCGGCACGGTAGAGCTATAGTGACATTTCATAAAGCATGACTTTCGCCGGCTCATTCCCACCGAACTCGCGAGGATAGGCCTATCCTCGCCCGGATCAGAATCGGCGCAGGTAAGGTGCCGGCTTCTGACCGAGGATGCGCCAAGTCCCGGCAAGGCCGAGGAGGATCGCGAACGCCACCGCGAGGGCGGATGCGACGAGGGCGCCCGAGAGGTCGAGGGCGAAGTCGAGCTTCATCACGCGGGTGACGATGGCCCAACCTGCCAGCGTTCCGGCAAGGAGCCCGAACACGGCGGTGGCTAGCCCCAATGCGCCGTATTCCAGCGTGTAGGCCAGGAGCAGGCGACCCCGGGTGGCGCCCAGTACCTTCAGCACGACGGCGTCGTACAACCGGGCTCCGTGCCCCGCCGCGATGGCACCCGCGAGAACGAACAGGCTCGCCAACACGGCGACGCCACTGGCGCCACGGATCGCCAGCACCAGCTTGCCGACGATATCGTTGACCGTATCGAGAGCGTCTTTCACCCGTACGCTGGTCACAGACGGGAAGGCGCGTGCGATATCGCGTAGGATCACGGCCTCGGCCTTGGCATCCGGCCCACCGCCCAGCGTCAGGGTGGCAAGGTCCGAGTGCGGCGCGCCCCGGAAGGTACCGGGAGAGAAAACCATGACGAAGTTGATGCCGAGGTTGCGCCATTCGACCTTGCGGAGATTGGCGACCGTAGCCGTCAGATTCCGCCCGAGCACGTTCACCGTGACGGTGCCGCCCACGGAGAGACTGAGACTGCGCGCCAATTCCGAGTCGAATGAGACCAGGGGTTTCACCCCCTCCTCGGCGTTCCACCAGGAGCCCGCAACGAGGTTCGATCCCTCGGGAAGATCCTCGGCATAGGTGATGCCGCGGTCGCCATCGAGCACCCAGGCTGCATCCTCCGGCGGTTTGATCGCGGCTGCCGGAACCCCGTTGATGGCGACGATGCGCCCACGCATCATCGGCACGCGCTCGATCTTGGCGCCCGGCGCGAGTTGGCCGAGTGCCGCGTGGAACCCGTCCGCTTCCGCCGCCGGGATATCGAGGAAGAACAGGTTCGGTGCACGGGCCGGCAAGGAACTTGTCAGCGTCCGGCGAACATTGGCGTCGATCAGGCTCAGCGTCACCAGCAATGTCACGCCGAGGCCCAGGGACAGGACGATGGCGGGGGTGAGGGCACCGGGGCGGTGCAGGTTGGCGAGCGCCATGCGGGGCGCTGCCGAGCGCGGGCGAGGCAGACGCCGCGCCAAAGCCATGAGGCCGAGAGCGACGAGGCGCAGGAGTCCGAAGGCAAGTCCGGCCGCCACGATGAACATCAAGGCCACCCTGCGGTCGAACGCCGTGGCGAGCGCTAGCGTTACCAGGGTCGCGAGCGCAGCGACGAGGATCAGGCGATAGCGGAGCCGCGTCTTGCGGGTGTCGGGATCGATGACGTCTCGGAACAGGCCGGAGACCGGCACATCATGGGCGTGGCCGAGAGGAATGATGGCGAAGGCGAGCGCCGTCAGAAGGCCGTAGGCAGCGGCGAGCAGCAATTCCCCTGGTGCTAGGGTCGGGTTCAGCGGCAGCGGAAGCGCATTGTGGAACAGCATGTCGAGGAGGAACGGTAATCCCGCCCCGATCACGAGGCCGAATGCGGTACCGAGGCCGGCGACCAGCATCACCTGCGTCAGGTAGATGGCGACCACCTGTCCGCCCGGCGCGCCGACGCTCTTCAGGGTAGCGATGGAGCCGCGTTTCCTCGCGACGAAGGCGTTCACCGCATTGGCGACGCCGACACCGCCGACGATCAATGCGGTGAGACCGACCAAAGTGAGGAACTGGGTGAAGCGCTCGACGCTCTTGGCAAAGCGCGGATCGGCGTTCGAGCGCGAGCGCATCTCCCAGCCCGCATCCGGTGCTGCCTTGGCGATGGTTGCGATCCGTCGCTCCAGCTCCGCATCGTCGGCTTCGGGCGCCTGGATGCGATAGCTCCAGCGGTTGAGGCTGCCCGGTCGGATCAGACCCGTCGCTTGTAGGGTCGCGGCGGAAACCAGGAGGCGCGGGCCGAAGCCGATGCCGTTGGCGATCTTGTCCGGCTCGGAGACCAGAGTGGCACGTATGGCAATCGACTTACCGGCGATCTCGATCCTATCGCCGACCTTCAGGTCGAGGCGCGTAAGAAGGAGCGGGTCGGCGACCGCGCCGAATACCCCATCCTTCTCGGCCAGCAGACCAGAGAGCGGCGTGTCGGGGTCGGTCACGAGGTCCCCGGCGGCGGGATAGGCGCCGTCGACGGCCTTCATTTCCACGAGGGCCGCGCCCTTGTCGCCAGCCAGAGCCATGGCGCGCAGGGTCGTCACCACCGAAACCTTGCCCTGTGCGTCGAGGGCGGCACGCTCGTCCGATGTCGCCTCACGGTTTATGAGGCTGTAGGTCAGGTCGCCGCCGAGGATGCGCTTGCCCTCGCGGCCGAGACCATCCGTGAGCGAGCGCGAGATCGAGGCGACACCGGCAATGGCCGCGACGCCAAGCGCGATGCAGGCGAGGAACACCGCGAAACCGGAAAGGCCGCCGCGCAATTCACGGAATGCGAGGCGGAGCGTCAGTGGAACGCGGCTCGGTTTCGGAGCGGGCCGAGGCAGGGTGCCGTGCATGGGGTCAGACCTTCCGCCGAACGCGGGAGTTCAGCGGAATCACGCCGCCACCGCCTCATCCACCCGCCCGGAGCGCAGGCGCACGGTGCGGTCGCAGAGCCGGGCGAGGCCGGGATCATGGGTCACAAGGACGAGGGTCGCGCCCCGGTCGCGCTTGAGTGCGAAGAGCAGATCTACGATCTGGCGGCCCGTGGCTTCGTCGAGATTGCCGGTCGGCTCGTCGGCAACGAGAATTGCCGGGTCCGGAGCGATGGCACGAGCGATGGCGACACGCTGTTGCTCTCCCCCGGAGAGCTGGGCCGGATAATGATGGAGACGGTGTCCGAGGCCGACCGCTTCGAGCTCGGCCTTCGCTCGCTCATGTGCGTCGGCCTTGTCGGCGAGTTCGAGGGGAAGGGCGACGTTCTCCAAGGCGGTCATTGTCGGCACCAGATGGAAGGCCTGGAACACGATTCCGATGCGCCGCCCGCGAAACCGCGCCAGGGCATCCTCGTCGAGCGTCCCGAGATCGGTGCCCTCCACATGGATGCTTCCCGATTCCGCGCGCTCCAGGCCGGCCATCACCATGAGAAGCGTCGACTTGCCGGAGCCCGAGGGGCCGACCAGCCCTACAGCCTCGCCGCGCGCTACTTCGAGGGAGATGCCGCGCAGGACATGCACCCGAGCCGCCCCCCGTCCAAGACTGAGATCGATCTTCGAAAGGGCGATCGCCGGGCTCTGGACCTTGCCGGGTATCAAGGCAGGACCGATCTGTGTGAGATCATCGTCATGAACACCATAGGTCAGGGCTTTGCGCGAATGGGTCTGTGTCATACGTCACGCATCGGCGTCGATATGGTCGGTCGGAGAGCGCCGTGCCAGCACTCGCGCCGGACGGCCCTCGCGATGACGCTCTTTGCCGCACTCGGCGCTGGAATAGGAATCGGCCACGCCGCCTCCCGACCGTTCAACATCGTGGCCTTCGGCGACAGCCTCACGGCCGGTTATCGCCTGCCCTCGGCAGCGGCCTTCCCCTCAGTGCTGGAACGCGAGTTGAAGGCAAGGGGACGCGAGGTCTCCATCGCCAATGCCGGCGTGTCCGGCGATACCAGCACCGGGGGCCTCGACCGGCTCGACTGGTCCGTTCCGGACGGGACCGATGGGGTGATCCTCGAACTCGGTGCCAACGACATGCTGCGCGGCACTGACCCCGCCGTCACCAAGAAGGCCCTCGACACCATCGTATCACGCTTAAAGGCCCGCAACATTCCGGTCCTGCTCGCGGGCATGAAGGCCTCGACCAATCTCGGGCCGGATTACGTCGCGCGGTTCGACGCGATTTATCCTGATCTGGCGTCGCGATACGGACTCGTCCTCTACCCGTTCTTCCTCGATGGCATCGTGGGCGACCGGCGCTTCAACCTAGAAGACGGGCTCCATCCCAATGTGAAGGGCGTCGAGACGATCGTGGCCGGCATCCTGCCCACCGTCGAGACCTTCCTCGACAAGCTCGGCACGGCGTCGAAGTAACCCGATGCCCCGCCTGTTCACAGCCATAGAAATCCCGGACGACGCAGCGGAGGCGCTGACGCGCTACCAATGCGGCCTTCGCGGCGCGCGCTGGATAGAGCGCGGTGACCTTCACATCACCCTGCGCTTCCTCGGCGACGTGGATGACGAGGTGGCCGAGGCGTTCCATGCCGGTCTGGTCGAAGCGCGCCCGCGCCCGCCTCTCGACGTGACGCTGTCCGGCCTCGACGCGTTCGGCGGAGACAAGCCTCGCGCGATCATCGCAAGCGTGACTGCCGGCCCCGACCTGCTCGACCTGCAAGACGAGCACGAGCGCATCGCCCGGGCAGCCGGAGCTGAGCCGGAACGGCGCAAGTTCACGCCGCACGTCACGCTCGCCCGCCTCAACCGCCGCGACACCCAGGCGGCGGATGTGGCAGGGTACATCGCCGAGGCGGGGCTTTTTGCGACGCTGAGGTTCACCGCAACACGGGTGGCGCTGTTCTCGGCGCGGGAATCGCGAGGCGGAGGACCGTATGTGGTGGAGGCGGCGTATCCGCTAGGATGACGACGCTCACGGGCCATTTCACAGCCGCCGCAGCGCTACGCTCTCGATACGGTGGCTCGCGCCCTTGGCCAGGATCAGGCTCGCTCGTTGGCGCGTCGGCAGGATGTTGTCGCGCAAGTTGGGCAGGTTGATCGTGGTCCAAAGATTGTCGGCGATCTCCAGGGCCTCGGCCTCCGTCACCTCGGCGTATTTCCGGAAATACGAGAGCGGATCCCGGAAGGCGGTCTGGCGCAGGCGCAGGAAGCGGTTGACGTACCAGCGGTGCAGGTCGTCCTCGTGACCGTCGAGATAGATCGAGAAGTCGAAGAAATCGGAGACGAAGGGGATCGCGGTCCCATCGCGCGGCAGGCGCGCCGGCTGGAGGACGTTCAGGCCTTCCACGATGAGGATGTCGGGGGATTCCACCACCCGCTCCTCGCCCGCCACCACGTCGTAGACGAGGTGGGAATAGAGCGGCGCCGCCACGCTCTTCTTGCCGGCCTTGATGTCGGTGAGGAAGCGCAGAAGCGCCGCCGTGTCGTAGCTCTCGGGAAACCCCTTGCGCTCCATCGCGCCCATGCGCTTCAGCTCGGCATTCGGGTGCAGGAACCCGTCCGTGGTGATGAGATCGACCTTGGGCGTGTTGGGCCAGCGCGCCAGCAACGCCTTGAGCACACGGGCCGTGGTGGATTTCCCCACCGCCACCGATCCGGCGACGCCGATGATGTAGGGGACCTTGGCCTCGTGCTCGGCGAGGAGGAAGCGCTGGGTTGCTTTAAACAGCCCCTGCGTAGCCGCGACGTAGAGCGAGAGAAGACGCGACAAGGGCAGGTAGATTGCCACCACCTCCTCGATGGAGATGGGATCGTTGAGGGATTGCAGGCGGCTGACATCGTCGCTCGTCAGGGTGAGCGGCGTCTCGGCGCGCAATTGGGCCCACTCGTCCCGGGAAAACAGTCGGTAGGGCGACAGTCGCTCCGGGCCGATCCCAGTCACGGGATCCTGGCCCAGCACGAGGCCGCGGCCGAGAGCCGGTTCGCGCCCAATCACGGAGGCCACGGGCCGTTGGGGCTCGACGGTCACGTCTGCCTCCGGGCCGCCTTTTCGGCGATGCCGCTCTGCGCCGTACGACGCTGAAGTTCCGCCATCACCTCCGGCAGGCCGATGCCGCCGGCGCGTAGCACAACCAGGAGATGATAGAGCACATCCGCCGCCTCGCTCACTAAGCCTGCCCGGTCCCCCTGGACCGCGGCGATGGCGGCCTCGACGGCCTCCTCGCCGAGTTTTTTGGCGGGCTTTGCCGGCCCGCCGGCAAGGAGCTTGGCGGTGTAGGATTGGTCCGGTGGTGCGGCGGCGCGGTCGGCCACCACGGCCTCCAGGTCGCTCAGAGTGAAATCGGTCATGCGATCCTAGGGACGTTGGCGGGCGGGGCCGCGCGCTCCACGGGCCGGAGCCTGCGGCACGGGGCGGAATTGGGCAAGGGTGGGGTCGAGGGGGCGCATTACGGATCGAGCCGCATGCGCAGGCCGGCCGCCGCCATATGTGCCTTGGCCTCGGCGACGCTGTGCTGGCCGAAATGGAAGATCGATGCGGCGAGAACCGCGCTGGCGCCCCCGTCGCGCACGCCCGCCACGAGGTCGTCGAGGCCGCCGACGCCGCCGGAGGCGATCACCGGCACGGAGACCGCGTCCGAGATCGCCCGGGTCAGGGCGATGTCGTAGCCCGAGCGCATCCCGTCGCGGTCCATGGAGGTGACCAGAAGCTCACCGGCGCCGCGAGCCGCCACGGTGCGGGCGAAGTCGATGGCGTCGAGACCGGTGGGGGTGCGCCCGCCATGGGTGAAGATCTGCCAGGCATCGGGCTCCCCTGGCGCCGAGGTGCGCTTGGCGTCGATGGCGACCACGATGCACTGGCTGCCGAATTTGAGAGCACCACGCTCGACGAAGGAGGGATCCTTCACCGCCGCCGTGTTGATGGAGACCTTGTCGGCCCCGGCGAGCAGAAGCGTGCGGATGTCCTCCACCGTGCGTACGCCTCCACCCACGGTGAGCGGCATGAAACAGGCCTCGGCGGTCCGGCTCACCACATCCAGTAGGGTGCCGCGCGCCTCGTGGCTCGCGGTGATGTCGAGGAAGCAGAGTTCGTCCGCGCCGGCCGCGTCATAGGCCTTGGCCGCCTCGACGGGATCGCCGGCATCGCGCAGTTCGAGGAACTGGACGCCTTTAACGACGCGCCCGTCCTTCACGTCGAGGCAGGGGATGATGCGGGTCTTCAACATGGTGGACCTGTCACGCTTGCAGCCGGACTCCGGTCGCAGGCATCGGGCCATGCCCGTCCGGGCACCGTTCCGTCAACTCGATGGTGCGGATCGGCACGATTTTGCAGGATCAACTCTGCAGTTTTGAAAGACGGCCGATCCTGCAGAAACACCCATTCGTGATCTGCGTCAGCCGTATTTGGCGTCCCCGCGGCGATTCCGGTGGCCCTATCCCCACAGATCGGGTGTCGGAGGATGGATGAGGCTGCCGTCGAAGCGCAGAGCCGGGTCGCGGTCCCGCGCCAGGAGCAGCGGCCCATCGAGATCCACGTAATCGGCATGGTGGGCGAGCAGCATCGCCGGGGCCATGGCGAGCGAGGTGCCGACCATGCAGCCGATCATCAGCGAGAGGCCCCGCGCCTTCGCTTCGTGCGCCAGCATCACTGCTTCGGTGAGGCCACCGGCCTTGTCGAGCTTGATGTTGATGGCATCGTAGCGGTTGGAGAGAGCATCGAGGCCGGCACGGTCGTGCAGGCTTTCATCGGCGCAAATCGGAATCGGCCGCGGGATCTGGGCGAGAAGGTCGTCCTCCCCTGCCGGAAGCGGTTGCTCGATCAGGCCGACGCCCGCAGCGATGCAGGCGGCGAGGTTCGCCTCGATCGTGTTCGCGCGCCACGCCTCGTTCGCATCGACTATGAGGCGTGAATTCGGTGCGCCGCGACGCACGGCGGCGATGCGCTCGGGGTCGCCCTCACCGCCGAGCTTGACCTTGAGAAGGGGGCGATGGGCAGCCCCCCGGGCGGCCTCCTCCATGCTTTCGGGCGTACCGAGGCTCAACGTGTAGGCGGTGGTGGCGACCTGCGGTGCGCTGAGCCCGGCAATCTCCCAAGCCGGTCGGCCGATCTGCTTGGCCTCGAGATCGAGCAGGGCGCAATCGAGGGCGTTGCGTGCGGCGCCAGCGCTCATTCGCGTGAGCAAGTCCGTGCGGGTGGCACCCGAGGCGATGGCGTCGGCCTGTTCAGAGATCAGTGCGCAGACGCTCTCGGGGGATTCGCCGTAGCGTGGATACGGGACGCATTCGCCGCGCCCCACATGGCCGTCTGCCCCATCGACGATGGTGGCGAGTACCACCACGGCTTCCGTGCGGCTGCCCCGAGCGATGGTGAAAGCGCCAGCGATAGGAAAGCGCTCCACGGCGACGGTGAGGCGGCGGCTCATGCGGCGCTCCCGGCGGGAAATTCCGCGAGCATCCGGTCGATAATGCCGTCGACACCGAAGCGAACCGGATCGGTGGCGGGCAGCCCGTGATCGCGAGTGAGGTCTTGGAGCAGGGTTCGCGCCTCGTCCTCCGGCAGTTTCTGCGTGTTCACGGCGATGCCGACAGGGCAGATGGCGGGATTGGTCAGGCTTCCGAGCTGGATCGTCAGGTCGATCACCTGCTGGATCGAGGGAAGCGGGTGCTTGACCCCGCGCATGGTGGTGCGGCTCGGCTCATGGCAGACCACGAAGGCATCGGCCTGGGCGCCGTGAAGCAGCCCCAGACTCACGCCCGCGAAGGACGGATGGTAGAGCGACCCCTGCCCCTCGATCAGGTCCCAGTGGTCAGGATCCGCCGCCGGGGCGATCCACTCCACGGCGCCGGAGATGAAATCCGCCACCACCGCGTCGATGGCGACGCCGCGCCCGGAGATGAACACCCCGGTCTGCCCCGTAGCGCGGAAATCTGCATCGAGCCCGCGTTCCCGCATGGCGCGCTCCAGGGCGAGGACCGTGTACTTCTTGCCCACCGAACAATCGGTGCCGACGCTGAGCAGGCGCCGGCCCGGCCGCCTCGTGCCCTTGCCCGTGTCGAAGGTCTCGCTGGTGTGGCGGACATCGTGAAGCTGCCGCCCGTTCCGCTCGGCCGCTTCGGCGATCTCGGGGATCGAACCGAGGCGCACATGCAAGCCGCTGGCGATGTCGAGACCGGCATCGAGCGCTGTGACCACCTCGGACACCCAATGCGGGGGCAGCACACCACCCGCATTGGCGACGCCGATCACCATGGTCTTGCAGCCCTTGGCCACGGCGTCGCTCAGGGTGAGATCGGGGATGCCGAGATCGGCGGCACATCCGGGAAGGCGCAGCTGGCCGACACACCATTCAGGCCGCCAATCGGCAATGCCGTAGGCCGTCTTGGCGGCGAGCGTATCCGGCACGTCGCCGAGGAACATCAGGTAGGGCGTTTCGATCTGCATCGCGCTGGCATCCGTCGCAATCGGGGGCTGTCGACCGTGTCCCGCCGTCTATGCGCGAACCGGGCGGCGCTGCCAAATGTGCGACTGCCGCCAACCCCGCAATCGACGCAGACGGAATTGTGCTTCCACGGTGAAGCCGCCTCGCCTGCAAGGGGAAGCCAAGATGCCGGATCGTTCCGAGGCATTCGGCCTTCTGCCGTGCCCGACGTCGCGGCAGAAGAGCAAAACTGATGCAGGATGCCGCCCAAGAGGTAGGGGGAGGAGTATCGCAAGCTTCCGAGGGAGCAACGGACTGATGCGGCGGGTACGATTACGGCCGGTCGTTCTAGGGGCTCGAACGGACCAGGCCGGATCCCGCCACGCCTGGCTCGCTCGTTTGGCGCAATGCGGCCATCGGGCAGCAAACCGAGGGACGCGACATTCGGGGATACGCGAACAAGGTCATTCATCGAGCGTAGCGATGCCGCCGCGGATGAAGAAGCTCGACACGTCGTCCATCCTCTCGTGCCACGCTCGTGATGAACTACGACAAGATCATCCCTTGCAACCGGCGCCTTTGTCGGGTGTGGTCCGCGCCAGACAAAGGTGAGGGAGATGGGCATGAGGATGTACGGCAACTGGCGCTCGGCCGCCGCCTTCCGGGTCCGTATCGCCCTTAACCTGAAGGGGATTCCCTGCGAGGAGACCTTCATCGACCTCGACGCTGGCGACCAGTACAAGCCGGATTTCCTCGCCATCAATCCGCAGGCGGCAGTACCGGCCTTCTTCGATGGCGACGGCCCTCCCCTGACCCAATCGCTGGCGATCCTCGACTATCTCGAGGACATCCACCCCGAACCGGCCCTGCTGCCGAAGGAGCCGAGGGCGCGGGCACGCGCCCGTTCCCTTGCGCAGGTCGTCGCCTGCGACACCCATCCGCTCTACGTCCCGCGTGTGCGCAACTACCTGATGTCGGCCTACGACATCCCGAAAGACGACATGATGGGTTTCGTACGGCACTGGTTCGAGACAGGGCTGAAGACGCTCGAGACCCGCCTCGCCCACGAGCCCGGCACCGGTCGCTACGCGCAAGGGGACACGATCAGCCACGCCGATCTGTGCCTCGTGAGCCTCTGGGTCGGCACCGGCATCTTCGGCGTCGAGACAGCTCCCTATCCCACCGTGAAGCGGATCGCAGAGGATTGCCTGTCGCAGGAGGCTTTCGCGAAAGCGCATCCCCTCCGCCAGCCGGGTGCGCCTGCTTAAGGCGTAGAGCCGGCCTGCACGACGAAGGCTGCCGTTCAAAAAGATTTTGCCTATAATACCCGAGCGGACAAGAAGGGCGTACGGCCTGCCGCTCAACGCTGAAGACGAGGAACGCATGGTACCGGGCGAAACCGTGGACAACCTGCATCGGATCGTGGTCGTCGGCGGAGGCGCGGCGGGGCTTCAGCTGGCCACCAAGCTCGGCGACACGCTGGGCAGGAAAGGCAAGGCTCACGTCACCCTCGTGGACAAGGCCCGCACTCATATCTGGAAGCCTCTGTTGCACGAGGTCGCCGCTGGCAGCCTCGATGTCGGCCACCATGCGGTGGACTATCTCCACCACGCCCACCGCCATCATTTCCGCTATCGTATCGGCTCGATGACGGGACTCGACCGTGGCGCGCGCACGATCCAGCTCGCCGCGAGCCACGATGCCGAGGGGCGTGAGGTCACGCCCGTCCGCTCGATTCCCTACGATACGCTGGTCCTCGCGGTGGGCTCGACCACCAACGATTTCGGCACGCCGGGGGTGAAGGAGAACGCCATCGCCCTCGACACGCAGGAGCAGGCGGTGCGGTTCCACCAGCGCCTGATCAACGGCATGCTGCGCGCCCATACCCAGGTCGGCCCGGTGCGGGCCGGGCAGCTCCACGTGGTGGTGATCGGAGCCGGCGCCACTGGAACCGAGCTCGCGGCGGAACTTCATCGCACGACCCGTGACGTGGCCTCCACCGGTCTCGACAGGATCGATCCTGCCAAGGATCTGAAGATCACCCTCGTCGAAGCGGCGAACCGGATTCTGCCTGCAGTCCCCGAGCGTCTGTCCGCCGACGTCATGACGCTGTTGAACAAGATCGGTGTCGAGGTCCGCACCCAAGCGCGTGTCACCGAGGTCCGCCCCGATGGGGTTCAGCTCGCCGATGGCGGCTTTATCCCCTCCGAGCTCGTCGTCTGGGCGGCTGGCGTGAAGGCACCGCCCTTCCTGCAGGAGATCGGCGGCCTGGAGACGACGCGCAACAATCAGCTCGTCGTGACGCCGACGCTCCAGACGACCCGCGACCCCGACATCTTCGCCATGGGCGATTGCGCCTATCTGGTGGAGAAGGGCTCGGATACCCCGATCCCCCCCCGCGCCCAGGCAGCGCACCAGCAGGCGAGCCACCTGATCAAGCAGATTCCGGTCAAGATGGCGGGCGGGACCCTGAAGCCGTTCAAGTATCGCGATTTCGGCTCGTTGGTCTCCCTCGGGGAGTATTCCACGGTCGGCAACCTGATGGGGTTCATTCAGGGAAAGAACCTGTTCATCGCAGGCCTCTTCGCGCGGATGATGTACCGCTCACTCTACAAGATGCACGAGCAGGCCCTGCACGGCACGATCAAGACGGCGCTCGATGCCATGGCTCGCGCACTGACGCGGCGCACCGAACCACGGGTCAAACTTCACTGAGAACGGCCGGGTTGGCGGGGGGCGCGCCTCGCCCACGGCAGAAACGTGACGAGACACGAGCATGATCGACATCATCCAGGGCCTGCAGCAGCGCAATCCTACCCTTGGCCCCTACGTCCTGGTGCTGCGCTCGGATTCCCGGGCGCGCCATCCTTCGGATCCCGCACGGCTGTGCACCGAGGCCGAGGCCTGGATCGCCGAGAAAGCGCCGGGCGCACGCCTATCGCAGGAGACCGTGTTGATCGCCCCCTATCCGGGCGCGATGCCGACGGAACGCAGCGTCTCGGTGATGGCCTTCAAGGATGCGATGCAATTGGCCGCCTTTGCCACCGCCTGGACGGCAGAGCCGGAACCGGAAGACGAGCCGGTCCCCGCGGACGAATGAGCCTGGCCGGAACGGTCAAGCGGCCTGCAACGTCCTGATCGTTCCGAGCGTGCCGTCCCGGACCACGGCGAGGCGGTGGATCAGCGGCGCCAGATCGTCACCGTTGCGGCAAGCGTTCTCGATCTCTCGACAGAGGTCGGACAATCCGACGAAGCCGAGCAGCCCGGCGGCGGACACCATGACATGGGCATCGTAGGCGAGTTCCGGCGGATCGATGCCAGATAGGTCGACCGATTCCGGAGGGGCCCCGAACCGGTCGACGAGTTCATCTGCCAGCATGGACAGAAGCGCGGTGGCTCGCTCCGGCCCCACCATGTCCTTCAACGTGTCGAAGATCTCCCGGTCGAGAATGGGCGGGGAATCCGGCGCATCGAGGGTAGCCGAAGGATCGGTCCAGCGGGCGATGGCGGCATAGAGCGCGTCGCGCTTGAATGGCTTGCCAACGTGGTCGTTCATGCCGGCTGCGGTCAAAGCAGCGAGTTGCTGCGGCAGGACATTGGCCGTCATGGCGATGATCGGTACCGTACAGGCGGGCGCAGGCAGAGCGCGGATGAGGCGCGTGGCGGTAAGCCCGTCCATGCCCGGCATCTGCACGTCCATCAGCACAAGATCATAAGCCTTCGGTCCTTCCGCGGCATCCCGGATCGCAGCCACCGCTTCGGCGCCGTCGCCCACGACCTCGACGCTGTGGCCCGCGAGTTCGAGGACCGCCCGGGCCAAGGCCTGGTTCACTGGCACATCCTCGGCGACGAGAATCCGTGCCCTTCTCGATGACGCGGAGGCCCGGACAGGCTGCGTTCCCGCTTCCTCTACAGCGACACCGCTCGCTGCGTCGGCGCGCGGCAGGACGAGGGTGAACCAGAAGGTCGATCCTTGCCTGGGAGTGCTGGTGACACCGATCTCCCCGTCCATCATCGAGACCAGGCGACGGCATATCGCGAGTCCGAGACCGGTACCGCCGAAGCGGCGGCTGATCGAGGAATCGACTTGGCTGAAGCGCTGGAACAGGCGCTCCTGCTGCTCCGCCGAGATGCCGATGCCGGTATCCACCACCTCGAAGCGCAGGACCGGACCAGCCGCCTCCTCGCCGCATTGGCTGACATTAAGGGTGACGGACCCGGAGAGTGTGAACTTCACCGCGTTATTGAGCAGGTTGAGCAGAACCTGCCTGAGCCGGTTCGCATCGCCCATGGTCCAGGGCGGCAGCGCGGGGTCGAGCCGCGAGAGGATGGTCACGGGGCTCTTGAGCGCACTGCCGCGCACGATCTCCACGGTGTTCTCGATCAGGTCGCGTAACGGGAATGGCAGCAATTCCAGCGTGAACTGCCCCGCCTCGATCTTCGAGAAGTCCAGCACATCGTTGACGATGGTGAGGAGCGCATTGCCCGCACCATGGATCAATTCGAGGCGGTGCCTGTCGTCAGGCGTCCGGCTCGGCTCCTCCAGCAGGAGGTCGGCATAGCCGAGGATACTGTTCAGCGGCGTGCGGATTTCGTGGCTCATAGCAGCCAGGAACTCGCTCTTCGCAGCGCTCGCCCCCTCGGCCCTGGCTGTCGCGGCCTGCAATGCGGCCTCTACGGTCTTTCGTTCGGTGATGTCGAAATGCAGGCCGACCATACGATAGGGCGCGCCAGCCACGTCGTAGTGTACGCGTCCGCAGGTGGAGATCCAGCGCTGCTCGGTTTCCACGACGATGCGGTATTCCGCGACGTAGTTGAGCTGGTTCCGGATCGCCTGGGCCGCCTCCTCGCGGACCGCCTGCCTGTCATCGGGATGGACGAGCCGGATCCAGTCCCGGACCGGCATCGCCTGGGCGTCCTCCCCGGAGATGCCGAACAGGCCCAGGGCTTTCTGGCTGAGCGTGATCGCGTCCGTCCGGAGGTCGAGGTCCCAGGTACCGGCATCGGCCGCCGTCTGGGCGATGCGGAGCAGGTCGGACGTCTCCTCCAACCGCTGACGCGCGGTGATGATGTCGTCGATGTCGAGGGCAGTGCCGAGCCATTCGGCGTCGTCGGGCGCCCGGTCGTCATGGGTCGGGATCGGAATCATCACGATCTTGTGCCAGCGGTAGACGCCGTCGTGGCGGCGCAGGCGTCCCTCCACCATGAACGTCCGCCCCCGTTTGTGGGCGGTCCGCCAAGCGACCTCCATCCGTTCGGCATCGTCGGGATGGTTGCGCGCCGTACGCTCCGTCCTCTCGGGACCGATAGCGCCGTAAAAATCCGTGAAGGCCGGATTCACATAGGTCGCCGTCCCGTCCGGTGGACGCGTCGTCCAGATTAGCGCGGGCAGCGCCTCCGCGAGAGTGCGGTAGCGATCTTCGCTGCGCTGGAGTTCGAGTTCGGCCGCCCGACGCTCGGTGATGTCGCGGGTGATCTCAGCATAGCCGACCACGGACCCTTGTTCGTCGCGGATGGCGTCGATGGCGACACTGGCGAAGAATTGCGAGCCGTCTCGGCGAACCCGCCAGCACTCGAATTTGACCTTCCCTTCATAAGCAGCGGTCGCAAGCGCGATACGCGGGGCCCCCGCTTCGAGCCCCTCCCTCGTGTAGAAGCGCGAGACGTGACGCCCGATGGCATCCTGGGCGGAATAGCCGGTGATACGCTCCGCTCCGCTGTTCCAGTTGGCGACATGCCCGGTCCGGTCGAGGGTGACGAAGGCGCAATCGCTCACCGCGTCCACGAGACGGCGGAACTGGCTCGTCCGCTCCCGCAGGGCGGCGTCGGAATTCCGGGCGTCCGTCACGTCGATGGCGGTGCCGACCAGACCCACGGTCAGACCCGCCACGTCGCATTCGCAGATGCCACGAACCACCATCGTCCGGATTTCTCCCGTGGGACGAACCATCCTCGCTTCGAAGGCGAAAGCACCTCTTCGCTCCAGCGCATTGGAGATGCTGGACCGAACCAGCTCACGGTCGTCGGGATGATGCAGATCGATGGCCCCGTCGAATGTCGGCGCGGAGGTCGCGGGATCGAGCCCGGCAATCCCGTAGATGCCGGTGGACCAGAAGGTTTGGCCATCGGCGAGCCGAACGCGCCAATGGCCGATCCCGGCAACCTCTTCCGCCATGGCGAGCAGGTGATGCGCGCTGGCGAGCGCGCTCTGGCGCTGCTGCAACTCTTCCCGCTGGTCGGCGATGGTCGCCTGATGGGCCGCGCGTTCCTCGGCCTCGCGGACCAGCCTCACATGGGCGTCCGCGAGGCGAAGATGGGCGGTGACGGTGGCCGCGAGGTCGTGCAGAGCCGCTTCATCCTCCACGCCGAACGGGCGCGGAGTGCTGTGCATGAGACAGAACGAGCCGACGCGGAAACCCGATTCGAGGCACAGTGGCACGCCGGCGTAGAAGACGATGGGATCTGGGCCGGTCACCAGGGGGTTCCCGGCGAAGCGCGGATCGAGGCGCGCATCCGGCACCACGAGCATGTCGCCACCGGCGATGGTGTGATGGCAGAACGATTCGAGGCGCGGCATCTCCTTGCGGCCGAGATCGCAGTCCGACTTGATCCACTGCCGGTCGGAGTCGATGAGGGCGACATAGGCCTTCTCGACCCCGAAAAGGCGTTTGGCCGTGCGCGACACCGCCTCGAAGTGCTCTTCGGGGGGCGTATCGAGGATACCCAGGCCGTGAAGCGCGGCGAGGCGCTCGGCTTCATGAGACGGCGTGATCAAGGATCGGGCCTCGTTGAGCTGCGGCGGCAGCCTTGCGGAGCATCACATGTGCGGGTCGCAAGGATAACGTTCTATGTCTCGCATGAGAATTTCGCCCTCCGCCGCCTCACTCTCGACGGCGCACAGCATCATTCCATCGCCGGCGAGACTTCGCTGCCACGGCAATGGACCCAGCGTGAGACTTCAGATGGTCGATCGCTGTTGAGACAGCCAGCGAACGCGGGCCGCCTCGAGCCCCCATACCATTCCAAGCATCATATAAAGGTGACGCCACTTCTCGATATCGATCTGAAATGCCTGGAGGAAGAACATCAGAAGGGCCGGAAACACGATCTGGGCGAGTCCCTGATAGGGCGACGGTTTGAGGCACAGGCGAAACCCGACGAAGATCGATGTCAGGACGATGGAGACGAAAGCGAAACCTCCGAGCCACCCGCCATTCGCGAAACTGCCGATATAGGAATTGTGCGGCTCCAGATCGAAGACCACGCGCCATCTCAGAGGCCCGAAACCGAGGGGGCGATCGATGAGCATGGGGATGCCGCGGCGCTGGTTGCCGAACCGTCCGGTCTCGCCTTCGTCGTAATCCTTCGTGACCTGCGCCCGATCGGTGAACCGCTCCGAGACACCCTCCATCGACAGGAGGCCGCCGATCAGGAGCGCGCCGACGAGGACGGTGAGGGCCGACAACCGGGCGATGCGCCGCCGGACGGCCCGCGACGGAGAGGTTGCCCAGGTGAGGCCGATCGTCAGGCAGATGCCGAGGAGGCACGCTCCCCAGGATCCGCGCGAGAACGAGAGGAAGACGCAGGCGAGCAGGACGAGCAGCGCCATCGCCGACAGGAACATCTCTCGCGTCTCCCCCACCAGCATCCTGCGGATGAGATACAGCACCGACAGAATCAGGAAGGATCCGAGCAGATTGGGGTCCTGGAACACGCCCGAGGCGCGTCCGTCCATCTTGAACAGCACGTCTTCGCCGAGCACGTCGAAATAGCTGAAGATGCCGCAGATCGCGGCGAAGAGGGCTCCCGCGAGGTAAGCCTTGAGGACGAAACCGACCCTGTCGGACGACTCGTCCGAGAAGAACATCACGAAGAAGATCCCGGTCAACCCGAGATAGACGGCCTGATAGGTCCAATCGACCGAATTGCTCTCGTCGAGATAGGGGATCAGCGCGATGACGATCGCCACCAGATAGATCAGCAGAAGCGCTACGATGACGATCGTCGAACGATAGAACCTGATCCCCAGCAGGAACCACAACGCGATCGTCGGCAATGCCAGAAAATCATAGGGCGACGGCTTCATGAAGGTGAAGCACGTGAAGAAGATGACCAGCGCCAACAAGGCGTGACCGAGGGTATGCAGCGGCCCCGAAGAGACACGGCGAGAATCAGCCGACGTCAGAGTGACGCCAACCTCTTCTGCACTCCATCTCCCGCCTGCCGCCATTTCACCCGTCCAACCCGCCTCAGGATAAGCGCCCGGCCTCAGCATGAGGCAGTCCCGTCAGCGAAGGCTTAAGCAGGCGGCGTTGCGTCCCTCGCATGCTGAGGACCGTCGCCCAAGCGTCAGGCTGTCGCTGTCCTGGGAGGCCGGGGGCGGACCAGGATTCCCTGGATGAAGCGGGTCACCGGCCGTTCCACGAACCGGTGCACGAACGCGGCAAAGACACAGCAGGATACGACCGTGAAGGCGAGCGTCGGCCAAGCCCTCGTCGTTTCATGGAAGCCCGCCCATTGCATGGCCTTGCGGATCCCGACGATCACGAAAGGATGGCTCAGATAGAGCGCATACGATGCGTCGCCCAGATGGACCCCGAGCTTGGAGAGACGGGAAGGCTGCCCCTGACGGCCGAGGACGGCTGCGCAGACGATCAAAGCTGCGGGGAGTCCCCAGCCGAGGACGCGCCAGGCGTCGTTGGGCGTCGTCCAATCGATGGCCTGATGCGACGAGTCGATCGGGTCGGCTATCAGGATGGCGACCCCGCTGACGAGAAAGGCTCCCCGGATCAGTCCCGATAAAACCACACCATGGCGGAGGAGCAGAGCGATCCCCATGCCGAAGACAAATTCGAGAACGATCGGGCGGGTCCAGAAGAACGGGGCGGCGGCACTCGGCTGCAGGACGAATCCCATGAGAACGAGTCCACCGAGCAGGGCCGCCACAACGATCACCGTCCGACTACGTCGCAAGCCGATGAAGACCGCGAAGACGACATAGAAAAACATCTCGTAATTCAGCGTCCATCCGAGTTCGAAGACGGGCATTGGAGCCTCATGCCCCGTGGCATAGGCTGGCCAGAAGGCAAAGGATGCGACGATGTTCGGCCAGCCTGGAAAGTCCTTAGTCGTGCCCGCGAGCGCGATCACGAGAAACAGGGTGTAGAAGGCCGTGAACATCCAATAGAGCGGGACGATCCGCGCCACTCGCCGCGCCAAAAACTCGACCGATGCACCCTTTCGTCCAAATAGATCTTCGGACGCGTAGACCATGATGAAACCGGAGATGACGAAGAAGATATCGACACCAGCACGCCAAGGTAACAGATGAACACGCTCGAACGAACCGCCGAGCTTCAACGTCTGCACGAGGGTGTGATGCTGGGCATGGCCGAAAACGACCATGAATGCCGCCAGTCCTCGCAGGATCTGAACGGAAACGATCTGTTTCACAGGGCGCGGCCTCGCCAGCGGCATGATGCCGGTCGCAGCGAATGATGAGTCCGGGCCGGTTAAATCCCGATAAAGCCAGTCGCGGAAAACGGGGTCCGGCGTCGGATTACCCGATCAGCCCCCGCACGAGCGCGCGGAACTGGTCGCCCCGATCTTCGAAACTCTTGAACTGGTCGTAGGAGGCACAGGCCGGCGAGAGGAGGACCACCGGCTCCGGCGCCTCTGATCTCGCAGCAGCCTCCGCCGCTTGCTTCGTCGCCACATCCAGGGTGCCGCAGCGCGTATAGGGCACCCTCCCCTCCAGTGTCGCGGCGAAGACGTCGCTCGCTGCGCCGATGAGGTAGGCGTGGGCGACGCGGTCGAACAGAGGCTCCAGCAGGTCGATACCACCCTCTTTCGGCTTGCCACCGAGGATCCAATGAATGTCGCGGAAGGCGGTGAGAGCCTTCTCGGTGGAATCCGCGTTGGTCGCCTTGGAATCGTTGACGAAGAGCACCCGCTCGCGACGGCCGACCTGCTCCATCCGATGCGGCAGGCCGGGGAAACTCACGAGTGCCGATGCGATCTGCCCATCGGTCACGGCGAGAGCTTGGGCCACGGCGATGGCGACGGCGGCGTTCTGCCAGTTATGGGCGCCCCGGAGCGAGCCGATGCCGGAGACATCCGCGATGGCCTCCGCGGAGCGCCCGGCCACGATCCCGTCGCGGACGGTCAGCCCATCCACGTCCTGTTGCGCGACGCCGATCCGCACGAGCGCCCCCCTATGCCGGTCGGCGATGGCGCGGCTCGGCTCGTCGTCGACCCCGACCACCGCAAGGGCGGAGCCATTGATGAGGCGCGCCTTGATCGCCGCGTAATTCTCCATCGTGCCGTGGCGGTCGAGATGGTCGGGCGTGATGTTGAGGAGCACGCCGATGCTGGGAGCCAGCGACGGCGTCAGGTCGATCTGGAACGAGGACAGTTCGATGACGTGACAGCGCCCCGGCGCCGGTGCCTCCAGTGACAGGATCGCGGTGCCGATATTCCCGCCCATCTGCACGTCACGGCCCGCTTTGGCCAGGATATGAGCGATCAGCGCCGTGGTGGTCGACTTGCCGTTGGTACCCGTGATGGCGACGAAAGGTGCATCGGGGGCGGTCTTCGCCCGCTCGCGGCAGAACAGCTCGACATCGCCGATAATTTCTATCCCGGCGGCCTCGGCGAGACCGACGCTCCAATGGGGTACGGGATGGGTCAGCGGTACGCCGGGCGCCAGGATCAAGGCGGCAAAACCCGACCAGTCTGCGCTGCGCAGATCCGCAACGGTGACGCCCTGTTCTCGCGCCTTTGCCTGGCTCTCGGTACTGTCGTCCCAGGCGACGACGCGGGCGCCCCCGGCCTGGAGCGAGACCGCCGTGGCGAGGCCGGAGCCGCCGAGGCCGAACAGGGCGACCGTGCGGCCGGCGAAGGTGGTGGCGGGGGTCATGCGGGTCTCGAACTCGCCAATGCTCTGATCTCTGTCCCCCTCCCTCTACCTCATCCTGAGGTGCCCGCGCGAGCGGGCCTCGAAGGAGGCCTTCAGAGCCCAATGCACGAAGTGGAGGGCTCCTTCGAGGCCTCCGCTCCGCTGCGGCGCCTCAGGACGAGGTGGATCGGCGGGAGAAAGACCAGTTGTGACGAACCATCATACGACGCTCAGCGCAGCTTCAGCGTCGCGAGGCCGGCGAGCGCCAGGATCACGGCGATGATCCAGAACCGGATGACGACCTGCGGCTCCTTCCACCCTTTCTGCTCGAAATGGTGGTGGATCGGCGCCATGCGGAAAACGCGTTTGCCGGTGAGCTTGAACGAGGCGACCTGGATGATCACCGACATGATTTCCAAGACGAACAGGCCGCCGACGATGGCGAGGACGATCTCGTGCTTGGTGGCGACAGCCACGGTGCCGAGCAGGCCGCCGAGAGCGAGCGAGCCGGTATCGCCCATGAAGATCTGCGCCGGGGGGGCGTTGAACCACAGGAAGCCGAGCCCCGCCCCGATGACCGCACCACAGACGACCGCGAGTTCGCCGGTGTCGCGGACGTAGTTCACCTGGAGGTATCCGGCGGTGAAGACGTTGCCGACCAGATAGGCGATCACCCCAAAGGTTCCGCAGGCGATCATCACCGGCACGATGGCGAGGCCGTCGAGGCCGTCGGTGATGTTCACGGCGTTTCCGGCACCAACGATGACGAAGCCGGCGAACAGCACGTAGAACCAGCCGAGATTCAGCAGGGCATCCTTGAAGACCGGGAAGGCGAGCTGGTTCTGGAGCGCGGGCGCCGAATAATACGAGATCAGGGTGCAGGCCGAGATGGCGATAGCGGCTTCGAGCAGGAGCCGGAATTTGCCAGAGAACCCCTTATGCGACTGCTTCGTCACCTTGAGGTAATCGTCGTAGAAGCCGATGGCACCAAAGCCCAGGGTCACCGCGAGGGTTACCCAGACGAAGTGATTGCGCGGGTTGGCCCAGAGCAGGATCGCCACGATGGCGCCGGCCAGGATCATCAGCCCGCCCATGGTCGGCGTGCCGCGCTTGGTCAGATGAGTCTGCGGACCGTCCTCGCGGATCGGCTGACCCTTGCCCTGGCGCAGGCGCAGCAGCGAGATGATGAGTGGCCCGAACCAGAACACGAACAGGCCCGCCGTGAACAGCGCGCCGCCGGTGCGGAAGGTGATGTAGCGGAAGACGTTGAGGGGCGAGAGCGTGCCGCTCAGGTCCGACAGAAGATACAGCATCCGACACCCGGTCGCGGTTTGTCTGAGAATGGATCATCGGGGTTGGAGGAGGCCGCGCGCCTTTCCATCCCCGCCGTGCACCCGGCTGGCGGGCGAACCCGGTGCGAGGCCGGGCCTGACACGGAGGTCTATTGGCGGATCGCGGCCTGCGCCGACTCGGCGCGGTCCACCGCGTCCGCGTAGCGGGCTTTGAGAGCTTCGACAATGTGACCCATGCGGATGCTGTTCGACCCCTTCACCATGACGGCGTCACCGGCGCGGAGGGCGCCGATGAGCGGATCGACCAGATCCGACGAAACGCCCGCCGAGACGCCGCGCCGGCTCACCGGCAGCGCCTCGAACAGATGCCGCATCATCGGGCCGGCGGTGAAGACGAGGTCGATCCCGCCCGCTTCCACGGCGGAGGCGAGCGCGCGGTGGTGATCTTCGGCCGAAGCGCCGAGTTCGAGCATGTCGCCTAGGACCGCGATGCGGCGCCCGCGCGGCCCTGTCTCGATTCCCGACAAGGTGGCCAGAGCCGCCCGTACCGAGGCCGGGTTGGCGTTGTAACTCTCGTCCACCAGGAAGGCCTCGCCCTCCTTGAGCCGCAAGGCCGTGCGCTCGCCACGCCCCACCGGCGGTTTCAGCGCGGCGAGCGACAGGGCAGCGCGGGCGAGATCGGCCCCGAGAGCATGAACCACCGCCATGACGCCGAGGGAGTTCATCGCCACGTGCCGGCCCGGCGTGCCGAGCTGGTAGGTGACGGGGACGCCCATCACCACCGCGTCCACCACCGAGAGATCGGGCCGCATGACGATGCGAAGGGCGCGGACATCCGCCTCCTCATGCTCACCGAACGTGACGACCCGCCCCGCCTTCGAGGCATGCGCATGGGCGAGCAGCCGCGGGTAGTTCGGATTGTCGCGGTTGATGATGGCGGTCCCGCCCGTACTCAAGCCGGAAAAGATCTCACCCTTGGCATCGGCGATGGCCGAGAGCGAGGCGAAGTGCTCGATATGCACCGGCTCGACCGTGGTGATCAGCGCGATGTCGGGCCGGACCATGGCGGTCAACGGCACGATCTCGCCCGGATGGTTCATGCCGATCTCGAACACGCCGTAACGGCTCTCGGCCGGCATCCGCGCCAAAGTCAGGGGCACGCCCCAATGGTTGTTGTAGGAGGCGATGGAGGCATGGGTCTCGCCCTGAGCCGAGAGGACGTGCAGCAGAGCCTCTTTCGTGCCGGTCTTGCCCACCGAGCCGGTGACGGCGACGATGCCGGCCTGGCTGCGGGCGCGCGAGGCCTGGCCCAGAGCCCGCATGGCGTCGAGGATCGGGTCCTCGCTCGTCCCCGATACCGCGAGAAGGCCCCCTGCCCCGGCGAATTCCTCGGCCCGGTCGGCCGCGACCACGGCCGCCCCGGCACCACGCGCCAGGGCATCGCGAACGAAGTCGTGACCGTCCCGCGCCTCACCGCGAATGGCGAAGAACAGGTCGCCCGGCTGCAGCGTCCGCGTGTCGATGGACGCGCCGGTGATCGGCTTCGGGTTGCCGTGCAAGGTGCCGCCGGTGGCGGCTTCCAGGGCCTCGGGGGACCAGAGGGGCGTCGTCATCGGGCGGACTCATGCATGGGGCGACCGCGCGCGTACCCTCCCCCCTCTGCGGGGGGAGGTGGCCCGCGAAGCGGGTCGGGAGAGGGGAGCGCCAGTTCCGGAGAGGTCGTCCCCTCTCCCGCCTGCTCCGCAGGCACCCTCCCCCGCAAAGGGGGGAGGGAGAGACGCGCTGAAGACAGCGTTTCACCCTGAGTCGATCTCACGCCCCCACCTCCGCGATCGCTGACCGGACAACTGCGTGATCCGAGAACGGGAGCACCTGTGTGCCCACGATCTGGCCGGTTTCATGACCCTTGCCGGCCACGACTAGGACGTCGCCGGCCCGGAGCCCGCGCACGGCGGTCTGGATCGCCTCGGCCCGGTCGCCGATCTCGGTGGCACCGGGAGAAGCGGCGAGAATGGCAGCGCGGATCGAGGCCGGGTCTTCGCTGCGTGGGTTGTCGTCGGTGACGATGACGAGGTCGGCTTTCCGCGCCGCGATGGCGCCCATGAGCGGGCGCTTGCCGGCATCGCGGTCGCCGCCGCAGCCGAAAACGCAAGTTAGGCGACCTGTCGCGAAGGGGCGGAGCGCATCGAGCACGCTCTCCAGGGCTTCGGGCTTGTGGGCGTAATCCACGAGGCAGAGGGCACCGTTGACCTCGCCGATCCGTTCCATGCGGCCGGGCACGCCGGTGAGGTGTTCGAGGGCGGCGAGAATATCGGCCATGCGGTCGAGGCCGATGGCGGCGCCGACGAGACCGGCGGCGAGAAGCGCGTTCTCGACCTGGAACCCGCCCACGAGGGGAAGCGCGACGTGACGGGTCGCGGCCTCACCGTGCAGGCGGATGGTGAGGGCCTGGGAGAACCCCTCGGTGCGGGCATCCAGAAGACGGATCGTCTCGCCTGTCCGGCCGGTGGTCAGGATGTCGTGCCCGGCTTCCCGCGCCACCTCGATGACGCGCTCGGAATAGGGGCCGTCCGCATTGATCACGGCGGGCCTGCCGGCAGGCAGCAACGTCGTGAACAACCGCAACTTGGCCTGGAGATAGTCCTCGATGGTGGGGTGGTAATCGAGGTGGTCGCGACCGAGATTGGTGAAACCGGCGACGGCGAGCCTTACGCCATCGAGTCGGCGCTGCTCGATCCCGTGCGAAGACGCTTCCATGGCCAGATGCGTGATGCCGTCATCGGCCAGCCGCGCCAGGATCTCGTGCAGCGAGACCGGGTCGGGCGTCGTCAGCGAGCCGTATTCGGCGCCCCGATCGGTGACGACCCCTACCGTGCCGAGGCTGGCAGAAGGAAGGGAGAGACGCGACAGGATCTGGCGGACGAAATCGGCCACCGAGCTTTTGCCGCTGGTACCGGTCACGGCGATCACGGTCTCCGGCTGGCGCCCGGAAAAGCGCGCGGCAGCCAGAGCCAATGCCCGTCGCACGTCGGGAACGGCGATCCAGAGAGCCTCTGCCGGCAGGTCGGCGGGCCGGTCGCCCTCCCCCAGGATGGCGACGGCGCCATCCGTGAAGGCCTTGGCGGCGAAGACCTTGCCGTCCACCCGCGTGCCGGGCACCGCCACGAAGACGCCGCCGGGAACGACCCGGCGGCTATCGGCCGTGATGCCCGTCACGATCGCGCTGGAGGCCGGCCCGACATCGAGGTCCGGGAACAGCGAACCGAGATTCATGTCGCTCATCGCGGGTCGAGCATCGTCGCGTGATAGGCGCCGAGCTTCACCATCAGGGGGAATGGCTTCACCGGCGGATCGAATTGCGGCGGCAGACCGATGATCGGGGCGACGCGCTCGATCACCCGGCCGGTCACGACGCCCGAATTCCAGGCGGCGGTGGCGTAGCCGCCGGATTCCGGCAGGCCCTGCGGCTCGTCCATGATGGTGACGAACAGGTATTTCGGGTTGTTCATGGGCGCGGCTGCCATGAAGGTCGTGAACAGGCGGTTCTTGACGTAGCGGCCGTGGATGACCTTCTCCGCCGTGCCGGTCTTGCCGCCGACATAGTAGAGCGGGATCGACGCCTTCTTGGCCGAGCCTTCCACCGCGTTGAGGCGCATGATGAAGCGCATCGCCTCGCTGGTCTCGGGCTTGAGCACGCGGGTCGCCTTCTTCAGCGCTTCGGCTTCCGTCGTCTTAAGGAAGGTCGGCACGATCAGGTTACCGCCGTTCGTGATCGCGCCCACCGCCGCCGCCGCCTGGAGCGGCGCGACCGCGAGGCCGTGACCGAACGCGATGGTGATGGTGTTGATCTCGGTCCAGCGCGAGGGAACGATGGGCTCGGCGCTTTCGGGCAACTCCGTCCGCATCCGGTCGGTGAGGCCCATCTTCTTCAGGAAGGCCCTGTGACCTGGCACGCCGATGCCGAGCGCCATCTTGGCCGAGCCGATGTTGGAGGAGTGCGTGAACACCTCCGGCATGGTGATGGTGCGGTTGGTACCGTGATATTCGTGGATCTTCTGCCGGCCCCAGGTCAGCACGCCACCGCGCGTATCGAAGGTCGAGTTGACGTTGTACTTGCCGGAATCGAGCGCCATTGCGAGGGTCATCGCCTTGAAGGTCGAGCCCATCTCGTAGACACCGACATTCATCCGGTTGATCCGGTCGGGATTGTTGGCCTCGGCCGGGTTGTTCGGGTCGAAATCCGGCAGGGAGGCGAGCGCGATCACCTCGCCGGTGGTTACGTCGAGGATCAGGCCTGCCGCGGCCTTGGCCTTGAAGTGATCGACGCCCCAGGCCAGTTCGTCGCGCAGGGCGAACTGGGCCCGCAGGTCGATGGAGAGTTGGACAGGGCGGAGGTCGGTGGCCTTGGCGACGAAGCCGAGGCTGTTCAGGTCCTTCAGGCCAGTATTGTCGATGTACTTCTCGATACCGGCGATGCCGATATTGTCGAGGTTGGTCACACCCAGGATATGGGCCGCCGCCGTACCGTTCGGGTAGACGCGCTTGTGGTCGGGCAGGAAGCCGACGCCGGGAATGCCGAGGCGATGCACTTCGAGCTGCTGCTTCGGGGTGATCTCGCGCTTGACCCAGACGAAGCCCTTCTTCGTCGAGAGCTTGGCACGCAGATCGGTGGCGTTGAGCTCGGGTAGGACGGCGGTCAGAAGCTCGACCGCCTCGTCCTTGTCGTAGATGTTCTTGGGCTCGGCGAAGACCGACACGGTGCGGATGTCTGTGGCGAGGATCTCACCATTGCGGTCGACGATGTCGGGGCGGATCGCCGTGGTGGCCGCGGCGGCGACGCGGTTGTCTCCGTTATCGGCCTGAGGGAAGGCCGCCATCGCCACCAGTCGGCCGGCGATGGTCAGGAACACCAGCGCGAAACCGAGGCCGACGAGGCCGACGCGAGCATAGGACCGCTCGATAGCGAGGTGGAACATCGCCCGCACCAAGCCCATCGGCGTCCAAGGCGGGCGCGTGGCGGCCATGGGCTGCGGAGCGCCTTCCTGCGGAAGAGCATCACCGGCCTCGTCGGCGGCGTGGAGCGTGTGATCGTGAACGGTCTCGTCTGACACGGGACTACCTCGAAACCGTATTGGGCGTTCTGGTGGTTTGGACGGTGGTCGTCTTGATCGTCGACGCGGTCACAGTCGGCTTGGTGGTGGTCGTACGCGTGGTGATCGACCCGGTCGTCCTCGGCTCATCGGCAGTCTTCGCCGAAGATTTTTCCTTGGGCGTTGCGGTTGCGGCCAGCAGGCGACCGATCTCGTCACCGCGGTCGGGGCGCATCGGCAGGTCGGAGAGACGGCCGAGATGATTCACGCCGATGGGCTCCAGTGCAAGATGACGCTCGACGGCGGCTTGAAGGCGGTCTGGCCGGGTCAGGAGCTGCCACTCGGCCCGGAGCACCGCGATGGCCTGCCGCTCTTTGTGGAGCTGGCTCTTGGCCTTCGAGACCTGACCGGCCTGGTACAGCGTGTCGTACTTGATCGAGTAGGCGTAAATCGCCGAGCCGATCAGTCCGAGAATGGCGACGACGTTCAGCAGACGGATCACCGACGCACTCCACCGCTCTTCGAGACGAGGTGACCGCGCTGGGCGGGAAGAGCCGCCAGCGCTTCGATGGCCGCCAGCGGCGGCGCGGCCGGTGCCATGGTCCGCTCCGCCGCTCGGAGCTTGGCCGAGCGCGAGCGGGGATTGGCATGAACCTCGGAGTCGGAGGCCGTCACCGGGCCCTTCGTCACCATGGTGAAGCTGCGCGGGGTCGGCGCATCGGCGCTTGGCAGATGACGGGAGGCCTGGGCCGCTCGACCGCTGCGCGCGGAGAAGAACTGTTTGACGATACGGTCTTCCAGGGAATGGAAGGTGACCACGGCGAGGCGTCCGCCCGGCCGGAGGATTCGCTCGGCGGCATGGAGCGCCTGGACGAGTTCGCCCAATTCGTCGTTCACGGCGATGCGCAGCCCCTGGAACGTCCGGGTGGCCGGATGGATTCCGCTGGCGGGATCCGCCCAGACCACGCTCGACACGATCTCGGCGAGCGCCGCCGTGGTCTCGATCGGGCCTTTCCGCCTGGCCTCGATGATGGCGCGGGCCACCGCGCGCGAGCGGCGCTCCTCGCCGTAATGGTAGATGATGTCGGCCAGCGTCGCCTCCTCGGCGCCATTGACGAGGTCGGCGGCGCTCTGGCCGGCGCGCTCCATGCGCATGTCGAGGGGGCCGTCGTTGCGGAACGAGAAGCCGCGGTCTGCCTGGTCGATCTGCATCGAGGAGACGCCGATATCGAGGACGACGGCGTCGGTAGATTCGATGCCTTGTTCCCTGACAAGCGTATCAAGCGTGCCGAACCGGCCGGGCACGAGGGTCAAACGCCCTTCGGAAGCTGCCACGAGGCCGGCGCCACTTGCGATGGCAGTGGGATCCCGGTCGATCGCGAGCACGCGGATCCCTGGATCGGCTTGCAGCATCGCGCGGGTGTAGCCGCCTGCACCGAAGGTTCCGTCGACAACAAGGGATGTGCCCGGAAGTGCGAGCGATGCCACGACTTCGGCGATTAGGACGGGAATATGCGGCGCAGCGGAAACCGCGCCGGCGGCGGCGGCATGAGGGAGCGTCATGCCGAAACCCGACCAGCGGGTCGGAACGGAACCGATCGCGGAGACCCGCACCGGGCTGGAACGAGTCGGGGACGCCAGGCGGCGGCGGAAGATGGGATGTGACGCATGCGTCCCTGCGGCGGGCATCGACCGCTTCGAGGCGGCCGGAGGAGACGGAACGGCAAAGAAAGAGGAGACGTCGCGGACGCGGCCCGCACTTCGCCCCCGGCGAGCGCGCAGCGCGTCCGCCGTTCCCAAAATCGCCGCTGACGAAGTGATTCCGGGTAACATGAGCCTCTGAGCACCGTCAACGCGCGGACTCGCATGTGAGCCGCCGAGTCCGATCAGACCTCAGCAAGGTTAACCGACGGTAAGTTTCGTCGGTTTTATGCAGCGTATTCGTTGGGTGTGAGAGAGCTCGCCAAGCGCTGGCCGATGCCGGCGGAAAGAGGATCAGCCGGCCTTTAAGCCGGGTTCTGTAGGGCCCGGAAGCGAACTTCCGGACGTGGCGGCCATTCCTCTGGGACGTTCGTTACCGAACGCCTCGAGCAACCAACCCGGGCGACGAGCCTGGAGAGAGGGCCTGCCCCGTCCCTTTCGGGAGAAGGCGTGTCGCCCCTATTCGGTTTTGCTCCCGGTGGGGTTTGCCGTGCCGTCCGCGTTGCCGCGTCCGCGGTGCGCTCTTACCGCACCCTTTCACCCTTACCCTGCATGAAGCAGGGCGGTCTGCTCTCTGTGGCACTGTCCCTGGGGTCGCCCCCGCCGGACGTTATCCGGCACCGTCTCTCCATGGAGCCCGGACTTTCCTCCCCGGTTCGCACCGGAGCGGCCGCCCGGCCGACTGATCCGGCGCGGATGTGCGCCGCCATCGCGCCCGAGGTCAAGGAGCCGGATGCACATCCGGGCGCCATGGCGGGATTTTGTTCGGCGGCTTGCTCGACGATCGACGCGGCCCTAGCTCATCGAATAGGGCCACGCCCATCGCGGCGGCCCGCCCACGTGAGGAGGTGACCATGGCAACGAGCGATTCGGCCTGGACGCTCGAAAACGTATCCGAACTCCGGACGCTGGCGCGCGAGCGCGTACCGGTCTCCATCATCAGCCTGAAGCTCAAGCGGCCGATCGAAGCCGTCTCGGCCAAGCTCGCTGAACTCGGCATCACGCCGGCCAGCGAAGCGGGCGGCGCATAGATCTAGAACCGAGATCGCGGGGCGCGCGATGACGCGCCCCGCGATCTCGCCGTCCTACCAGGAGCCGGTATTCTCCATGGAGGCCCACGGCTCCTGCGGCGCCTTGGCATCGCCCTTCTGCAGGATCTCGATGGAGATCCCGTCCGGCGACTTAACAAAGGCCATGTAGCCGTCGCGCGGCGGCCGGTTGATGGTCACGCCCTTGTCCTGCAGGCGCGCGCAGAAGGCGTAGATGTCGTCCACCTGATAGGCGAGGTGACCGAAATTGCGCCCGCCGGAATAGGTCTCCGGATCCCAGTTGTAGGTGAGCTCCACCTGGGGCGCCTTCGTCTCCAGGGCCGTGTCGTAATCGCCGGGGGCCGCGAGGAAGACGAGGGTGAAGCGGCCCTTCTCGTTCTCAACCCGGCGGGTTTCGCGCAGGCCGAACGTGTCCACGTAGAAGGCGAGCGCCTTGTCGAGATCCGCCACGCGGACCATCGTGTGCAGGTATTCCATGGGCTGGGTCGTCTCCGGTTGATGCCGCCTATGTGGCCCGGCTATGCCGGGCGTCAACGCCGCGATGCCCCCGACGCTCCCGCCCCCTCTCATACATCGAGGGTGGAAGCCGAGCGGGCCGACGACGCGGAGCCGTTCTTAATCCTCGCTCCCGATCAGGACCAACCGCATGCGCACCGAAAGCCCGACCCTGATCCGTCTCGAGGATTACCGGCCGAGCGACCACCTCATCGACACGGTGGCACTCGACGTTCGGCTCCATCCCCGTGAGACGCGGATCGTCGCGACCCTGGCCCTGCGCCCGAACCCGGACGGACGCCCGAACGCGCCCCTGGTGCTGGACGGTGACGATCTCACGCTGACGCGGCTGTCGCTCGACGGCGAAATCCTCGATCCGGCGGCCTATTCCGCCACCGCCTCGGCGCTGACGGTGCATGAGCCGCCGCGAAAGCCCTTCACGCTGGCGATCGAGACGCGGATCGACCCGACCGCCAACACCAAGCTCATGGGCCTCTACCGGTCGAGCGGCGTCTACTGCACCCAGTGCGAGGCCGACGGCTTCCGCCGGATCACCTACTTCCTCGACCGGCCCGACGTGATGTCGGTCTATACTACGCGGATCGAGGCCGATGCCGACGAAGCGCCCGTCCTTCTCGGCAACGGCAACCTGACGGAAGCCGGGCCTGCCGGCCCGGGCCGCCATTATGCGATCTGGCACGATCCGCACCCGAAGCCCGCTTATCTCTTCGCCCTCGTCGGCGGCCGCCTCGACCGGGTGTCCCGCCCGTTCACCACGATGGATGGCCGCCCCGTTTCCCTCGCCGTCTACGTGGAGCCGGGCAAGTCGGACCGGGCCGCCTATGCCCTGGACGCCATCGCCCGCTCGATGACGTGGGACGAGGAGGTGTTCGGCCGCGCCTACGATCTCGACGTCTTCAACGTCGTGGCGGTGTCCGATTTCAACATGGGCGCCATGGAGAACAAGGGCCTCAACATCTTCAACGACAAATACGTCCTCGCCTCGCCCGACACCGCCACCGATGCCGATTACGCGGCGATTGAGCGGATCATCGCCCACGAGTATTTCCACAATTGGTCGGGCAACCGCGTCACCTGCCGCGACTGGTTCCAGCTCTGCCTGAAGGAGGGCCTCACGGTCTTCCGCGACCAGGAATTCTCGTCCGACATGCGCTCGCGTGCGGTCCATCGCATCGGCGAGGTCAGGACGCTGCGCGCCCGCCAGTTCCCGGAGGATGCCGGGCCGCTGGCTCATCCGGTCCGGCCCCGGGCCTATGCCGAGATCAACAATTTCTACACGGCGACGGTCTACGAAAAAGGTGCCGAGATCGTGCGGATGCTGCGCACGCTGATCGGGCCCCACGTCTTTCGCGCGGGGATGGACCGCTATTTTGCCGAGAACGACGGACGAGCCGCCACGGTGGAGGATTTTCTCGCCGCCTTCGCCGCTGAGACCGGGCACGACCTGTCGGCTTTCGCGAGATGGTACGAGCGTCCGGGAACACCAACGGTCAGCGTCGAAGGAGACTACGATGCTGCCGCGCGGACCTATCGCCTGCGCTTCAGCCAGCGCCTGGCAGGCGCCGAAGGCAGCCCGCCGCTCGTCATTCCCATCGCCCTTGGCCTCGTCGGCGAGCGCGGCCCGATCGCCGCTTCCTGCGAACGCGTCAGCGAGGGCGTCTTCGTCCTTGACCGGACGTCGGACGAGATTGTCTTCACCGACGTCGCCGAGAGGCCGGTCCCGTCCTTGTTCCGAGGCTTTTCCGCCCCGGTTCGCATCGACATGGCATCGAGCGATGCCGACCGCCTGACGCTACTCGCTCACGACACCGACGCCTTCAATCGGTGGCAGGCTGCGCAGAACATCGCGCTGCGCCTGATCGTCGAACGCACGAGAGCCAACGCATCGCTCACGGAGGAGACGGACCCCGCCGCGCAAGCCTTCATCGAAGCGCTCGCTACCTTCCTGGACGCCGAGGCCTCAAGCGATCCTGCATTCGCAGCCCTCGTCCTCGGCATCCCGAGCGAAGGCGACGTCGCAGGCGATCTAGGCTCCGATGTCGATCCCGATGCGATCCATCGGGCCCGAAAGATCCTGCGGCGCCAGATCGGACGAGGACTCGGTCCGCGCCTGGAGACCCTTCGCGCCGCCATGGCGGACGGGGCGGACGCGCCATTCGACCCCGGTGCGGTTTCGGCGGGTCGCCGGGCGCTGCGTAATGCCGCTCTGGACCTGATCGCCGCTTCGAACGGAGAGCGAGGCGTCGAGCTCGCCACTGCCGAACTCGCTGATACCACCAACATGACCGACCGGCTGGCGGCACTCTCGGTCCTGGCCTCGATTCCAGGGACGGCGCGGGAGACTGGGCTCCACGCTTTCGGCCTGCGCTATGCCGACGAACCGCTGGTTCTCGACAAGTGGTTCGCCATCCAGGCGATGATCCCGGAAGACGGCACGATCGATCGAATCGAGAGGCTGCAGCGGCATCCGGCTTTCGCGATCACCAATCCAAATCGCGTACGCTCACTGATCGGGAGCTTTGGCATGGCGAACCCGACGCAGTTCGCCCGACCCGATGGAGCGGGCTTCAGACTGCTCGCGGACGCGGTTCAGACGACGGATCGAACGAATCCCCAGCTCGCAGCGCGGCTTTTGACCGCGTTCGGTTCGTGGCGAATGTGGGAGCCGGTGCGGCGTAGCCAAGCCAAGGCCACGCTTGGAGAAATTGCCTCCAGGACGGGGCTTTCCCGTGATGTGGCTGATATTCTGGCCCGGACCCTCGGTGATGGTTAACGCACTCGAAAATAAGGTTAAATTCGATCCATCGATTCTCTGAATCTGATTGCCACACTGCGCCAGGAGTCAAGCGGACGGCCAAGAATTTCGTGGACAAGTTGGCTGTGGAAATGCTGAATTGAATACGATTCGGAGCGTGACTCACCGACATGCCCCGAACGACTCACCAGCAGCTGCGGGGGCTTGTCATGCTGGAGGCGGATTCCGCTTCCCTCTCCGCACGTGCGGATACGATTCTCGGTATTCACCGCCCTCAGACTGCGGCCCATACCCGGTTCGTCCGTGCCGAGATCTGGCTCCGCTATGCGGTGCCCGCCTTCCTCGCCACCTTTCTCGTCTGTCTGGCGGCCGGCGCAGCGCTTCAATTGCGCGGCGAGCGCAGTGAGATCCTGCGCGATGCGGTCACGGACATGGAGACCTTCACGCGGCTCGTCACGGCCGCCATGTCGGACGCGGAAGCGACGCCGCCCGCGATCCGGTCGCGCCTGGAGACTCTGCTCCCCGCCTCGCTGATGCCGTCGGGCCGCCAGATCCTGGTGGCCTCGTCCTCTGAAACGCTTCTTGGCGCCCACCCGGCCCTGACGGACCTGAGCGGGACCATCGCGGACCGCCTCGGAGAGATGCAGGCCCTGAGCACGCTGGGCGAACGCGCCGGCGTGATGGCGCTGACCCTCGCCAATGGCGAACAGGCCTTCGCGGCCCTCCGGACGCTTCCCAAAGGTCGCGGCCAGGTTGCGGTGATCCAGCCGATCGCCCCCATTCTCGATGCCTGGGCCACGCGGATGCGGCATCAGGCGGTCCTCTACGCGGCTGCCGCCCTCGTGATCGTCGGGATCGGCATCGCCTACGCGCTACAGACCCAGCGGGCCTATGCGGTCGACAGGCTGTGCGAGCAGATCAAGCAGCGGCTCGACACGGCGCTCGGTCGCGGTCGGTGCGGATTGTGGGACTGGGATATTCCGCGCGGCCGGATCTACTGGTCGGATTCGATGTACGCCCTGCTCGGTTATCGCCGGGAGCGCGAGTTCCTGTCCTTCGGCGACGTCAACGCCCTAGTCCACCCCGATGACGGCGACCTCTACGCCCTGGCCCGCCAGTTGGCTGCGAGCCAATCCACCGTCGATCACGAATTCCGCATGCGCAGCGCCAATGGCGGCTGGATCTGGCTGCGCACCCGCGCCGAGGTCGTCCCCGATCAGGTCGATGGCGGCCGGCACCTCGTCGGCATCGCACTCGACGTCACCGAACAGCGCCAGCTCGCCGAGTCCAACGCCACCGCCGACATGCGCCTGCGCGACGCGGTGGAGGCGATCTCGGAAGCCTTCGTCCTGTGGGACACGAGCAACCGCCTCGTCCTGTGCAATTCGAAGTTCCGCCACCTCCACGCTCTGAGTCCCGACGATGCGACTCCGGGCAAGCGCTACCATGAGATCATGGGCCGGGGCGTCCTGCCGCCGGTACGCCGCGAACTCCGCGAGATCGAGGTTTCGTCGGCGACCGCCCGCACTTTCGAGGCGGAGCTCACCGACGGCCGCTGGCTCCAGATCAGCGAGCGGCGGACCAAGGACGGCGGCTACGTCTCGGTCGGCACCGACATCACCAACCTCAAGCGCCAGCAGGAGCAGCTCGTCGCCTCCGAGCGCGAACTGATCGAGACGGTCAAGGACCTCAAGCGCTCGCGCCGGACCCTCGAACTGCAGACCCAGCAGCTCGCGGACCTCGCCGAACGCTACCTCGACCAGAAGGCCCAGGCCGAAACCGCCAACCAGGCGAAATCCGAGTTCCTCGCTACCATGAGCCATGAGCTGCGCACGCCGCTCAACGCCATCATGGGCTTCGCGGAGTTGATGGAAAGCGGAGTTTACGGAACGCTGGGATCGCCCCGCTACACGGAATATTGCCGGGATATCCGCTCCAGCGGCGACTACCTGCTCTCGGTCATCGACGACATCCTCAACATGTCGCGCATCGAATCGCACAGCGTCCGCCTCGCGCTTCGGGAAGTCCCCCTCGACACCGCCGTCCAGGGCGCATTGAAGCTGGTGGCCGAGTCGGCCCGGGCGAAATCACTCAGCATCGACGTGGACGTCTCAGACGACCTGACCCTGCTGGCGGATGGCCGCGCGCTGCATCAAATCCTCCTGAACCTCATCCAGAACGCGGTGAAGTTCACGCCGGGCGGAGACGGGCGCATCATCGTCAAGGCGCGGCCGGCTGGCGACCGGGTCCACATCTTCATCGAAGATAACGGGATCGGCATCCCGAAAGCCGCTCTTCGCCGTCTCGGCTCACCGTTTCAGCAGGTGGAGACGAACCTCACCCGGACCCATAAGGGCTCCGGCCTGGGGCTCGCCATCGCCCGCTCCATGGCAGAGCTTCATGGAGGCTCGCTGCGCATCCGGTCCGAGGAGGGTCTCGGCACCATCATCCTGGTCTGCATGCCGATGCCGACGGCGGAACGGCGACGTGATCTCGTTGCCCCCGGTTCCGACGAAACCGTGGATTCCCTGCGCGAGGCGTCGGGCGCGCAACCGCGCGATGGAGCCGGATCGGGCGGGGCGCAGATGCGGAATCCGACGGTCGTTCCAGCGTGACGCGGCCGGGTTATCTCGCAGCGGCCATCACCCTGTCCGTGGCGGTCCCAGCCCATGCGGATGAGTGCGACGGACTGGCGGCGAGGATCGCTTCCGAGATCGGCGCGAAGGTCGGGAGGCGGCAAGGGCCGAGCATCGATCTCAAGATCCCGAACGGCACGAAGATCGACCTGACCTGCAGGTCCGAGCCCATCGTCCAGGCGGCCTCCGGCGATCCAGCACCCTCGGCGGTCTATTTTCAGGATCTGGCGATTGCCGGTGCGATGGCGACCGGTGAGAACGCCGGTGCGGTTCAAAGCGCCATCGGCAAGGCCTACGAGACGTCGCTCCGCGAGCGGCGCAAGTCGTTCATCCAGCAGAACGGGTGGTCGGCGAGCTGCTACACCGATCCATCGGGCTCGATCCGCACCCTGTGCTCGGTGGGCCGCATCCCGCCGGGCTGACGGAGACGGGATCCAGCGGCGGGTGGAAGGACGCCAGTGCATCCCCCCACCCCCGGTCTCTCAGTACTCGACGATGTCCTCGAGCGCGTAGTGCTTCACCGTCTTGCGGTTGGCGATGAGCTCGTCGATGGTCGGCTCGCCCTTGATGGCGCGGGCGATGGCGAGCTTCGTCGCCTCGTAATTGGTGCGGTAGAGGTCCTTCTGGTCGAGATTGGCGTCCTCGGCGCAGCGCGGGTCGAGCCAGATCATGATGATCATGCACAGGTCGTCGAGTCCGTCCTTCGGCAGGATGCCCTCGATCACGCAATCGACGATGGCGTCGCCCGTCGCGGCCTGAACCACGCCGCCCAGGAGGTTGACGTATTCCACGGTGTGGATCGTCGCCTTGGTGGTCATCATCGTCGAGGGGCGCACGAGCTGGTTCAGGTCGCGCACCACGAACATGCGGGTATGTCCCTGGACCTGCCCCATCATGCCGGCGAAGGCCTGGCCCACCGGGCCACGGGTGGAGCCGATCAGCACCTCCGGCATCGCGTCGGTGTACTGGCCATCGGCGGCGAGGACGGTGGCCTCTCCGGTGCGGAACCAGATCTCGGACATGTCGGCGTTTCCTTGTTCCTGGGCATTGGCTGCCGGGCCGGCGATCCGGCCGTTTCGCGGGCGGAGAAACACCGTTCCGCCGTCGCCCGTCAATATTCCTCGGCCGAGAGAGTTTCGCGGGCGGCGCTTCCGCTCTGGCCCTGAGGGCCGCAATCGGTCATTCCATGCGCGGTTCCAGGCATCGCGGCATCGGAGTTCTTCGCTCGGTCGCGTCCCATCACCCGTCCGATGCCGTGGCGAACCGAACGGGAGACAGGCGCATGAACAGGCAGCAGGAACGGGACTGGAGTCTCGCCGTCGCCGCATTGCCGGACGGTGTGCGGCTCGAACTCGGCCTCGCCGACCTGTCCGGGGCACCCTTCACGGCCATTCTGGCCCTCGACCGGCGGGAGGCCCGCGACCTCGCCCGTGCCCTGCTCGCGGCATCGGGGGATGCGGCGGAACGCACGTTCCCGCGCCCGTCCTCCACGAACGGCGATTAGGGCGCCGGACCGGCGCTTCCCTCAGCGACCGGGAAGTCTCGGCACCTTCAGGCCACGCTCTTCCGGCGTCGGCTTGCAGATATAGGAGAATTCCGTCTGCAGGTCGGAGAAGACCGCTTCCCCGGTGATCTTGCAATTCTCTCGGGCGGTCTCGTCGAGGAAGGTGCGGGCCGCCTCGCGCAGGCGCTTGGCGCGGGTCTCCGCCGGGCCGCCCTGCCCGTCATAGCGCTCGTCGATGCCGCACCCCGTGATCTCCCGCAATCCATCGGAGACGACGAGCATCTTGTTCACCCGGCGCTGGTCGTAGACGGAATACGGGTCCTTGCAGCCGATCGTGACGATCTGGACGCCCACAGCGGCGTAGTTCTTCGACAGATAGGAGAAACCGGTGCAGCCGGAGACTCCCAAAGCGAGCGTGACCGCGACGGCCAGAATTCCGGTGGTCCGGTTCAACGTGGTCGCGCTCCGCTCAAGCCATCGATCAAGGGATCGCATTGAAGCGCGACGGAGACCATGGTCAAGCCTCCGCCGGACACACAGAGCGCCATTCCACCAGCTCGCGCGGCTTATGCCACGCCTCGGTGAGCCTGCCGCATCGGTCAGGCTCACCGAGATCCGGCGTCATTCGGCGGCCGCCGCGAGGTAGCGGGCCGGGTCGTAGTTGAGGATGGGGCCGAGCCAGCGCTCCACCTCGCGCAGGTCCATGCCCTTGCGAAGCGCATAATCCTCCACCTGATCGCGCTCCACCTTGGCGACGCCGAAGTAATGCGCTTCCGGGTGGGCGATGTAGAGGCCGGAGACCGACGAGCCGGGCCACATGGCATAGCTCTCGGTGAGCTTCACGCCGATGCGCGACTCGGCCTTGAGCAGGTCGAACAGGGTGACCTTCTCGGTATGGTCGGGCTGCGAGGGATAGCCGGGTGCCGGGCGGATGCCGGCATATTCCTCGCGCACGAGGTCTTCGGGGGCGAAGGTCTCGTCGGCGGCATAGCCCCAGAACTCCTTGCGCACCCGTTCGTGCATGCGCTCGGCCAGCGCCTCGGCGATGCGGTCGGCCAGCGCCTTCACCAGGATCGAGCGATAATCGTCGTTGGCCCGCTCGAAGCGCTCGGCGATCCGCACCTCTTCCAGGCCGGCCGTGACCACGAATCCGCCGACGTAATCGCCGATGCCCGTCTCCTTCGGCGCTACGAAATCGGACAGGCAGGTATTGGCGCGCCCGTCGCGCTTCGACAGCTGCTGACGCAGACCGTGGAAGGTCGCGAGTTTTTCGGAGCGGCTCTCGCCGGTATAGAGCGCGATGTCGTCGCCCACGGAATTTGCCGGCCAGAAGCCGATGATCGCCTTCGGGTTGAACCAGCGCTCATCGACGATCTGCTTCAGCATCTCCTGCGCGTCGTCGAACAGGGCCTTGGCCGCCGGACCCTGGTTCGGGTCCTCGAAGATCGCCGGGTAGCGGCCCTTGAACTCGTAGGTCTGCAGGAACGGCGTCCAGTCGATATACGGCACGAGGTCGGCGACCTCGTAGGGGGAATAGACCCGCACGCCGGTGAAGCTCGGCTTCGTCGGACGGTAACCCGACCAGTCGATCTTGAACGGGTTGGCGCGGGCTTTGGCGAGCGGCAGGCGCTGCTTGTCGAGCTCCGAGCGGGCATGCGCGTCCGAGACCTTGCGGTACTCGGCCTGGATGTTGGCGATGGTGGTGTCCCGCGTCTCCTTCGAGAGCAGGCTCGAGACCACGCCGACCGCACGGCTCGCATCCGTCACGTAGACCGTCTGACCCCGATTGTATGAGGGGTGGATCTTCACCGCCGTGTGGACGCGGCTGGTCGTGGCGCCACCGATGAGCAGGGGAACCGAAAACCCTTCACGCTCCATCTCGGCCGCCACGTGAACCATCTCGTCCAGCGAGGGCGTGATGAGGCCGGACAGGCCGACGATGTCGACATTCTCACGCTTGGCCACGTCGAGGATCTTGGCCGCCGGCACCATCACGCCCAGATCGATGATCTCGTAATTGTTGCAGGCCAGCACGACGCCGACGATGTTCTTGCCGATGTCGTGGACATCGCCCTTCACCGTCGCCATCAGGATCTTGCCGGCGGCCTGGCGCTTGCCGTCGCCGCCATTGGCGAGCTTCTCGGCCTCCATGAAGGGTTCGAGATAGGCCACCGCCTGCTTCATCACGCGGGCGGACTTCACCACCTGCGGCAGGAACATCTTGCCCGAGCCGAACAGGTCGCCGACCACGTTCATGCCGGCCATCAGCGGGCCTTCGATGACGTGGAGCGGACGTTCGACGCCGAGGCGCGCCTCTTCGGTGTCGACGAGGATGTACTCGGTGATCCCGTTGACCAGGGCATGCTCGATGCGCTTCGCCACCGGAGCCTCGCGCCAAGACAGATCGGCCGCCTTGGCCTGGACGCCGCCGCCGGACTTGAAGCGCGCGGCCGCATCGAGCAGCCGGTCGGTGGAATCGTCGCGGCGGTTGAGGACGACGTCCTCGCACAGCTCGCGCAGCTCGGCCGGAAGCTCGGCGTAGATCGCCAGCTGGCCGGCATTCACGATGCCCATATCCATGCCGACCTGGATCGCATGGTACAGAAACACCGCGTGCATTGCCTCACGCACGGGCTCGTTGCCCCGGAAGGCGAAGCTGAGATTCGAGATGCCGCCCGAGATATGGGCGTGGGGCAAGGTCTCGCGGATGGTCTTGGTCGCCTCGATGAAGGCGACACCGTAGCCGTTATGCTCCTCGATGCCGGTGGCGACGGCAAACACGTTCGGATCGAAGATGATGTCTTCCGGCGGGAAACCGACCTCCTCGGTCAGCACCTTGTAGGCCTTGGTGCAGATCTCGACCTTGCGCTCATAAGAATCGGCCTGGCCCTGCTCGTCGAAGGCCATGACCACCACGGCGGCGCCGTAGGAGCGGCACACCTTGGCGTCACTGATGAACTTCTCGACGCCCTCCTTCATGGAGATCGAGTTCACGATGGCCTTGCCCTGGACGCATTTGAGCCCAGCCTCGATGACGTGGAATTTCGAGGAATCGATCATCACCGGCACGCGGGCGATGTCGGGCTCGGCGGCGACGAGATTGAGGAACTCGACCATCGCCTTCTCGGAATCGAGCAGGCCCTCGTCCATGTTGATGTCGATGATGCTGGCGCCCGCCGCCACCTGATCGCGCGCTACGTCGAGGGCGGCCGCGTAGTCGCCGGCGGTGATGAGCTTGCGGAATTTGGCCGAGCCGGTGACGTTGGTGCGCTCGCCGACATTCACGAAGGGGATCTCCTTCGTCAGCGTGAAGGGCTCGAGGCCCGACAGGCGCATCAGGCGGGGCACCTCCGGGATCGCGCGAGGCTTCACGCCTTCCACGGCCTGCGCGATGGCGCGGATATGATCCGGGGTGGTGCCGCAGCAGCCGCCGACCATGTTGACGAGGCCGGCGGTGGCGAACTCACCCACCAGCCTGCCCATGGCTTCGGGGCTCTCGTCATAGAGGCCGAATTCGTTGGGAAGACCCGCATTCGGGTAGGCGCAGACCAGGGTGTCGGCGATACGCGACAGTTCCGAGATGTGGCCGCGCATCTCCTTGGCGCCGAGCGCGCAGTTCAGCCCGATGGTGAGCGGGCTGGCGTGCCGCAGCGCGTTCCAGAACGCTTCGGGCGTCTGGCCCGAGAGGGTGCGGCCGGAGAGATCGGTGATCGTGCCCGAGATCATGATCGGCAGCACCATGCCGCGCTCCTCGAACACCGCCCAGGCGGCAGCGACCGCCGCCTTGGCGTTGAGCGTGTCGAAGATCGTCTCGATCAGGATCAGTTCGGCGCCGCCATCCATCAGGCCGCGCACCTGCTCCATGTATGCGGTCTTGACCCCATCGAAGGTCACGGCGCGGTAGCCGGGATTGTTCACGTCCGGCGAGATCGACAGGGTGCGGTTCGTCGGGCCGATGGCGCCGGCCACGAAGCGGCGGCGGCCATCCTGCTTCTCGGCCAGTGCGGCAGCCTCGCGGGCGAGACGCGCGCCCTCCGCGTTCAACTCGTGGATGATCGATTCCATGCCGTAATCGGCCTGGGCGATGGTGGTGCCCGAGAAGGTGTTGGTCTCGCAGACGTCGGCGCCGGCCAGGAAATAGTCGAGGTGGATCTGCCGGATCGCGTCGGGCTGGGTCAGGATCAGGAGGTCGTTGTTGCCCTTCTGGTCGTGGCCGTGATCGAGGAACCGCGCCCCGCGGAAATCCGCTTCGCCATAGCCGAGGCGCTGGATCACGGTGCCCATCGCCCCATCGAGGACGAGGATTTTTTCCGCTGCCCGCTGGCGCAGGGCGGTTTCGATCTCTTTTCCGTCAACGGGGCGGAGGTCTGTCATGGGGTCTCTCAAGTTCCGTCGCAGAT
This sequence comes from Methylobacterium sp. CM6247, assembly GCF_054817925.1. NCBI lineage: Bacteria > Pseudomonadati > Pseudomonadota > Alphaproteobacteria > Hyphomicrobiales > Methylobacteriaceae > Methylobacterium > Methylobacterium sp. CM6247. The sequence goes on from NZ_JBTXKX010000003.1 coordinate 335,465, forward strand.
GATCCCCCTCCCCCTTGTGGGGAGGGGTCAGGGGTGGGGGTGGCCGCGAAGATGTCGCGCCGTATCCGACACCACCCCCACCTCCAGCTCCTCCCCACAAGGGGGGAGGAGAGGCCCCCGTCCCAGGGTCGTTCAGGCCGCCTTCGCCGCCGCCACCTTCGGTGCCTGCGCGCGCAGGCCGAGGAGATGGCAGATGGCATAGACGAGGTCGGAGCGGTTCATCGAGTAGAAATGGAAGTCGTTGACCCCCTCGTCCACCAGATCGAGCACCTGCTCGGCCGCCACCGCCGCCGCGATCAGCCGGCGGGTATCGACATCGTTGTCCAGCCCCTCGAACCGGGCGGCCAGCCAGTACGGCACCGAGGCGCCGGTGCGGCGGGCGAAATTGGCGGATTGCTTGAAGTTCTGCACCGGCAGGATGCCGGGGATGATCGGGATCTCGATCCCCGCCGCCCGTACCTTCTCCACGTAGCGGAGATAGACGTCGTTCTCGAAGAAAAACTGCGTGATCGCCTGGTCGGCACCCGCATCGACCTTGGCCTTCAGCGCATCGATATCGGCATCGAGCGTAGCGGCCTCGGGATGCTTTTCCGGATAGGCCGAGACCGAGACCTTGAAGTCGCCGATCCGCTTGATGCCGGCCACCAGATCGCTGGTCCTGGCATAGCCGCCCGGATGCGGCCGATAGGCGGTGCCGACGCCGTCCTGCGGGTCGCCGCGCAGGGCCACGATGTGGCGTACCCCGGCATCCCAATAGGATTGCACGACTTCGTCGATCTCCTCCCGGGTGGCGTCCACGCAGGTGAGATGGGCGGCGGGCTTGAGGCTCGTTTCCTTGATCATCCGCGCCACGGTGTTGTGGGTGCGCTCGCGGGTGGAGCCGCCGGCCCCATAGGTCACCGAGACGAATTTCGGCTGGAGCGGGGCGAGCCGCTCGATCGACGACCACAGGACCTTCTCCATCTCGTCGGTCTTCGGCGGGAAGAACTCGATGGAGACCTGGATCGGACGGTAGCCGTCGCGGCTGGCGCGGTGATGGGAAGCGGTGGGCATCGGGTCGTCCTCAAGATCTTTCGGTTCAGACGTGTGTCGTCGAGGCGGGAATCCGTGGCGGCCGGTCAGGCCACCTCGCGCTCCACCTCGGAAGCGAGGGTCGGCTCGGCCGCCGAGGCGGCGAGCCAGAGGGTCACGGTGAGCTGGTGCCCGCTCTCGTCGGCCGGGGCGAGATGGCGTGTCGCCACCATGCCGAGCCCGGCATCGGCGAGCCAGCCCGTCACCTGCTCGGCGGCGAAGCCGAGGCGGCGATGGGCCTGCTCCTCGCGCAAGAATTCGAGATCGTGCGGCGCGAAATCCACCACGAGAAGCCGGCCTCCGGGGGCCACGAGCCGTGCCGCCTCGCGGAGCGCACGGGCGGGGTCGTCGAGATAATGCAGGACCTGATGCACCACGACGAGGTCGAAGCTGCCACGGCCGAAGGGCGGTGCATGGATGTCACCCTGGCGCAGGTCCACGCCCGACAGGCCGGCCCGCTCCAGATTGGCGCGGGCGACGGAGAGCATGGCATGGCTCGAATCGAGCCCCGTGGCGCGGGAGGCCCTGGGGGCGAGAAGTCCGAGCATCCGCCCCGTGCCGGTGCCGAGATCGATCAGGCTCCGCACCGGGCGCGATCCGAGGGCGTCGATCACCGCTGCCTCCACAATCGCCTCCGGCACGTGGAGGGAGCGGAGCTGGTCCCATTTCGGGGCGAGGCGGGCGAAGAAGCTCTGCGCGGCATCCGCGCGCTGGGCCCGCACGCCCTCCAACCGGGCCCGATCCTCGGACAGGGGCGGGCTCGACCGGTCGAGACCGCCGACCAGGGGCTCCACCAGCCCCGTCCTCGCCTCGATGAGACGGAAGAACGCCCAGGCTCCCTCGCGATGCCGCTCCACCAGACCCGCCTCGACCAGAAGCTTGAGATGGCGCGAGATGCGGGGCTGTGACTGGCCGAGGATGTCGGTGAGATCGGAGACCGACAATTCCCCCTGCATCAGCAAAGCGAGGATGCGCAGGCGCGTCTCTTCCGCGGTGGCGCGCAGCACACCGAGGGCATCGGAGAAAGGAAGGACAAATGTCGCCTTGGCGCTCTCTTGAGACATAAAGATATCTTTATGTTCGATTAGGACGCATGGCAAGGGGAAACGGCGGCTGGCCGGAGGCATGAGAGAAACAGGCGTGGGCGACGATGCCGGGAGGGGAGCGTTCCGGGCGATCTGCCGATATGGTCGGCTCAAGAAGTCCCTTTTCGATTCCGGAACAACAGAAACGCCCCCTCGTGACCCAGCCGAATTCTCGTCCCCCGATCCGTTTCCGTGGCCGCTCCTTCATGGCCCTGGTGCTGGCCCCCTCGGCACCGGTGCATGACTGGCTCGAAGACCTCGACGCGCTGGCCCGGCGCTCCCCCGCCTTCTTCGTGGGGCGCCCGGTGATCCTCGACGTGTCCGGCCTTGGCCTCGACCGCGCGGACCTCACCGCCCTGGTCTCCGAGCTCAAGGCCCGCGACGTCACCGTGATGGGGATCGAGGGAGCCAAATCCGGCAGCCTCGGCGAGGGACTGCCCCCCGCCCCGGCCGGCGGACGGCCGGCGGACGAGGTCGCCACCCCGGACGCGCCCGCGCCGACGCAGGTGGAGGCGCCGCGCCCCGCCCGCTCGCTGATCCTCGACCAGCCGGTCCGGTCGGGCCAGACGATCCTGCATCTCGAAGGCGACATCACCATCATGGGATCGGTGGCCTCCGGCGCGGAAGTGATCGCCGGCGGCTCCATCCATATCTATGGAGCGCTGCGAGGGCGGGCCATCGCGGGCGCATCCGGCAATCCCGATGCCCGCATCACCTGCCGCAAGTTCGAGCCGGAACTGCTCGCCATCGACGGTCTCTACCGGACGGCCGACGATCTCGGGCCGGACCGCCGGGGCCAGCCAGCGCAGATCCGCCTGGAAGGCGATGCGATCAAGGTCGCCGCGCTGGAGTAGCGCCGACACAGGAACCCGGGATCGCAGGATTATAGGGTCACAGGATCACAGAAAGCCGGCTCGTTAACCAAGCGGTAACCATAAGGACCGTCAATGGTTCGGTAAGGAATCGCGAGAGCCCGTGACACACGCCCCTCCATCCCGCCGATCCGTGACGCTACGAGGCCGTGCCTTCAAGGCACTCGTCCTGGCTCCGGAAGCTCCGCTTCCCGATTGGTTCGCCGATCTGGACGCCTCGCTGAAGCGGTCGCCGACCCTGTTCGACGGCCGCCCCCTCATCCTCGACATCGCGGCGCTCGGGTCTGACCCGGACGTGGTGGGCAAGCTGCTGGCCGATCTCGGCACCCGCCGCATCCGCATCCTCGGCATCGAGGGCGCGGAAGCCACGCTCTCGGGCAAGACCCTGCTCGACGGCATCGCCCTCCCCCCGCTTCTGGTGGCGGGACGGCCGGCGACCAGCATCGAGATCCCGGGCGATGCCGAGCCCGAGACGACCTCCCTCATGATCGAAGGGTCGGTCCGTTCCGGCCAGTCCATCGTGCATCCGACCGGGGACGTCACCGTCATGGGTTCGGTCGCCTCCGGCGCCGAGATCCTCGCCGGCGGCTCGATCCACGTCTACGGCGCATTGCGGGGGCGCGCCATCGCCGGCGCCGCCCGCAACCCCCGCGCCCGCATCTACTGCCGCAAGTTCGAGCCCGAATTGCTCGGGATCGATCGCCTCGTCCGCACGGCCGAGGACATGGGCACGACCCTGCGCGGGAAACCCGTGCAGATCTGGCTCGATAGCGGCTCCATCAAAATGGCAACCTTGGATTAAGGAGAGATACGAACATGGCCAAGGTTCTGGTCGTTACTTCGGGCAAGGGCGGCGTCGGCAAGACGACCACCACAGCGGCTCTCGGCGCAGCACTCGCGCAGGCCGGACAGAGCGTCGCCGTCGTCGATTTCGACGTCGGCCTGCGTAACCTCGACCTCGTGATGGGCGCCGAGCGGCGCGTGGTCTACGACCTCATCAACGTGGTCAACGGCGACGCCAAGCTTAACCAGGCGCTGATCCGCGACAAGCGGCTCGAGAACCTGTCGCTGCTGCCCGCCTCGCAGACCCGCGACAAGGACGCCCTCACCGACGAGGGCGTCGCCAAGGTGATGGAAGAGCTGCGCGAGAAGTTCGACTGGGTGATCTGCGATTCCCCGGCCGGCATCGAGCGCGGAGCCACCCTGGCCATGCGTCACGCCGACCTCGCCGTCGTCGTCACGAACCCGGAAGTCTCTTCGGTCCGCGATTCCGACCGGATCATCGGTCTCCTGGATTCCAAGACGCTGAAGGCCGAGCGCGGCGAGGTGATGGAGAAACACCTCATCCTCACCCGCTACGACCCCGCCCGCGCCGATCGCGGCGACATGCTGAAGGTCGACGACGTGCTCGAGATCCTCTCGATCCCGCTGCTCGCCATCATCCCCGAGAGCCTGGAAGTGCTGCGCGCCTCCAATGTCGGCTGCCCGGTGACGATGAACAACCCGCTCAGCGCCCCGGCCCGGGCCTATATCGATGCCGTCCGCCGCCTCAAGGGCGATACCGTGCCGATGACCGTGCCGTCCGACAAGAAGTCTCTCCTCAACAAGCTGTTCACCCGGAGGGCGGCATGAGCCTGCGCAACCTCTTCAGCAAACGCGCCTCGGCCCCCACGGCCCGCGACCGTCTCCAGCTGATCCTGGCCCATGAACGGGCCGGGGCAGGCGGCTCCGATCTGGTGATGCTTCTGCGGGAGGAGATCCTCGCCGTCATCGCCAAACACGTGACGGTGGAGCGGGACAAGGTCCAGATCCGCCTGGAACGGGGCCAGGACATGTCGACCCTCGGCGTCGACATCGAACTTCCGGTCACGGCTCCGGCCAAGGCCGCCCCGGCAGCGGCCAAGCCGTCCAAGGCCAAGCGCGCCGCCGCGTGAGGGTCCGCCGTCAGCCGATGAACAGGCCGGCGATGGTCGCACTCGTCAGGTTCGACAACGTACCAGCCAGGATCGCGCGCATTCCATAGCGTGCGATCTCGGACCTCCTCTCGGGAACGAGGCTCGCCAGACTCGCGAGCTGGATCGCGATGGAGGCCAGATTGGCGAAGCCGCACAGGGCGAAGCACAGGATGGCCGTCGTCCGGGCATCGAGCGTGCCGGCCTTGAGCACCGGCGAGAGTTGCGCATAGGCCAGGAACTCGTTGAAGGCGATCTTCTGCCCGATGGCGCCGCCGACCAGACCCGCCTCGCTCCAGGGCACGCCCATGAGCCAGGCCAGCGGCGCGAAGGCGAGCCCGAGCACGCCCTCGATACTGAGAGACGGATAGCCGACCAGTCCGCCGCCCCATCCGGCAATGCCGTTGAGAAGGGCGATGAGCCCGGTGAAGGCGATCAGCATGGCGCCCACCGAGACCGCGATGACGAGGCCCTTCTGCGTGCCGTCGGCCGCCGCCTCGATGAGGTTCACCGCCCGCGTCTCGGCGAATTCCACCCGCATCGTCGTCACCCGCGTCGGCTCCGTCGAGGGCATCAGGATCTTGGCGTAGAGAAGCCCGCCGGGAATCGCCATGACACCGGCGGCGAGGAGATACTCCATCGGCACACCCAAGGCGGCGTAGCCGGCCAGAATCGATCCGGCGGTGGAGGCGGCCCCGCTCGACATGACGGCGAACAATTCGGCCCCGGTCAGCAGGATCAGGAACGGCCGCAGGGCCACGGCGATCTCGCTCTGGCCGATGACGATGGTGATGACGGCCGAGAAGGTCTCGATGGGCGAGGTGCCGAGCACCCGCTGGAGTCCGGCCCCGATGAGGCGGGCCAGGGTCTGCATCACCCGCAGATGATACAGGATCGCGATCAGCGCAGAGACGTAAAGGATCTGCGGCAGCACCCGCAGGGCCAGGATGAAGCCACTGCCGCCGAAGAGTTCGAACATGCGCGGCTCGACGAGGCCGCCGAACAGGAACAGGACCCCGCGATCGCCATACGCCAGAATTGTCTGGACGAGGGTGGAGGCCGCGTCGAGGACCTGCCGCCCCACGGGCACGAACAGCACGACGGCGCCGATCGCGATCTGCAGGGCGAGGGCCGAGATGACGGTCCGGGGTCGGATCGCCCGGCGGTTGGTGGAGAACAGGATCGCGATCGCGAGGAGCAGCGCCAGGCTCGCGCCGGCATGGAGCAGTCGCTCGGTCATCGTGTCCCCTCTTTCGGCCCGAGAGGAGCAAGGGCGATGCCGGGACGGGCACACGTCATGTGGGGGTTCATCCGGAACGGGAGGACGTCCGGCGTGTTGACCGTCAAGCTGCGCCGTAATGCGGCGCATAACCGGTTTGAAGGGATACAGCCATGAGCCTCATCGGACGCCTCGTCACCAAGCTTCTCGGCAACGACAACCGCCCCGTCGTCCGCGACGACCGCAACTACGATTCGAGCAACCCGATCGGTCGCCTCGTGACGAAGATCCTGCGGAAGTAAGCTCGACGAACAATCACTCTCCCCGCACGCAGGGAGAGGGGCTACGAAGTTCACATGGTTCGAGGGCTGCGCGGCTCTCCTCCCCCTTGTGGGGAGGAGTTGGAGGTGGGGGTGGTTGGGCGACCCTCCTGCTGCTTCGGAGGCAGGCGGAGCCACCCCCACTCCTAACCTCTCCCCACAAGGGGGAGAGGGACGCGCTCTGCTTGGGAAAAGCAGTTGTGTGAATCCCAGGAAGCGTGGGGAGAGGAGCGACCTCGGGCGTGAAGGCGATATGGGCCGCCTCCACGGCAACACGAAAAAATTTCGTCCTCACGCCGCCTTGCGTTTTCCCTTCTTCTCCCGGCCCTGCCCCGGCGCGGTCTTGCCGGTTTTCGAGCGGTCGAGGACGAAGCGGGCGTAATCGTCCATGTCGCCGGCGAAGGGCTTCACCGTCCGGTCGGCGGCGAGCCAGAGACGGTCGGCCACCAGTTCCATCAGCGAGCGGTCGTGGGTGATGAGGATGACGGCGCCGCCGTAATCGTTCAGCGCGTCGAGCAGCGCCCGGCGGCTGTCGATGTCGAGATGGTTCGTCGGCTCGTCCAGGATGAGCAGGTGGGGTGCCTGCATCGCCACGAGGTTGAGCAGGAGCCGGGCGCGTTCACCGCCCGAGAGCGCGTCGACCGTGGTCTCCTGCTTGTCGAAGGCGAGTCCGAAACTGGCGAGCTTGGCGCGGCGCCCGGATTCGCTGTCGTCCGGCCGCTCGCGGCGGATGATGTCGAGGGGCGTGTCCTTCGGGTCGAGGGCTTCGATCTGGTGCTGGTGAAACCAGCCGACCTGCACCCGGCCTTCGCGCACCATGCGCCCGTCCCGCACCTTCAGGGCGCCGGCTGCCATCTTGGCGAAGGTCGACTTGCCGGCACCATTCACGCCCAGCAATCCGATCCGATCATCGACGTCGAGGGTCAGGTTGAGGTCGCGCAGCACCGGCTCGTCATTGCCATAACCGATGGTGGCATCGGTGAGATGCATCAGCGGCGGAGCAAGCGGGCGCTTCGGCGAAGGCAGGTGGAACGGGGCCACATGCTCCTCGATGGTGGTGGAGATCGGTTCCATCTTGGCGAGACGCTTCATGCGCGACTGGGCCTGCGCCGCCTTGGAGGCCGACGCCTTGAACCGGTCGACGAAGCTCTGCAAATGAGCGCGCTCGGCGTCCTGCTTCATCTTGGTCGAGGCCTGCAGCCGCGCCTTCTCGGCCCGGCGCTTCTCGAAATCGTCGTAACCGCCGGTATAGAGTTCGAGCTTGCCGTTGGCGACGTGAAGGATCGCGTCCACCGAGTTGTTCAGAAGCTCGCGGTCGTGGCTGATGATCAGCGCCGAATGCGGATAGCGCTTCAGCCGCGCCTCCAGCCACAGCGCGCCCTCCAGATCGAGGTAGTTGGTGGGCTCGTCGAGGAGCAGCATGTCCGGCTCGGCGAAGAGCGCGGCGGCCAGCGCCACGCGCATGCGCCAGCCGCCGGAGAATTCCGACATCGGCCGGGTCAGGTCCTCCACCGAGAAGCCGAGGCCGGCGAGAATTTCGCCCGCCCGGGCCGGCGCCCGGTCGGCGTCGATCTCAATGAGTCGGCCATAGATCTCGCCCATGCGCTCGGGCTCGGCGGTTTCGAGTTCGAGGTTCAGGGCCTCGCGCTCGATATCCGCGGCCAGGATGGTGTCGATGAGGGTGACGGGTGTCGCCGGATGCTCCTGGTCGACGGAGGCGACGCGGGCATTCTTCGGCAGCAGGATCACGCCGCTATCGGGCTGGAACTCGCCGAGGATGATCTTGAACAGGGTCGACTTGCCGACACCGTTACGGCCGACGAGCCCGACCTTCGATCCGGGCGGGACGGCCACGCTCGCGCGGTCGAAGAAGCGCCGGCCCCAGGCGCTGAAAGTGAGGTCTTCGATCTGGATCATGAATCAGCGGCCAAACGCAGGGGAGATGCGGGCCGGTGGCCACACGGGAGGATGTCCATCCTCCTATCGCAGTGCAGCAACGAGCGCGAGAGCGGGCCGCGCAGGGCACCACCCCACCGGGGGATGGTGCCGGCCGGTCAGTTCCGCGCGGCGCCGGCGGCGATCGCCTTGACGAGGGGAGCGGTGGGGACGTTCTTCTGCCAGAAGCTTCCGGTCCGTCCGGTCTCGCGCCCTCTCTCGTAGAGCTGGCGCATGTAGCCGGTGTCGAAGCCCCGCGCCGTGGTCGTGTTCGGCGCAGCCTCGTCGATATAGGTGAGGTTGAAGCCCATGCCGCTGCCGCGGGTGAAGGCGTAGGTGGCGGCCAGGGTGGCGCGGCTGCGCGCCCGGCTCGCGGTGGTGAAGGAGCGCTCGACGATGGACAGCGTGTTGTTCTGCGCCACGTCGAATTCCGGCTCGAGACGTCCGTTGATGATGACGTAGATGTCGGTCTTGCCCGCCGTCCGCAGGCGGTTGTCCCGCAGCAGGAACGATTGCGGGAGGGTGAAGACCGGCGTCACCACCGACCCGTCCACATGCATCTCCTGGAAGGCCCTGCCCTCGGCCTGCACGTCGAGGAGCTGGGGCGGGAACACGGCCGGGATGCTGGCGGAGGCCGTGAGCACATCCGTGAACAGCGAGACGGCATTGGGACCGCCATTGGCCGCGATGGCGCCCATGTTCCAGATGACGGCGCGCTGGGAATCGAGGTTCGTCGTCACCACGAGGAGGCGGCGGCCCTTGGCGTGCTGCTCCGCGATGGCGGCGAGCAGGTCGGGCGTCACGTAGCGGCGCACGAGATCGCGCAGGCGGCCATCCCCGAACAGGCCCGATCCGAACACGATGTTGGCCACGCTCGGCGATTGGACCAGGGTCGAGGCGACGCCGCTCGTATAGATGTCGGTGAGGGTGGAATCGTAGGCCGGCCCGAGGAAGGCGAAGGGCGCGATCAGCGCGCCGGTGCTGACACCGGAGACGAGGGCGAATTCGGGCCGCTTGCCGGATTCCGACCAGCCGTTGAGGATACCGGCGCCGTAGGCTCCGTCACCGCCGCCGCCCGACAGGGCGAGGTAGGCGAAGGCGCGCTTCGAGCGCTCCGGCCGCGCCACCATTTCGGTGAAGGTGCTCTCCGACGCGTCGGCATAGGCGCGCACGCTGAGATCCATGCCGGAAGGAACCGCGGCGGCGGCTTGATCGGCGGTGTAGGCCACGCGCGGGATCGATCCGCAGGCGGCCAATTGCGCGGCCACCGCGAGCGCGGCCGCGCCCTTGACCCATCCGAACCGGCGAGATGTCGACATGACGGGATGATCCTGGCGTTCGACCGGCAACGGAGCAGTCAAGCTCGACCATAACGAGCTTGACCATTCTACCGTTCCGGGGTTCGGCGGGCAATCATCGCTCCCCCGGTCGTGCCGAAACGTTGAGCGCGTGATGGAACAGCAACGGTTATCCCGCCGTGTTCAGGCACACGCTCCGCAAGAAATGCATCAAAAGAGGGGAAACAGAACCAAAAGACGAAGCTTGTCGATTGAAAGACGTACTCTATGTCGTTGATCTCAGCTCATAACGGCTTTGTCGCCAAACTTTCGCGCGTCATGACGGATCGATGCGGATCCTCGTGATACTGAAGGCAACCTTGTCGTGACTGACGACATTTGCTCTGGCCGCGAGACGCGCCGGTCAGCACAGGAAGGCAAAATGGAACCGGACGACGCCTGGCACCTCACCGACCGATTGGGGGCCGAGCACGGCAGGGGCGATCCTTTCGCGGCGGCCATCCGCGCGACGCGTATGGCGATGCTGATCACCGACCCTCGGCAGGATGACAATCCCATCGTCTTCGTCAACGATGCGTTTCTCAAGATGACCGGCTACAGCCGGCCCGAGATCATGGGCCAGAATTGCCGCTTCCTGCAGGGCGAGCAGACGGATCCCGGCACCGTGCGCAAGATCCGTGACGCGGTCACGGCCAAACGCGACATCGCCGTCGACATCCTCAATTATCGCAAGGACGGCACCCAGTTCTGGAACGCGCTGTATGTCAGCCCGGTGATCAACGACGACGGCGAGACGGTGTATTTCTTCGCCTCGCAACTCGACGTCTCGGACCGGATCGACACGCTCATGCAGACGCGCAACGAAAGACTGCATTTCGAGCGCGAGGTGCAGAAGCGGACGAAAGAGCTGACCGAAGCGCTGGCCGCCAAGACGATGCTGGTCCACGAGGTGGACCACCGGGTGAAGAACAACCTCCAGATGATCGCCTCGCTGCTCACCCTGCAGACGCGGACGATCACCGACCCCGATGCGAAGGCGTCGCTCAAATCCATGCTGGCCCGCGTCGAAGCCCTCGGCACGGTGCACAAGCGGCTCTACCAGTCCAACGACGTCCAGCGTTTCGACGTCGCCGCCTTCGCGCGCGAACTCGCCGTCGATCTGGTGCGTGGCTCCGGGCGACAGGGGATCGAGCTCGATTTCGACCTCGTTCCCGTCGAGGTCGCCGTCGAACAGGCGCCGCCGGTCGCCCTCGTCATGAACGAGCTGCTCACCAACGCACTGAAACACGCGTTCCCACGCGATGCCACAGGCCAGCTGTCGCTTTCGGTGAAGCCCGAGGGCGACATGATCCGCATCACCATCGCCGATGACGGGATCGGCATGCCGTCGGACGTGGCTCGAGACCGGACTTTCGGGAAACGCCTGATCGAGAGCCTTGTGCGCCAGCTGAATGCCGCTATCGCTTGGCATCAGGCCGAGCCCGGGACGCGGATCGAGATCCGCCTCCCCCGCGACGGGACCGGCAACAGGAACGCACCGTGAGTGAACCTCTGCGGATCGTCGTCGTCGAAGACGAAGCCCTGATCGTGATGCAGCTCGAAATGCTGCTGGAAGAAGCCGGACACGAGGTCGTGGGCACGGCGGTCTCCGCGAGCGACGCCATCGCGGTGGCCCGCCGGACGCGGCCCGACATCGTCCTCATCGACCTGCAACTCAAGGGCGGCTCGTCCGGTCTCGACGTGGCCAGGAATCTGGCCGACGAGCCCACGATGACCCTGGTCTTCCTCACCGCGAATGCCAGCCGCTTTCACGACGACTTCGCCGGTGCGGTGGCGGTGATCGCCAAGCCGTTCTCGGAAGCCGTCATCGGGGACACGATGATCTTTCTCGAGGAATGTATCCGAACCCCGCCGCCGGTCACCACCCTGCCCCTCGGCCTTCGGCTCGCGCCGGGTTATCTCGCCAGTCTCGGCGCCTGATCCCTCGGTGTTTCCGCGTCAGGCGGCCCTCTCGGCGCAGGACAGCCTCGCGATGACGCCCGGCAGGTCCCGCGCCGGAACGGCCTTGCTGAAGAAGTAGCCCTGGACCTCGCCGCATCCCTCCGCCCGCACCAGATCGAGCTGGGCACGGGTCTCCACGCCCTCCGCCGTGATCGTGGTCCCCCGACGCTCGCCGAGCCCGACGATGGCGCGAACAATGGCGGCCGTGTCCGCATCGGCGATCTCGCGGATGAAGGAACGGTCGATCTTGATCTTGTCGAAGGGGAATTGCCGCAGATAGCTGAGGGACGAATAGCCTGTCCCGAAATCATCGAGAGCGATCCGGACGCCGAGGTAGCGCAGGCGGTGCAGGCAGCCGATCACCGCCTCGGTATCCTGGATCAGGACGCTTTCGGTGATTTCCAGTTCCAGCCTGTCCGCCGCGAGGCCCGAGGCCGAGAGGGCCATGATCACGCATTGTTCGAGGCCCGGCTCGCGAAACTGCATCGCCGAGACGTTGACCGCGATCCGGGCGGAATGGGTCCATGAGGCGGCTTCCCGGCAGGCCTCGCGCAGGGCCCAGTTTCCCAGATCGATGATCAGACCCGTCTCCTCGGCGATCTCGATGAAGGTGGCGGGCGGGATCATCCCACGGGTGGGATGCGGCCAGCGCATCAGCGCTTCGACGCCGCTCACAGTGTCCGTCTCGAGATCGACCACGGGCTGGTAATGCAGAATGAGGTCGCCGCGCAGCACGGCCTGGCGAAGATCGACCTCGAGCTGAAGCCGCTCCTCGATCGCCGCGTCCATGCCGGCTTCATAGATGCGGAACGTGTTCCGACCGCCGGCCTTGGCGCGATAGAGCGCGAGATCGGCATGCCGCAGGAGAGGGTCGGCCTCGAGCCCGTCGGCCGGCGCGTGGGCGATGCCGATGCTGATCCCGATATTGGCGAGTTGACCGTCCAGCTTGATCGGCTGGGCAATGGAATCGATCACCCTGCGGGCGATCTCGGTGGGTTGGTCACTCCGGTCCAGATCGACCAGAATGATGCCGAATTCGTCGCCTCCGAGGCGGGAGACCATGTCGCCGGGCTTCACCACGTCGGTCAGGCGCTCGGCGACGACCTTCAGGAGCGTATCGCCCGCCAGATGCCCGAGCGTGTCGTTGATGGCCTTGAACCGGTCGAGGTCGAGACAGAGCACCGCCGTCGCGCAGCCGCCGTTCCGAACCGTCGCGAGTACCTGCTTCAGACGATCGTGGAACACCGATCTGTTGGGCAGGCCCGTCAGGGCGTCGTGGCGGGCGAGATGGGCGATCCGCTGGTCGGCCTCCTTGCGCGCCGTGATGTCGATATAGGTTCCCACGAAACGGATCGGGGCACCGTCGGCGGCGCGGGTGACGACCTTGCCGCGGGCGAGGAGCCAGCTATGGCCGCCGACCTTGTTGCGAACCCGGACCTCGATTTCGAAAGCCGGTAGGCGGCCTTCGAAATGAGCGGTCGCGGCGACGTGGCAAGCCGCCATGTCGTCCGGGTGGATCAGGGACTGGACGTAGCTGAAAGACTTGCCGAATTCACCGGGCTCGTAGCCGAGCATGCTCTGGGAGCGGTCGGAAAACCAGACCGCGCCGGTCTGGAGATCGGCGTCCCACAACCCGTCCCTGCCGCTGTCGAGGGCGAGAGCGAGCCGTTCCTCGCTCACGCGCAGGCGGGCATCGCTGGCCCGGAACGCCTCCTCGGTCTCCTTGCGGGCCGTAATGTCGAGATTCATGCCGACGAAGCGGCAGACCTCGCCCGTCCGCGGATCGAGGACGGCGCGGCCGAACCCCTGGAACCAGCGGCATTCACCGGTCGACGGGTGGAGGGCGCGGAACTCCACCCTGTGATTTGTGCGCGTGGCGATGGCCCGGCGGGCCTCGTTCCGAACCCGGATCACGTCCTCGTCCGGTACGTTGCGCTCCCACTCGTCCATGGTCATCGAAAGGCCGGCGGCCGGATCGGCCTCGTTGAGGGGCAATCCCTGCATCCGCGCGCTTTCCTGGGATTGCCAGACCCGACCCGTGACCAGGTCCCACTCCCAGACCCCTGCCTCCGCCGCGTCCTGCGCCAGACGCAGCAGGTCGCCCGTCCGCTCCAGGGCGATCCTGGCGGTGATGATGTCGTCGATATCGAGGGCCGTGGCGAGCCATCCGGGCGCACCGTCGAGGAGGCGGATCGGACGCTTGCTGACCTTGTGCCAGCGATAGACGCCGTCGGCGCGGCGGATGCGGATCTCGAAATCGTAGTCCTGCCACGCTTTGTGACGGTCGCACACATCGCCATAGACGCGATCGCGATCGTCGGGGTGGTAGGATTCGACACGCTCCAGCAGCGAAACGAGGGGCCGTCCGTAATAGCGGTCGCAATGGCGGTTGCAGTAGGTGGTGTCGTCCCGATCGTTCGTGATCCAGACCATCTGAGGCAGGAAATCGGCGAGCAGGCGGTAGGACGCCTCGCTCTCGCGCAATGAGCGTTCGGCCATCTGGCGGGCGGTGACGTCGGCGAAGGTGTAGACGGTGCTGCCGTCGGCCAGCGGCACACCGCAGAGTTCGAGGAGGGTCTCGTCCCGCTGCCGGTGCTCGCCGGTGGCGCCCGCTTCGCCGCGTTCGCGTCTCGCCTCGCGGACGCCCCTGTCCAGAACTGCGGGAATCGTCCCGTCCCGCTCGGCGATGAAGTGGCGGACATCGTCGAACGGCGCGCCGTCGTGGAGCATTCCCGGCGGCAGGTCGAGCAGCAGGTTCAGCCGCTCGTTATGAACCCGGACCCGGTCGTCCATGTCGACCATGACGAGGCCCTCGTCGATGCTTTCCAGGGTGATGCGCAGAAGGTTCGTGGTTTCGCGCAAATGCTGGTCGGATCGGGCCAGTTCGGTGACGTCGAGGCAGATTCCGGAAATGGCACGGATGGCTCCGGTCGGGTCGCGCTCGACGATTCCCCGTTCGGTGACGACCCTGCATTCCCCGCCCGGGCGGATGATGCGCGACCGGTGCTCGTAATCGTCGCGCGCGAAGGCGCCCACCCCCGCCACGGCTTCGTCGAGATGCCAGCGCACACGCTCCCTGTCCTCCGGATGGTAGAAGGCCAGATGCTCGTCGAGGGGAATCCAGGCAGGGTCGACGGGCGCGCGACCGTGGATCCGCGCCATTCCCTCGGACCATTCGACCCGCCCTTCGGGGATGTGGATACGCCAATGTCCGAACCCTGCGATCTCCTCGGCCATGCGCTGGGAGTCCAAGGCGGCCCGGAGAAGCGCTTCACGGCGCGTGAGGATGGACGTCACGCGCTGGCGCTCGCACAGCTCGGCCTCGCGCTCCACATTGGCATCATGGAGACGCAGATGCCCGGTGACGATGAGAGCGAGGTCCCGCAACTGGAGCAGTTGCTCCTCGGTGAAATCCGGACGCGGCACGGTATCGATCAGGCAGAGCGTACCGGCCCGGTGCCCGGGACGATGCGCCAGAGGCATGCCGGCATAGAACCGGGCCTGGAACTCCCCCTTCGCCAGGGGATGATCGGCAAAACGAGGATCGGCGAGGAGATCGCGGATCACGACCGGCCCGTCGGCCTCGCCGGCGATGTGGTGCGAGGAGACCGCATCGTCTCGATCCGGCTCGGCTTCCCCGGTCCCCGGTCCGGCCTTCAGGGGGAGAAAGTCGGTATCGGCGAGGGGAACGAGGACGATCGGAACACGAAATAGAGCGGCCGCAATACGGCACACGGCGTCGAGATGAAACTCGGGGTCACGGTCGATCCATGATGTGGAATCCGGTCCGACAGCGTCCACGCCTTCTTCATCGTCTCGGTCCTGTGCCTGATCTTGCACGTCGCGCCATCCCGGGAAGCAATCCGAAGCTACCCATCCTGCCCGTGACCGTGATCGACCATGCATGACGGAGGCTTTCAGAGGCATGTTGCGCAAATCAACGTTGCAACATTCCTACCGTTTCCTTCGCTCCGCATTCGTTATTCAGCCAATTCAGGAGCGACAAGCAACTCGGCCATCCCGCTGCCGCACGTGGCCGAATGGCAGCGCTTCCTTTCGCAAGGCACAATTTCATCGTAACCAGGGACGATCGTCATCGGTCACCACCGTCCCCCGTCTCGAACCCCGTTCAGTCCCCTTGTTCCTTCCCGGTGAAAGCCATCTCTCCAGCGCGGGCTCCCGCGGCTTCTCGACCATCGACACCTGGGTGTTCGATCTCGACAACACGCTCTATCCGAGCGACGCGCGGGTCTGGCCGCAGGTCGACGAGCGGATCACGCTCTACGTCATGCAGCTCTATGGGCTCGACGGGATCTCGGCGCGGGCGCTGCAGAAGCATTTCTACCATCGCTACGGCACCACGCTGAAAGCCCTGATGGTGGAGGAGAAGGTCGACCCCTACCATTTCCTCGATTTCGCCCACGACATCGACCATTCGACGATCCGCCTCGACGCGGCCTTGGGCGACGCCATCGAGCAATTGCCGGGCCGCAAGCTGATCCTCACCAACGGCTCCCGGCGCCATGCCGAGAACGTGGCGGCGAAGCTCGGCATCCTCGACCATTTCGAGGACGTGTTCGACATCGCCGCCGCCGATTTCATCCCGAAGCCCGAGCGCTCCACCTATGAGCGGTTCCTCGACCGGCACGGGGTCGATCCGCACCGGTCGGCCTTGTTCGAGGACATCGCCCGCAACCTCGTCGTGCCCCACGATCTCGGGATGGCGACGGTCCTCGTCGTTCCCCGCACCATCGATCCGTTCCGCGAGGCGTTCGAGCAGGAGGCGGTGAAGGAGCCGCATATCGACCACATCACCAACGATCTCGCCGCCTTCCTGAACGAGCGGGTCCTCCCGGCGATCCGATGAGCGAAGCCGTTCAGGACTGGTCAGAGGTCAGGTCGCCCTCCCTCGACGATGTGGAGATCCTGGCGCGGGACGCCCTCGCCCGCCTGCCCGCGACGTTCCTTGCCCTGTGCGAAGGCGTGACGGTCCATGTCGAGGATTTCCCCGACGACGAGACCCTGAGCGAGATGCAGTGCGAGAGCGAATTCGACCTGCTCGGCCTGTTCCGGGGAATCGGTCTCGCCCAGAGCGGCGAGACGGTGACCGGGCAGATGCACAACCGGGTCTGGCTCTACCGCAGGCCGCTGCTCGATTACTGGGCCGAGCACGAGGAGACCCTCGGTCACCTCGTCACCCATGTCCTCGTCCACGAGATCGGGCACCATATGGGCCTGTCCGACGACGACATGGCCGCCATCGAGGCGGCGGTGGAAGGCTGAGGCCCGGATCCTGCGGTCGGCCGCTCCGGTCAATCGTCGTTGGCGGGGCGCGGGCTCGCGGCGCGCGGCCTGAGCAGGCTGGCCTTGGGACGACGCGTGCGGAACTGCCCGCGCTCCACGGCGATGAAGACCAGCACCGTGATCGTCAGCGTCGTGATCCACCAGATCGCCGTCAGGCCGACGCCGATACAGGCGATGGTGAAGGCGCTGGCGAAGATGGCCATCGCACCCGGTGCGATGGCGCCGGGCGCGGCGGCGGTGGCCGAGCGCCCGCTATGCCGGATCGCCGCGTGGAGGGCGAAGGCGGCGGCGAAGGCGCCCACGATCCCGAGTTCGTACCAGAGTTCGAACAGCATCGTCGTCGGGGCATTGCTCGGAAGCAGGTTCACGAACCGGCCGCGCGAGGCTGTCTCGAACCCGTGCCCGGTCACGAGGCGGACCGGCTCGGTGGTCACGACCTTCTGCCACGCCTTGATGGTTAGGACGCCGGGGGCCGTCGGACCGAAGGCGACGATCCCGATGGGCCGGGCGATGAACGGCAGGAAAGGGGCGCTCACCAGCAGGCCACCGCAGATCAGGGCCACGGCCCGCACGCCGACGAGCGGACGGTAGGTGGTGAGCAGAAACGCCACCGCGCCGACGGCGAGGGCCAGGATCTGCGTGACATTGGAGGAGAACGAGAGGGCGACCGCCACGAGGATGGCCGTGCCGAGGGCTTCGAGGTCACGCCCACGCGAGCGCAGCCATGCCACGGAGGGCCAGACCAGCAGAGCGAGGAGCGTGAGGCCGCGATCCACCGAGCTCTGATCTTCGGGCATGTTGCGCAGGAGCGTATCCCCGAACAGGCCGAACAGGATGGAGACGATGGATGCGGCGATGACGCCCAGGGGCAGCAGATAGAGGTTGGCCGAGCGCATCCGGTCCGGCAGCGCGAGATAGGCGGCCAGGGTCATCAGGATGGTGGCGATGACATTGAGCAGGCGCTCCGTCGCCGGTCCGAGGAACGGCGTCCAGACGAGGGACAGGGCCGACCACAGGATGACCAGCCCACCGGCGAGGAACGTCGGGGATGTCAGCATCCGCGTCGCCGTCAGCCGCAGCGGCCGCTGTTTCCCGTCGATGGCGCTGGCGATGACGATGAGTGCGATGGCGATGGGTGCCAGGATCACGGTGGCGCGGCGGGCCACCTGCGCGGCCACCGGAAGCAGCACGAACAGGCCGAAGAAGCCCACCCGCCGCAGCAGGGCCGCGGCGTCGAGGGCCGGGTCGATCGGGGGTCGTGACGTGGTCGCGCGGGGAGGCATGGTGCGATTGCAGCCGTTCAACGGCGCCACGAGTCCATCCGTGCGCTACCGGTCGAGTCGTAGTCCACGGCGCGGACATTCGCTGTAGATGCCATGCAACACACGCGCTTCCTCCGCCGCGTGTATTCAGGCGGTCCTGGGTTGTCGCCGCGCCGGACTGAGCCGCCGTCCGACATCCGTGAGCACGCGCCAGCCCGCCCAGGTCGCCAGAAATCCGAGGAGGCCGGCGATGATCCCGTCGGCGCTCGCCGGAACGGCCGGCACGTAATCCTGGTAGGTGGCGCGGACCAGGGACATGTCCGGGTCGCGCAGCAGCGCCGCGAAGCGTCCCAGGGGCCCGCTTGCCTCCGTCAGGGCCCGCTTCTGCGCATCAAGATGCGCGAGGCGCTCGATATCCGCGCGGGCGGCTTCGCCGCGGCGGGCCACCAGGGTGTCGCCGTTGCCGCGCAGGCGGTCGACGGCGCCCTGCCGGTCGGTCCCACTCGCCGCCGCGTCGGCGTCGAGCGCGGCGAGGGAACGCCGCAACTCATCGAGGGTGCCACCGAGCCGCTGCGCGTATTGCTGGGCGAATTCCGGCCCCTGCGCGGCGACGATGCCGCCGAGGAGGCCGAGGGCGAGGCCGAGGGTCCGGATCACACGAAGCACGATTCATCCCTCATGACGTCGTTCAGACAAAAGGCCGAGCCGCGCGGCGGTTCCCGGACGATCAGAGCACACCCGCCAGGGCGGTCTCGACCTCGGCGCGCGTCACCTCGCCCAGGGGCTTCTCCACCTTCGCCGCCTGGGTCTTCCGCCCCGGCCGCAGGACGAGGATGATCGTTTCCAGGCCGGGACAGGAGGGGTCCGGGCATAGGATCTCGTTCACCTTCACCACGCTCTCCGGCTCGACGAGGGCGCGGACCCACGATTCGACGTTGCGCCGGGCGGTATCGTCGGGCGGGTCACGCCGACGGCCGAAGCCGAGAAGTGCCATCGCCTCAACCCGGCAGCGTCAGGATGCCGGCCATGCCGTCCGCGCAGCCGAAAGCGAGCCGGCCGCCGCGCCCGTCCCAGACCAAAGCCGAGATCGCCCCGCCCTTGGTGGCGGGCCGGACCAGGAGTTCGGAGGCATCGGCGAAGCGCACGAGCATGACGCAGCCATCCTCGTAGCCGATGGCGAGGACGAGGGCCTTGGGGTGGAACGCGACCCGCGTCACCCGGGCCGGGCGGATCCCGCATTCGCGCGGCGCCTTGCCGGTGGGGCCCTCCTTCGAGTCGAACGGCCAGATGATGGCCGCCTCCGCTCCGCTGGTGGCGAGCCAGTTGCCGTCCCCGGACCAGCTCACCGAGCGGACCTTGCCGGGATAGCCCGACATCCGCATGTGGCCGCGATCGGGCTGGAGACGCCAGCCGTGGAGCGAATTCTCCTGCATCGTGGTCACGACGAAGCGGCCGTCGGGCGACCAGGTCACGTCGATATGGGAGCCCTTCCATTCCACGAAATCGGGCGTGGTTTCGAGGTTCGGGTACCAGAGCGTCGCGCCGTTGTAATGCGCCACGGCGAGGCGGTAGCCCTTGGGCGCGAAGGCGAGGCCGCGTGCGGTGGATGGCGCCGCGAAGATCTTCTCGCGGCCCTTGGCATCGCGGGCGACGACGTTGCGACCGGCCGCGTAGGCGATCGCCCCGTCGGGATGAAGCGCCAGGGCGTCGATCCAGGCGCCGCCCTTGGCGACCGCGACTTGCGTCATGTCACCGTCCGCCGCCGTGGCCACGATGCGGCCATCGTCACCACCCGTCACGATCCGGCGGCCATCGCCGGACGCCACGAGGATGCCGGCCTCGGGATGGGCCTCGACGCGCCGGGTCGTCTCTGGGCCGACCAGCAGCACGGCCCCGTCACCCAGCGCCAGCGCCAGCACATCCTTCAGCCAGACCGCTCCCGTGACATGGGCGCCGGCCTCCAGCGGGACGACATGATCGAAGAGTGTCGGAGCGCTCACGCTCATCGGTGAAAACCTCTCAGGTCGCGGATGCGGCGTCCGGCGCCGATCTCACGACGGTCATGACCGTCGCGACCAGGGCGAGACAACCGGCGATACCGGCGGGAATGGCGAGGGCATACAACGCGAAGCGGCCATAGGCGACCGTTCCGGCCAGCGAACCGCAGAGCAGCGAGAGCCAGACGAGCCCGTCACCGACCCAGCCGAAGCGCGGGCCGCGCCCCGCCAGGGCGGTGGCGAGTTTCTGCCCGGTGCTGAACAGCGCCCCGGTGACGAAGGTGGTGCCGGCCCGGAACCCCTGGACATGGGCGAGGACGGCATTCTGCGCGCCCATGGCCAGGGCGAGAAGCAGCGAGGCGTGGCCGGGACCGGGATCCTCCACCGCCGTCAGATAGGCGCCGGACACGAGGACGGTCTCGAAGCCGAGGAGGACCGGCGTGCTCCACCGCGCCGGGGTCAACGCCGAGAGCCCGCCGCCGCACAGGGCGCCGAGGACGAAGGCAGCGATCAGGAGACCCGGCAGGATCGCCAGAAACGGCGTGTCGCGCCCCAGCGCCACGGCGAACTGGGTCGTGTTGCCGCTCATGAACGACGTGTAGAAGCCGCCGAGCCGGATGAACCCGAGCGCGTCCACGTAGCCGGCCAGGGCCGTGAGGATGAGGCCGAAGCCCAGATGCCAGGAACGGCTCATGACAGGGACCGGCTCATTTCCGAGACCGGCTCATGGCAGCGCGCGCCTGCCCGGTGCCCCGTTCCGTCCCGGGACGACCGGTACCGGTCCGGTAGGGTTAAGGCATTGCTTACCAAGTCCGCGCAATTCGAATGAACGGGATCGAACATCGAAGCCGTGAGCCCCGTTGGTGTGACGATCCGGCGTCGGAATGGTCATTCCAAGCCGGGTGAGTTGGAGTTGCGTCATGATCCCTGTCGCTTACGCTGCCTTTGCGGTGCCGAACTTCGCCTCCGTCCGCGGAGCCGAAACCGTCCTCGTGGTGGAGGATGAAGCCATGGTGTGCGAACTGGCCGTCGAGGCCCTTATCGACGAAGGCTATCGCGTTCTGAGTGCCGCCGATGCCGAAGAGGCCGAGGACATCCTGGCGCGTGAACGCATCGACCTGCTCTTCACCGATATCGATTTGGCCCGCAACACCAACGGCCTCACCCTGGCCCGTCATGCGCGGCGCCTGCGCCCGAACCTTCCGGTCATCTACACCTCGGGTGGTCGCGGAAGCCTGTCGCAGGCGGATGCGGTAGCGGAATCAATCTTCGTGCCGAAGCCCTATCGGCCGAGCCAACTCATTGCCCTCGCCAACGGCCTGCTGCGCCGTTTCCCACACTACGCCTGAGCGCCTTCCGCGCCCGCCTACTTGGAGCCCCATTCCCCATGCGCACCCTTCTCGCCACCGCCCTCGTCCTCTTCGGCACGACGCTCAGCGCCTACACGACGGGGAACGCGAAGGCCGCGTGCGACGTGAAGGGAGCGAAGCTGGAAGAGGCCATCGCGGGCAAGACCGAGCTCCGCGAGACGGCCAACAAACAGGCCGTGCGCGACCTGCGCACCCTGCGCGACGCCGCGATCATCCTGGAAACGTACAAGTACGAGAGCGAATGCGATCGTCTCGTCACGATCATCAAGGCGCTGGCCGCCAATCCCGAGAAGGCGATCGAGCAGAGCGGCGATACGGACGAGGAGAAGGCGGAGGACCTGATGGAGGCCCGCCAGCCGAAGGCGCCGGCCGGTGAGGCCGCGCCCACCAAGCCCAAATGACCGCCTTCCCTCGTAGGGGCCGTTCCCGCAGGTAGAACCTCTGTGCCAGGGCCCGCGAGGGAACGGACCTGCGACAAGAATGCTTGCATTGCTGGTCATTCCGCTTCGATGCGGCGGACCAGCGGTGGCCGGGTCTCCACAAAGGCTATCTCGAGCCCCCGTACGTTTCCTTCGTCTTTGGTGAAAAGGATCGATCGAGAATGGGCACCGACACGGCAACGCGCGGATCGAGCATCTCTCACGCGTCGAACGATCTGCCCTCGGTCGTCCTCGACGATTACAATATCGAACTGAAGAACGGAGAGGGTTTCGTCGGCGATCGCGTGTCGAAGGCGGCGTTCCGGGATCTCATCGAGGATTGGCGGGAAAAGCTGCGCAAGCTCGGCCCCGATCCGCTGGGGGCGAAAGCGAGCCGCGATTTCAGCAAGCGGCGTCTCGACGATCTGCTGATCGACGGCCCTCCGCTCGCCGCCGGTGTGGTTTTCGGCGCGGTCGAGGAATTCGCGCAGGAGCTCGCCACCGTGGTGCGGCGCTTCCTCCGCCAGAAGGGGTGGCGCGACACGCAGAGCATCGTCGTGGGTGGAGGTTTCAGCGACAGTCTCGCGGGACGTCTGGCCATCGACCGGGCGAGCGTGATCCTCCGGGCCGGCGGCCTCAACCTGAAGCTCGAACCGATTCGCCATCATCCCGACGAGGCGGGGCTGATCGGAGCCGTGCACCTCGCGCCATCCTGGATCTTCTCGGGCTACGACAGCCTCCTGGCCGTCGATATCGGCGGGAGCAACATCAGGGCCGGAGTCGTCTCCACGAACCTGAAGAAGGCCTCCGACCTGTCACGCGCCGAAATCTGGCGCTCGGAGCTCTGGCGTCACCGCGACGAGGATCCGGCTCCCAGCCGTGACGAGGCGGTGGACCGGCTGATCGCGATGCTGAACGACCTGATCTCACGGGCGGAGCGGTCGCGCCTGAAGCTCGCGCCGTTCATCGGCGTAGGGTGCCCCGGCGTCATCGCCGCCGATGGAACCATCGAACGCGGCGGTCAGAACCTTCCCGGAAATTGGGAGAGCAGCCGCTTCAACCTTACCGAGCGGCTCGTCGAGGCGATCCCCACCATCGGCGATCATGACACCATGGTGCTCATGCACAACGACGCCGTGATGCAGGGCCTGTCGGCCATGTCGGACATGACCGACGTCGCGCGGTGGGGCGTCCTCACCATCGGTACCGGCCTCGGCAATGCCCGCTTCACCAACCGCCGGCTTCCCGACACGGTGCATTGAGAAGAGACGGACCGGTCCGGCCCCGATCAAAGATCGAAGGATGCCCCAGGGAGAAAGCGATGCCCTAGGGAGAAGGAGCTGGCGCGGCATCCTGGTCGGGCCGGTTCCGGGCACGGGCGACCTTGCTGGCGATGCGGTTCCGCAGCTCGCTCGGTAGTTCGATCTCGACCAGCCGCCACGACCATCCACGCAGGCGAAGGCGCAGGCGGAACCGCTGCGCCCGTGGCGCTTCGGGGGGTACGGCGATGACCAGGGCACGAAACCCCCGCATGTCGGAGGCGAAGTAGTACGGGACCAGCCGGAAGATCGTCTCGATCTTCAACCCGGCGGCGCTGCTTGCGTGCTCGGCCTTCGACCACGCCCCATCCCCACCGAGGGGGCCGAGATCGAGGGATTGCGGAATGCCGTCATCGAGAAGGTCGATGACCGACTGTGCCGTGACCAGGGATTCGGTCAAGGGTTCGGCGAGGGCCGCAGCGGCCTCGATCAGTCGCTGCTTGTCCGAGGAGAGTGGGACCTCGGCACTGGCCTCGCCGCGCGGCTGAGCGGCCGCTGCGGAGACCTGCCGGATCATGGACTGGCGCAGGGTGCGGAAATTGACGTGCCGCTCGACATAGCCCACGTCGCGCGCCTGCACGGCCCGGGCAAGGTCGTAGAGCATCCAGAACGGCGTCAGCGTATAGACGAACCACGCCAGAACCAGGGAAACCGGGATCCACCACAATCGCGTCATTGCGACGGAGCGACCCTCTGTGCCTGTTCGCTCCAACCGGCGTGGCCCGCGAATTCCGCGATCACGGCCTCGTAGACCGGGCGTTTGAACGGCACGATGAGATCGGGCAGTCCGGCCATGGGCTCCCAGCGCCAGGCATCGAATTCCGATTTGTGGAGACCGCCGCCAGGTGAAATCACGTCGATCTCGGTCTCCGGCCCGACGAGACCGAAGGCGAACCACTTCTGCGTCTGTCCGCGATAACGGCCCTTCCAGGCCTGTTTCAGCACGGCCGGCGGCAGGTCGTAGGCGAGCCAGCCCGACGATTCGCCCAGAAGCGTGACGGAACCGGGCGAGACGTTGGTCTCCTCGTGAAGCTCACGCAGGGCAGCCGCCAGTGGGGCCTCGCCCTCGTCGATCCCTCCCTGCGGCATCTGCCAGGCGAGGTCGCCGTCGACATGTTCCGGCCCCGCCTCCTTGCGACGACGGCCGACGAAGACGCCGCCTTTCGGGGCGATCAGCATGATCCCGACGCAGGGCCGGTACGGCAGGTCGAGCGCGAGGTCGGGGGCTGGAAGGTTCATGCGCGGGACCATAGGTCAGGGGATCGATGGGCCGCAATGCGCCACGCCGTCGTTCGACGCGTCAAAGCGCGGAATGCTGTCATCCCGGAGGCGGATCGGGGGCCTCGACCTCTCCCTTGCGCTGGAGAATGAGCGCGACGAACCAGCAGAGCGAGGCCCATGCCGCGCCGATGCACCAGCCGGCAAGCACATCGCTCGGCCAGTGAACGCCGAGATAGATCCGGCTGGCGCCGACCAGGAGCGTCATCCCGACGCCGACGATGAGGACCAGCACCTTCACGGACCGGTTCGGATCGACGCGGGCGAGAAGCGACGCCAGGGTGAGGTAGGCGATCGCCGACATCATCGCGTGGCCGCTGGGGAAGCTCGCGGTGAACACGTCCATGCCGTGGGGGACGAGATCCGGCCGAGGCCGGTGGTAGAACATCTTGAGCACGGTGGAGACGAGGAGCCCCCCGCCGATGGCGCCCAGAACGAAGACGGCAATACGGTGCCGCCGGGTGGTGGCGAGATAGGCCACCGCGCTCAGCGTGACGAAGGTGATGGTGAAGACGCTTCCCAGGCCGGTGATGTCGCGCATGGTCTCCTCCAGCCATCGCGGTCCGATCGGGTCGGACAGGTCGGCCGGGTTGCGCAGGGCCAGGAGGATCTTGCGGTCGAGGGCGGCCGTGGATCCCTCCCCCACCTCGTCGGCGAGATAGAAGAAGCCGTAGCCGAGACAACTCACGCCGAGCAGGGCCACCAGGGGGCCGACCTCGTTGAGGCGAAGACGCAGCCACAGGGCGGTGGCCCGGTCGAAGAGCGGATGGTTGAGATAGGTCGGAAGCGGAGCCTTCATGGTGCGGTCTTCATCATCCGGTCGTCCTTCGATCGATTTCCACGCCCGAAGGCGAACTTGCCCGCCCGAAGGCGAAGCGTCCCTGCTGTTGCCATGGTCCGCCAAGGTAACGCCAGAGCAGAAGCCCCGTCGCGGTGAAACGGAACGGCTCGAAATCCCGTTCCAGCGCCCGATGCAGCGCGCGCGCGGCCTCCGGCCAGACCTTGTTCTGGATGGTGACGTGGGGCCTCCAGCCCTGTCGATCCTGCGCGGTCAATGCATCGCCGTAGCGCCGGGCGATGCCGTCCCTGACCGAGGCGAGGACGTCGGAGGCAAGCGTGAAGGCGACGCCGCGCCCGAGGAAGCGCAGACCGGTCACCTCGACGACGACCGGCGGCTCGGCGGCCGTCAGTTCGGCGAGCGTCCTCGAAATGCTCTCCTCCTCGGGTCCCGGCAGATGATGGAACAGGGTGGCATGGGCCGGGATATGGTTGAGCTTTTCCGGGAAATGCCGCCGCCTCAACCCGTCGAAATGCGCGAAGGCCGCCTTGTCCATCTCCAGCGTGAGGATAAGGGGATCGGATGTAGGGCCGCCGGGGGATTCGTTCATTCCCGCCAGATGGAGCGGGACGACGCGCAATCCAGTCGTCCCGCCCTACTCGGCGAAGATGCGTGGCCCATCTGAATCGAGCCAAGCACGGGAGAGGGATTGGGCATGGGACTTCTGGTCGACGGCGTCTGGCAGGACAAATGGTACGACACCAAGGAGACCGGCGGCCGCTTCAAGCGAACCGACGCGAAGTTCCGCAACTGGGTCACAACCGACGGCAAGCCGGGCCCATCCGGCGAAGGCGGCTTTCCGGGTGAGGCCGGGCGCTATCACCTCTACGTCTCGCTCGCCTGCCCTTGGGCCCATCGCACGCTGATCGTCCGCGCACTGAAAGGTCTCGAGGACGCCATCTCCGTTTCGGTGGTCGATCCACTGATGGGGCCGGACGGCTGGGTCTTCGGAGACACGCCGGGGGCGACGCCCGATACGGTGAACGGCGCGAGCCGCCTCTATGAGGTCTACCTCGCGGCCGTGCCCGACTTCACCGGCCGGGTCACGGTGCCGATCCTATGGGACAAGCAGCGCCGCACCATCGTGTCCAACGAATCCTCCGAAATCATCAGGATGCTGAACGACGCCTTCGGCGGGACTGGACCCGATCTCTATCCGGAGGCGCTGCGCGGCGAGATCGATGCAATCAACGCACGGGTCTACGACGCTGTGAATAACGGCGTGTACAAGGCCGGCTTCGCGACGAAGCAGGAGGCCTACGAGGAAGCCTTCGACGCCCTGTTCGCGGAACTCGATTCCCTCGACGAGCGCCTGGGCCGGACGCGCTACCTCTGTGGCTCGGCGCTCACCGAGGCCGATATCCGTCTGTTCACGACCCTGGTGCGGTTCGACCCGGTCTATGTCGGCCACTTCAAGTGCAACCTGCGCCGGATCGCCGACTACCCGAACCTGTCGCACTACCTGCGCGACCTCTACGCCCTGCCGGGCGTCGCCGGGACCGTCGATCTCACCCACATCAAGCGCCACTATTACGAGAGCCATCCGACCATCAACCCGACCGGCATCGTGCCGAAAGGCCCCGAACTCGATCTCGACGCGCCCAATGATCGCGCCTCGCGCTTCGGAGCCTGAGATGACGCGGTTCGACGCGATCGGCCCTCGACAGATCGAATGGGGGACATACATCTGCGTGATGACGACACGATCCTCCTTTCTTCGGCCCGCGACCCGCTCGAGCCTGCCCGGCCTCTGTCTGGCGCTTGCGATGGCGGTTCCTGCATCGGCCCAGACGGCGATCAAGCTCGAAGGCTCTTGCGAAAAGCTGATCATCGCCGGGTTGGACATCACCCAGAACTGCAAGGACACGATGATGAACACCGTGTCCCGCAACCGGGCGAGCTTCGATTTCTCGGCATGGGATGGGCGCGGCCTGAGCTTCAGCGGCAGCGGCGCCCAACAGGAGCGCACCGAGGAGACCGACGCGCTTCAGCCGATCAACCTCGTCGTGCCGAGCGAGACGACCAGCGAAGGGGTGGTCCGTGGGCCGCTCGTCGCCGTCGGCTCCTGCAGCTTCAGCACGCCATCCGAGGGAAAGACCGCGATCACCTGCGAGGCGAATGCCGCCAAGGGTCGGTACGAGGCGCGGTTCGTGACCGACGCGAAGGCCCCGCCGACCGCACCCAAGCCCTGAGGCGGACGAGCCGTCCGGGTCTTGCATGGAGAAGCGGGATAGACGCGAAGGCGCTCTGGTCTCGCTGCGACATCGCGCCCATCTAGGGCTCGGTGATATGTGATCGGCGAGACCGGCCTCGTGCCGACGATCGGGCCGCTAGAGTTGAGGATGGCATGCTGAACGACGTTTCCACCGCCGGGGCGACCCCCGCCGGCGGCCCCCAGAACCTCATCAAGGATGTCACCTCCGCGACCTTCCGCGAGGAGGTGATCACCGCATCGATGACACAGCCGGTGCTGGTGGATTTCTGGGCCACGTGGTGCGGCCCGTGCAAGCAGCTGACGCCGCTGCTCGAGAAGGCGGTGACCGCCGCCAAGGGCGGGGTCATCCTCGCCAAGGTGAACATCGACGAGAATCCGGCGATCTGGAGCCAGATCAGCCAGCAGCTCGGGCTGCAATCGATCCCCGCCGTCATCGCCATCGACAAGGGGCGTCCCGTCGATGGTTTCGTCGGCGCGCTGCCGGAGAGTGAGATCAAGGAATTCATCGGTCGCCTCGCCGGCCCCGCCGGCCCGACGCCGGTGGAGGCGATGATGGCCGAGGCGGAGGTCGCGCTCGGTGAAGGCGATTTCGCCGGTGCGTCCGAGCTCTATGCCGCAGTTTTGGGCGAGGAGCCGGGAAATCTGGTGGCCCTGGCGGCGCTCGCGAAGATCCAGCTCGATGCCGGCGAGATCGCCAACGCCCGTCAGATCCTCGACATGGCGCCGCCGGAGAAAACCGGTGACCCGGCCCTCGCCGGCATCCGCGCGGTGGTGGAGCTCGCCGAACAGGCGGCGTCCCTCGGCGATCTCGGCGTCTTCCAGAAGCGCATCGCCGCCGACCCGGCCGATTTCCAGGCCCGGTTCGACTTCGCCCTCGGGCTCAACGGGCTCGGCAAGCGCGACGAGGCTGTGGACGAACTGATCGAGATCGAGCGCCGCGACAAGACCTGGAACGATGGCGCGGCGCGCAAGCAGCTGCTGACCTTCTTCGAGGCCTGGGGCTTGATGGACAAGGCCTCGATCCGCGGCCGGCGACGACTTTCGACGCTGGTCTTCGCGTGACGCAGAAACGCCAGGGCGGAGACAGGCGATGAGCACCCATTCGGGCTATAAAGGACCGGGCGATTGCCCCGGCGTCATCCCCGTCTTTCCTCTGCCCGGCGCTTTGCTGCTGCCTCGCGGACAGATGCCGCTGAACATCTTCGAACCGCGCTACCTCGCCATGGTGGACGACGCGCTGAGGACAGATCGGGTCATCGGCATGATCCAGCCCGACGTGGAGAGCGGATCGTCGCCGATGACGCCGAAGTTGTTCCGCGTCGGCTGCCTCGGCCGGATCACCCAGTTCGCCGAGACCGGTGATGGGCGCTACCTGATCTCGCTCACCGGGATCAGCCGGTTTCGTGTGGAGAGCGAGCTCGCCACCACCACCCGCTACCGCCGCTGCCAGGTCTCCTACGACGATTTCCTCAGCGATTTCGAACCGAGGGCCGGCGAAGAGGCAGTGGACCGCGAGGGCGTGCTGAAGGCGCTTCGGGACTTCGTCGAGGTCAACGACCTCAAGGTCGATTGGGCCGGGATCGACGAGGCGCCGAACGAAGCCCTCGTCAACGCCCTCTGCATGATGAGCCCGTTCGGCTCGCGAGAAAAACAGGCGATGCTGGAGGCGGCCGACCTCAAGACCCGCGCCGAGGTCTTGATTGCGGTGACCGAGATGGAGTTGGTGCGCGGATCGGGGTCCGAACCGACCCTGCAGTGACTCCGTTGACCCGAGGATAGGACACGATGGCAGACGAGATCCCCAACGCCGTGGAAGCCACGCGCGTCGACCCCAAGCTCCTCGAACTCCTGGTCTGCCCCCTGACCAAGCAGTCGCTCGAGTACGATTCCGCGCGCCAGGAACTGATCAGCCGTTCGGCCAAGCTCGCCTATCCGATCCGTGACGGCATCCCGATCATGCTGCCCGAGGAAGCGCGGCCCCTGAACGACTGAGGCAAAAGGTGACGGACGTTGTTCTCCCCACCGTCGCCATCGTCGCCACAGGCGGCACCATCGCGATGAAAACCGACCCGGTGACCCATGCACCGGTGCCGGCTTTGTCCGGAGCCGACCTCGTCGCCGCCGCGCCGGGCCTGGAGAAGCTCGCGCGGATCACCGTGACGGAGTTCTCCAACATCCCGAGCGCGGAGATGGGCCCGGACCTGTGGCCCTCGCTGACACGGACCGTCGAGGGATTGCTCGCCGATCCGGAGATCGCCGGAGTCGTGGTCCTGCACGGGACCGACACCCTCGACACCACAGCCTATTTCCTCGATCTGACGCTGCGCAGCGACAAGCCGGTCGTGGTCATCGGCGCGCAGCGCAACGCCTCCGACCCCGACAGTGACGGGGCCCGCAACCTCCTCAATGCAGTTCGCCAGATCCTCACGCCCGCCGCCGCATCCCTTGGCGTGACGGTGACGCTCAACCACGCGATCAACGCCGCGCGTGAGGTGAGGAAGACCCACACCCACAATGTGGAGACCTTCCATTCGGGCGAGACCGGCTATCTCGGCACCGTCGACGAGGATCGCGTGGTGATCCGCCGGACGCCCCTTCGACGGCAGACCCTGCCGCTGCCCGAACGGCTCGCCAGAATCGCCATCGTGGCGATGTATGCCGGTGCCGATGGCAGCCAGATCCGCCATGCCGTGGAGAGCGGCGCGGAAGGGATCGTGGTGGCCGCCCTCGGCATGGGCAACGTCAATGCCGCGCTCCTCGATGCGATCAGGAGCGCCATCGCCCAGGGTGTCGGCATCGTCATCGCCACCAAGCTGGAAAACGGCCGCGCCCTGCCGGTCTACGGCTTCCCAGGCGGCGGAAGCACCCTGAAGGCGGAGGGCGCCGTCTTCGCCGATGACCTGTCACCGGACAAGGCCCGCGTGTTGGCCCTCCTCGCGCTCCCGATCACGCGGGACCGCGACGCGTTGCAGGCCTATTTCGATCGTTGAAACGAGCGTTCATCTGAGGTGCCGTCGCTCGGCACCGAAGCATTGCCAACATCGAAGCGATCCCGGCTTGGCTATAGTTTGCGCGCCATGTCACGCCGCGCCTGTTTTGTCGGCTCCCGCTCGACATTTCGCTTCAGCATTCGACACCATCTGCATACGAGAACGGCGAAGCTTACCTTGGCCGATGCCATAAATTTGCCCTGAGCATCCTAGATCTATACAATCCAACAACTCACAGAACGCAGGATTCCTCTCAAGAGCGCCGAAAGGCTGCCCGTGGGAATCTGTGAACTATCTCAACTCAGGGGGAAACATGTCGAAACTCGTGGCTGTGCTGGCGCTCGGAGCCGGACTCTCATCCGCTCATCTTCAACCGGCCGTCAGCCGCGAGGGCGGCAATTTCAACGGCGCGTGGTCCGTCGAGCTCGTGACCGAGAGTGGCATCTGCGACAGCCGCTACAGCTACTCGGTCTCGGTCCAGGACGGTCAGGTTCGGCTCATCTCGTCGGCCGACCGCGCGACGATGACCGGCCGCGTCGGCACCGACGGAACGGTGGGGCTCAATGTCTCGAATGGCGGCGCAAGCGGTGCGGCTTCCGGCCGGCTCGACGCCCGTTCGGGCAGCGGCACCTGGAAGGTTTCCCCGCTCTGCTCGGGGCGCTGGACGGCGCGGCGTCAGACCACGCGCACCGCCCAGGCCGAGTAGGGTGCGTTAAGCGGCGGCGAGCCAGCTCCGTGCTTCATCGATATGGGCGCGGTCGAAGGACTTGATCTGCGCCGGGGATACCTTGCCGAACGTATCGGCGATCATCCGCAGCCAGGATGCGTCGGTGACGAGCGCGACGTGGCTGACGCCCTTCATCATGGCGAGACCGAAGCGGACGTCCTTGAAGAAGGCCGCGGGCTCCATGCCCTTGAACTCGCGCACATCCTCCAGAAGCTTGAGCTTGCCGCCCTTGTCGAGGTCGGCCTGCATGGCTGCGATCACGGTGTTCATGTCCTGGTCGGTGATCTGCCCATCCACGACGATTTCCGCGACGGTCGAATCCGGGTTCTTGGTGTAGGTCAGCACGTGCAGCACTCCTCGTGGGGTCGAAGATCTTCAGGGCGTTAGGTCTTCAGGTCGAACGCTACCCAAGCGAACGTCAGGCCAGGGTTATAGGAAACTCTGAGGGTCTACGTCGATGGCGACCTTCACGTTGCCGCGAACCTTCGGTCCCCGCTTCAGCCAATCGCGCAGATACGACTGCAGATCGACGGCCCGTTCGGTCTTGACCAGCAGGCGAAACCGGTAGCGCCCCCGGATCAGCGCGAGCGGCGCTTCCGCCGGACCCAGCACCATCACACCATCGGGCGGATCGGCGGCACGGGCCAGGGCCTGTCCATGCGCCTCGGCGGTCTCGCGCTCATTGGCCGAGACGATGAGGGCGGCGAGACGCCCGAAGGGCGGCAGTCCCGCCGCTTCCCGAGCGGCGATTTCCTCCTCGTAGAACCGCGTCGCGTCGCCTGACAGCAGGGCCGCGATGACCGGATGGTCGGGCTGGTAGGTCTGGACCAGGGCACGCCCCGGCTTCTCGCCGCGACCGGCACGGCCCGTCACCTGCTGCAGCAACTGGAAGGTCCGCTCCGCCGCGCGCGGATCCCCCGAAGTCAGGCCGATATCGGCATCGAGCACGCCCACCAGGGTCAGGTGCGGAAAGTTATGGCCCTTGGCGACCAATTGCGTGCCGATGACGATGTCGCATTCCCCGTCGGCCACGCTCTGCAACTCGGCGCGCAGGCGCTCGGCGCCGCCGGGAAAGTCGGAGGAGAGCACGATGATGCGCTTGTCGGGGAACAGCTCCGTCACCTCCTCGGCGATGCGTTCGACCCCCGGCCCGCAGGGGGTGAGGTTGTCGAACGTGCCGCATTCGGTGCAGGCATCGGGCCGGCGCTCGGCATAGCCGCATTGGTGGCAGACCAGGGCCTTGCGGAAGCGGTGCTCCACCAGCCAGGTCGAGCAGTTGCGGCACTGGTAGCGGTGGCCGCAGGCACGGCACAGGGTGAGCGGCGCATAGCCCCGCCGGTTGAGGAACAGAAGCGCCTGATCGCCGGCCTCGATCGTGGCACGGACGGCATTGACCAGGGGCGGGGCGATGAAGCGGCCCTTCTCCGGCTTGTCCAGGCGCATGTCGATGGCGTGGATATCCGGCAGCCGCCGCCCGCCGAAGCGTTCGGGCAGGACGATATGGGCGTAGCGCCCTTTCTCGGCATTGACCTTGGTCTCGATTGAGGGCGTCGCCGAGGCGAGGACCACCGGGCAGTTTTCCAGCCGGCCACGCACCACCGCCATGTCGCGGGCATGGTAATGCACCCCGTCTTCCTGCTTGTAGGCCGCCTCGTGCTCCTCATCGACGACGACGAGGCCGAGATCGGTGAAGGGCAGGAACAGGGCGGAGCGCGCACCGACCACCACCGAGACCTCGCCCGCCGCCACGCCGGCGCGCAGGCGCTCGCGGCGCTTCGAGCCGATGCCGGAATGCCAGGTCGCCGGGCGGACGCCGAACCGCTCGGCGAACCGGTCGAGGAACTGCGCGGTCAGGGCGATTTCCGGCATCAGGATGAGGGCCTGGTGCCCGCGCCGGACGGCTTCGGCCACGGCTTCGAAATAGACCTCGGTCTTGCCCGAGCCGGTCACGCCTTCGAGGAGGATCGTCGGCGCCTTCGCATCCTCCGGCGCGGGAAAGGCCAGGCCGATGAGGTCACGGGCCGCCTGGTCTTGCGCCTCCGACAGGGGGACGCGCTCGTGGTCCGGATCGGGCGGGAGCGCCACCGGCTCCGGTGCCAGAGCCACGGCTTCGAGGGCGCCATCATCGATGAGGCCGTCGACCACGCTGAGCGAGACGCCCGCCTCCTTGGCGAGCGCGCTCTTGCCGCGCATCGTCCCATCGGCGGTGACCGCCAGCACCTTCATCCGCGCCGCGGTCGGCCGGGCGGGCGGCTTGCCCGAACCGCGGACGCCGATCCGCGAGGTCTCGCCGCGCGCCGCCTCGTCGGGCAGGCGCAGGGCCATGGCCAGAGCCGAGCCCTTCGGCGCCAGGGTGTAACGAGCGAGCCAGTCCACGAGTTCGCGCAACGGGTCGGACAGGGGCGGCGCTTCGATTCGCCCCGTCACCTGCCGCAGGTTCGAGCCGCCGGGGCTCTCCGCCACCTGCCAGACCACACCCACCGTCTCACGCGGCCCGAGCGGCACCTGCACGACATCGCCCGGCGACAGGACCAGCCCTGCGGGCACGGCGTAGCTATAGGCGTTGTCGAGCGCGAGCGGGATTAGGATATCGGCGACGCTGGGCATGGGCTCTTCTGCATGGGAACCATGTTCTATCTATGTACTCTCTCGCCCGATCGCGACCGCTCGCCGCGTGCCAGAAGGACTGCCACCGGAAGGGCCGCGAGACTGACCCCGCTCATGACCCAGAACCCCGACGCCCCGTAAGCGGCGAAGAGCGGACCGGCCGCAAGCGTGAACAGGGCAGAGGACAGGCCAAGGCCGAGGGGACCATAGAGGGTCAGCGCCGTGGCGGTGAGGTCCTGCGGCACGCAGCGGCCGATCTCCTTCAAACAGGCGAGATGCAGGAGCGCGAAGGTGAGCCCATGCAGGCATTGGATCGCCATGAGCGCGGCCAGCGACACAATCTCGGCACTGATCCCCCATCGCAGCGCCCCGACGAGGGCGGCGAGCCCGATCGCCCGACCCGGATCCAGCCGCGCCAGGATCCATGGGCCGGCGACGAGGAAGACCACGATTTCCGACGCCACCGCCTCCCCCCAGAGCAACCCGGCGACATCCGGCGTGATGCCATGGCGGCTCCACAGGATCATCGCGAAAGCGTCGTGCAAGGCATGGGCGCCGAGGATCAGGGAAGCGGCGAGAACAACGAGCCCGAACCGCCGGTTCGCCAGGACGATCATCATGCCTCGCCCTGCGGCCGGTCTCGCCGACCCAGCGATCGACTGGGTCGGCAGCGTCCAGGCGGCGAAGCCGGCGGCGATGAAGAGCCCCGCCCCGAGGAGGATCGCGCCTCTGATTCCGACGGTCACCACCACCATGCCGGCGAGGCTGGTGGCCAGGATGAAGGCGGCCGAACCGGCCCCCCTCACCCAGCCATAGGCGAAGCGTCGCCCACCTTCCGAGGCCGAGAGGGCGAGGGCATCGGCGAACGGGGCCAGGGGCGCGGTGAAGACCGCATAGGCGAGAGCGACGATGAAGAGACCGGCAAATCCCGCAACCGCCAGATGGGCCGAGGCCGCCACTCCCGTCAGGGCGGCGGTAAGAGCGAAGACCGGGCCGACGATCCCCCATCGGTCGGCGATCCGTCCGGCCACCGGCCCGGCACCCATCCGTACCAGCATCGCCATCGCCAGGAGCCAGGCGATCTCTTGCGCCGACAATCCGCGCTGTTCGAGGAACAGCGGCAGGAACGGCGACAGCGCGCCGTACCCGCCATTAAGCGCCGTGAACAGCGCGAGATGGCCGAACAGGCTTCGGCGATCCTTGGCGCTGGCGCTCACGCGAGTGTGGCCGGCATCGGACGTTTCCTCGCTTGCGTCATGGCCGTGGCGGGCTCTACCCCTTCGGCAGCCCGATGATCGGGCGATGCGCTGCGGGGAGTCACCCGATGACGGCTTTGCCGCTCACCTTCCTTGGCCCGGACGATCGGCCAGGGGAAGCCCGCGCCCAGGAAGGCGTCGTACTGCTTCATGGCATCGCGCGCCGCTCGGCCTCCCTCGGGCGGATGGAGCGCGCCTTCAGGGCCGAGGGATTCCACACCCTCAACTTGAATTATCCGGGGCGGAAGGCAGACCTCGCCAGCATCGTCGCCGAGGTGGCGCCACAGGTGGCGGGTTTCGCCGCCGGGGTCGCGCGGGTGCATTTCGTCACCCATTCCATGGGCGGTCTCGTCGCGCGCGGGCTCATCAACCGGCATCGCCCGGCCAATCTCGGCCGCGTGGTGATGCTGGGAACGCCGAATGGCGGCAGCGAAGTCGCCGATTTCCTCCACCGGATGCTACCCTACCGCCTGTTCTTCGGCCCGGCGGGGGTGCAGCTCACCACCTTTCGCGACCAGGACCTCGTCGCGCTCCTCGGCGAGGTCGATTTTCCCCTCGGGATCATCGCGGCGGACCGCTCGATCTGGCTGATCGAATCCTTCCTGATCCTGCCTCGCCCCAATGACGGCCGTGTCAGCGTGGCGCGAACCCGCGTGGCCGGCATGACCGACCATCTGACGATCCATTCCACCCATGACCTGCTGATCCTGAACCGGGCTGCGATCGCGGCCTCCCTGCGCTTCATCCGGCAAGGACGCTTCCGCGAGAACCGAACCGGCGAGGAATCAGGTGTGGCGCTTCTCGGTGGGTGAGGCCGATGCCCGGCCGCCTTCGAGGCCCGCCCCACCGCACGAGAATACGCCGCCGTTGCCGCTCCGGCATCGACCCCCTATCTGTGTCGACGCATCGGCTCGCCGTTCCCTTCGACCGGCGCGTCCATCGGGAGACCTCATGCGGTTGCCAAGTTCCACCCTCGCCATCGCGTTCGGCGCATTTGCCGCCTTCACGGCCATCGCCGAGGCCGCGCCGATGCGACTGGCCGGCCACCGCGCGGTCTACGACCTGTCGCTGGCCGAGAGCCGGGGCGCGCGTGCGGTGGAGAGTGCGCGGGGTCGCATCGTCCTCGAGTTCAGCGGCGATGCCTGCAAGGGCTACACGATGCAGACCCGGCAGGTGACGGAGCTCGACAGCGGCGAGACCGGCAAGCGTCTTTCCGATCTGCGCAACACCACCTTCGAGGGCGGTGACGGCCATCATTTCCGCTTCAAGACCAACACGGTGCTCAACGGCAGCGCATCCACGGCGGTGGATGGGACGGCCGAAAGCGGCGCCGAGGCGCTGAAGGTCAAGCTCAAGGAGCCCAAGCGCGACCAATACACCGAGACCGGCCCCGTATTGTTTCCGACCTTCCACATGCGCCGCATGATCGAAGCGGCACAGGCCGGCGAGACGACGATATCAGCCAAGGTGTTCGACGGGTCGGACGACGGGCGCAAGATCTTCGACACCCTCGCGGTGATCGGCAAGCCGGTCACCACCGAAGAGTCCGCCAAGAATGGCGCGGCCGACCGCGACAAGCCCCTGCGGGAGGGCGAGATGGCGGGGATGCGGCGCTGGCCTGTGACCCTCAGCTACTTCACCGCCGGACAGGGCGAGCGCACCCCGGTCTACGTCCTCTCCTTTCTCCTCTACGAGAATGGTGTGAGCGGCGGACTCAGCCTCAACTACGGTGATTTCACCATCGCGGGCGACCTCAGCCGTCTCGACCTGCACAAGGCCGAGGCCAAGACCGAGGCCGAGTGCAAGCCCTGACGCCTGGCGCCCCGCCGCCTCGTCGAGGCGGGCGGGCCTAGGCTCGAGACCACTCGTTTCGTGTCGCCCCCATACGGGAGGAGCGGCGCGCAGCCTTACGTTGTCGGCCGTGAGACCGAGGCGTCAGCCGAAATCGGCATCGGGATCGGGGGGGCCGAGACGGCGCCACGCGTCGGCAATGCGCTCCGGTTTCATATCGAGTGCAGTGGCACAGGCGATCAGCACGGCTTCGTCGCCCATGACATGGTCCAGGACCGCCGAGAGAAAGGCGGGATCGGCAGCACTCTCACGCAACGTATCGGGTGTCAGGCCGGAGGAGGCCATGAACGGCAAGAGCCTGTCGCCGTCCTCCGCGATCCATCCGAGCACCGAGATGGCGACCTGCTCCGCGGATTGATCGGGGCGGTCGGATTTGCGTTTCGTCAACATGTATCCCTTAGGTTCTCATCGAGCGGGACGCCGGTCCTTCCAAAATGCGCCGCCAGCCTGCCGGGAACAATGAGCCATGCCGAAAACAGTGCTCATCGTCGAGGACAACGAGCTGAACATGAAGCTCTTCAACGATCTGTTGGAAGGGCATGGCTACGCGACTCTCAAGACGGCCAACGGGATCGAGGCGATCGAACTCGCCCGCGCCCACCGTCCCGACCTGATTCTGATGGACATCCAGCTTCCCGAGGTTTCCGGCCTCGAAGTCACGAAATGGTTGAAGGAAGACGACGACCTCAAGCATATCCCCGTCATCGCCATCACGGCCTTCGCCATGAAGGGCGATGAGGAGCGCATCCGCGAGGGGGGCTGCGAAGCCTATCTGTCGAAGCCGATCTCGGTTGCCAAGTTTCTTGCCACCGTCCGCCTCTACCTCGGCGACGGAGCCCGTTGAGGAGCACACCGTCGACAGGGTCGTCCCGTCGAGCCCGTTAACTTGAGCGAGGAACGATGTCGGCCCGCATCCTGATCGTCGATGATCTCTTTCCGAATGTGAAGCTGCTCGAGACCAAGCTGTCGCTCGAGTATTTCGACGTTCTGGCGGCCATGAACGGGCCGGATGCGATCTCGATCTGTGAGAAGGGCCTGTGCGATCTCGTCCTGCTCGACGTGATGATGCCGGGCATGGACGGGTTCGAGGTCTGCCGCCGCCTCAAGAGCAGTCCGACCACCGCCCACCTTCCGGTCGTGATGGTGACGGCCCTCGACCAGCCGGCTGACAGGTTGCGCGGCCTCGATGCGGGGGCCGACGATTTCCTGACGAAGCCCATCGACGACACTGCCCTGTTCGCGCGGGTACGCAACCTCGTCCGCCTCAAGGCGGTCACCGACGAGCTGCGCCAAAGGGCGCTCGCCTCCCGGGAATTCGGCATGGGCGACCCCCTCGCCCTCGCCACCGCCGAGGACGGCCAGAATGCCTCGATCCTGCTGGTCGAGGATCGGGCGAGCTCGGCCGAGCGGCTATCGGCGGCCCTCAGCCAGCACCATCGGGTCACCGTGGTCGCCGATCCGCACGACGCCCTGGTCCTGGCCATCGAAGGCGATTTCGAGCTGGCTCTCGTGAGCCTCGACCTTCAGGGGTTCGACGGCCTGCGCCTCTGCAGCCAGATCCTGTCCCTCGACCGCATCCGCAACATGCCGGTGATGATGATCGCCGAGGAGAACGAAAGGGCGCGGGTCATCCGCGGCCTCGAATTCGGCGTGCACGATTATCTGCTGCGCCCGGTCGACCGGAACGAACTCGTCGCCCGCGTACGCACCCAGCTGCGTCGCAGCCGCTTTTCGGAAACCCTGCGCGGCGCCGTGCAGGCATCCATGGAGATGGCCGTCACGGATGGCCTCACCGGGCTCCACAACCGGCGCTACCTCGATAGCCATCTCGCGGTGCTGTTCGCCGATGCCGCCCCGCGTCACCGCGCCGTCTCGATGCTGATGCTCGATATCGACCGGTTCAAAACGATCAACGACACCTATGGTCACGATGCCGGTGACGAGGTGCTCCGCTCCTTTGCCAACCGCATCCGCCTGCATACCCGCGAGATCGATATCGTCGCCCGCTATGGCGGCGAAGAGGTGGTCATCATCCTGCCCGATGCGGAGCCGGACGCCGCCCATCACATCGCCGAGCGCATCCGCGAACGCATCGAAGCGGTGCCGTTCCTGATCCAGCGGGAAACGCGGGACATCCACGTCACCGTCTCCATCGGGGTAGCGTGCCGCCATGCCGATGATTCGGGACCGGCCGATATGCTGAAGCGGGCGGACCTCGCGCTCTACCGCGCCAAATCCTCCGGCCGTAACCGCGTCGAGGCCGAGGCCGCCTGAAGCGGCCAGGACGGGCCGGGTTTCATGCCGGCTCCTTGCCAGCCTCGCGCGTCCAGGCGACGGCGGCACCGACAGCCGCGATCCACCAGCCCTGCCAGGCCCCGTGCTCCACGAAGGCGACGGCCGTGCATGACCCCACGAGGCCGAGGGCGATGACGCTTTCCCCGCGCGGCAGGCGTCCGATGAGCGCCACCATCATCATCAGGATCGCCCCGGCCAGGGTTGCGCCGACGATACCGAGCTCAGCCCAGATCTGCAGGAAGATGTTGTGCGGATGGCCCACCGCCAGCATCGGGCGCAGGCCGGGCTCGATCCGTGCGGCAACGGGCGTATCGATGAATCGCGCCGAGGTCCCGAACCCGGCGCCTTGCCAGGGATCGAGGGCTACGGCCGCGCCGAAGCTGCGAGCGATGGCGACCCGTGCGCGCGAACTGCTCTGGACCAGACGCTCGTGGATGGCATCGGGCATGACTTTCTGAAGAATATCCCCCTCGATCGGCGAGAGGACGAGGGCGAGAGCCAGGGCAGCGCCCACGATGGCGAGCCCGACCCGGCGAGGGGTCAGGACGGCGATGAGGGCCGTGATGGCACCGGCTGCGAGACCCATGGCGGCGGCGCCGCTGATCGATCGCAGGATGGCCCCGGTACTGATCACGATCACCAAAAGCGCCGCGATCCCATGCCCGCGCCGGTAGAGAAGATAAGCCAGGGGCCCCATTACGGGCGCGATCGTCAGGGCTGGGCGATTGAAGACGAACAGCGCCACCCGTGAGCCCATCGCCCGATGGAGGGGAAGGTGGTTGGCCAGGGCCACGACGATGTAGAGCCCGGCGATCGCGATGGACCAGGCGGCGAGCCGGGGCGTGAAGGCCGGCATGTTTCCGGGCGCGAGGCGCGCGAGGAGATAGGCCCCCACGACGGTCGGCAGGAATTCCTGCATGTTGCGCCAGGACAGATCCTCCACCGGGCTCCAGGAGACGCTCGCCAGCGACCAGACGACGAAGCCGAGGACTGCGAGACCGATCGGCGTGGCGAGCGGCCTCGCCACGAACCGCACCGTACCGCGCGCATCCTCGATCAGCCCGGCGATGAGGAAGAACGAGGCGGAGAGGCCGACGACGGTCGGGCTCGACCGATTGGCCAGCGCCATGGCCACCGGAAGGATGGCGAGTGTGATGGCACCGGTGGCACGCAGGCGCGCGACCGTCTCCGATCGGGGCGGGAAAGAGATCATTGGAGACGGGCGGACTGGAAGGTTACTGGAGTTCGTGGCCGCGCTTGCCCATCTCGGCACGCACACGGACCATCATGTATTCGGACACACCCTGGGTCCAGTTCTGCATGGCCTGGACGATCTCGTCGAGCACCTGCGGCTGGGTCTCGACGTAGCGCTTGCCCGCCGCCGAATGGAAGAAGGCGACGATCTCGGTGAGCTCCGCCTCGGACAGGCGGCTCGCGTAGATCTTGGCCGCCGTCTCGATCATCATCTGCTTTTGCAGTTCCATCTCGGGCGCCAGGGAGGTGAGAACCTCATCGAGATCCTTGGTCAGGTCCGGGCGGGTGATGGCCGCCTGTTTGATCTGCTGGCCAAAGGCCGGAAGAATTGAGTCGAACGACCGGGCGATGCCGGAGCTGAGGGTGACTTCGCGGGCCAGGGCCAGATGGTTCGGCGTGTAGGTCGGCTGCTGGGCCGCGGGCGTGGCGGGCGCAGGTGCGGCGGGCTTGGCCCCGGGCTTGGCCGGCGCGGCAGGCTTCTGCGCCTGAGCCAGGCCGGCGGTCGGAGCCGAGACGGAGAGGATTCCGGCGAGGACCGAGGCGGTCAGGACGAAAAAGAGGGGGCGGCGGGACATGCGAGCGCTCCGGAAAGACGTGTCGAGAAATCAAGCGGATGGGGAAGCGCGTCAGACCGCGCCGAGACAGGTGACATGCGCCTGCCCGTCACGGGCCTCCGCCAGGATAGCGCCCGTGGCGAGCCCGATGAACAGACCGTGCTCGACCACGCCGGGCACCGCCCAGAGCGCGGCGGACAGGCGTTCGGGATCGGCGATGACCTTCAGATGGGCATCGAGGATGAGATGGCCGCCATCTGTCACGAAGGGCGAGCCGCCGGGTCCGGAGCGCAACACGAGATCGCCCGCGGAGCCAGCACTCTCGATGGCCCTTCCCACGGCGATGCGGGTCGCGCCGAGGCCGAACGAATTGACCTCCACCGGCAGCGGAAACGCTCCGAGGGTGGTCACGGATTTCGCCGCGTCGGCGATCACCACCATACGGCGGCTCGCGAAAGCCACGATCTTTTCGCGTAGGAGTGCGCCGCCGCCGCCCTTCACCAGACGCATCGCGGCATCGATCTCATCAGCGCCATCGATGGTGAGGTCGAGTTCGGGCAGGTCTTCGAGGGTGGCGAGGGGAATGCCGACG
The DNA here is from genome assembly GCF_054817925.1 of Methylobacterium sp. CM6247. Taxonomy (NCBI): domain Bacteria; kingdom Pseudomonadati; phylum Pseudomonadota; class Alphaproteobacteria; order Hyphomicrobiales; family Methylobacteriaceae; genus Methylobacterium; species Methylobacterium sp. CM6247. The sequence continues at coordinate 377,346 of NZ_JBTXKX010000003.1, forward strand.
CGCTCGGCGGCGATTCGCGTCGCCTCCGAGGTCGGCACACCCGTCACCTTGAGTCCCTCGCGCACCCTGGCGCCGAGAAGCTCCACGAACACGTTGGCGGTGCTGCCGGTACCGATGCCGAGTCGCATCCCATCTTCGACGAGGTCGAGGGCGCGGGCGGCGGCGGCACGACGCAGATCGGGTCCGCTCACGAGGGAGACCGGTTCGTCGGGAGGGCGGGGACCAGATGCATGGATGGGCTCTCGGGCTACGGGCTGGGCCGCTGAAAGTCCCGTGGCCCTAGCACGGCTGGCAACGGCGTCCAACGTAGCACTTGCCGAACGCGGCACTTGCCGAGAACACGCAGCGATTGTCGTCAGGGCCGGGTGTTCTGGGGCGGCGTGGCACTCGGCCCCGCTCGGCCGGGCGCCTGCCCCGTGGCCACGGCCTCTTCGGGACCGCTGGTGGCCGGGTTCGCCTGGGCCGTGCACACCACCGCTTCCTTCTGGAGCTGGACGTAGCAGATGCTCATCTCACCCGTGCGGTAGTTGACGCGGAACACCCCGGCCTCCCGGGTGTGGCGGGAGGCGACGAGGCCATATTCGGACGGGGCCTGGGCGCTGGCGCCCTCCCCTGAACCGTAGCACACGGTGAGGCCGACGCTGCCCACCGCACCCTCGCGCAGACCGTACTGACAGGACGTGACCTCGCCGGTGACCTTGTCCACGCGATAGACCCTGTTGAGGTCGATCTGCGGCGCGGGCACGAACTCGAAGGAGGCGGCGGACGCGGCGCCAACGGTGCCGGCGAGAACGCTGAGGGTAATCGCTACCCGGCATCCAAAATTGCTCCAGCGCCGTCCCCGCGAACGCGCGGAAGCGGCCGGAACCATGAGTGTGAACGCGGGATCGGTCGGCAGGGTCGAACGCATGGTCGCCTTCGTGTCTGGATGAAGACAAGGGAATCTCACGGCCGCTCCCCTATAGCGGCCTTGCGGCGCAACCGTGACCCGCTCGCGAATGCCTTGATCGCACCACGTCACGATTCTAGAGGGTGGAATCGGATACCGGATCCGGGTCGATCGCGTAAGTCCTTGTCCCCTAACCGGCTTTTCCCAATGGGCCATGCCGCTTTATCGGGCGGGGACCGCCGCGCAAACCGGTTCTTCACCATCGCGCCCTTTACCGACCCACAGAACCCAGCGAGCCACCATGCCAAGCCTGCCGCCAATCGTCGTGTTCGACCTCGACGGAACCCTTGCCGAGACCGCGGGCGACCTCGTCGGCACCCTCAACGCGATCCTCACCCGCGAAGGCCTGCCGACACTGCCCCTGGATCAAGCCCGCGACATGATCGGCGCCGGCGCGAAGGCGCTGATCCAGCGTGGCTTCGAGGCGGCGGGGGAAACGCTCGACGACACAAGGCTGCAGACCCTCTTCGTCGATTTCCTCGACCATTACGGCCGCCATCTCAGCGAGCATTCCTACCTGTTCCCCGGCGTCGAGACGGCGCTCGAGATGCTGAGCGCCCGCGGCTTCCTGCTGGCGGTCTGCACCAACAAGGTCGAGGCCCATGCCAAGCAACTGCTTGAGGAGCTCGGTGTCGCCGGCCGCTTCGCCGCCATCTGCGGCCGCGACACGTTCCCGGTCTACAAGCCCAATCCGGCCCATATCACCCTCACGGTGGAGCAGGCGAAGGGCGACGTCTCGCGCGCGGTGATGGTGGGTGATTCCCGCGCCGATATCGATGCCGCGAAGGCTGCCGGCATTCCGGTGATCGCAGTGCCGTTCGGCTATACCGACCTGCCGGTAGAGCAACTCGGCCCCACGCGGGTGATCCAGCATTTCGATGACTTGGTGGATGCGGTCGAGACCCTCGTGCCGGCTATCGCTGCGGCTTGAGGGGAATGGTGGGCGCGACAGGGATCGAACCTGTGACCCTTCGCGTGTGAAGCGAATGCTCTCCCGCTGAGCTACGCACCCGGACCGAGGGCCTTCTAGGGCGAGGCCCACGCGCCCGTCAAGGGCCTCTGTCGCGTTGGTCGGCAGCGACCATGCCGAGCCGGCATACGATAAGGTTCGGAAGCCCGGCGAACGGCCTCGATCCCGAACCTCAACCGCCCCTCGGGGTCCGCTCCGGCGAGCCGAAGCGGAGGAGCAAAGCCACCGGGATCAGGCCGACGACGACGATGAGGAGGGCCGCCACCGCGCCGTCCTCGTAAGTACCGCGCACCGCCTCCCCGTAGAGATGGGTCGCGAGGGTCTCGACGTTGAGGGGGCGCAGGAGCAGGGTCGCGGGCAGTTCCTTGACGCAGTCGACGAAAACGAGGAGCGCTCCGCTCAGCAAAGCCGGCCACGTCATCGGCAGGTGGACGCGCATCAGCGTGCCGACAGCCCCCCGGCCGAGCATGCGCCCGGCTTCCCCGAGGGAGACCGGCACTTTCGACAGGCCGGCCTCGCAGGCGCCGACACCGACCGCGAGGAAGCGCACGAGATAGGCGACGACGAGGGCGCCACCCGCACCGACTCCGATGATGGCCGGAGCGACGCCGAAGAGCGCCGTCGTGACACGGGACAGGTATGCATCGGCGAGAGCCAGCGGGCCGAGGAGCCCGATCGCCAGGATCGCGCCGGGAAGCGCGTAGCCGAGGGCGGCGATGCGGATCAGCCCCTGCCCGAAACGTCGCGCGACGAGGCGCGGGCCGGCGGCGACGAGGAAGCCGCATATCGCCGCCAGCAGGGTGGCGAGGCCGGCATAAAGGAGGGTGTTTCCCGCCTCGGCGATGACTCCCCGGGGAAATCCCAGCCGGGTCACGCGGGCGATGGCGGAATGGACGAGATAGGCCGCCGGAATCAGGAAACCGATGGCGATGGGAAGAGTGCCGAGACACAAGGCGGCCAGGACCGACGTGCCGGACAGGCGATGGCGGGCCATGCCGCGCTGGCGCTGTGCCGTGCCGGAATAGCCGCGCCCGCGCCGGCCCCAGCGTTCGGCCGCCAGCAGCAGGAGCACCATCGCCAGCATGACCAGGGCGATCTGCGCCGCGCCGGGCAGGTCGGAGCGGTTGATCCAGGTGGCGTAGACCTGAACCGTGAGCGTCCTTACGCCGAGAAATTCGGCAGCGCCGATATCGTTGAGCGTCTCCATCAGGGCGAGGCTGGTGCCGAGGGCGATGGCGGGGCGCGCCAGCGGCAAGGCGACGTGGAAGAAGACCGCCATCGGCGACCGTCCGAGAATGCGCGCCGCCTCGATGAGCGTGCCTGCCTGCATCAGGAACAGCGCCCGCGTCGGCAGGTAGACGTATGGATAGAGCACGAAGCCGAGAAGCAGGATGCAGCCCGGCAGGGACCTGATCTCGGGCAGCAGCAGATCCTTCGGCCGCGCGACGCCGAGAGCATCGCGAAGCGCGGTCTGGACCGGGCCTATCGGATGAAGCAGATCGAGATAGGCGAAGGCAACGATGTAGGTCGGCACCGCCAAGGGCAGCAGCAACCCGATTTCCAGGAGGCGTCGGCCCCGGAACTCGTAGGCTGAGACAAGCCAGGCGGAGCCGACCCCGAGCATGACGACGAGGAGCCCGACGCCGCCGAGGAGGAACGCCGTGGTGAGCGTCGCTTGCGGCAGGACATGCGCCAGAAGATGCGGCCAGACCTCGCTCGATCCCCCCGCCGCCGTCAGCGCCAGGGATACGACCGGGCTCAGGATCAGGGCGGCGAGCGCCAGCGCTCCCGCCGCCCAGGCGAGAGGCCCGGCGCGCAGGCGCGACGCGGGGCGCGGAACGACGTCCGTGCCGAGCGCGGCCTCCGATCCGGCCAGTTCGGCAGCCACCCGCATCGGCCTGGGCTTCAGTTGTCGAAGCCGACCGTATCCACCAGCAGGCTCGCGGCCTTCCGGTTACGGGCGATCTCGGCCAGGGGCACGGTATCGATGGTCAGCGGGCCCAGCGCGGTGAGCTGGGGGTCGATCGGCGCGCCGACCTTCACCGGATACTCGAAATTGGCCTTCGCATAGAGGCCCTGGCCCTCGTCCGAGACGAGGTATTCGAGAAGCTTGACCGCTTCGTCGCGGTTCGGCGCGCCTTTCGCGACGACGGCGCCGGAGACGTTCACGTGGGTGCCACCGCTCGTGAAGACCGGCAGCACGACCTTGATCCCGTCGCCCCATTTCTGCTGGTCCGGGCCACCCTTGCCCGAGCGCATCAGCCCGACATAGTACGAGTTGCCGAGACCGACGGTGCAGGTTCCGGCCAGGATATCGCGGGCTACGTCACGGTCGCCACCGGCCGGCTTGCGCGCGAGGTTGGCCTTCACGCCGGTCAGCCATTCCTTCGCCTTATCCGGCCCGTGCTTGACGATGTAATGGGCGATGAGCGCCGTGTTGTAAGGGTGCTGGCCCGCGCGCAGGCAGAGCTTGCCCTTCCATTTCGGGTCGGCGAGATCCTCGTAGGTCAGGGCCTTCTCCGCGAGGTCCTTGTCGGCATAGGCGACACGGGCGCGCATGGAGAGGGCGTACCAGAGACCACCGGCATCGCGCAGGGGGGCCGGGACGGCGGCTTCCAGGGTCTCCGTACGAACCGGCTGCGCCAAGCCGCGATCCACGAGTTCGATGAGATTGCCGATATCGACGGTCATGAGCACGTCTGCCTTAGACCGCTCGCCCTCGGAGGCCACACGCTCAGCGAGGCCCTTCTCGACGAAAACGGTGTTGACGGTGACGCCGCTCTTGGCCGTGTAGGCATCGAGCAAGGGCTTGATCAGGCCGGGCTCGCGCGTGGTGTAGATGTTGACCTCGGCGGCCGTCGCTCCGGAGATCCAGGCGAAAGCCGTCGCGCCGCCGACCAGACATTTCGAGACCCAACCGACCATGACGTCCATTCCTCTTCCCGTGGCGAACGGTTCTGGGCCGCATCTTCACGAGAAAAGCAAGACTTATGTCTTCAGTTTATTATCGTTAAAAACTATACTTCTGGATATTGCCAAGCACGAGCAACCAAGCGGAATTAATCCGTCTCGAGCGGAAAAACCAACCCCGCGCCGTTCGCGAGCTTCAGGCCGACGCAATCGCCCTCCCCCGCCGATGTCTCTTCCGCGACGGTGAGGCGGAACGTGTCGGAGAACCCCTCCGCCGCCAGGGTCAATTCCGCGACGGGTCCGAGGAAGCGCCGGCGGATGACCCGCGCCGGATGACCGGTTTCCGCGCCGGATAGCAGAATCGCCTCGGGCCTGACGCAGGCGGCCACCCTTGCGCCGCTGGCGATTCCCGGCGCCGGAAACTTGCCGAGCGGCGTCGTTGCCGCGCCGTCGATGCAGCGCGTGGGGAAAGCGATGAGATCACCGAAGAAGCTCGCGGCGAAATGCGAGACGGGACGCCGGTAGAGATCCGCACCGGTGCCGATCTGGACGATGCGTCCGCTCCGCATCAGGACGATCCGGTCACTCACCAGCAAGGCCTCCTCCGGGTCGTGCGTCACCAGGAGCGCCGTCGCGCCCGTGGCGCGCAGCACCGAGATCGTGTCGGCCCGTACCCGATCGCGGTTACGCCGGTCGAGATTGGAGAAGGGCTCGTCGAGGAGCAGCACGCGTGGCCCCGGCGCCAAGGCGCGGGCGAGCGCCACGCGCTGGCTCTCGCCGCCGGACAGGTCACCGGGATAACTCGCGGCCCGGTCGGCGAGGCCGACCTGTTCCAGCCGCGCCCTCGCCACGGCATCGGCCTCATCGGCGCGCAGCCGGTGAAGGCCGAAGCGAACGTTCTGCATGACGGTGAGGTGGGGGAACAGGGCGTAGTCCTGGAACATCAATCCGACGCCCCGCTCCTCCGGCGGCACCCTCGGGCCCATGATCTGCCCATCGAGAAGGACGAGGCCGCCGCTTGGCTGTTCAAGCCCCGCCACCGCACGTAGCAGGGTGCTCTTGCCGCAGCCGGAATCACCCAGAAGGGCGATGATCTCGCCCACGCGAACGGCGAGGGAGACGTCGTCGAGGGCGAGCTTGCGACCGAAATCGACACGCAGGCCGCGTGTTTCGAGGCGTGTCGGCACCTCGCCGGAGCGGCGTCCCTCGGTCGGATCGGGCGCGACCATGACCTGTCCTTCACTTCTCGGCTCTTGGTGAAACACGCGCTTCTCGCCCGATCCCGCGTCAGGTCAAGGGAAAGCTGGGCCGGCGGGCGATGCGGTCGGATGCGGAGGAGGATTATGCCGTCGCACTCATGGTGGAGCCGCATCGCCGCCGCCCCTTCAGAATACAGCCGAGACGCCCCCGACGGTTTGCCGGTGGAAAGTCCGTCCCGGCTTTCAGGCGGCCTTGCATCGGCATCGAAGCGTCCTGTACGGTTCCGATCGTCGTCGTAAGGGTGCCCTGGGCGACCACCATCTGTATGGTATTGGACGGACAGGCCATGCGGGTTTTCGCAGGGTTCGTTCGGTGCCGGTCGGGGGAATCGAGCGGATGTCGGAGGGGGCGATGACGGATACCGGTGCTGGCTGGACGGACGAGCGTGTCGAGCTACTGCGGCGTCTCTGGGACGAGGGCCTGAGCGCGAGCCAGATCGCGGCCCAGCTCGGCGGAGTCACCCGCAATGCGGTCATCGGCAAGGTCCACAGGCTCGGCCTTTCGGGCCGCGTGAAGGCAGCGGATTCGCCTGGTAATGGCCGGAAGAAGCCCGCGGCACGGGCACCCGAGACCGAGGCCGACACGGTCGTGGAATTCGCGCCCGTGGCCGATCCCGTCGCCACGCCGAGCTTGGCATTTCCCGAGACAACCGCCTTGGTCATGCCTCAGGCCACGCCGCTGGCCGTGTCCAAGCGCGTGACGATCATGGATCTACGCGAATCCATGTGCCGCTGGCCGCTGGGCGATCCGACCTCGCCGGATTTCCACTATTGCGGCGACCGCTCGATCACCGGCCTGCCCTATTGCACTCACCACGCTCAGATCGCGTATCAACCGGCCGCCGAGCGTAAGCGGGATCGTCGCGTCGGCGGATTCCGCTGAACGACTAGGTTCGGCCGCATCACCGTCGCCTCCGGGGGCGACGCCGTACTTGGTCTCGCCTATCGCGCTTCACGCTCACATGCCGGCCAGCCGATCACGCGCCGGTCGCTTATCGAGCGATGCCGGGTCCGCCCTCCGTCCCCATCACGGGCAAAGAGAGCGATAAGGATCCGTCCACACCCTGTGCCTCATCGTCGGCCGCCATCGCCCCCCCCTCTCGCCGAGGGGAACGATGGCGGCCGGCTTGGTCAGGCCGCCTGCTGTGTCTCCAGTCCGGCGAGGAGGATGCAGAGCGCGATCCCCTCCGCCGCCGCCTTCACGTCCGAGAGTGAAGGGAAGGTAGGGGCGAGGCGCAGGGTGCGGTCATGCGGGTCGCGTCCATAGGGCGAGGTCGCACCGGCGGGCGTCAGGGCGATGCCGGCTTCCTTGGCGAGGGCAACGGTCCGCTGCGCCGCGCCGTCCACCGTATCGACGGTGATAAAGTAGCCGCCTTCGGGCTTCGTCCAGGTGGCTGCGCCGGTCCCGCCGAGCCGGGCCTCCAGCGCGTCGAGAACGGCCTCAAACTTCGGCGCGATGAGCGCACGCTGCTTCTCCATATGCCCCTCGATGCCGGCCATGTCCTTGAGGAAGCGAACGTGGCGCAGCTGGTTGAGCTTGTCCGGCCCGATAGTGCGGAAGAACGAGCGGCCGAGGAACCAGCGCACGTTTTCCGGCGAGGAGGCGAACACGGCGATGCCTGCTCCCGCCAGGGTGATCTTGGAGGTCGAGGCGAAGATGAAGGGCCGGTCGGGATGGCCGGCTTCCTCGCAGAGGGTGAGGATGTCGGCGAGGGGGTGGCGCGTCGCGGTGAGGTGATGGACCGTGTACGCGTTGTCCCAGAAAAGGCGGAAGTCGGGAGCGCCGGTCTTCATGGAAGCGAGGCGCCGGACTGTCTCGTCGGAATAGGTCTCGCCGCTCGGATTGGCGTATTTCGGCACGCACCACATGCCCTTGACCGCGGGATCGGCGGCAAGCTTCTCGACCACGTCCATGTCCGGCCCTTCGCCGGTCATGGGGACGGGCAGCATGCGGATGCCCAGGGCCTCGCAGATGGCGAAGTGGCGGTCATAGCCCGGGACGGGACAAAGGAAGACCGGCTCCTCTTCCTTCGACCAGGGCTTCTCCGAGCCGGGCACGCCCTTCAGCAGAGCCCAGGCGATGCAATCGTGCATGAGCGCGAGGCTGGAATTGTCACCGATGACGATCTGGCCGGCCGGCGCCTGCACCATCGGCGCGAACAGGGCGCGCGCCTCTGGCAGGCCTTGGAGGCCGCCGTAATTACGCGCATCGTCGCCGGCCTCGGCGAAGTGGTCGCCGTTCCCCGGAAGGGACATCATCGCGCTGGACAGGTCGAGCTGCTCGGGCGACGGCTTGCCGCGGGTCATGTCGAGCTTCAGGCCACGGGCCTTGAAGGCCTCGTAGGCGTCGCGGGCCTCTGCGTGAAGTGCGTCGCGGGCGGCGGGATCGAGGGAAGCCAGACTCGTCATGGGAATACGCTCACGTCGTTATGCGATGCCCCGTCCATACCGGCTGCGGGGAACGATGGGGAGAGGTTCAGGCGTGGAGGCCCCATAACCAGGCTGCACCCCGCACGCCGGAAGCGTCGCCGTGGCGGCTCACCCGGATCGGCGTCTCGCATTCTCCCGAGAAGACATGCGGACGGATCAGTCCGGTCAGGTCGGCGGTCAGTTCCGGCACGGTCGACAGCCCACCACCGAGAACCACCACATCGGGGTCGAGGACGTTGATCACGCCGGCCATCGCGCGGGCGAGCCTTTCCCGATAGCGAGCGACGCTTTCGCATGCGGCTGCATCGCCCGCCCGCGCGGCGGCAATGACGGATTCGCCCATCGGGGCGGCCGCTCCGGTCCGCCTGCCATGGTCGGCGGCGAACCCCGGCCCGGAGAGCCACGTCTCGATACAGCCCTTCCGACCGCAATAGCAGGCGGGACCGGGCCGTTCGTCGTCGCGAGGCGCGGGGAGTGGATTGTGCCCCCATTCGCCCGCGATGCGGTTGGCGCCCGACAGGGCCACACCATCGATGGCGATGCCGGAACCGACGCCGGTCCCTAGGATGATCGCCCAGACGACCCGCGCCCCGGCACCCGCGCCATCCACCGCCTCGGAGACCGCGAGGCAATTGGCATCGTTCTCCGCTCGGACCGGCCGGCCAAGCCGCGCCTCGAGATCGATGACGAAGGGCCTGCCGTTCAGCCAGACCGAGTTGGCGTTCTTCACGAGGCCGCTGCGTGGCGAGACCGCGCCAGGCATACCAATGCCGACACTGCCGATGCCGCCTGCCTCGCGCTCCATCCGCAGGACGAGCGACACGATCGCGTCGAGGGTCGCTTCGTAATCGTCCCTCGGGGTCGGGATCCGGCTCTCGGCGCGAACGGCTCCGCCGGCATCGAGAACGATGCCGGCGATCTTGGTGCCGCCGAGGTCGATCCCGATGCGGAGATGCGCCGGGTCCATGTCCTCGCCCTATTGCGCGGCGACCGCCGGACGGGGAGCAGGCTCCTGGTCCATGTTCGGCGCGTGGTCGGAAATGTCGGTGCCGATGGAGAAGGGATGCGCCATGACTTGGTTCAGCTTCTCCTGATCGAGTTCACCCTCCCAGCGGCTGACCACCACCGTGGCGACGCCGTTGCCGATCAGGTTGGTGATGGCCCGGCACTCCGACATGAACTTGTCGACACCCAGGATCAGGGTCATGGCAGCAACCGGCACCGGATTGTTCGGGATGGCGCTGAGCGTGGCCGCAAGAGTGATGAAGCCGGCGCCCGTGACGCCGGAGGCTCCCTTCGAGGTCAGCATCGCGACCAGGATGATGGTGGCGTACTGGCCGAACGACAGGTCCGCACCCACGGCCTGAGCCAGGAACAGCGACGCCAGCGTCATATAGATGTTGGTGCCGTCGAGGTTGAACGAGTAGCCGGTGGGGATCACCAGGCCCACGACGGAATCCGAGGCGCCCAGGCGGCGCATCTTCGTCATCATGTGCGGCAGCACCGTCTCGGAGGACGAGGTGCCGAGCACGATGAGGAGTTCGTCCTTGATGTAGGCCAGGAACTTGAAGATCGAGAAGCCGGCCACCCGGGCGATGCCGCCCAGAACCAGAACCACGAACAGAAAGGCGGTGACGTAGAAGGTGCCGACGAGCCAGGCGAGATCGATCACCTTGCCGATGCCGTACTGGCCGATGGTGAAGGCCATGGCGCCGAAGGCACCGATGGGCGCGAGCTTCACCACGAGGCCGATGATGCGGAAGAAGATCTGGCCGGCCGTGTCGATGGCGTGCGTGATCGCCTCGCCGCGCTTGCCCATGCCGGTCACCACGACGCCGGTGAGGATCGAGATGAGAAGGACCTGGAGCAGGTCACCCGTGGCGAAAGCGTCGAAGAAGCTCTTCGGGATCAGAGCCATGATGTGGCCGGTGACGGAATCGTCGGCGGCGATCTTGGCGTATTTCTCAACCGATTTACCGTCGAGCTTGCTCACATCGGCATTGAAACCGGCGCCTGGCTTCACCACCTCACCCACGAGCACGCCGATGAGGAGCGCAATGGTCGAGACCACCTCGAAATAGACCAGCGCCTTCAAGCCTACGCGGCCTACCTTCTTCAGGTCGCCGATAGAGGCGATGCCGTGGACGATGGTACAAAAGATGATCGGCGCGATCATCATCTTGATCAGGGCGATGAAGGCGTCGCCCAACCACTTGACGGACTTGCCCCATTCGGGGTGCAGATATCCCAGCAGGATGCCGAGCGCGATGGCGATCAGCACCTGGATGTAGAGGACCTTGTACCAAGGTTCGTGAGGTGTCGGTGCTGCCGGCGCGCTGCCTCCGGCATGGACGGTGGTCTGAACCATGTTCCCTCACAGGCGCCTCGTTGGGCGCACGCTCGTCTGTCTTGGCGAGACGCTAGCGAGTTTAATCCCTCGCCTCAACGCGGCTATGAGAGATAATCTTTGTTTCTCGCCGAAACCGTGAGGATGGGCTGCTTCTGTAACGCGCCGAGCTTCTGTCGCGCTACTGCATACAATCGTTGGTCATCCACTTTGCCGGATCTGCCCGGTGCCGCTGGCTCCTCGCGAGGAGCCCGGAGATGGGCATGACCCACCTCCGGTCCCAGGGTTCAGGTCTGCGGAGTACGGCGGGGACGCACGGTCCAGCGCTCGAATTCGGCGGCCGGATCGTCGTCGCGTGCAGGAGCGCGGGACGGTTGAGACGCGCCCAGAGCCTGCGACAGGCTTTCGATGACGTCGTCGATGCGGGCATCGGTGCGGATCGGAGTGTCCGTCGCGGTCTCCTCCGCCGCGGCGGGCTCTTCCCGACGCTCCTCGCTCCGTTCCTCAACGACGGGTTGCGGTGCGGGCTCTTCCACCGGGATGGCCGCAGGAGCGGCCGCCTTGGCAGCCAGGGCTGCAGCGCGGCGGTTCGCCCGAAGGGTCGCCTCGTCCTCACCGGCCTTCGGCGGCGGGGCATTGAAGCGGCCGAAGCCGAAGCGCGGTTCGAGCAGATCGAGGATCGCTTCGAGGGCGGCGTTGTTCAGGGGAACCTCGCCGGTTTGCGGCACACCCTGGATCGCCACGGAATGGCGGTCATAGGCGGAATTCTCGGTGACGTCGTCGCCGAACCAGGCCGGGGGCACGAAAGCGGCGGCCTGGGCGGGGTCGTCGAACACGACGCTGAGCAGGTCGAGGGCGCCCGGTGTCGCGTAGCGGTCGACGAGCGCCTCGCGGCCGTTGCCGAGCGCGAGCACGGCACGGTCGTAGATCGCCTTGCCGGAGCAGACATCCAGAAGGGCATCGCCGTGGGCGCGGGGAACGTCTGTCCGCTCCTCGCTCGACGTTCCGTCCGGCGCCGTGGTGACGAGGACGAGATGGCAATTCTGACCATCGACGCGGACATAGGAGGTGCGACCGGCCTGGGGAGCGAAATAGCCCTCGGTGATCTTCGAACCGCCGCGCTCCTTGCGGATCAGGCGGACGAGCGAAGGCGCGACCAGAAACCGACGAACGACACTCATGTATTCTCTCCCCCCGGATCGGCTCATCATGGCAAGCACTCCTCCGGAGCGCCGCGCCACGGGCGCAACGTCAGCGCCGTTCGAAGCCATACCCTGTTTCGGCAGCGACGGAATGCCCGGCCTGTGGAAACCGGCCGGCACGAACCGTCCGAATTCGATCGTTTTCCCGCCTCGCACCGCCGACGGCACACAAAGGGGAAGACCACTTCCCTTCGACTAAGAAAAAATGGGACTAAATCAAGGCCGCTCTCGTAAGCCCGGCCCCGATTTTTATCCTTTTATACCAATGAGCTCACGCATTCGGCTCGAAACGCAGTGAAATGCCGTTCATGCAATAACGCAGCCCCGTCGGCGCCGGGCCATCATCGAAGACGTGGCCGAGATGACCTTTGCAGCGGGCGCAGTGCACTTCGGTCCTCACCATCCAGTGGCTCCGGTCGGTCGTCGTCTCCACCGCGCCGTCGATGGGATCGAAGAAGCTCGGCCAACCGGTGCCGGATTCGAATTTCGTGCTGTTCTCGAATAACGGGGCATCACAGCCGGCGCAGTGGAACGTGCCGGGACGCTTCTCGGCATTGAGGCAGCTCGTGCCCGCCCGCTCCGTGCCGTGCTCGCGCAGGACACGGTACTGGTCCGGCGTCAGGATCTCGCGCCACTCGGCCTCGCTGCGCTGGACGGTGCCTGACTGGGTCTCGCTCATGATGGCCTCCGGTTCCTCGGGATAGGCTGGAGAAATAGGACTCCCGAGGCCGTCCCGCACCCTGTCACGCAGCCGCGCCGACCGTGTCCGCCATCCGTGCCTCGCGGTCGCCCATGGGCTTTTCCGGGCCCGTCGTCGTGTCCCGAGCGGTCTGATGCTCCATTTCGGCATTGATCTCGGCACCGAGGAGCACGATCGTCGTCGAGATCCAGATCCAGGTCATGAAGCCGATGGCGGCGCCGAGCGAACCGTAGGTCTCGTTGTAATTGCCGAAGCTGCCGACATACCACGAGAACAGGATGGAGGCGGCGAGCCAGAGGATGCCCGCCACAGCGCCACCGGTGCCGACCCATCGCCAGCGCGGCCGCTCGCGGCTCGGGCCATAGCGATAGAGCAGCGAGAGGCCGCCGAGTAGGACGACGAGCAGGAAGGGCCAGCGCAGCAGGGCGATGAGCCTCGCCCCCTGCCCGAACCCGAAGAAGTTGAAGATTACCGGCAGCACGACGATGCTGGTGAGCGCGAGGATGGTGAAGAGGAGCGCCCCGACGGTGAAGGTCAGGGAGCGCAGGTTCAGCATCACGAAGGAGCGCTTCTCGTCTTCCTCGTAGACCACGTTCAGGGCATCGAACATCGCCTTCATGGCGGCGTTCGCGCTCCAGAGCGACAGGACGAGGCTGGAGAAGAACGTCAGTCCCAGCGTGCCGTTATCCTTGGCGGCGATCCGCTTCACCTGCTCGCCGATGATGTCGATGGCGCTGGAGGGCAGCACGCCCTGCATGCTGGAGAGGTGCTCGTTGATGGCGCCGACATCGGCCACGAGGCCGTAGCAGGAGACCAGGGCGGCGATGGCCGGGAACAGCGACAGCAGGGTGAAGAACGTGACCCCGGCGGCGACCGCGAGCACCCTGTCCTTGTTGAATTCCAGATAGACGCGGACGGCGATGTCCTTCCAGCCGGCGCGGGTGATCTCGGTCGGGCTGTCTGCGGCACGACCGCGATGGACCTGTGTCGCCGCCACCCATTCGGCGCTGCGCCCGCTATGTGAACGGGCACCTTCTTCGCGGCGCGGCTCGGGCGGTTCGGCCTCCCGCCTGGCGCCGCGCGACCGCGGTGCCAGCGACAGGGCGACGAGCGCCGCTCCCATCGCCAGAGTCCAGACCATCGAATGGGTGGAGCCCGGCTCCGTAGGCTCGGGACGGTGAGGCTGAGACGAAGACATGACGGCAACCGGTACGGAGACGGCGCGAGCTTGGCCGTTCGATGACGAGAACCGCCGGCCCGCCAAAGCGTTCCGCCGTCTTGCCCCTCAGCGGCGGTAGAGATCCGCATGCGCTTCGCGCAGCAGGTTCTTCTGCACCTTGCCCATGGCATTGCGCGGCAATTCGTCGGCGAAGAGCACACGCTTGGGGCATTTGAACCGAGCGAGGCGCCCTTCGAGGATGCGGAGGATCTCCTGCTCTCCCGGCGCGTCCGGGCGGGCGACGACGATGGCAGTCACGCCCTCGCCGAAATCCGCATGAGCGAGGCCGATCACGGCGGATTCGACCACGCCCGGAAGCGCATCGATCTCGTTCTCGACTTCCTTCGGATAGACGTTGTAGCCACCGGTGATGATGAGATCCTTGCCGCGCCCGACGATGTGGACGTAGCCGCGCTCGTCGACCTTGCCGAGATCGCCGGTGATGAAGAACCCGTCCGCCTTGAACTCGGAGGCCGTCTTCTCGGGCATGCGCCAATAGCCCTGGAACACGTTCGGGCCCTTCACCTCGATCATCCCCACCGTATCGGCGGGCAAGGCCCGTCCCGTCTCGGGATCGACCACCCTGAGCGAAACGCCCGGCAGGGGCAGGCCCACCGTGCCGGCGATGCGTTCGCCCTCGTAGGGGTTCGAGGTGTTCATGTTGGTCTCGGTCATGCCGTAGCGTTCGAGGATGGCGTGGCCGGTGCGGGCCTGCCAGTCCCGGTGCGTCTCGGCGAGAAGCGGGGCCGAGCCGGAGACGAACAGGCGGATTGTCGCCGCCGCCTCGGAGGTCAGGCCCGGCTCCTTGAGGAGGCGCGTATAGAAAGTCGGCACGCCCATCATCGAGGTCGCTCGGCCCATCAAGGCGAGCACCTGCTTCGGGTCGAATTTCGGCAGGAAGATCGCCGTGGCCCCAGCCAGCAGCACGATGTTGGTAGCCACGAACAGGCCGTGGGTGTGGAATACCGGCAGGGCGTGGATCAGCACATCGTCGGCGGTGAAGCGCCAGGCCTCCACCAGGGTGACGGCGTTGGAGGCGAGGTTGTCGTGGCTGAGCATGGCGCCCTTCGAGCGCCCGGTCGTGCCCGAGGTGTAGAGGATCGCCGCTAGATCGTCGGGCCCGCGTTCCACATCCGCGAAGTCGGTGCCGGCCGCGTCCGCCGCCTCCGCCATGGTGCCGCGTCCCGCCCCGTCGAGGGTACGCAGCGCTGAGACCTTCGCGTCGGAGGCGACGGGTTCCAGGGCAGCGAGCCGGGCGGGATCGCAGACGAACAGGGACGCCTCGGCATCCGAGAGGAAATACGCGATCTCGGGGGCCGTGTAGGCAGTGTTGAGCGGCAGGAAGACGGCGCCCGCCCGAACCGCGCCGAGATAGAGGAACACCACTTCAGCACTCTTCTCGACCTGCACGGCGACCCGGTCGCCCGTCTTCACCCCGAGTGCCTTGAGGGCCGAAGCATAGGCGGCCGAACGCTCGAGCATGTCCGCATAGGTGATCCGCGCGCCGTCGCCGGTCTCGATGAAGGTCCGGGAGGCGGGATCGGCGGGCAGGCTCGCCCAGATGAGGTCGAAGAGATGGTTACGCATGACGTCGTCCAACCGTGATCGAACCGACAGCCGTGGCCGGACGACGCCCCGAAATCAAGCCTCGGCCAGGGCGACGGCGCGAATCGGTGGTAGGTTGGACCTCAGTTCGCGGCTGACGGTGCTCGATGCCGCCACCGTGCCGAGATTGGCATAGGTTTCGTGGTTCTTCTCGATGGCCGAGAGATCGTAGAGGTAATTGACCATCAGCCCGCGCGACTGGCTCAGCCCCTTGGGCGAAACGTCGCCGAGGAAGTTCAGCCGCTCCAGCCGCGCGCCATTGCCGAGATGGAAGCGCGCCACCGGGTCGAGGGGCTTGCCGCGCTCGTTCTTGGCCCGCAGGAAATAGGCGGCGGCCGCCGGGATGAGGGCCTTCTTCACCGCATCGGCCCTGGCCTTGTCGGCGTGCCACCCCGGCTCGTCGATGGCCCGCAACGCCTCGATATCGTCGCGCGTCAGCCCCTGCGGCGAATCCGAGCGGCGCTCGCGGTCGAGCCAGGCGGAGAAGCCAGGCACCGGCGATAGGGTCACGAAGGTCTTGAGGCTCGGGATTTCGCGGGCGAGATCCTCAACCACCTGCTTGATCAGGAAATTGCCGAAGGTGATTCCAGCCAAACCCTTCTGACAGTTCGAGATCGAGTAGAAGATGGCCGTGGTGGCGGCACGCGTCGGAAGCAGCTCGCGCTCATGCGCCAGGATCGGCGCGATGGCCGGGGCAATGCCGCCGGTGAGCGCCACTTCGACGAAGATCAGCGGCTCGTCCTGCAGGGCCGGATGGAAGAAAGCGAAACAGCGTCTATCCGACGGCTCGATCCGCCGGCGCAGCTCGTCCCAGCCGGCGATCTCGTGCACCGCCTCGTAACGGATGATCTTCTCCAGGATATGGGCCGGCGTGGTCCAGTCGATATGGCGCAGAACCAAGAAGCCCCGGTTGAACCATGAGGCGAAGAGATGCTCGAAATCGCTGTCGAGACTGTCAACGGCGTCGATGAGGTCGTGATCCGCCTCGCTGCCCCGCAACTCCTTGCGCAGGGCGAACAGGTCCTCGCGCATCCGCACCAGAGCGAGGGTGCCGTTGCGGGCGAGGTTGAGGCGGCGGATGAGTTCCTGGCTGCGCGGCTCGGCCGCCACGTGCAGGACGCCGAGCGCGGCGCGGGTCGGGTCCCGGCGATAGGCGGCGATGGCGTCGTCCACCGCTTCATGGTCGGCCCCGAACACGGTGGCGACGCCCTGGAGAAAGACGAGACGCTCGGGCTTTGCCAAGCTCGAATAGCGCTCCAGGATCAGGCGGGCGAGCGCCACGCCGGAGGCTTCGCCGCGCCTGGAGATCAGGTCTTCGCAGAGCTTGATCAGTTCCTGCGCGTTGGCCCTCGCGGCGAGGTCGCCACGACCGATGCCGATGAGATCGCGACCACGGTCGCTGATGGTTTGAAGCAGGTCGCCGAAAAACGAAATCGCCGCCATGGCTCGCCGCCTGCCCCAAAATCCCTGTCACCCGGCTAGGGTGATGCCGGCCCCGCGGAACGCAGCCGTGCATGGCCGTCAGTCTATGATGTGGGGCGACCGAGGGCCAGGGTCTTGAAGGCGGGACCATGCCGCAGACGCAGGCCGACCTGTGATCGAGACCATGGCTGTGGCATCGTCCTGCTCGAGACTATGCAAAGACGGATCAAGACGACATTCCATGTGTCAGGCTTGTGCGGCCTCGATGGCGACACGATCCGCCCGCTCGCGCCAATCCTCGACACCGTGCTGGCGCGCGAAACGAAGTTCCGCCGCACGCTGAGCACGACGCGGATCGCGCGCGCGAGAGATCTCGACCGATCCGATGGTGAACGGCACGCCGAGGATTTGCTTTGCGAAACTGACGCGGTAATTCGGCATTCCAAACTCCGTTGTCGACACGCGATGCTTGTCAGCGGGACTTGGGACCGACTCGTCTCGACAGTCGAGACTGTGGCAGAACGACTTGGCTCCTGCCAAGTGGGACTCCACCGGAACGACGCACCAAGTCATTGTCCGGTAACAATTCGTATATGGGGATCGGTGCATCCGATGGAAGGTCGGGGCCCGCGTCGGCCGTCCGACGCGGCTGGGACCATTTCGCGCGGCCGCGGGTTGCCCCCGCGCGCCGCCACCCCTAACCGAGGGCACGGCTCTCCCGTCGCTCACGGACCCGCCCACCGAATGACGTACAATCCATCGCTTTTTCATCGACTTGGCGCGACGGGCGGCACCGTTCCGGTGCACGCCTGACCATGCAACCCGAGACCGCTTCCAGCCACGGCTTCACCGCCAAGGCGCGCTTCGGCCTGACCCTGATCGCCGGGGGCGCCGTCGCCAACATCTACTACAACCAGCCTCTCCTCGCAGTTCTGGTGAGCGAGTTCGGCGAGCGCGCCGCCCTCCTCGTTCCCACCGCGTGCCTCGTGGGCTACGGCCTCGGCATTCTCGGCCTCGTCCCGCTGGGCGATGCCTGGCCGAGGCGGACCCTCATCATGGCGCAGTTGCTCGGCCTGAGCGTGGCGCTCCTCGGCGCCGCCCTGGCAACGAACCTCGCCTTCCTGACGGTCGCCTGCCTCCTCATCGGATTCCTCTCCTCGGCAGCACAGCAGGCGGTCCCCTTCGCCGCCGAACTCGCCCCGGATGAGAGTCGCGGCCGGATGGTCGGGCAGGTGATGACGGGCCTCCTCACCGGCATTCTCCTCGCCCGGACGGTGAGCGGCTTCGTCGGCGCGCATTTCGGCTGGCGCGCGGTGTTCTTCGCCGCCGCTGTCGTTGCCCTGGCCATCGCATTCGTGGCGGCGACGACCCTCCCGAAGGTCAAACAGACGAAGCCCCTGCGCTACCGCGCGCTGATGCTGTCGATCCTGCATCTGGTGAAGACGCAGCCGATCCTGCGCAACGCCAGCCTCTCGCAGGGATTGTTGTTCGCCAGTTTCAACGCGTTCTGGGCGACCCTGGCCCTGCTGGTGGAAGCCCCGCCCTTCGATCTCACCGCTGCCGGCGCCGGCCTGTTCGGGGTGATCGGGGTCTGCGGCGCCTTCGTCGCCCCGCTCTCCGGACGCTACACGGACCGGAAGGGCGCCCGGCCGGTGGTCGTCACCGGTGGTGCGCTCGTCCTCGCGTCGTTCCTGGTTCTGTGGCTGGGAGGAGAGGTTTCGCTGGTAGCAGTCGCCATCGGCGTGCTCCTCATCGATATCGGCATCAACGGCGCGCTCATTGCCAACCAGACCCGGGCCTATGCCCTCGTCCCGGGCGCCAGGGGCCGGATCAACACCGTGCTGTTCACGGTGATGTTCGTGTTCGGTGCGCTGGGCGCCTTCGCCGGCTCGCAGGCCTTCCTCATGGCGGGGTGGCCCGGTGTCTGCGCGGTGGGCGCCCTCCTCTCGGGGGCGGGCCTTCTCGTGTCGATCGGCGACCGGTCGCGGTCGAAGCCCGCCTGATCAGGCGGGTTTGAGCACGCGGGACAGGCGGCACCATTCGCCCTTGTCCGCCGGCAGGCCGAAACGCAGCCATCGCGGGTTGGCCTCGAACCGGCGGACATAGATGCCCGCCTCGCCGAGACGTCGGAACAGGCCCGGCGCATCGTCGAACGCGGCCGTGCGGAACAGGCAGGTGCCGCCGACGACACGCCCTCCCCGGCAGGCCAGAAGCCGGTCGAGACGCAATGAATCGGCATGGCGGGCAAGGGCGGCCTCGCGCAGCCAGGCCGTATCGGCCAAGGCAGTGCGGCCGATGGCGAGCGCCGGCCCCGGCACCGCCCAGGGTCCCAGCGCCTGCGCGATCCGCCGGGCGAGCAAAGATTCGGTGAGGGCGAAGCCGAGACGGATGCCGGCGAGGCCATAGGTCTTACCGAAGGAGCGCAGCACGATCAGCCCCGGCCCCACACGGGGCGCAACGGATTCGACCTCTTCGAGATCGATGAAGGCCTCGTCCACGACGAGCCACCCGCCGCGCCGTACGAGGCGTCCCGCGAGATCGAGGAGGGCGGAGGCCTCCCAGGTCCGACCATCGGGATTGTTGGGGTTGACCACGACGACGACGTCCGCCTCCTCGGCCTGCGCCGGATCGGTCACGGTCGCCACTGCGTGGCCGCCCCGGAGCCAGGCAGCCTCGTGCTCGGCATAGGTCGGGCCGATGACGGCCACCCGCGAAGGGGGCCTCAGTCGAGGCAGCGTCTCGATGAGGATCTGCGTGCCGGGCGCCGCGACCAGATGGTCCGGATCGACAACGCCATAGGCGCGGGCGGCGGCGGCGAGCAGAGCGTGGAGGTCGGCACGGGAAGGAAGCCGCCGGAACGTGCTGGCATCCAACGGCGGACAAGGATACGGGACCGGATTGATCCCGGTGGAGAGGTCGATCCAGGGTTGTTCGGCGTGCGGGAACAGCGCCCCGGCGGCATCGAGATCGCCGCCATGGGCGATGGGCCGAATCCCCTCGCCCGCCTCCTCGCTTCCGCTCATCGGGCCTCCGTCGCGCTCCCGCCCACCAGCCTGGATCCCCTCCGCGAACCGATGATCTGGACCACTCTCTTCCATCCGCCGGATACGCTCGTGGTGTTGGGCCTCGCCCTCGCCACCGAGGCGGTGGCCGGCTATCCGGACCGGCTCTACAGGGCGCTGGGCCATCCTGTCACCTGGATCGGCTGGGTGATCGCCCGGCTCGACCGGTCCCTCAATACGGGCAGCGAGGCGAGACGGCGCGCGGCCGGAATCGTCGGCCTTCTCGCCCTCCTGGCGGTCGTCGGGGCGGTATCGATCGGGGCGACGACTCTGGCCGCCGCGGCCGGTCACCTGCCTGCCCTGATCCTGCTCGGCCTCGTCTGCGCGTCCCTGCCGGCGCAGCGCAGCCTCCACGATCATGTCAGCCGTGTCTCTTCGGCGCTCCGCTCCGAGGGGCTGGCTGGCGGGCGGCGCGAAGTCGCGATGATTGTGGGGCGCAACCCGGAGAGCCTCGACGAAGCCGGCATCTGCCGCGCCGCCATCGAAAGCCTATCGGAAAACTTCTCCGACGGGATCGTGGCCCCCGCATTCTGGATCGGGATCGGCGGCCTGCCGGGGGGCGCGCTCTACAAGGCGATCAACACTGCCGACAGCATGGTCGGCCATCGCACGCCCCGCCACGAATCCTACGGCTGGGCCTCGGCCCGCCTCGATGACCTCGTCAACCTCCCGGCCTCTCGGCTCTCGGCGGGGCTGATCGCGGCGGCCGCCCTCCTCCATCCCGGCGCCTCCGCGGCGGGTGCGTACCGGGCCGTCCGGCGCGATGCGGGCAAGCACCGCTCGCCCAATGCCGGCTGGCCCGAGGCCGCAATGGCGGGCGCGCTCGGCCTGAGGCTGGCGGGGCCGCGCATGTACGGCTCCGAGATCGTCGACGATTCCTGGATGGGCGACGGACGGGCGAAGGCGGGCCCTCATGATGTGGAGCGAGCGCTGGCCCTGTATCGCATCGCCTGCGCGCTGCTTTTCGGATGTGTCGTCCTTGGCGCATCGATACTCAAAGCTGTTTTTCCGTAATTCCGATCACCGACATTCGAAGGGGCACGCGGCAATGACACGGACTGGTCTTCTGGCGATGCTCCTCCTTCACGGAGCCGCCGCGCCGGCCTTGGCAGCGGGGGGAGCCCAGCACGACCTCGTGCCCGTCGATCCGCCCTACACGATGACGTCCGGCCTGAAAGGCAAGGACGGCAAGCCCGCCAAGGACATCAGCGGCATTGCCTGCATGCCCCCACGGGAGGGCAAACGCCGGTGCCTCGTGGTCAACGACGAGAATACCGGCGCGCAATTCATCACCATCGACGGGCACACGATTACGCCCGGTGCCGATATCGACCTCGTCGGCGGCGGACCGAGCCCGAACACGCTGGGAACCCCGCCCTCGAAGAACGGATGCTCGGGCGGCGAGGGCAAGTTCGACGATCTCGACGGCGAAGGCGTCGCCTATGCCGCCCCGTATTTCTACGTGGTCGGTTCGCATGGCTGCTCGCGCGGCAAGGCGAAGTTCAAGCTCTCCACCTTCGTGCTGGCGCGCATCAGGGTCGACGCGGCCGGCGAGCCGGTGGGACCGAGTGCGGTGGAGACCACCTACCGCCTCGGTGACGCCCTCGGCCTGGCAGAGACCGTCAGCGCCTACTACACGCAGGATCTCCAGACCGATGACGGCGACGCGACGCCCAACGGCCTCAATATCGAGGGCGTCGCCGTCGATGGAACACGCCTGTTCGCCGGGCTGCGTGCGCCGTCCCATGACGGCAAGACCTTCATCGTCGAGGCGGATGTCGGGGCTCTCTTCGCGCAGGGGCACGAGCCGCTCAAGGCCGCCCCTCAGGTGATCCCCCTCACGGTCGGGCGTGGGGCCGGGATCCGCGATCTCGCCATCCTGCCCGACGGGCGGCTCCTCGTCCTCACCGGGCCGGCTCAAGGGCAGACCGACGTGCCCTACAGCCTGTTCGCGGCCGGGGCCTCCACCAACGCGAAGCTAGAGCCGATCGGCCATCTCACCGGGGCGGAAAAGGGCGCCAAGGCGGAGGGCGTCGCCGTGCTGGGCGACAAGCGAATCCTGGTGATGTTCGACAGCGTCAAGGATGGCGGACCACTCGAATACAAGCTCCCCTGACAGCCTCTGTCGTTCAGGCGGCGCGTGGGGCGACGACCGGCGCGGCGACGCTGCGGCGGACGGCGTCCCGGCGCAGTGCGGACACAACCGCGACTATCGAGCTCGCCCCACAGGCGAGTTTGAGCGCGGGCCCAGGCAGCACCACGGTGGGCAGCCAGGAGCTCGGCCCCGTCTCACGAGAGATGCGCGTCGACCTCCGGCGGCGACGGCGTCTCGGGCTACTTCCTCATGGCTCGTGCCTTGCGCGGGAGCCCGATCGGTCGAGCCTATGTTGGGGAACTGCTAGCGCGCCAAGGCGAACAGTCGGTCGCAATCGACATGCGCCTCGACATGTCGCGCGAGGGCATCGAGGACACGCTCGACCTCGCCTTCGTAGGAATGACCGTCGGAGGCCGCTCCCAGGCGCGCGAGCCAGGCGGCCCGCTGCCGGTCGTCGGCGAAGAGGCCGTGAACGTAGGTGCCGCAGACCCGCCCGTCGCCAGAGACCGCACCGTCCACCCGTCCGTCGGCGAAGCGTAGCAGCGGTGTCACCGTGTCCGCACCGGCCGTGTCGCCCACATGCATCTCGTAGCCGCTGAACGGCAGGTCGTCGGCGAGGCTCCGCCCGCTCACCGCCTCGAGCCGCTTCAGCGGCGTCATCACCGTCTCGACGTCGAGCAGGCCGAGCCCGGCGACGCTGCGCGGCTCGCCCTCGATCCCGTGCGGGTCGCTCAACGTCCGGCCCAGCATCTGGTAGCCGCCGCAGAGCCCGAGCACGTGGCCGCCCCGGCGCAGATGCGCGCGGATGTCGATGTCCCATCCCTCGCGACGGAGGGCGTCGAGATCGTCGATCGTGGTCTTTGAGCCCGGCAGCAGGACGAGGGCGACGTCGCCCGGAATCGCCTCGCCGGGCCGGACCAGCACGACCTCTACCTCCGGCTCCGCCCGTAGCGGATCGAGGTCGTCGAAATTGGCGATGCGCGGCAGGACCGGCACGGCGACGCGGATGCGCGTCCGGCCGGATGAGGCGGAACCGGCGAGGCCAAGCGCATCCTCGGCGGGCAGGCGCGCGGCCTCGGGGAAATGCGGCACGAGGCCGAGGGCGGGCCAGCCGGTCGCCGTGGCGACGATCTCCATGCCGTCGGCGAACAGGCTCGGGTCGCCGCGAAAGCGGTTGACGAGGAAGCCCACGATCATCGCCGCATCCTCGGGCGCGATCACCGCCTTGGTGCCGACGAGGCTGGCGATGACGCCGCCCCGGTCGATGTCGCCGAGCAGGATCACGGGCGTGTCGGTGGCCCGCGCGAAGCCCATATTGGCGATGTCGCCCCGCCGCAGGTTGACCTCGGAGGCCGAGCCGGCCCCCTCGACGATGACGAGGTCGGCCTGACCCTTCAGTTGATCGAAGCTCTCCAGCACGGAGGCCAGGAGGCGCGGCTTCCAGGCCTGATAATCTCGCGCCTTCGCGTTGCCGACCATCCGGCCCTGCACCACCACCTGGGAGCCGGTCTCGCTCTGGGGCTTCAGCAGGACCGGGTTCATGTGGATGGAGGGCGCCACCCCGCAGGCCCGCGCCTGCAGCGCCTGGGCCCGGCCGATCTCGCCGCCATCGGCGGTGACGGCCGCGTTGTTGGACATGTTCTGCGGCTTGAACGGCCGCACGGCGAGGCCGCGCCGCGTGAAGGCGCGGCACAGGCCGGCCACGATCAGCGACTTACCGACATCCGAGCCGGTGCCCTGGATCATGAAGGCGCGGGCAGTCATGCGATCGGGTCTCGTCCGGTGTGCCGAGGGCGTTGGCGTGCCCTAGCACGGCCGCGTCAGGGCCGCGACGGCGGGCCGGCGACGCAGGCGGTATCGAGAGGCCGCGCGGCCCGGCGGAAATCGAGGATGGCGGAGGCGTAGGTCTCGACGACCTCCGAGAACGGCACCCGCTCGGCCGTGAACAGCACGGCGCGGTGGCTGAACAGGCGCTCCGGAATCACGAGCGGCGCGCAGGCGGGATCGGGCGGGGCCGCCTGGTCCCAACCGGGCGGCAGGGGCTGCCAGAGACGGTCTGACCCGATGGTCTGGCGGGTGGTGCCCAACGCCTGGACCGCCCTGCCAAAGGGCGTGTCGGTCGTCTCCAGCAGGCGGTTCATCACCGGGTTCAGTCGCTCCGGCACGTACCAATTGTCCGCCTCCGACAGGACGTGATCGCCGCAGGCGAGCCGGACACGGCGATATTTCAGGACAGTTTCGGGTCCGGCGGCGAGGCGGCGGCGCGTCTCTTCCGAGGCGGGCTTGTCCACATCGCGCAGGAGGGTCGCCGTGAGCCGCGGGTCCGCCGCCATACCGTGCTCGGAGCACCAGCCTTCGAGGGTCGCCGTGGCGCTGCGGCTCGCCAGGAGCCGCGCGTTAAGCCCCTCCATCACCGCCAGCGCCTCGACGCGGGCGAGATAGGTGTCCGGCCAGGATGTGATGGACTCCGCGGAGGCCGCACCGGCACCGGATAGAAGAAGCGTGAGCGGAACGAGGCAGCATCGGAAGCCGCGACGGAACACAACCCAAGGGAGATTCCGCGATACCCTATACACGTTGACGAAGCCGTGCATAAGTTGCGGGACCGAAGCCCGCGACGCTAGGCGATCTCTCGTGGAGCTCATCTTTCCCATCGAGTTCCTCGTCAGCGGCACACCGGTCTCGTTCCAATCGGCCCGATCGAGTTCCAAATCGCAATGGAAGCAGAAGGTCCGAGCGGCAAGCGACGGCTCCTTGCCCGAGAATCACTTCGCCTGCGAGGGTAAACTCGCCGTGACGCTGTTCTACTTCCCCGTCGGCTCCGTGCAGGGCGATGTGGACAATATCGTCAAACTGGTTCTCGATGCCCTCAACCAGCACATCTACATGGATGATTCTCAGATCGAACGGGTGGTCATCCAGAAGTTCGAACCGCAGCGGGTGTTTTCGTTCACGCAGCCGAGCCCCGTCCTGGCGGCGGCCCTGTCGGCACAGAAGCCGATTCTATACGTAAGGCTCTCGGACGATCCATTCGAGGAACTGGCATGAGCGGCATGGAACTAGAACGGCCGGTCCTCGACCTCATCATCCCGACACTCATGGATGCCGGCTACGAGGTCTATACTCACCCTTCCCGCCAGCTTCTGCCATCCTTCATGGGCGACTACGTTCCCGACGCGATTGCGCTCGGAAAACCCAAGAATCTCGCGATCGAGATCGTGCGGGATGGCTCGCGATCGGGAAGCCAGGAAAGAGTCGCTGACCGGTTCCTCGGTGTCGCCGATTGGGAACTTCGGATCTACTACGCTCGCTCCGGCGGCGGCGTACCCGCCATCGACGGCGTGACGCCCGACATCATTGACCGCACGATCGCGAAGGTCGAGGCTCTCATCGCAGCCGGCCAGATGGAGGCCGCTCTGCTGCTCGGCTGGTCGACCTTCGAAGCCATCGGGCGGGCCTTGATTCCGGACCGCCTGTCGCAATCTCAATCGTCCGCACGGCTGATCGAACAGCTCGCGGGCGAAGGCATCGTAACGCCCGACGAGGCGGATCGGCTTCGCCCCATGGCGAGCCTGCGCAACGCCGTCGCCCACGGGGCCCTGCAGCGAGACCTTGATCCCGCCGCCCTGGAGGATTTCGTCGCTACGCTGAAGCTCGTCCTCCACGAGAATCAGCCGGTCGGCGGCGTGGCCTGACCGCGCCCAGCAGTCAGAACTCGATCCCCTCCTGCGCCTTCACGCCGGCCGAGAAATGGTGCTTCACGCTGCCCATCTCGGTGACGAGGTCGGCGGCCTGGATGAGGGCCGGCTTGGCGTTGCGGCCGGTGACGATGACGTGGAGGTCGGGCCGGCGCGCCCGGAAAGCCGCCACCACGGGATCGATGGGCAGATAGTCGTAGCGCAGGGCGATGTTGAGTTCGTCGAGGAGAACGAGGCGGATGGTCGGGTCGGCCATCAGCTCCTCGGCCTTGGCCCAGGCATGCTCGGCCGCCGCGATGTCGCGGGCCTTGTCCTGCGTCTCCCAGGTGAAGCCCTCGCCGAGCGTATGCCATTCGATCTGCGCGCCGAAAGCCTTCAGCGCGTGCTTCTCGCCCGTATCCCACCCACCCTTGATGAACTGGACCACGCCGACCCGCCAGCCATGGCCGAGCGCCCGCAGGACGAGGCCGAGCCCGGCCGTGGTCTTACCCTTGCCAGGGCCGGTATTGACGATGAGCAGGCCCTTCTCGATCGTCTTGGCCGCGACCTCGGCGTCCTGGACGGCCTTGCGCTTCTCCATCTTCTCACGGTGCCGTTCGGCCTCCGGGTCGCTCGTGTCTGAAACGCTCATGCGCTCGCTCCGGGTTGGGGTTTCACGATCATCGGCAGTCCCGCCACCATGAACACCACATGGTCGGCCCGCGCGGCGAGGCGCTGGTGCAGTCGCCCGGCCGCGTCGCGGAAGCGGCGGGCGAGCGCGTTGTCCGGCACGATGCCGAGACCGACCTCGTTGCCCACCAGCACCACCGGCCCCGGCGCGCGACCGCAGGCCTCGATCAGCGCGGCGCTCGCCGCCTCGATATCGGCCTCGGACAGGATCAGGTTGGTGAGCCACAGGGTCAGGCAATCGACCAGCACCGGCCCGGTCGCCGCGGCGACGGCCTCGGCCAGATCGATCGGCACGTCCCGGGTGATCCAATCCGCCGAGCGGCGCGACCGGTGAAGGGCGACGCGCTCCCGCATCTCGTCGTCCCAGGCCTGCGCGGTGGCGAGGTAGAGCCACGGCGCCGGGTGGGCTTCCACGAGGCGCTCCGCGTGCAGGCTCTTGCCCGAGCGCGCGCCTCCGAGGACCAGTGTCATTCTTGGGGAAGGCTGCCGCATGGCTCCCTTTAGCGCGAAACCGCCCTGCCCCGTCAAAGCCGGTAAAACGCTTTGGCGGCGCGTTGTCAGCGGTCGCGTGAGCGCGTAGAAGCGAAGTTTGGACGGTGCCCCGGCGACGGGGTGAAAAGGGAATGCGGTGAGGGCTCGCGCCTGAAACCGCAGCTGCCCCCGCAACTGTGAGCGGAGACGGGCCTGCCATCGGCCACCGGAGCGATCCGGGAAGGCGGCAGGACCGGATGACCCGCGAGCCAGGAGACCTGCCTTCCGAAGGGGACATTGTCCTCCCGCTCTATCCTCGAACGCCGCCGGCGGGGCGGCCGGAGACCTGACACGATGACCACGAACACTCTCGCCCTCACCGGCACCCGCAGCAACGAGCGTCTCGGCGCGGTACTTATGGCCGCTTTCCTCGGCCTCGGGCTCGTCTTCATGGCCGGCTTCGCACCGGCGATGGCGCTGCACAACGCGGCCCACGATTTCCGGCACGCCCAGAATTTCCCCTGCCACTGACCGCCTCGCGCTCAGCCAGGACCTGATTTCATGATGATCCGACTCGTGTCGGCGGCCCTGGTCGCCGGCTTCCTGGCGGCTGTCGTCGCCACGGGCTTGCAGCTCGCCCTCACCTCGCCGCTGATCATCGCGGCCGAGCGTTACGAGAGCGGTGAAGCCACGGCGCCGGCCGCGCTATCGATGCCGCGCGGCGCCTCCCCGGCCTCCCTCATCGTGCCCGTCCATTCGGGCCACGACCATGGTGGCAAGACGGACGGTGTCGAAGGCGGCGAGGTCGCACCGGCCTGGCAGCCCGGCCCCGGCCTGCCCCGGATGGTCTTCACCGCCCTCGCGACCCTGGTCGGCGGCGTCGGCTACGCCCTGTTACTGGGCGCGGCTCTCATTGCCTGTGGGCGCGAGCCGAGCCCGGAAACCGGCCTGCGATTCGCCATCGCGGGGTTCCTCGCCGTGGCCCTCGCCCCGGCCCTCGGCCTACCGCCGGAACTGCCCGGCATGGAGGCGGCGCCGCTCGCCGAACGCCAGTTCTGGTGGGTCATGACCGCAGCCGCCACCGCCATGGGACTCTACCTCATCGCGATTCGCCGCTCCTCCATCGCCGTCGCTGGAGGGCTCGTGCTTATCGTCGCACCGCATCTGGCCGGGGCGCCGGAGACGAGCCACACCGCCTCCGCCCTGCCGCCGGGCTACGCGGCCCAATTCGCCGCTCGGTCGCTGGGCATCGCCTTCGTGTTCTGGGCGGTGATCGGCCTCGCCTTCGGCTGGGCCTGGAACAGCGTCGGGCGCAAGAGCCCGGCGACGTCGCATGCCTGACGAGGACATCCAGGCCGGCAGCCCGGTCGTACTCTACGTCTGCGCCACCTGTCGCACGGCCGGCGACACGTCCGAGCCCCGCGCCGGGGCCCGCCTCGTCTCGGCGCTGCGCGATGCGGTGACGGAAGCCGCCATCGAGGGCATCGCGGTCGAAAGCGTGGAGTGCCTCTCCGTCTGCAAGCGCCCCTGCACCGTCGCCGTGGCCTCCGAAGGCCGCTGGACCTACGTCTACGGCGATCTCGACCCGGTCGAATCCGCCAGAACCATCCTCGCGGGCATCGGCCTGTACGCGGAGACGCCCGACGGCATCGTGCCCTGGAAGGCGCGGCCGGAGGCGTTCCGCAAAGGCGTCGTCGCCCGCATTCCCCCGTTTCCTCCGCCCCGCGCGGACAGAATTCCGGACGCAGCCGAATGAGCATCGTCGAGAAGATCCCCTGCACCATCGTCACCGGCTTCCTCGGAGCCGGCAAGACGACCCTCGTGCGTCACCTCGTGGAGAATGCCGGCGGTCGTCGGCTCGCCATCATCGTCAACGAGTTCGGCGATATCGGCTTCGACGGATCGTTCCTGGCCGCCTGCGGTATCGAGGGCTGCCAGGACGAAGACATCGTCGAGCTGGCCAACGGCTGCATCTGCTGCACCGTGGCGGACGATTTCGTCCCGGCCCTGAACAAGCTCCTCGACCGCGCTGACCCGCCGGAGCACATCCTCATCGAGACGTCCGGTCTCGCTCTGCCGAAGCCCCTGGTCCAGGCTTTCCACTGGCCGGCGATCCGCTCGCGGGTGACAGTGGACGGGGTGATCGCGGTCATCGACGGCCCCGCCGTCGCTGCCGGCTTCTTCGCCGACGATCCGGCGGCTCTCGCCGCCCAGCGTGCCGACGATGCCAGCGTCGATCACGACAACCCGCTGGAAGAGGTGTTCGAGGACCAGCTCCTGTGCGCCGACCTCGTGGTGATGAACAAGGCCGACCTCCTCGACGACGCCGGCAAGGCCAAGGTCCGCGCCGAGGTGGAGCGCCAGCTGCCGCGCGCGGTGAAGATGGTCGAGGCCGAGCATGGCCGCCTCGATCCGCGCGTGATCCTCGGTCTCGGTGCCGCCGCCGAGGACGATCTCGACGCCCGCCCCTCGCATCACGGCGAGGGCGAGGACCACGATCACGACGATTTCGACTCCGTGGCCATTGCCGTGCCTGCCACGGCGAGCGCCGAGGATCTGGCCTCCCGCGTCGCCCGCGCCGCCGAGACCAGCGGCGTCCTGCGGATCAAGGGCTTCGCCGAGGTCACCGGCAAGCCGATGCGCCTCGTGGTCCAGGGCGTCGGTGCCCGTATCGCCCATCATTACGACCGCCCCTGGCGGGCGAGCGAGAACCGCGACGGCCGGCTCGTGGTCATCGGGCTGAAGGGTTTCGACCAGGGGGCGGTGGCAGCCGCCCTGGCGGGGTGAGCGCGTTGACCGCCCGACGGATCCTGGCTCACGGGTGCCGCGGCCTCGTGGCCGCGTCCGGCCTGGCGGCTCTCGCGGCGATAGCTGGCTGCTCGGATTCACGCCCACCCACACCGGAGTTTCAGGCCTCGGACAGCCGGACGATGGCACGCCTCGCTCCGGTCGCCCGCCCACTGGCCCAGACGAGCGATGCGAAGCTCGCCTATACCCACGACCTGACCATCGGATTACCGCCCCAGCGGGTGAACGCGCATTTCGAGGCGGCGCGCGACCGCTGCTTGAACGAGGCGGCCCTGAAATGTGTCCTCGTCGCTGCGTCCGTCGACGATGGCCGGAGGCCTGCGGGCCGTCCGCAGGCGCAGGTCCAGGTCCGACTGCCGCATGAATCCGTCGCCCCCTTCATGGCCTTCGTCACGGCGCCCCTCCCCAGCGAGGCGGCGGGTGACGTCGTGCTCCGGAGCCAGTCGACGCGTGCCGACGACCTGACGGACGCCATCGAGGATGGCGGCCGGCGCTTGGCCCAACTCACCGCCTATCGCGCCCGGCTCGACGCGATCGCCGCACGGCCCGACCCGCGCGTGGAGGATCTGATCCGCATCGCGCAGGAATTGGCGCAGGTTCAGTCGCAGATCGAGGAAGCCGATGCCAAGCAACGCGGCCTGAATCAGCGCGTCGACACGGAGCTCGTCTCCATCGCCCTACGCTCCGACGAGGCGAGGGCCGGGCCTCTCGCCCCCGTGGAGGAAGCCTGGGCTCAGGCGGGCCAGACCTTCGGCATGAGCGCCGGATCGGCCCTGCGCTTCGTCGTCGCCGGCCTGCCATGGTTACCGCTGGTGCTGATCGGCGTGCTTCTCCTTCGCGCGCTGTGGCGCCGGCGCGGTCGCCAAAGCGCCGTGACCGAGCGGACGTCCTCCAGGGCACAGCCATGACGGCGCGCCGCCCATGCATCTGATCCGAATCGACACGGTCTCCCTCGACGAGGGCGAAGCCGCCATCGATCTGGGCCAGGCGCCCGGCGACATCGTGTTCCTGTCCTTCACGGATTCGGATCTCTCCGGCATGGCCGGCGCGCATGCGGCCGAGCGGGAGGCGGCGGCACGGGACTCGTCGGCGGTCGACGTCCCGACGCTCCGCCTCGCCAAGCTGGCGCGGCTGCGCCATCCGATGTCCGTCGATCTCTACGTGGACGGCGTGATCGCGCGGTCGAAATTCGTGGTCATCCGCTGCCTCGGTGGCCTCGATTACTGGCGCTACGGCATCGAGCGCGCCGCCGCCGCCGCCCACGCGAACGGCGTGAAGCTCGCCGTCATTCCGGGCTGCGACAAGCCCGATCCCCGCCTCACCGCCTTCTCGACGGTGGCTCCCGAACTGGTGGAGACACTCGAGGGCTATTGCCGCGCGGGCGGGTCCGACAACCTGCGCCGGATGATCCGGCGCCTCTCCCGCGAGATCGGGAACGCGGTCGAAGCGCTGCCGCCGGTCGCCCTGCCGCGCGGCTTCGCCTGGTGTCCGGGTTGCGGACCGGTCGCACACGAGACCGCCCTCGCCGCAGCTGGGCAGAACCGCCCCCTCGCGCTGATCCTGGTCTATCGCTCGGCCGTGCTCGGCGGCGACACCCGGCCCGTGGCCGAACTCATCAGCGCGTTGGGTGAGCGCGGCATCGGAGCCGCCACCGTTGCGGTCGCAAGCCTCAAGGACGCGCTCGCCCTCGATGCCGTGCGGGAGGCTCTGGCCGCGCGCAGCCCGGACATCGTCATCGCGGCGACGGCCTTCTCCGCGCGGGAGGATGCCGGATTCGTCCTCGATGGCGCCGACGCGCCCATTCTGCAGGCCTACACGATCGGGGCCTCAGGGGAGGCCTGGGAGGCCTCGGGACGGGGGATGAACGCCGCCGACCTCGCCATGCAGGTGGCGCTTCCCGAATTCGACGGACGGCTCTCCGGTTTCCCGATTTCGTTCAAGGAGGACGGGCCGGAACTCGATGGGTTCAGCGAGCGCCGCGCCGTGTCCTTCCCGGCTGGAATCGCGGCCTTGGCCGACCGCGCCTCCGCCTGGGTGGCGCTGAAGCATCGGCCGCGTGCAGCGCGTCGCCTCGCCCTGGTCCTGTCCGACTACCCTGCCAGAGGCGGCCGGGCCGGCTTCGCCGTGGGGCTCGACACGCCAGCGAGCGCAGGAATCATCGCGGAAACGCTGCGGCGTGTCGGCTATTCGGTGGGCGACCTGCCGGAGCCGGACGCTCTGATGCGCGCGCTCACGAAGGAGGCTCCGACCTTCGCGGTGCCGCTCGCGGCCTATCGCGACTGGCTCTCCACACTATCGCCGGACGAGCGCGGCACGCTCGATCGACGGTGGGGCAAGCCGGAAGCCGACCCGGTCTGCACCGACGGGGCGTTCCGCTTTCCGATGGTGCTCGAGAGTTCTCCGTCCAACCCTCGACCTCATCCTGAGGCGCCGCGTCAGCGGTCTCGAAGGAGACCTCTAGTCTCCGTAAAGGGTCCTGGAGGCCTCCTTCGAGGCCAGCGCTATGCGCTGGCACCTCAGGATGAGGCCGGCGGTGGGGACGACCAAGAACGAAGCGCCGGTCTCGCCGTCTTCCTTCAGCCCGATCGTGGCCGGTCGGCGGATCGCAAGGCGGGCTATCACGACCCCGACGAGCCGCCGACCCATGCCTATCTCGCCTTCCATCTCGGATTGCGGGAGGGGTTCGATGCCCTGATCCATCTCGGCACCCACGGCACCACCGAATGGTTGCCGGGCAAGGCGGTGGCCTTGTCGCCGGCCTGCTGGCCGGCGCGGGCGATCGGGCATCTGCCCGTGATCTACCCCTTCATCGTCGACGATCCCGGCGAGGCGGCCCCCGTGAAACGCCGGCTCGGCGGCATCGCCCTTGGCCACCTCACGCCCCAGACCGAATGCGCCGGCCTGACCCCGGAGGCCGCACGGCTGCGTGAACTCGTGGAGGAATATTCCTCGGCCAGCGTGCTCGATCCGCGACGGGCAGACATCATCGCCCGCGCGATCCTCGACGATGCGGCCGATGCCGGCCTTCTCTCGGGCGCCGGGATCGACGCCGACACTCCCATGGCCGACGCGCTCACCGCCCTCGACGCGCATCTGTGCGACCTCGGTGAGGTCACTACCCGCGACGGGCTCCACGTGTTCGGATCGGCACCGGACGACGCGCCGGACCCTGTGAAAGCCTGCGCGGCCGCCGAGCGCGAGGGACTGCTGGCGGCCCTCGACGGACGCTTCGTTCCCCCAGGCCCCGCCGGTTCGCCCTCTCGCGGGCGGACCGACGTGATGCCCACGGGGCGCAACCTCACCACGCTGGATCCGCGCAGCCTGCCGACGCGGGCCGCCACGCTGCTCGGCTCGAAAGCCGCCGATGCGGTGGTCCGGCGCTACCTGCAGGACGAGGGCGACTACCCGGCCCGCATCGTCATGGATCTCTGGGCCTCTCCGACCCTTCGCACCGGCGGCGAGGACGTGGCGCATGCTC
Source organism: Methylobacterium sp. CM6247 (assembly GCF_054817925.1). Lineage (NCBI taxonomy): Bacteria > Pseudomonadati > Pseudomonadota > Alphaproteobacteria > Hyphomicrobiales > Methylobacteriaceae > Methylobacterium > Methylobacterium sp. CM6247. The sequence continues at coordinate 410,640 of NZ_JBTXKX010000003.1, forward strand.
TCGCGCTCATGGGCGTGCGCCCGACCTGGGACCATGCCTCGACCCGCGTCACCGGATTCGAGGTGATGCCGCTCGCCCTCCTCGACCGGCCGCGCATCGACGTGACCCTGCGTGTCTCGGGCGCGTTCCGCGACACCTTTCCCGAGACCCTCTCCCTCCTCGCCCGCGCGGCATCTGCCGTCGCCGAGCGCGACGAGGAGGACGACGAGAACCCCCTTGCCGCCGCGCGCCGCCGGGGCGAGGCCTCCGCCCGTGTCTACGGCGCAGCACCCGGCCGCTACGGCGCCGGTGCCGGCGAACTCGCCCTCGACGGACAATGGCAGAGCCGCGACGATCTCGGCCAAGCCTATCTCGACGCCACCTCGCATGCCTATGGCGGGACCGAGGACATGGCCGATGCGGGCTTCGCCACCCGCGTCGCGCAGGCGGACGCCTATGTCCACGCCTTCGATGTCGCCGAACGGGACCTCCTCGACGGCGACGCCGCGGCCGATGCCATGGGAGGGTTCTCCGCCGCCGCCGCGCTCGGCGGGCGCGCTCCGGCACTCTACAGCCTCGACGTTGCCGACCCGGAAAAGCCCAAGGCGCGCACCGCCCGCGAGGATGCGGCGCGCCTCATCCGTGCCAAGCTCGCGAACCCGCGCTGGATCGCGGCGCAGCTGCGCCACGGCTATCGCGGCGCCCAGGAACTGGCACAGGGGATCGACGCGGTGTTCGTCCTCGCCGCCGCCACGGACGCCATCTCCGACTCCGATCTCGACCGGCTCTACGGGGCGATGATCGCCGATCTCGATACTTTCAATGCCCTGCGCGCGGCCAATCCCGATGCCGCCCGCGCCATCCTCGAACGGTTCGACGAAGCGCGCCGGCGCGGCCTCTGGACCACCCGCCGCAACGCCATGGCCGCCGACGAGCTGATGCCGGAGGCGGCCGAATGAGCGCGCCGCGCCGCGTCTCTCCGGAGCCTGCACGCCGGGGCTGGTGCCCGAGCCTCGCCCGGCCGATGCCGACGGGGGACGGGCTGCTTGCCCGCGTGCATCCACCACTGGGCATCCTCACGCCGGCGCAGGCGCGGGCGGTGGCGGAAGGTGCGCGCCGCTTCGGCAACGGCCATATCGACGTGACGGCGCGGGCTAATTTGCAGATCCGGGGCGTCACCGAGGCAACCCGCTGCGGCCTCGCGGAGGCCCTCGGCGTGGCCGCGCTCGACGATGTGCGTAGCGACGGTGGGCCACAGCGGCTCACCCTGACCGCGCCGCTCGCCGGCCTCGAAGCGACGGCCATCGACATTCCGACCCTGGCCGGGGCGATCGAGGCAATCGGGTTGGCGATCCCGGGCCTGCCGCCTAAGGCGCTGGTCGCCGTCGAGGCGGCGGAGTGCGGCGCCAGCCTCGGCGGGGCCCAGCCGGATTGCCATCTCGTCGCCACGGCGGAGGGCTTGGTGTTGCAACTCGCAGGCGACGCGGCTTGGTGGCATGTCCCGGCCGACGGCGTGCATTCTGTCCTCGACGCCGCCTTGCGCCGGCTCGCCGGGAGCGGTCAGCGCCGGATGCGGGATCTATCCTCTTTGGACAGGAGCGGCCTGGCGCTCGGCCTCGGCCTGCGCTCCGCAACGCCTCCTCCCGGCGCATCGCTGCCGCGTCCTGGCCTACTTGCCCTGAACTCACATCTTGCCATCGCTCGCGGGCAGCACGAATCGCCCCCGAGCGAAGCTTCGCCCGTCGGCATCCTCCTCGACGCGCCCTTCGGCCGCTGCACGGCGGACGCCCTGGATTCCCTCGCCGATGCAACCGAAATTCTCGGGACGGAGCCCCTGCGGCTCTCGCCGACGAGGGGGTTTCTGCTCGTTGCCCCCAACGCGGCGGCGGCGGAGGCGGTGCGACCCATCCTCGCGCCGGCAGGCTTCTTGACGGAGCCGGGCGATCCGAGACGGGCGATTGCCGCCTGTCCGGGAGCGCCGGCCTGCGCTTCCGGCTCGACGACGACGCTCATCGACGCGGCACGGCTGGCCGACGCCTTCGAGGCCTTCTCGACGCGAGGCCTGTCGGCTCATGTCTCCGGCTGCGCCAAGGGCTGCGCCCATCCTGCCGCCACCTCGCTCACCCTGGTCGGGCGCGATGGCCTCTACGGCATCGTCCTCGACGGCCGGCCCGATGCATTGCCGGCGACCCTCCTCACTTTCGACGCGGCGCTGGAGCGCGTAAGGAGGGCCGATCCGGCCTATCCCGGCACCCTCGCCCACGCTTTCAGGACACCGACATGAGTTCGCGCCTCGACTATCTGCGCGACGGACAGGCGATCTACGCCCGCTCCTTCGCCATGATCCGCGCCGAGGCCGACCTCGCCCGCTTCTCCGGCACCGCCGAACGCGTCGTCGTGCGGATGATCCATGCCTGCGGCATGACCGACCTGCCCAAAGACGTGGAAGCCTCCGAGGATTTCGCCGCCAGCGGCGAGGCCGCGCTGAAGGCCGGAGCACCGATCCTGTGCGATGTGCGCATGGTGGCCGACGGTGTCACCCGCTCGCGCCTTCCCGCCGACAACCGGGTGATCTGCACCCTGACCGACCCGCGCGTGCCCGGCCTCGCCGCCGAGATGAACACGACCCGCACGGCCGCCGCCATGGAACTGTGGCGCGAGTATCTTCCCGGCAGCATCGTCGCCGTCGGCAACGCGCCGACCGCCCTGTTCCGGCTGCTCGAACTGCTCGATGAAGGCGTCGCCCCACCGGCGGCGGTCATCGGTATCCCCGTCGGCTTCGTGGGTGCCGCCGAATCGAAGGAGGCCCTTGCCCGCGACGGTCGGGTGCCCTTCATCGTCGTTCATGGAAGGCGCGGCGGCAGCGCCATGACCGCCTCCGCGATCAACGCCCTCGCCAACGAGATCGAGTGATGGATTCGAGCGAGCGGCTTCCCCCCGCCGAGCCGGCGGACGTCACCGAGATCCCGCGACAGATCACCACCGGCACGCTCTACGGCGTCGGGATGGGGCCGGGCGACCCGGATTATCTCACCGTCCGCGCCATGAAGCTCCTGGCCGAGGCGCCGGTCCTGGTGCATTTCTGCAAGAAGGGCCGGCGCGGGAATTCCCGCACCATCGCCGATGCTGTGATGCGGGACCCGGCCCGCGAGATGCCGCTGGTCTATCCCTACACCACTGAGCTTCCCCCCGAACATGGCGAGTACGTCTCCGCCCTCGCGTCCTTCTACGACGATGCGGCGACGCGGATCGCCGACCATCTCGGGGCCGGGCGCGACGTCGCGATCCTGTCGGAGGGCGACCCGTTCTTCTACGGCTCGTTCATGCATCTGTGGCGGCGCCTGAAGGACCGTTTCCCGGTGGAAGTCGTACCCGGCGTCACCGGCATGTCCGGCTGCTGGACGAGGGCCGGAACCCCGATCACCTGGGGCGACGACGTGCTGACCATTCTGCCCGCGACGCTGGGCCATGACGCCCTGGTGGAGCGCCTGCGCATCACCGACGCCGCCGTCATCATGAAGCTCGGCCGCCACCTGCCGAAGGTGCGCCGTGCTTTGGCCGAGACCGGCCTCCTCGACCGCGCGGTCTATGTGGAACGCGGCACCATGGCCGGCGAGAAAGTGATCGCGCTGGCCGAGAAGCCGGACGACGACGCCCCCTACTTCTCGATGGTCCTGGTCCCCGGCGAGGGGCGCCGCCCGTGACCGGCTCCGTCACGGTCGTCGGCCTCGGGCCGGGCGATCCGCGTCTCCTCACCCAGGCGGCGAGCGAGGCCCTGGCGCAGGCGCAGGACCTCATCGGCTATATCCCCTACGTCGCCCGCGTGCCCGATCGTCCGGGGCTGACGAAACACGCCACCGATAACCGCGTCGAGATCGACCGGGCCGGCCATGCGCTCCGGCTCGCCGCTTCCGGCCGCCGGGTCGCGGTGGTGTCCGGCGGCGATCCGGGGGTCTTCGCCATGGCGGCGGCGATCTTCGAAGCGGTGGAGACCGGCGACCCGGCCTGGCGTCACCTCGCCATCACCGTCGAGCCCGGTATCACGGCGATGCTGGCAGCCGCCGCCCGCCTCGGCGCGCCCCTCGGCGGCGATTTCTGCGCGATGTCGCTGTCCGACAACCTCAAGCCCTGGGAGGTCATCACCGCGCGGCTCGAGGCGGTGCTGCGGGCTGATTTCGTGATCTCCCTCTACAACCCGATCTCGTCGGCCCGACCCTGGCAGCTCGGGGCCGCGCTCGGTCTGGCGGCCGAGCACCGCGCACCGGAGACGCCGGTCATCTTCGCCCGCGCGGTCTCCCGCCCGGACGAGGCGATCCGGATCCTCACCCTGGCGCAGGCGCGGGAGACGAAGGCGGATATGGCGACGATGGTCATCATCGGCGCTTCCGGCACCCGGCTGATCCCGCGCGGTGACGCGACGCCCTTCGTCTACACCCCGCGCAGCGTGCCGGCGTGAGGGCGGGACGTCGGCCACACGGAGACCCTCCCCCCTTTGCGGGGGAGGGTGCCTGCGAAGCAGGCGGGAGAGGGTGCGACCTCTCCGGAAATGGATTTCCCCTCATCCGACCCGCTACGCGGGCCACCTTCCCCCGCGGAGGGGGGAAGGAGATGCGCGCCAAAGGTCGCTCAGGCTTCCAGGCGCTCCCGCAGCCACGCCAACGCGCCCTCGGCATCCGGGACGCTGTCGACATCCGGCTTATCGGGCGGGCGTACGATCACCACTGGCACGTCGAGCGCGCGAGCGGCGGCGATCTTGCCGTAGGTGGCGGGACCGCCGGAATTCTTGGTGACCAAGACCTCGATTTGCCGCTCCGCGAGGAAGGCCGCTTCGGCCGCCTCGTCGAACGGACCGCGCGCGGCGATCTCGGTGAGGCGCGGCACGGGCAGAGCATCGCCGATCGGTTCAATGGCGCGGACCACGTAATCGTGCTGCGGAGCAGTCGCGAAGGCGCCGACTTCGAGACGGCCGATCGTCAGGAACACCCGCCGGGGCATCTCGCCGATGGCGAGCGCGGCCTCCGCCATGGTCTCGACCTCGGTCCAGCGATCCCCATGAATACGCTCCCAGGCCGGGCGGCGGATGGCGAGGAGCGCCACACCGGTCCGCTCGCAGGCGAGCGCCGCGTTGCGGCCGATCCGCGCCGCGAACGGATGCGTGGCGTCGATTACCGCCTCTATCCGGTTCTCGGCGATCCACGCGGCCAGGCCCTCGGGTCCGCCGAAACCGCCGATGCGGGTGGGGACCGGTTCGCGCTTCGGCGCGCTGGTACGGCCGGCGAGAGACAGGATCGCGTTGATCGCCGGATCGAGTCCCTTCACCAGGGCGCTCGCCTCGGTGGTGCCGCCGAGGATCAGAACTCGCATCGTCGCCCTCTCCCTATCCGGCAACCTTGTCCATGAGCGCCGCCCCCGTGTCGAGCACCGCCCCCTGGCTCACCATCGTTGGGATCGGCGAGGACGGGCGCGCGGGCCTGAGCCCCGCCGCCACAGCCGCCCTCGACGGGGCGGAGGTGGTCTATGGCGGAGCCCGCCATTTCGCCCTCGGGGCACCGTTGAGGGCCGAGACGCGGGTCTGGCCGCGCCCGATCTCCGACGCTTATCCCGGTCTCCTCGCCAGACGCGGACGCCCGACCTGCATTCTCGCTACCGGCGACCCGTTCCATTACGGCATCGGCGCAGAGATCGCGCGGCTGCTGCCGGCGGCCGAGATGTGCGTGTTCCCCCACCCCTCGGCCTTCAGTCTCGCGGCGGCGTGCCTCGGCTGGCCGCTCGCAGAGAGTACCTGCCTCACCCTGCACGGGCGGGCGCTGGAGCGGATCGTACCCCACCTCCAGCCCGGCGCCCGCCTCCTCACCCTGACCTGGGACGAGACGACGCCGGAGGCAGTCGCAGATCTGCTGACGGAGCGCGGCTTCGGTGGCTCGCGCCTCGTCGTCCTCGAAGCCATGGGCGGCCCGCGCGAGCGCAGGCTGGAAGCGCAGGCCAACGCCTTCACCCTCACCGGGATCGATCCGCTCAACACCCTGGCGGTGGAGGTCGTGGCCGATGCCGATGCGCGCGTCGTCAGCCTGAGCCCCGGCCTCGACGATACCTGGTTCGAGAATGACGGCCAGCTCACCAAGGCCGATATTCGCGCCGTGACCCTCGCCGCCCTGCGCCCCCGCGCCGGCCAGCGCCTCTGGGACATCGGCGCCGGAGCCGGCTCCATCTCCATCGAGTGGATGCTGCGCGGTTCCAGCCTGCGCTCGCTGGCCATCGAGGCGAACCCGGCCCGTGCGGCGCGGATCGCCCGCAACGCCGCCCGCCTCGGTGTACCGGATCTGCGCGTCGTCGAGGGCGAGGCGCCCGCCGCCCTGGAAAGCCTCGAGCGGCCGGACGCGATCTTCATCGGCGGCGGGGTCGCGCGTCCTGGCGTGCTCGACCGCGCCCTCGACGCCCTCGGGCCTGGGGGCCGTCTGGTCGCCAACGTCGTCACCCTCGAGGGCGAGGCGGTTCTGCTCGGCGCCTTCGCCCGTCTCGGCGGGCAGCTGAAGCGACTGTCGGTGGCCCATGCCGATCCGGTCGGCCATCTCCACGGCTGGCGCGCGGCAATGCCGGTGACGCAATGGGTGTGGACGAAGCGGTGACGGGCGGCTTGGCGGTGCCTGACGCGCTTCCCCTCCCCCTTGTGGGGAGGAGGGGCCCGCGACTTGTCTGACGATGATACGGCCCTTCGAGATACGTGGGCAACCCGTCTCATCGTAGCCGGCATCGGCTTCCGGCACGGGGCCATGCCCGACGAGATCGTCGCCCTGATCCAGCGCGCGCTTGCCGAAAGCGGCCATGAGCCGGACCGGCTCGGCGTGATCGCCACCGCTGAAGACCGCGCGAATGAACCGTCGATCGTCGAGGCCGCCGCTGTGTTCGGCCTCGTACCCGTCGGAAGGTCACCCGCCGAGATGATCGCCGTCGATGCGCGTGTACCGACTCGCTCGGGCCGGATCGAGGCGAGCCGGCAAGTCGGATCGGTGGCGGAAGCCGCCGCTCTGGCCGTGGCCGGCGAGGGCGGAACCCTCATTCTGCCGCGCATCGCTTCACCAGCGGTGACATGTGCCCTTGCGCTTCCCGCGTATTTCGCCACTCAGGCGGAATGACCGTACATTTCATCGGCGCCGGCCCCGGTGCGGCCGACCTCATCACGATCCGCGGGCGCGATCTCATCGCGCGCTGCCCCGTCTGCCTCTATGCCGGTTCGCTGGTGGCGCCGGAGATCCTGTCCTGGTGCCCGTCCGACGCCCGCATCGTCGACACCGCCCCCCTCGACCTCGACGCGATCGTGGCCGAGATCACCGCCGCGCACGAAGCCGGGCAAGATGTGGCGCGGCTGCATTCGGGCGACCTCTCGATCTGGAGCGCGCTGGCCGAACAGACCCGCCGCCTCGACCGCCTCGGCATTCCCTACACGGTGACCCCGGGCGTGCCCTCCTTCGCCGCCGCCGCCGCCCTGCTCCGGCGCGAACTCACCGTGCCGGGCCTAGCCCAGTCGGTGGTCCTCACCCGGACCTCCGGCCGCGCCAGCGCCATGCCTGAGCGCGAAACGCTCCAAGCCTTCGCCGCCACCGGCGCGACCCTGGCCCTGCACCTCTCCATCCACGTGATCGAGACCGTGGTGACCGAGCTCGTGCCGTTCTACGGGGCGGATTGCGCCGCCGCCGTGGTGTTCCGGGCCACTTGGCCGGACGAACGCGTCATCTCAGGTACCCTCACCACCATCGCGGAGGATGCTCGCGCCGCCGGTCTCGATCGGACGGCGCTGATCCTCGTCGGCCCGGCCCTCGCGGCCAGCGAGTTCCGCGAGAGCGCGCTCTACTCCACCGATTACGACCGGCGATTCCGTCCCACGGGGCAGCCGGCTCCCGGAGTCGAGTCATGACGAAGACGGACCGATCGCATCCGCCCGGCCTTCTCGTTGCCGCCCCACGGTCGAGCTCGGGCAAGACCACCGTGACGCTGGCATTGATGCGGGCGCTCGCCCGGCGCGGTCTCGCCGTGCGCGGCGCCAAATGCGGGCCGGACTATATCGACCCGGCCTTTCACCAGGCCGCCACGGGCTATCCCAGCGTCAATCTCGACAGCTTCGCCATGCCGGATGCCATGCTCGATTCGGTGGCGGCGATGGCGGGCCATGGCGCCGATATCGTCATCGCCGAAGGCTCCATGGGCCTGTTCGACGGCATCGTCGCCAGCGAAGGGCGAACCGGCGCCAATGCCGACATCGCAGCCCGCTATGGCTGGCCGGTGTTGCTAGTCGTGGACGTCTCGGGGGCCGCCCAATCGGCCGCCGCCGTGGCACTCGGCTGCGCCCGCTACGATCCCCGCATCCGCATCGCCGGCGTCGTGCTGAACAAGGTCGCCAGCGCCCGCCATCGGCGTCTGGTCGAGGCCGGTCTCGCGCGGGTCGGCATCCCGGTCCTCGGAGTGCTCATGCGCGACGCGACCCTCTCCCTGCCCGAGCGTCATCTCGGTCTGGTCCAGGCTCGCGAGACGGGCGACCTCGCCGCGCGGCTGGACCGCCTCGCCGATCTGGCGGAGGCCGGTCTCGACCTCGACGCCATCTTCGCGGCCGCGTCGGGACGCCTGCCGGACGTGTCGGATGCCGCCTTGCCCCCTCCTCCGGGACAGCGCATCGCCATCGCATCGGATGAGGCCTTCTCGTTTCTCTATCCGCATATGGAGGCGGGCTGGCGCGCCGCCGGCGCCGAACTGGTCGCCTTCTCACCCCTTTCCAACGAGGCGCCCCCGGAGGGCTGTGACGCCTGTTGGCTACCGGGCGGATATCCTGAGCTTCATGCCGGGAAACTGGCAGCGGCGGGCCGGTTCCTGATCGGCCTCCGGAGCTTTGCCGAACACAATCCCGTTCATGGCGAGTGCGGCGGCTACATGGTCCTTGGACGCAGCCTGGAAGACGCGGCCGGCGTCACGCATGCGATGGCGGATCTGCTTCCGGTCGCGACCTCCTACAAGGTGCGGCGACTGCATCTGGGCTACCGCGTGGCGACGCTCGTCGGCGACGGCGCCCTCGGAAGAGCGGGTTCACGCCTCGTCGGCCACGAGTTTCACTATGCGAGCGAGCTCACACCTCCACCGGGCGAAGACATCGCCTTAGCGGCGGTGACCGACGCGGAAGGCGTTTCGCAAGGGATGGCCGGCCACCGATGCGGTCACGTGTCCGGAAGTTTCTTCCATCTCATTGGATGATGGAAAAACGTTCAAACAGCGACGGGGAGCTCTGAACGTTTTCCCATCTTTGCTGCGGTCCGGACGAGTGCCAGAACATCACGCCGAAGCTGGTCGTCCTCAATGGACGCGTAGGCTTGAAGAAGCTCGATCGCCCCATGAGCGCTCAGGAAGCCGAACACTTCGGATTGCGTTCCGCCCGCATCGTCTTCCTCGAAGAACGCCGAGACCGGAACCTCCAAAAGGCGGGAAATCTCGCGGAGACGCCCGGCACCGACCCGGTTCTGCCCCTTTTCGTACTTCTGGACCTGTTGGAACGTTACGCCAACGGCGGTTCCGAGCGCGGTCTGGCTCAGGCCGCGGGCCTTACGCAAGGCGGTGATTCGCAACCCAACTAGGCGGTCGACGTCGGTGGTTTGCTTGGGCATCATCACTCGTTTCAGTGCTCAATACGGTCTTGGCCGGCTGTTTCGATCCCCAACCAAGTCGCCATCTGCCACGCGACTCATTCGGAAGGGTTAAGGGTCACACGAATGTGAGTCTATCATCTTCACGGTCCGCCCCGGGAGGGCCGGCAATGTCCTGGAACATCCAAAGAACACCATCGGTACGATAGGATCAAGCATGCGCGAAAACAGCTTGACCACAAATGAGGCAAGGATGGCAAGAGTGACCACAAATTTGCCCATGCAAACGACGGTCGCCCAGTGAAGCCCCGACGCAAATGAAATGAAGCCGCTCTTCTAACTCATGATGCCAATGACGCAAAAAGCACTATTTAGATGAAAATTAATCGTTTTCATATTATTTTTTAATCCGCCTCTTAAGGCCTAGGATAGCACCCCAGGCGGCCGGTCGACCCTCGGACTGGCCTGACGAAGAAGGTCCTCAATGTTCATCGCTATGAATCGATTCAAGGTCGTCCCCGACGCAACGGAAGAGTTCGAACAGGTCTGGCTCGGTCGTGATAGCCAACTTGGCGAAATGGAAGGCTTCGTAGAGTTCCAGCTGCTTCGCGGCCCAGCCTATGAAGACCATGTCCTTTATGCATCCCATACCGTTTGGGCCTCCAAATCGGCTTTTGAAGCCTGGACCCGGTCAGAGCAGTTTCGAAAGGCGCATAGCCGGGCACCCTCGACGAAACCTCTCTATCTCGGCCATCCCCAATTCGAGGGCTTCGAGCCCATCCAGACCTTGGCCAAGACGGAGGACGGATCCTCGTCCCGGACACATCCCGAAACCGTCGCCTGATCGCCCTCCCTCGCTGCTGCATCCTCCGGCTCACGCGGTCTGAAGTATATGGTGCACCAGCACACGACGGGTAGGTCCGCCAGACCTTGCATGCACCTCCTTCGCTTGGCCAAGGTAAAGCTGCACCGCGCGGCAGGCGCTGCAATCGCCTGCCGGCCCATCTGTATCGGCGGCAATCCGCTTGCGGGGCTGCGCGAGTTGGTCCTGCCGTCGACAAAGCGGTCTTCCGGCTTCGCAGGATGAGTTTTTTACTTGGAAGCCGCCGTTCAGGTCGATGAGACCACCCAAATGCCGAGTCGGCGCGAGGGAGATATCGAGGCCGAGCGAGCCTCGGGCGCACGACAATTCCTCAAGTGACCGCCCCTCCGGGCGAGGCGGCAGTTCCGGCACGGCGCCACCGGGTCCGAGCTTTGCGGACCTGGCAGAGATAAGGTTGGCCGGACGGGATACTGACCCGTTCTGGCACGATCCTGGTCTCCCTTCGGTACACGGCGTCCCAGATGTTCCAGCAACGTCTTCCCGAAATCTACGAGAGCCTGCCCTCGGCTCAGAGCGCTCGGCGTGATGCCTGGGCGGCGGTCCTTCCGCGACGGTGGGGAGGTACGCTCCGGTTCGGCCTGTCCATGGCGTTAGCCGCCTCCGACCTCGCGGCGATCATCGTCACCGCCTATCTGGTAGAGGCGATCTACTACGAGTTCGCGTTCGACCAGCAGATCACCACGGGAATGACCGGGAGCTTCCAGCTGGGGGCCCTGGTGGCCGTCTTCGTACTTCTGACCAATCTCGTTCGCGACGAGTACAGGATCGAGACCCAGCTCACCCAAGGCCCCCATCGCCGCCGCATGGCGAGCCTCTGGCTGGCCGCCTGGGCGATCGTTCTCGTCGTCGGCTTCGCGACCAAGACCACGACCGAGTTCTCGCGCGCCACGGCCATCGGTTTCTTCCTGGCCGGTCTGCCGGCCCTCTACCTGTCCCGTCTCGTCGTCGTGGGCCTGATCCGGCAGACCACAAGCCCGAGCTCGCCGTCGATCAATCGCATCCATCTCGTCGGGTTCGAAGATGACATCGCCAGCTTCCACGCCAATAACGACGCAGAAGCCCTGAACCTGCGCGTGGTCGGAACCAGCTACCTGCGGCGGGTCGATCCACGCGAGGACGCCTCGGTGCGCCAGAGCCAGATGGCGGAGGATCTCGACCTCGCGGTGTCGGTGGTGCGCTTCCTGCGGCCCGACGACGTCTTCATTCTGGTTCCCTGGACGGATGCGGCGGATATCGAGCGTTGCACCGAGGCGTTCCTGCGCGTGCCGGCCGCCCTCCACCTACGTCCCGGCTCGGTGATGGACCGTTTCCCTGATCTCAAGCTCGCGCGGGTCGGGCGGCTGTCGGGCATCAATATCGGGCGCCGGCCGCTCAGCTTCACCGAGATCGCTTTGAAGCGCGGCCTCGACATGGTCCTCGCCGCCATCGCGCTGCTCCTGCTCGCACCGCTGCTGGCGTCCATTGCCCTGCTGATCAAGCTCGACAGCCCCGGGCCGGTCTTCTTCCGCCAGCGCCGTTACGGCTTCAACCAGCAGGCGTTCGGCGTGTTCAAGTTCCGCAGCATGAAGACGGAGCAGAACGCCGTCTTCCGACAGGCGACCCGCCACGATTCACGGATCACCCGGATCGGCGCCATCCTACGCCGGACGAACCTCGATGAATTGCCCCAGCTCATCAATGTCCTAATGGGGGAGATGTCCCTGGTGGGTCCGCGTCCTCACGCCCTCGCCCACGATCGCAGCTTCGAACGGCGGATCGCCCAATATGCCCGTCGCCACAACGTGATGCCCGGCATCACCGGCTGGGCACAGGTGAACGGTCTGCGCGGCGAGACCCTGACCGATCTCGACATGGAGCGGCGCGTGAACCACGATCTGCATTACATCGACAATTGGTCGGTCTGGCTCGACATCCAGATCATGATCCAGACGGTCGTCTCGCGCAGGGCCTATCGCAACGCCCGCTGAGCCCCATGCATCGGGTCGCTATGGGCTCGGCTCACGACCGGAGCAGGAACCGCATTCGCCCTCGACTTCGAGAATCCGGCTCGAGGGCTTGAAGCCGGCCTTCGCCAAAGTCCTGTCGAGCTGGTCGTCCACTTCCGGCGAGGTCGTCTCGTCGATGCTGCCGCAGGTCCGGCAGATCAGGAAGACGAGCCCGGCACCGTCCCCGTGCTGGTGGCCGCAGGAGACGAAAGCGTTGCGGCTGGCGATGCGGTGGACGAGGCCGTTCTCGGTGAGGAAATCGAGGGCACGGTACACCGAGACCGCGGCGACCCGGCGCCCCTGCCCGCTGAGACGCTCCGCGATGTCATAGGCACCGAGCGGCTTCGCCTCGGACGCCACCGCCTCGAGGACGTCCCGCCGCAGCCGCGTGAATTGCAGGTCGCGCTCGGCGCAGAGACGCTCCGCCCGTGCGAGCGTGTCTGTGGCATTGCCGCAGCAGGCGGCATGCTCGTGGACGGCACTATGGTCGTGCACGCCATCCTCCCCTGATCGCCGGTCGATATGGTCCGGCACGTTGAACTGATGCGATGTTACAGTGTATCAGCACCAGAGATAGTTCGCCGCCCCCGTTCGGACAAATCTGGCCCTTTCCTGGTACCCGAACCGCTGTGACGCGTCCTCCCCAGATCAAACCCTCCCCCCGTCGTTCCCTGTTCCAGGCCGGGGCCGCCTCGCGACTGGTCCTCGCCGCGATCCTGTCCGGGCTGGTCTGGGGGGCGATCGTCTGGGCCATGGGATAACGATGACACACGCCCCCGCTCCGCCCGGCGCCATCGCCTTGCGTGGTTTGACGCTCGGCTACGATCGCCATCCCGCCGTGCATCATCTGGACGGGATTATTCCCGCCGGAGCCCTTCTCGCGCTTGTCGGTCCCAACGGCGCGGGAAAATCGACCCTGCTCAAGGGGATCGTCGGTGAAATCCGCTGCCTCGACGGACGGATCGACCGGCCCGGTGGTGCCGATGCCATCGCCTACCTGCCCCAGGCCGGCGAGATCGACCGCAGCTTTCCGTTGAGCGTCCTCGATCTGGTGGCGATGGGACGCTGGCGGCGCCTCGGCTTCTGGCGCAGCGCGCTCCCTGACCGCCGGACGCTGGTCAGCGCCCTCTCGGCCGTGGGCCTCCTCGGCTTCGAGGACCGGCTGATCGGCACCCTGTCCGGCGGTCAGTTCCAGCGCGCCCTGTTCGCGCGGCTCATCGTCCAAGACGCTCGCATCATCCTCCTCGACGAGCCGTTCACCGGGATCGACGGGCGCACCACGGCCGATCTGATCGCCCTGATCCGCGGATGGCATGGGGAGGGACGCACCATCGTCGCGGCCCTGCACGACCTGCATCAGGTCAAGGCACATTTTCCAACGACGCTGCTACTGGCCCGCGAGCCGGTGGCCTGGGGCGCCACGGAGACGGTGCTGACCCGGGAGAACCTCGCGCGCGCGCAGGCCCTGTCCGAGGCCTGGGACGAGGACGCCGCCATATGCGGGCGCGGCGACGGGCATCACCACGCACCACCCCCTTCCGAAGGCGGGGACCTGCATGATCACTCTCACGATCATCCCCATGGTCACGCGCACGATCATCGTCACGACCACGGACACGCCGCGTGATCGATCTCCTGTTTGGTCCCTTCATCGAGTTCGGCTTCATGCGCCGGGCGCTGGCCGGCTGCTTCGCCCTCTCTCTGTCGGCCCCGCCGGTCGGGGTTTTCCTCATGCTGCGGCGCATGAGCCTGATGAGCGACGCCATGAGCCACGCGATCCTGCCGGGGGCGGCGGTGGGCTTCCTCGTTGCCGGCCTGTCCCTGCCGGCCATGACCATCGGGGGCCTCGCCGCCGGTCTGTTCGTGGCACTGCTCGCCGGCATCGTCACCCGGACGACCTCGATCAAGGAAGATGCGAGTCTCGCCGCCTTCTACCTGATCTCCCTGGCGGCCGGCGTATTGCTCGTCTCCCTGCGCGGCTCGCAGATCGATCTCCTGCACATCCTGTTCGGGACGGTTCTGGCCCTCGACGACCCGGCGCTGCTGCTTCTGGGCGGGATCGCTACGGTGACGCTGTTCGCCCTCGCTGCGCTCTACCGCCCCCTCGTCATGGAATGTGTCGACCCGCTGTTCCTGCGCACGGTCAGCCGTGCCGGCGGGCCGGTGCATTACGCCTTCCTCGGCCTCGTGGTGATGAACCTCGTGGGAGGCTTCCAGGCGCTTGGGACATTGCTCGCGGTGGGGCTGATGCTGCTGCCCGCCATCACCGCGCGGTTCTGGGCCGCCGACCTGTCGGGCCTGATCCCCATGGCGATGCTGGTGGCGATGGTGTCGAGCTTCGCGGGCCTCACCGCCTCGTATCGCGCCGACCTTCCGACCGGCCCGGCGATCGTCCTGGCGGCGGGAAGCCTCTACCTCGCCTCGCTCCTGTTCGGACCGAGAGGCGGCCTCGTCTGGCGCCTGTTCAAGCCGCGCCACCTCGAAGGCTAGCACCGGACCTCGATGAGCCCGACTCATCGAGGTCCGCCCGCGCGACTGCGCGGCGGCGGCCGTCCGCCGGACCTCCCTGATCCCGACCATGGGTCGGGGTCAGGGATACCTGATAAAAGTCTACACGCTGAAGAGGCTCATGAGGCCCGAGACGATGGCGTAGACGAAGCCGGCGTTCAGAAGCACGCCGACGGCACCGACGCCGAGACCCATGACGACCAGCAGGCCATCCCGCTCGACGAGGCCAAGGCCGACGAGGCAAATGGCCAGACCGAGGGGGATCTGTCCCACAAGAGGCGCCGCCACCACGAGGGCGAGCGACAGGGTGAGGAGGATCAGCCCTACCGTCCGCATGCCGAGGCCGGTCTCGAACAGGCTCATGCGCGGACGCGACCAGCGTTCCAGGCGCCGGAGCAGCGGCACCGCTCGCTTGGCGGCCCGCTCAACGTCGCTCCGGGCGATCGAGCGGCTTAGGAGCGCGCGGGGCAGCCAAGGCGACGACATCCCCGCCGTGATCTGAACGGCCACGAGCAACAGCAGCAGGCCGCAGACCAAGGGGATCGGCGGGGGCATCGGCAGGCAATTTGGCAGGCCGAGGATGACGATGAGCAGGGCGAAGGCACGGTCCTTCAGCACCGCGACGATGTCGCCGATGGTCAAGCGATCCGTCTCCTGTGCCGCGAGCACCGTGAGAACTTCGGACGTTCGAGCAGCTGGTGACAAGAAACTCGGCCTTTGGCGACGGTCCTGCCGCGGGCTCTATCCTAGTCCCCGCCCGACGCCAACCGAATCAGCTTTGACCTCCATGCGGCATCGCGGGTCCACCATTGCCGAGGCGGACCGAACATACCGGCAGATCGACCACGGACACCCCGCAACCTAAAATTAAGAAAATACATCCTGAAGTTTTATCAAATAGAACAAAAGCAAAACGGCGCTTGTTCGCAAATCGGCTTGGGTGGCCTACGCGCACGACCCACAGTCCAATATTCACGAACCAGTACAACTTCTCATAGGATGTCGTACATTTGCCCTCCGGTAATACGGAGCGAGAAGGGACGTGGGACGACCGGCCAGATCGACGAGACGATCACTGCATTCGGCTCATCCGATGCTCATGTGCTGCGCCGCACTCTGCTGTGGCCTTGTCTCGAACCCGGCTCAAGCGGAAGATGGCTCGATCTCGGCACTGATCTTCGGCAGCCTCGATGCCGGAGCATCCCCCTTCATCACGGCGGGCGCGAAGATCACGTTCGACGGGCGCGATCGGGACGGCTTCGCTATCCTCGCGAGCGGCGGCGCAGGGGCGAGGGCCGAACGCGGCCCGACGATACGGGGCATTTCCACGGATCAGACCCGCCTTACGGCGCTCGGAGCTGTGCTTGCCGGATACCAATGGTTCCGCGATTGGGGCGTGGTCGCCGCTTTCGCTGGTCCGGAGGGAAGCATCGAAGTGGAGCGGAACGTCGTCGGCACGCTGGTTCTGCCCGACCGCTACGGCATCAGGCTGCACGGGGAGGTCTGGGCGCGGCCGACGCAAACCACTCTTCTCACCGCCACTGCGATCCTCGGCTCGACACGCCAGAGCGCCTGGGGCCGGCTCGCCTGGGGTCATGGCCTGTGGGGGACCTATCTCGGCCCGGAGGCTACCTTCTATCTGGATGGAAGCGGCTACTCGAAGTTCGGGATCGGTGTCCACGCCACCGACTTTCGCATCGGCGACGTGAGTTTCCGCGCCTCGCTCGGCTACCAGACCGAAGCCGATGGCGGGGGAAGCCCCTATGTCACCCTGGCCGTCTGGCAGCCCTGGTGAGATTCAGGGCGGGGCGGGACGCATCTCCGGGCCGGCCAGGAAGCGGGCCGCGTCAGTCGTGATCTCCTCCCGTCGCTGCTCGCCCAATCCGTCGAGGGTACGGTAGGGCATCGCCATCCTCGGGTTCCCCGCTAGGCGATCCGCGTTCTCGATGAGGAAGTTCCAGTAGAGGTAGTTGAACGGGCAGGCACTTTCGCCGGACTTGGCAGCGACGTCGTAGGTGCAGCCCCGGCAGTAATCCGACATCCGGTTGATGTAGGCGCCCGAGGCCGCATACGGTTTCGAGCCCATGACGCCGCCATCGGCCCACAGGACCATGCCGTGGACATTGGGCAACTCCACCCATTCGTAGGCATCGGCATAGACCACGAGATACCATTCCTCCACCTGCGCCGGTTCGATACCGGCCAGCAGGGCGAAATTGCCCGTCACCATCAGCCGCTGGATGTGATGGGCGTAGGCATGGGCCCGCGTATCGGCGACGCATTGCGCAAGGCAGTTCATGCGCGTCTTGCCCGACCAGTAGAACCAGGGCAGATCACGCTTGGCGCCGAGGGTGTTGGTCTCGGCATAGGCCGGCATCCTGGCCCAGTAGAGCCCCCGGACGTATTCGCGCCATCCGAGGATCTGGCGGATGAAGCCCTCGACGCAGTTGAGCGGCGCTGCTCCCTCGTCATAGGCGCGGGCCGCTTCCCGGCAGACCTCCCCCGCCGTGAGCAGGCCCGCATTCAATGCCGGCGAGATCAGCGCATGGTAGAGAAACGGCGCGCCCGACTTCATCGCATCCTGGTAATCGCCGAAACGCGGAAGACACTCGGCCAGGAAGTGCTTCAGAGCGACGATGGCGTCGGCGCGGGTGACGGGCCAGCGGAAGGCATCGAGATCGCCGAAATGCCCGGCGAACCTGTCCGCGACCAGGGCGATGACCTCGGACGTGATCGCATCGGGCGCGAAGCCCGGGCGTTCCGGGGGGCGGTGCCCGCGTGGCAATTTCTTCCGGTTGTCGTGGTCGAAGTTCCACTGACCGCCGATCGGCTCACCGTCCTTCATCAGGAGGCCGGTGCGCTTTCTCATGCCGCGATAGAACGTCTCCATCCGCAAAGCGTGCCGTCCCTCGGCCCAGCGTGCGAAATCCGCGCGCGGGCAGAGGAAACGGTTGTCTTCGCGAAGCTCCACGGGCATCGGCAGGTCATCACGCCAGCCCTGCATCATCTCCCAGACGCGCCACTCGCCGGGCTCGGTGACGACGATCCTGTCGGGTTCGTGCCGCGCGACCGCTCGCTGGAGTTCTCCGGTGAACGAGCCGGTAGTGCCCGGCGCATCGAGGCGCACATAGTCGACGGTGATGCCCTCGGCCTCCAGATCGGCCGCGAAATGGCGCATCGCCGAGAACAGGAAAGCGATCTTCTGCTTGTGGTGGCGGACATAGGTCGCCTCCTCCCACACCTCGACCATGAGAACGATGTCGGAGTGCGGGTCGAGATCGGTGAGCGAGGAAACGCGGCGGTGAAGCTGATCGCCGAGAACGAAGCGGAGCGTGCGTTGGTGGGTCACCCCTTCGTACGCAGGGCCGAGCGGCCGCCATCCGCGCCGATGATCTGGCCGGTGATCCACCCGGCTTCCGCCGAGACGAGGAAGGCGGCGAGCGCGCCGATATCGTCCGGCGTGCCCAGGCGCTGGAGGGCGTGCATGGATGCGATCCCGGCGGCCAGCGTCTCGTTGCCGGTGATCGGGGCGGCGAGCGGCGTGCGCGTCAGCGAGGGGGCGACGACGTTGATCCGGATCTGAGGGCTGAGTTCGGCGGCGAGGGACAGGGCGAGACCCTCGACCGCTCCCTTCGCCATGGCGACAGAGGCATGGGCCGGAAAGCCCTGTGCCACCGCCACGGTGGAGAACAGGACGACGCCCGCCCCTGCCTCGCCTGCACCAGCTTTCAGCGCCGGCGCCGCGGCCTGGAGAGCGAGAAGTGCGCCGAGGGCGTTGAGCTTGAAATCCGTCACCGCGTCGTCGGCGGTCAGCTTGGCCAGCGGCTTCAGGTTGATCGTCCCGACCGCGTAGACGAGGCCTGCGAGCAAACCGCCCGCTTCCTGCGTCACCGTGGTGAAATGGGCGGGGTCAGTGACGTCGCCGGCCGTGAAGGTCGTGTCTCCCAGACGGGCGGCGGCGTCTTCGAGGCGCTGGGGATCCCGTGCCGCGAGATGGAGCGGGATACCGCGCTTACGCAGGGCCTGCGCCGTGGCCATGCCGATGCCGCCGGTTCCGCCGTAGATCACAACCCGGTTCATGACCGCTCCCATTCCCTGCCGGATCGGTTAGGTAAGGCGGATCATGCTGCCGTGGAGCCTGTGAGGCCCCATCCGTAGAGTCGCACGTCTCGCAACCACGCCCCGGGGATGTTCATGAAGTTTGCCTTCGCCGGCATCGATTTCCTCGGAGGCGTTTTCGAAGCGCTGGTGGAAGCCGGATGGACTCCGATCAAGCTGTTCACCCGGCCCTGCGACGGGCTCTACGATCACAACGAGGCGGTCGTGGCCCAGAGCCGCCGACATCGCATCCCGATGCAGCTTTCCCGGATCAAGCTCGCGGATCTCGATGCCCTGACGCAGACCCACGGGACGGACTGGGCCTTGGTGGTGGCCGGTTACCCCTGGCTTATCAAGGGCTGGCGCAACCGGGCCGCTTACGCCCTGAACTTCCATCCCTCGCCCCTGCCGGTGGGGCGCGGCCCCTATCCCCTGTTCAAGGCGATCACCGATGCACGCGACAGCTGGGGCGTGACTGCGCATGTGCTGGCCGAGGAGGGGTTCGATACAGGCGACATCCTCGCGCAGGAGACCTTCGCGATGGCGCCGCAGGAGACCCATGAGACCCTGTTGGCCCGATGCCAGATCGCCGCCCGGCGGCTCGCCTCGGGACCGATCGCGCGTGACCTGCCGGCGCGCTGGCAGGCGGCCCAGCCCCAGGGCGAAGGCTCCTACTGGGCCCGTGCCACCGATGCGGACAGGACCCTCGATTTCCGTACCGACGTCGAGGCGATCCTGCGGCGGATGCGGGCCTTCGGCACCATCGAGACCATTGCGCGGCTGGGCGACAACTCCATCTTCGTGGCGGCGGCGGAGGGCTGGCGCGAGCCGCACCGCCATGCGCCGGGAACGATCGTCCACCGCTACCGCCGCCACGTGGTGATCGCCGCGCGCGACGGCTTCATCCAGATCACCCGCTGGAGCCCGGTCGCCGTCGCGGATGTCGGGCAGCTCGGGCGATAGGACAAAAATCCTATGCCACGCATGCGCAAGAAGGCGGATTTGCCCACCAAGGTCTGCGCCGCCTGCGGCAAGCCCTTCGCTTGGCGCAAGAAATGGGAACGTGTCTGGGACGAGGTCCGCTACTGTTCCGACCGGTGCCGGAACGAGGCGAAGCGGTCGGGCAAGGCCTCCTGATCAAGCACCGGCGGCAGCGATCAGGGCGGCCTGCGTGTCGATGTCGAAGGTGACGGCGGCATCCATCTCCCATTCGGCGATGTCCGTCCGCGCCGCGAGGAGACGGCCGGCACCCTGGTCACCGGTGAGCGAGGCGAGGTCGGGCGCGAGGAGCGCGCGATTCAGGAGAACCGGGTTTCCGCGCACGCCGAGATGGACCGGGACGATGGCGGCGGGCACCGGATCGGCAGCCAGGAAGGCGGCGGCCAGGGTGGCGAGGTGGGACGGCCGGACACGCGGCATGTCCCCCAGCATCACGATGAGTCCGGCGGGCTCCGGCAGGGCGTCGAGCCCGCACCGCAGGGAGGTCGACAGCCCGTCCGCATAGGCCGGGTTGTCGATGAACCGCAGGTCGAGGCCGGCGAGTGCCTGCCGGATTGCTGCGCCATGCGCGCCAATTACGACCGCCACGGGCCCGAGTTTCGCCGCGACCGCTGACTCGGCCGCGTGGCGCACGAGTGGCTTGCCGTCGAGGGTGCCGAGCATCTTCGACGCTTGGCCGAAACGCGTCCCCCGCCCGGCGGCGAGGAGGACGATGCCGATCCGATCAGGCATCGTCCGCCATACCCTCGTCCAGCGCGCTTTCCTCGCCTGATCTAGGCTGCGGACGGGACACGATCTCCATGAGCAGGCCTCCGACACCGAGCCCGACGATATCGGCCCGGCTGACGACGAGGCCGGCGAGAAGGCGGTGGAGAATCCAGTCGAACCCGTTCTCTGCGGGCGAGCGCGCGCATCCCGGCGCACCGATGACCGGGACGTCGCCGATACGGCCGACCAGAAGCAGGTTGCCGGGATCGACGGGCATGCCGAAATGCTCCACCTCACCGCCCGCCGCCTCGATACCGGCGGGGATGACGTCGCGCCGGTCGGCGATGGCCGAAGCGCCGAACACAACGACGAGATCGGCCTCGTCGGGGGCGATGGTCTGGCGAAGGGCGGCGGCCATGGCACCGGCCTCGTGCGACACCCGGATATCCGAGACGATCCCGGCCCCGGTCGGCGCCAGCCGGCGCTCGAGGTTGCGCAGGGTCTTGGCGATGGTGGTCTCCTTCAGCCCCGGCAACAGGGTCGAGACGACGCCGACCCGGCGGCGGCGATAGGGGATGACCGTCAGTGCCTCGGGCGTCGCGATCCCACACGCGCGCTCAAGGGCGGAAGCCGAGACGGCGTAGGGGATGATCTTGACGGTCGCCACCATCTCGCCGGGGATGACAGGCCGGAAAGGCAACAGGGTCGCTAGCGTGATCGCCTCGTCCACCCCGTTCACGGCGTCGATGACGGCGCGGTCGATCATCAGAAGGCCCGGCACCTCCGCGTGGAGATTGCAGCGTCCCGTGAAAGCGGGACTTGCCGAAAGGCCAGCCCCCGCGACCCGGCCGGCGAGGCGGGCGGCGGCCTCGTCCTCGCCGACATCGCCCGCCTCCAGGGTCACCGCCACCACACTGTCGAGGCCGGCCTCACCGAGACGGCGCGCATCCTCACTCCCGATCGGCCGCCCCTTGCGGACGATCACATCGTCGGCCCGCAGAGTATGGGCCGCGATGAGCCCCGCGGCTTGCGAGATCGCGACCGAACCGAACTTCACGCGGGAACTCCGGGTTTGGTAGCGCGCGGATCGGCGCCGCGCAGGGTGGAGACGACCTGCGCCAGGATGGAGACGGCGATCTCGGCCGGGCTCACGGCACCGATATCGAGGCCGATCGGCGCCTCGATCCGCCCGATCTGTTCCGACGAGAACCCCGCCTGCGACAAGCGTTCGACCCGCGCGGCATGGGTCTTTCGCGAGCCGAGGGCGCCCACATAGAAGCACTCGGCCTTCAGGGCCGCGATCAGCGCGGGATCGTCGATCTTCGGATCGTGGGTCAGGGCGGCGACGGCACAATAGCGGTCGAGGGGCGGCACGGGGCCTGCGAGGGCTTCGTCCGGCCAGAGCGGCACGAGGGAAACCTCAGGAAAACGCTCGGGCGTGGCGAAGGCCGTTCGCGGGTCGATGACGCTTACCGAAAGGTCGATCGCCGCCGCCATCGGGCACAAAGCCTGACTGATATGCACTGCCCCGATGAGGACGAGCCGGACCTTGGGAGCCTGGACGGTGAGGAAGAGCTGCCGCCCCTCCACCTCGACGAGGCCGCTCTTTCCCGAGGCGAGGCGCCGCGCCAGGATGTCGGCGAGGGGATCGGCCGGGATCTCGGCCTCGCGGACCACACGCTGGCTGCCGTCATCGAGGTCGGTGACGAGCAGCGCGGCGCGGCGCGCGGCGCGCTCGGCATTGAGGGCACGGAGAGAATCGAGTTGCATGGCGCCGCTTCAGTCGATGCGTTCGACGAAGACGCGGATGCGCCCGCCGCAGGACAATCCCACCCGCCAGGCGGTCTCGTCGGCAACGCCGAACTCGATCACCCGCGGCCGTCCATCGGAGATGGCATCCAGTGCCTCGGTGATGACGGCCCCCTCGACGCAGCCGCCAGAGACCGAGCCGAGGAAGTTTCCGCCCTCGTCGACGACGAGGTGGCTGCCGACCGGGCGAGGCGCGGAGCCCCAGGTCTCGACGACGGTGGCAAGCGCCACGCCGCGCCCGCTACGGCGCCACGACTCGGCCGCGTTGAGGATATCGGTTTCGGTGGAGAGCATGGGACACTCCGCGCGCTGCGCGTCTTCGAGCATGACGGCACTCACGCAACGCCGCCTCGGGGAGATAAGCTCCGGCGCGGATGGCACAATGCGGAGGCGAAGCCCATGCCATGCCTGCCGGACGTCCCATCTCCGAAACGTGCGGACGAGCACGGAGGAGGCGTCTCGTCGCCGGGGCGCACGCGCGCTTCAGGCCGCGCCAAATCCGCTGGCGCGCGCTATGAAGATCGGGCCCTCTACTCGCCAATCCTCCGGGCCCCGTTCCATGAGACCCTTTCTCCCCTCGGCCGCACTCGCTGTGCTTGCCCTCTCACCGTCCGGCGCCGTGGCGCAGAACGCCGCGCAGGCGCCGATCCGGATCGGGCTCTCGCTTCCCCTGACCGGGCCTGACGCCGCCTTCGGGCAGGGCCTCCGGGCAGGGGCCGAACAAGCGGTGGCGGATCTCAACCGCGCGACGGGAGCCTCGGGCCGGAAGCTTGCTCTCGTCGTTGCCGACGATGCCGGCGACGGCAAGCAGGGGCTGGCCGTCGCGCGGAAATTCGCCGCCGATCGCGTGCCCCTCGTTATCGGGCCGCTGAATGCCGCCGTGGCCGCATCGGCGCTGCCGGTCTACGAGGAAGCGGGGATCGTCGCCGTGACGGTCGGCATCGCCTGGCCCGCCTTGACCACGCGTGGAGCCTGGAACGTCTTTCGCCTCGGCGGCAGCGATGCAGAGCAGGGGCCGATCGCGGCGGGCTATCTCCTCGAGCGTTTCAGAGGGCGGCGTATCGGCCTCGTCCATGACAGGAGCACGTTCGGTCGGGGTCTCGTCGACGACGTCGCTCGCAGTCTCAAAACGAATGGACAGGCGGAGAGCGCTTTCGAAAGCCTCGGCCGCGGCGACAAGGATCTCTCCGCCCTCGTCGCCCGCCTGAAGCGCGCCCGGATCGAGGTCGTTTATTTCGGTGGCCTTGCGCCGGAAGCGGGGCTGCTGATCCGTTCCCTGCGGGAAGCGGGTCTGGCCATTCCCCTCGTCGGCAGCGATGGACTGCTCGACAAGGAGTTCGCCGCCGGGGCCGGTCCCGGCGCCGAGGGGACCGTGATGACCCTTGCCCCCGAACCGCGAAAGCTGCCGGAGCCCAAGGGAGCGGCGGCCAAGCCGAGGAGTCCGGAGGCCGACATGGTCGCGGCGCAGGGCTATGCCGCCGTCGAGCTCCTCAGACAGGCCGTCGAGCAAGCCAAATCGAATGAGGGCCGCAAAGTCGCGGCGTTCCTCCATGGCGGTGCGCCGCTGAAGACCGCCCTTGGCGAAGTCGCATTCGACGACAAAGGCCAGACCAAAGCGCCCGGCTACCAGCTGCAGGTCTGGAGGAAGACCCCCGACGGCCGTATCGACTACGCCGGCAATGTCGTGACGCCCTGATCCGGGCGAAAAGTGGCGCCTTGCCGCCAACCCGATGAGGCAGCTGTCGCCTCGGATTGGGACGAGCCGAGAGGATGACCGGGCAGTTGAAGCACCAACGAAGATTTCCCGGTCTCAGGACAGGATGTGCTTTTCTGTCGACGGGATACCGTTCACGGCGGTAAAAGCTTGCTTACGGAACGCGCGAACATTATGTCTCGCCGACGCTCGCCGGTGTTGCGCATCCGATGGGATCGGACCCGCCGCCCGCAGCGTTTTGCCGAACGGCTATGTTTTTGGTGTCCCGGAATGCCCCGTTCTGGCGTTCCGGCTGGAGAGTGTGGATGGCGAAAGAAGAGTTGATGCAGTTCGACGGTCTCGTGATCGAGATCCTGCCGGACGCACGCTACCGCGTGCAGCTCGACCAGGGCCACGAGATCGTGGCCTACACGGCCGGCAAGATGAAGAAGAACCGCATCAAGACTCTGGCGGGCGACCGTGTCACCGTCGAGATGTCGCCCTACGATCTCGAGAAGGGCCGCCTCGTGTTCCGTCACAAGGACGAGCGTTCCTCCGGTCCGCGCCCGCCGATCCGCGGCCAGTTCCGCCGCCGCTGAGCCTTACGAAAAAGGCGGCCCCTGCTTCGAATATGCCGGGCCACCCGTAGGCAAAGCTATCTCCCCGAAGGTGCCGTCTCGTTTTGCGAGATCGCTCCTGCGGTCTTGGTCCCGGGGATACGCTGAGCGGTCCCGGAACACCCGAGACCCCACAGAATCTCGCCCCTCCCGGACACCTACCTCCCGAACCGCTCGAATTTCGGGAAGCTGCGGGTCATCAGAGTGCCGGCCTCGGCCCGGTGGCCCATCCACTTCTCCAGCAGTGCCGCGTTGGCGAGTCGCTCCTGACCGGCACTGTCGCGCCAGGGCAGGCCCTCGGCCAGGGTGAAGACATGGGCGTCGGTGAGCGTGCTCTGGCGGCAACGCTGCAGGCGCACCCCCTTGCCGCGCGACAGTTCCGGCAATTCCGACAACGGGAAGACCAGCAATAGCCGGTCGGCGCTGCAGACGGCGACATGATCGCCACTGCTGGCAGGCACGAGCAGCATGGCCTGGGCCGGCTCGTCGAGCCCCATGATGCCCTTGCCCTTGCGGGTATTGGCCACCAGCGCGTCGGCGGGGGCGAGGAAACCGCGCCCATCCGAGCCCGCGATCAGGAGCTTGCCGCTTGGCTGATACGGCAAGGCGGCGACGATCTCGGCGCCGTCGTCAAAATCCACCATCAAGCGGATCGGGTCACCGAAGCCGCGTCCGCCCGGAAGCTTCGCCGCTTCCAGGGTGAACACCTTGCCGTTGGAGGCCAGGACCAGGATCTTCGCCGTAGTCTCGCTGAGGAACGAGATCTTGAGGGCGTCATCGCCCTTGAAGGCGACGCCCGACAGATCGGCCACATGCCCCTTGAGGGCGCGGATCCAGCCCTTGGCCGAGACGATGACGGTGATCGGCTCGCGCTCCACCATGGCGGAGGTGAAATCGATCCCGGCGGTGTCGGGCGGGTTCTCAAGGGTGGTGCGACGAGCTCCGATCTTGGTCTCGGGCCCGAAGGTCTTCTTCACCGCCCGGATCTGCTTGGTGATGTCCGACCATTGCATCTTTTCGGAGCCGAGCAGTTCCTCGATCCCGTCCTTCTCCTTGGTCAGCGTATCGAGTTCGCGCTTGAGCTCCATCTCCTCCAGCTTGCGCAACGAGCGCAGGCGCGTGTCGAGGATGGCGTTGGCCTGGAGTTCGGTGAGTTCGAACCGCTTCATCAGGGACGGTTTCGGCTCGTCCTCCTCACGGATGATGCGGATCACCTCGTCGAGATCGAGATAGACGATGAGAAGGCCGCCGAGAATTTCGAGGCGGCGTTCGATCTGCCCGAGGCGGTGGCGCGAGCGGCGTTGGAGGACGACGCGGCGATGGTCGAGCCATTCGCGCAGGGCCTCGGCGAGCCCGATCACGCGCGGGACGAGACCGCCCACCAGGACGTTCATGTTGAGGGGGATGCGGGCTTCGAGCTCGGTGAGCCGGAACACGGATTCCATGAGGATCACCGGGTCGACGCTGCGCGAGCGCGGCTCCAGCACGACACGGACGTCCTCCGCCGATTCATCGCGCACGTCGGCCAGCAGCGGCAGCTTCTTCTCCTGCAGCAGCTCGGCCAGCTTCTCGATGAGCCGGGCCTTGGGAATGCCGTACGGAATCTCGGTGACGACGATGTTCCAGGTGCCGCGCCCCGTATCCTCCTTCGCCCAGCGAGCCCGCACGCGAAAACCGCCGCGCCCGGTACGGTAGGCCTCGGCGATCGACTCGGCACTGTCGATCAGAATACCGCCGGTGGGAAAATCGGGCCCTTTCACGAAGGTGAGGAGCTGGGCCGACGTCGCCTCGCGATGGCCGATGAGATAGAGCGCCGCGTCGCAGAGTTCGGCCGCGTTGTGCGGCGGGATCGAGGTGGCCATGCCCACCGCGATGCCCTGGGAGCCGTTGGCGAGCAGGTTCGGGAAGGCCGCCGGCAGGACGATGGGCTCGTCCTTCTCGCCATTGTAGGACGGCCGGAAATCGACCGTGTCCTCGTCGATCCCGTCGAGGAGCAGGCGCGCCACCTCCGTCAGCCGCGCCTCGGTGTAGCGATAGGCGGCGGGGCCATCTCCGTCGATATTGCCGAAATTGCCCTGGCCATCCACCAGCGGATAGCGCTGCGCGAAATCCTGTGAGAGGCGCACCAGCGCATCGTAGATCGCCTGGTCGCCGTGGGGATGGAAATCGCCCATCACGTCGCCGACGATCTTCGCGCATTTCTTGAAGGCGGTGTTCGGGTCGAGCCGGAGCAGCCGCATGCCGTAGAGGATGCGCCGATGCACCGGCTTGAGGCCGTCGCGGGCATCGGGCAACGCGCGGTTCATGATGGTGGAGAGCGCATAGGCGAAGTAACGCTCTTCGAGCGCCGACTTCAGTTCGACGCTCTCGATACCGTCGGATCCCGACGGTGGATCGAAGGGCTGGCCCATGACGAACTCCCGGGCCGGACATGGCCCATATCAGAACATAACGAGAACGGAACTTAATCGCTCTGCGTCCCCAACGCAACGAATCGCGCCCGCTCTGCCGGAGGGGCGATGGCGCGGGGTCCCCAGATGTGCTGGTCGAGGAAATACCCCGTCAAGGTAAATCCATTGGCTACATCTCTCTCGTCCGGCGAGATGGAGCCGCCCCGGCCCTTCTCCCGCTCGAGAAGGAAGCCCGGCAGAGCCAGCAGCCTGTCCCGGAAGGGCTCCCCGGCCGAGGCGCTGACAGCCCGCCCGGTCCTCGGCGAGACGTAGACCAGCGCATCGTTGCCGCCCGTGGCCGCGCAGGCGGTGAGATCGAGGCCGAAGCCGAGCTCGGCCAGGATCGCGAGCTCGAACCGTACCATCAGGAGGGGGGCGATCACCCGGTCGTCGAGATGGGCGATGAGCACGCGGGCCGCCTCGTAGAGAGCGGAATGGGAATCGCGCTCGGGCAGCAGACGGAGAAGCGCCGCCATATGGGTCACTCCGTAGAGGGCGAGCCCCGAGCCCATGAGCCGCGCCGCCGAAGATTCGAGGGGCTCCACCGCGAAGGCGCCGAGGCTCTCGTCGAGACGCGCGCGCCAGGTGAGGCGAACGTGGTTGCCGGTCTGGAGCACCGGCTGCATCCGCCGCGAACGCCCCCCATGGACGAGGCCGAGATGGCGGCCGTGGCACGCGGTCATGACTTCGAGGACGATTCCCGTCTCGCCCTGCTTGCGCAGCCCCAGCACCACGCCGTCATCGGTCCATTGCATGGCCCTCTCATTAAGGCGTGGCGAATGCGTTGGAAACGGGCCGACGGCATCGAGAAACGCGCTGGATTGTGGTGATCCATATATTCCCGCGCAGCGTGTCAAACGCTACGCTTCGGGTTCCGCCGTTAGGTGCTCCCCTCCCATGGTACTCTCCCGACATGGCATCGCCCGTAACGGCCCGTTGCTGCCGCGATCCATGGTCACTGTCGCGGCGATGGCATTCCTCGCCCTCACGCTCGCTGGATGCGGGCGGCGTGAACCGGCTCCCGCTGCCGTTGCCAGCTTCACCATGCGCGAGCGGGTGGCCGCCCTGGCACTTCGCCAGAGCGGCTTCGGTTCGATCTCGGTGATCCCGGTCCGTTTCGAGCACAGCCGCATCGCGGGACCGTTCCAGGACGACGGACGCACGCTCTACTGTGTGTCCGCCAGGATGATGGGCCGCCGCTTCCTCAAGGGCGAAAAAGCCAAGGTCGTCATTCGGGAGGAGGCCGGCAAGCTCAGCATCCTCGAGGATGTCGAGGAGGTCTGCGAGGGCCACCGGACGGAGCCGTTCAAGGAATTGGAGGCAATCGGGAATGTGAGCGGTTGACGACCATCCCGCGCCGGACGGGTTGCCCGGACAGACCGGTGATGCTCCGATACCAACCATGCGGCATCGCCCCCTTTCGCTGACCCTCGACCTCATCGCCCGTGCCCATCCGACTCCGGTCGCCGACGATGCGAGCGCCCTGCATCTCATCAGCGATCTCGACCTCGCGCCCGGCCTCGACAGGATGCTCCGGCACCGGCCGACGGAGAATGGAGGGCTCTGGGTGTTCGGCTACGGTTCGCTGATCTGGCAGCCGGAATTCGCCGTGGCCGAGCGGCGCGTCGGCACGGTGAGAGGCTATCACCGGCGCTTTTGCCTGCTGCAGCGGCGGTTTCGCGGGAGCCGCGAACGGCCGGGCCTCGTCCTTGCCCTCGACCGGGGCGGCATCTGCTGCGGAATCGTGTTTCGCCTGAGGGGATCGGATCCGGTCGAGACCCTGATGCCGGTCTGGCGCCGGGAGATGCGCGGCGGAGGCTATGCGGGACGCTGGGTCGTCGTCGAAACCCCGACCGGGCCGGTCAGCGCCCTGACCTTCGTCGTCAATCGCGCCAGCGACCGCTATACCGGGCGCCTCGCGGAGGAGGAGATCGCCGACCGGATCGCCACCGGCGCAGGGCATCTCGGCCCGAGTGCGGAATATCTGTTCCGCACGGCACAGGCCTGCGCGGATGCCGGCATTCTCGACGACCATCTCTGGCGCTTGCAGCATCTCGTGGCCGAGCGCCTGGAGGCCGCGTATCGACAGCAAGCGGAGCTGCGCGTCGCCACGCGGTAACGGGTCCCTCCTTCCCGCATCGCTGATTTCGAGGTGGAAGAGAGGGCCGGCGACCCGCCCGGAAACTACGCAGGCGCGGCCTCGTTGGTCTGCATCGGCAAGGTCGCTCCGCACAGGTGTGCACGGGCGAATTCCGGTGCATCTTCCATCGAGGAGATGCCGGATATCGGTGATCGCCCGGGGGCAGCAGCGGGAAGGCTTCGACCCATGAGCCTCATACCATGAGCAAATGCCCACCTCCGACGCCGCTGCCGCCCGATCGTAGGCTGGCTTTCTCTGAATTCGAGGGTCCCGCCGCGCCGCTCGGAGCGCTCCGGGCCAGGGTCCGCGCCGCCCATCGCCGTTCCGAATCCCAATGCGTCGCCTCCTTGATGGCGGAAGTGCATCAAAGTCCGTCGGAGGATGCCGCGGCGACGCATCTGGCCGGGCGCCTCGTCGCGGCCTTGCGCGAGAAAGGCGCCCGCGGGCCCGTCGAGCAGCTGATGCGCGAGTTCAGCCTGTCGAGCGCCGAAGGCGTCGCCCTGATGTGCCTCGCCGAAGCACTTCTGCGCATTCCGGATACGGCGAGCCGCGACGCCCTCATCCGCGACAAGATCGGACATGGCGATTGGCGGTCGCATCTCGGCCATCCCACCTCGCTGTTCGCCGGTGCAGCCGCGTGGAGCCTCGCGCTGACGGGGCGGGTGGTCGGCGTCGAGGACGAGGCCGGCCTGACGGCGGCGCTGACGGGCGTCCTGCGTCGGGCGGGCCAGCCGGCCATCCGCATGGGTGTCGATCTGGCGATGCGGATGCTCGGCGGCCAGTTCGTCACCGGCCGCAGCATCGCCGAAGCGCTCCGCAATAGCCGGCAGAAGGAGGAGAAAGGCTTCCGCTATTCCTATGACATGCTCGGCGAGGCGGCGGTGAATGCAGTGGATGCCGCCCGCTATAGGGCGGATTATGCCGGCGCCATCGCGGCGATCGGTATGGCCTCGGCCGGGCGCGGTCCTCTCGATGGGCCGGGCATCTCGGTCAAGCTCTCAGCGCTGCACCCGCGCTATGCCCGTGCCCAGCGCAAGCGGGTGATGGACGAGTTGCTGCCGAGGCTGACGGACCTCGCCCTCGCGGCCAGCCGCCACGATGTCGGGTTCAACATCGATGCCGAGGAGGCCGACCGGCTCGACCTCTCCCTCGATCTCCTCGAAGCCCTGGCGATGGACGAGCGTCTTGCCGGCTGGGACGGGCTCGGCTTCGTCGTACAGGCCTATCAGAAGCGCGCGCTCCCCGTGCTGGACGTCGTCATCGATCTCGCACGGCGGAGCGGACACCGCCTCATGGTCCGCCTCGTCAAGGGCGCATACTGGGATTCGGAGATCAAGCGCGCCCAGGTCGATGGGCTCGACGGTTTCCCGGTCTTCACCCGGAAGCTCCATACCGACGTGTCGTACCTCGCCTGCGCGCGGCGGCTTCTGGCGGCCGGAGACGCGGTATTCCCGCAATTCGCGACCCACAATGCCCGCACGCTCGCCGACATCGTCGCCATGGCGGGGGAAGATTTTCAGCCCGGCGACTACGAGTTCCAGTGCCTGCACGGCATGGGCGAAGCGCTCTACGAGGAGGTGGTCGGCGGCGCGATCCTCGACCGGCCATGCCGGATCTATGCGCCGGTGGGCTCGCACGACACGTTGCTCGCCTATCTCGTCCGGCGCCTGCTGGAGAACGGAGCAAACTCCTCCTTCGTCAACCGGATCGCCGATCCCGCCGTGACGGTGGGCAAACTCGTCGCCAACCCGCTGGAGCTGGCCCGCCGGGTCGTACCGCCGGGATCGGGCCATCCGGGGATCGCCCTGCCGCGCGATCTCTTCGGCCCGAGCCGCGTGAATGCGCGCGGCCTCGACCTGTCCGACGAGGACGTGCTCGCGTCCCTCGGTGCGAGCCTGCGGGCGGGTGCGGGGACACCCCGCCTGTGTCGGCCCGTTCCGACGGATGGGTATGACGGCACGAAACGCGCCGTACTCAACCCCGCCGACCGGAACGACATCGTCGGCCATGTGATCGAGGCGGAGGCGGAGATCGTCGACGCCGCCATCGCACGTGCGACATCAGCCTTCAGCGCCTGGGAGACGACGGCGCCATCGCGGCGGGCCGGTATCCTGAACGCGGCGGCGGACCGGATCGAGGCGCGGCGTGACGCGTTCCTCGGGTTGCTGATCCGGGAAGCCGGCAAGACCCTCGCCGATGCCGTCGGCGAGATCCGCGAGGCGGTGGATTTCCTGCGCTATTACGCAGCGCAGGCAGCGGGATTCGATCCCGCGACTCATCCGCCCCTTGGCGTCGTCGCCTGTATCAGCCCGTGGAACTTCCCCCTCGCCATCTTCATCGGTCAGGTCGCGGCGGCGCTCGCCGCCGGCAATGCCGTCCTCGCCAAGCCAGCCGAGGAAACGCCCTTGGTGGCCGGGCTCGCCGTGGAGATCCTGATCGAGGCGGGAATTCCGGACGGCGTGCTCGGTCTCTTGCCGGGAGACGGTGCGATCGGCGCGCGCCTCGTGGCCGATCCTCGGGTCCACGGCGTGCTCTTCACCGGCTCGACCGATGTCGCCAAGGCGATCCAGGCCGAACTCGCCAGGCGGCTCGGACCGGATGGACGGCCGATTCCGTTCGTGGCCGAGACGGGTGGCCAGAACGCCATGGTCGTCGATTCCTCCGCCCTGCCGGAGCAGGTCGTCGCCGATGTGGTGATGTCGGCCTTCAATTCCGCCGGCCAGCGCTGCTCGGCGCTTCGCGTGCTCTGCCTTCAGGAGGAGGTGGCCGACCGCATCCTCGCCATGCTCGAAGGCGCCATGGCCGAACTGACGATCGGCAATCCTGACCGGCTCGCCACCGATATCGGGCCGGTCATCAGCGAGGCTGCGCGGGAGGTGATCGAAGAACATGTGGCGCGGATGCGGGAGCGCGGCCACGCCGTGCATCGGGTCGCGCTGCCGCCCTCCCGCGCGACCGGCCATTTCGTTTCCCCGACCCTGATCGCCATCGACAGTCTCGACGACCTGTCCGGCGAGGTCTTCGGCCCCATCCTCCACGTCCTGCGTATCAGGCGCGACGATCTCGGCCGGATCGTCGATGCCATCGCCGGGACCGGCTACGGCCTGACCTTCGGCGTCCATAGCCGGATCGACGCTACCGTCTCGCGCCTCGTGGACCGGGTCCATGCGGGCAACATCTACGTCAACCGCAACCTCATCGGGGCCGTCGTCGGCCTTCAGCCCTTCGGCGGCGAAGGCCTGTCGGGGACGGGACCGAAGGCCGGCGGACCGCTCTATCTCCACCGCCTCCTGGCTTCGGCGCCAGCGAAGACCGGCCTCGTCCGGCGGCCCGCCGCCATGCCCGAGGCGCTGGCGTCCCTGCGCGACGCCCTGTCGGCGGCGGGCAGGGAGAGGGAAGCGGCGCGCTGCGACGCCTATGCCGAACGGAGCCTCCTCGGGCTCGACATCGCCCTGCCCAGCCCAGTGGGCGAGAGCAACCGCTACAGCCTGCATCCGCGCGGCACGGTGCTGTGCCTGCCGGCCAGCGGAACCGGGCTGTTCGCACAGATCGCGGCCTGCCTCGCCACCGGCAACGCGATCCGGCTTCAGATGCCTGCCGCCTTGCGACCTGCGCTCGATATGCTGCCCGGCGCCCTGCGGCGCCAGTTCGACATCTCGGCCAAGGCGGAGGCGATGGGCTGCGCGGCGATCCTGGTCGAGGGCGGGGCGGATGCGACCCTCGCGGCAACGCGGAGAGCCGCCGCGCTGCCGGGCGCCATCATCCCAGTCCTCGCCGTGTCGCCGGACGAACTGGAGAAAGGAGCCGACGATTACTCGTTGGAATGGCTTCTCCGGGAGCGCAGCGTCAGCATCAACACCGCGGCGGCAGGCGGCAATGCCGCCCTCATGACCCTCGGCGAGGATAGCGATGCGATCACGGTCCCGCCCGCCACCTCATCCTGAAGTGCCGAAGCGCAGCGAAGGCCTCGAAGGAGCCCCCGGCTCGCGTAGCGGGTTCTGGAGCCCTCCTTCGAGGCGGCTATCGCAGTGCCTCAGGACGAGGTCGTGGAAGTGAAGAAAAACGTCACGGTCTCCGCTCGTCGATACCTGTCGAACCAAGGGAACCCTCTCAGACAGAAAAGGTCGCGGCCTGTCCGTGCAGCAGACCGGTCTCATCCACGAGTTGCCAGACGATGGCGTCGCGGATCGGGAAGCGGGTTCCGTCCTTGCGGATGCGGATGCCGGCATAATTGGCGACGAACCCGTCACGGGTGACGGCGTCGAGCAGGCGCTGACGCTCGGCGCGTTCCGGGGCCTCGGCCGAGAAGCGAGAGGGTAACCCGATGAGCTCGTCCTTCTCGTAGCCGAAGATGCGCAGAGCGGTCAGGTTCGCATAGATGAAACGCGGGTCCTCTGCTCCATCATGGGCCAGGACCGCGAAGGGGGCCTCGGCATGGAGCCAGGCCGCGTCGCCCCCAGACTCGGGCACCAGCGACCGGCCGACGGCACGGCGGAAACTCCCGGTCAGGAGCGTATGGAAACCGGGATCGTTGCAGACATCCACGTCAGGCACCTGTGTCAGCGGGAGGCCGAGGGCCGCTCGAACCGGGCATAGGCGGCCAGGACGAGGTAAGCGACGACGCTGCCGAACGCGGCTGCGACTGCCTTCACGAGGAAATCGCTCAACCGCGCATGGCGGGTCGACGACAATTCCTGGCCGAATTCGAGGAGGCCGGCCACCGCCATTCCGGTCATGAGCCCGAGATACCAGCGCTTGGGATAGGCCAGGATCAAGAGGAAGCCGAACAGGGCGTATGCGCTCATCCGCTCGACATTCGCCGAGGTGACGACCGGCCGGAGCCCGATCGGCGACAGCGTCACGAAGACCAGGATCGCGAGGATGACGAAAACCGACAGGCGCAAGAGAGTTCTCGTCATCGAAGCGTGCCACCGAACCGCAACGCCAGCTTGCGTCATGCCGGGTCTTGTTGGGCAAGCACCGGGTCCAGCCTGATCTCGACCATGCTGAAGGTATTATTAAGACGCGGTTACGCGGCGGATGTTTCCCGCCGCGTCTTTCCGATCGGCAAGCCGGCTCGCATGGCCGCTGCGGAGCGTCAGTGCTGCTCCGCGCGCGCCGTGTTGGCGACGTCGTTCAGGGTAGCCAGGGTCTGCTCGAACCGCTTCTCGCTTTCCGCGAAGCGCAGGAATCCCACGCGTTCCACCAGGATTTCCGGCGGGGTCGGCTGCGTCGCGAAGAGCATCATTACTTCGTCCATGAATTCCCCGAGGGGCATATATCCCTCCCGCGTCGACTGGCCGGGCGTGAGTTCCGTCTGCACGGCGGGCGGCACGAGCTCGATGACCTCGACCCTGCCCTTTAGGGCGTCCCGCAGGCTGACCGTGTAGGAATGGATCGCCGCCTTCGTCGCCGAATAGGTCGGGGTCGAGACGAGTGGCACGAAGGCGAGGCCCGACGAGACGTTGACGACCGCCGCGTCCGGCCGGGTCGCCAGATGGTCGATCAGCGCGTTGGTGAGGCGGATCGGCCCCAGCAGGTTGGTGGTCACCATCGCCTCGGCATCCGCCAGATCGCGGGACCGGGTGAGATCCTCGAACAGCATGATCCCGGCATTGTTGATCAGGACGTTCAGGTCGGGATGGGCGGCGATCACCGTCGCGGCGAAAGCGTCTATCCCGGCCTTGTCCTCGACATCGAGCACATAGCCGACCATGCCGGGATTGGCCTCCGTGACCGCATCGAGCCGATCACGGCGGCGGCCGGCGATGATCACCGTGTTGCCCTGGGCCTGGAAACGCTCCGCCAGTTCGCGGCCGATCCCCGATGCGCCGCCGGTGATGAGAATGGTGTTGCCGCTCGTCTTCATGGGACATCCCTCCTGGTTGTCCCAAACAGATGCCGCGCCTACTCTCCGATGGGTAGAAGGCACCAAAAAGATTTGTACTTACCAAAAGGAGAGCGTGACATGGCGGCCCCGCCCCCACCCGCCGACGCGGATCCGCGCGTCGAGGCGCTGGTCCACGACCTGATCGGCCGCGTCGCCGATAAATGGACGATGCTGGTCCTCGAAATCCTGGAAGAGAGGGGCGAGCTTCGTTTCACCGAACTCAGCCGCTCGATCGGCACGATCAGCCAGAAGATGCTGACTCAGACTCTCCGCCACATGGAGCGGGACGGATTGGTGATCCGCACCGTGCATCCGGTGGTGCCGCCCAAGGTGGAGTACCGGCTGACGGAACTCGGCCAGAGCCTCGGCGCCGCCTTCTGCGGCGTGTGGATCTGGGCCGAGCAGAACCTCGCGGCGGTGGAGACGGCGCGCGAGACGTTCGACGGGCCCCTCCCCTCGGGAGGCTGACCCCGTCAGTTCACTTCGACCTGCACCACACCGGGCACAGCGCGGAGGGCACCCGCGATCTGCGGCGTCGCCTGGTAGCGGCCGGGGAGCTTGACCTCGACCTCCCGGTCGCCGCCGTCGAGGAGGAGGATCAGCGAGACCTCGCCCTCGCCGCGCACCTGCAGGCGCTGCTGCACGCTGACGATGGGGCGCTCGTCGCGGAGATAGACGCGCATGCCCTTCTGGTGGCGTGCCACCGCCTCGTCGAGAGGCTCGGCGGTGACGATGCGCGCGCGCACATCCTCGCCTTCGAGATTGGCCTGGATCTGGAGCACAAGCGGGCGGCCGGGCTCCAGGATCTCGCGGTACTGGCCGAGGCCTTCCTGGAAGATGATCGCCTCGAAATGCCCGGTCTGGTCCGAGAGCGTGACGATGCCGAGCTTGTTGCCGGATTTGGTGCGGCGCTCCGACCGGTCGAGGACGGAAGCGGCGACCTTGCCGACGCTCGACGTGCCGGCGCGGACCGAGCGGCAGAACTCGGCCCAGCTCTGGACGCGCAGCTTCTCCAGCAGGCCGGCATATTCGTCGAGCGGATGGCCCGAGAGGAAGAAGCCGATGGCCTCGTATTCCTTCTTCAGCTTCTCGGCCATGGGCCAGGGCTCGTAGGTGGGCACCCGCAGGGTCACGTCGGCCGAAGCGATGCCGCCGAACATGTCGACGATACCCGTATTGGCCGCCTCCGCCGCCCCTTGCGCCAGCTTCATCATCGGCTCGACGGCGGCGCAGGCCCGCGCGCGGTCGACCTCGATGCAATCCATGGCGCCGGCCGCCACGAGATTTTCCAGGGTACGCTTGTTGATGAGGCGCGGGTTGAGCCGGCGCGCCAGGCAGGCGAGGTCCTTGAACGGCGTGTCGCCGCGTGCTTCCACAACGGCCTCGACGGCGGCCCGGCCCACGCCCTTGATGGCGGCGAGCGCGTAGCCGATGCGCCCGTCATGGACCTCGAAATTGACCCCCGAGGTGTTGATCGAGGGCGGGTCCACCGGGATGCCGAGGCGCTGGGCGTCCTGGCGGAACTCGGCGAGCTTGTCGGTGACGTCGATGTCGAGCTGCATCGCGGCGGCCAGGAACTCCACCGGGTAATTCGCCTTGAGATAGGCCGTCTGGTAGGTCAGCAGCGCGTAGGCGGCGGCGTGCGATTTGTTGAAGCCGTAATCGGCGAATTTCGCCAGCAGGTCGAAGATCTCGTTGGCCTTGGCCTCGGTGAGGCCGCGCTCCACCGAGCCCTTCACGAAACGGTCGCGCTGGGCGTCCATCTCGGCCTTGATCTTCTTGCCCATGGCGCGGCGGAGCATGTCGGCGTCGCCGAGCGAGTAGCCGGCCAGAAGCTTGGCCACCTCCATCACCTGCTCCTGGTAGACGATGATGCCGAAGGTCTCCTTGAGGATCGGCTCCAGCTTCTCGTGCGGGTACCAGCTCGCCTCGTTGCCGGCATCGCGGCCGAGCTTGCGCTCGCAATAGACCGGGATGTTGGCCATGGGGCCGGGCCGGTAGAGCGCCACGAGGGCGATGATGTCCTCGAACCGGTCGGCCTGCATCTCGACCAGCGCCTTGCGCATGCCGGCGGATTCCACCTGGAACACGCCCACCGTCTCGCCGCGCTTCATCGGCGTATAGGTCGCCGAGTCGTCGAGGGGCAGCGAGGCGAGATCGACGATGATGCCGCGCTGCGCCAGGAGGTCGGTGCAGCAGCGCAGCATGGTCAGGGTCTTGAGGCCGAGGAAGTCGAACTTCACGAGGCCCGCCGCCTCGACCCATTTCATGTTGAACTGGGTCACCCGCATCCCGGTCTTCGGGTCGCGGTAGAGCGGCACGAGCTGTTCCAGCGGCCGGTCGCCGATGACCACGCCCGCCGCGTGGGTCGAGGCGTGGCGGTGCAGGCCCTCGAGCTTCTTGGCGATCTGCATCAGCCGCGCGACGACGGGCTCCTCCTCCATCGCGGCCTGAAGCTTGGGCTCGCCCTCGATGGCCTGGACCAGGGTGACGGGGTTGGCCGGGTTCTGCGGCACCAGCTTCGTCAGCTTGTCGACCTGCCCGTAGGGCATTTCGAGGACGCGGCCGACGTCGCGCAGCACACCGCGCGCCTGCAGCGTACCGAAGGTGATGATCTGCGCGACCTGCTCGTGGCCGTAGCGTTCCTGCACGTACTGGATCACGCGCTCACGACCATCGACGCAGAAATCGATGTCGAAATCCGGCATCGAGACGCGCTCGGGGTTGAGGAAGCGCTCGAACAGCAGACCGAAGCGCAGCGGATCGAGATCGGTGATCAGGAGCGCGTAGGCGACGAGGGAGCCGGCACCCGAACCACGGCCCGGCCCCACCGGGATGTCGTGGTCCTTGGCCCATTTGATGAAGTCCGACACGATGAGGAAGTAGCCGGGGAACTTCATCTTCACGATGACGTCGAGCTCGAAGGCGAGACGATCGCGATAGACCTGTTCGGTCATGCCCTCGCATGGGCCGTGCTGGGCAAGGCGCAGTTCCAGCCCGGCCTCGGCCTGGCGGCGCAGTTCGGACGGCTCGTCGAGGGCGATCTCCTCGGCGACATCCGGCGAGACCGCCTCTACGGGCAGCGCGTCGAGAGCGGCAACGACGCCGAAATTCGGCAGGATCGGCTTGCGGGTGCGCACCCGATAGGTGCAGCGCATGGCGATTTCCACGGTGGCGGACAGGGCATCCGGCAGGTCGTGGAAGAGCTTGGCCATTTCGGCGCGGGTCTTGAAGCCGTGGCGCGGAGTGAGCTTGCGGCGGCGCTCGTCCGAGACGAGGCGCCCCTCGGCGATGGCGAGCAACGCGTCGTGGGCGTCGTAATCGTCAGGCTTGGCGAAGAACGGTTCGTTGGTGGCCACGATCGAGAGGCCGTTGGAATCGGCGAGCCGGATCAGCTCGCGCTCCACCATGCGCTCGTCATCGAGCCCGTGGCGCAGGATCTCCACGTAGAGCCGGTCCTCGCCGAAAGCCTGTTTCAGCTGGGCGAGACGGGCGGCGGCGAGCTCGACACGTCCGCCGCGCAGGGCCGTATCGAGGGGGCCGGTGGTGCCACCCGTCAGAGCGATGAGGCCTTCCGCGTTCTCCGCCAGTGCCTCTACGGTGAGACGGGGCGCATCGCCCAGGGGGCCGTCGAAATAGGCACGGCTCGCCAGACGCAGGAGGTTGCCGTAGCCGGCCTCGCTCTGCGCCAGCACGACGACGTTGGAGGTGGTGATCTGCGACAGCCGCGCCATCGGGTCCGGCGCCTCGAAAACCACCGAGAGTTGCATTCCGGCGATGGGCTGGATGCCCGTTCCGGCGGCCTTCTCGGAAAATTCCAGCGCCCCGAACAGGTTGTT
Source organism: Methylobacterium sp. CM6247 (assembly GCF_054817925.1). NCBI lineage: Bacteria > Pseudomonadati > Pseudomonadota > Alphaproteobacteria > Hyphomicrobiales > Methylobacteriaceae > Methylobacterium > Methylobacterium sp. CM6247. The sequence continues at coordinate 449,861 of NZ_JBTXKX010000003.1, forward strand.
GGTGTCGGTGAGCGCCAGCGCCGGCTGCCGGTCGGCGGCGGCCGCCTTGACGATGTCGCCGACCTTCAGCGCCCCTTCGAGCAGCGAGAAGGACGAGTGGACATGGAGGTGGACGAAACCGGGATCTTTGAGGATGCGCGCCATGACTCAACCCATCCCGAGTCGCGGTTCACGGTCTATTACCATTACCACATCCGGCGCATTTGCCTGTGGAGAGGGCCTTTCCCGCAACGCCCCCTCCCCCGTTGCCGCCTATTCGGCCGGCAGGGCGAACCGCTTCGTCTTCGGTTCTTTCCCGCGCGCCGTCTCATCGAGGGCGTCGGTGAATTGCAGGGCGGCCAGCTGCGCGTAGAGCGCCCCCTGCGCCAGCAAGCTCTCATGCGTTCCAGTCTCGACGATCCTGCCGCCGTCGAGGACGAGGATGCGGTCGGCAGCGCGGATCGTGGCCAGCCGATGGGCGATGACCAGGGTCGTGCGCCCCCGCATGAGCGTATCGAGCGCGGTCTGCACCGCGCGCTCGCTCTCGGCATCGAGGGCCGAGGTCGCTTCGTCGAGGAGCAGGATCGGCGCGTCCTTGAGAATGGCGCGGGCAATGGCGACACGCTGGCGCTGACCGCCGGACAGCGTGACGCCGCGCTCGCCGACCTGCGTGTCGTAGCCCTGCGGCAGGGCGCGGATGAAGCCGTCCGCATGGGCGAGTTCCGCCGCGCGATGAACCTCGGCCTCGCTCGCCCGTGGGCGACCGTAGCGGATATTCTCGATCACCGAGCCGGAGAAGACAGTGGGATCCTGCGGCACGAGGGACATGCGCTCGCGCAGGGCATCCGGATCGACGCTGGCGATGTCGATTCCATCGACGCGCACGATGCCGGATTGCGGATCGTAGAAGCGCAGCAGCGCCTGCAGCACCGTGGTCTTGCCCGCACCCGAAGGGCCCACGAGGGCGACGCGCTCCCCATGCGCCACCTGGAAGCTGATCCCGTCGAGGGAGGGATACTCCGGCCGGGTCGGATAGGTCAGGCGGACCGATTCGAAGGCCACCTCGCCGCGCGGCGGCACCGGCAGGAGTTTCGGCTCGGCGGGTGCGCGGATCGCGGGCTCGGCGGCCAGAATCTCGCCAAGGCGCTCGGCGGCGCCGGCGGCCTGCGCGAGTTCGCCGTAGACCTCTGAAAGCTGCCCCAGGGCGCTGGCGCCGAATACCGCGTAGAGCACGAATTGCGAGAGCTGGCCCGCCGTCATCGTGCCGGCCAGCACCCCTTGGGCGCCGTACCACATCACCCCGACGACGCTGGCGGAGATGAGGAAGATCGCGACGCCGGTGAGCAGGGCGCGCGCCTTCACCGAGTCACGGGCGGCCGAATAGGCATTCTCGGAAGCCTGCCCGAAATGCTCCGCCGTGGCGCGACCCATGCCGAAGGCCTGCATGGTGCGAATCGCCCCGATCGCCTCCGCCGCATAGGCCGAGGCGTCGGCCAGCCGGTCCTGCGCGGCGCGGGAACGCCGCCGCACGCCGCGTCCGGACAGGATCAGCGGGAACACGATGAGCGGGATCGCCACGAGAACCAGGATCGACAGTTTGGGACTGGTGATGACCATCATCACCACCGCGCCGACGAACAGGAAGGCGTTTCGCAGCAGGATCGAGATGGAGACCCCGAACACGGCCTTGACCTGGGTCGCGTCGGCGGTGAGCCGGGAGACGATCTCGCCCGATTGCGTGCGGTCGAAGAAAGCGGGATCGAGGATGGTGAGGCGGGCGAAGACCGCGCTGCGCAGGTCCGCGACCACGCGCTCACCCAGCGTCACCACGGTGTAGTACCGGGCGGCACTCGACAGGGCGAGCACCGACACCACGCCGATCAGAGCCATGAAGTAAGCGTCGATGACGCTGTGGCCTTCGGGCGAGAAGCCGTGGTCGATCACCCGGCGCAGGGCGATCGGCACCACGAGGGTCGCAACCGAGGCCGAAAGCAGCGACAGGAACGCCGCGAGGATGCGACCGCGATAAACCAAGGCGAAGGGAATCAGCGGCCTCAGCGACCCGAGAGGAGCTTTGCCGCGACCGTTGCCGCCCGGGCCTTCGCCCTGTGAATTCTTTTTACGCCCGCGAGCCATCGTGCCTCGTCATCATCCCCGACACAGAATCGGTTTCAAGAAAATAGCGGTCCCGGCGATCTCCCGCGCCCGACCGCTTGTTCGGAAGAAGCACGTGGGGTATAGGCCCGCCTTCATCCGATTGCGCGTGATCTAAGGCCGCGGGCCGCCAGGCGGGCCGGTCGGCGTGGCTATTCAAGGATTTCGTCATGGCAAAGAGTGCGGCCGACAAGGCCAAGGGTACCGAACATCCCGACTACCATTTCATCAAGGTCGTGATGACCGATGGGTCCGACTACATGACCCGGTCGACCTACGGCAAGGAGGGCGACACCCTCAACCTCGACATCGACCCGAATACGCACCCGGCCTGGACTGGCGGCGAGCAGAAGATGCTCGATCGCGGCGGCCGTGTTTCTCGGTTCAACTCGCGCTTCGGCGCCCTGTCCTTCGGCAAGAAGTGATTCGAGCGAACTGACCGCCGCGACCGGTTGGTGGCGGCGGAGGGTTCTTGAAACGCGAAAGGGCGGCGCCATCGAGGCGCCGCCCTTTCGCGTTTCAGGCCATCGAAGCCCAACCCTGTTTCAGTGGGCGGTACCGAAGGCGCTCCGCAGCAGACCCTGCTGCGCGGCGACGGGGCTTTCCCCGAAGACCGGGGTCGGGCGGTCGTCGGAGATGAGGCCGTCGAGATGCAGGATGCGGGCGTGGAGCCGGCGCGAGCGGACGGTGAGGTCCTGAAGGCGAGCCGGGAGAGTGACGAAGGTCTCGGCGCGGAAGGTCTCCGGTGTCGCGAGACGGACGCGGGTCTTCTCCTGGAGGGCCTGGGCGGGGGTGATCTCGCCCTCCGACACGGCACGCTGCACCAGAAGCCACGACGCGATCTGCATCAGCCGGGTGGTGAGGCGCATGCTCTCGCTGGCATAGGACAGGGTGCTGTCGCGCGACAGCAGACGCGATTCCTCGCGCCCATCGCCATCGAGATAGGCCGCGGCCTCTTCGACCATGGTCATGCCTTCGCGGAACAGGACGCGAAAGGCCTCGGAATTCACATACGTGTCGCCGAAGTTGACCCAGTCCCGCTCGTCGCGAAAGGTGACATCCAACTCGTTCATCCTGCCTCCTGTGCCGCTACCGGACCGCTTTGTCCCGATCTGAGACACGATCAGTGCGTTCGCGACCAGAGGCGCAACACTAGCGCCGAACGTGCCGCCCCGCGCCGTTGACCGGAGATTAACGTTAATGGGCCGGACTGGTGCCGATGAAACCGCATTTGGCGACGTCGTTCCGCGAATCGGCGGAACGAAAAAAAAGCCGCCCGGAGGGGCGGCTTTGGTGAAGTCGACAGAGGCATCAAAACAGCGGCAGACCGAAATCTGCCCCACATCCGGAAAACCGGATATGATTTCTTCATAAGCTGAAAAGGTTAACGCCCGACTAAGGGCGGACACGGTCCGGCGACAGAACGGGCGCTGGGAAATGCCCGCGCCAGAATTGACTTCGCCCCCCCTCTCCGCCATAAGCCGCGCCATCGCGTTGCCGCGCCCCATGTGGGCGCTCTTCGCGCTTGCAGACACATTTCAGGGCGAGTGAAGATGTCGGTGGGGCTCCTGCAGCCAGCCGGATCGATCCTCGGCCATCGGAGATCGCGCCATGAAGAGAACCTATCAGCCCAGCAAGCTCGTGCGTAAGCGTCGTCACGGCTTCCGCGCTCGCATGGCGACGGCCGGCGGCCGCAAGGTCATCGCTGCCCGCCGCTCGCACGGTCGCAAGAAGCTCTCGGCCTGATTTCTAGGCGCCCCGGCGGCGTAGTCCGCTGGGGTAGGCCTTGATCAACCCGAGGCTTGCCCAAGCGATGACCTCGCCCCTTGGCCGCAGGATCGAACCGGCAGTGTCGACGATCGGACGGCTGAAGCGGAGACCGGACTTTCTCGCTGCTGCGGGAGGGCGCCGTTTTCACACCGAGCTCATGAGTGCCCAAGGCCGGCTGCGTCATGCGGCCGGCACGCCTGTGCCTGCCACCTCGGAGAGCGCAGCGGTCGATGGACTTCGCATCGGCTTCACGATCACCAAGCGGGTCGGTCACGCGACGGAGCGCAACCGCATCCGCCGCCGATTGCGCGATGCCGTGAAGCGCGCAGCAGCCGAGTTGCCGTCCGCCGAGGCCGATATCGTGCTCGTGGCCCGTCGCCCGGCTCTGCATGCGCCTTTCGACACGCTGGTCGCCGATCTGCGCCGTTCCGTTGGCGCGGTGATCAAGCCGAGTGACGGCAGGCAGCAGGGCCAGAAGAACCGCCCCGGACGTGGGAAAGGTCGCTCCGGCGCGGCCAACCCGGCCGATGCCGTGAAAGGCCCGGTTCGCGGCGACCCGACACCATCCTGCCATCATGCGGCCGATGCGCCCCTGCAGCACGAGGCGCCGTCGATGCCTCGCGCGGCGAGCGGAGCCTTCGACGCCTCCCCTCCTTCGAACACACGCGACGGATCTCTCGATGGGTAATGACAAGACGAACATGATCGTCGCGATCGCCTTGTCGCTGGCGGTCCTGCTCGGGTGGAACTACTTCATCGCCGCCCCCCGCGTGGAGCAGCAGCGTCAGGCCGAGTTGCAGAACAAGGCTGCTGCCCAGGCTGCCAACCCGACCGGCGCTCCCTCGGCGAGCCCGGCGGAAGGCGGTCCCTCGGCTCCCGTTCCGGGCACCCTGCCGAACGCGGCCGTATCGGTGGAGAGCCGCGAGGCAGCCCTGGCCCGTTCCCCGCGCGTGGCCATCGACACCCCGGCCCTGGCCGGTTCGATCGCCCTGAAGGGTGGCCGCGTCGATGACGTCTCGCTCAAGGGCTACCACGAGACCGTGAGCGATTCGAGCCCGCGCATCGTGCTGCTCTCGCCCACCGGTAGCGCGAACCCGTATTACGCGGAATTCGGCTGGGTCGGTCAGAACACAGGCCCCCTCCCCACGGGCGACACGGTGTGGACCGCCGATGCCGCCGCGCTGACGCCGGCAAAGCCTCTGACCCTCACCTACGACAACGGCGCAGGCCTGCTGTTCAAGCGCGTCATCGCCGTCGACGACAAGTTCATGTTCACGATCCGCGACGAGGTCGAGAACAAGGGGGCGAGCGCCGTCACGCTGTATCCGTATGGGCTGGTCTCGCGCTGGGGCAAGCCGACGACGCAGGGCTATTACGTGCTGCATGAGGGCATGATCGGCGTCCTCGGCGCCGATGGCCTGCAGGAATACACCTACGATCACGTTGCCAAGGAGCCGGCGCTCGGCAATGCCGGCACCAAGGGCAAGGCATGGGCGAACGTGAGCGGCGGCTTCGTCGGCATCACCGACAAGTACTGGGCCGCGGCCACGATCCCGGACCAGGCCACGCCCTATACCGGCAGCTTCACCGAACGCACCGACGGCGCCACCAAGGTCTATCAGGCCAGCGTGCGCGGCGATGGCCGCAGCGTCGAGCCGGGCGCGACCGTGACGTCGACCCAGCAGCTCTTCGCCGGTGCCAAGGAAGTCAACACGATCAACGGCTACCAGAAGGATCTCGGCATCAAGCAGTTCGATCTGATGATCGACTGGGGCTGGTTCCACTTCATCACCAAGCCAATGTTCCGCGCGTTGGACTTCTTCTTCCACCTGTTCGGCAATTTCGGCGTGTCGATCCTGGTGGTGACGTTCTGCCTTAAGCTGCTGTTCCTGCCGATCGCCAACAAGTCGTACCAGTCCATGGCCAAGATGAAGGCCGTGCAGCCGGAGATGGCCTCGATCCGCGAGCGCTACGGCGACGACAAGATGAAGCAGCAACAGGCGATGATGGAGCTGTACAAGAAGGAGAAGATCAACCCGGTTGCCGGCTGCTGGCCGGTGCTGATCCAGATCCCGGTCTTCTTCGCGCTCTACAAGGTCCTGTTCATCACCATCGAGATGCGGCATGCGCCGTTCTTCGGCTGGATCCAGGATCTCGCCGCTCCCGATCCGACGAACATCCTGAACCTGTTCGGGCTCCTGCCTTTCGCCGCCCCGGACTTCATCCATCTCGGCATCTGGCCGATCGTGATGGGCATCACGATGTTCATTCAGATGAAGATGAACCCCGCGCCGCCGGACCCGGTCCAGGCGCAGATCTTCACCTTCATGCCCATCGTGTTCACCTTCATGCTCGGCTCGTTCCCGGCCGGTCTGGTGATCTACTGGGCCTGGAACAACACCCTCTCGGTGATCCAGCAATACGTCATCATGCGCCGCAACGGCGTGAAGGTGGAGTTGTGGGACAACCTCGGCGGGATGTTCAAGAAGAAGCCCGCCGACAAGAACGCACCGGCCAAGAGCTAGGCTTCGCGTTCTTCTCAACGAGACCACCCCGGCTCCTCATCCCGAGACGCCGGAGCGAAGCGGAGGCCTCGAAAGAGGCCTCCAGGACCCGACGCGGTTTCTGGACGCCTCCTTCGAGGCCGCTTCGCGGCACCTCAGGATGAGGTCGATGGTGGGACACGTCACGTTTCCCTCTCTCAGCCGGAGACCATGATGACCGAGCCCGAAGCCGACGCAGCCCTCCTCGAATCCGGCCGCCTGCTGTTCGCGGGAGTGGCCGATTTCCTGTCCTCCGCGCCGAACGTCGCCGCGCTGCCGCCGATGAAGGGCGTCGAGATCGCCTTTGCCGGGCGCTCCAATGTCGGCAAGTCGAGCCTCGTCAACGCACTGACCGGCCGCAACACCCTGGCGCGGACGTCGCATACGCCGGGCCGGACGCAGCAACTCAACTTCTTCGATATCGGCGGGCGACTGACCCTGGTGGACATGCCCGGCTACGGCTACGCCGCCGTGGAAAAGACCAAGGTCGAGGCCTGGACCGACCTGATCCACGACTACCTCAAGGGTCGCGCCAATCTCGCCCGCGTCTTCATGCTGATCGATTCCCGCCACGGATTGAAGAGCATCGATACCGACGTGCTCGACGGGCTCGACAAGGCCGCCGTGAGCTATCAGATCGTCCTGACCAAGGGCGATGCCCTGAAGAAGGCCGAAGTCGATGCGCGCATTGCCGGCATCCGCTCCGCCATCGCCAAGCGCCCGGCGGCCTACCCTGAGATCCTGATCACATCCAGCCGCGACGACCGTGGCGTGCCGGAACTACGGGCGAGCGTCGCCCGGATCCTGGCCGAGCGCGGCGCATGACCGGCTTCGACCGTGCCCTCCTTGCTCTCGGCGCGCTCGCCGGCCTGCTCGGCGTCGCCGCTAGCGCGGCCGCGGCCCATATCCCCGGAGCCGACAGCCTGAAGACGGCGGCGCAGTTTCTGCTGTTCCACGCGCCCGCCATCATCGCACTCGTGGCCCTGACGGCCACCGGGCTCACTCACCGCCTCACGACCCGGGTCGCCGCTGCCGCCCTGGTGATCGGACTCGCGCTGTTCTCCGGTGATCTGTCCTTGCGCGCCCTGAAGGGCATTCCCCTCTTTCCGATGGCCGCGCCGACCGGCGGCGTCATCCTCATGGCCGGCTGGCTGGTCGCGGCATTGGCCGCTTTCGTTCCGGCGCGGACCCGACAGGGTCCACTTGGCCAGCACCCGCCCGCAATTCGATCCTAGCGACACCTCGACCCTGGGCGCGTTCGTCCAAGGTCGAGGGGCGGATCGGAGTGGCACCCGGTCCTTGCAGTGCCTCGAGAAAGTTCCGGTTCACACACGGCTCTCGTTCCGAACCCAAGAGCAAAACGGAAGTTCTACGGGTGGGACTCAGGCGAACAGGAAATCGGTCGCGTGCAGATCCGCGACCTGCAGGCCGGCGAGCCTGATGCTGCCCTCGTCATACTGAATGACGACGCCGGCGCTGGTGTTCTCGGCGTGAGAGACCACGGCGGCAAAGGAGCCCAGCACATCCTTCTCCAGGCGAATGACGTCGGGCGAGCCCGATCCGGGGCTGAAGTCGGTGATGACGTCCTTGCCGGTGAGCCGATCGAAAACGAAGGTATCGCGGCCGGCGCCGCCGGTCAGTCTGTCGTTGCCGGTCCCGCCGATCAGCATGTCATTGCCGTCATCGCCTCGGAGCGAGTCGTTGCCGGCGTCGCCGAACAGGATGTCGGCGCTTGACCCGCCGTTCAGTACGTCCTTCCCCTCGCCCCCGAACAGCTTGTCCGACGAGCCATCCCCCGAAAGGACATCGTCGCCGCTGGCGCCCACGACCCGGTCCACCCCGTCTCCGCCCTGAAGCGTGTCGTTGCCGGCACCACCGTTGAGTTGGTCGTCCCCGATGTTGCCGCTCAGGAGATTGTTGGCGGCATCACCCGTAAGTTTATCGTTTTGGTCGGTCCCACTCACGTTCTCGACGCCGGAGACGGTTTGCTTGCCTTCTTCACCCCCGACGATGAAATAAGACTTCTGGCTCAGATTGACGTTGGCGGCTCGGTCGAAAGCAAAGAACGCGAGAGTATCGGTACCCGACTGGCCGTAGACGTCGTCGACGAACAAGTCGTAGCGCATGACGAACCGGTCATCGCCGGATCCGCCGTAGAGCGTATCGACGCCGTTATCTCCGATCAGCAGATCGTTGCCACCGCCGCCATAGAGGGTGTCGCTGCCGATATAATTCGTCGCCGAATCGGAGTCGCCAAAAATGGTATCATCCCCGCCTCGACCGTAGATCACATCGTTGCCACTGTAGCCGAGAATATAGTCTTTCTCGTCAGTCACACCCGTGCTGTAATCTATGAGATCTGCCTGACCAGTGCCCATTACATACGCCATGACGTTCCTTTCCTTCGCATTCTCCAACGAGGATCGAGTTGCATGACTAGCCTAAACATTTGCAGGCAGACAGGCAATCAAGAAATATATACTTGATTTATATGAGTATTAACTAGAACTCTGGTCTTTGCCTGCAGTTTTCAACGCCCTCGACGCCTCATCCCTAATGGCCTCCTTCACGGGATCGAGGTGTTCGCCCAATGAGGGGACGGCGCGGAATCATCCTTTGGGAGTGCCCAACCCCGATAGGCGGGGCATGAAATCTCGGCGCTCAGACGAGAGGATCAGTCATCACCGGCAGGGTGAAGTCGGCAATATTGAATGCTCCACGCCATCGGCCGGGCATCCGAATGGATCGAGACGACACAGGCTACAGCGAGATCCCGTTCACCCGCGCTACCACCGCCCTGATCAGGGAGCGCCGCTGACGCACCGGTTCGCCGTGACCGCCTTCTAGATCACCGTCGCCATCGGCCTGCGGGGGTGATGGTATACGCTCTCTCACCCCCCGCGCCGGAGGGAGGATCGCTTGCTGAAACCCTGGATTCTGTTCGCCGCCTGCCTCGCGGCCATCCCCGTCCGCGCCGCGCCGATCGAGGAGAACGAGCCGTTGGTGATGCGGATCATCTTCGAGGATTGCCTCGGTTATATCCGCCACGGCCGCACGCCGTTCCAGGGGCTCGCGACGCGGCCCGCCTCGCGCGAGGCGATCGACACCATCCCGCGCCTGGCGCCGGACCGGGAGAAGGCAGTGGAGCTTTTATCGCCGCGCTACGTCGCATCCTGGGGGCAGGACGGACACGGCCGGCATTGCCTCATCCGTACGGTCTGGCAGGCCGAGCCGGACGCCCGGCCCATGCGCCTTGGCGTACCGAGCGATGGCTTCCTGCAACGCGTCGATGCGCGCGCCCGCGCCGAGGGTCTGACGAGCAGCGGTATGGCGGATGCGTTCACGCCGATATCCGTCAGCTCCTGGTCCGAGGGCGAAACCGGCCATGGCAGCGGTCCGCTGCGGCCGGTCAGTTTCTCGCTCGTGGCCTCGGCCGCCGACGAGGCCGGGGGCCTCGCCGATGCCGGCGTGATCGCCATGGGCGGTCCGCCGCAGGGACGCCCTTGAAAGCCCGCCCCTCGTCCTATGCGGTAGATCGGCGGGCTCGCGCCACATAGTCGGGTCAGGCCCGAGAAACAGGCCGGCCCCTACGGCATCACTGGAGGGTGGTAGGTGAGCGTGAAGGCCAGCGCCCAGAGCAGGAACAGCACCACCGGCAGATGGATGATGAGCTGAAGGAAGCTGAACCCTACGATGTCGCGGGCCTTGAGGCCGAGGATGCCGAGAAGCGGCAACATCCAGAACGGGTTGATCAGGTTCGGCAGCGCCTCGGCGGCGTTGTAGATCATCACCGCCCAGCCGAGATGGACCTGCAGCTCGTTGGCCGCCTGCATCACGTAGGGCGCTTCCAGCAGCCATTTGCCGCCGCCCGACGGCACGAAGAAGCCGAGCACCGCCGAATAGACGCCCATGGAAATCGGGAAGCTGCCCGTGGTGTTCAGCGCCACGAACGCGTGAGTGATGACATCCGAGACCGAGGTACCGCCCGCGTTCTTCGCGTTGGTCAGCATGGCGCTGATCGCCGCGTAGAGGGGGAACTGGATCAGCACACCGGCGGTGGCCGGCACCGCCTTCGCCACGGAGGCGAGGAAGTTCCGCGGCCGCCAATGCAGCAGCAGGCCGAGGGTGAGGAAGAGCAGGTTGTAGGTGTTGAGGTTGGAGATCGCGGTGATCCAGGATTGGCGCGCGAATTCCTGGTAGAGCCAGCCGGCGGCGATGATGACGAGGAGCAGGGTCAGGATCGGCGAATGCTCCAGCCATTCCGAAGGCTGCTGCGGCCGGGACTCGTCCGGCTTGTCGCGCGAGACGTCGAGGCCGAGATCGTCGGCCGTCACGGCGGTGGCGGGCTGCGGCGCCGAGACATAGGCGATGATGATCGAGATCACGAAGAGGATCAGGGCGATCAGCATCGACTGCCAGAGGAAGATCGTCTCGCTGAACGGGATCACGCCGGTGATCGGCAGCAGGCTCGGCGGCAAGCTCTTCGGATTGGCCTGGAGCTGGGCGGCCGATGAGCTGAGCCCCATGGCCCAGGTGGCGCCGAGCCCGAGATAGGCCGCGGCACCGGCGGCCCGGTAATCCATGCGAAGTTCGGTGCGGCGGGCGAGCGCGCGGGCGAGAAGGCCGCCGAAGATCAGGCTGAGGCCCCAGCTCAGGAACGACGACAGCATCGTCGCCGCCGCCACGAAGCCGACCGCGCCCCGGCCGGTCTTCGGCACGAGGGCGAGCCGGTCGATCAGCCGCTGCACCGGCGGCGCCGTCGCCACCACGTAGCCGCCGATGGTGACGAAGGCCATCTGCATGGTGAAGGGGATCAGGCTCCAGAACCCGTCACCGAAGCTCTTGGCCACCGTCATCGCAGGCGCGCCGTTGGCCAGCGCCCCGAGGGCCACGATGACCACCGCGATGGCCACGAAGATGAACGCGTCGGGAAACCAGCGCTCGGCCCAGACGGTGAAGCGGATGCCGAGGCGGGACAGGGCACCATCGGTGGCGACTTCGCCGACGGGGCGGCCGGTTCCCGGTTTGGACGGAACCGGATCGCGGGATTCTGGACTGGGTGCCGACATCTGAAATCCCGCCGTGATCCGGCCTGGTCCACCAAGCCGATGCCGTGCATGTTGCCCAAACATGGAGCGGGCTCAAGCCCGGCTTTTTGGCTTGTCACCAAGCTAAAGTCGGCGGGGATGGGTCGCCTTCAACCTTCCTTCAGTACCGCGCATCTCACTATGCGCCGCGATCCTTCCAGGGGATGACGTGTGACACGGCCAGCGAGCAAATCCGTCCAGGAGATCATTCGCGACCGTCGCCCGAATGCGGATGCGCCGTTCCACGATCTCACCGATGGAACGGAAACCGGCCCTGCTGACAGGTTAAGGAGAACCCACGGCTCGCAACTGGCCTGGCTGTTCGGCCTCGTTGCCAGCGTCGCGGCGATTGCCGGTGTTGTGCTCGTCGTCCTGGCGGCGCCACCTGTGTTCGACTGCCGAAACCGGGCCGAACAGGGCTTCTTCGTAGGACAGACCTATGGTGGCTGCGTAGCAAGTGAGGTTTCGACGCGGTGGAACCTGCTCGAACAGCGCGTGAAGCTGGCACTGCGCGGCTCGGGTCGCTGAACTGCGCTTTCTTTCCCGTGCCAGGAACCCCGTCTATTCAGAAGTTATCCGAGAGGTGGCGGCGACTGCCATAAGATCGGCTTCCGGCGGAGGCGGTCCCCGCCGGAAGCATGGAAGCGAACCTCGCCTCAGTTGAGCGTGGCGCTCGCCGGACGCCGCTCCGGTAAAGCGGGATCGTCGCCGATCATCAGGCCGGACGGGCCGAGCCGGACCGGCACCGCCTCGCCGTCATGGATCCGGCCCGCGAGCAGTTGCTCGGCCAGCCGGTCCTGCACCGCCTTCTGGATGACGCGCTTGAGCGGACGCGCCCCGTAGGCCGGGTCGTAGCCCTTGTCGGCCAGCCAGTCGCGGGCATCGGGCTCCACGTCGAGGGCGATCTTGCGCTCGTCGAGGAGGGTCTGGAGGCGCCCGAGCTGGATATCGACGATCGCCCCCATCTCGGACCGCCGGAGACGGTGGAACAGGATGATCTCGTCGATGCGGTTGAGGAATTCCGGCCGGAAATGATGGCGGACCACACCCATCACCTCCTCGCGGACCTCATCCGTATCCTGCCCTTCCGTCTGAGCCACCAAATATTCCGACCCGAGATTCGAGGTCATGATCAGCAGCGTATTGCGGAAATCCACCGTGCGCCCCTGCCCGTCCGTCAGGCGTCCGTCGTCGAGAACCTGCAACAGGACGTTGAACACGTCCGGATGCGCCTTCTCGATCTCGTCGAACAGCACGACCTGATACGGCCGGCGCCGCACAGCCTCGGTGAGCGCACCGCCCTCCTCGTAGCCGACATAGCCCGGAGGCGCGCCAATCAGCCGGGCGACCGAGTGCTTCTCCATGTATTCCGACATGTCGATGCGCACGAGGGCCGTGTCGTCGTCGAACAGGAAGCCGGCCAGCGCCTTGGTCAACTCGGTCTTGCCGACGCCCGTCGGTCCGAGGAACATGAACGAGCCGATCGGCCGGTTCGGATCCTGCAGGCCGGCGCGGGCACGCCGCACGGCGGTGGCCACCGCCTCGACGGCTTCCCGCTGGCCGATGACGCGCTTGCCCAGTTCGGCCTCCATGCCGAGGAGCTTCTCGCGCTCGCCCTCCAGCATCTTGTCCACGGGCACGCCGGTCCAGCGCGAGACGACGCCCGCGATATGGGCCGGCGTCACCGCCTCCTCCACCATGCCGTCGCGGGCGACAGCGCTTTCGGCGGCCGCCTCGTTCTCGGCGAGCTCCCGCTCCAACCCAGGGATCACGCCGTAGGCGAGTTCGCCCGCGCGCTGGTACTGGCCCTGGCGCTGGGCCGAGGCGAGTTCGTTGCGCGCCTCGTCGAGCTTCTTCTTGAGCTCGGCCGCCGCACCCAACTTGTCCTTCTCGGCCTTCCAGCGGGAGGTGATCGCGGCCGATTGCTCTTCGAGATCGGCCAGCTCCTTCTCCAGTCGCACCAGACGGTCGCGGGAGGCGGAATCGGTCTCTTTCTTCAGCGCCTCGCCCTCGATCTTGAGGCGGACTACCTCACGGTCGATGTTGTCGAGCTCCTCCGGCTTCGAATCCACCTGCATGCGTAGGCGCGACCCGGCCTCGTCCATCAGGTCGATGGCTTTATCGGGCAGGAAGCGGTCGGTGATGTAGCGGTTCGACAGAGTCGCGGCCGCCACGAGGGCCGCGTCCTGAATGCGCACGCCGTGATGCTGCTCGTACTTCTCCTTGATGCCGCGCAGGATCGAGACCGTGTCCTCGACGGTGGGCTCGGACACGAAGACGGGCTGGAAGCGGCGGGCCAAGGCCGCGTCCTTCTCCACATGCTTGCGGTATTCGTCGAGCGTGGTCGCGCCGACGCAATGCAGCTCGCCGCGTGCCAGAGCGGGCTTGAGCAGATTCGAGGCGTCCATCGCCCCGTCCGCCTTCCCGGCTCCCACCAGCGTGTGCATCTCGTCGATGAACAGGATGATGCCGCCGGCGGCCGAGGTGACCTCGGAGAGCACGCCCTTCAGCCGCTCCTCGAACTCGCCGCGATATTTCGCGCCGGCGATCAGCGCACCCATGTCGAGGGCGAGCAGGCTCTTGTCCTTCAAGCTCTCCGGCACGTCGCCATCGACGATGCGAAGGGCCAATCCTTCGACGATGGCGGTCTTGCCGACGCCGGGCTCGCCGATCAGAACCGGGTTGTTCTTGGTGCGCCGGGACAGGACCTGGATAGTGCGGCGGATCTCCTCGTCGCGACCGATCACCGGGTCGAGCTTGCCCTCCCGGGCGGCCTCGGTGAGGTCGCGGGCGTATTTCTTGAGGGCGTCGTAGGCATTCTCGGCCGTGGCATTGTCGGCCGTGCGGCCCTTGCGGAGCGCGTTGATGGCGGCGTTCAGCGACGCGGCGGTGACGCCGGCGGCGGCGAGCGCACGGCCGGATTCGGTGTCCTTCTCCACGGCGAGGGCGAGCAGCAGGCGCTCGACGGTGACGTAGGAATCACCCGCCTTCTGGGCGGCCTTCTCGGCGGTGTCGAACAGGCGCACGAGTTCGCGCGTCGCCTGGGGCTGCGCGGAATTGCCCGAAACCTTGGGCTGCTTGGCCAACCATTGCTCGACCTGGGCGAGCGCCACGCGGGACTGTCCGCCGGCGCGGTCGATAAGGCCTGCGCAAAGCCCCTCGGGATCGTCGAGGAGCACCTTCAGGAGGTGGCCGGGCTGCAATTGCGGGTGGCCTTCGCGAAGGGCCAGGGATTGCGCGGCCTGGACGAAGCCGCGGGCGCGTTCGGTATAGATCTCGAAATTCATGTCTTTCCTCTCCCCCGTGCCGACGATCCACCGCCCGCCAAGCGGCGCGGCCCCGTCGAGACGTCGCTCCCCGACCGAATGGTCCGGGGAACACCGGCGCCGCGAGGGCCGCCGATGTTCACGATGTAGTGTTGCATATGAGCACCACAAGACCCGGTCACGGACTTGCGCTTCAGGAAAGCTTCGGGCGAAGCTGGCGCGATGAATGTCCAGCCGACGCCCCCAAGCGAACTGCACCTCGAGGCGCTTCATCGCTATCCGGTGAAGGGTCTGTCGCCAGAGCGTCTGGACGCGGCGACGCTACGGGCCGGAGCCTATTTTCCCGGCGATCGGCTCTTCGCCATCGAGAACGGGCCGTCAGGGTTCGATCCGGCGGCTCCCAAGCACCAGCCCAAGATCAAGTTTCTGATGCTGATGCGCAACGAGGCCCTGGCGCGTCTCGCAACGCGCTACGACGCGGACCGTTCGATCCTGACAATCTCTCAAGACGGGCGCTGCGCCGTCGAGGCGGACCTGTCGGTTCCAGAGGGGCGCGAGGCGGTGGAAGCGTTCTTCGCAAGGGAATTCGCCGACGCCCTGCGCGGGCCGCCGAAATTGCTCACCGCGCCGGAAGGCTTCCGCTTCACGGATTCGGCGCGCGGCTTCGTCTCGCTCCTCAATCTAGCCAGCGTGGCGGCGACCGAGGACATGGTGGGAGCGCCCGTCGATCCGTTGCGCTTCCGCGCGAACCTTCACCTTTCCGGGCTCGCGCCGTTCGCCGAACTGGATCTGGTCGGTCGCGTCCTGGCGTCAAAAGGCGGCGTCCGCCTGCAAGTCTCGAAGCGGACGGAGCGCTGTGCGGCGACGAATGTCGACCCGGCGACCGGACTCCGCGACCTCGCGATCCCAAAGGCCCTCTCGACGCAACTCGGCCATACCGATTGCGGTGTCTATGCCGAGGTGCTCAGCGGCGGCCGCCTCGAACAGGGCGAGACGCTCCTGCTCGAGCCGTGCGAAGTCAGGCCATAATCGCACCTGGGTTCGCGCCGCTGGGCAAGGTCAGATCGGGTGGCGCGGGACGAGCACGATGGCTGCGGCGTAGCCCGCCCGGCGTAGGCCGCGAAGATCGGCATGGCGCCGCTCGCAGGTCACCCTGACGTAGCGCTTCTCACCCTCCTCACTCCAGGTGGAAGCCGCCATGGTCTGGCCGTGGATCATGCATTCCATCGGCGTGTGCGCAGGTGACACGATGATGTCGAGGGCGGTGGTGCGGGAGCAATCCTGCGCCGCGATCATGCTGGAGCAAACGAGGGCGACGGCTAACAATTCTGACATGACGGACCCCTTTTTCGGTTCGGCGAATAAGGTCCGCGGTGTTGCTCAGGCGTCGAGCGGCCGCGTGATTGTTGCCTGAGCGTTCCTCGTCGTTTTTCATTGGACTTGGTCTAGCATGACAGATGCCAAACCTGTCGCAAGGTGGCCTCGGCCCCGGCCGAACATGGCTCTCATGCACGGCGCGAAGACTTCGGCTTCATGCGCGAAGCGATACATTGTCGGCCCGCGATCGGCGGGTGACGAGGCGGTCCTCGTTACGAGGTACGAGCCAGGTCGGCTCGGGCTCGGCGCGGGGCAGGATGCTGGCGACGGCATCGAGATCGACGACGTAGCTGTCGGTCAGTCTGCGCCAGACTTCTGCGGGAGAGGCGGTGTCCTTCCCGATCTGGGCGAGGGCGGCAGTCAGATTCCGAAGGCCGGTGAGGGTCGGACGGGCGAGGGTGGTATCCGCGGCAAGCATCGGAGGGAGCGTCCTGTGCAATCTTCCAAAGGATCACAGGACAGGGTTAACGCACGGTTATGCCCCCCTTGGTGCTGGCCGTCCTCACCACCGATCCGCCTTTCACGACGGGACCATTTTTCCGAGCTTTGGCGGCTATGGCGCTTCGCAGTGCGACATCGCTGCGCTAGAAGCGCGTCGTCGCGCATCCCGATCCGGCGCCGTAGCGAGGACAGTGCCTCACGATGAAAGAATCTCTGGCAAAAGACGCCCTCCCGAACGTGCATGTGCGCGCGGAAGTTCTGGTCCAGGCCCTGCCCCACATGCAGCGCTACGATCAGGAGATCGTCGTCATCAAGTATGGCGGCCACGCCATGGGCGACCGCGCCGCGGCGGAAGATTTCGCCGAGGATATCGTGCTCCTCGAGCAATCCGGCCTGAAGCCCATCGTGGTTCATGGCGGCGGCCCGCAGATCGGGCGCATGCTCGGACGGCTCGGCATCGAGTCGGAGTTCCGCGGAGGCCTGCGCGTCACCGACGAGGCGACCGTCGAGGTGGTCGAAATGGTGCTCGCCGGCTCGATCAACAAACAGATCGTCGGCTGGATCTCGGCCGAGGGCGGTCGCGCCATCGGCCTCTGCGGCAAGGACGGCAACATGGTCCGCGCCCGCAAGGCGACGCGCACCGTGATCGACCCGGAGAGCCAGACCGAGAAGGAGATCGATCTCGGCCTCGTAGGCGAGCCGGAGCATGTGGAACGCGGCGTCCTCGACGCGGTGTTGAAGGCGGAACTGATCCCGGTCCTCGCCCCGGTCGCCTTCGGCGCCGACGGCCAGACCTACAACGTCAATGCCGATACGTTCGCCGGGGCCATCGCCGGAGCCCTGCGGGCCAAGCGCCTGCTGCTCCTCACCGACGTGCCGGGAGTACTCGACAAGGACAAGAAGCTCCTCACCGACCTCACCCTGGAGGATTGCCGCCGCCTCATCGCCGACGGCACCATTACGGGCGGGATGATCCCGAAGATCGAGACCTGTATCTACGCGCTGGAACAGGGCGTCGAGGCGGTCGTGATCCTCGACGGCAAGGTGAGCCATGCCGTGCTGCTCGAACTCTTCACCGACCACGGCGCCGGTACGCTGATCCGCCGGGCCTGAGCACAAAGCCCCGGGACGTAACCCCTACGTCCCGGGGCGCGGCATCATAGCGACCGCCGGGTCCTCAGAACGTCATCATTCCTCGGCCTTGCCGGGATCCGGCACACCGGCCTTGGCCCAGAACGCGGCCGTCGCCTTACGATAAGCCTTGGTGAGGGCAGGTCCTTCCGCGCCCGCCGGACCAATCTCGTCCCAGATCTGCTGGCACAAGGT
Organism: Methylobacterium sp. CM6247; assembly: GCF_054817925.1. NCBI lineage: Bacteria > Pseudomonadati > Pseudomonadota > Alphaproteobacteria > Hyphomicrobiales > Methylobacteriaceae > Methylobacterium > Methylobacterium sp. CM6247. The sequence goes on from NZ_JBTXKX010000003.1 coordinate 467,804, forward strand.
GGCCTGGACCGTGAAGCGGCTGGGATCCTCGGTCTTGGAGGCAGCGATCAACGCGCCGACGATCTTGCGCATGCGTTCGGCATTCTGAGCGAAGACCTCCTCGCCTTCAGCCACGCGGCGGCTCGCTGTTTCGGCCTTCGCGGCGCGACGTTCGGCGGATACCGTATCCTTCGTCACATCCGCCTCGTCGGGCCGGTACGCAGCCTCAACCTCCTTGAGAGCGGCGCGGCCACGCAGGATCATAGGCTTGGCATCGGCCCGACCCCGGCAAGAGGCGCGCAGTTCGACGAGGAGACGCTTGGCCATGCCCACCATCTTGCGCGACGGCGGGGACACGGAGGCTGCAACGGCTGCCCTTTCCAAGGCGGCGATGATCGAATCCGCGTCGGCCGGGGGCCGCTCGCTGGCAACGTCGGCGCCGGAAATCGCCAGTGCCTTATGGTCCGGCTCAAAGCTCACAATGAAACCCTCGCGATCGATCTGGGGCGCCGCGCGCGCGACCGTTCGCACCGCCGCTTTCATGTCCGAAGCCGCCCTGTCGAGAAACCCGCGGCACCGCCGCACACCACATTCAGCCTTCACTCAAGCAGCTTGGCTGCCGCAACGGGGCGTAGCCCTATCCCCTGGGCCGCGACAGCGTCAAGGCAGCGCCAGGAGTGGTCGGACCGCCTGCCTTTTTCAAACATGCCCCTCGCCGAGGCGTGACCAAAGGCGAAGATGCGAATGCTGCCGTCTCCGGCACCGCGCTATGCACGGTCACGTGAAGGCTGTTGGAAGACGTGAATCGGTAGGTAGAAATGAAGCTGTCGCGCCCGAAAGTCGTTCAACCAGCAACGAAGCCTAGTCGCGGGAGACGCAGCACGAACGCTGGGTTTTTCGGGAAAATGGTGCTGCTGGACAGGATTGAACTGTCGACCTCCTCATTACCAATGAGGTGCTCTACCACTGAGCTACAGCAGCCGATCGTCGCGACGCGTCGGCGACGAGCGGGGAGTTAGCGGATCGAAGGCGGCTTGGCAATCACTTCTCGCCGCCTTTGATCGTTACGGGCGAAACGAGCAGCCCTGTGTCCCTTTTGCACGCCGCGCGAATGATGCCGGCGAGGCCGGATTCGGCGACAGCCTCGGCCGCGTCGGAGGGTGTGAACCAGCGATCCTCGCGCTCACCCCGTTCCGGCCAGTGCTTCAGCTGCTTGCGGACCTCCAGGGGGAAGACCTTCACCTGGCAGAGTACGAAATCACGGCTCTTGAGCCGCTTCTCATAGAGGTAGAAGCCGAGCGGCCTCTTGCCGATCTCGCCTAGAAGCCCGGCCTCCTCATAGGCCTCGCGCGCAGCGGCCTCGTAGGGCTTGCGCCCCTTCATCGGCCAGCCCTTCGGGATCACCCAGCGGCGGCTCTCCCGTGAGGTGATCAGGAGAATCTTGAACCCACCATCCGACAGACGCCGGAACGGCAAGGCGCCGACCTGACGCCGGGGCTCCGTCTCACTCTCCACCAGGGCTGAACTCATGGAAGGGGAACGCCGCGATGCCGCATGGGTTCGATGGATCCGCGCGTGATCGGTTCGAGTTCAGCGGCCCGCCGCTTCCCTGCCTCGACGATCAAACTCGGAACTTTCGACAACCAGGTCATCGAACACCCCTGCCCTGTGGCGTGAGGACCGGCACGCGGGAACGGGCAGGCGGAGAGAAAGGGAAGACCCGATGCGCCGCATGGCACGATGCCGGACGTGGCCGGCCTTTAACGGTAAATGAACGCTTACCTCAAGGTAAAACTTATCCGGCAAACCATATCGATAGCATAGGATAATAAGATGATATCGGAACGGAGCGTACAGCGCGATTGTGACAGTGCGACCACGACGGGCGGTCGACCGAACGGCGTCTCGGCCATGCCGGAGACGGCCTTCAGCCGGTGACGCTCAGGTTCTCGATCAGGGCGTTCAGGTCGGCCCGCATCGCCTGCACCTCCGGCTCCGACATGTTGAGCTGGCACATCACCGATTCCCGCACGAGCCGTGCCTCGGCCCGCAGGTCGCGCCCCTGCTGGGTCAGTTGGATCTCGACTTCGCGCTCGTCGCTCTGTCGCCGATGACGGATCAGGAAACCTGCGGTTTCGAGCCGCTTGAGAACGGGCGTCAAGGTTCCGGAATCGAGACGCAGCCGGCGACCGATATCCGACACCGTGACACCGTCGGTCTCCCAGAGGACGAGGAGGACCAGATATTGCGGGTAGGTCAGCCCCATCCGCTCCAGCATCGGGCGGTAGGACCGGGTGATCCGGTGAGCGGCAGCGTAGAGGGCGTAACAGAGCTGATTATCGAGCAGCAAAGGGTCCGTCGTGGAGCCTGTATGCTCCTCCGGAGCGTCGACCATATACACCACGCGATCTATCCCCGGATCAGGCCGGCGCGATGCCCAAGCGGCGTCATCGGTTCCTCGCGCTTGGGTCTCGTACGTCGTACCGGGCCGTGACAGCCCACAACACGAAAGTCTCGCCATTTCATTCCGATTGCAAGCATTTACCCGATCGGTGAAGCGGACCCATGCTTCGATCGCGGCCGGCGGATGCGCCGGATCGGCCGAGCCGGGCAGCAGGATCGCCCCTCCAGTTACGATGTCGAAGGAATGACGCCGGAACAGCCTGTGACCGCCGCCTTTTTGGCCTGGGCGTGAACGGGGGGAGCGGCCACAATGAAGTCTTCCCGCCTGTGACAGGATACCACGATGCAGCTTGTTCCTCCCGCTTACCGGCCCACCGGTCGTCCGATCGCCTTCGCCCTGGCTCTGAGCGTCGGATTGTCCCTCGCGCCGCTCCCAGCCATCGCTCTCGAAGGCCCGGCACCGGCCAAACCCGGTGAAGCGGCGGCCCCGGCCGCGACGACAAAGCCCCGCGTGGTCATCGTCGCCACGGGCGGCACGATCGCGGGCGCGGGTGCGGATGCCGCCAACAGCGCCACCTATCAGGCGGCGAAGGTTCCGGTGGATAAGCTCATCGCCGCCGTGCCGGCCATCGCACAGGTGGCTGAGGTACGCGGCGAGCAGGCGTTCCAGATCGCCTCGGAGAGCTTCACCAACGCACAGTTGATTCAGCTCGCCAAGCAGGTCTCCGCCCTGGTCAAACGCGACGACGTGGATGGAGTGGTCATCACCCACGGTACCGACACCGTGGAGGAGACGGCCTATTTCCTCGACCTCGTGGTGAAGACCGACAAGCCCATCGTCATGGTCGCCTCCATGCGGCCCTCCACGGCGATCTCGGCCGATGGCGCGCTCAACCTTCTCGATGCCGTGGTGGTGGCTGGCGCGAAGGATGCCCGCGCCAAGGGCGTGCTCCTCACGATGAACGACGAGATCCAGGCCGGACGCGACACCACCAAGCGCGTCAACATCAAGCCCTCGGCCTTCTTCAGCCAGTGGGGCCCCCTCGGCATGGTGGTGGAGGGCAAGACCTATTGGTTCCGCGCGCCGGTGAAGCGCCACGGCACCACCTCCGAGTTCGACATCGATTCCATCGATAGCCTGCCGGACGTCGCCATCGTCTACGGCTCGGGCAACATGCATCCCGAGCCCTACACCTCCGCCGTCGCCACGGGCGCGAAGGCCATCATCCATGCGGGCACCGGCAACGGCTCGGTGGCCGGCTACCTCGTCGACACCCTGAAGGACATCCGCTCCAAGGGGGTGCAGATCATCCGTTCGTCCCGCGTCGGCGACGGCTTCGTCCTGCGCAATGCCGAGCAGCCGGACGACAAGTACGATTGGGTCGTCGCCCACGACCTCAACCCGCAGAAGGCCAAGATCCTCGCCGCCGTGGCCCTGACGAAGACGCAGGACACCAAGGAGCTTCAGCGGATCTTCTGGGAGTACTGAGCCCCCACCGCTCGCGCCACGCCTCAGCGCAGGAGGAAGCCCTCCGGCGCGAGAGGCGGCGGCGCGGGCTCCCCCAATGCGTCGAGGACGATCCCCTCCACGACGCGGACCAGCGCGTCGAGGGGGAGATCGTTGGGCTCGGTGCCGAACGGGTCCTCCAACTCGTCTCCGAGGGCATCGAGGCCGAAGAACGTGTAGGCGACGAGTGCCGTCACGAGCGGCGTCACCCAGCCCAGCGTGCCCGCCAGACCGAAGGGCAGGAGCAGGCAATAGATCCAGGCCGTCCGGTAAAGAAGCAGGGTATAGGCGAAGGGCAGCGGGGTGCCCTGGATGCGCTCGCACACGATCTGGACCTGGCCGAGAGCCGCGATCTTCTGCTCGAGGAAGCCGAACTGGATGTCGGTCAGAGCACCGGCCCGCTGCGTCCGACCGAGATCGGCCGTGAGGTGCACGAGCACGGCATCGGCGATGCTCGGGCGGTCGCGAAGGGGTGCGGCCTCCGCCTCGGACAGCCAGGGGGTTGCGGCCGCCACCTCGTCCTCGCGCCGCATCTGCGCGTGGAGGGCCTTGGCAAAGCCCATCACGCGTTTCAGTGCGCGGCTTCGCAACGCGTCGTGCCGCTCCTCGGGCAGGAGCGCCGTCAGGAGCCGGGCCAACGCCCTCGCTTCGAGGATCAGCGTTCCCCAGGCTTTGCGCGCCTCCCACCAGCGGTCGTAGCAGGCGCCGTTACGGAAGCTCAGGAAGATCGAGAGAGCCAGCCCGACCAGGGTGAAAGGCCCGATCCCCGCGCTCATCGGGAAAGGATGGGGCCAAGCCCGCTCGACAGCCACGACGACGATGGCCGCCAGGGTGATGAAACTCACCTTCAGCGCGACCCGCGGCAGGATCGAGCCCTGGAGCGTGAACAGCACCGCCATGAGATTGGGACGCGAACGGACGATCATCGACGACTTATGGTTTCGTTGGGGGGATCACCGGTCGCGGCGAAGGACCGGCATCCCCGAGCCTGCGTCACCCGGCGGCTCCCGGCAAGGCAAGCTCTCGTGACGAACGCGGACCAGCGACGAACCGCCCCAACGTCGTGCGTTCGAATGACAGAAACGAGGTTGGGACCGACAACGGTGGAACGAATCGCCACCAAAATTCGAAATGTTGAATACTTTCGACCTTCCCGCACCGCACAAGTGTTCAGCCAATGACGGCGAGCCCTCAGGATTAGACGCAATCCTCACTGATCACTGGAAATGCCGGCAGTCCGGACATGAAAACTCGCGCTAACGCTGCACTGCAACAAGACGCGAACGCCGCGACTGGCGCTAGACCGGACCCTTGCGAAAACTGGACCGTATCTTTACGCTGCCTGCGCCAAACAAGACTTCCTCATCCACGGCATTATGCAAAATATCACTTGCGTTAGGGCCGGGATGCGGGAGGCGCTCTGAGGATAGACCGGTCGATGAAGAAAAATAAGGTGATCACGGCCGAGGAGGCGATCGCCCTCATCCGGCATGACGACGTCGTCACCACGACGGGGTTCGTCCAGAGCTGCATCCCGGAGGCGCTCCATGCCGCCCTGGAGAAGCGCTTCGTCGACACGGGCGCCCCGCGCGGCCTGACCCTGATCATGACCGCCGGCGCCGGCGACAGCAAAGGCCTCGGCACCGGCCGCCTTCACCACGAGGGCCTGCTGAAGCGCGTCATCGCCGCCAATTTCGGCCGCATGCCGAAAGTGGCCAAGGCCGCCCAGGACAACAAGATCGTCGGCTACAACCTGCCCCAGGGCGTGATTTCGCAGCTCTACCGCGCCTGCGCCGCCGGCCAGCCCGGCCTCTTCTCCAAGGTCGGCCTGCATACCTATGTCGATCCGCGCCATGGCGGCGCCCGCGTGAACGAGGTGACGACGGACGAGATCGTCAAGCTCGTCGAGGTCGATGGCGAGGAATGGCTGTTCTACACCGCCACCAAGATCGACGTCGCCTTCATCCGCGGCACCTCGGCGGACCCGGCCGGCAACATCTCCTTCGAGAAGGAGGCTCTCACCCTCGACTGCCTGGCCCAGGCCATGGCCGCGCGAAACAATGGCGGCATCGTCATCGCGCAGGTGGAGCGCATCGTCGATGACGGCTTCCTGCTGCCCAAGGACGTGCGGGTGCCGGGCATCCTCGTCGATTGCGTGGTGCTGGCCGAGCCCGAGATGCACCGCATGAATTACGGCGTACAGCACGACGCGGCGCTGGCCGGCCAGATCCGCGTGCCGGTGAGCGGCATGAAGAAGATGAAGCTCGACGCCCGCAAGATCATCGCCCGCCGCGCGGCCTTCGAATTGCCGCCGAACGGCGTGGTCAATCTCGGCGTCGGCGCACCCGAAGGTATCTCGGCGGTGGCCAACGAGGAGAAGGTGACGCCCTACATCACCCTCACCACAGAGGCCGGGGCCGTGGGCGGCGTGCTCGCGTCCGGGTCGAGCTTCGGCGCGGCGACGAATGCCGATTGCGTCATCGACCAGAACCAGATGTTCGACTTCTACGATGGCGGCGGTCTCGACATGACCTGCCTCGGCATGGCCGAGTGCGACCAGCACGGCAACGTCAACACCAGTGCGTTCGGCGGCAAGCTCAACGGCTGCGGCGGCTTCATCAACATCAGCCAGAACGCGCGGAGCGTGGTCTTCGCCGGCACCTTCACCGTGGGCGGCCTGGAGACCACGATCGAAGACGGCAAGCTCAAAATCGTCACCGAGGGACGCTCGCAGAAATTCCTGCCCCAGGTGGAGCAGATCACCTTCAGCGGCCCCTATGCACAGAAGCGCTCTCAGCCGGTGATCTACGTCACCGAGCGCTGCGTCTTCCAGCTGACGGACGAAGGACTCGAACTCATCGAGGTGGCACCCGGCATCGATATCGAGCGCGATATCCTGCCCCATATGGGCTTCATGCCGATCATCAAGCACCCGGCGCAGATGGATGCGAGGCTGTTCCGGGACGAGCCGATGGAACTGCTCTCGGATCTCCTCAACCTCAACCTGCCGGAACGGGTCAGCTACGACGCCGAGCGCAACATCCTCTTCCTCAACCTCGAAGGCTGGCACGCCCGCATCAAGAGCGACATCGACGACCTGCGCAAGGTCTTGGTCGATGCCTGTAAGAAGGCCGGCCAGCGGGTCAACTCGGTGGTCAACCATGACGGGTTCCGCATCAACGAGAACCTGTACGACGATTACGCCAGCATGATCCAATACCTGTCGGCGAACTATTATCTCACCACCACGCGCTACGCGACGAGCGCCTTCCTGCGTCTCAAGATGGAAGAAGCGCTCAACAATCGCGGCCTCGCCCCGCACGTCTTCGAGCGCAAGGAAGACGCTCATGCCTTCCTCGACGGCATGGACCGCAAGGTGCGGCGCGCCTCTACGGCCATCGACGCGGCGGCGTGAGAAATGCCGCCTCCGGGTAAGGCTCGGAGGCGGCGTACCGCTCGGGATGAAGTGCAGCGTCATGCTGCGGCGACCGACCGCTCCGCCCACAGGGCGGATGCTCGGCCTTAAGCCTTTCTCAGGTTTCGGTTGCAATCACATCATCGACACCGCCCGCTCCTCTCGGGGAACGGGCGGGCAAGGTGATGGAGAACGCGTCCGTGGTTACGATCAAATCCTCGCTGCCCTTGGATGCGCATACGATCGACATTTATTCGTATGACGATCAGGTCAGCTATTCCCATCAGGTCGAGACGGGTTTTCGCGCCTCGCTGAGCGAGGACATCTTCTTCGACATCGTCGGCTCCGGTTTCTCCTACGAGGCCGGCCCCTACCCCGCCACCGGCGTGACCAACGGCGTCACCCTGTACTTCGGGGACAGCACCTTGCTGGAGATCCAGGGTCTCGCGATCACGGCTGATCAGGCTCTCATCTATCGCGAGCAGGATGCCGGGAGCGTTCGGGCCGCGATTTTCTCGGGCGACGACACCATCACCGGATCGAAATACGCCGATCTCCTCGATGGCTATGCCGGGGCGGATTCGATGACCGGTGGCGGTGGCGACGACGTCTACATCGTCGACAATATCGGCGACCGGGTGTTCGAGCGTCCGATGGCGGGCACCGACCGCGTCGAAGCCTCCATGTCCTTCTCCCTCGGTAAGCAGTTCATCGAGAACCTGACCCTGATGGGGAACGCGGCCATCAACGGCACCGGCAACACGCTCGACAACGTGCTTCTCGGCAACGATGCGGCGAACAAGCTCAAGGGTGGCGGTGGCGGCGACATCCTCGTGGGCGGCGTGGGGAAGGATACGCTCACGGGCGGCGTCGGCAACGACACCTTCGCCTTCCGGGCCATCTCGGACAGCCTTGCCGGCAAGACTTACGACACGATCACGGATTTTGCTTTGGGCCAGGACCGGATCGACCTCTCGGCGATCCAGGCGGTGACCGGTGCCGAGGGCGACCAGGGCTTCACTTTCATCGGCGATGCCGCCCTCGCCCAAGCCGGAGACCTGCATATGCGGGTGTCCGGAAGCTCCACGTTCCTCGAAGGCGATGTCGACGGGAACGGACGGGCCGATTTCCAGATCCTGCTGAAGGCCATCGTCGGCGGCCTTCAGGCGAGCGACTTCATCCTCTGATCCCGCGGGCGGTTCACGCCTCCGGCGTCGGCACGCCGATGCCGACATAGTGGAAGCCGTGGCGGGCCACGTCCTCGCCCCGGTAGACGTTGCGCAGGTCCACTACCACCCGGGCGGCCATGCTGTCGGCGAGCAGCGCCCAATCGAGGGCGCGGAAGGCGTTCCACTCGGTGACGATGACGAGGGCGTCCGCCCCTTCGGCGCAGGAATAGGGGTCGTCTGCATAGGCGATGTCGGGCATCAGGTGCTTCGCGCCCTCCATCCCCTCCGGGTCGTGCGCGCGGATGCGGGCGCCGGCATCCTGCAGGCCGGCGACGATGGACAGGGACGGCGCGTCGCGCATGTCGTCGGTATTCGGTTTGAAGGTGAGGCCGAGGAGCGCGATGGTCTTGCCCCTCACCGAGCCGCCGCAGGCGGTGACGATCTTGCGCGCCATCGCCCGCTTGCGCTGGTCGTTGACGGCGACCACCGCTTCCACGAGCCGGATCGGCGTGCCGCAATCCTGCGCGGTCTTCACCAGCGCCAGCGTATCCTTGGGGAAGCAGGAGCCGCCATAGCCCGGACCCGCATGCAGGAATTTCGAGCCGATGCGATTGTCGAGGCCGATGCCGCGCGCGACCTCCTGGACGTTGGCGCCGACCTGCTCGCAGAGATCGGCGATCTCGTTGATGAACGTGATCTTGGTCGCGAGGAACGCGTTGGCGGCGTATTTCGTCAGTTCCGCCGTGCGGCGGCCCGTGACTAGGATCGGCGCCTGGTTGAGATAGAGCGGGCGGTAGACCTCGTTCATGACGCTGGCCGCGCGGGCATCATCGGCCCCGATCACGATGCGGTCCGGACGTTTGAAATCGCCGATCGCGGCGCCTTCGCGCAGGAATTCGGGGTTCGACACCACGGCGAAATCGGCATCGGGCCGCGCCTCGCGGATGATGCGCTCGACCTCGTCTCCGGTGCCGACGGGAACCGTGGATTTGGTCACCACCACGGTATAGCCGGTGAGCGCTGCGGCGATGTCGCGGGCCGCCGCATAGACGTAAGAGAGATCGGCGAAGCCGTCGCCCCGCCGGGACGGCGTACCCACCGCGATGAACACTGTATCGGCGGCGGCGACCGCGCTCGTCAGGTCGGTGGTGAAGGTCAGCCGGTTCTGGCGGACATTGTCGGCCACCAGCGTGTTGAGGCCCGGTTCGAAGATCGGGATACGCCCCTGCTCGAGCGCCTCGATCTTGGCCGGATCGTTGTCGACGCAACAGACCGTGTGGCCGAAATCGGCGAAGCACGCACCGGAGACCAGGCCGACATACCCCGCGCCGATCATCGCGATCTTCATCAGGCTCTCTCCTCGGCCGCCTCGATCGGGCGTCTCGACCAACCGTCTCTCGCCGCCGGCGGTGACAGATCCATGACGGATCGGGCGCTTGCCACCCTCGGCCCCACCGGACCGGGAGGATGGCGGACCATCACGTCGGCAGGTCTCGCTGCCTTCACCTCCGCCGGGCGGATCGATGGACCGGGGCTGTATAGCAGCCCCTCGCGGATGACAAACGAGAGGCCGGTTCGGTCACTCCGGGTCTCGGGCCGATCCCGGCGCGTGCGTCGCGGAGCGCGGCGCCCGCCGCCATGATACGATATCGGCCATGATCCTTCGCTTCATCCCGCCGGCCGCCGGCCGCAGACAGGTTTCGTCCCGCGCGACGCAGGTGCTCGCAGCCGCCGCGATGGCTCTGATGGGCCTCGTCTTCACCGTAGAGGCAGGCGCTGCCCGCCCCTTCGTCGATGCGGCCGGGCGCACGGTGGAGGTGCCAGAGCGCGCGCGCCGCATCCTCGCCGCCGGTCCGCCGGCCTCGGTCCTGCTCTACACACTGGCGCCCGAGACCATGATCGGCTGGGTCCGCGCCCCCTCCCCCGACGAGGCCGCCTTCCTGTCACCGGAAACGCGTGGCCTGCCCGCTTATGGCCGGCTCACCGGCCGGGGCAATACCGCCAATGTCGAGGCCGTGCTCACTCTGAAGCCGGACCTCATCATCGACGTGGGCAGCACGGCATCGACCTATGCGTCCCTCGCCGACCGGGTGCAGGCGCAGACGGGCATCCCCTACATTCTCCTCGACGGCGGCATCGACCGGACGGGCGAGACCTATGCCAAGCTCGGCGATCTGGTGGGAGTGCAAGAGCGGGCCAGGGATCTCGCCGCCCATGGGGAGGCGATGATCGCCGAGGTGAAGGACCGGATCACCTCGATCCCTGCCGACAGGCGACCGCGTGTCTACTACGCTCGCGGGCCACGCGGATTGGAGACGGGGGTTTCGGGCTCGATCAATACCGAGCTCCTCGACCTGGCCGGCGCCCACAACGTCGCGGAGGGCGGGGGCGCCACGGGGCTCACGACGATCTCGCCGGAACAGGTCCTGGCCTGGGACCCCGACGCCATCGTCACCCTCGACCCGGCTTTCCACCGGACCATATCCACCGATCCGCTCTGGAGCACGCTACGGGCCGTTCGCGCCGGCCGGGTCTACCAGACGCCGCGCCTGCCCTTCGGCTGGTTCGACTCGCCGCCGGGAATCAACCGCCTGATCGGCCTGCGCTGGCTCGCGGGCCGGCTGTATCCCGACCTCTTCCCCGAGCCGATGGAGAGCATCACGCGCGATTTCTACACGCGCTTTTACCATGTGGACCTCGACGCGGCGCAGCTGGAAACCCTGCTGAAGGATGCAGGAGCGGCCCGCCCGTGACAGCCTCCTCCCTGGCAGCCCGGCCCGCCTTGCGCCTCGCGGTGACGGGCGTACTCCCGCTCCTCGCGCTGGTGATGCTGGTCCTGGTGTCGCTGGCGACGGGCAAGTACTCCGTGCCCGTCGCCGATGTGGCGCGCATCCTCTGGGCGAAACTGTTCGGGCTGACCTCTTCCATCGATCCGACCGCGCAGATCGTCGTGCTGCAGGTGCGCCTGCCGCGCGTGGCGGCGAGCCTCGTCGTCGGCGCTGCCCTCGCCGCCGCGGGCTCGACCTACCAGGGCCTGTTTCGCAATCCCCTGATCTCGCCCGATATCCTCGGCGTCTCGGCGGGGGCGAGCCTTGGTGCCGTGCTCGGCATCTTTCTCTCGCTCCCCGTGGGTGCGATCCAGCTCCTCGCCTTCGCCGGGGGATTGCTCGCGGTGGGCGCGGTCTACGCGGTGGGCCTCGCGGTACGGCGGCACGATCCGGTGCTCACCCTGGTGCTGGCCGGCGTCACCATCGGAGCGGTGCTGGGCTCCGCGATCTCGCTGCTCAAGGTGCTGGCCGACCCCTACAACCAGCTCCCCGCCATCACCTACTGGCTGCTCGGCAGCCTCGCCTCCGTCAGCCTCGGCGATGTCGGAGCGATCCTGCCGGCCATGGTGCTCGGCCTGCTGCCGCTCGTCCTGTTCGCCTGGCGGATGAACCTGATGAGTCTCGGCGAGGAGGAGGCCCGTGCGCTGGGCGTGGAGACGCGCCTGCTGCGCCCGCTCTTCATCGCCGCCGCGACGCTGGTGACCGCCGCCGCCGTCTCGGTCACCGGCGTGATCGGCTGGATCGGCCTCATCATCCCGCATGTGGCGCGGCTGATCGTCGGGCCGGATTTCCGCCGCCTGCTGCCGGCCTCCCTGCTGATGGGGGCGGGCTATCTCCTCGCGGTGGATCTCGTCGCCCGCACCGTCGCGCCCATCGAGGTGCCGCTGGGCATCCTCACCGCGCTCATCGGCGCACCGTTCTTCCTCTGGCTCCTGGCCACCGCGAAGGGGGGCTGGGCGTGAGCCTGCAGGTCCAGAACCTCGCTTTCGGCTACGGCGCCAAGCCCCTCGGCGAGGGCATCGGCTTCACCTTGGAAGCGGGCGAGGTGCTCGGCCTTCTGGGCCCGAATGGCGGCGGCAAGACTACCCTCTTCAAGACCCTCCTCGGCCTGATCCCGGCCAAGGCGGGGCGAATCCTCCTCGACGGCGAAGATGTGGCGACGTGGTCGCGGGCGCGGTTCGCGCGGAGCGTCGCCTACGTTCCGCAGGCTCATGCCGCCTTCTTCCCCTTCCGCGTTCAGGACGTGGTGCTGATGGGGCGGGCGAGCCGCCTCGGTGCCTTCGCGGCCCCCGGCAAAGCGGACGCGGCGATCGCCCTCGAGGCCCTGGCAACCCTCGGTATCCGGCATCTGTCCGAGCGGCGTTACACGGAGATCAGCGGTGGCGAGCGCCAGCTCGTCCTCATCGCCAGGGCTCTCGCCGGGGAGCCGCGCTTCCTCGTCATGGACGAGCCCACCGCCAGCCTCGATTTCGGCAACCAGGCCCGCGTCCTCGACCAAGTGCGGCGCTTGAAGGAACGCGGCATGGGCATCGTTCTCTCGACGCACGACCCCGACCACGCCTTCCTCTGCGATCGGGTGGCGCTCCTGCACGAGGGCCGGCTCCTGGCGCTCGGCAGACCGGAGGAAGCCGTCACGCCGGAGACCCTGCGCCTCCTCTACGGAGTCGACGTCGCCATCGTGCCCCTGCCGGGCGGCGGGCGCTTCGTCTGCACGCCGATCCTGCCCCGCTGACGCGGCACGCCGGCACCCGCCCGCGCGTTGCCGTGCTGACCTGCCGCGATGATGGGACGGATTCCCGATGCCAGTGCTGGAGACCCCCGACGGCCGCTACATCGTCGTCAAGGGACGCCTCTGGCGGCGCACCAATCCGAACCTGAGCGAAGAAAAGCGGGAGCACCTCGTCAAGGCGCTGATGGATGCCCGGCGCGCGGTGAAGGAGGCCAAGCGCTCGGGCGACGAGGCCGATATGAAGCGCGCCCGCGCGGCGGTCGACGCCGCCAAGCACGGTCTGGGCGAACGCGGCCCCGTTTGGTGGACGGACGGCACGCCCGACCAGAACCGCCGCATGGTCGCAAACACGACCTATGCCGAGTGGTATGCGGGGCTCGCAGAGGCGTAGCAGCCTCCCCCGACGATGGGCGCGTGATCCTACCGCGAAAGCAGCTTTCCGGTGACAGTGCCGACACTCAGGATCACGAGGGCGCAGAGCGCGAGGGCGGTGAACTGGCCGAGGCCCTGAAGCGCCGAGCCGAGGATCGCGACTCCCAAAGCCTGGCCACAGAAGAACGAGAAGGCGTGGAGCGAAACCGCCGAGGCGCGGGCCGTCGGTGCCACCTCGGTGACCTGCACCTGAAAGGTGTTGTGGAGCATGTAGAAGCCGAGGCCCAACGCCACCAGGGCCGCGCAATCCACCTGCCAGCTTGCCGCGCTGCCGATGACCAGAAGGGCGCCGGCGCAGATTACGCCTCCGCCGATCAGCATCCGCCGCATCCCGAGGAGGCGCAGGAGCACGGCGACGAAGGCCGAGTAGAGCAAACCACCGGCGGCGAAGCCCGCCAGTGCCAGCCCGGCCTCGCGGGGGCCGCCCTCCCCGCGCGCCTCGATCAACGGCGCGAGATGGGGAAAGATGCCGAAGACTGCGATGGCCTCCACGAAGACGGCGATGAACAGGACCCGCGCACGGGGGATCGCGACGATGGTGCGGTAGCGGGCCACCGCTTCGCCCAGCGCGAAGCGTTTGGGTGCCGCGCCGGCCGCCCATTCGAAGCCGAGGATCGCAGCCGCACAGCCGAGGGCCGCCACCGCCGCCGTGATGGCGAAGACGCCCTTCCAACCGACATCGGCCTCGATGAGACCGGCGAAGGTCGAGCCGGACAATTGGCCGAGGATGACGGCGACGAGGAACCGGCCGATGGCGACCTGTCGGCGCTCCAGCGGGATACGGTCGCCCATCAGGGCGAGCGCCAGGGGAATGACGCCGCCCGCCGCCGCGCCCGCCAGGATGCGGAGCCCGAACAGCACGGTGAGATCGGCCGAGACCGCGCATCCGGCGAGCGCCAGGGTGAGGATGCCGAGACAGACCGCGATGACCCGTTCCTTGCCCAACGAATCCCCGACCGGCCCGAGGATCGGCTGGATTAGCGCATAGGGCAGCGCGAAAGCCGTCGAGAGAAGCGCCACTGTATGCGGATCGCTCTGCAGATCGCGGGCGAGCACGCCGACGAGGGGCTCGATGGCCCGTCCGGCAAAGGTGCTGGCGAAGCCGGCGAAAGCCAGGATCACGATCAGGCGCGTGGTCGAGAAGGCCGTTGGCGCTACGGTCATTCATACCCTCGAAACGGGGACGATCCGGTCGACCCTCGCACGAGCGTCCGCACGGGTGTTTTCCATACGCGGATCATGACGGCAACGCGCGATGCGCCCGGTATCAGGCTTTCGCCGCCAAGGCATCGGCGAGATCGACGATCCGCTCGCGCCAGGCGAGGGGCCGGAGCCAGCGTTCGGGGATCGCCGAGGCGCCGTAGAGGGCGCCCGCGAGCTGACCGGTGACGGCACCGACCATATCCGCGTCCTCGCCAAGATTGACGGTCAGGATCAGCACGTCCTCGAAGGTCTGGGTGGTGCCGACCGACCAGTAGGCCGCCTCCAGCGTGTGGATCATGTAGCCGGACACGACGACAGATGATTACGTACCGCCGCTTGCGATACGTTATTCGGCGGGCATCGGCTCGGGTACGACGGGCCTTTTCGGTTGAGGGGCCACACGCTCCACCGAGGGCGGGACGTCGTCATCGACCCGCTCCTCCTCGGCGCGCTTGAGGATCTCTCGGGCCTCGTCGGCTTCGCGCTGGCGGCTCCAGAGGGAAGCGTAGACCCCGCCGAGATCGAGCAGGGTCGGGTGGTCGCCGCGCTCGACGATGACGCCCCGGTCGAGAACGATGATTTCGTCGGCATTCACGACCGTCGACAGGCGGTGGGCGATGACCAGGGTGGTCCGACCGCGGCTGACCTTGTCGAGGGCGTCTTGGATCTCGCGCTCGGTGAAGGAATCGAGGGCCGAAGTCGCCTCGTCGAGGACGAGGATCGGCGGGCCCTTCAGGATCGTGCGGGCGATGGCGACGCGCTGTTTCTCGCCGCCCGAGAGCTTCAGGCCGCGCTCGCCCACCGGCGTGTCGTAGCCTTCCGGCAAAGCGGAGACGAACCGGTCGATCTGGGCGAGGCGGGCGGCCTCGCGCACCGCCTCGTCTCTCGCATCCCACTGGCCGTAGCGGATGTTGTAGCCGATCGTGTCGTTGAACAGCACGGTGTCCTGCGGCACCATGCCGATGGCGGCCCGCAGGCTGCCCTGCTCGACGGAGGCAATGTCCTGGCCGTCGATGAGGATGCGGCCGGATTGCGGCTCGTAGAACCGGAACAGTAGGCGCGACAGGGTCGATTTGCCCGCCCCCGACGGGCCGACGATGGCAATCGTACGCCCGGCCGGCACCTCGAAGCTGACGCCGCGCAGGATCGGCCGTGCCGGATCGTAGGCGAAGCGCACGTCCTCGAACCGGACCACACCGGCCGAGACCGCGAGAGGTTTGGCGCCGGGCCTGTCGGCGATTTCCGGGTTGCGATGCAGGATCCGGAACATGTCGTCGATGTCGATCAACGCCTGTTTGATCTCGCGGTAGATCATGCCCATGAAGTTGAGCGGCATGGAGAGCTGGATCAGCATGGTATTCACGAGGACGAACCCGCCGAGCGTGGTTCGCCCGGCCATGATGTCCCGCGCGGCGAGCCACATCACCACCGTCATGCCGATGGTGAAGATCAAAGCCTGACCGGCATTGAGCACGGCGAGCGAAACGTAGGTCTGGGTCGACGCTGTCTCGTATTTGGCCATGGAGCTATCGTAGCGTTCAGCCTCGCGGCGTTCGGCACCGAAATACTTCACGGTCTCGAAATTGAGCAGCGAATCGACCGCCTTGGTGTTGGCGTCGGTATCCGAGTTGTTCATCCGCCGGCGGATCTCGATCCGCCATTGCGTCGCCTTCCAGGTGAAGGCGAGGTAGGCTGCCACCATGACGAAGACGACGAACGAGTAGAGCCAGTCGAACTCGTAGGCGAGAACGCCGATCACCAGCACGAACTCGACGATGGTGGGTACCAACGTCAGCACCATCAGGCGCGAAAGCTCTTCGATGCCGCCGCGGCCGCGTTCGAGCACTCGGGTGAGGCCCCCGGTCTTGCGCTCCAGATGGAAGCGCAGGGAGAGCCGGTGCATGTGCTCGAAGGTCTGGAGCGCGAGGCGACGCACCGCATGCATCGCCACCTTGGCGAAGAGCCCGTCGCGCACCTGGGTGAGCAAGGCCATGATCACGCGTGACAGGCCGTAGAGCCCGATCATCAGCATCGGCGCCGCGAACAGGCCCGTGGGGAGCGTGGCGCCGAGGCCGTCCTTGTCCCCCACTGCCGCCACGAGGGCGTCGGTCGCCCATTTGAAGGTGAAGGGCGTCAGCATCGTCACGAATTTCGCGACGAGGAGGAGGCCAAAGGCGAGGAAGACGCGCCGCTGCAGGTCCGGCCGGGTATGGGGCCAGAGATAGGGCCACAGGCGCCGATACGTGGCGAACAGGCCGGGACGCTCGGGCGGCGGCGTGCCGCCGTTCGCCACGGCAGTGGGATCGGTGCTCATTCAGACAGACTCGGGAGGATGAACCAGGAGTGGACGAATTCAGCCCCCGATATAGTCTCTCGAACCGTTCCAGACAGGCACCCGGCGGCGCAGGGCCGGGCTGCAGACTGAGCGGTACCGGGCCTCGTCTCAGCTACGACGCTTGTCCTCGGGCAGAGTCGACGCGGTTTCGGACGGCACGACGAAGATCTGGCCGGGATAGATCAGGTCTGGATTGCGGATCTGCGGCTGGTTGGCGTCGAAGATCACCGTGTACCGGGTCCCCCTTCCATAGACGCGCCGACTGATCTGCCAGAGGCTGTCGCCGCGCGTGATCCGAGCCGTGTTGATCTCCGGCACGAACACATTCTGCGGCGCGGCCGAGGGCTGGCCCGCCGGGGCCTGAGCGGATGTCGCGCCAGCCTCGCCGGTGGTGGGTCCCGGCTGCGACCGGCCGATCGTCATCGGAGACGCAGGCGCGCTCGGCGTGGCATCCTGCGGCGCCCCCTGAGCCGGACGCTCGGACGGGGATGGAAGGGTCCCGTATCCCTGGGCTCCGGCGAACTTGGCATGCGTCCTCGCCGCCAGCGCCGCGCTTGGCAAGGGCTTGTTCGGAAGAGCGGGTGGCGTCAGGGCCGCCACGCCGTTGGCCGGCGCCTCCTGCCGGATGCCGAGAGCGGGCTTTGCCGGGTTCGGCATGGCGAAGCCGACCTCGGACCGGTTCTTCACCTTGCCGGAGACCGGATCGACCTGATCGATGCGGATCCGGTAATCCCCGGGGGCGACGCCGCGCCCGATCGTGAACGAGACACGCCCGTCGGCGCTGACACTGCCGGGGGCGATCAGCGTGTCGTTGATGTAGAGGCGCACGGTGGCACCGGCCGGCGCTTGTCCGGTCAAGAAAAGGCGGCCGCCCTCCTCCGCATCGACGCTGACGACTTTGACCGGCACGGCATCCGGCTTGGCCGTTTCAGACCTGGCATCCTCAGGCTTGCCAGCGTCAGGCTTGCCACTGTCAGACTTACCACTCCCAGACTTGGCGCTATCGGTTCGGCCCGCGAGAGCCTTGCCGACGCTACCCTTCGCGGCATCGACGGAAGCCCGGCCCGCAGCGCCGGCCGGGGCCGGATCGGTGTCCTTCCGTACGTTCCCCGCCACCTTGGCCGCAGCCGCATCCGTCGGACGATCCGGCTGCGACAGGACGACGGTAGGTTTGTCGGGCGAAGTCAGAGCGATGAGCGGTTTGGTGGTACGGTCGGCGGACACCACAACCATGACGGTTTCCCGCGCCTGACGACCTTGTCCGTCGGCCCCGATCGAACTCAGCGTGATCTCGCTGCTACCGGCGGGGAGCGCAGGCGGGACGATGGCAAACTGGCCGGACGGGTCGATGAGCGCACGGGCAATCGGATGGTTGTCGCGCAGCATCTCGACGGTGGTGTTGGGCGTTCCGCGACCGGCGATCACGGTCTCGCCTGTCGGCTCGACGCGAATGATATCGAAGGTCGGGGCCTGCGCCTGGTCCTGCGCGGCGGATGGATTGCCCGTCTGTCCGGTGGCGCCCCGCCCCCCGGACGGCGACTTTCCCGGCGTCGTCGAAGCCCCCTCCTCGCGGCGCACGGGCGGAGTCACCGGCGAGCCGGCGGCCGCGGGCGATTCGGCCGCTCGCGATTCCGGCGTGCTGGTCTCATTCGACCGGGGCAGCGCCGCCGCGGCCACGGGCTGCTTGTCGCCCTGAACACGCTTGACCATCTCGCCCGCGCCGAACAGCACGACGACCAGGGCGAATCCGGCCAGCAGGCCGCCGCCCGCGAGAATCAGGCCTCGCCGCCATTCCGCCGTCATGGCACCGCTCTCCTCAAATCCATCGACTTTGCGGCAGATAACATCGCCGGGTTTCGACTCTGGCTGTCGACAAAGCGTCGATTGATGGCGACATACTAGCCGACATGATCTCAACACCAAATCGCGCTTCCCCCCGAAAGGCGGGATCATTCACGAAATCAGCAGTTTGGCCCCTGGGCGGTGCCTGTCTGCCCCTCACCGTGGGAGGCTCGGCATGGCCGCGGTGAAGAATGTCTGCGTATATTGCGGCTCGGGCTTCGGCGGCGATCCGGCCTTCGCCGAGGCCGCGGCGACGCTTGGCCGCGCCCTGGCGGATGCCGGGCTCGGCCTCGTCTATGGCGGCGGCAATGTCGGGCTGATGGGCACAGTCGCGCAGGCAGTGCTAGATGCCGGCGGCCATGTCACCGGCATCATCCCCGACTTCCTGAAATCGCGCGAGCGGATGCTCGACGACATCCAGGAGACGATCGTCGTCGGCGACATGCATACCCGCAAGCGACTGATGTTCGAGCGGTCGGACGCCTTCGTGGCGCTGCCGGGCGGCATCGGAACCCTCGAGGAACTCGTGGAACAGCTGACCTGGGCGCAGCTCGGCCGGCACAAGAAGCCGATCCTGCTACTCTCGATCGCCGATTTCTGGACGCCGCTGCTGACGCTCCTTGACCACATGCGCGACCAGGGCTTCATCCGCGAGGGGCTGGAGCTGAACTACCTCGTGGCCAAAGACGCCGCCGAGGTCATCGCCTTGCTGCGCACCGAATCGACGGAGACCTCGCCGGAGGCGGAGGCCTTCGTGACCGAGCGGTTCTGACGGCTGAGCCACGCAGGTCGGGGGCCTTGATCCAAATCGGCATTTCGGCTCGAGGTTCTAATCCTTGGCGGCTTCGCGCAGCATCGCCTGCCGCAGGATCGCATTGAGCTTGGTCTGATAGCCGCGGCCGCCGGCTTTCAGCCAAGCCAGGACGTCGGCATCGACCCGTGTGGTGAGCTGCATTTTAAGCGGTCGGTAGAACGGGTTGCGGACGGCACCCGCGAAGAAGGTCTCCGTGAGCGGTGGGATATCAGACCGGTCGATATCGTCATCCGGCAAGGCGGCCAGCGCTTCGATTTCGGCTCTCTCCGCAGCGGTGAGAGCCGGCGGATGATGAGGATTGAATTCATATCCGACGTGATCGTTCTTGCTCATAGAACCTCCGTTCCCGTCGATCCGCCACCCGGGCCGAGATGATCCGGATCGACTCCGAACCGTCCTCCTCGTCCGTGACGGTGTGCGACCGCCAGAACCAGCAATCCGTCGACGAGACCGACCGTCAACCAGCGGCGCTCACCGCCTTCGATCCGATCCTGCTCCATGAGCGCGTATGGATCGGCGAAGACGCGCGTGGCGATCGCGAAGGTGACGCGGTGCTTTCTGAGATTGCTCGCGGCTTTGACCGGGTCCCAGATGAAACGCAGCATCACCGCCTCGGTGTAACGACACTATTGTAATTACATCGAGGCGTCAGGTCGAGATGAACCAGCCTGTTCCGGACGCCGAAAGGCGGTCCGGACTGTTAGGGTCCGAACCGCCCGTCGCCGACCGCTCTGAATTCCTACCGCGTCGTCGGCAACAGCCAGTTCGGGAGCCACATGGCGATCCCGGGGACGAGGCAGAGGATCAGGATCGCCACGGCCATCAGGATCACGAAGGGCAGCGTGCCCCAGATGATGTCTTTCAGCGGGATGTCGGGGGCGATGTTCTTGATGACGAAGATGTTGAGGCCCACCGGCGGGTGGATCAGCCCCATCTCCATGGTGATGGTCATCACCACGCCGAACCAGACGAGGTCGAACCCGGCGGCCTTCAGCGGCGGCAGGATGATCGGCGCGGTCATCAGGATGATCGAGACCGGCGGCAGGAAGAAGCCGAGCAGGATCACGAGGCCGAGGATCGTCACCAACAGCACCCATTTGGACAGCTGCATCGCCACGATGGCGGCCGCCGCCGATTGGGAGATGTGCAGGTAGCTCATCACGTAGGCGTAGAGGAGCGACATGCCGATGATGAGCATCAGCATGGTCGATTCCCGCAGGGTCGCGGCTAGGATCGGATTCACGTCTTTCGGGCGCCAGACGCCGTAGATGATGGCGATGAGCCCAAGGGCCAGCAGGCCACCGAGGCCCGCCGTCTCGGAGGGCGTGGCGTAGCCGCCATAGAGCGCCACCATCACGCCGGTGAGCAGGATCACGAAGGGCAGCACGCGCGGCAGCGTCGAGAAGCGCTGGCGCATGCTGTAGGTGTCCTCGGCCAGGATGGCCGAGGCGGTGCCGTGACGCTCGTAGGCGTCTTTCGCAGCGGCGTATTCCGAGCGGAAGCGATAGACCGACCAGGCGGCGAACAGCCCGACCAGCAGCATGCCCGGCCCGATGCCGGCGAGGAACAGGCGTCCGAGCGACTGCTCGGCGGCGACCGCGTAGAGGATCATGGTGATGGAGGGCGGCAGCAGGATGCCGAGGGTACCGCCCGCCGCGATGATGCCGGCGGCGAAGCCCGGCGAGTAGCCGCGCTTCCTCATCTCCGGGATGCCCGCCGAGCCGATGGCCGAGCAGGTGGCGGGCGAGGATCCCGCCATGGCGGCGAAGAGCGCGCAGGCGAAGACGTTGGCGATGCCGAGGCCGCCCGGAATCTTGTGCATCCAGGCATGCATGGCCGAGTAGAGGTCCTGGCCCGCCCGGCTACGGCCGATGGCTGCGCCCTTCAGGATGAAGAGCGGGATCGACAGGAGGGTGATGGAGGCCATCTCCTCGTAGACGTTCTGCGCCACCGTATCGAGGGAGGCGCCGGGCATGAAGAAGAACATGAACGCCAGCGCCACGAAGCCGAGCGCGAAGGCGATGGGAATGCCGGCGAGCATCGCGCTGAGCGTGGCGCCCGCATAGAGGAAGCCGATGGCCGCGACGCTCATGGGTGGGTGCCCGTCTTGAGGGAAGGTGCATTGAGATCGGCGCCGAGGCCGACCTTCGGATTGGCCCAGCCGGCCGCGCGCGGGCCGTAGGTCAGCGCCTCGATGATCTGCAGCAGGAATTGCAGGCCGAGGAAGGTCATTCCCACCGCCATCAGCGCGTAGGGAATCCACAGGGGCGGGCCCCAGGAGGATTGCGAAACTTGGCCGTCCACCCAGGCCTCGTGCAGCAGGGTCCAGCTCTTCCAGGCGAAGAACGTGACGAACACGATGCTGATGATGTCGGCCATCAACAGGCGGGCGCGGTTCACACGGGGCGAGAGCAGACCGCTCAGGGCCTCGATCGCCACGTGGCCGCGCTTGGCCTGCACGGCGGCGGCGGAGAAGAAGGTGGCCCCCACGATGAGGAACACCGCCATCTCGTCCTGCCAGTCGGTGGGCTCGTGCAGGGCGTAGCGCACGACCACGCTGTAGCTGAGCACGAGGCAGGCACAGACCAGGGCAATGCCGCCGAGCAGCATGATCACCCGGTTGATCGCCTTCATGCCCCGGTCGAGATGCCCGAGCACACCGGGAATCCGGGGTTCGGGCGCGGCCGTGGCGGTCTCTGAAGCGGCCGAGGCCGCGTCGAAAGCGTGGCTCACGAGACCTGCTCCGCCAGCTTGAGGAGCTCGGCGCAGCTGGCCGACTTACCCGCGAAGTCCTTCCAGGCGGTCTCGCGGGCGATGTCGCGCCACTGACCGAGGGTCTTCTCGTCGAGGTTCTGAACCTTGGCCCCGGCCTTTGAGAAGATCTCCTCGACCTTGGTGTCGTCCGCCTTGGCGCCGGCCTGCCCGAAGGGTTCGAGTTCGGCGCCGATCGCCATGATGAGGTCCTGCTGGTCCTTGGGCAGGCGGTCGAACGCGATCTTCGACATCATGATCGGCTCGAGCATGAACCAGTAGGAGCGCTCGCGACCCGAGGTGAGAGACTTCGACAGTTCCTCCAGGCGGAACGAGATCAGGCTGGTGGAGGAAGTGATCACCGCATCGCAGGCGCCGGTCTGCATGGCGGCGTAGGACTCGCTCGACGGGATCGACAGGGTGGCCGCACCCGCCTGCTTCATCATCAGGTCCATCTCACGCGAGCCGCCGCGCACCTTGAGGCCCTTGGCATCCGCCGGGGCGTAGAGGGGACGCTCACGGCTGGCGACGCCACCAGATTGCCAGACCCACGACACGAGGAGGATGCCCTTCGAATCGAGGATCTCGGTGATCTTCCGGCCCACCGGCGCCTTCTTCCAGGCGATGGCCTGCTCGTAGGAACTCACCAGCGCCGGCATCAGGCCGATATTCATCTCGGCCACCTCGCCGCCCGCGTAAGGTGACGGGTAGAGCGACAGGTCCAGAGCGCCTTTGCGCATGGCACCGAACTGGGCGTTCGTCTTCATCAGGGACGAGCCCGGATAGACCTGCAC
This sequence comes from Methylobacterium sp. CM6247, assembly GCF_054817925.1. Lineage (NCBI taxonomy): Bacteria > Pseudomonadati > Pseudomonadota > Alphaproteobacteria > Hyphomicrobiales > Methylobacteriaceae > Methylobacterium > Methylobacterium sp. CM6247. The sequence goes on from NZ_JBTXKX010000003.1 coordinate 491,005, forward strand.
CTCAAGAGCGCCCTTCGACCGCTCGGCCAACATGGCGGCGAACTTCCGGCACATGCGATCGCGGAAATCACCCTCATCGATCGTGCCGCCGGGAAACTGGTGGGAGAGCTTCAGTGTGGTGGCCGCCTGTGCCTTCAACCCCATCGACAGGATGGCGGGGGCGGCGAGGCCGGATGCGACGAGGGCGCGGCGTGTCAACGTCATGGCGTCTCTCCCATGCGGACCTTTGCGGTCTCGCTGTATTGCGGCGCAACATTTATACTGCAACGCCCATTCGATATACCAGCGAACTATGTCTTGTATATTTTGTCAACGCCCATGAATAATAGCGAATGCGAATTTCGATTGGAAACACAAGGGTGGAATCGCTATGAGCCGATCGCTCAGCCTCCGGCAGACGATCGAGACGGAGATCGTGGATGGCCGGTTGGCCCTCGGCTCCCGCCTCGATGAGACCGAGCTTGCCGAGCGCTTCGGAGTCTCGCGCACACCGATCCGTGAGGCTCTGCTGCAACTCGCGATGACCGGCCTCGTGGAGATCAAGCCGCGCCGGGGTGCCATCGTGAGCGCCCCCGATCCTGAGTTGCTCATCGCCATGTTCGAGACGATGGCAGAAATCGAGGCCTCATGCGGCCGGCTCGCCGCGCGCCGGCTGATTCCAGCCGACGAGAAGGCCCTGAAACAGGCTCTCGCAGCCTGTGCCGTAGCGGCGGCGGATGGCGACCCCGAGACCTACTACCAAGAGAACTACGTCTTCCATACGGTGATTTATCGGGCCTGCCGCAACGACTTCCTGTGCGAGCAGGCGCGGCTCCTGCACCGGCGCCTGACCCCGTTCCGCCGGATGCAGTTGCGAGCGCGCCACAGGCTCGGGCAATCCCTCGCCGAGCACGAAGCTATCGTCGCCGCCATCGTCGCCGGCGACGAGATCGCAGCGGCGGACCGACTGCGTGCCCACGTTATCGTGCAGGGTGACCGCTTTTCCGATCTGGTGGTCAATCTGCGCTCGATCAACAACGCAGCGTGAGATCGGCCTGATGACAACAGTTGATGTCTCTCATGAGGCTTTCGGGCGGGGGCAAAATAATCATTAGGGATTGCCCCCCATGGTTACGGCGCTCTTGCACAGACTCGCTCGTTACCCTGGATCGTTTCATGCGCCCCTCCATCAAGACAACGCTCATCGGCCTCTTCACCGCGCTCGCCATCATTACGACGGTGCAGGGTGTGGTTGCCTTGCGGAAGCTCGACGCCATCGGTGGCCGTATCGAATTGCTGGCCTCGAACGCGCTCCCCTCCGTCGATGCGGCCCATAGCCTGAGCGCGCTGGTCATGCGGACCCGCCTTTGGCAGTTCCGGTATCTGATGGCGGATGACGAGGCCGAGCGTGCCCTGAGCATCAAGAACGTCGGCGACATGATTCAAAACGCCGAGAAGGGCAGAGCAGCCTATCTTCCCCTCATCAGCTCGCCCTCGGAACAGGCGTTGTTCGATGATTTCTCCGCCAAATGGCAGGTCCTGCAGAAGGGTTGGAACGCCCTGCTCGAGATCGATACCAGCCAGCGCGCGTCGCTGACCGAGCGCTTTCGCGGCCCGATGAATGCCGAGTACCTCGCCGCGACCGCCGCCGCGCGCAAGCTCGTAGAGCTCAATGGGCAGGCCGGGACCGCCGCGAGCGTGGCGGCGCGCGAAGAACAGGCTGAGGCGGTCCTCACCACACGGACGATGCTCGCCATTTCCGTCGCCATGGCGCTGGCCGCCATGGCGTTCGCTCTCCTCGGCGTGTCGCGTCCCATCGAGCGGATCACGGCGGCGATGCGCCGGCTGGCCTCCGGCGAGACCGATGTGGCGATCCCCGGTATCGGGCGGACCGACGAGATCGGCGCGATGGCCGGCACCCTCGACACGTTCCGGGACAATCTGGTGCGGACCCGTATCCTGGAAGCCGAAACCGCGCAGGCCCGTGCCGATTCAGAGACCCAGCGCAAGATCGCCGCCCTCGCATTGGCCGATGGTTTCGAGAATGCGGTCGGCGATATCCTGACCCGCGTCTCGGCGGCGGCGACCCAGTTGCGCGCGACCTCACAGAGCATGTCGGGCACGGCGACGCAGACCGCGCAGCAATCGGTCTCCGTGGCGGCAGCGGCGGAGCAGGCGGGCACCAACGTCACCATGGTGGCGGCGGCGGCCGAGGAGCTCGGCTCGTCCGTCATGGAGATCGGCCGTCAGGTCGATGGCTCCACTAGCTTGGCTCACCGTGCGGTGGAGGATGCGACGCGGACAGGTGCGCAGATGAAGGATCTGAGCGATGCGGCCGCAAAGATCGGCGACGTCGTCGCGATGATCGCCACCATCGCGGGCCAGACCAACCTCCTCGCGTTGAACGCCACCATCGAGGCCGCGCGCGCCGGTGAGGCGGGCCGGGGCTTCGCCGTCGTGGCGGCGGAGGTCAAGGAACTCGCCAACCAGACCGCGCGGGCGACAGACGAGATCGGCAGCCAGATCAGCCGGATCCAGGGCTCCACCGGTCAAGCCGTCACGGCCATCGAGACCATCACGGCCCGCATCCGCGAGATCAGCACCGTTGCGACGTCGATCGCTGCGGCAGTCGAGGAGCAGGGTGCGGCGACGCAGGAAATCGTGCGCAACATCAACCAGGCCGCGGAGGGGACCGGCGAGGTGACGACCACCATCGCGAGCGTGGCGGGGGCCGCCGAGGAGACGGGCGCCGCAGCCTCCCAGGTCCTAGCTTCGGCCTCCGAGCTCTCACGCGAATCGGAGCATCTCAACGCGGAAGTGGCTCAGTTCCTCGCAACGATCCGCGCGGCCTGAGCAGCACCGCCCAACGTCGTTACGCCACGGCGTCCCGGGGCCCGGATAGCGGAGCTTCGGGATTGCCGATCACGGAATGCCGGGGTGATACCAAGTCCCGGTCCTTCACTCGCCGGCGCCGAAATTCTCGGCGATGACCGGGGTCTTCGAGCGGATATGGTCACGCATGACCGTGGCCAGCGCCTCGCCATCACGGGCGTGGAGCAGCGCGATCATCCGCTCATGCTCGGAGACGGCCCGGCTCCATTGCTCGGCGGTTTGGTGGACAGCGTAGCGCGATCGCTGAATGCGGCCGGACAGGCTCGCATAGATGGTGCCCAGCACCGAGTTGCGGCTGGCCGCCATGATCGCCTCGTGGATCGCGCGGTTGAGCCGGAAATACGTGGCTTCCTCGCCGTCCTTCCAGGCCCTGACCATGTCGTGATGGTCCTGCTCGATGGCGGCGATCTCGTCGTCGCCGATCGTGCGGCAGGCGAGATCGGCGGCCGTCGCCTCGAGTCCGGCGATGACCTCGATCATCTCCTCGATTTCGGCCTGAGACAGGCTGGCCACCCGGGCGCCCCGGTTCGGCAGCAATTCGAGCAGCCCCTCGGTGGCGAGGATCTTGATCGCTTCGCGAAGCGGTGTGCGCGAGATGCCGAACCGCTCGGTAAGCTCGCTTTCATTCACCCGCGCGCGCGGTTCGAGCTCTCCCGACTGAATCAGATCCCGCATCCGGTCCACGACTTCGTCATGGAGGTAGCGACGATTGATCCCGATCGCCGAGTCGAGCTTTTCCATGGGGGCGTAGGTCTTGATGTTGGAGGGGCGATACTCTCCAGACGTGTAGGCGTCGGGCAACGGCCTGTCGAGGGAGTGCCCGATTAGTTGTTTTTATTAGCCTCACACAAATAACTTCTCTCCTGTGTGCAGCCTCCCTCCGGTCAGTGCACCTCCTCGTGCCAGGTCCGTCCATCCCGCTCGATCAGGGCGATGGCAGCGGTTGGCCCCCAGCTTCCGGCCGGATAGGCGCGGGGCGGCTCGGGCCTGTCGGCCCAGGCCTTCAGCAGCGAATCGGCCCAGGCCCAGGCCACCTCCACCTCGTCGCGGCGCATGAACAGGGTGGCGTTGCCGCGCACCACGTCCATCAAGAGGCGCTCGTAGGCATCGGGATAGCGCTGCTTGAAGGTCTCTTCGAACGAGATGTCGAGGTTGGTGGGGCGCAGCCGCATGCCGCCCGGACCGGGGTCCTTCGTCATCACTTCGAGCTTGATCCCTTCCTCAGGCTGGAGCCGGATGACGAGACGGTTGGGCTCGCGCCCGAACGATTCGGCCGGGAAGATCGAGAAGGGAGAGGCGCGGAACTGCACCACGATTTCGGAGAGCTTCTGGGGCAGGCGCTTGCCCGTGCGGATGTAGAACGGCACGCCGGCCCAGCGCCAGGACTGCACCTCCAGCTTCAGAGCGACGAAGGTCTCCGTACGGCTCTCCGTCTCACCGCCGAGATCGGCGCGGTAACCCTGGACCGGCTTGCCGTCCACTGCGCCGGCCGCGTACTGGCCGCGCACGGTGACGGACTGGACATCGTGGGGCGTAATCGGCTTCAGCGCACGCAGCACTTTCAGCTTCTCGTCCCGTACCGAATTGGCATCGAGTGTGAGCGGGCTCTCCATCGCCATCAGGCAGAGAAGCTGGAGCAGGTGGTTCTGCACCATGTCGCGCAACGCGCCCGACGTGTCGTAATAGCCGGCCCGGCCCTCGACACCCACCGTCTCGCCCACGGTGATCTGCACGTGATCGATGACGTCCGCCGTCCAGAGACGTTCGAAAATCGTGTTGGCGAAGCGCAGGGCCAATAGGTTCTGCACCGTCTCCTTGCCGAGGTAATGATCGATGCGGAAGATCTGCTCTTCGGGGAAGACCTCGCCGACCGCGTCATTGATCGCGCGGGCGGACTTCAGATCCTTGCCGATCGGCTTTTCCAGCACGACCCGCGATTTCTCGCCGATGAGCCCGTGGACCGACAGGTTACGGCAGATGGAGCCGTAGAGGTCGGGCGAAGTGGCGAGATAATAGGGCCGGACCTGGTCCGGCCGCTCCGCGAGCTTGGCGGCGAGATCCTCCCAGCCGTCGTCGCCGGCCCCGTCCACGGCCACGTAATCGAGGTGATCGAGGAAGGCGCCGAGCTTGTCCTCGACGAGATCTCGGGCCGGGACGAAGCGCTTGAGCGCATCGCGTGCGCGCTCGCGAAAGGCATCGGCGCTCATCTCCGAGCGCGATGCGCCGATGATGCGGCTGGTGCCGGGGATCTGGCCGTCCTTGTAGCGGTAGTACAGGGCCGGCAACAGCTTGCGCGTGGTCAGATCGCCGGTGGCGCCGAACACGACGCAATCGAAGGAAGCGACTGGGATGATGGTGGCCAAAGGGCGGCTCCCGTTCTGATATCCCCGATGACGGGGCTGTTGCCGTGGATCGCGTTCGTGAGGACCGACATCCGTCCCGTACCATGCAAGGCACCCGCCATAGCCGGGACCAAGCGCACGCCCAAGCTTCAACAGGCCAATCGGCCGATAAAAGGGCCGAGCCCCCGCTCAGCCCATATGGCGCTTGAAGGCATCCGCGTAATCGGGGTGCCAGCGCGAGAGAGCGGGCCGGTTCTCGATCACATCGCCCGCCGCCCAGGCGATGCGACGTTCATCCTGGGCGCGGGTGGTCTCGTTGTCGGGGCAGAGGATGTAGAAGTCCCCGTGCCCCATCGCTTCGATCATGAACTCCACCGTCTGCTCCGGTGTCCAGGCGCCGTCGGGCTTCTCGGCCACGCCCCGCGCCCTGGTGAGGCCGGTATAGACGAAGCCTGGAATCAGGAGATGCACGCTGACCTTGGCCCCGTCGCGCCCGCGCAGGTCGTGAGCCAGGGCCTCGGCGACCACTTTCACGCCCGCCTTCGAGACATTGTAGGGCGTGTTGCCCGGCGGCGTGGTGATCCCCTGTTTCGAGCCGGTGACGATGATCGCGCCGGGTGCGCTCGCCTCGGCCATGGCGGGCGCAAAGGCCTGGATACCGTTGACGACGCCCCAGAGGTTGGTGTCGAGGATGCGCCGCCACGTCGCCTCGTCCGAGAAGTGGCGGCCGCCCGCTTCGATGCCGGCATTGAGCATGACGATGGCGGGTGGCCCGCCCGCCGCCTCGCGCAAGGCCTCCACGTCCTCGCGCCGGCCGACATCGGTGGGGCACGCCACAACCTGCGCGCCCGTCGCCGCAATCTCCGCACGCGCCGTCTCCAGCGTCTCGCCGGGCAGGTCGGCGAGGACGATCCTCATGCCCGAGGCGGCGAACCGCTTGGCGGCGGCGAGGCCGATGCCGCTCGCGGCCCCCGTCACGACGGCCGTGCCGCCACTCCGGATCGCGGGATGATGAATCATGGCCTGACCTCCTCGACGTTTCGGATTGGGCTGGAGGTAGGGCGAGGCGTCCCGATTTGTCAGGGCCTGCGGATGGGAATGGGTGGGAACTTGGTAACCATCCGGCCCGCATGATCCGGACCTCTCTGCTCACGAGGGTTGCCTGTGTCGTCGCGTTGCGTCGTGTTCCCGTCGATCCTGCGTGCCGGCCTGTCGCCGCTCGCGCTGATGCTGTGCCTCACAGGAGTTCGAGCCGAACCGGCTCCATCCCTTCCGGAGGCCCCGCCCGCCACCGCCAAGCCAGCTCCCAGGGCCGAGCCCAGCCCGAAAACCGACGCGGCCCCGAAATCCGCACAAACATCGGGGAACGCGGCCCCGCAATCCGCCCCGCTGGCTCAGGGAGCGGAGCCGGCTCCGGCGGCGCCGAAGAAATCCCGGGAACTCCCTCCCCTCGTGGTGGCGCGGGTCTCCGACGATCCGGTGCCGACGCTTGCCCCCTCGACCTTCCTCGACACGTTCCGCATGGCGGAGCGCTATCAGGCCATCGTCGATGCCGGCGGCTGGGGTACGCTGCCCGCCGATCTGACGATCAAGCCGGGTGGCCGCGACCCGAACATCCCTGCACTCCGACAGCACCTCGTGCTCACCGGGGACCTGCCGGCCGGCGTGCCGAGTTCGGACTTGCTCGACCCCGTCCTCGTTTCGGCGGTCAAGGCGTTCCAGGCCCGCCACGGCCTGCCCGAGACCGGCATGATCGGCCGCCAGACAGTGACCGCCCTCAACGTGCCGGCGGCGACCCGCCAGCGCCAGCTCTCGGCCTCGGCCGCGCGGCAAATCGGCTCCAACTTTCCCTATGGCGACCGTTACGTGGTGGTGAACATTCCCTCCGCCGCCGTGGAGGCGGTGGAGAATGGCGTCGTCGTGCGCCGCTACGTGGCCGTGGTCGGCAAGCCCGACAAGGCGACGCCGCGGATCGAGGCGCGCATCACCGACGTGAACCTCAACCCGACATGGACCCTGCCGGTCTCCATCATCAAGAAGGAGATCATCCCCAAGATGCGGGAGGATCCGGGCTATCTCGCCCGCGAGCGGATCCGCATCCTCGGCCCTGGCGGCGTCGAGGTCGATCCGACGACGATCGACTGGGCGGGCGAGAAGGCGGCGAATTACACGCTTCGCCAGGATTCGGGCCTCGATAATTCCCTCGGTCAGGTCCGCATCGACATGCCGAACAAGCAGGCGGTCTACATGCACGACACGCCGTCGAAATCGCTGTTCGCACGGGAGGTACGGTTCCACTCGCATGGCTGCGTGCGGGTGGCTCAGGTGAAGGAACTGGCGGGCTGGCTGCTGGAGGGTACGCCCGGCCCCAACGGCCCCGGCTCGACCTGGGGACCGATGGAGATCGAGGCCAACATCGCCACCAACGAGCGGGTCGACATCAAGCTGCCGAAACAGATCCCGGTGACCTTCGTGTATCTCACCGGCTACGCCACGCCGGATGGTCGCGCCCATTTCCGCGACGACATCTACGGCATCGATTCGCCGGCGGTACCGATGCGGGATGCGGTCATCACGGGCTCCATCACGCCGAAGAAGACGGCGCCGGTGGCACCCGCCAAGGCCATGGGCGACGCGCCGGTCCCGCCCGGCAGGATACCCGCCAAGGCGGCGCGACCGGCCGCGAACTGATCGGATCAGCCGCGCTGCAGCAGCTCGATCCGAACCCCGTCCGGCCCATTGAGGAAGGCGGTGCGAAGCCCGGGGCGGACATCGGTGATGTCGATGACGAAGGCGACGCCGCGACGCTTCAGATCGGCGACCGTGCCGTCGAGGTCGTCGACCGCCAGGCCGATATGCTCGATGCCCCGGTTAGGCGGCGTGGCAGAAGGGCCGGCTTCCGGTGCATGCTCGATGAACAGGGTGAGCCCACCGAGGTCGAGGACGACGCGGGTCACGGTGGCGCCGCCGTCACGGGTGAGCTCGCGGGCGCCGAAGGTCTCCACGTAGAAACCAGCCGCCGTCACGGCGTCCTGACTGCGAAGATGGAGGTGTTCGAAGCGGAAAGTCATGCGGTCCTCGCTCTGTGCCGGGACTCGTCGCAGGCATCGAGCCCACGCCGTGTTCGAGACCTTGCCCGATCCCGGCAGATGCCCCAGTGGATCAGGGATAGCTCGCAGAAGCCGCCGTCAACAGCTGGCAGGGGAGATCGCGATACAAGGCCCCGCCCGTGTCCGGGCGAGGCGATCGGCGTGAGATGATCCTGCGGGATCAGGCCTTAGGAATCGAGGCCGGCATCCTCGTCGATATCCACGAGGAACACGATGTCGGCGTCGTCTTCGCCGTCCTCGTCTTCGTCCTCATCGGGCTCTTCGGCGCTCTTGGCATGACGCATGTCGGGCTCGAACGGAGCGTCTTCCTCCGAATCGTCCTCGGCCAGAGCATCCTCGAAGATTTCGATCTCATCCTCAGTGGCGGGGCGGATCTTGAGCTCGGACGTGCCGTTCCACAGCACCTTGCCGTCGCTCTTCATCGCCTGGATGTCTTCCTTGAAGCCGTCGCAGGTGAACAGGTCGCGAGCGGTTTCCTCGGTCCCGTTGATGACCGCGATGGCCACGCCATCGATATCGAGAGTGAACATCGCACAATCCTCGTTCTGGGCGCGCCGGAAGGCGGCCGCGTCGGTGTGGGAATCGTCAGCCCGACAGCCGCTCGTGTAGGGGCGAACGGGGCCGAGGCCAAGACCTCAAGCCAAGACCTCAAGCCAAGACCTCAAGCCAAGACCTCAAGCCAAGACCTCAAGCCAAGACCTCAAGCCAAGACCTCAAGCCAAGACCTCACACCAAGACCTCTCGCGTTGTCCGGTGCGGTGCTGCGCTCAGGCTCCACCGGCCGCCCGGCCGATCGCGCGCTTGACCACGCCCTGGACCTCGGGATTCGACAGGAACAAGTCGTGGTTGATGAGGCCGCCGCCGTAATCGGACGCATCCGCCACCCTCACGCCCAGGGCCTCCAGCCGCTCGCGGTCGGCCGCGCCCGCACGGACGACGCCGCCCGCGATGGCACCGGAGAGTTCCAGTGCGCGGTCGTTGGTCGAAGAGATCACCGTGATCTTCGAGACGTCCGGCCCCATTCGCTCCACCGCGCCGGTGAACAGGTCGATGTCGATATCAGGCGCCGCGAGGACGATGGCACCGATCCGCGCCATCGCCGCCTCGCCGGCCTCGGCACGCAGCATGCGGATGGTCTCCAGGGTCAGGAGAGTTCCCATGGAATGGGCAACGATGTTGATGCGCCCGCCGCTCGGCGAACTCGCCAGCGACTTCAGCAGGTCCTCGAACGCGTCGCGTGACCACAGCGCGCTCTCGCGGTCGTAGCCGTAATCGAAGGTGGCGGCCGCCGACGGCCAGGTGAAAAGGCCCGATGCGCCCCTGAAATGAATGCCGTCGGAGAGCCGGGCTGCGCTGACCGCCGCCGAGGCGAAGCTCTCTCGGTAGCCGTGGACATAAATCAGCACGTCGCGCCCGAAGGCCGCCTGGGTGAAAGCCGCCGCCGCGCCCGCCCCGGTCTCCACCTGCGGCACGGCGGTCACCGCCCAATCGCCAGACACCACGGAGGAGACCTTGCCGATGAGCGACCGGTCCGGTGCTGAGAGGCGCACCTCGGCAAAGCTCAGGCCGCGGCCGCGCTCGGAACTGAAATACGGGCTCTTGGGCGGGTTGCCCACGGGCTTGCGCGTCGTCGCCACCAATAGGATCGGGCTGACGTCGAGATTCGACTGGCGCTCGGGTCCGGTCCCACCGGTGACGAGCCCGTCGGCGACGCAGCCGGCGAGGCCCGGCGTCAGGCTAGCAGCGCCCATGAGCGCGGCGGCGCGGAACAGCGAGCGGCGGGTCGGCAGGGATGCCCCAACAAGGTGGTTTCGGATCATGGCGTACTGACGGCCTCGTGACGGCCCGGCGCTTCAAGTCCCGGCCCCTCCTCCTACCGTGTCGGTGACGATCGTGACCATGGCAGGGCATGAGCGTGGCGGGGGCCGATGTGAATAGCGGGCAGAGGCCGGCCTGTGGCCGGTCGGGTACAGGCCGTCCGGTGCTGAGGACACGTGCCCCCCTCGACGAAACCGAGCCGGCCCGGCATGAAGGGCTCATGGCGCTTCCTCCCTCTCTCGACATCGACTCCCTGCGCGAACGGCTGCTCGCGGGCGACCGCGCGGCCCTGGCACGCGCGATCACGCTGGCGGAATCGAAACGGGCCGATCATCGCGCCGCAGCGCGCAGCCTCATCGATTCGGTGCTTCCCCAGACCGGCACCGCGATCCGGGTCGGCATCACCGGGGTGCCAGGGGTCGGCAAGTCCACCACGATCGACAATCTCGGCGCCAATCTCACCGCCGCCGGCCACAAGGTGGCGGTGCTGGCGGTCGACCCCTCTTCCAGCCGCACCGGTGGGTCGATCCTCGGCGACAAGACCCGAATGGCCCAGCTGGCGCTCGACCCGAACGCCTTCATCCGCCCCTCCCCCTCATCGGGCACCCTCGGCGGCGTCGCGGCCAAGACCCGCGAGACCATGCTTCTTTGCGAAGCCGCGGGATTCGACGTGATCCTGGTGGAGACGGTGGGCGTCGGCCAGTCGGAGACGGCGGTGGCCGACCTCACCGACTTCTTCCTCGTGCTGATGCTGCCCGGCGCCGGCGACGAGTTGCAGGGGATCAAGAAGGGCATTCTCGAACTTGCCGACATGATCGCGGTCAACAAGGCCGACGATGGCGAGGGCGAGCGCAGGGCCAACGCGGCAGCCGGCGAATACCGGGCGGCGCTCCATATCCTCAGTGCTCCGAGTTCGACCTGGACCCCGCCGGTGGTGACCATTTCCGGCCTCAAGAACAAGCGTCTCGACGCCATGTGGGACAAGGTGGTCGACCACCGCAACAAGCTCACCGCCACAGGCGAAATCGCCAAGAAGCGCCGCGCGCAGGACGTGAAGTGGATGTGGGCCCTCGTCCACGAACGCCTGCACCAGCGGCTCGTCGGTTCGCCGGAAGTGCGCAAGCAGACGGCCGAGGCGGAAGCCGGCGTGGCGCGAGGCGAATCCTCCCCGGCCGCCGGCGCGGAGGCCATCGCGACGCTGATCGGGCTGTGACGGGGGGGCATCTCCTCGTCACCGGGTTCGGCCCTTTCCCCGGCATGCCGCGCAACCCGAGCGAAACGCTCGCTCGGCAGGTCGGACATCTCGGCCGGCATGGCATCGCCGGGTTCCCGGTGCGCACGCTCATCCTGCGCACCGCCTATGCGGCTCTTTCCGAGTCGTTGAAGCCGGCCCTCGCCCAGAGCCCGGCCGCCGTGCTGATGATCGGCGTCGCTGGCCGCGCCAAACGGGTTCGCGTCGAGGCTCGCGCCCTCAATCGGGCAAGCCGGCTGTTTCCCGATGCATCGGGGCGGATTCCGACCACCCTGCGGCTCGACCGTCAGGGACCAGCGCAGCGCGAAGCCCCCATCGCGGCCCGCGCCCTCGTCTGCCTGAAACGGCAGGGGATTTCGGCGATCCCATCCCGGAATGCTGGCCGCTACCTTTGCAACGCCAGTTACTTCCAGGCGCTGGCCGAGCCCTGCCCGGTTCTGTTCCTCCACATCCCACCCGTCCGGGCGGCATGGCGGCGATCCGCGTCGCCCGCGCGAAAACGGCGCGATCCCCTGGCGGTCCTTCCCAGGGCGGTATCCGAGGTGGGGCGTCTGCTGTTCATCGAAGCACGGGAGCGACACACCCCGTAAACCGCTCGCTCAAGAAAGTTGTCTTGCGATGGTGCGCTTGGCCGGTTCGCACGTTCTGTGACCATCGGATGCGGGCGCCGCCTTGGGAGCGCCGCTCACGCATCTGCGATTCTGAAGGAGTTGACCCATGGTTGATACGGATCGAGTCGTCGGGACGGCCAAGGACCTCGGCGGCCGCGTGCAGAGCGCCGTCGGCGATGCCGTCGGATCGTCGCGGACCTCGGCGGAAGGCCGCTACCGCGAGGCGGAGGGTCGCGCCCAGGAGGTCTACGGTCAGGCCAAGGACACCCTTCGCGACGTGGCGGGCAACGTCTCCGACTATGCCGGCGACGCCTATGACCGCGGCGGCAGCTACGTTCGCGATGGCGCCCGCGCCGTGGAGAGCCGTGTCGAAGAGAACCCGCTCATCGCCCTCGTGATCGCCGGAGCCGTCGGATACGGCCTCGCCCTGCTCCTGCACGGCCGCCGCTGAACACCATATCCGCTTGAAACGAGCCCGTCCCGTCGTGCCGACGGGGCGGGCTTTTCGCTGCGCGCTACTGCGCGGTCCAACCGCCATCCATGGGGATATTGGCGCCGGTGATCTGGCTCGCACCGTCGCCGCACAGGAACACGGCGAGGGCCGCCACCTGCTCCACCGTGACGAACTGCTTGGTCGGCTGGGCCGCCAGCAGCACGTCGTTCATGACCTGCTCCTTGGTCATGCCCCGTGCCTTCATCGTGTCGGGGATCTGCGCCTCCACCAGCGGCGTCCAAACATAGCCTGGCGAGATACAGTTCACGGTGATGCCATGGGTGGCGAGTTCGAGGGCGGCGGTCTTGGTCAGGCCGGCGATGCCGTGCTTGGCCGAAACGTAGGCCGACTTGAACGGTGAGGCCACGAGGGAATGGGCCGAAGCGGTATTGATGATGCGGCCCCATCCCCGCGCCTTCATTCCGGGGATGGCGTATCGCATGGTGTAGAAGGCCGAGGAGAGGTTGAGCGCGATGATCTGCTCCCACTTCTCCGGCGGGAAATCCTCGATCGGCGAGACGAACTGGACGCCGGCATTGTTCACGAGCACGTCGACCGAGCCGAATGTCTCCTCGCCAAGGCGGATCAATCCCTCGATCTCGCCGGGCTTCGTCAGGTCGGCCGGGGAATAGGCCGCCTTCACGCCGAAATCGGTCTCGATCCCGGCGCGCTCCTTCTCGATGTCCTCGGGCTTGCCGAAGCCGTTGATGACGACGTTGGCGCCCTCCTTGGCGAAGGCGCGGGCATAGGCGAGGCCGATGCCGCTGGTGGACCCCGTGACGATGGCGGTCTTGGATGTCAGGATCATGGAAGCCTCTCGGGTCATCTGGGCGATCAGGCGAGATAGTCGTGCAGCACCTGCCCGTAGGGCAAGGTGAAGTCGACGATCATGTGCCGGCCGCCGACGATGCGCTTCACCGGCAGGTCGGCGACCCGACAATTCACGTGCGGGATCAGGTCGAGGCGCGCCTCGCCGTCCCAGGCACCGTGAACGGTGATGTTCTCCAAGCGATAGCCGACGAGTTGGGCCACTTTCGGCGCGCCGGTCACGTCGGGAAGGAGCTTGAGGTTGACGTTGAGGCGGCCGAGGCCGGCCTTCACCGTGTCGAGCTCGTTCTCCAGGCTCTTGTGCTTGTAGGTCATGGTGCCCATCGCAACGCGCTCCTCGTCGTAATGGAGCGTGCCGGTGAGCGTGTCCTTCATCACCTTGAGGCGAGGCACGCCCCATTTCTTCGGGAAGCCCCAGATCTCGCGGCCAGCGGTGATCGGCGGCTCGTCGTCGAGATACATCTGGATCGAGAAGTTGCAGGCCTCGCCGTTATAGGTGGCGACGGCGCCCGATCCGCTCTCCTCGTAATCGCCGAACCCGGAGGAATCCGGCATCTTCATCCACTCGTAATAGACGAGGTTCTCGGGGTGGGGCTCCAGCGGCTCGGGTAACGCCCGGCGCAGGGCCTCGGCATCGGTCTCGTAGGTGATGATGAGGTATTCGCGCCTGAGGAACCGATACGGCCCGCGCGGATAGCTCGGACTGAAGGCGGGCATCGAGGGAACTTGCAGGATCTCGTCACGGGTCATGGCGTGTAGGCCTCCGGGATGAAGCGGTCGGGATGACGTCAGTCGCGGGCGTCCCGCGTCAGGTCGAACACGGCGACGCCGGTTTCGTCGTGCACTCGGTCGCACCAGGCTGGAGAGCGCAGAGAGCGGCGCATGTCACCGGCACCCGCCGCCCAATGCTCCAGCATGGTGGCGCGAGAGAACTCGTAATCCTTCGAGTTTCCCTCATAGGCTTTCCGCCGGTAGATCAGCTGCATCACGGTCGTGAAGTTGGCGTGGGAGACCTGGCGCAGGTAGGCGACGTCCTCGTCGCTCATCAGCTCGGGCGGCAGCTTCTCGGCCAGCCGCCGGAACGCGGCTTTCGCGCGGCGGGCTTCGAGGTTCTTGTCGGTGTTGAGCCGCGTGCGGCTCGAGAAGCGGATGTCCTTCTCGCGCTCGGCCGATTCGACCAGGGTGCGGGGCATCGGCCCGCGCGCGGCGAAGAGATCGACCTGATAGACCACGAGGTCACGGCTGCGCTCCTCGTCGAGGATGTATTGCAGCGGCGTGTTCGAGACGATGCCGCCGTCCCAATATTGCTCGCCGTCGATGGTCACAGGCGGGAAACCCGGCGGCAATGCCCCCGACGCCATGATGTGCTCGGGCGTGATGCGGTCGCAGCGATTGTCGAAATAAACGAAATTGCCGGTGCGCACGTTGACGGCTCCGATGCTGAGCCGGGTGCGCCCCTCGTTGATGAGGTCGAAATCAACCAGCCGCTCCAGCGTCGCCCTGAGCGGAGCGGTGTCGTAATAGCTCAGCGCCTCCGGGGCGCCCGGCGGATAGAACGTCGCCGGGGGAACGCGTGGCGTGAAGAAACCGGGCACGCCGAAAGTGGCGATCCAGTTGGCGCTGGCCTCGTTGAAGGCCGCACGCGCCTTCTCGCCGGGAAACCAGGGTGAACCCATCACGCCGGACGAGACCTGCTCCCAGAACGCCCTCAGCCGCTCGACGCGGCGCTCGGGCGGATTACCGACGATCAGGGCCGCGTTGATCGCGCCGATGGAGATGCCCGCCACCCAGTCGGGCAGGATGCTCTCGGCCGCCAGCGTCTCGTAGATGCCGGCCTGGTAGGAGCCGAGTGCGCCACCGCCCTGGAGTACGAGGACGTGGGATTCGCCGCTGGGAAACGCTATCACGGGCGCGGACCTCTCCATAGCGTCCCAGACGCCATACACAGAGGCTGGAGAGTGGACGCCGAACGATGACGGCACCATGACCCAAGGCCAAGCTTAAGGCTATCGTCGTGTAGGGCGAAGGCCGGCTCTGAGAGCCAGGATGGTTGACAGGCGGTGTTCCTTCGCCAACACCCCCGGCCAATCGCGGCTTTTCCCGCCCGCCCCGGACGCCTTCCGTCGCCGTTGTCTCCGACACGGCATCCCGGCGTACCAATGGCGACGAACAAGGATCTCTGACCGATGTCGGTGACGCGCTCCTATCTCGATTTCGAGAAGCCGGTGGCCGAGCTCGAATCCAAGCTGGAGGAGCTGAGGACCATGGCCGCCCGCGACGGTGCGGTCTCCATCAGCGAAGAGGTCGGCCGACTCGAAGGCAAGGCCGCCGCCGCCCTGTCGGACATCTACGCCACGCTGACGCCCTGGCAGAAGACGCAGGTAGCACGCCACCCGCAGCGGCCGCATTTCATCGACTACTGCGCCGGGCTGATCACCGAGTTTACTCCCCTAGCAGGCGACCGTACCTTCGGCGAAGACCAGGCCATCGTCGCCGGCTTCGGCCGTTTCGAGGGCCGTGCCGTCTGTGTGCTGGGCCAGGAGAAGGGCTCCACCACCGAGAGCCGCCTGCGCCACAATTTCGGGATGGCCAAGCCCGAAGGTTACCGCAAGGCGGTGCGGCTGATGGAATTGGCCGATCGGTTCGGCCTTCCCGTCCTCGCCTTCGTCGACACGGCCGGCGCGTTCCCCGGCATCGAGGCGGAGGAGCGTGGGCAGGCCGAGGCCATCGCCAGTTCCACCGAGGCCTGTCTCGCCCTCGGCGTGCCCAATGTCGCCGTCGTCATCGGCGAAGGCGGCTCAGGCGGTGCCATCGCGCTTGCCACCGCCAACCGCGTACTCATGCTCGAACATGCGATCTACGGTGTGATTTCGCCCGAGGGTGCGGCCTCGATCCTCTGGCGCGATCAGGGCCGTGCAGCGGATGCGGCCACCGCCATGAAGATCACTGCGCAGGACTTGCTGCGCCTTGGCATCATCGATGGCATCATCCCTGAGGCGACCGGCGGCGCCCATCGCGGCCGCGAGGCAGCCATCGCCAATACGGGCAAGGCCGTGGCCAAGGCCCTGGCCGAATTCGATGGTCTGAGCCCCGACGAGATTCGCGACCGCCGGGCCGCGAAGTTCCTCGATATCGGCCGCAAACTCTGATGCGTCGTTTTAGCGCATCCCTCATGCGGAACCGTTGAAGAGTTTGTTAAATCCCGCCTCGGGACTGTTCGTGAAGCCCCGCTATGACGACGGGCTTAGGGCGCATCGCACAGAGAAATACCAGCGGAATCAAGTCGATTGCTCTCCGACTGGCATGCCTGAAAGTCGAGGCTCGACGACACTTTGCGGCAAGGTGTTGCCCACAATGAGGAAGCCACCGAAATCCACATCCTCACGAGCCGGCCATTTGCGTCTTCTTGCGGTAACAACCGGGTAAGTTTAACGACGCTATTGGGTTGGGGAGTGGCGTTCGACGGGCGAGATCCCGCGAGCGCATGAATGAGGACGGGGTTCCCCATGGCTTTGCGCCCGCTGGCTCTACGCCTGGCTACGGCTGCCGGTATCGTTGCGCTCGCTCTCTCCCTCACCGCTTGCCAGGACGGCTCGATGGGCGGCGGCGTCCCGTTGCGGGCCCTGACTCCCGTCCCCGCGAAAACCTTGGCGCTCATGGCGCAGAAGGGCATGGCGACGAACGACCCCATCCTGATCCGCGCCTTCAAGAAGGAAGCGGAGATGGAGGTGTGGAAGCGTGGCGCGAATGGCCAATACGCGCTGCTCAAGACCTTCCCGATCTGCCGCTGGTCGGGCCAGCTCGGCCCCAAGACCAAGCAGGGAGACCGGCAGGCCCCTGAGGGTTTCTACACGGTGACACCGGGGCAGATGAACCCGAACTCGTCCTATTATCTCTCTTTCGATACCGGCTACCCGAACACGTACGACCGGGCCAACGGGCGGACGGGCAACTACATCATGGTGCACGGCACCTGCTCGTCCTCGGGCTGTTTCGCCATGACCGACGAATCGATGGGCGAGATCTACGCCTTGGCCCGCGATTCCTTCGCCGGCGGGCAGCGCGCGTTCCAGTTCCAATCCTACCCGTTCCGGATGACGGCGACGAATTTCGCCAAGTACCGCAACGACCCGAATGCGCCGTTCTGGAAGAACCTGAAGGAAGGCTCGGATTATTTCGAGGCTCTGCGCGAAGAGCCGCGCGTGAACGTCTGCGGCACACGCTACGTCTTCGGCGGACAGGATGTGGCGGCCGGCTCGTGCTCGCCGAAGGTGGATACGCTCGTTGCCGAGAAACGGGCGCGGGACAACCACGACATTGCCGAGCTCGTCGCCAAAGGCACGCCCGCGACGCGTGTCGTCTATGACGATGGTGGCCAGAATCCGGTCTTCCGGCCGCAGCCGCCCGCCTCGACGATGGCCTTCGCGAATTTGACGAAGAAGGAAGAGCCGGAGGCCCCCTACGACCCCAAGGAATATGCGCGCCATCATCTCGGTGAGGTGAGCCGGCCCGAGAGCCTGGCGGCCGGCGAGCGCGAGGTCGAGGTGGATGCCAAGGGACGGCCGGTGATGCTTGCCGCCGCCGAAGCTCCGATCCCGACCAAGGCCGCTGCGGCCGCCCTCAAGCCAGGGGCCGACAAGACCAAGCCCGGCAGCATCATAGCGAAGACGGATGCGGCGCCCGAACCGCAGAAGCCGGCGGCGACGGCGCGCATCATGGTGGCCGATGCCGACGCGGATTCACCTGCCTACACAAAGGTTCTCGGCAGCCTCTTCACCGCGAAGGCTTCACCGACGCCCGCAACCCCATCGGCCAATGCCGCCACGATCCCGGCTGTCGCATCCGCGCCGGAAACGATCCAGACGGCACCGAAGACCGGCAAGGGGCCCCATACTGGCCATGCGATCGCGGTGCCGACAGTGACCGGCGCCGTGGGACAGAAGGCCAAGATCGCCGCCGACCCCGTGAAAACCGGCAAGGCCACGACGAGCGGTGCGCCGTCACCTGTTGCCAAGACGCCTCCGGCCAAGGATGCCGCGCTCAAGGAAACATCGGTGAAAGCCACGGCGGCCACACCGAAGCTCTGAACGGCAGCACTCTCCAAGCGATCGTCGCACAAAAAAGGGCCCCGATCGGGGCCCTTTCAGATTCACATCGCTCCTGCAATCACATCCGGTGCATGCGGCGGTGATGCATCATCCGGTGACGCATGTGGTGGCGGTGCATGCGCATGTGGTGACGGCGGTGCATCCGACGATGCATGCGGCGCTCAGCATGGTGCATACGCACGGGAGTGACGGTCTCGGAGGAGGCCACACCCATCGGGGCGCCGGGGGCGGCCGAAGCGCTCGTGGCGAGGCCGGCTGCGCCGAGGCTTCCGACCATGGCGAGCGCGAAGATCAATTTTCTCATCGGGCGTTTCCGTTCTCTTTGACCCGAGCTCCGCGCTCGGATTGATCTCCCCCGCTGGCGCCGGGGAGATGATTGCCGCACGCCGAGACGTGCGGCGGGTCCGGTTCGACCCGCCGCTGATAACACTCAAGTCAGAGTTTCGTTTCCTCGAAGGCCCGTACCCATTCCGCGCAAATGCCCGAACGGACGATATCGTCGAGGGTGAATTCGACGATCGGGATCGGCATCATGCGGCTTTTGACGAGATGGATCACGGTTCTGAGGCCCGACGTCTCGCGCAGGTCGGTCTGGGACACGTCGCCATTAATAATGACCTGGCAATCGTCGCCGATCCGGGTGAGGAACATCTTGATTTCGGCGGTGGTGGTGTTCTGCGCCTCGTCGAGGATCACGAGGCAGTTCTTGAAGGTGCGTCCGCGCATCACTTCGAAGGGGACCACCTCGATGTCGCCGGTCTTCATGGCGATCTCGTAGGCGGCGTCGCCCATTCGCTCCTTCATGGTCTCGGTGAGCGGGGTCACCCAAGGCGCGATTTTTTCCTCTAAGCTGCCTGGGAAGAACCCGAGCGAGCGGCCAGCGGGGACGTTGGGGCGGGTGATGATGACCTTGGAGATGCGGCGCTGGCGAAGCTGATCCGCGGCGCGGGTTCCAGCAATGTAGGTCTTACCGGTACCGGCCGGGCCGAGAACGATGACCTGCTTGTTGACGGCGAGAGCGTCCAAATACTCTGCCTGTCGCTCCGTGAGCGGTTGGATCGGGGCCAGGTTACGCTCGTCGTCGAACCGGGTGCGGTGCAGCCGCACCGGGCGGTCTTCTACCAGCTCAAGTCGCGTGCGCCGTCTTTTCATCGATCAACACTCCAACTGGACTTGCCAACTAGGGTTTAACTGATCTTCGACCTGCTGACGTCTTTTAACCTCGATAACTTTTCCTGCACGGCTACTTTTATCAACACTACGCCAATTCGAGAGCAGGTCTTTCAGTTCCGGATGTCGCCACGACGCCTGTGGACGACTGGCCTCGAAGATGATGCGGGCCCCGCATGCGCGACCCACGAATCACCTACGCACGCACCATGCCGCTCCCGTCGCGACAGGGGCGTGACAGCGCGAATTCTTGAGTGTGTGGCCGAATATCTCTCGGAAGACTCGGCGGCGACAGTTGAAGCGGGTCATGCGGATGGAGAAGGCGGGATGTCGGCGCATCCATCTCGACCATGACACTCCTGCCCTGCTGAAGGGCTGAACCGGCCGGACCACATCGCTTATCGAGCGTGGAGCCGGCAGGGTGCTTCAGCCGCGCTGGATGAAGCTGTCGAGAACCATCTTGCGGCCGGCCTTATCGAAGTCAACGGTCAGCTTGTTGCCGTCGACAGCCGCCACGCTGCCGGGGCCGAACTTGGTGTGGAAGACTCGCATACCATCCGAAAACGCGGAGGGCGCACCCGTCGACTTCGCGACGAGCTCGCCTTCGATCTGGCGAGGGCCAGCATTGCCTCGTCCGGGCGGCGAGGACCGTCCGAAAGCTTGCCGATTCCCGCCTCCGAACTCCTGGTTGCCGGCAGTGTTGGCTTGCGCCCGCTGCCAGCCCGGTGTCGCGTAGGAGGAACCGAACGGCGCCGGGTTGCGGTCGAAGCGCGAGGCGCCGGCGGAGAAATGCGCCGGGGCGTCGACCACGTCGACGGCGTCGGCGGGCAACTCGTCGATGAACCGGCTCGGCACCGTCGAGGACCACAGCCCATGGATGCGCCGGTTCACCGCGAAGGACAGCTTGGCGCGTTTTCGGGCACGGGTCAGGCCCACATGGGCGAGACGGCGCTCCTCCTCCAGCCCGGCGCGGCCGCTCTCGTCGAGCGCCCGCTGGTTCGGGAACAATCCGTCCTCCCAGCCGGGCAGGAACACGGTGTCGAATTCGAGCCCCTTGGCCGCATGCAGGGTCATCAAGGAGACCCGGTCCGCCCCTTCCTGCTCGCTCGCCTCCATCACGAGGGAGACGTGTTCGAGGAAGGCAGCCATGTCGGGGAATTCCTCCATGGAGCGCACGAACTCCTTGAGGTTCTCCAGGCGCCCGGCAGCATCGGCGGATTTGTCCTTCTGCCACATCTCGGTGTAGCCGGATTCCTCCAGAATGGTCTGGGCCACCTCGGAATGGGGCTGGGTGCCGACCATCCGCGCCCATCGCGAAAAGCTCTCGACCAAAGCGCGGACGCCCGAGCGGGCGCGCGGCTTCAACTCGTCGGTCTCGATCAGGCTGCGGGCGGCCTGGAGCAGCGGCACGCGCTGCGAACGCGAATAGCCGTGGAGGATCTGCAGGGTGGCGTCGCCCAGGCCCCTCTTCGGGGTGTTGAAGATGCGCTCGAAAGCGAGGTCGTCGGCTGGGTTCATGGTGACGCGCAGATAGGCCAGCGCATCGCGAATTTCGGCACGTTCGTAGAATCGCGGTCCACCGATGACGCGGTAGGGCAGACCGAGCTGAACGAAGCGGTCCTCGATTTCGCGCATCTGGGCCGAGATGCGCACGAGCACGGCGATCTCCGAGAGCGGATGCTGCTTGGCCTGCAGGCTCTCGATCGATTCGCCGAGTTGGCGCGCCTCTTCCTCCGAATCCCAGGCGCCCGACACAGTCACCTTCTCGCCGGCCACGTCTTCGGTGCGCAGGGTCTTGCCGAGGCGGCCTTCGTTCTTGGCGATGAGCCCGGATGCGGCGGAGAGAATATGACCGGTGGAGCGGTAGTTGCGCTCGAGCCGCACCACGGCCGCACCGGGGAAATCGTGTTCGAAGCGCAGGATGTTGTCGACCTCCGCCCCGCGCCAGCCATAGATCGACTGGTCGTCGTCGCCCACGCAGGCGACGTTGCGGTGCCCCTGCGCCAGCAGGCGCAGCCAGAGATACTGGGCGACGTTGGTGTCCTGGTACTCGTCGACCAGGATGTAGCGGAAGCGCTGCTGGTAATTCGCCAGCACGTCCGGGTTCTCGCGCCACAGCTTGAGGCAGAGCAGCAGCAAGTCGCCGAAATCGGCGGCGTTCAACGTCAGGAGCCGGGCCTGATAGGCGGTGTAGAGCGCGCCGCCCTTGCCGAAGGCGAAGGCCCCCGCCTCGCCGGGGGGGACCTGCTCCGGCAGGAGGCCGCGGTTCTTCCACCCGTCGATGGCCGAGGACAGGGCGCGGGCGGGCCAGCGCTTCTCGTCGATGTTCTGGTCGACGATGACCTGCTTCATCAGGCGCAGCTGGTCGTCCATCCCCAGGATGGTGAAATCCGATTTCAGCCCCACCATCTCGGCGTGCCGGCGCAGGATCTTGGTGCCGATGGAATGGAAGGTGCCGAGCCAGGGCATCCCCTCGCCGGCCGGGCCGATGAGGGCACCGATCCGGTGCTTCATCTCGCGGGCGGCCTTGTTGGTGAAGGTCACCGACAGGATGTCGTAAGGCCGCGCCTTGCCGGTCGAGACCAGATGGGCGATTCGCGTGGTGAGCACCCGCGTCTTGCCGGTGCCTGCACCAGCGAGGACGAGGACCGGCCCTTCCGTCGTCTCGACTGCGCGGCGCTGCTCGGGATTCAGCCCTTCGAGATAAGGCGAACCCTGTGGCCTGAGGGAGGCCATGGCGCGCGCGGCGATAGAGGTCTGCGCGGCCTCGGCCGCCACGCCGGAGGCCGGCGCCGGCACAGGGGCCGTCGTCGCGTCGGGATGCTGTTTCATGTTGCTTCCCTGGACCAAAACGCGAACGACGTCGAGGGTTGGGACAAAAGGTCGGCCCCAGATGGGTAGCCGGGAGGGGAACCACGGTTTCCTCTCGGGCGTCGTCTCACCATACCGTGAACATCATCACCAGAGGACGTTCCATGCGTACCGCTCTATCCGCCATCTCGATGCTGACCGTTGTCGCCGGCCTTGGCCTATCCCCCGCCCTGGCCCAGTCACCCGGCACGCGATCGCTGAACGAAACCAACGACCGACTCGCGACCCAAAGCGAGATTCGCGGCGTCCGGCATCAGCAGCAATTCGAGAACAATCAGATCCGCATGCAGATGCAGCGCAACGAAGTCACCCGTCCGGCCCCGATCGGCTCGGGACTGACGCCGCGTCGCTGACCAGATCGGCTCCGGAGGGCATGCCCGGCAGCTGTTGACCGCGAGAAACGCCTCTGGCGCGGAACCGGTCACCTTGTGCTATGCCGCACAGGGTGGGGGCACGACCGGGCATGACGTCCGGTGAGACGAAGTGCCCGCCCCATGGCAGTCCCGGAGACCGGGCCGGAGCGAGGCGGAAACCAAGACGGTGCGAGACATCCTGACCGCGCTGGCGGGCGCCGTCATCCTGATCCTCGTCGCGGCCCTGGCGGTCCCGCCCCTCGTGGCTTGGGAGAGCTACCGCACATTGGTGGACCGGACGATCGGCAGGTCGCTCGGTCTCGACGCGCGGACCGAAGGACGGATCGCCGTCAGGCTTCTCCCCTCGCCGCAACTGAGCGTCGATCGGCTGCGCATCGGCGGACAGGTCGACAAGCCGGCGTTGGACCTTTCGCTCGTCAAGGCCGAAATCGGTCTCACGCCGCTGCTGACGGGGGAGGTCCGCTTCACCGAGACGCGGATCGGGCGAGCGGAAATCAAGCTCCCGATCAGCGACGACGACGCGATCCGCCTTCCCGCCGATCTCTATCAGACGCTCGCCGATCAGGATCTCGCCATTGAGGACCTGTCCATCGGACAAGTCATCCTCACGACCGTCGTCCCGCAGAGCGGCCGCACCGATCAGGTGCGGGCCGAGACCGTGCATCTCTCGGCGCCCCGGCTTCTGGGCCCCTGGCGGATCGAGGGGACGAGCGGCGCGGTCGCCTTCCGGATCGCCACCGGCGAACCCGCCGAGGACGGCAGCGTCGCCGTGAAATTCTCCGGCGGCGGCGATACCCGTCCGCGCTTCGAGGCCGACACTCGTATCCGACTCGAACCTGTGCCCGGCGAGGCTCCCGCACAGGGTGGCCAGCTGCGTGCGATGATTCCGAAGGCGGAAGGATCGGCGCGGGTCGTGGTCGGGCCGCCGGTTCAGGTGGCGGGCGCCTACCTGCCGTTCTCCCTGGGCGGCACGTTCAAGGCGCGGGGACCGGTGGTGCGGTTCTCCGACGTGAAGGCCGAAATCGATCCTGGCGGTCAGGCCATGCGACTGGCCGGAACCGGACGAATCGATCTGCGCTCCTGGCGGGCAGCACTGACCTTGGAGGCGCGCCGCCTCGACCTCGATGCCTTCCTGATTTCAACGGCCGGTCAGGCCATGCTGGCGCGCGGGATGCCCCGCGCCGGATCCGAACTTCCGATGATGGTCGATCTCGACCTCGCCCTCGAAAGCATCGGCCTCGGCCTCGACGAATGGACGAATCTCCAGCTGTCCGGCACGTTCGACCGGACGGGAGGCCTCGCGCTTCGGCGCTTCTCGGTGACGGCGCCGGGCAACACCGCCCTCACCGCATCCGGAGAGGTCGATACGCAACCGGCCCTGCGCTTCACGGGCAACGTCTCCCTGGACGCCGCCGCCTCCGACGGGTTCGGGCGGTACCTGCTCAAGTTCGGCCTCGGCGGCCCGGCTGTCGCGGTGATGGACGGGCGCCCGATTCAGGCATCCGCGGACGTCTCGACGGCGAGCCCGTCCTCGTCACTGCGAAACCTCCGGCTCTCCCTCGGCGAGGCGCGAATCACCGGCAACGCCCGCTATACCCATGCCGAATCGGGCGGGCGCGGGCGCTTCGATGCTCAGCTTTCGGCGCAGGGCATCGATGTCGCCGCTCTGCCTTCCTTCGGCAGCGCCTTGTCCGGCCTTCACGACCACGACCTCGGCCTGACGATCCAAGCGCGGGACGTGCGCTACGGGCCGGCCGGGGCCCATTCGGGCAACGGAACCATCGCCGCCAGCATCCAGTCGGACGGAGCGAGCCTGAACGTCGGCAGCCTCGACGTCACCGACCTCGCCGGCGCCAACGCCAAGCTGTCGGGCCGGATCGCGCCGGACGGGTCAGGCCGTATCGCGGGCCGGATGTGGGCGCCGGTGGCCGCCCCCCTCATCGCCCTTCTCGACCGGACGTGGATCGCCGAGGCTCGGATGATCCCCGGTTTCCTGCGGGCGGGCAGCCTCGATCTCGCCGTGACCCTGGAGCGCGAGGCAGGAGCCGCCGACACCCTGCGCACCAGCGCCAGCGGAACAGCCGCAGGCGGCAGTCTCGGACTCGACCTGCTCTCGCGGGGCGGGCGTATCGACAGCCTGTCCCTCGATCTGACGACGCCGCTCGCCGGACGTTGGTTCGAGCGCGAGGACATGGCCGCCCTGCGCAAGCCGGCGGCCCTGCACATCAGCGGAGCACGCGGTCAGCCCGCGCCCGACGGCTCGGTTCCGGCCCTCGGCCTCGATATCTCCGGCACCATCGCCGACCTCACGCTCGCAACGGTGAAGCCGGTCGTGCCCGGTCCGGGCCAGACCCCGCCGGAAGCCGGCGAGATCCTTTTGAAGACGCCGGATCTCGCGCCCTTCCTCATTCTCGCCGGAAGCACGGATGCCCTACCCTCGCCGATGCCGGCGGAACTGCTTGTCGGTCTGTCGCGGGCCGGACGCGATGCCCATGCCGACGTCACCGGGCGGATCGCGGGGGCCACGGTTCTCGCCAATGTCAACCGATCGCCCGCCGGCGACATCTTCGGCAGCATCGCGCTCGGCCGGCTCTCGCTGCCCTGGCTCGCCGCTTCCCTGATCGTCCCGCCCGACGCGAAGAAACCGGAAGCCGGAGACGGCGCACGGTTCGGCGCAGCGCCAGCTGTCAGACCGCCCATCGACCTCGACGTCAGGGTGGATAAGCTCGATCTCGGCCGGCGCTTCACCGCCGAAGGGGCGGCTTTCGGTGCCCGGCTCGACAACGGCGTCCTCACGATTCGCGACGTCAACGGACGTCTCGCCGGGGGACGCCTCGTCGGCAACATCACGTTGTCCCGGCAGGGTGGCGCGGCAGCGATCTCCGGGGAAGGCAGCCTGAGCGACGCCTCCATCGCGGACCTCGTCGGTCCGGGACCGATCTCCGGCCGGGCCAGCGCGACCCTTCGCTTCGGCGCTTCGGGCCAGAGCCTCGCGAACATGGCGAACAATCTGGGCGGAAGCGGCGATCTCCGCCTTACCGATCTGGTGCTTCCCGGCGGCGATCCGGGCGGGATCGAGCGCGCTTTGGCCAAGGCGCTCGCGGAAGACGATCCGCTCCGGGAGGGACGGCTCCAGGCCCTGGTGGCCGAGGAACTCGCCGCCGCGCCGATGGCAGTGAAGGGAACGGTGAAGGCATCCGCGACCCTCTCGGGCGGCTCACTGCGCGCCGCGCCTCTCACCTTCGATCTCGGCGGACCGCGCTGGGCCGGCACCCTCTCCGTCGACCTGACGACGGGGCGGTTCGATGCACGCGGGACATTGACGGGTGGCGGCGCTCCGAAGGGCTGGACCGGAGGGATTCCCTCGATACAGCTCGCCTATTCCGGCCCGCTCGCGAAGCCCGACCGCAGTGTCGATACCGGGCCCCTGACCACCGGCCTCGCCGCCGTAGTCCTGCAGCGCGAACTCGATAAGATCGAAGTGTTCGAGGCCGATCAAATCGAGCGCCAGCGGCGTCGCGCCAGGATCGAGATGGACAAGGTCCGAGCCGCTGCCATCAAGGCGGCGGCCGACAAAGCCGCAGCGGAGAAGGCGGCCGCCGAGGAGGCCGCCCGTCAGGCGCGCATTCGCGCACTTGCACCGAGCCAAGACGATGCCGCTCGCCGCGCCGCCGATGGCGTCCCGGCCCCGGATGTCCTTCCAGGCCGGGCGGTCGAACCGCCCGCACCGCAGCCCTAATAGCGGCCGGTTTCAGGAACGAAGACGATCAGGGAACCGGCAGCGCGGCCCGGGCCGCCACGATTGCGTCGGTCAGCACGGCATTGGCGCCCTCGGCTTTGAGGGTCGCCACCGGAACGACCACCACGTCGGCGCAGGCCTGGACGACATGGGCGAGGTCGAACTGGACTGCGAGGCCGCCCGCCTTCGCATCGAGCCAGACAGTCATCGCAGGCGGCCCATCGCCATCTGGCGTCGATACCGCCTCCCGGCACTCGTCGTCGTCGGCATCCGCCTTCGCCTGACCGGTCCTGGGGCGATAAGCCTTGAGGTAGAGGTCGAAGAGCCGCTTGGAGGACAGGGACACCATCCTGCTTCCATCCATCTCGGTCTGGAGCGCGACCTTGCCGGTGAGAGCGGGCGGAAGCAGCGCGGTCCAATCGACGGGAGCACCGGAAACGAGGTCGTAGACGATTGCCGAGGTGCCGGTATTGGGATGTGCGCCGCCGCAGAAGGCGCTGTCCGTCATCGTGTAGCTGAGGAAGCGGGGGCCCCGCATCGTCACGTCGATATGCCGGCCGTAATCGGCATGTTTGCCTCCCTGCGCCAGACACTCGGCCGCGGCTTTACGCGCCGCTCCGTCTAGGCGCTGAACGGCGGCGTTGATCCGCCGCTCGGCGTCGTCGACGGGGTTGGCGATCCGCGGCATCGCCGACAGATCCTTGGCGAGATCGGGGGGAACCTCGAGGGCCACCGCCCTGTCCGCTGCCGCGCCCGGCACCAGCGTCGCCAGGAGGCACCCGGCGGCGGCAGCGGTTCGGACGAAGGCCGTCACGGCTGCGGTTTCTCGCTGCCACCAGCCAGCCCCACCGCCCGGAGGGCGAAGGCATAGATCAGCGCCACTTCTTCCAGCCGGTCGAAGCGTCCCGCCGCCCCGCCATGGCCGGCTTCCATGTTGATCCGCATCAGGACGGGGCCTCCGCCAATCATCGTGGCGCGCAGGCGCGCCACCCATTTCGCCGGCTCCCAATAGGTCACGCGCGGGTCGGTGAGTCCGCCGAGCGCCAGGATCGCCGGGTAGTTCTGCGCCGAGACGTTGTCGTAGGGCGAGTAGGACAGGATGCTCTCGAAATCCTCGACGCTCGCGCCCGGAT
The DNA here is from genome assembly GCF_054817925.1 of Methylobacterium sp. CM6247. NCBI lineage: Bacteria > Pseudomonadati > Pseudomonadota > Alphaproteobacteria > Hyphomicrobiales > Methylobacteriaceae > Methylobacterium > Methylobacterium sp. CM6247. The sequence goes on from NZ_JBTXKX010000003.1 coordinate 518,725, forward strand.
TGCCCCATTCCGGCCATTCCGGCGGGGTCAGCGGCAGGTCGCCGTCGAGCATGGTGTTGAGCACGTCGACGAACGGCACGTCGGCGACGATCCCGGCGAAGAGGTCCGGCGCGAGGTTGGCCACAGCCCCCATCAGCATCCCCCCAGCCGATCCGCCATGGGCGACGATGCGCCCCGACGTCGTGTATCCGGCGTCCGCCAGGGCGCGACCGCAGGCGACGAAATCCGAGAAGGTGTTGGGCTTCTTGGCCCGCTTGCCGTCCATGTACCAGTGCCAGCCCTTCTCCGTTCCGCCGCGCACATGGGCGATGGCGTAGACGAAGCCGCGATCCACCAGCGACAGCAGGTTGGTGCGGAACGCGGCCGGCATCAGGGTGCCATAGGAGCCATAGCCATAGAGCAGCAGCGGAGACGAGCCGTCGAGGACGAGGTCACGACGGTGGAGGAGCGAGATCGGCACGCTCTCTCCGTCAGGTGCCGTGGCGAAAATCCGACGTGTCACATAGGCGGCGGGATCGTGCCCACTGGGGATGGTCTGGCGCTTGCGCAACTGACGGGCGCGGGTCGAACAATCGTAGTCGTAGGTCTCGGCCGGCGTCGTCATCGACGAATAGGTGAACCGGATCACCGCCGTCTCGAATTCATGGCCCGGCTGGAGGCCGAGGGAATAGGCTTCCTCGGCGAAGGCCACGATGTGCTCGTTGCCCTGCGTATCGCGGACGACGATGCGGGGCCGGGCATTCTCGATCTCGAGACGCACGAGATGCTGGGCGATGACATGCTGGTGGCGGATCATCACACCGCGCCGGTACGGAATCAGATCGGTCCAATTGGCGCGGCCCGACGCACCGATGCGGGTGGTGACGATCTTGAAGTCCTCAGCCCCGTCCGCATTGGTTAGAATGAAGAGGTGGTTCCCCCAATTCTCCACGGAGTAGATGAGCAGCGGCTCCCGCGGCTGAACGCATAGCAGTGTTGCATCCGGCGACCGGCGATCGAGGAGATGCACTTCCGAGGTTTCGTGGTCACTTGCCGTGATGGCCAGGTAATCGCGCGATTGGGTCGTCTCGATATGGACGAAGAAGCCAGAATCGCGCTCCTCATAGAGCATGCTGTCGGCGGACTGGTCCGTCCCGACCACGTGATGCATGACGCGGGCGGGACGATGGTTCTCGTCCACGGCCACGTAATGGAACGACAGACCATTCGCTGCCCAGACCACCTCGCCGGTGGTCGATTCGACGCGGTCCGGAAGATCCTGTCCCGTGCCGAGATCGCGGACGCGGATCGTGTGAAGCTCGGACCCCTTGGAATCCGCGCTCCAGGCGAGGCGAGCATGGTCGTCCGAATGCACCGCCGCCGCGAGCTCGAAGAAGGCGAGTCCCCTGCCCTCCTCGTCACCATCGAGCAGGACGACTTCGCCCTCCTCAACCCCACCCGTACCGGCCGTCTCCGCCCCATGACCGGGGATCACCACCACCGTGCGCGGCCGGCGGCAGACGAGGGGATGCTGCCCACCCTCGCGATGCCGGGTGTAATAGGCGAATGCACCGTCCGGCTCGGGTACACCGCTATCGTCCTCGCGGATGCGCCCGCGCATCTCCGCTACCAGCGTCTTCCGCAAGGGCTCGAGATCGCCGAGCGCGGCTTCCGTATAAGCATTCTCAGCATTGAGATGTTCGCGGATATCCGATGGAAGGGCAGTAGGATCCTTCAGGACGTCGCGCCAGTTCTCGGCTTTTAGCCAAGCATAATTGTCGGAAATTGATCGGCCATGCACCGTGAATGTGTGCGGGCGCACGTCAGGGACAGGCGACTTGCTTTCCAGGTGGAAAAGATCGTCCATGGATACACCTGCAAGGTTGCCAAACATCGTCGGCTGAATAGCGTAGCGGCGATCAATTCGGCTTGTGATCGCCTTCGATGTCTGCATGTGTCCCAGCTGAACGCTGTGGGCAAGGTGGAGCGGAAAGTCTTTTCCTGCCGTCTTCGGCCGAACTGTGCCAGACCGGTCAACCGATCGGGAATGCGCAGAATCAGAATGCGTCCGATCATGCATGCATAAGTGACGTCAAACTTTCGCCAATGCATGATCACGCTGAATTGAACTATTGTTCAAAAATCTTGATTCGGCATATCCAGAGGTTTGACTTATGTCTTGCAGGGCCAACTTGAATATCATAAAATGACTGACATGGCGATTACCATCGCCCATCATCATGGAACACCGCTGCGTGACGCCACGATGCCGAAAGTCAATGCCGTGGTTTGCCAAAACGCCTCTTGGCTCCTCGCCCGCATACTTAACAGACTGTTACCGGCATCGTGCTTAAGGGAACCGTTTAGACAATGAGCGACATTGAGAATTCGGCCGACTTCGTTGAACTGACGGTCGACATCGTCTCGGCCTATGTGAGCAACAATCCTGTGCCTGTCGGTGAGCTCGCACAGCTCATTACCAAGATCCACGCCTCGCTGACCCAGGTCGCGAGCGGTGAAACCGAGGCCAAAGTCGCAGCCGCCCCGCAGCAGCCTGCCGTTCCCGTCAAGAAGTCGGTGACTGCCGACCACATCATCTGCCTCGAGGACGGCCGCGTATTCAAATCGCTCAAGCGCCACCTTCGCGCGAAGTACGATATGAGCCCGGAACAGTACCGTGCGAAGTGGGGCTTGCCGTCGGACTACCCGATGGTCGCCCCGAACTACGCCAAGGCTCGTTCGGACCTCGCCAAGGCGATCGGTCTCGGCCAGACCCGCAACGGGACCTACGACGAAGCAGCGTAAATCGATTGGCCGGGCATTCGCGAAATCTCGCAGCCCGGCCTTTTCCCGTTCCGCAGGAGCGGGGATCGTTCGTGCCCGTGAGCGACGCTGAACAAAAGTCGCTTGCGCTAGGATATTTTTCCTTTACTCTTCCCTGAGCCAACGCGACACCCGATGTCACGCGCTAGGGAACATATCATGAACATATCCCGGATCGGCCAAACTCGCAGCACCAGCCGGCGACCAGTGTCGGTCAGTGTTCCGACGGAACTCGGCCGCGACGCGGCCCGCCTTCTCACGGCCCTCGACGCGGAGGGGGCCTACGCGTTGGCGGACCCTTTGACCGAGGGAGACATCATCGTCCGCAACGGTGGTGACGGGATCTCGGTAAGTCGCGGGCGCTACCTCGCGCAGGCCGGTCAGACCCTCCTGTCCTGCGATCTCGCCGAACAGGCGGACGGGCGTCGTGCCAGGCTGACCATCAGCGCCGCGGGCCGGGCCAGGCTACGGCGGGAACGGGCCGGCCGGGACACCCCCTATCTCGCACAGCATCTCGATCTCGAAGGCCGCGGGGAACCGAGCCGACCGGTTCGCGACACATCGGAAAGTCCACTTGCCTGGATGGCCCGGCGGCGGGATCGGGACGGGACGCCCCTGATCGACGCCGCCTGTTTCGAGGCGGGCGAGCGGCTGCGACGCGACATGACCATGGGGGCATTGATGCCCCGGATGGGTTCGGACTGGAGCGGGGTCAAGGTGGATGGTGGGGGCCCGCGCGATCCCTCGGCTGGGTCGGACGCCATGCTGGCGGCCCGGCAGCGAGTCCGCGCGGCACTCAGTGCGGTAGGCAGCGACCTGTCCGGATTATTGATCGATCTCTGCGGCTTCGTGAAAGGCCTGGAGATGATTGAAGCCGAGCGCCGTTGGCCGGCGCGTTCGGCCAAGGTCGTCATCCGTATCGCCCTGGCGCGGCTGGCGGAGCATTACGGGCTGGAGCGGGAAGCAGTAGGGCCTAGCCAGTCACGCCTGCGCCTATGGCGTGACCGCGCCTGAAGGGCTCAGGCGGCCAGTTGCGCGGCATCCCGGTGAATACGCTCGGCCATGGCCCGAACTCCGTTAGAGCGCTTCGACGTCAGGTGGGCGCCAAGGCCGATCTGCTTGAAGACCTGGAAAACGTCGACTTGGGCGATCTCTTTCGGCGTCTTTCCATCGTGCAAGGCCATCACCAGGGCAATCAATCCCTTGGTGATGAACGAGTCACTGGTTCCTCTCAAATACAGACGCGGAGGCTGCTGCGAATGATCGATGTTAGAATCGACCCAAACCTGGCTTTCGCAACCATGGACGCGATTCTGCTCGGTGAGCAGTTCATCCGGGAAGGGCGGCAAGGCACGGCCGAGTTCCATCAGATACTCGAGCTGGTCCGGCCCGTCGTCGAGGATTTCAAAATTGTCGATGATCGTTTCGATGGGCGGAAGCATAATGGCGGGCTGAACTCTTACGAATGCCGACACGGCGCGCTGTGAAGGCGCGGCCCGTTGCAACCATATAGGAAGCGGGGGCCACCCAAGCGACCCTCGCTGGTGCGAAAGTCCGTTATTCCGAGGGATGGACCAGCGCTTCCGGCAGTTGAAGCTCCATCGGATCCGAATGCGTTCCGGTGCCTCGCACCGCGATCTCGGCCTGTGCGGCATAGGCCGCCACCAGCCGGGGGCCAAGATTGGGCACATCCGCCACGCTGGCCGCCGGCTGATCGCCGCCGGAAACGATGGTGAGTCGAACCGGAGCGCCAGCCGTGGCATCAATGGTGATCGAGATCGTGCAGGATACGGAATCGGACGTGGCGTCGAGGCATTCGGCGACGACCTCGGCGACGATCATGCCCAATGCGTTGGCTGTCCTTGGCTCGACGAGGCTGGTGCCGCGCCCTCCCACCGTCACGCTGATCCGCCCGGCCCGCCGCAACTGGCCGAGGCCGGAGGCGAGCCGGTGGAGGTAATCGCGCAGGTCGATAGAGGCGATATGTGGCGCCTCATGCAGATGCTGCTGGACGAGGGCGATCGCGCGGACGCGCTGGCCGAGCGCCTCGAAGCTGCCGCGGCAAGGTGCCGGCGCGGCGCGGCCGTAAAGGCCGATCAGGCTCACCATCACCTGAAGGTTGTTTCTGACGCGGTGATACACTTCCGCGAGAAGGGCCTCCTTCTCGACGAGCGCGTGTTCGGCATGCTCCTCGGCGCGCTTGCGGTCGGTGATGTCGAAGCACGAGGCGAGGTAGCCCTGGAACGTCCCGTTCTCGGTAAGGGGTCGGGCGTTGTTCAGCAGCCAGCGATAGGCGCCATCATGGCGGCGCAGGCGAAACTCGATGGAGTATGGCGCGCGCGATGCAAAGGCCTCTTCGACCAGCGCCGCGTGCCGGTCGAAATCGTCCGGATGCAAGCCACGTCGCCAGCCATGACCGAGCTCGTCGTCGCGGGACCGGCCGGTGAAGTCGAGCCAGCATTCGTTGTGATGGATCGCCCCGCCCTCGGTATCGGAGCGCCACATCATCAGAGGCACGAAATCCGCGAAGCGACGGAAATCGTCGCACGGCACGGCCTCGTCGATGTTTGCCTCGGTCGACTGTGTCTCCGCGGCCATGGTGCTCCTACTCTAACCGCTGCGCGACGCTCGCCCGACGATATCTATCGGCGCCGGTCAACGTATCGGACATGGCACCGTTCCTACGGCTTGGGTCTGCCGATGCACATAGATCGATAAACTAGCAAGCCTCGTGCAAACCCGACTCCGGGCCGGAGGCGGCGACTTCAGAGCATGCTGGGCAGAATCCGGTCCGGCGGACGATGTCCATCCATGAAGGTCTTGATGTTGATGATGACCTTCTCGCCCATATCGGTCCGGCTCTCATGCGTCGCCGAGCCCATGTGAGGCAGGAGCACGACCTTGCCGGAACGCGCCAGCTTGACGAGGCGCGGGCTCACGGCCGGCTCCTGCTCGAACACGTCGAGGCCGGCGGCGGATATCTCGCCCGCTTCGATCAGGCGCGCGAGGGCCGTCTCGTCGATCACCTCGCCGCGGGCCGTGTTCACCACGATCGCCTCCGGCTTCAGCAGCTTCAAACGGCGGGCCGAGAGAAGGTGGTAGGTCGCGGGCGTGTGGGGGCAATTCACCGAGACGATGTCCACCCGCGCCAGCATCTGGTCGAGCGATTCCCAATAGGTCGCGTCGAGCTCTCGCTCGATCTGCGCCGGTGCCTTGCGCCGGTTGTGATAATGGATCTGCAGGCCGAACGCCTTCGCGCGGCGAGCGAGGGCCTGACCGATCCGCCCCATGCCGACGATACCGAGGCGCTTGCCGGTGATGCGGCGGCCGAGCATCCAGGTCGGGGACCAGCCTTCGTCCCAATTGTCGTCCGGAATGATCCGGGCGCCTTCGGCCACGCGGCGCGCCACGGCGAGGATCAGCGCCATCGTCATGTCGGCCGTGTCCTCGGTGAGGACGCCGGGGGTATTGGTGACGGTGATGCCGCGCTCCAGTGCAACCGCCACGTCGATATGGTCGACGCCATTGCCGAAATTCGCGATCAGGCGAAGGTTCGGGCCGGCCTGGGCGAGGAGACCGGAATCGATCTTGTCCGTGACGGTGGGAACGAGGACATCGGCTTCGCGCAAAGCGGCGGCCAGCGCCTCGCTGCTCATCGGCTTGTCATCGGGGCTGAGGCGAATATCGAACAATTCGCGCATGCGTGCCTCGACCACCTCAGGCAGGCGACGCGTGACCACAACGAGTGGCTTGCGCTTCAACGACGACATGCACCCTCCGCGAACGTTTCTGCTAGGCCGGTCTCCGCCGTGAGCCGGAGTTCATGCCGAGGCTTGACCTCGCATTAACCACGCATCGGCCAGACAGGTCCCATAGCTCCGACGCCTTGGCTGCCGGTTCCCGAGGCTTCTCTACCAGAGAGGGCACGGAACACAACGTACCCCCGCGCCCGAAGCATCGCGCGGGGATCGCTAGACGAGGATTCACGATGCCGATCGTGGCCATGACGATCATGGAGACATGGCCGTCCGGGAAAATGACGATCGCGAACCTTTGGGAAGACCGATGATGCGCCTGCCTGGATTCCTGTTCTTCACCTGCATGACGCTGGCCTCCTCATGGGCGGCGCTGCCTTCGAGGGCGATCGCAGCCCCTGCAGGCGCGGGCGATGCGAATCGCGGCCCCGCGACGGGCCTGCCCCTACCCCGCTACGCGAGCCTCAAGACGGATCGCGTCAACCTGCGCGAGGGACCTTCGAAGGATCACCGCACGCTGTGGGTGTTCCAGCGTGCAGGCCTGCCCATTGAGATCGTCGCCGAGTTCGAGACCTGGCGCCGTATCCGGGATTCCGAGGGGACCGAGGGCTGGGTGCTGCACTCCCTCCTTTCCGGCCGGCGCACCTCCATCGTCATGGCAGCCAAGGGAGGAGATTCTGCGATCCCGCTCCATGCGCGGGCGGAAGAAGGGGCGAGCGTAGAGGCGAAGCTCCAGCCCGGCGTCATCGGCAGCGTCAAGAGCTGCACCGGAAGCTGGTGCCGGGTCATCGTCGCGCTGCCCCAGAAGAGCGGCGACGTGGACGGCTATATCCGCCAGGACCGCCTCTGGGGGGTCTACCCCAACGAGAAGATTGACTGAGCGGGAACGCGCAGTTCGGCGAATATGAAAAAGGCCCGGCTGAGCCGGGCCTTTTTCATGATGGCGGGCAGGAGGTCGTAGAGGTTCAGGACTGACGCGCACCGTGCCGGCGGCGCAGGCGGACGATAACCTCGACCCCGGCGATCTCCATGCCTTCGGGCGCATCCGGGAGCGAATCGACGGTGATGCCGCAATCGGGCATGTCCAGCACCTGTCCCTCGTCTTCCAGGAAGAAGTGGTGGTGCTCACTCGGGTTGGTGTCGAAATAGGCCTTCGACCCATCGAGAGCCAACTGGCGTAGCAGGCCAGCCTCGGTGAACTGGTGCAGCGTATTGTAGACCGTTGCCAGCGAGACCGGCACCTTGGCGCGCATGGCCTCGTCATAGAGCATTTCCGCCGTGAGATGGCGGTCGCCGCGCCCGAACAGGAGCCAGCCGAGCGAGAGCCGCTGGCGGGTCGGACGGAGACCGGAGCGGCGCAAACGGTCGCGCAGGTCGGACAGGGGACATCCCCGACGACCGGCAGCCGAAGCGGCATCGAGGGGAGCGCCACGAGCGTTCAGCATGGCTTGCAGCGGCAGCGAGTTGGACATCGGCGGTACTGACATCTCACGTAAATAACACAATACAGCGGGAACTCTATACGAACCTCCCCCCTCGTCGCAACCCGAGCTGGTTGATGGGTGGCCACGCGGTGTGAACATGAGGCTTGTTTAAAGTCATTCCATTGAACACGACGAAAACGAGGTGTTTTGAGGCGCAAAGCCGCTGTGTTAACGAAGCGCCGCTCGCGAGCTCGGATCGTGTCGTGGCCCTGGATGGCCATGCGCGTCCGATGTTTCGAGGGCGATGTCCGGCGTTTCGAGCGCGCCCTCCACCAAGGACCGACACACCGATCATGTCTTCCGATCCCGAATCGTCCGCCGCCGCCGGTTCAGCACAGACCGCCCCCCGCGCCTCCCACTACTCCCATGAGGAGTTGCTGGCCTGCGGTCGGGGCGAGCTGTTCGGTGCCGGAAACGCGCAGCTTCCCTTGCCGCCAATGCTGATGTTCGACCGCATCACCTCGATCGGGACCGAGGGCGGCGCCTTCGGCAAGGGTCATGTCCTGGCGGAATTCGACGTGCGGCCGGACCTCTGGTTCTTCGGTTGTCACTTCAAGAACGACCCGGTCATGCCCGGCTGTCTTGGCCTCGATGCTCTCTGGCAGCTCGTGGGCTTCCATCTCGGATGGCTCGGCGCCCCGGGGCGCGGCCGGGCGCTCGGCGTCGGAGAAGTGAAGTTCAGCGACCAGGTGCTGCCCACCGTGAGCAAGGTCGTCTACGGCATCGACATCAAGCGCGTGCGCCAGGGCAAGCTCGTTCTCGGCATCGCCGATGGCTGGCTGGAGGCGGACGGCGCCCGGATCTACGACGCCAAGGATCTGAGGGTTGCCCTGTTCCAGGCACAAAGCTAACCCCGCTGCCGGTGCATCTCGGGGCCGGCCGCCATCGCGGTGGTTGAGAATGCCCCGACATCATCCTACCTGACACGCGTCGGTGCGACGGCGCTTCGGCGAAAGAGAAGAGCGTTTCCATGCGGCGTGTCGTGATCACCGGGATGGGCATCGTCTCGTCCATCGGCAACAACACCCAGGAAGTCCTTGCCTCCCTGCGCGAGGCCAAGTCGGGCATCGGCCACTCGGCCTCCTATGCCGAACTCGGCTTCCGCAGCCAGGTCGAGGGACGACCGAGCATCGATCCTGAGGGGATCGTCGACCGGCGCGCCATGCGCTTCCATGGCGGCGGCACGGCCTGGAACCACATCGCCATGGATCAGGCGATCAGCGACGCCGGCCTCGAGACCGGTGACATTTCCAACGACCGCACCGGAATCATCATGGGCTCCGGCGGGCCCTCGACGAAGGCGATCGTCGAATCCGCCAACCTCGCCCGGGAAAAGGGCCCCAAGCGCGTCGGCCCCTTTGCAGTGCCGAAGGCGATGTGCTCGACCGCTTCGGCGACGCTGGCGACCTTCTTCAAGATCAAGGGCGTGAACTATTCGATTTCGTCCGCCTGCGCGACGTCCAACCACTGCATCGGCAACGCCGCCGAGGTGATTCAGGGCGGGCGTCAGGACATTATTTTCGCCGGCGGCTGCGAGGATCTGGACTGGACGCTTTCCGTCCTGTTCGACGCCATGGGCGCCATGTCCTCGCGCTACAACGACACCCCTGCCCGCGCCTCCCGTGCCTATGATGTCAACCGCGACGGTTTCGTGATCGCGGGTGGTGCCGGCGTCCTTGTTCTGGAAGAACTGGAGCATGCCAAGGCACGCGGCGCTCGCATCTACGGCGAGCTCGCGGGCTACGGGGCGACCTCCGACGGCCACGATATGGTGGCCCCCTCCGGCGAAGGCGCCGTGCGCTGCATGAGGCAGGCGATGGAAGGGCTCAGGGGCGCGAAGATCGACTACATCAACCCCCATGCCACCGCGACGCCGGTGGGCGATCTCAAGGAGATCGAAGCGATCCGCGAGGTCTTCGGGCGCGGCGACGATTGCCCACCGATCTCGGGCACCAAGTCGCTGACCGGTCATTCGCTGGGAGCCACCGGCGTTCATGAGGCGATCTATTCTCTCTTGATGATGCAGAACGGCTTCATCTGCGAGAGCGCCCATATCGACGAACTCGATCCGGCTTTCGCCGACATGCCGATCCTCAGGCAGCGCCGCGACAACGTTCAGCTCGGTCACGTCGTGTCGAATTCCTTCGGCTTCGGTGGAACCAATTCCACACTGGTCCTGAAGCATATCGACGCTTGAACGGCTAAGCTTATCGAGCTCTACTTGGGTCATACTGTCCATATATCGGCCATTTTCTCGGAACCGCGAATTCGACTTCGCGTTTCCGGGATGGAGCCGAGAGTCTGTGATGGTGATGATCCTGATTTCCTTGAGTGCGCTGGCTGGCCTCGGTGTCGCGGCCACGGCCTGCATTCGGGCTAAGCAGGCGCTCTTCGACACCGCACTCGACGAGACGCGCGGCTATTTCTGATCGCTCGCCCTCCTCACAAGTCCAACGCGATAGTCGGTCCGTACGAGGCCGGCACCCGAGTCCCGGTTCGCTGTGGGATTGGACAGTTCATCGATGCCCGCGCTAAGCGTCCTCGCAATGGCCGGAACTGTCTGACATTTCGGCGCGAGGGATGCGAGGATACGGATGACGGGTTTGATGGCAGGCAAGCGCGGCCTGATTCTAGGGGTCGCCAACGATCATTCCATCGCCTGGGGCATCGCCAAGTCCCTGCATGAGCACGGGGCCCAACTCGCGTTCACCTATCAGGGGGAAGCTCTCGGCCGCCGCGTGAAGCCGCTGGCCGCCTCCCTCGGCTCCGATATCGTGGTCCCCTGTGACGTGGAGGACGTCGCCAGTGTGGACGCGCTGTTCGCTACCCTGGACGAACGCTTCACCGACGGGATCGATTTCGTGGTCCACGCCATCGGCTTTTCCGACAAGGGCCAGCTCAAGGGCCGCTATGTCGACGTGACCAGCCGCGAGAATTTCTCGCGGACCATGGTCATCTCCTGTTTCTCATTCACGGAGATCGCGCAGCGTGCGGCCAAGCGGATGCGCAAGGGTGGCGCGATGCTGACGCTGACCTATGGCGGTTCGACCCGGATCATGCCGAACTACAACGTCATGGGGGTCGCCAAGGCCGCACTGGAAGCGTCCGTGCGCTATCTCGCGGGCGATCTCGGCCCGGAGGGAATCCGCGTCAACGCCCTCTCGGCCGGCCCGATGCGGACTCTGGCCGGCGCCGGCATCGCCGATGCGCGCCTGATGTTCAATCACCAGCGCGCCCACGCTCCCCTGCGGCGCACCGTGACCCTCGAGGAAGTGGGTGGATCAGCGGTGTATCTGCTCTCGGACCTTTCCGGTGGCGTCACCGGCGAGGTCCATTTCGTCGATTCCGGCTACAACATCATCTCGATGCCCCGGCCCGACGTGCTTCAGGCACAAGACGAGGCCGGCGTCGCCGACGCCTGATCCTCCACCCGGCTCAGGCGCTGGCCGGTTCGGGCGGGTTGCTCTCCACCAGCCCGAGAATGTCCTCCCAGCGGGACACGAAGGCGGCGACGCAATCCGGATCGAAATGGGTTCCGGCATGCTCTTCGAGGTGCCGGCGCGCCGCCTCGGGGGTCCAGGCCTTCTTGTAGACCCGCTCCGAAATCAGCGCGTCGAACACGTCGGCGACGGCGACGATGCGGCCTGCCAGGGGGATCTGCGTCGTGCTGAGCCCCTGCGGATAACCCCCGCCATCCCAGCGCTCGTGATGGGTCAAGGCGATGTCGGAGGCGAGTTGCAGCAGATGCGAGGGGCTGTCGTACAGCATGCGATAGCCGCGGATCGCGTGGTGCTTCATCTCCTCGCGCTCGCTGTGGCTCAGCGGTCCCGGCTTCATCAGGATGCTGTCGGGGATGCTGATCTTGCCGATGTCGTGCATGGTCGAGGCCAGGGCGATATCGTTGGCGTCCCCCTCCGACAATCCGAGGCCCTCGGCGATGGCGATAGCGCAGCCGGCGACCCGCGTGAGGTGGTCCCCCGCCTGATCGTCGCGGAACTCGGCCGCCAGCATCAGGCGGCGGATGATCTCGCGTTCCCGTGAGGCAGCCTCGGCGCCGGCACGGTCGACGTCACGGCTCATCGCATCCGATTGCCGGTCGAGGACCTGGCGAGCCAGCGCGAGTTCGAGCAGGTTGCAGACCCGGATCTGAAGGTCGAGTGGATCGATCGATCCGGTCATCACGTCAGTGGCGCCGGCCTCGACAGCCGGGCGCCGCAGGGCGGGGGAAGACCCGAGAAACAGGATTGCCGTGCGGGCGTGCCCCCCGTAGGCGCGCAGGTCCCGGATCACGGCCGAACCATCGATCCCGCTGTCGGGATCGTGCATCACGATGACGAGATCGGCCGGTTGGAACAGCTCGTCGCTCGCGGCGGCCTTCGCCCCGGTGACCAGCCGGATGGCGCAATCGAGACTTCGCAGGTTCAGGACGAGATGGACCGGCGCAGAGGCGCAGACGATGGCGATAAGGGCCGAAGCCGTCTCTACGGATGCGGGCATGGCAGGCATCAGAACACGGTCTCTCCCGACCTTCGAAAGCAGCGGCGGCTGCCGGACGATCCGGAAGACGGAACGCACGCGGGCGAGTCCGCGACGGACGCACGTTCCATCGCCGGAAGCACGGATACAAGGCTCATAGACGGAAATTGCGGCTGAGGATCGCGCCTCAGTTCTCTGACTTCGCGGCCCGCCTGCCGTGTCGCTTCTAGAGCGCTCTCCGCCGAAGTGGGTGCCGGTTCGGCGAAAAAGAGCGCGGCAGAACAAAGGCCTGGAGATGTGCCCCGACCCAACGTGGTCGGGCGCAGCTCTAGCGCCGGCCGGTCGATCCGAATCCACTTTCTCCGCGCCCGGATGGGGGTTCGGATTCGTCTGGATCGAGCGCGTCGACGATAGTGAAGTCCGGCCGTGTCACGCGGGTGAAGACCAGTTGCGCGATCCTGTCGCCGGGATGGATGACGATGGTCGCCCTCGGGTCGGCGTTGCGGTTCCAGGCCGAGACCATCAGAGGCCCCTCGTAATCCGCGTCGATGACGCCGGTCCCGTTGCCCAGCACCAGCCCCTCGCGATGACCGAGCCCGGAGCGCGGGAAGACGAGGCCGCACCAGTTCGGGTCGCGGATCAGTACGCTGAACCCCGCAGCGATCAGCACGGGGGGAGCCTGAGGGGTAAGGAGCAGGGGCTCCTCGAGACAGGCATGGAGGTCGAGCCCCGCCGCCACTGACGACCCCCAGCGCGGAAAACCCCATTCCCGCAGGCGGTTGTCGCGGATGCGCAGACCGACTGTCGGGGCGGCGGACTCGCCGCTCACGCCGCCCGTGCCGCGATGACGTCGGCGAGCGCGACGATGCGGGACGCCTCTACCGCATGGAGCCGCTCGATCATCCGGCCACGGAACGCGATGGCCCCGCGCGTCCGGTTCTCCGGCTCAGCGAAGACAGCGATGATCGCGCGCGCCTCCTCGATCTCAGCCTCCGAGGGGCCGAACAGTTCGTTGGCGGTGGCGATCTGGCCGGGATGGATCAGCATCTTGCCGTCGAACCCGCTATCGCGGCCCTGCTCGCACTCGATCCGGAATCCGCTCTCGTCTCGGAAGGCATTGTAGATGCCGTCGATCACGTCGATTTCGTAGGCCCGTGCCGCCATGACCACGTTCATCAGCCAGGGCATCAGGGCCGGACGGCCCGGCACTCCGAGCCGGACTCGACTGGTCTTGGCGAGATCGTTCGGCCCGACGAGCAGGCATGACAGCCGCGTATCCACGTCGCGGGCGGCGCTGGCGATCTCGTTGATGTGCAGGATGGCCAGAGGCGTCTCGATCATGGCCCAGACGCGGGTATGGTCCGGCGCTCCGAGCCGGCGCAGGCGAGAGCCGATCGACACGAGGGCATCGGGGCCGGAGACTTTCGGAATCACGATCGCGTCCGGTCCCGCCGGCGCGATGCGGGCGAGGTCGGCCTCGCCCCATTGGGTGTCGAGGCTGTTGATCCGCACCGCGACCTCGCGCCGGCCATAGGGCTGGGAGGCCACGGTGGCGGCGACGGCGTCCCGTCCCTCCGCCTTCATCTCGGGTGCGACGCCGTCTTCGAGGTCGATCATCACGACGTCGGTGGGCAGGCCGCGCGCCTTTTCCAGAACCCGCGGATTGGAACCGGGCATGGCAAGGACGCTGCGACGCGGACGGATGTCGGTCATGGGGCGTCGATTTCCCTGAAGCCGTGGCGTGATGCACGGCCGGCGATACCGCTCGCCCTCTCCGGTTTCAAGCTCTCACACTGTGACGGGACCGTCCGAGACCCGATGCTCGGGCGCCGCTCGGATTTCGTGCAGGCCGGTCCGGTCTCGAAACCAGAACACCCGCTTGAACGGATTCGCCCCGGATTCCGGATACGAGGATGCCAATCTTCGAGCGAGCAAAACCGCTTCGCTCCGGGTCTGAATGGCATGGGCCAGCGTCTTCCAGGAGCTTTCGCCGTCACTGCCAATTCTTCGGACGTAGATCGAATGCGCCATGATTGACCTCCGCTGAACGAAAACTGGATGAACAATAGTTATCATTCAAGTCGCCCCGGCGGATTGTGGTGACGCCAAATTCCTCGAAGGTTAACAGATTTTAATATAATCTCAGTTATTTTTAGCCCCGCCCCACCACGGGCGAAAAGCGCTAGAGCAATGGTGTCAGCGCATTAGCGGTGGGTCGAACACAAAGCCAAGCTCCGGCGGAACCGTCATCGGGTTCGGCATTTAAGTTCATATCGCGTGGTCCGTTTCGACCTGGGGGGTCATGTGGGCCAGGCGAAAAGACCCGTGCGCGAAAACTTCCCGTCATCCTCACCCGATCTCTCGAAACTGCTCTTTGACGAGGCCGCCGACGTCGATACCACCCGATGCGTTGGAAGGTCCGTTAGCATTTGATAGCGTACGCTGGTGGAAACCGCTCATGATCGGTGCCGACGCCATGTTACCGAGACCATCGGCACCCGCCGCAATCGATGACCGACACTGCCCGACACAGGAAGCCGCGAGGCTCGCCGCCCTGCGCTCCTGCGGCATGATCGGCGCGGGCTCCGATGCCGGCCTCGACCGCATCGTCAGATTGACCGCGTCGAGCCTCAGGATGCCGATCGCTTGGGTTTCTCTCATTGACGAGGAGTTCTCGTGGCTCGTAGCCCGGATCGGCGTCGACCTGCAGCGGATGCCGCGGCATGGCCTTCCCTGCGAACGGATCATCGCGCGTTCCGATGTCGTGGTCGTCAACGAGGGCGACGGCACGCCGGGCCACCGGGATGGCGGCCTCTTTCGCGATCTGCCGGATGTCCGCTTCCACGCGGGCGCCCCTCTGATTACAGGCGACGGCCACCGGATCGGCTCACTCTGCGTGCTCGATACCGAGCCGCATGCAGAGTTCGACGAAGCAGACCGGGACAGGCTCGCGGACTTCGCCGGCCTCGTGATGGACAGACTGGAAAACCATCGGACGCAATCGGCCAACGCCGCGGTGTTCGGGTTCGCCAAGGCTGCCGAATATGCCCTGTTGGTCGTCGATGGCGCGGGTACGATCGCCTTCTGCAATCCCGCGGCTGAGATCCTGTTCGGGCATGGTGCGGGCGAGATGCTCGGGCGGCCCATCGAAATCATCATTCCCGAACCGCTCCGGGCTGCTCACGCGGCGGGATTTCGACGGATCGCCGCCGGGAACGCGTCACATCTCGCTGGCCGCACCATCGAGTTGATGGCCCTTCATCGCGATGGCAGCACGTTCCCCATCGAATTCTCGATGTCGCTCTGGCAGGAGCCCGGCGGGATCGGGATGGGAGCGCTCATCCGCGACATCAGCGAGTGGCGCGCCCGCGACGCCAAACTGCTCCAGCTGGCCCATCACGATAAGCTGACCGGCCTTACCAACCGTGCTCTTTTCGATGAGCGCCTGGATGGAAGCCTTTCGACGGACCGCTACGCCACGGTGATGCTGCTCGATCTCGACGGCTTCAAGGAAGTCAACGACAGTCTTGGGCACGCCGTCGGAGACGCGTTGCTCCAGGCTGTCGCGATACGGCTGTCGTCCTGCGTCACGCCCGAAATCACGGTGGCGCGTTTCGGCGGGGACGAATTCGCTCTTCTCCTGCCGGGACAGGGCAACCCGCTGAAAGCGGAAACCCTCTCCGCGAGAATCCTCGAGATCTTCCAGACCCCGTTCCCTGTGGCGGGACACGTCTTCCATGTAGGCCTCAGCATCGGCGCGGCGATTGGCGGTCCCGGCGCCGCCCGCGACGAGTTGATCGCCGATGCGGATCTGGCGCTCTATCAGGCCAAGCGGGACGGGCGCCGCTGCTTCCGTCTGTTCGAACAATCCATGCGTAGCGCGGTCGTCGCCCGCCGGGCGCTGCACGACGAACTGACCCGGGCGGTGGAGCATTCCGAACTGGTGCTGCACTACCAGCCGCAGGTCGATCTGGATTCCGGTCGGATCATCGGTGCGGAAGCCCTGCTGCGGTGGGCGCATCCCAGCCGCGGCCTGCTGTTACCTGCCACCTTCATCGACGCCCTCGAAGCCCATCCCCTCGCGGCCTCCGTCGGCCACTGGATCGTCGACGATGTGTGCCGGCAATCCGCCATCTGGCGCTCTCTCGGCCTCCCGCCCCTGCGGATCGCCGTGAACCTGTTCGGCGCTCAATTGAGGAAAGGCCGGCTGGCGGGCGAGGTGATCGCTGCGCTCGAGCGTCACGCCGTGCCACCGAGCCTCCTCGAGATCGAGGTGACGGAACGGATCGCCCTGCAGGCCGACGACACCCTGCTGAACCCGTTGCGCGACTTGCACCGTCACGGGGTCTCCATCGCGTTCGACGATTTCGGCACCGGGTATGCCTCGCTCAGCTCGCTCAAGCGCTTCCCGCTGACACGGCTGAAGATCGACCGTGGCTTCATCCGCGACATCCTCACCGACCGCCATGACGCCGAGATCGTGCGGGCGGTACTCGGCATGGCTCAGAGTTTTGGCCTCGACGTCATCGCCGAGGGAATCGAGACGATCGAGCAGGATATGATGCTGCGCATGATGGGCTGCCGCGAGGGGCAAGGCTATCTCTATGGCCGGTCCATGTCAGCCGAGGCGCTGGCCGCCCTCGTCACGAACACGGGGATGGAAGGAAGAACCGGACCGAAAGCGGCCTGACGGAACCTTGTATCAACCCGCAGTGGACCCAGCGGTCACGCGGAGAGGCGGCGATCGCGCGGCTCGGGCTCAGAGGGGGCGAGTCGCGCTGGCCTTCTGGAGAAGCCAGCCCTTGGCGCGCTGGATCAGGGCCGGGCGGACCCGCGACACATCCTCGTCGTCCAGCAGGGGAGAGGTGGACAGGGCGGCGAGATACGCCGCTTCACTGCCGCGGCAGGATTTCACGGCGGATTCAGCGGCGAATGTCCGGCTCGTCAGGACGGCTTGCAGGCCGAAATGGCGTTGAAGGCATCCGCGCCAGGACGAATGCAGGGTGGCGACTTCGGAATCCTGAGTTGAGACATGAGGATTCTCGGCCAACGCCTGGGATATGCAGGACAACGGGACCAGGGCAGCCAGCAGGATGACTGCGGACACGCGGCTCAGCTTTGTCATGAGGAGAGTTTCCCGAACCCGGTCACCCTCGCCCATCCAAGCTTAACAAGTCGCTAATTCATCGCCTTTGAAGCGATCCCTCGACGGGATGCTGCCGCATCCGGGACCATGCTCTCTATCTGTTGGCCGTCGTCACCGGCGACGCAGCGCGGCCGAGGGAAACCCAGGCCATGGAGCTCTGGCTTTCGCGCTTGATGAAGGTGTAGCCGGTCTGGCGCCAGGGAAGGACATTGTTGGTCTTGTTGTCGAGGACGAGATCGCCGCGGTCGGTGATCAAGGTCAGGACGGCATGTCCCTCCCCCTTCTCGTCGATGACCACGGTCATCCGCATGGCCCGGCGCGGCAGGCCGGCCTCGGCGAGAAACTTACGCTTCAGAAGCTGAAAATCCTCGCAATCGCCAGCGCCGGATTCCGCGAGGTCCCAGCGGTCGGCGACGCCGAGTTGCTCCATGTCGGTGACGGCGCGGATGGACTTGTTCACGCGGCGGTTCACCGAGACGATGGTGTTCCAGATTCCGGGTGTCAGGGTGATCGTGGCCGGCTCGGCGGCATTGACCGCGCATTCAGCGGTATAAGTCTCGCAGAACGTGACCCAGGCGCTGATGGGGCGGGCTGCGCCGGCGGTCGAGATGGCGCTCGGCACATTGGGGAGAGAGGCCAGCGTCTGAGCGGAAGCGACGTCCGGCACGGCGGCGAGGGACGCGAACGCGACACCCGAAACCAGGCTCAAACGCCCGATCGTCCGCCTAAGGGAGGCGACCGCATCGTGGAACTTCGAAATCGCGATCCGCATGGCCGCCGCTCGTCCCGTTAATCTGCTGTTAACGAAAGTCTCACGGCCACGGGGGAACGGCAATCGGCGGGTTAAGAAAAGGTTAACGCTGTGGATTTCAGGGTATCGTGGCGAAAGCCGGGGGACGTTGCGCGGGCGCCACGAAGGCCCGCACCGACTGCGCGCCGCACACTACCCGGCTGAGCCGTGGCAGAGTGCGGCGGCCGGGGACGCCCTACGCGTCGGGGATGTCCTGGCTGATGCCGAGGGCAGCGAGGCCTTCGTCGAGGAGGTCACCGGCATCGGGCGAGCCCATGATCTCGCGCAGGGCGCCTTCGCCAACGGCTTCGCGTTCGCGGGCGAAGCGGACCGCCTCCCCCCATTCCTCGGCTTCCATGTCGCCACGCCCGACATAGAGAAGAGCCAGGAGGTTGGCCCGTTCGTCGTCGTTGAGGCCGTTGATCATGGAGCGTATCTCCGATTCCGTGGCATCGTCGGCGCTCGACGTGAGGACGTCGGTGGCGCCGTCATCGATCGGGTTGGACCCCGAATCGGGATCGGTCGGTCCTTCCTTCACGTCCAGCGCCCTGACCCGGAGAATGATCTCGGTGACCTTGTCGACGGCGATATCCATGAGACGATCCTGTGATGCGCACCGCCGGCGGCGGCGTTTCCTGGCCGGACGCGACGGCCCTTGTGGGGCGCCGTCCTTGAGCAGCGTCAACCCGCCAGAGCCGCCACGGTTCGCGTGACGCGCTGGATCGCCGGGCTCGATGGCTGCCGAGGCGCCTGGGCGGGCGTCCTCCTCGATCTGGATGATCCCAGCCGCTACCGCGCGATGCGGTTCGCCCGCGTCGCCGACCTCCTCGACGGTCCGGAGGCGCCGGTCTGCATCGGGATCGACGTGCCGATCGGCCTGCCCGACCATATTGAAGGTGGGGGTCGCGTGGCCGACAGCGCAGCCAGGGCCTATCTCGCGGGCGGGAGATCTAGCGTCTTCCCGGTGCCGCCGCGTGCGGCGGTTCATGCCGGCAGCTACGAGGAGGCCAAGGCCCTGTCCCGCGCCGCCAGCACACCGCCCTTCGCGCCCTCCATCCAATGCTGGAACATCACCCGCTACATCCGCGAGGTCGATGACCTTCTTCTCTCGCGACCTGAAGCCCGCCTCGTGATCCACGAGGTTCACCCAGAGGTGGCGTTTCGCCGCCTCAACGGTGACCGGCCCCTCACATCCGCCAAGAAGGGACCCGAGCGGCAGGTGGGGCTGGCGGAACGCCGCGCGCTTTTGCGAAACGCCGGCCTTCCCGCCCCGCTGGTCGATGCGGCGCGACCACGGGGCGTAGGGGCCGACGACCACCTCGACGCCCTCGCCGCTTTGGTGGTGGCCCGCGACATCTTTCTCGGACGCGCCATCCCCCTGCCCGATCCGCCGGGACGCGACCGGCACGGTCTGCCCGTGGTGATCTGGGCTCCCGTTGGTCATGGTCCGATTCCCTGTTAAACCTTGACCATGATTCACCTTCCGACGACCGAAATACCCGGACGCTCCTCAAACGAAGAGACTCTCATTCATGGGTTTCGCAGGGAGGAGATTCTCGCCGCTCCCCTTCGCGACGCGGCACGTGCCCTGGTCTTCGACCCGCGGGACCGGCTGCTCCTGATCGCGTATGAGGCGCAACGGCCGATCGATCCCTCGAAGCCGGAGGATCGAACCTTCTGGTTCATGCCGGGTGGGGGTTTGGAACCCGGCGAAAGCCACGCGGAAGCCTGTCTCCGGGAACTGGGCGAGGAAATCGGGGTTTTCGATGCCGAGATCGGCCCACAGGTTGCCGCCTGTAATGGGCCGTTCTTGCTGTTCCCGCTGCTGCGCGATGCCCGCGAACGCTATTTCGTGGTGCGTCTGCCGAATGACGAAGTCGATACCACACGCCTCGCCGAAACCGAGGACAGCACGGTCCTCGGTACGCGCTGGTGGACGCTCGACGAGTTGGACGCCACCGGCGAACGGATCGAGCCGGCGGGCCTCGCTCGCATCGCCAGACGCATCGCGAACGGTGAGCGGCCCGATCCACCTGTCATGCTGGCTTGGCATAAGGTGTGAACCCGCACCGGGCCATCCACCGGAAGCTGGGCTAGGCCAGGCGTCGGAACCAAGTATGGCACGGGCCGTGGCTGCCAAAGCTACGTGTCGATAACCGGGCCGCTACGGCTGCCCTCAACAACAACGCTCAAGGAAGGCAAACGCATGTTTCCAGAAAAGCTGACCACAGGATACCGGTCGTTCCTCGATGGACGCTTGTCGGACGAGGCCAAACGCTACGCCGCACTGGCCAAAGGCCAGAATCCGGAAGTCCTGCTGATCGGCTGCTGTGACAGCCGCGTTTCGCCGGAAGTCATCTTCGATACCGGACCGGGCGAACTCTTCATCATCCGCAACGTGGCGAACCTCGTTCCCCCCTTCGAGGAGGGCGGCGAGTATCATGGCACATCGGCGGCCATCGAATTCGCCGTACAGGCTCTGGAAGTGAAGCACATCGTCGTGCTGGGCCACGCCACCTGCGGCGGCATCAAGGCCTATGCCAACCCGCCGGGCCCGCTATCCACGAGCGACTTCATCGGCAAATGGGTATCCCTGGTGAAGGGAGCCGAGGAGAAGCTGAAGGTTCAGAAGGGGCCGGATCACCTGACCCGCCTCGAATACGCGACCGTGGCTCAGAGCCTCGAGAATCTGCTGACGTTCCCCTTCGTCCGCGAGCGGGTCGCCGACGGCCGCTTGGCGCTTCATGGCGCACATTTCGGCATCGCTCATGGCGAGCTTCGCCTGCGCAATCCCGAGACGGGGGATTTCGAGCCCGCCGTCGATGGTGGGGGGAAGCCGATGACGCCCGCCTCCCTGATGCATAGCAGCGAAGTCTGAGCAGATTCGCCCCCGTATCTGAATGGATACGGGGGCGGTCGTTTCAGCCAAGTCGATCAGCCAAGTCGATTCACGAAGAAACGCCGGGCCTCGCCAGCCCGGCGTTTCTCGTTGCAAAGGATAGCGCCGCCGCCCCGAAGAACGGCGATGGGTCCCGAGACTTCAGCGAGCGCCGGGAAGACGCTGCACCATCTGGTAATGCTGCTGCAGCACCGGAAGCGCCTGCTCGGCATGGGCGCGAAGCGCAGGGTTCGTGCCGGTCTGGGCATAGGACTGGTACATGCCGATCGACATCTCGTGCGACTTTACCTGGACCTGGCCGTAGAGGCGGTCGAAGCGCGGGCCGGCCGGGGCAGCGGCGAGTTCCGCGAGCATGGCCTGCTGCTCGGGGCTGACCGGGACCATGGTGGTGCCGGCGGTGGTGTCGACGTCGCCGTTGAAAGCCTGGCTACCAGCGGCAGCGCCACGGCTCGCGCCGCTACCGATTCCCTCGACGGCACCGACCGGGCCACCGCTCAGCGTACCGGCGACGACGCCGGTGGCAGCGCCCGTGGCCGCGCCGACTGCACCGCCGGCAATCGCCAGCGGGGCGCCGATCAGACCACCGGGGCCGCCGTTACCGGCAAAGGTGCGCTCGCCGCCGGCCAGGGCCACGTTGGCGGCGCGGTGGTCGCGCACGGCGTCACGGGCGAAACGGATCACCTGAGGGTTGCGGCTCTTCGACAGCGCGATCTGGCTGGACTGAACCTCGAACGCATTGGCCTGCATCGCCTGCAGGCGGAAATCACCGGACATGGTCTGTGCGGCGGCGGGGGTCGCCATGGCGACGGCAATAGCGGAGAACGCAACGTACTTGTTCATGATGAGAACCTCTGGATAGGATCTGAAAACGTCTGGGCGGCGGTCAGGATCGCAGTTATGCAGATCGGCATGACCAACAACGCCACGTTTGGCGGACAACGATACGTCAACCGTTGGGTTCCAAACAAATGTCGTTCCGCATGCGGGCATTCTACTGACGTTCATCATCATAGACCCAAGATGCACACCGTCTTATAGCCAAGCTTTATCGATACATCCGGCACCTACGATGAGCCCCCCACGGCGCGCCATCTTCCCCTACGCCGCAGAAAAAGCGGGGGTTCACGGGGAGGCGGAGTTTTCCCGAACGCGAAACCGCTTTAGCCTGCCGCCCCGACGACGTTGATGTGGATGGAGGCTCCCGGCGATGAAGACCCTGCTCGTTCCGGTGGCGCTCCATGACGCCCTGCCCTCGGTATTCGCCACGACGCTTCTGGTCGGACGTCGATTCGGCAGCTTGATCGAGGGAATTTCCCTGCGGCCGGCGCTCGCCGAATATGTGCCGGTGGACATGGTCGGCGGCATGACATGGCTGCGCGACGAAGAAGCCGACAAGGCCGAGGCCGAGGCCGCCGGGAAGCGCTTCGTCGATTTCCTCGTCGACGCCGGTGTTCCCGTCGCTATCGAGGGTCCGTGCACCCCGGAATTCGTGGCCAGCGCCGGAACACGCTACCGCTGGCGGCCGGACGTACCGGCGGGCGATGCATTCCTCGGCCATCACGCCCGTTTGTTCACCGCCACCGTGGTCGGGCGCCCGGGCACGGGCGACGGCGCGCCGCGCATGACGACGTTCGAAACGGCGTTGTTCGAGAGCGGCCGGCCGATCCTGCTGGCGCCGCCCACTCCTCCGACGAGTGTCGGCGACGCGATCCTCATCGCCTGGAACGGGTCGAGCGAGACCGCCCGGGCGGTGGCCTTCGCCATGCCATTACTGCGGAAGGCGTCCCGCATCCGTATCATCAGCGCGGAGGGCGGCATGGTACCGGGTCCGAGCGCGGAGGATCTGGCCAAGGCGCTCGCCTGCGAGGGAATCTTCGCAGACCACAAGGCCTTCTCCGAGGGTCGGCGCACACCCGGAGAGATCTTTCTCAATGAGGCTCGGGATTTCGGCTGCGATCTTCTGATCAAGGGCGCCTACACGCAGAGCCGCCTGCGCCAGATGATCTTCGGGGGGGCAACCAGCCATGTCCTCGCCCATGCCACCATGCCGATGCTGATGGCGCACTGACAGCATCGGTCGCTCCCTGATAGCGCGCAATTGATTTGTGCGCATACGAACCCGATGCCACCCTGCGCGTTGTCGAAGCGCTTTCCGCCGCAATGGGGGAAGCGTTCGGCCCGGTTCAGAGAACCGGGACGGCTCCACCGCGAGGCATTTCATGACACGACGGATCATCACGGTCGGCACACTGTGCCTCGGCCTCCTCTCGGGCCTGCCGGCAACGACTTCCTCCGTCCTCGCCGATCCCGCGGTGGTTCGCGTACGGGGCACGATCGAGTCCGTCGAGGGCGACCACGTGACGATCAAGCCCCGGATCGGACAATCCGTATCGGTCAAGTTCGCCGATGCGATGAAGGTAGCGGCCGCCAGCAAGGCCGAGATCGGCGACATCAAGCCCGACAGCTATGTCGGCACCGCCGCGACGCCTCAGGCCGACGGGACCCTCAAGGCCCTCGAAGTCGCGGTCTTCGCTCCGAGCATGCGCGGGACCGGCGACGGTCATTATCCGTGGGATCTCGAGAAGGAAAACACGATGACAAACGGCGCAGTGGGCGCGCTCACAGGCACTGCCGGCCGCACGATCACCGTGACCTATAAGGGCGGCGAGAAGACCATCACTGTCCCCGAGGACGTACCGATCGTCGCCCTGAACCCGTCGGACAAGTCCGTCATCAAGGTCGGCGCCCGCGTGGTGGCGATCACCAAGGCGGATGCAACCGGCGCGGTCGTGGCCGACCGGTTGATCGTCGGCGAGAACGGTACCGTCCCGCCGATGTGACCCGCGCCTCGGCGCGACTTTGATCGTCCGGGGCATCGGCGCAGCCCCGGCACCGAGGTGTGATTCCTGCCGCCTGCCTCGGGTACAACGACGCCGAACTCCCACGCCTGAGGGCACGCCATGCTCAAGTCCTTTCTGACGACGCTCACCTTGACGCTCGCCATGACGGCCACCGCCGCGCGGGCCGGTGACATCACGCGCTATCGCGGGACCATCGAGAAGGTCGACGGGGCGGTCGTCACCATCAAGCCGCGCGTCGGGGAGACGCTGACGGTGAGCATGGCGCCGGATGTGAAGGTGCTGGCGGCTTCCACCGGTAGACTCTCCGACATCAAGCCCGATAGTTACATCGGCACGGCGGCGATCCCGCAGCCGGATGGAACGCAGAAGGCGCTGCAGGTCACCGTCTTCGCCTCGTCCCTGCGCGGCACGGCCGACGGCCATTATCCGTGGGATCTCGGCTCCAACTCAACCATGACCAACGGCGCCATCGGAACGATCTCCGGCACCGAGGGTCGTAGCCTGCTGGTCAAGTATCAGGGCGGGGAGAAGAAGGTGACCGTACCGGAAGACGTGCCGGTGACCCAGGTCGATCCGGGCGACAAATCCATCGTCGTCGACGGGGCGAAGGTCGTCGCCTTCACCAAGAAGGGCGCCGATGGAAAGCCCTCCGCCGTGATCCTGATCGTCGGCCGCAACGGGACCGTTCCATCGATGTGACGGCGTTGTGCCCTCCCCTCTCTTTGGGAGACGGTACCGGCGGAGCAAATGGGAGTGGGCGGGGTACGCGAAACGCCGTTCGAGATGCATGTCAAAGGTCGAACACGCGATGTCACCGTCTGCCGCTGGCCACTCGCGCGTTGTGGTGATCCACCCCCTCCTTGTGCGCGTGACACATTGGATCAACGCGATCGCGGTGTTCTGTATGCTGTTCAGCGGGTGGGCGATCTATAATGCCTCTCCGCTCTTCCCCTTCGTATTCCCGAAATGGGCGACGCTCGGCGGATGGCTCGGCGGGGCGCTCGCCTGGCACTTCGCCGCCATGTGGCTGTTCGCCCTGAACGGCCTCATCTACGCGCTCTACGGCCTACTCTCCCGTCACTTCGCGCGTTCGTTCCTGCCGGTGAGCCCGGCGGCGTTCTGGCGCGATGCCACGGCCGCCCTGAAGCTGCGCCTGACCCACCGGATCGGCCAGTACAACGCAGTGCAAAGGCTCGCCTATCTGGTGGCGTTCCTCCTCGGCATCCTGCTCCTCGCCTCGGGGCTCGCCTTATGGAAGCCGGTCCAACTGCAGGGGCTGGCCAATCTCTTCGGCGGCTATGAAGCGGCACGGCGCGTCCATTTCCTCGCCATGTCCGGCCTCGTCGGCTTCATCCTGCTCCATCTCGCACTGGTGATCCTGGTGCCGCGGACCCTCGTGGCAATGATCATCGGCCGCGCCCGTATCCCCGTCGATCCGGTGGAGGCACGCTCATGAGCCGTGATGAGAACGAGGCGAAACGCCTGAGCGGGCTCCGCCGCGAGATCCAGCCGGAACTGGTGAAGCTGGAGCGCCGCCTGTTCCTACGCTCCGGCCTGTCGCTCGGCGCCCTGTCGCTGCTCTCGGGCTGCGACCTCTCCACCGGCGCAAACGGCACGGTGATCGACCGGGCGCTCTGGGCGATGTCGCGGGCCAACGATCGGGTCCAGGCCTGGCTGTTCGATCCGAACACCCTCGCGCCGACCTATCCGGCGAGCATGATCGACACGCCGTTCCGCTTCAACGCCTACTACCCACCCGACAATATACCCGAGATCGACGAGGCGACGTGGAAGCTCGATGTCGGCGGCCTCGTGGCCGACAAGACACCCTGGACTCTACAAAGGCTGCGCGCCCTGCCGCAGGAGAGCCAGATCACCCGGCATATCTGCATTGAGGGCTGGAGCCAGATCGGCCAGTGGAGCGGCGTACCTTTGAGGTATTTTCTCGAACGGGTCGGTGCCGACCTCACTGCGAAGTATGTCGGCTTCAAATGTGCCGACCGCTATTACGGCAGCCTCGACATGCCGAGCGCCCTCCACCCGCAGACCATCCTGGCACTGGATTTCGGCGGTGTGCCGCTGCCCCTCGAATATGGCTATCCCCTCCGCGTGCGCGTGCCGACGAAGCTCGGCTTCAAGAGCCCCAAACACATCGTATCGGTCTTCGCGACCAATGATGATCCCGGCGGCTATTGGGAGGATCAGGGCTACAATTGGTTCAGCGGCATCTGACCCCGGGGCCCGGCGCGCTGGGGCCGGCGGTTGGTCCAGACTTCGTCTCGGGCTCTAAAAGCACAAGCCTGCTCCAGCTTGATGAGGATGGGGGAGGATCTTTCCAGAAGCACCTGGACTTTGAAAATCCCTCTCGTTGACCCGGACGGGTCAGAATAGGCACACTACATCCAAGCCGTAGAGAACATCGTTTCTCCGCGAAATGCTTGCCAGGACTATCGTGTCCGGGCGCTGAGCTTCGATGGGATATCCGTGCCGAGCCACTTCGAGTCGCCCCCCGCCGATATCAACGCCTGTCCGGCAGCGATGAACGTCGCCGCCGCTGCAGAGCGGCCGGCAAGGCGGGCGCCGGACGGAGCGAAACTACGGCAGCGTCGCGGGCGCTGCTAGCGGTCCATAAATCCAGATCCCGTCCCTGCCGCCGCCCCCTCGAGGCCGAGGCCGGCCGGATGACGGTCCTCCCACATAGAAGACGACGCCCGTAGGAGCGAGTGATGGTTCTCGGAGATCAGGTCGTGTTTGCGAGGCTCGATGTCGCCGAAGCACTCGGAATCTGGCGCCATGCCACCGGACGCATCGTCGATGTCTTTCCCGCCGCCGGTGGCGCCCAGGCCGTGGACGTCCACTTCGAAGGCCACGGCCTGCTCGTGGGCTACATCGCGACGCTGTTCCAGCGCGTCGGCTGATCTCTAACTCTTCGATCACGACAGGGCTCGTCCGAGCCCGCCCAGGACGCGAGACATATGACTGCCGGTGCCCAAGCCTCGCGCCGTTCCGGCGATCATCCGAACAGCAACATCCTGCGCCCGCCTCTGCGCAATGTGAGCCGGACCACGGCCGAATCCGACGTCTGGAGCGCCATGCGCGCCGAAGCCGAGGCCGCGCTGATCGAGGAGCCGCTCTATGCCGGGATCATCCAGGCCACGGTCCTCGACCAGCCGAGCCTGATCCATGCCTTCGCCTACAGGCTCGCCCACCGTCTCGGCGACGGTGATCTCGCCCGCCTTTCCACCCGCGACCTCTGCCTCTCGGCTTTCCAGGCCGATCCTTACGCGGGCGACCATGCGGTGCGCGACCTCGTCGCCATCCGCGAGCGCGACCCCACCTGCCGGCGCTACCTCGACCCCTTTCTGTTCTACAAGGGCCTTGCCGCCCTGGAGGGCTACCGCGTCGCCCATTGGCTCTGGCACCAGGGCCGCGTCACCCTCGCGCTGCATATCCAGAGCCGAATCTCCGAGGTGTTCGGAGCCGATATCCACCCGGCCGCGCGAATCGGCTCGGGGGTGTTCATCGACCACGCCACCGGGGTCGTCATCGGCGAGACCACGGTGATCGCCGATGACGTCTCGATCCTGCAATCGGTCACCCTCGGGGGCAACGGCAAGGAAAGCGGCGACCGGCACCCCAAGATCGAACGCGGGGTTCTGCTCAGCGTCGGAGCCAAGGTGCTGGGCAACATCCGCGTCGGCGAAGGCGCGAAGGTCGCCGCCGCTGCTGTGGTGCTGCACGACGTTCCCGCCCACACCACTGTGGCGGGCGTGCCGGCCCGCGTCGTCTCACGGATCGTCACGGCCGAAGATCCCGCACAAAGCATGGATCAGTTCTTCGGCGACGGGATCTAGCGAAACGATTTTTCAGCTCTTGGTTTTCGCCGAACCCCCTCGGGGTGGATTAAAAATCTCTCGATTTGGCGAACGAGAGATCAGCATTGTCATATAAGTCAGCGAATAGAATATCCGATCTATGATACCCAAAAAATATAGAAATTAATTCCGTTGACCCGTTTCTGTAACAAGAGTTAGACACAGCCCATCCCTGCAGCGACGCTTTGTCTGATGCAGCGGATTATGGGCAAGATCAGCCCAAGATCATTCAATGGCGAAAGCGGACGCGCGACTGGTGCGGTTCCGATGCGGTCTTGCCGCGTCGCGGCTGATCGCTGCCTCCTGCCGGAATACGGAGATAAACCCCGATGAGTGGACCCGGTCTGAGCGTGAGCGCCTCGGCGGCACGCAATCTCGCGACGGCGACCGTCACTTCGGTCCAGAACGCGGCCAATACGCCACGCTGGTTCCATCGCCTGCTGCCCTTCGTCGACGTCGCCGGCGGTGTCTACCGGGTCAACCGCCGCGCGGTGGTGCTGGCCAAGCCCGGCCGCATCGAACTCGCCACTGACGGCGGCACCCGCACCGTCCGCCCGGCCTCCCTGCGCAGCGTCCCGCTGTTCAGCCGTCTCGGCGACAACGAGTTGTCGGCCCTCGCCTCCAAGTTCAGCGTCTCCCAGCACAAGGCGGGCGACGTCATCGCCGAGGAGGGCTCTACCGGCCGCAGCCTCACCGTCGTGGCCGAGGGTACGGTCGAGCTGACCCTGTCGGGCCCGTTCAAGAACCGCCTGCGCCAGGGCCTCGCCACCGGTGGCGACTATTTCGGCGACAGCGACCTTGTGAGCGAGAACGCCCCCGCCCCCGCCGTGAAGGCGCTCTCGGCGGTGACGCTCCTCACCCTCGACCGCTCCGCCATCGAGGACGAGGGCATCCGCTCGCGCATCTCCCAGTTCGTGGAAGAGCGTGACCGCCTCAAGGGCCACACCAACAGCGAGGGCGAGCAGGGCATCGAGCTTCTGGCGGTCCATACCGGCGAGCCGCGCCTGCCCACGACCTTCGTCGATTACGAAGTGAACCCGCGCGAGTACCACCTCTCCACGATCCAGACGATCCTCCACACCCATACCCGCGTCACCGATCTCTACTCCAACGAGATCGACCAGCTGCGCGAGCAGATCCGCCTCACGGTCGATGCCGTGAAAGAGCGGGAAGAGTGGGAGCTCTTCAACAATTCCGAGTTCGGCCTCCTCCACGAAGTCAGCCAGCGCCAGCGCATCCCCACCCGTGGCGGCCCGCCCACCCCGGACGATCTCGACGAGTTGCTGACCCTGGTCTGGAAGAAGCCCGCCTTCTTCGTGGCCCACCCTCGCGCCATCGCGGCCTTCGGTCGTGAAGCCACCCGTCGCGGCGTGCCCCCGGTGGTGATCCACCTGTTCGGCTCGCCCTTCCTCACCTGGCGCGGCGTTCCGATCGTGCCGAGCGACAAGCTGCCCATCGACATCGACCCGGTGACCGGCGCCCAGACCACCTCGATCCTGCTGCTCCGCGTCGGCGAAGGCGAACAGGGCGTGGTCGGCCTGCAGAAGTCCGGCGTCACCGGCGAGATCGAGACCGGCCTGTCGGTGCGCTACATGGGCACCAACGACCATTCCATCGCCTCGCACCTCGTGACCCGCTACTTCTCGGCCGCGGTGCTGGTGGAAGACGCCATCGCACGCCTCGATAACGTGCTGCTGGGCAACTACCATGACTACGCCTAACGCGCCGGGCCTCCCCACGGGCAGTCTCCCTACGGGGGTGTTCGGCGACACGGCGCATGCGGATCTCGTCGGGCGCCTCGCCCGCGAGATCTACGGTCAGGGTCAGGCGGCGTCCGCGCCCCTGACCCCCACCCTGCCGCAGACGCCGCAAGCGCCGCAGGCCACCCCACAGCTGCCGCAGGCCCTGGAGAATGCGCCCCAGGGCTTCGGCCACCCGATCGCCCCCCAGGCCTTCGCCCCCAAGGCGGATCTCGGCACGCCGTCGATCCCCTCGGGCTCCGCGCCGTCGGGCCTTCAGCCCGACGCCTCGGCGCTGGCCGCCCGCTCGTTCGGTGCACCTCCGGTCGGCCTTCCCGGCCTAACCGGTCCGGGCTTCGCGCAGCCTTCGGCGTTTCCCTCGGTCCATCCCGAGGCGCAGGCTCCCCGTGGGGGCCTGCCCGAATTCTTCGTGCCGAGCGTCGCCGATGCCGCCGCCTTCCTCCCCGGCGGCCACGATCTCCACGCCACGATCGCCAAGGACCACCCGCGCGCCAATGCCTTCGCGCATGGGTTCGCGCCGTCCCTGGTGCCGGAAGCGCACGTTCATCGGGGCCAGAACGCCTCGCATCAGGACGCCTCGCAGGAGACGGTCTCTCGCGCCGGCCGGACTTCTCCGAATGCAGGTGGGAAGGTGGAGATCGCCGACGAGCCGTTCTCGTCGGGCGAGTACTACTTCCTGACCGACCGCAGCCGGACGGGCAACGCCGCGCCCGCCCCGTCGACTCGCCACAAGCCTCGCCCCGGCCATGCGCCCCATGTCTCGTCACAGGGCTCCAGCCCCGTGGCGGCCCCCTTCGACGTGGAGCGGGTGCGCAAGGACTTCCCGGCCCTGCACCAGAGCATCAACGGGCATCCGCTGGTCTGGCTCGACAATGCGGCCACCACCCACAAGCCGCAGAGCGTCATCGACGCGACGTCCGAGTTCTACGCCCGCCACAACTCGAACATTCACCGGGCCGCGCACACCCTTGCGGCGCGCTCCACGGACCTGTTCGAGGGCGGGCGCGAGAAGGTGCGTCGCTTCATCAACGCCGCCTCGACGGACGAGATCATCTTCCTCCGGGGCACCACGGAAGCGATCAACCTCGTCGCCAACTCCTACGGTCGCGCCAATATCGGCCCGGGCGACGAGATCATCATCTCGACCATCGAGCATCACGCCAACATCGTCCCCTGGCAGCTCCTCACCCAGGCGACAGGGGCGACCCTGCGCGTGATTCCCGTGGACGATCGCGGCGAGATCATCTTCGAGCAGTTCGCGACCCTCCTGTCGGGCCGCACCAAGATCGTCTCGGTCACCCATGTGGCCAACGCTCTGGGCACCATCAACCCGGTCCGTGAGATCATCGCCCTGTCGCATGCCTACGGGGTGCCTGTGCTGGTGGATGCGGCGCAATCATCGCCGCACATCCCCCTGGACGTGCAGGCGCTGGACGCCGACTTCCTCGTCTTCTCCGGGCACAAGGTGTTCGGGCCGACGGGCATCGGCGCCCTCTACGGCAAGCGCGCGCTGCTGGAGGCGATGCCCCCGTGGCAGGGCGGCGGCCACATGATCGAGGACGTCACTTTCTCGAAGACGGTCTACAAGGGCGTTCCCGAGAAGTTCGAGGCGGGCACGCCGGACATCGCGGGAGCGGTCGGGCTCGGCGCGGCTCTGGACTACCTCGAGAGCGTCGGCCTTCCCGGCATCGCGGCCTACGAGCATGACCTGCTCGAATACGCGCAAGCCGGGCTTGCCGAGGTGAAGGGCCTGCGCCTGATCGGAACCGCGCGACAGAAAGCCAGCGTCATGTCCTTCGTCGTCGACGGGCATGACAACGAAGCGGTGGCCAAGCACCTCGACGCCCGCGGCATCGCCGTGCGCTCGGGCCACCATTGCGCCCTGCCGGCCCTGCGCCGCTTCGGCGTCGACCAGTCGGTGCGCGCCTCGCTGGCCTTCTACAACACCCGCGCGGACGTCGACGCCTTCCTGAAGGGGCTCCACAGCCTGCCGCGCCGATAGCGTCGGGATCCGAGAACGCGATGCGACATCATTCGGCCCGGTCGGTTCTCCGACCGGGCCGAATGCATGTGCGTCTCACCTGCCGGATGCCGCAGCGGTGAAGCGGTGGAGCAGCATCCCCACAACCATCGCGGCAACGAACCCAATGACCTGAGGCAGGCCCAGCGTCAGGCCCGCCAGCGCCGGGCCGGGGCAGAGACCGACGAGGCCCCAGCCGATGCCGAACAGAACGGCGCCCGCGATGAGGCTCGCCGTGATCGGGCGGTTGCGGGGAATCTCGAAATGCTGCGCGAGAACGGGTTTGCGCATCCGCGACACGAGCAGGTAGCCGAGCGCCGAGACGGCGACCGCGCCGGCCAGCACGAAGGCGAGGCTCGGATCCCAGGCGCCGACCACGTCGAGGAAGCCGAGAACGCGCGCCGGGTCCATCATGCCCGAGAGCGCGAGGCCGAAACCGAACAGCAGGCCGGCGAGCAGCCCCACCGAGGCGCGCAGGGTTTCCATCACCATCCTCCATGTCGGACGAGGAACACCGTCCCGGCGGCGGCGGCCATGAAGGTCGCCACCGCCGCGATGGAGCGGGGCGACAGCCGGGCGAGGCCGCAGACGCCGTGGCCGCTGGTGCAGCCCCCGCCCAGCCGCGTCCCGTAGCCGACGAGGAGGCCGCCGAGAACGATCAGGCTCCACGGCGCGTCGAGCTGCACGACGGGCCATGCACCGAAGGCGAGGCGATACAGGACCGGGCCGAGGAGCAGGCCGGCGAGAAAGGCCCAACGCCACGGCGTGTCCCGGCTCAACGGCATCATTGCCCCGGCGGTAATGCCGCTGATTCCGGCGATGCGACCGTTGAGGATGAGGAGCAGGGCGGCGGAGGTCCCGATCAGGGCACCACCGGCTAAGGCAGATAGGAAGGTACTCATGCCCGGCCACCGGCCCACCCGGAGGCGATTTGGCGGGAACCTCGCAATCCCGGCCTGGAACGACCGGCGCCGGCCGGTGACGGATCTGTTGCCATGGGTTGAAAACTCGATGAGAGGCGGCTCGCCGTCTCAAGGAGAGGTCGAGCCGGCGAGCGCCGCTGTCAAGACAGTATTCCCGGGCTCGCTTGCCGATCGCCCCCAAGGCCTGGAGATACAGGAGCCTCATCTCCGGAAGCCCCGTTTCATGGTCCGCCGAGCCCCGCACCCGCCGGACCGTCCCTGCTGGTCGTGCCGGCCTCAGGCGGCCCGGACGGTCGCCAGGAACCGCTTGACCTCGGCGGTGAGGTGCTCGGATTGATGCGAGAGTTCCGATGCGGAGGCCAGGACCTGGTTGGCCGCGGCTCCGGTCTCCTCGGCGGCGCTGGCCACGCCCGAGATGTTGCTCGTCACTTCGCTGGTGCCCGTCGCGGCCTGGGACACGTTGCGGACGATCTCCTGGGTCGCGGCTCCCTGCTCCTCCACCGCCGCGGCGATCGTCGTGGCCACGGCGTCGATGTCGCGAATGCGCGTGGTGATGGTGGCGATCGCCGAGACCGCCTGCCCGGTCGCCCCCTGCATCTGGGTGATCTGCTCCGAGATCTCCTGCGTCGCCCGCGCGGTCTGGCCCGCCAGCTCCTTCACCTCCGTGGCCACCACCGCGAAGCCGCGTCCGGCCTCTCCGGCGCGGGCCGCCTCGATCGTGGCGTTGAGCGCCAGCAGGTTCGTCTGGCTCGCGATGTTCGAGATCAGGACGACGACGTCGCCGATGCGGGCAGCGGCCTGGCTCAGGGTCTGGACGAGGACCCCGCTCTGATCGGCCTCCACGACGGCACGCTGGGCGAGATCGGCCGACCCGCTCACCTGGCGGGCGATCTCCTGGACCGAGACGCCGAGTTCCTCGGCGGCGGCGGCGACCGTGTTGACGTTGGTGGCGGCTTCCTCGGCGGCGGCGGCCACGGTGGTGGATTGGCTCGCGGTCTCGGTGGCGGTGGAGGTCATGGTCTGCGCCGTCGCCTGCAATTCCGTGGCCGAGGACGAGACCATCCCGACGATCCCACCGATCGCCGCCTCGAAGGAATCCGCCATCTGGAGCATCCCGAGCTTGCGCTGCTCTTCGGCCGCCAGACGGGCCTGGACGGTCTCGGCTTCCAGGACTCGCGCCTGGATCATGCCGTCCTTGAACACCTGCACCGCGCCGGCCATCGTTCCCACCTCGTCGCGGCGGTCCTGGAGGGTGACCTCCGTGGTGACATCGCCCAAGGCCAGCCGGCCCATGATGTCGGTGAGGCGCCCGATCGGACGGGTGACACCGATGATCACGACGGCGATGGCCGCGAACATCCCGAGGATCACCCCAAAGGCACTGGCAAAGATCAAGGTGTAGCGGGTCGTGTTGGTCTGCGCTGTCAGACCGTCGGCTTCTGTGGCAACGAAATCCTCCAGGTCGGTGGCTAATTTAGCGCCGAATTCAATCATCTTACTATTTACGGGATCGATCGACTCATGAAAAACGTCCAGAGCCTCTGCGTTCTCATTGTTTTTTGCCAAATCGCGCACGTGGATGATCTTCTGATCATAGTCTTCAACCATGGACGCTTGTTCTGATACGCGCGCCGAAAACGAGGGTGCTTGCTCGGCAATGGCTTTTAAATCGGTTTTGATCTTCGCGCTGGCAGCATCGAAGTTGTTTATCGCAACGTTCATCTGCTTTTCGTCCGTCTCGACGATGAGCCTGACGACATTGTAGTTGAGTTCGGCGATGAGCCGGTTTACCCGGCGTAAGTTTGCAACGGCGCGTGTTTCGCGTGCAAGGAACGAGCTATAGGCATTATCGATTGCTGCCATGCGAGACTGGGCGTACCAGACGCAGCCGCCGACGATCACGCCGATGAGTGCGATGACCATGCAAACCTTGTGAAATATTTTGAAGTTTCCAAGTTTCATATCAACACCCATCAGTGATAAATTATGTCTATCAGCCAAAATATGGATATTTCATTACTATACCCAGTAGACAAGACTTACATTTTCTCAGGTGATATAGTTCCGCACTTGGCCGGCTGATCCGCCGCCAGCCCCTGCGGGGTGGCCGATGCGAGGAGGCTGATCCTGCGGTCTCCATCGGCGCGGCGACGATACCGCCAAGGCCCCTAAGACGGCCATTCCGGAAGAGGAACATGGCGCCACGGCGAGAGCGGATAGGACAGCGATCGTGGGCACTTCGCCCCCTCCGCACCGTCCAGAACGTGCAGCGCCAAGGCAGCCGGACATGACTGACCTTGACGGACTCGTCGTCAGGAACCGGACGATGCGGCGGGGCGGTGCGCTTCCTCCTCGCCGGGAGGCCGCATGTCAGACCTCACCCGCCGACAGGAATGCCCGGTCGCGTAAGGCGATCGCTCGATCGTGCCAGCCCGGCTCCAATCACTGACGTTCATCCCGGGGGCGATCGAAGCTGTCACATCCCTCAAACGCTGTAGGGACACGTTCGCGGCGACCGGGATTTCGTTGAGCCTGTCAGGCGGCCTCGCTGCGCGGACAGCCGATTGGGGCCGGATGGGGACATAGCCGAGGAGGTGAGCGATCCGGCCGCTCAGAACATCCCGTTCGGATTGGCGGAAGAATCCGGCAGGATCTGCAGCACGTCCCAGTGCTCGACGATCCTACCGCCGTCATCGAGCCGGAAGATATCGATGGCCGCATAATCGTGGTCGCCCGGCCAGTGTTGCAGGCAATGCAGCACCACGAGATCCCCCTCGGCGACCGCCCGCTTCACCTCCACGCGCTTGCCCGGCCATTCGCGCGCCATGCGCTCGAAATAGGCGATGAAGCCGTCCTTGCCATTCGCCACATGCGGGTTGTGCTGGATGTAGTCGTCCCCGGCATAACGCTCGATGGCTTCTCGCGGCCGGCACTCGTCGAACATCAACCGATAGAAGGCGATCACATTCGCTTTGTTCTGCTTCAGGTCGGTCATGTTGTCCCCTGAGCGAGGCGGATTCCACCAGGTGACGGCGACCCGCCTTTCTCGATACCATCCATCACGCCCACGCGACCATGACCAGCGACCCGGCCCGGCCCGGCCGTCAGTGACGTTCGGTCGACGCCGCCATCGCCCGGTCGAGGACCCGCGCGACATGGAGCGCTTCGAGCCCGAGACCGTCATGGATCTGGTGGCGGCAGCTGGTGCCGTCGGCCACGACGAGATCGTCCGGGCCGGCCTTGCGCAGGGCCGGGAACAGCGAGAGTTCGGCCATGGCGAGCGACACGTCGATGGTCTCCGCGCCGTATCCGAAAACGCCCGCCATGCCGCAGCAGCTCGACTCGATGACCCGCACGTCGAGCCCCGGCACCGCGCGCAGCACCGTCTCCACCGCGCCCATGGCGGCGAAAGCCTTCTGGTGGCAATGGCCGTGCAGATGAGCGACGCGTCCGCCCTGGTCCGCCAGAGGCAGGGCGATCCGCCCGGCATCGAGATCGACGGCGAGCAACTCCTCGAATAGCAGGCTCGCCTTGCTCAGCTCCCCCGCCTCCGGGCCGGGAAGCAGGGACGCGAACTCGTCCCGGAAGGTCAGCAGGCAGGAGGGTTCGAGCCCGACGATCCGCGCGCCCGCCCGGATGAAGGGCAGTAGAGTGGTGAGCGTGCGACGGGCCTCCTCGCGGGCCCGGTCGGTTTGACCGGATGCAAGGTAGGTGCGGCCGCAGCAGAGGGGGCGGCGTCCACGGTTGGGGAAGACCCGATGCAGACGGTAACCGGCGGCGATCAGCACACGCTCGGCCGCTTCCAGGTTCTCCCGCTCGAAGGCGCGGTTGAAGGTGTCGCCAAACAGCACGATGTCGCGGAAATCCCCGGTCACGTCGCCGGGATGCGCCGGCTCGCCCTGCTCGACCCAGGGCCTGCGCCAGCGCGGCAGGGTGCGGCGCGCCGAGAGCCCTGCCACCCGCTCCGACAGTTTAGCCAATGCGGGAAGGCGATCGCGCAGGTTGAGGAGCGGTGCCAGCCAGGCGGCGGTGCCGGCATAGAGCGGCAGGGCCGCCACCAGCCGCTCCTTCAGGGGTAGGCCGTGGCGGGCATGGTAATGGTGCAGGAACTCGACCTTCATCTTCGCCATGTCGATGCCGGTGGGGCATTCGCGGCGGCAGGCCTTACACGAGACGCAGAGATCCAGGGTCCGCTTCATCTCGGGGCTGGTAAAGGCGTCCTTACCGAGTTGGCCCGAAATCGCCAGCCGCAGGGAGTTCGCCCGGCCTCGAGTGAGGTGCTGCTCGTCTTTCGTCGCCCTGTAGGACGGGCACATCGCCCCGCCCGCGAGCTTCCGGCAGGTGCCGTTGTTGTTGCACATCTCGACGGCGCCGCCGAAGCCGCCCCATTCCGACCAGTCGAGAGCGGTCTTCTTCGGCTGGCTCACGGAATAGCCCGGCTGGAACCGCATCAGCGAACGGTCGTCCATCTTAAGCGGCCGGACGATCTTGCCGGGGTTGAGCCGGTTCTCCGGGTCGAACGTGTCCTTCACCTGTTCGAAGGCGCGGGTCAGGCGTTCGCCGAACATCGGCGCGATGTATTCCGAGCGCGAGATGCCGTCGCCATGCTCGCCCGAATAGGAGCCCTTGAAGCGGCGGACCTGTTCGCTCGCGGCCTCCGCGATGGCGCGCATCTTGGCGACGTCCCCGCCCTGCTTCATGTCGAGGATCGGGCGCACATGCAGACAGCCGACGGAGGCATGGGCGTACCAGGTGCCGCGCGTGCCGTGGCGGGTGAACACCTCCGTCACCGCGTCGGTGTAATCGGCGAGATGCTCCAGCGGCACCGCGCAATCCTCGATGAAGGAGACGGGCTTCGCATCCCCCTTCATCGACATCATGATGTTGAGGCAGGCCTCGCGTACCTCCCAGACCGATTTCTGGCGGATCGGCTCCGGCACCTCCACCACGGCGGCGGCGAAGCCATGATCGGCCATGCAGGTATCGAGGCGCTTGAGGTCGCGCATCAGGGCGTCCCGGTCGTCGCCGGCGAATTCCACCAGGAGCAGACAGTTCGGCGTGCCACGGGTGATGTCGGCCAGCGTCGCCCGGAACATCGGGATGTCGGCCCCGAGCACCAGCACGTTGTTGTCTACGAGCTCAACCGCCACGGGATCGAGGTCGACGATGGCCTTCGTCGTCTCCATGGCGGAGCGGAACGAGGGGAAGTGGCAGACGCCCATGACCCGGTGCGTCGGCAGGCGCGACAGTTTCAGGGTGACGCTGGTGGTGGCTGCCAGCGTGCCCTCCGAGCCGACGAGGAGATGGGCGAGGTTCGGCCTCGCCTCGATCAGCGCATCGAGATTGTAGCCGCCGACCCGGCGCTGCACGCGCGGGTACATGCGCAGGATCTCGTCGCGCTCGGATTCGGCCAGGGCCCGCATGGCGGCGGCGAGCTCGCCGGCCCGCCGCGAGCCGGTGACGCCCGTCGCCTCGTTGCCGGTGAGACCGAAGCCGAAGGGCTCGCCGTCATGCAACAGAGCTTCCATACCGAGCACGTTGTCGCTCATCTTGCCAAAGCGCAGGGAGCGGGCGCCGCAGGAATTGTTGCCGGCCATGCCCCCGATGGTGCAGCGGGTAGCGGTGGAGGGTTCCACGGGAAAGAACCAGCCGTCGGCCTTCACCCGCGTGTTCAACCGTTCCAGCACCATGCCGGGCTCGACGGTGATCGTTCCGGCTTGCGCGTCGTAGGCAATGATCCCGTTGAAATGGCGCGAGCAATCGACCACGAGGCCGCGCCCGATGGGCTGGCCGTTCTGGGAGGTGCCGCCGCCGCGTAGGATCACCGGCACATCGTGCTCGGCCGCGATCTTGAGGGTCGCTGCAATGTCGGCGGCGCTGCGGGGCAGGACCACCCCCGCCGGCATGATCTGGTAAATCGAAGCGTCGTTGGAATAGCGCCCCCGGGTGAAGGCATCGAACTTCGCCTCGCCGGCGAGGGCTTCGGCGAGGCGGCGCGGAAGGCCGGCGCCCTGGCGGTTGGCGGCGCGCGGACTGACCGGCCCCGGCCCCGCGACGGGCGAAGGGGCGCGGTTCGGGCCGGTGGCGGGCTCAGCCGTTGCGGTCATGATCCATCGTCCTCGTGGGAGTGCCGTCGGCCGGCTTCAAAGCGATGCAGGTTCCGGTAGGGTGGCGGGATCGTCCCGACCGGCTAGAATGGCCCGCACGGATTGCATGCAAAACAGGGCCGGCAGATGATCGATTTGTATAGCGATACGCAGACGCGGCCAACGCCCGGCATGCGCGACGCCATGGCACGCGCGGAGGTCGGCGACGAGCAATCCGATTCCGATCCGACGACCCTCGCCTTGTGCGAGCGCGTCGCAACACTGCT
This sequence comes from Methylobacterium sp. CM6247, assembly GCF_054817925.1. Lineage (NCBI taxonomy): Bacteria > Pseudomonadati > Pseudomonadota > Alphaproteobacteria > Hyphomicrobiales > Methylobacteriaceae > Methylobacterium > Methylobacterium sp. CM6247. The sequence goes on from NZ_JBTXKX010000003.1 coordinate 557,889, forward strand.
TGGGATGGAAGCGGGGGTGTTCATGCCCTCGGGCACGATGTGCAACCTCGTCTCGATCCTGGTCCAGACCCGGCCCGGCGACGAGATCGTGGTCGACGATCAGTCCCATATCTACAACACCGAGGCCGCCGGCTCGGCGGCCATCGGCGGCGTCTCGGTGAAGGCCTTGGCGACCCCGGCCGGCATCTACACGCCCGAGGCGTTCGAAGCGGCGATCCGCCCGCCCGCCCGCACGGCGCCGCGCTCGGCCCTGGTCTCGGTGGAGCAGACCACGAGCTTTTCCGGCGGCTCGGTCTGGCCGCTCACCGACATGCGCCGCATCCGCGACCTCGCCCATCACAAGGGCATGAAGGCGCATATCGACGGGGCGCGCCTGCTCAACGCGGTGGCTGCCACCGACATCTCCGCCAGAGATTATGCCAAAGGCTTCGACAGCGCCTGGATCGACCTGAGCAAGGGCCTCGGTTGCCCGGTCGGCGCCGTTCTGTGCGGCTCGTCGCACTTTATCATCGAGGCGTGGCGGTGGAAGTACCGGCTCGGTGGCGCCATGCGTCAGTCGGGCATCCTCGCTGCGGCCGGCCTCTACGCTCTTGATCACCATGTGGACCAGCTGGAACTCGACAATGCCAATGCCGGTGAGTTGAAGACCCGCATCGCTGGCGCGCCCGGCCTCGCCATCGCGCCAGATGCGGCCCAGTCCAACATCCTGTGCTTCTCGGTGGAGCCGCTGGGCATCACCGCAACGGCCTTTGCCGAAGCCTGCCTCACCGAGGGCATCCGCATCCGCGCCATCGGGCAGCACCAGATCCGCGCGACCACCCATCTCGACGTCAATCGGGCCGGAATCCTGGAAGCGGCGGAAGTGATCCAGGCCCAAGCCGAGCGATTTCACGGCGAGCGCCGCTGAACCGCCATCACGACGCGGCGGAGGCATCGTCCGGCGGAGGCGCCGTCTCCCGCCCTTCCGCCGCGCGGCGCTTATTTCGCAGGTGCCTGAACAAAATATCGCTGAGCTCGCTGCCGGCGCGCCGGCGCAACGCATCGAGAATTTCCTCGTGCTCGCGCATCGCCTCGCCCCAGCGGTCTCGGTTCTCGTCCAGATTGGCGGAGTAGCGCACACGGCGCAGGCGCCCCGCGAAGTTGGCGTAGCTCGTCCGCAACGGCTCGTTATCGGCCGCCTGAACGATCCGGTCGTGAATCGCCTGATTGCAGGCAAAATAGCCATGCAGATCGCGCCGCATGTAGCTGCTGTACATCTCGTGATGGAGACGCTCGATCTCCGCATAGGCTTCCGGCGTGATCTTTTCGCAGGCCAGGCGCCCGGCCAAGGCCTCGAGACCACCCATCACGTCGAACAGGTCCACCAGTTCCTCGGCGCCGAGCTGGCGCACCCGCGCGCCCCGGTTCGGCAGAAGCTCGATCAACCCCTCGGAGGCCAGCACCTTCAGCGCCTCTCGCAAGGGCGTGCGCGAGATGCCGAAATGCTCGCAGAGCATGCGCTCCGGCACCCGTGCGCCAGCAGCGAGATTGCCCTCGACGATGTAGTCCCGCAGGCGGGCCAGAAGCTCGCCGTGGAGGGATTTCACGAGTGATGGGAACGCGGGGAAACGCGCTCCGTCGATCGCGGCGAGGCCGGCATCGGCCTCCGGCTCTGTGACAGGGTCAAGCACCATAATGCGAACTTAGCAGCCGAAAGCGCGGAGGTCGAGGATGGATGTCCGCATAATAGTTCTTGCCCTCTCAAAAAATGAATGCAATTTTCCGCCCCGTTACCTCTTAAAGCATCGATCCGGGGTACAGCTTTCCCTCGACGGGCCATCGCGGAGATCTCGATGACGACACGGACCGGACGCCATTTCCTGCATATTCCGGGCCCCAGTCCGGTACCCGAGCGCGTCCTGCGGGCCATGGACATGCCCGTGATCGACCATCGCGGCCCCGATTTCGCCGGGCTTGGCAAGGCGGTGCTGGAAGGCGCCCAGTCCGTCTTCCAGACGCGCTCGCCAGTGATCATCTATCCGGGTTCCGGCACAGGCGCTTGGGAATCCGCCATCGTCAATACGCTCTCCACGGGCGACCGGGTATTGATGTTCGAGACGGGCCATTTCGCCACCCTATGGCAACAGATGGCGGCGCGCTGGGGCATCGAAGTGGAGTTCGTCCCCGGCGACTGGCGCCGCGGGGTCGATCCGGCGCGGGTCGAGGCGATCCTGGCCGAGGACCGCGCTAAGTCGATCAAGGCGGTGATGGTGGTCCACAACGAGACCTCCACTGGGGCCACGAGCCGGATCGCGGACATCCGCAAAGCCATCGACCGGGCGAACCACTCTGCTCTCTTCCTCGTCGACACGATCTCGGGGCTCGGCTCGGCCGAATACGCCCATGACGAATGGGGCGTCGACGTCGCTGTGAGTTGCTCGCAGAAGGGCTTGATGCTGCCGCCGGGCCTCGGCCTCGTCGCTGTGTCGGATAAGGCCCTGGCCGCAGCGAAGACAGCGACGCTACCGCGCTCCTATTGGGATTGGGAGGACATGCTGAAGCCGAATGCCGGCGGTTACTTCCCTTATACGCCCGCCACGAACCTGCTCTACGGCCTGCGCGAAGCCATCGCCATGTTGATGGAGGAAGGCTTGGCCCAGGTTTTCGCCCGCCATCAGCGTCTCGCCGCCGCCACGCGCGCCGCCGTGGAGGGGTGGGGCCTGGAGGTACTGTGCCAGGAGCCGTCCGAATACTCGCCCGTGCTCACCGCCGTGGTGATGCCGGAGGGCCATGACGCGGATGCCCTGCGCAATCTGATCCTCGAGAAATACGACCTCTCCCTTGGCACCGGCCTCGCCAAGGTGGCGGGTAAGGTCTTCCGCATCGGCCATCTCGGCGAATGCAACGACCTGATGCTGATGGCGGCGCTGTCGGGCGTCGAAATGGGCCTCAAGGCCGGCGGCGTCCCGCACACGCGCGGCGGCGTGCTGGCGGCCATGGACGCCCTGCGCTCCGGTATCGACGATTGAGTAGCAGGTCCCCTCCCCCTTGTAGGGAGGAGAGCCGCGCCGATCATACCAACCACGCGTGATCCCACAAACAACCGGTGATCAAACCGGGGCGGGTGGCGCGCTCAACCCGAGGAAACCCCGATGACGCCAGCCAAAAGACGCGTCTCAGCGTCGAACATGGTGCTGTTCCTGCTCTGCCTGATGTATTTCGTCACCTATCTCGACCGGGTGAACATCGCCACGGCGGGCGGCGAGATCATGAAAGATCTCGGGATGTCGAACACTCAGTTCGGCCTGATCCTGTCCGCCTTCGCCTATCCCTATGCCATCTTCCAAGTCATCGGCGGCTCGGTAGGTGACAAGTTCGGCGCGAGGCGCACGCTCCTCGTCTGTGGCCTGATCTGGGCCTCGGCGACGATCCTGACTGGAATGGTGGGAGGCCTCATCAGCCTGTTCCTCGCCCGGGTGCTCCTCGGCTTCGGTGAGGGGGCGACCTTCCCCACCGCCACCCGCGCCATGCAGAACTGGACCGCGCCGGGCAAGCGTGGCTTCGCGCAGGGCATCACGCATGCCTTCGCGCGACTGGGCAACGCGGTGGCGCCGCCCATCGTGGCCTTCCTGATCTACCAGTTCGGCTGGCGCCTCGGCTTCGTCATCTTAGGCGTGGCGAGCTTCGCCTGGGTCGTCGTCTGGTTCTGGTACTTTCGCGACGATCCGAAAGAACACCCGGCGATCACCCCGGAGGAACTCGCGGTCCTGCCACCTCCGAGCAAGGTCGGCGCCAAGCAGAACGTGCCTTGGGGCCGCCTCACCCGGCGCATGCTACCGGTGACGCTGACCTATTTCTGCTACGGCTGGACCCTGTGGCTGTTCCTCGGTTGGCTCCCGAGCTTCTTCAAGCTCAATTATGGGCTCGATCTGAAGAACTCGGCCCTGTTCGCGTCGGGCGTGTTCTTCGCCGGCGTCGTCGGCGACACCCTGGGCGGCGTCTTCAGCGACCGCATCTTGAAGCGCACCGGCGATCTCAAGCTTGCCCGGCTCAGCGTCATCGTGGTCGGCTTCCTCGGCGCGGCGGCAAGCCTCACCGGCGTGTTCTTCACCAGGGACCTGACACTGGTGGCGTTGCTGCTCAGCTCCGGCTTCTTCTTCGCCGAACTGGTGATCGGCCCGATCTGGTCGGTGCCGATGGACATCGCACCGAAATATTCGGGTACTGCAGCGGGTCTCATGAACACCGGCTCGGCGGTGGCGGCGATCATCTCGCCGATCGTATTTGGAATGATCGTAGACATGACGGGGAGCTGGACCCTGCCCTTCGTCGGCTCCATCGGCCTCTGCCTCCTGGGTGCAGGCCTCGCCTTCACCATGCACCCGGAACGGCCGTTCGAAGAGGAACCGGTGTTACCGCTCGGGCGGGCCGTGCCGGCGGAGTAGTGCGATCCTAACTTCGCCGACTCGAGCCGAAGCGAGAGCGCATTCCCCTCTCCCCGCACGCGGGGAGAGGGTCACAGGCACCCCGTCGTGCCTGTGACGAGCGGAGCGAGGGTGAGGGGGCGTCGCCGGACGAGACTCCCCCGGAACCGCCCCCTCACCTTCGGCTGCCGCCTCGCCGCGCCGACGACGAGGTCGTCGCGGCCCTCTCCCCGCAAGCGGGGCGAGGAGATGCTCACGGCGATTCGTGTCCTCCTCGCGTAACGCCACCGCCGGCGGGCTACGCCCGGCCCCGGCGCAAAACAGGAAACGAGCACGATGGATCACTCCGTGCACGATGGCCCCCGCCCCCTCCCCCTCGCGGGCATCCGCGTTCTCGACGTGACGCAGGTGATGGCGGGGCCGTTCTGCAGCATGCTGCTCGCCGATCTCGGAGCGGATGTCATCAAGATCGAGCCGCCGGGCACGGGCGACCAGACACGCGGCGCCATGGGATTCAAGATGAAGGGGCCCGACAGCATGGGCTTCCTCAACATGAACCGGAACAAGCGCAGCGTTGCCCTGAACCTCAAATCCGATGCGGGGCGCGACCTTCTTCTCGATATGGCCGCCACTGCGGACGTGCTGGTCGAGAATTACCGTCCCGGCGTGATGGCGCGCCTCGGCCTCGGATACGAGGCGATGCGCGCCCGCAATCCGGGTCTCATCTATGCGAGCATCTCGGGCTTCGGCCAGTCGGGTCCCTGGGCGAAGCGCCCCGGTTACGACCTGATGGCGCAGGCGATGTCGGGGGTGATGAGCGTGACCGGTCATCCAGGCGGTCCGCCGGTGAAGGCCGGCGTGCCGGTCGCCGATATCGGCTGTGCGTTGTTCACCGTCTACGCGATCCTCTCCGCCTATATCGGCCGGCAGGCCAGCGGCGAGGGCCAGTATATCGATGCCTCGCTCTTCGACGCGGCATTGGCCTTCTCGATCTGGGATGTATCGGAATATTGGGGGACGGGCCGGATCCCGCAGCCGCTCGGCACCTCCAACCGCATGAGCGCCCCCTACCAGGCGGTTCGCGCCTCCGATGGCTACTTCGTCATGGGGGCCACGAATCAGAAGCTCTGGCGCCTACTCTGTGATGTACTCGGCCGCGCCGAACTCTTCGAGGATAGCCGCTTCGTCGACATTCCCGCGCGGCTCGCCAACCGCGAGGAACTGATCGAGGAGTTGGAGCGGAGCTTTGCCGCCAGGACCGCCGAGGAATGGGTGTCCCTGCTCCTCGAAGCCGGCATTCCGGCCGGCCGCATGAACACCTATCCTGAAGCATTCGAGAGCGAGCATGGCCGGCACCGGCAGATGCGCATCGAGGTTCCCCACCCGATCGAGGGCACGGTGCCGAATATCGGTTTCCCCGTAAAGCTCACCGGCACGCCGCAGCGCGCGCGCAGGCACGCGCCGCTTCTCGGCGAGCATACCGAGGACGTGCTCTCGGAATTCGGCCTCTCGACGGAGGAGATCGCGGCCCTGCGCTCGCGTGGCGCCTTCGCGGCCTGAGCGGGGTGCCGGCCCTCATATGCATATCGGACCCGTGTGAGGTGATTTGCGTGTGGGGCAACCCAGGCTTTGCCGGGCTCGCGGAGAATGGCAGAACCGCGCGGGCGGAGCCGCCTCCGGTGCCATGAAGGGAAGACGACATGACGGTGTCGAACGACGACGAGCTTGCCGGCCTGAAGCAGATCGGGCGCATCGTCGCTGACACCCTCGAGGCGATGGGTAAGGCCATCGAGCCCGGCATGACCACCCGCGAACTCGACGGGATCGGGCGGCGAATCATGGAGGCGGCCGGAGCTCGCCCGGCACCGGAACTGGTCTACGCCTTTCCCGGAGCCACCTGCATCAGCGTCAACGAGGAGATCGCGCACGGCATTCCGAGCGACCGCAGGATCAATCCGGGCGATCTCGTCAATATCGACGTGTCCGCCGAGAAAGACGGCTACTTCGCCGATACGGGCGCGTCCTTCGCCGTGCCGCCGGTGACGCGGGCGGTGGAGCGACTGTGCAGGGACGGGCGCCGGGCGATGTGGACGGGATTGCGCCAGGTCGGCGCCGGCAAGCCCCTGGCCGATATCGGACGGGCCGTCGGAGCCTTCGCGCGGAAGAACGGCTACACCCTGGTCCGCAACCTCGCCAGCCACGGCGTGGGCCTGTCATTGCACGAGGAGCCGACCGAGATCGCCACCTGGCCCGACGCCTCCGAGCGACGGATCATGCAGGAGGGGCTGGTCTTTACCGTCGAGCCGTTCCTGTCCCTCGGCGCGGAGTTCGCCGAGGACGGCGACGATCCCTGGACCCTTTACAGCCAGCCGAAGGCCCTCACCGTGCAATACGAGCATACGGTCATCGCCTCGCGCAGCGGGCCGCTCATCCTCACCATGCCGGGGCAATAGAAGCCAGACGCAGAGCAAGAGAAGCGAAGGCCGGCGGCACTGCGTCCAAACGGACCTTGCATGACGGACACGCGCGGCATAATCCCAAAGAAAGGCCAATGTTTACAGCAGATTAGACTGCTTAAAAACAACGTGCGCTTCAGGAATCAGGGAGGCTCCGGATGTCCGAAGGGAGGCCCTGTCACGTCGCGCGCCGGATCGCGGATCGGTCGCCGCGTCAGTCGAGGCCGGTAAAGTGCATTCTCGGAGGAGCCGGCGTGACCCGCGCGGGAGGATGGTTCCCAGGGTCCATGCCTATCCTCGCCGGGCAACCGGGCCGGGTGGCGCGGATCGCATGAGCGGGATCTGGTTCGAGGGAGCGTCCAGGGCGTGGCGCCGGGCGCGGCCCCTGCTGCCGTTCTTCTGCCTCTACATCACCTTCGGGACCACGCTCGGCTTCCTGGCCAGCGGCGCCCCGCTGATCCTGCGGGCACGCGGCGTCGAACTCGCCGAGATCGGCCTGTTGCAGCTTATCAACTTGCCTGTCGGTCTGACGTTTCTCTGGGCCGTCGCCATCGACAGGCTGCGCCTGCCCGGCCTGCCGCATCGCATCGGCTGGATCGCGCTGATGCAGGGCGCGACCATCGCATTGCTGCTGGTGCTGAGCCTGGGCGAGGCGTGGCCGCTCGGTCTCCTCCTCGGCCTCGCGGTGGCGACCTGCTTCTGCGTCGCCACCATGGACATCGCCCTCGAAGCTTTGGTGGTCGAGACGGTGCCCGCCGACCGGCGGCCCTTCGTGGCGTCGGCCAAACTCTCCGGTGCGTCGCTGGGCGGAATCGCCGGCGCGGGGCTACTGGTCGGGTACTACGACCCGGTCGGCTGGCAGGCCGCCGTGCTGGGCATCGCCGGCCTCAACCTTCTCTGCCTGCTGCCGATGCTGCGCTACCCGGAAGTCCGGCTCCGCCGCGGTGCCGCTGAGGCGGAGCGCGTGGCAGCCCCGTTCGAACGCCTGCGCCTCCTGGCGCCGCGCATCCTGGTCCTGGGCCTGTACTTCGCGGCCATGTTCGCCCTCTCCGGCCTGAACAACCTCGCCCTGCTGGATCTCGGGGTGCCGTTGCGGGAGGTCGGATTTGTCACCGGTTCTCTCTCGCCTGTCATCAACCTCGTCATGGCCCTGGTCTCGGGCGTCCTCGTTCGACGGGTCGGGACCCTGCGACTGATCACGGTCTCGGCGCTGGGCGTGATCGCCGGAGGCGGGTTGATGATCGCCAGCGCTGCCATCGGTTCGGCCACGCTCGCCATAGCCGCGACGATCGTCGGCATCGTCAGCGGCGGAGGGCTCGGAGTGCCGGTGTTCAACATGATCTATCGCTGGGCGCAGGGGCCTCGCCCCGCCACCGATTACGCGCTCCTGTTCGGGGCGGCATTCTTTGCCGCGATGCCGCTGCGGGTCGCCGCGCCGGCGCTCGCGGCGCATGTGGGCTGGCCGGGCTACTTCACCACCGCGATCCTGTTCTACACCGTCGCCTTCGCCGCCCTGCGCGCGACGATTCGCCGGACCCTCGATGCCGATCGGGTCGCGGGGGTCGCATGATCGATCAACTTGCCGCCCTGGTTCCACCGTCGCTGTCGGCCTTCGGCTGCCGGATCGCCACGGCGCCGTCCGGGTCCGGCACCCGGCCGCTCTCGATCCTCACCAGCAAGGCCAGGTTCGACGAGGTGGTGGACGGGTTCGGCAGGGCATCAGGCGAAGGCTTCGAGACCGCCGACCGCCGCGCCCTCGTCTCGCTCTGGACGCAGTACTACCTCCCCGCCCTGATCATCCCCTACTTCACCGCGCTCAGCCGCCTCGGCCGTGCCCTGCCGATCGGGTTCGACCGGGTCGGCTTCGAACTCGACGAGAACGGCATCGTCTCCCGCTTCATCGTGGCGGAGGAGGACGACCGGCGCGCAGGCCCGGAGCCCGGGCTCGAACCCCTGATCGAGGGGCATCTGCGACCGTTCTTCGACCTGTGCCAGACGCATTACGGCCTCTCCCGCCATGTCCTCTGGTGCAATGCCGGCGTGACCGCCGATTTCGCCCTGCGCGAGTTGAGCCGTGACGCGGTTCCGGCCTCCTCCCGCGCCGAGGCATGCCTCGGGCGTTGCTGTGGCGATGCGTTCGGCCGCTGCCCGCTGGCCCAGGCTTTCCGAGGCGGCGAGGAGCGGCGGCGGCGGGTTTGCTGTATGCGCTACCGCATACCGGGCGTCCCCTCCTGCGGCGCCCTCTGCCCCGTCGATCACCTGACGAAAGCATCATGCTGAAGGACTTCCTCGCTTATTACCGCCCGCACCGGACCCTGTTCCTCGTCGATTTCGGCTGCGCGGTCCTGTCGGGCCTGCTCGAACTGGGCTTCCCCATGGCCGTGAAGGCCTTCGTGGATGTGCTGCTGCCGCGCCAGGACTGGCAGTTGATCGTGCTCGCCGCCGTCGGCCTCGGCGTGATCTACGTGGCCAATGCCGGCCTCATGGTGGTGGTGACCTATTGGGGGCACGTACTCGGCATCAATATCGAGACCGAGATGCGTCGCCGTGCCTTCGATCATCTGCAGAAGCTCTCGTTCCGCTATTTCGACAACCAGAAGACCGGCCACCTCGTGGCCCGCGTCACCAAGGATTTGGAGGAGATCGGCGAAGTCGCCCATCACGGCCCGGAGGACCTCTTCATCGCAGTGATGACCTTGGTCGGCGCCTTCGCGCTGATGCTCTACGTCCACCCGCCGCTGGCCTTCCTGACCGCCGCCATCCTACCGGTGATCGCCTTCGTCACCCTCCGCTACGGCGGTCGCATGACGCGGAACTGGCAGACGCAATACGGTCGTGTCGCCGCCTTCAATGCCCGGATCGAGGAGAATGTCGGCGGCATCCGCGTGGTGCAGGCCTTCGCCAACGAGCCGCACGAGCGGCGCCTGTTCGCCTCCGACAACCGGAAATACCGCGAGACCAAGCTCGAAGCCTACCGGATCATGGCGGCCAGCCTGTCGATCAATTATCTCGGCATGCGGCTCGTCCAGATCGTCGTGCTGCTGGGCGGCGCGGCCTTCGTCGTGCGCGGTGAGCTCTCGCCCGGTGGGTTCATTGGATTCCTGCTGCTGGTGGGCGTCTTCTACAGGCCGCTCGAGAAGATCGGCGCCGTCGTCGAGACCTACCCGAAGGGGGTCGCGGGTTTCCGGCGCTACGCCGAGCTGCTCGCCACCGAACCCGACATCGTCGACCGCCCCGGCGCCGTCTCCGTGCCGGCGCTGAAGGGCGACATCCGCTTCGAGGAGGTGAGTTTCGGCTACACCGCCGGCCGGCCCGTCCTGTCGGGGCTCGATCTCGACATCGCGGCCGGGGAGACCGTCGCTTTCGTCGGCCCGTCCGGGGCCGGCAAGACGACGTTGTGCTCCCTCATTCCGCGCTTCTACGAGGTGGAGAGCGGGCGTATCACCATCGACGGCATCGACATCCGCGACCTCACCCTCGCCTCACTGCGCCGGCAGATCGGCATCGTGCAGCAGGACGTCTTCCTGTTCGCGGGCACGATCCGCGAGAACATCGCCTATGGCCGGCTCGACGCCACCGAGGCGGGGATCGCGCAGGCCGCGGAGCGGGCCAAGCTCACCGCCCTGATCGAGGGCCTGCCCAACGGCCTCGACACCGTCGTCGGCGAACGCGGCGTCAAACTCTCGGGTGGCCAGAAACAGCGCCTCGCCATTGCCCGCGTGTTTCTCAAGAACCCGCCGATCCTGATCCTGGATGAGGCCACCTCGGCCCTCGACAGCGAGACCGAACAGGCGATCCAGGGTTCCCTCGTGGAACTCTCCGAGGGCCGCACCACCCTCGTCATCGCCCACCGGCTCGCCACGATCCGCAAGGCGGACCGGATCGTCGTGGTCGGCCCGGAGGGCATCGTGGAGCAGGGACGGCACGAGGCACTTCTCTCGGCGGACGGGGCCTACCGGCGCCTCTACAATGCGCAATTCGCCCAGGCCGACGATGCGGCGGACCGGGTGCGGATGACCGCCCGGAATGGCATTCTGGAGAACGCTATGCCGTGACCCCGAGGGCCGGCGCGTCCTTTCGGATCGGCTCTGCCGTTCTGACGCCCCATTCCCTGGCAATGGCACGAACCAAATGCAGGGACGTCAGGACGCCATTCAAGAGATGCCATCGCGCCGCAAAGGCGGATGCTCGGCTTCTTGCTCCAACACAGTCGCTGAGCGCCGACAACTTCCTGTTCTAGACTGCGCCTTCAAGCGGCAAAGAACGCGGCGCGTGCCATCCCATGGACCGGACCGGAATTGCATCCGAGCCGGCCCATGAATCCCGTCTCGACCGGGATGACCGATGCGAAACGCTTCATCTCGGTCGGCAGGAAGGCGCGCGAGAACAACAGCATCGTGGATGCGACCGTGTCCGCGACCGTGGAACCGATGCGTTTCGGGCTCCGGGCTCGATTCTTCCTCGCCACGCTCTTGAAGCGACGCGTAACGATGCGCGGAGCGGGGATTTCGACGCCCGAACGAGGAGGTCATCAGCGTAACGACGCTCGTATCGACTACATCAGTGGATGAATGTGCAGTTTATCGAGAGGTTTCGCTAACTGCCGCTCGTGATGCTGTTTGCAAAACGCGAGTCGCCCATGCGTAATGCCCTCGCCATGTGAGGATCATTACGATGAAGCCATGCATTCCCGCCCTGGTCGCTAGCTGCAGTTTGGCATCGGTGCCTGCGATGGCCTTTCCCATCGCCTCAAATCTTGTGAGTGAGGCTCCGGTGCTGGGCGTTGCCGGAGGCTGCGGCCCGGGAGCGTGGCGTGGCCCATGGGGCCATTGCCGCTCGACGCCTTATGTCGGTCGCCTGCCGGGCGGCTGGTATCAGGCACGGGCCGGCAATGGCTGCCCTCCCGGTTACTGGCGCGGGCCATGGGGGCATTGTCGCAACACGCCCTATCACGGCCGCTTGCCCGGTGGCGGCTGGAAGTAGCGGGTGCGGTTTCACGGAGCCTGGGGCAAGGCTCGCTCTCCGTGAGCACCGGTCGCCGGCATCTGAACAGGTCGGCGGCGAGCCAGGAAGTCGCGGCTTTATAGAGGAAATCCCGTCTCGATCAGACCTCTATTATAACTTAAGGCAAAAGTTCCGAGTTTTTTAAACCGTACCCCGGCAGGCTCGCCCCTAATTGGCGAAAGGCTGTCGTTGGATGTATCGTGCATTTTTGTGCATGACCGAGGAGCATCACTGGTGGGTCGTACCACTGGCCATCCTCGTATGTTGGGTGTCGAGTCACACCGCTCTGCGGCTCGTTCGCCACGTCTTTCGAAGCCAGGGCTTCGAGACATGGGCTTGGCTGTTCGCGGCTGGTTTCTCGGCCGGTGCCGGCATGTGGAGCACCCACTTCATCGGGATGCTCGGCTATGATCCAGGCCTCGCGACCGGCTACGATCTGACGCTCACCCTCGTTTCCCTTCTCGTCGGCATTCTCGGTTCGATGGTGGCGCTCGCCTTGTCCCGATGGAGCGCGGCCCCCGCGGTGGCTGTCGCGGCCGCGGTGATCCTGGGCATCAGCATGACGGGGATGCATCTCGCGGGGATGGCGAGCCTGCAGGTCGCCGCTACCCCTGTGATGAACTGGCCGCTCCTCGCCACGGCGCTGCTCATCGGCTGGTCGCTGACGGCCATCGCCTTCGTGATTTTTGCACGCGACACGCTTCGATACGCCACCACCGTGGCGGCGACGCTCCTGACGATTTCCGTCGCGGGCGTGCATTTCGCCGCCATGGGCGCAGCCGAGCTGATCCCGAACATGGCCGCGCCCGAGATTGCGTCGACCCTGCCGCGTTTCGCGCTGGCGTCGGGCATCGCCGCGACCATGCTGACGATTGTCGGTTTCGCGGGACTCGCCCTGTTCGTCGACCGCATGCGCCGGGCCAACCAAGCCTTGCGCACGAGCGAAGCCGCTTATCGGCTTCTCGCGGAGAACACCAAAGACGTCATCATCTGGTCCGACCTCGATACCATCCGCCGTTATGTCTCGCCCGCGTCGGTGGCGGTGCTCGGTTATCCTCCCGAAGACATCATCGGCACCCGGCCCATCGATTTCGTCCATCCCGAGGATGTCGCCCAACACCGACATGTTCTCTCCGACCTTGTCGAGGGCCGGATCGAGGGAGCCATCACGACCCAGCGCTATCGTCGGCAGGACGGCTCGTGGGTATGGATCGAAGCGTGCCTCAAGGTCACGCGCCTGCCCGGCTCGTCCAAGCCCATCGGCTACGTGTCGTCGTTACGCGACGTCACCGACCGCAAGGCCGCGGAAACGGCGTTACGATCCAGCGAAGAAAGGCTCGCTTTCGCCCTGGACAGCGGCAGCGACGGCCTTTGGGACTGGGACCTCCCGACGGGCAAGGTGTGGCTCTCGGACCGTTGGCAGAGCATGCTCGGCTACGAACCCGGTGAAATCGAGGGGCATATCGAGGCGTGCGAACAGCTCACCCATCCCGTCGATGTCGTGACCGTCCGGCGACTCCTCCTCGACCATATCGGCGGGCGAACGCCGATTTTCGAATGCGAACTTCGCATGCGGAAGAAGGACGGGGGCCATACCTGGATCTTATCGCGCGGCAAGGTGGTGACACGCGACGCAACCGGACGCCCGCTGCGCATGGTCGGCACCCATATCGACATCGCGGAACGCAAGCATGCGGAACATCAGCTCGAACATCTGGCCACGCATGATGTGCTGACCGGCCTGCCCAACCGCGCGCTGTTCCGGGACCGGCTCGGCCGGGAAATGGACAATGCCCAACGACGCGGGCACATCTTCGCCGTCCTCGCCTGCGACCTCGACCGCTTCAAAGCGGTCAATGACAGCCTCGGCCATCCGGCGGGAGACAGCCTCCTTCGCGCCGTCGCCGAGCGGTTGACGTCGGTCATTCACGAGGGCGACACCGTTGCGCGATTGGGCGGCGACGAATTTGCCATCGTGCTGAGAGAACCCGATCTTCTTCAGACTGCCAGTACCACGGCGCAGCAGGTGATCGAGGCGCTGCAATCGCCCTTCGACCTCGGCGGCCGCTCCGTCAGTGTCGGCGTCAGCATCGGCATCGCCGTCGGACCGCAGGATGGCGGCGACCCGGATCAGTTGTTCAAGAATGCCGACATCGCCCTTTACCGCGCCAAGGCAGCCGGGCGGAACACGTTCCGCTTCTATGAGCCCGGCATGGATGCGGCGATCGCCGCGCGCAACGTTCTCGAACTCGATCTGCGCGAAGCCGTGCGGCTGGGTCAGTTCGAATTGTATTATCAACCGATCATCGAGCTTGCCACCGACACGACCAGCGGCTTCGAGGCCCTGATGCGCTGGCGTCACCCCGTCAAAGGCTTGGTTTCGCCGGCTGATTTCATCCCATTGGCCGAGGAGACCGGCCTGATCGTTCCCCTCGGCAGCTGGGCCCTGCGGGAAGCCTGCCGCGAAGCGGCGGCTTGGCCAGGCGACCTCCGGGTGGCGGTGAACGTCTCGGCAGCGCAATTCACGACGCCCGGCCTGGAGCATTGCGTCGTATCGGCTTTGGCCGCGTCCGGTCTGAGGCCGGACCGCCTGGAGTTGGAGATCACCGAGAGCGTGCTCATCGGTGACGCGGACAGCGTGACGGCTTGCCTTCACCGGCTTCGTGCGCTCGGGATCCGCATCGCGCTGGACGATTTCGGCACCGGCTACTCATCCCTCAATTACCTGCGTCGATTTCCCTTCGACAAGATCAAGATCGACCGGTCGTTCGTTTCCGAGATCGCCGATGCGGACACCGCCGCCATCGTCCGCGCCATCGTCGGACTTGGCGGACGCATGGGAGCGAGCATCACGGCGGAAGGGGTCGAGAACGACGTTCAACTGTCCTGCATTCGTCGCGAAGGGTGCACGGAAGCTCAGGGCTATCTTCTGAGCAGGCCCCTCCCTGCCCTGGAAGCGTTCGAGTTCGCATCCAACAGGAAACAAAGCGCTGCCGCTTGAAGCTGGTCACGAACTCCCGGTGATGGATCGGTCTCTCCCCGGGGGAGTCAACGCAATGGGAGACTCGTCAGAAACGTCGTGTCCCGCCTGATCGCAAACCCAGGAGAATTCGCATCGGCCAAAGCGGCGTCAGCGGTCTTCACTCAGGATTCTCAAGGCGCAAATTTTCTGGTCGAGCGCGATCAGCATGTCGATGAGGGTGTAAGGCGCGGGTCCGCGATGCGCCATCTCCCGCGCAAGGGCCTGCTTTTCCAATTCAAGCTGATCGATGAGCGTGTCGAAGCAGATCATGCCCGAGATACGCGGCAACCAAGGCAATAGTTTCACCTCCCGTGACGGACGCGTCTTGAGCGCATGTTTCGACACCGCCGCAAAGAGGGCGAGGTTAATTATCTGTTAACGATAGGGTGGCCCATCGGGCCCGGCGGCCAATCTCCGCCTCGGATTTCCGCCGCGCGACGTTCGCTCCCCCGCGATGGCCCGTCACTCGTCCGCTGGACTCGATCGAGCCCCGAAACACGGGCGGCGCGACGACCGGATCGACGGCGAGGGCCATCCCCTCCGGCCCCCAGAGCCCTATCTTACGTGGCACGGGGCGAACGCGCGCCGCAGGACACCGCATGGCCCTTTCCCGCGACATTCTGGATATCAGGACGATCTACCACGAGCCTGCGGTTTCGAATTTCCCGCGCGGCCTCGCCATCCTCGACCGCTTCCCCGATGCCGAGCGGATCGAGGTGCCGTCGCACTGGAACATCCCCTCCCTGCACGGCAACGAAGGCTCGGCGGAGGACTGGCTGCGGATCAAGCGCTCGACCTTGGTGCTCGGGGTGAAGAAGGGCCTGACGATGCGGCCGAATGGGCGCAGCGCCCATTTCATCGCGCCCTCCACCTCGAATGGCTGCGCCATGGCCTGCGCCTATTGCTACGTCCCCCGTCGCAAGGGTTTCGCCAACCCGATATCCCTCTTCGTCAATGTCGAGCAGGTCTGCGCCGCCATCGCCCGCCATGCCGCGCGCCAGGGACGGCTCCCCGAGCCGGATACGGTGGATGCCGACCATTGGGTCTACGATCTCGGCGAGAATGGCGATCTTTCCGTGGATGCGAGCCTCTCGGACAACGTGCGCGACATGGTCGGTCTGTTTCGGGATCTCCCGAACGCCAAGGCCTCCTTCGCCACGAAGGCCGTGAACCGGGAACTGCTGACCTACGATCCACAGGGCAAGACCCGGATCCGCTTCTCCCTGATGCCCGAACGGATCGCGAAAGTGGTGGATGTGCGCACGGCCCCGATGCGTGAACGCATCGCCGCCATCGACGACTTCGTGGCGGCAGGGTTCGAAGTCCATGTGAACTTCTCGCCGGTCATCCTCTACGAAGGCTGGGAGGCCGATTGGCGAGAACTGTTCACCGCCATCGATGACGGGATCGGGGCGGCGGCGAAGGCGCAACTCAAGGCCGAGATCATCCTGCTCACGCACAATGCGGATCTCCACGCCGTCAACCTGAACTGGCATCCCCGCGCGGAGGACCTGCTCTGGCGGCCCGATATCCAGGAGGGAAAACGGTCACAGGGTGGCGGCGACAACCTGCGCTATCGAAGCGGCTGGAAAGGGCGGTGGATCGCGCGTTTCAAGGATCATCTGGCCGAGCTGATGCCCTATTGCCAAGTCCGCTATGCCTTCTGAAGCGATGGCGTCCGAGGTGCCGATGCACCCGGCCTAGGTTTCAGACCGGCTTGAGGAACTTGCACTTCCCCTCCTGCGACCAGGGCCCCTTTACGCCGGCTTCCGCGCAGAAGGTGTCGACCGCCCGCGTGACCCCGGGGAAGCTCCCACCCAGGCGGTCATAATCGTCGGCGACGAACAGGCCGCCAGGGCGCAGAACCGGCCACCACGCCCGAAGGTCCGCCGCCACGGAGGCCTCTTCGTGGCCGGCATCCAGATGGATGACGTCGGCCGTGACGTTGCGTAGGCGCATCAGTTCCGCAGCGTTCACCGAGTCCAGTGGAAGCGGCACGACCCGGTCCGCCAGCCCCTCGCGCAGGACGTTGGCAAGGAAGCTCCGGTAGAGGCTCGGATAGCCGTGTTCGGTGGCGAGTTCGGCGAACAGACCCGAATCCGCCCAATGGTCGACGGCGCCGAGCCAGGTATCCACCGCGATGACGGTTCCCTCGACGCCATGCGCCGCCATGGTCCTGGCCAGATGCAGTGTGCTCGCGCCCTTCCAGGCGCCTATCTCCACGACCACGTGAGGCCGGAATTCGATGACGGCTTCGTCGAGATAGGGATGGACGCTGCGCCAGCCCTGGAGATCGAGGGGCCGCAGGTCATCCGGCGGGTCCGCGAAGGGATCACGGCCGTGCCAGAGGGCGTCGATGACGGCGCGGCGGGTCCAGGGGATAGGGCTCATGGGCGGCTCACGATGAGGTTGCG
This sequence comes from Methylobacterium sp. CM6247, assembly GCF_054817925.1. Classification (NCBI taxonomy): domain Bacteria; kingdom Pseudomonadati; phylum Pseudomonadota; class Alphaproteobacteria; order Hyphomicrobiales; family Methylobacteriaceae; genus Methylobacterium; species Methylobacterium sp. CM6247. Next base: position 575,188 of record NZ_JBTXKX010000003.1, read on the forward strand.
CCCATCCTCGGGGCGGGCATCCGGAGGGGCGAGGGAACTCAGGGGTGCTTCACCTGCGCCTGCACTTGCGCCTGCGCGTAGAGGGCCTCGCAGCGTTCCAGCCAGAGATCGCGGGTGAACAGGCGCATGACACGGGCGTGCGGGACCTCGCGCGGGATCGTGAGGGCCTCACCGATCGCGACGGCGAGCGCAGAAATGTCGTCCGGCGGCACGAGGTATCCGGCCTCGCCCACGACCTCCGCGGCGGCCCCCATCATGATCCCGGCCACCGGCACGCCGCTGGCCATGGCCTCGATCGCCACGAGGCCGAAGGGCTCGTCCCAGCAGGGCGTGAACAGGAAGACGGAGGCGCGGCCGATCTCCTTCGCAAGAGTGTCGCCGAAGAGGTGGCCGCCGTAGCGGATGGCGCCGCCGAGCTGCGGGGCGACCCGCGCGTCCCAGTATTCCCGATCCTCGATCGGACCGAACAACGTCAGGGGGAGGCCGGCGCGCTGCGCCGCCGCGACGGCGAGATGAGTGCCCTTGATGGGCGCGATGCGCCCGGACCAGACGGCGCTGCCATCGCCCCGATCACGATAAGGCCAGGTGCGAGGATCGATGCCGTTATGGAGGACGGACACATTCTCCGGTGGCGCATCGGGCCACCAGACCCGGCGCTGGGCCTCCGACGTGACGGTGATCCGATGTCCCGGCACGAGGCTCTCCTGCACGAACCAGCGCAGGGCGTCGTAGGGCGGCACGTGGAGCGACGTCACGGTCGGCACCGCCGCCAAGCGCCGACGCTCCAGGGGCAGGCGGCTCAGCGAGTTGTTGTGCAGCACGTCGAAGCCGCCGGCCGCGATCCGGTCGCAGGCGGCGGCGTAGCCGGCATCCACATGAGCCTTGAGCCCGGAATCGCCCCGGTGCTCCAGACCGGGGAAGCTGCGCTCGTGATGCACCGGGATCACCGGATCGATCGCGAAGCGCGGGTCGCTGTCCCCGGCGGCGAACAGCACCACGTCGTGTCCCCGCGCCATCAGCCCCTCGGCGAGGATCCAGCAATGGGCTTCCATTCCACCCGCGAAGGGGGCCGCCACCGGATGGCGCAGATGGGCGAGGAGCGCGATCCTCACGCGGTGAGAGCCGTGGCCGACTGGGCTTCGAGGTATCGGATGACGGAGGCCGAATTGCTGTAGGGCTGGTGGCTCTGCTGGCCGGTGAGCGCGAAATCACCGGGCTCCGGCCGGCGCAGGATGCGGATCGGCTGGTCGGGGGTGTCGTCGATCAGGCCCATCACCTTGAAGGCGTAGAGCCAGTGGCCCATCGTCCGGTAGCCCCACTTGGCCTCGAACAGTTCGGCGTTGCGCACCACGCTGTCGAGATGGTGGACAGGTGGCATGTGGTGCGGGTGGTACTGGTGATAGGCGAGGCCGCCCTTCATCCAGGCGATGGGAATCCCGCCCTGGTCGAGGATCTTGCCGAAATCCGTGTCCTCGCCGCCATAGCCGGTATAGCGCTCGTCGAAGCCGCCGGTGGCCAGGAAGGTGGCGCGCCGGATAGCGAAATTGAGGGACCAGAAGCAGCGATAATCGGGACAGATTTCGAGGCCGGAGGCCGGGGGGCCCCGGCGGTCGGAATGCTTCTCCGCGACCGCTGCAAAATCCGCGATGGTCCAGTCGCCCGCAGTGGCATGCTCGGGCAGGTGGAGCACCTCACCCATCAGCAGGCCGTCGAGTTCGGCGAGGCCTCTTGCATAGTCGGCGACGAGTTCGGGGGCCGGGATGCAGTCGACGTCGAGGAAGATCACCGCGTCCCCGCTGGCTTCCGCGACGCCCCGGTTGCGGGCCGCCGCCAGCGGCAGATCCGTACCCGGCACCAGGATCTGGCGGACCGGGAAGCCGACCCCGGGCAGGTCGTAGGGCATGTCCTGCATCACCGCGATGATGAACTCGGCGGGCCTCTGCGTCTGGCGCTCCAAGCCCCGCAGCACGTTGCGCAGGTGCGCGGGCCGTCCCTTGGCCAGGGTCACGACGGAAACGGTGGACATCGGTCGGTCTGGCTCCGGGCGGGTTTCAACGATGGGGTCGAGGGGCATTCAGCCTGCGGCAACGACGGTGAGCGCGGGACGCTCCGCTGCGCCCTGCCAGAGTTCGTCGGTCAGCCCTTCGAGCCAGCCGGCGGCACGACGGGCGGCGTCCGGCGCGTACAGGCTGCGCAAGGGACCGGGGTCGAGGGCGCGAGCCCGGTCGAGGAGATCGCGCCAGCCCTTGAGGTCGCCTGGCCAGACCGGGGCCTGGACGGCCGCACCAAGCCGGACCAGGGCCTCGGCTTTGCGGGTCTGCTCACCGAAGTAGCGCCATTCCGGCATGACGATCAGACGCCCGCCGACGCGCGCGACCTCGTGGATCGTGTTGTCGCCCGCCGACGCCACGACGATGTCGGCCGCGGCGAGATAATCGGTCACCGAGGGCACCCAGCCGAGTTCGCGCAGGTTGGAGAAATCCGTCTCGTGCCCCTCGCGGTGGGTGGGCCCGAGAGTCAGCCAAAGGGCTTCGGGCGCGGCGCGTGCGGCCACCGTCAGGGGGGCGTAGGGGGTGCCGCTCCCCCCTCCCCCCGTCACCGCGACGACGATCTCGCGGTCGGGGTCGAGGCCGAGCTTCGCACGTGCCTCGGCGCGGCCTAGGACTCCGTCGACGCTGGTGCAAAGGCCGCCGCTGTAGAAAGTCTTGGCCCGCAGCTGAGCCGGGTAGTCGTCCTGTTCCATGCGCTCGTCGAACGGGGCCAGCATGCCGACACAGGCCTCGTAGGCGCCCAGATGGCCAATGTCGGAGCGGTCCCCGTGCATGCGAATCTGCACCGCCGGAACGCTGGCGATGCGCGCGAGCAGCGCGATCTCGGCGGAGACGTCGACCACGAACAGGCCGACGTCACGCTCGTCGAGATGGTCGAGGATGCGCCGCATGGTCCGGCGCATCTCGGTGAGGCCGAGGGGTACGCAGTGCATCACCTGCGGCGTCGGCTCCGCATAGAGTCGCGGGGTCGGTACCTCGGCGCCGATCATGTTCGGCAGCGTCACGATCTCGATATCGCGGGAAAACCCCTCGAACAGCTGCGGGCCGGCGGTGAGCACGGAGACGGGCCGGTCGCGTGCGAACTCGGCCGCCACCGCCATCGTGCGGTTGGCATGGCCGCGTCCCTGGTGGTGGACGAAGAACGCGATGGGCTTCTTGATCGATGTCACGGGTCGCATTTCGTCAGGAGTAAAGGGCGTCGGGCCGCAGGGCGGCGGCGATTTCGGCGGTACTCGGATGGCGGATGACCCGGATCGCGGGGGAGTCCGCGTCCCAGGCGATCAATCCGGCGGCCTCGAACTGACCGAGCCAGTAGGTCATGCACCAGCGTCCATGCGCCCGACGGAAGCGGGCGGCATTGGCGAGGATGGGCTCGAAATGCTGCAACGGCGGCACGTGGACCGGGTGGTGCTGATGGTAGGCGCGCGCCCCCGCGACCCAGAACGTCGGGAGACCGGAAGCGTCGAGGCGGGTGGCGAGGTCGGTCTCCTCGCCGCCATAGCCAACATAGGCCTCGTCCATGCCGCCGACGGCGCGCCAGGCGCGGGCCGGCAGCGCGAAGGACAGGCCCCAGAGTTGGCCGGGATCGGGCTCCCGGCGCAGGCCCGTTCGCGGGACCGCCGGCCGTGCCGGATGTGCCCGGCCGTGTCGGGCCAAAGCCGCGTCGTCGGAAGCCGTCTCCGCATCCAACCCCGGCGGCAGATAAAGCACCTCGCCGAGGAACAGGCCGTCCGTCTCCCATGCGGCCCGGCGATAGGCACCGACGAGGCCGGGCGAGGCAATGCAGTCCACGTCGAGGAAAACCAGCAGGTCTCCGGTGGCAGCCTCGGCCGCGCGGTTGCGGGCGGCGGCCAGCGGCATCGGCTCCCCGGCCACGAGAATATGGCGCACGGGGCAGCTCGGATCGGGCAAGTCCGCCTCCGGCTCTGGCTGCATCCAGGCGATCACGAACTCATGTGGCCGCACGGACTGCCGGGCCAAACCACGCATCAGATTGCGCAGGCGGTCGGCCCGGCCGCGCACGAGCGTGAGCACGCTCGCGGAAGGCCCGTCCGAAGGCTCAGCCCGCATCGACCAGCATCCTGCGGAAATGGCCGACGCCTTCGATGATGCCACGGGCGTGCGAGGTCCGGGCGACGTAGGAATGCTTCAGGGCCGCATGGCTCGCCAGATCGTCGGAATAATTGGCGACGATGATGGCCTGCGCCTCGGCGCGCAGCATCTCCACGTCGTTTCCGGAATCGCCCGCCACGAACACGGCTCTCTCCGGCAAGCCGTAGAGGGCGCGGACATGGCGCACCGCGGTGCCCTTCGATGCCGCCACCGGCAGGACATCGAGGTAGCGTCCGTGGCTGTGGATCACGTTGGCGCGGAGGTCCGCTTGCGCGAGGCGGTTTCGTACCGCCTCAGCCGCCGCGGCATCCCCGAAATAGCTCAGCTTGTGCCCGCGCTGCTCCAGCCCCCCCTGGGGCACGAGCCCATCGAGACTGCCGAGCACCGCCTGCATGCCGGCACGGTCCCACCCGGTCGAGACGGCGTCGCGCCAAGCCAGATCGGCCGTGTAGGTCACGCCGTTGGGGTCGAGATGGTAGATCTCGGACCCCACCGAGGTGATCATCACCTGCGGGCGCGGACTGGCCTGCTGTTCGAGGATCGCCATGGCGCTGTGAAAGGAGCGACCGGTGGCGACACCGAAGGCCAAACCTGCCTGCCAGCTGCGCCAGCGCCGGAAGATGCCGAGCGCCGCCTCGCAACCCACCAGCGTGTTGTCGATATCGCAGATCAGCAATTGCCTTGGCTCCGCCATGGGCGGCTCGGGCGCCAGGAGTGCCCGCAGTAGGTCGTGGTAGCGCGCCGCATGCTGATCCCAGTCATAGGCGGCAGCCGCGCGCGCGCCTCCCGCCACACAGCGCGCGTAGAGGTCGGGCTCGCCGAGGATGCGCAGGCACGCGGCCGCGATCGCGTCGGGCGCGCGGGGATCGACGAGGAGACCGTTGCCGCAGGTCTCGACGATGTCGTTGGGGCCGCCGCTATCGGTGGCGACCAGCGGCAACCCTGACGCCGAGGCTTCCAGCAATGTCAGACCGAACGGCTCGTTGAGGGCGGGATTGACGAACAGGCCGCCGCGCACGCGGGCATAGGCGTAGATCGCCGGCACATCCTCCGGGTCGTGAGTCTTCGGATAGGCGACGCGTCCGTAGAGATCGTAGCGGTCGATCAGCACCAGAATCTCACGCAGGGTGGCGGCCATATCGCCGTCGAGCGCATCGATGTCCTCGCGCGTGCCGGCCATGAGGACAAGGTTGGCGCGGGACTGCAGGGCCGGGCTTTCGCCATAGGCCCGCAGCAGAGCCGCCAGATTCTTGCGCGCCACCGGCCGGGCGAGGGCAAGCAAGGCGGGCTTGCCCGGATCCTGCAGAAAGCGATCGATGGTGGCATCGACCCGCGAAAGGGGCTCGGCAGACGCGAACCGTGCGAGATCGCTGCCCGGCGGCAAGACCCGGATGCGTCCGGGATCGTAGGCGACGTATCCGGCATATTGCACTTCCGCCTCGTCCCGAGACGAGGCGATGACGAGACTGGCGCTAGCCAGCGCCCCCTCTTCCGCAGCGATGCGGTGGGCGAGATCGGCGAAGGTCTCCGCTCCTACACCCAACATCGATGCCTTGACCCGCCCGAGCGAATGGGCGGTGAACACGAAGGGTATTCCGAGTTCATCCGTCACGAGCCTCGCGACCGAGGCGGCATCGGCGTAATGTGCATGGATCATGTCCGGCGCCCGAGGCTGCCGTGCGATCCAGTCCATGAGGCTCCGGGCGAAGCTCGCCACCTCCTCGTGCATCTCCTCCTTGGCGCGGTAGACGGGGGACGCGCTCGCGAGCCGCACGAGCTCGACCTTGTCGGAGATCCGCTCTTCGGGCACGGCGTAATCCGGGCCATGCGTGCCGTCGAACAGACGTGTCGCCATGACGATCCGGTCGATGCCGGCATCCTGTGACGAGGCCGCCACGAGATCGAGCAGGTAGCGGATATGGCCGCCGGTATCGGCGGTGAGCCCAAACACCACTCCGCCGCCGCGCAGGCAGCCCTGAAGGGCGATATGCAAGATAAACATCAGGCCGACAGCGTTGTAAGCGCGCTGAGACAAGCAAATTCTGTAGTTGAGGTCCGCTCCGTGATTCGCGTCGCCCAAGTTGCCCCGAACATTTTCCCTGTTCCTCCCGAGCATCACGGTGGCACGGAGCGGGTCATTCATGACCTCAGCACGGCACTACGAAACCTCAGCGTCGAAATAACGCTGTTCGCGCCGTCCGACAGTGCGACAGACTTACCACGCATCGGCGACCATCCCAGTCTGGCGACCCTGGAAAGCCGTCACGGTCGCGTTGCACCCGGCGTCCCGGCGGCGCTCGACGCACTGCAATTGGAGGCGCTGCGGCTGCGGATGGACGAGTTCGACATCATCCATTGCCACGGCGATTTCTCGCATGCGGCGCTCCTCGGAACCCGCCGGCGGCGCAGCCTGACCACGATCCACTGGCGGGTTGACGAGCTCGATCGGGCGCTGTTCTTCGCAGGGTTTCCCGACCTGCCGGTGGCGGCAATCTCGGCGGCACAAGAGGCGGGTATTCCGGCCTCGAACCGGGCCGGTATCGTCCATCACGGCATCGCGCGGGACCGCTACGCCTTGCGGACCCAGCCCGGAGACCATGTCGCCTTCGTGGGTCGGATGACCGACCAGAAGCGGCCGGACACCGCCATCCGTGTCGCGCGCGCCGCAGGCGTGCCGATCCGGCTCGGTGGCACGATCGACGTCGGCAACCCCGACTATTTCGAACGCCACGTGCGCCCGCTCCTCGGCGAGGACGCGACCTATCTCGGTCCCGTGGACGATTCCCGGAAGGCGGATCTCCTGGGAAGCGCGCGGGCTCTGCTTTTTCCCATCGACTGGCCCGAGCCCTTCGGCCTCGTGATGATCGAGGCGATGGCCTGTGGTACGCCAGTGATCGCCTGGAACCGTGGCTCGGTGCCGGAGATCGTCGAGGACGGCGTGACCGGCTTCGTCGTCTCCTCCGAGGCCGAGGCGGTGGAGGCCCTGGGCCGGATCGGCCGCCTCGACCGCGCCGTCATCCGCCGCCGCTTCGAGGCGCGCTTTACCGCCGAGCGCATGGCGGCCGATTACCTCGCCATCTATCGCCGCCTGCTTGCTGCCTGATGCGCGTCGCGCTCCTTACATGGGATTATCCGCCGGCACCGAGCGGCCTTTCGACCGCCGCCCGGGAGATCGCCGAAAGCCTCGCCGAGGCCGGCGCCGACGTCACGGTCTTCACCCTCGACCGCGTCGGCCGCGAACGGGTCGAGGGCGTGACGGTTGCGGGGATTGGCCTGCCGCCGGACGGCGCTCTGGCCCGCCTGCGCCGCTGGGGTTCGGCCGGGCACCTCGCCGCGCCGTTTGCCTTCCGCCATGCCATCCTCGCCGACCATGCCCGAGCTCCCTTCGACGTCGTGGAGGCAACGAACTGGTATGCCCCCGCCGTGCTGCTGACCGGCCGCCGAGACCTGCCGCTGGTGACGCGCAGCTCTACGCCTGCCGCTTTCACGCGCCCGCCCGCCGGCTCGTTGCGCGATGGCCTGGACGGAAGAGCCGCCGATGCCCTCGAACGCCGCCAAGCACGCGGCAGCGCCGGGTTGATCGCCAACACCTCCGAGCACGGGGCCGTGATCGCCCGAGCCTACGGCCTGTCCGGCCGACAACCGGAGGCAGTGATCGGCCTCAGCCTGCCGCCGGAGATCGCGGCGGCGGCGCGCGGCGCGTTGTACCCGGAGGATGAAGGGCCGGTACGCCTGCTCTTCGTCGGCCGGGCAGAAGCACGGAAAGGCTTCGACGCGCTTCTCGCTGCGGTTGCGATCCTGGCCGAAGACGCGAGGCGCGGCGGCGTGCCCGCCTTCGTGCTCGATCTCGTCGGCGTGCCGGCAACGGATCTCCCGGCCGGCATTCCTGAAGCGGCGCGGGCCTGCATTCGCGCACGCGGCCGGGTGCCCGCGGAAGACCTCGCCGACGCCTATGCCAAGGCGCACGCAGTGCTCGCCCCCTCTCGCTACGAGAGCTTCGGCCTCGTCTATCAGGAGGCCCTCGCCTATGGCCGGCCGGTGGTGGCCTGTGCGCAGGACGCGAGCGCGCGCAGGTTCGTAGGCGGGCCCGGCGCCGGGCCGCTGGCCAAGGAGGCTACCGGCCCGGCCCTGGCCGATGTCGTTCGTCCGCTGCTGGCCGATCCGGCTCTGCGCCGCACTTATCGGACCAACGCACTGGCGGCGGCTGGCCGCTTCAGCCGGGAGGTGCTCGCCAGAGAGACCCTCGACCTCTATGCCCGGGCCATCGCGGCGGCCCAGGCCCACGGGTCAGCGCGGCCTCACTCCCGGTAGGGCTGCAGCAGCGCGGCCTCCTCCTCGGGACGTCCGCGTCCCGGGTCCAGGCTCTCGTAGCGCCGTGAACGCGCCAGGACATGGGCCCGGCTCAGACGGTGCTCAATCGCCCCGTGCAGGGCGATGAAGCTGCGTGGCCAGCCGCCGTCGAGGACCGGCCGCTCATGCACGCGGCCTGCATAGCGCACGGACTTGCGATTGAGCCGATACTGCACGTCCGGGTAGACGTCCGAGAGGATGCCGTCGACACGGTTCCGGCGCGCCAAGCCGACGGAGAGGACAACGTCCGCCTCCGCCATGGCAGCCAGCGCCGGAAGGAGCTGGCCGGAATCGGCAGTCAGGGTCTCGTCGGCATCGAGCTGCAGCATCCAGGGATTGCGGGCGAGATCCTGAAGGACGTTGCGCTGCGTACTGAAATCACCGTCCATGGGCCGGGCGCCCACCCGCACGGCACTCGGTGGAAATCCGGCCGTGGGCACGGCTCGCGGCGGATGCGCCGGCGCGTCGAGCAGGATCACGACATCGTCGGTCCAGCCCGCATGGCTCGCCACGTTAGCCAGGACGGCGTCGAGCTCTGCCGGCCGGCAGAGCAAGCCCAGAGAGACCGGCACTCCCGCCGCCCCGTCTAGGGCGTAGAGGTCCGCCCGCGCGGCACGGTCGCTATGGGGGCGTCGAAGGTCGGTCCGGCCCTCGTCATCGAGCGCACGAACGCCGAGGCCGAAGCCGGTCGCGGCACTGCGCAGGGTGTAGAGGTCCAACCCGTAGCCGCCCTCCGGGTCGGGAAGGAAAATCGGGCCCGAAAGGCGCTCGGCGAGATCCGCGCGGCATCGCTGAGGCTCTGCATCCGCCGCCAGCAGGAGGCCGCAGGACGCGCAGGCGAGCGGAAAGGCGCGGCGGCGTCCACCCGGATAGATGAGGTGCCGGTCGGTCGGCTGCAGCATGGCGGCGCCACAGACAAAGCATCGACGCATCATCGGTCCCCCTCCCCGCTCGCACCTTGCCGCGCGGGTCCGACGCCATACCTCCGCTGTTCCTCGTACCCCTGCCGCAAGTGAATACCCAGGTCGACTCCCCCCTCTCCCACGACGTGCTGCGGTTACCGGATTCGCCGCTCGCCATCGTCGGCAACGCGCCGGGGATCGAGGCAGCCGCCGCCATCGACGCCGCCGCCTCTGTCGTGCGCTTCAACAACGCGGCGGGTTTCGGCGGGAGCACCGGCTCCCGGGTCACGCACCTCGCCCTGGTCAATCGCGGTGGACAGATGCGCGAATGGCTGGCCGACCCGCGCTTCCTCGATCGCCCCGTCGTCCGGTGCGCCGAAGCGTTCATCCTGCCATTCCCGATGCTTGCCGCAGAGGAGAACCAGCCTGAACAGATGTGCTGGACCCGCGAGGTGCTGGCCTTGCTGGCTCCCCTCGGCAAACCGGTCCACGTGCTGTCCGAAGATCTGCACCGCGAGGGGCGGCGTCGCCTCGCGCCTGGCACCACGGGACGGCCGAACCCCAGCACCGGATTCCTCGTGACGCTGGCGCTCCTTCTCGGCCGGCGACCACAATCCGGGCCGGTCGATGCATACGGCTTCGGCTTTGCCGGCTGGCCCGGCCATCCCTGGGCCGCCGAACGCGCGTGGTTCGCAGAGGCCGAGGCGGCCGGGCGGCTCCGCCTGCACACCTCCGAATGAACCGCCCATCCCTGGGCCGGGCTCCTCACAAGACCGAGTTTCCCACATGACCACACTGATCACCGTCCTGAAGGGCGGAGGCCGTTACGACGCGACCTGGGTCGAGCGCCTCGCTCGCGGCGTGCGCCGCCACGCCCCGGCCTTCGACACGATACTCTGCCTGACGGACCTTCCCCTTGCCATGGCCGGTGTGGAGCGCGTGGCACTCCGGCACGATTGGCCGGCATGGTGGGCGAAGATGGAGGCGTTTCGCCCCGGCCTGACGCGGGGAACGACGGTGCTGTGCGACCTCGACACCGTCTTCACCGGGCCAGCCGACGCCCTCGCCTCGCCGGGCTTGGCCGCCATGGAGGATTATTTCCACACGAACCGTCTCTCTAGCGCCCTGATGCGCTGGGAGGGCGGCGAACTGGATTTCCTCTCCACCGCCTTTGCGGCGGACCCTGCGCGCTGGATGGAGGCGGGGTCATGCGGACCGGTCCCGAACGCCGTGCACGGCGATCAGGTCGTCATCGACCACCTGCTACGACGGGAATGCGTGCGCCCGGACTATATCCAGCGCCTTCACCCGAACCTGCTCGATTTCTACGACCCGCGCCGGGCCGATCACGGTCCGGTGGTGATCTTCATCGGTGATGCGAAGCCGGACAATGCGACCGGCCCGGTCCGGGCGGCATGGGAACGGCCTTGACCCGTCTCGTGCCACCGGTCCGGTTCCCGCTCATGAAGGGCTGATTGCCCCGCGATTGTAAGGCGTCCTCCACCGGGACGAGTTCGCATTCCGTCCCTCACCCTGCTTGGCTACCGTTCGACAGGGTGCCGACCCTTTCCGCCGCGAAGCGCTCGCGCAGCCAAGCCGCAGCGGGGCCGCAGGGGCGCTGCTTGTGCCAGACCAGTTCCAGGGCGATCGGCCAATCGCCCTTGTCGAATTGCAGGTCCGGCGTGACGAGGTACGGCGCGGTCTGAGACGCCGCGATGACGTGGTCGGTGACGAAGGCCCAGCCGATCCCGTGTTTTACCAGTTCGAGGATCACCCAGTGGCTCTCCACCCACCAGACCTCGGCGGCCACCCGCAGGCGGCGCTTTTCCGGCCCGTCGCTGCGCGCGGCGATGAGGATCTGGCGGTGGCGCTTCAGTTCCTCCCACTCCACGCGTGCTTTCGCCAGCGGGTGATCGCATCCGCAGACGAGCTTGAGCGGTACCCAGCCGATGGTCTGGAAGCCCAGTTCCGTGGGCAGGACCTCCTGGCGCCACATGACACCGAGATCGGCGGCGCCGGATTGAACCATGCGGCTGACATCCTCCATCAGCGGGAACAGCAGTTCCAGTTCCACGAAGGGGAAATGCCGCGCGAAATCGGCGAAGAGGGCGCCGAGCGCATGTTCGGGGTAGAGTTCGTCGATGGCGACCACCAGCCGGTTCTCAACCCGCCGCTCCAGGCTGCTCGCCACGCCGATGAGATGCTCCCGCCTGTCGAGCACCACGCGCGCTTCGAGCAGCAGCCGCTCTCCCGCCGGTGTGAGCACCGGGTTCCTGCCCGCCCGGCTGAATAACGCCACGCCCAGATCCGTCTCCAGGTTCGCCACCTGGGTGCTGATGGCCGACTGCGCCTTGCGCAATGTCCGGGCTGCGCCGGAGAAGGACCCGGCCTCGGCCGCTGCCACGAAGGCCTGAAGCTGGTCGAGCGAGACGGCCATCTATCTGGATCCGAGATACATACCAACTTGATGCTCTGGGTATCGCAGATAGGAAGCGGTCAACCAACGAGATTGTTCAAGGTATGACCATGCGCAGCACACGCGACCGTATCCGCCACGCCCTCCTGTTCGAGATGTTCGGGCTCGCGCTGATCATCCCGTTCGGCACCGTGCTGTTCGGATTGCACGCCTCCGATATGGGCATGATCGGCGTGGGCAGCGCCGTGATCGCAACGGCCTGGAACTACGTCTACAATCTCGGTTTCGATCGAGCCATGCAACGGCTCGCCGGTCACACGCGAAAGAGCCTCCCCCTGCGGGTGGGGCACGCCGTTCTGTTCGAGGCAGGTCTGCTCATGATCCTGCTGCCGCCGATCGCCTGGTATCTCGGGATCGGCCTCGCGCAAGCCTTCTTCATGGATCTCGCGATCGCGGCTTTCTACGTGGTCTACGCCTTCCTCTTCAATCTCGGCTACGACCGAGCCTTCCCATTGCGGAGCTGGAGCGAGACCGCGGCGGAGCCGTGCCGCTGAGCGGCGCCCGTCGCCTGCAGCAGAGACCCAGGCTTCGAAAGTGCACCCTGGGGGCGGATCGGCGACGATCCCCCCTGCTTTCAGATGGATTCCGCGCTCCTGACGGGCCGTTGCTCACGCGAAACGAAATTCGAGACGATGGCTGAAAATTCGGGCGTGCGAAGGTAGCCGTAGGATTTATGGTGGTTCGGCTCCCCGCCGGGACGCCGGTACGCATTCATGACTCTCCGGTCGTCGATGCGGATGCCGGTCTCGTTTGGTGAGTAGTCCGTCGCCAGATCACCCATGATGGCGACGACGTCTTCTCCATCGGCGAGGTTTGTCCAAGCCGCGACGTTGTTCGGCACGCGTAATGTGTCGTGCTCGGCCTCGAATTTGAGCTTCACCTTCGCCAGGCCCAATGGCGACGCCGCCGTGACGAGGTGGTCGATCCTCAATGATGGTTCGTCCCGTTCCAGCATCCGCAAGACGTCGTAGGCGATGACCGACCCCATCGAATGGGCGACAAGAAGGATGCGATGGGCGCTGAATGCCTTCAGGCGTTCGATCAGCCGCGTGCGAACCCGACGGGCGAAGTCCTGTTCAGCGTGATAGTGCCAGAGGTCGTCGAAGCGATGTTCGAGAATGACATCGTCGACGAGAGTCACACCGGTCGCCTCCTCGACGGCGTCGATCCCGGCATAGACCGGTGCCAGCATGGCGTTGGTGGTGAGCGTCGGCACGGTCTCCCCGCGTGGTAGAGGTCCCGTCCCCTCGTAAGGCCGGTACGGCTCGCGGTTGCCATCCCCGGACAGCGGCGCGTCGTAGCGAAGATCGGCCCAGTAGACGAAGTCGAACGCGAAGTGGGGATCGGCGATGCCTTCGTTGCGAACGAGGCCCTCGTCGATGGCCGCCTTCCACCATCGCGTTTTCTCATCTGCGGGTGGTTTATTCGCGAGACCGTGGATGCCGATAACGACGCAATCGCGCTCCATAGGTCGGGAAGGTTCCTCTCGATGAAGGCGCGCGCTTCACCACGCCCGCCTTTGTCAGGTCGGTCCATGAACGCGAATCCCCGGATTTCGATGCATGGCGAAGGGTGAAGTTGGCGACGCATGCCCATTGCCCATGCAGCCGTCGGTGCTTGCGTCAGGGCATGTCAGGTCCGGGCATCGTCCTCCGGCGCGCGCAGGCGGTAGCCGATTCCGGTCTCGGTGAGGAGGATGCGCGGCCGCTCGGGATCGGCCTCCAGCTTGAGGCGAAGCTGGCGCATGTAGACACGCAGGTATTGCGGGTCCGACGAGGTCGAAACCTCCTTCATGAGTTGGGCGTGGGTGAGCGCCTTGCCGGCATGCTGGATCAGCACGCGCAGGAAATCGTACTCGCGCGGGGTGAGCTTCACTTCCGCTCCGCGCACCCGGACGATGCGGCGCACGAGATCGACGCTGAGGCCATCGACCTCGAACAGGGCGCGCTCGCCCTGGACGGCGAGCTGATGGCGCAGGGCCGCGCGGATGCGGGCGAGGAGTTCGCCCATGCCGAAGGGCTTCGTCACGTAATCGTCAGCCCCGAGATCGAGGGCCTCGACCTTGCCGGGCTCGTCGTCGCGGCTCGATAGGACGACCACCGGCAGGTCGCGATGGTCTTCGCGGATGCGGCGCAAGAGGTCGTGCCCCCGCATGTCCGGCAGCCCGAGGTCGAGGATGATGAGGTCGATCGCCTCCTTGGCCAGGAGGTCGAGGGCGATGCGGGCGTTCGGCGCCTCGAAGATCGCGTAGCCCTGGGTCGCGAGCCCCATGCGCAGCAATTTGCGGATCGGCGGTTCGTCGTCGATGACGAGGATGTTCAGGCTCATGCGGCGAGATCCGCCCGGCTGTGTCCGGGCACCGGCAGGACGATGGTGAAGATCGCGCCGAGGCGGTCACGGCGGTTTCCCGCCGTCATTGTGCCACCCATGGCCTCGACGAAACCACGTGCGATGGCGAGGCCGAGCCCCGTTCCCGCCCTTACGCTGTCGCCTTTGCGGACGCGATAGAACTTGTCGAACACACGCTCGACATCGGCCTCAGGCAGGCCGTCGCCCTCGTCGAGCACCGCGAGGTGGACCCGCCCACCCTCGGCCGAGCCCCGGACGGTGACGGTGGACTCCTCCGGGGCATATTTGGCGGCGTTGTCGAGGAGGTTGACCAGCACCTGCTCGAACAGGACGGGGTCGAGGCGCAGGGCCGGCAAACCCGCCGGCAGATCCAGCACGACACGGTGTCCTGCCAGAATGGGCCCGAGGCGACGCAGGGCCGTGTCCACGATCTCGGCGACATCCTGCAGGGTGAGGTTGGCGGCGACCGCCCCCGCCTCGAGCCGTGTCATGTCGAGGAGGTTGACGATGAAGCGGTTCAGACGCTCCGATTCCGCGATGACGGTCGTGAGCAGGTCGGCCTTGGCCTCGTGGGCCAAAGCCCCATCGAGGTCGCGCAGGGTCGTGGCCGCCCCCAGCACCGAAGCGAGCGGCGTGCGCAGATCGTGCGAGATCGAGGTGAGCAGGGCTTGGCGCAGACGGTCGGTCTCGGCGGCGCGTTCGGCGCGGTCGAGATCCTCCACGAGGCGGACGCGCTCGATGGCGAGCGCCGCCATATCGGCCAGGGTGTCGAACAGGCGTCGTTCCTCCGGGGTGAGGAGGGGGCCGATGCCATCCGCATCGAGGCCGATCACGCCGACGATGCCGCGCCCCGTGCGCATCGGCAGGAAGAGCCGCCTGGCGCCCGGCAGGGTGTCGGCGCCGCGTCCCGCCGGCCTTTCGTTGTCGAAGGCCCATTTCGCCGCGCCGAAATCGGCCGCATCCAGCCTGTCCTCGGGTGGGAAGCCGGCGCGCACCGAGACGACGTCGTTCTCGGGCAACAGGAGCACGACGCGGACCTTGAGCATGGCGGCGATCTGGGCCGACGTGGCCCAGAGCACGTCGTCGAGGGTTCCGCAGCCGGCGAGCTTGCGGCTGAAACCGTAGAGTCGCTCCGTTGCACGGGCACGCCCTTGCGAGACCCTGGCCTCCCGGCGGGTCTGCGAGGCGAGGTTCGAGACCACCACGGCCACCACCGTAAAGAGCAGGAACGCGGCGACGTTGGTCGGGTCGGCGATGGTGAGTGTGTAGACCGGCGGGAGAAAGAAGAAGTTGTAGGCGAGCGAGGCGGCCAGCACCGCGGCCAGCGACGGCCCTAGCCCGAGGCGCACCGCCACCGCCACCACCGCGGTCAGCAGGATGAGGTCGGCATTCTCGACGCCGAGATAGGGTTGCAAAACAAGCGCGAGCCCGAGCCCTAAAGCTGTGGCGCTCAGGGCAAGGACATAGTGACCGGGACTGAAGGCACGCACGGCCGGGGCCGTCGCCACCGTCTTCGGCGGAACCGGACCCGCCTCGATCGCCTCGCCGGCGATGACGTGGATACTGATCGTGCCGGAGCGCCGGACGATATCGTGCACCACTGAGCCGTGGAACAGCTCGAACAAGGGCGAGCGGTCGGCCTTGCCGAGAATGATGTGGTTGACGTTCGCCGAGCGGGCATAGGCGAGGATGTCGTCGGCGACGCGACGGCCCCCCGGGATCGTCACGGCATCGCCGCCGAGGCGGTCGGCGAGGCGCAGGGTGTCGGCGATGCGGTCGCGCGCGGCCTCGTCGAGGGAGAGGGTTCGAGGGCCCTCGACCGTGATGGCGGTCCAGGGCGCGTGCAGCCGGTCCGCGAGACGTTTGGCGTGGCGCACGAGGCCGGCCGAGCGCGGATCCTCACTGATACAGACGAGGACCCGTTCGCCCGCGCCCCACGGACCCGCGATGGCATTGGCCCGCATGTGGCTGAGAAGTTCGTCATCGACCCGGTCGGCGGTGCGGCGGAGCGCGAGTTCCCGCAGGGCCGTGAGATTGCCCCGGGAAAAGTAGTGTTTCAGCGCGCGCTCGGCGTTCCCCTTCACGTAGACTTTGCCGTCGCGCAGACGCTGGATCAGGTCGTCGGGGCTGAGATCGACCACCTCGATGTCGTCGGCCCGGTCCAAGACACCGTCCGGCACGGTTTCCCGCACGCGGATGCGGGTGATCTGGGCGACGACGTCGTTGAGGCTCTCGACATGCTGGATGTTGAGAGTGGTGTAGACGTCGATGCCGGCGTCGAGGAGTTCCTCGACGTCCTGGTAGCGCTTGGGATGGCGCGAGCCGGGCGCGTTGGTGTGGGCGAGCTCGTCCACGAGGGCCAGGGCGGGCCGACGCAGGAGCAAGGCGTCGAGGTCCATCTCATCCAGCATCGTGCCGTGATACGCGATGGAATGCCGGGCCATCACCTCGAAGCCCTCGACGAGAGTCTCGGTCTCGGACCGGCCATGTGTCTCGACCACGCCAACGACGACGTCCGTCCCGGCCTTGAGCCGAGCACGTCCGACGGTCAGCATCTCGTAGGTCTTGCCGACGCCAGGAGCCGCCCCGAGAAACACCTTGAGACGGCCGCGATGTCCCTCTTCCCGGCGGACGGCCTCGAGCAGCGCGTCGGGCGAGGGACGGTCCGGATCGCGATGAGGCATCGGCATGGGCGGCCCGACATGCGGAAAGAATGACGCGGCAAGATTATCTTGGCTTCAGATCGTCCAGGGCGAGGTTGAGGGCAAGGACGTTCACGCGCGGCTCGCCGAGGATGCCGACGAGCCGGCCCTGGATCTGAGCCTCCACGAGGGAGCGCACCCTGTCCTCCGACAGGCCGCGCTCCCTGGCGACGCGGGGAACCTGGAACTGGGCCGCGTCCGGCGAGATGTCCGGATCGAGGCCCGAACTGCTCGCAGTGACGAGATCGACGGGTACCGGCTGGCCGGGATTCCCGGCCTTCAGAGCGTCGAGGTCACCCTTGACCCGTTCCGCCAGGACGGCGCTCGTCGGACCGAGGTTCGAGCCCGAGGAATTCGCGGCATTGTAGGGCGACGGAACAGTCTTGGTGGAATCGGCCGGGTCGGCGGCGCTCGTCGCCGAGGGCCGACCGTGAAAATACCCCGCACCGGTGAAAGACTGTCCGATCAGGCTGGAGCCGACGATCCTGCCGTCGCGCTCGATCAGGCTCCCGGCGGCTTTCGCCGGGAAGATCGCCCCCGCGAGGCCGGTCATCGCGAAGGGATAGGCGAGCCCCGTAAGTGCCGTCAGGGCGATCAGCAGGACGAAAGCGGGGCGAAGCTGGGTCAACATGGACGTATGCCTGTCGTGAGTTGGCTTGGCGGCTCGGACGAGGTGCGGGGAGATCAGACGAGGTGAAGCGCGGTGATGGCGAGATCGATGGCCTTGATGCCGATGAACGGCACCAGGATACCGCCGAGGCCGTAGATCAGGAGGTTGCGCCGCAGAAGCGCGCCGGCTCCGACCGCGCGGTAGGACACACCGCGCAGCGCCAGCGGGATCAGCACGACGATGATGAGCGCATTGAAGATGATCGCCGACAGGATCGCGCTCTCGGGCGAGGCCAGCCGCATGATGTTGAGCGCCCCAAGCTGCGGGTAGAGCACGAGGAACATCGCCGGGATGATGGCGAAGTACTTGGCGACGTCGTTGGCGATGGAGAACGTGGTCAGCGCGCCCCGCGTC
Organism: Methylobacterium sp. CM6247; assembly: GCF_054817925.1. Lineage (NCBI taxonomy): Bacteria > Pseudomonadati > Pseudomonadota > Alphaproteobacteria > Hyphomicrobiales > Methylobacteriaceae > Methylobacterium > Methylobacterium sp. CM6247. The sequence continues at coordinate 593,154 of NZ_JBTXKX010000003.1, forward strand.
ATCAGCAGTTGCTTGCCGATGCCGACGATCTCGATGAGCTTGGTCGGATCGGAATCGAGGTCGACCATGTTGCCGGCTTCGCGGGCCGCCACCGTGCCGGTATTCATGGCCACGCCGACATCGGCCTGGGCAAGCGCCGGGGCGTCGTTGGTGCCGTCGCCGCACATGGCCACGAGCTTGCCCTGGGACTGTTCCTTGCGGATCAGGGCCAGCTTGTCCTCTGGCGTGGCCTGGGCCAAGAAGTCGTCCACGCCGGCCTCGGCCGCGATGGCCGCCGCCGTCATCGGGTTGTCGCCGGTGATCATCACCGTTCGGATGCCCATCTGGCGCAACTCGGCGAAGCGCTCGCGGATGCCGCCCTTCACGATGTCCTTCAGGTAGACGACGCCGAGCAGTTGCCCGTCGCGTGCCACAGCGAGCGGTGTCCCGCCGGCCTTCGCGACGTCGTCGGCAATGGCCTGGATCTCACGCACGATGTCGGTGGCGGGTCCGGGGGCGTAGGCCAGGGCGGTGTTCGATCCGCGCGCGGCCACGGGCTGAGGGCTCACCGAGGCGATGATCGACTCCACCGCGCCCTTGCGGATCGAGGAACCGTCGACATCGACGCCGCTCATTCGCGTTTGGGCGGTGAAGGGCACGAAGGTGGCGTTCAGGCTTCCCATGTCGCGGGCGCGGATGCCGTACTTGTCCTTGGCCAGCACCACGATGGAACGACCCTCGGGAGTTTCATCGGCCAGGGACGCCAACTGGGCGGCGTCGGCCAGATCCTGTTCGGAAACACCGCGCACGGGTCGGAACTCGGTGGCTTGCCGGTTGCCGAGAGTGATGGTCCCGGTCTTGTCGAGGAGCAGGGTATCGACGTCACCGGCCGCCTCCACGGCGCGGCCAGACATGGCGAGGACGTTGAACCGGACCAGCCGGTCCATCCCGGCGATGCCGATGGCCGAGAGGAGCGCGCCGATCGTCGTCGGGATCAGCGTGACGAACAGCGCGACGAGGACGATGACCGGGATCGCGCCGCCGGCATAGCTCGCGAAACTCGGGATGCTCGCCACCGCGAACAGGAAGATGAGGGTCAGGCCGGCGAGCAGGATGTTGAGCGCGATCTCGTTGGGCGTCTTCTGTCGCGAAGCGCCCTCCACCAGGGCGATCATGCGGTCGACGAAGGTCGAGCCGGCGGCGGCGGTGATGCGCACGCGGATCTCGTCGGAAAGCACCTGAGTGCCGCCGGTGACAGCCGAGCGGTCGCCGCCGGATTCGCGGATGACCGGGGCGGATTCACCGGTGATGGCGGCCTCGTTGACGGAGGCGACGCCGGCTATGACCTCGCCGTCGGATGGGATCAGATCCCCCGCCTCCACCAGCACCACATCACCGACCTTGAGGGACGTGCCCGGAACGGTCTCGATCTCGCGGCCGGAGCCGGTGAGGCGCTTGGCCGTCATCTCGGTCCGGGTGCGGCGCAGGATGTCCGCCTGCGCTTTACCACGCCCCTCCGCGAGGGCTTCGGCGAAATTGGCGAAGATCAGGGTGAACCAGAGCCACAGGATGATCTGACCGGAAAAGGCGAGGTTGGCCCCGCTGGTGAGAACGTCGCGAGCGAAGAGGATCGTGGTCAGGGCAGCCACGACCTCGACCACGAACATGACCGGGTTGCGGATCATCCTGCGGGGATCGAGCTTGGTCAGGGCGCCAAGGAGTGCCGGCCCGACGAGGGAGGCGCTGAACAGGCTGGAGGAGTTTGGGCGGGCCATTGCGGGTGTCCGATAGGGAGGCATTTGGGGGCGGCGCCGTCGAGCGGAGCTCAGGGTGCCAGCGCGCGGGTCAGCAGGTCGGCTCCTGCCATGATGCAGAGGGCGCCGAGGAGGATCAGGCCGAGCATGCCGAGGATCACATCCGAAATGCGGAGGTCGTGGCGGTCTCGTTGAACCCGGCTCCAGGTCGGGGGACGGGGTCGGTGCAGGGCGAGCGCCCGGCGGACGACGGATCGTTTCGGCGCGGAGTGGGGAAGCGACAGGCGACGCATCTCAGCCCCCCGCCGGAAATGTCTGCCCGAGGCCGCCGGCGAGGTGCTCCACCACTGGTCCGAGGGCGAGCGCCGGGAAGAAGGTCAGTCCACCGACGATGAGGATCACTCCCACCAGCAGTCCGACGAACAGGCCGCCATGGGTCGGGAAGGTCCCGGCCGAGGCCGGCACGGTCTTCTTGGCTGCCAGCGATCCCGCGATGGCCAGCGCCGGGATGATGACGAAGAAGCGACCGAACAGCATGCCGAGGCCGAGGGTGGTGTTGTAGAAGGTCGTGTTGGCCGTGAGCCCACCGAAAGCGGAGCCGTTATTGGCCGCCGCCGAGGTGAAGGCGTAGAGGATCTCCGAAAAGCCGTGCGGTCCGGCATTGGCAGGCCCCGCGAGGCCGGCCGCGACGACGGTGGCCAGCGCCGTGAAGCCCAGCATCATCAGGGGCAGGCACAGGATGGCGAGCATCGCCATCTTGACCTCGCGGCCCTCGATCTTCTTGCCGAGATATTCCGGCGTACGGCCCACCATGAGACCGGCCACGAAGATCGTCACGATGACGAAGACCAGGATGCCGTAGAGACCCGCGCCGACGCCGCCGACGATGATCTCGCCGAGTTCCATGTTGATCAGTGGGATCATGCCGCCGAGCGCCGTGAAGCTGTCATGCATCGCATTGACCGCGCCACAGGAGGCCGCCGTAGTGATGGCGGCGAATAGTGAAGAGCCGAGAATCCCGAAGCGGACCTCCTTGCCTTCCATGTTGCCCCCGGTGAGGCCGAGGCCGTTGAGGACGGGGCTGCCCACGCTTTCGGCCCAGTAGACGATGGCGGTGCCAGCCAGGAACAGCACGCCCATGGCGGCGAGGATGGCCCAACCCTGGCGCTCGTCGCCGACCATTCGCCCGAACACGTTGGTCATCGCCGCACCGAGGGCGAAGATCGAGACCATCTGAACGAAGTTCGAGAGCGCGGTGGGGTTCTCGAAAGGATGCGCGGCGTTGGCGTTGAAGAAACCGCCGCCATTGGTGCCCAGCATCTTGATGGCGACCTGGCTCGCCACGGGGCCGACCGCGAGGGTCTGCTTCGCGCCTTCCAGAGTGGTCGCCTCGACGGCGCCGGAAAGCGTCTGCGGAATGCCCTGCCAGACGTAGAACAGCGTCAGCACCATGCAGAGCGGGAGCAGCAGGTAGAGGGTCGTGCGGGTCAAATCGACCCAGAACGAGCCCACGGTTTTCGCCGAGGCCCGTGAAAAGCCACGCACGAGCGCGACGGCGAGCGCGATACCGGTGGCGGCCGAAAGGAAGTTCTGGTGCGTCAGGCCCAGCATCTGCGTGAGGTACGACAGCGTCGTCTCGCCACCATAGGATTGCCAGTTGGTGTTGGTGACGAAGCTCGTCGCGGTGTTGAAGGCGAGGTCCGGCGCGACGCCGGCTTGTCCGTCCGGGTTGAACGGCAGCAGCGCCTGGACGCGCAGCAGCGCGTAGAGCGACAGGAAGCCGAGGACGTGAAATGCGAGCATCGCCAGCGCGTAGGCCAGCCAGTGTTGCTCCTGCTCGGCATTGATGCCGGCGATGCGGTAGAGTCCGCGCTCGACGGGTGAGAGCACGGGCGAGAGGAGCGTACGCTCGCCCGTGAAGACACGGGACATGTAGCCGCCAAGCGGACGGGCGAGCGCGACGACGACCGCGCAGAACAGCGCGATCTGGAACCAGCCGTTGAGACTCATCGGGGAATTCCTTCAGAACCGCTCGGGGCGGACGAGGGCATAGGTGAGGTATCCGAGCAGCCCAAGGGTCACGAGGGCGCCCAGCATCAGGTCGAGGGTCATGGCGGGGGCCTCAGAGGCGTTCGCAGAGGCCGGCGTAGCCGGCGGCCAGGCCGAAGAAGCCGAGGCCCAGGGCAATGAAGGTGAGATCGAGCATGGAGCGTCCGTTTCGGTTCGGCGCGCCGGTGCCGTGACCGGTCGCGCTCGCCCTCCGATGTGGCTCGGAACCGCATTAGGGTTCGAGAGGGACGCGAGGACGATCTTATAAGGATCGCATGAGGATTCGTGCCGTCTTGGATGTCGAGGGTGGTCCCGTGGCAGGACCAGTGCATGGCGTCCCCGTCTGACGCCCGGCACTGAATCCGACGGGCTCCGGGCAATCCGTACCGGCATTTGCGGTCCGGCCGCCGCGCCGACTCATGCGAAGAGGTTGCGATGAAGGCGATTTTTGGCGAAGCTGATGCCGGTCAATGCATGGGAAAAACGCTCACATGTCTACCGAGGCCGCCAAGGGACCTGCATCTTACTTTCCATCCATCGAGAAGAAGTACGGACGCCCGATCGGTGACTGGAAACGATTGGTGAGAGACCGACTTCCCGCCAAGCACATGGAACTGGTGTCGATGCTGAAGGAAGAACACGGAATGGGTCACGGTCACGCCAACGCGATCGTCGCTCATGTGCTGTCCGCGCAGAACGCGTAGCCGACCCCAGCCGGCGCTGCGACGTGGCAGCACCGCCCTCATTCCGCAGGATCGCGTGGTTCGGAATTCTTCCACCGCAACGTATCGACCAATGCCCGAAGCGCGGGCGAGATCTGGCGGTTGGGAAAGTAGAGATGACAGCCTGGAAATGGCGGGCACCAATCGTCCAGCACCTGGATCAACCGGCCGGCCGCCACATCCTCTACGACATCCGTCTCCAGCATGTAGCCGAGGCCCGCGCCCGCACGTATCGCGGAGGCTGCCAGCGCGCCATCATTGACGATGAACTGGCCGCCTGCGCGCACGCGTATGTCGCGTCGGTCCAGAGCGAACTCCCATGGCAGGAGACCGCCACCGCCGATCAGACGGTAGCTGACGCAATTGTGGTGCTCCAGATCGGCCGGGGTCTCGGGCCGAGGATGGCGTGCGAAGTAATCCGGCGTGCCGACGACCACCGTGCGGAGATCGGGGCCGACGCGCACCGCCACCATGTCGCCTTCCACGGCTTCGCAGAAGCGTATCCCTGCGTCGAAGCCGGCAGCGACCAGATCGGCGAGACGGTCGTCGACGAGAACCTCGACGGAGATCGCCGGATGGTCGAGGAGGAATTGGGGAAGCGACGGTTCGAGGATCGTGCGGGCGGCGTATGAAAACGTGGTGAGCCGGATGGTACCCGAAGGCTCGCTCCGCCAGTCGGCGAGCGCCGCGAGTCCCCGAGCGATCTCTTCCAGCGCCGGGTTGATCGTGCGCAGAAGCCGGTCGCCGGCTGGCGTCGGGGCGACGCTCCGCGTCGTGCGTGCGAGAAGGCGAACACCGAGACGCGTCTCCAATCCACGAATCGCGTGGCTGAGGGCCGAGGGCGAAAGGCCGAGTTCGGCCGCCGCGCGGGTGAAGCTGCAGACGCGCGCCACGGCCGCGAAGGCCGCCAGATCGTCGAGATCGCCGCGCCGCATTGATGCATTCCGCTCACGAACCCATGCCGACCAGCGGAGCTAATCGCCGGGTTGCCACGACCCTATCCTCATCTCGGTGATTAGCGAGGTGCAACAATGGATCTGACGCATTATCGGACGCTCGGCCGCTCGGGCCTGGCCGTGAGCCCCCTGGCGCTGGGCACCATGACCTTCGGCACGGCACGCTGGGGCCTCGACGAAGACGGCAGCCGCGCAGTGTTCGATGCCTATGTCGCGCAAGGCGGCAACTTCGTCGACACAGCCGACATCTACGCAAGCGGCGCCAGCGAGACGATGCTCGGCCGCTTCGTCGCCGAGCGGGGCCTGCGCGACCAAATCGTTCTCTCCACCAAGTCGGGTTTCGCCGCTGGGAACGGACCGCATGCGGGTGGCTGCGGTGCCAAGCATGTCCACGCCGCAATAGACGGATCGCTTCGCCGCCTGGGAACGGATTATGTCGACCTGTACTGGCTGCACGTCTGGGACGGACTCACGCCGGCGGAGGAACTGCTCGAGACGATGGCCGGCCTCGTTCGGTCGGGCAAGATCCGCTACTGGGGCTTGTCGAATACTCCTGCCTGGTACGCGGCCAAGCTCGCGACGCTCGCTTCCGTGCGTGGCCTGCCGGGACCGATCGGGTTGCAGTATTTCTACTCGCTCGTGAACCGGGAGGTCGAGGACGAGCACATCCCGCTCGGCGCCGAGTTCGGCATGGGGATGGTGCCCTGGTCTCCCCTCGCCTACGGGCTGCTCACGGGCAAGTACGAGCGTGCTTCCGTCGAGGCGGGCTCCCCGCGTGGCTCGGGGCTACCAACGGACACGGCCATGGCTGGGCAGGAGCGGACGGCCAAAGACAGACGTCTCGATGGCGCCAACCCCTTCGGGGACAGCCTGTTCACGCCACGCAATTGGGAAATCGTGGACGCGGTGCGCCAGATCGCTAGCGAGATCGGGCAGCCCCCGGCACGGATCGCCCTGGCATGGGTCGTAGGTCGGACGGGCGTGGCCTCGACCCTGATGGGCGTGAGCCGGCCGGCGCAGGTGAAGGACAACGTAGCGGCGCTCGACCTGACTCTATCGCCTGAGCATCGTGCCGCTCTAGATACCGTCAGCGCCTTCGCCGAATCACGCCTCATCTACGGCCTGTCCCGCCTCCCTTTGCAGCAGCAGGTCATCTTCGGTGGCAGTCGGGTCCACGCATCGACCGGGATGCTGCCCCTCTGAGCAGACCGTGCGAACCTGATCCGGCACCGGATCCCGGCCACTTGCGACCCCGTGGCATTGCCGGGCGTGATACAGACGGGTTGAGCCACGATCAGGCTTCACCACGTGACAATCAAAAAAACCCGCCACGGCGCGAACCGGGCGGGTCTGATGTCGGTATTATCGCGGATGGACGATCAGCAATCGTCGCCCTTCTTGCCGACGGCCTGATTCTCGCCGGCATTGTTCATTGCGCCAACGGTGCCCGGGGCGGCAGGCTGCTGGCCACCTGCGAGATTCTTGCTGCCGGGCTCCTCATTTCCCTTGGTGGCGGAAGCGCCCGCACCCGGCTTATCGCCAAGGCCCTGGTTGGCACCGACATTGTTCATCGCGCCGACGGTGCCTGGGGATGCAGGCTGCTCGCCACCAGCGAGGTTCTTGCTGCCGGTGTCGGACTTGGAGCTCTTATCGGTGGTTGAACCGGTATTGCATGGTGCAGCCAGAGTAGTCCCGGCCGTGAAAGCAAGAACCATTGCCGCGCCGGCGATCGCAGTAAACTTCATGGGGCGTCCCTCCAAGATCGGTGTCGGGAGGAATAATTCCGAGCCTCAATATTGGTTCCCGTCGAATGGGCCGCAGGTAATACCACTTGCCAATCCGCCCCCCAGTATCACCACCGAAGCAGGATGGAATTCATCACATCCGCAATCACCGAATCCGAGTGATCGAGAAGGCCGGAAAAACCGGCTCCTCCGCCGCTCATAACTGTGACGGCTAATCTTATTCATAAGAACTTGCCGGCACCGATGACGTTGGCGTTTCCTTCAGAAATCTAACCGGTGGGCGATACAGGCTTGCGTTATCGACATCGTCCCGTCTGACGATCGCGTCCATCGAGACGTCGACGGTGTCATCCAAGAAGGTTCGTCCGGCCATGTCGAGGACATGCACGTGGTCGTGCTGGGCATTCTCGCCGTGCCGACGAACGCTGAACAGCAAAGTCACGACGATCCTTCGTAATTGAGAGGGGCACACCCAACGACCAAGATGGCGCCGTCATGTGTTCGGCTCCAGCTTAGTCATCATGCACGATGCCGCTGCGACGGCTCCGGCCAGCAGGGCGATTCCAGCCCACGACAAGCGGCTCGGTCCGGCGGTTTCGAGGATGATCCCGCCCAGGACGGCTCCGCCGAAAATGGCGATATTCCAAGCCGTGACGATCATCGCCTGCGCCACATCGGCCGCTGGGCCTGCCGTGCGTGCCGATGCGGTCTGAAGAACCGTCGCCGACCCGCCGAATGCCAGACCCCAGATCAATACGGCGCCATAGATCGCGAGGGACGCTCCACTCGTAACGGCAAGCGTGAAGGCCGCGACGATAAACAATCCGATCGCGGCGAAAAGCAAAGCCCGCAGCCATCTGTCGATCAGCACGCCCGTCAGTCCGATACTGACGAGTGCGGAACCCCCGAAGACTAGTAGAACATCGTCGATCCGGTCGGGCATGCGGTAGTCGGCCAGGATGGGCGCGATGTAGGTGTAGAGGAGATTATGGGCCAGCACGAAGCAGAGCGTCACCGCCAGTATCGGCCGCACGCCCGGCACTGCAAAGACTTGAGTCAGCGATGGGCGTTGCGTTTCAGGTTCGCCAGGGAAATCCGGAACTTTCGCGATGATCCAGCCAACCAGTAGCAGCGCGATGAGGCTGAGCAGGCCGAAGGTGAGCCGCCAGCCGGCGAGCATGCCCAGAAACGTACCGGCCGGTACCCCGATAGAAAGCGCCACGGGCGTTCCTGCCATCGCCACGGCCATGGCTCGCCCCGCGAGACGGGGCGGTGCCATGCGAACCGCATAGCCAGCGAGGAGCGCCCATAGCAGGCCGGCCGATACCCCGCCGACAAAACGCGCCGCCATCGCGACGGCGAAACTCCCGGTCAGGGCCGTTATCAGGTTGGCGATCATGAACCCGACGATGGAGCCGAGCAGAAGCGGTCGTCGGCGCCAGCTTCGCGTCGCCGCGGTCAAAGGGATCGCAGCGAGGAGCGATCCCAAGGCGTAGACACTGATCCATTGGCCGGCCATGGCCTCGCTCACCCCCAGCGATCCCCCGATCTGCGGAAGAAGTCCGGCCGGCAGGGCCTCGGTCAGGATCGTGACGAAGCCAGCGACCGCCAGAGCACATAGCCCGGCCATCGGCAGCCGATCGGCTCGCGCCGTCATGCCGAAGCCCTCGGAAGTACAAGGTCGCCCACCGTGTAGGTGTGGAACTCGCTGGACGAAACAGTTTCGAGCGCCTGAAACTTGCCGACGAACACCGGATCGGAGAAGAAAATCTCGACATCTTTTGGGTCTGATATCGCCTCGATATTCACGACGGTCAGTCCATCGGTGCTCCTGGCAAGGTTGCTCCATAGAAATCCGGGCTTCCGCTCGGCCACATAGTGAACGACATCCTGGATGAGCCGGAACGCGTCTTCCTGCTTGCCAGGGTGAACGTGAATTACGTTGACGATGAAGGTGGTCGGGATCGGATGAATCGTGAAGGCTGGGATCATGTTCGCTTCCCTGGTTTTGCGAGGTCCAGGGGATAGCGACCGGACCGTTGCGGAAAAACGGGCCAGCGTTCCGGTGACTGCGGAAGGAAATTCGCTTAACCGCGACGACATGGACAAGCTCACGGCGTTCGATGCCTTCGTGCAGTCGGCTGAAACCGGCAGCTTCGTCGCGGCGGGCCGCAAGCTCGGCCTGTCAGCCTCGGCAGTCGGCAAGGCGGTGGCACGGCTCGAGCAACGGCTGGACGCGCGGCTGTTCCATCGCAACACGCGCAACATGACCCTGACCGAAGAAGGGCGACTGTTCCTGGAACGCTGCCACCGCATCTTCGAGGAGATCGAGGCGGCCGAAGCCGAGCTTGCCCGGTCCAATCGAACCCCGAGGGGCCGGTTGCGTGTGAGTCTCCCGCTGGTCGGCATGTTGCTGACGCCGGTGATGGCTCATTTCATGCGCACTTGGCCCGAGGTTCAACTCGACCTGGATTTCACGGACCGGCTGGTGGACGTCGTGGAGGAAGGGTTCGACGCTGTCATTCGGACCGGGCAACCCTCTGACAGCTTGTTGATGAGCCGCCATCTCGGACGGTTCCGCCTCAAAATCGTCGCGTCACCCAACTACTTGGCGCAATATGGAGTGCCGCTCACCCCTGACGACCTGCACGAGCATCACTGTCTTCACCAGCGTTCGCCGGACACCGGAAAGCTGCGGCCCTGGCCCTTTGTGCGTGCTTCAGGCCAGGGGAAGCCCGTCCTGCCCGAGCGGATGAGCGCGACAGCGGTCGACCCCCTGATCGAACTGGCGAGCGAGGGAATGGGCATCGCCTGTCTGCCGCCCTTCGCGATCCGCGACGAGATCGCCGATGGCCGTCTCGTGTCCATCCTGGACGAGTGGTTGACCGGGACCGATCAGTTCCATGTCCTGTGGCCGGCCAGCCGGCAGATCACGCCCAGACTACGTGCGTTCGTCGATTTCATGGCCGAACATCTACAGCCGCAGTAAAGACGATACGCGAGATCGCCAAGAGTGGTCCCGCTGTCTATTCGAGTGCCCCAGCGATGATCTCAGAAGCGAAACTTAGTCGTTCAAGCTGCACAACACAGGGGTGTCGAGGCGAGCGCAGAAATCCGGCTGGAAGTCTTCAGGGTGTTTCGCACCGGGCTGGAAGAGTCGAGGACCGGCCGGCGCAACTTCTCTCGCGCCTACCTACAGCGCTCGACGATGCTTCTGTGTACAATCGGCTCGGTGGCGACGGCGGACGATCCGCTCGGCATGCACCATATCCATCGACATGGCATTCCGATCATGACGGACTTGACAGCGTGCGTTTTCGGCATCCGCACTCAAGCTGTTGATTCAGCTCGCGACAGCAACAAATTGATGAAATTGCTTCACGAGAAAGCGATTTCTTTCGGCGATCATCAATCATGGCGAGGAATCCGCACGCAACCAGAGGATATGCTTCGGCAATCGCCGTTGGTGGCCTCGTTGTGCTGATGGTGCAGGAAGTGCCGAACTGGAACGCGACCCTCATAGGTCTGCTCTCCCTGATCGCGTTTGCCGTACTCTGGATACTGGCAGGACGCGAGGTCATCGAGGAGGGGGCGCGCGCGCCGGTTCGGGTCGCCGTCACGGTTCGTGACATCGAGGCCGATGACGCGGCCATGTCAGAGCACCGCTTACTTCTCGGCCCGCCGGGACACCTCGAATTACTCGAACCTCGACGCTCACCGACGATCTTGTCCCTTCGACGTCTCCCGAAGCTGCGTTGGAAATAGCGGCACCCAGCGGGTGCGTGTCCGAGCGAGCGGCTTGACGGACGCGATCCCTTCGTTCGTGGAGCGGTTGTCAACTCTTCCCTTCTTTCCAGGCAAAAGGTGCCGGAAAGACCTGCGCACGGCGCGAACCTGTTTGGGGCCGCAGGATCATGACAGGGTTAAGTCTCATGAGAACCCGTGACTGACTCAAGAGAGCTCCGCTTCAAGGAGCCGATTGGTGTCGACGATCTTGTCGGCCAGTTCCAGAATGAGAAAACGTTGAACGTACAGCGCCAGGTCGGGGCGTTCACGCTCCATGCGGGCCAGAGCGGCCCGATCAATGCCGACGGTGCGGCAGGGGCTTTCGGCGATCGCCGTGGCGGTGCGCCGCCCCCCCTGGGCCAAGCCGATTTCGCCGATGACAGTGCCGGCTGTGGTCGTGCGCAAACGATGGTTGGAGCGGCCGGGCATCTCCAGGCGGATGGAAATGAGGCCGTGTTCGAGGAAGTAAAAAGCGTCAGCGGGCTCACCCTGACGCATCAGCGCCTCGCCGGCCGCCAGGGTGCGGAGACTAAGATACGGTTCCAGTTCGCCAGCCCCGACCGTGCAGCCGAGCCTATCGGCAAGGTGCTGAGCAAACGATGTCGCCTCACCTTCGTCGCTGGTCCCGGCATCTGACAAGAGAGCCGTCTCCGCTGCCCGCATGGCCGCATCGCGGGTGCGAAAGATCCGTATTCGCGGCTCTACGAGAAGTCCGTCACGTTCGATCTGTTGATGAGCGATTGGGCCGAGATTGACCAGCAGAACGTCGAAGCGCGCCTGCTCGGCGAACTGCCCGATCTTGCGGAAGACAAGCAGCGCGGAACTGTCCAGTCCGACACATTCACGGAAATCCAGAATCAGGAAACGGAAATCGGGAGTCGCTTCAACGTCAGCGGCGGCTTGGCGCAAGATCGTCTGCGCGTTCAGGAAAAACAGGTACCCTTGCAGGATGTAGATCCGCGTCCGCTCCCCTGATGCACGCAGCAGATCGGTGATGTGGGGCGCGCGAATGATACTGCTTCGACGCTCAGCTCCGGAGAACGCACGACGGATCGCCGGGATCTGCGCGTACTGGAGCGCGAAGATCAGGATCGCCAGCGCGAGGCCAAGCACAAGGCCCGCCGTGGCGCCAAAGAAGGCGGTCGCCGCGCATACGCCGAGCGCGACGCCTGTTTCCCATTTTGAAAAGTTCCGGCAGGCGAGCGCCAAGCTCGCCAGCAGGCCGAGCCCGATGGCAATGAGAGCCCCACCCGCGAGCGGACGCGGCAACAGCGCAAGGGAGCTCCCACCGAGTACGAGGAGCGCGGCGATCACCGTCAGGGTGAGCCACCAGCCAAGCCAGTGGCCACCGCCGATATTATGCAGCAGCAATGTCGAAGTTCGGCCAAAGCCCACGGTAGGTCCGCCGAATAGGCTTCCGACCAGGTTGGCCGAGCCCGCCGCCACGAACAACTTGTCGATGTTGAGTTCGCGCCGCATCTCGAGCTCGACGCTCATGACGTACAGGATCTGGATGATCACCGCGACCACGATCTCGGTGGCGATCTTTGGAAGGATCGGCAGGAGCAGGCCAAGGTCGAGGGCGAAGAAGTTGCTCACGGCCGGGACGCGCAGCAGGGATCCCGCCGGCATCGGATCGATGAGCCATCCCGCCAGTTGCGCAGCGTGGGCGTCGATTCCGTACACGGCCAGGCCGAGATGAACGATGACGAGGCTGGCTAGAATGACCGACGGGTAGGTCGCCCAATGGCGAATGCGCCGAGGCAGCTTGAAGGCGCAAAACCCAATGCCGAGCGTCAGGGCAATGCGCCCAAGCGCACCCGCATCGATCTGGCTCAGGTCGGGAGACGCCGACCCGAACGTCTTCAGCATGGCAGCGGCAGCGTCGTCGAACTGCGCGCCGACCTGCAGCCCGCTGCGTACGAAAAGAAGCCCCACGCCGCCCAAGAACCCGGTCAGTACCGGATAGGGCAGAAGCTGCGCGAGCAGCGAGGCCCGCAGGGTACCGAGCAGCACGAAGACGAGACCGGTGGCGAAAGTGGAGATGCCGCACGCGACCAGGACGGTTTGCCCGAGCGTGTCCGGATCGGTGATGCCGGCTTTGCGCAGCCCATCGGCGACCGCGGCGGCGATCGCGGCCTGAACGATCGCAGCTCCACCGATGAAGGAAAGCGACACCACCGCATTCCGCCGGAGCGCGATGAAGACGAGGCTCCCCAGCACATAGGCCGCCAGCATGCCCGACATGCCGGCAATTCGGCTTTCAGCGAGTGGACCCGCAAAAATGAGTTGGGAGAAGCTGACGAAATCGATCAGCAGCACCATCGTAGCGACGGAGGCACCGGCAACGATGCGCGCGATACGCGCCAATGCCGAGCGCCTCTCGACCGGCGCCTTGCCCGAAGCCGATGATAAGTCAGCGGCTCTCATCGGGGCGGCTTCCGTAGCTCGAGATTCGCCCAAGCAGACGCGAGCTTATCTCAACGCTATCACGAGGCGACAACCGCAGGCCGTAATCATAGAAATTCATCGAATACATTCTAAATGAACCCGATAAATACGGGGGAAATCATTATCGTTCTCGCAATCACTGGAGTGATCACATACTACCGAGACGGTTAAAGATTTAGGCTGACCTGACACGTATTTTGGATAGTGCCAATCGAGAGGTTGTTGCATGGGAGCAACGACGGGCAAATCGAAATTCGGATGTTAGAAATAACCCGCATATGTGTGACTGGCACGTCACCGAACACCAGCAAACCGACATAGGCGTGATAATTTTACCACCCGGCAGACCGATCATGACTCCATCGTTCTTCGACGTTTCATCCTGAATCCTGATCAGACGCTGTGGCGCATACTTGGAAACACCGGTCCGGCATACACCGCTCCTTGATATCTACCAGCTATCCAGATGCCCAAGCATGCAGTAATGTCTGCGAGCAAATCGAACGGCATCCACAAGGTTCACTTATAAATTTTAATATTCGCAACAGTCAAAGTCTATTACTTATAAATTTATAGATGTGCTATTATTATCTATTATTCGCAACGACGAGCTTGAATTACATAAGATGATAAGAGCAGGTCTATTCGTCCGAAATTCGATGAGCCGGGGCACGACATGGTAGCCTACACAACGGCAGTGCCCTCCAATGATGGTGGGGAGCAGCGCCTGATCGAGGCGATCGAAAGCAGTTCGGACGGCTTCGCGCTCTTCGATGCCGAAGACCGCCTCCTCCTCTGTAACGATCGTTTTCGCCAGTTTCATCCGGGGCTGGAGAGCGTGATCGTCCCGGGGGCACCGTTCTCCGTGATTGCCCGCGCCTCCGCGGAAAATTGCATCGCGCGGAACGATGGCTCCTCCGCCGATACGTGGCTCGAAAACCGACTCGCTCTTTATCGCGATCCGCGCGGGCCGATCCTTCAGCAGCGGGTCGATGGTCGTTGGGTCCAGATCAATGAGCGCAGGACTCGGGATGGCGGGACAGTGGCCGTCTACACGGACGTCACCGAGATCAAGCGCACCGAGCAGGCTCTCCTCACGACGCAGGGTCGGCTGTCCTATCTCCTGACCGCCTCACCGTCGATGATCTGCAGCTTCGAGGTGGGCGGCCGCAACGCACCGACATTCATCAGTGAGAATGTCCGGGACCTTCTCGGCTACGAGCCGAGCGAGTATCTCGAGGGCCCCGATTTCTGGCTCGAGCGGCTTCATCCCGACGACCGGGACCGAGTTCTGGCCGAGTTCCCCCATCTTCTCGCGAATGGCCACCACGTCGTCGAGTACCGGTTCCGGCGCAAGGACGGTATCTATCGCTGGGTAAGGGACGAGCAGCGCCTGATCAGCGGCCCGCATGGCGAACCTGTCGAGGTCGTCGAATCCTGGAGCGACATCACCGAGCGCAAGGAGGCAGAATTCGCACTTCGGGAGCAGACGACTCTCGTCGAGCTCCTGCAGGTCACGGCGGCCGCGGCCAACGAGGCGCTCAACGTCGAGGATGCCTTGCAGATCTGCCTGGGTCGGATCTCGGCACATACCGGATGGCCGCTCGGGCACGCCTACATGCTTGCCAATGACGGCAGCGAAACCCTGGTGTCGTCCGGCATCTGGCATTGCGATACGCCGGAGCGCTTTGCGCGCTTCCAGGCCGTCACTTCGGAGACGCCGCTTCCTGTCGGCATAGGGCTGCCGGGACGCGTGTTGGCATCCGGCGAAGCGATGTGGGTCCTCGATCTCGATGCGGAATCCGACCATTCCCATGCCGGTGCCGCCGCTGCGGAGGGGTTCCGGGCGGCTTTCGAGTTCCCCGTCACGATCGGTCGTGAGGTCGTCGCGGTGCTCGAGTTCTTTGCGGCTGACGCGCAAGCACCGAACCGGGCGCTCCTCAACGTCATGGCCAATATCGGCGCGCAGCTCGGCCGGGTGATCGAGCGCAAACGTGCCGAGGAGAACCTGCGGGAGGCCAAGGACGCGGCGGAAAACGCCAGCAGATCCAAGAGCAGCTTCCTGGCCAACATGAGCCACGAATTGCGGACGCCGCTCAACGCCATCATCGGCTTCACGCGGCTCATCATGCGTCGCGCCAAGGACGTGCTGCCCATCAAGCAGTTCGAGAACTTGGAAAAGATACTGATTAGTTCCGAGCATCTGCTCTCGCTGATCAACACCATCCTCGATCTCGCCAAGGTCGAAGCGGGCCGGATGGAAGTGAAGACATCGGAATTCTCGCTCGAATCCACCCTCGACCTCTGCCTCCGTACGGTCGAGCCCCTGGTCAAAAGCGAGCACGTGCGACTCGTCAAAGATCTTGAGGGCCTGCCGGAGACGATCAGCACCGATCAGGAGAAGCTGAGGCAGATCCTGATCAACCTTCTCAGCAACGCCATCAAGTTCACTGAAACCGGTTCGGTGACCCTGCGCGCACGCGCGGTCGGGGACCGGATCGCACTCGCGGTGATCGATACGGGCATCGGCATCCCGAGCGGAGCGCTGACCCTGATCTTCGAGGAGTTCCAACAGGTCGATAATTCCGCAAGCCGAACACATAGTGGAACCGGGCTCGGCCTCGCCATCAGCCACCGACTGGCCCGGATGCTCGGCGGCGAAGTGGGCGTGGACAGCCAAGAGGGTAAGGGCTCGACCTTCACCCTCACTCTTCCGCGGCGTATCGACGGCAACGTCGAACCTCCGCCCAGCCCTCGGGCGCCTGTGACCGAAGCCGTGAATCGGACCTCGTCCAGGACCGTGCTCGCCATCGATGACGACCCGAACGTCGTCTACCTCCTCAAGGAAAATCTGCTCGACGCGGGCTACGACGTAATCGGCGCCCCTAATGGCGAGGACGGCCTGAGGAAGGCACGGGAGCTTCAGCCGCGCGCCATCACCCTCGA
This sequence comes from Methylobacterium sp. CM6247, assembly GCF_054817925.1. Taxonomy (NCBI): domain Bacteria; kingdom Pseudomonadati; phylum Pseudomonadota; class Alphaproteobacteria; order Hyphomicrobiales; family Methylobacteriaceae; genus Methylobacterium; species Methylobacterium sp. CM6247. The sequence goes on from NZ_JBTXKX010000003.1 coordinate 609,542, forward strand.
TATCATGATGCCGGGAACGGATGGGTGGCAGGTCCTGCATGCGCTCAAGACCGACCCTCTGACGCGTGAGATTCCCGTAATCCTGATCTCGATCGTCGACCAGAAGGAGCTCGGCTTCCACCTCGGTGCCAGCGACTACATCGTCAAACCATTCGAGCGCGAGTCACTGATCGGCGCCCTTGGGCGCGCGGCCCCCGACAGCGAACGCATCCTCGTGATCGATGACGACCCGAACGTGGTCGACCTCGTCCGGCAGTTGCTGGATACCGAGCGCTGTACGATCGAATGGGCGCGCGACGGCGTCGCGGGCCTAGAACGGATCGCGCAGGCGCGCCCGAGCGTCATTCTCCTGGATCTCCTGATGCCGGGCATGGACGGCCTCACCTTCCTCGATCACCTGCAGGCCGATCCCGTTGCCCGCACGATCCCCGTTGTCGTCTTGACGGCGGCATCCTTGAACGCAGCCGACCATGGCATGCTTCGGGAACGCGTGCGCGGGCTTATCGACAAGCAGGGCCTCGACCGTGACGCACTCATCCGAGAGGTCAGGCGGGTATTGCCTTTGCTGGAAACCCAGGGCGCCGAGATCGCCCAATGATCCGCGCCGTGGAAGCGAGAGTGCGTTCGATGAACAGCCTGGTTGGGCGCCGCGGCATCGGCCGGCAGCGAGCCATGGATCGGCGCAGGATTTGCCGAGTCCTCACCGAAAAATCGAACCGGACAAAAACAGGACTTGCCAGCACCGGGCAGCGCCCCGGCTATCTCTTCGTAGACTACGAAGGTTTCGCTCGATGAAGACCATCCTCATTGTCGAAGATGGCCCTCTCAATCGCGATCTGCTGACACAGCTCCTCGAGGACGACTACGCGCTGTTGATCGCCGTCGATGGGGGTGCGGGCGTCGCGATGGCCGCGAGCCATATTCCGGATCTCATCCTCATGGATCTTTCCCTGCCCGTCATCGACGGCTGGGAGGCGACGCAGCGGATCAAGGCCAACCCGGCGACGGGAAACATTCCCGTCATCGCGATCACGGCCAACGCGATGAGCGGCGACGAGGAAAAGGCCAAGATGGCGGGGTGCGACGATTTCATGACGAAGCCTGTCGATGAAGACCTGCTTTTCGCCAAGCTGCATCAATGGCTCGATTGAACGCAGCCGGTCCTGAAGCGGCTGCGACCTGGAGATAACGAGACCTGTGGACCCCGCACGCATCCTCATCGTTGACGATGAAGCCTTAAACCTCGATCTGCTGGAGCAGGAGCTCGAGCTTCTCGGACACGAGAGCGTTCGGGCCGCCAACGGACGCGCTGCGCTCGATCTCCTGAATACCGAGCCGTTCGATCTGGTCCTGCTCGACGTGATGATGCCAATACTGGACGGCTACGCCGTATTGGGCAGCATAAAGTCGAACGACCGGCTCCGTCATACCCCGGTGGTCATGATCTCGGCGCTGACAGAGATCAGCAGCGTCGTGCGCTGTATCGAGATGGGGGCCGAAGATTACCTTCCCAAGCCCTTCGAGCCGGTACTGCTCGAAGCGCGGATCCGTGCCTGCCTCGACAGGAAGCGGCTGCACGACCGGGAAGTGGCCCATCTGGAAACCATCAAGCTCCAGCAGAAGCGCGCAGACGACCTGCTGCACGCGATCCTGCCCGTCGCGGCGGTGAGCGAGCTGATGAGCACCGGCCAGGTCAAGCCGCGGCTCTTTTACGATGTCGCAGTGCTCTTCATCGATCTCGTCGGCTTCACGGCGTGGTGCCACAGCAAAGGCCCCGAAGACGTCGTGGCCGAAGTTCAGCGTCTGGCCGAAGCGTTCGAGGTCGTGGCGCACAAGCACGGCATGGAGAAAATCAAGACGATCGGCGACGCCTTCATGGCAACCGCCAATTTGTTATCGCCCCATACCGATCCGGTGACCGCGGCGATCCGCTGCGCGCAGGACATGGTGTCCATCGCTGGTGATGGCTCCACCGGATGGCGAATCCGGGCTGGCATTCACATCGGCGCCGTCGTTGGCGGCATCGTCGGGCGGTCGAAGTTCACCTTCGATCTCTGGGGCGACACGGTGAACGTGGCCGCTCGTCTGTGTTCGCTCGGCGACGGATGTTCCGTTCATCTCTCCGAGGAAGCCTCAGCCCGCGTGCATGACGGCAGCGCGATCAACCATATCGGCAAGGTGTCTCTCAAGGGAAAAGGCGAGATCGAGGTTTATTGTTTTAAATTTACGTAGTGCCGTATTTGCTATTCTTATTCCAGACTTATACTGCGTCAAATTAGCATTGAATTAAAGTATATTTCAGTCTATCTAAAAATACGCACTTTCATTTCGTATTCGAATATTTCATAGCCTCAACGAGGTAGCCACAATGCGGACGTCCGATCTCAAATAACTAACGATGACGCACTGCGACGACCCGCAGCGTCATACGGCTTAAACTCTTCCGCCAAGGTAAAATCGGCTCATCCCGTAGAAATGCGCGTCGTTAAGTGAGGAGCCTCCGTTACTCCAACCGGATCGAATTCGCACCCAATGTAGTCTTCGTCGCGGGCTTGATTTCACAGATCGTCCTGGGTGTCTCTGCGCTCGTCACGTTGGGAGTCGTTGCCGCGACCGGCACTCGCATCCTCGATCAGGTCAACTTAGGCCCGCCACTCATTCGAGAGGCCATCGTTATGGCAGCCCCACTCGGTATCGGACTAACTCTTATCGTGCTGCCCCTGTGCTTCAAGTCAGTGTCTGAGGCAGACCTCCTATCGTCAAGGATCTGATCCTGCTGACTGCGCTCGCGGCCTAAGTGCCCTGACGCGGCAAGAGGATTCACGATGGGATTGACGCCTGCGAAGCTGGGTGATGGCTCAGTCCGTTTGGATACCTTTCGATGAGCCACCGACGTCACAACTGGCTGCGATTGCCGGTGACCAATCCCGGCCATTCAAGCGCATCGTTCGCGCTCTCAGCATCCTGCGGTCGACCGAGCGCTTGAACGTGGAGAGGTGGCTCGAGAGGCAGGTAACAGTTGGCTTGCGGGAGGGCTCTAGCAAAAGCGCTTTGACAAAGAAGGCGTCGAGGGTCTGCTACCCGACAAGACCTGTCTGCCCGACACCCCGCCGCATTTCACAGGAACGGTGGCGGGAGCTCTGGCACTGACCTGCTCGGTGCCGCCGGATGAGGTCATCCACTGGACCGGCCGCGCCGTCGCTGCGTAGACCAGGATCTCTCCGCTTCGTGCAGCGGGTCTTGCAGGAGCACCGTCTGCAACCGCATCGGGTGCGTACCTTCAAGCGCTCGCACGACCCGGCCTCGCCGAGAATGTGGAGGATGTGGTCAGTCACAACACCAAATCCGCCCGCCCACGCCGTCGTGCTGTCCATCGACGATCCTTCGACAGGCTCAGGATGAGGAGTCCCAGATCCAGACTCTGGAGCGAACCCGTCCCATCGGTCCCGGCCATCCTATCGCTCAGACGCATGACTACACCCGCCACGCGCGATGAACGTGTCCCTCCAACCCAACCTCGGCCTCATGGCTCAATGCGGTCGAGGGCTTCTTCTCCACGCTCACACGCCGCCGCCTCCAGTGGGGTACGTTCAGTGGCGTCGTTGATCTGCAGGTGGCCATCAAACGCTATATCGCCGAGCACAACCGCAGCGCCCGCCCCTTCGTCTGGATAAAGCCCGCCGCCGCCAACTTCGATGCCCGCAACCGAGCCCCTGAACCATCCGTCTGAGTCAATGCAATAGCGGTTGACGTGGTGAAGGGGCAGAAAGCCGCCGGATCGCGTGAAGGCGAAGGCCCATACGGCATGCTCGGCTCTGGCCGAGCAGGATTGATCGGCCAGAGCGCATTGCGAAGCTTACGCCACCAGGAAGTCGAGGTGAGTCAGCGTTTCCTTCGTGCCGATGACGGCAAACTGGACGGCAGTGCTAGCCGTCCCGTTGCCGTCGGCATCGTAGGAGAGCGCACCGTTCTTGTGGTTGTAGAGAATGCGATCGCTCGCATCCACCACGGCACCGGCATTGCCGAGATCCTTGAACGCAGTCTCCGCAAGCTGCCCCGTGGCAAGAGCGCGGAAAACGGCCCGGGCCAGTTGGATCGTGTCCTCCGGTACTGAGAAGTCGGTAAGGCTGTCGACATTGACAGAGCCGAGGTTCGACGAGAATGCGAACGTATCGCTGCCGCCCTTGCCGTAGAGCAGGTCGGCGCCCGCGCCGCCGTTGAGAACGTTGGCACCGGCATTGCCTATCAGTGTGTTAGCGAACGCGTTGCCGATGAGCCCGATGGCGTCCATGCCGGTGTCGCTCATGGTTCTCAGCGTCTCGATCTCCTGACCGGCCGACAGCGTGAAGCTCACACTGGTCCTGACCATGTCGGTGCCGCCGCCATCCGTCTCGAACACGCGGTCACTGGCGTCGTCGACGATGTAGCTGTCGTCGCCAGCGTAGCCATAGAGTCGGTCGGCGCCCGCGCCGCCGTTGAGAACGTTGGCACCGGCATTGCCTATCAGTGTGTTAGCGAACGCGTTGCCGCCGAGCCTGATGGCGTCCAGACCGGTGTCGCTCATGGTTCTCAGCGTCTCGATCTCCTGACCGGCCGACAGCGTGTGGCTCACACTGGTCCTGACCATGTCGGTGCCGCCGCCATCCGTCTCGAACACGCGGTCACTGGCGTCGTCGACGATGTAGCTGTCGTCGCCAGCGTAGCCATAGAGTCGGTCGGCGCCCGCGCCGCCGTTCAGCACGTTGTCGCCGTCATTACCTATCAGCGTGTTCGCGAACGCGTTGCCGCCGAGCCTGATGGCGGCCATGCCGGCGTCGTTCGTGGTCCTCAGTGTCTCGATCTCCTGTCCGGCCAACAGCGTGTGGCTCACGCTGGTCTTGACCATGTCAGTGCCGCCGCCATCCGTCTCGAACACGCGGTCGCCAGCGTCGTCGACGATGTAGGTGTCGTCGCCAGCGTTGCCGTAGAGCTGGTCGGCGCCCGCGCCGCCGTCGATGACGTTGGTGCCGTCATTGCCCACCAGTTTGTTCGCGAGCGCGTTGCCGGTGAGCCTGATGGCGGCCATGCCGGCGTCGTTCGTGGTCCTCAGTGTCTCGATCTCCTGTCCGGCCAACAGCGTGTGGCTCACGCTGGTCTTGACCATGTCAGTGCCGCCGCCATCCGTCTCGAACACGCGGTCGCCAGCGTCGTCGACGATGTAGGTGTCGTCGCCAGCGTTGCCGTAGAGACGGTCGGCGCCCGCGCCGCCGTTGAGAACGTTGGCGCCGTCATTGCCCACCAGTTTGTTCGCGAACGCGTTGCCGGTGAGCCTGATGGCGGCCATGCCGGCGTCGTTCGTGGTCCTCAGTGTCTCGATCTCCTGTCCGGCCAACAGCGTGTGGCTCACGCTGGTCTTGACCATGTCAGTGCCGCCGCCATCCGTCTCGAACACGCGGTCGCCGGCGGCGTCGACGATGTAGGTGTCGTCACCGTCATACCCGGAGGCGCTCGTCCCTGGGCCGGTCAGAAGGAAGATGTTGTTGTCCGCATCGCCCTGGCCGGAGCCGGTGACGGTCACCCGCAGATGCGCGGAACCGGCGCCACCCTGTCCATCGGAGAGCGTGTAGAGGAAGTCGTCGACGACACTTGCTCCCACTGCGACCCGGCCCTCGGCATCGGCTTCGTACGTGTAGCTGCCGTTCCCCTGGAGTGTGAGCGTGCCGTAGCGGCCGGCGATCACCGTGGCGCCGTCGATGGTCGTCCGGGCCGTGCCGGCGGTCACCGCCCTGATCGCGGTGATCGTCAGGGTGCCGCTGTCGGGGTCGATGTCGTTGCCGAGCACGCCACTCGCCACGGAATTTCGCTGAACAACCTCGATCACGTCGTCGGTCGCGACGGGGGCGTCGTTGACTGAGGCGAGAGTCAGCGCCCGGGTCGCTGCCGTGATGGCCGTGCCGTCGCCGACATCGTAGCTGAGCGTAACCAAACCGTTATAGTCGGCGTCCGGCGTAAGCGTGAAGGTCCCGCCCGTGATCGTCACCGTGCCATGGTCGGCCCTCAGGTTCGTGACCGCGAGCGATGCACTGTCGGTGTCGGTAAAGCCCTTCAGTAGGTTGGAGAGCCGACCCGTATAGGCAGCGTCCTCCCTGCCGGCCGCCAGGGTCGCCTGGGTACCGGTGAGGCGCGGCGCGTCGTTCACAGCCGCGAGGGTGGTGCTCAGGGTGGCGGGGATCGACGCCGCGCCATCGCCGACGCTGTAGCTGATCGTGATCTGGCCGCTGTAGTTCGCGTCCGGCGTGACGGTGTAGCCGCCCGCCCCGTCGCTCACGATGGTGCCGTGGTCGACGCTGAGGTTGGAGAGGACGAGGGTGGCGCCCTCGGGATCGGCGAAGCCCTGCAGCAGGTCGACCGCTCTCACCGTGAAGGCGGTGTCCTCCGTGCCGGCCACGAGCGTCGCCTGCGTGCCGGTGAGCAGCGGGGCGTCGTTCACCGCCGTGAGCGAGAAGCTGCGGGTAGCGGGGGCCGGAGCGTTGGTGCCGTCGCTGACGCCGTAGGTCAGCGTCACCGGACCCGTGGCGTTCGCTACCGGCGTGATGGTGAAGGAGCCGTCCAGGTTCGCCGTGACCGTGCCGCTGGACGAGGTCAGGCCCGACACGGTCAGCATCGCGGCGCCCGCATCGGCCCAGCCCTCGAGCAACTGCGCCTCGGTCACCGTGTAGGCGACGTCCTCCGTGCCGTCGGCGAGCACGGTCTGCGTGCCGGTCAGGGCCGGAGCGGTGGCGTCTATGGCCAGGTCGGTATCGGAGCCCGTGGTCGCGCTGGAGACGCTGGCCGGGTCGAAGGTGAGCGCGGTGGTCGAGGTGTTGAGCAGCACGGAGGCTGTGACGCTGCCGATGTTCGCGGTGAGGATATCGAGCCGGCCGTCGCCGTTCACGTCGGCGGCCGTCACGCTGAAGGGGTTAGGGCCGACGGCTATGTCGGTCGTGCCGCTGAAGCCGCCGGCCCCGTCGCCCATCCGCACCGAGACGGTGCCGTTGCCGTTGTTCGCGGTGAGAATGTCGAGCCGGTTGTCGCCGTTTACATCGGCCACCGCCACGCTGAAGGGGGCGTTGCCGACGGCTATGTCGGTCGTGCCGCTGAAGCTGCCGGCTCCGTTGCCCAGACGCACCGAGACGGTGTTGCTGCTTTGGATAGCGGCGAGGATGTCGAGATGGCCGTCGCCGTTCACGTCGGCCACCGTCACGCTGCGAGGCTGGGCGCCGACGGAGACGTCGGTCGTGCCGCCGAAGCTGCCGGCGCCGTCACCCAGCCGCACCGAGACGGTGTCGGTGCCGCTGTTCGCGGCGAGGATGTCGAGATGACCATCCCCGTTCACGTCGGCCACCGTCACGCTGCCAGGCTCTGAGCCGACGGATACGTTGGTCGTGCCGCTGAAGCCGCCGGCCCCGTCACCCAGCCGCACCGAAACCGTGCTGTTGCCGCTGTTCGCGGCGAGGATATCGAGCCGGCCGTCGCCGTTCACGTCGGCGACCGTCACGCTGGCGGGAGCGGAGCCGACGGCTACGTCGGTCGTGCCGCTGAAGCCGCCGGCCCCGTCGCCCAGCCGCACCGAAACCGTGTTGCTGCTGTTGTTGGCGGTAAGGATATCGAGCTTGCCATCCTCGTTCACGTCGGCGACCGTCACACTCGCTGGCGCGCCGCCGACCGTGACGTTCGGTGCAGTCGCGAAGTCGAGCAGGCCGGGCCTGTCCAGCGATCCGCCATTGAGATCGAGGCCGGTGACGGTGAGGCTCGCGTCGTCCTCCCCGGCCGCGATCGTATAGGTGAAGGTCGCGCGTCCTTCCCCGTCGAGGCCGGCATAGGTGGCGGTTGCGCCGTTGCTCAGGGTCAGCCGCGGCGCGCCCGTGACAGTGACGGCCGTTTCCGCCTCTAGCGTGAAGGTGACGGTGTCGCCCGTCTTCAACGTGCCGACACGGCTCGCCGTCGTGATGATGCCGGTCGCCTTGTTCAGGCCGGTCACGTCGGTCGTCGAGTTCGGCAGCGTCATGACTCATCCCCACGGCTCCGCCGCATCGCGAGGCCGCCCTTCGTTCAGGTTCGTGGAAGGCTCCACATCGGGAGCCAATGCAATGCGAGGCCCTCGGGGGGGGGGGGCATGGGGTCGTCGGCACCATGCCTTCTGGGGCGCCCCTCCCTACTGCGAATTATCAGACTAATCTAGTCTAAAAACCGGCATACGCACTAATTATCGTATCTGTACTTATAAAAGGCACACTTATCAGTAAAATGTTAATTAATATTTTATAGATTACAAATTATAGCAATCATATTGTAAATCATATCGCGGCATGCAGCCGTAACGAGCAAAACTCGGAAGCAATATCGAGCTGATTTACAATAACACCCATTCCGTTAGCTTGAATTATTGAGGTTTACCCACGCGGCCGCGCAGGGGCTTTCGTCCGCAGGGCCTCAGCGAGCCTGACTCATGGATCATGGCTCACTGAAGCTTGGTATCGGCGACGGCTTCCGGCGCGAGAAGCCCCTCGACGAACCGCATTGCCGGCCCCGACAGGGCTGCGAAATCGACGGCATAGAGGTTGAGGGCGCTCACCGCCCAGGCATCGGTGAGCTCGGCCGCGTGCAGGTGGCGCTCGCCCAGGGCCTGGAAGGCACCTTCGGCCATCACGCCGATGCCCATGCCGCATTCGATCATCCGGCACATAGCCGAGAGGCTGTCGACCTCGACCCGCTGACGCAGGGCGCGCCGCGCCTCGCGGGCGACCCGATTGAGGTGGATCTGCACCGTGCTGCTGCCGCGCATGCCGACCTGCTCGAAATCCAGGGATTCGGCGTAGGCCACGTGGCTCCGGACGCCCAGCGCATGCCCCTGCGGCATCACCAGGACGAGGCGTTCCGTGCGGTAGGGCCGCGCCGACAAGGGAAGGCCGGGCTCGCAGGCGCCGCAAATGCCGAGATCGGCCTCGCCCTCGATCACGTCCTGCGCCACGCTGCGGCTGCTGCGCTGACGCAGGTCGATGCGGATGTCGGGATGCGTCCGCGCGAAGCGGGCCATATCGCCGGGCAGGAACTGCTCCACCGCCGAGGCGCTGGCGCTGAGGCGGACGCGCCCACGCACCCCGCCGGCGAATTCGGAGAGGTCGCTGCGCAACTGCTCCACGTTCAGCAGGATCGTCAAGGCGTGCTGGCGCAGCTGATCGCCGAGGAAGGTCGGCCGGACGCCGCGGGCATGGCGGGCCAGCAGCGGATGGCCGATCACCGCTTCGAGTTCGGCGACGCGGCGGCTCAGGGCGGAGGCCGCGATCTGCCCGCGCTCGGCCGCCCGCGCGATGCTGCCGGTCTCGCAGATCAGCACGAACAGCTCCAGCGTCCCGAGATCGAGCTGGCGAAGGAAGTGGCGCGGCGACGGCACGAAGGGGCTTTCCGGCTTGACGAAGTTCGCCGTGTCGGCAGGCAAAACCGGCGCCATCGCGGGTCGACGGTCGGCCGAGCCGTCGCGGAATGCGATGCCTCGACGTCGGAGATTGAACTTCTCGGGCCCCGAGCCCCTGCCTAGGTTGCGGCCTCGCTTCCCCCGACACTCCCGGAAAACGTCGCGATGTCCTCAACCTTCCAGCCGGCCGCGTCCTCCGCGCGGGTGGCCCAGGCGCTGGTGCAGGTCGGTGCCGTGCGCCTCACCACCGGCCAGCCCTTCATCTACACCTCGGGCTGGGCGAGCCCGGTCTATGTCGACACCCGCCTGCTGATGTCGGATGTGGCCCTGCGGACCCTGGCGATGGATCACGCGGCCGCGCGCCTCGCCGGGACTGTCGCCGAGAGCGGCGTCAACGCGATCATCGGCGCGGAGAGTTCCGGCATCGCCTTCGCGGCCTGGATCGCCGAGCGACTGCGCCTGCCGCTTCTCTACCTGCGCAAGAAGCCGATGGGCTGGGGCCAGGAAGCCCGCCTGGAAGGACGCCTGCCCCACGAGGCCCGCCTTCTCCTCGTCGACGATGTCACCACGGACGGCCGCTCCAAGATCGCGGCGGCCCGGACTCTGCGCGAGGCCGGAACCGCGATCGCCGACGTCCTCGTCGTGGTCGATTACGGGATCTATCCCGATTCCGCCGCGCGCTGGGCCGAGCATGCCCTGGCCCTCCACGCCCTCACGACGTGGCGCGACCTCCTCGCCGCTCTGCGGGAGGCCGGGGACCTCAGCGCGGAGGCCGGAGCGATGCTCGACGCCTTCACGGCGGCCCCGGTCGCGTGGTCCCTCGCCCATGGCGGAGTCGGCGCGTGAGCCGGCCCCTGCACTTGGCGAACCGCATCCTCGACACGGTGGCGGATCTCTCGCGCGACGGGCTCGGCGTCACCCGTGAGGCCTACGGCCCGGGCGAAGAGGCGGCGATGCGGGCCATCGAGGGCTTCGCCGCCGAACTCGGCCTCGCGGCGGAGCGCGATCGCTTCCAGAACCTCTGGCTGCGACTGCCCGAGGATGCGCGCTCCGAGCCGCCGGTCGTGATCGGCTCGCACCTCGATTCGGTGCCGCAGGGCGGCAATTTCGACGGTCTCGCCGGGGTCGTCGCCGGCCTGCTGGTGCTCGACCGCCTGCGCGGCCGGGCCGGACTGGCGCCGCCCCTGCGAGTCCTGGCCCTGCGCGGGGAGGAGAGCGCCTGGTACGGCAAGGCCTATACGGGCTCGCTGGCCCTCCTCGGCCGGCTGCCCGCCTCAGCCCTGGCCCTGCCCCATCGCGCCGGCCGAGGCACCCTCGGCGAGGCCATGGCCCGCAGCGGCGTCGATGTCGACGCGGTCTCGCGGGGCGAAGCGTTGCTGCGGCCGCACGAGATCGCCGCTTATCTCGAACTCCATATCGAGCAGGGGCCGGTGATGATCGCGCGGGGCTGGCCCTCGGCGGTGGTCACGGGCATTCGCGGCAACATCCGCCGCCACCGCATTCGCTGCGTCGGCGAGGCCGGGCATTCCGGGGCGGTGCCCCGCTGGCTGCGCAAGGACGCGCTCCTCGCGGTGGCCGAACTCCTGTCGAGCATGGACGAGCATTGGCGCGTGCTGCTCCAGATGGGCGTCGACCTCGTGATGACGGCGGGCATCTGCACGACATCCGTGCAGTCGCACGCCGTCTCGGTCATCCCCGGCGAAGTGACGTTCAGCTTCGAGATCCGAAGCCAGGATTCGGACACGCTGGCGCGGTTCGACCAGCTGTTCCAGGAGGCCTGCCGGGGCATCGCCGCGAGCCGGGGCGTCAGCTTCGACTTCGACTCGGCCCTCACCTCGGCCCCGGCCGCCATGGATGCGGGCTGGATCGCACGGCTGGAGGCGGCCGGCGCGGCGCGGGGCGCGCCGGTGGAGCGCGTCCCGAGCGGGGCGGGTCACGACGCCGCTGTCTTCGCCGGGTCCGGCGTGCCCGCCGCGATGGTGTTCGTGCGCAACGCCAACGGATCGCACAACCCGCATGAGACCATGGACACCGCCGACCTCCTCGACGGCGTCGACCTGCTCCTCACGGCGCTGACCGGGGCGGCGGCGAAGGACGTGTCCGGGCTCGCGGCTTGACGTTCGTCACGCCCTGTCCCCCGACCGCGCTGCCAAGTGCACAAGAATTGCACAGGCCTCGCGAATGCAGAGGCCCCCCGCAATCGCCGATGCCCCGCGGCGGTCTTCGCAGCGGCGGTCTCTGCAAGAAAGCTCGTTTCCCCAAGAGAGTTTGATTTGCCGATGTCCCTGACCAAACGCAGCCTCCTCCTCGCCCTCGGCCTGAGTTCCGCCCTGCTGTCGATGGGGAGCGTTCAGGCCCAGGAGGCGCTCGCGCAGATCGAGAAGTCCAAGGTCGTGAAGATCGGCGTGCCGGCCGATTACCCGCCCTACGGCTTCGTCGGCCTCGACCTGAAGCCGATCGGCCTCGACATCGATGTCGCCAACCTCATCGGGGCCAAGCTCGGCGCCACGGTGGAACTGGTGCCGGTGGTGAGCGCCAACCGCATCCCCTACCTTCAGACGAAGAAGATCGACCTCATCGTCTCGACGCTCGGCAAGAACGAGGAGCGGGTGAAGATCATCGATTTCAGCGCCGCCTACGCGCCCTTCTACCAGGGCGTGTTCGCGCTGAAATCCCTTCCCATCAAGAGCTTCGACGACCTCGCGGGCAAGTCCGTGGCGGTGACGCGCGGCGCCATGGAGGACGAGATGCTGGGCAAGGTCGCCCCCGCCTCCACCCAGATCCAGCGCTTCGAGGATCAGGCCGCCACCACCGCCGCCTTCGCGGCCGGGCAGACCCAGGTCATCGCCACCAGCGTCTCGAATATCGGCGTGCTCAGCCGCAAGAGCCCTAATCTCGGCATCGAGTACAAGCTGCTGCTGCGTGACAGCCCCTGCTTCGTCGGCATCGCCAAGGGCGAGGACGCCCTCTTGAAGAAGGTCAACGAGATCGTCCTGGCCGCCAAGGCGGACGGCACCCTCGAAGCCCTCTCGCAGAAATGGCTGAAGCGCGGGACCGGCGACCTCCCCCTGTAAAACCCGCCCTCGAGAACCTGCCGCTCTGAAACTCGCCCGTCCGCCGAGGGCCGTCCCGCTGGGCCGGCTCTCGCTCACGCCGCCTGCCGGGGTCCCCGACCGTCCATGCCGCTGCAACTCGACTTCGCGAGCATCCTCGCCCAGTGGCCCCTGCTCGTCCGGGGGGCGGCCTGGACCATCGGCCTGACGGCGGTCGCCACCCTGCTGGGGGGGATGATCGGCATTCTCTGCGCCTGGGCGCGGGCCAGCGGGCCGCGTCCGCTGCGCTGGCTCGCCGGCGCCTATGTCGAGCTGATCCGCAACACGCCCTTCATCGTGCAGCTATTCTTCATCTTCTTCGGCCTGCCGGAACTCGGGATCCGGCTCTCGCCCGCCGTGGCCTCGATCCTCGCCATGACCGTCAACCTCGGGGCCTACGCCACCGAGATCCTGCGCTCCGGCATCGAGGCGACGCCGCGCGGGCAGATCGAGGCCGCCGAGAGCCTCGCTTTGACGCGGGCGCAGGTCTTCACCCGGGTGGTGCTGCCCCCGGCTCTCAAGAAGGTCTGGCCGGCCCTGGTGAGCCAGATCGTCATCGTCATGCTGGGATCGGCCGTCTGCGGCCAGATCTCGACGGAGGAACTGAGCTACGCCACCAACCTGATTCAGAGCCGGAACTTCCGGGCCTTCGAAGCCTACATCGTCGGCACCCTGATCTACCTCGCCCTCGCGATCCTCGTGCGCAACCTGCTCAACTGGGCCGGACCGCGCTTCCTGTTCGGCCGGTAGGAGGTCGCCATGCCGGAATTCACCCTCTGGGACATCGTCCGTAACCTGCTCCTCGCCGCGCGCTGGACCGTGGCCCTCTCCCTGATCGCCTTCCTCGGGGGCACGATCGTCGGCCTCGGCCTCCTGCTCCTGCGGCTCTCCGGACGACGCGTCCTCGAGCGCGGCGTGGGCGCCTATGTGCAGCTCTTCCAGGGCACGCCCCTGCTGATGCAGCTTTTTCTCCTGTATTTCGGCCTTGCGATGGTGGGGGTGAACACCTCCGCCTGGCTCGCGGCCTGCGTGGCGCTGACCCTCTACGCCTCCGCCTACCTGACCGAGATCTGGCGCGGCTGCGTCGCCGCGATCCCGCGCGGGCAGTGGGAAGCCTCCGCCAGTCTGGCGCTGAGCTTCGGCCAGCAGTTCCGCCACATCATCCTGCCCCAGGCCTTGCGGATCGCGGTAGCGCCCACGGTGGGCTTCCTGGTCCAGGTGGTGAAGGGCACGGCGCTCGCCTCGGTGATCGGCTTCGTGGAACTCACGAAGGCCGGCGGCATGATCGCCAACGTCACTTACGAGCCGATGCTAACCTATGCCTGCGTGGCGGCGATGTACTTCGCCCTGTGCTTCCCCATCAGCCTCTATGCCCGTGTCCTCGAAAGGAAACTCGCATGAATGCCGTTCCCGAGCCGCTGCCGACGGGCGGCCTCGCCGGTACGCCCCACACCCGGGTCGGCGCCCCGATCCTGCGGATCACGGCATTGCGCAAATCCTACGGCACCCACGAGGTCCTGCGCGGCATCGACCTCGACGTGGCGCGCGGCGAGGTGCTGGCGATCATCGGCAAGAGCGGCTCCGGCAAGAGCACGCTCCTGCGCTGCATCAACGGACTGGAGGTGTTCCAGCACGGCTCGCTGATCGTCGACGGGAAGCACCTGCTCTACGACAACGCCAAGGCCATGCGTGAGCTTCGCCAGGGCGTCGGCATGATCTTCCAGAACTTCAACCTGTTCCCGCATCTCTCGGTGGGGCGCAACGTCATGCTGGCGCCGCACCTCGTGAAGAAGCGCGGGGGCCCCGAGAACGAGGCCCGCGCCCGCCAGCTCCTCGCCCGCGTGGGTCTGGCGGAGAAGTTCGACGCGATGCCGGACAAACTCTCCGGCGGGCAGCAGCAGCGCGTGGCCATCGCCCGGGCGCTGGCCATGGATCCGGCGATCATGCTCTGCGACGAGATCACCAGCGCGCTGGACCCCGAACTCGTCGGCGAGGTCCTTCGGGTGGTGGAATCGCTGGCCGAGGAGGGCATGACCCTCCTGATGGTCACCCACGAAATGAACTTCGCCCGCAAGGTCGCCGACCGGGTGATCTTCATGCATCAAGGGCTGGTCCACGAGATCGGCCCGCCCGCGGAGGTGTTCGGCGCTCCGAAGACGCCCGAGCTGCGCCAGTTCCTGTCGTCGCTGCACGATTGAGGATGCTGGCGATGCCAAGGAGGCGAACCTCGTCGGGCTGCAGGAGCCGCGGATCACAGCCCATCTGGCTCCGGGGCGGGGGTGTCACGGCGAGACGGATGGGGCCGGTCGCCGGAAGCTGACGAAGACGTCCCCGATGCGTGCGATGACGGCACGGTTTAAGCGGCGGGCGGCCGCTGGAAGCAGGTGGTCGAGCGCGTGTTTGGGTAGATCGAGCAGACCCGAGGCTCGCGCCGGTTCCTACCCCGAGGCCTCGACAAGATCTGGGGCGCATGAGCGATGATCTGCACCGTCGGCAACTTCCTCAAGCTGGCGAAGGCCGGGAAGTGAACCCAAAGCAAGTGACATGACCGCCAAAATTTCCATGCCAATCCCGACGCGCGAAGCCATTACTTAGACAGACGCGGTGATTGGGGTCCGGCCGCGGGTCCGCTGAAGGCGGCTGCTCCTATCGAGATGTGGGATCGTGGGCGTGGTTGCATCGCCACAACATCAGGACGGATCACCCATGACGCACCCTTCCCGGATTTTACGTCCCCCTTGAAGAGACCGCCATCTGTGTGGTCGACGAGGCAGGTCGGAACATTGAGTAGCCGAGAGCCTTCGGCCAAGGGCAGGCCCTACAACTCCGATCTCGACCTCAGATTTTGGCGACGACCTGCCCTGAACGGGGCATTATCCGAGCCGCTTGCGCGGATCCGGTCCGGTCAAGGCAGCCTTCCGGCTCAATCCCTTATGGACATGCACCATGAGGGCGATACCGAAGAGCGGCGTCAGCAGGTTGAGGACGGGCACCACCATCAGCCCCGCCAGCATGGCGCCGGCTGTCATGGTGGTCATTCCGAAATGCCGGCGCATCTCCCCCGCTTCCGCCATGGGCCGGAAGCGCCCGGCGGCGAGTTCGAAATACTCGCGTCCGAGCAGGTAGGTGTTGGCGAGGAAGAACGCCACGAGGTTCACGCCCGGCACGAAGAACAGGATCAGCGCCACGAGGTTGACCAGCAGGGCGAGCCCCGCGAAGCGCAAGGCGTAGAGCATCGCCGAGCCGATCGGCAGTGCCGTGCCCGGGGCGTCACCGGGAAAATCGGTGCGCTCCACGATGGCCGCCGCGTCGTCGAGGAAGTAGCCCGCGACCAGGATCGAGACCGCCGGCATGACATAGGCGAGGCCGATGAACAGGCCGGCGCCGGCGAAGAAGACCGCCAGGGTATCCAGGAACGGATAACTCGCCGAGAGATGATGGTTCGCCAGGAACCAGTCGATCGCCTTGGTGAGGCCGGCCCAGATCAGGATGAGAAGCCCGATCGTCAGGGCGAGCGACTTCCACAGGATGGCGCGCAGAGGCGGCGAAAGCACCTGCCTGAGGGCAGCGTAGGCAGCCTGAATGAGCATGGCGGCCGAATCCTTGTTCCGCACGAGGGAAGACGGGTGCCCGGACAGGCCCGGCCGTCAGCGCCGGGTTCTGGCGTCGCCTGCGCTGAGGCGCAACCCCGGCCGGTCTTTCGCGGTGCGGCATGGCCTCTCCAACGATGCGACATGAAGGACGAGCCTCACACGAGTCCGTGCAATGTTCTCCCACCGTAACGGCTGGTAGAGAATCACCACGCACTCTCCCCCCGCTTCGCCGATCACGGACATTTCCCGGAAACAACCCTCCGCATGGTCCCCACACCCCGTCCCGCCCATAGCCATTTGCGGCAGAGCATCGCGCCGCGCCTGGCACCGCTGCCCGACCACGCGGATGTGATCGTGGTCGGCGCGGGCGCCGCCGGCATCGCCGCGGCGCGGACCCTCACGGAGCGGGGCATCTCGGTGGCGGTGCTGGAAGCTCGCGATCGGATCGGCGGTCGGCTGATCACCACGATGCTGCGCGGCCACCCGGTGGATCTCGGCGGGCATTGGCTCCATGCCGGACCGATCAATCCGCTGGTTCGCCTGGGCAAAGCGCGTGGCGAGCCCCTGCGGGTCGCCGCGCAGGAGGGACACCTGCTCGTGTGGGGCCGGAAAGGACGCCGGGCGGAAGTCGCGGCCCATGCCCGTGCCTTCTCGGTAGCCGATCGCGCCCTAACCAGCCAGGCCGGCCTCGAAGGCCCCGACCGCCCGGCGTCCAGTGCCCTACCGCCCGGTCTGGGCCCTTGGGCGGAACGCATCGCCCTCGTCCACGGCCTCGTCTCCGGGCGTCCCCTCACGGAGATCTCCCTCCACGACTTCCCCAGCATGGAATACGGCGACAATTACTTCATCGCCGGCGGCTTCGGCGGCTATCTCGCCCGTCTGGCGCAGGGGCTTCCCATCGCCCTGAACACGCCGGTCGTGCGCATCGACTGGTCGGGAACCGGTGTCACCGTGGAGGTGGCGGACGGATCGGTGCGGCGGGCCGCGGCGGTGATCGTGACGATCCCGATGATGGTGCTACGCGCAGCACCGCTCTTCACCCCGTCCCTGCCGCCCAAGACGCGCGCGGCCATCGACGGGTTCTCCAGCGGGATCTACGAACACGCCGTGCTGCACTGGCCGTCCGCACCCTTCCTCGGGCGCGACCGGCTCGCCGCCCTGACGGGCGGACGCCACAAACCTCCCGGACTGCTCACACGGGTGGATGGGACGCCGTTTCATCTGTTCGAACTCGACACGCCGATGATCCAGTCCCTGGATGCCCGGGGCCGGAACCCGGATTCTGTCCGGCGCCTCGTGCGCGCTGTCCTGGCGGACCATGTCGGCCATCGCGCCCTGCACGATCTTTCCATTCCGGCCATCAGCGAGTGGCGCCACGACCCCTGGTCGCTCGGTTCATGGGCCGTGGTCCCGCCCGGACATGCTCCGGCACGAACGCAACTTCAGGCATCGCTGGGCAACAAGATCTGGTTCGCCGGGGAGGCGCTGTCCCGTCTGCAATGGGGAACCGCCGGTGGAGCCTATGAAGAAGGTATGAGAGCGGCGAATGAAGCTGCAACCTCCATTTCGACACATCTCAAGTTGCACGCTCAGTAGGTCACGCCCTGTCGAATGTCACTTTGTACTTTTATCATTATGCATCATGACTGGATTAAGCTTCTTTCCATGTTTGCAAATTATCACGAACCCGCGGGTATCGCCGGATCTCGGGCTTAGTGCGAATGCTGGATGGGACAGTCCTATTAATCACAGACCGGCCGGACAGCAGCGAGATCTTGCGCGGCGAACTGAGCCTCGTAGCGGATTGCAAGGTCGTCCGGTTCGATGCGGCCTTCGACATCACGCGTGAGACGATTGGTGCGATATCCGATGTGACCCTCGCTCGACGCGACGCCGTGACCGCCATGCGCCGGGCCTTCGCGAAGCTCAACGGCGCGGACGTTCCCATCATCTGCCTCTTGCGCAATACGAGCGAGAACGGCCTACGCGATGCCAAGAACCTCGGCGCGACGTGCTGCCTCTCGGCGCACACGCCCCCCGCCATGGTCGCCCGCACGATGATGACGCAGGTGATCCAGGACCGTGCGGACAAGCCGGTGCGGAGCATCGAGCGCGGCGTGGCACGGGCCACCGAAGTCCTGACCCGCCTGTTCGATGGCGCCCGATCGAACGGCCCGGTCGCTCTGGCACAGGTCGATGCCAGCCTCGAACCGATCATCGAAGCGGTTCGCGACGGCGGATTGACCCGTTGGCTCGACCGGGTCTGGACGCATGATGACGCCACCTACCAGCATTGCCTGCTGGTGGCAGGCGTTGCCGCCAAGTTTTCGCTTCACCTCGGCTTCTCGGCCAGCGACCGCAATCACTTCGTCCGCGCCGCTTTGCTCCACGATCTGGGGAAAGCCCGGATTCCGCTGGCGATCCTCAACAAGCCGGGCCGGCTCGACGAAGGAGAGATGACGGTCATGCGCACGCACCCGGTCATCGGCTACGAGAAGCTGAAAGCGGCCGGCTGCGATGCCCTCACCCTCGGCGCCGTGCGGCATCATCACGAGATGCTCGACGGTTCGGGCTATCCCGACCGCCTCAGCGGGGATTCCATCGGCGATACCGTGCGGCTGATGACGATCTGCGACATCTACTCGGCGCTGACCGAGAAACGCGCCTACAAGCCGGCCATGCCGAACGCCGTCGCCATGGCGATCCTCTCGGACATGAAGGGTCGGCTGGAGGACAGGCTGGTCCAGTCCTTCGGCGAGGCCATGGGGAACGGCTCGTGACGAAGCCGAAACGAATCCCGGACGCGGCTCGGGACAGGGCGAACCTCAGCCGAAGCCGCCCCGCTTGAGCCGCATCACGGTCCGATCCAGCGCGCCGAGATAGGCGGAGCGGTCCCGGGCCGAGAACGGTCGCGGACCGCCCGTGACCGTGCCCGCCTCGCGCAGGTCCTGCATCAGGTTGCGGGTGGCGAGGGCGAGGCCGATCCCGCTCTCGCTGAAGGGCTTCCCGGTCGGCGCGAGCACCTCGGCACCCGCCTTCACGCATCGGCTCGCCAGAGGCACGTCCGAGGTGACGACGACGGCCCCCGGCCGGGCGCGCTCCGCGATCCAATCGTCGGCGGCGTCGAAACGATCGCTCACGACGACGCGCTCGATCCAAGGCTCGCGCGGCAGGGTGATGAAGCTGTTCGCCACCACGTAGACATGCAGGCCGTAGCGGCCGGCGACCCGGTAGGTCTCGTCCTTCACCGGGCAGGCATCGGCGTCGATGTAGACGACGATCGAACGGTCGGCGGCCGGCTCGCTCATGCGGACGCCGCCAAGGGCGCGGGCAAGGGCGCGGCCACGCTCCGTCCGCCCTCGGCCTCCTCGAGCGCCGGAACCACCCGCTCCAGAGTCGAGACGGCGAGGGGCTGGCCCCGGCCACGCAGGGCGTGGGCGCCGAGCGAGCGGGCGTGGATGCCCTCGGGCAGGCGCGGAAGGCGGGCGAGGAGATCGTCCGAAATCAGGATCTCGGTGCCCAGGGGCCGGCACAGGGCCTCGATCCGCGAAGTCACGTTCACCGTGTCGCCGAAATACGCGATCTTGTGCCGGTCGACCCCGACTTCGGCCGTGACGATGGAGCCGCCATGCAGCGCCGCCCGCAAACGGGGTACGACGCCGAAGCGGGCCTGCCAGATCGACGCCTCGGCCTCGATCCTATCGAGGACGTCGAACACGCAGGCGACGCAGCGCCCGTCCTTGAGGCCCCGCTCCATCGGCCAGGTGATCATGGCCATGTCGCCGATGTAATCGTCGGTGGATCCGTGGTTGCGGCGCACGGGCTCGGCGAGGGCGGCGAAGACCGCACCGAGATAGGCCTGGGCCTTCAGGTCGCCATGGGTCTCGGCGAAGGCGGTGGAGCCGACGACGTCGAGGAAGAGGAAGATGCGGTCCTCGCGCACCGGCTTGTGATAGCGGCCGACGAGAAAGTTCACGAACACCTCGCCGCCGATGAGATCGCGCATGCGGATGACGAAGACGAGCATCGCCGATACTGCCAGCGAGTAGGCGAGGACCCGCGGCGTGATCTTGACGGCGTCCTTGAGCGCGTCCCCGGTCAGGCCCAGGGCCCAGACGACGAGGCCCCCGAGCGCGATGCCGCTGGCGATCATCAGGACATAGGCGAGCTCGGCCGTGAGCACGTAGATCTTCGCCGGCAACTGGCGCAGGCGCGCCTGAAGGCCGCCGAAGATCAGGCCACGGTCGAAGGCGAGGGTGGTCGCCCCCACCGCGAGGCCATAGATCACCCCGGCCAGCGGCGAGGCGCCGTTGGCGAACAGAAGGTCGTAGAGGAGCCCGGCGCCGCTGCAGGCGACGAGAATGAGCATCCAGAACCAGCGGTGCGGCGGTAGCATCAGGCGTCACCCCGGTCTGGCTCGTCACGAAGACGATGGCGTCGCGCGGGGAGAAGCAAGGCGTGGCATCCTTCGGAAGGCCATCGTCGGAAGACGCGGGTGAGTTACCGCGCCGAGACGACCGGCCCACCCTGAACAACGGTCCATGATGGCGCGATTAAGGCCATGGGCCGTTAAGGCTGCCTTCGAAATTCATTGACCGCCCGGAAGACCGTGAGATCTCCGTAACCGGGTACGCTTTAGGCTCGTTGTCAGACAGGCAGCCCTCACTGCTGCAACGCGGCTCGACCGCTTCAGAAGGCGCGCATCGCGATGAGCATGACGAGTGCGAACCCGGATCCGACCACCCCCAAGGCGTCGGCCACACGCCCGCTGGTGGCCCCGCGCGACATCCGCGCCATCGCGCGCGGCCTCGGCTATTCCCCCGACTGGAACTGGAGCTGGGAGAACTACAAGAACACGATCGTCGCCCTCACCAACGAGTACGACCTTCGCGACCATCTCGAGATCGGCGGCGGGCGCGACCCGGTCTTCCAGCCGCCCGAGCTGCTGCGTCACGGGATCAAGGTGACGATCAACGACATATCGCAGAAGGAGCTCGATCTCGCGCCGCCCGAATTCTCGAAACTCTGCTGCGACATCGCCTCGCCTTCCACCCTCGACACCATCGGCCGAAACCGGTTCGACTTCGCCTATTGCTCGATGGTGATGGAGCATGTGCCGGACGTGGCGCAGATGTGGCGCAACATCCATGGCCTTCTAACCCCGGGCGGCGCAGCGCTCAGCTTCTTTCCCACCCTGTTCGCCCCGCCCTTCGTCGCAAACCAGCTCATGCCGGAGGCCCTGTCGCGCGCCGTGCTCCACACCCTGTTCCCGGACCGCAGGGACGATGGCGGCAACCCGAAATTCCCGGCGCATTACAATTACTGCCGGGGCAGCGAGGCGGTGATCGTGCCGCTCCTGAAGGAGATCGGCTTTCGCGAGATCGTCGTGCTGCCGTTCTACGGCTACAGCTACTTCCACAAGCTGCCCGGCCTGCGCCAGATCGACGACGCATTCACCCGCCTCGCCCGGAGCCGCGACTGGCGGACCTTCACGAGCTTCGCTTTCGTCATCGCGCGTAAATGACCATCACCCGGTCCGATGCGGTCATGAATGTCATCATCGTCGCCGATCACGCCTTCATCAACGGTGGGCAGGCGAAAGTCGCCATCGAGAGCGCCCTCGGCCTCGCGGGACGCGGCCACCGGGTCTTGTTCTTCGCAGCCGTCGGCCCGGCCGATCCGCGTCTGGCGGCCGCCGGTATCGAGGTGATCGTGCTTGGCCAGACCGACGTGGCGCTCACGACCTCGCTCGCCAGTTTCGGCGTGCAATGGCTCTGGAACCGGCCGGCGGCGCTCCGCCTCCAAGCGCTTCTCTCCGGCTACGATCCGGAAGACAGCGTCGTCCACGTCCATGGCTGGGCCAAGGCCCTGTCGCCCTCCATCGGGCCGGTGCTCAAGGCGACGAGGGTGCCGGTGGTGTTCACCATGCACGAATACTATCTCGCCTGCCCCAATGGTGGCTTCTACGATTACCCGATCTCGGCCGCCTGCCACCGCACTCCGCTCTCGCCCGCCTGCATCGCCTACAATTGCGATTCCCGGAGCTACGCCCGCAAACTGATGCGGGTCGGCCGCCATGCCTTGATGCGGGGGTCGGGGCTGGTGGGCAGCGCGGCCACCGTCATCACCATCAGTCGGCTGCAGAAGACCGTTCTCGCCCCCTACCTACCGAAACGGACACGCTATTTCGAGGTCTCCAACCCGGTGGACGCGGAGCCCCTCGGGCGGAAGGCGGAGCGGCCGCTGGGCGACATCGTCTTCGTCGGGCGGGTCTCGCCCGAGAAGGGCGCGAACGTCTTCGCCGAGGCCGCCCGCCTCGCCGGGCAGACGGCCGTCTTCATCGGCGACGGCCCGCAGCGGGCGCAACTGGAGTTGGACTATCCGGAGGCCCGCTTCCTCGGCTGGAAGAACCCGGCCGAGGTCAAGGCGCTGATGCGCGCGGCCCGCGCCCTCGTCTTCCCCTCGGTCTGGTACGAGGGCCAGCCCCTCACCGTGCTCGAATCCCTGGCGGCGGGGACGCCGGTGATCGTCAGCGACATCTGCGCCGGACGGGAAGCGGTGGAGGACGGCGTCAACGGTCTCTGGTTCGCGTCCGGCAAACCGGAGTCCCTCGCCGCCGCCCTCCTACGCCTCGCCGACGACGCGGAGGCGCGCCGGATGTCGGATGCGGCCTACGACCTGTTCTGGGCCGATCCGCTGACCCTCGACCGGCATCTCGACGGGATCGAGGCGGTCTACCGAAGCAGCCTCGCTTCCGCGCGCTCCCCCTCGACCATCCGGGCCATCCACGCCTGAACCCCCGTGATGTCGGCCTGGCCGAGCCCGTGCCCGGCCGGCTGGATGTCGTGCGTCACATCCGCCCCGGCCCGGCCGAGGATTCCGGCGAGACGCGCGGCGTTGTCGGCCGACACGATCGGATCGGCCATGCCCGACAGCATCAGCACGGGCGTGCCGGTCAGGTCGGGAACGGGCGGCTCCGCCAGCGGCATCATCGGCCGGAGCAGCGCCGCTCCCGCCAGCACGCCCGGATGAAGCAGGAGAAGGGCGGCGGCGATGTTGGCGCCGTTGGAGAAGCCGAGCGCCACCGGGGCCGCGATTCCATAGGCCTCACGGGCCTCCGCGATGAAATCCGCGAGGTCCCGCGCACGGCGCCGGAGGTCGGCCTCGTCGAAGACACCCTCGGCGAGACGCCGGAAGAAGCGCGGCATGCCGTTCTCCAGGACGGGTCCGCGCGGCGACAGCAGGGCGGAGCCCGGCGAGACGGCGCGACCCAGGGGCAGCAGGTCGCTCTCGTCGCCGCCGGTGCCGTGGAGCAGGAGGAGCGGAGGCGAGCCGACCACGGTCGCGGGCTCGAAACGGTGAGTGAAGGACAGCTTGGTCATGACGGCCTCGCGAAAAGTGCGTGGGAACCGCCCCTCCTCGCGGAGGGGCGGCCGTGTCAGGCGATGACGGGGAGAACCTCCTCGATCCGCGCACGGTGCGCTTCGAGGAAGGCGGGGAGCTTGAGCGCCTCGCCCAGCGTCTCGGCCGGCTCGTCGACGGCAAAGCCCGGAATGTCGGTGGCGATCTCGCACAGCACGCCGCCGGGCTCGCGGAAGTAGACCGAGCGGAAATAGGCGCGGTCCCGCTGCTCGGTCACCTGCAGGCCATGGGTGCCGGTGAGATCGGCCACCATGGCGGCCTGCTCGGCACCGTCCTTCGCCCGGAAGGCGATGTGATGGACCGAGCCGGCACCGGGCCGGCCGCGCAGGAACTCGCCCACCGCCCGGAGGGTGACGAACCCACCGACGCCGCTGCCATTGGCGTAGCGGGTCATCGCCCCGTCGCGCCCGGCCTCGGAGAAGCCGAACACCCCGGTGAGGATCCGCGCCGTCGGCTCCGCCTCGTTGAGGAGCAGGGTGACGCCGTGGAAGCCTCGGATGGCGTGCTCGGCCGGAACCTCGGCACCGGTCCAGGAAGGCGTCCCCTCGGTGGCCTCGTCGACCCCGACCAGGGCCAGCACCATCCCGTCGGGATCGCGCAGGCGAAGGACCGGCTCGCCGAAGAGCTGGACCAGCGCGTCGTGGTCGACGCCCTTCTCGATCAGCCGGTGGGTCCACCAGCCGATGGAGGCGCGGGGAACGCGGAAGGCGGTCTCCTGCGTCTCGCCGATCCCGACCCGTCCCCGCGCGGCATGGGCGACGGGAAAGAACGTCAGGATCGTGCCGGGCCGGCCGGCATCGTCGCCGTAATAGAGGTGATAGGTCGAGGGATCGTCGAAATTGACGGTCTTCTTCACCAGGCGCAGGCCGAGGACGCGCCGGTAGAAATCGAGGTTGCGCTGGATGTCGCCGGCATAGGCGGTGACGTGGTGCAGGCCGTTATCGGACATGATCGTGTCTCCCGGACGCGCTGGCCGGTGGATGAGCACCGCGCCGCTTCGTGATGACGACAATCTGGGGCTTGGCATGCCGCATGAAAACAGAAACGATGGAAACCTATCGTTTCTGGAAATGCGCCTATGAAACTGCCGGATTTCGAAGCCTGGGCGATCTTCGCGAAGGTCGCCGAGAGAGGGTCCTTCGGGCGGGCGGCGGATGAACTCGGGCTGTCGAAGGCCACGGTCTCGAAGGCGATCACCCGCCTCGAAGCCCGGATCGGCGGCCGCCTGTTCCACCGGACCTCGCGCAAGATCGCCCTGACGGAGATGGGCCATGCGGCGCGGGACGGCGCCGCGCGCATCCTCGCGGAGGGCGAAGCGGCGGAAGCTCAGGCCACGGCCTCGTCATCGGTTCCGCGCGGCATGGTGAGGCTGGCCGCCCCCATGTCGTTCGGGATCCTCCACGTAGCCCCGATCCTTCCGGATTTCCTCAGTCAGTATCCGGAGGTCTCGGTGGACCTCCATTTCAGCGATGCCCTCGTGGATCTCGTAGGCGGGGGCTTCGATATCGGCCTGCGCATCGCCGCGCTGGCGGATTCCTCCCTGCGGGCGCGGCGCCTCTGCCTCGTGAACCGCGCCCTCGTTGCGTCGCCGGATTATCTCGACCGGCATGGCAAGCCGGACCATCCGCGCGATCTCGCCCGCCACGCCTGCCTCGGCTACGCCTATCTACCGAGCCCGGACCGCTGGATCTTCACCAACCGCGAGGGCGAGGAGGCGGTCATCCTTCCCGCCGGGCCGCTGCGGGCCAACAATGCCGACGCCCTGACTCCCGCCCTTCGCGCCGGGCTCGGCCTCGCCGTCCAGCCGGATTTCATGGTCTGGGAGGATCTTCGGGCCGGGCGGCTCGAACGGGTGCTGCATGGATGGGAGCTTCCGCCCATCGCCCTGCATCTGGTCACGCCGCCGGGAGACCCGCGCCCGGCCCGCGTGCTTGCGCTCATAGCCTTCCTGACAAGCCGGTTCGCGGCGGCACCCTGGTCGAACGGCGCCGCCGCACAACCCTGAGACCGCAATCAGAGCACGACATGCGGGCCGACCGCGTCTTCGTGGAGCGGCGAGAGAAACGACGCGCCGATGCCGTTGTCGAACCGACGGGCGACCTTGGCCCTGGTGTTTCCGATGACGATCAGCGTGCCGACGTCGAGGGGCTCCTCCATGGAAACGGCCACACCCGATGCCGAGATGTTGATGACACGGCCGGGAAGCATCGATCCGGCCTCGGTCGTGACCAGCACGTCCTGGATCTCCGGCACGATACGCGGATGGATGCGTGTCACCAGGGGCTGTGGATTCTGCGATTTGGCGACGCTGAGGAGGCTCTGCACCACCAGCCCGAGGGGATGGTCGGCGCTGAGCACGCGGATGGCGAAGGAAGCGGCCTCTGCTCGCACGACGATGGCTTCGAGGGATCCGGCATGGCGGATACTGCAGGTCAATCGCTCATCGACGGCGGGTACGACCGATGACTTGAAACGAATGCCGTCCGAGGAGAGATCGTCGGTGACCGCATAAAAATTCTGCCGATGCCGCCCCCAGCAAAGAGCCGGCAGGATGACCTTGTATCGCGCCTCCGACCGCCTCTCGCTCATCACATCCCTTTTTGTGTTGAGCACTTTTATGCTGGCGACTCTTCAAGCGAAGCTTTCACAATCGAGAAAATTCGATTCAATATCCTACATCAACAACTCGGACCATCCGAGATACACGCAGGACGAGTTGATCGACTAGAACCGAGCTTTGTCGTTAGAGCGGCCTACACCCGTCAGGCCATGCACTTTGATGCGGGAGGCGAGCGTCGTCGGCTTGACGCCGAGCAGTTCGGCCGCCCCTCCGGCCCCGAAGACGCGGCCCTTGCTCAAGACCAGGGCGGCGGAGATATCGGCCCGGTCGCGCGCCCTTCGCTCGGCCTCGGTGGCGGGGGTGAGGCCAGGTGAGACCTCGCCCTGCGGGCGCCTGCCCTCGAGGGGACCAGGGCTCTCGGCCTCGGGCAGGTCGAACCGCAACCGCCCGCGCACGGCCAGGATCGCTGCCCGCTCGACGATGTTCTCCAGCTCGCGGACATTTCCGGGCCAGTCGTAGCGCGCCAGGCGGCGGACATCGCCTTCCGTGAGACGCAGGTCGGGCATGGCGAGCCGCCGGGCCACGCCCTTCAGGAAGTGCTGGGCGATGAGGGGAATATCCTCCGGCCGCTCGCGCAGGGGCACGGCCGCGATGGGAAACACGTTGAGGCGGAAATAGAGATCCTCGCGAAAGCGCCCCCGCTTCACCTCGGCCTTGAGGTCGCGGTTGGTGGCGGCCACGAGACGGACGTCGACGAGGCGGGTCCGTTCCTCGCCGATCCGCTCGAACTGGCGCTCCTGCAGCACGCGCAGGAGCTTGCCCTGCAGGTCGATGGGAATTTCGCCGACCTCGTCGAGGAACAGGGTGCCGCCATCGGCGAGTTCGAAGCGCCCGACCCGGTCGCGCAGAGCCCCGGTGAAGGCGCCCCTTGCGTGGCCGAAGAACTCGCTTTCGAACAGTTCACGCGGGATCGCCGCGCAATTCACCCGGATCAGCGGCCGGTCCCGGCGGCGGCTCGCCTCGTGGATGGCGCGGGCGATGAGCTCCTTGCCGGTGCCGGATTCGCCGGTGACGAGGACGGTGGCGTCGGTGCCGGCCACGAGGCCGATCTGCCGGAGGGTCGCCTCGATGGCCGGAGAACGGCCGATGATGCCCTGGTGGTGCCCCCCCTCGCGGATTTCCTCGCGCAGATAGGCGTTCTCGAGTTCCAGGCGCTGGCGCAGGGAATCGACCTCCGCCAGGGCCTGGCGCAGGCGCTCGTCGGCCTCCCGCCGCTGGCTGATGTCGCGGAACACGATGACCGCGCCGAGGAGCCGGCCCCGGTCGCGGATCGGCGTCGACGTGTATTCCACGAAGATCGGGGTGCCGTCCCGGCGCCAGAACACCTCGGTATCCACCTGATGCACGGCCCCATCGCGGAAGGCGGCATAGATCGGGCAATCCTGATGCGGGTAATGGCAGCCATCCGGGTGGCTGTGATGGACGGTGGCATGCATGTCGCGCCCGACGAGGTCGGCCGCGTCCCAGCCCAGCATGCGCTCCGCCGCCGGGTTGATGAAGGTGGTGATGCCTTCGGCATTGACCCCGTAGATGCCCTCGCCGGCCGCGCGCAGGATCAGCTGGTTCTCGCGCTCGATATCGCGAAAGATCCGCTCCATCCGCTGCCACTCGGTCAGGCCGGCGCGCATATGCGCATCGGCCTCCGTATCCACGAGGCGGCGGCGTCGCTCGTCGAGGTCGAACAGGCTGACGAGGAGGAGCGCCGGCTCGCCCGGCAGGATCGTCCCGCTATATTCCACATGGAGGCCGTGCCCCTCCGCGTGCCTCGGCGAGAGGGCGTGAGTCCAGTCGCGCCCCCGCGCCTGCACGGCCTGGGTGAAGACGATCAGCGTCGGCACCTGGTCGGGATGAAGGCCGGTGACGCGCATGCCCCGCAGGACATCGGGATCGTAGCCGAGCAGCCGCGCGGCGGCCGGGTTGGCGTCCCGGATCTCGTCGGCCACCGGATCGAGCACCAGCATCGCCTCCGCTGCCCTGTCGAAGGCGGGGCCATAGGCCGAAGCAGGCGGCGCGACTGAGTTTTCCATCACGATATCTCGTAGCATGCGTCACGAAAAACCGTAATCGACGATATTTCGTAATGTTCGTCTATCTCTCAAACCATTGTTCCGGTTGTGATTTTTAATGGAACCATGGATGGCACAGCGTTTGCCATGAAGAGACAGTCTCCGCAGAAAGGTCCGCGACATGGCGCTCTTCGACGATCCGTTCAACGCCCGGCTGACCTTGAAGCGCGGGGGCTGCTCCTGCGGAAACCATCACGATCAAGCCGCGCACGATGCCGAAGCTCCGTCCGGCGACGCCGCGATCACTCGGGCCATCGAAGGCGCGGTGATGCGGGCCCTGTTCCCCGAGGATGCCCAGCGGCGCGCCTTCCTCAGGAGCGTCGGCTCGGCGACGGCGCTGGCCGCCGTGAGCCAGTTCTTGCCCACGAAATTCGTGGCCGAGGCCTTCGCGCAAGGGGCGAAGCCCGAGAAGACCGACCTAAAGGTTGGCTTCATTCCGATCACCTGCGCCACGCCGATCATCATGGCGAAACCCATGGGTTTCTACGAGAAGCAGGGGCTGAACGTGGAGGTGGTGAAGACCGCCGGCTGGGCG
Organism: Methylobacterium sp. CM6247; assembly: GCF_054817925.1. Taxonomy (NCBI): domain Bacteria; kingdom Pseudomonadati; phylum Pseudomonadota; class Alphaproteobacteria; order Hyphomicrobiales; family Methylobacteriaceae; genus Methylobacterium; species Methylobacterium sp. CM6247. Next base: position 638,303 of record NZ_JBTXKX010000003.1, read on the forward strand.
GTGATCCGCGACAAGACCCTGAACAAGGAATACGACGCCGCCCACATGCTGGCGCCGATGCCCATCGCCATCTCCCTCGGCGTCGGATCCAACCCCGTCCCCTACACGATGCCGGCGGTGGAGAACGTCAACGGCCAGGCGATCACCCTGGCGATGAAGCACAAGGACAGGCGCGACCCGAAGAGCTGGAAGGGCTTCAAGCTCGCGGTGCCCTTCGACTATTCGATGCACAATTACCTGCTGCGCTACTACCTCGCGGAAGCCGGGATTGATCCCGATACCGATGTGCAGATCCGCGCCGTCCCGCCGCCGGACATGGTCGCCAACCTGCGGGCCGACAATATCGACGGGTTCCTCGCCCCCGACCCGGTGAACCAGCGCGCGGTCTATGACGGCGTCGGCTTCATCCACATCCTGTCGAAGGAGATCTGGGACCGGCACCCGTGCTGCGCCTTCGCGGCCTCGCAGGATTTCGTCACCCAGACCCCGAACACCTACGCCGCCCTGCTCCGCGCGGTGATCGAGGCGACGGCCTATGCCTCGAAGATCGAGAACCGCAAGGAGATCGCCGCGCAGATCGCGCCGGCCAACTACCTCAACCAGCCGGTGACGGTGGTGGAGCAGGTGCTCACCGGAACCTTCGCCGACGGCCTCGGCAATGTTCGCAAGGTGCCCGACCGCGTCGATTTCGACGCCTTCCCGTGGTCGTCCTTCGCGGTCTGGATCATGACGCAGATGAAGCGCTGGGGTCAGATCAAGGGCGATGTCGATTACAAGGCGGTGGCCGAGAAGGTCTATCTCGCCTCCGACGCCGCGAGACTGATGAAGGAGGCCGGCCTCACCCCGCCGACCGCCACGTCGAAATCCTTCTCGGTGATGGGCAAGGTCTTCGATCCGGTGAAACCCGAGGAGTACCTGAACTCCTTCTCGATCAAGCGGGCGGGCTGAGCCATGAAGGCCTCCCTCTCGCTCCGCGCCGGCATCGTCTCACTGGCCGTCCTCGCCGCCTTCCTGCTGCTCTGGCAGATCTCGGTGGGCGGGGTCGCCAAGACCGAGGCCATGGACCCGGAATACGCAGCCCTCATGGGTGCAAGCGCCACCACCGGCAAATCCGCGATGCCTGGTCCGCTCGACGTCGCCGCCACCGCCTGGAAGCACCTCAGAGACCCGTTCTACGACCGTGGTCCGAACGACAAGGGGCTCGGCATCCAGCTCGCCTATTCCATCGGCCGCGTGGCGCTGGGCTACGGACTCGCGGTGCTGGTGGCCATCCCGATCGGCTTCCTCATCGGCATGTCGCCGCTGATGGGCCGGGCGCTCGACCCCTTCATCCAGCTTCTGAAGCCGGTCTCGCCGCTCGCCTGGATGCCCCTCGCCCTCTACTCGATCAAGGATTCGAGCCTGTCGGCGATCTTCGTGATCTTCATCTGCTCGCTCTGGCCGATGCTGATCAACACCGCCTTCGGCGTTGCCGGAACGCGCAAGGAATGGCTGAACGTGGCCCGCACCCTGGAGGTCGGGCCGATCCGGCGCGCCTTCACGGTGATCCTGCCGGCGGCCGCGCCCACCATCCTCACCGGCATGCGCATCTCCATCGGCATCGCCTGGCTCGTCATCGTGGCGGCCGAGATGCTCGTGGGTGGAACCGGCATCGGCTACTTCGTCTGGAACGAGTGGAACAACCTCTCGATCACCAATGTGATCGTCTCGATCCTGGTCATCGGCCTCGTGGGCATGATCCTCGATCAGCTGCTGGCGCGCGCGCAGCGTCTCGTCACCTTCCCCGAGTGAGGTCGCGCCCATGAGCAAGCTCATTCCCTTCGCGCGGCGCTTCGCAAGTGCCGCTCCCGACCCCGCCGCCGGGACCAGCCGCATGTCGTCCTCCGAAAAATTCATCTCCATCGAGGGGATCGCCCGGCGCTATCCCGCGCCCGGCGGCAAGCAGAACACCGTGTTCGAGAACCTGTGGCTGCCCATGCGGCGGGGCGAGTTCGTCTGCATGATCGGCCATTCCGGCTGCGGCAAGACGACGGTGCTCAACATCCTGGCCGGGCTGGAGGCGCCGAGCGAGGGCGTCGTCATCGTCGACGGGCAGGCGATCGAGGGAACCAGCCTCGACCGGGCCGTGATCTTCCAGGGCCACGCCCTGCTGCCCTGGCGAACGGTGCTCGGCAACGTCGCCTACGCGGTCTCCTCGCGCTGGCGCAAGGCGTCCCGCGCCGAGGTGGAGGAGCGTGCCCGCAAGGCCATCGCCACGGTGGGCCTCGCCGGCTCCGAGCATAAGCGCCCCTCGGAACTCTCCGGCGGCATGAAGCAACGTGTCGGCATCGCCAGGGCACTCGCCATCGAGCCCAAGATCCTGCTCATGGATGAGCCGTTCTCGGCGCTGGACGCGCTCACGCGGGGCACCCTGCAGGACGAGGTGCGCCGCATCTGCATCGAGACCGGCCAGACCGTCTTCATGATCACCCACGATGTCGACGAGTCGATCTACCTCGCCGACCGCATCGTGCTGATGACCAACGGTCCCGAGGCCAAGGTGGCGGAGATCGTCGAGAACCCGCTGCCCAAGCGCCGCGAGCGCGCGAACCTCCATCACGCGCCGGGCTACTACGCCCTGCGCAACCACCTGATGGACTTCCTCGTCAGCCGCTCGAAGACCCTGCGGGACGCCATGCCCGCCGGCTACGACCAGCGCCACCCGCCCGTGGTGCGGCCTGGTGCGGACGGACCGAAGCCGATTGCTGTCCCTGCCGCGTCGTAGATCCGCGCCTCGCAGACTCACGCGCCGCCCCTCACCCCCGTGTCTCGATCCATCGGAGAACTCACATGAAGCGCGAAGACCTCACCGAAAAGCTCCTCGACATCAAGCGCGAGAAGGGCTGGACCTGGAAGCATATCCAGGACGAGATCGGTGGAATCTCACCGATCCTCATCACCGCCGCCTGCATGGGGCAGATGAAGCTGCCGAAAGCCCAGGCGAAGAAGGCGGCGGAGCTGTTCGGCCTCACGGAATCGGAGGAGCGGATGCTCAACGAGGCGCCCTATCGCGGGTCCATCGCGCAGATGCCGCCCACCGACCCGCTGATCTACCGGTTCTATGAGCTGGTGATGGTCTACGGCACCACCTGGAAGGAGCTGATCCAGGAGGAGTTCGGCGACGGCATCATGTCGGCCATCGACTTCAACATGACGATGGAGCGCGAGCCCAACAACAAGGGCGACCGGGTGAAGATGAACCTCTCGGGCAAGTTCCTGCCCTACAAGTATTACGGCAACGAGGAAGGCGTGCCTGATTACGGCTTCAAGGAGCCGTAGCCGGCGCAGCATCGACGCGAACTGGTAAAGGCATCGCGGCTCATCGGGCCGCGATGCCTTTTTTCGCGCAGGACGAGTCGACGCAGGCCCCGGTTTCGTGCTGATTGCGCAGGCTTGGCCGTAAAAGCGGCCGCCCCGTCGGAGACTGTCGCCCGCATGAACCTCAACGCGATCTCGGCCACCTGGGCCCCCCGGCTCCTCAGCATCCTGCGCATCGTCGCCGGGGTGCTGTTCCTGGAACACGGCACGCAGAAGCTGTTCGGGTTCCCCGTGCGCATGGGCGGCGGCAGCGCACCGGCCCTGTTCACGCTCTTCTGGTTCGCGGCGATCCTCGAAATCGTCGGCGGTGCGATGATCATCCTCGGCCTGTTCACGCGGCCGGTGGCGTTCATCCTCTCCGGCCAGATGGCCTTCGCCTATTTCATCGCCCATGCGCCAAAGAGCCCGTTCCCGGCCCTCAATGGCGGCGACGCGTCCATTCTGTTCTGCTTCCTCTTCCTCTACCTCGCCGCCGCGGGCGCCGGTCCGTGGAGCCTCGACGCGCAGCGCCGCGGACGGTTCTGAGACCCGGAGAAAGCGGTCGGCCGCGCTTCCCGCTTCGGGTGGGAGCGGGTCGCCCCGGAACGAGGGAGAGAATGCGGATGCTTGCCCATCGTCACCCCAGGTCGTCCGGCTTCCCGGCGTGACGACCGTCTCCTCCGCCGAAGACCGGCGGATGCGCGTCATGGCCGTGGCCGTTCAGAAGGGCGGGACCGGCAAGACGACCCTGGCGGCGTCGCTCGCCGTCGCGGCCGCGGAATCCGGCGAGCGCGTCGTCGCCTACGACCTCGATCCGCAGGGCTCGCTGATGGCATGGGGCGCCCTGCGCCGCCAGAACGGCATCACGGTCGACCGCATACAGGCCTGGGAGATCGGGCAATTGCCCGACATCCTCGACCAGACGTCAGAGAACGGGACTACGCTGGTCTTGATCGATACCGCCGGCGCCGCAACCGGCGCCACCCCCGCGCTCCGCGCCGCCGACCTCGTCCTGGTGCCGGTCCGCCCGTCGCGGCTCGACCTCGTGGCCGCCCGGCCGACCTTGCAGGCCCTCGTCGGCCTCGGCATGCGGAGCCGTCTGGCGCTCGTGCTCAATCAATGCCCGCCCCCGCCCTCGGCGCGCACCGACGCCTATGCGGCACAGCTGCGCGGCCTCGGCGTCCTGGCCGAACCGGGGATCGTCCAGCGCGTCGACCACCAGGACGCCGTGGCGGCGGGGCTCGGCGTCACCGAATACGCCCCCCAGGGACAGGCCGCCGGGGAGATCCGCGCACTCTGGGGCTGGATCGACGCGAAGATGCGAGGTTGACGCCTCACGTCGCGCGGAGAGCGGGGCGCTGTCTCGCCCCGCTTCGCGAAGTAGATGGGGCAGTCTCTCGCCTACGCTTCCTTCGCCCCGAATGCCGCCAGGATGCGCGCCCAGGAGCGCGTGCCCTTGTGGAAGCTCTTGAGGTCGTACTTCTCGTTGGGCGAATGGATGCGGTCGTCATCGAGGCCGAAGCCGATGAGGAGCGTGTTGCGATCGAGCAGCCGCTTGAAGTCGCCGACGATGGGGATCGAGCCGCCCGCTCCGATGGTGACGGCGGGAGCGCCCCATTCCTCGGCTAGTGCCCCCCTCGCGATGTCCAGTTCGGGCATGTCGAAGGGCAGGCTGATGGCGCGGCTGCCCTTGTAGCAGATCACATCCACCGAGCAGTCCGACGGGATTCTTTCGCGCACGAAGGCCTCGAAGGTCCGGGCGAGCTGTTCCGGGTCCTGGTCGTCCACGAGGCGGAACGAGACCTTGGCGCTGGCCTCTCCCGCGATGACCGTCTTGGTGCCCTCGCCGGTATAGCCGCCGATGATACCGTTGACGTCGCAGGCCGGGCGCGACTGGATCAGCTCGATCAGCATGCGGCCGCGCTCACCCGCCGGCTCCGACAGGCCGATGGGGCCGAGGAACTTGTCAGCTGTAAAGTCGAGCCCGCGCCATTGCTCCAGGATGTCCGCGGGCGTCTCGCGCACGCCGTCGTAGAAGCCCGGCAGGGCCACCTTTCCATCCGCGTCGTGCAGGTCGGCGATGATCTTCGACAGGACGTGGATCGGGTTGCGCGCCGCGCCGCCGAAGAAGCCCGAATGCAGGTCACGGTCGGCGCAGGTGACCTTCACCTCGAAATAGGCGAGGCCCCGCAGCGACGTGGTGATGGCCGGCGTGGTCGGGTTCCACATGCTCGTGTCACAGACGAGGACAATATCCGCCGCGAGCCTCTCCCGGTTGGCCGCGACCCATTCCGGCAATCCTTGAGAGCCGTTCTCCTCGGCGCCCTCGATCAGCAGAGTGACGCCACAGGGTAGCTCGCCCTCCATGGCGATGAAGGCGCGGCAGGCTTCGACGAAGGTCATGACCTGACCCTTGTCGTCCGAGGCGCCGCGCGCCACGATCTGTTTCTCGCCGTTGGCGTTCACCGAGATGCGCGGCTCGAAAGGCGGCGTCGCCCAGAGGTTCAGCGGGTCCACCGGCTGCACGTCGTAATGGCCGTAGAACAGCACGTGCGGCTTGCCGGGTTTCGGCGCATGCGCCAGCACCACCGGATGCAGTGATGTCTCGTGGATGGCCGTCTCGAACCCGAGCGCCGTCAGATTGCCCTCGAGCCACTGCGCCGCATCGCGGCAATGCCCGGCATAGGCTGGATCGGTGGAGATCGAAGGGATCCGCAGGAAGGCGAACAGCCGCTCCAGGGCATTGTCGAGGTCGCGGTCGATATCGTTGAGAACCGGGTCGAGGGCGGCCATCGCGCGTCCTTGTGGCAAGCGGGGATGGCGACAGGGTTAGCCGAGGGGATGGGTGGGCGCAAACCACCGACATTGCCGTTCAGGGCTGCAAACCGGGCTGGACGACTTTCGACATGCAGGAAGGTCAGGGGGCTTACGATTTCGGAACCGTGTTCCGGTCATCGAGGAGCGTTTGGGCTCGCATGATCGGCATCTGACGAATGATATGCCGGGACCCCGCTCGTCGGGATGCGGTTTGCGGCGCCCCACCCGATCCCTCACCGAACGACGCCACTATCGGACCTTCAGGTGCGACACGGGATGAGAACGTAACCGCTCGCCGCGAGGGTCCACGCTTCAGCCACGATCAGCGCAGCCGCATCCCGGGGCATGGGCGCCGGTGGGCCAGCGCGAGCGACGGATCAATTCGCAGAAGTTGCCCTTGTGGAAGCCGGGCTCCTTGTCGGCGATGACGTCCGCCTTAACGTTGCCGAACGTCGTGCCCGGCTTGTGTCGGATGCCGTCGTAGAAGGCTTGGATGATATCCTCTTTGAAGTCGGGCGTCCGAGGGAAAGCCGACACAACCGCCTCACGCTCGGCGTCCGAATACTCTCCGTAGGTCAGACCGAGCACATCCATCTCGACGCCGGCCGTGACGAGTGCCACCACGGGATGCATGTGGACCGGAATGCCCGGCGTCGTATGCAGCGCGATGGCGGTCCAGACCGTATAGACATCCGCCTCCGGTACTCCGTGCGCTGCCAGGAAGTCGCGCGCTGCATTGGCGCCGTCGACCTCGAAGCGCTCCTCCGCACTGCTGTGGTCCGGCATCAGGCCAACGTCGTGGAACATCGCTCCCGCGTAGAGAAGTTCGCGGTCGAAGCTCAGATCGCGGCGGATGCCTGCCAAGGCGCCGAATTGGTAGACCCGGCTCGAATGATTGAAGAGGAGTTCGGTTTCCGTGTCCCGGACGAACTCAGTGACGGCACGGCCCAATTTGCTGTCCGGAATGGTGGCCAAGGTGGGAATGCTCATGAGCGGGTTTCCTTTGTGCTGAGCCTCCCAACGAGCTACGAGACATCCTTAATGGCATCAATCATCGTGTAGCGGCATTTCCTGCCATCATTCATGCATCCTCAGCCACGGAGCCCCAATGGTGCCCCGACTCGTCGCCATCCTCGCCCTTCCCGGGGTCCAATTGCTCGACGTGGCCGGCCCGCTCGACGTCTTTGCCGAGGCGAACGTCCAAAGCGGCGAGGATGTCTACGATCTCGCCATCGTCGGAACGGCCGCAGATACGATTCTGACGTCGTCGGGACGGCGTCTCGTGGCGGATCTCGTCGCTCCCGGCACCGACCCGGCTCGCTTCGACACCTTGCTGGTCGCGGGAGCGCCTCGCATGCACGAGGCGGGCGTCGACAACGGCCTCTTGGACTGGCTCGCGAAAGTCGCGACGCAGTGCCGGCGCTACGGTTCAGTCTGCAGCGGGGCGTTCCTGCTGGGTCAGGCCGGCCTGCTGGACCGTCGGAGAGTGACGACGCATTGGGCCGTGGCGGAAGTACTGGCGGCGCGCTACCCCGAGGCGTCGGTTGAGCCCGATGCGATCTGCCTCTTCGACGGTCCGCTAAGGACGGCGGCCGGGGTCACCGCGGGACTGGACCTCGCGCTGGCGCTCGTCGAAGAAGATCTTGGCGCGGAGATCGCGCGCCGGGTCGCCAGCCAACTCGTGATGTTTTTTCGACGCGGCGGCGGGCAGATGCAGTTCAGCCGACGCGGGCTCAGTGCACCGGCCGGCCGATCGGCCTTGCAGGAGGTGCAGCGCTGGGTGGCTGCGTATCCCGCGGAGGATCACGCGGTCGAGAAGCTCGCGGCGCGTGCAGGGATGAGTCCGCGCCATTTCGCGCGCCTGTTCCGGACCGAGACGGGACTGACACCCGCCGCCTACGTGGAGAACGTCCGGATCGAGGCTGTCCGGCGTCTTCTGGAAACGGACGACATCGTTCTCAAGCAGGTCGCGAGCGCCTGCGGGTTCCTCGACACCGACACCCTCCGGCGGGCCTTCATGCGGCGCGTCGGGACAACGCCTGCGGAGTATCGACGACGGCATCTGCATCGCTGAGCCGACGGCGCATCAGAGCCTGCACGCCCGTTCGAACTATCAGATCCGGCGAATCGGCGCTCATCCGGCGGCGGCGCCTCGAACCAGCCCGGTAGCGCCCGACATCCTTCTCGCCAGCGGAAACACCCCACCGGGGAACAGGCTCAATTTGGAACGGTTATTGAGTGGGCGGGCGTGGGGCGCGGAAGATCTTCCCCCCGCGGCCGCATCGCCATTCGAGAAACCCGGCCGGCATCTCACCGGTCCCGATCCCTCAGGACATGCCCATGCTCATCGACAGCGGATCACCCGGGGCGCCAGCCGCCATCGGCATCAGCCTGACCATCAACGGCGAGGTCCGTGAGCTCCAGGTGGCTCCTTGGACCACACTCCTCGATCTGCTGCGCGAGGAGCTCGACCTCACCGGCACCAAGAAGGGCTGCGACCACGGCCAATGCGGCGCCTGCACCGTGCTGGTGAACGGCACGCGCATCAATTCCTGTCTCGCACTCGCCGTGATGAAGGACGGCGCCGAGATCGTCACCGTCGAGGGGCTGGCCAGACATGCCGGCCAGGACGGCGCGATGCATCCGCTCCAGGCCGCCTTCGTGGAGCGCGACGCGTTCCAGTGCGGATACTGCACCCCCGGCCAGCTCTGCTCGGCCGCCGGCATGATTGCGGAAGGTCACGCCAGGTCCCGCCAAGAAATCCGCGAGGCGATGAGCGGTAACATCTGCCGCTGCGGCGCCTACACCAACATCGTCGACGCCATCGAAGACGTGATGCACGCGGGAGCCGCCCGATGAACCGCTTCGATTACGTCCGCCCGACCACGGTCGAGGAGGCGGTGAGGGCCATCGGCTCGGCCGCCAATGCCCGCTTCATCGCCGGCGGCACCAACCTCGTCGACCTGATGAAATACAATGTCGAGCGGCCGGAGCGCCTCGTCGACATCACCCGCCTGCCCTTGGAGGCCATCGAGGAGCAGGATGGGGGACTTCGCATCGGCGCCCTGGTGACAAACGCGACCGTGGCCTATGACGAGCGGATCAAGAGCCGCTATCCGCTCCTGTCGAGCGCGATTCTGGCCGGTGCCTCGGGCCAGTTGCGCAATGCCGCCACCACCGGCGGCAACCTTCTCCAGCGCACCCGCTGCTATTACTTCTATGACGACGCCATGCCCTGCAACAAACGCGATCCCGGCACCGGCTGCCAGGCGATCGGCGGGGTCAACCGCATCCACGCCATCTTCGGTACGAGTGACAAGTGCATCGCCACCCACCCATCCGACATGTGCGTGGCCCTGGCGGCGCTCAACGCGACGGTACGGGTCACCGGGCCGGCGGGTGAGCGCACCATTCCCTTCGGTGAGTTCCACCGTCTGCCTGGGGACGAGCCGCAGCGGGACACCACCCTCGCGGCCGACGAGATCGTGCTGTCCGTCGATCTGCCGGCCGAGGATTTCGGCGCCCACCACACCTACCTGAAGCTGCGCGACAGGCTCTCCTACGCCTTCGCCCTGGTCTCGGTGGCCGCCGTGATGAAGCGCGATGGCGACACGATCACCGAGGCGCGCTTCGCCCTCGGCGGCGTCGCGCACAAGCCCTGGCGCAATGCGGAGGCGGAAAGCTCGCTGAAGGGCAAGCCCGCCACCCGCGAGACGTTCGAGGCTGCCGCCGACATCGTCATCCGTCACGCTCAGCCGCAATCCGAGAACGGCTTCAAAGTCGAACTCGCCCGGCGCGCCATCATCCGCGGCCTGAGCCAGGCCGCGGCCGGCACGCCGCAGTCGCAATCCGACAAGCGCATCGCCTGAGGACCCGTCCAGACATGGCAAACAGCATTTCCTCCACCGGCAAGGACAGCTTCGTCGGCACCGCGCGCAGTCGCGTCGACGGCCCTGCCAAGGTCACTGGCCTCGCGAAATACGCGGGCGAATTCACCGCGGCCGATCTCGCCCATGGCTACGTCGTCTCCGGCGGCATCGCCAAGGGCCGCATCACCGCCATCGACACAGCGGCGGCGGAGGCCGTCCCCGGTGTCGTCAAAGTCTTCACCCACGAGAACCGCCCCCGCACGGCGTGGCTCGACTATAATTATCAGGACGCCGTGGCGCCCCCCGGCTCGCCGTTCCGCGCCCTCTACGATGACAAGATCCTCTACAGCGGCCAGCCCGTCGCGCTGGTCGTCGCAGAGGATTTCGACACTGCCCGCTATGCCGCGTCACTGATCAAGGTCGCCTACGAGGTCGAGGAGCCCCTCACCGATGTCGAGCGCCAGCGCGAGTTCGGCTACGTACCGCCGATGAAGCGCGCGGGGATCAAGCCGCCGCCGGAGCCCTGGGGCGATGCCGAGGGCGCTTTCGCCTCTGCGCCGGTGCGGCTGCGCAACGATTACACGCTCGCCGTCGAGCATCACAACCCGATGGAGCCGCACGCGTCCACGGTGGTGTGGGAGGGCGATGGCCGGATCACCGTCTACGACAAGATCCAGGGCGTCTCGAACAGCCAGGGCTACATCGCCGGCGTGTTCGGCATGGACAAGGACAAGGTGCGGGTGCTCAACCCGTATCTCGGGGGTGGCTTCGGCCTCGGCCTGCGCCCGCAATACCAGCTCTTCCTCACGGTGATGGCCGCGCGCGAACTGGAGCGCTCGGTGCGCGTGGTGCTGACCCGCGACCAGATGTTCACGATGAGCTATCGCCCCGACGTGCGCCAGACGATCTCGCTGGGCTCCGACGAAGAGGGCAAGCTGCTCTCGCTCCGTCACGAAGCCCTGTCCGGCACCTCGCGGTTCGAGGATTACCAGGAGGTCGTCGTCAACTGGTCGGCGATCCTCTACGGCGGCTGCGAGAATGTCGCCCTCGACTACAGACTGACACAGATCGACACGTTCACGCCCTCCGACATGCGCGCGCCTGGGGCGGTGACCGGGGTCTTCGCCCTCGAAATCGCCATGGACGAACTCGCCTACGCGACGAAGCAGGACCCGATCGCCCTGCGCCTGAAGAACTACACCGATAGGGACCCGACCGAGGGCAAGCCCTTCGGTTCGAAATCCCTGCGCGCCTGCTACGAGCAGGGCGCCGAGCGTTTCGGCTGGTCCGGGCGCAATCCCGAGCCGCGCTCCATGCGCGACGGCAAGGAACTCGTCGGCTGGGGCATGGCCACGGGCGTGTGGGAAGCCCTGATGCAGAAATCCTCGGCACAGGCGACGCTCACCGCCGATGGCAAGCTCATGGTCGGCAATTCCACCGGGGATATCGGCACCGGCACGTACACGATCCTCACCCAGATCGCCGCCGATGCCCTCGGCCTGCCCATGGAGGACGTGACGACAAAGCTCGGCGACACGGATTTGGCGGAAGCCCCCGTCGCGGGCGGTTCGTGGACGGCGGCCTCGTCCGGCACGGCGGTGATGAAGGCCTGCCGCAAGATCGCGGCGGATGTCTTCGCCATGGCCCGCGCCATGGACGATTCACCGCTGGCCAATGTCGATCTCGAACGCGTCGTCTTCACCGGCGGGCGGATCCAAGTGGCAGGTGATCCGTCGCGCAGCGTCTCGCTGGTGGAGGCCATGGCGGCTGCGGGCGTCGACAAGGTCGAGGCCACGGAGAGCGCGGGGCCCGATGCCGGGCACGCGAAGGAGTTCGCCTCCTACACGCATTCGGCCATCTTCGCCGAGGTGAAGATCGATGAGGAACTCGGCCAGGTCCGGCTCACGCGGATCGTGTCCGCCATCGCGGCAGGCAAGATCATCAACCCCAAGACCGCGCGCAGCCAAATCCTCGGTGGCGTGGTGATGGGGATCGGATCGGCCCTGGAGGAAGAATCGATGCTCGACCACGCGGTCGGCCGGTTCATGAACCACAATCTCGGCGAGTATCACGTGCCGGTGAATGCCGACATCCACGATATCGACGTGATTTTCGTGGAGGAGGAAGACAAAGCCAACCCGATGGGCGTGAAGGGCCTCGGCGAAATCGGCATCGTCGGCACCGCCGCCGCGATTGCCAACGCGGTGTTCCACGCCACCGGCAAGCGTATCCGCGATCTGCCGATCACCATCGACAAGATCATTGGGTGATCCAACAGTCGAACTGTAAGTAGATGCTGAGTCACCCGGACCGTACGCAATGGTCCGGGTGACTCGACGGAGGCGGTTTTTGTTGCCTCAACTCGCCATCGAAAGGGGCTCCCCGACAGAGCGTTTCGCCCCCCTCTCCACCACCCGCTCCGCCAAATACTCCGTATCCCGCGCGATGCCGGAGAAGCGGCCCGAGCCCCAGGTGTGGAGCCAGGGCAGGCCGACGAAGTAGAGCCCATCCACCGGGGTCACGCCGCGCGTGTGAATCGGCAAGCCGCGCCCGTCGAAGGCGGGGGCGTCGATGAAGCTGTAATCGGCGCGGAAGCCCGTCGCCCAGATCACGCTGCCGATCCCGGCCGCCTTGGTATCGAGGCTCGGCGCGTGAGGTCCCGGCACCCAGAGCGGAGTGTAATGCGCCTGTTCGGGAGCGGCGATCCCCTTGGCGGCGATGTGCCTGTCGATGGCGCCCTGGATGCCGGTATAGACCGCATCCGCGTTGTCGAGGTTTCGGCCCAAATCATCGGCGAAGCGCAGCACCGGCCCGTCTATGGCGTCGAGACGGCCGTGGAGGCTCATGCCTTCCAGGGCGAAACGGCGCAGGTCGATGTCCCGGCCGCCGTCGCGGCCAGTGAGGTAGTGGTTGGCCTTGCGCCGCACATCCTCCTTGAGCGGGTGGTTCTCCACGGGGAGGTCGTACTGGCCCATATCGGCGAGCCAATCGACGGCGTCGCGCCCACGATAGGTGCGCGGGCAGCGCGGCGCACTGCCGACCACGAGATGGACCTTGCGGCCCGCCAGGTGAAGATCTTCGGCAATCTGGCAGCCGGACTGGCCGGAGCCCACCACCAGCACCGCACCGTCCGGCATCTGACCCGGATTGCGATAGCTCGAGGAGTGGATCTGCCGCAATCCGGCGGGCAGCCGCGCGGAGAAGGCCGGGATCGACGGGACGTGATAGCCGCTGATCGCCATCACCACTTGGTCGGCCGTGTGATCGCCACCGCTCGTGGCCACGGCGAACCCGCCGTCCGCGCGGCGGCGGATCGACGTGACGGTCACCCCCTCTGCCACGGGGGCTTCGATCGCCCGGGCATAGGCCTCGATGTACCGGACGATCTCGTCCTTCGGCATGAATCCATGCGGCTCGGCACCCGGATAGGGGAAGCCCGGCAGCTGGCATTGCCAGTTCGGCGTGACGAGGCAGAAACTGTCCCAGCGCTGCGTCTTCCAGGCATGCGCGATGGTGTTCTTCTCGAACACGATGTGGTCGATGCCGTGCTGCCGGAGCTGATAGCTCATCGACAATCCGGCTTGACCACCGCCGACGACGATGACGGAATGGTGCGAGGGGGGCGTCAGGATCTGGTCCATGGGGCGTCCTTCAGGCTCGGTCCGCTATTCCTCGAAGGCCTCGACCCGCACGCGGGCATCGGGCAACGCGGCGAGCGCCCTGGCGCCGGCCTCGATCCGCGCGAGTTGCCCGAGGGCGAGGCTGCAGGGAAACCCGTAGCGCGCTTCCACCCGCTGGCTGGCGATGGTCAGCGCCGTCCGGCTGCGGGCGACGAACTCGTCGAGGGCGTAGGTCTCGCCGACTCCGAAATGCTCCTTGATGACGAGGGAGGGCGAGTAGCAGGCCTCGCGCCGGCCATCCGGCCAGCGCACGTGGAAATGCATCTCAGGCATCCGACATCTCCTGCTTGCGGGCGGCGAGCGCCGCGTAGGCGGACTTGTGCTTCTCGGCGCAGGCGCGCCAGGAATGGGCCTCGGCGACCGCGAGTCCCGCTCGTGTCAGTCGGCTGCGAAGGGACGGTTCGAGGACAGCGCGCAGGCCGTTGAAGATCGCTCCCTCGTCCTCGGGATCGACGAACACGGTGTCTCCGGTCGTCAGATATTCCGTGAAGGGTGGCCGGTCGGACACGAGGGTGGGCGTTCCGCTCGCCATCGCCTCCAGCACGCAGAGGCCGAAGCCTTCCCTCAGCGAGGGGAAGACCAGTGCGTCGGCCAGGCGATAGAAGGCCGGCATCGCCGCCTGAGGCACCGGTCCCGTCTCCACCACCGCCCGGCCGGGGCCGAGGGTGAGGCCGTTCCGGTCGAGCGCGGCCCGGCACCGGGCCTGGTAGCCGGAATGGTCGAGGAGCGAGGCACCGCCGACGACGAGAAGCTGCGCGTCCGGTCGCTCACCCCTCAAACGCGCGAAGGCCTCGATGATGGCGAGGGTGTTCTTGCGCTCCTCGAACCCACCGACGCTGAGGAGCACGGGACCGTCACCGAGGCCCCAGTGCGCACGGAGCGCCGCATCCCCCTCCCCCGGCGCGGGGCCGAAGGCGCCGGTATCGACACCGTTGCCGACATTGAGCGCGTCGAGACCGTAATCCCGCGTCAGTGCGTCCTGCCAGAGGCTGCTCACACACAGGAGGGCGGTGGCGTCGAAGATCGCCCGGTCGTGCCAATAGGCGAGCTGGGGGTCGGAGAAGAGGTCGACATGATGGACCGTCCGCACGAAGCCGGGGATCAGGCGGCGGCGCGCGAGGGTGGCAAGCGCATTGCCGCTGATGGCGTCCTGCGCATGGAAGACATCGTAGTCGCAGGCCGCCGGCGATGCGAAATGGCGCAGGTAATCCTCAATGCGGATGCGCACGAGCTCCACCGTGGAGCCCGAGACCGGCCGCGCAGCGACCGAGGTCACCGGGCAGGCGGCCCGGCGGAAGAAGCCGCTGCCCGAAGGGTCCGGCGCATGGACCACGGCCTCGTGGCCGAGGGCGACGAGCGCCTCGCCGAGGGCCAGTGCATGGACCACCCCGCCGCGCGGATTGGTGGAATGCGCCAGGATGGCGATGCGAAGCGGCTCACCCATTCGCTTCACTCCCCTTGCCCGCAGCCGATGAGGGGACCGGCCGCGAAATCCCAGATGACGGCCTCGTCCTCACTCTCGGCGAGGGTGGCGAAACGGCTCGCATCGATGCCGCCGATGGCGGCGGCCGCAATCCCCCGCTGCGTGAAGCGCCCCAGCACCGCCTCGACACTCCCGGGCGGAACGCTGAGGAGGTAGCCGAAGCTCGGGAAGGCGGTGAGCCAGCGAACGAGGTCGATCCCCTCGGGGCGCGGGATGCGGTCCAGCCGGATCGACGCGCCGACGCGGGAGCATTCGAGCAGCATCAGCGCCGTACCGACGAGGCCGGCCATGCTGATGTCCTTGGCCGCCTTGGCGAGCCCGTCCTCGGCGATGCCGCTCAACAGTTCGATATCGCCGCGCAGGCGAAGGGCCGGCGCGGCACTGGCCGCGTCCCAATAGGGGTGCGGACCGCGAAAGGCGCCGCGCAGGTCGATCGCCGCCGCGAGGCTGTCGCCGGGCCGGGCGTCGAAGCTGGTGAGCAATGTCTTCGCACGGCCCAGGATGGCCACGGCGAGATGCTCGCCCGCGTTGCGGGTGTTGCTGTGGCCGCCGACGATGGGCACGCCGAAGGTCTCCGCCCCCGCCCGCAAGCCCCTGAGCATGGGGTCGGCATGGGCCTGGTCGCGGCTCCACAGGGCGTCGACCACGGCGATCGGGCGTCCGCCCATGGCCGCGATGTCGCTGACATTGACCATCACCCCGCAGAAGCCGGCGAAATACGGATCGGCGGCCACGAACCCGTCCATGAACCCTTCGATGGCGAGGAGGAGGTAGCCGTCGCCATCGGGAATCGCGGCGCAATCGTCGCCCAGGGGCACGGCGAGCGCACGGTCGCCCAGGCCGAGCCGCCCAATCACCGCGTCGATGTCGCGTTTATGGGCGAGGCCGCGCCCGTCTCGGAGATGTCGCGCGATCTCGGCGAGGGATTGTATCTGGCCCATGCTCACGCCGCCTGTTTCAGCAGGGTGACGAGGCCGCGCTCCGGGTCCGCCATGGCTGGGTAATGGGCGAGGTCGGCCTGCATCAGGTGATGCGGCCGTCCATGAAGTTCGATCTCGGCGAGACTCGTCCAGTGCAAAGCCTCGAACAGGATCGCGTTGGCACTCTGCACATGGGCGAGAAAGCGCGTGCATCCGCGCGCATGGGCGGAGGCCACCGCCACGTGGATCAGGCCGGCGCCGAGGGCACCGATCCGGCGGTGATCCCGCGCCACCGCGAGGCGCGAGCCCCACCATAAGCCGGGCCGGTCGGCGGTCTCGTGGATGCGCACGGTGCCGACGACGGCATCCGGCGCGCCGCCGAGGGTCGAGAGGGCGCAGATCGGGACCGCCGCCGCGTCGATGGCATCGCGGTCGTCGCCCTCGAAGATCCCCTGCTCGACGCAGAAGACCTGCCGGCGCAGGGCGGCCGTCCCGTCCCGCTCCCAGGGGGCAGTGGCGAACTTGATCCGGAAATGGCTCGACCGGTAGGCGGGGACGGGCTCGAACATCGTCCCGCTCACCGCTCGTAGGTGGAGAGCGCCGAGCAGGCGCCGCAGCGTCCGCAGCCAGCCTTGATGTCGGTGGAGCGCAAACCCGCCCCCGCCAGCATCGCCGCGAGCGGCTTGAGCACGGAATGCATGAAATCCGGCGAGGGGGCGGGATGGTCCTCCAGCGGCGTGCCGGAAATCGGCACGAACGGCACCACGAACGGGTAGACTCCCATGCCGATCAGGCGCTCGGACATGGCGAGGATCGCCTCCGCCGTGTCGCCGAGACCGGCGAGGATATAGGTCGAGACCTGGCCCTTGCCGAAGACCGGAACGGCGGCGGCGAAAGCGTCGAAATAGCGGTCCAGCGGCACGCTCGCCTTGCCGGGCATGATTCGCGCCCGGACCTCCGGGGTCACCGCCTCGAGATGCAGGCCGAGCGCATCGACGCCCGACGCCTTCAGCCGGGCGAACCAGCGGTCGTCGTCCGGCGGCTCGCATTGGGCCTGGATCGGAAGATCCACCGCCGCCTTCACCGCGAAGGCGCTCTCGCAGAGCACTGCCGCCCCCCGGTCGGTGGCGTTGGGCGTGCCCGTCGTCATCACCATGTGCTTGACGCCGTCGAGAAGCACGGCGGCGCGGGCGACCTCCGCGAGTTGCTGCGGCGTCTTATGGGCGACGGTTCGCCCGGCCGCGAGCGACTGTCCGATGGAGCAGAACTGGCAGGTCTTGGTGCGGCTCTGGTAGCGGATGCAGGTCTGCAGCACCGTGGTGGCGAGCACGTCGCGCCCGTGCAGCACGGCGATCTTCGAATAGGGCACCCCGTCGAGGGTCTGGAGCCCGTAGAACCGGGGCTTGCCCGGAAACGTCACACGACCGATCACGGTGCCGTCATGCTCGATGAGGCTCGACCCGTCGGCATCCGGCCGGCGCACGAGGTAGGGCGAGTCGAAGGCGCCCGCGGTATGGACCGGCACCATCACGGTGCGGCCGGCGATGGTCATCGCCTTGTGGTCGGAAGGGCCGGCCCCGCCCCGGCGGCTGGCGACCCCGGCGCGGGTGTCAGCCAACCTGACTCCGTAGGATTGGAGGGCGTTGATCAGGTGCTCTGTCGGCATCCCCTGATAGACCGGGGACGGCACCGGCGAGGAAGCGGCCTGGGAGGTCAGCAGCGGAGAGTCGCTCATGGTCGGTGCTCCGGGGATGCGGGATGTCCGATGCGGGTTTGGTCACCACCGTGCGGGCGGGACGCGCGTCGTGGTTGAGGCTGAGGAGTTCGGGGCGGGCGTAATGGCCCACCGAATCCATCATCCGCTTGCGCTTGGTGACCAGCGCCATGTCCATGTCGGCGACGAGGATGCCCTCGCCCTCCGTCATCGGCGGAACGAGGTGCTTGCCTTCCGGCGAGACGATGGCGGTGCAATTGCCGCCGCGCAGGGCCCCGCGCATCCGCTCGTCGGGAGAGATTTTGGCGACCTGCGCTTCGGTGAGCCAGCCGGTGGCGTTGACGACGAAGGCCGCGGCCTCCAGGGCGTGGTGCCGGATCGTCACCTCCATCTGGTCGGCGAAGATCTGACCCACCATGGAGCCCGGGAACTGGGCCGCGTGGATCTCCTCGTGCTGCGCCATCAGGGCGTAGCGGGCGAGCGGGTTGTAATGCTCCCAGCAGGCGAGCGCCCCGACCCGACCCACCGCCGTCTCGACCACGGTGAGCCCGGCACCGTCCCCCTGCCCCCAGATCATGCGCTCGTGGTAGGTCGGCGTGATCTTGCGGCGCTTGAGCAGCAGCGTCCCATCGGCGTCGAAGATGAGCTGCGCGTTGTAGAGCGAGCCGTGGTCGCGCTCGTTGATGCCGAGCACGATCACCGCTCCATGTCGGCGCGCGGCCGCCGAGACGGCCTGCGTCACCGGCCCCGGCACCGTCACCGCGCCCTCGTAGAGGCGCAAATGTTCGGGCCCCTGTGCCGCCGGCGGGGCGATGAAGGAGAAGTACGGGTAGTACGGGACGAAAGTCTCGGGGAACACGATGAACCGCGCACCCTTCCCCGCCGCTTCGTCTGTCGCGGCGAGCACTCTCACCAGCGTCCCGCCCGGCCGCTCCAGATCCGGGGAAATCTGGACGGCGGCGGCGCGCACGATGCGTGACTCGGACATCGGCCTGTTCCCTGTTCGCCATGGTCCGCGAGCATTCCCTCTCCCCTCTGCGGGAGAGGGTGGCCCACGAAGTGGGTCGGGAGAGGGGAGCGCCATCTCTGGAGAGGTCGCCCCTCTCCCGCCTCCACCACAGAGGGGGAGGGTCAGAACGGCCTCAGACCGTCCAGGTGTCGATGACCACGGCGTTGTCGCGCTTGTGCAGCAGCACCAGGTCGAGGACGTCGGTGGGGGCGATGGGGCGGATGCCCTCGATCAGCGAGGGCTCGCCATGGCCGTAGAGCGCCTGCAGCGCGAACCGGCAGGCATAGACCTTACCGCCCTCGGAGAGGAACTTCACGATCTGGTTGTTCATGTTCATGTGGCCGGGAAAGGCCTCGTCGCCGAGCGTCGGGAAGCCGCGCTGGACGCCGAGCGTCACGCCCGGCCCGTAGAGCAGGACGGAGGTCTCGAAGCCCTTGCGCAGCAACCGCGTCGCCTGGAGCAGGTTCACGAAGCCGATGGAGCCCTCGAAGGCCACGGTGTGGAAGGTGACGAGGGCCTTCTGGCCCGGCTCGGCCTTCACGTCCTCGAAGACCTTCTCTTCGTAATCCACGAAGTAATCGCCCTTCTTATGGTGCTCGGCGGTCACGGCTGGCATCGTAAATACTCCCCGTCATCTCGATATCCGCCGCGATCACGAGCAGCGACGGCTGATGAGGAGATGGCAAACCGCATGCCAGCAACCGGTGGAGTTCGATCCAGCCAAATCCGCGCTGACGGATACAGTCAATCATGCGGTCAATGTCAGTCGAATGCGAAGGCTCTGACCAGCGTGCCGATCGCTTAAAAAGCGAGCATCGGATTCATAGATACTCGACATATTGGACACTATACTCACGATCTATTTGAATGCATTGACCGGAAATTCAGATCCAGAACCTTACGGTATATCGCGGCATGGCGGTTGCTTTCCATACAATACCGGATTGAATGGATATTGATCGGTTTCGCGATGACCAACAGCCAGCGATCGGCCAAGTCCGCCCGGCCGACCTTGCCTCTCCTCGTCTCGCCGGAGGGATGGACGCCGGACCTCCGCCGCTGGGGCAAGCCGCATTACCTCGCCATCGTCGAGGCCATCGCCGACGATATCCGGACCGGGCGTCTCGCCATCGCCGAGCGTCTCCCGCCCCAGCGCGTCCTCGCCGAGCGGCTGGACCTGAACTTCACCACCGTGGCGCGCGGCTATGTGGAGGCGCAGCGCCGGGGGCTCGTTGAAGCGCGGGTGGGCCAGGGGACCTTCGTCGCCGAACCGGCGCTCCGCGTCACGCAGCCGAGGGCGGCACCGGAGCGCCGGCACGGCCCCGTCGATTTCACCATGAACCTGCCGCCGGAACCCGACGACCCCGCTTTGCTCGAGCGGATGAGGGGCGGCCTCGCCTCGGTCTCGGAGAATCTCGCCAATCTGCTGCGCTACCAGGGTTTCGGCGGGACGCCCGACGACAAGGACGCGGCGGTGGAATGGCTGCGCCGCCGCGGCCTCGACGCGCCTCGCGACCGACTCCTGATCTGCCCCGGCGCCCATGCGGCGCTCGGAGCCGTGATGAGCCTCGTGGCGCAACCCGGCGACACGATCTGCTGCGAGGCGCTGACCTATCCCGGCGCGCGGGCGCTCGCCGCTCATCTCAACCTGCGCCTCGTCGGCCTGCCCATGGATGGCGAAGGGATCGACGCCGCGGCCTTCGCGGCCACCTGCACCCGTCATGCGCCGAAGGCGCTCTACCTCAACCCGACCCTGCAGAACCCGACCACGATCACGATCTCGCCGGAGAGACGCGAGGCCATCGTCACCGTGGCGCGACGCTACAACGTGACGATCATCGAAGACGACGCCTACGGTTTCGTGCCGATGATTCCGGTGCCGAGTTTCTACCGCCTTGCGCCGGAGATCACCTATCACGTCGCCGGCCTCGCCAAATGTCTGGGTGCCGGCCTGCGGCTCGCCTACATGCTGGCCCCGAGCGCCCGCGCGGCACTCCAACTGACGTCCGCCCTGCGCGCATCGACGGTGATGGCCTCCCCCATCACCACGGCTCTCGCGACGCGCTGGATCAATGACGGCACCGCAGAGGCGATCCTGGCCTTCGTGCGCTCGGAATCGACTGCGCGGCAGGCCATCGCCGCCGACATGCTGGGGCGGCACGGCGTGACCGCCGACCCCGCCGGCTTCCACCTCTGGCTGTCCCTGCCCGAAGGCTGGACCCGTTCGGCCTTCGCGAGCCAGGCGCGCGCAGCCGGAATTGGCGCTGTGGCGAGCGACGCTTTCCTCGCCGCAGGAGAAGCGCCGGAAGCGGTGCGGATCTGCCTTGGAGGACTCGCCGGCCGCGCCGAGATCACGCAATCGCTGGAGGTGCTTGCCCATGCCCTGTCGCATTCACCAGAGCTGGCTTCGGCTTACATCTAGCGGATCACATCGGACGCCCCGCGCCCATCCGGAATATCCGTGATGGCCGTTGACGGAGGATCAGTCGCCGGGCGGCTCGAACCATCCGACGAGCTCGGCCCAAGCGTTGGCGCCTTCGACAATGATATCGAACACAGGGTCCTTAATATCGTAGTAAGCGTCGGCGTCAGCCGGAAAGCGTTCTGCTAGACGCTGCTTTATCAAACCGTAAGAAGCGGCGGCAACGGGCCGGGCGCGTAAAAAGTCCCGACAAACCAAGGCGAAACGCTGGTTGAAGCGGCCCTTCTGTCGGACGTGCACGTTCGCTGCTCGACCCTGGCCTCGATAGAACCGCTTTTCCAACTCCCGAGCAGGAAGGTCGAGTCTCGGAGGACAGTGATCGTTCAGGATGCGCGTACTTTGGAAGCCCTCTCGCTCGAATGCCGCGTCTTCCACCCGCTCAAGGTCTTCTACTGTCAGTTGAACGTCGATCACATCCTTTGCCGCCAACCCTGGCACTGCCGTCGAGCCAATGTGATGGATATACGACCCGGCCGGTGCCGCCCGAAGCAGAGCAGGCTTCAAAGCAGCAAACTCGGCCGACCAGCTGGCCCGAGGAGGAACGATAACGATCTGCATGGTCTACCATGGTGGAACTGGTAACTCTGTTCCACAATAGGAATCTCTTGGTCCGGAATCGAAACGGCTGCGTTCGGTCGAACCAGCGCTATGACACGGCTGTCTCCGTCGGATTCCGACTGCCAGCCAAAGTGCGGTCTCGGCAAATCCGCAACAAGTCGTGCCCAAGATGTGTCGGGCGGATCGCACGATAAGCTCGGCGGAATGTATGAAACAAGACCGATCCACCCAAATCAGTGCTGGCGATGAATGAGCCTTCGTCTTGGCTGATCTCGGGCAATCCTGTGGACAGCGACGACCTGTCCCTGCACGGAGCGGAACCTCCCCGGCGGCGATCGGTTTGCCATGTCCTCCTCGGAGCCAGCCACGACCGACGACGATCCGGAGCCTCATGCTGTTTCCTACCGACGATTCGGCGCATCCCCTCGCGCTCAAATTCCATGCTTTCATCAAGGATGCGCCCTTCCCTTGCGTCGGCGCGAAATCCGCCCTCGCCAAGGGGCAGCTGAAGGTGCTGGTCGCCCGCGACGTCGCCTCGGGGTGGGACGACACCCGGATCTATCCCGCGCTCCTCGCCTTCATCTGTCGCTATCGGGCCAACCCGAAGCTGTTCCAAAGCTTCGCCGTGGTGTTCGAGGAGGCGACGCCCCTGTCCGAGGAGCGGTTCGAGGGGCACCTCTGGGACCGTGTGCAATCCCTGTCCGACAAGGACGCCTTCCTTGGCCAGCGCTACGACAAGCGGGTGCAGGCCGACCCGGACGACCCGCATTTCGCCCTGTCCTTCGGCGGCGAGGCGTTCTTCCTCGTCGGGATGCATCCCGGCGCGAGCCGGCCGGCCCGCCGCTTCTCGCATCCCGTCCTCGTCTTCAATGTGCGCGCACAGTTCGAGCAGCTGCGCGAGGAGGGCCGCTACGAGGGGCTGCGCTCGGCGATCCTCGCCCGCGACGAGGCGCTGGCCGGCTCGATCAACCCCATGCTGGCCCGGCACGGCGATGCCTCCGAGGCGCGCCAGTATAGCGGCCGCGCCGTCGGCGGCGACTGGGTCTGCCCGTTCCAGGGACGGGCGAAGCGCGCCAATGACCGCGTCACCGAGAATGGCCGCGATGCCGCCTGACATCGCCCTCCCCCCGGTCCGACGCCACGAGATCGCGCCCCGCAGTGGCGTCGCCTTCGTGCTCGCCAAGGGCGACCGCCTCACCGTGATCGACCCGAACGGCGAGCAGGTCGCCGATCTTCTGGCCTTCTCCGCGGCCGACCGCGAGGAGGTGATCTCGTCGGGCCGGACCCTCGATTACGCCAGCCGCATCTACCTGACGACGGGCGACCCGATCTACTCGAACCGCTCCAACGTTCTGCTGCGCATTGTCGAGGATACGGTGGGGCGGCACGATTTCCTGCTGACCCCCTGCTCTGCGGACACCTTCCGCATCATTTACGGCGACACGCATCCGCACCGCGGCTGTTTCGGCAACCTCGCCGCCGCGCTCGCGCCCTATGGCATCGAGCCGGACCGGATCCCGGTGGCCTTCAACGTGTTCATGAACGTCGTGGTGAACGGCGAGACCGGGGAATTAAAGGTCGAGCCGCCCCTGAGCCGGGCCGGCGACCGTGTGACCTTCGAAGCCGAGACCGACCTCATCATCGGGCTCACCGCCTGCTCGGCTCTGCAATCGAACAACAATGCCTTCAAGCCGATCCATTACGAGATCCGGCCCGCAGGTGCGCCCCCGCAATCGCCCTGACCCTGCGCCTCGTGCTAGGGGCCCCGCTGCCCCGGACATGAGATCAGCGTCATGACGACCACGAAGCCCGCCCTTGCCCGCGCCGTCGCCTATGCCGATGGCGGCTGTGATCCGAACCCGGGCCCGGGGGGCTGGGGCGTGGTGATCGAGGGACCGGAGGGCAAGATCGAGCTCTGCGGCGGCGACCGCGCCACCACCAACAACCGGATGGAATTGACGGCGGCAATCAAGGCCCTGTCGCATTTCCCCGCCGGGTCGGCGATCGAGATGCGCTGCGACAGCCAGTACGTCATCAAGTCGGTGACCGAATGGATGCGAGGCTGGAAGGCGAAGGGCTGGCGCACCAGCACCGGGCCGGTGAAGAACGTCGAGCTGATGCAGGAGCTCGACGCCCTCAACGCCGCCCGCGACGTAAAGTGGACCTGGGTGCGGGGCCATACCGGCAATGTCGGCAACGAGCGCGCCGACCGGCTGGCGGCGCAGGGTCGGCGGCAGGCCCTCGGTCTCGCTCCGGCCGGCGAACCGGTTCCGTCCCCCGCCGTCCCGGCGGTGGTGCCTCCTCCGGGCGTGGCGGCGGAAGCGCCGGCCCCTGCCCCCCGCACGACGCCGGTGGCGATCGATCTCGGCCTAGGCCTCGACGTGTCGCGAGCGGCCAAGCTCGCCGGCTTGACGCCCCAAGCCTTCGTCGAACGCGCAATCCGCGTGGCCCTGAAACTCGGGCCGGACGGCATCGCCCGCGTGCTGGATGGCGGTTCCGCCAAACCGTGAGCCTCGGGCAAGCCGTGAGCCTCAGGGCGGATTTCTATGCGCGGCCGGCGGCGGCGGTCGCCTCCGACCTGATCGGATGCCGCCTCCTCGTCTCCGGGATCGGCGGGCTCGTCGTCGAGACCGAGGCCTATGACCGGAGCGACCCGGCCTCCCATAGTTTCAACGGGCCGACCCGGCGCAATGCCAGCATGTTCGGGCCGCCGGGCCATGCCTATGTCTACCGCTCCTACGGCATGCATTGGTGCCTCAACCTCGTCTGCGAACCGGGAAGCGCTGTGCTGATCCGCGCGATCGAGCCGAAAGAGGGGATCGAGACCATGCGCGAGCGGCGCGGGCTCGACGCCCTCCGCCTCCTCTGCGCGGGACCGGGCCGCCTGTGTCAGGCCCTGGCGGTGACGAACCTGCAGGACGGCCTTCCCCTCGACCGGCCGCCCTTCGAACTTGAGCGACGGGACGCGACGCCGGAGATCGTGGCCGACCGCCGCATCGGCATCACGCGCGGGGCGGATACCCCGTGGCGCTTCCTCCTCGCGGGCTCGGCCTATCTCAGCAAGCCGGTATCTCGCCGACGGGAATAGGCCGGCCATCGAGGGACACCGGAGCCCAGGGTCGTTTCGGTCTCAGTCGGGCGTGGCGGCGGAGCGCCGCCGATAGGCCTCGGCATTCTCGAGATCGGCGATGGGAGATAGGAGCGCGCCGTCGAACTCATTGAGGGGAAGTCCTCCCGCTACGCGGCGCGGCCAGTCCGGATTGGCGAGAGCTCCGCGTCCGAGAGACACGAAGTCCGCTTCGCCAGCAGCCATGAGACCGGCCGCCCGCGATGGCCGATGAAGACCACCATTGGCGATCACGGGTCGACGGCCATGGCGCTTGGCCAGAGCCGCCAGACTTGCCGTCGCCTCGAAGGCGGGCTGCCATGCCTCATGCTCTGTCGTGTGCAGATAATCGATGGGCAGGCCGCCGAGGGTACCGAAGATGGCAGCGGCCTCGTCCTCGCCCCCGCTCCATTTATGCGTGAGATCGTTGACCTTGCCCTGGGAGATGCGGAGGCCCAACACGAAATCGGGTCCCACGGCCTTCCGGACGGCATCCACGACTTCGACGATGAGGCGCATCCGCCGGACGACGTCGCCGCCGTAGCGATCCTGGCGCAGGTTGGTTCCCTCGCTGAGGAACTGGTCCAGGAGGTAGCCGTTCGCCGCGTGGATCTCGACACCGTCGAAGCCCGTATCCCGCGCCCGAACCGCCGCCTCGGCAAAGCCGATCACGACTGCCCTGACGTCCGGTTCCGACATGGAATCAGGGATCGGATACTCACCGCTTCCGCGATAGAAGATCATCTGCCGACCCTTGGGCTTCACCGCCGAAGGTCCCCTGGTCCCGGTCCGGAACGCGTTCCCCTGTGAGAGGGCCCCGGCATGCATCAGCTGTGCGATGATCCTCGCACCGTGCCCATGCACGCCTTCGACGATCGGCTTCCAGGCATCGCACTGTTCGGTGTCGGCAAGACCCGGCTGGAACAGGTAACCCTGAGAATGCGCCGCGTCGGTGTAGAGGCCCTCGGTGATGACAAGGCCGAAGCCACCGGTCGCGAAGGCGGCATAGTAATCCGCCATGCGCTGCGTCGCACGGCCATCCGACCCGGCGCTGACCCGCGTCATCGGGGCGACCGCCATTCTGTTCCGAAGCGCCATCGGGCCGATGGCCGACGGCGTCAGGAGACGGCGCAGGCCGTCGGGATCCGGCATCGTCGCCAGCGCATCCACCTCAAGCACTCCTGACGCTGACGGCCGCGATGGCCTCGATCTCGATCATGGCCCGGGGATCGTAGAGCGCCTTGACCTCGGCGATGGTGTCGGCGGGATAGGGCGCGGTGAAGTACCGGCGGCGCAATGCCACGACGTCCCGGAAGTGGTCCATGTCGGTGACGAAGATCGTCACCTTCACCACGTCCTCCAGGCTCGATCCGCCAGCCTCCAACACCCTGCGGAGGTTGGAGAAGGCCTGCTCGCCCTGCTCCATGAAGCCACCGTCGACGATCCGCCCGTCATCATCCGCCCCGGCCTGGCCGGAGATGAAGAGAAGGCCGCCATACCGAATGCCCTGCGACAGCAGGAAAGGCTCATAATTGTCGGGCTGCGTGATGATGCGTTCCAGCATGGTCGTCTCGCTTTCGATGGACGGGAAAGCGGCATGAACCCATCTTGCCCCAGCCGCTCCGATGGGGGAGAGGTGGGCTCGAATCCGGAGCGCGACAAACTCCAAATCCTCGGGTGATGGATGAGCGGATCTCATCTCGGTCTGCGACGCCGCCTACCGCCGCTCGGCGCTCTGCGTGCTTTCGAAGCCGCGGCACGACACGGGAGTTTCAAGCTTGCGGCGGCCGAGCTCGCGGTGACGCCAACCGCGATCAGTCACCAGATCCGCGGCCTCGAAGAGAATATCGGACTGAGCCTCTTCGAGAGACGGGTCCGCCAGGTGATGCTGACCGAGGCCGGTCTCCAGCTATACCCTGTCCTGCGCGAGGGGTTCGATGCCTTCGAAGCCGTCATTGCCCGCCTGACGCGAGGGCGGAGCCGCGTACAGATCACCATCACCGCCACGAGCGCGTTCACGGCGAAATGGCTGGTCCCGAGGGTGTCCGGCTTCCGGGCTCTCCATCCGGATATCGACCTGCATCTGCTGGCCTCGGATGACGCCATCGATCTCGATGCCGCCGGCGCGGACCTCGCCATTCGCTACGGGCGCGGCCCCTATCCGGGCCTCTCCGCCGAGGCGATGTTCGCCGATCGTTTCGCGCCTGTGGTCAACCCTCTCCTCCGCAAGATCGCCTTCGACGACCTAACGGGCGACGATCCTGAAGCCGCGCCGCTCATCCATTTCCGTTGGCGAAGGAAGCATCCGCTGAACCCGACCTGGGAAACCTGGTTCGATCGCGCGGGATTGCCTTGTCCATCCCGGCCCGGCCAGATCCGCTTCTCCGATGAGGGGCACGCGATCCAGGCCGCGGTGGCGGGCCAAGGGGTCGCCCTGTCGAGCCTCGCCCTCGTGGAAGCGGAACTGGCGGCGGGCCAACTCGTCCAGCCGTTCGGGCCGGTTCTGGACGGCCATATCTACCATCTCGTCACCAGCGAGGCAGGCCTCTCGAAACCCAGCGTACAAGCCACGACCGAATGGCTGCGCGCGGAGGCCGCCACGTTCCGGGCGCGGATGGAAGGCCATCCTTCGACCTGACATACCTGTCCTCGCGATATCGGGCATTGAACGAGCAAGGCTCTATCTCGGCAGGGCCAGACCATGACCGGGGAGATGTCGCGGGGATTCTACGGAATCTCGGCGCTCTCCGCCCTCGCCACGTCTGATGTTGCGTCCTATACCGCACTCGACCCGCGCGAGCGCCCCGCTCCTGGTTTCGCCGGACGCCCCCGCACCCCATGGAGGGCGCTCCCGCCCAACGAGGGTATTGCCCGAGCCGATGCCGCCCCACCTGCTCCTCGCCATCGCCGCCATCCTGCCCTTCCTCGGCAGCGTCGTGGCGATCTGTCTGCCGGGCCACGCACGCAACGCCGCCGCGATCCTCGCCGGTTTCGTGATGGTGACCTGCCTCGCCTGCATCGGGCTCCTCTACCCCGCCGTCGCGGGCCCGGACCCCATCGTCTGGGCGGTCGACTGGCTGCCGACGTTGGGCGTCCGCCTCGTGCTGCGGCTCGACGGGCTATCCTGGCTGTTCGCCGTCCTGGTGCTCGGGATCGGCGCGCTCGTGGTCCTCTATGCGCGCTACTACATGGCGGAAGCGGACCCGGTGCCGCGTCTGTTCTCGTATTTCCTCGCCTTCGTCGGCGCGATGCTGGGCATCGTGCTCTCGGGCAACCTGATCCAGCTCTTCGTCTTCTGGGAATTGACGAGCATCGTCTCGTTCCTGCTCATCGGCTACTGGTCCGACAACGCCTCCGCACGGGACGGCGCACGGATGGCGCTGACCATCACGGCGGCCGGCGGCCTCTGCCTGTTCGTCGGTCTGGTGCTCATC
Source organism: Methylobacterium sp. CM6247 (assembly GCF_054817925.1). Lineage (NCBI taxonomy): Bacteria > Pseudomonadati > Pseudomonadota > Alphaproteobacteria > Hyphomicrobiales > Methylobacteriaceae > Methylobacterium > Methylobacterium sp. CM6247. Next base: position 666,711 of record NZ_JBTXKX010000003.1, read on the forward strand.
GGGCAGATCGTCGGCAGCTACGACCTCTCGGCGGTGCTCGCCTCGGGCGACGCGATCCGCAATAATCCGCTCTACGTGCCGGCCCTGGTTCTGGTGCTGGCCGGCGCGCTCACCAAGTCGGCGCAGTTCCCGTTCCACATCTGGCTGCCGCGCGCCATGGCGGCACCGACGCCGATCAGCGCCTACCTGCATTCGGCCACCATGGTGAAGGCCGGCATCTTCCTGATGATCCGGTTCTGGCCGGTGCTGGCGAACACCGAGGCCTGGTACTGGATCGTCGGCACCGCCGGCATGATCACGATGCTGGTGGGCGCGTGGAGCGCGATCTTCCAGCACGACCTCAAGGGTCTGCTCGCCTATTCCACCATCAGCCATCTCGGGCTGATCACCCTGCTCCTCGGCCTCGATTCGCCGCTGGCCGTCGTGGCGGCGATCTTCCACACGGTGAACCACGCGACGTTCAAGGCCTCGCTGTTCATGGCGGTGGGCATCATCGACCACGAGACCGGGACGCGCGACATGCGCCGCCTCAGCGGTCTGTGGCGGGCCATGCCCTATACGGCGACGCTGGCGATGGTCGCCGCCGCCGCGATGGCGGGTGTGCCGCTCCTCAACGGCTTCCTGTCGAAGGAGATGTTCCTGGCTGAGGCGGTCGACAACGCGGACGGCCATCTGCTCAATCTCGCCTTGCCGGTGCTGGCGACGTTGGCGAGCGCCTTCACCATGCTCTATTCCGTGCGCTTCATCCGGCAGGCCTTCTTCGGACCCGCCCCGCACGACCTGCCGCACGCGCCCCACGAGCCGGTCCGCTGGATGCGCATCCCGATCGAGCTGCTCGTCCTCGTCTGCGTCGCCATCGGCCTCGTGCCGAACCTGACGATCGGTCCCCTCCTCGCAGGCGCGGTCCGGGCGGTCCTCGGCGAGCGGACCCCTGATTACGACCTCGCCATCTGGCACGGTTTCAACGCGCCGCTGGCGCTCAGCATGGTGGCGCTGCTGGGCGGCATCGCGCTCTATGTTGCGTTCGGGCGGCGGATCAACACCAATCCCCGCGGCGGCCCCTGGCTGATGGACCGGATCGACGGCGGCTGGCTGTTCGAGCGGACCATGACCGGCCTCGTGAACGGCGCGCGCCGCCTGGAAGCCGGGCTCGGTGCCGAGCGCCTCCAGGCGCAGTTGCGCATTCTTTTCCTCACCGTGCTCCTGGCCGCATTGGTGACGGGAGCCACACGGGGGCTCGACCTGTTCGCGCCGGGCAAGACCACGGAGTTCGATCCGGCCTTCGCGCTGATGTGGCTCGTGGGCGCGGCCTGCGCCATCGGCGCGGCGGAGCGGGCGAAGTACCACCGGCTCTCCGCCGCCATCTTCGTCGGCGGGGCGGGCCTCGTGAGCAGCCTCACCTTCCTCTGGCTCTCCGCCCCGGATCTCGCGGTGACGCAGATCCTGGTGGAGATCGTCACCACCGTGCTGCTGCTGCTGGGCCTGCGCTGGCTGCCCAAGCGCGACGCGGCAATTCCGGCGCCGGCTTGGGAGAAGACGCGGTCCCGCCGTCGACGGATGATTGATCTCGGCATCGCCGCCTTTGCCGGCCTCGGGCTCGCCGGCCTGGCCTACGCGGTGATGACCCGACCCGCCGTCGACGGGATCGCCCGCTGGTTCATCGAGGAGGCCTACCCGCAGGCGGGCGGACGCAACGTCGTCAACGTATTGCTGGTGGATTTCCGGGCCTTCGACACGCTGGGCGAAATCTGCGTGCTGGGCATCGTCGGCCTGACGGTGTTCGCGCTCCTTCGCCGCTTCCGCCCCGCCTCCGACAGTCTCGGTCCTCCCAAGCAGCAGGTGAACCACGACGCCTATGACGATGCCCGCGAGGGCCGCGAGCTCGGCGACACCACCGCCGATGCTCTCCTCGTCCCGCGCGTGGTGATGACGTGGCTGTTCCCCTTCATCGTCCTCCTCGCCCTGCATCTGTTCCTGCGCGGCCACGACCTGCCGGGGGGCGGCTTCGCGGCGGGCATCGCGCTCACCATCGCCTTCATGCTGCAATACATGGCTCAGGGCGCGCAGTGGGTGGAGGAACGGCTGCGGATCCAGCCGATCTCGTGGATCGGCATCGGCCTGCTGGTCTCCGTCTCGGTCGGCGCCGGTTCCTGGCTGTTCGGGCGTCCGTTCCTCACCGCCTATTTCGCCTATTGGAAGCCGCCTCTGCTCGGCAAGGTCCCGATGGCGAGCGCGCTGCTGTTCGATCTCGGGATCATGGTGCTGGTGGTGGGCGCGAGCGCGCTGATGCTCGTCGCCCTGGCTCACCAATCCCTGCGGCGCACCCGCCCCGCCGAGGCGGGGGTGGAGCGGGTCGTCGAGAAGGAGCCCGCCTGATGGAGATCGTGCTGTCCCTGGGGATCGGCGTCTTCGCCGCCTCGGGCATCTGGCTGATGCTGCGTCCCCGCACCTTCCAGGTCGTGCTGGGCATCTCGCTGCTGAGCTACGCCGTCAACCTGTTCATCTTCGCCATGGGCCGGCTGACGGTGGGGGCGCCGCCGGTGCTCGGGGCCGGGGCCGACATCGTCTCCGTGGACGACCCGGTGCCGCAGGCCCTGGTCCTCACCGCCCTGGTGATCGGCTTCGCGCTCACCGCGCTCTTCCTTGTCGTGCTGCTCGCCGCCCGCGGCATCACCGGCAGCGACCATGTGGACGGCCGCGAGCCGCATCTGGCGGAGCCGAATCCAGAGAACCCGCATCCATGAACGCCACGGTTCTGAATGCCCCCCTGGTCAGCGACTGGACCGACCATCTCGTCGTCCTGCCCATCGTTCTGCCGATCGCGGTGGCCGGGGCGATGTTCCTCATGGACGAGCGCCGGAGCCGGCTGAAAGGGGCTCTCAGCCTCGCCACGGTCCTGGCCCTCCTCGGCATATCCCTCATCCTCGTCTGGCGCGCGAGCGAGGCGGCGCAGATCTACCGCCTCGGCAACTGGGCCGCACCCTACGGGATCGTGCTGGTGGCCGACCGGCTCTCGGCCCTGATGCTGGCGCTCGGCAGCGTGCTGGGCCTGTGCGCCCTGGTCTTCTCCTTCGCCCGCTGGGGCCGGGCGGGTCCGCGCTTCCACGGCCTGTTCCTCCTGCTGCTGATGGGCGTGAACGGCGCCTTCCTCACCGGAGACCTGTTCAACCTGTTCGTGTTCTTCGAGGTGATGCTGGCCGCCTCCTACGGTCTCGTCCTGCACGGATCGGGCGAGACGCGGATCCGGGCCGGCCTCGGCTACATCGCGGTCAATCTCGTCGCCTCGCTGTTCTTCCTCGTCGGCGTCAGCCTCATCTACGGCACGATGGGAACCCTCAACATGGCCGACCTCGCCCGGCGGCTCGCGGCGCCGGAGGCGGGGGAACTCGCTTTGTTCGAGATCGGCTGCGCGATCCTCGCCATCGCCTTCCTGATCAAGTGCAGCGCTTGGCCGCTCGGGTTCTGGCTGCCCACCACCTACGCGGCAGCGAGTGCGCCGGCGGCCGCGATCCTCGCGATCCTGAGCAAGGTCGGCATCTACGTGGTGGTGCGCCTGAGCCTGCTTCTGTTCGGGGCGGGACTGTCGGAGGGGTTCGGACAGACCTGGATTCTCGCCGCCGGTCTCGCGACGATGGCCTATGGCGCCATCGGCATCCTGGCGGCGCGCGACCTGACAAGGGCGGCGGGTTATGCGGTGATGATCTCGTCGGGCACGGTGCTAGCGGCTTTGGGGAGCGGCAATGACGGGGCGCTCTCGGGCGCCCTGTACTACCTCCTCGGCTCCACCCTCGCGGCGGGCGCCCTTTTCCTGCTCGCCGAAATCCTGCAGCGCGGCCGCGACCCGCTGGAGGCCGCCCAGGCCGTCTTCGCCGACGAGTACCGCGACCCGTTCGACGATGCCGACGCCACCGAGATCGGCCGGGCGATCCCCGCTGCGGTGGCGCTCCTCGGGAGCGGCTTCCTCGTCTGCACGCTGATGTTGGCGGGGGTTCCCCCGCTCTCCGGTTTCGTCGGCAAGCTCGCGATCTTCACGGGGCTCACCACGGGCACGACGACCGCGTCCGCCTGGTGGCTCATCACAGCGCTGACCCTGTCGAGCTTCGCCACGCTGATGCCGATGGTGCGGCTCGGGATCAAGAACCTCTGGGTTCCGAGCGACGACCCGCCGCCGGTCCTGCGCCTTTCGGAATTCGCCGCTCTGGCCGGCCTGCTCGCCGCCTGTGTGGCGCTCGCCCTTTGGGGCGGCCCGGCCCTCGCCTATGCCGACGAGACCGTGCGCTGGCTGGCCCAGCCGCAGGATTACGTTCGCGCCGTCCTCGGGCCGACGCGGGAAGGCGGTGGATCGTGAGCCGCCTCCTGCCCTACCCCATCCTGTCGGCCTGCCTCGCCGCGACCTGGCTCCTCCTGAACGCGCCGCTCTCACCGGGCAATGTCCTGCTGGCGCTGCTGGTCGGCCTCACGGTTCCTGCCGTCATGCTGGCGCTCCGTCCTCCCTCGGTGCGGGTGCGGGTGCGGGCGCCCGGCACCCTCGCCCAGCTCGCCGTGATCGTGCTCTACGACATGGTGCGCTCGAACATCGATGTCGCCCGCATCGTCCTCGGGCTTCGCGGCGGCGAGCGGCGGACCGGTTTCGTCACGATTCCCCTCGACATGCGCGAGCCGTTCGGCCTCGCGATCCTGTCGATCATCCTCACCGGCACGCCCGGCACCCTCTGGGTCCAGTACGATTCCGACACGGGCTGCCTGCTCATCCACGTGCTCGACTACACGGATGGCGAGGAATGGGTGCGGCGGGTGAAGGACCGCTACGAGCGCCCCCTGATGCAGATCTTCGCCCCATGATCTTCTTCGTCCCATGAGGTTCTTCCCATGAGCGCCAACACCGTTCTCGACTGGGGGCTCGGCTTCGCCCAGGGAATGCTGGTTCTCGCCATGGCGCTTGCCGCGTGGCGGATGCTGCGCGGCCCCCGCGCGCAGGATCGCATCCTCGGTCTCGACACCCTCTACCTCAACGGCATGCTGGCGGTGGTGGTCCACGGCATGCGCACCGGCAGCGGCCTCTATTTCGAGGCCGCCCTGATCCTCGGCATGATCGGCTTCACCGCCACCGTGGCGCTGGCGAAGTTCCTGATGCAGGGCGAGGTGATCCAGTGAACGGCGCCGAATTGCCCGTCTGGGCCGCGTGGCTGGTGGTTGCTCTGGCGATCGTCGGCGCAGGTTTCTCGCTGACGGGCGCCTTCGGCCTCATCCGCCTCCGAACGTTCTACGAGCGCGTCCATGCCCCCACCCTGGGCGCGACACTCGGCATGGCGCTGATCCTCATGAGCTCGATGCTGCTCCTGTCCCTGATCGAGGGCCGCCTCGTCCTGCGCGACGCCCTGATCGGCGTGTTCCTCACCGTGACGACCCCGGTGACGTTGCTGCTTCTCGCCCGCGCGGCGGCGCAGCGGGACCGCCACGAAGGCAATCCCGGTGCACCGCCAGAGGTGTGAGACCCTACGCCTCAAGCCTCCACCGCATTCCCACGGATCAGGTCGCGCCCGGCATAGATCCCGCCCACGGTCTCCATATCGAGCCGCTCGGCGTCGCGGCGGCGGACTTCGGCCATGACCGCGCTGGCGGAATCCGGCTCGTCACCGATGGCCAGGAGAGCCTGCTCGCCGAAGGCCAGGGCCGATTCGAGCGTCTCGCGAAGCTGGTAGGCGACTCCGGCATGGATGAGCTCGATCGCGTGCTCGCGGTCGCGGGCGCGGGCGAGGACGGGAACGAGGGGGAACTCGGCCCTCGCCAGTTCGGCGATCCGCCGCGCGGCCTCGCGGTCGTCGATGCAGATCAGGATCGCCCGTGCCGTGGCGGCCCCGGCCGCGTGCAGGATGTCGAGGCGCGTCCCGTCGCCGTAATAGACCTTGAAGCCGAATTGTTCGGCGACGCGGATATAGGCGGGGTTGGTGTCGATGATCGAAACCGAGCAGCCGCGCGAGATCAGCGGCTGGCTCACCACCTGCCCGAATCGGCCGAAGCCGATGATGAGGGCGCTGCCCACGAGATTTTCTGGCACCTCGACGCCCTCCGTCGAGACCGAGGCCTTGGGACCAAAGCGGTCGAAGGCGATCACCATCAGCGGCGTGACGGCCATGGAGAGGATGATCGTCGCCGTCAGGACGGCGTTGGTGGTGCCGTCGATGATGCCGGCGCTCGCGGCGGCGGCATAGAGCACGAAGGCGAACTCGCCGCCCTGGGCCATCAGGGCCGCACGCTCCATTGCCTCGGGATGCGAAGCGCGCAGGAGGCGGGCGACGGCGTAGATGACGATGCTCTTCACCACCATGTAGGCGGCGACGCTCATGAGGATGAGCGCCCAGTTCGCGGCGATGACCGTGAGGTCGAGGGACATGCCCACGCCGAGGAAGAACAGGCCGAGCAGGATGCCCCGGAACGGCTCGATATCGGCCTCGAGCTGGTGTCGGAAGCTCGATTCCGAGAGCAGGACGCCCGCCAGGAACGCACCCATGGCCATGGACAGCCCGCCGAGCTGCATGGCCAGAGCCGAGCCGAGCACGACGAGGAGGGCCGCCGCCGTCATCACCTCGCGGGCCTTGGCCGCGGCCAGCAGGCGGAACAGCGGGTTGAGCAGCCAGCGCCCTGCCGCCACCAGGGCGGCCACGGACCCAAGGGCGATACCGATGCCATAGACGCGGTCCATCGTGCCGGTCGCCTGCCCGCCGGGGGCCAGCAGCGCGACGATGGCGAGGAGCGGCACGATGGCGAGGTCCTCGAGCAGGAGGATCGCCACGATGCGCTGGCCCTTCGGCGTCGAGAGCGACCCGCGCTCTTCGAGAAGCTGCATGACGATGGCGGTGGAGGTGAGGACGAAGCCGGTGCCGGCCACGAAGGAGATCGCGGGCGAGAACCCCATGGCGATGCCGACGAGCATGAGCGCGGCGATGCAGACGCCGACCTGGGCGAGGCCGAGGCCGAAGATCTCGCGCCGCATGCCCCAGAGCCGCGACGGCTCCATCTCCAGCCCGATGATGAACAGGAACATCACCACGCCGAGTTCCGCCACATGCAGGATGGCGTGGGCATCCGAGAACAGGCCGAGGCCGAACGGGCCGATGGCGAGCCCCGCCACGAGGTAGCCGAGGACCGAGCCGAGGCCGATCCGCTTGAAGACCGGCACCGCGACGACGCCGGCGGCGAGCAGCGCTACGACCTGTACGAGTTCGCTCGCGGCACCGGATGCTTCAACTGCCATGATGTCGATATGTCCTCTCGGAGGGGATTCGCGGGCGAGGCCCCATCGGCCCCGCCCCGGTCTCGCGCAACTCTACGGATAGCGCACGGGCGGGGGTGATTCCGGCAAGGGGATGAATTCGGATTCGCCGGGCACGGTGTCGAAACGGGCCTGGCGCCAATCCTCCTTGGCCTGCTCGATCCGCTCGGGGCGCGAGGAGACGAAGTTCCACCAGAGATGGCGCGGCCCGTCCATGGGCTCGCCGCCCAGCACCATGAAGCGTGTGGCCTCGGTCGCCCGCACGCTGATACGGTCGCCGGGATTGAAGACGAGGAGCTGGCCGGGGCCGAACCCGTCGCCGGCAATGTCGATGGCGCCGGAGACGGTGTAGATCGCGCGCTCGTCATAGGTCGGGTCGAGGGGCAGCACGGCGCCCGCCTCCAGCATCACGTCGGCGTAGACCATCGGGCTCGACGTCCGCACCGGCGATCTGGCGCCGAAGGCCTCGCCGGCGATCAGCCGGACGATCTTGCCCTCGCCGGTAAGGACCGGCAGCGCATCCGCATCGTAATGTTCGAAGGCGGGGGCGGTCTCCTCGTCCTTGCCGCTGAGCGCGACCCAGGCCTGGATGCCGAACAGCTTCGAGCCGGTCCGGCGCAGCCCGGCGCCGGTCCGCTCCGAATGGGTTATGCCGCGACCGGCCGTCATCCAGTTGAGCTCGCCCGGACGGATCGGCAGTTCGGTGCCCAGGCTGTCCCGGTGCATGATCTCACCGTCGAACAGGTAGGTGACGGTGGAGAGGCCAATATGCGGATGGGGCCGCACGTCCATGCCCTGGCCGAGCAGGAACTCGGACGGCCCCATCTGGTCGAAGAAGATGAACGGACCGACCATCCGGCGCTCCGTCGACGGCAGAGCTCGCCGGACGGAGAACGAGCCGAGATCCCGCGAACGAGGGACGATCAGGGTCTTGATCGCATCGCAGGAAAAGTGATCGCCCGGAACCGGGTCGTCCGCACTGTGCCAGCTCATCGCCCGTTTCCCTTCTGCTTAATCCGATTGACGTCTCTTGCGGTTTGCGAGGCAGGCATCCGATCCGCAGCACCGTTCCCGCCGGTCCACGAGATCGGTTGGGCTATACGCTCGCTCCCGGCGCCGGGTCTTGAAGAATGCCGGCATGTCCGCCTCGAATGGGTTATCAAGCATCTCTGTCCTCAATGAAACAGAAACGATGGAAACCGATCGTTTCGGAAAATACGCTCTCGCCTCGTCACCTTTGCGCCGCGAGGTTATTGAGGATCCTACGAACCGCACCCATAGAACCCTTCGCAGAACCCGGGTTTGGGAACCTCCCGAAGTGAGACCGCTGAAGTCATCGCGCTCGATTTCGTTGGAGCTCGCGCTCGGGGCGGGCCGAGCCGGTCCGGCGGCAGAGCGCGAGGCGCGCCGCGAAGACGCAAGCGGCGGTGTTCGCTCAGAAGCCCTCAAACGGGTCTATGGCAGTCGGTGCGAAAACGGATATCGGCAATGGCGCTTCACGATGAACAGCTCGGTGTCGCCATCTCGATCAGCGGCGGATAAGTCACCTGTCTCGCGGGGGTCGGTCTAAACTCACGGCAAACGGAACCGTGTAACAGGAAGGCTGTGGAAGTTTTTGAACGAACATCAGTTAAAGACATTACGTGCATATTTCAGCGGCACCGTTACCCTTAATGAGTTCGCCTTTACTTCTTTTGGAAACGGCGGAAATCTTGAACCCGTTTTTACAGTCAACAAAGCCATTCTGTCGAAATCGGGCGACCCAGATGAGTTGACGACATTTGATTCCACGACGTTCCCGTCCCTTCCGACAATGAAGTTGACGACAACAATCACGTCCGAGTTAGATATGTACATTCTTCTCGCAGATTGATGTCTTATATAAACATACCTGGCCAAGGTACCGAGATATTTTTGCTGTATGGTCGGCCCAAACTCATTGTCTTCGGCTTTGGATGCTTCGGGATAAGAGCCTAGAATTGCGCAAAAGCCTGCAATTGCAATGGCAAAGAATTTATAAAACATGGCATCCTCCACCAACAAGCGCAACCAAACTGGTTTATATGCTTGATCTGTGCAAGCCTAGAATCGGCTCTTCCTTGCCGTACTGAGGACAGTCGCTCTCGAGGAGAACCCATACAAACGAAAGATCCCGCCACGGCTTACACCGGGCGGGACCAATTCGGGGAGTGAATTATCGTCGGAGCGTGACGCTAATTCTAGTAACCGTAGCGATAGGCTCGCCGACGATAATTGTGTTCCTGCCGGCGCAGGTGGGCGTCGTAACGCCGTTCACGCGCCCATTCGCGCCGAACCTGCTTCCGGTACCGATAGCGCTGGTACCCTTCGCGGCTGTAAAACTGCGCCTTCTCGACAAGAGCAGGCTGCTCGAGCTGGACTGATGCCGGCGGCAATGGCGCAGCCTGGGCTGCCGAGGCGAAGCCCGCGACGGCAGCGACGGCCAGGAGAACCAGTTTCGAACTCGTTCGCATCGTTTTCCTCCGTGAAGCTCACGAGATGCGTCATGGCCCTTCAAGCATGAACGGAGCATTGACGCCATTCGCACACGCAAACACGGATTCGTGAGGCAGCAACCGGGCAGAACCGCCCCCGCTTTGAAAAGGCGGGACCGTTCAAATGCTTGGCGCGCATCGTGATGTGGCGACCAATTCCACCTCGACCGATACGCGGTGGGACAGATTCTCTCATGCCACGCCTTTACCTCGGTGAGCCCGCCCCATGGCCGTACTCACCACGGCCCGCTGGCCGGCCGCCGCGTGGTCGCGCCTTGATGAGATCGGCTCATTGGGGCGCGATAAGAGCTTGGATCACGCGGCGGTGACGCCACGAAGGACGACAGGTCGAGGGTCGCAGGCCATACGAACGACAGCAGCACCGGCGAGGTTCACGCCCCGGATAGTCGCAGGCTCATCGTCGCTTCTCCAAAGTGCGCCCGACCGAATGCCGCAAAGCTTCTCGGACGCCCTGGGAACGCTATAGGAAGGTGATAAGATTTTCCTATGGTGGAGAATCCGTAAAATGATCCGGGTTAGGAACCCTTAAACCCGCCGTATTTACCATGCGGTACCTGAGCCTCTCGGATCGCGGGATGCTCACAGGTTCAGACGAAACGCATGGCGAACGGACGCAAGGGACGTGGGCGGGAGGAGCCGAACTTCGACGTGCCCGAAGGGCGCGTCGGTGGGCGGGGCGACCTCAACCTGCGGCTCAGCGGCGACGATCGCGCCGGAGGCGGTGTGGGAAGACGCGCGACGAGCAGCAATGGCCAGGGCGAAGCCCCCCGGCGCCCCTCGGCGCGGGCCAAGACACCGGCCCGGAAGCCGCGCCGGCGCTCGTTCCTGGGCGGTCTCTTCTACGGCACGCTCGTACTCGGCCTGTGGGGCGTCATCGCCATCGCGGGGCTGGTCGCCTACCATGCTTCGCAACTGCCGCCGATCGACCAGCTCGCCGTTCCGAAGCGCCCCCCCAACATCGCGATCCTCGCCAGCGACGGCTCGCTCCTGGCCAATCGCGGCGAAACCGGCGGACGGGTGGTGAGCATCGGCGAGTTGGCGCCCTATCTGCCGCGCGCCTTCGTGGCGATCGAGGACCGGCGCTTCTACAGCCATTTCGGCGTCGACCCGGTGGGCATCGCCCGCGCCGTGGCCCAGAACGTCACCCGCCGCGGCGTCTCGCAGGGCGGATCGACCCTGACGCAGCAGCTCGCCAAGAACCTGTTCCTGACGCCGGAACGCTCGGCCTCGCGAAAAATCCAGGAGGCGATCCTCGCCCTGTGGCTGGAGCATCGCTACACCAAGGACGAGATCCTCGAACTCTACCTGAACCGGGTCTATTTCGGCGCAGGCGCCTATGGCATCGAGGCCGCCGCCCAGCGCTATTTCGGCAAGCCCGCCAAGGCGGTGACGCTGGCGGAGGCCGCCATGCTCGGCGGCCTCGTCCAGGCGCCCTCGCGCCTCGCCCCCAACCGCAACCTGCCCGCCGCCCAGGCGCGGGCGGCCCAGGTTCTCGCGGCGATGGAGGAACTCGGCTTCGCCAAGCCCGCCGAGGTGAAGCTGGCGCTGGCGACTCCGGCGCGGCCGGCGAGCAGCCGTGGCGGCGGCTCGGCCAATTACGTGGCCGATCTCGTCATGGACGTGCTCGACGACTTCCTGCCGAAATTCGACACCGATATCGTCGTCACCACCACCGTCGACACCCGCCTCCAGAGCGCGGCCGAGAAGGCGCTCGTGGACGAGCTGAACCAGAAGGGCTCGCGCTACAACGTCGCCCAAGGAGCCGTGGTCTCGATGAAGCCGGACGGTGCGATCCGGGCGCTCATCGGCGGGCGCGACTATGCGCAGAGCCAGTTCAACCGGGCCACCACCGCCAAGCGCCAGCCGGGCTCCTCGTTCAAGCCCTTCGTCTATCTCGCCGCCGTAGAGCGGGGCCTGACCCCGGACACCGTGCGCGACGACGCGCCGATCAGCATCAAGGGCTGGAATCCTGAGAACTATTCGCGCGACTATCGCGGGCCGGTCCCCTTGCGCGAGGCGCTGGCGCTCTCGCTCAACACCGTGGCCGTGCGCCTCGGCCAGGAAGTCGGGCCGAAGGCCGTGGTCCAGGCGGCCCAGCGCCTCGGCATCTCCTCGCCGCTACAAGCCAACGGCTCACTGGCGCTCGGCACCTCGGAAGTGACCCCGCTGGAAATGGTGGGCGCCTACGCCGCCTTCGCCAATGGCGGCACCGGCGTGAACCCCTACGTCATCGCCAACGTGAAGAGCACGACGGGCAAGGCGCTCTACCAGCGCAAAGACACCAATCTCGGCCGGGTAATGAATGCCGAGACCGTCTCGATGATGAACGCGATGATGCACGAGACCTTCGTCTCGGGCACCGCGAGGAAGGCCGAGGTTCCGGGCTGGGACCTCGCCGGCAAGACCGGCACCAGCCAGGATTTCCGCGATGCCTGGTTCATCGGCTACTCGTCGACCCTCGTCACCGGCGTCTGGCTCGGCAACGACGACGGGGAATCCACCAAGAAGGTCTCCGGCGGTAACCTGCCCGGCGAGATCTGGAAGACCTACATGACGGTGGCCCTCAAGGGCCAGCCTCCGACGATGTTGCCGGGCGCGAACCATTGGCGAAACCGCGCCCCCGCAGAGGTTCCCGCCACCACCGGAAGTGCGCCGGGAGGCCTCATCGGCGCCCTCCTCGGCGAGCCGCAATCCGCTGCCCCGCCGCCCCGCGTCGCTGCCAACCAGCGCGCTCGCGGGCCGAGCCAGGACGACAGGAACTTTCTCGAGAAGCTGTTCGGAGTGGGGGAGTAGGCGAGGAAGAGAAGCGCCTGCCGAAGGCGGGCCGGACCGTCTGAGTTCGGTCGGCCTCTACAGTCCGACGATACGCTTCAGCGCAGCGTTGATCCGGTCCTGCCAGCCGGGACCGTCCTTCTGAAAATGCTCCAGCACGGCTCTGTCGAGGCGCAGGGACACCATCTCGCGGGCGCCGGGCGGGCTGAGCGGCGCGGCGGGGGCGCGTTCGGCGGGTTTGGGGGCGTCGGGCGCCTTGGTGGTGGCGGCCTTGAAGGCGGCTTCCGCCGCCTGGCGGGGGTCGCTGGCGCGACGGGTCCGATCGAATGCCATGGGTCGGTTTCCTGGTGAGGCTCTCTGGCTCAGCTCGCGGAGCGCTTGCGCTTGGGTGCCGGCGCGGGAGCGGCGGCCTTCGCCTCGGCATCGGCGGCTTCCTTGGCGAGGCGAAGCGCGCGAAGCTTCACGGTGCGCTCGTCGATGGCCTTCACCGATTGCAGATGCTCCGCCATCGCCTCGGCGCCTTCCTTGGCCATCCGTTCGGCGCGCTCGGCGCGCTCTTCGGAACGGGTCCGGGCGTCAGTTTCGTCGCTCATCGTCGTCCTTCCTCGCTCCCCTCGCCCCGCGTACCATCCTTCGATCGCATCATCCGGCCCTGGCAAGGGCTGCATCGGCGAAGTCGCCGCTCGCGCCCGCTCGCGCGGCGCGTGACATCGACGATCTTGGCGGGTGCCAGCGGATGGGAAAACCCACGATCGGCGGCAAGGGAGGGTGATCCACACACCCTTCGCACGGGACCGGCTTCAGGCGGGATTATCGGGGCATAGCACGTCCGGAGGCCAAAAAGCGAACCCTGGCAAGGACCCGCCGGGGCAATGCTGACAAATCCCGGTGGATGGCCCGTCAGAACGCCGCGATGAGACCGATTCCGGCGACCGTCAGCACGGCGCCCGCGATCCGTGCCTTACCCGCACGGTGCTCTCGCATTCCGAGCCCGCCGAAATGGTCGATGGCCAGGATGAAGCGATGGAGCAGGGCCGGGCTCAGGTCGGAGCGTTTTCGAACGGAGGAGATCACGGCAGGAGGAGGAGGCCGGCCAGCGCCAAGATCAGGGCCGGAGGCATCACCAGGAGGCCGAGCGTGAGGAAGCGCCAGAAGCCGACATTCTCGCCTTCGCGACGGATGGCGGTGAGCCACAGGATGGTGGCGAGGGATCCGGTGACCGACAGGTTGGGGCCGAGATCGATGCCGATGAGGATCGCCCCGGCGACTTTCTCGGAGACATCGGCCTGCTGCACGGCCGCCCCCGCGATCAGGCCGGCCGGCAGGTTGTTGACGAGATTGGAGAGTACCGCCACGAGCGTGCCGCCGCCCCAGGCGGCCGCATCCGGCGAGATCTCGGCCGCGCGCTTCAGATGATCGGCGACCATGGTCAGCACGCCGGTCTTCTCCAAGGCCTCGACCAGAACGAACAGGCCGGCCACCAGGGGCAGTACGCCCCAGGACACGTCCTTGATGATCTCGACCGCTCCACCGCGCTTGATCGCAAGGACGAGGAGCGTCGTGGCGAGCCCGGCGATGAAGGTCGGTAGGCCGAGTTCGAGATCGTAGGCCGAGGCGGCGATGAGCGCCCCGGCGGTGGCGACGATGCCGAGACCGGCGACTTTGCCTGTGCCCGAGAGCGGTGTCGCCGCAACGTCCTTCGCAATCAATTGCCGCCGCAGGACCGAGTTCTGGGTCAGGCGCAGAACGATGTAGGTGGCGACGATGGCCAGGGCCGAAGGCAGGGCGAACCGGGCGAGCCATTCCATGAGCGGCGGCATGTGCGCGGCGTAGACGACGAGGTTGGCCGGGTTCGAGATCGGCAGCACGAAGCTCGCCGCGTTGGCGATGAAGGCGCAGATGAAGAGGTAGGGCAGAGGCTCGGCCTCCGCCGCCTTGGCCGCCGCATAGACCGCCGGCGTCAGCACCACGGCGCAGGCATCGTTCGAGAGGAACACCGTGACCACGATGCCGACGAGGTAGACGAGCAGGAACAGGCGCGTCGCCGATCCCCTGGCCTGGCGCACGGCGATGCCGGCGAGCCAGTCGAAGAGCCCCTCCTTCCTGGCGATCTCGGCAAGCAGCATCATGCCGACGAGAAACAGGTAGACATCCGTCCCCTTGCGCACACCGTCCCAGGCCGAGTCCGGCGAGATCAGGCCCAGCACCAGCAGCGCCCCGGCGCCGAGCACGGCCCAGACCGCCTCCGGCCAGGCGAAAGGCCGGGTGATGACCCCGAGCGTCGCCAGTCCGGCGATGATCCAGATCGCCAGATGAGGCGCCACGGGAAGTGCGAACATGGGCGGACGAGATCCTGTCTGGGGCGGAGAACCGGTGCCACGGGGCCAGTACCGTTCGTTTCGGCACGAGCCCCTGCTTGGTACGGAGGAGGCCCTCTTCTAACCAGATGCCGATGTAAGCCCCGGAGCATCCGATCCCGTTCGAGACCGGTCGCCCGGTCAGGCGGGGGAGACCACCATCGGCTCCGACCCACCTGAACTCGGGGGCTTCGAGGTAGTCGTCGGCGGCTCGAAGCCGTAGGTTTCCGGCATGGCCACGAGGTAGAGGACGAACCCCGCCGCCGCGATGCCGGCCAGGACCAGGAACGCCGTCGAATATCCCGCCGACACGATGATCAGACCCGCCAGTGTCGCCGAGAACGAGGCGCCGAGCCCCTGCGTCGTCGCGACAGCCCCCTGCGAGACGTTGAACCGTCCGGTGCCTCGGGTGAGGTCGGCGACGACGATGGGGAAGAGCGCGCCGTAGATGCCGGCCCCGATCCCGTCGAGGAGCTGGACGGCAACGAGGTAGAACGGATTGTCCGAGAAGGTGTAGAGCACACCCCGGATGGCGAGCACGCCGAAGGCCACGAGGAAGATCGGCTTGCGCCCGATCGCGTCGGCCTTGGCGCCGACGAAGACCGCCACCGGCACCATGACGAACTGTGCGGCCACGATGCAGACCGAGATGAGCGAGGTCGCGCTCTCCTTGCCGGACAGCTTGGTCAGCAACTGGCCCACCGAGGTCAGCATCGCCGCGTTGGACAAGTGGAAGATCGCCGCCAGTAATGCGAACAGCATCAGGGTGCGGTTCTGCAGCAAGGCCCGGATTCCGGAGGTTTGCTCACCGCCCTCCTCCGCCGATTCGTCGAGGCCGCGCGCGAGATCGTCGTCGATATCTTTGGCCGGCACCATCAGCATGGCGCCGACGCTCAGGACCGCGAGCACGGCCATGAGCCAGAACACCACGATGGGTCCGAAGAAATAGGCCGTCGAGCCGGCAATTGCCGCCGAGACTGCATTGCCCGCATGGTTGAAGCCCTCGTTGCGGCCGATGCGCTTGGAGAACATCTTCGGCCCGACCACGCCGAGGGTGATCGCCGCGAGCGCCGGAGGGAACACCGCCCCGGCGATGCCGGCCACGGACTGGGTCGCGGCCACCAGATAGAAATTGGTGACGAAGGGAAGGAGCAGGCAGCTCGCCGTGACAGCCAGCGCCCCGGCAATGACGATGGCGCGCTTGTGGTTGGTCCGGTCGATCAGAGCCCCGGCCGGCGTCTGCGCGATCAGTCCGGCGATGCCGGCGATCGTCATGATCATTCCCGTCGTCGCCTCGTCCCAACCCTGGTCGGGACCGCGCACGGCGATGAGGTAGATGGCGAGATAGGGGCCGAGCCCGTCGCGGACATCGGCGAGGAAGAAGTTAAGGGCGTCGAGCCCGCGCAGCGTCCGCTGCGACGGGGCACGCACGCGAGTCTGGTCGGCGGCCGTGTGGCTCGTCATCCGATCGATCCTTGGCGGGAATGTCGTGTTGGGGGGATCGATCGTCGCGCGTCCATGGCCGGCGAGCCGCGACCTTGCGTCGATCGCAGCGGCAAGTAGCGAGCCGAAACGATGGTTCCTGGCCGCCGCCTGAAATCTCCGTGAACGCAGCCGCACGCTCGCGGCCGGCGACCCATCCTGGACGGAACGGCTCGCCCCGGCGGCCTTCTTCCATCGGCGAGGAAGAAGCCACCGGCGGCGGCACGTGGTGTCAGAAGCTACGCTTCTCGCGGATGTCGCCGTCGAACCCGACATGGAGCAGGCGCTCGCGCCCGTCCTGGCCCTTGGCCGCCATGTCGAGATGGCGCGGACCGCGCCCGGTGACGCGGATGTCGGAATAGCCGGCGGCCTCGACCTTCGCGGTGAGCGCGGGTGCATCGATCTCGGGGCCGAGGCCGACCTTGTCCTTCGCCCAGTCGAGGCCACCGGGCTTCGGGCCCCGCGCCGGACCGAGCACCACCGTCTTGCCATCGGCTCGGGTGAGGAGGGTGGCGTGGAGGAAGCCGTTCTCGAAGCGGCCCTGCACCGTGACTGCCTCACCCTTGGTGACGAGGGTGCCGCCCTCGCCCTGCTTGCCGGTCTCGACCAGGGCACGGCCGGAGCCGTCCTGCAGGATGAACTTGTTGCCGAAGATCTCCGCCACCTCGCCCTTGGCCGCGATGGCGGCGGAAGGAGCGAGTTGTGCGACGGTGACCGGCGCGACGGGGGTGAGGGTCACGCCGGAATTCTGCGCCAGGGAAAGGCCGACGGCCCCGAAAGCGAGGGGAGCCGCGATGGCGCCGACGATCCAGCCGCGGCGCGAGCGGCGCGGGGCGGCGGGGCTCGGCATCTCGGTGGCGGTTCCGTCGATGGTCTTCTCGGTCGTCATGGTGTCGATGTCCTGGAAAAGCGGATCCCCTCTCGGGTTGACGCCGTTCTAGGCTCGCCCCTCCAACCCGATCTGAACCGCGCGGTTCAGCCCCGGTTAAAGCGCGGCGCGTAGGCGCCGGGGCTGCCCCTGCATCCCCAAGGATACGGATTCCGATGAAACTCCTTCTGGTGGAGGACGATGCGGCGCTCGCGGCCGAAATCGCCAAGGCCCTGCGCGCCGAGAATTTCGCCCTCGACCATGCGGTGAATGGCGAGGACGGCCAGCATCTCGGCGAGACGGAGACCTACGACGCCGTGGTGCTCGACCTCGGCCTGCCCAAGCGCGATGGCGTCTCGGTGCTCCAGGCCTGGCGGGCCGCCGGGCGGACCGTGCCGGTGCTGATCCTCACGGCGCGGGACGGCTGGAGCGACAAGGTCGCGGGCTTCAAGGCGGGGGCGGACGACTATCTCGTGAAGCCGTTCCGGGTGGAGGAACTCGTCATCCGCCTGCGGGCCCTGGTGCGCCGCGCCTCGGCGCACGGGGCCAACCGGATCGTCTGCGAGCCTCTCACCTACGATGCCGGCCTCGGCACGTTCGAGCGGGATGGCCTGCCCCTGAAGCTGACCGGGCTCGAATGGCGGGTGCTCTCCTGCCTGATCCTGCGCAAGGACGGGGTCGTACCCCGCGGCCAGCTGATCGAGCGGGTCTATGACGGCGACGCGGAGGTGGATTCCAATTCGGTGGAGGTCATCATCACGCGCCTGCGCCGCAAGATCGCGCCGGCCCGGATCGAGGGCGTGCGCGGCCACGGCTACCAGCTCCTGCCGGGAGAAGCGGCGTGACCCCGCCACATCCTCCCCACGGGCCGGTTTCCCACGGGCCGCCTCATGCGCATCGCGGATCCCTTCAACGGCGCCTGATCCTCGCCGCCCTCGTCCTCGTTACCGTCGCCCTCATGGTGGCGGGAATCGCCATCGGCTTCATCCTGCACCGCTTCGTGCGGGGCCAGCTCGACAGCCGCCTCGACAGTCAGATCGTCGCCATCGCATCGAGCCTCGAGCGGGGCCGCGACGGCCGCCTCGCCCTCGGGCGCAACCTCGACGGCCCGCCCTTCGACCGCGACCGGTCGGGCTGGTCCTGGCAGGTCCGGCAGGGCGACGCGATCCTTCGCTCCGGCTCCCTGGAAGGCCGCGACCTCACCGTCCCCGAAGACGACCGCCCGGATGGCGGGGGCCGCCACCGCGACCGTCCCCGCCCGGCCGACGCCGTCGATCCGTGGGGCAACCCGGTGATCCTGCGCATTCTCACCCTTCCGGATGCGGCGGGGATCGGCCCGGCGACGATCGTCGCCTCAGCGCCCATGGCGGCCCTGCGCGGCCCCGTCCGCGAGGCGAGCCTTACCCTGGCGCTGATCCTCGTAGTGCTCGGCCTCTGCCTCCTCGCCGGCCTCGTCGCGCAGGTGCGCCTCGGCCTCCGACCGCTGGAACGCCTGCGCCGGGACCTCGCCGAGGTGCGCGCCGGCCAGCGCACACAGGTGCCGGAAACGCAGCCTGCCGAGATCCGCCCCCTGGTACGCGAGGTGAACGCGCTGCTCGGCGAAAACGCGGCG
This sequence comes from Methylobacterium sp. CM6247, assembly GCF_054817925.1. Taxonomy (NCBI): domain Bacteria; kingdom Pseudomonadati; phylum Pseudomonadota; class Alphaproteobacteria; order Hyphomicrobiales; family Methylobacteriaceae; genus Methylobacterium; species Methylobacterium sp. CM6247. The sequence goes on from NZ_JBTXKX010000003.1 coordinate 685,609, forward strand.
AATCTCGAACGGGCGCGCACCCATGTCGCCAACCTCGCCCATGGGTTGAAGACGCCGCTCGCGACCCTGACGATGGCGCTTCGGGATGGGGAGCGGGACCCCGACGGCCGGCTGGCGACCCTGGTTTCGGGGATGGATGGGCAGATCCGCCATCATCTGCGCCGCGCCCGCACGGCGGCCCTGGGCGGGGCCACCCGCGAGAGGACGGCGCTGGACGCGCCCGTAGCCGATCTACGCGCCACCTTCGCGCGGCTCTACGCCGACAAGGGCATCGCCTTCGCCGTGGAGGTACCGGATGGCATGGCCGTGGCGTGCGACGGCCAAGATGTCGACGAAATGCTCGGCAACCTCATCGACAATGCCTGCCGCTGGTGCCGGGCGCGGGTTCGGATCGCCGCCTCTCTCTCCGAACGAGGCGTCACCGTCACCGTGGAGGATGACGGGCCGGGTCTCGACGCGGATGCGGCTGCCGGGGTCCTCGGGCGCGGCAAACGTCTGGACGAGACAGTACCCGGCCACGGGTTCGGCCTGTCGATTACTACGGAACTGGCAGAACTCTATGGCGGCTCGCTCCGCCTCGATCGCGGGACCTTCCATGGTCTTCGCGCCCGGCTCGACTTGCCGGCCTGACTCCATGTGGCGGTCTGAATGGCCTCTCGCGAAATGGCGATTTCAACCGCACGGATTCTTTAGAGAGACGGCGCACCTTGAACGGGACCAAGCGGGCGGCATATCCCCTGCTGTGAAGGGTCGTCCCGCTCCGCATGCGCCTCGCCTTCGTCTCTGGATGGCACGATGGGGATACAGGGCGGAGGACAGGTGGCCCATTCGGGCTCGGGCGGGAGGTTCTGAATGTCTGAGATCCACCACGACGTCATCGTCATCGGCGCAGGCCTCGCTGGAACCACCGCGACCATCGCGCTCGCCAATGCCGGGTACGACACGGCGATCATCGACACCCACGCGGTCTATCCCCCCGATTTCCGGGCGGAGAAGCTCGGCGTGCCGCAGATGGACCTGTTCGAGAAGCTCGGCTTCGGCGAACTGGCGCGGGCCGTGACGACGCCGGTGGACGAGGTCTGCGTCACGCGCTTCGGCCATCTGGTCTCGCGCCATGCCGTGCGCGAATACGGTGTCCACTACACACCCCTCATCAACGACCTGCGCAACGCCCTGCCCGCCTCCTCGCCCCTCGTGGTCGCGCGCGTGGCGGAGATCGAGACCGGCCCGGAACGGCAGACGGTCACCCTCGCCGATGGCAGCGTGCGCACCGCGCGGCTGGTGCTTCTGGCCACCGGGCTCGGTGACGTGCTTCGGCGGAAGGTCGGTATCGGCAGGACCATGATCAGCGAGAAGCACTCCCTGTGCTTCGGCTTCGACATGGCGGCCCCGCCCTCGTCCTTCGGCTTCGAATCCCTCACCTATTACGGCGAGGGCGCGGACAATGCGGTGGCCTATGTCACGCTCTTTCCCATCGGCCCGACGATGCGGGCCAATCTCTTCGTCTATCGCGCACTCTCCGATCCCTGGGTGAAGGAGTTCCGCAAATCGCCCGAGGCACTGATGAGGCAGGCCATGCCCGGCCTCGCCCGCCTCTGCCCGGACCTCACCGTCACGGGCCCCGTGGAGATGCGCCCCATCGATGTCGTCCAGGCGGCCGATGCGGAACGCGACGGGGTCGTGCTCCTGGGAGACGCCTTCCTGACCCCATGTCCGATCCCCGGGACCGGGATCGGAAAGGTGCTGACCGATGTCGACCGGCTCTGCTCCGAGCATCTGCCGCGCTGGTTCGCCACCCCGGGAATGGGCAAGGACAAGATCGCCGAATTCTACGCCGACCCGATCAAGCAGACCTCCGACCGGCAATGCCTTCAGGCGAGCCTCTATGCCCGCCAGATCACAATCGGCAGCGGCGCCGTATGGACCTTGCGGCGCCTGCGCAACCGCGTCGGCCGCTACGGCCTGCACGCCCTCCACCTGCTGCGCACGGCCTTCGCCAAGTCGCGCGGACCGGCGATCGGGCGCACCAAGACCGTCTGAGCCGGGCTATCGCCCCCTGCGCCAACGGGGGGAGCGGGCCGAGCCGTCGATGAATTCGAAGGTCGAGGTGCGGTTGAGGGTGTGGAGACGCGTACCGGGAAAGAGCGGACTCGACCGCAGGATCGTCTCCACGGTCTGCGCATAACCCTCGTCGTCGAGGCGGTCGATCCGTGCGAGCGCCAGGGCCTCGCCATAACCCAGGCGGCAATCCTGGACCGGGCGGATCAGGGCGCCGTCCCGCTCGACGATGCGTCCCGCCGGCCGCGCCGAGGCGATATCGATGAGGACCGGGTTGTGCGCGTGCGGCGTCCAGGGCCCACGGAAATCCGGGGCAGACCAGAGATGCAGGCTGTCATGGTAGGAGCCGAGGACCGTCCCTCCGCCGACATCGCCGGCCTGATCGCGCACCGTTGCGAACATCCACCAGCGGCCGTCCCGCTCCAGCAGGGTCGGATCGCTGACGGTGATGCCGCTGATCAGCGTCGCTTCCTTGACCCATCCGCCGGGAAAAGCAGTCGCGCGGTAGAGGTCGACCGTGCCGTTGGCGCAGCTCTCCGGGATCATCCAGAACGCCCCCTCGCGCTCGAACACGAACGGGTAGGACAGGTGATGCGGCTCCTCCAGCACCGGGACCGGCGTTCCGACCGGGCCGTTCGCATCGAAGGCCACCGCCGAGATCAGCGCCTTGCCCGTCGCGTGCGGGAAATCCTCGACGAAGAGGATCGTGCGGCCCTCGTGCTCGATCCCGAAGGGATCGGCGTAGAAGCGCAGGCCGTCATCCGCCAGGTCGCGCCAGCCCGATGAAGGATGGGCGCGCAGATCGATGAGATCGGGGCCGGCCAACCTGCGCCAGCCGACGCGCCAGTGCGGGGCGCGGTAGCAGAGGTAATAGAGACGCCGGACGACGAGCCGCGCCGCCATTTTCGCGGCGCGGGTGCCGATCGTCTTCACGGTCAGGGCGGGCGCCTCGGGCGACACTGGGACGCCGTCCCGGAGAAGCGGCCGGGCGCCCGACAGCGCGCCGACGATGAGCGTCATGCTGCGGATCAGCCCATCCTCGAACGCGGTGAGCATGGTGCCGCGATCCTCGGCTCCGAAGCGCCCGGAGGCGATGATCCTGCCATCCGTGGAGAGGGCCGCGACGGGAGAGCGGCCGGCGAGAAGCGCTGCGATAAGCGCGCCCTCGCCCGCCACCCCGTCGAAGCCGAGGCGCCAGACCGGAAGGTCCGAGCCGCCCTCCGCATCGCCGCAGAGATCGAGGATGCAGGACGCAGCCGCCGTGGGTTCGGAATAAGCAGCGAATGCGCTCCCCGGAACGGGGGCGGACAGACCGCCGAGTGACAGCCGGTTCAGCAGGGCTTCGAGGCGGAACAGCAACGCGGCGTTGTCCGGCAGGCCCCCCGGCCCTGGTGAGCGGTCGACCTCCACTTCGAGTCCGGGAAGTGCTGCGAGCCGTTCCAAAAGGCAGAGATGCCAGCGGCGGGGGGCGCGTCCATCCAGCCTCAGTCGCAGGCGCATCGTCGATCCCCAGACAGTCGAAAGCCGAGGCCGATGGCCGCGGGCCGGTGGGATCGGTCCGACCCTGGACGTTTCCTCATTCTGCCAGGTTACGGCATCACGATTGAGAAACCCTTCACCGCCATCGGCGCGAAGGGGCCGCGGGAGGGAGATGTTAATGTTTCACTAACCATATATTGGAGGGAACGGGCGAAGATCGGTGAAATCCCCAGGTGTTGGTGAATCGTCAGTAAAATCAGATCATGCCTATATCTGAAGGACGGGCTGTATCCCGGTCACGGCCCGAGCATCCGATGGCACAGATGGACAGACACATCGCGGCGGCGGATTGGATCAGTCGATCGAGCATCGACCGGCCACCCCCGTCCGAGCCCGACAAGAGCGCCGAGATCGGGGATCTCTGGCGCATTCTGTACGTGCGCCGGGCTTGGGTGCTCGGAACCGCCGCTCTGCTCACCTTCATCGCGGTGGCCTACGGCTTCCTCGCGCCGCCGCTCTATGCGGCCACCGCCCAGATTCTGATCGACCCGCGCGACAAGCAGATCGTCACCAACGACGTCAATCCAGTGGCGATGGCGCCGGATGGCGGCGTGATCCAGGTCGAGAGCCAGGCGCGCGTGATCGAATCCGATTCGGTCCTGACCCGGGCGGCCCGCGAGGCCGGATTGCTCGATGACCCAGATTTCGGCGGCGTCGGCAGCGGCTTCATCAGCTGGACCCTGCGCACCCTCCAGGGCGAAAGTTCCGCCCCGAGCACCGATGCCGCCGCCGAGGCCCGGGCCGTCCGCGCCCTGCGGCGCAAGCTATCGGTGAAGCGCGCCGACAAGGTCTTCGTGGTGGATGTCGTCGTCACCGCCGGCAACCCGGACAAGGCCGCCCGGATCGTCAACGCCATCGCCAGCGCCTACCTCAAGGACCAGACCTCCTCCCGTGCGGATGCGGCCGCGCGGGCCTCGGCCGAATTGGGCGCGCGCCTCGACGACCTGCGCAAGCGCGTGAACGTCGCCGAGAACAAGGTCGAGAAGTTCAAGGCCGAGAACGGGTTGATCACGGCGAGCGGCCAGCTCATCAGCGAACAGCAATTGGCCGAGAGCAACAACCGCATCGTCGCCGCCCGCGCCCGCACGGCGGAGGCGCGCACCCGGCTGCAGCAGATCAAGGATGCGCGCGGTACCGCGTTCGGACCGGACACGGCCCCGGAAGCGATCCAGTCCGCGGTGATCGAGCGGCTGCGCAGCCAATATGCGGAGCTCGCGAGCAAGGAAGCGGATCTTCGCACCCAGCTCGGCAACCGTCACCCCTTCATCGAGTCGGTGCGGACCCAGATGCAGGACGTCAAGCGCCTGACCGAGACGGAGCTGAGCCGCATCGCCCGCTCGGCCGAGACGGATTACCAGCGCGCCGTCGCCAACGAGAAAGCGCTGACCTCGAATCTCGACGAGTTGAAGCGGGGCTCCATCGTCACCGGCGAAGCCTCCGTGCGCCTGCGTGAGCTCGAACGCGAGGTGGATACCAGCCGGGCCGTCTACGGCAACTTCCTCAGCCGTTCGCGCGAGATCCAGGAACAGACCGGCATCGACACCACCAATGCCCGCGTCATCAGCTGGGCCCGTCCGCCCGCCGAGCGGAGCTGGCCCCTGCGCCTCCTCCTGTTCGTCGGCGGGCTCGTGAGCGGCCTAGGCCTAGGGGCCGGCCTCGCCTTCGTGCGCGAGTATCTCGACCCCACCGTCCTCTCCCGGCGCCAGATGGAACGGCTCTCGCACACGTCCGTGGTCGCCACCTATCCGGAGTTCAAGGCGGGAAGCGAGCGTCCGGCCAGCGTCGCCGCGAGCCTCACCCTCGACCGGCTGTCCAGCGTGCGCGGCCAGATCCACCCGCCGGGCCAGGCGTTGAGCGTGCTCGTCACCTCGGCGGCCTCCGATGCGGCGGACCGGCGCTCGACACTTCACCTGCTCGCGGCCGTGGCGACGGCGCGCGGCGAGCGGGTTCTCCTCGTGGATGCGGATCTCGAAGCGACGCCGGAGCATAAGGCCTACGGCCCCGGCCTCATCGAGGTCCTGCGCGGCGAGGCCGGGATGGCGGCAGCGGCCAAGTCGGATCCCGAGAGCGGTGCCGCGCGGATCGGCATCGGCGATACCGCCAGGGCCTCGCGCGAGGCTCTGAGCCGGGTCAATATCGAGCAGTTCCTCGCCGCTGCCAAATCGAGCTTCGACCTCATTCTCATCGATGGCGGCGTGCTCACCGGAAATCTGCGTATCGGGCCCCTGGCCTCGGCCAGCGACCGGTTGCTGATCGTGGCGAAGAACGGCGCCACGCGTCAGCGCGACCTCCTCGACATCCTCGACGTCTCGGAAGTGCTGGGCCGTCCGGTCTCGGGCAGCCTCTTCGTCGACCGCTACGCTGCGGCGGCGTGACGGGCTGAGCATGAGGAGCGCGCTCCATTACCCGGCTCGACCACGGAGGGAGACCGGAGCGGTGTCGCGCAGCCCGATGCCGTTCGGCCTGATCGCCCTCACCGTGCTGATCCTCGGCGTATCGGGCGGCATGCTGTGGAATGTCGGCATCAATTACGACGGGCTCACGGGTGCGGCCCCGCAGAAGATCCACCCCTCGACCTATCTGGTCCTCGTCCTGTTCGGTTGGGCCGCGCTGAAGTCGGGCAACCCGGCGAGCTACCTCGTCTATGCCGTGCAGGTGCGGCCGGCGGGGATGCTGCTCGCCGTCTGCAGCATCGGGCTTTTCCTGCACATCGTCCTGCGTAGCGGGCCCGGCATGGCGGGAGCGCTGGACACGTTCCTGCTCCCTGGCCTCTTCGCCGTGCTGCTGGCCGATCGCGACGCGCTGACCTGGAGGCGCCTCGAACTGACGGTGCATGCGGTGATGCTCGTCAACGCCCTGCTCGGACTCACCGAATTCGCGACGAAGACCCTGTTCTTTCCCTATCGGTTGGACGGTCAGGTCTTCGCCACGGATACGCGCTCGGCAGCACTTCAGGGGCACCCCCTCGGCAACGCCACCCTCACGGCCTGCTACGTCCTCGCCCTCATCGGGGGAGGCGGACGCATGACGGTTCCACAACGCCTCGCGATGATCGGGCTGCAACTCGCCGCCCTCGTCGCCTTCGGCGGGCGCTCGGCCATGGTAGTCACGTTGATCTTCGGCGGCGGCTACGGTCTCTTCGCCCTGCACAAGGTGCTGAGCGCGGGCCGGATTCCGCTCCTGGCGGCAGCGGCGGGGATCTTCCTGTTCACCCTCGTGCCCCTCGGCATCGGCGGCCTCGCGGCCGGCGGGTTCTTCGACGCGCTGCTCAGCCGGTTCATGGCGGATGGCGGAAGCGCCAATGCCCGCGTGGAGATGCTCGACCTCGTCGCCAGCATTCCGTTTCGCGAATTGCTGGTCGGGCCGGATATGAGTCTCGTGGATTCGCTACGGCGCGTGAGCGGGCTCGAATGGGGCATCGAGAACCCCATCGTCCGAACCCTCGTCTACCAGGGCATCTTCATGACGGTCCTGCTCACTGCCGCGGTGACGCTCTACATGATGGAACTGGTTCGGCATTGCCGCACCGGCACGTTCCTGCCCGTGATCGCCTTCGTCATCCTGGTGAACACGTTCGAAGGGATCGGCGGCAAGACCACGCTCCTGGCCAAATTCGCCATCCTCCTCCTCGGCCTGTTCCACGCGGTCAGCGATCGTCCGCCGGAACGCGCAGACCGAGGGCGGTGACGATGGCCGGATCGAAGCGCTTGCTGGCATCGTCCATCAGCCCCATCCCGTCGAACAGGTTCCAGAAGGCCCAGGGGAAGCCCTCGGCCTCGGCTGCCTCCCGCACGTCGCGGACGTAGCGCGCCCGGTCGTCCGCTTGAGCGGCGACGTAGCGCGCATCGCTGCGCAGGGCGCCGAACTCTCCGAGGACGATATTCGCTGGCGCTATGCCGTGGCGGCGAGCCCATTCCCCCACCATGGCGAGGTGGCGGGCGAGGTATCGTTTGTCCGGCTGGGCGGCGAAGTACTCGCCGAGCTTGGCCTCGGTCAGGGCGTAGGCGTCGCGCTTCGCCTCCGCCGACAGACCGGCATCACCGGCCATCCGGGTCCGCACGGCGGTGAGCGTCGTCTCGAGGCTGCCGGCGGAGGCGGGCCAGGGCACCGCGTTGAGCGCGCGGTAGACCGGCTCCCGCATCCAGGGCGCCCCCTGATGGCTGAACAGGTAGGGCTCGTAATAGTGGAAGGTGAACAGGAGCGGCGCGAAGCGGGCAAGCGGCGCGGGGTCGAGGGCGGTGAGCCCGGTGATCATGCTGCCACAGGCGCCGCAGGCCACGAGGGTCAGACGCGGGGCGACCCGGCGAGCCTCGCCGAGGAGATCGTCCTGGATCGTCAGCCACGATGCCGCGCCGCAATCCTGCGGCGGCTCGTTGACGGGCTCCAGCGCCAGCCGCTCAGGGGCGATCCGCTCCAGCATGCGGGCGAGGTCGGAAACGAAGCGGCGATAGGCGGGAAAGTGCGGCGCGCCGGGATCACCGTAGAAATTCTGAGGGTTCCAGTGATGGGTCGCACCGTTGGCCTGGACATTGACCAGGACCGCGAGATCCGCGCGCAACGCCGCTTCCACCGCGGCCCTGAGCTCGGCCATGAGGCGCTCGCGCTCCTCCGGAGCGGCGGCGGCGAAGGGGCCGGGATCGACGGGCAGGCGCAGGAAGTCGAACCCGGCCGCTCGCAGACGGGCGAGGTCGCGTCCGGTCGGGACGGGCCGGCCCTCTTGGAACGGAGGCGTCCCGTAATCCGTGCGGGGGGCCGGAAATTCCCGCGTCAGGGAGAACCAGGGCCAGGTGTTGACGCCGCGCCTCAGGCGGAGCGGCGCCGGGGCGGCGGCGGCTGGGACCCGTGCCGCCGCCCATGCCGCGGCCGCGAGGATCGCCCTGCGTGTGGGCGCCGGCCTCACGAAGCGCGATCTCGGCTCTGGCCTCCCACCGCCATCGGCATAGGGGCCGGAGGGAGATGGGCGGACGAGGTGCCGAAGTGCTTCGACTCCTGGCCCGCCGGTGCGGCGAAGCCTCCGAGCGCCATGGCCTCGGCCTCGTACTGCTTCAGGATCTCCGACCATTCGAAACGGTCGGCGGCACGGGCGAGCGAGGCGACACCCGCCCTTCTCGCCGCGCCGTCGTCCGCGATCAGGGTTTCGATGTGCCGCTCGCAGGCATCCGCATCGGCGAAGTAGAATTGCTCCTCGCCCGCCGTCCCCCGGTTGAACGGATTGTCATGGGCGATCACGGCGTTGCCTGCCCACAGAGCCTCCACCAGGGACGGGTTGGTGCCGCCCACCGTATGCCCGTGCAGATAGGCCCGCGCATGGAAGCGCAGGGATCTGATTGTCTCGGATTCATAGATGGCGCCGGGAAAGAGGACCTCGTCGCTGGCCGCCTCCCTCACCGCGCGGTGATAGGGATTGCTGTCGGAGAGCGTGCCGAGGACCACGAGCCGCATGCCCCGCACCTTGCGCGAGAAGGCATCGACCATGGTGAGGATGTTGTTGTCGGGCTCGATCCGGGCGATCGAGGTCATGTACCGCCCCGGCTTCAAGCCCATGGCCTCGATGGGCCCGGTCGGCGCCGCCGAGATCGGATCGCCGCCATACGGAATGGTGGCGATGGCGGATCGCGGACGGCGCGTGGCGACGTGATCGGCGATGGCGGGGTGGTCCGCCACGAGGCGGTGCGAAGCCCAGGCGGCGATCCATTCATTGGTCCAGAACCATGCGCGTACCGCCATGGACCATTTCGGCCGCTTCCACTCGATGCCGTCCATATTGGTGATGATCTTCGCGCCGGAGAAGCGCAGATACGGCAGGAAGACCGCCCCGTTATAGCCGAGGACGAGGCTGACGCCGCCCCGCCTGGCGGCGTCGCGCACGCAGTGCCAGTCGAAGTCCAGGGTCGCCCGCGGGCCGCTGGTGGAGACGGCCACATGGATGAGCTCGACGCCCTGCCAAGTGGTCGTGCGGAAACGTTCCGTCACCGCCTCGACCTCGTCCTGGCAATAGACCGCCACGTGCCAGCCGCGCTTCACGAGAAAGAGCGCGAGCTTCTCGGCGAAGGTTTCAAAGCCGCCATGGGATGCGGGAATGCCACGCGTCCCCAGGATCAGCAGCGAGGGCTTGTGCGACGGCATCCGAGTCTCCTTTAGCCCCCAACGGTCCCGAGACGGGACATGAGAATCATCTCCAGGCAACCATGCGCCATGATTACACTGGGCGAGGTTCTTGCTCGGTAACGATTGAAAACATCGTGGCATGTCATCTTGGGGCAGTTGAGGTTGGGATTGAGGTCGAGTCGGCATGCGCATCACCTGCGTCCACCAGGGATACGAGCTCTATGGGTCCGACCGCAGCTTCGTTGAGAGCGTGCGGATCATCCGCGCGGCCTATCCAGCTGCCGTCATCGACGTCGTCCTGCCCCGCACCGGCCCCATCGTGGGTGCCCTCGAAGGCGTTGCCTCGCGGATCGTCTTCGAGCCGCTCTGGATTCTCCGGCGCCGCGACCTGCCGCGCCTCGCCACCCTCGGCCTGCTGACGCTGCCTGTAGCGATGCTGCGCGCCTGGCGGCGGCTACGCGCGAGCGACCTCGTCTATATCAACACCTCGGTGGTGGCGGATTATCTCCTCGCCGCCCGGCTCTGCCCGGGTCGTGCCATCGTGCATGTCCACGAGATCCCGCAGGGCGCCACCCTGAAGCTGCTGCGCGGGCTGATCCGCTGGAGCGGGGCCGACATCGTGTTCAACTCCCGCGCCACCGCAAAGGCCTTCTCGCTGACCTCCAAGGTTGCCATGCGGGTGGTCTATAACGGTATCGCGGGGCCCGAGACGCCACCGGCCTCCACCTATGACGGCTCGCGTCCCCTGCGCCTGCTGATGCTGGGCCGGATCAGCCGCATCAAGGGCCAGGAAATCCTGGTCGAGGCGATCAACTCGCTTCCGCCGGAAGTGCGCGGGCGGATCGAGGTCCGCATCGTCGGCAGCGCCTTCGAGGATACGGCTCGCGAAGAGGCGCTTGCCCGCCAGATCGCCGATGCGGGTCTCGGCTCGATCATCCGCCTCTCCCCCTTCGTCGACGATCCATCCGATCTCTATCGCTGGGCGGACGTGGTGACGGTGCCGTCGCGCCTACCGGAATCCCTCGGCCGCGTGGCGATCGAGGCCATGGCCTATGGCCGCCCGCCCGTCGTATCCCGCATCGGCGGGCTGACGGAAGTGGTCGAGGAAGGGTCGAGCGGCTGGGTCGTCACGCCTGACGATGCGCCGAGCCTGGCTTCCGCTCTGGAGCGCATCGTCACCGATCCAGCTTCCTGGCAGGAATTCCCGGCGGCCGCCCGTGCCCGCTACGCGTCGCTGTTCGGCGAGGAAGCCGCCGCGGAAGGGCTGGTGGCGATGATCCGTGCCCGCATCGGCGGTCGCGCGGGCGCCGATGCCAACACCGTCGCGGCGAGCTGAATCGTCATGCACGGTCTGAACCGCCTCGCGCGCCGCTTCATCCTCATGCTGGGGGGCGAAGTCACCCAGAGCGCCTTCCATTTCGGGATCAATATCGTCCTCGCGCGAAGCCTGAGCCCGCACGATTACGGGCGCTTCGCCATTCTCTTTCTCGTGGGTGGACTGGCGCTCACCTACATCCGGTCGCTGGCCGGCGTGCCGGCCACCATCACCATTCCGCCGCGCGCCGGACGACGCGCGGCGCGTGGTTTCGATGTGACCTTCGGTACGGTGGCGGTCATCCTCTCCGCGGCGATCGGGGCCGGGGTCTGCGCGGCGCTGATGGCCACTTCGGACATCAACGCCCTCGCGGGGAGCCTCTTCGTCGGCCTCTGGTCGCTGCGCAGCTATCTTCGCCTCGCGCTCTTCGCCAAGCACCGGCCGGCGATCTCGGGGCTGGGAGACGTGGTCTTCGCCCTCTCGGGCACCGCCTTTACCGTGGCGATGATCCATTTCCAGGGCGCGCCCGGCCTCGACGAGACCCTGTTCGCCCTGGCCTGCGCCAACGGCCTCGGCATCGTCGCATCGCTCGCCCTGCTGCGGGAACCGATCCGGCTCAGCCTCGGCCGCTCGGTGCGCCGCCGCTACGGGGCGATGATCCCGACCCTGTCGTGGTCCCTGGTCAACGTCACCACCGCCAACGTCCAGGGCCAGGGACAGAGCCTTCTCGTGGCCGCCATCGCGGGGCCGGCTGCCTATGCGCCGATGGCCGCCACCTTCGTGCTGTTCTCACCCCTGCGGCTCTCGGCATCCGCCCTCATCAACATGGTCCAGCCCGAGGTGGCGGGCCATCTCGCCCGAGGCGACTTCCCCCTCGCGCGCCGCTTCGCCTTCATCTGCTCCGGCCTGCTGGGGCTCGGCTGCATCGCCTACGGCGTGATCATCCTCTGGGCGCTCGAACTCATCGAGCACAAGCTGTTTGCCGGCCAGTTCACGGCGGCGCCGATGACGCTGATCGCGGTGGCGGCCTGGGCCATCGTCACGGTCTCCCTCATTCATGCGCCGATGAGGGTGCTGATGGAGACGATGCAGGAGTTCCGTCCCCTGGCAGTCATCGCGGGCGTGAGCGTGGGAATCGGCGCCGTCGCCGTCATCGGCCTGCTCCTGATCGCCCAACCGGCTTGGTCGCTCTTCGGCGTCCTGGGTTCGGAAGTCGTAGTCCTGGCGGGCTGCTTGTGGATGCTGAAGCCCTGGAGCTCAGCCCGTCACCCGATGCAGCCCGGCCTCGGCGGCGATCTCGAAGCGAGGCCCGGGCGATGACCCTCGACTCCCTCGGCGAGGCCCCTCGCGCCGTCCATCGCGGCATGTCCGCCGCCCAGGCGGAAGCGTTCCGCCATACCACGATAGCCAGGACATCCCAGTCATGAGCGTGATCCCGGAACGTCCCGCACCGACGCTCCACGTCTCCCCCCGCCGCTACAGCGCCCGCCTGCATACGACGATGGCGACGGTCGCCGATCTCTGGAGCCGGCTAGAGACCGACGGGACTGCCACGGCCTATCAGCGTCTCGATTGGGCGACGGCGGTGGCGGAGCGTCTGAGCACCGAATCCAAGGCCGAGCCGATCATTGTCGAGGTGGTCGACGCCGGCGGACGTCCGGTGATGCTGGTCCCCCTGGCGCGCCTGCGCCGGCGCGGCCACCACGCGATTACCTGGCTCGATCTCGGGGTCTGCGACTACGCGGCGCCGATCCTCGCCCCCGATATCGATCTCTCGTCGGCAGAGATGGAACAGGCCTGGGTGGTGATCCGGGACGTGCTTCCCCGGACCGACCTGATCCAGATCAGCCGGATCCCCGACGATGTGAATGGCCGGCCGAACCCGTTCGCCTCCCTGCCCGGCAACCGCCGGATGGACATGCAGGCCTCGGGCGTCGCCATCGACGGCGATGCCGAGACGCTGCTGTCGCGCCTATGTCGTCCCAGCACCCTGAAGGACATGGCCAAGCTGCGCCGCCGGCTGGAGCGTGCCGGCGCCGTCACCTTCGTGGAGGCGCGAAGCGCCGGCGAGGTCGACCGGATCTTCGATGCGCTGGTCGAGCAGCGCCGCTCGCGTTTCGCCGAGATCGGCCGGTTCAACCTTCTCTCCCGGCCCGATGTCGAAGCGTTCTACCGCGACGGCGCGCATCGGGGCCTGATCGGCGGACCGGTCCGCCTGTTCGGATTGGCGGTCGACGGAGAATGGATCGCCTGCGCCTACGGCCTCGTCCATGGCGGCACCTTCCACGGCATCCTGCTGACCATGGCGGGAGAGGCTTGGCGCAACACGTCGCCGGGCCTCCACATCGTCGCGGAAACCCTGCGCTGGGCCCGCGCCGAGGGACTCGGCTATTTCGATTTCACGGTCGGCGTGATGCCCTACAAGTCGGATTTCGGGGTTCAGACCCGGGATCTGAGCGAGCTCTTCGAGGTCGTGACCCTGCGCGGCCATCTGGTGAAGCGCCTGATCGCGGGAACCGAAGCCTCGAAGATCTGGCTGCGCGGCCATCCGGAATGGTTTGCCCGCGCCCAGAAGGCGCGCCGGTGGCTCCGGCGCAAAGTCGCCTGAGGGGACCGGCCGGAAGCCGGCCGCCAGCGACGAGGGGTAAAGCCAGGCCTATCGCTTCGAGCGATTAGCCTGCTGCCCTCGTCCGTACCGGTTGGCCTGCCCGCCCGATGATGCTAGGGGAACACGTGGTGAGTCTCCGTAGCTCAGCTGGACAGAGCACAGGTTTCCTAAACTTCAATTGGGCGCCGCGATGGGAAACCGCGCGGCGGATCCGCTCAAATTCGGGGAACGCCCAAGGCTGGCACGCGTGCTGGCCCGGCCGATCCCGAGCCAAGCCCCGGACTCATCCGGGGAAGGTGTAGAGACTAGACGGGCGGCGCCTAAAGATCGCGACGGGTCAATCCCCACCGGTCCATGGCGAAGGGATAGTCCAGACCACGAACGCTCCTGCACGGAGCGGCGGCGGAAGCCGAAGTGGGATGAAACCTGGGGTCGCAGGTTCGAGACCTGCCGGGGACGCCACCTCTCCATTCTCGACGTATCGTCCATATCCTGGACAAGGTGACGGCACGGAATAGCACACCGCGCCGTGCTTTTTCGGGTTGGGTTGAACCTGCGAACGTGGAAGAAACAGTAGCTGCGAGCGCCCTGAGCGACGACGATCTGCCCAAGTGCACGGCTCGCGACAGGATTCATGAGACTGCACGGGATCCGACATGGCTGGACAAAAGACCGATGCACGCGATGTCCATGTCGGCCTGCGCATTTCCGAGCAGAGGAAGAAATCGGCCCTGACCCAGAAGCGCGTCGCCCAGAGCTTCGGCATGTCGGCAGCGCAGCTTCAAAAATACGAAAAGGGTATCAATCGCATCAGCGCGATCCATCTCGAGATTCTCAGCCGGATGACCGGTATGCCGATCGAATATTTCTTCGATGGCATGGAGCGCAGCGACGATGTTCCGGCTCAGGGGTTGAGCGAGGCACCGCAGCGGGCTTTCGTGAGGCAGGAGGGTCCGCAGGCCCAATGGGTCGGCCTCGTCGATGTCGTCGCCAAGCACGTGACGGAGCATTTCTCCGACGCCAGCCGCCGGGAATTCGCTGCCGCGATCCACGCCCTCGACGAGAAACTAAACGGCTGATCTAAAGTATGTTTTGTTCGTTTTAGCGGATACGTTCGGTTTGTCGTCTTGACCGGTCGAAGTGGGAGTGCCAGAAGCTCTCCGTTCCGAATACCGGGTCTAACGCTGCCGAGGCGAACCCGAAACCGGGGGGCCCAGATGCCGCGTTCCAACTACCTGTTCACCAGCGAGTCGGTCTCCGAGGGCCATCCGGACAAGGTCTGTGACCGGATCTCGGACACCATCGTCGATGCCTATCTGGCGGCGATGCCAGAAGCCCGCCTCGGGGTCGAGACCCTTGCCACCACCAACCGCATCGTCATCGCGGGCGAGGTGCGCGGACCGGATTCCGTGACCTTCGAGCACTTGGAGCACCTCACCCGTGAAGCGGTGAAGGACATCGGCTACGAGCAGTCGGGCTTCCACTGGAAGAACAACGACATCGCGATCCACCTGCACGCCCAGTCCGCAGATATCGCGCAGGGCGTGGATTCGTCCGGCAACAAGGACGAGGGCGCCGGCGACCAGGGCATCATGTTCGGCTACGCCTCGGACGAGACGCCCGAGCTGATGCCGGCGCCGATTTATTACGCCCACAAGATCCTCAAGGACCTCGCCGACGCCCGCAAGGCGAAGCAGGGTGACGCGGCCAAGCTCGGCCCCGATGCCAAGAGCCAAGTGACGGTGCGCTACGAGAACGGCCGCCCGGTCGGGATCACGCAGATCGTACTCTCCACCCAGCATCTCGACGAAACTCTCGATTCCGCCGATGTACGCGACATCGTCGAGCCTTACATCCTGGCGGCCCTGCCCCAGGGCTGGGTCGGCGAAGAGACCGTCTGGCACGTCAATCCCACCGGAAAGTTCGTCATCGGCGGTCCCGACGGGGATGCGGGCCTCACCGGCCGCAAGATCATCGTCGACACCTATGGCGGCGCGGCTCCCCATGGCGGCGGCGCATTCTCGGGCAAGGATCCGACGAAGGTCGACCGTTCGGCGGCCTACGCCGCGCGCTACCTCGCCAAGAACGTGGTGGCCGCCGGTCTCGCCACTCGCGCCACGATCCAGCTCGCCTACGCCATCGGCGTCGCCAAGCCCCTCTCGATCTACGTGGACCTGCACGGAACCGGGACGGTGGACGAGGCCAAGCTCGAGACCGTGCTGATGGACGCTCTCGACCTCTCGCCCCGCGGCATCCGCATCGCACTCGGCCTCAACAAGCCGATCTATGCCCGCACTTCCGCCTACGGCCATTTCGGCCGCAAGCCCGAGGATGACGGCGGCTTCTCGTGGGAGCGCACCGACCTCGCCGACAAGCTCAAGTCGGCCTTGTCCTGACCCGTGACGTACGGGCGGGATGATCTCCCGCCCGACGAGGGCGGGGCCGGAAGCGAGGGCGCGGACCGCGCCTTCTACGGCCGGCGCAAAGGCAAGCGCCTGCGTGCCGGACAAGAGCAGCGGCTGGCCGAACTGCTGCCGCGCCTGCGCGTGGCGTTGCCGACTGCAGGCGCGAGGCTCGATCTGCCCGCGCTCTTTCCAAATCCGGTCGACGAGGTCTGGCTGGAAATCGGGTTCGGCGGTGGCGAGCATCTCGCCGCCCAGGCCACGCTTTACCCGCAGGTCGGCATCATCGGCGCGGAGCCTTTCGTCAACGGCGTCGTCAAGCTCCTGCGGGCCGTCGATGACGGCGAACTCGGCAACGTCCGGATCTGGGACGAAGACGCCACTCGGCTCCTCGCCGCCATTCCGGATGCGAGCCTCGCCCGCGTCTACCTGCTATATCCCGATCCCTGGCCCAAGCGCCGCCAACGCAAGCGGCGGTTCGTCTCGGACGAGACGCTCGCCGAGATCGCCCGGGTCCTGAAGCCCGGCGGAGTCTTCCGCTTCGCCAGCGACATCGACGATTATGCCGGCTGGACCCTGGTCCGCGCCGCGCGTTGCAACGCTCTCAGCTGGACTGCCGAAGCCGCCACCGACTGGAAACGCCCCTTCGCGGAATGGCCCGGCACCCGCTACGAAGCCAAGGCAATCGCGGCGGGCCGGGGCCCGACCTACCTGGAATTTCGTCGCGTCGGCTGATCGGTCGGGAGCGATGCGGCCGCGCCGAGCTCGGGCGCGATCGGAATTCGGCCACCGGTGACGGGTGCGCTCCGGCACAGCTTTTTCGTCGTAAGCCCTTGCGGCGCAGAGCGTTGCGTCTTCAGATGCCACGGCAACGAGCATCCAGGGCTACCGGAGCGAGTCTTGATGCCCCATACGAGTCCAGGGGCGCCGCCGAGTGAGGGTGCGGAGTGGGCAGCGGATCTGATCGAGGATCGCCAGTGCTTGGGGATGCGCGCTCCCCGGCCGACCCATATCGGCGCGGCTTCGAGGAGGCCGGGATCGGCCTGGTGATCGTCGATCACTCCACGAATCGCATCTACGATGCCAACCGGTTTCTGACGAACCTCCTGGGATACGAGACCGGAGCCCTGGTAGGCCGGCCCGTCAGTGTGTTCGAAGACGATTCCGGCCTGCTCTCCACCGGCATCCGGCGCTGGACCACCGCGAGCGGCACCCCCCTCGACGTCCGCATCCGGCCATCCTCAGCCACGAACGAGGGCGTCTTCCGCACCCTCGTGGTGGAACGGGTCGATGCCGACGATATCGTGCGCTCAAAGGAGAACCGCGCCGCCCTTACCGCCGCCGGGCTCGGAGAATGGCGGATCGATCTGGCCGACGGGCTCCTCAGGGTGTCGCGGCGCGCGGCCCATATCCTCGGCTTCCCGCCCGGCACGTCGCTGACCTGGCCGCAGGTCGCCGAGCTGATGGACGCGCCCGAAGTGGAAAGAGTGAAGACGACCGTCCGCGCCGCGATGAGCGACGGCACTCCCTTCGCCATCGAAGCCCGCCTGCGTCGGGCGGGCGACGACGTTGAGATCCGGATCAGCGCCAGGGGGCAGGCGATCGGTGCCGTGGGCGGCCGGTCCGGAATCGTCGTCGGCGTACTGCAGGATGTGACGACGCGGGTGGAGGCGCGCGACGCCCTCCGCGAGAGCGAGGAGCGCCTGCGTATCGCCACGTCGCTGGCCGAACTCGGCATTTTCGAATGGCACATGCTGGACGACCAGGCCGTCTGGGAGAACGAGCGCATGTTCGCGATCTTCGGGCGACACCCCGAAGAGGGAGCTCTGGGCAAGCGCGAATTCCTCAGCACCGTTCTCCATCCCGATGACCGCCCCGCATTCCGCCAGGCGATCTCGACGGCTTTGCGTGAGGATTCCACGCTGCAGGCCAGCGGCCGAATCCAGCGCGCGCATGACGGCGCGTGGCGCATCATCGACATGGCCGGGCGCTTCGAGAGCGATGCCCCCCATCGCCTTCCCCGCCGCCTCATCGGCGTCGTCGCCGACGTCACCGAACGCAGGATCGCCGAGGAGCGGCAGGCGCTACTGATCCGTGAATTGCACCACCGGGTGAAGAACACGCTGGCGACCGTCCAGGCCATCGTCGGCTCGACCGCCCGCACCGCGTCGAGCATCGAGAGCTTCTACGAGGCTTTCGTGGGGCGGATCATGTCGCTGGCCCATACCCATTCGGTCCTCACCGAGGATACCTGGCAGACCGCGTCTCTGCGCAACCTTCTCGAGAACGAGCTCAGGCCCTATGGCGACGGTGCGTCGGACGGGCCGGGTACCAAGCGCATCGCACTCGACGGGCCGCCGGTGGACCTCGCCTCCGAGATCGCGGTCCCGATCGGCATGGCGATCCACGAGCTGACCACCAACGCGGCGAAACACGGCGCGCTCTCGACGCAGGAGGGACGGGTCGCCATCACCTGGAGCGTCATGGAGGATGCAGGCGGCAAGACGCTGCATCTCGAATGGTCGGAATCCGATGGGCCGCCGGTACGACCGCCGACCCGCCAGGGTTTCGGCTCACGCCTGCTGCAGCGCGTGCTCACGGCCCAGGTCCGCGCCGACATCGCCGCGAGCTATCCGCCCGAAGGGTTCCGCCTGACCATGACGGCGCCGCTGCCCGCCCGGACCGAGGGGCTGAACCCCTTGGCCTGACCGGCTGTCACGCCGCTCCGCGGGCAGCCCCGTCTTCGCCGCCCGCCTCGACGAAGGCCTTCAGTTCATCCAGGGAGTCGAAGGTGAACTGGCCACGCGGCGTATCCGCCTCGATAGAGCCGTTGGAATACATCACGTAAGTGTTGCCGCCCGACGCATAGGTGCCCACGACGGTCAGGCCGGCCTTGGCGGGGCCGGCGGCCGGTTCGACCTCCTCGGGTGAAGCACGCTCCGCAACGGGCTCCGGCTCGTCGACCACCGACGACCGCAGCCCGAGCGGCTCGTCCCGATCGGCGTCGCGCGGCGGCGAAGGCGGCACCACGACGGCGGCGGGCGCTTCCACGACCGGGGGCGCGGGCTCCGGCGCGGGGATGACCGTATCGACCATCGCCATCGGCTTCACCGCCCGAGGCGGCTTGTTCGGCTTGATCCGCCGCGCCGGCACGGCATCGGCTTCCGTCTCGGGCCCTCCCGTGCGGATCTGGTCCTTTCGCGCTTCCTCGACGGAAGGAGGTGGCGGTTCGGGCAGGAGATCCGGCAGGAGCGGCGAAGCCGGGTCGCTGCCGAGGGGCGAAGCCTCGTCGGTGAAATGAGGTGGCGATGCGAGCCTCGGCTCGGACAGCCCCAGCGCGCTGGGGCGCTGCCGCCCGGACGGTGCCGGCTCCTCCGCGGCGTCGGTGGCGTCCAGCCCCGTCGGGTCGATGCGGCCCCGCCCCTCGGACAGGACGGCCCCCTCCGCGCCGAGCCCGGCCCCCTGCTCCAACAGGACCCGCTCCAGCCGCTTCAGGTAGGTGGCGACCACAGCAAGGCCGAGGAGGAGCGCGCCCGACGAGGCCGTGGCGGCGCCCGCGATGGTCATCGTCCATCCGCTTTCCAGCCTGACATAGGGAAAGCCCTGGACCACGGAAGCAATGCCGCCGACGATCATGACGACGGCGAGCGCGAACAGCGCGAGGATCATGGAACTCTCTAGATGACGCCTGCACGTAGGAAGTGCGGCGCGCACAGTAAGGCCCGGCCCGGGTTTTGCAAAATCGATCCGTGGAGAAATCCCCGTTCACCGTTCGATATCGGACGCCCGTTGCCCTTGGCGGAGGAGCGACTTAGGTACGAACGCGTTGGCCGGATGACGGCGCGACCCTCGCATCCCTCGGAGCGAGACCCGCCATCCTGTGCCACCAGACCCGGGAGACCTGCCGATGACCTTCACCCTGCCCGAACTGCCCTACGCCTACGACGCGCTCGGCCCCTACATGTCGAAGGAGACCCTCGAGTTCCACCACGACAAGCACCACAAGGCCTATGTCGATACCGGCAACAAGCTGCTCGAAGGCACGGGTCTCGAAGGCAAGACCGTCGAGGAGATCGTCACGGCGTCCTACGGCACCAACCAGCCGCTGTTCAACAATGCCGGCCAGCACTTCAACCACCTCCATTTCTGGAACTGGATGAAGCCCAATGGCGGCGGCGCGGCCCCGGCGGCCCTGGCCGCGAAGATCGACGAGGATCTCGGCGGCTTCGACAAGTTCAAGGCGGACTTCATCCAGGCGGGTGTCAGCCAGTTCGGCTCGGGCTGGGCGTGGCTCGCGGTCAAGGACGGCAAGCTCGCGATCCTGAAGACCCCCAACGGCGAGAACCCGCTGGTCCACGGCGCCAAGCCGATCCTCGGCGTCGACGTGTGGGAGCACTCCTATTACATCGACTACCGCAACCGCCGCCCCGACTACCTCAAGGCGTTCATCGAGAACCTGGTGAACTGGGAATACGTCGAGAAGCTCTACGGCGAAGCCTCGAAGTAAGCTCCGCTCTCACGGTCGCGCCGCGGGTCTTCTGGCCCGCGGCGTTGCCTTACGGAACTGCTCGCATCCATTGAGCCTGACGAGACCGTCGGAGCGCGGCACTCCTCCCCCTTGTGGGGAGGAGTTGGAGGTGGGGGTGGCTGGGGCGACCCGCTGCGGAGCCCGGCGGAACCACTCCCACCCTCGCTCCCTCCCCACAAGGGCGAGGGAAGAACGCGCATCGACGAAGCGTTCCGTTTCCCTCTCTCCGGTCGATTCGCATGATCCGCAGCATCCTTTCCGTCGGCGGCTGGACGCTGGTCTCACGCGTCACCGGCTTTGCCCGCGACGTGGTGATGGCGGCCGTGCTCGGGGCGGGGCCGGTAGCAGACGCCTTCGTCGTTGCCTTCCGCCTTCCGAACCATTTCCGCGCCATCTTCGGCGAGGGTGCGTTCAACACCGCCTTCGTCCCGAGCTATGCCGGCCTTTCGGAGACCGGCGAGGAAGGCGCGGCCAGGCGCTTCGCCACCCGCGTCTTCACCCTTCTGCTACTGACGCAGATCGTGCTGCTCGCCCTCGCGTGGTCGGCGATGCCCTGGGTGGTGCGGGCCCTGGCACCGGGCTTCTCGGACGATCCCCTGCGCTTCGATCTCGCCGTCGCGCTGACACGGATCACCTTTCCCTACCTCCTCTTCATCACCCTGGTGACCCTGCTGTCGGGCATCCTCAATGCCCATCGCCGCTTCGCCGTGGCGGCGGGAGCGCCGGTTCTCCTCAACCTGTCGATGCTGGTGGCCCTGGCGCTGGCGGGGTTCTTCCCGAACGCCGCCTATGCCGCCGCCTGGGGCGTCTCCGTCTCGGGCGTGCTGCAATTCGGCCTCGTCTGGCTCGGCTGCCGGCGCGCGGTCATCGCGCCGGAATTGGGGAGGCCGACCTTGCGCGATCCGGCGATGACGCGGTTCTTCAAGGTGCTCGGTCCGGCGGTGATCGGCGCGGCCGGATTTCAGATCGCCTCCTTCGCCGACACGATCATCGCGAGTTTCCTGCCCACCGGAGCGGTCTCGGCCCTCTACTACGCCGACCGGCTGTACCAGCTGCCCTTCGGCGTCATCGCCATCGCGGCGGGAACGGTGCTGCTTCCGGAGATGAGCCGGCGGATCGCCAAGGGCGACGTTGCGGGGGCGCATGCGGCGCAGAACCGGGCGGCGGGCTTCTCGCTGGCCCTGTCGGCCCCCTTCACCATCGCCTTCCTCACCCTGCCGGGCCTGATGATGACGGCGCTGTTCCAGCGCGGAGCGTTCAGCGCCGAGGATGCCGCCCGCGCCGCTTCGGTACTCGCCGCCTACGGCCTCGCGCTCCCCGCCGTGGTGCTGGTGCGCAGCGCGGTGGCGAGTTTCTACGCACGCCAGGACACGATGACGCCGCTCATCGCCTCGCTCGCCTCCATCGCCCTCAATGTCGCGCTCAAGATCGTGCTCACCGGCCCCTACGGCGTGACCGGACTGGCGCTCGCCACCGCCATCGGCCAATGGCTGAACCTTGCGCTCCTCGTGGGGCTTGCCTGGCGCCGGGGTTGGACGGCACCAAGCCGGGGCCTCGGCATCACAGTGATCGGCGTGGTCGTCGCCTGCGCCGCCCTCGCCGCCACGGCGATCTACGGCCTGCCGATTGCGGAACGGTCGGTACCGGCCCTGCCGCATTTCCGCGAGATCGTCGTGCTCGGGCTTCTCGGGCTCGTCGGTGCCCTCGTCTACGCCGCCCTGTTGCTCGGGACCCTACGGGCCTTCGGCCTGCGCCTGCGCCGGGCCTGATCCTCTCGGGATCAGCAGCCCTGGCAAATCCCGTTCAGGACGCGGTCCAGCCGCTTCTGCCGGTCGGTCCGTTCATTGGGATCGACGATGGGGGCGCCGGCCGCACCCGGCGGAACGGTCTGGCCCGTGGTCGAGGTATGAGGCGCCGTGACGGTGGTTTCAGGTCCGCCCCCCGTTCCGGTGACGGCGGCCCGTGCTCCAGACACGCCGACAAGGAACGACAGACCGAGAGCAACGGCGATGATGCGACCGCGACGTCCCGATCGCTCTGAACCCTCGTATCGATCTCGCATCATTCCTCCCCGCATCGTGTCGGCGGCGTGCCAGCACAGCCTGCGCTTTCGGCTTGCGCGCCTCTCTCTGTATCGAAACCGAAAAACCGGTGACAAATCAGACGGGTTCCAGAATTAAATCACCGGCGATACGGGGATTAATCTCGTCCGACCGGCTGGTTCTCCGGATCGAGTCGGGCAGGCAAGGTGAGCAACACACGACAGTCCCGGTGTTACTGTCCTGTCCGCCCCCGCATCGAGGCCGGTTGGCCGGGAAGACTCAGCCTGAACCCGGTATCGTGAACCGCTTCTCCGTCGATGCGGTAGACGCCGATGGTTCGGTCCACGTAATTGCCGATATAGATATGCGATCCCGATGGACTGAAGGCGATGCCTTGCGTCACCGCCCCCGCCTCGGCCTCTCCCGTGCGGCGGACGAGCCCCGACGGATCGATGGTGAGCAGCGCCACCGCCCCGGTCGGGGTGTAGCCGGGGCCGCTCGCCGGAGCGCTCGATCCGCGCACCACGGCCACCGCCGCGTGCCGGCCATCGGGCGAGATCGTCAGGGTTTCGGGCGTATCGCCGATGCCGAGGTGATCGGTCACCACCGGGCGTGGCGCATCGGCCCGGATCACGCTGACGCTGTCGGCGTGCCCGTCGCTGGGCTCGGGGCCGGTATTGGCGGCGAGCGCCAAACGCCCGTCGGGCGTGACCTCCAGGCCATAGATGCCGGGACCGACGGGAAGGTCGAGGGCCGGATCGTAGGTGGCTTTGGCGCCGTCGAGGGCGAGGACACCCACCTTGGCCGCCTTGTTCTTGGCCACGAACGCGCGGCGCCCGTCCGGGGCGATGGCCAAAGCCGCCGCCTCGTCGCCGACATCCACGGTGGACACGGCGCGCACGTTCGTCCCGGCGATCGACAGGATCGTGACGCTGCGGCCCTCGCGGTTGGCCACGAGGGCGACATCGCCTGTCCGTGCGATGGCGAGGCCCGAGGGCTGGCGCCCGACGCGGATGGTCTCCACCAGACGCGGCGGGTCCGCGAGCAGGTCGATCACGTGGAGCCGGTCGTCCGCCTGCGCGTACCAGGCCTCGCCCTCCTGCCGCATGAGCACCGAACTCGCCACGAGGCCGAGCCGTCCGTCCGGGGTGATCTGCAGGTTGGTGGGCGGCCCGTAGACGGAATTGTCGAGGGGCAGGACATGAGCGAGGCGGGGGCGGGCCTCGTCGCTCACATCGACGATGGCCAGCGCATCGCTTCCATTGGGGCCGTTCCGGCCGCCCTCGGGCAGGAAGAAGGTTTTTCCGTCGAGGCCGACGAGGAGATAGGCCGGCGCGTCGGCGGCGCAGGCGGGCGCGAGGCCGAGGAGCCCCGCCATGAAGATTCCGACGAGGCGCATCGTTCTCACTCCCAGCCGTCGCGGACGAGAGCCGCCGTGCCATCGCACCTGCCGATCCCCATGCGACGAAGGCATAGTGATCCAGGACCGGAAAGGTTTGCGGCGGATCAGGCGCCCGCTGTCATGCGGCCCTGACCGTGGAGAGGAATTGCGACATCGCGGTATCGAGTTGGTTGAACTGCAGCGACAATTCCGAGGCCGAGGCGAGAACCTGGGCTGAGGCGGCCCCCGTCTCCTCGGCGGCCGAGGCCACGGCACTGACGTTCTGCGTGACCTCCCTGGTCCCGGCCGAGGCTTCGGTGACGTTGCGGACGATCTCCTGGGTCGCCGCGCCCTGCTCCTCCACGGCCGCGGCGATGGAAGCGGACACGTCGTCGATCTCACGGATGCGCTGGGTGATGCCGGCAATCGCCGAGACCGCCATGCCGGTGGAAGCCTGGACGCGCGCGATCTGACCGGTGATCTCCTCGGTGGCCTTGGCGGTCTGGTTCGCCAGTGCCTTCACTTCGGAGGCGACCACCGCAAAGCCCCTCCCCGCCTCGCCCGCGCGCGCAGCCTCGATGGTGGCATTCAGCGCCAGCAGGTTGGTCTGGCCCGCGATCGTCGAGATCAGGGACACAACGTCGCCGATGCGGGCGGTGGACTCGCTGAGATCGCGAACGAGCGCGGCGGTCTCGGCCGCTTCGCTGACGGCACGCTGGGACAGGCTGGCGGAGCCTTGCATCTGGCGGCCGATCTCCTGGACCGACGAGCCGAGCTCCTCGGCGGCGGAGGCCACCGTGGTGACGTTGGCGGCGGCCGTGTCCGCCGCGGCCGCGGCATTACCGGAGCGTCGGGCGGTCATCGTGGCCGTGGCGCTCATGCTGCCCGCCGTGGCCTGCAACTCCGTAGCGGCAGCGCTGACCTGAGTGGCGATGCCGCCGACCGCGGCCTCGAACCGATCGGCCATGTCGAGCATGACCGCCCTGCGCTGGGCCTCGGCGCCGGCGCGCGCGGCTTCGGTCTCCGCCTCCAGGGCACGGGTGCGGATGATGTTGTCCTTGAACACCACGACGGATTTCGCCATCGCGCCCACTTCGTCCATGCGATCGACGCCGGGGACCTCGATATCCGTGTCGCCCCGAGCGAGAAGCTCCATGGCCGAGGTCATCCGGCGCAAGGGGCGGCTCACGGTGAGTGCCAGCATGATGGCAGCGCCTGAAGCCATCAGCGCGGCGATGGCGACGAGGACCATGGTCGAGATCACGGCACCGTCATAGGTCGCCTGCGCTTGGGTGCCGCTTTCGCGCGCCACGCGTGCTTCGTAGGTGACGAGCTTCTGAAGCTCGGCCAGCACCGCATTGATCCCCGTCGACATGGTCGTGTTGTAGGTGCGCTGGGCCTGGGCAAGGTTCCCGGCCTGCGCCTCCGTGACGATGCCGTCCTGCAACGCCAGATAGGCGACCCATTGGGTCTCGAACGCCTTGTACAGTGCCTTCTCCTCGGCCGTGTCCAGGCGAGGCGTGTAAGCCGCCTGGACGTCGCGCATCTCATCGGCACGCAATTTGAGCGTGGAGGCGACGCTGGCGCGCAGTTCCGGCGTATCCGCGGTGATCAGACGCCCGCCACTCACCCGCTGCCGCAGGACGAGAACCTGGATCCTGCCGAGCATCTCGGTCTTCGGCAGGTGATCGTCCCGCATCTCCCGCGCGATGTCATTGACGGCTCGGAGAAAATAGAGCGATGCCCCTGCGAGTGCAGCCGACAACAAGAACATGATTCCGAAGCTGGCGACGAGCTTTGCTCGAACGGAGAAAGACTTAGGAAACATGGAAGCGGCGACCTCGAAATCCGAATTTCCGATGGAACACCGAGCATGTTAAGATCCGGTAACGTCGCCGATCGACACTTGCCACGCCCTGAGCGGCAACCGCAAATTCGTGTCGTGTCTATTTCTAGACTGAACTCGACCGAGTCTGCATGGCGCGAACACTGATAAGAGCGAGCATCGGCCGCTACCACGATCGGGCGCTCGGCCCGGCCTCACCTCGGCCCAGTCTCACTTCGGCTTGGGTTCAATCCGGCGCGCGGCCGAGCGCCCTGCGTATCAGCCGCTTGGCATCCTCGCTGCCCCAATCGGCCGGTCCCTTCATCACGCCGAGGATACAGCCCTTGGCGTCCACCAGCATCGTCGTGGGCAGGCCGAGCGAACCAGTCGCCTTCTGCATGGCCGGCAGCACCCGCCCACCGGGATCGGCATAGTAGGCGAGGTTCGTGATCCCATTCTCCTTCAGCCATTGCGGCGGCTTCTCGAGATTGCGCGTGTCCACGTTGATCGCCGCGACGGTGAAGTCCGTCCCCCCCAGCATCTGCTCGAGCCGGTCGAGGGCCGGCATCTCGGCCTTGCAGGGCGCGCACCATGTCGCCCACAGATTCACCAGCGCGAGCCGCCCCTGTAGCTGGGCGAGAGTCCGGTCGGTGCCGTCCGGCCCCTTGAACACGAGGTCCGGCGCGGCGCGCGGAACCTTGGAGACCTCCATGGCCGCCACCTCGCCACGGGCATGGGGCGCGATGCGCGCGATCGTCTCCACGGCACCACGGCACGGTTCTGCCACCGCCTCGCTGTTGCCGCCGGTCGGACGCGTCCCGTATACGGCGAGACCGCCCGCGATCAGGACGGCGACGACGGCTCCCGCAGCCAGGGTCGCCTTGGCTCCGGGCATCATCGTTGCGTCGCCCGACGGGTGGATGGGGCGGCCGAGAGGAACAGTGTCGACATGAGCAACCGGATGTGGGGCGGGCGCTTCGCGAGCGGCCCCGCCGAGATCATGGAGGAGATCAACGCCTCCATCGGATTCGACAAGCGCCTCGCACCCCAGGACATCCGCGGCTCGCTGGCGCATGTGGCGATGCTGGGTAAGGCGGGCATCCTGCCATTGGCCGATGTGGCAGCGATCGAGGACGGTCTCAAGGCCGTGCGCGCGGAAATCGAGGGCGGCGGCTTCGTCTTCAAGCGCGAGCTCGAGGACATCCACATGTCCGTCGAGAGCCGGCTCACCGAGATCGTCGGCCCCGCGGCCGGGCGCCTGCACACGGCCCGCTCGCGCAACGACCAAGTCGCCACCGACATGAAGCTCTGGGTGCGCGACACCCTCGACAGTCTCGACGAGCAGGCCGCCGGCCTGCAGCGGGCTCTGGCCGAGAAGGCGCTGGCGCACGCCGCCACGGTGATGCCGGGCTTCACCCATCTGCAATCGGCCCAGCCCGTCACGTTCGGGCACCATTGCCTGGCCTATGTGGAGATGCTGGCCCGCGACCGTGGCCGGTTCCGCGATGCCCGCGCGCGGCTCAACGAGTGCCCGCTCGGAGCCGCGGCGCTGGCCGGCACCTCCTTCCCCATCGACCGGCACGCCACGGCGGCGGCGCTCGGGTTCGACCGGCCCACCGCCAACTCCCTCGATTCCGTGGCCGACCGCGACTTCGCCCTGGAATCGCTCTCCGCCGCCTCGATCTGCGCCGTGCACCTGTCGCGCTTCGCCGAGGAACTCGTGGTCTGGACCTCGGCCCAGTTCAACTTCGTGAAATTGTCGGACGGCTACACCACCGGCTCGTCGATCATGCCGCAGAAGCGCAACCCGGATGCGGCCGAGCTCGTCCGCGCCAAGTCCGGCCGCGTCATCGGCGCGCTGACCGGCCTGCTCATCGTGATGAAGGGCCTGCCGCTGGCCTATTCGAAGGACATGCAGGAGGACAAGGAGGGCACGTTCGACGCGTTGCAGGCCCTCTCCCTGTGTCTGGCCGCCATGACCGGCATGGTCCGCGATCTGGAGCCCAATGCGGAGGTGCTCGCCCGCGCCGCCGGCTCCGGCTACGCCACCGCCACGGACCTCGCCGATTGGCTGGTGCGCGAGCTCGGCCTACCGTTCCGCGAGGCGCATCACGTCACCGGCCGCCTCGTCGGCACTGCATCCGCCAAGGGGATCGGGCTGGAGGAATTGGCGTTGTCCGAGATGCAGGCGGCCGAGCCGAGGATCACCGATGCGGTCTATGCGGTGCTGGGCGTGGAAAACTCCGTTTCCAGCCGCACCAGCTATGGCGGCACCGCGCCGGACAACGTGAGGACGCAGGCCACACGCTGGCTGGCGCTGCTCGACGCGCCAGCCGCGACAGCGTGATTCACAGGGCGACAAAAAAGCTCGGCTGGAGCGGATGCGTTCACGGTCGAGCTATGTGATCCTGCCTAAAGCTCGGACCCACGCACGCCGGAGATGTCGATGCCCGTCGAGAGTTGGATGAATCCCGAAGATACCGCCGCCCTCGCGGCGGAAGCCACCACGCTGATCGATACCGTTCTGGCCCGCCTGCCTGAGGCGGACCGGGCTGCGTTCTGGGCATCGATCCGCAAATGCTACAACACGCCCTACAACGACCCGAAGCCCCGCGCCCTGCCCGTCCGCGACGTGATGGAAGCCAATGCCACCGCACCGCATATGGCAGCCTCGATCGCCGATCTGTCGGCCATCGCCGAGCCGCCGCGGGTGGAGATGGCAATGGGCGCCATCCTCGCGGGACCGACCTTCGCACCGGAGGCGCACCCGGCCTGAATCGTCCCAACGCGCCGACCCCATTCGCGCGGAGCCGCTGGTCGATCCGGCCCGGCGTGAACGCCTGATGGCGTCTCGCCGCAATTCCGCACAATTTTACAGCCTGTGTCGGGACAGCCGCTTTGGCTGCCAGTCCGTCCTTCGCGGCGCAGATTTGCCCTCCACGCTGTCGGCGGGCCTTCTTTCGTATTCGAGAACCTGAACACGATGCAGCATCCTCTCCGCCGCCTCCTCGCCGTCAGCGCCTCGGCGGCTGTCCTGGCGACCCTCGGCCCGGCCTCTCTCACCGCTCCCTCGCCGGCACTGGCGCAGCAGGAGGCCGCCACCGCAGCCGAGGCTCCGGCCAAGTCACGGGGGCGCGGGCGAGAGAAGAAGAAAGCGGTCAGCGCGCCGGGCATGCAGCAGGCGACGCCGGTCGCCATCTTCGGGGACTGGAACGTCTTCGCCAACGGCCAGGGCAAATCACGCACCTGCTACGCCATCGCTCAGCCCCAGGCCCGCACACCGAAAACGCTCAAACGCGACACCGCCTACTTGTTCGTCACCATCCGCAAGGGTGACAACGTGCAGAACGAGGTCGCGGTCATGTTCGGCTTCCCGCCCAAGCCGGCCGCCAGCCAAGCAAAGGCCAATGCCACGGCCGCCTCCGATCCGATCCTCAGCCTCGGCAGTTCGCAATACGGCTTGGTCGTGAAGGACGAGAATGCCTGGCTGCAGAACCCATCCGAAGAGGCCCGCCTCGTCGGCGAGATGGCCAAACTGGCCAAGGTTCAGGTCAAGACGACGTCCATGCGCGGCACCTCTACCAGCGACGAATACGCGTTGGCGGGCTTCGGTGACGCGATGAAGCGCGCCCGCGAGGAATGCAAGTAAGACCAAGCCTCAACGAGACGCGCGAGTGTCCACTGCCGCTCACTCGCGCAGCCGGGCCTCGATGAGAAAACGTCATCGAGGCCCGCTATCAGGAACCGCGTTTTGCGGCGCGGGCAGGATCAGGCACCGCCCAGGGCCGCCCGTGTGAGCGCGTCGGCCCCGATATCCTCGGTGCCGTTCATGCCCAGCGTTTCGATCAGCCGGCCACGGGCGCGGCTGACACGGCTTTTCATCGTTCCCACGGCGACACCGCAGATTTCGGCGGCCTCCTCGTAGGTGAAGCTCTGCGCGCCGACGAGGACGAGCGCCTCGCGCTGGCTCAGCGGCAGCAGGTCGAGGGCGGCCTGGAACTCCCGCATCTCCACCCGGATCTCCTGCTCGGGCAGGCTGGTGAGCCGCGCGGCATGGACGCCGTCGGCATCCTCCACCTCGCGCTTGCGCTTGCGTTGCTCGGAATAGAACAGGTTGCGCAGGATGGTGAACAGCCAGGCCGTCAGGTTCGTGCCCCGCGTGAAGCTGTCCGCCTTGGTCCAGGCACGGACCAGCGTGTCCTGAACGAGGTCGTCGCTGCGATCGAGATCGTAGGTCAACGAATAGGCGAACGCTCTCAGGGCCGGAATCGCGCCGAGCAGAAGCTCACGCATCTCGGTATCGGCGCCCGAGGGCGTACCGATAGGATGGGTATGGCAGCTCATCATGAGGTCTCCCGCGAAGCAGGCTTGGCCGCGAGTTCGGCGAGAAGGGTCTCGAAACGGTCGGGGAGCGGCAGATCCAGGACGTTGCCGTAGAGAATGCGGAGGTTTCGGCCGATCCGCCGCCGGGACTCCGTGTCCATGCCCGCTCGGTCCATGCCCGCTCGGTCCATGCCCGCTCGGTCCATGCCGACTTGTGCGACGCTCGGACCGGGGCCGGCCATGGCTTCCGCTTCCGCAGACGACGCTTCGCCGCCGCAGGCGTGGTCACGGGAACCCCGTTTCCCCACGTCCAGCACCTCGAAAGGGCCGTGGATATCGCTGGCGTCGATCGTCATGGTTCTCCACCGTTATGTCGGTGTCGGTCCTAGTGACGAGCGCTTTAACGCGTTCTGAAAAATGTATTCAGAAACCTTTAAGCTTGTAAAAGCAGCGTCTCTCGCGCGATTCGATGTGTCGAAAGACATCTTATGCGGAAGCACAGTCAGAACAAGCTGAGCCGTAGATCCACACTACATTTACAAATCTGGATGGTTGCTGAACGAGAACGGTGCCCCGCGCGGGGATGATGGAGGCCGGCCCGACCGATTCACGAATCCTAACGGTTTTATGCGCCTCGGCGCGGCGCGTAGGGACATCGATCGCGCCGCCTGAAATCGAGCGGAAATATGAATTTCCGGCCTCGGATGTCCCTTCGGTATCGCACGGTTGTGCATCGCACGGGGCTGCCCGTGCGGCGCGGAACCGCCATCCAACGGGATCATTGGCCCCGCTGATACAGGAGGTCCGATGCCGATCATCCAATCGCTCGCAGGCGATGCGATCCGCTGGCTCACGTGGCTGCCCTGGTGGGCGCAGACCCTCGCTCTCGTCACCGGATGCTGTGCCGTGGTCCTCCCGCTCCATGGCGTCGCGTTCCGCGCCATGCAGCGCGCAGTGGCGGATCGGAGCCTGTTCTGGCGGTCCCTGGTCTCGCGGACGCATGGGCCGAGCCGTCTCGCGCTGCTGATCGTTTCCGTCACGGCGGCGTCGTCTGCCGCACCCCTCTCATGGGACGTGCGGATCGTCCTCAACCAGATCCTCGTCGTCGCGCTCGTGGCGCTGGCCGGCTGGTGCTGCGCCACCGCCCTGCATATCGCGACGGTGATCTACCTGCGCCGGTTCAAGCTCGACGCGGAGGACAACCTTCTCGCGCGCAAGCACTTCACCCAGATGCGAATTCTGGAGCGCGCCGGCGTGACGCTCGTCGCGCTGCTGACCATCTCCGTCGCGCTGATGACCTTCGAGCCGGTCCGGCAGTACGGCGTCAGCCTGCTCGCCTCGGCCGGGGCGGCGGGGCTGATCCTGGGCCTCGCGATGCAACCGGTCCTCTCGAACCTCGTGGCGGGCATCCAGATCGCGATCACGCAGCCGATCCGAATCGAGGATGCGGTGATCGTGGAGAACGAGTGGGGCTGGGTCGAGGAGATCAACTCCACCTATGTGGTCATCCGGCTCTGGGACTGGCGCCGCCTCGTCCTGCCGCTGACCTACTTCATCCAGAAGCCGTTCCAGAACTGGACCCGGGAGGGTGCATCGCTCATTGGCAGCGTCTTCCTCTATGTCGATCACCGCGCGCCGGTGGAAGCGATGCGGGCAAAGCTTTCCGAGAT
Organism: Methylobacterium sp. CM6247; assembly: GCF_054817925.1. NCBI lineage: Bacteria > Pseudomonadati > Pseudomonadota > Alphaproteobacteria > Hyphomicrobiales > Methylobacteriaceae > Methylobacterium > Methylobacterium sp. CM6247. The sequence continues at coordinate 717,408 of NZ_JBTXKX010000003.1, forward strand.
CGCGGCGCAGTCGCGCCTGTGGGACCGCAACGTCGTCAATCTCCAGGTCTCCGACGCCAAGGAGAGCGTCATCGAGATCAGGATGCTGGTGAGCGCCCGCAACGCTCCGCAGGCATGGGACCTGCGCTGCGAGGTGCGCGAGAAGATGATCTTCTTCCTGCAGACGGAATATCCCGGTGCCCTGCCGCGCCAGCGGGCGGAATGGATGCAGGCGGAGGCTGCGCCCCTCCCCCGGCAGGAGCCGGAAATTCCGCGCCGCGCGGCGTAACGCGTCGCCGCCGGGGAATTTCACCCGATCCCCGGTGGTATGGCTCGCCGAGCCCGCCCGTCTGGCCCATAAGGCGAGCGGAAGACCCGAGCCACGAGGACGAACCTTGACCGTCACCCAGCTGACCCACCACGACCTCGACGGCTACGGAGCCTCGACCATCGTCGGTGCCTTCCTCGACGTGTCGCGGATCGTCCATATCCCGCGCTATGCCGATGTCGGCCCGGTGGTCGACGCGGAATTGAAGCGGCTCTCCCGCGCCCAGGCGCCCGAATGCCTGATCATGACGGATCTCGGCCTGGAGGCCGTGGCCGTCACCTTCATCACCCGGTTCACTTCCATGAACCTGCGTCGCGACGAGGCCGCGCGGCACCGGCTGATCGTGCTCGACCACCATGCCTCCTCCCTCGACCAGCTGCGCGACCAGGGCCTCACCCTCGCGCCCGTGCCGGAGAGACCCGGCCTCACCAAGGTCGAACTCTCCGACCCGAACGTAGTCGTCCTCATCGACGAGGACCGCTGTGCCACCCGCCTCGCCTACGAGCATCGGGAGCTCTACGCCTCGCGTGAGGTGGAGGCCGGGACGACCGAGGAACTCGAGACGCTTGTCGCTGCCGTCGATGCCCTCGATCTATGGAAGAAGGAGCGCCCGACCTTCCGGGGCGGCCTCGCCCTGGACGAGATCTTCTGGGACAACGTCGCGACCCTGATCCCGGTGGGCCATCCCTGGCATGACCGCTTCATCAGCGCGCTGCTGCGGGCGGTCTCCGCCCTGTTGCGCGAAGGGGCATCGCCGGCCCGCGTCGAGGCCGAGATCGCCGCGACCCGGCGTCGACTCGTGGACGCGCTCCTCGCCGACGAGCCTCAAGACGACCCGACCCTCACCACCCGCATGCGGATGGCCCGAGCGCTTGCCCGGTCGGATGCCCTGTTCCAGCGGCTCTCGGATGGGACGATGCTGTCCTTCGGCCTCGATTCGGGCATGTTCCAGCGTGTGTCCGACCTCGTGATGGCGAGCGGCAGGGCGACCCGCGTCGTCAACGTCCAGCGTACCGGCTCGCTGTCGTTCCGCTCGAACAACGAAACGGCGCTGGACGGTGCGCGCAAGTTCCGTGGCGGTGGCCACAAGGATGCGGCCGGCGGCAAGCTGAATGCCGGATCGGCCTTCTCCCTGGCCGATGCCGTCTCCCAGGTGGAGCCGGTGCTCAACCCGCCCCAGCCCGATCCGGCCTCCAGCCCCTTCGCGGCGCTCAAGGCCTGGAAGGGCTGAACCTCGCTCCTCAGCCGACCTTGCCCGTGGTGAGGACGCCGCGGGCCGCCGCCAGCACCTCCTCGCTGAGCTCATCGTCGTCGATGGCGCGGGCCAGGGCGACGGCTCCGATCATGAGCGACAGGCTCGCCAAGGCCCGCTGGCGCCGCCGCTTCGCCAGGGCCGCGGGAAGCAGGCCGGTCATGCGCTCGATCAGGTCTCGGGCCCCGTGAAGGAACCGCGCCCGCAGCGGAGAACCCGGCGCTTCACGCGACACGTCATTGGCCAGACACGCCAGTGGACAGCCGAGGCCCGGGTTCCGAACGTGGCCGAGAGTCAGGTAACCCGCCATCCATCCGTCGAGATCGTCAGGGCGCCAGTTCTGGTTGGCGGCCAAGTCGAACGCCTCGACCGCCAGCGCCTCCTTGCTGGCGAACTGGCCATAGAAACCGCCATGCGTCAGGCCCGCCGAGGCCATGATGTCGGCGACGCCGACGCCATGCAGTCCGCGCTCGCGGAACATGGCGGCGGCGACCTCGACCACCCGTTGCCGGTTCAGCTTGGCCTGCGCCTGTGAAACCTTTGGCACGGTGAGATCCTCCTGCTTGACCTCCCAACATATAGATGATCGGCCTCATGCAAAAGGGGGCATCGCTACAGCGATCCGGGGCAGTCGATGCCACCGGTCCTGATCCTTCGTGTCGCGGGCTCACCGCACGCGCGGCAGGATCTCCTTCGCAAAGCGCCGCATCTCGGCCTCGAACGGCTGGAATTGCAGCATGAACAGGTCGATGCCGGCGCCATGAAAGGCGCGGATGCGTGCGGCGACGGTCTCGTAGCTGCCGACGAGCCCGGCCGCCGTGCCGCCATTGGTGCCGACATGCTGGGCCGCCGCCGCATCGGTCTTGGCGAACATCACGCTGGCGGCGTCGGTACGGGCCCTCGTGGCATTCCGTAGCTCCTCGTCGCGCCGCGCCAGGGCGAGGAGCCGGGCATGCTCGGCCTCAGCCTCGGCATCCGTCTCGCGGGCGATCACGAAGGCGGAGAGGCCGTAGCGCAGCGGCCCGTTGGCGGCGGGCCGGCGCGCGACATCCGCGATCAGAACCCTGACATCGTCGAGCGGCTGTCCGTTGATGAACCAGACATCCGCCCGCTCCGCCGCCAGGGCGCGGGCCGGCTCGGATTCACCGCCGAGATAGACCGTCGGCCGTGGCCGGAAGGTCCCGGCTGGGCGCAACTGATAATCCTCGACCTGGAAATGCCGGCCCGCATGGGTCACGCGTTCGCCCCGCATGAGCCGGTCCACGAGGCCGATCCATTCCCGTCCATAGGCATAGCGGTCGTCATGGGCCGGGAAGGGCAGGCCCGCCCGCTCGAATTCGGCCTTGTTCCAGGCATTCACGAGGTTGAGGGCGAAGCGACCCTCGCTCACATGCTCGATCTGCAGGGCCATCTTGGCGAGCACGACCGGGTGGTAGAGCCCCGGCTTGATCGCCGCGATGATCTCGATGCGGCGGGTCAGGGCGGCCAGCGCAGCGGAGGCGGTCCAGGCCTCCAGCTGGTCGCGCTCGTCGTCGTAGGGATTCGCGGTGTGCTGGGCCACCAGGACCGAGTCGAAGCCCAACGCCTCGGCCTCCAGCACCAGGGCCCGGTTACGTGTCCAGCTTGCATCGTCCGGCTCGTCCGGATCGTGGTGGGACGCGCGCGAGCCGTGGACGGCCGCCCAGATCCCGAAACGGGGCACATCACTCATGCGCGTCACCCCGCCCGCGCGGCGGGCGGCTGCCAGATCGCCACCCCGGTGGCGTCGAGCTTGCGGGGGATCAGCTTGGCCTCATAGAACGTATCGGCGATCTCCTGCTGCTCGCCGAGTTCGGCACGGGTCACGGGAGTGACCTCGTAGGTCCGGCGGCGGTTCACCGTCGCGACGATGTCGGGGGACAGGTCGCCCCAGATCGGGGCCAGCAGCGCCACCGCGGCGTCCGGCTCGGCCTTCGCCCACCGGCCGGCTTCCTTCAGGGCCTCGTAGACCGTGGCGACGACCTGCGGGTTCTCGGCCACGAAACGGCCGTTGGCGAGGAAATAGCGGTGATAGCTCGACAGGCCGGTGGCGTCGGCCAGCACGCGCACCGGCCGCTTGGACTGCGCGATGGCAAGAAAGGGGTCCCAGATGACCCAGGCATCGAGACTGCCCTGGTTGAACGCGACGAGCCCCTCGGGCGCCTGGAGATAGGCCGGCTTGATATCGGGGAAGCCGAGACCGGCCTTCTTCAGCGCCGCCGCCAGGATGAAATGGCAGCCCGACCCACGCGATACGCCGACCGTCCGGCCCTTCAGGTCGGCGATGGAGCGGATCGGCGATTCGGCCGGTACGATGATCGCCTCGGCCGAAGGAACACCGATCTCGCGCGCGTAGAAGGTGAGCTGAGCGTTGGCGGCCTGAGTGAAGATCGGGATGGCATCCGCCACGTCCGCGTGCAGATCGACGGCCCCCGCATTCATCGGCTCGATCACGCTGGTGAACAGATGCCAGGACGGTGCGAAGCCGAGGGGCTTCAGACGCTCGTCCAGGGTACCCTTCGCCTTCAGGATGGTGAGCAGGGTCGAGGAGCGCTGGTAGCTCAGGCGGACGGTGCGCTCGGCGGCGTGCACCGCCGGCGATCCGAGCGACAGGCTCGCTGCCACTCCTAAGCCGGCACGCAGAATCGTCCGGCGCGAGGGGGATGCTCCGCCCGGAGTGTCGTGATTCATCTTCGTCTCCAGGGTGAGAAAAGCACGTCCGGTACGAGCCTATTACAAGATGAAGCCCCACACAGATCCAGACAGCGCCTGCGGATCTGCGGCTTGACCAAGCATAGGCACCGACCGACCCCGGTGTCTTACCGAGATGCTTTACTTCTCCGCAAGAAAACAGTTTTTTGAATTTCCCCGCCTTCGCGGACGAATATTTCCCACCCCCTCGTCGTTGAGATGCTTATCCTTCAAGATGGCGACAGCGATGCCATTCGTTCTCGAAACGGCACGTTCCATGGCTTAAAGCAGTCGCTCGAGACCCTGCAATGGGTCGAACGCCGGAGATGCACCAGCAAGGACCGCAGATCGTGGTTGGATGTGAGGATGCAGAGGCCGCCAGTCCAGGACCAGTCGCCACAGGCACAAGCACGGCGGCATGATCGAAGCCTGCGAGGCATTCGCGTCTCGAAGGCCTGCGACGCCCATGAGTCGCGACGCTAAGCCAACCGACCTTCCATCCGCGATCCTGCTCGCGGGAAACCAAGCATCTTGAGTACATCATTCTAAAATTGAAGACGACGCACGATTAAATCTTTAATAATTCCAACAATCCAAATAGAATAATTCCGATTATGATTGTCTCCATGACCACGCGGCAGATCATGACGGCCTGGATGGCCAAATGGTCGGCATAATGAGGACCGGGCTCGGGCAGGTGTCCCTTGTCGAAATGCTGCATCGGAAAAGCGGCCCCATGATGCGCAATAATTTAAGATCTTGGATAATTTATAGAAAAGTTCGCAACCTTTCAAAAGAGCAGAAGGAGTATCCTTCAGGGTTGTCAAACGCGAATGTGGCAATCGATGAGACATCGATCGCCGCCCGGTCGCAGGAAGACGCCGCTGCTATGGATGCATGATCGCGGCCTGCCTCCCGGGATTGGACACCACTGGCAGCAGGCGCCCAGGCATGGCGTGAAGATCGTCATCGAAGCACGGCCGGCGAACCGGATCCGCCTTCTCCGCATCGGCGAGCGACCGCTCCCGTCGCGCCCTCGCACATCCCCACACTGGGAAGGCGCCAGGAACACGTCGCCGACGATGGGCGAAGAGTTGGTAAATAGATGCGGCGTCGGCGCTACGGCGGCGGGCGATAGGCCCGGATCGGCAGATCGGGGGACAGGCGGTCCTCCGTCTCCACGCTCGTGGGGGCAGCGGGTTTCGGCGCGGCAACGGGAGCCGTTGGCGCAAGGGCGGGGGCCGGATCGGTGATGTAGCGCGGGGCGCCCGTGGCGGGACCGGCCGGCAGCGGAACGGCGGTGCCCGCGGCGGGCGGTAACGGGATCGTGGGGGAAGTGCGCTCCACGACCGGAACCGGGGCGCGCCGGCCGTCATCGACTTTCTGGTTTCGTGCGCTCGGCCGTTCCATGGCACCGGGCGGCTGCGCCGCCGCCTTCGCGGGCTCCTTCGAAGCGCGGGCGGACGGTGCCTCGCCCCGGGGCTTGGGCGCCGCGCGGGTGGATACGTGCGGTCGGCCGCCCTCGCGTCCGGCACCGAGGGAGAGGTTCATGCGTTCGACGCCGGAGACGAGATCCGCGAGGGTCGCGGTAGCCGTCCGGCACAGGCTCACCCGGAGGGACGCCGCGCGCTCGGTGCTTCCGCCGAAGAGACTGTCAGGGGCCGATCGCCCGCCGGATCGCGGAGCGAGATCGATCCATTGCCAGGCGTAGAGGCAGTTGCTGCCCACCGCGAGGCCCACGGGGCCATAGGCGTTCCGCTTGGGAACGGTGGAGACGCGCATGCCCTCCCCGGGAAAGCGCGCCAGGAGTTCCGCGGCGATGCCGAGGCGGGTCGGCTTAGCCATGGTCAGGGCGGAGCCGAAGCGTCCCCCCGCATCGGCGCCGTTGCGGACGCTGATCTCGGCGTAGTTGCGTGGGCCACCGGCAAAGGTCACGCGCTGGGCGAAGCCATCGCGAAAGGAGGTCTGCGCTACATCCGAGACGCGGCCCGCGCCGGGGATCTCGACCACGGATTGCGCGAGAGCGGCCCGTGTCGTGAAGGCCCACGGCAGGAGGAACAGGGCAGCGAAAACGCCGGATCGCAGGGAGGAGACCAACCGATGGGAGCGGATCATGGACGTTGCATCGAGCTCGGCGCGGTATCGGGCTGATCGTAGCCGCGATTGACGGCCTGCGAATTGGGCAAGGTGAAGCGGTCGGCCTCCGACGCAGCACGCTCCTGCGGGCCCCGGTTCCGCGAGGCCTGCTGCGCCCGCCATAGGGTGCCCTCGCCCGGCTCCGACAGGGTGGAGGGCCGCTCGGAGCCGTCATAGCCCGGCAACAGGTTGAAGCCATAGCTCTCGTAGGGCATCGGCCCCGCTCCCGATACCCGGCGCGCGACGAGCGGCATGGTCTTCGAGGCGGGCGGCTCGGCCAGGAAGGCGCCGTCCTGCCGATCCGCGACCACCCGCGCCAGGGAGGGCGGAGCGTAGCGTAGGGGGTTCTCCGCCGACACCGCGAGGGGGAATTCGCTGCGCTGGACCGGCAGGGGCTTGGCCTGGCCGTCCCCCGACGCATCGGGTTTGGGCACCCGGCCATAGGCTGCCGTGTTCCGGGCCGGCGCGGCCGGGGCGGGAGCGGCGGAGGCGGCCGGTGCCGGGCGCCCCCCCTGGGACGGGGCTGCGTCCGCTGTCGCGGCGCAGGCCAGGGGTGGTCCGGCCGGCCCCTCGCGGAACAGGAGATCCACCACTTTGGGGAACAGGCCGTCGTAGCGGTTCACGATGGTGAGGTAATCCTGCTTCCGCTTGAGGCGCTGCAGCGACAGGGCATAGCCGGTCACGGCGGATTCGCTCGGAAGCCAGGCGACCGCGTGCTGGAACCATTCCAGCGCGGCCTCGAACTGGCAGGAATTGTAGGCGTACCAGCCGAGGGCCTCGGCCCCCTCCCCCGACGCCGTGGCCAGGGTCACCTTCGCATAGCGGTTGATCCGCTCCAGATCGATGAAGCTGGGATTGGCCTGCGTCAGCCTGCGGCCCATGAGGTCGATGAACAGGATGCTGTTGCCGACATACTTGTCGCGCCAGGCATAGGCGACCTCCTCGGCCTCCCGCAGCATCCCGAGCTCGCGCAGGGTATGGGCGAGGCCATGGGCGATCATGGCATCGCCGCCGCGGCTGATGGCGAGCTTGAACCAGTCGAGGGCCGCGCGGAACTGGCGGTGGTTGTAGGTGTACCAGCCGAGCAATCCGGTCTGGCTCGCATCGCCGGAGGCGCGGGCATAGGCCTGGAACGCGGCCATGTCCGCCGCGCTCGGCTCCTGGGCCGGAGCGCCGTGGAGATCCGCGACGATGCGGGCGCGGGTGATGTCGTTGGCGATCGCCTTGAACTCGGAGCCTCCCTCGGCATCCGTGCGCCCGATGGCGATGAGCTTCTCCGCCAGGGCCATCGGCAGGGTCGACATCGCCTTCTGGATCGTGGCCAACCGCACGCTGGTGTCGTTGCTGGTGTCGAGCACGGTCTTGTAGAGGGCCAGGGCCTCGTCCGATCCGGCCGCTCCCCCTTCGGAGGCCAGGGCTTCCGCCGTGGTCCAGTAGCTTTCCACGTCGCTCGGATCGAGGGCACTCGGGTCGGCCCGGTAGAGGGTGACGATATCCGCCGTCTTGCGCGCGGTGGTCAGGGCTTTCAGGCGGCTGCGGAAACTGGCCCGCAGGAGCTTGCGCGACAGTTCGTCGGAGGGGCGCCAGTTCGGGTCGGCAGCCCGGCGGGCCGCGATCGCCGCATCGAGGTCGTCGAAACGCCCTGCGGTGAACAGGTCCCAGAGCGGCGCCTCCTCAGGCGGGCTCGGCTGCAGGGTGTCGAGGTCGGTGGGTTCGACCCAGCCGGGATAGAGCTGCTTCAGCCGCGCCGCCTCGGCCTTCATCCGCGCCGTCTGCTTCTGCGACGCGTAGTAGCGCAGGGCGCTCTCATCGACCATGCCGGCGGCGGCGGAACTGCCGGGCACCGCGATGATCGCGGGCGCACGCGCCGCGTCGTCCGGGCTCTCGGTCTGCGCCGCCAACGGAGCGACGAGGCAGAACCCGGCGAGGGAGACGCCGCAGAGCAAGGCGAAACCCCGCGCCCCTCCCGTGGCGCGAGCGGTCGCCGGCCTCCCCCATCCGCGGATCACCGTGCCGGACATGACAGGTTCCTCATCTGCAGCGCCACCATCGACAGGAGGTGCAGCGTGGTCGGATAGTAGTTCTCGTTCCCCTGCGGCCGTCCGAACCCGTCGGGCAGCGGCATGCCCTTCCGGTCGCACAGGAGCAGCCCCGAGAGGGCGGTATAGCCGCTCTCGCTCAGGGACTCGACCGTCCGGCCGTCGGAGGTGTCGACGATGGGCAGGCGCTCCCGGTCGGGGCCGGACCAGAGCGCGACGAAGGGGTCGTAATCGCTCGGGCGTCCCACACCCGCCCAGACCATGTAGAGGGGAATGCGAATGGCGTTGTAGGAGAAGAGCGGCGGGAATCCATCCGCCGGACGCGGCTCCTCGCCCTTCAGGGAGATCCATTCGGTCGGCAGCTTCGCCGTCCCGAAGCGGGAGCGGCGGATCAGGTTGAGCCCGCTGGCGGTCAGGGCCGCCCAGTCGAATTCGGGGGCCACGATGGGGAGCCGGGCGAAGGCCGGGAACACCCAGTAGGAGAGGTTGATCAGCGGACCGTCCGCGCGTTCGGCTGCGGAGAAGCCGGAGACCGCCGGCAGCAGCAGTGCCCCGTTCTTGTCCTTGAACAGGATGGTCTTGCGCGCGACCTCCACGGCGATGCGCCGCGCGGCCACCCGGTACGAGGCCTCGTCCCAGGCCTCGGCCGCTTCGGTGAGGGCCCAGGCCACGAGGATGTCGCCGTCGGACGCGTCGTTGAGGTCGGCCACTGCCGGTCGCTTGCCGGGCTCCCAGCGCCAGGCCAGCAGCTCGTCCGAGCGGACCATCAGGTTGGCGCGGGTCCATCCCCAGAGCCGTTCGAAGGTGGTCCGGTCATTGGCGGCGACCGCGAGAAGCATGCCGTAGCCCTGCCCTTCGCTGTGGCTGATCATACCGTTGGCGGTGTCCACCACGCGGCCCGCCTCGGTGATGAAGCGGGACCGGTAGGAGCGCCAGACATCGGGATTCTTCAGGGAATCGGCGAGAACCGCCGGCTTCGAGGCTCCCGGCATGGCTTCGCCTTTCGCGGTGGGGGCGCCGGGGATCGCGGTGGCGGGTGGAACCGGCGAGGCGCCGTCCTGCGCCCTCGCGGGAACGATCCAGGGGCTCGCGGCGGCCAGTGCCGCGCCGAGAACCAGGCCGAGAATGGGATTCACGGTGCGGGTCATCCGTTTTTCCGGCCGATATTGCGGACAAGGGACGTCGTCGTCAGGCCGAGGAGCAGGGCGAGCCCAAGGGTCAGCGCCACATAGATCGCCGGGTTCATCGAGAGCCAGCCGGCGGTGACGAGGCGAATGTTGGAGAGTGAGCGCGTCTTCGTCTCGACGAGCTCCACGTTCCGGGGAGCCACCGTCTCGAGGGATCCGTCCGAGGCATCGAGGAAGGCGAAGCGCCCATCGATCCGCGACCAGACCTCGGGATCGATGAGGCAGGCCGCCGATGCCTTGAGCAGCAGGGCATTGGGGGCGGTGATCACGGTCACCGACCCGTCGAAGCCGTTCTGCGCCGCCGCCGTCGTCGGAAAGCCCTGGGCCATGATCAGGCTGGCGCCGGGGGGAACCGTGACCGTGGCGGGCGTCGATGGCGCCGCGCTGAACAAGGCGCGGGGGTCACCCACGACGGAGTTGAGCAAGGCCCTCCCCCGCTCGACGACGCCGTCCGCAGCTTCGAGGACGGGATGGCGCGCGCGAAGGGTCTCGTCCCATTTCGTGACGAGATCACCGTCCGACAGCCCGGCCTGGGGCGAACGTCGCGCCTCGGCGGGCGCGGCGGAGGCAATGGTCGGGCTGGGGGCCGGCGCGCGCAAGGTCAGTTCGGGCAGGCTGCAGCGCGGCGGCAGGTTGCGGCGAAGCCGGTCCAGGGTCGGAGCCGGCACCGAGCCGGACTGGCCGGGCGCCCGCGCCGTTTCCGCGCGCGCCTGCCAGATCGTCCTGATCTGGTCCGGGTCGAGGCCCAGCCCCGACAGCGTCGAGGGAGACAGGGACCGCACCGGGGCGACGACGAGGGTCGGCCCGGGAGAGCCGCTCTGCATGTCGCCGGCGAGTTCGAAATCGATCATCCGCCCGGCGGCGCCCGCCAGTCTGGCGGCGAGGGTCGCGGCGGCCGCTACCGTGTCCTTGTCGAGGGTGGGCAGGACCAGACGCGGACGGCGTTCGGACTTGACGAAGGCCAGGGCCCCGCTCGTCGTCGCGGCGAGATCGGGAATCCTGGCCGCGTGCGCCAGGGTGGGAATCGACAGGCTCGCGCGGTCGAGGATGAGGAAGCGCTCCCGCTTCGAATCCGTCGCGTTGAGGCCGCAGGTCTCGTCCGCCGGGGCGGGAACCTGGGCCATGATCGCGACGCGGTTGAGGCCCGGACGCCATTTCGCCAGGGGCAGCGGGATCGTGTTGTTCTCGAACACCTCGCCGCGGGTCTGGGCCAGCGGCACGCTGGCGGCATTGCTGCCGTTGAGATCCACGAGGATGCGGGCGTCCGAGGTCAGGCCGGACGCGTAGGCGCCCGCCAGGTTCAGCATGACCTTGCCGTAGTCCGCCGGCAGGAAATCCGCCGGCAGGTAGACGTCGAAGGCGGTGCGCAGCAGCCGCCCCGAGAATTCGCGGGTCGAGACGCCGAGGCTCTGCAGCGAGACCGTCTCGTCACCGTCCAGGATAGTGCCGCGTGCGAGGGACGCCGCCTTCAGGCCGGCGGGAGTGCCGTAGACCTCCCCTCCCCGCGCCAGGGCGGCAATGGCTTCCTCGATCTCGGCATAGCTGGTGCCCGTGACGACCAGGGTCGGTACCCGGTCCGGGCGCGGCGGCAGGACCACGAGCCTCGGCCCGCCGGTGGCGCCGATCGATTCGAGATCGGGCATCTCCCGCAATTCCGCCGCCGTCCCGACGATGAGGTTGAGACCCGACCGGCCCGACATGGGCGGGCCGAATTCCACTACCGGCCGGGCGATGCGGCCGATCAGGCCGACCGCCTCCACGGCGTGGATCATGCGCTCGAGCCGGGGCAGGTTCGGCTTGTCGTTGGCGACCACCCGCACCGGCAGGGCGCCGCTATGGTCGGGCTCGAGGGCGGGAAGATCCTTGAGTTCGAGGCTGGCGGCGGCGACCGGCGCGACCACGAGCCCGGATCGCGACGGATCGATCTGCGTCCAGAGTTCGTAGGTGGCGTTGAGCGAGCAATCGACCCGGTGGCGCTGGCTCGCCTGCAGGGAGACGGCGTTGTAGCCGAGCTTGAGGCTTCCCTCCGGAATCTCGAACTCCACCACCTTCACCGCGCCCGGCGCCTGGATATTGGTGCGTCCGACCACCGCGCCGTTAACACTCACGGTCAGTTCGGAGGCTTCGGGCGCGACCGAGATGGCCGAGAGGTAGGAAATGCGCAGGCGCGGGCGGCCCCGCGTCTGTGCTTCCGTCAGATAGACCGGGAAGCGCAGCGTCGCCTCCTCCCCCTCCATCCGGAACCCGTCGGTGGTGGCCGCGAGGCGACGCGCCGGGGCGATCCGGCCGACAGGCTCGCGCTGGGCCTCCTCGGGGGGCGCGGCGGGGCGGGTTGCGGGCGGCGGGGCGTCCGGGCGGCGCATGGCATCGCCCACGGGCGGCACCGAGAAGCGCTCGGTCGGCCCCGATCCGAGGAAGCTCTGGGCTTGGCCGGCCGGCGTCTGCAGGATCAGGCCGAGGGCGCCAAGACAGGCGAGGACGCGAAAGGTCGACATGGTGATCTGCCTCACGTCCGCACGAGCGGGTCGTGCGACCCACGGCTCGCTTGCTTGCCCGAGCTTTCGAGAAGGCGGTCGTTCTCGAATTCCAGCATCAGCCGGACCCAGTCCGTCGCGGCCTCGCTGCCGGGAATGCGGCTCGATCCTTGGCGGACGACGAGGGGATTGTCGGACGGGCCGGGCGGGGTGGGCTGCGTGTCGGCGGGTGCGGTGAAAGGGGCCGGCTGCTGCACCAGGAGGGGGGCTTGCGCGCTTTGTTTCGGCAGGACCGGGCCTGCCTTGGCCACGGTCTCCGCCGTAGAGGCATGTCCGCTCTTGAAGGCGTAGCTCGCCGCGCGGAACGGCTCGACCAGGCCCCACCAGATCAGCTGCAGCGTGCCGGAAAGGATGTTCTTGTGCCGGCGGCGGCTCTGCTGGAAGCGCAGGAGCGCACCGGCATCGCCGTACATCAGGCCCGCCAGCGCCCCGTATCCCTTGGGGTCGAGGGGCTGGAATTGGAGGTTGAGCACCATCTCGTCGCCCGATTGGGTCATTTCGCCGATCTCCACCGGCAGCGGCACCTGCACCGGAGCACCGTCGATGGGGACGACGGAGAGCTGGCCGGTGCGGTGCGTACTCCCAGCTCCCGGCGGCAGCGCCTCGGCGCCGAAACGGATCGTGCAGCCCAAAGCAGAGGCGCGTTCGATGGCGACATCGAGAGCGCGCCCCCCGAAGACGAGGCGGCCATGCCGGTTGATCGCCAGCGAGGGGCTCGCTTCGGTGGTCCTGCGCTCCGCCGCCACGCCGAGGGCCACGCCGGCGGTGAGGAGGTTGAAGAAGTTCCAGAGGCCCACGACCAGCATCAGGTTGGTGACGCCGGGCTCGAACAGGTAGCGGTAGAGGGCCGTGCCGCAGCCGATGAGCAGGATGAAGTAGACCGCGAAATAGGGCCACGCCATGGGCGAGAGGTGGTCCTGATCGAGGGCGGCCCCCTTGGCGGTGACGTTGAAGGTCGGCTTGCGCGGCGAAACGATCACCGAAATGATGGCCCGGAAGAGATACAGGCCCTGGACGTATTCGTAGAGCTCCGAGACGAAGGGCCAGCGAAACTTACCGTAGACGTAGTTCTGCATCATCAGGTTGATGACGATATAGGTCGCCGTATAGGCGATCGACTCATCGACGCTGGCGACGAAGATCTTCAGGTCGAAGAAGATGTGCAGCATGGGCGCGAACATGAAGATCATGCGCGGCACCGGAAAGAACCAGAACGTCATGCTCGACAGATAGGCGAGCTTCTGGATCGGGTGGAGCCCGCGCTTGAACAGCGGGTTCTTGAGCATCAGGATCTGGAACATGCCCTGGCACCAGCGCGAGCGCTGGCCGATGAAGGCCACCAGTGTATCGGGCTGCAGGCCGGCGATGAGCGGCGTGTCCACGTAGATGCTGTTCCAGCCGCGCGAATGCAGCTCGAAGGCGGTCTCGCAATCCTCGGTGATCGTGACGCCGGAGAAACCGCCGGCCTCGTCCAGCGCGCGCCGGCGCAGGAGAGCGGCCGACCCGCAGAAGAACGACCCGTTCCACTTGTCGAGGCCGCGCTGCGTCACCGAGTAGAACATCTCGTTCTCGGAGGGCATGCGGTCGAATGTGCGCAGGTTCCGCTCGATCGGGTCCGGATTGAGGAAGGCGTGCGGGGTCTGAACCAGGAACAGGCGCGGGTCGGCGGCGAAATGGCCGATCGTCTCCCGCAGGAAGGAGCGGAACGGCACGTGGTCGGCATCAAGGACGACGATGATCTCGCCCTGCGAATGCTTGAGACCGTTATTGAGGTTGCCGGCCTTGGCGTGCTGGTTGCGCGGCCGGGTCAGATAGGTGACGCCGAGCGCCTTGCACAGGGATTGAAGCTCGCTGCGCCGCTGTATCGCCTCCTGCGCTTTCGCGGGGTCGGGATCGGCGCATTTCTGGTCGGTGCCGCCGTCATCGAGCAGCCAGACATGGAGCTTGTGGGCCGGGTAGTCGATGAGCTTGGCGGCGGACAGGGTCGTGGAGAGAATCCCCGCATCCTCGTTGTAGCTCGGAACGAAGATGTCGACGGTGGGCAGGTCCTCGGGCGGGCCCAGGGGCGGCGTGGCGCGGCGCAGCGGATCGGCGTTGATGATGAGGCTGATGAAGAGGATGAAGACGCAGTAGAGTTCGCCCAGCAGCAGGACGAGGCCGAACCCGAAGCTCACCGGATCGGACGGGGACGGCAACGTGTTCGTGACGCGCCAGAACATGTAGCGCAGGACCACGAGGCTCCCGAGAGCCAGGAAGACGAACCGCGCCGGCGGATTGTCGAAGAAAATCCATAGGATGCTCATCGCCACCATGGCGCACAGGCTCATCGCGAGCTGATCCTGCGTGCTGATCGGCTGACTCAGCAGAGCGAGAACGGCGACCGCGGACACCATCCACACGATCCAGCGCAATGCAGATCTCAAAACGAGTATCCCTTTGGGGGCGGGCAATCGGTCGGCACAAGCAATTATCGCGCGGGTGCATGAAGCTGTCGTGAGGAAGAATGCTTAACTTCCAGCATCCGACATCCACGGCAGCGTCAGGCATCGGACTCGGCCATTTTGCGGCCAACCGGTTGCGATTGTCTTGCTACGCTGAAAATCGAGAAATCTCGGTCTTAATATGTCGTTTAGGATGCAATTGGGCGGTTGCGACGCCGAAAAAGCGCGGAATGGTGTGACGCGTCGAAACGAAGCACGGCAGGCACGGCCTCAGAACGCGGCCCGGGCCTCCACACTGGAATAGTAGCCGCTGCCCTGGATCCGGTCCTTCACGTAGCCGACGCCAACGGCCATCTTGATCGGGCCGATGGAGAAGCCGGTGACATGAGCGCCGATGCGGTACTGGCTGAAGAAATTGTCGCCCAGGACCATGGCCTCGGGCCCGATATAGATTCCGTCGGCGACCATGTAGCCGGCGCGGAAGCGCGTGTAATAGGCGCTGAACTGCGTCGAGTAGGAGCCATAGGCCGAGACCATGGTGTTCTCGGTGGGCCGAGCGTAGAAATTCGCGGCGAGCTTGGCCCCGACTCCGGTTCCGATCACGGGGTTGTCCGGGTCGAGAATCGAGAGCTGGTTGCTTCTCACGTTGAAGCCGACGAAGCCGGCCAAGGCCGCGTCGCGCCAGATCCACTCGTAGCCGGCGCTGAGCGCGCCTTCCTGCTGGTAGCCGTTGACCCGCTGGGCGACGCCCTGGCCGGGATAGCTGTAGGTTCCGGCGACCGCCTCGACGCGAATACGCGGGCCGCTTTGAAGCAGAGTGCCTTCCGTGGCAAAGGTCCCCGTCACCGAACCGAAGGCCGAACTGTTCGAGGTGACGGCCGCCGAGGCATCCACGGCCGTCGTCCAGGCGTCGTCCCGCGCCACGGGCTCGGCGCCCGTGTACCAATCCGCCGCCTGAGCCGACATCCCGACGAGCAAAGCGGGGACGAGGACAGTAGCGAGAGTTGCAAAGCACTTCATGGGGGCACGACCCTGTTGTCCCGGCGCGCCCGGATGCATCCCTCAACGGGTACCGTTATCATCGACGCGTTTTCTTTTATGTTCCGTCAACGTTAACTGAGAGCTAACGACGGCCGGGAAGCCACCATTCTTCGTAAGCTTGCTGGAAACTCACTCGGAGACGCGCGATCTTGTGTCGCAACGGGACGAGAACGCTCAAGTCAATACGTCCGTGACAGGCCGGCTCATCCCGCGACGGGGGCGCGGCGACATCCGAGGCGGATGCCGCGATCATCGATCGCGGTCCGAGGATCGTCGGCCGGCGGGACGTGCGTCCCACGCCAGTCCAGCCACGAAGCCGCGATTGTCGGTCCGAGCTCGCGGGACGAGGCGTCCCGCGCCTTCTCAGGCCGCGACCGCCGCGTTCCTGCGGGCGGCCTCGCGCATGACCGCCGCCAGGGCCGGATAGCGGAATGGCTTCTCGATATGCAGGAACGCGCGGGCGCTCGCTGGCAACTGCCCCCCCGGGCTCGCGAGAATGACGCGGATCTGGGGATGGCGATTGGTCATGGTCACGGCCAATTGGAGACCGCTCACTACGGGCATGGCCCAATCGGCGATCATGACATCGAAGGTCGCCGCTTCGTCGACGAGGGCCAGGGCATGCTCGGCCGAGCCCGCCTGGACGACGTCGTGACCGAGATCGGTGAGCGCATCGGCGAAGCTCTGGCGCACGAGGCTGTCGCTGTCGACGAGGAGCACCCGGAGGGCGGGCATCTGCGCGCCGGCTTCCTGCGCCTCGGTTTCGGAGGGCGCATCCCCGGCGCGGAGCCAGACTTCCGCGAGAAAGCCGGTGGCACTGCTGCCATCCGCCAGAAGTCTGAAACCACCTCCGACCTGGGTGAGGAGAGCAGCCACCGCCTTGGTCGCCTCGCTGTCGCTGGAGGGTATGGTCGTGGCATGGCGACCTGGCGTGCCGCTGGCCAGGACGATCCGCACGTAACGGCCGGAGGCGAGTGCGATCCCCTCGTCGTCGGAGAGCACCTTCTCGTCGGCACCGATGGCGAACCCTTCCGAGCCGATGTCGCGGACATGGAAGGCGAGGTTGAGAAGGACGGCCTCCAGAACCTTCTCGCTGCACAGGACCTTGGCGAGGCCCGGACGGATCCGGGTCTCCACCGAGGTCTGGTGCAGCACGTTGGCGCCCAGGAACGGGACGAAGGCGGTCAGCGTCACGGCCACGTCGGTTTCCTGCAGGCCGGAATCGTCGCGGCGCACGAAGTTGACGAGGCGCCGGGTCAGGCTCGATCCGCGTTGGGCGCCCGCCAGGGCGGCATCGATCAGGCGTGCCTGGTTCGAGGGAAGATCATGACGCCGTTGAAGGGTCGCCAGATTGGCGATGACCACGGTGAGCACGTTGTTGAAGTCGTGGATCACCCCATCCACCACCTTGCGCAGGACGGTACCGGTCCGGGATTCCACGGGACCATCGGTCTCCCGGCGACGCCGCTCGACCGGAGACGCGCTGCCCTCCGCCTCCGCGCCACCGACGAAATTCGGGTCTTTGACGGTCTCGCCAACGAATTCGCGGCTCAGCGCATGCAGGATCGTGGGCTTGGCCGACTGCGTCTCGTCCTCGGCGCGGATGAAACGGACGAAGAGGCGCCGCTGGCCATTCTCCGCCAGGCTTCCGGTGGTGCGCAGGACGACGTCATGCGGGCCGGGCTGGTCCAGCGCCGACCGCATCGTGAAATCCATCAGGTCGCGATCGTCCGGGGCGATTCCGCTCTTGAGGTCGGTGAGGGCGACGGCGCGATCCGGAACCGCATGGTTCGCGTGCGTGGCGGGGTCGCTCCAGGTGACACTGCCGGCCTCGGTGTCGATCTCCCAATAGGTCCAGCCCGACATGGATTCGAAGGTGCGGAAGCGCTCCCGGATGCGCGAGAGGGCCGAGCGCGTCTCCTGGAGTGCGCGGACACCGCTGCGCTCCCGTGCCACGAGGCGCTCTTCGTGTTCCGACAATTCCGCGATGCGCGAGGGCGACGAGACGCCCTGCTCGCTCTCGCCGATCAGCTTGAGCCGCCGCACGATGCGATCGCCGACGATCCAGCCGCCGCAGGCCGTCAGAAGACAGACGGCCAGCCACAGCACCACGCTCCCGTTATCGGGAAGGGAGGCCTCGATGCTCCGCGGCGCTCCGGCATTCGTCACGCGTGCGACAGCGAGCCAGCCCGACGGGGCGAGATCACGAAATCCTGCGCTCGGCGTCGCCTGTTCCACGACCTCCCGGGCACCAGAAGCCTGTTGGGCCATGAGGCCCGAACTCGGCCGCGCATCGGGAGCGAGAATGGACAGGCCCATGACGCCGTTCGTCACTGGGCCGCTCGCCGTGGCAGAGGCGGCCAGCACCCTGTCCTGAATCTCGCCGATCCACGCCTCGTTCAGGCGGGCGACGAGAATGCCCTCTCCGCCGGCCGCAGGGCCCGGTACCGGCAGCGCGATGTCGAACACCGTCCGCCCGTTCGCCCCCGGAGACGGCACGGCGACGATGGCCTGGGAGGCCCTGGCGCGCAGGAACCAGGACCGGCCGGATACGTCCCGGCCGAAACCGAGATCGTTGCCGGCGACCTTCACGCGGCCATTCGGGCCCACCAGGTTGAGCTCGGCATAATCGGGACGCAACCTGAGCCATGCGCTCAGCACCGGCTGAAGCTCATCCGCATCGAGGCGCTGGGACGTCTGCTTCAGGGTGACGGCGAGCGTCTTGAGATCTTGGACGACGTCGTAGACCCCGCGATCGAGGGCGGCGGCGAAGCGCTGGGAGGCTTGGGCGGCCTCCAGCGGCTTGCGCGCCTCATCACGGCTCAGGTTGGAGACCGCGAGACTGCCCGAAACGACGAGGATGCCCACGAGCGCTGATGCTCCGGCCACCACGGCATAGAGCGATTTCATCGACATCAGGCTCAGGCTGAGCTTCTTCATCTCATCTCACGCTGATCGTTCTCGGCGTCACGCCGGGACCGCGTTCCTGACCGTCGGGGAGACATCAGACAGACAGATCAGCATTAAAAACTGTTTAAGCGCGGCGCTTAGCGGGTTGCAATCGTTCAGTGTTCCCAAGCGGAACCGGGCCGTTCCCCGCCCGCACGCGCCACGTCCCCCATCCGGCCCGGCCGTCGGCCGCGGTCCGACGGTCCGCCGCTTATCTAACGCCCCTTGGGGTGTCGCCGTCAGGTGGCGACAGGACGTACCTCATGAGCGGACGGCGTTCCGCAGGCCCGGCAGAAGCGCTCGAAGGTGCTCTTGCGGTGATCGCAGGTCGGGCAGCGTTCGAAGGCGCCAAGGCCGCAATGAGGGCAGAAGTTCAGGTTCGGGTCGTCGAGGGCGATCGGTCGTTCGCAGCCCGGGCAGGACTTCTTGGCGAGCCGCTCCAACGCCTGATCCGTGGCGATTTCGCCCCGGCGCTCCTCGGTCGGTCGCGTTTCCGCCAGCTTCTGCCGCTCGTTATAGGATTGCAGGGCACCGATCGCCGCACGGCCGGCGACGAGGGTCACGAGGACGCCGACGCCGTATTGCACGTAGCCGCCATAGCTCGGCAGATACGGAACGAGCTCGACGAAGAACGCGAAGGTCGCCGCAAAGGCGAAGCCCCAGACGAAGGGCCAGTTGCGGCCCCGCCGCCGCTTCAGCAACAGCCACCCGGCCAGCCCCAGCAGCGGCAGGGTCAAGGCGAGGCGATATCCGAAGACGCGCAGCTCCTGCTCCCGCTCGACGGCGTCGAGCTTGACCTGAGCCGCCGCGCGCAGGTCGCTCTCCGCTTGCGTCAGCGGTTCTTCCTGCTCGGAAAGGGCGAGCCGCGCCTTCGCCAGCCCTTCCAGCCGCTCCTCGATGGTCCGTTCCGCCCCCTTCAGCGCATCGAGCGCCTGCGTGCGCGCGATGAGGTCCGGATCCTGGTCGACGCGCTGCGTGGCGTCGCGGGTCTTCAGCCAATTGGCGAAGGTCTCGCGCGCAGCCTCCGAGGCCGAACGCGCGGCATCGAGGGCGAGCTGCTCCTGCTCCGTCCGGCGCCGGATGTCGTCCTGCTCGCGACGGATCCGCTTGAGGGACTCGGCCGCCGCGCCATCGGCCGGTCCGTCGAGGAACTGTTCGAGGGTATAGCGGTGCTCGACCTGGGGCAGGTCACCGACGACGAGGGCGCCGAGGCCGATCAGGAACCAGCCGAAGAGAAAGGCGATGAGCCAAAGCCCGAGCGTCAACCAGCGTTCGGACAATCTTCGGCTGGACCGCATATCGTGACCCCTGTCGATGGCCCCGCCCCCGCCTCGGATTCACGAGGTCGAGGCCGTCTCGCGCGCCCCCGAAGGGACCGATATCGCGAGCTGGGCCATAAAGCTGACGGGTGTACCCGCCTTCGCTCCGCGCGAACAGGTCGGCGCCGGCCATCCGCGATTGGGGAACAAGGCGAGGCGGGAAGCTAGAAATTGCGAGGATGGGCAAAGCCATTACCTCTCCAGACGGCGTGTGAAGGCGGCTTCAATGACCCTAAGCTGTTCTTCGTGTTATGATCCGTTTTATCAGATGGCCTTTTATGAAGGCTTCAGCTCGATCAGTTTCCGGCCTATATTGTACAGCCTCTTGTCGTCCTCCTGGGCACACCGCGCTAGATTTGCAAGCTTATGGCTGTCGCGCTGGCCCATTTTAAACGCTTCGATCACGTGCCCTATTTCTTTTGCATCGCCCTTGCTGAAGGCCTCCCTCAACTCAGCGCGACCTTTTACATCCTGTCCTTGGTTCAGGCTCCAGTCCAGGTCGTCTTTAACTGATTTCCAGTTTGCAGACATTATTTCCTCCCTTTGCCCCGTGCGGGACGAGAAAGAGGATACGCTTCTTTTTATCATCGTCGAGCAAATCCGCATGGGCGGCCTTGCTCGCGGGATGGCGGTCAAGCTGCCTCCTGCTAGGGAGGCCGAATGACGTATCGCCGGTTATCGCTAGTCCTCCATACTGCATTCACACGCTCGTCCGCGCATGGAAGGCAAACGGATGGGCTACGCGGTGGTATGGCCGACGCCACGGATCTGGTTGCGGGAAAGCCTTCTCAGGAGAACGAGCCGAAACTCTCAAAAACCGACGGAGATACAGCTCTGACATATGGAGCCGGAGGTGCCGACGTAGGCTGGATCGTCCCGCTATTAGTGGTTGGCTCTCTACGCCCAATGTCGGTCAAGGAGTTAGAGCCGCGCACCACTGGTTCCAAGGTTGCAGGCGTAGCAAGACGATCACGTTCAATGTGATTGTACATTTGTCAGGCCCATCTGGACGCGTTGAATTGGGAGAAGTGAGCTTAGAATGCGCTGCGAGCGGGCGTGTTCCGGCTCGTATGCCTGGGTCTGGTGTCGCACCGTCACATGGTCAAGCTTCAATCTACTGCCCGCTAAGAGATGGTCCGCCCGAAGTCCCACCGGTGCCGGGCGGGCTGCTGGTCAGCGTGCCGCCGATATTCACGTCCGGCGTGCTGCCAGGAACGGAAGCCGGGCTCGGATTGCCCGGAATAGCATCGGCAGGACGGCCCCTCGCACCGCTTGCCCGCGGCACCGGACCCGGCTCCATGGATGGCGTCATGACGCCAGTGTTCCCAGCCCCGCCGGTGGGAGCCAGCTGCTCGGCGAAAGCCGGCGCGGTCAACAGGACAGCCAGCGTAGTCGTGAGAGCGAGTTTCGTGAGGGTCATGTGTCCGTCCGTGCGGCTGAAGTCGATCAGCAACGGCCGGCGGTTCGGAAGGTTCGGCGCCGCTTCGACGAGAGAGCCGCAGGCTGCCCTCGCCGCGGACACCGACAAATCAATGTCGAGTGCCGTGTGCTTCTCATCGGCGGCACCGACGCGGCCGGCATCGCCGGTGCGGAGCGCCGCTGCCGCGAAGCCGAGGGCGCCGCCTTTGGCGGCTTTGGCGGAACACGACGTTGTCGTTGCGCGCGAGCGGCCCGGCGTGATGGGCATCCTTCTCAACGACGGCAAGGAATGCACGGAACAGGTCGGCATCCGTCCCGCCATCCGGGCGAGCGACGTCGCGACGACGCTTCGACTGACCCTGGCCAGCGCGGGCACCGGGCACCGGGCACCTCCCGAGCCTCATCGCCGCCCGTGACGTCGAAGCGGGCCTGCTCGTCCGGGTTCGCGGACCGTAGGCCACCACCGGCGGGACATCGAGGACGGTGAGCCTGGCGGGACGGGAGTTGCCGGCACGCGTACGCCTGTTCCGCGAACATGTGCGCACCGAAATCTCGAAGCGGTTTTTCGTGGAATCCACGCAGCGATAGAAGATCCGGGCAGCGAGTTTCTCACGGAAGCCTCTCGTCGCCCTCGCGTGCGGACGAGCCGCCGACTCCTCTGCGGGGAATGAGACGCGCCCATACGTGGAAACCCGACGCTCGGTACCAGCTTCGAAGCTTCTTATTGGTTGGAAGAGGGACCGTCCGTTCAGAGGAGAAGTATCGAGGAGAAGCGCTCATCCAGAAGCGATGAGTTCGAGGCCTCATCGATCATGTCACATCTGCCGACCCAGTCTCGTCCCTGTGGCATGACGCGCGTTTCGTGATCCTAACGAGCCAGATGCAAGCGCGTCCCACGAAAGGGATGACGATGACGACTGCAGTGACAACCAATACCGGACGAACCGATCCGGGATATGCTGGCGCTCCACCTGTGGGGGCTGAGGAGTTGGTGCCCTCGCGCTACGCGGTGCGGATCGGTGAGATCGACGTGCTGGTCGTCAGCGACGGAGTGCTGCCGCTCCCGACCAAGATGTTGGGACACAACGTCGAGGCTGCCGAGAGGGCGACTTGGCTGAACGACATGTTCCTGCCGCCGGACGCGTTCGACTGGTCGCTGAACGTGGTGGTTGTCCGCAGTGGCGGCCAGACCATTCTCATCGACGCCGGATTGGGGCTGGACCCGAACCTCAACCTGCCGCGGGCCGGGCAACTGGTCAGGCGATTGGAGGCCGCCGGTATTGATCTGGCGTCCGTGACCGACGTGGTGCTGACCCATATGCACATGGACCATGTCGGCGGGCTCCTCGTCGAGGGAGTGAAGGAGCGGCTGCGCCCGGACCTGCGGATCCATGTGGCGGCCGCCGAGGTCAAATTCTGGGAAGCGCCCGACTTTACTCATGTCGACATGCCACAGGGGTTCCCGGACGCGCTTCGGGCGGCCGCCAAGCGGTTCGCGCAGGTGTACCGCAGCCAGTTGCGGCTGTTCGATGAAGAGCACGAGGTCGCGGCGGGGGTGGTCGTCCATCGCACCGGTGGCCACACTCCCGGGCACAGCGTGGTCCGCCTGGCATCCGGCGGCGACCGGCTGACATTCGCCGGCGACGCCGTGTTCACGGTCGGGTTCGAGCACCCAGACTGGCACAATGGCTTCGAACACGATCCCGAGGAGGCGGCTCGCGTTCGTGTCCGGCTTCTGCGGGAACTGGCGGCGACGGGCGAGCAATTGATCGCCACGCACCTGCCGTTCCCTTCCGTCGGTCGAGTCGCGGTCGATGGCAACGCCTTTCGGTGGGTTCCCGTGTTCTGGGACTACTGAAGGCATGGGGTCAGTGCCGACCCGGTCGTCCGTTCGAACCGGGGTTCGCGCACGCATGATTCATCGGCAATCGCCGCTCCTCGGGATCCGTCCCGAGGAGCGGTTTCCATGGGATCACGCCGTCCCGGCACGCCCGAACCGGGACGGCTTTTCTCCGAGGCCGCGCCCGTCGCGAGCATCCCACATGGCGAGCCCTCGCCGGTCCCGAGTCGGACGCATCGATCGTCCGCGCCGATGTCACACCGCGAGGGGCATTCCTCGTCATGACGGCGACCGGTCCCGATGGGACTGGAGACAAGATGGAGCGTCACATGAAGATCGTCGTCATCGGCGGCACGGGGCTGATCGGCTCGCAGGTCGTCACCATTCTCAAAACCGCCGGCCATCAGGTCCTTGCGGCCTCGCCGAATACGGGTGTCAACGCCGTCACGGGCGAAGGCCTCGCGGATGCGTTGCGGGGCGCCGGCGTGGTGGTCGATGTCGCCAACTCACCGTCCTTCGCCGACGACGCGGCGATGGACTTCTTCGTTCGTGCCGGACGGAACCTCGCGGAGGCCGAGAAGAATGCCGGCGTCTCCCACCATGTCGCGCTCTCGGTCGTCGGGACCGAACTCTTGCTCGACAGCGGCTACTTCCGCGCCAAGCTCGCCCAGGAAGAACTGATCGCCTCGGCGGGCGTGCCGTGGACGCTTGTCCGTGCCACGCAGTTCTTCGAATTCGTCGCGGCGATTGCGGAGGCCGCCATTGACGACGACGTTGCGCGCGTCACCTCCGCGTCGATCCAGCCGATCGCATCGGCCGATGTGGCCGCGAAGGTCGCCGAGTTTGCCCTGGCGCCACCCCGGAACGGCATGATCGAGATCGCCGGCCCTGACCGGCTGCCGATGGCCGAATTGGTGAAGCATCACTTCGACGGCATCGGCGAGACACGCGACGTCATCACGGACGACACCGCACCGTATTTCGGGGTGGTCCTTGGAGGGCCTTGGCTGACGCCCACCGGGGACGCGTGGCTTTCGCAGCGGCGCTACGGCGACTGGCTGGCGGCGCAGCCGAAGCGCGTGGCCTGAGGCTCCCCGCCGGTGGATGCGGCCTATATCTCGGCGCTGTCCGCGCTTGCGGGGTCGGCCATCGGCGCGATGGCCTCCTTCGCGACCACATGGTTGACGCAGCACAGCCAGGAGCGCGCGACGCTCCTGGTGCAGGACCGCGCGCGACGGGAGGCACTCTACGGCGAGTTCATCCGCGAGGCCTCGACCCTGTTCGGCGACGCCTTCGAGCATGACCTCGACGACCCGGCCAAGCTGGTCAACCTCTATGCCATCGTGAACAAGATCCGGCTCTTCGGAGAGCCAGAGACACTCGAAGAGGCCGAGCGTGTCATGCAGCGCATCGGCGAGACCTATTTCGCTCCCAACAAGGATCTCGCCGCCTTCTCGGACATCCGCCATGCCAGGGACCTCGATCCGCTCTGCGCGTTCTCGATCGTCTGCCGCAAGGAACTGGCAATTGCCCGCCGTTGAGTCTCAGTGAGACACCGGCGCACCCGGCATTCCTCCGAACCGCATGGCCATCCGCTGGAGCTTGTCCGGATTGCGGGTGAAGTAGATGCCGACGATCAGTCCGGCCTGAATATCCAGGGCGACGGTCTGGAGCATTCCGCCCGGCTCCAGGCTGACATAGCCCGGCAGGCCATCGATCCAGAGGTCCTGCAGCTTTTGGGCATGCTGGATCCACGATTTTCGCGCGGCGCCCTCGAACATGCGCGTGACCTTGTCGATGCCGACGATGGGCCGCGGGAATGCGTGCACCTTCCCGCCGCCGTCCGAGTGCACGACGACGGCATCGGCGAGCATGCTGCGCAGGGCCGCGACGTCGCCTGTCGCCGATGCCTCGAAGAAAGCTTTCGCGATCCGCGTACCCTCCTCCCTCTCGACCGGAAAGCGCGGGCGGGCGGACTGTACGTGCTTCCTGGCCCTCGCGGCGAGTTGACGAACCGCCGGCGGCTCACGCCGGAGCGTGACCGCGACGTCCGCGAGCGGAACCGCGAAGACATCGTGCAGGAGAAACGCGGCCCGCTCCAGCGGCGAGAGCCGCTCCAGGGCCAACATCAGCGTGAGTGTCAGGTCGTCGCCCGGGTCTTCGTCCGGGGCCATGGCGACGGGCTCGGGCAACCAAGTCCCGAAATAGGTCTCGCGCCGTACCCGCGCGGATTTCATGACGTCCAGGCAGAGCCGCGTGACCGTGCGTGACAGGAAGGCACCGGCCGAGCCGACCTCGGCATGGTCGACGCGCCGCCAGCGGAGCCAGGCGTCCTGTACGACATCCTCGGCCTCGCCGATGGACCCGAGCATGCGGTAGGCGAGCCGGACGAGCCGCACCCGCTCCTGCTCGAAGACGAGGGTCGGATCGTCAATGGTCGGCATGGCGGAACGACCAGATGCTGAGGGCGACCGCAATAAGCGCAGGAAGTGTCACCGCGGGGAAGTCGCGAGGCAGAACCTCCGGTCCGCAAATGCCGACGGCCACCTCCCAGACATGGAACAGCGCATGGCCCGAGAGCCAAGTCGCACCCATGGTCCAGAGCAGGACACGCGAGCCGGGTCTCACGACACCGTACACAAATCCCGACCCGATCAGCACGAAGATCAGGCCGATATCTCGCAGGAAGTGCTGATTGAACGGGCCTGTCGAAGTCACGCCCGGCACGGCGAAATACCAAACCTCGGGTGCGGCGAGCATGGAGAGGCCGTTGCCGATCAATCCTGCGCCAAGAAGGCCAGCCAGCAGCCGAATAGCTTTGATCATCGCATTCTCCCCACGTAATTGGTCAGTGTGGGTGACGACGCGCCAAGGCCGGATGTGACATGGGATGGGTCTTATCTCGACGCTTTCATCGACGCCTTCGGTCTTGCACGGCGCACCTCACTGAATTCGAGTCGGCTGCGCTGATGTTCGAGTGTCGGGAAGTTTGAGCGTGCCGCGAAGAGATTCGGCCGCTGTAGCGCGGACATGATCGCGTTGGTTTCGACCAGTGATTTCGATCGTTCCTGCAATGTCGGCAGGGGCAATGCGGCATCGAAGCAGTGTGAGGCATCCGGTTGAAAGGACGCCTCACCGCAGCCTGTTTCGACGCACGACGAACGGGCAATGGAGTTGGGCTGGACGGGGATCTGCCTCCGAGAAGTGGGCGCAGGAGGTAAGGCGATGCGTCACTGTATGACATCACTCGGGGACACACGGAGTAATCGCCACAAATCCATTTGCGCTCCGTACAATGAGCCTCCTCGGTGAGACGATCGAGGAGCGCATCGATGTCGTAGCTGCGTACGCTCCCTGTATGGCTTCGGATCGATTATTTCATTGTATCAATTCTAATATTGATCACATCACTGCTCTGCGTGAATTGCCTCTTGTGTGTGTATCGGAATTTTGCAATCCGATCCTTTACGCGCATCTGTTCCAGGATGCTTTAACTCGGCACTCGAAATGCTCCGCGTTTCCCGAACGCAGTCCGAACAGGAGTCCCGACTAGGCATACTTTATCGCACCCATCGCGAGGCACTTTTGCGGTTTCTCGGTCGGAAGGTGGGTGTTCACGAAGCCTCCGATCTCGCGCACGAGACGTTTCTTCGGGTGGCCCATGTCGCCCTGGACGATCCCCCGCTGCAGAACGAACGCGCATTCCTATTCAAGGTCGCGGCGAACTTGGCGATCGATCATCGGCGAGCCGAGGCACGTCGGGCACGCCTGCTCAGCGCGGAGGACATTGCCGCCCATCTTTCGGTGCCGGATGACGCACCGGGACCGGACCGGGATGCCAAGGCACGTGCCGATCTCCGCCGTCTGACACAGGCGCTGTCCGAGTTGCCGCCTCGCCGGGCGACCGCGTTCCGTCTCAGCCGGATCGAGGGCATGAGCCATGCGGCCATAGCCACGCATCTCGGTGTTTCGCTCCGCACGGTCGAATCGGAGGTTCGGATGGCACTGGACCATTGCGCCGAGCGCCTACGGATCGGTCACCATGGACGCTGATTGCGGGGCGGCACGGGCGGAGGCGTCTTCCATCGTAACGGCCCGCAACCGAGGGCCTGTGTTGCAGAGTCATGCCAATAACCGGCGAAGGCTCCGAGCATCCGGTCGGATAGGCTGTCTAAGCCGTCGCTCCGGGAGAGTAGCCCTTGCACGCCACAGTCTGGGAATGCTCTTGCGGCGTGTCCACGAGGAGAAGGCACGAAGGCTATGATGGCCGGGGATCACGACCGGGAACTCGGATCCGGCGACGCGGCGGCCGTCGAACGGGAGGCTCGTGCCTGGATCGTGCGGTTGACGTCCGGGACGGCAACGCATGCCGATGCGGAGGCCCTTACCGCCTGGCGCACGCGGCCCGAGCACGATGCCGCTTTCATCGCGGCCTCAAAGCTGTGGCGCCAAGCCGGTATCGCGCTCCCGAAGCAGGTCGCCCCTGCCCTTGTCCGCGAGGCACCACGTGACATCGCCCGTCGCCGGATACTCCGGGGTGCGGGGCTGGGCATCGCCTCGGCCTCCATCGCCGCGAGTGGGGCTGCCCTCCTGGCGAACTGGCCCGAACTGAGCGCGGATTTCCGAACCGGCACCGGAGAGGTGCGGACGATCGATCTGCCAGGAGGGGTCCGGATCGAGCTTGATGCCGAAACCGCCCTCGATTCCGGGACGGCTGAACCCGGCACTTTCGTCCTGCATGCGGGGGCCGTCGCCGTCACGGTCCCCGCCAATGCGCGTCCGATCTCCCTGACGGTCGGTCCGGCGCATGTGGCCACGCGTCCCGGAATGGCGACGGAGTTCGTCGTTCGCTGCCGTCCGGCCGAGGGGCTCACCGGCTGGACCGGCGGGACGGACGCCGAACTCTCCTGCCTCTCGGGCTCTGTCGAAGTGGTGGCGGAACCGGGCGCGCCGCCGACGGTGCTGGCCGCCGGCCAGGGGGTCGGCACGAAGCGTGGGGCGCGGGACATTCATTCCATCGACACGGCGACGACAGCGGCGTGGCGACGCGGCCTTCTCGTCTTCCGCGACACGCCGTTGTCTCAGGTCGTCAATGATCTCAACCGCTATCGCCCCGGTCGGATCGTGTTGGGCAGTTCGGCGGCTTCAATCCGGCGGGTGACGGGCATCTTCCACCTGTCGCGTCCGGAGGAGGCACTCACGAACATCCGCACCGCCCTCGCTCTCTCCGAATTCAGGCTCGGCGACCGGCTCGTCATCCTGCGCTGACCCGTCACGGACTTTTCTTGCGGGGTGACGGGCTCCGCAGCGTCTCAGGAATCAGGCGGGCGATCACGACCCGTCGCACAGCGGTGGCAAGCCGCCTTGAGACGATGGGGCTGATGACGGTGCGGCGTAGCAGACAAGACCGGGGACGGGACCAGTACCGGATGGCCATTGGATTGAGCGGTCTCGCGACATTGGTCGCCGCCATGCCGGCTCCGACTTCGGCGGCGATCGAGCATGCCGGCCCGGCTGCAACGATGGGTCGATTACATCTCGTTCAGTCATCGGCACTCATGCCGGCCCAGGACGCGGCGATCGACTTCGCCCTTCCCGCCATGCCCCTCGACGAAGCGCTCGCGGCCTATGGCGCGGCCAGTGGCGTTCAGTTGATCTATGACAGCAGCGCCACCCAATATCTGCGCTCGGTCGCGGTCGTTGGACGCTACGACCGTGCCGAAGGGTTGCGCCGGCTCCTGGCCGGCACGGGACTGACGCCCCAGTTCACCGCCGAGCGATCCGCCACCCTCCTGCGCGTGGTGGCACAGGCCGGTATCGTCGCCCCGGATCAGGCCGGGGCCGTTGCCCTCGACATGCTGGAGGTGTCGGGCGAGAACGCCATCGGTCCCGTCCACGGCTATGTCGCCCGCCGCAGCGCAACCGCGACCAAAACCGGAACGCCGATCCTGGAGACCCCTCAGGCCATCAACGTGGTTGGGCGGAAGGAGATCGAGGACCGTCAGGCCCAGAGCGTCAGTCAGGCCCTGCTCTACACGCCCGGCGTGATGAACCAGTACGGCACGGATGTGCGCTATGATTGGCTCTACGTCCGCGGCTTCGTGCCGGGCCGCTACCTCGATGGATTGCGGTTGCCCTTCGGAGCCCGGGGCTACTCGCAACCGCGTGTCGAATCCTATGGTCTCGAGCGTGTCGAGTTGCTGAAGGGGCCATCGTCGGGACTGTATGGTCAGAATTCCCCAGGGGGCCTGCTCAACCTCGTGAGCAAACGCCCGACGGCGACACCTCTGCGCGAAATCCAACTCCAGACCGGCAGTTTCGGGCGTGCGCAAGCCGCCTTCGACCTGTCCGGGCCCATCGATCCTGAGGGCAAGATCCTCTATCGGCTGACCGGTCTGGCCCGCACCACGGGAACGCAACTCGACTATCTCGAGGAAGACCGCGTCTTCATCGCGCCGAGCCTCACCCTGCGGCCGGATGCCGATACGTCCCTGACGATCCTGTCACAATATCTCAACATCGATTCGCCCGGCGGGGGAGCGCCTCAGGGCCTGCCCGCCCTGGGCACACTCTACGCGAACCCGAAGGGCCGCATCCCTACGAAACGCTTCATCGGAGAGCCGAATTACGACCGGTTCAAACTGCAGCAAGGCTTCATCGGATACGCGTTCGAACATCGCTTCAACGACGTCTGGACCGTCCGGCAGAACCTGCGTTACTCGCATGTCGACGCCAATACCCAGCGTGTGCAGGCAATCGGCCTCGGCGCCGATAACAGCACGCTCTCCCGCTACGCCTGGGCCTTCCCGGAGCGGTCGGACCTGTTCAACATCGACAACCAGGCCGAAGCCCGCTTCTCCACCGGCCCCTTCGCGCATACGCTTCTCCTCGGCGCGGACTACCTGCGCGAGGACGCCCGGTACGATGAGTCCCAGCTACGGATCGTGCCATCCGTCGACGTGTTCGCCCCGGTCTATGCAGGCACGGTCACACGTCCCCCGCTCGGTACGCGGATCACCCAGGGACGAAACCAGACCGGACTCTACGCGCAGGACGAGATCCGCTTCGGCGGCTTCCGCCTGACCGTCAGCGGGCGTCAGGACTGGGCCGACGCGGTGACCCGCACGACGAATGCCGCGACCGGCGCACTCACGCGAGTGAAACAGGATGACGCTGCTTTCACGGGCCGCGTCGGGCTGAGCTATCTGCTGGACGGCGGATTGGCCCCTTACATCAGCTACGCCACTTCGTTCCAGCCCACGGCCGGGACGGACCGCGCCGGTCAGCCCTTCGCACCGACGGAGGGTGAGCAGATCGAAGGCGGCATCAAGTTTCAGCCGCCCGGTACGAACCTCCTGATGACGGGAACGGTATTCGATCTGACGCAGAAGAACGTTCTGACACCGGACCCGACGGATTTCCGGTTCAATGCACAGACCGGCGAGGCCCGTGTCCGCGGCGTGGAACTGGAGGTCAAGGCAAGCCTGACCGAGAGTCTCGACCTGATCGCCTCCTACGCCGCCATGAACAGCGAGATCACCAAGGCGAATGCGAACGCGGCCGGGGCAAGCATCATCGGGAACGAACTCCCCTTCGTGCCCCAGCACCAGGCATCGGCTTGGCTCGACTACACCTTCCGAACGGGCGATTGGGCCGGGCTCGGTCTCGGGGCAGGCGTGCGCTACATCGGCGCCTCGGTGGGGGACAACGCCAACTTCTATCATATCCCGGTCGTCACCCTGGTCGATGCGGCCATTCGGTATGATTTCGGCTACCGCTATCCAGCGCTGAAAGGCGTGGATCTCGCCGTCAATGCGACGAACCTGTTCGATAAGACCTACGTATCGACCTGCATCGCCGCGACCGGCTGCTTCTACGGCAATCGTCAAACCGTCCTGGCGACGCTGCGCTACCGTTGGTGAATGGCTGAAGAGGACTCAGTCCCAAGCAAAACGGTATTGCCGATTTGCTTTGGACTTATCAAATTTTGCCTGCTGGCTGAATTTGAACATTTTGACGAAAGCGCAAAGATTATCTGCTTTGCGCTATTCCTTTGGCAAATCGCGGCAATCTGCGTTGCTGCACGCCATCATATCGGCATCCCCGCGGCCGAATATCCCTCGCCATTGTTCAATGATGCCTGAACGTTGCAGTCGTTGGCCTGTATAGGAAACGAAGCGGCGAGGAACCATTTCGCACACGATGCGATCGTCGGCGCAGGCCCCGTTTGCGTAGGCCGGCGGGACGTAGGCGACGCCAGCCTTCCCAGACATCGTAATGCGCTGCCACCAAGACAGCGCGACTTAGAAGTCGGTCCGCTCGGTAGTGAAGTACTGGCCATTTTCGACGGTGCTAGGATGCGCCGCCCAACTTGAACATGGGAGTATCCCCCGTAATCGGCACCATTGCGCCACGGCCTGCCCCATCTGGCGGCCCAAGTACAAAGTTAGCGCATCAGCGGCCGTGTGACGATGGCGGAGCGAGCGAACGGCGCTGAGCTGCTTGGCTCTGCTGACCAGATGACGACCTCTGGCGCTGGCGGGTGGCAGCCGACCGACGAGCGGGGACGGATGCTGTTGTAGCGCCTCCGTCATAGCTCGATCACGAGGCTGGCCTCCTTGAGTAATCGGCAGATGAATAAGCTGGCAGAACGAGCCCGGGCCGAATTGGGCTGCTGGATGGTTAGCCCAGTCGTCGCAATCATCCTGGACGTCCGCAAGCGGACGCGTCCCCCATAGGCGGCCCTACCGAGCCCTCGCGCCGCGGCTAGAGCTGCGCCCGACCACGTTGGGTCGGGACACATCTCTAAGCCTCTGTTTGCCGCGCTCTTTTTCGCCGAACCGGCATCCACTTCGGCGGAGAGCGCTCTAGACCGTAACGACGATCTTTCCGATCTGCTCGTTGCTTTCCATGAACCGATGCGCCTCGGCGATGCCATCGAGTTTGAAGGTTTTCGCGATGACTGGCTTGAGTACCCCTGACGCGAGGCCCTCGACGATATACACTTTGGCCTTCCGAAGACGCTCCGGGTCCTGGGTGATCTCGAAGAGTTGGTAGCCGCGCACGGTGAGGTTCTTGCCGAGCAGCGACAGGACCGGGATCGTGATGGGCGTGGTGTCGAGCGCGCCGTACTGAAAGAAGATCCCGAGGGAGCTCAACGCCTCAAGGATCTTGCCGACCTCCGGTCCGCCGGCCGGGTCGAAGGCGACGCGAGCGCCCTTGCCGTCCGTGATCCGCCTCACCTCGGCGACGAGGTCCTGCTCCTCCGTGGCGATGACATGGGCGGCACCATGGGCCAGGAGTTCGTCGCGCTTGTTGCTGCGCCGGGTCAACGCAACGGGGATGGCGCCAAGCGCCTTTGTGATCTGAATGGCGGCGAGCCCGACGCTGCTGGACGCAGCGCGGATCAGCACCGTCTCGCCGGCCTTCACGTCCGCGATGTCGATCAGCGCGCCATAGGCGGTCGTGAACATCATCCAGGCGGCGGCCGCCTCCTCCCAGGACAGCGTCTCCGGGTGCTTCACTACACCGGTGGCCGGTGCGTTCACGAGTTCGCCGTGCAGGCCGTACTGCCCCAGCATGAAGCAGGGAATTACGCTGACGGCATCGCCCAGCGCGAGGTCATCGACGTCCGGTCCGAGAGCTTCAACGGTGCCGGCGGCCTCGTACCCGAGGATGGCCGGGAAGGTCGGCTCGGTGACGTACTGGCCGGTCCGGAACATCACCTCCGCGCGGTTCAAACCCATCGCCTTGACCCGGATCTGGACCTCGCCGGCCTTCGGCGCCGGTACCGCCACGTCCTCGACCTTGAGGACTTCGGGGCCCCCGATTTCATGGAAGCGTACGATGCGCGTCATGGGTCGTTTCCTGTCGTGGGCGCCATTCCCGCGGATCGCGGATGGGCTGGTGTCTCGAACCTAAGGACGCGCGACTGCTGCGATAACCTGCTAGTTTCTGCGCGCGGTGATGAATGAAAGTGAACAATGCGCGCGAGCGAGCTCGGTGAGATGTCGACCTTCCTGGCAGTCGCGAAGCATCGCAGCTTCCGGAAAGCCGCAACCGAGCGCGGCGTCGCTTCCTCCGCTGTCAGCCATGCAATCCGCAGCCTCGAGGAACGCATAGGCGTTCGGTTGCTACAGCGCACGACCCGATCCGTTGCTTTGACCGACGCAGGCGAACGCTTTCTCGCCGAACTCGCACCCGCCTTCGACCAGATCGCGAGGGCTCAGGAGAGCCTGAACACCTTCCGGGAGACGCCGTTCGGCATGGTCAGGATCAACCTGCCCACCTCGATTGCCCCCTTCCTGCTGCGCGACGTCCTGGTTCCGCTGACCGAGGGAAATCCGGGTCTGCACCTCGACGTCGTGTCCACAGACCGCTTGGTCGACATCGTCGAGGAAGGTTTTGACGCCGGCATCCGGTTCGGCGAAGTGCTATCCCGCGACATGGTTGCCATCCGGATTGGCCCGGTGCAGCGTCTCGTCGTGGTGGCTTCGCCGGATTACCTGAGCAAAAACTCTCGTCCAGAGCATCCACGGGAACTCGCACGGCATACCGGCATCCGATACCGCTTCCCCAGTGGCAAGATGTTCAACTGGCGGTTCGAGCGCGACGGCGAGGCCATCGAGGTCGAGGTCGATGGTCCTATCACCCTCGACGACCAGCAACTGATGATCGAGGTGGCCGCCAAGGGAGGCGGCCTCGCCTACGTCTGGGAGGATCGCGCCAGGCCGCACCTCGACGCCGGGACACTGGTCCTATGCCTGGAGGAATGGTGCCCCGTGAAGGGAGACCTGTTCCTCTACTATCCAAGCCGACGGCATGTCTCCGGAGGTCTCAGGGTCTTGATCGACCGCATGCGCATCTGATCGAACGATAGCGGACTGACGGCAAACCACCCGACCTTACCATTGAGCGAACCGGCGGTTGGTGATTGAAAACAACAACACCCCGCCCAAGCTGGTGACGTTGACCACCTGAGTTACCGTAGCCTTTGCCTTACGGCCAAACGCATCAGCCCTGCCCCTTGAAGACGAGGCTTTTCTCATATCGGGGATCTGTCCTGCTGACGCCGGAGACAGTCGTGCGATGCACCGGAGAGGTGACGCGAAGCTCTTTCTTTCTCGTGCTTCTTTCAAGTCCCGAGCATGTCCGCCTCTGCCCTGCCCACGGCCGCTGCCTGTTGCTGCGCGACGGCCCTGTCGGATCTGCGCTTGAGACGGAGGCCGATGGCAATGACGAGGGTAGCGCCGAGCACACCTGTCGCGTGCGGGACCAAGCCCTGCAGGGTTGGGGGCATGAGCGCGACCATGTGCTCTTGAACGAGCCGATCCGTCGCGATCATCTCGCCGGCCACCCAACCCAACAGCCCGCCGCCGAACCAAATCAGGATCGGGAACCGGTCGATCAGCCGGGTGATCAGGCTGGCGCCGACCACAAGCAGCGGTACCGAGAGGGCCAGGCCGATAATGAAGAGTTCGTCGTGTCCCTTGGCGGCGCCTGCCACCGCGACGACGTTGTCGAAGCTCATCACGGCGTCGGCCACCACGATGGTCCAGATCGCCTTGGGCAGGCTGGAATGCTCCTTGATGGCGCTCTCATCTTCCTCCTCGCCGCGCACGAGCTTGACCGCGATATGCAGCAGGATGAGGCCACCGGCCACCTTCAGCAGGGGCACCGCCAGCAACTGCGAGATGATGACGGCGAAGACGATCCGCAGCAGAGCCGCCGCGAAAGCGCCCGCGAACACGCCGATCCGACGCTGCCGCTCGGGCAGGCCGCGGCAGGCCATGGCAATGACCACCGCATTGTCGCCCGACAGGATGATGTCGATCCAGACGATCTGCAGGAGCGACAACAGGAAGGAGGAGGTGAGGTAGGATTCCACGTCGAAAACGCCTCTGCTGCTCCGGCTCAGCGAAGCGATCGAGCACTCGGCAGGTGCCCATTGTCCCGCCTGCACGTGCGCGGGCGGGCACCTCGGATTGTCGCCAGAGCCGGCAATCCCCCCAAGGGGATACCGGCTCTGATCGCGGGTTCAGGGATTGGCTTCGACGGCGGAGCGGAGCACGGGGGTCCACCGCGCCACCTCGCGTTCGACAAGCGCCTGCAGAGCGTCCGGGCCGGCCTCGGCATCCTTCGGCACCGTGCCGCCGAGATCGAGGATGCGCTTCGTCGTGCCCGGGTCCTTGAGTGCCGTCGCGAGAGCCGCCACGAGCTTGGCCCGGACATCCGCCGGCAGGCCTTTCGGCGCGAACACGGCGTTCCAGGCGCTGACCTCGTAGCCGGGCAGGCCGGCCTCCTTCGTCGTCGGCACGTCGGGCAGGCTCGGGGAGCGCTCGGGCGTCGCGATGGCATAGGCCTTGATCGTGCCGCCGGCGATCTGCGGGGCGACGTTGACGATCTGATCCGTCATGAAGTCGACCTGGTTCGCCATCAGGTCGTTCAGCGCAGGCCCCGTGCCGCGATAGACGACGAGCGTGGGTTTGGCGCCGGTGAGCGAGTTGAAGAGCACGCCCGTTGAATGCGAAACCGAGCCGACGCCCGCATGGGCCTGGTTTATCGAGGGGCCGCCCGCCTTGATCGCCTCGATGAAGGCTTTGAGGTCCTGCGCCGGGAAGCCCTTCTTGGCGACGATGACGATCGGCGTGCCGGCGGCGAGGCCGATGGGATCGAAGCTCTTGGCCGGATCGTATTTCAGGCCCTTGAACAGGGCCGGTGCCGCGCCGTGCGTGCCCATGTGGCCCATCATGATGGTGTAGCCGTCGGGCGAGGCCTGTGATGCACGGGTGATGCCCGTGGTGCCGCCGGCCCCGGTGACGTTCTCGATGACGACCTGCTGGCCGAGCGCGCGGGACATGGGTTCGGCGACGATCCGCGCCACCACGTCGGTCGGTCCACCGGCCGCGAAAGGCACCACCATGGTGATCGGACGCTGGGGATAGGTATCGGCTGCAGCGCTGACGGCGGCGAGCGCCGACAGGAGGCCGATGGCGAGAGCCCTTCTCATGTTCCTCATCCTTTTCGTTTCTGGTTATCGTGTCCGCCGTCGAAGGACGCCGGGGCGTCCGCGCCGTCAGGCCTCTGTGAACACCTCGTCGCGGCTTCGCCGCAGCGACGGCAGCAGCGCCGCCGCCAGGATGGTGAAGGCGACGAGGAACAGCACCGCGCTGACCGGGCGCTCGAGGAACACCAGGGCGTCGCCGCGCGACAGGGTGAGGGCTCGGCGCAGGTATTCCTCCATCAGCTTGCCCAGGACGAAGCCGAGTAGCAGCGGCGCGGGCTCGAAGCCGAACTTGATCAGCCCGTATCCGAACACTCCGAAGGCCGCGATCAGCATCACATCGGTGGGCAGCGAGTTGATCGAGTAGATGCCGATCGAGCAGAACATCAGGATCGCGGGGAACATCAACCGGTAGGGCACCTTCAACAGGCGCACCCAGATGCCGACGAGAGGCAGGTTGATAACGAGGAGCATGAGGTTGCCGATCCACATCGACGCGATCATGCCCCAGAACAGGTTGGGGTTCTTGGTCATCACGCCGGGGCCCGGAACGATGCCGTGGATCGTCATCGCGCCGACCATCAGCGCCATCACGGCGTTCGGCGGAATGCCGAGGGTAAGGAGCGGGATGAAGGCCGTCTGAGCTCCGGCATTGTTGGCGCTCTCCGGACCAGCGACCCCTTCGATGGCGCCGCGCCCGAAACGGCTCGGATCGCGAGCGAGCCGCTTCTCGATCGTGTAGGAGGCGAAGGGGCCGAGGACGGCGCCATTGCCAGGCAGGATGCCCAGGATCGACCCGATCGCCGTCCCACGCAGAGCCGAGGGTGCGGCCTGCCGAAGGTCCGCGAGACTGGGCAGCAGGCGGCCGATCCGCGCCCGGGCGATCTCACGGGTCTCGGTCTGGTCGAGGTTGCGCAGGATCTCGGCGACCCCGAACAGGCCCATCGCCAGGACCGAGAAATCGACGCCGTCAGTGAGGAAGACGAGGCCGAAGGTCATGCGCTCCTGGCCGGTCTCGAGGTCGGTGCCCGCGGCGGCGAGCAGGATTCCGACCAGGATCATGGCCACGGCCTTGAGCACGGAGCCGTGCGCGAGGACGACGGCGAAGGCGAGCCCCATCACCATCAGGGCGAAGTACTCCGCAGGCCCGAAGATCAGCGCGAGGCGCGTCAGCGGTGCGCCGAGCGCCGCGATCAGCAGCGTGGCGACGGTGCCGGCAAAGAACGAGCCGATGGCGGCGATGCCGAGGGCTACTCCGGCCCGCCCCTGACGGGCCATCTGGTGCCCGTCGAGGGTGGTGACGACCGACGTCGCCTCACCGGGGATGTTGACCAGGATCGCGGTGGTGGAGCCGCCGTATTGCGCCCCGTAATAGATCCCCGCGAGCATGATCAGGGCGCCGACGGGATCGAGCCCAAAGGTGATCGGCAGGAGCATCGCGATGGTGGCGATCGGGCCGACGCCGGGCAGCACGCCGATCAGGGTGCCGACGAGACAGCCCAAGAAGCACAGCGTCACGTTCTGCAGGCTCAGCGCGACGGCAAAGCCGAGGCCGAGATTGGCGAGGAGATCCGTCACGTGCCGCGCTCCCGATCAGGTCGACATCGTGTGCGGCGCGACGTCGATCCGACCTCGGTGGGTGGAGCGGCGCTGCATGGCGAGCAGGCCGAGTCCCGCCAGGGCGAGGGCGCCGGCCCCGAGCCTCAGCATCACGCGCGATGGGATCGTGCCGCTCGCCGCCTCGATGAGGACGGTGGGAAAGATGGGGATGGGCAGGTTGAGCAGGTCCCCGAACAGCATCATGCAACCGGCGGTGAGAAGCAGGGCCAGGATCAGAAGTTCGCGAAATCGCGCTTCGGGTGTGGCGTAGCCCCCGATGATCACCGCGAGCGGTCCCGCGATGATCAGGCCGAGGCCGGGACCGGCGACGGGGCCGAGGGAGAAGGGACGGATCGTGACCGCGAAGGCGAGGATCGCCAGCACGACGGTGACTGGGCCGCGCAAGCCGAAGGTCTGGAGGCCAGCGCCTTCACGGACGAGCCCCGTCAAGGCCAGCACGCCGCCGCAGATGGCGACACCGATCGCGACCCAGTGCGGCAGCATGCCCGGCCCCATGGACCCGAGGGTGCCCCGTGGCAGATCGCTTGCGGCCCAGATGCCAAACATCCCGAGCAGAACCAGCGCGATGCCGGCCACGAAGCTCTGCGGCGCACGCACGATGGACCTTGTCCGCCGCACGCCGTCGGATGCGTCACTCATCGTTTCTCCCCTACGCGCGCCGCCTTCGTTCTTCGGGCGGTCGTCACAGCGATGTTCAGATCAGATGTGTTCCGACGAAGCGTATCCTCGAGGACGACCTCCGCGCGGCCTGGGCAGCTAACGCTTTCGCTCACACAGAAAAGATAGACCTAAAATCATAGGATCGCCCCTATTGATCGTTGTCAAGAGGCTATGCCCTGAACCGAAACCTCTAAAAGTGGCCATGCGTTAACAATCAACTTGTTTTGCAATCCGATCTCGCAGGGTGAAGCTACGCGGCAGGGCGCTCTTTAATCCATGCTCACCGAAAATTTTCGAGCAAGCGGGCTTCGTTCAACTGCGACCGCTTCTCGACCCGATGGTTCGGCGAAGTCCGCAAAGCAGTCGGATTGCGAAACACCATCGTCGGGTCGGTCGGAAACTGCGGCTACAGGTTTCCTTCCGCAACCGATCCATCCGGACACTCACTCCAGCCTTCGGGCCATCGTTTTTCCATGAACGGTCCTTCTCGTGCGAGCCGAGCCATGCGCCGTCTAGCGTGGCTCATCCCCGCATAGGATCGGCATTGCCTGGTTCGCACCGATCACGGTCGTTAGCGAGCCGGCATATTCGTCTGTCCCGAGGACCAGCGTCTGGGAACGTTCTCCTGGTTCCCGCGGTCGGGGGTACGACCCCTCATCAGGGGAAGGATGGGATCGCCGGAGCCAGCCTCAGGCTGACACTGGGGTGCGAAGCGGGGAGTACGTGGCACGGTAGCTGCGCGGGCCGATCACGGGAAGCAGGAGGTTTCTGGCCCAGCCCGGCATCCGCGCGGTGCGGGACAGGCGATCGGTCATGGCCTGGACATGGGCCACGCGAGGCCGGCGCAACGCTTCGTAGTGTGCACCCACCGTGCCCCAGTCCGTTCTCTCCGCCAGCAGAGCGCTCAGCACGAGCGCGTCTTCCAGGGCAAGGGCGGCGCCCTGGGCCCAGACCGGCGCGGTCGCGTGCGCGGCATCTCCGACCAGCACCACCCGGTCCCGGTTCCAGCTCGAAACCCGAACCTCTTCGAGGGGGGAGTGATAGAGCCCGCCCGGCTCGGCCAGAACCACATCGAGGGTGTCGCGGACGAGACGCGGGAACGACGCGAAGGCAGCGCGCGAGGCGGCCAAGTCCCGCCCCTGTCCGGCAGCCTTGACGACGGAGACCCAGCCATAGACCTCGCCCCGGCCGACGGGGATGAGCAGGAACAATCCGCCCGATCCCGCCCAGAGTGTCCAGGCGTCAAGGCCTGGATTCGGTGCCATGAAGCGCCAGCTCGCCGGGGCCAGCATCGCCGCGTCGGGCGCACGATCGCCGAACACGCTGCGTCGGACCCGCGAATGCACCCCGTCCGCGCCGACGACCAGCCCTCCGGTTTCGACACTTCCGTCCAGGCATTCGGCGGTGACACCGTGCGGCCCCTGCCTGACGGCGGCGACCTCGCATCCGCTTCGGATGTCGCCTGGCTCGAGGTCGAGCGTCAGAAGGCGCAGCAGGTCGGCGCGACGGAGACAATGAGGCCGTGCCGCCTCGCCCCAGAACGCCGTCTCGTCGACGGCGAAGAGGAGGCGCCCGCTCTCGGTACGGTATTCGCGCCGCTGAATGGGTGCGCCGACCCTGCGCAGGGCGTCGCCCAGGCCGAGTTGGCCGAGAGCCTGGACCGCATTGCCCGGCAGGTTGATGGCGAGGCCCGCATCCGCCGGCTCTCCACGCCGCTCCAGGGTGAGCGAAGGCAGCCCGCGCCGCCGCAGCGCCCGCCGCATGGCGAGGCCCGCGATGCCGCCACCGGCGATGAGAACTCGATCCTCTTCGTCTCTTGCCATACGACTTCGCTATCCTTTTCGCCTTTGCTCAATGCCAACGGGAAGGCTCGGCCAACGGGAAGGCTTGCGATCCTGCTTCTCGCGCAAGTGCATCAAGAACGGATGATGCGAAGCGCGCTCGGAAAAGACCAGATCAAGTCAAGATCAGGACCAGTGGCGGCGTTCGGGTCGCGACGCGTTCATCAAGGGCATGGCGGCAAACTCCGCATGACGGGCATAGGCGAGCCCGGCAAGCGCAATCAGCAGCACGAGCGGAGGAAGCATCGTCGCGGCAGGATCACCCGCAAACCAGTGGCTGCCGACGGCGCCGGCCATCAGGATCGCGAGCAGTGTCGCTCCGACTGCGGTGAAGCCGCGAACCCAGAGCAATACCGCGCCGAGCAGTTGCAGCGCCCCGATCACGTACATGAACCGGAGCGGGTAGCCGAAGCGCTCGAAGCCCGCGACCTCGAAGGGCAGTGCGGCAAACTTCATGCCGGCCGCAGCTGTGAAGGTGAGCGTCAGTATCGCGCGCGCAATGAAGCCGCTGAATGTCTTTCGATCCCATGTCTGTGCCATTGCGGTTCCCCTGTCTAAGTAGAGATGTCCCCGCCGAAACGGTGCCGGACCATGACCCAATTTGTTTTCAACGCGATGGCGTTGTCTTTCACGAGGCTCGCGAGATCTCCGCAACGGCCGAGGCCAGCGTGCCGATACGCGCCCCGTCGTCCCCGCAAGGCGTGATGCGGCGAAGAGAGTGTCCGGGCCGCCGCCGTGCGTACGGCGGCGGCCGTTCTACGGTTCCAAACCTGAAGAGCTTGGCGCCCGATCAGCCGCAGACGCGCTCGTAACCGTCGAACAAGGGCGTGTAGACGGTGCGGCAATCGCCGAAATCGGAGATGAGAAAGTAGCCGCTTGCGGGAGCGACCCAGGGGAGCCCGCCGAAGCGCTGGCGGAACCCGCGGTGGTAGAAACGTCGATCATGCCCGAACCGCCCGTACCCGAACCGCCCGTGCCCGAACCCGCGGTGACCGAAGCCTCCATGATGGCCGAAGCCGCCGTGAAAGCCGCCGTGTCTGAACCCGCGGGCATCCGCACTGAGACTACCGGCAGCCAAAGTCGCGAGCGCGAGACCGGCTGCAATCATCATCTTCGTCGAATTTGTCTTCATCGTGCTTCTCCCTGTTGGGGTGGAAGCACTCTGCCCTCGATGATGATTGATCTCTGTGATCTGGGTCACGAATACCTGAGTGTTCGCCTCGACTCGAAGAATATCACGGCGGAGGTGGATCGTGCCGCAGCCAAACCTCTATCGGCTGAGCGCGTCCACGGATGGCCGCAATCTGTTGCTCGTCGAAAATGTCATCCGGTGTATCGATGCCGGCGGCTTTCAGCAGATCGGCGCTCGCGGCGAGGCGCGACGTTCTCTCGGAGGCCACTGCGAGCAGGCGGCTCGCGACGTTGACCGTATCGCCTGTCGCCGTGATGTGCTGATTGGTGTCGCTTCCGAGGCGCGAGAGAATGACCGGCCCGTAATGCGCGCCGATGCGCACATCGAGCGCGCGTCCTGCGCCTGCCAGCTCAAGGTCGCGTGCGATCCAATCCCGGGTGCGGCGGATGAGGTCTTCGGTTGCCCGCACGGCGTTTTCCGCTCGCGCCGGATCGGGGTCCAATGCGCCGAACACGACCATCGCGCCGTCGCCCATGAAGTTGACGACGAGACCTCCGTGTGAAGAAGCCGTCTCGTCCACGAGATCGTGGAACGTCTTGAGGATCGTGCGTGTGCGCACCGGGCCAAGGCGCTCGCTCTGGCGGGTGAATCCGGTGAGATCGATGAAGAGCACCGGGATCTCGCGCGCCAGGGGCTCAGCCAGATAAGTCGGGTCCCAGGCGAGGCGATCCGCGAGGGCCGCGGGTTGAAGCTGACGCAGGGCCTGCTCCGATTGCGCC
Organism: Methylobacterium sp. CM6247; assembly: GCF_054817925.1. Taxonomy (NCBI): domain Bacteria; kingdom Pseudomonadati; phylum Pseudomonadota; class Alphaproteobacteria; order Hyphomicrobiales; family Methylobacteriaceae; genus Methylobacterium; species Methylobacterium sp. CM6247. Next base: position 759,616 of record NZ_JBTXKX010000003.1, read on the forward strand.
AGCCGCACGCCTCGGTGGCGATCCAGTATCTGCCGCGCCACCGCACACAGAAGCATCGGCAGTCCGGCCGCTGCGACCGGCAGGGCGGCGCTCAACCAGATGCCATGGCTGAAGGCGACGGTGCCCACGGCAAACCACGCAGCCAGCAAGATCAGCACGAGAGTGGTCGCCGGGCCAGGCGGCGCCAGCGCGATCAGAAGCACGGCGGCGCCCGCGAGAGTCACGGCCGCCAGGGCGTCGAGCCGCCGCACGCGGGCATCGCGCGCCAGGACGTCCCCCGTGGTCAGGTGGGCGATGCCGGTCGCCAGCAGTTCGACGCCGGGCATCACCGGATCGAACGCCGTGGCAAAGGTGTCGCTGCCTCCGAGTGCCGTCGCGCCGATCACGACGATGCGGTCGCTCAGAGATGCCACCGCTGCCGTACCATCCAGGAGCGCGGCGGCGCTGAGGGTCCGGATCGTGCGCCGCGGCCCATAGGGACGAAGAGGAAGATGATAGCCGAGATCGAGCGGGATGACGTTAGAGCCGATCCGGACCTGTCCCTCGCCCAGGACCGGATCCGTCCGCGCTGCCAGGGCCGCCGCGCGCAGGACGAAAGCCGTGGCCACGCCCTCATCCGTCATCGCAACCAGGGGAAGGTGCCGCGGCACGCCCGCAGCGTCTTCGGACACATTGACGATCCCCGACAGCGCGGTCGCGCCGATCCCCGGTATCGGCCGGTGCACGGCGGTGGCGACCGGGATACCGTCCTCGTTCGTCACCTCGTTGAAAACGGCCGCCGCCGCCAACACGGCGGGCACCTTGGCAAGGGCAGCGGCGAGGGCACGATCCGCCTCCGGCTGGCGCCCGTCTTCCAGGAACAGAACATCCACGGCGAGCGCGCGCGGGCGGGCGGCGGCGATCGTCTCGATCAGCCGCGCCATCGTCGCGCGCGAGACGGGGAAGCCTCCGTCCCGGCGGACGATGTCGTCGTCGATGGCGACGATCGCGATCTCTTCGGGGGGCGCGCGCCGACCGGCCAGCCGCATGCGCAGGTCCGTCATGGCCGCCTCGAGGTGGTCGAGAGGCGTTGCCCGTCCGGCGATGTGCAGATGGGCGAGCCAGCCGCTCCAGCCAAAAGCGGTCACCAACGCAAGGAGGACGAAGCGCCGAGTCACGCGACCGCGGTTCGAGATCGGCTCACGCCCCTGCATCAGGCCCGCTGCTTTCACTGCCCGAAGCGTTCCAGCAAACCTCTGACGCGTTCCTGCGGCCACCGCCGCACGTCCAGGGGCCCCTGGTCCCCGTCGACATCGACGCCCTCACCCGGGGCCAGCGTGACGGAAACGCCCGGCGCGTTACGACGTGCGACGACGACATGGCCGCGAGCCACGAACACCGCCGTTTTGGCGTCGGTCACATCGACGGCGTAGACCGTGCCGCGCACGGAGGCAATCGCGTGGGGCGTGAGGATCTGGAAGCCGCCCTTCCGGGGACGCGAACGGGGCGGCAGGGTCACCAGAACGGCGCGGCCGCCGATCTCGGCGCCTTCCAGTTGCCCGTCGCCGTTCCGATCGATCGGCCGCAGCGTGGCCGACCGCTCGGTTTCCAGTGAAAGACCATCCGTGCAATGCAGGACCCGCAGGGGCGGATCGAAGCGTGTCGTTTCCGTGCAGCGCGTTTGGGCAAGGGCGATACCGGGGACGATGCTGGCCGCGAGTGCCGCCGCGACTCGTGCCGGGTTTTTCATGGGTTGGATCCCTTCTGCCGCTTCAGATCCGGGACGGACCGCCGAGGGCCGCCAGACGCTGTGCGAACTTCACATTCACGCGTGAACGTCCAAGATCGATGATGCCGGACCGGCGCCAATCCTGAAGAACGCGGTTCACGCTTTCCCGCGCCGCGCCAACATAAGCAGCAAGCTCTTGCTGCGTCACCTGAATCTCGGCACCGTAATCCTCGGACAACATGATCAGTCGGCGTGCCAATCGAGCGTCGAGGGGAAGCAGCGTGGCTTCCTCCATCCGCTCGCTCATCCAGCGCAGTCTTTGGCACAGGAATTCGATGATCCGTACCGCCAGCGTTGCGTCATGCGTGAGAAGGCCGAGGAAGTCCCGCCGCTCGATGACGAAGAGATCCGTCGCCTCGAGTGCGACGGCCTCTGCGGTGCGGGCATGGCCGTCCAGAAGGGCAATCTCGCCGAAGACATCGCCGGCCCCGAGGAGATTCAGCGTCACGGACCGCCCCTCCTCGCTGCAAGCGGCGATGCGGATCTGCCCGCGACGGATCGCGTAGAGAGCATCGCCCGGATCGCCCTTCTGGAAAAGTATCTCGTTTCGCGCGACGCTCACCGTCCTGCACAGGCCGGCGATGCTTTGGATGGCTTCCTGGCCCAGTTCGGCGAAGAAAGGATTGGCCGCCAGGATGCGGGTGAGCCTGTGTGGCGTGCTCACGGCCGCGTCCCCTGAAGTCGCGAGGCCGGGCGCACGTTCGGGACCAGACTTCGCAGACAAGCGATACGTCGACGTTCGAACCTCGGACCGGATCTGCGAGGACGGCGCTCCGCGCGCAGCGTCGCCCCCAGGGTCTTCTTCGCACCGGAACGGGTACTCCCGCCGAAGGCACTGCTCTGTTTCACCGTCATCGTCCGATCCGTCCTGCAGCCTCGTGTCGGCGCGACGCCTCGCCCTATGGCTCTTCATGGACCGGATCGTCCGTGATGAAGGTCACAGAGCGGCGCAGCCAAGTCGTCGCGCGAGGTTAGGCTCGCATGACGGCCCAATGCACAACGGCGTCTCAGTATCTCTCACAGAACTGCCTTTGCGCCGTCGTGCTCCGAGCGAGGGCCGACCGTGGCCGGGAGTTTCGTAAGCACTCTTGGAGCCGGGAGATCTGGCAAGACCGGTCCTTCGGCAAGACTTGCGCGTCTCCTTCGGCCGGGGCGTCGCGCCTTCCTCACACGGTCGGTATCGTGCCTCCATCGATGACGTACTCGGTCCCGCTGATCGAGGACGCATGGGGTGATACGAGGAACAGGATCAGACTCGCGACTTCCTGGGGCTTTGCGGGGCGTCCGAGTGGGATGCCGCCAATGCTGTTCATGATGATCTGCTTGCCCCCTTCATAATCCGTCCCCGCTTCGGCCGCGAGGCGTTCCGCCAGCTGGATCGATGCTTCGGTCTCGACCCATCCCGGAGAGACGCGAACGACCCTGACGCCCTTGGGCGTGACCTCCCTGGACAAGGCCTTGCTGTAGGTGGAGAGCGCGCCTTTCGCAGCGGCGTAGGCGGTGGTGGATTCCGGCAGGGGGAGCTGGCGCTGGATCGACGTGACATGCACGACGATTCCGTGCCCACGCTCGACCATGGCAGGGACAAGGGCTCGGTCGAAGCGGACCGCCGCCATCAGGTTCTGTTGTATCTCCCTGTCCCAGGTCTCGTCGTCGAGCGCCGAAAAGCCGCCGCCCGGGGCGCTCGAGCCGCCGAGTACGTTGACGATGATGTCGACCCCCCCGAACGCCGCAATCGCTGCCCGGGCCAAGTCGGAGCATCCGGCGGATGACAGCAGGTCCGCCGCGACGAATTCCACACCGTCCGGCAGGTTGGCCGGTCTTGCGCGAGCGCTCGTCATCACGCGCGCCCCGGCTTCCACCAGGGCGGAGACGACAGCCTCGCCAATGCCTTTGGTACCGCCGGTCACCAGCGCCCGCTGACCAGCGAGATCGATCCACGAAGCCATTAGCGGCTCGCTCCCGGTCGGCTGGGCCCCTCCGTTCCCGAAAGAACGTGGTCAGAGATCGGTGGCGTGGCTGTCGTCGAGTCCGACATGGGGGCGAATATCCCCTCAGCCCGAGGCTTCGCACGCCCCATCGCCGCTAAAGCGAGCTCGGGATACGCCCGTCCTCCCTCGCAGAAGGCCGAGTCGGGCATGAGGTGCGCAGCCTGACGGGTTATGCGGGTCATTGTACAATAAGCCACGATGGCTTGCGGTGTATTCGTCATCGACGAGGCTCCTTCACGACGTATCGGGTGCGCTACGTACGAGGAGTACTTGTTCACACTAATGGTGGATCATGACAAGAACAGACGAAAAGGTAAGGCCCTAACCTGAAAGTAAGCATGAGCCTTATACGCCAGAATCAGCGGCACTCGCTGTCGGATCCATCATCCGAATGCTGGAGGGCCGGTGGAAGCTCATCATTTTGTTCCAACTCTTCGGGGGTCAGCGTCTCCGGTTCTCCGATCTCGAGCGCGCGATCCCGGCGATTTCACAAAAGATGCTGGTTCAGCAGTTACGAGGGTTGGAAGCAGACGGAATCGTGACACGCCTCGTCCACCATCAGGTTCCGCCGAAAGTCGAGTATAGCTTCACGGAGTGGGGGCAATCGTTGTGCCCGATGCTGGACGCGCTTCTGAAATGGGCCGCTGCGCCAGACACGCAGGAATAAGATCGCGCCGCGGAATCGTCATGCTCAGCAACGGCGGAATTGCTTCGATCACCCGGCCGGATTGAGCCGCAGACGGCCTAACGGGTCGCTCGACGAAGACGCGGGACGCTGCACCAAAGGGGAGATTTGAAGAAAGGCGGGCAACCTAACCTATGCCCCGCCTTGCGCCCTCAAGCCCGAGATCGAGCGTGAGGTTTCACCGCATGCTGCGCAGCAGGATCGCGGCCTCGGGCCGAGTCATGCCGTCCCTCCCTTCGGAGGGCCTCGCGCAATTGCCGTTCGGTCGCCCGCAGGCGGACCTCGGAGGAGGCCAAAGCGGCAAGCGCCGACAGAGCCTGCGCCTCACGCTCATCGAGCACGCGCTGCTTGTAGTCGATCACGCAGAGCGAGCCGACGGGGAAGCCTTCGTTGTCGAGGACGGGAACGCCTGCGTAGAAGCGGAACCCAGGATCGCCCGCAACGGCCGGATTATTGTTGAACCGAGGGTCCTGTGCGAGATCCTCCACCGAGAAGACCCCTTTTTGCAGAATCGTATAGTTGCAGAACGCCCAACTCCGCGGCGTCTCCGGAAGATCGAGCCCAAGGCGTGACTTGAACCATTGCTGCGTCGGCGTGAGCAGGGTCAGCAGCGAGATCGGTGCTTTCAGAGTCTGGCTGGCAAGCCATGTCAGGCGATCGAAGGTCTCCTCGGGCGCCGTGCCCAGGAGCCCGGATCGTTCCAACGCCACAAGCCTCTGGCCCTCGTTGAGGGCGACCGGGAAGGGCAAGGCCCCGGACGGCAGTGCCGTCTGCCCCGTATCGGCCAGCGATCGGCGGATGGCCGCCACCGCCTGTTCGGGGGTATCGATCGCGATCACACGACCGAGCCCATCGGACCTTTCCGGCGGCACGGAGGCACCCACGGCCAAAATGCGGCTGTGACCTAAGGATGGGTTGGCCACGAGGCTGTGCAGGAGGCAGGACCGTTCGACATCCCCGTCCGCAAGATCGACCGCGATGGCATGGGGACGGGCCGAGCCGAGCGCGAACAGCGCAGCATGCAGATCTTCGAAGATCTCAGCCTCGCATTCGGGGACGGCGGCGAACACTTCCTCGTAGAAACGAATTCGGTCTCCCGGTGTGATGACGATCACAGTGGCGGAGGCCGAGGGCGTGCCACATCCACCACCCTCGATGAGCGCTTCGATATCCGTCCGATACACACGGCGATGCCCACCCGGCGTCTTCCAAGACGGAACCGAGCCCCCCTCGATGAGCAGCTGAGCTGTGCGGACTGAAACGCCGAGCAGCTTGGCCGTCTGGGCCGTGGTGAGGATGTCCTTCTCCATCGCCTTCACTGTGTCCACCTGCTGATCCCGCCGACGCGAACGGCGCCGTCGGCAGCAAAAAACGAGCCCTAGCAGGGAAGCTGTCCCCGCGCAAAATTGGCATATTTGCTAAATCTGATATATTTGATATAGCGACGCTTCCCTGTAGCGGTTTAGCCACGAGCCGCAGACGGGTGCACCGTCTCCCGAAGCCGGATCTCGGCAACTCCAGCATTTCGCAGCGGAAGCCACCAAAGACCGGGGGAGACTGTCTTTGTCCCCAGTGACCACAGTTTATGGAAGAAGGAGGCATGAAATGGTGAGCCAAACCTTTGATGAAGACCGGGATTTGTCTCGTCGTGCGCGGGAGAACCAAGGGCGCCTCATCGCCGAGTTGAAGCCGCACTACGATTTCATCGTGTGCGGCGCTGGCGCGTCGGGCTCCGTCGTCGCACGGCGGCTCGCGGAGAACTCCGAAGCGCAGGTGCTGTTGATCGAAGCCGGCGGCAGCGATGACGCGGAGGCCGTGCTCGACCCCGCTCAATGGCCCGCCAATCTGGGCAGCGAGCGGGATTGGGGTTTCCAGGCGCAACCGAACCCGCATCTGAACGGTCGTGCCCTGTCGATGTCGATGGGCAAAGGTCTCGGGGGTGGCTCCAGCATCAACGTCATGGTGTGGGCGCGCGGGCATCGCAGCGACTGGGATTTCTTCGCCGAAGAGGCAGGCGATCCTGGTTGGGGTTACGACAACGTCCTCGAGATCTACCGTCGGATCGAGAATTGGCAGGGGACGCCCGATCCCGCCTATCGCGGCCAATCGGGTCCGGTCTGGGTCCAGCCCGCCTCTGATCCCAGTCCCATTGCATACGCGATGCTCGATGCCGCCCGCGAGATCGGTATCCCGACCTTCGAGCACCCGAACGGCCTGATGATGGAGGGGCCGGGCGGCGCCTCTATCTCGGACATGCTGGTCCGCGACGGCCGGCGCCAGTCGCTTTACCGGGCCTATATCCGCCCCTGGCTCGACCGCCTCAACCTGACGGTCTTGACCGACACGACCGTTCGGCGAGTGCTGATCGAGAATCGGCGCGCCGTTGGTGTCGAGGTGGTTCGCGCCGGGCAGGTCCTCACGATCCACGCCCGGTCCGAGGTCGTGCTGTCACTGGGCGCGATCCAGACGCCCAAGGTCCTGATGCATTCGGGCATCGGAGATCAGGCGGAACTGACCCGTATGGGAATACCGGTGCTGCAGCATCTGCCGGGCGTCGGGCAAAACCTTCAAGACCACGTGTCCTTCGGATGCATCTGGAATTACGAGGAGCCGATCGCCCCGCGTAACAGCGGTAGCGAGGCCACCCTGTACTGGAAGAGTCGTCCGGAACTCGATGCGCCGGACGTGTTGTTCTGCCAGGTCGAATTCCCCGTCCCGAGCGAGCGGACCGCGGCGCGCGGAGTGCCGGCGCATGGCTGGACGATGTTCGCCGGTCTCGCGCATCCGGCGAGCCGCGGCCGGCTGCGTCTGACGAGCGCCGACCCCTCGGTGCCGATGGCGATTGAGGCCAACATGATGTCCGAGCCCGCGGATATGGCAACGGCCCTCAGATGCGTCGATCTCTGCCGCCAATTGGGAAATGCTCACGCGTTCCGGCCCTTTGTCCGCAACGAGGCCATGCCCGGCGACCTCCAGGGGGACGCGCGCGAAGAGTTCGTCCGTGATGCCGCGGTCACCTACTGGCACCAGAGCTGCACGGCCAAGATGGGCCGTGACGCGATGTCGGTCGTCGATGCGTCGCTGAAGGTTTACGGGATCGAATCCCTGCGTATCGCGGATGCCTCGGTCATGCCGCGTGTGACCACGGGGAATACTCAAGCGCCCTGCGCCATCATCGGAGAACGGGCAGCGCAGATGATCCACCAGGCTCACGGCCTGTCATCATAGCGCAGCCATGCGCCGCGCCGAAGGACGGCGTCCGCGGTGAGGATATCGGCAGGATGGCGGTTCCTGGATGCTCGGTCATCGACACGATTGTCCCAGGTCTTGGCGCCATCCTGCGTGATGCCGTGAGCCTAGAACAGATGATTTCATGTATCGTCAAGCAGATGCATAGCATCATATCGGCATCATCAGAATTTTTGTCAGTACTCCCGGCTCAAGCGCGCTTGTCGTCTGCGAAATTTCGAATGATCACCGGCCGGCCATCTCCGCGCGCATGAATCGATCTTGATCCAGGCACATCGGATCGGTCGCAATCATGCGAGATCCTTCTCATTCACAGGTCACGACCAGATATCGTGATCGTCGCACTGGTGGTCCCCGATGAACGTCCATGCTGTCGAACGCAAGCTGCGGCAAATGGGAGATGAGGCAAGGGGGCTCGCCGTGATCGGTGCGGTCTTACGCGTGCGGCAAGGAGCGGCACAGGTTCATCCGGAGGTAGAGCGCCGTCTGCTCGATGCGGTCGCCGCCTTGGTGCCGGGAGGCCTGGATGAGCTCGATCAGGAGCGGATGTCCGCTCTACTGACATCCGCCACCCACGCGCTGGAGGAAGCACGGGATCTGTTCGAGCATCCGGACAGGCCTCCGCTCCGGCAGGTCAGCGATCCCGCGATGCTGCAGGCGCAAGGCCAAGCCTCGCGCGGCGTCGTAGGGCGCTTGGCAGCCTTGGCGGCGGAGCGTCCAGCGCTCGCGGCCGCGCTTGGCGGGCATTTCCTGGACGTCGGCACCGGTGTCGCCGGCATCGCCCTGGAGGCGGCTGCGCAATGGCCTTCGCTGCATGTCGTTGGTTTGGACATCTGGAAGCCCGCCCTCGATTTGGCCCGCCAGAACGTGGCGGCGAGCCCTTTTGGCAGCCGCATCGAACTTCGCCTGCAGGATGTGACCCGTTTCGATGAAGTAGCGCGCTACTCGCTGACATGGCTCCCGGCGCCCTTCCTTTCGCAGGACGCGGCCCGGACAGCGCTCGATCGACTGACGGCTGCTCTCCGACCGAAGGGATATCTGGTCGTGGGGCTCTATGCCCCGCCGGCGGAGCCCATCGGAGCCGCACTGGCGGCCCTGCGGCTGGCCCGGAGTGGCGGGCATCTGTGGGATTGTCACGACATGGAGGTTGAACTGCGCTCCCGCGGGTTCACTGCTGTCGAGACCTGTCGCGGACAGCCGGTGTCGCTCGTCATGGGACAGGGCGCATAAAGCGCTCGTCCCTCAGCCTGCCCCGGTACGCCCGCGCCGTCATCGGCGACTGGTCCGGCATCGGCGACGCGTGCGGCGACCCCGCCCCGGGCACCCCGGAGAACATCGACGCCCTGATGGCCCGTCGGGAAGCTTACGAACGGTGGACCGGCTCGTGTTCACCCCGGCCCTCGACGCGAACACCGACCAGGCCGTCGACGCCGCAGCCTGAGATCCACCGCATATCGTCCTGAGCGGGCGCCGGTGGGTGAACGGCCTGACTTGGTCTAATATCGCGACCGACCTCGTGGTGAGGAAGGCGACGGCGAAGGCGGGCGTCTTCGCCGCTCACGATCTGAAGCTCTGCCCCCTCGTAGTGACCTTACCGGACAAGGTGCCGGCTGATCGCCGCGTCGGTCCGTTGATCTTAGACGAGACAGCCGGCCGGCCCTTCGCCGAGTCCGCTAAGGGCGCGAATGGCGAATCGTCGCGAAGGCCGCAGGAGTGCCGGACCATGTCTGGAACGTGGACGCCAGGGCAGGAGCGATCACGGAAGCTGAGGATGCTGGCGCAGATCTCGACCACATCGGGTCGGCTGCGGCGCACGCACGGACATCGACGACGCAGCGCTACTCGCGAGGCGCAGTCAGAAAATCACGCGTGGTAGCGAATCTTCGGGTCGCGCATCGGGCCGTGAAGAACGGGGCCTGAACAGGCCTTGGGGAACGCGACGGCGAACATGGGGAACGCGAGATCAGCGGAAGAGGCCCAGAAAATCTGACGCTTCAACGAGTTAGTTGGAGCGGGCGATCGGGATCGAACCGACGACATTCAGCTTGGGAAGCTGACGTTCTACCACTGAACTACGCCCGCATGCCGGTTGCGGGAGGGCCTCGACAGCCTCCCCTCGCCCAGCGGAGCGGACCATATCAGAGCGGCCCGCTTTGTCCACGGCCTGGCCAGGGCGCGGCGCGACGGTTTGCGTTTCCAAGGAGCGGGCTTTCCGATAGCGTACCGGCCGGTCCGGCATGTCGATCCGGCACTCCGAGCGGGCCTCTCGCGACCGGGTCGGCCCGCCTCCTCCCCCAGCCTGCGGATTGTCAAAAAGCACCAATGGATATCTCTTCCGCGCAGGGCGGCACGCACGCCACGATGAATGACGCCTCCGGCGAGACGCCGCGCCGGGGCCCTCGCCTCGTTCTCGCCTCCGCCTCACCGCGCCGGCTGGCGCTGCTGCAGCAAGCGGGCATCGAGCCCGACGCCCTGCTTCCCGCCGATGTCGACGAGACCCCCCACAAATCGGAAGCGCCGCGCGAGCTCGCACGACGCCTCGCCAGGGCCAAGCTCGACGTAGCGGGGGACGCCGCCCGCCGCCGCGACGACATGCGCGACAGCTACATCGTCGCGGCCGATACGGTGGTGGCCGTGGGACGGCGCGTCCTGCCGAAGGCGGAACTGGCCGACGAGGCCACCGATTGCCTGCGCCTGCTCTCCGGGCGCCAGCATCGTGTCTACACGGCGGTCTGCGTGCTCTCGCCCAAGGGAAGCCGCCGCGAGCGTGTGGTGGAGACGCGGGTGCGGTTCAAGCGTCTCTCCGGCCGCGACATCGAGCGCTACATCGCCTCGGACGAGTGGCGGGGCAAGGCGGGCGGCTACGCCATCCAGGGTCTCGCCGGCACCTTCGTGGTCAAGCTCGTCGGCTCGCACAGCGCCGTCATCGGCCTGCCGCTCTACGAGACGATCAGCCTTCTCGAAGGCGAGGGCTTTCCCGTGCGGCAAGGCTGGGGGGCGATGGCATGAGCCGGGCCGTTCCCATCAAGCCGAAGCCGGAGCCGTGCCCGATCTGCCGCAAGCCCGCACAGCCGGAATTCCAGCCCTTCTGCTCGGCCCGCTGCGCCGATATCGACCTCGGCCGCTGGCTCACCGACCGCTACGCGATCCCCACCGAGGAGGACGAAACCGAGGACGAGGACCCGCCGCGTTCGTCCTGAGCCGATTCCATCGCACGAAGCGCGCAAAGGAGGCTGGACAGGGCCCCGCCACCTCACTATACCCCCGCTCCAGTCGACGGCGCCAAGCGCTTCGGCGGGGGCCCAGGTAGCTCAGTTGGTAGAGCATGCGACTGAAAATCGCAGTGTCGGCGGTTCGACTCCGTCCCTGGGCACCATCTATTTTTTTAAGCTCGTAGTTTCGCTGGATTATCCCTATCGCTCCCGCACCAGGGTAGCAGGTGAGGGATAAATGAGCGCCGAGCGGGCCAGCCGGACTTTGTCGGCGGTGCGTGTGTAGACCGCGCTTTCCCGGCTTCCGGGCGTCCACTCATAGAGAGCATTGCGCTGGGCCACTGTACTCCAGCTTTGGCAGCACGGGGCGCGCCGGCGTTCCGTAGACCGCGCGTTGACCCCGCCCGCCGGCATCACGACAGATCTTGTTGAATCAGTTCCCGTACGATTCTTTCGTGAAGGCTCGGCCGTGCTCGCTGATGATGCAGGTGAGATCTCCGGTCGGCGTCGCTGCGATCGACTCGGCCAGCATCGGGGGGATTGCCCGCGGGACGACGTTTCCCGTCCTCGACAGCACCCCGTTCCGGACGTGCTGACGACCAATCTTCACCGCATCGCCGCGCCTGAAGCCCGTATAGAGCAACGGGTCGAAGGCGAGGCGCTGGCGGGTGCCGACCGGCCACTTCGCTTCAAACCGGGCTAGTTCGTCCTCCGTCCAGCCAAGGAAGCGCACGTCGTCATTCGCGCCCGTCAGCAGCTTGGCGTTGAGGGTCGGGACGATGCCACGCATGGCCTTCAGGAATGTGTTGGCGGCGTGCGGCTTGTCGCGGCGCTTATCCCGGCCGGCGAGAATCACCCCCGATCTATGTTTGTCAGAGACTCCGAACCGGCGGTTTCTGCATCGCGCGGTACACCGTATGCCGCCTGTGCGTGGAGGCGCTGAGGTCTGACCATTCGGCGCTCTCGAGGCATTTCTTGATGAGCCATGAGAGTACCCCTGTGGCTGGCCCTTTGTACCTCGGCGGGCGCTCCCTCGGGCGCGAGGCCGTAGGGTGGCTGCTGCCATTCGCTTCCTGCGCAAAACAGAGCTCGGCCATTTCGGGGAGAACGTCCGCTTCCCTCGTTCGTCGTTGGAAAGCGGACGGGTCACCATTTCACGACGAAGTGCTGGGTTCAGGCACGAGCACCCTTCGTCCGGCTCCTTCCGTCAGCTCCAGGCGTGGAACGGCGGGTTCACGCCGTTGAGGGCGTGGTTGCCGATGATCGCGTATTTCCAGCGCACCGGGTCGTGGAGGGTGTGGGTGCGGGCGTTGCGCCAGTGCCGGTCGAGGTTGCTCTCGGCCAGGGTCGAGCGGGTGCCGGCGAGCTCGAATAGCTTGCTGCTCGCCTGCACGGCGATCTCGGTGGTGAGCACCTTCGATTCGGCGACGGCGAGCTGGGCCGCAGCCACCGTCTCCGCGCTCGGGTTGGCCACTGCTTCGTCGAGGGCGAGGCCGGCTTTGTCGAGGATGGCTTCGGCCGCATGGAGCCGGATCGTCAGCTCGCCGATCGCCTGGATCGTATAGGGATCGTCGGAGGCGCGGTCCTGGCCGCTATCGACCCAGGGGCGGGTCTTGGTGCGGACGAAGGCGATGGTGTCGTCGATGGCCTCGCGGGCGATGCCGGCATCCACTGCCGCCTGGATGATCTGGAAGATCGCCCCGTCGGAGCGCGGCTGCTCGTAGCCCTTCCAGGCCGGGACGAGATGGCTCTTGGGCACACGGACGTCGTCGATGAGGACGGTGCCGCTCGCCGTGGTCCGCTGGCCGAAGGCCGACCAGTCGTCGATAACGGTGAGGCCGGGGGCGCCCCTGTCGGCGATGGCGTACCAGGCGCGCCCCTCGCCATCGAGGGCGACGATGGGGACGAGATGGGCGAGCAGCGCCCCCGTCGAATAGAACTTCTTGCCGCGCACGATGACGTGGTCGCCGTCATCGACGAAATGGGTCTTGAAATCGGCGGCGCGCGGGGTGCCGATCTCCGAGAAGGCGTTGCCGAAGCGGGTGCCCTTCAGGACCTCGCCGAACAGCAGCGCCTGCTGCTCCGGGTCGGATACCGTACGGATCGCCGCCACGATGCCGAGGTGGTTCTGCGAGATCTGGCCAATCGAGGGGTCGGCGGCCGAGATGATGGCGACGACCTGCGCCAAGGTCTTGTAGGACACCTCCGGCCCGCCGAAGGCCTTGGGAACGTTGATCGACCAGAGCCCGCTCTGGGAGAACGCGTCGAGCTCGGCATAGGGCCGCCGGTTGGTCTGGTCGCGTTCGGACGCGCCCTCGCGGAACTCCCTGGCGAGGGAATGGGCGACGCGGATCGCCTCGGCATCGTCGCGGATTACGTGGGCGGGGGATGCCGGACGGGGAACCGGCGGCGCGCCCCGGGCGGTTTCGAGCGACTGTGCGCTGACGGCGATGTTCATGGATGGCTCCAGGGTACCGGGCAGACGATGGGCTGGTTTGAACGGGCGTTTGAAGACCTCAGCCGGATCCCCCTCTCCCCGCCAGCGGGGAGAGGGCCGAGCCCCCCTCGTCGGGGGCGAGGCAAGCGGAGGCGAGGCCGAAGCGAGGGTGAGGGGGCGATTCCGAAAGAGGCTCCTCCGGACGAGCCCCCTCACCGTCGGCTGCCGCCTCGTCGTCGGCTGGCGCTGGAAAGGCCGCTCAGGCGGCCTCGGCCCGGCGCTCGCGCGCGGCTTCGAGCGCCCTCACCTTCGGGATGATGTGCGCGCCGAAATAGGCGACCTCCTCCTGGAAGTGCAGGAAGGCGAGGAGCGCGAGGTCGACGCCGGCATCCTTCAGGGCCACGATACGCTCGGCAATCTGGTCGGGCGTGCCGATCAAGTTGGTCTTGAAGCCGTCATTGTACTGGACGAGGTCCTCGAAGCTCGATTTCGCCCAGTTGCCCTCCCCTTCCGGGGAGGCCTTGCCGGCGTTCTTCACCTCGTGACCGAAGGCCTTCACCGCATCGGGATCGGCGTTGTCGATGATCTCCTGGAGGACGGCGCGGGCCTCTTCCTCGGTGTCGCGGGCGATGACGAAGGCGTTGACGCCGACCTTCACCGAATGGCCGTTGGCCGAGGCCTTGGCCTGGATGTCGTCTACCTGTGCGCGGATCCCCTCCGGCGTGTTGCCGTTGGTGAAATACCAATCGGAGACGCGGGCCGCCATGTCGCGCGCCGCGCGGGACGAGCCACCCTGGAAGATCTCGGGCTGCGGGTCGGCCGGCTTCGGCTTCAGGGTGTAGTTGGTGTAGCGGTAGAAATCGCCGCGGAAGGTGAAGTCGTCCTGCGTCCAGATTCCGCGCAAGGAGCGGATGAACTCCTCCGAGCGGCGATAACGCTCGTCATGGTCGAGCCAGGGCTCGCCGATGGCGCGGAACTCACCGGAGAACCAGCCCGACACGACGTTGATGGCGATGCGCCCGTTGGTGAGTTGGCTGATCGTCGCGATCTGCTTGGCGGCGATGGTAGGGTTCCAGGGGCCGGGCAGGAGCGCGGCGATGACCTTGAGCTTCGTGGTCACGGCCAGCAAGGCGTGGCTGAACGCCACCGATTCATGCTGGTACTCGGCGCCGTAACCGGCGGTGAAGCGAATCTGCGTCAGGGCGTAGTCGAACCCCGCCTCCTCGGCGATCTGTGCGAGGCGGCGATTGTAATCCGCTTCCCAGCTCGTGCGTTGTTCGATCTTGCTGATGACAAGGCCACCGGACACGTTCGGCACCCAATAGGCAAAACGGATCGGCTCCGGAGGGCGATGGCTCGGGCGGGTCATAGTTCTATCCGCGAATGTGAGAAACCAGGCATTCATCTGGAGCGAAAGCCTCAGTTGAATACATTATTGCAGCAAGCACATTATCATTCACTGCTTGTGCTTCATCTTTGATAAATGAAATCTCTTACAAACCGGCCCTATAGTCAAAGGAATGGAAATACATTTTCTTGCCGCAGACAAGGACAATCTTTCGATACGCAGCCGTTCAGCGAGAACATTCTATTTCCTCCCCGTCGCCCCCCCTCGGTGAGACGATCACCCGGGGTGCATCGGACGCGTCGCGGAGCCGACCTTCGCCACAGGGTGCCGACCGCCGGCCCCTCCGTGAACGACGGGGTATCGGGGGTTTTCCCTCGCCGAATGTTCCATCGCCGCCTGGGCCTCCCGCGCTGCCGTCAACGGCCCTAGCTATCGATGCGCGAGCGATGGTAATCCCGCGTTCAGTGGTGACGGACAGAGACTCGGCCCCGGCCCGGACAGGGCGTGGCAGGGCATCTCGGATGACAGGTGGGAACCAGGCGATGACCGGCTTCGACGCTTCGACCTCTCCTTTCGCCGGACCGTCATTGCCGCGTCCGTCATCGCAGCTGGTCACCGTCTTCGGCGGTTCGGGCTTCCTCGGACGCCATGTGGTGCGGGCGCTGGCCAAGCGCGGCTACCGTATCCGGGTCGCGGTCCGGCGGCCGGACCTCGCCCTGTTCCTGCAGCCTCTCGGTAAGGTCGGGCAGATCGTCGCCGTGCAGGCGAACCTGCGCTACCCGGATTCCATCGCCAGGGCGGTGGAGGGAGCCGACGCGGTGGTGAACCTCGTCGGCATCCTCCAGGAGACCGGCAGGCAGGGATTCCTCACGCTTCAGGCCGAAGGGGCGGGCGAGATCGCCCGTGCCGCCGCCGCAATCGGCGCGCCCCTGGTCCACGTCTCGGCCATCGGGGCGGACCCGCATTCCGACTCTCTCTACGCGCGCTCGAAGGCGCTGGGCGAGGCGAAGGTGCTGGCGGCCCAGCCCCGGGCTGTGGTCCTGCGTCCCTCCCTGGTCTTCGGCCCCGGAGACAGCTTCTTCAACCGTTTCGCGTCGCTCGCCCGCGTGCTCCCGGTCCTCCCCCTCGCCGGAGCCGAGACGCGCTTCCAGCCGGTCTTCGTCGGCGATGTGGCCGAGGCCGTGGCCCGCGCGGTGGACGGGCAGGCCGAGGCCGGCCGCGTCTACGAACTCGGCGGCCCGGAGGTCGAGACCCTCGACGGCCTCGTCCGCTACATGCTGAAGACCACCCGCCGCCGCCGCCTCGTCGTCGACCTGCCCAAGCCCATCGCCATGCTGCAGGCCCGCGTGATCGAGACCGTGGACACGCTGAGCCTCGGCCTGCTGCCGGACAGCCTCAAGCTCACCCGCGACCAGGTCACGCTGCTCCAGACCGACAACGTGGTCTCGGAAGCCGCCAAGGCGGAAGGCCGCACGCTGGACGGGCTCGGCATCCTGCCCACCGCGATGGCCGCCATCGTGCCCGGCTACCTCTGGACCTTCCGCAAGGCGGGCCAGTTCTCGAAGGAGGCCTTCACCGCTTCAGAGGAGGAGGCCGCAGAGCCGTCCTCCCCGCCGGTCGCCCGGCCGAGCGGTCCCCCGATCGGCCCCGATGCGGCGGCCCCGAGCCGGATGGGCGTACGCTGGGGCACGCGGGGATAGTTCACCGTCTGGAGTGGCGGCGCAGAACGGATGAAATCCGAAACCGGACGAATGTTTGAAACAGAGAGGTTGTGTGTAGCCGCGAAGTTTCGTCGTAGCCCGGAGAAAAGCGTCACCTGCATTGGCGTGCAGGGCTGCGCGGCTAGGATGGCACCCAGAAGCTGGCCGGGCACAAACGCGTGGCGTTGATCGATGCCGAAGGGCATGTCCTGGCTTCAGCGAACGTGCAGGATCGCGTTGCGCTGGCTGCCCTTGATGACGGCAAAAAGAGATGGTCCAGCCTGCACTCTGCCAAATTCGACGGTGCCTCATGGTCGAGCGCTGCCAGGATTGGTGCTTGATCCAGGGCACGCGCCACCCCGCCATCGAGAAGCCGCCGGATCAGAGCTGCCCTCATCTTGAGCTTGTCGAAGGATGTCGTGCTGGAACAGCGCCGAGACGTTGAATGAATCTTCGGTGGGCTTCGCCATTGGGGCGGCCCGCACCGCCAACGTGCCGAACGCCCTGGATGTCGCAACCAGACGGCTCGCTTGCGTCGCCGTCCTCCCGGCCAAAAATGCCCTCGACAATCCCGCATGAGAAGGCAGGCCAATACAGGCTCTAGGGAGCTCGTTGCCGTCGCCGAGGAGGTCTCCTTACTGTCATGCAGTTGTGATCCAAGGGCCTGGATCATTCCCATTCATCAGGAAGGCAATGTTATGGACGGCACGCGCGCCGGGACTCGTCCTTTCGATATCGAGGCTATTCGTCGAGAGATGGCCGACGACTTCGATGAAGAATTGGAGATGGAACTAGAAGACGAGCGCCTTGAGCGACTGGTTAGCGAAATCGATGCAAGCCCGCGTCCGCCCAGCATGGACCGGCGAGTCTATTTCCGTGAGCTGTTTCGGCTCCAACACGAGCTGGTTCGTCTGCAGGATTGGGTCCAGGCCCAGAAGCTCCGCGTGGTCGTGATCTTCGAAGGGCGGGATTCGGCTGGTAAGGGCGGGGCCATCAAGCGCATCACCCAGCGTCTCAATCCGCGCGTCTGTCGCGTTGCCGCGCTTCCGGCTCCCAGCGAGCGCGAGCGCACGCAATGGTATTTCCAGCGCTACGTCGCGCATCTGCCGGCGGGCGGCGAGATCGTGCTGTTCGACCGCTCCTGGTACAATCGCGCCGGCGTCGAGCGCGTGATGGGGTTCTGCACCCCGGACCAGTACGAAGAGTTCTTCCAGTCCGCGCCGGAATTCGAGCGCATGCTGGTGCGGTCCGGCATCATCGTGCTGAAATACTGGTTCTCAATCACCGATCAGGAGCAGGAACTGCGCTTCAACATGCGCATCCACGATCCCCTGAAACAGTGGAAGCTCTCACCGATGGACGTCGAATCCCGTCGCCGTTGGGAGGATTATACCAAGGCGAAGGAAGTGATGCTCGCCCGCACGCACATTCCCGAGGCGCCGTGGTGGGTGGTCGAGGCCGTGGACAAGAAGAAGGCCCGCCTCAACTGCATCAGCCATCTCCTCACGCAGATCCCCTATGGTGACGTGGAGCACCCGCCGGTGCATCTGCCCGAGCGCATGCGCCACGAGGATTACGCCCGCCAGCCAGTTCCGCAGGATATGTTCGTCCCGGCGCTGTTCTGATCGGAGCCGAGGGCATCGAAGGCCGCCTGTCCGGTCTCCCTGCGGTTGCCCAAAGCGGCACGGATGGGCAAGACCTGTGTCGAAGAGGCCGATGAACGGCCGGTCCGGCATGGGAACCCCGCATGAGCGCCACCGACGAGATCCTGTTCGAAACCGACGATGCCGGCATCGCCCGCATCGTCCTCAACCGGCCACAGGCACGAAACGCCCTGACCTTCGCGATGTATCAGGGCCTCATCGACCTGTGCGGGCGGATCGAGTCAGACGAACGGATCAAGGTTCTCGTCATTACCGGCGCCGGTGAGAAGGCCTTCGCCGCCGGCACCGATATCGCCCAGTTCCGGGACTTCTCCAGCCCGGAGGACGCCCTTGGATACGAGCGCTTCATGGACAAGGTCCTCGGCACGCTCGAGCGTCTGCGCGTGCCGGTCATCGCCGCTGTCGCTGGCGCTTGTACCGGCGGCGGTGCCGCCATCGCGGCTTCCTGCGACCTACGCATCGCCACACGCGATGCCCGGTTCGGCTTTCCCATTGCGCGGACGCTCGGCAATTGCCTGTCCATGTCGAACCTTCAGCGCCTGTCCGGCCTCATCGGTCCCGCACGGGTGAAGGACATGATCTTCACCGCTCGGTTGTTCGGCGCGGAGGAGGCGCTTTCGGCCGGTCTCGTCGGCGAAGTCGTGGAAGATGCCGCCGCTCTCGCCGCCAGGGCGACGGAACTCGCGACGCAGCTTGCCGGCCATGCACCGCTGACCCTGCGCGCCACGAAGGAAGGTCTGCGCCGCCTCGCCGCCGAGGAGGAGGCATCGGAACGGCCCGACGACGATCTCATCCTCATGTGCTACACAAGCGCCGATTTCCGCGAGGGCATGGAGGCGTTCCTGGCCAAGCGCCCGCCGAACTGGACCGGCAAGTAAGGCGCTCCTCACAGAGCACTGCTCTGAAGCGGATGTGGGAAGCGCGACACACCGGGATAGGGAATTCCTGCGGCCACATCGCTCCCTCGTATCGGTTACAGCTCTGTCACGCTCTGCATGATAGAGCGCGAGCGGGGGTCGGTCGCCCTGGGACACGCTTTTCCGAGGAATGATGCTCCGCTCGTTTCCTCTTGCGACCGTCGCAGCCCTGATGTCCGGCCTTGCCGTGTCTGGCGCCCACGCCCAGACCGCTGCCGAGATTGCGGCACGGCAGGCGCGTCTGGCGCTGGAGGGGCTCGATATCGGCTCACCGCGCGGTGCCGGCGGCGATCCGCAGACGTCGGTGGCGCAGTCGGTGACCTCGGCCAAGCCTTCGGCCAACCTCAACACCTCGATACAGGACCAGCTCGGCCCGTATGGCGCCCCCTATGGCCTGCGTTCCTTTCTGAAGACCAAAGGCATCGAGTACAGCCTCACCTATATCGGTGAGAGCTTCGGCAACGCGACGGGCGGTGTACGGCGCGGTGCGATCGTCGAAGGGCGCCTGGATATCCAGTTCGATGCCGACCTCGAGAAGCTGGCAGGTTGGCAAGGGGCGACCTTCCACACCAATCTCTACCTCATCCACGGCACCGGCCTGTCGCGCTACTACGTCAACAATTTCATCACCGTGAGCGCCATCGAGGCACTGCCCTCTTCGCGGCTGTACGAAATCTGGCTGGAACAGAAGCTGTTCGACGGACAGTTCGGATTGAAGGTCGGTCAGATCGCGGCCGATCCCGAATTCGCAGTGACTCAGACCGGCACGCTGTTCATCAATTCCACCTTCGGCTGGCCCAACATCATGGCGGAGGTGCTGCCGAGCGGCGGTCCGATCTACCCGCTGGCGGTGCCGGCGATCCGGGCGAAATACGTCCCGAACCAGAATTTCTCGCTGCAGGTCGGCGTCTTCGACGGCGATCCGGCAGGGCCTTACCCCAGCGATCTCGATCCTCAGCGCCGCAACCGCACCGGCACGAATTTCCGCACCAGCGATCCCGCCCTCGTCATCGCGGAAGCTGCCTATGCGTACAACATCGCGCAGGGTGATGAGGGCGATCCCGGCACGGTGACGCTGGGGGGCTGGCATCATTTTGGCCGGTTCGACAGCCAGCGTTTCGACGAGGCCGGGCGCTCACTGGCCGATCCGTCCACCACCGGCATCGCCCGGCGCTTTCGCGGCGATAGCGGCCTCTACGGCATCATCGACCAGACCATCTACCGCGAGCCCGATGACCCCAATGACGGTGCCAGTGTGTTCCTGCGCCTGTCCGGTTCGCCCTCCGACCGCAACATCGTGGATTTCTACGCCGATATGGGCATTGCCTATAAGGGCCTCTTCAAGGGACGGTCCGACGACACGATCGGCGTCGCCTTCGCCCTGGCCCGCATCTCGGACATTGCCCGTGGGTTCGACACCGATGTGATCCGCTTCGGCGGCGCGAGTGGACCCCGTCGGAGCAGCGAGGCCGTGATCGAGGCGACCTATCAGGCCGTCCTCGGACCCGGCGTCACGGTTCAGCCGGACATCCAGTATATCTTTCGCCCGGGCGGCGGCGTGCCCAATCCGCGCGATCCCGATGGCGCCCGGATCAAGAATGCCGCGGTGTTCGGCGTGCGGGCGACGGTGCGTTACTGAGGAGCACCGGCTTCTCGCACCTCGCGAATGTTTCGAGCAAAGTGGCAAGATCTCCGGGCGCGATAGGCCCCGAGTGCCCTGCCGGGCCGGGTCACATCGTCAGCGCGGCCACGGCGGCACGGTAAATGGTCTGATCGATCGCGCCGAGATGTTCGGCGCAAGCGGCTTGCGCCTTCTCCCAGAGCGGGTACGCCTGTGCCAGGACTGTGCGACCTTCGTCGGTAAGCAGGATGCGTCTCACGCGCCTGTCGTCCGCATCGGCCTCGATTCTTAGCAGCCCGCGTCGTTCCAGGGGCTTCACGTTCGCGGTGATGGTCGTGCGATCCATCGCTAGGGCCTGTGCCAGCACGCCGATGGTCGGAGCCTCGTCTCGGACGAGCATCATCAGCAGCGTAAACTGCCAGTTCGAGAGACCAGTCGGGCGGAGCGCCGCGTCATAGCGCCGGCCAATGGCGCGTGCCGCCTTCTGAGCCGCGAAGCTGAAGCAGGCTTGTTCGACCCCGGCCGCGATCTTTGGAGTGAGGACCGGATGTCCGGCCATACGAAATTCCCTGGAGTGTTGATACCAACGAGATAATGGCCCTGCGGGTTTTGTACAGCCCCTGCCAAACGAGACCTCCTCGAAATATGATTGATATCAACCTATGTGCGGACGCGCACCGCAGGCCGCGGCGCTACGTTTATATCAACGTTATTGCAACGGGCCGAAGCGTCGGGGCATCGGAAACCTCCCCCGACGAACGCTCACCGAACAGGACGTCGTATCATGACCACTCGCTCCACCTTCATCACCGGCGCCATCCTCACACTCGTCGTCGCCGCCATCGTTCCTGCCAAGGCCGAGCCGGCGAGGTCGTTCGACGCCTGGGGGCATCGCTTCACCGTCCCCGGTACCCAAGCGACCTTGATCGCATCCGCCACCAACTCGCCGAACACCGCTTCCATCGTGCCGAAGCGGTCCTACGCATCGGCCAAGGCGAGCGCAGAGACCGTGGACGCTCCGTCTAAGCCGTCGATCCGCACGCTCAATATCTGGGGTGCACGCGTCGATGCCCCCCGCTACTGACGACAGGGCTGAGAACGACGTCGAAGCTCCACCTCATTGGCGGAGGGCGGCGTCCACCGGCTGCCGATCCGAGGCGCCTCGGCTTCGGGACTTAGGTCTGAAACCCTTGGTGAAGTGACAAGCCCAGCCGATGACGAGACAGGGTGAGACATCCCATCCTGTCTCATGCTTTCCAGCGACGTTTGCGGATCGAAACGGCTGGAGACGTAAACGGCCGCGCGGTCCAATTGGAAGCATCGCATTGATACGGTCGATATCGGATATCGATGCTATCTGTTTGATGAATGTTGCGCCGCAAAATATATCGGTCTCACGAAACGGGGCATCGGCCCCGAAACATCAGAGGGATCAATATTATGACCGTTCGTAGCCTTGTCCTCGCGGCTCTCGCCTCCGCCACCCTGGTCGGTACCGCGACCGCCGACGAGCGCATCACCGTCACCCCCACGCTCTATCGGGAGCAGGCCCGCGTCACGGCCGCCGTGCGTCCGGCCTCCGAGCTGACCACCACGCCGTCCCTGACCTCGCGTGCTCCCGCGACCCGGCGCATCGTCGCCGAGATCGTCGACCCCGCGACCCGCTAAGGCCGCTCCCGTGAGCGGGGCCGGAGCAAAGGCGTGCATCAGCGCTCCATGGGGTCTGCCCCATGGAGCGTTTTGCTTGTCGAGCCCACCGAATGCGGGCGCTCAGGCGCTCGCCTGGCTCACGAACTTCGTCGTCAGATAGGCCTCGATCGCCTCCGAGCCGCCCTCGCTGCCGTAGCCGGAATCCTTGATGCCGCCGAAGGGGGTTTCGGGGAAGGCGAGGCCGTGATGGTTGATGCCGAGCATGCCGCTCTCGACCCGAGCGGCGATCTCCGTCGCGCGGGTGGCCGAGCGGGTGTAGGCGTAGGCGGCGAGACCATAGGGCAGCCGGTTGGCCTCGGCGAAGGCCGCCTCGTCGTCGGAGAAGCGCTGGACCAGGGCCACGGGGCCGAACGGCTCCTCGTTCATGATCCGCGCAGTGAGCGGGGTCTCGGTGATTACGGTCGGTTCGAAGAAATGGCCGCGGTTGCCGATGCGCTTGCCGCCGGTGCGGAGCTCCGCGCCCTGCGCTACGGCATCGGCCACCAGGGATTCCATCGCCTCGCGCCGGCGGGCATGGATCAACGGTCCCATCTGGGTCTCGGGATCGAGCCCGTCGCCGACCCTGATGCCCTGTGCATGCGCCACGAACCCCTCGACGAAGCGGTCGTAGACGGAATCGTGGATGAGGAAGCGGGTCGGCGCGACGCAGACCTGCCCGGCATTGCGGAATTTGTTGGCGCCGAGCACCGAGACGGCCTTCTCGACATCCGCGTCGGCGAAGACCAGGGCGGGGGCGTGGCCCCCGAGTTCCATGGTGATGCGCTTCATGTGGCGCCCGGCCAAAGCCGCGAGCTCCTTGCCCACCGGAGTGGAGCCGGTGAACGAGATCTTGGCGATGACCGGATGCGGGATCAGGTAGGACGAGATTTCGGCCGGATCGCCGAAGACCAGGGACAGCACGTCACCCGGCACCCCGGCATCGAGGAAGGCGCGGACGAGTTCGGCGCAGCTCGCTGGCGTATCTTCCGGCCCCTTCAGGATCACCGAGCAGCCGGCGCAGAGCGCCGCCGAGAGCTTGCGGACGGCCTGGTTGATCGGGAAGTTCCAGGGCGTGAAGGCGGCCACGGGACCCACCGGCTCGCGCAGAACCATCTGGGTCACGCCCGACACGCGGGCGGGGATGATGCGGCCGTAGGCGCGTTTCCCTTCCTCGGCGAACCAGTCGATGACGTCGGCGGCGGCAAGCGTCTCCACCCGCGCTTCGGCCAGCGGCTTGCCCTGTTCCAGCGTCATCGTCCGGGCGATGTCGTCGACGCGCGAACGGAGCAGATCGGCGGCCCGCCGCATCACCTTGGCGCGATCGAAGGCCGCGACCCTGCGCCATTCGGTGAATCCGCGACGGGCGGCTTCCAGGGCACGGTCGAGATCGTTGCGCGTCGCCACCGCCACGGTGCCAATGGCGTCGCCGGTAGCGGGGTTGAGGACGGGGATCGTCCGCGCGTCGGAGCCGGGCGTCCAGGCCCCGGCGATGTGAAGGGTCACGTCCGTGTCGGTCATCGGCGGCTCACGCTCTCGAAGGAGCATGGGTTGTCCGCCCTTCGCGCCAGCGCCGCAACCCTCCGTGCCGCAACCCTCGGGAGCGGTCTCAGGCGGCGATGCGGACCCGCGTCTCGTCGGCGCCCTTCACCGTCACCGTGCCGCCGCGCGTCGCCTGCAGCGTGCCGCCGCGCGGGATCACGATCCAGCCCTCCTTGCAATCGTCGATGGGCTCGGAGACCACTACGAGGCCGGTTTCGGTCTGGCGGTAATAGAGACTCGGCGGGCGACCGTCGCAGGCCCAGCGATAGGCCGTCAGGGTCTCGCCGTCGGTGACGACGGAGGTGAAGCGCAGGGCCTCGGTGATTCCGGCCGCCTGCATCAGGTCGCGGACCGTGGAAAGGGTTTCGGCCATGGCGCCGATCGGGTCTTCGGCGAGGCCGTTGGCCAGGGCCAGGAGGAAGATCGCCTCGGAATCGGTGGTGCCGCGCCGCGCTTCGTAGAGCGCGTCCGGGATCAGGGCCTCGATCCGCCGCTTGATGCGGTGATAACCGCCGATCTGGCCGTTATGCATGAACAGGTGCCGGCCATGGGCGAAGGGATGGCAGTTCGCCCGCGTGGTGGCCGTGCCGGTCGAGGCGCGGACATGGGCGAAGAACATCCGCGCGCGGACTTGCTGGCAGAGGTTGACGAGGTTCTCGTCCGACCAGGCCGGGCAGACGTCGCGATACTGGCCCGGATCGGTCCGTTCGCCGTACCAGCCGATGCCGAAACCGTCGCCGTTGGTCTCCGTCTTCGCCTCGGTGGCGTGCAGCGACTGATGCACCAGCGAGTGCGTCGGCGCGCAGACGAGATCGGTCAGGAAGACCGGATCACCGCTATAGGCGAGAAAGCGGCACATGACTGAGCAACACCCCCCTGTTTCGGCACCCCTCCCCGGATCGGGAAACAGAAACCGTTCCATGATCCAGCTTGACGGTCGTTGAACTGTAACATTCGATCTTTTGCGGTGAACAGATCGTTAATGCGTTGCGGTATGCCCGAACCTTGTGCGTCTGCGTAGACGATGTGCAGAGACGCTCGATTTCGTGCATTCTCGGATCTTAGGCTGCCACCAAGCCCGCTTTGAGGCGGTTCCGCTTTTTATGGTGTGGGAGGCGCATGGCCGTGGCGGCGGCCGGCACCCTTGCCGATCCCGGCCAGGCGGCGCAGCCTTCGAACAATCGAATCATCGACCGGGCGCATGACGCCCTGCGGGGCCGCGATCGCGCCCGCCCCCATTCCAAGAAGGAGACCTCATGAATCATACCATCCACTCGACCGCCGACACCGTATCGCCAGCCCAGATCGACGGCCCCGTTGCCCTCGTGGTTGAGGACGATGCAGCGGTTCGCGACCTCGCTGCAGCCATTCTCGAGGAAACCGATCTCGACGTGATCGCCTGTGACAGCGCCGAGGCGGCCATCGGCGTTCTCGAGCGCAAGGGGATGAACGTCGCCCTGCTGTTCGCCGATGTGCGCCTCGGCGGGGCCATGGACGGCATCGCCCTGGCGCGGACCGTGGAGCAGCGCTGGCCCGATGTTCGGATGGTCCTGACCTCGGGCTACGACGAGCGCAGCACCGGTCGCCTGCCCGAACAGGCCATTTACATGCAGAAGCCCTGGCGCGCCCTCGATGTCCTGGTGGAAGCCGAGCACGCCTCCGCCGCCGTGGGGATCGCCTGAAACGACAGAATGCCCGGACGCATCGGCGCCCGGGCATTCTGAGAGATGGGACGGTAGCGCCAGTAACCGCGTTCGGGGCCGATACGGGATCGGCCGCCGGTCGGTCTTACGAGGCGACGTTGGCCGAGGGAGCGGCGCTCGGAGCGAAAGGCGAACCGCCCGGACGACGCGGCGCACCGGCGCCGAAACGGGGCTTCGGCTTCGGAGCGGCGATCAGGCCCTCACGGATCGCGGTCTTGCGGGCCTGCTTGCGGGCGCGGCGCACGGCCTCGGCCTTCTCGCGAGCCTTGCGCACGGAGGGCTTCTCGTAGGCCTTGCGCTGCTTCATCTCGCGGAAGATGCCCTCGCGCTGCATCTTCTTCTTGAGAACGCGGAGTGCCTGGTCGACGTTGTTATCGCGAACGAGTACCTGCAACGGACTTGATCCTTTAGAGACGTATGTTTGTCGGACGGCGCCCTCTCCGAACGCCCCCGCCTGTCCGACGAGGGCAAACCGCCAATAGCCCCATACCCTGGATCGCTCCAGGGAGGGACCTGTGTGTGACGGTCTCGAATCGACGCTGAAAACTCACTTGGGGCAGGCTCATACACCAAGCGGACACGAGTTCCAACCGCTCTCGGTTAAATCCTGAGCCGGACCTGCATCCTCATGCGTGCGATTGGATGAAGTTGCGCACGAGCGGGTAGGTCTGCCCCTCCCACTTGCGGCCGGTGAAGACGCCGTAATGGCCGACGCCCGCCTGCAGGTGGTGGCTCTTCATGTGCGGGGGGAGGCTGCCGCACAGGTCGTGAGCCGCCATGGTCTGCCCGACGGCGCAGATATCGTCGCGCTCGCCCTCCACGGTCATCAGCGCGGTCTTGCGGATGGACCGCATGTCGATGGGATTTCCGCGATAGGTCAGTTCGTTCTTGGCGAGGGTGTAATCCTGGAACACGGTCTGGACGGTTTCGATGTAGAACTCGGCCGCGAGGTCGAGGACGGCAAAATACTCGTCGTAGAACGTCTCGATCTGGTTGGCCTTGTCGGCCTCGCCGTTGGCGAAATGCCAGAACAGGTCTGCATGGCTCTGCTGGTGGCGCTTGGCATTCATCGAGACGAAGGCCGAGACCTGCATGAAGCCGGGATAGACCCGACGGCCGGCCCCCGCATGACGCTGGGGCACCGTGGCGATGAGGTTCTTTTCGAACCACGCGATCGGCTTCGAGGTGGCGAGCTTGTTCACCGAGGTCGGGCAGATGCGGCAATCCACCGGCCCGGCCATGAGCGTCATGCTGCGCGGATGCGCGATGTCTTTCGACTGGGCCATGACGGCGGCGGCGGCGAGCGCCTGGACCGCCGGCTGACAGACCGCCACGACATGCGAGCCCTCGCCCATCACGCCGAGGAACTGCACCAGGTGATCCACGTAATCGTCGAACCCGAACGGACCGTCGGCGAGCGGCACGTCGCGGGCATTATGCCAATCGGTGATGTAGACGTCGTGGTCGGCCAGCAGGGTGCGCACCGTGCCGCGCAGCAACGTGGCGAAATGGCCCGAGAGCGGCGCGACGACGAGCACCTTGGGCTGCTCGGAATCGATGTCCTTCCTGAAGCGCAGAAGCGTCCCGAACGGGGTCGAGAACGTCGCCTCCTCGCTCACCGACACTTCGCGGTTGCCGACCCGGACGCTGTCGATGCCGAAGGCGGGGCGGGCGAAGGTCAGGCCCGCGCGCATCATCATCCGGGCGCCGGCCGACCACCAGTTCATCGGCGCCGCGTTTCGCGACCCGACCCAGGGCGATACGGCGTCGTGGACGAGCTTCCCCCAGGAGCGCGTGCGCTGGGCAAGGTCGGACTGCACTTCGAAGGCATCGTAGAGCATGACGCTCGAACTCCTGCGCGAACGATCGGATAGCGGGTCATTCGCTTCGTTGTGCTCAACCGCCGGGATCGCCTCCGACGGTCGTCACAGCCCGCTAGGCTGAGCCACGGTTGCGCGCAACGCAATCGGCTGCAGGTACGATCTGTAATAAATGTTGTGAGAATGCATCACTGTCCCATCGACGAGACAGGAAAGGTTTTTCTCCTTCGGAGAAGGCCGGTTCGATGCGGCACGAGACTTGGATGCCCCCTGCACAGCTCGGGCCGAAAACCTTATGGACGGTCGGGGATGAGAAGACAGGGGATGGACATGCCAGTCGCCACGCTCACGATTTCGAGCCGAAACTACTCATCCTGGTCGCTCCGGGGATGGCTGGTCTGCCGCATGGCCGGGCTCGATTTCGAGGTCGAGGTCCTGTCCGGTGACGACGAATCCTCACGGGCCGAGCTTCTACACCTGTCCCCGTCCTTCCTCGTGCCCCGCCTCGTCCATGGCGAGATCGAGGTCTGGGATACCCTGGCCCTCTCCCAGTATCTCAACGAGACCTACCCCGATGCAGGCTTCCTGCCGAAGGATCCGGTGGCGCGGGCGCGCTGCCGTTCGATCTCGGGCGAGATGCATGGAGGGTTCATCAACCTGCGCTCGGCCCTGCCGATGAACCTCAAGGCCCGCCACACCAATTTCAAGATCTTCAACGGAGCCAGGGGCGATATCGAGCGCGTCATCACCATCGTCGAGGATTGCCTGGCGCGCTACGGCGGTCCGTTCCTGTTCGGCACGCGTCCGAGCCTCGCCGACGCCATGTTCGCGCCGGTCTGTACGCGGTTCCAGACCTACGACGTCTCGCTGCCCCGCAACGTCGCGGCCTATCGCGACACCATCCTCGCCTGGCCCCTGATGGTGGAATGGAGCGAGGCGGCGGCCGCCGAACCCAACGAGATCGAAGAACTCGACATGGAGTTCTAAGGGCGGCCCCCGGCGTGTAGCCCCCCCGGTGCCTGGGCGTGGATGCTGGGCACCGGGCGGGACCGCCCTTACGTGTTGAAGTCGAACAACAGGGCGCTGGCGCTCGCGCCGGACGCCTTGGCACCGGAGGCGGCGTAACCGGACGCACTCGTCTGCGATTCCTGGAGCGTCGTCATGAAGCTGTCGAGAAGCTCGCTGACGCCGGCCGACATGTCTGTCGAGGATGACGCGCTTTGTGCCTCAACCTCGGATGGCGGCGGGCCGGCCGGTCGAGCGCCCGCGCCACCTGCGTCCCCAACTCCTCCCCTGCCCGACGCGTTGGCTTCGAACAGCGTCTTCAGGGTCTCGGCCTGATCGGTGGTGAGGTCGCCGCTGGAGACCTGATCCTCGATGAGGCTGCCGATCGTGTCCTCGATCTGCGACGGGTCGAGGCGTGTGCTCGTTCTGCCGGTCGCGTTGGAGCTCTCGCTCTTGAGGCTCGAATCGATGGAATCGAGGGCGTCGGTGAGAGCGGTGCCGTCGGTGGCGCTGATGCCGCCGGTGGAGACCTCGCTGGCGATGGCCTGCGCGACCGGATTGCCTCTGGACGGCGGCGGACGCTGGGCCTGGAACGTGGCGGAGGTCTGAGTGGAACTGACAGATGTCATGGCGCGGTCGCCTCGGTCGAATGCCGTCGCGGGGAGCTCGCGACGGGTGTCGAGAGAGCGACACCCAGGGTTAAGCGGACCTTTCCCGCGCCCGGCACAAGAGTTTCGCGATGTTTCGAACCCACGTTCCGAAACAGTCGAATGCCAAAATCAGGAAATGACCGGGGCGACGGTCCCAGGGTTCGTTGATGGAGACGCGCGCAGCTGCCCTCCCTGAGCGACGGCGAGGGGCAGGTCGATACGGGCCACGAGGCCGTGGGGGGGCTTGTTCGACAGGGTCAGCCGGCCACCATGCCCCTCCACGATGGCGAGAACGATCGACAGACCGAGGCCGAAGCCGCTGGCTTCGTTGAGATTCCGGGCCCGGTCTCCGCGTACGAAAGGCTGCACCATGGCGTCGCGCTCGGCCTCCGGAATGCCGGGACCGTCATCGGACACTTCGAGAGCCACGCCCTGATCCGACGGGTGCATCGTCAGCCGCGCCGCGCCGCCATACTTCACCGCATTATCGACGAGGTTGACGATGGCCCGCTGGAGCTCGTCCGCCCGGCCGCGCACGAGGACGTGCCGCGTCTGTTCCACACGCACGTCCGCACCAACATCGGCGAAGCCGTCGCACACGGTCTGGACCAGGGAAGCGAGGTCGACGAGAGTCTGGGTGCCCCCGGCCTGCCCGTCCCGGACGAAGGACAGGGCGGCGTCCACCAGCCCGTTCATCTGATCGAGGTCGCGCAGGGTCATGGTGCGTGCGTGATCGTCCTCGATGAATTCGGCCCGCAGCCGCAAACGGGTGATCGGGGTGCGCAGATCGTGGCTGATTGCCGCCAGCATCTGAGTTCGATCGTCGATCAGGCGGCGGACGCGGCCGCGCATCGTGTCGAGGGCGCGGGACACGGCCATCACCTCCTTCGGCCCGTTCCGGGGCAGCGCCACGAGGTTCATGCCCGTGCCGAAGGCATCGGCGGCCTCGGCGAGTTTCGCCAGCGGAGCGGTCAAGGCCCGCGTCGCCCAGATCGACATGAGCGACAGGGTGATGCCGAGAAGGACGAAGGTGAAGATGATCGGGCCGGGGCCGAACGGAGACCGGACGTCATCCGGCAGGGTCGCGCGCAGGCTCGCACCGGACGGCGTCGTGATGCCGATCCGGATGCCACTGGCCGTCTCCGGCACTTTCCCCGGAGACGAGAGATCGGTGATCGTGAGGGGCCGTCCGAACCCGTCGCGCATGCGCTGGACTATGGGATGGTCGGCCTGCCCGTCCCGAGTGCCGGGGGCGGCAGTTTCCGGCGGGGCCGGGGCCGCTTCGAGCTGCAGGCCGGGCAGGCTGCGTGCCGCATCCTGCAGCAGGCGCGGCCGATCCCCCGGCGGAGCGGCATCGAGCAGGCGAACGATGGTGGCCAGCCGTGTCGCGGCGACGCCCGGATGGTTGTCCGGGTTCCAGGGTTCGCGCAGCATCAGGAAGGCCAGGGTCGCCACCGCATGGCTGACGACGATGGCGGCCACGCTGAGCATCGCGATCTGGCCGGCGATACTGCGGGGCGGAAAGCCGAGAAGGCGCCCCCACCGGCCCTTCGTAGTTGCGCTCATGATCGCGTCACCGCCGGGGTGAACAGGTAGCCGCCCGAGCGGATGGTACGGATGATCTCCGGGTTGCGAGGGTCGGCCTCGATCTTCTGGCGGATGCGGCTGATGAGAACGTCGATGCTCCGCTCGTATGGGCCGGCCGCCCGTCCCTGGGTCAGGTCGAGGAGCTGGTCACGCGAGAGCACCCGGCCGGGTCTCAGGCAGAGCACGTGCAGCAGGTCGAATTCCGCCCCCGTGATGGTGATGCGGGCGTCGTCCGGGCTGAGGAGCTGACGCAGGGACACGTCGAGGGTCCAGTCGAGGAAGCGCAGCCGGCGGACGCCATCGTCGCCGGCAGCCTCGGCGCTCGCGCCCCGCCGCAGGATCGCGCGGATGCGGGCGAGAAGCTCGCGCGGGTTGAACGGTTTGGCGAGGTAATCGTCCGCGCCGATCTCGAGCCCGACGATCCGGTCGATCTCCTCGGCCTTGGCGGTGAGCATCAGGATCGGGATCGAGGACCCCGCGCGCAGGCGCCGGCACAGGCTCAACCCGTCCTCGCCCGGCAGCATCAGGTCGAGCACGATGAGGTCGACGCGCGCATCCGCCAGCGCCTTGTCCATCTCGCGCCCGTCCCCTGCGAGGCTCACCCGGCATTCGTTGGCGCGGAGGTAGCGCGCCACCAGGGCGCTGATCTCGCGGTCGTCCTCGACCACGAGGATATGGGGCGTGGCGGAATTCGTCTGCGTCATGTCTCGTCCATCCGGTGGCCATTTATGACGCCTCGGCGGAGGGATTCGAAGGGGATAGCGAGATCAGAATTGTAAACGTCTGTTTCGGTCCGGTATCCGGGACACATTCGGCAAATGTCATCGCAAAGACGCTTGCGTCGACTATGCTCTACCGCCTGCGAAACCCGAAATAGCCGCCATCTGCGTCATAAAGCACGTCGAAGCCATTGAGGAAGCGCAGGCCGGTATTGACGAAGGGCTCCGGGCGTCGGGTGTTGAGGGTCACTTTGCCCGGCGAGAGCGGGGACGCGTCGCCGATGACGATGTCGTAGGCCGCCGCCGGTTCGGAGCCCCGTCCGGGGAAGGTGAAGCCGAGGCGGGTACCGGGCAGGAACTGGCTCCGGCCGTCGTCATCGGAAGTGACGGCACCGTCCACAGCCCCTGTCGGCAAGGTCAGGTACATCACCGACACGCCCGTATCGACGAGCGCCCGGCCGCAGGCGCCGGGTGCCTGGCCGTTCACCGTGACGCAGACGGGGACGCCCTGCCATTCGCCGGGAATGTCGGGGTGGGGATCGAGCTTCACGAAGCGGATGTCGCCGCGCGTATTGGCTCCGGTGAGACCCGCATGGATGCCGTCCCGCGTCACCA
Organism: Methylobacterium sp. CM6247; assembly: GCF_054817925.1. Taxonomy (NCBI): domain Bacteria; kingdom Pseudomonadati; phylum Pseudomonadota; class Alphaproteobacteria; order Hyphomicrobiales; family Methylobacteriaceae; genus Methylobacterium; species Methylobacterium sp. CM6247. Next base: position 791,535 of record NZ_JBTXKX010000003.1, read on the forward strand.
CGTAGCCGCGCCGTGCGGGGCTCCTGCCGTCAGGGGCGAGGTTGAGGAGCGGGTTGGTGTCGGGCGTGCTCTGGCTCTGCGCATCGCCCTCCCGTCCGAAGCCGATGCCCAACATGGCCACGTGGCCCGGCATCGTCTCCGGCGTGCAGGCGCGGGCGTTGTTCGTGCACGCGATCTCGGTGACCGCCAGGACGGGGAGCGGTGAGGTAGTCACGCTGGCCCCGTTGCCGCCGACGAGCGTGACAGGCAGCGTCACCCAGCGTCCGATCATGATCCGCCCGGAACTGCTGTAGGTGAGCCGTCCGGGCCGCGACGGCATCGTCTCGAAGCCGGGGATCCGGCTCGCCGAGACGACGATGCCGGTGGAGCCGGTATCCATCAGGACCGGGCGCACCTCATCCCCGAAGGACAGGCCGAGGCGCGGCGAGCGCGTGATCTCGGCGCCATCCTCCCCCGCGTTGAGGTAGGAGAGATACGTGCCCTGACGGAAGCCGTCGTAATGCGGTCGCTCGTCGGCGGAGGCGGGGTTGGCGGACGTGCTCAAGGCGGCGATCCCAAAAGCAAGTGCGGCAAGCGTTGCCTCATTGAGCGATCGGGGCCGGCGTCCCGCGGCGCGGATGCGGTGCTTGAGGCCCTCGATCATCATTCACCCCTCCGACACGCTGGTAAAGCGGCGCCGGAGCCCTCGTCTCGGTGCCACCGCTTGTCGGTTAAGCCTTGGCAGACAACCACTTAAGGGACGCTTACACGGATCGGTGCGCGTCAACCGCCATCTCGTTCCGCAGCGGCGGCGGCGACGGCCCTGGCCACCGAGGCGATGGTGGCGCTGCGCGCCTCCGGCGATGTCTTCGCCCCGGTCAGGTAGACCGTCAGGACGAGGGGAGCCCGGCGCGGCGGCCAGATCACGGCAATGTCGTTGGCCGTGTCGTTCTCGCCGGATCCGGTCTTGTCGCCGATGCGCCACTCCTTCGGCAGGCCGGCGCGTAGCCGCGCATCGCCGGTGCGGCAACCCACGAGCCAGGCGGTGAGGAGGGCGCGCGAGGCGGGCGAGAGCGCGTCCGCGAGGACGAGGCGCCGGAGCGTCTCGGCCATGGCCAGCGGCGTGGTGGTGTCACGCGGGTCGCCGGGCACGGCCTCGTTCAGATCCGGCTCGGTACGGTCGAGGCGTGTCGTCGCGTCGCCGAACGCGCGGATCTGGGCGGTGAGTCCGGCCGGGCCACCCATCGTCCCGAGGAGCAGGTTGGCGGCAGTGTTGTCGCTGAGCGTAACGGCGGCCTCGCAGAGTTCGGCGAGGGTCATGCCCTCGCCATCCGCCCTCGGTCCGCTCATGGGCGAGTAGGGCACGACCACGCTCGCCGCGTAACGCAGCCGCCGGTCGAGACTGTCCTCGCCCTGGTCGATCCGCGCCAGCACAGCACCGGCCGCGAGAACCTTGAACGTACTGCACATCGGGAAGCGCTCCGTCCCGCGATGCGCCGCCTGGGTGCCACTGCCGGTATCGAGAAGACCGATCCCGAGCCGTCCGCCGCTCGTCGCCTCGATCTGCGCGAACCTGTCGGCAAGATTCTCCGGAAACGAAGCCGCGGCGAGCGCCGGTCTCCCCCCGGCGAGAAGATGTCCCGCTGCCCAGGCGGCTGTGCCGAAGGTATAGAAGGTATAATCGCGTCGGGTGACCATGCGCATCCTTGCCGGTCCGTCGAATCGGCGGTGACCATGGCGACCGGTTTGCGGTCCCATCGTGGCGGATCGAACGTGGTTTTGGCGGGCCGGACCGCGAATTCCTCGGCCGTGCGCCTTGCCTTCGGATTGCCTCGCACGCCTTCGATTCTTATCTGCTTACCTCAGGTGCCGGCGCGATGTCCGACGCGGGCCTCGATCTCGGGAGACGACGATGCAAGGCTCTAAGGACGGCGCGGGCCGCGGCTCCAACCGCTTGTTCGACGATTTCGCCCGACTCATGACCGATGCCGCCGGTGCGGCGCAGGGCGTGAAGCGTGAGGCGGAGACCGTGTTCAAGGCGCAGATCGAGCGGCTGATCCGCGACATGGACATCGCCACCCGCGAAGAGGTGGACGTGCTGCGCGATCTGGTCTCGGCTCTCCGCACCCAGAACGATGCTCTCGCAGCCCGCGTCGCCGTGCTGGAGGGCCGGCTCGGCACGCAGGAGCCGCCGCCTTCGCCAGCGACATCGGTCTGATTCGCGGGCCCCGAGTCCGGTCTAAGCTTGTGCACAGGAAGGAACGGTGGAAATCCGCTTTCCTGTTCACCGGTCATCGGGAGCGCTTTGAAACGCGAGTCCGCCACGGTCTATAGTGAGTGAGGCACTGATTCGCTTCGCCCCCGGACCCGACCTTCGACCCTTAAGCTTCCCCTCGATCACGCTGTGTCTTGCCTGTGCGCGGATTCAGCTTGGGGATGGGAAATCCGGAAGGGGATTGATTGTCGTTCACCATTATCGGCGCCCCTTTCGGGACGCCTAGCTGGACCGCTATGACCCAACTTCACATCGAAGGCCTCGACCGGAACGAGCACCCCCTCGACATCGTCGAGCGGCTCGCTTCCCTTCGCGATTGGATCTTCGACCGGGCCGAAACCGACGAGATGTCGGTGGCCGTGGCCGGCCGCTGGTCCGACTATCACGTCGCCTTCACCTGGATCGAGGATGTGGAGGCCCTCCATGTGGCCAGCGCCTTCGACCTGAAGGTGCCGGCTCACCGCCGCACCGAGATCCTCACCCTCATCTCCCTCGTCAACGAGCAGCTCTGGGTCGGTCATTTCGACCTGTGGTCCACCGACAGCGTGGTGATGTTCCGGCATTCTCTGCTGCTCACCGACGGTGCCGCGCCGACCCAGAGCCAGTGCGCGATGATGCTGAAATCCGCCGTGGATGCCTGCGAGCGCTACTATCAGGCGTTCCAGTTCGTGCTTTGGGCGGGCAAGTCCGCCCGCGAATCCCTGGATGCGGTCCTGTTCGAGACCGAAGGCGAGGCGTGAGCATTCCGTCTTCCTCCACCCTGCCGGCCTCCCTCACCCTGGTGGGGGCGGGCAAGATGGGCGGCGCGATGCTGGCCGGCTGGCTCGCCGGCGGGCTCGATGCCGCCAGGACCTGCGTCGTCGATCCGCAGGCCTCGCCCGAGATGGTACGGCTCTGCGAGAGCCATGGCATCGCCCTGAACCCGAGTGACGTCCCGGCCAACGATGCGCTGATCCTCGCCATCAAGCCGCAGGGGTTGGAGGGCGCGGCCGGCCTCCTCGATGGGATGATCGCACCCCATACGCTCGTCGTCTCTATCCTGGCGGGCAAGACCATCGGCGACCTGCAGGGCCGCCTACCCTCCGCGCGCGCTATTGTCCGGGCGATGCCGAACCTTCCGGCGAGCATCGGCCGCGGGGTCACCGGCGCGGTGGCGAATGCCAACGTCTCCCCGGATCAGCGCAACCATGCCGATGCCTTGCTCAAGGCTGTCGGGGGCGTGGAATGGCTCGACGACGAGGCGCTGATCGACACGCTGACGGCTTTATCCGGTTCCGGCCCGGCCTATGTTTTCCTCCTGGCGGAGGCGATGGCCGAGGCGGGTGTGGCGGCTGGGCTGCCGGCCGACATGGCTGCGCGGCTTGCCCGCGCCACGGTGTCAGGGGCCGGGGCGCTCCTGTCCACCAGCCCTCACGATGCGGGACAGCTGAGGCGCGACGTGACGTCACCTGGCGGCACCACCGCGGCAGCCCTCTCCGTGCTGATGCGCGAGGGCGGCGTGCCGGACCTGATGCGCGAGGCGGTCGCCGCCGCGAAGCTGCGGGCAGGCGAGCTCTCGGGCTGAGCCACCCCCTAACCGATCCGCCTGCACAACCTACATGATAGGGAACAGACACGAGGATCGAACGACCATGGCAAACACCACAGGTGCGAAGCCCGAGGGCGGTAATGAGACCGGCGGCAACGAGACCGCTGGGACCGACATCGCCGTCGCCGCCCCGCAGCACTCCCCGCGTGAGGCTGCCGTCGAGGCGCTGATGCGGCTCGCCGCCGTCCAGCCCTGGAACGACATCGAAATCGGCGACATCGCCCGCGAGGCCGGCCTGTCCCTCGCCGAATTCCGCGACCTGTTCCCCTCCAAGGGCGCAGTGCTCGGTGGCCTTTCGCGGATCATCGACCACAAGGTGCTGGAAGGCGATTCCTCCGACCTCGCCGAGGAGCCCACCCGCGAGCGTCTGTTCGACGTGCTGATGCGCCGCCTCGATGCGATGACCCCCTACAAGGACGCCCTGCGCCGGATCTCCTACGCCCTGCGCGGCGATCCGCTCTCCCTCGTCGCGCTGAACGGCGTGGCGCTGAACTCGCACCGCTTCATGCTGGCTGCGGCCGGCATCAACACCGAGGGGCCTCTGGGCCGGCTGAAGCTGCAGGGCGTGGTCATCGCCTTCGCCCGCACCGTCGAGGTGTGGCTCGACGATGACGACCCGGCCCTCGCCCGCACCATGGCCCGCCTCGACAAGGAGATCCGCAACGGCGAGCGTTTCATGGAACGCGCCGACGATGCCCGCCGCCTCACCGCGCCGTTCCGTGCCATCGGCCGGTCGCTCCTGGAGCGCGGCGCCCGCCGACGCCGGGGTACGCGTCCCGAGGACGAGGTCGGCCAGCGGACGGTGTGACAGAACGCTTTCCCTCCCCCCTATGCGGGGGAGGGTGGCCCGCGAAGCGGGTCGGGAGAGGGGAGCGCCATCTCCGGAGAGGTCGCCCCCTCTCCCGCCTGCTCCGCAGGCACCCTCTCCCGCAGAGGGGAGAGGGTGGATTGGGCGCAAACGAAAAGGGCCGCCCCACCGGGCGGCCCTTTCCTGTTTCACGGGGCGATGGCTCAGCCGCCGATACGGTCGGCGAGGACGGCCGAGTGGCCGTGCTGGTTGGCGATGTAGGGCAGCGCCTGGTTCGCGAATTCGCGGCCCTGGGCGTTGTCGCCGTTGCGCGAGTAGGACTCGTAGAGGCCGAGGGTGCGGGCATCCGAACGGGCCTGCTGCTGCACGAAGGTACGGTCGAATTCACGGCCAGTGCGGGCGTTCTTCAGGCGGTCGATCCGGGCCTGACCGTCCGGGCCGATGGCGACGCGACGGCCGGGCTCACCGGGGGTGTTGTCGACGAGGCCGACGCCGCCGAGCACGCCGCCGACGATCCGTGACGCGATGGTGGCCGAGATCGTCACCGGGGCGAGGACGACGCCGACCGGATTGTCGAAGCGGGTCTCGAAGGGCTGGCTGTCGGAGACGACGGTGCCGCCGGCGGTCAGCGAGGTGCCCTCGGGCAGAAGCGCCTTGGTGGTGGCCTCACGCTCGACCAGCACGTTCTTGGCGTAGTTGCGGACGTTCGGGTTGCGCGAGCGCTCGAGGGCGATGCGGCTCGACTCGATGCTGACAGCATCCGAGCGCAGGGCGGCGGCGCGGAACGAGGAAGTGTCGCGGGCCTCGGGGGCGTTGGCGTCGAACTGGGGCGCGACGCGGATACCGAGGGGCTCCTGCGCGAGCGCCGGGGTCGTGATCGCCGCGACGGTGAAGCCGAGGGCGGCGAGAAGCTTGGTGTTGATCATGGCGGAGGTTGTCCTCACACGCCTTTACGGCGTTTGGTTGAAAGACCGTTTCGTCCGGCGTGAACGTTTCGTTAACGTGGCGGTTCCTGCTTGGAGGGCATGGCTGTGGTGCGGTGCGGCATGCTTCACCTATTTGTGACATGGCTATCGTTCGCCCTCCTACCCGATCACCTCGTCCTGAGGCACCGCGAAGCGGCCTAGAAGGAGAGTCCCAGAATCCACCGCACGAACTGGAGTGCTCCGCCTTGGAATAAGGTGAGAGAGCAGCACAACGTTCAATGCGCCTCCTCCCAGTTCCCCGCCGCCTGCGCCTCCACCACCAACGGCACGCGTAAGGTCAGCGCGGGCGCCGGCGCTTCGACCATCACCCGGCGGATCACGGGGAGCGCCTTCTCCACCTCGTCCTCGGGTGCTTCGAACACCAATTCGTCGTGCACCTGCAGCAGCATGGTCACGTTGAGTTTTTCCGCCCGCAGCGCCTGCTCCATCCGGACCATGGCCCGGCGGATGATGTCGGCGGCGGAGCCCTGGATCGGGGCGTTGATCGCCTGGCGCTCCACGCTCGCCCGCTCGTTCGGGTTGTTCGAGCGGATCTGCGGATAGTGGCAGACGCGGCCGAACAGGGTGGTGACGTAGCCGAGATCCCGGCAGAGCTTCTTGGTGTCGTCGATATAGGCGCGGATCCCGGGGAAGCGCTCGAAATACTGCTTGATGAAGGCCGAGGCCTCCTCGCGGCCGATGCCGAGGCGGTCGGCCAACCCAAAAGCCGAGATGCCGTAGATGATGCCGAAATTGATCGTCTTGGCGCGCCGGCGCAGGTCCGAGGTCATGTCCTTCAAGGGCACGCCGAACATGGCGCTGGCGGTGGCCGCGTGGATGTCGACGCCGTCCTCGAAGGCCTGGCGCAGCTGCGGGATATCGGCAATGTGGGCGAGGATGCGCAGTTCGATCTGGCTGTAATCGGCCGAGATCAGCTTCCTGCCCTCCGGCGCCACGAAGGCACGGCGGATGCGCCGGCCCTCCTCGGTGCGGATCGGGATGTTCTGCAGGTTCGGCTCCGAGGAGGAGAGCCGGCCGGTGGTGGTGGCCGCCAGGGAGAACGAGGTGTGGACCCGGTCCGTCTCGCGGTCGGCATGCTGCTGCAGCGAATCCGTGTAGGTGGATTTCAGCTTGGCGAGCTGGCGCCATTCCAAGATCTTTTTGGGCAGTTCGTGCCCGGCCTGAGCCAGTTCCTCCAGCAGGGTGGCGGGCGTCGCCCACTGGCCGGACGGCGTCTTCTTCGCGCCGGGCAGTCCCATCTTGCCGAACAGGATGTCGCCGATCTGCTTCGGCGACGAGACCTGGAAGCGCTCGCCGGCATCCTCCTGGATCTCCTCCTCCAGCCGCACGAGGATCTGCGAGAAATCCCCGGAGAGCCGGCTCAGCATGTTGCGGTCGACGCGGATTCCCGCCGCTTCCATCCGGGCGATGACCGGGATGAGGGGGCGTTCCAGGGTCTCGTAGACCGTCACCCGGCGCTCGGCGACGAGCCGCGGCTTCATCATCCGCCACAGGCGCAGGGTCACGTCCGCATCCTCGGCGGCGTAGGCGGTGGCCTTGTCCAGGGGCACCCTGTCGAAGGTGACCTTCGCCTTGCCGGTGCCGGCCACGTCCGAGAAGGTGATCGGCTGATGGCCGAGATGGCGACGGGCGAGTTCGTCCATACCGTGCCCGCCCTTGCCGGCATCGAGCACGTAGGAGATCAGCATCGTGTCATCGAACGGCGCGATCTCGATGGTGACACTCTGACGCCGGAACACCAGCCAGTCGTACTTGATGTTCTGGCCGACCTTCAGGACGCCCGGATCTTCGAGGAGCGGCTTCAGCGCCGTCAGGGCGGCATCGATCGGGATCTGGCCGCCGACCGGGCTGAACTGCCCCGTGGCCGCCTTGGCATCGCCGAACAGGTCGCTCGCCTCGGATGCAGCCACCGGTTCCAGATGGGCGAGGGGGATGTAGGCCGCCCGCCCCGGCGCCACCGCCAGGGAGACGCCGACGAGGTTGGCGTTGTTCGCGTCGAGGGAGTCGGTCTCGGTATCCACCGCCACCACTCCGGCCTCGCGTGCCTCGGCGATCCAGGCCTCCAATTGGCCGAGGCTGGTGATGGTCTCGTAACCCGTCGTGTCGATGGGGTTCGTCGCCTCGGCCGCGCGCAGGGCAACGAGGCCGGAGGGCGTCGGTTCTGAGGGGCCGCGCGGCTTCGCTTCGCCTTCCGGCAGGTTCAGGTCGGCAAAGGGATCGACCTCGCCGCCTTGTGCCGTCGCCTCGAACGGGGGCGCGTCGGCGCCGTCCGACCCCGGCAGCAGGGCCGGATCGGGCTTCACCTTCTCGGGGTCCACATGCAGCATCGAGGCGATGCGGCGGGTCAGGGTGTTGAACTCCATCGCCTTGAGGAAGCCGACGAGCCTCTCGGGGTCGGGCGCTGGCAGGCGCAGGTCGTCGAGGGCGATGGGGAGTGGCACGTTCTCTTCCAGCGCCACCAGCCTCCGAGAGAGCTTCGCCTGGTCGATACTGGCAAGAAGGGTCTCGCGGCGCTTGGGCTGCTTGATCTCGCCCGCTCGTTCCAACAGCGCGTCGAGGCTGCCGTATTCCTTGATCAGGGCGGCGGCCGTCTTGAGGCCGATGCCGGGCACGCCGGGTACGTTGTCGGACGTGTCGCCGATGAGCGCCAGGGCGTCGCCGATCTGGTTCGGCTGCAGGCCTTCCCATTTGGCGATGATGGCGTCGAGGTCGAGGTTGCGCTCGGGCCTATGCCCGGGCTTGCCCTTCACGCCGGATTCGAAATCGTAGAACCGCACCAGCGGCCCCACCAGCTGCATCAGGTCCTTGTCTGAGGAGACGATGATGACGCCGGCCCCGCGCGCCTCGGCCTGGCGCGAATAGGTGGCGATGAGGTCGTCGGCCTCGTAGCGCTCCAGCTCGATGGGTTGGAGGCCGAAGGCGCGCACGGCCTCGCGCATCAGCGGCATCTGGCGCTTGAGGTCGTCCGGCGCGTCGGGGCGGTGGCCCTTGTAGTCGGGGAAGAGCTCCTTGCGGAACGAGCCCTCGGACTTATCGAACACGATGGCCAGATGCGTCGGCTTGATCCCCGCTGCCCCGTCCTGAACGAACTGGGCAATCTTGGTGCAGAACAGCCGGACCGCCCCCGTGGGCAGCCCATCCGAGGGCCGAGTGTTGTACTTCTGGTCTTGGTTGATCGACTGGAAGTAGGCCCGGAAAATGAACGACGATCCGTCCACCAGAATGATCTGATCGCCGGGGCCGACGGGGGCGGAAGCACTGGTCGTCATCTGGCGGCAATGTCTCGCGAAGGATGCTTCAGGTCGCCCGCTCTCACGGGGCTGGCGGCCTGCACAGTTCGGCGCGGCAGGCCTCGATGATCTCGGTCAACTGGTCGTGGACGGTCTTCCAGACGATGTCCAGCGCCAGCCGGTGATAGGCGTGCCGATAGAAGTTGCCGGCATCGGCGACATCGCGCCAGGGTATTTGGGGATGCCGCGCCTTGGTTTCCGCGCTGAGCCGCCTGCTCGCTTCGGAGATGATCTCGAGGCAGCGGACGACGGCATAGTTCGTTCGCTGGTCGGCTTCGAAAGCCGCGAAGGTCATCCCGGCCGTGAAGTCGAGAGCGGCCTCGGCATTCGCGATGATGTCCTCGCAAGCCTCACGCTCGCGTTCAGAAGGCAGGGATGGCATCCCGTTCCACCCGTGCCCGGACACGCTCCTTCAGGGTTCTACGGTTCGCCACATCGACCGCCACCGGAAACAGATCGTGGATGAAGTTGCAGAGGCCGACATAGCCGTAGACGTCGAGGCTTATGCCCTCGTCGAGGTCGATGAGGATGTCGACATCGCTACCGGGATGAGTATCCCCCCGGGCGACCGAACCGAACAGGGCCGCATGCCGGACTCCGCGCCGCTGCAACTCCCCCTCATGGGCGCGAAGAATGTCGATGGCCGTCCGAGAATCCATTCCGCCACGTTAGCTCAAGACCATGACTTACTGAAGTGGCAGCGGAGCGGTCGTTCGACAGAACGGGTGGAAGTGTCGCGTGCCGGAACGGCGGATTCCAAGACCGCGTTTTAGCCTCGTCCTCCACAGTTTCGGATTCCCACCGCATGATCCCGGTCCGCCGCTCGACCTGCCTCGCCCTGACCCTCGTCCTCTCCGCCGCCCCGCTCCCGGCCTTTGCCCAGGCGCTGCAGAACCCCGGCACGGCGACGATCGAGGCCCATGTGGTGAAGGCCGCGCCGCTGGAGGCGACACCGGAGCGGATCGCCGCTCTGAAACTCCCCGCAGGGTTCAAGATCGAGGCCTTCGCCCGCGATCTCGGCGCGCCGCGCGTCATCGTCGTGGCGCCGGACGGGGCGCTGTATGTCAGCGACCGCGACGCCGGCACGGTCACCCGGATCGATGCGACCGACGCGGCCAAGCGCCAGGTCGTCCTGAAGAAGCCGGATGTGCACGGGCTCGCCATCCATGACGGCACCCTGTTCTACGTAACGGTGAAAGAGATCTTCTCCGCGCCGATGAAGGCCGATGGCCGTCTCGGCCCCGAGACGAGGCTCGTCGCCGACCTTCCCGATGCCGGCCAGCATCCGAACCGCACCATCGGCTTCGGGCCGGACGGTTGGCTCTATGCCAGCCTCGGTTCCACCTGCAACGAATGCGAGGAGCGCAACCCCGAGAACGCCACCATGGTGCGGATGAAACCGGATGGGTCGGGCCGGGAGATCGTCGCTTCGGGCCTGCGCAACACCATCGGTTTCGCCTGGGAGCCCGGGACGAAGGCCCTCTATGGCTGGGACGACGGCGTCGACTGGCTCGGAAACGACGCAACGCCGGAGGAGCTGAACCGGATCGAGCCGGGCAAGAAGTACGGCTGGCCCTACATCTTCGGTGCCGGGATCAAGAACCTCTACCGTGAGGTCCCGAAAAGCTCGCTGGAGCAGTGGGACAAGGACAGCGAGCGGCCGCTTCTCACTTGGACGGCGCACGCCTCCTCGATGCAATTCGCCTTCTACGACGGCGCGCAATTCCCGGCCGAGTACAAAGGCGATGCCTTCGTCACCATGCACGGTTCCTGGAACCGCAAACCGCCGAGCGGCTACGAAGTCCTACGGGTGCATTTCGAAAAGGGCCGCCCGACGACGATCACCCCCTTCGTGTCGGGCTTCCTCACCGAGGGCGGCCCGAGCGGCTGGTCCCGTTTCGCCCGCCCCTTCGGTCTGGCGGTCGCCAAGGATGGAAGCCTTTTCCTCGGCGACGACCAGCACGGCATCATCTACCGGATCAGCTACAAGGGCTGAGCGGAACTCAACTCGCGGCGCCCACCGTATCCGCCATGCGGGCGTCGCGAGTTCCCAAGGGCTCCTCGTGTCCGATAGTGGTATCGGCCTCGGTCTGGTGCTCCATCTCCGCATTGATCTCGGCGCCGACGAGGACGATGGTCGTCGAGATCCAGATCCAGGTCATGAAGCCCACGACCGCGCCGAGGGAGCCGTAGGTCTCGTTGTACTTGCCGAAATTCGAGACGTACCAAGAAAAGCCCAGCGACCCCGCGAGCCAGAGCACGCCCGCGATGGCGCTGCCCCAGGTCACCCAGCGCCAGCGCGGCGCGTCGCGGCTCGGACCATAGCGATAGAGCACAGCGAGTCCGGCCAGCACCGCGAGCAGCAGCACCGGCCAGCGCAGGAGCGAGATGTACCAGGCCTCCGCGCTGAGACCGACGACGTTGATCACCGCCGGCACCACGACGATGCCCACCAGGGCCAGCACGATGAAGAGCAGCGCACCCGCCGTGAAGGTGAGCGAGCGCAGGTTGAGCCAGAAGAAGTTCCGGGTCTCGCGCTCCTCGTAGACAATGTTGAGGGCCTGGAAGACCGCTTTCATCCCGCCATTGGCGCTCCAGATCGACAGGGCGAGACCGGTGAAGAAAGTGAGACCCAGGGTGGTGTCACCCTTCTCAGCGATGCGCTTCACCTGTTCGCCGATGATGTCGAGGGCACCGGACGGGATCACGCCCTGGAGGTTCTGCAGGTGATCGTTGATCGTCGATACCTCCGCCACCAGACCGTAGCAGGCGACCAGGGCGGCAATGGCGGGGAAGATCGCCAGCAGAACGTAGAAGGTCACGCCGGCGGCCACCGAGACGAGGTTGTTCTCGCCGATATCGTGGAAAACCCGAAGACCGATATCCTTCCAGCCCTTGGCGGGGATTTCGGACGGTGTCGACGCCTGCCGCCCGCGTTCGGTCTCCGTCCTGGCGACGTGTTTGGCGTCCCTTCCCTCATGGGAGGGGGAGGGCTCGCCCGTGCGCGGGGCGGAGGGAGACCTGTCCGACGATGACCCGGACGAGGATGGCCGCGTGCCCTTCCGCGGCAGGACGACGAGACCGACAAGCGCGGTCACGAGTCCCAGCGTCCACAGGGTGGAGCCGGATTGCCCAGCGCCCCCCGCTCCCGCCGGGTCATGATGTGGTTCGGCCATCGGCGGTTCGTCCTGTAGATCGGAAAGTGAATTCAATTCCCTGCGACAACCTTCCGCCGCCCAGAGAGTTTCATGCACGGTCGCCGACCGTCTTTCAGCGGACGAAGTCGGTGAGAGTGAGCCGCAGACGCGCTGTCCGGCACGGTGCGTGCTCTCAGGCACGGACTGTCAACCCGTCTGCGGTTATCTAGCGCCATTCGGCGCTTGCCCTTGGCAGCCGTTGCCCTCACCGTTTTCGCGAAATCTTCCAAACGAGGACACGACAGCCCCGTGCCGCACGCGACAGAGCTGATTGCCATCATCGCCCTCGGTCTCGTCCTGGCCTTCGCCTGTGGGATGCTGGCCCAACGGCTGCGGCTTCCTCCCCTGGTCGGCTATCTCCTGGCCGGGGTTCTGGTTGGGCCGTACACACCCGGCTTCGTCGGCAACAGCCAGCTCGCCAGCCAGCTGGCCGAAATCGGCGTGATCCTGCTGATGTTCGGGGTCGGCCTGCATTTCTCGATCAAAGACCTGATGGCGGTGCGCACCATCGCCCTGCCGGGCGCGATCGTGCAGATCGTGGCCGCTACCGCCATGGGTGGGCTACTGGCGCATCTCTGGGGCTGGGGCATCGGCGCGGGCCTCGTCTTCGGCCTGGCCCTCTCGGTGGCGAGCACTGTGGTGCTGCTGCGTGCCCTGGAGGAGCGTCGGCTCCTCGACAGCGACAAGGGCCGCATCGCGGTGGGGTGGCTCATCGTCGAGGATCTGGCGATGGTCCTCGCCCTGGTCCTGCTCCCCGCCCTCGCACCATCCCTCGGGGGAACCGGCGACGGCGCGGCCCACCATGTCGCCGACGGCAACATCTGGCTCACCCTGGCCCTGACGCTGGCCAAGGTCGCGGTATTCGCCCTGGTGATGCTGGTGGGCGGACGCCGCGTCGTGCCCTGGCTCCTTGATCAGGCGGCCCGCACCGGCTCGCGCGAACTCTTCACCCTCGCGGTCCTCGCTTTGGCGCTGGGCATCGCCTTCGGATCGGCGGAGCTCTTCGGGGTCTCATTCGCGCTCGGTGCCTTCTTCGCCGGCATGGTGCTGGCCGAATCCGACCTCAGCCATCAGGCGGCGGCCGATTCCCTGCCCCTGCAGGATGCGTTCGCGGTGCTGTTCTTCGTCTCCGTGGGCATGTTGTTCGATCCGGGCATCCTCCTCCGAGAGCCGCTTTCGGTGCTCGCCGTCCTCGGCATCATCCTCCTCGGCAAATCGCTCGCCGCCGTGGCCATCGTGCTGGCCTTCAAGCATCCCATCGGCACCGCGCTCACCATCGCGGCCAGTCTCGCGCAGATCGGCGAGTTCTCCTTCATCCTCGTCAGCCTCGGATTGTCGCTGAAGCTCCTGCCGACGGAAGGGCGCGACCTCATCCTCGGCGGCGCGATCCTGTCGATCACGCTCAACCCGCTCTTCTTCGTCCTGGCGGAGCGGGCGACGCGCTTCTTCGCCGAGCGGCCGGAACTCGCGGCCCGGTTCGAGCGTCGCGGCGCTGCGGCGATGGCGGTGACGGAGGAGGCGAAGCCTCATCGCGGGCATGCCATCGTCATCGGCTATGGCCGTGTCGGAAGCACCATCGCCAAGGCCTTCGCCACCTGGGACCTTCCCTATCTGGTGATCGACCGCGACCGCCGCCGCGTCCTCGACCTGCGCAAGGACGGTGTCGAAGCGGTGTTCGGAGACGCCACGGCGCCGGGTATCCTTGAAGCCGCCGATATCGGCCAGGCGAAGCTCATCGTGATCGCATCGCCCGAGCCGCATACGGCGCGCCGCCTCGTCGAACTCGCCCGCGAGGCCAATCCCGGCATCGACACGCTGGTGCGCACCCATAACGATGGCGAGCGGCACTATTTCGAGGAACAGGGCGTCGGCCTCGTCCTCATGGCCGAGCGCGAACTGGCCTTCGGCATGACGCTCTACGCCCTGCGCAGCCTCGGGCTGAAGGAGGGCGAAGCCCGCATCTTCGTCGACAGCACCCGTGTGGAGAGCCGCACGGCCCCGGTCGAGGCCGAGATCGACCAGGGCGCTCCGGAACTTCGCCCCCACAAGGCGGATGTGGTCGAAGGGTAGGGCTTGGTCTGCGGTCCTGCGAAGGACGGGATGGGTTCCGTCTTTTCAAACACATCCTGCGGGCAGGCATCGTCCTGAGTCCGTCCGAGCGCCCGGGTAGTGCGACGCGACCCACCCCATGTCCGGAGCATTTCGTATCGAGTGACCGGCCGATCGGTCCGATGAGCTCCGGGGGCGTCCCGGCTCAGGCAGGTCCTGCCAGGGCGCTCTTCGGCAGCAGCATGTGCACCCCCTTGTTGCCGTCGACCGTTTGCGTGATCCGGAGGTTCCCGGCGAGCGAGCACAGCATGTAGGCCTGATTGCGGGTCAGGCTGCTGCGTGCGCAGACATGGCGGACCATCTCGCGTACCGCCTGGCGCATGGCCTCGTCGAGGCTTTCATGCAGGCCGATCGTCATGAGATCGGTCGGGGTCTCGGCAAACGGCCACGCATAGCCGAGATCCTTGCGCACGGTCAGCCGAAAGGTCCCCGATAGGCCGGTCTCGAGAGCGGTGATGCAGACCTCGCCGTCACCCTGCACGCCGTGGCCGTCGCCGGCATAGAAGCCCGCGCCCGGGTTGAAGACTGGCAGATACAGCGACGTGCCGACCTTGAGTTCCTTGTTGTCCATGTTCCCACCGAAGGCGCGGGGAACCGGAGAACCGACCCTTCCCCAGGCTGCGGGAGGCGCCGTGCCCATGATTCCGAAGAACGGATCGAGGGGCAACTCGGCGCCCCAGGGCAGGATCGCGACGCCGCGGGCGACGTCGATGTCGGGATGGATCGTCTCGTAGTCGGTGAACTCGTCCGGCAGGGTGCCGAGCAGCGGAAGGATCGCCACGAAGCCCCAATCCATGCGGAACTTCAGATCGAGGATGTCGACTTGGAGCACGTCGCCGGGTTCCGCCCCGCGGACATGGACCGGACCGGTGACGAAATGCGGCCCGGGGCCGGAGGCGAGGGTATCGAGGGCGGCGAGGTAATCGGCCGGCACCCGGGCCGGATCGGGATGGAGCGATTCCTTGCCGCCGGCCGGAAACGAATGGAGCGTGACGGTGTCGCCGGATTCGACCTCCAGGACCGGCGGCAGAGCGGCGTCGAAATATCCGAGCACCATCGTGTCGGGGGTCGCGGGAATCTCGTGATGCGTCGACATGAGGGATCCTTCCGAAGGTCCGATGGCGGCTGGTCAGACAGCGATGTGCCGGGACAGGGTGGCGTGGTTCAAGGTCTCGCGCGTGCCCCGTTCGACCACGTTGCCGCGCGAGAGCACGACGAAGGAATCGGCGAGGCGAACCGCGAATTCGAGATATTGCTCCACGAGGAGCACGGTGATCCGGCCTTTGAGCTCTTCGATCACGGTCTCGATCGCCGAGACGATGGAGGGTTGGATGCCTTCCGTGGGCTCGTCGAGGAGGATGAGACGGGGGCGGGTGCTCAGCGCGCGGGCAATGGCGAGTTGCTGCTGCTGACCGCCCGAAAGATTGCCGCCGGGCCGGTTCCACAGGTCGCGCAGGGCCGGGAACAAGGCGACCGCTTCATCCACGGCGTCGGTGCGGTCCAGCCCATGTGCCCGGGCGGCGACACGCAGGTTCTCGGCCACGGTGAGGTCGGCGAAGATCTCGCGCCCTTGCGGCACGATGGCGAGGCCCGCCCGCGCCCGCCGGTCGGGAGACATGTCGGTGATGTCGGTCTCGCCGAGGATGATGCAGCCACGGCTCACCGGAATCAGGCCGGCAAGACAGCGCAACAGCGTCGTCTTGCCGGCGCCGTTGCGGCCCAGCAACGCCAGGCAGGAACCCGGCTCGATGGACAGGTCGACGTTCCGCAGGACTTGCGCGCTGCCGTAATGCTGGTCGAGGCCGGTGACGGACAAGCCGAGCGGAACCGGCGACAGGGAGGGGGACACGTCGCTCATCGGCCGAGGAACACCTCGATGACCCGTGAATCGGCGCGCGCGCCGGCCATTCCGCCCTCGAACAGGGTGCGGCCCTCGTGCAGCACGGTCACCCGGTCGGCGATCGCCTCGACGAATTCCATGTCGTGCTCGATCACCAGGATGGCCCGGTCGGGCCGGCGCAGGGATCGAATGAGATCGGCGGTGCGTGCAGTCTCGGCATCGGACAATCCTGCCACCGGCTCGTCGAGGAGGACCAGCTTCGGCTGCGAAGCTAGGACCATGCCGATCTCCAACCATTGCTTCTCCCCGTGCGCCAGGGAACCGGCGAGGGTGTCCGCACGCGTCTCCAACCCGGTCTCGGCGAGGGATACCGCGATGCGGTCGGATCGCTCGGAGATCGGGCAGTCGAGGCCACAGCCGATCTCAAGGTTTTCGCGCACGGTCAGGGCAGGAAAGACGCTGGGCTTCTGGAACTTGCGACGCACGCCCGCACGGGCGATCTCGGCCTCCGAGCGGCGGGTCAGGTCGAGGTCGTCGCCGAGCATGATGCGGCCCGAGGTCGGTTTGGCGATGCCCGTGATGGCGTCGAGAAGGGTGGTCTTGCCGGCGCCGTTCGGACCGATCACCGCCCGGACCTCACCGGGATCGATGGCCATCGACAGCTCGTCCAGGGCGCGGAACCGCCCGAACACGACGCTCAGGTTCTCGATGGTCAGGGCGCTCATCCGAGCCTCCCGCCGCGCTGCAACCAGGTCGGCTTCAGGCGCAGGGCCGCGAGGTCGAGGAGGCCGTTCGGCAGCCCCAGCACCACGACGAGGACGAGCCCCGACAGGATGAAGGGCCACGCCTCCGGCATCGCGGCGCTCAGCCAGAACTTGAGGGCGTTGACCGCCACGGCGCCGATCACCGCGCCGCCGAGCCTTCCCATCCCGCCGATGGCGACCCAGACTGCGATCTCGATGGACAGATCGGGGCTCAGCACGCGCGGGTTGATGATGCCGACCTGAGGCACGTAGAGGATCCCGGCGATGGCGGCGATCGTCGCGGAGAGGCACCAGATCCCGAGCTTCAGGCGCGTCGTACTGTAGCCGAGGGTGCGCAGGCGGGCCTCGTCGTCGCGGCAGGCCAGCATCCGCCGGCCGATACGGCCGACCACAAGGGCACGCGTGCCCACGAGGATCAGGGCTAGGGCCAGCAGCGTCGCCACGGCCAGACCCGTGACCATGCCGGGCGCGCCGATGGGATAGCCGAACAGGAGCAGGAATCCGGTCATGCCGTTATTCCCGCCGAGACCGGTATCGTTCCGGAACATCAGCAGCATGGCGACATAGACCAGGGCCTGACTGATGATGGAGAAGTAGACGCCGTTCACCCGCGAGCGGAACGAGGCATAGCCGAACAGGAAAGCGATGGCGGCCGACAGGACCAGGGCCACGACCAAGGCATACGGCGCGCTCGCGAGACCGGACCAATAGAGCGGCAGGGTCTTCCAACCCATGAACTGCATCAGGTCCGGCGCCACGCCGGTGACGGCATAGGCGTGGGAGAGCAGGTGCATCGCGCAGACATAGCCGCCGATGGCGAAAAATAGGCCATGCCCCAGGCTGAGAATGCCGAGATAGCCCCAGACCAGATCGAGGGAAACGGCGAGGATCGCGAAGGCCGCGAGTTGGCCGACCATGTTGACGAGGTAGGGGGCGGGTTGCAGCAGGAGGATTGCGAGCGCGCTGGCGAGGACGAGACCGATCACCGCCGCCAGCAAGGGATCTCCCCTCAAAGCCGGAGGAAGCCAGCGGAACGCCGGCATGGGTCGAGATCGTGTCATCCGCGAGGGTTCCACGGCCTCGCTCATCGCCGACGCCTGACGGCGAACAGCCCTTCGGGCCGGCGCTGGAGGAAGAGAATGATGCCCACGAGCACGATGACCTTGGCGGCGACCGCGCCGTAGAACGGCTCGATCAGGACGTTGGCCCCGCCGATGCCGAGGGCCGCCACGAGGGTGCCGATGACGGTACCGACGCCGCCGAGCACCACCACCATGAAACTGTCGACGATGAAGGTCGCGCCCATGCCCGGATTGACGCTGTAGATCGGGCAGAGGGCCACACCGGCGAGCCCCGCCAGTCCCGAGCCGAAGCCGAAGGCGAGGCGGTCGACCCGGCGGGTGCGGATGCCGAGACAGGCCGCCATGTCGCGATTCTGCGTCACCGCACGGATGTCGAGGCCGAGCGGCGAGCGCTTCAGGATCAGGAGCGTCAGCACCAGGGTGATCGCCGCGAAGGCGATGGCGAAGAGCCGGTTCCAGGTCACGATGAAATCGGCATAGAGGGGCACGCCGCCGCTCACGTAGGACGGCATGGCGAATTGCAGGTTCTGCGATCCGAAGACCACGCGCACGAAATTGATGAGGAACAGGCTCACTGCCCAGGTGGCGAGCAGGCTCATCAACGGTCGACGATAGAGGTGGCGCAGGATCAGCGCTTCGATGACGATCCCCACCATGGCGGCGGCGAGGAAGGCGACGGGGATCGCCGCGAGGAGGTAGAGGTCGAGGAAGCCCGGAGCGAAACGGCGGAACGCCTCCTGCACGGCATAGGCCGCATAGGCGCCGACCATGATGAACTCGCCCTGTGCGAGGTTGATCACGCCCATCAGTCCGAAAATGATCGCCAGCCCCGCGGCGGCCATGAACAGGATGCTGGCGAAGCTCAAGCCGTTGTAGAGGAGCGCGAGGCCGTTGCCGATCCACACAGCGCGTTCGACCTTGGCGATCGCGGCCTCCAAAGCCGCACGGAAGGCGGGGTCGGCGCGATAGGCCGGATCACTCTTCAGGGCGGAGAGCCGTGAGAAGGCAGCACCCGAGGGAGCCTCGGCCACCGCCCGGATCGCCGCCAGGCGACGCGCCGGATCGGGCGAGGACAAGGCCGCTCCCTGTGCCGCCACGCCGATTGCCGTCTTTAATCCGGCCTCGCTCTCGTTGTCCTGCGCCCGCACCAGCACGGCATCGGGGACGCCCGCCATGCGCCGCTCGACGGCTGCCAACCCCTTCCGTCGAAGCTCCACCGTCTCGCCCGCGATGAGGGTCGAGATGCCGAGGGCGGTCTCCACGAGGCCGCGCTGCCGGAGGCCGAGCACCGGCGAGCGTCCGCCATTCGTGGAACGAACGCCGCCGCTCACAACCTCGCGCCCGTCCGGTGCCCCGGCCTTCTCGAGCAGAACAGCCGTATCGCCGAGGCAGACGAGGCGTCTCTCAAGCAAGCCGCCCAGCAGGATGCCGGCGAAAGCGAGATCCTCGGCCGTTACCTCACCGCTCGACCGGATCAGCGCATCGAGCACCCGGCTCTGCGCGGCCCCGTCACCGCACAGACCGACGGCGAAGCCCGCGCGCTCGAAGCTAGGCGACGCTCCGAAGGCCGGCTGCATCAGACCGGCGACGAGCAGGATCGCGCCGCAGAGCCAGGATTTGAGGCTCTCAACCATACGGGCTGAACGGCACGGGTTTGGGGGCGTCGGGCGATTGCCAGAGGATGTCGAAGCCCTGCTTCTCGTTGACCGAGCCGATGAAGACGCCGCGGGCGACGTAGTTGTTCTCTCCCGTCATCGTCAGTGTGTAGCCGGAGGGATCGGCGAAGCTCAGGCCGGCGAAGGCCTTGCGCACTTCGGGCACGTCGAAACTCCCGGCCTTCGCCGCCGCCAGGGCCCAGAGCTGAACGCTGTCATAGGCCGAGACCATCGGATCGATGACGGTGTCGGCGCTGAAGGGCACCGATTTGGCCTTCACGTAAGCAGCCCAATCCGCAAGGAACCGGGTATTGGCCTCCGCCTTCGCCGCCTGGAGATAGGCCCAGCAATTCAGGTGGCCGACGAGAGGCGCCGTATCCAGCCCTTCGAGATCGGCCTCCACCATATCGAGGCCGAGGATCGGCACGTCGGTAGCCCGGATGCCCTGGTTGGCGAATTCGCGCAGGAAATCCGGGATCGACGAGCCCACCACCGTGAGCACGACGATCGGTTGCCCGCCGGGCTCGGCGGCGAAGCTGCGGATCTGGTTCACCAGGGTCTGGAAGTTGGAGAAACCCAGGGGCACGTATTCCTCGCGCCAGTCCGTCGCCGCCACGCCCTTCGATGCCCAATAGGCCTTGAGTTGCTTGTTGATCGTGCGCGGCCAGACGTAATCGGAGCCGATCATGAAGAAGCGTTTGGCCCCGACGCCCTCGGCACCCATCAGGTAATCCACCGCAGGCAGCACCGAGCTCGCCGGCGGTGAATTCACGTAGACGACGTTCTTCGAATTCTCGTCGCCTTCGAAATGAAGAGGATAGAACAACAGCCCGTCATTCTGCTCCACCACCGGCAGGACCGACTTGCGCGAGACCGACGTCCAGCAGCCGAACAGGGCGGCGACCTTCTCCTGCTGCAGCATCTGCCGGCCGATCTGGGCGTAGAGCGGCCAATCCGAAGCCGGGTCCGAGGTCACCACCTCGATCCGGCGTCCGTTGACGCCGCCCTTGGCGTTGATTCCATCGGCCGCCATGCGCACCACATGGTTCAGGCGGCCTTCGATATTGGCCATCGTGCCCGAGGAGGAGAACAGGCATCCGAGCTTGACCGTGTCGGCTGCCCAAGCCGGACGGATGATCGCGGGGGCGGCGAGCGCCGCCGCGGTCCCGATGAAATGACGCCTCGTGACATCGACCATGGGCTTCGAACCTCCCCCGATACGAGCCGAAGTTTCCAATTCCTCAAGACTGAACGGAAGGTCAAATAGGCTGCATGGTCCCCCTGGGATGCGCAAAAGGTCATCGGACCGCCTGCAACATGGGCTGGATCCGATGCAAAACGTCAAAATTCGCATTTGCGCCGTCAGCTATTCGCCGACCTGACCTGCCATTCCACGGTGCGCTTCTTGCTGGTGCATCTTGCTCGAAGCCAAACCCCATCTTCGATCGCGAAGGTCTACACATGCGTCGATGCCGACACACCGATCAGGAGGTCGCCTTTCTCCTCAGGGAAGCCGAGAATGGCACTCCCATTTCGGCCATCTGCGAGACGGCTCACATCTCCGTCGGCACGTTCTACCGCTGGCGTCGCCGCCTCGGCGGTCTACCGCCGGCAGGCGTCGCCCATCTCGGGCAGATCGAACGCGAGAACGCCGCATTGCGGGTCGAACTGGCTCGCCTGAGGCATTCCTTGCTCGCCCTGACCCCACGCTATCCCGATCACCGGGTGGATCTCACGACCAAAGCCCTCGACCGCGCTGAGACACCCCCAGCCCATGGCGAAGGCGTGCGCTATCGCGGAGAAGCCGCCACGGTCGGTCGCTACGCCTTCGTGCGCGGCGCCAACTGAAGCCCGGCTCCGTTACGGGAGAGGTTCGTCGAGGATCGGACCATGCCGGCGTATCGGTGGCCGATGAGATGCATGGACGTACGCGCCCAACGCTGCTCCGGATGGCGATCCAAGTCTCGCATGGCGAAACGCCGCTTTGACCGCCGACACCGTTGCGCGGGGCCACGGCTTGGGTTAGGTGTCATCCACGGTCAGCACCCGTAGCTCAGCTGGATAGAGCGTTGCCCTCCGAAGGCAAAGGTCACACGTTCGAATCGTGTCGGGTGCGCCATTTATCTCAATGACTTAGCTGATTTGTTTCGCGGCGTTCGAAGCCTTGCGGAAGCGCTGCGGAAGCAAAGCGCGCGAATCACCTGCATTTGAAGCCTGGATGGCGCTCCGCCGAAATCCGAGAGCTTCACCGGACAGTGACATTCCGCCGCCTTACCGAGAGTGCGTTTGAGACCAAGCTGCGCCCGGAATGAAGGTCGACTATCTTGGCTCTTCGGCTTGAACGGCAGTGATTCAGATGCCGGCGTTAGATAATTCGCGCCTCTCCACTCTTGAGCCGGATGCGCTTGACCGTATGAGCGCTCAACGAGCCGACGTGGCGCGGCGCGGCCCCTTCGGGCGCTTGTGCTGCAGCTACTTCGAGTGCCTCCTCCACCGTCCTTGCCAAGATTGCATAGACAAGGTCGGTTTGATCTGTCTGACGGATCGCGATTTGGAACGCGAAGTGGGCGGGCTTCTTTGGCATGATTCGTCCGATGGCATGCGTAGGCCGTCGCGGAAAGTGTTTCGTATCGCTCAGACAAATTTGTTTCGCAGTCTGGTAGACCTCAAGCTGGCGATACAGCGGAGACGATAATGGCTTCAAACCACCCCGTGCAGGTACTAACGGATGCGCGGTCACGGGAGGTGCCATGGCCACAAATCGTAAAGGCTCTAGGTGATTTGACCGGACCAAGCTCTCTAGACGTGCATGGCAGGCCCTGGATCGAAGTAGCGGCTCAACTGACTGGATACACTACCAACCAACTGAGAGCGGCGCAGCGAACATATGCCAAATTAGAGTCGTTTATAACTGAAAACAAAGCACCAGATCATGCTCTAAACTGGCCAATGTCGAATCTAGAGGTTGTAGCGCGTATTGCAAAAGCAAATCCGGATAAAGCGCTTGAAATAATTTGCGGCACAGAGTCGATGACGTGGAGAGATCTTCAGCAAATTTATGAGCAGCTTCGGCATGATGAGGGTAGCAAAATTTCCTCAATGAGCGCGGGCCATCACTCGGCTCGTATGTTCGCACAAAGTTTGTTTGATGGTTTGTCTGACCAGGAGACGCTCAAGGATCTATTGGGAGGCAAACGGATAACGGGGGTCCAGCCGTTGAAGACCTGGCCAGGACGCTATCCATACGCGCATCCTAACTTTGTTGTTGGATTCCATGAAGGCAACCAGTTTCGGTTAGCCGCTTTTGAAGGGTTGCGGTTTTATGGGGATGTAAATCTTCACTTGGCAACCAAGGCAGTTTTGAAAGCTGCGGTCGAAGCAAGCTTCTTTGCTAAATATTACTGGTGCTTGTCTGGCTGGACGCCCACAGAGCATCTCAAGAACATGAAGGATAAGCTGGGACTAGACAATGTTGGCCTAATTTCATTCGGAGAGGAGGGCCCAAGGGTTCTTTTTGCTCCGACTGGTGAGCCGCAGCCTAACCGCCAGGCCATGCTTTTTGAGGACGGTCAGTTGCGGAAGCGGCTTGGAGTGAGAGCAAATGCAAAGATAGAATAAATGTCCGCAATGCTTACTACGTGTCACGGCTTGATTCAGTCGAGGGCTGCTACGAAGCGAACGACGTCGGCCAAGCTGAGGCCGATCCCTTCGTAGCAGGTGGTGCATAGTGGCTTGGCTTTGGGCCGGCAGGTCTCGACTAGGGGTTCCAGCTCAGCCTATTGCGCGGCGCTAAGAATCGTCCTTCCCGCTTCAGGAGAGACATAGCGCCAGCACCAGCAGTCTGGTTGAAGCGAGGTCAGATTCTAGTAGCTATTGAAACAAAAAGGCCCGGCTGATTAGCCGGGCCAACAAGTGCTTTCTCGGTATTCTCGAAGAGCCGACGCACAGTCGATTGAGCGCCGGTTCTCAGTTTAGATAGTAAGATTAAAAGTCGCGCTGGACGCGCATACGCACCTGGTAGGTGTCGTCGGCGGTCACGGTGCGAACGGCGCCGGAGGCGATGTTCGCAGCGTTGACGGTGCCGCTCGACTGGGTGCGATCAACCACACGGCCGTTCTGGACGCCGACCTTGGTGTAGAAGCCCTCGACACCGATATCGAGGTCCTTCACCGGCGACCAGATCAGGCTCGCGCCGGCAACGATCTGGTAGGTGTCACGGAGAACCGGGCTCACGTCGAACGAGACTGTGCCGGGAGTGCCAGTGAACTGGGTGGTGGCACCGTTCGTCTGGAATGCAGCGGCATTGGCGGCGCGAGCGCCACGGGCGAAGGAAAGCTCGCCGTAGCTGCCGAACACGGCCGAACGCCACTCAGGCGACCAGTAGTGCAGGAACGAGCCAACCACCGTGAAGCTGGTGGAGGTTTCGATCTTACCGGTGAGAGGGTTCAGCGTGGCGTCGGACATGAAGGGATCGAAGGCAGCGCCGTTGATGGTGCTGGCAATCGAGGTGTAGCTGCCGTTGTAGGACGAGTAGCCCGTGTAGAGGGTCGAACCCTCACCGTAGGCTCCCTGCAGGTACAGCGTATCGCCCGGAGCGATGAACGGGGTGTTGATCTTCACGCCACCCTGGACAGCCCAGCCGTACTCGCTCGAGGGATGTCCGGTCACAGCAGTCCCACCAAGACCGGGAACCGAAGCCACAGCGAAGGTAGATCCAACGGGATTTTGGACGTTGATTTCCTTGACGGCAGCTGAGATCTGAGCCGAACCCCAGGCAGCATCGTAGCGCAGCACGCCGACGAAGTCGGGCATCCGATTACGCTGCGACACATCATAGTTCTGGAAAACGTAGCCGCCCGTCCCCACACCAACGAGGATCGGCGACGGTGCGCCGGCAACCGCAAAGCCCGCGGCGTTGTTCGTTCCAAAGGTCTGCGAGTAGACCGTGTTGCGACGGAAGGTCGGGTCTTCGAGAGAGATCGTGGCTGAGAAGCCTTCACCGAACTTGGCCGAGTAGGCGAGCAGGTTGGTGGACTGAACGTCGGAGTTCAGGGTCGCGCCGGCGAATTCAAAGTCGTGAGCGTAGAAGTCGAAGAACGAGGAGGCGCGACCAGCCGTGAGGCCGGCGAACTGAATGAACGCCTTATCGGTGTTCACGAACTGCTGGTCGCGGCCAACTTGATCCTGGCCAGTGGCGCCGAATGCGGAGCCGATACGCTCCTGGGTGCCGGAGCGGAGGCCGCCGGTGCCGCCGGTGCGCGAGGCAAACTGGATGCGGGTGAAGGCGCGCAGGGTGCCGTAGGCCGTCTGGGTGCGGGCATCGACGTTGATGCGGGCAAGACCGATATAGCCGGTGGTGTCGCCGTTACCAGCGCCGGAGCGGCTGTCCGTCGGCTGGTAGCCGATGTCGAGGCGGGCGCGGCCCGAGAGACGGATGCAGGTATCCGTTCCGGGGATGTAGAAGAAGCCGGCGCCGTAGGCGCTGCAGACGCGGACGTATTCGATCGGCACGGCCTTCTTCACGGGAAGATCGGCGGCATGCGCTCCAACGACCGACGCAAAACCTGCGGCGGTACCGAGGAGTGAGCTCTTCAAGAGCTTCATTGATATCTCCAAAAGCTTCGAGACCCGAGGGATAGACAACTACTGGGGAGAGCTCTTCGGCCCCCTACGGTGTCATCTTTGATTTTGACTTGGCGAGCGCTGACCGCTCGCTTGAACCTGTTCGCTCGCACCTTCATCGCTTCCGGCGCAAAATGACTTTGTCCGAGTGGGTTCCTGGGGGCAACTCGGAATCGTGAATGCCAGAGCGGTTCCAAGCGGGTGTTGCCCTGTCGCAACTTAACGCAGGCGGCTAACTATGAAGGGCCGGTATCCCTCGCGCGAGCCGCCTTCCGAACACTGCAAATCTGCTGTTTAAAGAAGCATCGATGGTAGTTTCTGCTCCATCCACTTTAGCATTCTTGCCTCATGAAGGTGCACCCATTCGTTCCAAGGTGGGGCAGTGGCGGTGATTGCGCGATGAGATAACAATGCTGATTGCGCTCGCGCCTGAATTACAACTACTGGTTTTATGAGGATGACCGCAAAATCTGCGAGTCAATCTGACCGTTTCGTCCGCGGTCTACGTCCATCCTCCAATTATCGGAGGACCGCAGCGTCACGGGATGGTGAGTTGTGTGAACGACGTTCCTAGGCGGGTCGCCGGCAGGCCGGAGGGCGTCTTGACCGTCGCGCCGATCGCTTGCGCCACCGCCTTTTTGCTGGCGTCGTCGAAGGCCACGAGGAACGCCAAGCTATAGGCGTTTGTCGCGTTCTCGTCGGCCCCGTCCCGGCGGAAAATCTCCACACGGTCCCGGATGTAGCCCTCCAGGGCGAGCTCCACGATGTCCTCGGCTTCGCGGCTCGCAGGCACCCCTATCACCGCCGGCGCGGTCTGCTTCGCCACAAAGTCCGCATCGGTTCTGGCGATCGATTGCAGAACCTCGAACACCTCCGCGTCGCCGCAGCTCATCCGGAGGGTGGCAATCACGACGTTGGCCTTCGCGCGCTGGACGATGTTCATTCTGCAGCCTCCATTTCCATCGCCGAGGCCGGCGCGGTGCCATACTCGATCGTGAAGGGCGGGTCGCCCGAGGGATCGATGGGACGGCCGATCTCGTCCGGCCAGCGATAGGCGATCCGCGTCTCGGCGCGGCCCCGCCTGAGATGAGTGTGCTGAAGGAAGCCGCCGACGATGTAGCCGGAACGCGATCCCGGCCCATGGATCGCGGTTTGCTCCGTGTGGCGCAGGGCCATCATCAGTCGGAGTCCGAGATCGTGGGGATCGACCGGCGCCGGCAGGGTATTCAGATCGGCCGGCAACCCGACTTTCGCGAGCGCCTCGGGCGATGCTTCCGGCTTGACGTAGGAGGCAAGCGGTACGGGCGTGTATGCCTCACAGCGCATCCCAAGCATCGAGCCTGACAGGGTGATGATGAGGAACGCCTTCCAAGCCTGCGCACGCTCAGACCACCCGCCGTAGAGGTACATGGCCCAATTCTCGGTCTCGCCGCGCTCGGGAAACGCCGCCATCATCATGGCATGCACTTCCTGCGACCAACCGGGCATCTGGTCCGCTACATCATCGAAGCCCCCCGGCGCATCCGAACTCATTGCCAGATTGAGCAGGGACAGACCCGAACCACTGCTTGAGCAAGTGATGACGGTGTCGATATCGGCGCGGATGAGCTGCTTGTCGTGGATCTGGCGGACTGTGCCCGTCTCGTCATAGGCGGCACCGTCCGAGAACACGACGATGCCGTCCTCCACCACGAACATGGCGTTGGCGGTCATGCGGCAACTCCGATGAAGAGGGCGGGCTTGCCCGTGCCGCCGCTCGGGAACACGGGACGCCCTGGCATGTCGCCGACGAAGCCGCCGAGATCGTAGCCTCGGAAGCCTTTCCGGAGCGCCTCGGCGCTAGCGACGCCGCCAACCCTGCGGATATCGTCCTGGCTCCAGACCAGCTCGCCCTTGTGGACGATGCCGGCGGCCTCCAGGCGTCCGCCCGGCCCGGTGTAGCCCCCCTGGTCGAAGCCGAGGAAAGACTTGGCGCTGGCGAGAACGGACGCAATGCCGCCACCGGTGCCGCCGCTCCCGCTGCCGGCGAACATGGCCGAGATCGACTTGTCCGCCGCCGCAGTCAACAGCCGATCGGCCCAACGGCCGGTCGCGTTGCCCAGCGAACTCATGAGGTCGCGACCCTGGCGCAGGTCGGTGAGCAGACCGCCGAACGCATCGGTCGCGATGGTCTTCGTCTCCCGCAATGTGTCGTTCATGCGGGTGGTTTCGATGACCGCCCGGGCCGCATCGCTGGACGTGTCGCCGACGACCCGCCGCCCGGCTGCGAACGCCGATTGCTCGCTCGCGGACCGGCCCAGCTGCTCGCGCTCGAACGTGCTGTCGCTGGCGAATTGGACGAGGCGCTGCTTCTGCGCCGCGCTCGCGGTGTCGTTGGCGAACTGCAGGATGCTGGCCCGAAGCGAATCCGTGACCGGGATGCCCCGTGCCATCTGCTGCGAGAGCATTTCGTTGGCGCGGGTGGTGGCCTCGAGCTTCTGGCCGTTGACCCCGTAGAGCTCGGTGTTGGCCTTCAGGTTGTCGGTGGCCAGCTGGACCGCACGGGCGTTCGCATCGAGATCCTGGACCCGCTCGGTGAGGCCGGGCGTCTGCCGGGTCACGTCGGCGATGTAGTTGCGGGTCTCCTTCGGGAACCGGGAGGGGTCACGGCCCACGCTGTCAACGTGCCCCTGACCCCAGTTGTAGTCCGCCAGCGCGAGAGCGACGTCACCGTTTCGAGCCTTCAGGCGGTCGCGGAGGAGCCGCGCCGCGCCGTTGGCCGCGCTGGTGAAGTCGAGCGGATCCACGCCGTACTGCGTCGCCGTCCCCGGCATGAACTGGAAGGGACCGGCCGCGCCGGCCGGGCTGAGCTTGCGACCATCAATCACCTCCGGACGGAACCGCGACTCCTGACGGAACACGGATGCGAGGAGGCTGGCGTCGATACCAGCACTGTTCGCCGCCGACGAGACGCGGTCCCGGTACTGCTCCGGTATGTCGCGAACGCTGGTGGAGTAGTTGCCGGGCTGGAGGAGCGAGGACTGGCGAAGGGTCTCCAGCTCCTTCTGACGGGCCGTCTCGATGCCGGCGCGATCGGCTTCCTTGGCGTCGCGGAGAAGCTGGTCGTATTTGTCGTTCGTCGCCGCCACGGCCTGCGCCCCGGGGGCGTAGCCGACCGTCTTCAGGTTGAAGTCGGCCGTCCGGTTGAGCGCGGCAACGGCTCGGCTGCCGAACTTGTCCATGTCCTCGACAAGGTTCTTCACCACCGTGCTCACGTCGCCAAAAGCGCGCCGGGCGGCGTCGATCTGGTCGGTCTTCAGGCCCCAGGCGATCGGATCGGTGATGGCCTTGCGGAGGAGCACGCCCTCGCTGGTGAGCTTCTTCAGCTCCTCCCGCTCCGGGTTGAGGGACCGGACGAGGTTGCCGACCGCGAACGAGCGCTGGTTGGCCTGCGTCTGGCCGCCCTCCTTGGTGGCCTTGTCGATCTCGGCCTGGACCTTCGCGATCTGCTCCTTGATGACGCCGGCGTCGTAGTTGAACAGCGGGTCGAGCAGCCCGCCGAGCGCGCCCTTCGAGCCCTCGTTGCGCTTCAACTGCGCCTGGAGCGTCTTGAGGCGGGTTTCGGCGTCACCGCCTCCGAGGCCCCGGTCGATGAACCGACCGATTCCGTCGATTTCGTTGCTGGTGGTGGTCTTAAAGTCCTGCCACTGCCTGGCGAAGAACCCGAGCTTCTGCGAGGCGCCCGCCACGCTGCCGGAATAGGCGTCAAGGAGCATCTTCTGCGCGCCGAGGCGGTCGCCCTGCGCCTGAAGCCGGCCGATGGCCTGGAGCGCGGTGTCATCGAGGAACCCGAGCTGCGCGTTCAGCTTCTCGGCGCCGCGCGTCGGGTCGGCAAATGCCACGGCGAGCGCAGCGCCCGCCTCCGGTAGATCCTGACGGGTCGCGTTCGCGTAATCACGCACGCTGGCGAGCAGTCCGGCATACATCTCCGTGCCGATCTGGCCGGTGCCGGCGAACTGCGCCTGGAGATCGCGGGCGGCGCTGCGCGAGAGGCCCGCAGCCCCGGCCTGCGCATCGGCGATGGCGTTGATTGCGCCGACCGTGGCGCCGGACGCCCGCCCAATGCCGGAGGTGGCGATCTCCACCTCCCGCTGCTGAGAGCGGTAGCTGGCAAATGCGGCCGCTCCCGTGATGACCGCCGCCGTGGTGACGCCGATCGCGCCGCCGACAAGGCCGATGCGAGAGACGAAGCCCGACACCGCTTCGCTCGCCTGCGCCGCCGCACCCTTGATGCTGGCGCCGCCCGGACCCGCGAAGATTTGCGCGATCTGCGGGCCCTGTTGCAGGGCGATCATGCCGAGACCCGACCCGCTGCCGAGCTGAGCCACGATGTCCCCGCCCTGGTACATCAGGTTCGTCGTCTCATCGGAACGGAGGCGCCTGTTCTGGTTCGCCGCCGTCTGCGGCGACAGGCCGAGCGCTCCGAGCCGCCGGCTGGCCTCGGCGTTCCGCATGGCGGCCATGCGACCGACCTCGATCTCCTTCAGCGTCGCCGCGCCGGCAGCCTCGAGGTCCCGCCATCCTGCGCTGATGCTTCGAGATGTCGTGACCGCGACCGGATCGGTCGTCGGCGCGTATTTCGCCGCCGCCAGGGCACGGAGGCGGTCGCGCTCGGCGTCGTCATACCGACCGGCCGCATACCCGGTGTTGATGCCCGTTTCGGTGCGGGCCAGCTTGATCTGGCGCGCATACTCGGCGTCCACCTCCGCCCGCACCCGCTCGGCCACTCGCAGGGACGCCGGGCTGAAGCCGGGCGCGTTCGCCGGTTGGCCGAAGCCGGAGGCGGGACCGGTCGCGGCCGATGCGCTCGCGGCAGCCTGCGCCGCACGAGCCGTCGCTTGCGCTTCGCGGGTCTTCTGAGCGAGGCGGTCGCTTGCCACCCCGGCCTTGTCCATCGAGGCCGTAACCCCGTCGAACGCCTGTCGGCCGGCGCCGCCCGCATCCTCGAATGCCCGCCTTACGTCCGCTCCACCCTCTACGCCGAGGCGGATCGCGATGTTGTTGGCCATGGTCCGCCTCCTTTATGCGGTTGGTGTCAGGCTGCGACGTCGACCGCCCGGCCGGCGTTCGCGTTGAGGGCCGGGGTAAACACGAGTTGGTCGAACCGCTCGTAGGCGTCCCAGCGGGCCATCAGGGCGTCAATGTTCTCCGGGGTGACCGGCGCAGGCTCGCCGTTCGTGTCGCCGATGCCGGACCAATCGGCGATGACGGCGCGGGCGTACCGGATTACCATCGCGGTTGTGGCGCGGAGGTCGCTGGCCTCGTCCAGTAGGCCCGCTTCGCGCTCTTCGAGGTACGCCTTGCCGGCAGCCTCGCGGCTGAGAAGGATCTGGGCGATCGACGGGGGGCGGATCTGGAGGCGAACGCCGTCCATGAGGTCGATCCAGGTCGCTTCGGTCTTGGGCTGGCTCAGCTTCAACATGGTGGATTCCTTTGGTGGTGAGGGTGGGTGGCGAGTGCTACGATGTTTGGTCCCAGGGGTGGGGCCGCTCGGGCGGGTCGGGATCCAGCCAGTACGGCAGGCCACTTTCAGCCGCTTGCCACTGGTCCAGCGCAACGGGTTCGCCGGCAAGGTCCGCGAGAGCGGGCCAGTTCGGGGGGTAGGCGGTCGCCGCAACGGTCCCAAGGGGGCCGTCATCCCCATCCGGCACGGCGTAGGTCAACGCCACGTTGGTGCCGGCCTCCATCATCTCGGCACGAGCGATACCGGCGGCGGCGAAGGCGGTTTCTGCGCTGCCCCCGGCGGCGATGACGGCGAAGGCGACGACAGCCTCGGTGCGGTGGATCATTGCTACGATCACGTCCCGCACGAGATCCGGTGTCGGGTAGTTCTCGGGCTCCGGCAAAGGCATTGGCTGGGCCTTTGGCGGCTTCGCGAGCCGCACAGCTCGGTTAACCCCCTTGTCGTCACCGGAGTAAAGTCCGACCGCATTCCGCTTAAGCCAGTTAAGGGCTTCATCACGGTTTAATTTGCCGTCAGAACGTACAGGCAGGCCGGCTTTCACGTATTGGGAGACGCGGGCGCGACTAACCCTCATCTCATCAGCAAGTGAAGCCTTAGTAATAATCGTCACGGCAGATCCGGTTAAGTCGCGGTGTTAAGCGGGTTTTGAGGGTTGGCGCTAGAAACATTGGGGGCCCCGACCACCCGTATAGGTGTCGGGATGCCAGGGTCCCCGGCGGTCGGTCGACCGGTCGGGAGGGGGCACGTCCCTCACCGCGGGATCAGGCCGGCCCGCTTCAGCTCGCGGGTCATGCTCGATGGCGGGCTGACCGCGAGCACATCGATCTTTCCGGCGCTTGCGCCTGATGCGGCGAGGCCAGCGCGCTTGAGCTCGCGCTCCATGCTGGCTCGAGAGGCTGCGACGCTGCCGTTCTGCAAGGTCACTGAAGCGCTCGATGGGGGTGCTGCTGCCGGGGCGAGCGTCGGGCTGGGGGGTGAGGGTCGAACCACACTGGCCGTCGCCGGCATTCCACTGAGGCCGTCGAAGCTTGATGCCGGTGCCCCGAGGGCTGCGCGGGTGTCGAAGTCCTGCACCGCCGAGGTGATGGCTCGTATGGTCGTCGAGCGCTCGTCGCTGTGCCCATCCCGCTGTTCGGTCAGCAGGTGCCCCAGGACGGCAACGGCATCGTTGCGGTCCTGCTCTACTCGGAAGGGCTCACGGGCTCGGTCGAGTTGATCCTGGCTGTAGCCGGGCATGAGGTCATCCTGCGATCTGAAAGGAAAGGGTGGTGCCCACGGGACGGAATGTATCCGCCTCACCCCCGCGGGCACCTCACCGAGAGGAGGAGACAGCCCCTCGGCGATTGGTGATCACGCTGCCTGACGGCGCTCGGCCAGCCAGGCGTTGCGGGCCTTCTCGGCCTCGGCCTTCTTCCAGTCCTCCAGGACAAAGCCGATGGGCGGGTAGGCCGAAAGCGGGATGTTCTGCTGCGGGCCCGATTGGCTGGCCTCGCTCAGCCGGCGCCAGTTGAACGGCTCAGTCTCGGATCCGACGCCCTGCGCGATGGCGAGGCGGGCCACGGGTTCGGGCAGGTGGGTACGGGACACGGAAACGAGCTCGGGGACATGCTCGCGCTTGGTGAGGTAGCTGAACCGCTGCAGGACGTAGATCTGCACGAGACCCGGATGGGCGTCGAAGTTGGGCTCGGGTTCGGCGAAGGCGCGCAGGTCCGCGGATGCCTCGCCGGTGCGGATGCGTTCGGCCAACTCGCGCATGGGGGCGACAAGGAGCGGGACTGCTGGGGCGTCCCCTTCCGTAAGCTCGATGGGCTTTGCACTCTTCCAGCCGAACTGCATCTGCTGTCCTGCTTCTGAGACCTCCAATGTCGAGATGGTGCTGGCGAGCATGTGCCCGACGATGAAGCTCGCGATCGTCTCGGGAGAATCGCCGTCTCGCATGCCGTGCATGTCGCGCTTGGCGAACAGCGGGGCGGCGATCGGGCTGATGGCGGACGCCAGGGCGGCATTGGCCTTAGCGAGATCGTCGACGGCCTTCCGGACCTTGGCGGCGGCAGCATCTATGGCCTGGCTGTCACGTTCCAGGCGGGCCGCGACGTCCTCACGCTGGTTGGCCTGGCGATCCTGCTCGATCCGGGCTTCCGTGTCGGCGATCAGACGGTCCACCTCCTTCAGCGCGTCAGTGATTCCGAAGGCAGCGCCCTCGGCCTCGCGGCACCGGCGCTCGGCGTCGGCGATGCCGGCCGCGTCGGTGCCGGCGATGAGAAGCGCGCGACGCTCGGCCATCGCCTTCTCGGTGTCCGTAGCAAGGGCAGCCTGCCGTGCCTGCAAGTTCTCACGGGTGCGCATGAGGCCGGCGAGGTCGTTCTCGGGCGTCGTCTTGCTGGACTGGGCGGCGGTCTGGTGGGGCTTGGCTTTGACCATGATGAGTATCTCCTCTGCGATGCGGATCAGGCGGCCATCTGGGCGGCCACGGGCCTGGTCGACGTGAGGGGATAGCCATCGCGCTTCAGCTTCTCGGCGATGGCCTGCCGAATGTAGGCCGAAGGCGAGATGAAGGCATTGGACGCTGCCGTAGAGATGAGCTGCGGCATCTCCTTTGGGAGACGGGCAGCGATGCAGGCGTCATAAGAGGAGCGGTTCGACATGGTGCCTCGCAAGCGGTCGGTTGCTGGCTCTTTGTCTTCCCAACTCACACACAGCGATACGTCACGATTTCCGCGACGTGCATAGATCAGCCGAAAGTGAGCTCCTCCAGGCCTTGGGCAGCGAAGTACGCTAGGACGCTGGAGCTCTGCCGGTCGCCAGCGAGATAGGCTCGAAGGGCCGAAGCATCGCCATTCAGGAACATGGCGAGCGCGACCCGGGACACCAGCCAAGGGCCACCCGCAATCCGCCGGCCGATGTCGTGGTGTCGGCACCATATCCGGATCGTGCGCTCGGTACGGTTCGCCTGAAGAGCCGCCTCCGCAGTGGTCATGCCCTCTCGCCGATCGAACGGGATCAAGCACCGGCTGTTCGTGACTAAAGCGGAGGCCCGGCGGCTCTGATTGAAATTGGGAGTCTGGGTCAGCATGGGTACGCACTCCAGCGGTACTCGGTAAATTCTCGACACTCGATTTCAAGACGGAACTAATCGCGGGCCTTCATCGAATTCGTGATGGCTCGACGGAAATAAAAAGCGGCGTATCCTCGTGCTTGTCCCAAACGGGACAAGGGAGGATAAAATGTCAGCGAACTGGAAATCAGCTAAAGAGGATTTGGACTGGAGCTTAAACCAAGGAGAAGATGTAAAAGGTCGGGCCGAGTTGAAGGAGGCTTTCAGCAGGGGCGATGCAAGAGAAATAGGGCACGTTATCGAAGCGTTTAAAATGGGCCAGCGAGACAACCATAAGCTCGCAAACCTTTCGCGGTGCGCCCATGAGGACGACAAGAGGCTATACAACATCGGACGGAAACTGATCGAGCTAAAACCATCATAGCAATCCAGCTGAGAAAACGTATTGTAACACGAATAATAGCTTGGGATGATTGAGGCTGCATTCACTCGCCGTGTACAACGGCGAGTGAAGCACTGGGATACAGCCACCCGGAAGAGACGACGCAAAATTGCACAGTCCCCAAGGGGCTTGGATTGCACCCGATCCGGCGCATTTTGCCGTAGAGAACGGCGAAAAGGTTTCGCCCCACCGTGGGGTGTGTAGCGACCGACGCATTCTTGCGCTGGTTCGGGAAAGGGGCCGATGGATGGTTTCCGCCCGATCCGGCGAGAACCCGGCTGACTGAGAGGTTTGCACCCGATCCGGTAGAAACCCCAGGTCGGGTGAACCAATTGGTGAGCTCCCCCAATCCGGGGAGCGCAAATTGCCAGTCCCCAAAACGGGGGAGCGGAAATGCGGTCGCTAACCCATTGAAAAACATAAGCTGAAATTTCAGCCGATGTCGTGAGGCCTGAGTTTTCAGAGCTGCTCATCGGCCTGTCCCCGTCATCAGAACCGGCTCGCCCTGAAGCTGCCCGGCACTGAGGCCGGCCTCAGCCAGGATGTGCTTCGGGACCTTGGTGTCGGGGTGATCGGGCGGCGGTGTGCGCTGCCCCAGCAGCCACTGGCCGCCGTTGTTGCGCCAGCGCCGGACGTGGCCGCGCCAGTCGTCCTCCGAGATGCCAGCGAGGAACGTGTCGGGCCCGGACGCTTCTCGGCCGGCCGGATCAGGCATCGCAGCGAAGCGCTCGAACCGTTCCTGGTTTAGCCAAGTCGAGGCCTGCGGCACGAACTCCGTGCCGAGCTTGCCCTTGGCAGTGAGGTCCGCGGCATGCGCTCGAACGGCTCGGAGGATCTGCGGCGGGTCGGCGCCCTTGCGGAGCGCGGTGGCGTAGGCTCGCAGAGCCGTCTTTCGGGGGTTGTCGCCATCCCGTTTCGGGTAGGCAGCCCAGAAATCGGCAAAGCCGTCCGGCTCCGTCCCCTTGGGGACTTTAGGGGTTATTGTAGCTGTAGCTGTAGCTGCTTTAGGTTCGCTTTCGTTTTGCTTTTCGTTTTCAGAACCTGATGCTTTCTCTGGATCGTTATATTTCAACGACTTAGGTCTTCCGCCAAGCTTCCCGGCGGCGCGCTTCTTCTCGATTTTACCCGTAACGAATTCGTGCTCGCGCGCGACCTGATCGTTGATCCAAGTGCAGTCTCTCAGGGTCCAGAGCGCCATGACGGCCGGCTTCAGCGAGGCCCACCGCTTCGGTGTGATGCCGAGCATGCGGGCGAGCATCGCGTCATCATCTGCCAGACAGCATCCCGGCGAGCGCCAGGCGTAGATCTGCAGCCTGAAATGGACAGCCTGCTGCTCGAGCGTCAGGTGCGCAGTATCGGCGAGATACCGGTCGACGCCCACCGGCATGGTCGGAAGCTGGCTCATCGGGCCACCTCCGCCAGCACGTTGCACCCGATATCGCAGAAGCAGGTGAGCCGGACTGTCGGCCCGGACCGCTGCTTCAGGATCTCGATCTCGAGTTCGGTCTGGCAGTTGAACAGGCGAATAGTTTCGTCGTCCGTCCGGTCGGCCTTGTGCTCGAGATAATAGGCTTCCCGGTACAAGCCGAGCACCACGTCGGCATCCTGCTCGATAGACCCGGATTCGCGCAGGTCCGAGAGCTGCGGGCGCTTGTCCTGACGCTTCTCCACCTCGCGGTTCAGCTGCGAGAGGCCGATGACGGGAATGCCGAGCTCTTTCGCCAGCCCCTTCAGACCGGTGGTGATCTCGGTCATCTCCTGGACTCGGTTGCCTTGGTAGCGCTTGGAGGGGCGGATCAGGCCGATGTGGTCGATGATGACGGCCGCGAGCGGGATGCCCCTACGTTCGGCGCGCAGACGCATCTGACGGGCCCGGGCCGCGATCTGCGCCAGCGTCAGGCCGGACTGCGGCTCGATCCAGAGCGGGATGTCGGCGCATGCCTTCTCGGCTTCCTGCAGGCGCCACATGGCTTCCGGGGAAAGGCTGCGAGCCTCGGCGATGGCGCGATAGGTGATTGGCTCCTGCGAGCGCGGATCGTAGGCCACGGCTGCGAGCACCCGCTCCGACAACTCGTCGGCCCCCATCTCGAGTGAGAAAAAGCCAACGGCGCCGGCGCGTCGGGCGGCAGCGAGAGCGATGTGCAAAGCGACTGTCGATTTGCCCATGCCGGGCCGGCCTGCGAGCACGATGAACTGTGCCGGTCGCATGCCGAGGGTGGCGGTATCGAGCTTTGGCAGTCCATAGGGGGCGCCGCGAGGGGCGAGCCCCTGCCGGGTTTGCTCGACCCGAGCGAGAACGCTGGCGACGCTGCTCCCCAGCGTTACGCGGCGGGCGTGCTCGGCGAGGCCAGCGCTGGCTACCTCATCGAGCTGCTCGATCATGTGCGTGGCATAGTCGGCCGGGCTGTGAACCGAGCCATCCGTCATCCGTGCCACCGCGGCCTGCGCTGTCTCCAGCACTGTCCGCATCCGAGCGGCGTCGGCGATCATCCGGACATAGCCGGGTGCCCCGACAACCGTGATGGCCTCAGATGCCAGTCGGGCAAGATAGGCCCCGGCGGTCAGTCCACCGAGATCGGCGTCACCGAGGACGGCCTTCATCAGCTTCCAGTCGATGGCGTCGCCGGCATCGCGGCGCTCGCACATCACACCGAAGATGTGCCGATGCACGTCCTCGAAGAAGTCTTCGGCCCGGACGTGATCTCGAGCGCGGTCAAGAGCCTCCGGGTTGGTAAGGATCGCGCCGAGCAAAGCCTGCTCCGCCTCAATTGTGCTCGGCGGCACGACGTCATGAACGGCCGGCATCATCGTGACACCTCCAGCTCTGCCGCCTGCAGAGCCTGGATCAACTCCGAGAGCTTTGCCTGATTCACGCAAATGCCGGCCTTGGTCGGCATGGGCTCACCACAGGTGCCACGGGGGGCGGAGAACACTCGCATGTCGATTAGGCTGTAGCCGTCCCGGATCGCGAGGCTGATCCGGATCTCCTCGCTGTTGTTTTTTCGGATGGTGGCGATCGGGCGAAGGTCGTTCATGTGCGGCCTCTGCCATCAAGCAAGGCAAGCTCTGCGAACACTGCTTCCAGTATCAAATCGTCATCGTCGCATGGTAATTCTTTAGACCGCCGAACTACCATCTCTTGGAACTGCTTGGGATCGCGTCGGGTGATCGTCCAAATTGTATGAAAAGGTGGAGGCAAAGCATCCCGACATTGGATTTTAGAAGACATGAGGCGGCACAGCCGATACTGCCGCTCAGGATGCGCCCGGAACCAAAGCTCATCGATCGCGGTGATCATGCTTGGCATCCCTGTAAGAACGCGCGCAGCTCATCAGGCCGGCGGAAGAGACCAGTCACCGTCCCGTCACGGTCGATCAGCGCGAGAATGGGCCGGACGATCTCTGATTGTTTCGGACGGTTTGCTTGGCTGTTCGGGATGTTGACGGTGTGCCGCTTGGGCGCTTCAGTCATGACCATCCTCCGAGGTGGAGCGGATCACACGGCCGAGCCGCGCAAGAGCCCATTCGTCGAGGAGCTCCACCGGGTATAGCGGCACACGGCCTGCCTTCTGGAAGGGAGGGCCACCGCCGAGGCAGGCGAGCTTCGCCAGCGTGGCCACTGCCATCTCAATTCCGTGACGATCAAGGAGGTGCCGGCTTGCTTCCCACCGGCGGAGCCGAGGCTTACCCAAGGGTGCTTGCGGGCAAAGCTCCGCCGGTCCCCTCAAGAGGGACTGATGCGTATCGGTCATGGAGGGCAATTCCTAGAAGTAAAGCTTCAGACTTGGTGAGCGTTTAAAGCTCGGGGAGGAGGCTAGTTGTTTTCCTTCAGGTGCTCGCCTGCTTCGATGAGAGCCTGCATGTTCGCCTTGGCTATCCCCGAGCTATTCGGACGCGGACGGTAATCGAACGGGGGCGACCAGAACCTATCTGGGATTTCGATGCTCTTTCGGTTGGCTCGAGCTATCAGGACCGCCATGCAGCGGCTGGCGCTGGACCGGATTAAACGGATCGGCTGCTCATCCGATGCCGCCAAATTTTGATCGACCTCAGCGTCCGTACCCACCAGCGCCCGCGGCGGTTGAATACCCGCCACATAGTAGCGGCCGCACATCACCTCTTCGACCTTCTCGTTTGTTCCAGCTGCCATGGCACTGCCGGTCTCAACAATCCGCTCCCACTCCAGCGAGAGAGCATCGGGCAGCGCACCCGCAATCTCAGCTGCCCGGGTGATGTTCACGCCATGCCCTTCGCTGAACTCCTGAGCGACGATGGTCAGAAACGCCTCGAACAGTGTGTATCCCCGACCGGAGGCCTTCTGATCGATGGAGAATGGCAACTGGTTTCGCCGTGACAGCGATGCCAGAGCATCTGTCGAGAGCGAGGTGATCAGGCAGAATTGGCTGCGGCTAAGGTCCGGCATGGCTTTCCTGTATCCAGTCGGTCTGACAAGATTACTGAGTTCAACCATGTCATGCGTATCTTGTCAATCAGACGCGATACATCGAGCTCCCCGGCTGAAGCTCGTCGCTGCAGCGTGACCGTCGCCACCAACTGACCAGGCCACCCGACGTGGACTGCCGACGGGAGTTGGCCTCAATGACTCTCCGTCGGCATCCGAGTGGCTTGAAGTCAGCGCCGTGACATGCCGCAGCGCGCGGCAAGTGAATGTGCAAGACGCATCCGCTCCTCCCCGCGCTGAAGGGCCTGAGTAGCGAGCCGGTCAAGCATCTGCGATCTCGCGAGATCCGCCAGGGCCAGCCGGGTCTGTGCTAGGGCGAGATAGGAGAAGATCAGGCGCATCGCACGCCCTCCCGCCAACGCAGAGGCCCGTACTGGACACCGCACTGCTCTTCGGC
Organism: Methylobacterium sp. CM6247; assembly: GCF_054817925.1. NCBI lineage: Bacteria > Pseudomonadati > Pseudomonadota > Alphaproteobacteria > Hyphomicrobiales > Methylobacteriaceae > Methylobacterium > Methylobacterium sp. CM6247. Next base: position 830,588 of record NZ_JBTXKX010000003.1, read on the forward strand.
CTCCGGGTGCGTCAGTGGGCACCCTGCCGCGGCCAGCATGATGGGCGCTCGCTGGATAGCCTCTCGAGCACTGTCGCGCGGGTGTTGCCCGTCACGGCCATGGAACACCGCGCCGGGATTCATCATCGGAATGAACCCATCCCCGTTGATGCCCCACATCAGATAACGTTGCTCGAAGTGGAGCCACGCGAGGTAGGTCGCCACCGTACCACCGGTGACCGATACGGCGGCGGCGGTTGGCTTACCGATGAGCGTCACGCTGCCGCCAATAAGCGGGAGCGAAGCGAGGCCGGAGAGGAAGCCCCGGCGGGAAGCGGGGCCGCTCATGCGACCCTCGAGATAAATGCGCGATGGGCTGAGACGTACTCACCGTCGCAATCGATGCATTCGGCGTTCTCACGATCATCAGCGCTGCCGGCGCTCCAGGCCTCCTGTCCTCGCTCCTGCCAATCATACGGTTCGGTAGAGCCAAGGGACGGCTCTGCATCGGGATCACCACCGGTGGCGTCGAGGAACGCAATGGCGGCCTCGACGGCGTTGGCGACACGGCGCCGGAGGTCGCGGAGGGCCTTGGCCTCATCGTCCAACTGACCCTGCCGCATCTCCCATGAAGAGAGCTCGTTCGACCGAACGCCGCGGATCGCGAGCGTCACTGGCCCCGGTGTGACGCCCCGGTCTGTACCTAATAAGGATCGGCGGGCTTGCTGAGTGGATAATAAGGCCAGGCGCTCAGAGTCCGTGGCGGGTAATAAGCTGAGTGTGGTATAGGCGTGCGTAGCCATGAACAGCATCCTCCAGATGCGGTTGGTGGTGAGGGTCGTTCCGGTGGTGACACACCGTTGCGACCCGCTCTAATTTATGGCACCATCAAATTATGTCGTCAATAGTTGGCACCAACAAAAAACGTGGAAGGGGGAGACCGGTGGTTAACAGCACCTCAATCAACCTGCGTGCTCCACCCGATCTGTTGATGCCACTTGATGCATGGATCGCAGCTCAGCCCGAGCCTAGGCCCTCTCGTCCGGAGGCAATTCGACATGCTCTCACGGATTGGCTCACCAGCCAGGGTCTCATTCGGCATCGCGAGGATCCGAAAATAGGAAACTGACGGGCATTGCTGGAGACATTGCCTGTCCCAGGACCCGAACCGTCCCTGCGGCGCAACACTACAATAAATTTGGTTGTGGCTGTTTCGCCCGCCTCGTCTAATATGGCTCGAGGAGCGGATCAGTCTGGACAATTGTGCTTGCAAAATCCATACGGCCACTGAAGCCCCTCTTTGGAGCATAAACAGTGGGTCACGTCTTTCATCCTGACAGACCAGATCGATGCCCTCCTCAGGAGGCTACCGAAATCGATAAGAAGATATATCGGGGAATAAAAGTCGAGCCGATAAGCGACAATGACTTTTTATCCCACGTCGAAGCTGATTTGCCAAAGAATGACCCTAATGACTGTGAGCATTGGGGTCTCTCCGTGTGGGCGTCAGCAGCAGAAGTGGAAAATGCTCGGGCAGTACATCGATATATGAAGAAGTGGTTTATTGCCGAAGGTCATGTAAAACCGGAGGATGGCGTTTTTCTCCCAACCCCCAATGAAAATCATCCTGAACACTGCACTTTTTGGAAAGCTTTTAATCGTAATATCACCGGAAATTTCGTCATCGCATTGCAACCAGTTGTTAAGAAGTAGAGACAATGTGGTCAATTGATGCGCCTTATGAAGTTTCGCCCCAGAATTTCGCGATAGAGCCTGCGCATGTTCTTTACAAATATGAAGGCCCAACTATATTTACTGCACGTCTCGGTTTTACTGATAGCTTATTCCTTAAAGTTGATGAATTTTTAAATTCTGATCTGTTTCTCGTCGTCAAAACAAACGCTAAAATGATTGAAATGCTTCAGCATGGCAAGTTGTCAGTGCGCGGAGCTATGGCGTCAGACTCATACTGGATTATTGAGGCAGACAGGTACCTCGTACCATTGCGTTATTGGGAGTGCACCGCAGCCGAACTTCCCGAAGATTTTTTACCTGATCGAGGCTTCGCTTTGTTTGCTCATCTCGGCAAAGCTCCAGACACAATGGAGCAGGCGGAAGGATTTTTCACGGTAGCTTACCGTGGGAAAAACATGTCATCCGAGGGAATGCCATTTAGTACATTCAAAAATCTTGTCATCAATACTTATGACACATCCCGCCGTATTCTAAGTCCGATACTTTTGCTTGGAACAAAGACTTCCACTTTTGATTTTACTATCGCTGAGCCTAAGTTTGGTAGCTTAATAATAACGATTGATGCTCCAATATTGAATTCTGAGTGGGTTAGACAGCACGCAGATGGCGATGACGCTTTGATGGAAGGACTTCAAGAGCAAATTTCGCAGCAGCGCGTAAATTTTTTCGACCAGCTAAACCCGGTTATCGAAGAGGCACGCAAAGGTGAGGTGCTACGTGATTATGATGCAAATGACAGGTCGATAATTGAGCAACTCCGATACGTGCTGCCTCATGAGGAAGGCAATATAACAGATATTGAATTCAGCGCAAATTTTGGGAACAAAACATCTACTATTCACGTGACGAATGAAGTAGGTGGCAGAATCCACAGAGCTTTCGATCGTTCAGAGGAAAAGCCGATTTATGTTGCGGGTGCAGTAACTGAGATAAACGCGGAGCGTAGGACGTTTCGGATCAAAAACGCACTACAAAGGCAGATTACCTGCCTTCTTCCCCAAGAATGGTTTGATGAGATCCACGCTAATCCGTTGTTTACGACGGGCGCAAAAGTAGGACTTACAGGATTTTTAGAAAGACGGACTCGGATTGATCTTCTGCGACTTGAGGAGCAAGTAAGGCTAATCTAGCTGAGCTATGTAAGAGATATGAATTATTTGAAATATTGCTCACTTAAGGCAAGCGTCAGCGCTTTCACGACTTTACTTCAATGCCACCGGTATGATTGTAATAAAGTGCAGGCGATTTATAACGCAATGGTAGATAAGGCCCGGGCAATATGCGCGGAAACACGATCAGCTGCCGCGATCAGTACCGCATCGAGGTGATGCACGTACCGGCTGGTGACGGTGCTTCCGGCATGACCCAGCATGGCGCCGATGGTAGAGTCGCTGTAGCCGAGATCCCCGGCGGTGGAAGCGAACGAGTGCCGCAGCGTATGTGCTGTGACGCCCTCCAGTCCGGCGCGGGCCACGATCCGTTCGAGGGCGTCGTCTAGGCTGGCGAAAGCACCGACGCCTCTAGCCGCTGGCAGGACGTAGGGAGAGCTTGCCGGCCGAGGCAAGCCGTCCAACAAGGCGAGCACTGCGCTACCAATCGGCCGAACTGATGCGCCTTCCTTCGTGTCCTCAAGCCGAAGGGAGGGGCCTGACCGATCCACCTCAGACCAGCGAAGCTTCACGATCTCACCGAGCCGGCAGCCGGTAAGGGCAAGCAGGCGGACACCGGCAGCGGCTTGCCAGCGCTCCTCCGCTCCCGCCTCCATCTGCGTGATGGCCCTCCCCAGCGCGCCGTACTCTTCGACGGTGAGACGGCGCGTGCGCTTTTTGTCGGCTGGCTTCCGTACCCCGGCCGCCGGGTTGATCGTGATGATGCGCTCGGAGATTGCGAAGCTCAGGATGCCTCCGAGTAGGCCGGCTGTGCGCGCGGCGGTCCCGGCGCCGCCCTCGACCACGGCCTTGCCCCTGAGGCCGGTCTTTACGATCCCCGCGGTCTTGCCGGCCTGCACGTCGCGCACGAACCGTTGCACGTCCGGCTGCGTCAGGTCGACGACGAGCCGCCTACCCAACAGCGGTTTGATGTGCCGTTCGATCCGTCCGCGGTCGACGTACAGGGTGGACGCCTTTTTGGGTTGCCCCCCTTTGCCGATGATCAGGCCCTTATCAGCCGCCTCAAGATATGAATCGCAAAGCTCAGCCAGCGTGATCGCAGCACGACGTGTTGCGCGGTCCTCCGCCGGATCCTCGCCCCTGGCTACGCGTCCGAGCAGGGATTTTGCCTCTCGGCGAGCTTCATCTGCTGTCACCGGTCCATGAAGGCCAAGTGTTATGCGCCGGGTTCTTCCGCCAGCACGATACTGGATTAGGTAACTACGCCGGCCGGAGGCGAACACGCGAAGCCCGAAACCAGGTAGCTCGTCGCACCAGATAAAGTAGTCTCTCCCAATCGGCTCGGCGGCTTCAACCAACCTTTTTGTGATCCTTGCCATGCGATCCTCACTGCTTCCGCGGAAGCACTGCGGAAGCACTCGGCGGAAAACTCACGCCATTTCTGATCGTTGCCAGATAACTCGAACAGGGAAATTCGCAATGCAGAGCAGTCGCTTAGCGACGACGGGAATGATGGGGCGATTACGGGAAAACCCATGAAGACAATCCTCCGAAGGCAAAGGTCACACGTTCGAATCGTGTCGGGTGCGCCAATTTTTCGACGAATTAGGATTTGAACTCATAACCAATAGCTGATGGTTGCAGCGATGCAGACAGCTTTGAGTTAGTGGGCTGCAGACCCGTCATATCGTGTAGCGCTGCGACGGAAGTCCTTGATGCGGCCGAACATGCGCTCGGTGGCATTGCGGCCCTGGTAGAGGACCGGCGAGAATCAGGGCTTCTAGCGCCGGTTGGACTTTGGCGGGATGTTGGGGGCGGCTCCTGTCACTTCGATCTGCCGGCGAATGGCATCGCTGTCGTAGCCTTTATCGCCGAGCAGGATCCGGCACCGGGGCGAACGATCGAGGAGCAAGGCTCCTGCCTTGCGGTCCGCGACTTGTCCGCCCGTTAGTAGGAAGGCAAGCGAGCAGCGCTGAGCCACTCGGTTCAGGTGGCCAAGTCACGACCTGCTTTGCAGGCGGGCGGTGGAACGCTCCCGCGCCGGAGGCACGCGCTTCCGCCGACTCGTCAAGGATGACGAATGGTATTCCAGCGCGCTCGCGGATCCCCACATCTTGGCCTTCGTCTGTCCTCTACTCGAACAGGCTGTTCAACTCGCAGACAGTCGATAACAGACGAGATTCGATACCCATCAGATCTGTCCGGGCTGGCAGCCATAGGGTGGCACCGAGCGCGGGAAGCGTTCTTTGATGCGCTCGCAGCCCCACGACCGTAGCGACTCTGGCAGGCGGCGGTTCACTTCGATGCCAACCTCGTCATAGGGCGTTTGTCCGGCCGTGACGTAGCTGTACCAGCGCCAGCCCAGGGTGCCGACGCCTGCGAGCAGGATTGCGAAGGCCACCGTCGCGGCCAGCCCCAAGCGTGACTGCGCAGGTCTCGTCTTATCTACCATGCAGACCATGTCCTCGATGTTCGTGCGATCCTGACAACGCTCTGCTCCCTCGCGGGGAAGAGCCCGTTGCGACCGACAGGATGATGGGGGCTCCCTTACAACACCCATTCAACGGATGGCCATGCTGCCGCTCTGTGAAAGACGGACGATCGGCTTGGCAACAACGTCAACGCCTCTCAGCATCCGCCCGGATGCCTAGCCTTTTTGATGTAAAAGGTATGTATTAACCCAAAGAATTTTCTCCGCCTCATGGGCCAAACCAGCCGCTCTTTTCTACGTTGTCTGTCCGCACGGCACGAGGGGAGCTCGTTTGATCGTGCCATGCTAAACGTGATGGACAAAAATCTGCGATGATACATCAGCTTGTTTACTATAGCCGAAACGTTGTTGCCGGCAACGATCGCTCCATGCTTATGAATTTGCGCGACATCGTCTCGGCGTCACAACGCAACAACAGTCGCGATGGAATTACCGGTTTTCTCATATTTGATAAAACATGGTTCATTCAGGTTCTTGAGGGCGATCAGGCGCAGGTGAGCAGCACCTATACCCGCATCGCCCGCGATCCGCGCCATACAAGCGCTACCATTCTGGATGCACGGAACGTTCAGGGCCGTTCCTTTCCCAACTGGACCATGGGCGGTGCCATGCGAACCCCAGAGGTGGAAGAGATTTACTTGCAGCATGGCATCGGAAGCTTCATCGACCCGACGCGCCTGACAAGCGGCAAGGTCATCGCCCTCGCTCTCGATCTTCAGGCTTTCGATGCCGCGAAACGTCAGACTCAGCGGCTCGCGAGTTGAAGCCTGCGCGACCAGTCCGGGTACGGCGTTTGACGCGGTTCGACCGCAGACATAGCGGCGCGTCCACAAGGCTGCGTGCCCGCACTCGACTGGCCTCAAGTCCCGGTGCATGACCCAAAGCCCGGCCCTCTGAAACGATCTCGCGAGCGGTGGCGTTTCGCGGGGCCGGTTCTCTTCGGCGTCGAGTTCGAGGGCGGATGCGGCGGAAACGGGAATATGGGCGTGTCCCTGCGGTGGATCGGTGCAACGGCTGGCGGGATCCTGGCCCGCTTGGCCATGGCCGCTATCCAACCGTGGAGGCGTGCCAGTGTGGCTTACAAGGCAGGTCCGGGACGGCTCGCGGCGAGGCGGACCCGCGTCGACGGCCGGATCATCCATGCCAGGGTCTCCGTCGATTCCGTGCCGGATGATCGACTACCCGTGATCCTGGTCCATGGGCTGGGAATGTCCGGCCGATACATGGTCCCGCTCGCGAGGCATCTTGGCCCTCACCTGAAGGTCTACGCCCCCGACCTGCCCGGCTTCGGCTTGAGCGACAAGCCCCGGCACGTGCTCACCGTTCGCGAACTCGCCGATGCGCTGGCCGCCTGGATGCAGGCCCTCGGCCTGAAGCGCGCGGCTTTTATCGGCAACTCGCTCGGCTGCGAGATACTGGTCGAACTGGCGATCGTTCACCCCCACCTCGTCGACTGCCTGGTTCTGCAGGGGCCCACGCCAGACCCGGAGGCGAGGAGCCTCTTCCGGCAGGTTGCGGGGTTCTTGGCCATCGCGCCGTTCGAGCGCTGGTCGCTGGCCTGGGTGGCGCTGAGCGATTATGCGCGGGGCGGGATCAACCGATATATCCTGACCTTGCACAGCATGGTCGGCAACCGCATCGGAGAGAAGGCGCTCTGCGTCATGCAGCCCACGCTCGTGGTCTGGGGCGCCCGTGACTACATCGTCCCCTACGCGTTCGTCACGATCCTCGCCGAAAGCCTGCCGCGCGGACGCCTTGCCGTCATTCCCGGTGCGGCCCACGGGATCAACTACTCCCACCCCGAGGCATTCACTGCCGTGCTTCTCCCTTTCCTCCTCGCCGAAGGCGACAGGCCTGCCGCGCAGAACCAGTCCTAGAGCGCTCACCGCCGAAGTGGATGCCGGTTCGGCGAAAAAGAGCGCGGCAAAACAAAGGCCTGGAGTTGCACCCGACCCAACGTGGTCGGGTGCAACTCCAGGCGGCCGGCACAGGCTGACATTCGGCCAGCGAGCGCCGTTATCGTTGCTCTCGCCGGTCGCGACATAGTTTGGCAGGAGTCCGTCTCGGACCGGAGGCGGTGACGGGCGCGCCGAGGGATCGGTTGTCGAAACATTCGCCGAAGAACGGGCTCTTCATAGGATACCGCGCCAATACGCCGTCCGGCACGGATGCCGACCCCTTCACGACTCCTCAACCACACGGCGCCAGGATCGGGTTATGCTGAACCTCTCGCCTCCACGCCGTCTGACCTTCCTTCTCTCGCTGGTGCTGATCGGCCTCGCCGTCGCCAGCCTCTATTTGCGCCTTCCGACCATTGGTCCCACTGTGGTCAAGTACCGGACCTGGTTCTTCGTCGGTGCGTATGTCCTGCTGGCTTTCGGTGTCGTCTCGAAAAGCCTCTGACCGGTCGCAGACGAAGATCGTACGTCCCTGTTCTTCCTCCAAATCAACGACACACGATTTCTGAGGCCATACTGTCCATGCCAACGGTGTTCCTGGATTGCGATGGCGTGCTGGCCGATTTCGATGCCGGCGCGAAGCAAGCCTTCGGGATTTCACCGGCGGAATTCGAGCGGCGTTTTGGCCTGAAGCGTTTCTGGGGCGAGCTTGCCTCGCTCAACAACTTCTTCGGTGAGCTACCGTTGATGCCGGATGCCATGGAACTGTATGAGGCCGTTCGCCACCTTGAGCCCATCATCCTCACGGGTCTTCCGCGGGGAAACTGGGCTGAGCCACAGAAACGCCTCTGGGCGGCCCGGTATTTCCCCGGTGTCGAGGTGATCACGACGAGTGCCGCGCTGAAACGAGAACATTGCCGTCCTGGCGATGCCCTCGTGGATGACCGGGAGAAATACCGGCCCCTTTGGGAGCAGGCTGGAGGCATCTTCATCCATCATCGCACTGCGGATGCATCGATCCGGCGGTTGCGCCAACATGCATTCATCTAAGATAAAACGGCTTGTGCTTGTATCTCACTGGACAAGCATCATCTGTTCCTCATATGCTAAGCATTCGCTGCCGACGCGTCTTGCGTCCTTGAGCGTGTCGATCTCAGGATTATCTCATACATGAAGCGCCGTAGCGCGCGACCTTTCACGGTCGAAATCAAGCACACCCGTACATCCCGCGCCTCGCTCCCCGACGCCCCAGCACGTTCCCGCGTCGGCGACGACCTGTGGGGGGACCTGCAGGCAGCTGTGGCCGAAAAGCCGGCCGATATGCAGCCCCTGCGCCTCGCTCATCCCGAGCCTGCACCGTCAGTGGCGCCCGCCGAGCCGCCTGCTCGGCGTGTCCTGCCGAGTCTCGTGCCGATGTTTGCCATGCCCGATGAGCCGGACGCTCCCGAGGTCGGCAAAGCGCCGGAAGAGGAGCGACTGCCACGCGTGCAACGCGTGAAGCCACCGACCAAGCGTAAGCAGAAGGTCGTGGCGCAGGTCGACTCGGCACTTTCGTTTGCCGATGCGGACGACGAGCCCGACGATACACCGGTTGTCGCGAGCCCTGACTCGACACAGCTATCCGGTGGCGTCAGTGGGCCTGCTTTGGCTCAAGCGCGGACCGCACGGCGCGCTCAGCAGGCGGCGGCTCTACGGCCGGGCGAGCGTTGGAAGCGGCGGCTGCCACGTGCACTTTGGTAAGCCACCGCAACGGCTTCCTGCCTTGCTCGAGATGTAGCCTCCATTGTTCGATGGTTTGAAGCCTGCCCGCGCGGCCGCGTAGTGGCCGTCCGCGGGCCCTCAGTCAGCCTGACCGATGAGCCCGCATGATCTCCGAGTTGGTCGGCAACGACGCATAAGGCCGTTTTCCAGTCGAGACGGGCGGAATGCGACACCATGCAGGCCGCGCTGCCAAGCGAGAGCAGGTGCACGCGTAACGAGTGCACTGCTCAAGACGATAGACGAAGAGCCGTTTTACCAAGTCGTCGGCTTGGGGTTGCGCTCGTCGAACCCCTTCTGGTGCCAATAGGGATAGATCGGCGTCTCTTGGCTCGCCGCATCGAGGCGGGCCACCTGCTCGGGCGTCAGCGTCCAGTCGAGAACGGCAAGGTTCTGCTTGAGCTGCTCCTCGGTGCGGGCGCCAACGACGATGTTGCACACGGTGGGCCGGGTCAGCAGCCAATTCAGGGCGACCTGCGCCACCGTCCTGCCGGTCTCCGCCGCCACATCATCCAGCGCATCGACCACGCCAAAGAGGTACTCGTCCGACACCGGCGGCCCGCCCTCGGCGCCGCCCGCGGCGATGCGGCCGCTCTGGTTCGGCTGCCCACGGCGAATTTTGCCGGTCAGACGGCCCCAGCCGAGCGGACTCCAAACCATCAGGCCCACGCCCTGGTCGATGCCGAGCGGCATCAGCTCCCACTCGTAATGACGCCCGATCAGGGAATAGTAGCCCTGATAGGCCACGTAGCGAGCGAGCCCATAGCGCTCGGATGTGGCGAGCGCCTTCATCAGATGCCAGCCGGAAAAGTTCGAGGCGCCGATATAGCCGATCTTGCCCGAGCGGGTGAGATCGTCGAGCGCCCGAAGCGTCTCCTCCACGGGGGTGAGTGCGTCGAATCCGTGCATGAAGTAGACGTCGATATGCTCGGTACCGAGCCGCTTCAGGCTGGCCTCGCAGGCACGAACCAGATGATGGCGCGAGGAGCCGACTTGGTTCAGGTCGTCATTGAAGCGGAAAGTCGCCTTGGTGGAGATCAACGCGCGTTCGCGCTTGCCCTTCAGAGCCTGGCCCAGGATCTCCTCCGAGGCACCTCCCGAGTAGATGTCGGCCGTGTCGAAGAAATTGACACCGGAATCCAGGCAAAGGTCCACCATGCGGGTCGCCTCAGCGACATCGGTCTGGCCCCAGCGCTGAAAGAATTCGTTTGTCCCGCCGAACGTGCCCGTGCCGAAGCTGAGCACCGGTACGGTAAGGCCGGAGCGGCCAAGCTGCCTGTATTCCATCGAATCCTCTCAGCAACCCATCGCGCGGTATGTGATGCGCCTGCCGATCTAACGCGACGGGAGGCCTCGGTTTCCGTCGCGCGGGCATCGCTTCCGCGCGCCTCCTGGCTCTCGGCATGCAGGCCGCTTGCGTATCCTCGAAGTACTTTCGTTTGTATCGACCCGAGTGTTGCACCACGCATCTTGTACAGTGATCGCATCGGATATCGACGATCATCAGAATAGCCTGCGAAGACCTGTTGAACAATCGATGCCGGTCTCGCAGGCGTATGCGCAGATCGAGCTGTGCCCCGCTGCATCTTTCGTGGCCCCGATCCTGGATGCCGAGGGGACTCATCGTTCCCACACGAAACCCGAAGATTCCACATTGGAGGCTCCGACTTCGGAAAGCCCCGACTTCGGAAAGCCCCGACTTGGGGATGCTTCGACCCGGGGGATACTCTCGGGGGATATTTCGGCATGACAGGCATGCCGGCCGCCGCGAGCCGCTGCCCCGATGAAGGACGAGCATGGACACGATGACGATCCTCGACGCGCACCGCTGCCATCTCGGCGAGGGCCCCTGCTACGATCCGCGAACCGGCACGGCATGGTGGGTCGACATTCTGGAGCGGCAGCTGTTCGAGAGGCCGCTCGCGGACGGCACCCCGCGCCTGCACGACCTGCCTTTCATGGCGAGCGGCGTCGCCGCGGTGGACGAGACCCGTCATCTCCTCGCCGCCGAGGACGGGCTTTACCTGCGCGGGCTGAGTGACGGAAAGCTCATGCTGCTCTGTCCGCTGGAGGCGGAGGATGCAGGGACCCGTTCCAACGACGGCCGGGTGCATCCCTGCGGCGCACTGTGGATCAGCACCATGGGCCGCGATGCCGAGACGGGGCGTGGCGCGATCTACCATGTCGCCGGTACCCGGGTGACGCGCCTCTACGGGTCGCTCACCATCCCGAACGCCATCTGCTTCTCGCCCGATGGCGCGACCGGCTACTTCGCCGACACCGATGCGGGTCTGCTGAAGCGCGTCAGCCTCGACCCCAACACCGGCCTGCCGACGGGCGAGCCCTCGACGCTCTACGATCATCGCGGCGGGGATGGCGGCCTCGATGGCGCTGCGGTCGATGCCGAGGGCCGCATCTGGTGCGCCCGCTGGGGGGCATCCTGCATCGATGCCTACAGCCCGGAGGGCGAGCGCGTGCGGACGGTTCCCCTGCCGGTGACCCGCCCCTCATGCCCCACATTCGCCGGGCCCGATCTCGATCGCCTGCTGATCACCAGCGCCTATGAGGGCATGAGCCCGGAGGAACGCGACGCCGATCCCGAGCACGGGCGCACCCTCTTGGTGGCCGCCGGAATACGCGGCCTGCTGGAGCCCGCCTTCCGGATCTCCCCGTAAGTCGGTCGTTTCCGGCTATGCGCGACAGCCACTTGGCGCAGGAGTCGGAGACAGGCGCTGTGGGAACGCCGATGCTCATTCTTTGCCAGCGGACAGCGTCACCACGAAGACCGCGCCTTCATTCGTCCCGGGTTCACAACGCACCGTCGCGCCCATGCGCTCGGACAGCGTCGCGACGATGAACAACCCCATGCCCGTGCTCGGCGGTCCATCGGATCGCGTCCCAACAGACTGATGGAACTTCTTGAACAGGAGATCGTGTCGGGCAGGATCGATACCCGGTCCACGATCCTGAACCCGGATCGACACGTCGCCGCCATCCTGTGCGGCGCTGATTGTCAGGATGCCCCCCGTCGGACTGTAGCGGACGCCGTTGCCGAGAAGATTGTCGAGAATCTGTGCCAGGGCTCCTGCGTCGAGCGTGGCGACCAACGGGCGATCCGGCAGATCCACGTCGATCCGGACGTCGGCGGATTGGGCGAGCGGCTTGGTCCGGCCTGCGGCGGCCAGCACATGCCCTCGCACATCCTCGTCGGTGAGGCGCGTGAGCGGCCGGTGCTCGGCGGCGTGCGCATCGAGCAGCCGGGTCGCGAGAGCGAGCATCGCGTCGATGCTCGCTCTCGCCTGCTGCAAGACGACGAGCGGCAATTCCGGCTCCCGCGTTGCGCGCCGGACAGCGAGATCGAACAGGTTGCGCAGCCCGTAGAGGGGACTGCGCAGGTCATGGGCGGTGATCGCCATCAGGGTGTCGAGTTCGCCGTTCCTCTCCGTCAGCCGGTCATTCTGCAGGCGGATGGTGCGCTTCTGCTCGTAATCGCTGCGACGTCCGGCATGGATCAGCGCTGCGGCGACGACGGCGATGACCGAGACGATCGCGGCATTGACGATGGCGATGACCTGCTCGGCGGGAAACGTCGCCGTGCCGAGCACGATCCAACAATAGGTGAGCAGCAGCGGGATCAAGGTCAGCCCGAAGGTGAGGGGCGGCAGCACGAACAGCAAGGTCAGCGACAGAAGCATCATGGGGTATCCGCTCGTCAGCCGCCCCTTGGCGCCCATCGCGGCGATCGCCCATTGAGTATCGAGCAATGTCAGAACCAGGAAGATCACGACGAAGACGCGCGGGAGCCACGTTCCACCGCCGCGCCGCAGCGTCAGCGAGGCGAGCAGGAAGCTGAGCGCCAGCACGATCTCAACGGCGATCTGAACGGTCCTAAGTCCGGTGGCGAACTCGATCGACTTGGTGAACAGCCCCAGCATGCAGGCGATCTCGACCCGTCGAATATTGACGAGGGTCAGCATGTCTCCGAAGCTCATGCCGGCCTGCTCGGCGGGGGACACGTCCCAGCGTGCCAGCCAGCTCTTCATGATGGCCTGCCTTTCATGACGGATCGAGACGCCCCGCGAGGTGATCCGCCGCATAGCGTTCGAGCATTCTCACGCTGTCCAGCCCGAGCTTGACCTTCAGGCGCTCCCGATAGGTACCGACGGTCTTCACGCTCAACCCGAGTTCCTTCGCCAGAGATTGCAGCGTCGCACCGCTGCCGATCAGCCGGAGAACCTGAAGTTCGCGGCCGGATAGGGCACCGATATCCGTCCGACGGTCGCATCGACGCGCGAAATCACCGATCAGCAGCTGTTGCACCGGCTCGCTCAGATGGATCGCACCCGCCACCACGCGGTCGAGGGCCACGGCGACGGTTTCGAGCGGTTCGGATTTCGCCACGTAGCCGTGCGCGCCGGCATAGATCACAAGAGGCCCCCAGACCGTTTCGTCGCGGCTGGAATAGACGATGATCCTGGCCGCCGGCAGGATGGCGCGCAGATCCTCGATCAAGGCGATGCCGTCACCGTCCCCCATGATGAGATCGGTAACGATGATGTCGGGCTGCACTCGTTCGGCCTCGATACGGGCCGTCCGGGCCGAGCTGGCCTCTCCGCTCACGTCAAAGCGGTCATTGCCCTGGAGCAACAGCTTCAGACCGGCCAGCACGATCGGGTGGTCATCGACGATCAGCAACCGAAACAAGGACATGTCTACCCCGAGCGAAGCGGCCAACCAGGGTATGATTCCTCATTGTTGCGCCCCCCTGTAGGTCACCGACCTACACGAGATCAACGTCATGCGACCATGATCCGTCCAAGACGCCACGTACGCTTCTGAATGACCCTCAGGCGAATCCGCTTCGCGCGCGCGGCCAAGGCCCGTGAGCCATAAGCCATACGGTCTCACAGGCCCGTACACGCCGCCGGATAGAGCCCTGGCCCGCCGGCCCGGGCAACCGGACAGCCTTGGTCCGCCCGACGCTCGACGCCCCGAGTCTGCCATCGGAGACTGTGTCGCCCCCCGGCGTGAGCGACCTGGAGCATTTGGACGAAGGCGCACCAGCGCCGACGCTTCACAACTTCACGCCGCACCACCCTCGTTCAGGTACCCTCCCCATGCCGCCCCACGCCGCAAAAACAATTCAGTAACCTTCAATCGAAGCAATCAGCTTCGTTTGACTTGAACTTTCCCCACACATTAAAATGTTTACAATAAGCTCATGATTTTCGTTCATCTCTGTATTTAAATTCCATTCGCTGCTCAAGAATTGAGCATGGAAGTGAATTTCTGTAGGTCAATGACCTACATGGCTACCGAACCAGTCATGTATTTGGGCGATATGGGATTCGCAGGATGAGTTCGGTGGCGTACAACCAAGATGTTATCGAAAAACCAAATGCAAGTGACGGTCTAGACTTACGGCAGAATGCGTCGCGCGCAATCAAAACCGGGACGACGAAGGCCGTCGCGACGAAACTCACTGTGCGGCCCGGCATGGAGGCTCGCTTCGCAACGTGGCAGGCCGAGTTTACCCGGGCCGTCTCGGCATCCCATGACTTCGTCAGCCTCGAGATCATCCCGGCTTTCGCCGGTTCGGTCGAATGGCAGATCATCCAACGGTTCCGCTCGCCCGAAGCGCTGACCCGATGGGTCGAGGACGAGGCGCGCGCTACGCTCCTGGCAAACCTCACGGCCTTGGAAAGCGACGGCAAGGGACCACACGCCGATGAGGCGGCGCCGGATTATCACTCCACGACGACCGTCACGGAGGTCATCACGACGGTTGTGAAGCCGGGGCAGGAAGAGGCGTTTCGGCGTTGGGCCGAACGTATTCAGCAGGGACAGGCCCGCTTTCCAGGATATATGGGTACCCTCGTCCAGGCGCCCCTGTCGCCGGAAGTCCCGTACTGGACCACGCTGGTTCGCTTCGAAAGCCCGGCCTTCCTCGATGCCTGGCTGCAATCGCCGGAAAGACAGGCGATCCTGGCCGAAGCGACGCCCCAGGTATCGACCTGGCGGAGCCACAGGATGAGCAACCCGTTCGCCGGGTGGTTCGCCAATGAGCAGCGTCTCGCGCCGCCGCCCGCCTGGAAGCAGACCTGCCTCGTCCTGCTCGTTCTGTTTCCCGTCGTCATGCTGGAAATCCGCTTTCTCAGCCCCTTGCTGAACGGATTGCCGCTGACCGTTTCCACCTTCATCGGCAATGCCATCAGCGTCTCGCTCGTGTCATGGCCGCTGATGGCGGTGGCGATTTTCGGCCTGGGCTGGTGGCTGAAACCGGATGCGCACAAGCGCTGGCGCAAGGAGTTGCTGGGCGTGACGATTCTGGCCGCACTCTACGGGCTCGAAATGTTCTTCTTCTCCCACCTGTTTTAATCATTCGTCATTGTTCGTCACAGCATAAGCTGACCACTCAACCGAGGAAGACTGGAAATGGCTCACGACCACACTGATTTCATGGCTCGGGCGATCGCGTTGTCCGAGAAGACCTCCCTGGTCGAGAGTGCCGGTGGCGTCTTCGGCTGCGTCATCGTTCAGGATGGCGAGATCATCGCCGAGGGCGCCAATCGCGTCGTCGCGGAAAACGATCCGACATGGCACGGAGAGATCGAGGCCATTCGCAAGGCCTGCAAGTCGCAAGGGACGTTCAAGCTTCGCGATGCGACGCTCTATACCAGCGCCGAGCCCTGCCCGATGTGTATGGCGGCCGCGTACTGGGCCGGCATCAAGCGGGTTTACTACGCCGCCCAGGTGGAAGACGCACTGGAATACGGCGGCTTCGACGACAGCATGATCTATGCCGAGCTCAAGAAGGATGTCTCCGAGCGCTCCATTCCGACAACGCAGATCATGCGCACGGAAGCCGTCGAAGTCTGGAAGAAGTATGCCCAGAAGGCGGACAGAGTCCCCTACTGAATCCGACTCTCGAACGCCGATCAAAGCAAGATCCTCCGCCCGGATCGCTCCCATCCGGGCGGGCTCCTCCTTCATACTGCGTGACGCCATGAATATCGTTGGTCTGAGGGACGCCTGCAAAGGTGAGGTCTTCGCTGCGGGCGATGCGCAGTTCCTCGAGGCGATCCATGGGAATCTCTGGAACAGGTTGATCCCGGACCGTGCCCCCCAGGCCGTCGTGAGAGCCGTGGACGAGGACGATGTCGTCGCGGCCGTGCGGTTCGCCCGCGTGAGCGGCCTGAAGGTCGTCGTCCGCGGCGGCGGCCATAACTGGTGCCAGCCCTCGTTGCGTCACGGCGGCATCCTGATCGATCTCTCGAATTTCACGAAGATCATCTCCATCGATGCCGATAATCTGAAGGCGGTCATCCAGCCGATCATCAGCAATCGCGACATTCAGAAAGCACTCAATCCCCTTGGGCTGGCCTTCCCCACCGGCCATTGTCCTCAGGTGAAAGCGAGCGGCTATCTGCTCGGTGGTGGCATGGCCTGGAACCCCACCGTCTGGGGGAGCGGAGCCGAGAGCGTCGAGGCGATCGAACTCGTCACGGCACAGGGCGACTTGATCAAGGCGAGCGCCACCGAGAACACGGATTTCTTCTGGGCTGCCCGAGGTGCAGGCTCTGGATTCTTCGGGATCGTCACGAAATACTTTCTCAAGCTTCATCGGCTGCCCGAAGCCATGCATGGCAGCACCTATTACTATCGGCTCGAGGACGCACCGGCGATCGGAACTTGGCTCGGCACGACAGCCCCGAGCCTGTCTCCCGCGGTCGAACTGAGCCTGTTCGTCGTACAGGCGCCACCGGAGTTGAGAGGACAGGCCGCCGCTCGGAACGGCTGGCTTTGCATGGTCACGGCGACGGCGTTCGAGCAGACGCCGCACGCCGCGGAGGCCGCGCTGCAGGCGCTGGAACACGCTCCGATCCCTCCGCTTTCGTCGTCGTTCGCGACGCCCGTTACCTTCGAGCAGCTGTTCGATGCGTCAGGATCCTTCTGGCCAGAAGGTGCCCGCTCTCGCGTCGAGGCGACCTATTCCGATCACTCCCCGGGAGAGTTGGTGCAGGCCATCCTGCACCTGCTGCCGAGCGCGCCTTCCGCGACATCCGTCTTCTTGTTGACCATCTTCTGCGGCCCCAATGTCCCGGCCGCGCAGAAGGACATGGCCTATTCCGTGTCCTCCAAGGTTTACGGTGGCCCGTGGACCATGTGGTGGAAGGCCGAAGACGATGACGCCAACACCGAATGGCATCGCCGTATCACGACGACCTTGCGCCCTTTCAATACCGGCTATTACATCGGCGAGACGAACACGGTCGAACAGCCAAGCAATATCCCCCAAGCCTTCACCCCTGAAAAATGGGAGCGGCTTTGTGCCCTGAGAGATAAGCACGATCCAGATCGCGTCTTCTTCGATTACTACGATGGATTCTGATGAAAGTTGAATTTTATTTATGTTGTGATGCCGTTTTATGATCAAGAACACGAAAGATTGTCAACGATCTCACGCGGCGTTGCTTTCACCTGTTCACCGACATCACGCATCACCGATTGGAGGTGATGAGGCTGGTCGAGCGTAGCCCTCCATGTAGGCGAACACGTTGCGTCAGGCCTCGTCCCGGGCCGGCCATCGTCGCGGGTAGACGAGGCCCGACCTTGAAGTCGCGGAAGAAGCTTTCTGACGTGACGGTCGAGACGTGAGACGTCCGGGCGTTACAGTCATTCTTGTCCGCGCTGCATCAGCCCGGACGGACGCGATCGTCGTTCTTCTGGCACGATTCGAAATCCCGCACCGACCGATTGTAGGTCTCGTTGAAGCGTTGCGCCGGCTGGCTCGGGTCGCCTTTCGCGCGAATGTCACGCGCCACATCCCGGCCATGCCCGATCAGGCTCGCGACCGTATCCGTGTAGCCCGTGCAGGATGAGTCGGCTTTCGGACTCATGCCGTCGAAGGTCGTGCCAAGCTGCCGGTTGGCGTTCGATACCTCGGCCAGTGCCGCCAGAAAGGGGGCGACATCTGCCTTCGGTCCCAGTGACTCGAAGCGCCGCACGGCGCGTCGCAAGGTAAGGCTCGTCGAGAGAAGACGGCGCGCCGGCGCGTCTTCCGGAAGCGTCGTCAGGCGCCGCTCATCCCGGGCAATCTCACGCTCGAACAGCGCGGAGCCGTAAGTTTCCATCGCTTTGGCAGCGGCCTCGACACGGGGGACGAGGATCGCGTGCTGCTCCCGTGCGAATTTGTAGCCGTCCTCCTTGAATTCTCGTGTGGTCTGATAGCGGGTGAGTGCCTTCAGCGTGGGGTTGAGCTCGCGCAGCGCCGCGAGCAATCGGGCGGCCTCGGCATCGATCTCGGGCACCGCTCCAGGCAAGGCGATGGCCTTCTCCAACTCACCGATGACTCCATCGAAATCCACGATGCCGAAATGGTACCACGCATTGGCTCCGAGCTTCGTGCCGAGCTTGAGCACCCGCTCATTGTCGCGGCGATAATCGGCGAGTTGCTGCTCGAGAGGGTGGGACCGGACGAGATGGTTCTGAGCCTCCGTATAGGCATTAGCCTTGGCGAGCGCCTGAGCCTCGGGGGTCGGCGGCGGCGCAGTGCGGGTGGGCGCACCGGTGCTTCTCGGTGGTGACGGTGGGGTTTGCAACAGAGCCTGCGAAGCTGAGGGCGCTGCCGGAAAATCGCATTTGAAGGCATCGATCAGGCTTTTGCGTACGGCCTCGTGAGCCTGGGCACATTGATAGGCCACGGTCGGCCGAGCCGTCTCGTTACGCATGACCGTGTCGCGGAAGCTCTCCCGCATCGTGTTGATGCCCTGTCGAATGCCTGGGCGGGCCGCCTCCGGAACTCCAGGGCTGGCAGCACACCGGGCATATGCATCGAGGAACGCGTCGCAGCTCTCCACTCCCACCGGCGTCACCGGCGTGATGGCGAAAGCAGGCGTCGTCAAAATCCCAAGCAGAATGGCCGACACAGCGGCGGCGGCGCGACGCGGTCCTGTATGATGCATCCGTGCTGAGCCGCGCATTCTCATTCCTTCGGTCGGAGAGCCAGTCGGGCCTTTACGCAGTCAGCGACCACTTCGTTGCAATACGCTGAGGGTAGCTCTCGCTTTTGCAGCGGTCCGCGAATTCAGGTCTCGGCACGCGGGATCCCCGGCCGGAAAAAAAGGCCCGCCTGCAAGCTGTCGCCGATGCGGTGAGCACGCTCGATGAGGATCGTCGCGATGTCAGGTGGGAACTCCTCGTTCGCCGCTTGTTCGAACAGCGCGAGCCAGCGGGCGAAATGGGCTGGCGTCAGATCACCGAGCCCCTGATGCTTGCCGAAGGGATTACCCTTGTAACGGCCGGATTTCAGAAGCACCGAGGACCAGAAATCCTGAATGACAGCCAAGTGGCGGGGCCAATCGTCATTGGCGATGACACGGGCAAAAACCGGCCCAATGAGGGGATCGCGTTGAACTCTGGCGTAAAAGGCACCAAGGAACGCGTGCAAGCTCGCTTCCGTAAGGGTGTCTTCCGTCATCTTGCCCTAGCCCATCGCCCTGCGTGAAGTCGCGTGCACAACGCTCCTGTTTTCCATATTGTGCCGTGACGGCGCCAGGGTCAGGGGCGAGGCAGGCTGGGCCTCATGCCTTTGAATCTCCCGGTCATCATGCCCCTCGCCCTCGAACCGTTCCCTCTCGCTGTCGCAGCCTTCGCTTTCTTCCTTGCCGGGTTCGTCAAAGGTGTCGTCGGGCTTGGCCTACCGCCTGTGGCCATGGGGTTGCTCAGCTTGGTCATGGCACCGGCTCAGGCCGCCGCACTCCTGGTCGTGCCGGCCTTCGTGACGAACATCTGGCAGCTTGCGGCCGGTCCGCGCTTCGGGACGCTGGCGCGGCGTCTCTGGCCGATGCTCACGGCGAGTGTCGTTGGGACCCTGGCGGCAGCTGCGCTCCTACATGGAAATTTCGGAGGCGGGGCCATCGTTGCTTTGGGCCTCGCCCTGATCGCTTCTGCGATCCTCGGGCTCGCGGCCCCCCGCCTGAGAGTCCCACCAAGGACCGAGCGCTGGCTGGCACCTCTGGCTGGGGCGACGACGGGATTGGTGACGGCCGCCACGGGTGTCTCCTCGATACCCGCCGCACCGTTTCTCGCCGCACTGGGCTTCAATCGGGAGGATCTCATCCAGGCCCTTGGGCTATCCTTCACGGTGTCCACCGTGGCGCTTGCCGTCGCCCTGGCGGGTAGCGGGATCCTGAACCTCGGCATCGCCAGTGTCTCGGCGCTCGCCCTGGTCCCTGCCCTCCTCGGCATGAAGCTGGGTGGTTGGGTGCGCGGCCGTGTGAGTGAGCCCGTCTTCCGACGCTGCTTTTATTTCGGGCTGTTGGGGCTCGGGCTCCACCTCGCGTCCAGGGCGCTTGTCTGACATGTGAGCCCGGTGGACCGGTGCCGCATCTACGCGACGATGCCGCCTTCCGGTCAGTACTCTCCCTCATCGGGAATGCTGAGCACGGTCCCGCAGGCCTTGCAGTGAACCGCATCCGGCTCGTGCCTTTGTAAAGCGCAGGCCGGACAAGGATGCCTTACCTTGTTGGGACGAAACAGAACTTGAGCGAGGCGCAGAAACAGCGTCACTCCGCATATCATCACCACGACGGACAGTAAGCGACCAGACGTGCCAGGCAAGGTCACGTCGCCATAGCCGGTGGTGGTGAGTGAGGTGACGGTGAAGTACAAGGCATCGACGTAGTTGGCGATAGCCGGATTGGTGCGGTGCTGAGTGGCGTATACCAGCCCCGTCATCACGAAGACGAACACCGAAAGGTTGGCGGCGGCGAGGATCACCTCCTCGTTGCGGCGGAAAAACCCGCTATCGGAGCGCAAGCGGTCGAGGAGTTGATAGGTCCTCAGCAGCCGTAAGGTTCGCAGGATACGCAGAAACCCGGCCCCTTCGCCGACAATGGGGGCGAGGAAGGAGACCAGTGCGGCGATGTCGGCCCAGGTGGTCGGACGCAGCAATTCCCGCCAGCGGTGCCGTTCGATGGAGAATCGGGCGACGAAGTCCGTGAGCACTGCAAGGCCGACGAGGACATCGAGTCCCTCCACAACCGGCGCCCTTGGCATGAACGACGACACCACAATGAAAAGGATCGTCGCGATATCGAAGACAAGCAGGCCGTAGCGAAATCGGTGTGCCCTGTCGCTATCGCCCTCGTACAGGTCTCTAAGACGATGCTTGATCGCTTCCATAAAGGTTTCTACCCGCCCCAGCCTTCGTCGTCCCGTTCCACTTACACATGTGTCTGAAGGAACGTTCCGCAAAACGTCCGGGCTGGCGCTCTGCCATGGCTTGCCCCCCTGAAACATGGTCCGTCCTCGGACCTGGCCTCGCCCGAACGTATTGCAAAGTCTGACGTTTTCCCGTTTCAGGTGAGGAGACGTGGTGCTGTCGGACGGACAGGCGATGGAGTTGGCGCCGTTGATTTCGGCCTGTCGCCCGAAGGCCAAGATGCGGCCCAAAGCGCTTCGGCGCACGATCTCGGGGGCGTGTCCCAGGCAGGCTAACCGCCACGGCGTTCTGTCGCGCGATCCGCAGGAAGGGTAACGAATTAATCCAGGCCGGCGGCCCCGAGGCCCTAACGCACGAAATCGCATTTATCCGCGAACTGGCCCCAACAAGGCCGACCCTCGCGAGGCCAACATCACCGAGGCATGGACCGGCCTCGCGGGGTGGTTGTCATGAGCGTCCCACCGACAGAGCGATTGACGGCTACGCCTACCCCATCAACGCCTTCTCGAACGAGTGGCCCAAGCCGTTACCGATATCGGTCTCATCGCCAAGCAGGCGACGACCGGATGCGATCACCTGCACGGCTTGGCGGCGAGAACATTCCTGGCGGGCAACGACTTCAAGGTCTCGCAGATATTCGATCACAGGCTCTCGCGCTTTGGGTGCCCGACCAAACACGGATGTCACTCTCGCCTCTACGAGGCCGGGGATCGCTTCCCAGAATTCCCCGGATCGTTCGAGCATGGCGACTTCTCCCGTCAGGTCAGAAGAAAGTGTGTCCACCTTAGGGTCGCCACCTTCATTCACACAGGTTGATACCCAGCGGGCCCGTCGGATCTCACACACAAAAACGGCGAGGCTCTCGCCCCGCCGCCAACGACAACCGTTCTCAGCAAGCTTAGCGGTTACCACCCGAGGTGCGGCCATACTGCCAGACCGGGAAGCTGTTCTGCTCCGCATTGCCTTCCTGAGCGGAAGTGCGGCCGCGGCTGTACCCGATCGATCCGGTAGTCAGATCGTCATCGGCTGTGACACGGCTCGGGGCGGAAGAGGTCACCTCATAGGCCGGAACTTCGCCACGTGCGAGATAGGTCTTGGCAAGGGCGGGCGAAGCAACGGCGCTGACGCTCAGGACGACAGCAGCAACAGCAGAAGCAATACGAGTGTTCATGGCACAATCCACTTGGGTTTGCGCGGTCTCCGTCGAATGGCGGTTGGCCGTGACTTGTTCAGTGACCTTGATCTAGGCCCGCCTTGCCCGGCACGCCGTGCGGTTCGGCACTTGCTCACACGCCAACCCGCTCTGGATCTCAAGCATGCCCCATCCTGTCACATGCCGTGCCCCACCGGCGTTGCTGACATGGAAAGGCCCCGCCAATTACCGAAAGGGCCCGTCCGATCGAGTTGCACAACGCGATCGTCCTTAGGAGACAGCCTCAGTATGCGGATGGGCTGGCGGTTCTGCAATTCGCTCGTGCGTCGCACGCCGATACGTGGTGTGATGCGATGCTCGAAAGGCCGCCAAAATTGACCGTCTAGGGCCGTCGTCAACTCGGCCTGTGTCAGTAGCGGTTTCGGACCGAGTGCCTTCCCTGGCCCGCTGGGGCGACGGGGCAGCCATCCAACTCCGCCTGAATGCAGCGAACCTAAACTCCGCTGCAATAATTCGTGCAGGAACGTGGAGAGCGGATATGCTCGGTGGCTACTGGTCTGCCGCCAACCCTGGCTTGTGGCGCTCGGTCTAGATCGCGCCTCTGGCTTTATCGTCCGGTGGCTTGGCCTTGGTTTCATCCGCCGGGATGATGCTGATACGGCCATCGGCTTCGATCGAGGCTTCCTTGATGCATGCTGGGTCATCAATCCCCTGATGTCTGAGCTGGCTCATCAGTTCCGCATGAGTGATCATGGCTTGGCGCATGTTCTTCCAACAGATTTCGCCATCTGCCACCAGTCGCAGGCGCTTGGGTACGATGAAATTTTCGAAAATTGGCAATCGAAAGCTCAACCAATCGATAGCATAGTTCCAAAACACGATTGTCAGAACCAGCAGGATGCCTTCTGTCAGAGACTTGTATTCATTAGAAAATGCATTCTGCGACACATCTGCAATCAATACGATCACAAGGAGGTCGGCAAGACCTACAGCGCCAGCTTGCCTTTTCATAACGAAGCGCATGATGATAAATAGCATCAGGTACATCACAGAGCCACGCAGAGGTATTTCAAGAAGCGAGTGCTCCGGTACGATCATCGCGCGCCAATCCATCGTGCTTTTCTCCTCGGCAGCCAAGGTACAGGGCTGAGTTCCATAGGATCGCTCGCTGGCCCCGTGCGAGCCACGTTTCTCGATGTGGCAACCGGCCGTAAAAATAGCTCGCAATCGATAGTCAATATGAGCTGGAGCCCTGCGAGCCGAAGGGATGGCGCATTTTTGGGCCCGCTAACACACAGAAACCATTGTAAGAACGTCGATCAAATCAACACGACGTCTACAGTGGCAGAGGTGTAGGACCGATCGATGACGACGAGGAAACCTATGACGAGCGACAACTTTATCCGGGACCAAGTCGGTCACCTTATTGCCTTTCAGGAGCTCGAGCATCTCACCGGGCGGCGGTTCTCCGAGACCGAGCTCGCCAAGATGGAAGAAGCGGCACAAACCCAGGGGCACACTCTAGAGGAGGCACTTGCCAGGTTCCTCCACGCCTTGCGCAGCATTAGCCAGGACGACCTCGAGACGATTGTTAAGCTTCGGGGGACACCTCACTAAGAGAAGAGTTCGTTGCAGACCTTACGTGTCAGAGTCCCTCTCCTTCTGCCGGATCGCTTCCACCAAGCGCTCGTTCTTTACGGGCCCGTGCAGGCCGTGGTGGATCTCGCGGTGGCAGCCTGGACAGACAACTCCTACGAACCGTCGATCGTCTGGACCGCAGTCGCTGAACCGCCGAGTATGATGGGGCTCAAGGTAGGGCTCTCCCCGCAGAGTGACGAAGGGTGCAGGCTGATTGCAGCTCTCACAGATCCCGGCCGCTTGAGCGAGGGCGTAGCGACGGACAGCTGCCGAGCGTCGGTAAAGGCTTCGGCGAGATTCAGTGCCAGCGACCTGGGGCGTCAATCGAGCTGCATCCAGAGCGCGCGAGCGGACGACAGCTAGATCGACGTCGACCTCCTCGGTCTGCTCCTCTCCGACCTCGAGCGGCTTGTCACCGACACTGGCTAGGACGAACTCGAAGACGATCGCAGAGCGTTGGGTGCCTTCTCGATCGGGAGTTGGCTCGGTGCTGTCGCCGGCGCACTCGAACTGACCCAGGAACCGCACGCCCTACCATGACGGCAGAGAAACCTCGGCACGCCGACCGTGTTAATGAAGCTGTTCGAACGCATTGTGAGCCCGAAAGCGTGGCCTTCATTGGAACTGCTGGGTGGAATGTGCCGAAAGCCTACGCTGGTGCGTTTCCGGCCGTTGGAAGCCACCTACAGCGCTATGCCCAGCGCCTCACCGCCGTGGAGATCAATACGTCGTTCTATCGCCCTCATCGTCTCGCCACCTACAAGCGATGGGCCGAGGCCACGCCTGAGCATTTTCGCTTCGCCGTGAAAGTCCCGCGCATGATCACGCACGAGCTGCGGCTTGGGAATGCCGACGCCCCGCTACAGCGATTTCTGGATGAGATCGCTGGACTCGGCCCGAAGCTCGGCCCGCTCCTGCTTCAGCTACCGCCGAGCCTTCGCTTCGACGATCGGACGAGCGACCCGTTCCTGCGAGCATTTCGGCACGCCCATAGCGGCAGCATCGTTTGCGAGCCTCGGCATGCCAGCTGGCTGGCGCCAAGTGTTGATGCGCTGTTGACGAAACTTCGTATTGCCCGTGTGGCAGCAGATCCGGCACCGATGCCGGGCGCAGACGAGCCCGGTGGCTGGCAAGGCCTACGCTACTATCGACTTCACGGCTCGCCGAAAATCTACTACTCCGCTTACGAGCAGCACGCCCTCGACGCGATGGCTGACCGCCTCGCCGCAGACGCGACGCGGGGATGCGAAAGCTGGTGCATCTTCGATAACACTGCTACCTTCGCCGCGACCGGCGACGCGCTCTCGATCCTGGAGCGTTGGGCGTCCTAGCGTCGTCTAGTGAAGTTCACTCCGCAACCTAGTGTCACTGTGAGGCACAGCTTGCCACCCCGCATTCTGGCCGCATCGCGTATTGATCGGATGCATAGGCGAAATGCCGCCCCTACCAGCGACCGCAAAATTGACTGCCGAGTTGGATTGCCCTTGTTCTCAGCACGTTAACTGGAAAGGCCGGGGCGCTCAGAGCATATCTTCAGCCTATAGAGTGTACACGTAGCACATATTGCGCCACCACCGGCAAGTCGGACTACGTAGGCAATTCGCGCCATAAATTTTCAGAAAAGTGAACGAATTAGTTAAGGAACGGTTTTTGTTGCGATGCCGTTAAATAATTCGCTGATGCCGAAATCCTGGCGCAGCGCACAAAGGCGGCGCGGAGACAGGTCGCCTCATAGATTTATAATGCAACCAATTGGGCGTATTTGCAACAAAGTGCGCCCTTGCCTTGGGTTAACGAGATTAGTCAGTAGAACTAGCGATCATCCGCCTTATCAGAGGCGTTGATCCAGCCGTACAGTCGTGCGTGATAGCCCTCTAAATAAAACGGCTAAACTTCTGTTGAGCATGCCAGTTAGCCGCAGGTTGCCATTTGGTTAATTTACTATTAGCCATCTTAAATTCATCGAATGAGCCAACGCCAGGCAGCATTCGGGCCTAAACCACATCTAATACTCCGCGATTGCGTCTGCGCCCATGTTGGACGCCTGGATCGCTGTGCCATTAGTCGCTTGGAGCCAAGTATAGATTTGCTTGGATACTTGGCGTGCCTGTCACTCATGCTTTCTACTTAAGGAGAGTCCTATGCAGCGACCCGTGCCGGCCTCCGCGTCCCTCGTTGGCCAGAAACCAAGTCATACACGGATGGTGCGAGCCTCAGCATATTCGGTCGCAACCGTCCTCGCCCTACTGATGACTACGGCGACCCTACCGCCCCTCCTCGCTGATCAGTCGGATCGTGCCGTCATCAACGCGCCAATTAGCTTACTGACGGCGCCCATTGCCGGGGAGATGACTAAGGTCTCTGCCACCATCGGGCAGCACCTCGGCCCCGGAGCACCGGTGGCGCGCATTCAGAACGTTCGCATCGACCGCACGACGCTGATTACTCTTGATGGCAAAGTTGACGAGTTGCGCGGCTCTCTCCTGGCGGCGCGGCAAAAGAGGGAGTCCGACCAGACCTACGTAGCGGCCCTTGATGCCGAGATTAGGCGTCAGGTGGAACAAACTGTCGCTAAGCTCGACGGAGAAGTGGCTGAAGCTCGCGCCCGCGTGGGGTCAGCAGATGCCGAGGGTCAATCCACCAAGGCGGTGGTCGACCGCCAGCAGGCCATGGTTGATCGCAACACCGCCAGCCTCGATCTCCTGCGTCCGACCCAGCACAAGCTCGAAGCCGCTCGCTTCGACAAGGAAGCAGAAACGGCCAAGCTGAACCAGAAGTTGGCGGAGCTCAGTGCGGTCAAGAAGAGCGTCTTCGTGGGCAACCAGTCCAATAGCCTGGCGGTGCTGACTCAGAAGCGGCGGGATCTTGCATTTGATGCCCAGCGGCTTGCTATCGAGGAGGCGCAACTCTCCACAAGTCTGAAGGCGCAAGAGGCGTTGCTCGTCGCGGAACGCAAGCGCCTCGACAGCCTTGCCGATGCGGAGATGCGGGCCATGAACGGTGGTGTCGTCCTCGGACTCGGTGTTGCGGAAGGGCGTCACGTCAACCCAGGCGACTCGGTGGCGACTTTGGTCGATTGCGAGCAATCCTTCGCTGTCGGGATCTTCTCCTATCGCCAAGCACAAGAACTGGCAGTTGGAACGCCGGTGCGAATTTCGGCGGCGGGCAGCAGCATTCCCGAGCGCGGGTGGGTCAGTGAGATTCTGCCGAAGACTAGCGACAAGACCGATCAGCAATACGCGGTGCCGTTCCCTCAAACCGAGCGGCGCGAGATGTATGTGCTCGTAAGCCTGGACCGCGACACGCTGCCTAACTCGGACAAGACCGCTTCCCCCACCGAGGCCGCGCGCCGCACCACGCCGTGTTCGGTGGGCCAGTGGGTCACGATTACCCGGGAGAACGGTTGGGTTCCATCGGCTTCTGTGGCCTGGAAGGCGGTTGCGTCTGGGGTCACGGGGCCGGAGATCAAGGCGGCCTGGGCTTCTCTGGCCACGACCGTCAACGGGACGGCGGTGCAAGCCTCCGATCTCGTGAGCCGTGGTGTGAACTCGCCGGCGGCGAAGCAGGCATGGGCCTCAGTGGCGAACGGCGTCACGCAGGCGGCAGATGCAGTGGCGAATGGGGTCAAAGACCTGTTCTCGAAAGGTTCGACCGCCCCCGCGAACGGTAAGACGGCACAATCCGCGCCGCGCCAGCACAGCGCCGAGAACACCCATTGACCCGGCCGCATCCGCGCGGCGGATCTGTGCTGGCTCTGACCGTGGCAGCGCTGCTCCTGGTCTCGCTTCGGGCCATGGAGGCGGAGTCCTCGCCGAGCAGAGTCGAACGTGCCTCTTTGTCGTTGGCGGGAACGCTGTGTCACTCTCTATCTAAGGCCGTCGACACGACGGGAACCGGACCGATTTTTGTGTCGAGCTATCGTCCGGGCCCGCATGAGATTGAGCTGCCCGCTCCCCTGAAGAGTTCGGCCTTCACCTACGACAATGCCGTTGCGGCGATCGCTTTGATTGCCTGCGGCGAGGTCGGGCGGGCCCGCAGGATCGGCGACGCACTCCTCGCCGCGCTGGCACGGGACCGCAGCTTCTCCGATGGCCGCATTCGCAATGCTTATCGTGCCGGTCCAGTAGGTGACGGCTCGTTGGCTCTGCCCGGGTGGTGGGACGCGAGACAGAATCTATGGGCCGAGGACGCCTATCAGGATGGCACTGCTACCGGGAACGTCGCCTGGGCCGCCCTCGCCCTTCTCAACCTAGACGCAGTGGCACCCGGCGGCGGTTACCGCGCCGGCGCTCGACGGATGCTGGGGTGGATCGCCGGACAGACCGGCGATCCGCGGTCTCCCGAAGGGTATACCGGCGGCGTCGATGGTTTCGATCCGCATCAGACACGCCTGATGTGGAAATCCACTGAGCACAACCTCGACATCCACGCGGTCGCGGCCTGGCTTCATCGTCTAGACGGCGGAGCGGAGGAAGCTCGGATCGCGGCGACGGCGCGGGGCTTCCTCGACGCCGTCTACGCGCGCGATCCGGGGGTGTTTCGTCTCGGCACGACGCCAGACGGCAAGCTCCAGCCCATCGCCAAGATCGCCCTGGATACGCAGCTCTGGCCCCTGATCGGGGTGATCGATGCACCCGACATCTGGCGCAGGGCGTTCGACTTCGCCGAACGCCATCTCGCAATCCGGGGCGGTTTCGATTTTGACGAGGACCTCGATGGCCTCTGGGTCGAGGGCACGGCCCAGGCCGCGTTGACCGTCCGTTTTCTCGGCCGAAGCGCCGAGGCCGACCGCCTCCTCGCCACCATCGCTGGGCAGCTCTCGCCATCCGGCTTCCTGTTCGCCACCGATATCGCCCGCCTCACCACCGGCATCGCCATCGGTCCGGCCAGTGCCGAGCCCGATTTCTTCTACTTCCGCCGGCCGCATCTCGGCGCCACCGCCTGGGGCGTCCTCGCGGCCGTGGGCTGGAATCCCTTCACCGGACGGAACGTGGAGTAACCCCGCCCATGTTCGAAGCGCCTCAGGACGTCCTGTCCGTCCTCACCATCGATCTCGGTATTCTCATCGGGCTCCTCGTCATGGCGGGCCTGCTCGACCGCACGAGCGCCGCCGCCCGCATTCTGTTCGGCCTAACCACGGCCGTGTTCATCGTCTGCTACGCCGCCTGGCGCTGGCACGACACCCTTCCAAGCTTCGAGCCGGGGCTCGACATGCTCTGGCCCTACCTGTTCTTCGCCTTCGAGATGGTGGCGATCCTCTACACGCTGATGTCCATCGTCATCCTATTCCGCTTCGAGGACCGGTCCGCCGAGGCCGACCGCGAGGAGGCGCGGCTCTCGGTGAGCGGTGCTTGGCCCGCCGTCGACATCTTCATCTGCACCTACAACGAGCCCCTGGACGTGGTCGAGAAGTCGATCATCCCGGCGTTGGCGGTGGATTACCCGAACGCCACGGTGTGGGTCTGTGACGACACCCGGCGCGACTGGCTGCGGACCTATTGCGAGGAGGTCGGGGCGAACTACGTCACGCGGCCCGACAACCACGGTGCCAAGGCCGGCAACCTGAACAATGCCCTGCGTCATACCGCGAGCCGGTCCAACGCGCCGATCATCCTGGTGCTCGACGCGGATTTCGCGGTAGCGCCCAACATCCTGCGCCGCGCCGTCGGCCTCTTCCACGACGAGCGAGCGGCCGTCGTCCAGACTCCGCAATTCTTCTTCAACGCCGATCCCATCCAGCACAACCTGATGGCGTCCGAGGCCTGGGTCGACGATCAGCGGATCTTCTTCGACGTGTTCCAGCCGGCCAAGGATGCCTGGGGCTGCGCCTTCTGCGTCGGCACCTCGTTCCTGGTGCGGCGCGACCGCGTCGAGGAGATGGGGGGATTCCCGCACGATGCGATCTGCGAGGACATCAATCTCACCTACTCGCTGATGCGCCACGGTTATCGCACCCATTGGCTCAACGAGCGCCTTAGTGCCGGGTTGTCGGCGGAGGGACTACCGGAATACATCACCCAGCGCACTCGCTGGTGCCTCGGCACGATTCAGGTTGCTCTGCTCAAGGTCGGCCCCTTCCGCAGCGGCGATTACACCCTGCTGCAGCGGCTGCACTACTTCCACGGAGTGCTGAACTGGCTATGCAAGCCGTTCATCGTGCTCATGCTGGTGGCCCCGTCGATCTACTGGCTCTTCGATATGCCGGCCTTCCACGCCGACTACCTCTCGTTCCTTCGCTACGGCCTGCCGACGCTCTTCGCCCTCTGGACCTACAGTAGCTGGGTGTCCGGACGGCGCACCCTCCCATTGTTCATGGAGGTCACGCACATCATGACGGCCCTGGCCATCACGCTCACCCTGGCATCCGCCGCGATCCGGCCGTTCGGTCGTCCGTTCAAGGTTACCGACAAGGGCGGCGATCGCTCGGTGTCCATGGTGCGTTGGCGCATGGCGGCAGGATTCGGAGCGATCACCCTGCTCTCCGCCGGCGCGATCGTCTGGTCGTTCGTCTCCCCGTCCGGGGCCACCGAGATCTCATCCCTCGACTATTTCAACCTGATCTGGGCCGGCGTCGCCATGCTGTTCTGCTTCGTCGCCTTCCTGGTCTGCTTCGAGCGTCCCCGCGGGGCGGAGGAGTTCCGGATCGAAGAGCCCGTGCGGGTGAGGTCGGGCGGGGTCGCTTACGACGCGGTTCTGGCGACCCTCGGCATGGAGACCGCCCGGCTGCGTCTCACCGCACCGGGCCACGCCTTCGCAGTGGGTGACGGCCTCGATGTCCTGATCGAGCCAACCGGCTGGGTTCCAGCCAATTTTCTTGCGGTGCAGGCGGGCAACTATGCGGTTGCCCTCGCACCAAACCCTTTGCAGCGTCGAACCCTGATCTTGCGACTATTTACGCAGGCAGTGGACCCGATCGCGCGCACGGCGAGCCTGCGACTTGCTCTGCGGGGCCTCATCGCCCGCTGCTTCCGAGCGACGTGACGCGGGATTTGACGCGATCAGGGAGCGCATTACAGCCCTTATTACGAGGTCGCTTTGGCATCGACGTCTCGATCCATCCGCGGTGAGATGTGCCTGTCCCCTCGACAGCGCTGATCGCCGTGACGAAGCGGTAGAAGCCATGCCATGCGAGAAGCAGGGCACCGAAGAGTAAGACCACGTGGGCTCAGCCATTTGGGCGTATGTCTGATTGGGCGAACCGCATTCCAAAAGCGGACCGGCAGAAATCCACCCTTCTTGGTCATAGAGCGGACCACCGGGACCCGACCCAATGTCGCAGTAAATTTCGGATCCAACCTCTTCCGAAAGCAGTCGTTGGGTGACGTTTTCGAGGTGCAGCAGATCCATGCCGGCTCAGGCAGACCAGCCCGTCGGTACGGAACCATTATGCGGCCTCTGTGATCCGCTCCTGATGAACAACCGGGGCGCTGCCGCCATGCTGCTTGAGCGGCCGGTTGCCACTGAGGCGACGCAGGAGGACGTAGAAGACCGGCGTCAGGAAGAGGCCGAAGGCGGTGACGCCAATCATACCGGAGAACACCGCAACGCCCATGGCGCTGCGCATTTCCGAGCCGGCACCGGTGGCTGTCACCAGGGGCAGCACGCCCATGATGAAGGCCATCGAAGTCATCAGAATCGGCCGCAGCCGAAGGCGGCTCGCCTCGATGGCGGCTTGAAGCGGCGTGCGGCCGGCGAATTCAAGTTCACGGGCGAATTCCACGATCAGGATCGCGTTCTTGGCCGAGAGGCCGACGAGGACGATGAGGCCGATCTGGGTGAAGACGTTGTTGTCGCCCGCTGAAAGCCAGACCCCAAACATCGCCGCGAGCAGGCCCATCGGCACGATCAGCAGAATGGCGAGCGGCAGGGCCAGGCTCTCGTACTGGGCGGCAAGCACGAGGAAGACGAGGAGCAGCGCCAGCGGGAATACCCACATCCCGGAATTGCCGGCGATGAACTCCTGGTAGGTCAGGTCCGTCCACTCGAAGGCGAAGCCGCGCGGCAGGGTCTCGGCCGCGATGCGGGCGGCGGCCGCCTGGGCCTGGCCCGAGGAGTAGCCCGGTGCCGCACCGGCGTTGATGTCGGCCGAGAGGAAGCCGTTGTAGCGCATCGCGCGTTCCGGCCCGGCCGTCTGCCGGACGCGAAGCAGTGCGGCGAGCGGCACCATCTCGCCGGAGCCCGCCCGCACCTTCAGCGCCCCGATGTCGTCCGAGCGGGCGCGGAAGGGCGCGTCGGCCTGAACCCGGACCGAGTAGGTGCGGCCGAACCGGTTGAAGTCGTTGACGTAGAGCGAGCCAAGATAGATCTGCAGCGTGTCGAACACGTCCGTTACAGGGATGCGCAGCTGTCGAGCCTTCGTCCGGTCGATGTCGGCGAAGAGCTGCGGCACATTCATCTGGAAGCTCGAGAAGAGGCCCGCGAGCTCCGGGGCCTGGGCGGCCTTGGCCAGGAAGGCCTTGGTCGCGTCGTTGAGCGCCTCGTAGCCGAGGCCGGCCCGGTCCTCGATCTGCATCTTGAACCCGCCGATGGTGCCGAGGCCGTTCACAGGCGGCGGCGGAAACATCGCGATGAAGGCCTCGGGGATTGCCGCGAACTTCTTGTTGAGCGACTGGGCGATGGCACCGCCGTTCAGGGCCGGCGAGCGGCGCTCCTCGAATGGCTTCAGGGTGGAGAACACAATCCCTGAGTTCGAACTGTTGGTGAAGCCGTTGATGGAGAGGCCTGGGAAGGCGACAGCGCTTTCGACGCCGGTCTCCTTCAGGGCAATCTCGCTCATACGGCGGATCACGTCCTCGGTCCGGTCGAGGGTCGCGCCGTCCGGCAGCTGCGCGAAGCCGACGAGGTACTGCTTGTCCTGGCCCGGCACGAAGCCGCCGGGGATCTGGCGGAACAGCACCACGGTCAGACCGACGAGGACGAGGTAGAGCACCATCATTGTCGCCTTGCGGGAGACGACGAAACCAACGCCTCGCCCGTACCCGTCCGAGGCTCGGCCGAAGACGCGGTTGAAGCGCCGGAAAAACCAGCCGAGCATCCCGTCGAGGATGCGGGTCAGGCGGTCCTTGGGGGCGTGGTGGTCTTTCAGCAGCAGCGCCGAGAGTGCCGGCGACAGGGTCAGCGAATTGACGGCCGAGATGACGGTCGAGATAGCGATGGTAAGGGCGAACTGCTTGTAGAACTGGCCCGTCAGGCCGCTGATGAAGGCGAGCGGTACGAATACCGCCACGAGCACGAGGGCGATGGCGATGATGGGTCCGGAGACCTCGCGCATGGCCTGGTAGCTGGCGTCTCGTGGCGACAGGCCACTGTCGATGTTCCGCTCGACGTTCTCGACGACCACGATGGCGTCGTCGACCACGATGCCGATGGCGAGCACGAGGCCGAACAGGCTGAGCGCATTGATGGAGAAGCCGAAGACGTGCATCACCGCGAAGGTGCCGACGATGGAGACCGGCACGGCGAGAAGCGGGATGATCGAAGCGCGCCAGGTCTGCAGGAACAGGATCACCACGAGGACGACGAGGGCGATGGCTTCCAGCAGAGTGTGGATCACGGCCTCGATGGAGGCGCGCACGAACTGCGTCGGATCATAGACGATCTCGTAGTCGACGCCCTCGGGCATGTTCTGCTTGATCTCCGCCATGGTCCGGCGGACCTCGTCGGAGATCTGAATCGCGTTCGAGCCGGGCGACTGGGAGATCGGCAGGGCGACGGCGGACTTGTTGTCGAGAAGCGAGCGCAGGGCGTAGTCGGAAGCTCCGAGTTCGATCCGGGCGACGTCGCGCAGGCGGGTGATCTCACCGCTCTCCCCGGTCTTTACGACGATGTCGCCGAACTGCTCCTCAGTGGTAAGCCGCCCGTCGGCGTTGAGGGAAAGCTGGAGGTCGAGTCCCGGGATTGCCGGCGAGGCGCCAATGACACCGGCCGCCGCCTCCACGTTCTGCGCCTGGATCTCGCGCACGACGTCGCCGGCCGACAGCCCGTGCTCGGCAACCTTCTGCGGGTCGAGCCAGATGCGCATCGAATAGTCGCCAGAGCCGAAAAGCTGCACCTGCCCGACGCCGTCGAGGCGGGCGAGCCGATCCTTGATGTTCAGCACCGCGTAGTTGCGCAGGTAGGTCATGTCGTAGCGCCCGTTGGGCGAGACGAGGTGCACCACCATGGTCAGGTCCGGCGAGGACTTCACCGTGACGATGCCGAGCTGGCGCACGATGGCCGGCAGGCGCGGCTCGGCCTGCGAGACGCGGTTCTGTACGAGCTGCTGGGCCTTGTCGGGGTCAGTGCCGAGACGGAACGTGACGGTGAGCGTCATGATGCCGTCGGTCGTGGCCTGGCTCGACATGTAAAGCATGCCCTCGACGCCGTTGATCTGCTCCTCGATCGGCGTCGCCACCGTCTCGACGATGACCTTGGGGTTAGCGCCTGGGAAGGTCGCGCGCACGACGACCGAGGGTGGCACCACGTCCGGATACTCGGAGATCGGCATCGCGAAGAGCGAGATCAGGCCCAGGATGAACATGAGCACCGAGAGCACGCCTGCGAAGATCGGCCGGTCGATGAAGAATTTCGAGAGGTTCATGCCGCCCTCCTGGGCGCACGGGGAGAGAGAGCGGTCGCATGGCGGCCGCCGGGTAGAAGCCCGATCGGGAAGAGCGGCCTGCGCCGCCCGTCAGTTCTGCGCGACTCGGCGCGGAGCCGTTGCGGAGTCCTGCGGCCGCGCGCCCATGGCGACCGGCTCGGGCCGGAGGAGCATGCCGGGCCGGAGCCGCTGAAGGCCGTTGACGACGATGCGCTCGCCGCCTGACAGGCCGGAGTTCACGACGCGCAGTCCGTCAACGGACCGGCCGAGGGTGACGGCACGGAACTCTGCGCGGTCGTCGGCCCCCACAACGAGCACGAACTTCTTGTCCTGATCCGTGCCGACCGCCCGCTCGTCCACGAGCAGCAGTGTTTCGGGTGCGGCCTGGCCGAGGCGCATGCGAGCGAACTGACCCGGGATGAGATGTCCGTCGCTGTTGCCGAAGCTTGCGCGGACCCGGATGGTGCCGCTTCGCGCATCGACCTTGTTGTCGATGAACTGGAGGTGCCCACGCGCCCGCGCCCCGTCGGCGGTGAGCATCTCGACCGGGATGCGGTCGAGGCTGCCGCGCTTGCCCGAGGGGTCAGCCAGTGAGGCCAGGGCCTTGAGGACGACGGTCTCGTCCGCGTCGAAGCTGGCATAGACGGGATCGACGGAGACGAGGGTGGTCAGCACAGCAGCGCCCGCGCCAGTGGCGACGAGGTTCCCCGGCGTGATCTCACGGCGTCCAACGCGTCCGCCGACTGCGGCCCTCACCCCCGTGTAGCTGAGGTTGAGCCGGGCGGCCTCCAGCGTCGCCTTGGCAGCGTCGAGGCTCGCCTTGGCTTCCTTGAACGCGTTGGCGCGGACATCGAGATCGCGGGCCGTGACGATGCGCTGGTCGGAAAGCCGCTGTCCACGCTCGAAGTCGCTTGCGGTCAGGGCGAGACGCGCCTCGGCGCCGGCGGCCTGTGCCTCCAGGCGATGGACTTCGGTGGCGTAGGGTGCGGGGTCGATGGTCACCAGCAGGTCGCCGGGCCTGACGAGTTCGCCCTCGGTGAAGTGCGTCGCCTGGATCGCTCCGCCAACACGTGCCCGGACGTCGACCCGGTCAACCGCTTCGAGTCGGCCGGAGAACTCGTCCCACAGCACGACCGGGCGAGGCGCGACGGTGGCGACGGGCACCGGCGTCGCGGGCTCGGCCGGCGCCGGTGCGGCGACCGCCTCCGTTCCGTGCGCCGTCAGGCTGGGGAGGGTTTGAACGAAGGCGCCCGCCAGCAGAGCGAAGGCAACACCGGCCGCAAGGCTGCGCCGAAAACCGGAACGGGTAGGGGAAGCGTGAGGCGAAGGGTTCACGGCCGACTCCGACATCTGTAGAGTTCGCTACACATGTCGGCATGGACGGCGGGCGTCAAGAGACTTATCTACCACTCGTTATAAAAGTTGGAGTCAGCTGACAATGGTGATGGGGCGACCCAGGTCCTTCGATAGGGACAAAGCCCTCGACGAGGCGATGGAGGTGTTCTGGCGTCACGGCTACGACGGCGCCAGCCTCGCCATGCTGACGAAGGCGATGGGCATCAAGGCGCCGAGCCTCTACGCAGCCTTCGGCAGCAAAGAGGGCCTCCTCAAGGCCGCCCTCGATCGCTACGCGCTGCGGCGGTCGGAGCACATGCGCTACGTGCTCGCCGGCGCCACGGCGCGCGACGTGGCCGAGCGCTTCCTGAGCAGCATTGCCGAGAGCCATACCGACCCGGCCAATCCGCCCGGCTGCCTTCTCGTCCAGGGCGGACTCGCCTGCGGCGCCGGCTCGGAGAACATCCCGTTCGAGCTGGCCTCGCGCCGGGCCGAGTCGGAGACGGAACTCCTCGGGCGTTTCATTCAGGCAAAGGCCGACGGCGATCTGCCGGAGGACGCGGATCCTGCGGCACTGGCGCGATTCCTGTCGACGGTGGCCTCTGGCATGGGCGTCATCGCGTCGTCGGGGGCCAATCGCGAGGCTCTGCGAGAGGTGGCGCGCGTCTCGCTCGGGGCTTTCGCTAGGAGCGGTAGGGACTGAACGCTCGGTCGAACAGGTCTGAAGGCCGCAGATTCCGGCACTTTCCTTTCTGAAAGCTGCATGCCCGCAAACTACCCGCTCCGGCAGTAGAGAAGACCAGCAAGTCCCGACCCTACTCAGACCGACCTTGCAATACAGAGCATTGGCCGGAAGTGATTCGACGGGGTCGCACTGGCGGCCGCAAGCGTAGCCCTTAAGCGGACCGACGCGTGGGCTCTTGTCGACAAAGGATACTGACCCGATTTCAGCCTTCAAGGCCGCATACTGCAACGCCTGGATTCGAGGAAAGGCGGAACTTCAATCATGCATCTCGAGTGCATCGCCAGTTTCAATATCAAAGGACGCGAATTCACTTGAGCCGCCTAAGGAAATGCCTGCCCGCATAAAGATGTTGATCCGCTGGGAGCCATATTTGGCATCTTGCAGTTACCTGGGAAGAAGCCTGTCATGGCGCGGAGGTAGAGCATCGTGAACAAGCTGGTGGCCAAGCGTGACGAGATCCGCGTAGCAATTGCTGATCGAATGGGATTGGGATCGCTGCAGACATTGAGCTCTGCGCAGACGGCGGATGTCGACCGGGAGGCGGACCAAGAGATCGCCAAATGTCGTGCAGCCATCAAACGTGAGAACACTTACCTTGAGGCGACCGACCTCGCTCCCTTTCAGCGTTTACTGGTCGATTACTGCAGGTTGGAGCGGGAGGAAAACGGTCCGGAGGATGGCGATGCTACGGAAGGATTTGGCGCTCGTCATTGAGGTGGTCCGCCGAGGCGTTTCTTGTCGTGCCACAGTGTTCGAGCATGCCGCCACCCCATATATTCGCCCGAGGCGCTCACTATAATGATTATATCCTGGAAATAAGCATCTCATTCAAACGTGCTCGCTAGCTGTTCTTTCTTCACAGGGTGCTTCGCGTCCGCTACGCTTCGCGCGCCCAGGCCGGTGATCGCTATAATGCGCCATAGGCGGTCGATCGGCCTGAGGAAAACGCCGTTCTCAGTGCTCGGAAGGCTGCAGAGTGTATGTTGGGGGTCGAACCCTACTCGTCTTGAGCCCAGGTGAAGCGGGCGTTGCCCAGACCTGTGCCGATGGTCAGGATGCCCCGGCGCTGAACATCACGCATGTAAGGCAATTCGCTCAGGCCCTGGACCACCGCATCGTTGTGCAAAACGATGACGGTTTCGGTGCCAGCAATGACCGGCAGGGCAGAGCGAACACGTTCCGGGAGGTGGAAACCGTCCACCTCCCAGTCACCGGGAAGGTTCTGCGTACCGCAGGCGATGGTGCCGTCCGAGCGGATCTCTCCGGGGCAACCGATCCCAATGAAAGGAGCGAACCGAACATCCGCCGCCATTGCTTTCTCGACCAACCGCCGGAGCATGTCGGTCAGGCGCTGCACGGTCCGGTCTCCTGGAATGCCTTGCTGCGCATTCTCACTCAAGGAGCGTGGCGAGGACGAGCGGCCGGTTGCAACCTTCCCTAAAAGGAAAGGCAAGAGAGACCGGAATGCGCGAAGGCTGAGAAGGCACCCGTCTAACCGTTGCCTTCGGCGCATTTAGGTGAGTTTCCCGCATAAGGCCGAGGCATACTTTTGCCGCCAGCGTTCGCGAATTTTTCCAGGGACTTTGGCCCAAATTGGCGGAAGCAAGACGAGGATCTCGTGAGCCAAAGGGCGCCACTCCAGCAGCATGGTGCAGCTCATTAAACGGGTCGTACGGCCCTGCGGAGATAGCAGGCCATC
Source organism: Methylobacterium sp. CM6247 (assembly GCF_054817925.1). Lineage (NCBI taxonomy): Bacteria > Pseudomonadati > Pseudomonadota > Alphaproteobacteria > Hyphomicrobiales > Methylobacteriaceae > Methylobacterium > Methylobacterium sp. CM6247. Next base: position 868,953 of record NZ_JBTXKX010000003.1, read on the forward strand.
GGTCTAACCAGTGGGAAGGATTCGACTGCGTCTTCACAATCTTAACCTACCAAGTCGACCCCATTGGAATATCGCCCCGGCATCGATAGCCACCGCCTATTCCCTGCTGGAACGCGCTCTAACCGCTACCCATCGGTTTTGAGGCGCGGCGCCGCTTCGACCGCCTGGGCAACTGTCTCCACAGCTGACATCACTTCACCGGGAGCGGTATGATGCACCATATGACCGCAATCCTGCACGACATGCAGGCTGCTATTCTGTAGCACGCGATGCAGGCGCACGGCTTGAGTGGCAAGATCCACCATCTTGTCCCCAGCTCCGGCGACAATGGCCACCGGCATTGAGAGTTCGGCGTAGCGGTTTTGGACCGCCAGCGCGTCTGGGATCATCAATGCAGACTCGGCCGCGCTGGCCCGCAACTGCGAGGGACGGATTGCCATCTCGGAGGGGACGCCTTCGAACGTAGCGGCCACCGGTGCAGGGCTGAACAGCTTCCGGATCATTGACGGCCAGAGAAGACGAGCGACGGGAGGCGAAACGGTGTAGCGCAGGATGTCGCCGATGAGCGGCAAGGCGGGACCGGACATCAGTACGACGTCCGCACGGACTGAACCGTAGTAGTACCCGCTCTCTAGGATAAGGCCCCGGACCATGTCCGGGTGGTCGAGCGCGAGGGCGATGGCGACAGAGGCACCCCAGGAGTGGCCCAGCACGAGGGAGTGCGAGACCCCAATTTGCTGCAGCGCCGTGCGAAGTAGATCTGCCTGGGCGGAGGGTGTCCAGATGGTGCTGCGGGGTCGCTCGGTATAACCATAGCCCGGTCGATCAAAGGCGATGACGCGATAGCGCTTGGCTGCTGCCTGGACGAAGCCGCTCGACATAAAATCTTGGAGCATGCTGCCGTTGCCGTGCAGGAGCACCAGAGGTTCGCCGTCGCCCACCTCGGCATAGTGAACTTGAAGGCCATCAACGTCGATGATCCGGCCGGTCGGCGGGTTGTCCCGCTCCGCCTGTCGTGCTCTCGCACTCACCACAACGGCGGTAAGACCGAGAGTTGCGGCTCCCAACGCCATGAGAGCAGCGGGACGTGCGAAGTCGCGGCTCTGAGCCATGGCAGGTGTCCGATCAAAGTGGCCAGCAGCATCAGCAGGCGGGTTCGCCCGTAGCACGCTGCAATGGAACGAACGGTCCTGGTATGCCGTCGTTCCGCGCGACGTAGGCGGATCGCCAGATCAGCTGTATTGCCTTTTTCCACAACGGATCATTCGGGCTATTAAGCCGGGGCAGTAGTGGCGAGAGCAGGACGGGATAGCGGCCTCGCCGCGTCCCGGCATGGCGGCAGATCATCACGGTCGCGAGGGGCTGAGCGGACGTCTCGAAGTGGGTGCATGCAAGTACGTAGACGGCAACGCATATGAGTTCGAACCCATCAATGCCGTAGCGTCCGCCAGCCGTGGGATTAGGTCGCGCCGGCCGCTTCATTGAGCAATAATGTGGTCCGAACCTCAGGCGCGACGTCTACGGTCCGCTTGTCTCGTCGGGACCGGAAAAGGCACCGGTGCAGCGGCCAGGATCGGCTTCCAGGTCACGTTCCATTCCTCCATTGGAGCGGGATCGGAGCGATGAACGAGGTCGAGGAAGGCTATGCCGGCTTCCATCGTCGCACGCTTCACCAGAGGGTTCAGCGGCCCGCCGTTCCTAAGGGATCGATCGGTGAAGACGCTATGCGAACCGCCCTGGAACACGACGAGGGCCTTTCGTGCCGTAGGGATGGCGTTGAAGACGTCGATGCGGTCCTGCACCGGGGAGTAACGGCCGGGGATGCGGATCGTGTCCACGGTCGTGGTCACGTGGAGGGAGGGGACATCCGCAGAAGCGAGAACTGCCGCGAGGTCGGCTTCGCCGTAGAAGGGCGGGGCTGAGATCACGATACTCGCCGTGAAGCGTGGGTCCCGGCCCCCGATGGGCTTCCCGTTGCGGATCACCTGAGCGCCGGTCAGGATCAGGGTCGTGTTCGCCCCGTATGAGTGACCGGCCGCGACAACGCGTTTCCTGTCGATGGCGGTTTGGAAGGGATTGTCACGATGGAGCAGGCGGTCGAGGCCGAAGCTCACGTCCCGCGTCCGCTCTATGGCTTCCTGCTCGTCCGCTGCCCCATCGAGACGGTCGAGGAGCAGTATCGGGTTGCCCTCCCAAAGCGTCTGGTCGCTGCCGACGTGCTGGATGTGCAGGCTCGCGATCCCGCGCGCCGACCACCCCTCGCCGAGGTAGCTGTAGCCTTTTCGCGAACCGCCGAGCCCATGGGAGAAGACGATGAGCGGGACCGGTCCCTTCCGGGTCGCGGAGGCTGGCCAGTAGAGCCGCGCCGGCACCGCGCGGTCGCGTGTCGGATCGACCCATTCGAAGTCGATGACCCGGGCTTCCTCGGATGCCGGCAGCGCCTGGGCCGACAGGGACGAGAGCCAGGCTGCGGCACCCGACGCCAGGGCCATCGTGCCGAAGCGGCGGCGGCTGAGGCTACGATTCGTCGGTGCCGGGAAGGCGTCCGTGCGTTGCGGGACATCGGCGGTGATGGGCATGAACGTCTCACGGTGTTTGACGGCAGGTTGATCGGGCGGGAGCCTTGTGGCCTTCGTCGGAAGCATTCGGGGTCGGGATGGACATCTAGAGCTGCGTCCGACCACGTTGGGTCGGGACACATCTCTAAGCCTCTGTTTTGCCGCGCTCTTTTTCGCCGAACCGGCATCCACTTCGGCGGAGAGCGCTCTAGCCGTCATCCAGCGGCGCTTACGGTACACCCGTTCAAGACAAGCGATGGGACGCCGCAACCCCGCGCCCATGATGGGGTTGACCGACGACCTCGCCAACGACCGAGAATTTCCGCCGTTCGGTAAGCGCGTGGACGACCATCTCCCCGCTACGCCCCCTCAGAACATGCTGCCCCAAGGCCTCCGCCTCGATGCCGTCTGGAAGCACGGGAATCCTGCAGAGCACGGCTTCCGAGACGAGCACGGACCGGCTTGTCTCCCGGCACAGACCTTCCAGTCGGGCGGTTGCGTTCATGACGTCGCCGAAGTAGGCGATCTTGTGCCGGTCGATCCCTATCTCGGCCGTGACGACACTGCCGCCATGGAGCGCCGCGCGGAGTTCCGGGACGAGTCCGAATCTCCTAGTCCATCGGTCGCGGTCATCGCGGAGCATTCGTTGGATCGCGAAGATGCATTCGATGCACCTGGCCCGCTCGATGCCGCGCATCAGTGGCCAGGAGATGATCACCTGATCGCCAATGTAGTCGTCGATCTGACCGCGATGTCGGCGAACCGGTTCGGCAATCGTCTCGAACACGTCCTTCAGCAGTTCCTGTGCCGCGAAGTCCCCGTGCTTCTCCGCATAGGCGGTCGAGCCGACAAGATCGAGGAACAGGAAGATGCGCTCCTCGCTGCGCGGGCGATGATAGCGACCGAGGATCAGGTTGGTGAATGTGCTGCGGCCGATGAGGTCGCGCATGCGCAACACGCCGATCAGGAGCGCCGACACAGCCATCGCGTAGATGACAGCCTGGGGCCGAGGTATCACGACCTCCGCCAAGCTCTTGTCCGTCAGGCCTAGGGCTCGGACCACGATGCCCATCACGCCCATTCCTATGATGATCACGAGGAGCAAGCTCATCTCCGCCGCGGCGAAGTAGGCCAGAGAGGGCAGGCGCCGGAGGCAGGTCGTGTAACGCGGGAACAGGGCACCGCGCTCGTAGGCGATGGCGAGGACGCCGATGCACGTCCCATACGTAACGCCGAGTACGGCCGGCCCCTCGTGGAACAGGATGCCGTACAGGGCACCGAACGCGGCACTGGCGGCAGCGATGACGATCCAGAACGTGAGCGAGCCGTTCGACATCGTTTCCATCCAAGTGGGAGCTGCTCTGGAATGGCCGAGGAAGGCCACGGGCATGGGATCTTGGGAATTAGGCCGGTCGAGGCGACTTACTGGGCCCGACGGAGGGTCACCGTTTGGCCGGGCAGTGTGACGCCCAGGTATCCGTCGGCTCCTTCGCTTCGCTACGTATGATCGGGAAGGTCCGTCCGACGACCGGGATCTATTGGAACACCGCGCCGGACAGACGTTCGGACTCGGCCCATAACCGAGCCGCAACGGCCTCGTCCCGAGCGTGGACCGGAATGGCGGCGGGCCCCGGCGCGCCGCGGGTCTCACCCAGTCGCGTCGGACCGTAGTACCCCCCGCTCAAAGCAAATGGCGAGGACGCGGCATACAGGGTCGGCAATGCCCCCTGCGATGCCGGCTGGAACAGGAACCACATGTAGGTCCGCATGATGCCGGCGAAGCTCCAGCGACCTGAGCCGTTCGGCAACAGGTCTGTCCGCGAGATCCCGGGATGCGCCGCAAGGCTGGTGACCCCCCAGCCGTTCGCTTCGCTGCGGCGCTGAAGTTCGAGCGCGAACATCAGGCAGGCGAGCTTGGACTGAGCGTAGGCCGCCATCGGGCGATAGGCGCGCTCCGTCTGCAGGTCGTCGAAGTCGATGCGACCGCTACGGGCCGCCACGCTGGACAACGTGACCACGCGGGGTGTGCGCCCCCGGCGCAGCAACGGCAACAGATGGGCGGTGAGCGCGAAGTGTCCGAGGTAGTTCGTGGCGAACTGCAACTCGAAGCCGTCACCAGAGACCTTGCGCACCGGCGGATTCATCACTGCGGCATTGTTGATCAGTAAGTCGACGCCGTTGAGATCGCCCGCCATGCGCTGAGCGAAGGCAGCAATCGAAGCGAGGCTTGCCAGGTCGAGGATTTCGAAGCGAACCCTGGCGTCAGGCGACTTCTGCCGTATCAACTTGATGGCTTGTCCGCCCTTGTCCGAGTTGCGCCCAGCGATGATAACCTCGCTCCCGCCCCGCGTGAGTGCGAGCGCATTCTCGAAGCCGAGGCCACCTGTCCCCGTCACGATGGCAACCCGTCCCGACTGGGAAGGAAGGTCTTTCAACGTCCAGCCAGACATCCAGGTCTTTCCCGCCCCACACGCTAAATCGCACTCGGTGCAAAGATATATTCGCACTGAGTGCAGTTTTGTATGTGCGAAATCGCATGCGAAAACGCCGGAATGGAAATCGTGTCATCAAAGCCGAGTGGCCTGCGCGCGCGTAAGCGTCAGGAGACGCTGGAGAGGATCGCGGAGACAGGCCTTAAGCTGTTCAGCCGGAACGGCTACGAGGCGACGACGCTGGATGCCATCGCCGAGGCGGCCGGCATCTCGCGTCGGACTTTCTTCTACTACTTTAAGTCGAAGGAGGAGATCCTGCTGGATTGGCAGATGCGGGGGTTCAGCGCATCCCTGCACAAGGCGATCCTGGCCCAGCCTTCCGACAAGGTGCCGGTGGATGCGGTCCGCGATGCGATGCTGACGCTATCCGCAGGCTTCCGGACCCAGGAGTTCATCAGCATCGACCGCGTCCTGCGGTCCAGCGAAACCCTCAGGGTGCGTAAGCAGGCAACCTACGGCCTGCATGAGCAGGCCCTGTATGCGACGCTTGTCGAGCGGTGGCCGAGTCCCGATCGCAGCACGCCCTTACGCCTCCTCGCGATGGCCTCGCTCGGCGCCATGCGCCTGGCCATTGAGGACTGGATCCAGGTGGGCGGAGATCAGCCGCTGGACTCCTTCCTGCACGCCGCGTTTGATGGGCTCGCAGCTGAGTTCTGCCAACCCCTGCGATAGCTTCGCACCAACGTGCCGAAGATTCGGGCTGCCGAGATCCGACAGCTCCGGTACGCCCTCTACGTGACCTCCGCCTCGTGGAAGCTGACAGTCGCAAATCCACCCAGCCCGGTCTTGGAGCGGACGGACGGGTCCCGACCCAACCTAGTCGAAGACGCAACTTCCAATGGTCGCCGGAAGCATACGTTCGCTAGGCGAGCTAACGAGAGAGTGTCTCACAATAATCCCGTCCAGGCGATAATGACCCGGCCATGCGGCTCAGCCAGAGCCCCATACTTCAGGGCATTGGTCGCCAGTTCATGGACGGCCAGCGTGAGGACTTCTGCGGCCTTTGGAGCCAATAGGAGTTCCGGTCCGGAGAGACGGTACTGGTCGTCGTGCTCCGCCTGGCCCCTGATCTCTTCTCGGACCAGGGTGGCCAGATCCACGCCGGCATTGGCTGTTCGGGTGAGCAGCGCCTGCGTCCGGGCGAGTGCACGAAAGCGGCCCTCCAGGCGGTTACGGTAATCCTCGACGCTGTCTGCCGTGTCGCCCATCAGAGCGACAGCCCAAGGATTTTAATCCGTCCACACAGCCCAGTTCGAGGCCGCCCGTTCCGAACACGAGCATCCGTGAATCACCTAGTATGTTCAAGAGATACTGAACCAAACTTCAAAAACGGGGTTCTTTTAGCGAAACAGGAGGTTCAATGGCTCCCATCGATAAAAAACCGTCACCGGTCAAAAGTAACCGCTTCGGCCTGATTGCGGCAGGTATCTTGTTCGCAGCGCTGGTGGCATACGCGATTTACTTCATCTCTATCCCATCGCCGCTGCCGCCGCAGTGAGGAGGACACCCAAGTTAGGTGACGCCTCATGTCATCTTTAGCCAAATTCAAATTGATCAGTCGCGCATGCACATAGGTAGTCTCCATCCGGTTAGGTGGTTGAGATTACCTGCCTTTGGCGTGGATTCGCCCGGCCGCACATGAGCCCAAAGACCCTCAGCCGGACTACGCGTAAACGCCGTCAGCCCGCCGAACTGCTTGGTAAGTTCCAATCAGCACCCACGTGTAATCGGAGCCGGGAAAGCCGTGGCCTTGATTATCGGAGAGGGGTAGTAGGATTTGGATCGGATGGTGCGGCATCACGGGTCCATGGGGTCGGGCGAAGCTCGCGATAGGGCTTTGTGCATCCGCCGCTATCTGGCGAAGGCCCTGGCACCTTGCATCTCAGGACGCGCATGAAGAAAGGCCGCGATAGCCTTGGCAATCTTCTGCCCGCCTTTGACCGACGGCTCGATGGGGTTGGCAAAGTCAGCGTCCTCGTTGCACAGAACGCGCAGGTCGACCAGCGACAGCCCACGCGTGAAGGCCTCGCGCGTGATTACGTCATTCAGCAGCGTGAGGGCTGTCGTGATCAGCCGTCGTCGTTGAGGGTCTGGATAGCGTGGGTCGTAGATCGTGCAGAGTGCCGTGGGGCGTGCCGCCGCCAGGACCGTGTCCAGCATGGCGCTGTACGCGGTCTGAAAGCGTTCTCTTACCTCAGCCAACAGGTAGAGAGCCTCAGCTACTGATCGGGTGGGATGCTCGATCACACCGGACGCTCTCAGCGCGTCGTTACCACCCACACTTACCACGAGGTGGGTCGCGCTGTCTGGAAGCCGGCTCAGCTGGCGCGGCACGTCCGTGATCACGTGACCATCGACGGCCAGCAATGTGGACTGTGAGCCCTCAGGCAGAACTGTTCGCAGTTGCTCTACCACATCTGGCGCTCCGCCCACGTAAGCAGAGTTATCAAAAACAGAGTCGCCGAGCAGTACAACGTGCAGCATGGATGTCTCACCTGATATGCACATCTAGGATGTGAGGGCAGAGGAAGTATCAGGCCTATTGCGGCCAAGTCTTGCTATGGCCGATAAGCAAGACCAGAGAACGCATCGCATGGTTTCCGAGCTATCACGAGCCCGCTTCCTTACACCCACCCCCGAAGCAGGGTATCAGTCGTGACGGTCTCGACCTGCTGGCCATATCGGCCATGGTAGAGGGTGAGCATCGCATCATGCGCCTCGTCCGAAGAGCTGCAGAGCCCGTCTGTGACGACGACAATGCGGTAGCCGCGATCGACAGCGCCTAACACGGCACTAAGCACGCACACGTCCGTCTCACCACCTGTAACCACGAGCGTGTCGATGCCCCGCCCGCGCAAACGTTCGTGCAGGTCTGTGCCCAACCATGGCGAGTAGACGTGCTTGTCGATCATCTCGGCAGGCGGCACGAAACGGCTAAGCTCTGGGACAAGGTTGACCCTGTCTACTCCGAGGTGCGCAATCGTCATAGAAGTCCAGCGCTCGTAGTAGCGCTTCCACGTTCCTTCCCCATTGCCCGGCATTTGAGCTGGCACGAAACGAGTGAACAGGGTCTCTTTGGGATGAGCCTCGACGATCTGCACCACCTTCGGCAGAACGCGAGGCATCCAGGGCGTGCACCAATCGGTTTGCTCAGCGAACATACGCTGCATGTCGACACACAGATGCGCGCAGCTACGGCCGAGTGGTCCGAAACGAAGCTCGTCGGTTCCTACCATATTGCGCCCGTCAGAAGTTGTTTCTCTCTGTGGGCTATGCAAACGGGAAGGGCTGGAGGAGAGTTCCGCAGCAAGCATCGGTCAAGCTACTGTCGCACAGCAGCACGGACGCATGTACTAGCAAGTGGCTAAAGATCTCCTCGCAACACGCGATAGCAGTTCAGGTTGTTTTCGGTCAGCAGGCCTCGCTGAGGGGCACACGAAGGGCGTCTACTGGCTGAGAAAGGTCATAGGCGCATTGTTAGCGTCCTACCCTTCTCATGGTGCAGCCAATGCGTTGCGCCAGGCAGCAACTCGATTCTGTCTTGCATGCATAGGTTAAGGCTCTCGGCCGCGGGCTTAGAGCTAGATGCGAATTGCCCCATATCCAGGGTAGGTGAGCGGATCGGCCTCAACTCCGGCACCCGTTCGATCCGTCGGCATTGTCCCGCATCGGCGCCCTGATCCTCTCGGCGTCAATGCCGCCCCGCCGATCGTAGGTTGCGTCGAGGAGCAATGCTGCTACCGACTAGTTAAAGCCTCAGGTGGCAGGATCGCCTGTTAAATTACTCCATGCCCGTTTTTGGCGAAGGCGCGGTTGGGCCTCATCGTGCGAAGCGCGCCGCCACCCGCGCGTCGGTAACGCAGCCCCGAGGCGGGCAAGCGCCTCCATGAGGAGTTCGATCGTGGATCAAGCATGTTTGCGAGCCACCACTCCGCTCCTTCCGCCCAGCGAGCGGGTCTTCTCCTCGTGGCCGGCAAAGCGCTCCTGCAGATCCTTTCCTCGATGGCGCGGACGTTTCCGTCGATGATGACGAACTGCCGAACGGCCCCGTAGACTTTCACAGCAAACATTCGGTGTATCGAGTGCGCCAGCTTCGACCGGGCCGGTGACACCGAGGCCGATGCCAACGGAAGCTCGGGCAACTCACTCGTTCAGTGCTGCGAGTTTCCTACAGGCGATCATGGGCGGTGGATCTGCAACCATGGGCGAAACACTGGCCGCGCAGGCCCAACCGGAGGCGGCACAGTTCCCGGACCTGCTCGGCCCCATCGGCGGCCAGACGCAGCCGTTTGACGCGCAACGGTTTTGAAGCCTGTTCACAAAACGCGGATGAGAGACCTTAACCGGCCAAAGCCTGCATCTCGGCTACGCCATCGTGGAGCACGTAGCCGCGTCCCCAGACGGTCTCGATGTAGTTCTTGCCGGACGAAGCGTTCGCGAGCTTCTTGCGCAGCTTGCAGATGAAGACGTCGATGATCTTCAACTCGGGCTCATCCATGCCGCCATAGAGGTGGTTGAGGAACATCTCCTTCGTAAGGGTCGTGCCCTTGCGCAAAGCGAGGAGTTCAAGGATCTGGTACTCCTTGCCGGTGAGGTTCACCCGGTTGCCGGCAATGGCCACCATCTTCTCGTCGAGGTTCACCGTCAGGTCACCGGTGGTGATGACCGATTGGGCATGGCCCTTCGAGCGGCGGACGATCGCGTGGATGCGGGCGACGAGTTCGTCCTTATGGAACGGCTTTGTGAGGTAATCGTCGGCTCCGAAGCCAAGGCCCTTCACCTTGTCCTCGATGCTGGCCATGCCAGAGAGGATCAGGATCGGTGTCTTGACCTTCGCCACGCGCAGATTGCGGAGCACCTCGTAGCCCGACATGTCGGGAAGGGTGAGGTCGAGCAGGATGATGTCGTAGTCGTAGAGCTTGCCGAGGTCGATACCTTCCTCGCCGAGATCCGTCGTGTAGGTGTTGAAGCTCTCCGACTTGAGCATCAGTTCGATGCTCGCGGCGATCGAAGCGTCGTCCTCAATCAGCAGCACGCGCATGGAAAGATCCTCAAAAGATTGAGACTTCCTAACCGGACGTTGGCAACAAACCGTTAAGGTGCGGGAGAAAGACTCGCTTCTCTATGCAGGCACGGCTCGGCTGCGCACCAGGCCACGCACGGCTCGGAACGGAAGCGTCACAACCGTGAGGCAGGCGCCCAGCGCCAGGACCACGATGACCGACAGGATCGCCGTCAGGATTTTGATCATAGGCTTGCTCACTCCGGCGTGCAGCGGCATACGCCCTGCACCACAGCCACGATCCTCCTAAAGTTCGGCGAGAGTGTGTGCGAGCCAACCCAAGCCATCGCGATGCGCGCATCGGCCCTACTGGCCAGCCACATCCACTCATCGGCATGACCAGGATTGATGCCCATACGAAAAACGCCCCAGGAGAAGCTCCTAGGGCGTCTGTTGGCCGAGCGGCCGGCTGGATCGGGCTGGGGATGCTCAGTCAGAGGATATAAGGCGAAGTGCCTTAGTAAGATCCGAACTTGTAGTTCAGGCCAGCGCGGACGACGGCGAACTCGCTCTCACGAGCGGTGACCGAACGGCTGAGCGTAAGAACGTTGGTGGCCGGGTTGAACACCGAGCGATTGCCGGCCCGACCTTCGTTCTCGAGGTTCACGTACAGGCCTTCGACCTTCAGCGTCACTGCGGACGACCTGAAGAAGTTGAAGAACGAGTCGGTAGGCATCGCGTACTCGAAACCACCACCAGCGGTGTAGCCGGTGCGGAAGTCGTCGCCACCCGTGCCACCGTCGCCATAGGCAAAGCCGCCGGTGCCGTAGAACAAGACGCGATCGAACGCGTAGCCGAGGCGACCGCGGACGGTGCCGAAGAAGTTCATCTCGTTGCCCGGGACGCGGACACCGACGGGGCTGTTGAGAGCGCCGGCGACAGGGCTGATGGTGCCGGTCACGGTGCGGCTCTTGTTGCCGAAGTCGGTGTACTGGGCGTCCGCCTCAACACCGACGACCACGCCCGAACCCGGGGTGAACTGGTAGTTGTAGCCGACCTGACCACCGCCGACGAAGCCTTCGAGATCGTTGCCGCCGTTGGTGGAGACGACCACCGGGGTGCGGGTGAAGGAGTTTAGCACCGAACCACCCGGCAGGGCGTAGCGGTCGCTGTTGCTGCCGGCGTCGAAGCCGTAACCGGCGTTGATACCGAAGTAGGCACCCGTCCAGGTGAACACCGGCACCGGCACGAAGATCGGGGGAGCGGCGCGACGGGGAAGGTCGGCGGCCGAAGCAGCGCCAGCCAGGAGAGCGGTGGCCGCAGTGGCGAGGAGAAGCTTCTTGAACATGGAAGTCGTTGGCCCGTGCGATGAATTTGAACGACACAGAGCCTCGAATGCGTCAGCAGCGATAGTGCGATCTTGCAACACTGGGGATTTACAGCGTATCAGCCGAGTGCCGATTCCCTATGTTGCAAAGATAAATACGCATTGGCTCTCATTTGGAATGTCATCATACTTAATCATTACTTAATATAGCGGGTGGCCACTGTGACTGTAAAATCCGCGACAGACGTTGATCGTACCGTCGGCCTACGCATCGCAACGCTGCGAAAGGAGAAGGGATTGTCGCAGACTGAGCTAGGCCAGCACGTCGGCGTCACGTTTCAGCAGATCCAGAAGTACGAAAAAGGGGCGAACCGCGTCAGCAGCAGCCGGCTGCAGCAGATCGCTCAATTCCTCGAAGTGCCGATGTCTACCCTTTTCGGCGCTCATGAAGCCGACGAGCACAACGATGCCTTCGGCTTCTTCCGCGAGGCCGGCGCTGTCGATCCGCTTCGTGCCTATGCCAGGTAGTGTCTCAGTCTGAAATTTGATCCCGAACGGTTGAACCTCGCGTGCCCGTTGGCAAATTTCCGGTCTTACGGTTCAGTGCACAAAGGGCTGTGCGGCACCCATTGTGCACAATCAAACAGATCGGCTAAGGTTGGTCATCGTCGGCCTCTACCCTTGGCACCGATGACTGAGAGAGTCGTGCGCTCCCGCTTCCAACGAACAGCGATGCGATGCCCGGCACACATCCATTCCGCACTGACCGAACAACCGCCGCCCGCCTATCGCGTATTCTTGCTTGCGAAGACCGGGGGTGTCATCGGCATGGTTCCCTTCGCCGTTCAGGATGACAGCGAAGCTGTCGAACGCGCCAAGGCGATGGTGGACGGCCACGACATTGAGCTATGGGACGGCTCACGGTTCATTGAGCATTTCCCGCCCGCCGATTAGGAGGCAGCCGTGTCGGGCGGCGCGGTCGGAGGGTATTCGTAGCTCAGATTGAGAGACGAGATTTCGCGAAGGATTTCCCTCGACTCCCTTAGAAGCGCGCGGCTCTGCGCTACTTCTGCACGAATGTCGCAACGGAGTTGAACTACGTAGTGGATGACGTCCTGAGTTGACTCGGGGATATCATCTACTTCCAAATTGAAGAGGCGGAACATAAGCTTACCAGATTGATACGGAGATAAAGCCGCAGCGACCTAACCATCGGCGCGTAAGCTCTTCGCTTTCGGGGTCGGCTTTATGAAGCCTTTCCTGATTACCTTCGATCACATTAGTTGTGATCACCAATATTCTTTTTGGTCAAATCAGAAACAGCGTCACCTGAGGTCTGCTCTCAGATAATCCGCGCCTCGCCCGGCTTGAGCCTCATGCGACTTACGCTCATAGCACCGAGCGTGCCGACGATGTGGGGCATTGGCCCGCCCGGCTCCTGCGCTACCGCGATTTCAAGCGCATCCTGCGCCGTCTTCGCGAGGATCGCGTACACGTTGTCAGTACCGTCCGGCTGGTTGATCGCCACAAGGTAGGCGGTAAGGGCGGGCTTCTTCGGCATGACCGGGGAGATGCCAGAATGACGCAGCGACGTGAAGCCTTGGGCCTAAAAATAGACACGGTGGCACCTGAGATGCCGCCGTGTCTGGAATTCGCAAACTGAGCCGGCACCCAACGGGCTGCTTCCTCGCCGCGCTCACCGCAAAATCAAACTGAGACACTACCCTATGCCACCATCGAGAACGATCAACTGCGCTGCGACGTGCCGCAGCTCGTTCGTTCAGTGGTGGGCTTGAGGGCGGGACAAACCCGAGGCGCGGAAGAACCTAGCCAGATTGTTTTGACATGTGACAGGCCAAACTCTCACTCCTGATCGCCCTTGGCTTTCTCCTTCCCAATCTCCCTGTCGGGCATTTCCCAACCCCGTTTCCGGGTGGCATGCTCCCCGGCGTCTGGGGAGTAAGAATTGGCGCTGGGTGGGTCGCCACGATCACGAGCGTGACGACCCCCCCGGCTAACGGCTGAAGGCGATCGCTGAGGAAAAGACACGGTTGACCTCCTCGCCCGCCGCTACAGATCATCGTCCTGATTGGACACTAGCTTATCAGGCTGCGCTTCGGTTTCGGCGGCTTTCGGATGCTCGTCCGGCCTGGGCGGCTTGGGTGCTGGAGATCCAGCTTCGGGCGTGGAGGAGTACACAGGCGGTCTGGGCCATAGCCCAGGCTCGCAAGCTTCACGTCCACCGTGAATCGTTAGCCGGCGTCACGGCACTTGACCGTGCCGTAGCTCCTTGGGGCATTTATTCCATAAGATCGGATTCAATCAGCCAATCGCATCGCATTGCCCTCAACGATTTTAGGTGAGTTTGCTGCATGATATCACCGATACTATTCATGTTAATTTCTTATAAAATTTTGTAACGAGGGAAGTTTTCCATTGCCGGACCTGTTTTCCCGATGGAAGGTGCTTCGTACTGTCGTCCCTGTGTAGCAGGAGCATGACCAGTTATTGCGTCTCTCAAAGAGGGATCGAAAAGCGGATGGATCGCTCTTGTTTTCCATGTATGTCGCCATGCGTGATTCGGCGAAACGCCTTGTGGAATATCGCAGACGTCGTGAGCCCAAAGAGCGACAGATTTCCCAACCATCTCTGCCCGTGTCGTTTTTTCCCCTCTACGCTTGCGAGTCTCGTCAAAGAAAAGTGCCCCTTGCCCTCTCTGTTCTACAAATTTGAGAAACCCCGTTTCAACGAGATGCTCGTGAAGAGGAACCATCCGAGGCGCTGCTTCCTTTGTTTTGCGAAAATAAATAACGTTAAAGCCTTCCTCGCACCAAATGTCGCTACCTCTTAGATTAGCAATCTCACTTATCCGAGCACCAGTGTAGGCGGCGAGCCAAGGACACCAGCGCCTTGCAGCTGTTTGGAAGGGCAATTTTTCATCGATAATGATGTTGGCAGCCGCAGTTAGAATCTGCACTGCCTCACTCTCAAAGTAATGTTTCGGCCGCGTCCTAATCAACTTTTGTTCAGGCAAGCGCACGTTGCTAGCTGGGTTTTGTTGCAGCAAGCGCCTTGCGTCACGGGTTGTGGCCCATCCGAACACGGCTTTTAATGCGGATAAATCGTTCCGGTTAATTGATCGCGCGGTGACGCCTTGCTTGTCGCGGCGATGAGTTGCCCATTCATAAACGTCATCATCTGATAAAGAATTGACGTCACGGTCTCCGAAATATGAAGAAAGGAATCCAAATATGCAGCGATAGCGTTTGACTGTCGCAGGCTGAACTTCCTGTTTTGGCCCTGCCTCCCATGCCGAAAAAATTTCGCTGATTGTAACAGACCGCCTCTTCACCCGACGACGAGCGCCGTTATCCCAGGCAGGGAAGCGAGCAAGTGTCTTATCCAGACTGTAATCCCCGCTTGCGTTTCGAAAGCCGCTGTCTGCCGCTTGGCGCGTTGCTCGACAAAGCTCCCGCATCAGAAGAACTCGACTGGCTACATCCGTCACAAGCGATTTTTGCTGCAGAAGTGCGTCCGCTTGAGCTCCGAACGCGGCTTCGAGCGTCACCATCGGGATGGCACGGAGATCGTCGAACTTGGCCCACTCTGCCGGTGTTCCGGCCTCCTCGAGAGTGCTTAGGAAGGCGTCGCGCAGGGTCTCGAAATTAATGTGATCCGTTTTGAGATCGCTCCCAACCCGATCGGCTTCCTCGACCACCCTAAGGAGGTATCGGCTTCGGTCGTCACTGAGACATTGCATCACTGCGGCGTACATTTCACCTGTCAGCGCCGTCACTTCTCTATGCGTCAGCGGCTGTGGCCCGATCCGGACGGTTTCCCAATAGCGCTTGAGTTCAGCATCAGCCTCGCTGTGGCGTCGCTTCGCCTCCGCAACATCCTTGGTTCGGAGGGACACTTGGACCACTGCGCCAGCAGTGACGGCCACAGGCTTTTCATCGATGTGAAGAATGACTCGTGTCCCTTTGATACGGGAGACAAGATCCTGTGGAGGCCTTTGCCGCAGGTGATAGACTCCCGTGCTGGGATCCTTCCAGGGACGCGCCATTTGAAGTGCCATGTGTGAGACCGCCGTGTGAGACCCGGCCAGCCTAAGTCCCTCAGACAGCGTAACCTATTGCGCTTACACACGAAAGCGTGGTGCCGGCGGAGAGGATTGAACTCCCGACCTTCGGTTTACAAAACCGCTGCACTACCGCTGTGCTACGCCGGCCCGACGCGTTAGCTACCAGTCGGAGGCGCGGCATTCAACCGGGGATGACGGAGCGTCGGTGATCCGCCTTGCGACGCCCTCCCGCAGGGGGCGATGCAGGGCATCCGCCTGCCGGGGCCTCGGATGGACTCATGTGGGCATGCCGTCTTGGCAACATGTTAATCTGTGGCTGCCATGCTGAAACACAGCGCTAGAAATCGGGCGAGTGACCAACGCCATGCACATTGTCATCGTCGACACGAGCCGTGTTGTCCTGAAGGTCGTCGCCGGACTTCTGGAGCCGCAAGGCCATACGGTCGATGTCTTTACCGATTCTCAGGCAGCACTCGACTTCGTGACTTACACGACGACTGTGCGAGTCCTGATCACGAGCCTGGAAGTCCGCCCTTTGAGCGGGCTCGAACTATGCTGGTCGGCGCGCCTGATCGCCGAGACCAATCGTCCTCTCTACGTGATCACCATGTCTTCGGCCCGTAACTCCCGCAATCTGGCCGAGGCCCTCGACAGCGGAGCGGACGATTTCATCGAGAAACCGCCCGGCGCCGAGGAACTGCATGCCCGCATGCGGGCCGCGGAACGGCTGACGACCATGCAAAGCGAGCTGATTCGCCTTGCCGAGACCGATCCGCTCACCGGTCTCCTCAATCGGCGCGCCTTCCTCCAGCGGGTGCGGGACGCTGCCGACCGCGTCGGCAACCACGGCGACATGTCGGCGATCCTGGTGGATATCGACCATTTCAAGCGCATCAACGACGAGTACGGCCACGATGTCGGCGATGCGGCGATCCAGAACGTCAGCAAGACTATCGCGGAGGAAGGCATTGTCGGGCGGCTCGGAGGCGAGGAGTTCGGCATCGTGCTTCCGCACCGGCCGGTGGCCGATGCCGAGGCTCTCGCGTCACGCCTGCGCCGCCTCGTCGAAGGCATGCGTATCCGTGGGGCGCGCACGCCGATCCGGCTGACCTGCAGCTTCGGGGTCAGCCAATGGAGCGAGGGCGACACGATCGAGGCCATGATCAAGCGCGCCGACATCGCCCTCTACGAGGCCAAGACCACGGGCCGCAACCGGGTGATTTCCGCCGCCTCCGACCTCGTCCTCGCCCGGGCAGGCTGATCCCGGATCTCACTGCCTCCGACCTATGGGTCGGGGGCAGTGAGGCATGGAATGAGCCGATCCCATTTCGGACCGGGCTGTTCCTGATAGGGACAGGCGTGGTTGGTCGGCCAGCATGCATTCGCCCGCGTTAACCGAGATAAGGCGATTTTCGCGGCTGTTTTCGCGATATGCGCCCTTGTATTCATCGCGCGACGCGGAATCGCGCCGAATAAACCGATGGAATGGGATTTGAACCGCTCTTGACCAGCCCGGGCGCGATGTATCGCGATGGGACAGAGGGGGGAGCGGCATGAACCAGGCCGTTGGAGTTTTGATCGTCGACGAACCCGTGGGGCTCGGGCCTGTCCTGAGGGCCTTCCTGGAGCATGAGCCCAGCCTGCATACGGTGAGCGAGGCCGATCTGCCGCTCGACGGTCCGGGAATCGAGAGCGTCGTCGCCCTGGTCTTCCTGCGGGAAAACGCGAGCGAGGCCGACCTCGCCCGGATCACCGCGCTGAAGAATCATCCGAGGCTGCGCGTGCTGGCGGCCTTCCAGAGCCTGCCCGCCGACACCCTGCGCCATCTGCTCGTGGCCGGTATCGATGCGGTGGTCGCCCAATCGGCGACCCCGCGGGAGATCAGCGCCACCATCGTCCGCCTGGCCCAGGCGGGCAAGGCGGACGCCCCGACCTCCAATGTCGAAACGTCCGATGCGGCGGATGCCGGGGAAGGGCTCACCCCCCGCGAGGCGGAAATCCTGCGGTTTCTCAGTGCCGGTTTCAGCAACAAGGAGGTGGCGCGACGCCTCAGCCTCAGCGTCCGCACCGTGGAGACGCATCGCCTCAACCTTCGTCGCAAGACCCAGACGGGCCGGCTGAAGGACCTCGTCTGCCTCGCACGGCAACTGGGTCTGGCCCCCGTCGTCGAAAGCGAGATGCCGCGCCAAGGCAAGGGCGACAAGGGCAAGTCCGAGAAAGGCAAAAGCGAGACCGGCCTGCACGGCCGCTCGACCATCATCGAAGCGATGGCGCGACACTGAGGAAGCGTGACGGGACGGCTCGCCGCGTCGGCCGTACCCGCGCCCCCGAAGAAAATCCCGCCAGACGCAGGCAGGACCGGATTCGCCGAACGGGCGCTTTCGCGTCGATGCCAGCGGTAAAAATTCGACGTTGGGTGACCACCGCTGGGAGCAGCCCGCTTTCAGCGTCGTTTATTTAACCGCAGTGGAACCCCCATCATCTCGAAACGCGGCGATCCCGAGGTGCCCCAATCGTTGCCGAGCTTCCACGCAGCCGAAGGTCCGCTTCCAGGCAGATTGGTGGAACTGATGGTACGGCCGGGTTGGCTAGGTTTGCGACTGTCCTGCCGCGAGTTTCTGGAACAGCGAAGCGCACATGGCCTGAGTTAACTGCGAGCCTCCGGCGAGGATCTTTACTCACCGGTGATTCACGTCAAAATCGGGCCGCGACACCGCCCATGATAGTGCGGGGTGTGCCTGGAGTGGCGTACCGGTTTTGCCAAGCGCGATCAAAATAGTGTGCGTCGAACAGGTTGTCGACGTTGAGGTAGACCCGCACCTGAGGCGTGATCCAGTAGTACGAGATCAAGTTGAAGATCGTGTATTCCGGCAGGCGGAAGGTGGAAAGAGCGGTCCCAGCCACCCGCTGGCTGACATAGGTCATGCCGCCGCCAAGGCCGAGGCCGCGCAGATCGGCGTTCTGAAACTCGTACACGCTTTGTAGAGCGACGCTATCGGCCGGGATGTTCGCGATGCGTGTCCCGACGGCCAATGTGTTGTCGCGCGTGACAGCGGCATCGGCATGAGTGTAGGTGCCGAATACCCGCCAGCCGGGGGTCAAATAGCCCGCGACGGTCAGATCGAAACCACGGCTGCGTACCTCGCCTGCCGCAACACTGAAGTTCGAATCGCCTGGATCGACGGTGAGGACATTGGTCCTGCGGATGTCGAACACGGCGGCCGTAGCGCTCAGGCTTCCGTCGAGCAGGCTGAGCTTCGCGCCGGCCTCGTATCCCTCACCCTGCTCGAAGGCAAAGGGGTTCCCGCTGCGGTCAGTGCCGGTGTTTGGGCGGAAAGAGCGACCATAATTGCCGTACAATGCGATTGCGTCGGTGAGATCGTAGACGAGGCCGAAACGCGGGGTCGCGACCGTCCCCTGCAGGCTGGTGGTGCGGCCAGTCCGATAATCGGTCGAGACGAGACCAAGATCCTCCACGCGCACGCCGAGGAGGGCGTGAAGCCGCGGAGTTATATCGATCTGGTCCTGGATATAGCCTCCGTAGCTTTGAGTGTTTTGGAGGAAGTTGGTAATCGAGCCGAGCGGCGGCAGCGGAGATTGCCCGTAGCGAGGCGCGAGAAGGTCGAGGGTGAACGGATTGACGTTCACATTCGAGCGATCGAAGATCTCCCGGTAGCGGTAGCTGTCGTACTCGAAGCCCATCAGCAGGGTGTGACGGAAAGGTCCGGTCTCGAACTTGCCCGCAAGATTGAGCTGCAGGTTAAGATCCGACCAGCTCAAATCGCGGTGTTCGAAGGTGCGCCGCAGGGTGCGGCCGTCGCCCAGCACGTTCACAGCACCGACGCCGTTGCCGTAAAGCTGGCCGCCGAGCGCCTGCGCGCCCGCGCTCACCACCCAGTTCGAATCGAGCCGGTGCTCGATGCGGAGCTGCCCGAGCGCGTTGTCGTTGCGGACGGGCGGGATGCCGGGCTCGCCGATGAAGCGGCTGCGCGGCACCGCACGCAAGTTGCCGTTGATAGGCACGATACCCCGGTCGAAGGTCGCCGCGGTGCTCACCACCTCGCCCTCGAGCGTAATCGTGGTGTCGGCCGACGGCTTCCACGCGATTACGGGCGCGAGATAGTAACGGTCGCTATGCACGAAGTCTCGGAAGCTGCCGTTGTCCTCGACTGCACCTGTGACGCGGGCGAGCACGCGCCCCTCCTGATCGAGCGCACCGGTAGCATCGAAGGTGGTGCGTTTCTGATTGAAGCTTCCGAACTGTGTTCCGATGGCGAGAGAGCGTTCGGCCTGAGGCTGTTTGGTAACGATGTTGAAGGTGCCGCCCGGATCGCCACGACCATAGAGGAACGCCGAGGGGCCTTTCAGGACCTCAATCCGCTCGATCGAGGCGACATCAGGCGAGTTTGGATAGCCACGGTTCATGGGGAAGCCGTTTCGATAGTACTCCCCCGTAGAGAAGCCGCGGATCGTAAATTCCGTCAGCCCGAGACCTGCGAAGTTATTCGCTCGGCCGACTCCGGCAAGATCGAGCGCCGCATCGACGCGGGTGGCGGCGACGTCCTTGAGGATCTGGTCTGGCACGACAACGACTGTTTGTGGCACCTCGCGCAGGGGCGTGTCAGTGCGCGTTGCGCTGACACTGTTTCTGGCGAGGTAACCATCCACTTTGCTTGCCGGCCCGCCATTGCCGACCACTGATAATTCGTCGAGCTGCACTTCCTGAGAGGAGTCTGCCGCAAGCTGTGCTAAAGCGGAACTTGGCCCGAAACCGTTCAATGATCCGGATTGCGCCACAAAACCGATGGTAACCGAAGTAACCAGCGGAAAGATTTTTTTATTGTTTTTGAAAGATTTGGACACGAACAAAAGCTAGCCTGTTATGGTTTTTCGTCCGTTACAATTCAGAAACATATGGCGTCAAGCTTGATTTGCCCTGCGCGAGAAGTGACGTTTATAGGCATTTCTATCTGGATGCCAAAAAATCTAGAAGTATTATAAACTGAGACGCCCTTTTGACTATTTGTTGCACGGGGGTCACAGCACATCGACGCTATCTCATTGTAATTTACGCGACCTTCGGTTGAATAAATGAGATTTTACCAAACAAAACCGGGAGCCTTTAGGTAAGATTATATGGGCTGTCCGAGATTTTGTATGGGGCAGCCGCCGTTTTCAATATAGACATGTCGCTTATGGCGCATGCGCAGCGGCAATCACGGTCGAGGCGAAACGTCTGCTTCGGGACGTACCGTCAGAGTCCGCTTCCACTCATCGCGGACGTTCAGGGCGGGTACCGTCCGGTAGATTTCGGTCATGCGATGTCCGGTCCCCGCCTATGCCGTCGCTCGGGCCTCGGGCTTCACCGAGCCGGAACGTCGCTTGCGCGACGTCACTTCGCCCGTCGCAGCCCCCATGGCCTTGGCCTTCGTCGAACTCTTGGCTTGCGTCGAACTCTTGGCCTTTACCTTGGCCGGCACCTTCGTCTTGACCGAGACGGTGCCCTTCGCCTTTTCGAGACGCGCCCGCAGCAATCCGAGAACCGCCGCCTCTTCGGGCTTCAACCGTGCGATATCGTCCCGCAACTCGTCTTCCACCGCATCCGCCACCTGGATCAGCAACGCGCCCTCCAGGTAGCCGTCGAGGATTTCGGGGTGGATGTAGCATTTGCGGCAGATCGTCGGCGTGTTGCCGAGCCGCGCCGATACGCTCTCGATGGCCGCGCGCAGGTTCTTCTTGGCCTTGGCCTCGCTGTCGAACGCCTCGAATTCCTGAAGGGCCAGGGCGGCCAGCACCGTGCCGGCCCAGGTCCGGAAATCCTTGGCGGTGATCTCCTGCCCGGTGATCTCGCGGAGATAGGCGTTCACGTCGGCCGAGGTGACGTCGCGCGTCTCGCCCTGGTCGTCGAGATACTGGAACAGTTCCTGGCCCGGCAGGTCCTGGCAGGATTTGACGATGCGGGCCACGCGCCGGTCCTTCACCGACAGGTTCCACATCTTGCCGCTCTTGCCCTTGAAGCGGAACGTCAGCTCCGCGCCAGCGACGGTCACATGGGGATCGCGCAGGGTGGTGAGGCCGTAGCTCTTGTTGGTGCGGGCATAATCGTCGTTGCCGACACGGATGAGGGTCGCCTCCAGGAGGTGGACGATGGTGGCGAGCACCTTCTCGCGGGACAACCCGCGACGGCTCATATCCTCGTCCACCCGCGCCCGGATGGCGGGCAGGACGTCGGCGAAGGCCATGATGTGCTCGAACTTGGTCGAGTCGCGCGCCTGCCGGAAATCAGGGTGATAGCGGTACTGCTTCCGCCCTTTGGCGTCCCGTCCCGTGGCCTGGATATGGCCGTCGGCACGCGGGCAGATCCAGACATCGGTATAGGCGGGCGGGACCGCCAGGGACCGGACCCGCTTCAGGATCTTAGGGTCGCGGACGGGCTTGCCCTTGGCATCGCGATAGGAGAACCCGGTTCCGCTCCTGCGGCGCGTGAGCCCCGGACGGTCGGCATCGACATAGGTCAGGCCTGCCTCGATGGCCGCATCCCGCGGATCGGCGACAACGCCGTCCTCTTCGCGATCCATCGCCATCACCCGCCTCCCGTCGATCGTCAGGAACCGTCAACCGGCCGGGCACGGGCGGCGTTCCGAGCCGGACCGGCGGCGCGATGTCTCGCCGGGGGGATGCCTGACAGGCACGTCCTCGCTCATCCTGTCTCCCACTTGCCATAACACTCCTGCCATTCGCCTCGCTCCGGAGCGGCGGCGTGCTACAGCCTCTCTCATGGCCACGTCCCCCTCGCCCTCCTCCGCGCCGATGAAGCGGCTCGTCTTCGTCGTCACCGAGGACTGGTTCTTCGCCTCGCACTTCCTGCCCATGGCGCGGGCCGCCGTGGCGATGGGCCTGTCCGTGGCGGTGGTGACCCGCGTGCGCGACCACCGGGCGGTGATCGAGGCGACGGGGGGGCGCGTGGTCGAGTTGGAGGCCGAGCGCTCCAGTCTCAACCCCATGGCGGCGGGTTATGCGGCGGGCCAGCTCGCGGCGATCCTGAAGGCGCTGAAGGCGGATATCGTCCATTGCATCGCGCTGCGCTCGATCCTCGTCGGCGGGACGGCGGCGGCGATGGCGGGTATCTCAGGCCGGGTCTATGCCCTGACCGGGCTCGGCCTGATGGGCGCGCGCGCCGACGTCGCGGGACGCATGGCCCGCATCGCCCTGCGCCAGCTGATCCGTGGACCGCTCGCCTCGAAACAGACCCGGTTCCTGTTCGAAAACCCGGACGACGCCATCGCCCTCGGCCTCGATCCGGCCGACACGGCCGTCACCATCGTCGGCGGGGCCGGCATCGACCCGGCCTTACTCGCAGAGACGCCGCAACCGCCCTCCCCGCCCCTGCGCATCGCCGTCGTGGCGCGGATGCTGTGGTCGAAGGGTATCGACACTGCCGTGGAGGCGACGCGCCTCGCACGCGCTGAGGGCGCGGCGGTGGAGCTCTCCCTCTACGGTGCCCCCGACGCCTCGAACCGAAGGGCGATCCCGCAAGAGACCCTGCGTTCCTGGAGCCGGGACGGCATCACCTGGCATGGCCCGACCCGCGATGTGAGCGCCGTCTGGGCGGAGCACCATGTCGGGTGCCTGCCCTCCCGGGGCGGCGAAGGCCTGCCGCGTACGCTTCTGGAGGCGGCGTCCTGCGGGCGCGCCCTCCTCACCACCGACGTTCCCGGCTGCCGGACGCTGGTTCGCGAGGGAATCGAGGGAATGCTGGTCCCGCCGGACGATGCGCGGAGCCTCGCTGCCGCCATGGTCCGGCTCGCCGCCGATCCGCTCCTCGTGGCGCGGATGGGCGAGGCCGCGCGGCGGCGCGTGGTCGAGGGCGGCTTCACCGAGGATGCGGTGATGCAGGCGGTCTCGGGCCTCTACGCGGATCTCATCCGCTCATGACGCCCTCGGTCGATCCACTTCGCTTCATCCGCGCCAATACGCGGCTTCTGCCCGTCCCCCACGCGCCGGAGATCGTGCTGCATGTCGCCGACGAAGCCACGGAGCTGTGGCAGAAGACGGAGGACGAACTCGATTCCATCGGCCTGCCGCCGCCGTTCTGGGCCTTCGCCTGGGCGGGCGGGCAAGCCCTGGCCCGGCATATCCTCGACCGCCCGGACCTCGTGGCCGGGCAGCGGATCCTCGATTTCGCCTCCGGCTCCGGGTTGGTGGCGATCGCGGCGGCGCTCGCCGGCGCCACCCATGCGACGGCGAGCGACCTCGACGCCTTCGCCATCGCGGCCATCGGCCTCAATGCCGAGGCCAACGGCGTCGGCGAACGGATCACGCCCGTCCTCGACGACCTCATCGGTTCGCGGCCGGCCGATCTCGGCGTCACGACGATCCTCGTGGCGGACATCTTCTACGAGAGCGACATCGCCGGCCGGGTCACCGACTGGCTGGCGGCCCTGCACGAGCAGGGCGCCACCATCCTCATCGGCGATCCCGGCCGTTCCTACCTGCCGAGGGACCGGCTCGACATCCTCGCGACCTACGAGGTGCCGGTGAGCCGCTCCCTCGAGGATGCGGAGATCAAGCGCAGCAGCGTCTGGCGCTTCAGGGCTTAGGAGCCGGGGGCGTCGCCTCCGGTATCATGCCGGAGCCGGTGCCGGTGCCGGGGGGCACGGTCGAGCCGGGCGCCGTCGGGGCGGGTGCATTCGCTGCGGGGGCCGTGGGGGCGGTGGTCGCTCCGGAGGCGTCGTCGCCCTTCAGGCAGGACTTGATGAAGGCATGCCGGTCGGCCTTGTCCGAGCCGGCGGATTTCGCCTCCTCCTTGCACGCCTTGCGCGCATCGTCCTTGCAGGACTTCATGAACGTCTTGCGCTCGTCGCCCTTCAGGCCCTTGGCCTTCAGCTCCTGCTTGCAGGCGCCGATACGGCCACCCACGGCGGCGGAGGCGTCCGTCATGGGCAATCCGGTGAGCATCCCGGCAAGCAGGACGAGCCGCAACGTCGAGTTCTTCATGATCGCACTCGCTTCAACGGATGGAGGGGGATGGGATCGCGACGGACCGGAGCGTGGCCGCGATCGGTGTGGCGACGCGCCCCGTGCGTCGGTCGTCGCACCACACTCCATCATCGGCCATGCCCGCCATGGATGCAACGTCCGGCCCCCTGCCCTTCGCCCGCCCCCGGGCACATTCCCGTGAGGATCGGCCCCGGGACGGCGCGGTTCGGCCGAGGAGCGGCGACCCGCGCTCACCCCGCCTGCGGGGCACGGATCTGGTCGAAATCGAGCAGGGCCGTCTCGATCACGATCTGGGTGCGGCTGATGACGTCGAGCTTGCGCAGGATCTCGGAGACATGCGCCTTGACGGTGGAATCCCCGACCTGAAGCTCGTGCGCGATCTGCTTGTTGAGCTTTCCCTGCCGGATCATCAGGAGAACCCGTAATTGCTGCGGCGTCAGGCGGGCGATCCGCTCCGCGAGCTGCGTCGCCGGAGGGGCCAGATCCGCCGCGGGCCCGGAAAGCGCCGCCGGAATCGACAGGCCTCCACCCAGAACGTCCGCGATGGCACGGGTCAGCGTCGCCTTGTCGACCGCCTTCGGCACGAACCCGGCCGCGCCGTGCCGCAGCGCCTCGCGCATGATGCGCGGATCTTCCAGGCCGGACACGACGAGGATCGGAACGCGCGGGAAACGGGAGCGGATCGAGATCAGGCCGTCGAATCCGACGACGCCCTGCATCGACAGGTCCAGCAGCACGAGATCGATTCGGCTGTCGGCCGTCAGGGCCGCCATGGCGCTGACGATCCCCTCGGCCTCCGCGATCGCCGCTTCGGGAAAGGCGAGCTTGACGGCGCTCGCCAACGCATCGCGGAACAGCGGATGGTCGTCGACGATCAAAAGACGTGTGGCCGCCCCGCCCCTGCCCTCTTCCCCCGGCATCGAACCCATCCCGCACCGATCTCGCACGCGAGCCCTGCGGTGACCCTACCAGAACAGTGTCGAACGCGCCAAAGCGAGGACAACCGACGCGCCGGCGACGGCATCGGAGGGGGCACCGAGGCCCCTCGTCCCGCATCCCCCCGCCCGGCCCGATCGGTGCTACTTTGCGGTGATCTTGACGCCGGTCTTCTCCACCTCGGCCCGTACCATCGTCTTGGTCTCCTGGGGAGCAACCGACCAGGCTACCGCACAGACCAGGCAGAGTGCAGCAAAACTATAGGCAAACCCATGCATCACTCCCACCAGGCCGAGCAGGAGAGGGATGAGAGATAGCGCCACTGCCATCGTCGAATTACCGGTCAGATAGTAAATCGAAACAAAAGCAATCACCGTCATGACGAGTGCTTTGAGAAAATTAGGCACTGACATCTCCGTTTCAAAAGTCGGATCTATGATCTTTCGGCCATAGACATGTATCTGCGGCGACTTAACCCCAGAGGCTTCAAACGGTTAAGCTTATCGCAGTGCCATGACAATTCGACATTCCTCATGCAGGCCATACAAGAATCCGAGGCCATGAATCCGAGGGCGTGAATCCAAGGCCATGAATCCGAGGGCCACGGCACGCCGGTCGACGTGACAATCCGCATGCCCGACGGCCGAAACGAATCTCCCATCATCCGTGACGCGCCTGGAAACCGGCCCTTCCCCGCCCCGTGAAACCACGCCTGCAATTCCCGCGCCGCGATGACGGAATCTCGCCCGGCAGCGACGTGGTCCCTCCGGGCGGCATCGCCCGAAAGCGTATTCGGACCCGCAATCCCTTCGTCCCGCCCGGCCGGAAAAGGAAATCGAGGCGAGCGGCCAAGGATGCCGATCGTCTCGATCGGGCGCGTCAGAGATCCCGAGACAGGGACTCGATCATGCCGAATGTCGAATTACGCACAAAGAACGCCAAAAACGCTCATAATCCACAAATCACCGCCTATCATTTGTTGGACCCGTGACGCAGTTGCTATGGTACGTTTGGCGTTTGGGGTTGATGAGCGGCGCGTAAACCGGACGCCGACTCTTCGGGGCAATTGCATGGTCATTCCTTCTCAAAAACACGTTCGCAACAGCCTTCTCTCCCGGATGCACCCCGACGATTATGCGGCCATCGAAACCGTTCTCGAGCCGGTCACGCTGAAGCGGAAGGACGTCCTCATCCAACCCGGCCAGCCCTTGACCCATATGCGTTTCATCGAGAGCGGCGTCGCCTCGGTGGTGGTCGGCACCCGCGAAGGCAGGCGCATCGAGGTGGGGATCATCGGCTCGGAGGGAGCCAGCGGCCTACCGCTGCTGTTCGACGTGGAATCCACGCCCCACGAAACCTTCATGCAGATCGACGGCGAAGCGCTGCAGGTGGACAAGGCCTCGTTCCGCAGCTTGGTCGAGGAAAGACCTGCCTTCCGCAAGTTGATGATGCGCTATGCTCACATCTTCCAGCTTCTCACCGCTCAGACAGCATTGTCGCACGGTTCCTATACTTTGGAAGAACGGCTGGCTCGCTGGCTGCTGATGTGCCACGACCGTGTATCGGGCGATGAGTTTCCCATCACGCACGAATTCCTGTCCGTCATGCTCGGCGTCCATCGCCCCGGGGTGACGACGACGATCCATATCCTCGAAGGCGCCGGCACGGTCCGGGCCCGGAGGTCTCACATCGAGATCGTCAATCGCGACAAGCTCAAGCTCATCGCGGGCGAAAGCTACGGCATACCGGAGGCGGAGTACCGCCGCCTCATCGCCGAGGATGCCGCAGAGGGTTGATCCCTGGACCGCCCCCAACGTGTTCAGGCCTCGATGAGCGTCGATCTCCCCTCCGGCGATGGTCATGATCCGTACCAAGCGTCTGGCCGACCTTATTCACCGCCTTCCTTTTGCGTATCACCGTCCTAGAATCGACATCTCGTCTTCGATATGATCGAGGCGCTCGCCCCGTGGCCTGAACTAGAACTTTCGCGATCGATGCCTCACCTTCCCTACAGCTGCTATCGGAGCCGTCTTTACGGTCATGTGGCCCACCAGGAGCTTTTGGCACTTTTGCGAGGACGTATAGTCAAAGAAGACAAGAGCATGCGGCAAATGATCATCCCCATGGATCTGGCGGTCGAGCAAGCCCCTTTCGCCTTGACGATCCACGGTTTCGGGAATCGATCAGTCACAGCAGGAGGTGGGGGCGGCGCCCGTCCGGCTCGAACCTTGCGTCGAACCGGGGCATGACTACGACTTTAGTACGAGGACGATTATCTTAAGATAATCGCGGTTCGCGTCCTTCAATTGTCATAGATCATTGAAAACGCGTTTCGAAGAATGCTACTTTTGGCGAAAGCCGATGTTGATCGCATAGAGATATCGACCATTGTCGCGGAATAGATTCTCGAATACGGCGGATAGCGTGTTCAATCCTCTGATCCAGAAGCTGGAAGGCTTCGTGGAACTGAGCGACGCCGATAGGGACGCGCTTCATCGGCTCGCGTCCGTCGCCCGCGACGTTCCCGCCCGCACCAACCTCGTCCGCGAAGGCGAGCCGCCGAGCGATATCATCTTCATCACCGAAGGGATCGGTTGCCGGTTCAAGCAACGCGCCAACGGCGCCCGACAGATCACGGCCTATCTCGTTCCGGGCGATACCTGCGATCTCGACATCGCCCTGCTGAACCGGCTCGACCATACGATCGCGACCCTATCCCCCTGCAAGGTCGCACGCGTTTCCGCCACGACCCTGAGAGAGATCACCGAGAACCATCCGGCGATCGCCCGGGCGATGCGCATCTCCGCCCTGATCGACGAGGCGACGTTGCGCGAATGGCTGGTGAATATCGGCTGCCGGTCGGCTCTGGAGCGGATCGCGCATCTCTTCTGCGAGTTCCTCGTCCGGCTGCGGGCTGTCGGCCTGGCCACGGAGGATAGCTGCGATCTCCCCATGACGCAGCACGAACTGGCGGACACGACGGGGATGACGACCGTCCACGTCAACCGTTCGCTGCAGGAACTGAGACGGCGGGGGCTGATCGAACTCAAGGGCAAGAACCTGAAGGTCCTGGACTGGCCCAGGCTGAGGTCTCTTGCCGAATTCAAGGCCGGCTACCTTCGGGTGGATGGACAGACCATGTTCTGAGCAGGCTCGCCGCCCCCAAAGGCGGGACTGCGTCCGGTTTCCTGCCCGTGGTTGCTTGCGTACAGTTTCTTGCCTGCGGTTTCTTGACTGCGGTTTCCTGCCCGATCTCCCTTGCGGCAGCCGCATGGCACACCCAGTCTAGGCTTGGCCGTTACGGTAGGAGACCGGCATGCCGCGATACTTTCTGAACCTGCGCGATCGCGACGGGCTCCATCTCGATCCGGACGGAGACGAGTTCGGCGGCCTGGACGACCTGCGCGACGAGGTCATGATCGGCGTCAAGCAGATCGTCGCCAACGCCCTCGTCAGCGGCTCCACCCTGAGCGACGCTCTGGATCGCTCGTTCGAAATCATCGACGAAGCGGGCGAAACCGTCCTGACGGTCCCGTTCTCCGAAGGTGTCGCGACGAACACCACGCGATGACGCGACGGGACGTCGCCCACCTTCGTGGCAAAGGAGGCGCGACGAGACGATTCCGAAGAAAGTTTCCGTCTCGACCCATTCAGGGTGGTTGACCGGAACGGACGAGCCGTTGTGTTGTCCCCGCCGACAATGAGGGGCTTTCGCGGATGACTTCGAGGCACGTGCCGACTTCGCCATTCTCTGACCAGAAGCCCGGGACGTCGGGCCTTCGCAAGAAGGTCCCCGTCTTCCAGCAGCCCCGCTACGTCGAGAATTTCGTCCAATCCATCTTCGACATCATCCCCGACCGCGAGGGCGCGACCCTGGTGGTGGGCGGCGATGGCCGCTTCTTCAACCGCGAGGTGGTGCAGACGACCCTGAAACTTGCCGCCGCCAACGGCTTCGCCCGGGTTCTCGTCGGCCAAGGTGGTCTCCTCTCCACACCGGCGGCCTCCTGCGTCATCCGCAAGCACGGCGCGATCGGCGGCATCGTCCTGTCGGCGAGCCACAATCCCGGAGGCCCGGACGGAGATTTCGGGATCAAGTTCAACGCCGCCAATGGCGGTCCGGCCCCGGAATCCGTCACCGCCGCCATTTACGAGCGCACGAAGGCGATCACCCAGTATCGCATCGCCGACGTGCCGGATCTCGACCTCGACATTGTGGGCGAGGCTCGGATCGACGGCATGGTCGTGTCCATCATCGACCCGGTGGCCGATTACGCGGCCCTGATGCAGGAACTCATCGATTTCGACGCGATCCGCCGCCTGTTCGCCTCCGGCTTCCGCATGCGGTTCGATGCCATGAGCGCGGTGACCGGCCCCTACGCTACCGCAATCCTGGAAGGGGCGCTGGGCGCCCCTTCCGGCACGGTGGTGAACGGCACGCCGGAGGAGGATTTCGGCGGCCACCACCCAGACCCCAACCCGGTCCATGCCCACGAGCTCTACGAGCTGATGCTGAGCGCGGACGCGCCGGATTTCGGCGCGGCCTCGGACGGGGACGGCGACCGCAACATGATCGTGGCGCCCGGCCTCTTCGTCACCCCGAGCGACAGCCTGGCGATCCTTTCCGCCCATGCCCATCGCGCGCCGGGCTACGCCTCCGGCCTCGCTGGCATCGCCCGTTCGATGCCCACGAGCCGTGCCGCCGACCGGGTCGCCGCGTCGCTCGGCATTCCCGCCTACGAGACGCCGACGGGGTGGAAGTTCTTCGGCACCCTGCTCGATGCCGGCCTCATCACCCTCTGCGGCGAGGAGAGCGCCGGCACCGGCTCGAACCACGTCCGCGAGAAGGACGGGCTCTGGGCCGTGCTGCTGTGGCTGAACATCCTGGCGGCGACGGGCAAGCGCGCCGATGCCATCGTGCGCGAGCATTGGGCCTCGTTCGGCCGCGATTACTACACCCGCCACGATTACGAGGAGATCGAGTCCGAGAGCGCCAACCGCCTCATGGAGGGGTTGCGCGCGCAGGTCGCGAGCCTGCCCGGCCGCCGGATCGGCGATCTCACCGTCTCCACGGCGGACGATTTTCGCTATGTCGACCCGGTCGACGGCTCCGTGACGGCGCAGCAGGGCATCCGCATCAGCTTCGCCGAGGATGCGCGTGTGGTCTACCGCCTCTCCGGCACCGGCACGGCGGGGGCGACGCTGAGGGTCTATATCGAGCGCTACGAGAGCGACCCGGACCGGCTCGACCTGACGCCGGATGTCGTCCTCGCCCCGGTCGTCCAGGCGGCGCGCGACATCGCCGACATCGCCGGCATCACGGGGCGCAGCGAGCCCAGCGTCATCACCTGAGCCCGGGGAGGGACGTCCCTCCCCGCCGATGCCGCATCCCGGGAACCGCGTTTTCCTCGGCCCATTGTCCTGAAGATCACGGGTGATCGCCGGCCACGCAATGGCCGCGCACCCCTTCTCGCACGGATGGGACAGACATGAAGTTGCAGGGCAAACGCGCTCTGATCACCGGGGCGGATTCCGGTATCGGACAGGCTGCGGCCGAGTTGTTCGCGCGCGAAGGCGCGGACGTGGCGATCACCTACAACACCGATGCGGACGGCGCGCGGGAGACCGCGCGCCGGGTCGAGGCCGCCGGGCGCAGATGCCTGGTGATCCAGGACGATGTCGGTGACCCGGCCTCCGTCGAGGCGACCTTCGCCAAGGTGGCGGCCGAGTTCGGCGTTCTCGATATTCTCGTCAACAATGCCGGCCAGGCCATGAGCGGCATGCCGGTGGCCGAGATGGACGACGGCAAGCTCGAACAGATCCTGCGGGTCAACCTGATGGGGCCGGTCTTCTGTGCCCGTGCCTTCATCAAGGTCCGGCGGGCCCATGGCGGGCGGGGGAAGATCGTCATCGTCTCGTCGGTGGCCCAGCACCTGCCGACGCCGGAAAGCGCGCCCTACGGCATGTCGAAGGCCGGCGTCGGCTCGCTCTGCCGCAGCCTGTCGCGCGAACTCGCCGAGGACAAGATCAACGTCAACAACGTCGCCCCCGGCCTGATCGAGACGCCGATGACCAGCGACCGGTTCGAGAACCCCGAGAAGCTCGAAGCCTCCCTGGAGCGCATCCCGTGGCACCGCGCCGGCCAGCCCGACGACATCGCCAAGGCGATCCTCTACCTCGCCTCGGACGACGCCGATTACGTCACCGGCCATACCCTCGTGGTGGATGGCGGCCTGACCATGCAATGGGGCGGCGCGTAGGGCGGGTCTCTCTTCGGGAACGGAATATCGAAAAGGGCCGGATCGCGATCGATCCGGCCCCTCTCATGTCTGGTCTCACGTCGCCGCCTTGGGTTCGGCGGGTATTGCCGTTTACGCGGCCGGCGGAGCGGTGGCCTCGACCGCCGTGAACTCTTCGAGGATCGTGTAGGTGTGCTCGGCCTCGGCCGGGACGAGCCAGGAATCGCCGGGCTCCAGGGTCACCGTCTCGCCGCCGACCGTGAGTTCGGCGCGGCCGGAAATGACGTATCCCACCGTCTCGTAGGGCCGGCTGGCGCTCGGCTTGTCGTCCGTCGGCGGCTCGTGACGCCACATCCGCATGGCGACCCGCTCACCCTTGGCGAGGCGGATTTCGCCATGCGCATCCGCGCGGGCATTCGTCGTGGAAATTTTCGTGGTCATGGCGCTTGAAACCTCGTCGCGTTGCGGTGAATCCAACCGGGGAATGGCGGTGGCGTTCCTGATGAATCCTCAGGAGGGATGCCCGAGGAACGCCTCGGCCGAGCGCAGGGCCAGCGCCATGATGGTCAAGGCCGGGTTGGCGGCCAGCGAACTCGGGAAGGTCGATCCGTCGCTGATCCAGAGGTTCGGAATCTCGAAGCTCCGGCCATGGGGATCGACCACGGCGCTGTCGCCATCCATGCCCATCCGGCAGGTGCCGATCGTGTGCGCGACGCGCTCCAGCACCCAGATGTCGGTGGCGCCGGCGGCTTCCCAGATCGCCTTCATGGTCCGCGTCGCATGGGCGTTCAGCCGGTCCTCGTTGGAGGAAAAGCCGAAATCGATCTGCGCCTTGCGTATCCCGAACGCGTCCACCTCGTCGGCGAGGACCAGCACGTTGGCGTCGCAGGGCAGGGTCTCACCGTTGATCCCGATGCCCGCCATGTGGTTGTAACGATTGAGATGTTCGGTCAGCGCCCGCCCCCAAAGGCCGCGCCCCCGCGCCACCGAGTTGCCCCAGGTGACCGGCAGGACGCCGAGACTCTGCATCAGGTAGCCGCCCGCGAAATCCGCATCATTGGGCCGGACCATGTCCTCGCTGATGAGCGACGAGGGATAGCCCCGGTTCATCCGCATCTCGGCCTCGAACGTCCCCCAGACCTGTGTCGCCACATGGCCCATATAGTTGCGGCCGACCTGACCGCTGCCGTTGGCGAGCCCGAGATGCAGGAGGAGCCGGGGCGTCTCCACGGCGCCGGCGCAGAGGTAGACTGCCGCGCAACGCTGCCGATGATCGATGCCGCCATGCCGGTAGATCACCGACGTGATCCGGCCCTCGCGGTCACGCTCGAGCTCGTGCACGCGGCAATCGGGGCGGATTTCCGCGCCATTGGAGACCGCATGCGGCAGGTAGGTCACATCCATGCTGGTCTTGGCGCCGGTGCGACAGCCCTGGTGGCAGTAGCCGCAGCTGATGCAGCCCCGGCGCAGGCCGCCGCCCTCCTGGGAGAAGTCGCGCGAGACGACGGCTGCAGGCGAGTCGGCGGTTCGAATGCCGAGCCGGTCGCAGGCTAGGCCCATCACCTGCGCCGGCGCGTTGCGCGGGACCGGTGAGAGAGGATAGCGCCGGCCGGGATCCCAGGGGTACTGGGAGGAGCCGGACACGCCGATAAACGCCTCGACGCGCTCATAAAATGGCAGCAAGTCGTCGTAATCGAGCGGCCAATCCACGCCCATCCCGGTCTCGGAGTGAAGACGCAGGTCGCGCTCGTCGGCGCGCGGCGTGAAAGCCCCCCAATGCAGGGTCGAGCCACCAACCCCGGTCCCGCTGTTGTTGGCGCCGAAGGCCTCCGGTGTCGAACCGCCGCTGAGGCGTTCCTCGGTCCAGTAAATCTCATCCGCGAGCGTTTCGTCGAACGCGAACTGGGTGGGATCGAAGTTCGGTCCCGCCTCCAGGGCGACGACCGTGAGCCCTGCCGCTGCGAGACGGGCGAGCACGGGCGCGCCGCCCGCCCCCGTGCCGATGACGACCACATCGACGATGTCATCGGTTGCGTAGCGACGCATCGCATCGAGCTTCACAGACCGATCTCCCCGCCGGTCTTACCCAGGGCGGCGGATTCCCATGGTTCAGGGTCACCGATCCCCACCCGCACGAAGCCGGGCATACGATCGGTGTCGTCGCCACCCGCGCCGATCCCGCCGAAGCCGATCCGCGCGAGGCTGGCGGGATGGGCCAGATAGATCCGTACCGCGTCACTGCGCAGATCCTCGAACCACAGGCTCATTCTTTCGGCGTCGAACCCCTGCCTCGGCCCTTCGGGCGAGAGCCGCTCGCCGGCTGAGGCCGCGTGCAGGAGGGCGTCCTGATCGGCCCCGCCGAGGGACAGGAAGCCCGTCTCGTGGACGGATCTCGCGGCGGCATCGAGCGTGCTCAGCGCGACACGGTAAGCCTCGCCGTCCTCCGGCAGCTTGGCGAAGCGCCAACCATCCCCGGTTCCAGCAGCGAGCCGGGCCTCGATCCGTGCAGCAATGTCGATCCGGCCGGCATCGCCCTGCGGGAGCACCCGGTCGAGGACGGCGCGAAGGAGGGCGAGTTCCATGAGGTCGAACCATGTGGACCGGCACTCCGAAGCATCGGGCTCGGCGCGGGCGATGAGCGCCGCCCTCAGACGGCTGTTCACCCGTTTGGAATCGATCAGCGCGCGGTAGGGCTGCGGCACCTCCGGTGAGATAGACCGTCGCGCCGCCCCCTCCGCGACGAGATCTGTAATGAGCTCGGCCACCGCCTCCGGTCGCTCCAGGGGCAGGAGATGTCCTGCACCGTCGAGGGCAACGAGGCGGCCGGATGCCAGGTGAGGAAGCGTCAGGGCCTCCTGCGCTGTAGCGCCGAGATCGGCATCCTCGGTTCCGCCGACGACCACGGCCGGTATGCGCAGGATGCCGATCCGGCGGCGCCAATCCTCGCGGGAGCCATCGCGAAGCCATGCCGTCCAGGCGGCGGGAGCGGCACGCAGCACATCCTCGATCGCCCGGGTTCGACGCGGTTCGTCGAGGCGCGCACCGGTGTTCTGGTCGATGAACTCGCCTGCCTTGCGCCGGCGGGTCTCCGCATCCGCGGAAATCCAGCCCAACATCTCCTGCCGCTTGTCGTCGGACATCGGCTCTGGACTCGGTGGCGAACCGCCGAGCAGGACCAGCCCGGCGAGCCCCGCCAGATCCGGCGCCCCGTCCTCGGCGCGCCGGGCGATAGCCAGTGCCACCTTGGCACCCATGCTATGGCCGGCGAGATACCATCGTTCCCCGGGATCGGCGGCCGTAATGCGGGCAGCCACATAATCCGCCATCGCATCCACCGTGTAGCCCGGGACGGCAGCCGCATCACCGAACCCCGGCAGGTCGAGCGCGACCAGACGAACGGCGCCATCGAGACAGGCTGCGACCGGCTCCCATTCCCGCGCGCTTCCGCCGAGGAAATGCAGGCAGACCAACGTGGATGGGCCGCCGGTACCCAGGCCCGGGATGACCGGGGCACCGGCGGTGGTATTGGAAGCGGGACGATTTGGCATCAGCCCGAACTCGGGCGCGTGCCCTCCCGATCAAGGGCTTAATCCCCCACCGAGCTTGCGGCATGGCGTCCGTCCACTCCGATCCGCATCGTGAGCGTCAGGGGGGCCGACCCCTCTCTCAATCCCGATCTCAGTTCGAGGAAAAGGTCCTCCGAGATGGAATCGTAGCCATAATACGGCCAGTCGATGGCGACGATCATCGTCATGGCCAGAGCGATGGAGAAGGAGAGGAGGCAGCTCATCAACAGATGAGCCGCGAAATTTTCGACACCGAACAGGACGGCGAAAGCGATCATTGAGATCGAGCCGAGAAGCACGACGGCCCAGACGATCCGGTCGACGCCATTGATGGCCAGATCGCTTCGTCCGCGATGGAGATCGTAGAGATCGTCGATGTGCTTGCGAAAGTCCTTCACCGTGAGAACGTCCGCCAGATCCTTCAGCGGCAGCGCTGCAGCATCGAGCCATAGGCGGTGGAGCACCCGAGTTCCCGCGACGGGCCGCTCCGCCCGTCTCGACTGGGGCCACTCCTCCTCGATCACCACCTGAACGTCAGTCGCCAGATGAGCAGGCATGGCAGCACGGTTCGGTTCGGGAAGGGTCGTCACCTCCCGCGCCAGTCTCGCGACTTTATCGGCCTCCTCGAAAACGAGGGTTTCGGCACGGTCCTTCCGCGTCATGACGGTGATCGCCAGGGAAGAGATCAAGATCGCGTGGATGACACCGACGACGGCGATGAAGAAGCCGGCGATATCGTTGTGGGACCGCCGACGATCCTTCTTCCAAACCCTGTCGACCATCAGGACGGCCGACACCGTGCCACCCACGGAGATGGAGCTGATGATGCAGGCCATCTGCCAGATCGGCGCGCCATAGAGGAAATTGACGAAATCCATCATGCTCCGAGCCTGCGGTCTCGCATCGGCACGACGTCGCCCTGGCAAAGTGACATTCCGGCAAGTTCCGGCTTCGGCAGAGGCTCAAACGGGGGCTCACCTGCCCATGCGCACATCGACTGTGCAACCGAATGCGGTTGGGCGGAACAAAGCCTCGCTCCTCGCACTTTCGCCTGTCGTCCCTTGAGGTTTTCGAGGATTTCAAGGATTTCGAGGATAGCCGGATACCCCTCGCCGGACCATGGCGAACCCGTTAAGATCTTGCGGCGCACCATCGGGTGTTGCCCATCTTCGCAGAGAGCCCGCTCCGTGCCGACCCGGCCGCCCTTCCTGTCCTCCGCCGAAGCATCGACATCCCTGCCGACGTTGCGCCGCGGCTTGCAGCTGCACGAGACCGAGCGCCGTCTGAACGCAGTGCTGAACAATGCGTCGGTGGCCATCTTCCTGATGGATGACAGGCAGCATTGCGTCTACATGAACCGCGCCGCCGAACTGCTCACCGGCTTCACCGTCGGGGAAGTGCTCGCGCGCGATTGCCCGCTTCACGACATCGTCCACCACACCTATCCCGACGGCCGCCCGTTCCCGCTGGAGGAATGCGCCATCGACCGTGCCTTCCCGGAGAACAACCAGGAACGCGGCGAAGAAGTGTTCGTCCACAAGGACGGGCATTTCTACCCTGTCGGGTTCACCGCGAGCCCGATCCGTGACGACGCCGCCAAAATTATCGGCACGATCATCGAGGTCCGCGACATCACCGAGGAGAAGGCGGCAGCCGAGCGGCAGAGGCTGCTGACCAACGAGCTGAACCATCGGGTGAAGAACACGCTGGCCACCGTCCAGTCCATCGCGGCGCAGACCTTCCGCGCCATTTCCGACCAGCCGGCCCGCGCCGTATTCGACGCTCGTGTCACGGCCTTGTCGAACGCTCACAACGTCCTGACCGAATCCAACTGGGAGAGCGCCAGCCTCATCGGCGTCGTCGAGCGGGCGATCGCGCCCCACGCGGTGGCGGAGGCCGACGCGAACCGGTTCCAGATCACCGGCCCGGATACCCGTCTTCATCCCAAGGTAGCCGTGACACTGGCCATGGCGTTGCACGAACTGATGACGAACGCCGCCAAGTTCGGTGCTCTTTCCGTGCCCGAGGGCAGGGTCACCGTCGTTTGGACGCTGAAACCCGATGGGGCGCGCGAGCGCCTTTCCCTCACCTGGACGGAGACGGGTGGCCCGGAAGTGGCTCCCCCGACGCGCAGGGGTTTCGGTTCCCGTCTTGTCGAGCGACAATTGCCCTTGGAGTTCGACGGCAACGCCGCGATCGATTTCGCACCAACCGGAGTTGTCTGTCGCCTCGATATCCCGCTGACGGCCTTGGGCTGGCATGGGCAGGAGATCGTGACGGGGCGACCCGGCTCATGAGCATGCTCGAGGGGCGCCGCGTCCTGCTGGTGGAAGACGAAAGCCTGGTGGCGATGCTCGCCGAGGACATGCTGCTCGATCTCGGCTGCGAGGTCGTGATCGCCATGCGCCTCGAACAGGCATTGAGGAACCTGCAAGCGGAGACATTCGATCTCGCTGTCCTGGACGTGAATCTCGGTGACGCGCGCAGTTATCCCGTAGCCGACAAGCTGTTC
The DNA here is from genome assembly GCF_054817925.1 of Methylobacterium sp. CM6247. Taxonomy (NCBI): domain Bacteria; kingdom Pseudomonadati; phylum Pseudomonadota; class Alphaproteobacteria; order Hyphomicrobiales; family Methylobacteriaceae; genus Methylobacterium; species Methylobacterium sp. CM6247. Next base: position 906,666 of record NZ_JBTXKX010000003.1, read on the forward strand.
GAGCGCTGCATCCCATTCCTCTTCGCCACAGGCTACGGGGCGGCCGGTGTCGAGCCCGCCTATCGTACCGTCCCGGTGATGCAGAAGCCCTACCAGAAGGACGACCTGGAGACGCTGTTGCAGCATCTCCTGACCTGCGAGATGTCGCAGCGGAAGACCGAAGCCGGATCGCTCGGTTGCAGTTGCACGCCCCACTCGAATGGGCGGGGCGCAATCAAATCCAGGCAGACTGACCCCCGGTTCCAACCTCCTAGCGCGCGTCGGTGCGCGATGCCGGCCGCCTAGTGGAAATCGGGCGGGGTATCGACGGCTTGCAAACCCTTCAATGAAGCTTCGAGCGTGCAGACCACGCCGGACATGCGGTAATCGAGGGAAACCTCACCGCCGAAATTGCCGGCCAAGCCGCGCGATATCAGCCGCGTGCCGAACCCCGTCCGCGTCGGCGGCTGCACTGGAGGCCCGCCGGCTTCGACCCAGCGCAGCAGCACCCGGTCGCTGCCGTCGCTCTCATGCGGGCGGATCTCCCAGAGGATGGTGATGCTACCCTTCGCGGCGGAGAGCGCGCCGTATTTGGCTGCGTTCGTCGCGAGTTCGTGGAGGATGAGAGCGAGCGACATCGCGGCCTTGGCGCCGACATTCAGCGCGGGTCCACGAACGGTGAACCGGTCCGGCTTGTCCTTGTGAGGCTCCAGCGTGCTCTCGATCAGCGTCTTGAGGGGCGTATCGCCGAGCGAGCCGCCGAGGAGCAGGTCGTGGGATTTGCCGAGAGCGATCAGACGACCCGCCAGCACGTCCTTCGCGGTGGCGATGTCGGTGGCGTTGCGCATGGTCTGCGTGGCGATGGATTGCACCATCGCCAGCATGTTCTTCATGCGATGGCTGAGTTCGAGGTTGAGCACGCGCTGCTGCGCTTCCGCCTCGATCCGCGCGATCGCAGCGCGGGTCCGGTCGGCGACGTTGCGGACGAAACCGATTTCCTCGGTCGTCCAGGCATGGGGCACGTCCTTGGCCGCGTACAGCAAGGCCATGAAACGTCCGTGCTCCATGACGGGCAAGTTCAAGAGCGATCGGATGCTGATGGGGATGAGCGAGGCTGCATCCGCCACCGTTCGCGGATCTGAGGTGACATCCTCAATCAGGACTGTCCCGCCGGTTTTCAGCTCATCGATGTACGAGCCGTATTCCCGGAAGTGATGAAGTCCGTCGATACGGGGAATATTCTGGGCGGACCAGCCCCGGCCGATGAGGATGGTCTCGCGATCCTGGTCCACCGCGCCGTAGCCGGCATGGGACAGTCCGAGGGTACGGCCAACGATCTCGGCCGCGGTGAAGGAGATCGTGACAGGATCGCTCAGATGGCGAAGGCGGTCACCGAGTTCCGCGATGGCGAGGCGGCGGGTCTCGTTCTGTGCGCGTTCGGTGACATCGAGAAAGAGACAACTGAAGCGCTGGTCGCTCTCATGGCCAGCTCGAACCTCGAAGCTGCGGTCGAGAGCGGCGACCGTGATCTCGAACAGGGTTGGCTCGCCCGTATCGACGACGGTCGCATAGCGGTCGATCACCCATTGCTCGATATCGGGCACGAGTTCGCGGATGGTCCGGCCGACACTGTCGTCGGGAAGGCCCGATTGCCGAGCGAAAGCCAGGTTGATCTCCAAGAATCGGTAATCCAGCGGCCGTCCCGCCGCGTCGCGGATGAGCTCGGCAAGAAAGAAGCCTTCCTGCATGCTGGTGAACAGGCCGCGCCAGCGTGCCTCGCTGGCGCTGATCAGCTGCTCGGCATTCTTCTGGACGGTGATGTCGCGCGAGACCGACAGCAAACGCTCCGGCTGCCCTTCGGCGTCGAGGATTGGCGTAACCTGCACATCCCACCACCGGAGATTTCCCGCCATGGTGTTGGCGAGGCCCTGGAAATGGCCCGTGCGCCCGGCCTTGGCGGCAGCGACAGCCTCCCGAGCCTGGATGTGACCTTGATCTTGCCAGAAATCGGGCCAGGGACAGTTCTTGATCGCGTTGAAGTCGCTGACTTCCATCACGCGCATCCCGCCTTCGCTCATGAAGGTGAGCCTCGTGTCGAGGTCCAGCACCTTGATGCAATCGGCCGAAGAGGCCAGGACGCTGCGCATGAACTCGGCGTCGTTGTGCTGCTTCTGGCTCGCGAGACGCTGTTCCGTGCGATCCCGCAGGATCTTGATGAAGCCCTCGGGATTCCCGTCTTCGTTCCTCAGCGGCATCATCTCGCCGAGGCCCCAGAACAGGGACCCATCCTTCCGCTTGTGCCAGCGCTCGTCGCTGGCCCGGCCATGCATCAGCGCCGCGCCCATCTCCTGCTCGGGCAAGCCGTTCTCGATGTCCTCCGCTGTGAAGAAGACATGGGCGTACTCGCCGCACATCTCCGCCTCGGTCCAGCCGAGGACGCGCTCCGCCCCGGTGTTCCAGCTCGTGACCTGGCCGGACAGGTCCATCGAGATGATGCCGTAATCGACAGCGCTCTCCAGGATCGCCTTGTTGAGCCGGTCGCTCTCGCGCCGGTCCTGGAGGGCCCGCCGTAGATCGAGGAGGGCCATCACCTGCTTGGCCAGAGTGCGCAGGATGAGCATCTGCGCCGGGGTGAGGCTGTTCGGCTTGGTGTCGAGGACGCACAGCGTTCCGAGGGTCACGCCATCCGCCGTCTGCAGCGGTACGCCGGCATAGAAGCGTACGTGTGATTCGCCGGTGACCAGGGGATTCGTGGCGGTCCGCTCGTCGCGGGTCGTGTCGGAAATCTCGAACACCGCGTCCTGTTCACGGACGGCATAGCGGCAGATCGAGGAGGAGATCGGAGTCTCCCTCTGGCCGAACCCGGTCTCGGCCTTGAACCATTGCCGTTCGCCATCGAGCAGGGAAATCAGCGAGATTGGCACATTGCAGGCCGCCGACGCCGCTTTCACGATATCGTCGAAATCAGCCTCGGCCTCGGTATCGAGGATGCCATAGCGTGCGAGGGCCGCACGACGGTGGGCCTCGATGCCCGCACTGTTGTCGTCGTGGTCCACAGAGCTTTCCTGCCCGCATTCGTCTTATTCGGACCGAAAAGCCGAGATCCGCCGGTTCATGCGCCGAAATTCCAAGACGGGCAACCGGCTGCGATATGTCCCTCACCATGCTTATCATCAAGAGCGATCCAGGTCGAAAGCGGCGCAGGACGGCCGCTCTCGGACGACGGTTGGGTCGAGGAGCGAAACGACACCTCGCACTCATGGGCTCCCGGAAACCGGCCGGGAGCCTTCCGTCAGCAGTCGAGCGTGGTGTCGCGCTCCCACTGCGTCAGATGGCGCGAATAGGCGTTCCATTCCTCGGTCTTGAGCTTGAGATAGCTGGGCACGAAGCTGCCGAGGGATTGAGCGAGGACGTCCGACTGTTCGAGCGCCCGCATGGCGTCGAGCATGTTGAGCGGCAGGCGCTTGACGCCCTCGACCATGTGACCGTCCGTGTACATGTTGATGTCGAGCCGCTTGCCCGGATCGCGCCGGTTGCGCAGGCCATCGAGGCCGGCAGCGAGGAGACCTGCCTGGAGCAGGTAAGGGTTCGCGGCGCCGTCGGCGAGACGGAACTCGAAGCGCCCGCCATCGGGGATGCGGATCATGTGGGTGCGGTTGTTACCCGTATAGGTCACCGTATTGGGGGCCCAGGTCGCGCCGGATGTGGTGCGCGGGGCGTTGATGCGCTTGTAGGAATTGACGCAAGGGTTGGTGATGGCAGCGAGCGCATCGGCCGAGTGAATCAGGCCGCCGATGAAGTGGTAGCCCTCCCGCGACATCCCGATCTCGTCCGACGGATCGGAGAAGACGTTGCGCTCCCCGTTCCACAGTGAGACGTGGGCGTGGCAGCCGGAGCCGGTCAGGTCCATGAAGGGCTTGGGCATGAAGGTCGCCCGAAGTCCGTGCTTCTCGGCGATCGAGCGGGTCATGTACTTGAAAAAGGCGTGCCGGTCGGCCGTGACGAGGGCGTCGTCGTAGTCCCAGTTCATCTCGAACTGGCCGTTCGCGTCCTCATGGTCGTTCTGGTACGGCTTCCACCCGAGGGTCAGCATCGCATCGCAGATCTCGGTGATCACGTCGTAGCGGCGCATGAGGGCCGACTGGTCGTAGCAGGGCTTCATCTGCCGGTCTGCCATGTCGGCGGGTTCGGAACCGTCGGGCGTGATCAGGAAGAACTCGCACTCTACGCCGGTCTTCATCTGAAGGCCGTCCCGCGCCGCGTCCTTGATGAGACGCTTCAGGATGTTGCGCGGCCCCTGCTCCACGGGCTTGCCACCCATGACGAGGTCGGCGGGCAACCAGCCGACCTCCGGCTTCCAGGGTAACTGAATCAGGCCCGCCGCATCGGGGACGGCCAGGAGGTCGGCATCGGCCGGGCTCATGTCGAGCCATGTGGCGAAGCCTGCGAACCCCGCGCCGTTCCGACAGGTGCTGGCGATGGCGGCGGCCGGGACGAGCTTGGCGCGCTGGGTTCCGAACAGGTCCGTGTAGGATACGAGGAAATACTTGATGCCACGCTCTTTTGCGACGGCTTCGAGATCCGGGGTCATGGCGTCACCCTGCGTTGCGTCGTGCGGCCGATCGCGGCCATGCGGTGGAGAAAAGGCCGCCCTTAAGGGGCGGCCTTGCGTGGTCAGAAGCCGGTCTTTCCGGGAATCCAGCTGGTGCCGGCCATCGGAACCTGCGCCATGGCGGCAGCTTCGATGGTGAGCGCCACGAGGTCCTCGGGTTCGAGGTTGTGCAGGTGGCTCTTGCCGCAGGCACGCGCGATGGTCTGCGCTTCCAGCGTCATCACCGCGAGGTAATTGGCGAGACGCCGGCCAGCCAGAACCGGATCGAGGCGCTTGGCCAGTTCGGGATCCTGCGTCGTGATGCCGGCGGGATCCTTGCCCTCGTGCCAGTCGTCATAAGCGCCGGCGGTGGTGCCGAGGGCCTGGTAATCGGCCTCCCAGCGTGGATCGTTGTCGCCGAGGGCGATGAGCGCCGCCGTGCCGATGGCGACGGCATCCGCGCCCAGAGCCAGAGCCTTGGCCACATCGGCTCCCGAACGCACACCGCCCGAGACGACGAGCTGCACCTTCCGGTGCAGACCGAGATCCTGCAGCGCCTGCACCGCGGGGCGGATCGCCGCCAGGATCGGAATGCCCACATGCTCGATGAACACGTCCTGCGTCGCGGCTGTCCCGCCCTGCATGCCGTCGAGGACAACCACGTCGGCGCCGGACTTGGCTGCGAGCGCAGTGTCGTAATAGGGCCGCGAGGCGCCGACCTTCACGTAGATCGGCTTCTCACCATCGGTGATCTCGCGCAGTTCCTCGATCTTGATCTCGAGATCGTCCGGCCCGGTCCAGTCGGGGTGGCGGCAGGCCGAGCGCTGGTCGACGCCCGGGGGCAGGCAGCGCATGCCCGCGACACGCTCGGTGATCTTCTGGCCGAGCAGCATGCCGCCGCCGCCGGGCTTGGCGCCCTGGCCGATGACGATCTCGATCGCGTCCGCCTTCCGTAGGTCGTCCGGGTTCATGCCGTAGCGCGAGGGCAGGTACTGATAGACCAACGTCTGAGAATGCCCGCGCTCCTCCTGCGTCATGCCGCCGTCGCCGGTGGTGGTCGAGGTGCCAGCGAGCGTGGCTCCGCGCCCAAGGGCTTCCTTGGCCTGGGCGGAGAGCGAGCCGAAGCTCATTCCAGCGATGGTGATCGGTGTCTTGAGGTGGATCGGCTTCGAGGCGAAACGAGCGCCCAGCACCACCTCGGTGCCACAGCGTTCTCGGTACCCCTCCAGCGGGTAGCGACTGATGGAGGCACCGAGGAACAGGAGGTCGTCGAAATGCGGCAGCTTGCGCTTCGCCCCGGCCCCCCGGATGTCATAGATGCCGGTTGCGGCGGCGCGGCGGATCTCGGACATCACGTCGGGCGTGTAGGTCGCCGAGAAGCGGGGCTTGGTGCGCGGCAAGGGGCGCGCATCCTTAAGGGTAGGATCCTTGAGGGTCGGGTCCTTGGGAGTCTCGGCCATCAGTAGGCTCCGGCGTTGTCGACGTTGAAATGATAGAGGCGGCGCGCGGAGCCGTAGCGCCGGAATTCCGACGGGCTCACCTCGCCCGCCAGTCCGGCGGCCTTGAGCTTGGCGTAAAGCTGTTCGCGGTGCTCGTCGCGCATCTCCTTCTCGATGCAATCGGCACCCAGACTCTTGACCGAGCCGCGCACGTAGAGCCGCGCTTCGTAGAGGGAATCGCCCAGCGCCTCGCCGGCATCGCCCAGAACGGTCAGGGTTCCGGCCTGGGCCATGAAGGCCGACATGTGGCCGATCGAGCCCTTCACGACGATATCGACGCCCTTCATCGAGATGCCGCAGCGCGCGCCTGCATTGCCGTCGATCACCAGCAGGCCACCATGAGCCGTGGCGCCGGCCGATTGGCTGGCGTCTCCTCGCACATGGACGAAGCCCGACATCATGTTTTCGGCGACACCCACGCCCGCATTGCCGTTGATCACGACGCTGGCGAGCTTATTCATGCCGGCACAGTAATAGCCGACATTCCCCTCGATCTCGACGGAGATGGGCGCATCGAGGCCCACCGCGATGGCGTGGCGACCATCCGGACCGGTGATGGTCCAATGGGTCTCGTTGGTGTCGGGGCGCAGGGCGTGCAGCGCCCGGTTGAGGTCGCGCAGGGGCGCCTGGTTGAGATCGTAGGACGACATCAGTGACGCTCCCAGGCGTAGACCTTGGCGGGTTCGGGCTCGAAGACGCGGGCGGAGGCGATGCCGGGCAGACCCACGAGGGCCCGGTATTCGGAGCCGAACGCCACGTAATCGTCGGTCTCGGCCATCACCGCAGGCTTGCAGGCGATCGGATCGCGCACGACGGCGAAGCCCGTCTCGGTCCCGACCACGAAAGTGAAGAAACCGTCGAGATCCGACAGGCTCGATTCCAGGGCCTGCTGGAGGGACGCCCCCTCGCGCATGCGCCAGCTGAGGTAGCCGGCCGCGACCTCGGTGTCGTTCTTGGTGGCGAAGGTGAGCCCCTCGCGCTCGAGGCGGCGGCGCATGTCGTTGTGGTTAGACAGCGAACCGTTATGGACCAGGCATTCGTCGATGCCGGTAGAGAACGGGTGCGCGCCATTGGTGGTGACCGCGCTCTCCGTGGCCATGCGCGTATGACCGATCCCGTGGGTGCCGGTCATGCCGGCGAGATCGAACCGCTCGGCCACGGAGGCCGGTAGCCCGACCTCCTTGTAGATCTCCATGCGCCGGCCGGCGCTGACCACGTCGATGCCGGGCGCCTCCTTCTTGAGCCACGCGCGGATCCGCCCCTCGCGCTCAGCGGGCACGGAAATGACGGTATGAGTGTCGCGTTCAATCTTGTCGAAGGTGAATGTGAGAGCCTCTTCCAGACCGGAGATCGCCTTCCGCAGCGCTGCCTGATCCGCACCACGAAGGGTGAGCTTCACGCCGTCACTGTCCGATCCGTAAACGGCGAAGCCAGCACTATCGGGACCGCGATCCGTCATGGTCGCGAGCATCTTGGACAGAAGCGAGCCAAGCTGCGGCTCAAGCTTTGAGTTCTTCAAGTACAACCCGACTATACCGCACATCGCACTTTCCCGCTTCCACCGAGCATGTTGATCGTTGCTCTCACATTCCAACCGACCCGTCAACTATCGGTCACAAAAAATTCTTCCGGGGAAATATTGGGGTGACCGATCATCTGCCGCCCGAACAGAGGCGCCTTTCTGTGAGGCACGTTGCGAAAAGGACAAATGCTCGCAGCGAGATTCGCCTGGCCAGCACAGCGCCCTGCAAGTTTACCGCTCTGAAGAACTGTATCGCTGAGAACAAGGCCTCGTTACGATACGCTTATCCTCGTCAAATAGGTCCGACGCGACCTGTAGCGACGAGAACACCTGCTCGCCGGAACGACGAAAATTCCCTTCAAGAAATCGGGTTTCGCGAAAAGCGTGAGGCCGTCAAGTCCTGACGAAGGGAGAATGTGTCCCTTCATCATAAGAGAAAGTGATGGCTCACGAGCGAGTGACGAGGTCACCGCCCACCCCTCTCCACCATCAAGCGAGGGCTGAGAAACACTTGACTCTCTCAAGGGACAGGCAAGAAAGTTCAATATGCGTGCACTGCGCCACCAATTTAGGCATTGACAAGGGCCTATTCTCGGCAGGATCTTTCCAGAAAGGAACCCTGGGTTCTCAAAAAGAAAATTTACGAAGGAGGACATGCCGTGAATCAGGATCCCCGCATTTCATCCATGTTCAGACGCGACAGCGCAGCCGCCGCGTTCGCCGTGGTCGCGGTCTGGCTGATCTATGCCTTCACGTTCTGGAGCATGTGGAAAGCTTTCGAGAGCACCAACCTGCTCATCCCGATGGCGATCCTTGGCGCCATCGTGCTCTTCCTCAACACAGCATCCACCTTCGCGATGATCCGTCACTACAGTGAAGACAAGTCCGCAATCTACGGCACCGACATCTATTATCTCGACCAAATCCGCAAAGCGCGGCAGCACAAAGGAGCAACCGAATGAAAAAGGTTCCCTACGAGCCGCCGAGTCAGCCGATCATCGGGCAGATTTTCGATGCGATCCTGATGCTCATCCTTGTGTTCATCACACTCTACCTGCCGCTTTGGCTCAAACTGGCCGGCGGCGGCACGACCACGACGGAATATCCGAATCCATCCTGGGAATCACTGGGACAGAACGCGGTCATGGCGGCTCAGTGGGAGAAGCTGGGCATCGCGCCAGAGAAGGCCGCGACGATCATCGGGACCCGATTCGACTATAACTTCAACTGGACGGCCCTGGCATTCACGGCGCTGATCATCGTGGCCTACTTCGTCTTCATGTTCCGCTACTCCGACCACGAGTACCGCGAAGTCATCGCCGAGCGCTTCGGCGACGATGACCCGAGTAAGACAGTAGAGCCTCGCTGAGCCTCATTGGCCGCGGTCGCAGTCAGCCCGTTCATTTCCTACGAGGATATCCGTCATGGTCGTGATCATGAACTGGAGTGCCTGGGCGATCGCCGGAGCCCTTGCGCTCTGGATGGCCGTCGATCTGGTGCGCACCAACCGAGCCTTCGGAGAGGACTACCTCCTCTCGTCCGAGGAGGGCGAGATCGTGGATGCCGATGTCGGCGAACAGGCAGCGAGGTCGTGATGCAAGATGTTCAGATCGCCACTCCGCCTGGATTCCAGACCCCGAAAGTGTCGCTGCCGGACGTGTCGTCAGTATCGGCCGCTGTACCCGCCAGGAAGATCGCGCTCTTGCGCGTGCTCGGGCCCGGCCATGTTTGGGCGCTCGGCGTCGGGATCGTGCTGGTGGGCGAGTTCATGGGTTGGAACTTCGCCGTCGGGAAGGGGGGGCCGGTCGCGGCGCTGACCGCCTGCTGGCTCGCCGGGATCCTCTACACCTGCGTGGCCATGATCGATTCCGAGATTACCTCCACGGTGGCCGCCGCGGGCGGCCAGTACGCGCAGGCCAAGCACATCATCGGGCCGCTCGCGGCCTTCAATGTCGGCCTCTACCTCGTGATGGCCTACACGATGCTCGAGGTCTCGAACGCCATCGTGACCGGGGATCTGATCGAAGCGTTCATGGCCAATCTCGGCGTCGCGGGCACCGTCGACAAGCGCGCGTTCATGGTGCTCACCATCGTGGCCCTCGCTTTCCTGAACTATCGCGGCGTGCTCGCATCGTTGACGATGAACCTGCTGATCACGGCCGCTGCCTTCCTCGCCATCGTGGTGCTCTTCGTGGCGACCCAACCCTGGGCGCCGGGCGCAGTGCTGCAGCACGATGCCCTCTTGGTCGGCCTGCCCTACGGGAATCTCGGCATCCTCGCCGCCATGCATTTCGGCCTGTGGTTCTACCTCGGCATCGAGGGAACGACGCAGGCCGCGGAGGAGGTGCGCTCGCCCGCCCGTGCCCTGCCGCTGGGCACCATGACGGGGATGATGACCCTCCTGATCGCCGCAACGGCCACCTGGTACGTCTGCTCTGGGCTGATGCCCTGGGAATATCTCGGCCAAGCCGTGACGCCGCTCTACGATGCCGGGCGTCTCACGGGGAATCGCTGGCTCGAAGTGTTTCTGTTCTTCGGCACCCTGTTCGCCACCGTCGCCTCGGCCAATGGCTGCATCAACGACGCCTCGCGGGCCTGGTTCGCCATGGGGCGCGACCGTTACATGCCGGCCTGGTTCGGTGCGGTGCACCCCGCCTACCACACACCCTACCGGTCGATCGTCTTCTTCGTGCCGGTGGCGATCATGTTCGCGGTCTCGACGCCGCTCGACCAGACCATCACCTTCTCGATCCTGTCCGGGCTGCTCGGCTACACGCTGATGGCGCTCTCCATCGTCCTGTTCCGTCGGAAGTGGCCTCTCGGCACCATTCAGAGAGGCTACGTCCATCCGCTCCATCCGCTGCCGTGCCTTCTGCTTCTGCTTCTGTGCAGCGTCACCTACGTCGCGGTGTTCCTCGGCTACGGGACGCAGCTCGTTGCGATGATGACCTTCTACATCATCGCCTCCGCCTGGTTCGTGCTGCACCGCTACAAGTATGTCAGGCGCGGCGACCAGTTCACGATGCACTGGCCAAAGCCGCGCGGCTATTGAGGCCGGAATGATCGACCTCCTCATCCTCCCGATGCTGGGTGCCGCCGGCTACGCGCTCTACCGGCGCGGCCGGACGGCCTCGGCGGAACGGGCCGGAATGCTCCGACCCTGCGAAGACCTTCTGGCGAAGCCGGTCCATGGCCGCGACCCGACGGGCTTCGGAACTCTCGCGGGCCGGTTCCTGGGCATGCCGGTCGAGATCCGGGTCATCCCGGAAGCCCTTGCCTTCCGGCGCCTGCCGCAGCTCTGGCTCAGCGTCTCGGTGCATCATGCGACAGGCGTTCGCGGCACGATCGACATCCTCAGGCGCGTGGTGGGTGCCGAATTCTATGCCCCGGCGGACAATCTCCCGGCGCGCTACGATGTGCCGGAAGGCTGGCCGGGCGAGACGCTGGTGCGGGGATCGCTCGGTGCCGGGCCCGTCCTTGCCCGTGCCTCCGGCACAATCGCGACCATTCTCGCCGAGCCACGCGTGAAGGAAGTGCTGCTCACGCCTCGGGGGATCCGGATCGTCAGCCAGCTCTGCCAGGGCGAACGCGGTGCCTACCTGCTCCTGCGCGAGAACCGTTTCCCCATGACGCAGATCGGTCCGGAGCAGTTGCGGCCTCTGCTCGCCCAAGCAACCGGCCTCGTCCGGAGCCTTACCGGAGAAGATGCAGTCCATGGATCCGAAGAAGCCCCTGCGCGCGCCGCAGCCTAACCCCTATCTGGTCCTCGCGGCCGCCATCCTGCTGCCGGGCATGGGCCATGTGCTCCTCGGGCAGGCACAACGCGGATTGGGCTTCGCGTTCTTCACTCTGGTGGGGGCGTGGCTGACCACGAAATTCGCGTCGCCGGATGTGGATGTGATCGGTCGTCACGCAGCAGGCGTGTTCGTCTGGGCACTCTCGATCCCCGATGCTTACCGGATCGCGCGCCTGCGTGCGGTGACATCCTATGGTTCCACGTCATGCTCGACCACTTCGGCATCCTGACCCACGGCCTGTGCGGGCGATAGTCCGGAAACGGGTGCCCGCCTTCACTCGAGGCAGGCTGGACGTCTTCTCCGAAGCAACGCGTCCGCTCGCACACCATCTTTTCTACACGGACGGGTTTCGCGGTTCGGCGCGCCTGATCGGCTGATGTGTCGGGCAAAGGAACCAACCGCACAGATTCTGCCATCGACAATCATGAGTCGGATCGCCTCACCGGCAATCGCGCAATCTGTTCGATGCGGTATTCCGGTGTTAGACGTGAATCCTGTGCCGACATGATGGCTCTTGAGCCCCGCGTCGTGCTCGATGCGTGCTGCGATGAGGGCGAGATCAGAAACCGGATGCTGAACACCGCCTCTAACGCACCGGTCGACGACAAGCGCACACTCGAGCGGGCACTCGGCCACCAGATCCGCCTGTTCCGGCGCGAGCGCGACCTCTCTGTAGCCGATCTCGGCACGGCGGCCGGGATCTCACCCGGCATGATCTCCAAAATGGAGAACGGGCAGATTTCCCCGTCGCTGTCGTCGATCAACGCTGTTGCAAAGGCGTTGAACGTGCCCATCACCGTGTTGTTCTCGGCCTTCGAGGAGAGCCGCGACTGCTCCTTCGTCAAGCGCGGACAAGGCGTCGTCATCGAACGGCGCGGCACGAAGGCCGGACATCTCTACGAACTGCTCGGAGCGGGCCTGCGCGGCGAGATCGTCGTCGAGCCCTATCTCATCACCCTGGAGAACGATGCCGAGTCCTATACGGAGTTTCGGCATGGCGGCACCGAGTTCATCTATATGCTGACCGGTGAAGTCATCTATCGCCATGACAAACACGATTACACGCTGCAGCCAGGGGACTCGCTCCTATTCGATTCGGCGGCCTCGCATGGGCCGGCCAAACTGATCAAGACCCCGATGACCTACCTGTCGGTCATCATCTACCCGCGCAGCTGAAGCATCCGGCCGGGGAACAGTCGGCTCCGCTCACGGCGCCGCGCTGCGAACGTCGTAGCCGAACTCAGCCGCGGCATGGCTCAGCCACGACCAGACGCTGCCGGCGAAGCTGCGCGTCACGGCGAGGTCGTAGGTGGGGGCTGCGTCCCGCTGCCAAACCTGCGCGCCCAAATGCGCAAGGGCGGTGACGGCGACCTGCCCCGGCTGGAAGGCACGGGGATGAACGTCGATGGCGAGGCCTTTGGCGAGGAACGCCCGGGCGTCCGGCCCGGACACGCGGACGATCGCGCGGGCGTCGCTCTGGTCGGTGACCGCGGCAATACCCTGCAACGCCTCGCCGAGGCCCGCCATCTCCTGGCGCGTCTCGAAGAGAGCGAGCCATTGATCCGGTCCGGACCAGACCAATCCCCGCTCTCCCGTGAGGCTGGCAGTCCCCGTTTCGGGCAGCGACCAGCCGAAGCGCTCGTCCAGAACCTGCCGCAGGGCGTCGGTCCGGCCCTTTACCGCGATCAGGGTGGCAAGCCCGAATTCGTCGCGCAGGGTCAGGGTGAGACCGGGCTCGCCGCCCGGGCGGCCGTGCCGACCGACCGGCGCGATTCCCGCCCAGGCGCTCCTCGGCCGCCATGTCGTCTCGATAACATCAGACACGCAGCTTCTCCTCTTTCGGGTCGACGAAGACCGGTGAGCAGATCTCGACTTCGACATCCCCGTCGCGCACCGGATCGTAGGCGCGCACGCGCGTCCCATGGCGCTCGGCGCCGCGCCGGATCAACCCGAGCCCGATCCAGTGCCCGAGGCTCGGCGAATAGGCGACGGAGGTCATGACGCCTTCATCGGCCGCGAGGCTCGGGGCGGCGCCGACGGCAAGGAACCGCGCACCCGCACGCAGGCGCTGGCTGCGATCGACCGGGCGGAACCCCACGAGGATCGGCCGTTCGGGATCGACGAGGGCCGGGCGGTCCTTCATGAGGCGGCCGATATAGTCTTTCTTCTTGGCGAGCATGCCGCCAAGGCCGATGTCGCGCGCCGTCGTCTGGCCGTTGATCTCGGCGCCAGCGGCGTGGCCCTTCTCGATGCGCATCACCGAGAGCGCCTCCGAGCCGTAGGCGGTGATGCCGTGGGCCGAGCCGGCCGCCATGACCGCACGCCAGGCGGCGTCGCCATAGGCCGCCGGCACCGCGAGTTCGTAGGCGAGTTCACCCGAGAACGAGATGCGGAACAGCCGCGCGGGGATGCCCCCTCCGACCGTGATGTCGGCGCAGGCCAGGAAGGGGAAGGCATCGTTCGACAGGTCGAAACCGGGATCGACGATACCCTGCAACGTGTCGCGGGCACGTGGGCCGGCCACGGCGTATTGCGCCCACTGCTCGCTCACCGAAACCATCTGCACGTCGAGTTCAGGCCACAGCCATTGGTGGCAGAATTCCAAGTGCTGCATGACCTTGGCGGCGTTGGCCGTAGAGGCCGTCATCACGAAATGGCTCTCGCCCAACCGTGCGATGGTGCCGTCGTCCAGGACGAAGCCGTCTTCGCGCAGGAGTACGGCGTAGCGCGCCTTGCCCACGGGCAACGTGCCGAACGGATTGGCGCAGACCCGCTCGATGAGAGCGAGGGCGTCCCGGCCCTGGATGTCGATCTTGCCCAACGTCGTCACATCGCAGATGCCGACATGGGCGCGCACGGTATTCACCTCGCGATTGACCGTTTCCAGCCAGTCGCTCTCGCCGGATTTCGGGAAGTAGGCCGGGCGGAGCCACAGGCCGGTCTCGACGAAGACCGCGCCCTGCTCCTCGCACCAAGTATGCGATGGGACGTGCCGGGTCGCGCGGAAATCCTTGCCCCGGTGATGCCCGGCGAAAGCGCCGATGGCGACGGGGGTGAAGGGCGGCCGGAACATCGTGGTGCCGACGCTCGCGACCGGCTGGCCGGTGAGCTCCGCCATGATGCCGAGCCCGGCGAGGTTCGAGGTCTTGCCCTGGTCGGTGGCCATGCCGAGGGTGGTGTAGCGCTTCAGGAGCTCCACCGCGCGAAAGCCCTCGCGATGGGCGAGCTCCACATCGGAGGCGGCCACGTCGTTCTGGAAATCGACGAAGGCCTTGCCCCTCGATACCGGCACGCGCCACAGCGGCGTATGGGCGATGCTCTCGGGATCGGTCTTCGGGGTCTCGGGCGCGGCGCTGGCGAATCCGCAGGCTGAGGCGGCCTCCGCACCGGCCCGGCCGCCGGTCTCCAGGCAGGAGGCGAGGGTGAAGGCCCCGCCCGCCGCCCCGACGGCCACCATGCCCGAGGGAAGCGCACCCGGCACGAAGGCGTGGATCGCCTCGTCCCAGACCGGTCGCCGCGACAGATGCGAATCGAGATGCACGATCGGATTCCAGCCATTGGCCATGGCGAGGCAGTCGCAGGCGATGGTCTGGCGGCTGCCATAGGTGTCCACCACCTCGATCGCCTCTAGTCCGAGATGCCCCTTCGTACCGGTGACGTAGCCATCACAGATCACCTGCGCGCCGACGGCCTCGGCCGCCCGGCGCAGCTCGGCCGGCACCGATGCGCGGGAATCGATCACGGCCACCACCTGTCCGCCCGCCGCGGCGACATCGGCCACGGTGCGCCAGCCGTCATCGCCCGAGGTGAAGATTGCGACGGCCCGGCCCGGGAGCACGCCGTATCGGTTGAGGTAGGTCCGCACCGCGCCGGCCAGCATCACGCCGGGCCGGTCGTTGCCGCCGAAGACGTGAGGGCGCTCGATGGCTCCGGCAGCGAGAATGGCTTGCTTTGCCGTGATCCGCCACAGGCGCTGGCGCGGCGCATGGACGGGGGGCACGGCCAGATGATCGCCGACGCGCTCGACCGCCCCGTAGGCTCCGTGATCGTAGACCCCGAACAGGGTGGTCCGGCTCAGAATGCGCACCTCCGGCATGCTCGCCAGTTCGGCGAGGGTGTCCGTGGCCCAGTCCGCACCGGATCGGCCGGCGATCTCGCGCCGGTCGGCAAGCAGGCGCCCGCCCGTCCGGTGATCCTCGTCGACGAGGATGACACGCGCGCCCGACCGTCCGGCGGCCAGGGCTGCGGCGAGCCCAGCCGGTCCGGCCCCGATGACCAGCACGTCGCAGAACGCGAAGGCCTTGTCGTAAGTATCGGGATCCGGCGCATGGGCGGCCCGGCCGAGGCCGGCGGCGCGGCGGATCATCGGCTCGTAGAGCTTCTCCCAGAGAGCGGCCGGCCACATGAAGGTCTTGTAGTAGAACCCCGCCGCGAAGACCGGCGCCGCCAGGGCGTTGACGGAGAGGGCGTCGTATTTCAGCGACGGCCAGCGATTCTGGCTCGACGCCTCAAGCCCCTCGTAGAGTTCGGCCACGGTGGCGCGGGTGTTCGGTTCACGCCGTGCGCCCGAGCGCAGTTCGACGAGGGCGTTCGGCTCCTCCGAACCGGCGGTGAGGATGCCGCGCGGGCGGTGGTACTTGAACGACCGGCCCACGAGCCGCACGCCGTTGGCCAACAGCGCCGAGGCCAGGGTATCACCCTGGAAGCCGCTGTAGCGCTGGCCGTCGAAGGTGAAGTCCAGGGGGCGGCGCCGGTCGATCATGCCGCCGGTCCCGGTACGAAAGCCCTGCCCAACGGCCGTTGCCGGGGAGGCGCCGCTGGGGGAGGCGGTATCCCGAAGGGTGAGCGTGGTCATGCGACCTCTCCTGTCCGGCGGCTCAGCGCGACGTCGCGGGCGGAGGACACCCCGGTGATTTCGTGGGTGCGCGTATCCCGGTCGACCACGAGCCAGGAGCGGCAGCCGGCGCCGTGATACCAGAGCTCGCGATGGGGGCCGGCCGGGTTGTCACGCAGGTAGACGTAGTCGTGCATGGCGGCGGGCGGCACCTCCATGCCGTCGGGCCGGATCGGCGCGGCGTCGCCGAGATAGCTGAACTCGCCGTTGTCGCGGGGCCCGCAATGGGGGCATCGGATACGCATGATCGTCGTTCCCTCAATCCAGATCCGCGCTCAATGCAGGTTCGGCTGGGCGCCCATGCCCTTCTCGTCGATGAGATGGCCGGTGGCGAAACGGTCGAGCCGGTAGGCGGCGGCGTCCTCATGGGACGTGTCGCGGGCGATGAGATGGGCAAAGCAGAACCCCGCCGCCGGGGTCGCCTTGAAGCCGCCGTAGCACCAGCCCGCGTTGAGATAGAGACCGTCGATCGGAGTGCGGTCAATGATCGGGCTGCCATCCATGGACATGTCCATGATCCCGCCCCAGTGCCGCAGCAGGCGCAGGCGCCCGAGGCCCGGCCACAGGGCCATGCCGCCCTCCATCACGTCCTCGATCGTCGCGAGGTTGCCGCGCTGGGCGTAGGAATTGTAGCCGTCGATGTCGCCCCCGAAGACGAGGCCGCCCTTGTCCGACTGGCTGACGTAGAAATGGCCGGCCCCGAAGGTCATCACCGTGTCGATGAGAGGCTTCACGCCCTCGCTGACGAAGGCCTGGAGCACGTGGCTCTCGATCGGCAGGCGCAGATCGGCCATGGAGGCCAGCAGCGATGTCGAGCCCGCCACCGAGAGCGCGACCTTCTTCGCCCGGATGAAGCCACGGCTCGTCTCGACCCCGACCACCTGGCCGTTCTCACGGCGGATGCCGGTGACGGCGCAGTTCTGGACGATGTCGACGCCCCGGTCACTGGCCGCGCGGGCATAGCCCCAGGCCACGGCGTCGTGGCGCACCGTGCCGCCCCGGCGCTGCAGGAGACCGCCCTTCACGGGAAAGCGCGCATTGTCGAAATCGATGAACGGCACCATTCCCCGAACCCCCTCGCGGTCGAGGAGTTCGGCATCGATACCCGCCATCTGCATGGCGTTGCCGCGCCGGGCATAGGCATCACGCTGCGCGTCCGAATGGTAGAGATTCAGCACGCCACGCTGGCTCACCATGGCGTTGTAATTGATGTCCTGCTCAAGCCCCTCCCAGAGCTTCATCGACCGTTCGTAGAACGGGATGTTGCCGGCGAGCCCATAATTCGAGCGGACGATGGTGGTGTTGCGCCCGACATTGCCGGAGCCGACATGGCTCTTCTCCAGCACGGCGACGTTGGTGATGCCGTGCTCCTTGGCGAGATAATAGGCGGTCGCGAGACCGTGGCCGCCGCCACCGACGATGACGACATCATACTCGGCCTTGGGCGCGGCATCGCGCCATTGGGGCTTCCAATCACGCTGGCCGCGCAGGGCCTGACCCAGGACGCTGAGGAGGGAATAGCGCATGGCGGGACATGCTCCGGGGCTGGTTGCGGCGTGTGTCACCTTGAGTAGCGTATCGCCGGCTAACGCCCCTTGCATTTTGCGACGTCATTCGGACAATTTGCGCAGAAATGAACGGCCGTCCTCTAGCGCCAAAGTCCCCGAATCTTGCCCGATCTCGCCCTTGACGCCACAGCATCGGAAAAGCCGGCGCCGCTGACCGTCGGCTTCATCTTGCTGCCGGACTTTCCGCTCATGTCCTACGCGGCCGCGGTCGAGCCCATGCGGGCGGCCAACACCCTTCTGGAAAGCGAAGTCTACCGCTGGTGGCATGCGGCACCGGGCGGAGGCGCCGTCCAGGCTTCCAACGGAATCGCGATCCTGCCGGATGTCGATGTCGGCGACACCAAGCTCGACGCTGACCGTGTCTTCGTCTGTGCGGGGGGAAATCCCGCCGCCTTCGACGACCCAGCCCTGACCGCTTGGCTTCGCCATCTCGCCCGGCGGGGGATCACGCTCGGCGGCATTTCCGGAGGGCCTTACCTGCTCGCCCGTGCGGGTCTGCTGACGGGGCGCCGTTGCACGCTCCACTGGGAGCATGTTCCCGCCTTCGAGGAACGCTACCCGGATATCGAGGTCGTGCGCTCCCTCTTCGAGATCCAGGACGATCGGATCACCTGCTCGGGCGGCATCGCCGCCCTCGACCTGATGCTCAACCTGATCGAGCGCGACCACGGTCCGGGCCTCGCCAACGGCGTCAGCGACTGGTTTTTGCACAACCAGATTCGCGAGGGCCTGAGTCCGCAGAGGATGGACCTCCGCCTGCGGATCGGGGTGCGCGACCCGCGGCTGCTCCGGGTCCTCGCCGCGATGGAAGCGAATCTGGAAACGCCGCTCTCGCGGCAGGGACTGGCCGATCTCGCCCGCGTGTCGATCCGTCAGCTCGAGCTACTCTTCAGAAACCGGATCGGCATCAGTCTTCACCAGCATTATCTCGCCCTGCGTCTCGACCGGGCCCATCAGCTCCGCCGCGAGAGCGCGCTGAGCTCGGCGAATATCGCCATGGCGACGGGATTTGCCAATGCGGCCGAACTCGCCCGAGCCGAACGCCGGAGGCGCCTCAAGGCCACAACGCCGCCTAGCAAAACCGGCGAGGGGTGAGAGGGCCGTTCCGGGACGGGCGTCCGCGCCGGAACGGCCGCCTTCGAGGGGAGCGAAGGCTCAGCGCCCGTACGCGGTCCGATGGATGTCGAAGGCCGCGTCGGCCCGGACAGGATCGAGGCGGGGCGAGGCGGCCTGCCTGCGCGGCGCGCGACGAGCCGCGAAACGGTCCCGAGCCGCCTTGGCGGCCTTCTCGACGCTGGCGAAGACGAGCCCGTCGAGGGGGTCGAAATCACGGCCGGACGAGAAGAACCGGACGCCGCCCCGTTCGGGCACGGCGATTCCGGCCGTCACGTCGCCGATTTCGATCACCCGTGGCGGCGGGGCGGTATGAAGGCGGTTACGGGCACGGGCCTCGAGATGATCCGCCCGTGCATCAGGCGTGTGCAATCGGTTCAACGCCCTGTGGGCGTCGTCCTGGTGAAAGTGGGGCATGGTGTCGAAGTCTCCTGGCGCGGCCTAACGGCCATCTGCTGAAAGCAATCGGATCTGACGGGTAGGTCAGCTTCGACAGCGGGAGCAGGCACAAAAGAGACTTTGGAACGAGGGTCGATCAATCACGGCAAGTCATCCTTTCGATGAAGGACCACGAGGCGCGAGCGCTCCGCAGTGCTTTAGCGTTTGATGACGCGGCGCAATCTACACACTTCAAATCACCGCGGCGGACCAAGCCATCCGGTCTGGAACCGCACCTCTAAAATGAGAGCAACACGTCGCTTCGTCAATGGATGCATCTTCCGAATGCATGCAGTCTTGTGGCAGGAATGACGCCTGGACCCACGAAGCGCAGGCGATTTCTTCGGAGGGTGGTTTTTTGGAGTGCGCCGCGGTCAAGCGGACGCGGCAGCCACGCGCCCGATCAGGTCGGCAAGGTCGCGATGATGCCCATAGACCCGTTCAGCACCGGCCGCGATCAGGTCCGCTCCCGTGGAATCGTGCAGCCAATGCCCTCCGCCGGTGAAGCCCAGGACGCGCATCCCGGCGGCGCGCGCCGCCGTGACGCCAGGCACGCTATCCTCCACCACGAAGCATCGGCCAGGAGCGAAGCCCATCTCGGCGGCGGCGAAGAGGAAGAGGTCGGGGGCCGGCTTGCCGCGGGAGACCATGGTCGCCGAGAAGATACGGCCCTCGAACAGGGGCAACAGGCCGGTGAGGCCGAGCGAATGGGCGAGCCGCGCCGGATCGCTGCTGGACGCGACGCAGCTCGGAAGCTCCAGTGACCGCACTGCCAGCGCGATCCCCTCCATGGCACGCAGGTCATGGTCGAAGGCGCGTAGGGTCTCGGCCTTCACCGCCTCGACGAAGCCGTCGGGCGCGGCGATCCCGTAATCGCGCTCGATATGCCCCATGATCGACGTCATGGATGTGCCGGCGAAGCGCTCCCTCACCGTATCCACATCGATCGTGACGCCGATCCGATTGAGCCCGGCGGTCAGCGTCCCGAGACTCAGGGGCTCGCTATCGACCAGTACGCCGTCGCAATCGAAGATCACCAGTTCGGTGGGAGTTTCGGGTTCGGTCGGCAAAGGGCTGGTCCGCTGGAAATGTCTGGGCCGGGCTGTGCCACGGAGGCGTCTCGGCGCGCAATGGCAGTCCTCGCGCACTCATTGCCGGGACGGCGTGCGCCTCGGACACCTTGCGCCTCGCGACGGCGGCCCGTAATCCCGCAAGGCCGGCATGGGAGCCGGCTTGTGTGCAAGCCGCGATGCTCCGCTTTCTCAGCCGCCTCCTCGGATACGTCGTCCTCGCGGCGGGCTTTGTCGGCCTCGTCTATGATGGCGCGCGTTCGATCGCCAATAACGGCGTGCGCGTCACCAGCCTGAGCGACCTGCTGATGACACTGTTCAAGGAGCGCGGAAGCGCGCTTCAGGGCGCGGTGGAGAGCGTGGCGCCATGGCTTTGGCAAGCCCTCGTCCTGCCGCTGACCCTGGCCCCCGCCTGCCTCCTCGGCCTCGGCCTGGGGGCTTTCCTGCTCTGGCTCGGGCAGCCGCCCCGCGAGCCGATCGGCTTCCTCAGCCGGCCCTGACATCGACGTCCGGCGGCATGGCCGTTTCGACACGGGGCATTCAGGAACGGGGCCGGTACCCCATATAGGGGACATCCCGCCCTCTCATGGAGGCCCTTGATGCTCCAGTTCTTCCGCAAGCGTCCCGAGATGCCGAGCGCCACCGATGCGTTGCCCGGCCGGTCGACTCCGATTCCCACCACCGAGACCCATTTCGTCAACGGCAATCCGCTGAAAGGCCCTTATCCGGAGGGAACCGAGCAGATCGTCCTGGGACTCGGCTGCTTCTGGGGCACCGAGCGCAAGTTCTGGCAATTGCCGGACGGAATCGTCGTGACGGCGGTGGGGTACGCTGGCGGCTTCACGCCCAACCCGACTTACGAGGAGGTCTGCTCGGGCATGACCGGCCATAACGAGGTTGTCCTCGTCGTCTACGATCCGGCCGTGCGCCCTCTGGAGGCAGTGCTCAAGACGTTCTTCGAGAGCCATGACCCAACCCAGGGCATGCGCCAGGGCAACGATGTCGGCACGCAGTACCGTTCGGGAATCTACACGGCGAACGAGGCGCAGGCCGAGACCGCCCGACGCGTTCGGGAGGTCTACGGAGAGGCGTTGAAGGCACGCGGGTTCGGCGAGATCACGACGGAGATCGTCCCGCTCGATACGTTCTACTTCGCCGAGGGCTACCATCAGCAATACCTTGCCAAGAACCCGGCTGGCTATTGCGGTGTAGGCGGCACCGGAGTGACCTGTCCGGTCGGAACCGGGATCGCCGCCTGAGGCGCCCGGCTTATCCAAGCCCGAACCTTGTCGAGCTTGGCGGTACATGGCAAACCCCCGCCCGGTCGGACGGGGGTTTTGGGACAGATGGTCGAACAGGTTTTCGAACGCGTACTTTTCGCGTGTCGCTGGCTGCTGGCGCCCTTCTATGCCGCACTGGGCATCGGCATCGTCGTGCTGCTGGTCAAGCTGCTGCAGGAACTCGCCCACTTCGTCTTGCACATGTGGAGCGCCACTGAGTCGCAGATCATTCTCGGCGTGCTGACTCTGGTCGATCTGTCCTTCACCGCATCCTTGCTCATCATCGTGATGTTTTCGGGATACGAGAACTTCGTCTCGAAGATCGATCATACGGACCATAAGGACTGGCCCGAATGGATGGGGACGATCGACTTCACCGGACTAAAGCTGAAGCTGATGTCTTCGATCGTCGCTATCTCGGCGATATCACTGCTGAAAGCCTTCATGGACATCAAGGCGACGCCGGACCGAGAGCTGTACTGGCTCGTCGGTCTCCACATGGTCTTCGTCGTCTCCGGTATCCTGATGGCCCTGACGGATCGGATCGCCGCCGGGCATCACGACAAGTAGGAACGTCCCGGGAGTCGGCTCGATGACCCGCGCGGAAGCCGTCGGTGAAGCGCTTCGGATCCTTGCTCCGCGCCTTCCCGCCTTCGAGACGGATTCCGTCCTTGCCCGGGCGCTGGCCAGTCCTGGCCTGCGGAATGCGAGCCCCGAGACCGCGGCATGGCTCGCCCTCGTCGCCTTCGCCCGCCACGTCTTCACCGAATACGAATCCTATCTCGAAGAGGGCTACGACCGCGACAGCGCCCGCCATTTCGTCCTCGACGAGCTCAACGAGACGTTGCGCGGCTGGGGCGTGCGCCGAACCGTGTCCGAGGACGTAGAACAACCGGACGAGGGGTGACCCCCGCGTCGGCCCCGCCCAGCAAGGGGGCGTGGCGCTTGGCCTGACCCTTCGGATAGGCGCCTTCCCGAAGAACATCTCTGCGGGAAACCTTTCCGGCGGCGCAACCGTTTCCACGATCGAGGGGGCCTCGACCGTTCACAGGACAGTGGCCATGCGCAGAATGCTCCCCATCATCGCCGGATTGGTGCTCGCATCCGGTGCGGGCCTCGCGGCCGACCGGGCATGGGCGCAGCAGGATGCCGATCCTGCCGCCTGTACCACGTTCGACTGGCCGATCCTGCGGGAGCAGGCCTGGTTCGAGGCGCCCTCCCTCCCCCGGCTTGATTCCGGCGCGACCCTCTCCGCGGAAATGCCGGGCGCCGTTCTGGCGCTCAAGCCGGTCGCGGGAGCCGATCTTCCCTTGACGCCTTCGCGGGAACCGAAGCCCGGCACGTTCGGCGGCAGCTTGCGTATCCCACCCGTCGTCACGCCCGGCCTGTATCAGGTGACGTTGTCGGACAATGCCTGGATCGACGTGAGCCAGGACGGCGCGACGACGCGCAAGCCCGTGGCGAGCACGATGCGGCCCGGATGTCCGGGTGTCTCGAAGAGCGTCCGGTTCCAGTTTGGCACCACTCCTATTCTCGTCGTCGTCAGCGGTGCGAAATCGGATTCGATCAAGATCGCGGTCGCACCGGCGGAATAGTCGAGAGCTCTCGACGGCCCGACGGCCGATAGACTAGGTTGGCGCCATGCACCTGACCTCTCGTCCATTCCGCCTCGCGGCCCTCGCCTTCCTTGTCTGCGGAGGGGCCGCCCAGGCCCAGGATAGGGGCAGCGTAAACCCCAAGCCCCTTCCACCCCTGGCCGATCCCGATGCGCCGTCGACGCCGGCCAAAGCCCTGTTCGGGCGGGCGACGACACCGGCACCCGGCCCCGCTCGGCCCTATGGCTCTTATGCGAAGGGATGCTTTTCCGGCGGCGAGGCCCTGCCCAATGACGGACCGACCTGGCAAGTCATGCGCCTCTCCCGGAATCGGATGTGGGGCACACCGCATCTCGTGGATTTCATTGAGCGCCTAGCCGCCCAGGCTCCTCGCGTCGGATGGAACGGGCTTCTCGTGGGCGACATGTCCCAGCCTCGTGGCGGCCCGATGCTCACGGGCCACGCCTCGCATCAGCTCGGCCTCGACGCCGATGTCTGGCTCACGCCCATGCCCGACCACCGCATGACCCGTGCGGAGCGTGAGGAGACCTCTGCCACCAACGTGGTCCGCGCGGACCGCCTCGACATCGACCCGCAGGTCTGGACGCAGGAGCACCTCAAGCTGATCCGCCTCACGGCCCAACAGCCCGAAGTCGCGCGCCTCTTCGTCAACCCGGCGATCAAGAAGGCTTTGTGCCGGGAGGCGGGGGGCGACCGCTCCTGGCTCAACAAGGTACGCCCGATGTACGGGCACAATTACCACTACCATATCCGCCTCTCCTGCCCGGCTGGGGACGACCAATGCGGCGACCAAGCGCCGCCGCCATCCGGCGACGGCTGCGGAGAGGAGCTCGCATACTGGTTCAGCGACGCCGTGCTGAACCCGCCGAAATCCACGAAGCCGGCGAAACCCAGACCGCCGATGACCATGGCGGCCCTTCCCGCAGCCTGCCGGATGGTGCTGAAGGCCCGGTAAGCTCAGCTTTCCCGCGAGCACAGCGAGGATTCGTGTTTCGGGATCCACGCCGATGGGCGGGGATGCGCAGCGTCAGGCCGGATAGCCCATGCGATTCGGCATCACGGATGCCACATCCCGGAACAGTGGCACGCAACCGGGAGAGGCGGGTTCTACGCCCGACCTAATCGGCAACCGCATCGGCGGACCGGCTGTCGCGCGCACGGCGCACGAAAGCGCGTGGCGGTTGTCCCGTGAGGCGGCGGAACGTCTTCGACATCTGGCTCGCATCGCTGAACCCCGCCAGGGGGACAATCTCGCTCAGACTCATCGTTCCGGTGGCGATAAGGTCCTGCGCACGGTTCACCCGCTCGCGCAGGATGAACTGGTAGGGCGTCACCCCGAATGACGTACGGAACGCGCGGACCAGATGACCGACGCTGATACCGACCGCATCCGCGAGGTACTGCAGGCTCAGCGGTTCGGTGAGGTGGGTGAGAATCAGCTCTCGAAGGATGCCGGCCTGCGTCGAAGTCAGGGTCGGGCCATTGCGGTGTGGAGGCGCTTCGGTGCTTGAGAACAGCTGCAGCAGCGTCGCCGATACGCTTTCTACCAGCAGGGGACCGTTGGAGCAGCCGGTCTCGAGGTCGGCCGAGACTGCCTGTAGGAGATGGCCCGCGGCGACTTGAGAGCGCGACGGGAAGAACTGCGTCCGGATGCGCGTCTTGGCCAGGGACAGATCGGTAATGCGCTCGACGGCCTCTGGAGCCAGCTTGAGGACCATGGTGCGAAACGCACCGGTCCAGTTCTCGATCACGGTCGCCCCCGGCTCGAGGACCACGATGTTGTCCTCGGAGAAATGATAGCTCTGCCCGGACCACAGGAAGTGCTGGCTTTGCGGGGCCAACGAGAGGGCGAAATGAATGCCCTGCTGGACGATGGACGCCGTCCCATGGCTACCGAGCATCAGGTCGCAGAACCCGATACCGGCCCAGCCGAGCCCCGTACTGGTCTGAAGCACTGCCTCGATCTCGCCATCGAGTTCGAGCGTGCAACCGAACTCACTCCGCTCAACCCGCATTCACGATTTCATGGTGCATGTGAAACCCTCGTGCTGCAGCCCGCTCAATGGATTGTGCCTTACCGAAGCTTCAGAACTCCCCAGCGCTGCCATAGGATATTCCGGCAACAGGCAAAGGAGACTTCGGCAATGTGGTGTGTCATTTCGAAGAAAATCGATCTGTCACTGTCCAACACGTCGCAGCCTCGGATGCAGAGATATGACACGCAACGAACCGATGCAAACAGATCCGCCTGTTTAGAACTCCACTAATTGGACGCATCTTGTCCTTTTGCTTCGTCCATCGAAACGACTCATGGCGGCATGCACGCATTTTGGAACATGTGGAGCGTTTGCTCAGGCCTCGATTGAATTCTTCATCCGATACACCTGATTTTGAAGGATCGTGAGATCATTGCGTCTATCGCCCCCAACATTGGGAGAAGCATTTTCCCCACAGTCAAGCCGAGCCCGTCTCTTCGATTCACATGCGACAAAATGTCAATTCTCTGAAAAAAGCTCTTTTGTTTCCAACACTTATGGACTGCAACACAAAATTCCAGCCTTGACTCCGATTTCGATCAACAATCGCCAAAAACGCCTGTCGCAGGCGATATGATACAGGATATTATGCACCGCCGCCGAAGGCATATAGATATAGATCATCAATCGCCAATATAGGCCTATCCATTCCTCCCTAAGATCGAAGGGTCGAGATAGTGACTTGATGGATCGGGCAAGAGGTGTAGTCTGGATGACAGAAAGCAATCCTGAGCGCTTTCAAACATAGAACGACGAGAAAACAATCGATCTGCCGAACACATCTTGGAGAGAAAATATGTCGACTGCCAATGACACTATTCGCCCCCTCGAAGCATCCGAGCTCGATGCTGTCGGCGGCGGCCTCTCCCTGGGACTTGACCTCGATCTCTCCAGCGAACTCGGTGCCGTATCCGGCTCGGTCGATCAGGTCGGTGGGCTGGTAAGCGGTCTCGTAGGCGGCCTTCTCGGTGCCGTAGGCGGCGTTGTCGGCGGACTGCTCGGCGGCAAGTAACGCTGCCTTCGAACCAGCGTCCTGATTTCTCTCGGCCCGGCGCGAAACGAACGCGCGGCCTCATACCGGAGCTATGACATGACCCAGAACCTCGACACCATCCGCGAACTCGACGCCAAGGAACTCGACGCCGTCGGCGGCGGCCTCTCCCTCGGCCTGGAACTGGACCTCTCCAGCGAACTCGGCGCCGTCTCCGGCGTGGTCGGTCAGGTAGGCGGATTGGTCAGCGGTCTCGTCGGTGGCCTTCTTGGCGCGGTCGGCGGTCTTCTCGGCGGCCATTGAACCACGCCACGAACTCTCCGCATCCTTCCGATCGGTGAATAAGCGCGGCGGGCCAGTAGGCCCGCCGCGTCGTTCGTGCATATGAAGCCACAGAGCCGAAGCACGCCGTCTCTCGACCAGGAAAACCACCGGACCAGATGACGTCGCCGCTTTTCCGCGCAGAGGTCGCCCAGGCGCGGCGGGATTCCTGGCTGGGCGAGGCCCAGATCGTTCAGCCGCTCTCGATCCGGCTGATGACTGCGATCACGATCCTGATCACGATCGCCGCGCTCCTCTACGTCGTCTTCGGCACTTATACGCGGCGCATCCACGCCTTCGGCATGCTCACGCCGGATGTCGGCCTCATCACCGTGGCAAGCCCCGTGGCCGGACGCGTCAGCGTCTCGGGGGTGAAGGAGGGCGACAGGGTCGTCCAGGGCCAGCTACTCTACACCCTCGATCTCGACGCCGTCTCAGCCAACGGCCCGACCCAACAGCGCATCATCGATCAGCTGGCCCGGCAGAAGGAGACGATCGAGGCGCAATCTCGGTTGCGGTCGGCCATGGCGGTCACCGAGAAGCGCTCGCTCGCCGAGCAGATCGACAACCTTCAATCCCAGTCGCGGCAATTGGAGGAACAGGTTCAGCTGCAGGCAAAGCTCGTACCGCCGCTGAAGGAGCGGGTCGATGTCCTGGCCAAGGCAGTGAGCGACGGCTTTGCCCGCTCGGCCGACCTCCAGAACCAGAATTACCTCTATCTGCAGGCGAGTTCCCAGCTCGCCCAGTTCCGCAATTCGCGCCTGCAGCTCATGGGCAAGGTCGGCGAGCTGCAGGCGACGCTCGCCACCTTCGACGACAAGCTCGCCCGCGACCTCGCCGAAATGGACCGCACCGCCGCCCAATTGGAGCAGCAGCAGGCCGAGAGCGAGGCACGCCGGGCCATCGAGGTGCGGGCGCCGGAGAAGGGCATCCTCACCTCCATCCGGGTCCAGGCCGGCCAAGGCGTGGCAGCGGGCGCCACGCTGCTCACCCTGCTGCCGAGCGAGGGCCGGCTCCAGGCGAACCTGTTCGTGGAATCCTCCGCCATCGGCTTCATCGATACGGGGGAGGCCGTGATGCTGCGCTACGCGGCCTTTCCCTTCCAGCGCTTCGGCCTCTATCGCGGCACCGTCACGGAGGTGACCCGCGCGCCCCTGGAGGCCGCCGACCTGCCGGAAGCCGCCGGCGCCAAAGCGAAGAACGGCGACGGCATCTACCGCATCATCGTGCGGCCGGACGAGAACAGCGTGATTGCCTATGGCGAGAGCCGGCGGCTGGAGGCCGGGATGCGGGTCGAGGCCGATATCGCTCTTGAGAAGCGCCCTCTCTATCGCTGGCTCCTCGACCCGCTCTACCGGGTGAAGCGCAGCGTCGATCTCGTGACCCGCGGCGGATGAAAGCGTGAGCCTGCTCAGCACCCTTCAGTTCGGCTTCGGCCGGCGCGTGCCCGTCCTGCTTCAGGCGGAGGCCGCCGAATGCGGCATGGCCTGCCTCGGCATGGTGCTCGGCTATCACGGCCGCCATGTCGATCTCGGCGCCCTGCGCCGCCGCCACGCCCTGTCGCTCAAGGGCATGACCCTGCGCAACCTCATCGATCTGGCGGGCTCGATGGGCCTCGCCACGCGGGCCTTGCGGGCCGAGCTGAAGGATCTGCCCAAGCTCAAGACGCCGTGCATCCTGCATTGGGGGCTCAACCACTTCGTCGTCCTCACCGCCGTGAACGGCAGGGGGATCGTCATCCACGATCCCGCCCGGGGGCGGCGCAAGCTCACCTTCGCGGAGGCGTCGCGCGAGTTCACGGGCGTCGCCCTGGAGGCGAGCCCGACCACCAGCTTCGTGCGCGAGAAGCGCCGGCGCGGGCTGGCGCTGGGCGACCTCTTCCGCACGATGGGCGGCATCCGCCCGGCCCTCGCCCAGATCCTGGCCCTGTCCCTCGGCATCGAGCTCGTCGCGATCCTGATGCCGATCGCATCGCAGATCGTCATCGACGAGGTCATCGTCAACGCCGATCTCGACCTGTTGCTGGTGGTGGCGGTGGGGCTCGCCCTTCTGCTCGTCGTCCAGCTCGTCCTCTCGGTGGCGCGGACCTGGGCGATCATGCTCACCGGTACCAAGCTGAACTACCAATGGTCGGGCAGCCTGTTCGACCACCTCTCACGCCTGCCGCTGGACTATTTCGAGAAGCGGCACGTGGGCGACGTGATCTCGCGCTTCGGCTCCCTTGCGACGATCCAGAAGGGGCTCACCACCGATCTCGTCCAGGCCGTGCTCGACGGCATCATGTCCATCGGCATGCTCGCCATGCTGGTGGTCTATGGCGGCTGGCTCTCCCTCGTGGTCGTCGCCTCGACGGCGCTCGCCGCGGCGCTGCGGATCGCCGCCTACGCTTCCTACCGCGAGGGCACCGAGGAAGCGATCGTCGCCGAAGCGCGCCAGCAGAGCCACTTCATCGAGACAGTGCGCGGCATGGCGAGCGTGAAGCTCCTCGACCTGCGCGAGCGCCGGCGCGGCACCTGGATGAACCACTTCGTGACCTCGCTGAATGCGCGGCTGCGGCTCCAGCGCCTCGATCTGATCTTCGGGCGGGCCAATGAGCTGCTGTTCGGTCTCGACCGGCTGCTCCTGCTCGTGCTCGGCGCGCGGGCGGTCATCGACCAGTCGATGACGCTCGGCATGTTGGTGGCCTTCCTTGCCTATCGCGACCAGTTCTCGCAGCGGATCGGCAACCTGATCCAGTCGGGCTTCCAGTTGCGCATGCTCAATGTCCAGACCGACCGGTTGTCGGACATCGTCATGAGCGAGCCCGAGGAGGGTTCCGGCTCCACCCTGGAACCGGCCGCCCCGGCGGTGATCCGGGCGGCGGAGGGGACGGGGAGTGTCGCCGTGAAGGAGCTCGCCCTGCGCTACGGCGCGGATGAGCCCTGGATCTTCCGCGATCTCAGCCTCGACGTGACGGCAGGGACGAGCTTCGCCATCACCGGCCCTTCGGGCTCAGGCAAGACCTCGTTGATGAAGATCATGATGGGCCTGTTGCCGGCGAGCGAGGGGCGCGTCCTCATCGACGGGCAGGAGATCCGCACCCTCGGGGCGGCCAGCTATCGCCGCCGGATCGCGGGCGTGATGCAGAATGACGGCCTCTTCGCCGGCTCCATCGCCGAGAACATCGCCAGTTTCGACGAGCGGCCCGATGCGGGCTGGATCGAGGAATGCGCCGCGCGCGCGGCGATCCTCGCCGACATCAAGCGCACCCCGATGGGGTTCGAGACCCTGGTGGGCGATATGGGCTCGACGCTCTCGGGCGGCCAGAAGCAGCGGGTCATCCTGGCCCGCGCCCTCTATCGCAAACCGGAGATCCTGTTCCTCGACGAGGCGACGAGCCATCTCGACGAAGCGACGGAAGCCGTCATTGCCGAGGCTTTGCGCGACCTGCGCATGACCCGGATCATCGTTGCCCACCGCCCGGCCACCATTGCCGGAGCGGACCACGTCTTCACCCTGACGCCCTCCACATGAGGCCCCGTCGGGACGAGAGCCTCCGCACCCGCCCATCGAGGAGCCACCCTGGCGCGAGCGTCAAACCTCGCGGTATTGTTCGTCGGTGACCTGTTCCAACCACGTCACCGCCCGGCCGTCGCGCTGCTCTTGGATCGCGATATGCGTCAGGGCCATCGTTGCCGTTGCCCCGTGCCAGTGTTTTTCATCCGGCTCGAACCAGACGACGTCGCCCAGCGCGACAGCCTCGATCGGGCCGCCCTCCCGCTGAACCCAGCCGGCCCCGAAGGTGACGATGAGCGTCTGGCCGAGCGGATGCGCATGCCAGGCGGTGCGGGCGCCCGGCTCGAATGTCACGCTCGCTCCGGCGACCCGCGCCGGCTCGGGCGCGGAGAAAAGAGGATCGATCCGCACGGTCCCGGTGAACCATTCGGACGGTCCCACGCCGGACGGTCCCCTGCCGGACGGTCGCGACCCGCTGCGTGTGATGTCCATTCGCCTGCTCCTCCGTTTCCACCGCATCGACCGTCAAAGCGACCAGCCACCGTCGATCACCGTGGCGGCTCCGGTCACGAACCCACCGAGGTCCGAGCACATCCAGAGCACCGCTTCCGCGATCTCCTCCGGCTTGCCGAGACGCCCTACCGGTTCGAGGTCGATCGCTTTCTGAACGTCGCCTCCCGTGAAACGGTCCATCATCGGCGTTTCGATGTTGCCGGGCAGGATAGCGTTCACCCGTATGTTCTTCCGGGCATAGTCCAGCGCTGCCGAGCGGGTCAGACCGATGATGGCGTGTTTGGAAGCGGCATAGGCCGCGCCGCCCGCGACACCGCGGATGCCGGCACCGGAAGAGGTGTTGACCACCACGCCGCCGCCCTGGCGCACCATCTGCGCCAGCTCGTACTTCATGCAGAGGAAGGTCCCCCTCAGGTTGATGTCGAGGATGCGGTCCCATTCGTCGAGTTCGATCTCGTGGACCGGCGTGGCCCTGTTCTCGACTCCGGCATTGTTGAAGGCGCAGTCTAGGCGTCCGAAGCGTTCGACGGTTCGGGCAATCGCCGCTTCCACCTCTTCCGGTAGAGACACGTCGCAACGGATCGCCAGTACTTCTCCGCCGACCGCTTCAATCTCGGCCCGCAAGTGTTCCAGGGTCTCCTCACTCCGGTCGGCAATCGCCACACGAGCGCCCTCCGCCGCGAAAGCGAGGGCGGCGGCACGTCCGATGCCGCTGGCGGCACCGGTGACGAAAACGACCTTTTCGGTGAAACGGTGCGTGGTGAGCATGTCGGAAGCCTCCGGCTGGCCGTGATGGCGAGCCTTACCGCTCACCGATCAGCGAGAAGTAGGCTCACAGTGTCACTCCGATGACCCGCCATTGCTTCAACGGACCAATGAGCATGGCTCATCGCTGGGCGACATCGCGCCTACAGACCGAGCGGCCTAAGCTCGCGAACCAGATCGATGAGGAGCCGCAGGCCGGTCGGCACCTGGCGACGTCCCGGATAGTAAATGTGGAAGCCGGCTCCCGCGGGGGCCCAATCCGTCAGAACGACGCGCAGTTCACCGCGACTGACCGGCGACCTGACGCATGGTTCGGGGAGGTAGGCCAGCCCCCCGCCTGCCGTCGCGAGGGACAGCGCGAAGTGCGTGTTGTCGATGGCCACGGCGCCGGGCACGTCGAGCGCGAGCGGCTCACCGGCCCGTTCGAACTCCCAACCGTAGAGCCGTTCGTCACCGAGGCGGATGCGCAGGCACCGATGCGCCAACAGGTCGTGTGGATGCTCCGGCGTTCCATGCCGATCCAGATAGCAGGGTGCGCCGACCACCACCCAGCGCAGGTCGGCCGACAGGCGCTGGGCAATCATATCCTGAGCGACGGTACCGCCATATCGGATGCCCGCATCGGCCCCGGCCTCCACGATGTCGAGCAGATCGTTGGAGACGCGGACGTCGATCTTGATCTGCGGATGGCGCTCGCTGAAGACGGGCAGCACGGGCGCGAGTAGCAGCGTGCTCGCATGTTCGAGCACATTGAGACGAATGCGCCCCGCGGCGTTCCCTGGCTCCCGGTGGCGGTTGAGTCCATCGAGCGCCGAACCGATCGCCGCGAAGGGTGCATCGAGCGACGCCAGAAGCTCTTCGCCCGTTGCGGTCAGGGTGACGCTCCGGCTGGTGCGGTTGATCAGCCGCACGCCGAGGCGAGCCTCCATCGCCTTGAGGGCATGGCTGAGCGCGGAGGCACTGACACCGAGTTCCAGCCCCGCGCGCCGGAAGCTCAGATGACGAGCGATGGCGAGGAAGGTGCCGAGATCGGCAAGATCGGTCCGACTGGTCAGCATGAGGCAGGGGAACATTCGCTGGCGGGAAAGTGATCCGAGCCGGCCTCCGTCGGCACAGGCTCGCAGGCCGAGATTATCCAACGTCAGGCATTGCCCCTAGGGACTTCCGGTTCGACCGGGCACAATCGGCCGATGGGTCTGCTTCTCATCCTCTCCATCGGCCTCGTAGCGGGCGTCGTCAGCGGCATCATCGGTACCGGCTCCTCGATCATGCTGGTGCCGGTGCTCGCGTATGTCTACGGGCCCAAGGAAGCCATCCCGATCATGGCGGTCGCAGCCGTGATGGCGAACCTCTCCCGCATCCTGGCATGGTGGCGAGAGGTCGACTGGCGGGCCGTCGCCGCTTATGCGGCGACTGGAATTCCGGCGGCCATGCTCGGCGCCCGCACGATGCTGGTCCTGCCGCCGCGTGCCGTCGATCTGGCGATCGGCGCGTTCCTTCTGGCGATGATCCCCGGACGCCGCTGGCTGGCCGACCGCCTCGTCAGAGTGCGGCTCCCCCACCTGGCTGTTGCAGGAGCAGTTATCGGCTTCCTGACCGGCATCGTCGCCTCGACCGGCCCGGCCTCGGTTCCGGTCTTCATCGGCTACGGCCTGACCAAGGGTGCGTTCATCGGCACGGAGGCCGCTGCGTCGCTGGCAATCTACCTCACCAAGACCCTGACCTTTCAGGGAACCGGCGCATTGCCGGCCGCGGATTTCGTCAGAGGCCTTGCCGTGGGCGCGGCTCTCATGGTGGGGGCGTTCGTGGCAAAGCCCTTCGTGCTTCGCCTCGCCCCGGAGACGTTCCGGTTCATGATGGACGGGCTTCTGGCGATCTCTGGCACGTGTCTCGTCTGGAATGGCCTCGGGTGACCCATCGCATCGAGGAGCCGAGGCCATGCTCGACGCGAAAGGGGCTGCCGGGCCATTGCGGTCCGGCAGCCCCTTTCGGATCGACTTCGAGCCGGCTGGATCGCCACCCGGCTCGAAGTCGGTACGGGTGTTACTCCGCAGCCTGGAGAACCGGCATCTCGGCTGCCAGAGGCATCGGGTTGCCGCCCAGCGCCGCCGCGAGTCTGACCTCGTCCACTTCACCTTCCCAGCGGGCGACCACGATGCAGGCCACGGCGTTGCCGATGAAGTTGGTGAGCGCGCGGCACTCGGACATGAACCGGTCGACGCCGAGGATCAGCGCCATGCCGACGACGGGCACCGAGGGCACCACCGCGAGGGTCGCCGCCAGGGTGATGAAGCCCGAACCGGTGACGCCGGCCGCGCCCTTGGAGGAGAGCATGGCCACGAGGAGCAGGAGGCCCTGCTCGCCATAGGTGAGCGGCGTGTCCGTGGCCTGCGCGATGAAGAGGGCCGCCATGGTCATGTAGATGTTGGTGCCGTCGAGGTTGAACGAGTAGCCGGTGGGGACCACGAGGCCGACGACGGGCTTCGAGCAGCCGGCGCGCTCCATCTTCTCGAGCAGCGAAGGCAGGGCCGACTCGGAGGACGAGGTGCCGAGCACCAGCATCAGCTCTTCCTTGATGTAGCGGATGAGCTTGATGATCGAGAAGCCGTTATAGCGGGCGACGAGGCCGAGCACGCCGAGCACGAAGATCGCCGAGGTCAGGTAGAAGGCGCCGACGAGGTAGGCGAGGTTGGCGAGCGAGGCGATGCCGTACTTGCCGATGGTGAAGGCCATGGCGCCGAAGGCACCGATGGGGGCGACCTTCATGATGATGTTGACGACGCCGAAGATGGCTTCCGACAGCACCTTGATGATGTCGAGCACCGGCTTGCCGCGATCGCCCAGGAAGGCGAGGCCGAAGCCGAACAGCACCGAGAAGAACAGGACCTGAAGGATCTCGCCGCCCGAGAACGCACCCACCGCCGTGGTCGGGATGATGTTCATGAGGAAGTCGGTGATCGACTGCGTCTTCGCCTTGTCGGCATACATCGCGATCGACTTCGGATCGAGGGTCTTCGGATCGATATGCATGCCCGCGCCCGGCTGGACGAGGTTCGCCACGATCAGGCCGACGATGAGGGCCAGCGTCGAGAAGGTGATGAAGTAGATGAGCGCCTTGCCGCCGACGCGGCCGACCTTCTCCAGGTTGGTCATGCCGGCGATGCCGGAGACGACCGTGAGGAAGATCACCGGCGCGATGATCATCTTGACGAGCTTGATGAAGGCATCGCCGAGCGGCTTCATGTCCGCGCCGACCTGCGGGTAGAAGTGGCCGAGGGTGATGCCGATCGCCACGGCGACCAGCACCTGGAAATACAGCGTGCGATAGAGTGGCTTCGGCTTTGCCGGCGCATGCGGCGCGGTCAGCGGAGACGGTATGGTGGCCATGGCGGGCTTCTCCCTGGAGATAGATAAAACTGGGTCGGATCGGTGCGCCGGTTCTGTCCGGGCACCGTCGTCTCTTGGTCTTGGCGTCGGGGCACTTGTCCCTTCGGCTTGCAGCCCTGCGAACAGCGCAGGCCTGCGTTTCGGTTTAGGAATGGCAACCCGCATGCCAGCTTGGGAACTCCTGAAATATTTCGTTAAGATGTTGATTTCAGACATATTTCTCTTGTCGGCGTGGTTCCCATTCGCGGCCCCAGTGCGAAATTCCGCACATAGCTGCCAAATTCCGTCCGTGAAATCGCACTGATGCGAAGCGCGTGAATCAGAATTCTTCTCTCCGCGGCGGAACCGAACCGCGATGGCGCGCGCGGTGGCATCGCACCCTCGTTCCGGTCGCCTGCCTGATCCTGGTTCTCGTTGGGGCATGGCTCGCTGGGCGGGCGGCCGAGCGCTGGGCGCTGACGGACCTTCGCCGTACGGCCCAGGCCGCCCTGGCGCTGCAGGTCAGCGCGTTGAGGGCCGAAATGCAGAAGCAGGCCTCGCTTCCGCTGGCCCTGGCCGCGGATCCTGAGATCGCAGCAGTCGCGGGTCCTGAGCCGGGGCAGCCCTTGGTCACCAAGGTCAACAGACGGCTCGCTCAGATCGCGGCGGCCACGGGCGCGGCGGTGATCTACGTCATCCGCTCCGATGGGATCACGGTAGCTGCGAGCAATGCAGGGTCGGAGCGCAGCTTTCTCGGCCGGGACTATGCTTTCAGGCCCTACTTTCGGCAGGCGATGAACGGCGGCGCCGGATCGCAATTCGCCCTGGGTACGGTGAGCGGCCGGGCGGGCCTCTACCTCTCGCGGCGGATCGACGAATCCGGCGGCGTGGTGGTGGTGAAGATCGAATTCCACGACGTCGAGGCCGCGTGGCGGCAATCGGGGGATGGGGTGTTCGTGGCGGATGCAAGGGGCATCGTCCTCGTGGCGAGTGATCCCACGTGGAACTTCGCGACTCTCCGCGAGGTCGGCGAGGACGAGCGAAAGCGCATCCGCGCGGCGCTGGAATTCGGCGACGCCCCGCTCACGGCGCTTCCGCTCCACCCCGTCGGGGGGATGCAAGATCTCGTCCGCGTCGGGCAGGGGTCGCGGCCGGCGCGAACCGCCCTGGCCCTCGACGCCCCCATTCCGGGCACCGACTGGCGGCTCCATACCCTGACGCCGGTGGGTTCTGCCGTGGACCGCGAGCGGGTGCAGGCCTGGATCATCGCCGCCCTCGGCACCGGGCTGGCCTGTATCGGGATCGCGACCGTGGCGGGCCGCCGGCGACGGACACGCCAGCGCCTCGCTCAAGCCGCGACGCGCCGGGAAGAGTTGGAGAGGAGCGTCCGTGAGCGGACGATGGAACTCACCGACGCTAACAGGATGCTGCGGCTGGAAATCGAAGAGCGACGGAGGGCGGAGGAGGAGCGACGGCAGGCGGAAGCCGAGCGCGAACGCCTCGGCCGAGAACTCGCTCAGGCCGGGCGGCTCGCGGCCTTGGGCCAGTTCGCCGCCAGCATGGCGCACGAGATCAATCAGCCGCTGGCCGCCATCCGCTCCTACGCCGACAACGCGGCGATCCTGGTCCGACGGGGCCGGGGTGAGGAAGCGGCGGAGAATGCCTTCGCCATCGGTCGCCTCACCGACCGCATCGGCGGCCTGACGCGGCAGCTCAAGGGTTTCGCCCGGCGTTCATCACCCCGGCGCGAGCCCGTGCCCCTCGCCGATATCCTCGCCAACAGCCTGGAACTGGTGGACGCACGGGCGAAAGCGGCCGGGATCGCGCTCTTGGCGGAGACGCCGCCCCCTGGCCTCTGCGTCCCCGGTGACGGGCCGCGCCTCGAGCAGGTCGTGGTCAACCTGCTCCAGAACGCCCTCGACGCGTCGGCGGGGAGCACCGATCCACGGGTCTCCATCCTGGTGCGGGACGTGCCTGAGAATCGCGTGGCGATCGAGGTGCGCGATACCGGGCCGGGCTTGCCTGAGGCCATTCGGGCCCAACTCTTCGACGCCTTCTTCACCACCAAGTCCGATGGGCTCGGGCTCGGGCTCGCCATCGCCCGCGGAATCGTCGAGGATTGCGGCGGCAGCCTGAACGCCCTGGACGATCCGGCCGGCGGGGCGGTGTTCCGGATGGAACTGGCCAAAGCCCCCGTGGAGACGACACCGTGAGCGTTGAAGAGGGTGCGGGCGGGTCGGCCGAACGGGTCGTCTTCATCGACGACGAGGCGGATGTCTGCCGCGCCAACCGCCAGAGCCTTGAGCTCGATGGGTTCACGGTGGAGACCTTCGGGGCCGCCGGACCGGCGCTGGCCGCCATCCTCGCCGATCCGCCCGGCCTTGTGGTTACCGACGTGCGCCTGCCCGATCTCGACGGCATCGCTCTGTTCGGGCGGATCAAGGCCATCGATGCGGAACTGCCGGTCATCCTGATCACCGGGCATGGCGACATCCGCATGGCGGTGAGTGCCATGCGCGACGGGGCCTACGATTTCCTGTCCAAACCCTATCCGGCCGAATCTCTCGTCGCCTCGGCGCGCCGCGCTCTGGAACGGCGCCGGCTCGTCCTCGAGAACCGCACCCTGCGCGCCCGGCTGGACGCGGCGGTGGAGGAGGACCCGGCCTTCCTCGGCATTTCCCCGGAGATGGTGCGCCTGCGCCGTCTCGTGCGGGATGTCGCCGATGCCGATGTGGACGTTCTCGTCTTCGGCGAGACCGGCTCGGGCAAGGAGGTGGTGGCGAGCGCCCTGCACCGCTGGAGCCGGCGCGCGAGCCGGAACTTCGTGGCGATGAATTGCGGCGCGCTACCCGACAGCGTCGTCGAGAGCGAACTCTTCGGCCATGAGGCCGGTGCCTTCACCGGCGCCCTCAAGCGCCGCGTCGGCCGGATCGAGCACGCTCAGGGCGGCACGCTGTTCCTCGACGAGATCGAGAGCATGCCATTGGGCCTGCAGGTGAAACTCCTGCGCGTCCTGCAGGAGCGGGCGGTGGAGCCGTTGGGCAGCAACGAGATCCGGGCCATCGACATGCGCGTGGTGGCCGCGACCAAGGTCGATCTCGGCCAGGCGGCGGCGCAGGGCACCTTCCGCGACGACCTCTACCACCGCCTCAACGTCATCACGATCGCGATTCCGCCCCTGCGCGAGCGGCGCGAGGACGTGATGCTGCTGTTCCAGGAGTTTCTCACCCGCGCCGCTTTGCGCTTCGGCCGCGAGCCCGCGCCGATCACGCCGGCCGTGCGGGAGCACCTGCGCCGGCACGACTGGCCCGGCAACGTGCGCGAGCTCGGCCATTTCGCCG
The DNA here is from genome assembly GCF_054817925.1 of Methylobacterium sp. CM6247. Taxonomy (NCBI): domain Bacteria; kingdom Pseudomonadati; phylum Pseudomonadota; class Alphaproteobacteria; order Hyphomicrobiales; family Methylobacteriaceae; genus Methylobacterium; species Methylobacterium sp. CM6247. The sequence continues at coordinate 944,861 of NZ_JBTXKX010000003.1, forward strand.
AGCGTCACGCCCTCGGCCTCGGCCAGCACGACGCGCCCTCACCGGAGGCCGCCAGCACCGGAACCCTGGCCGAGCAGGTCGACCGGTTCGAGCGGGGCCTGATCCGCGAGGAGCTGATCATGGCCGGCGGCGACGTCCGCATCGCCGCCGAATCCCTCGGCACGCCGCGCAAGACCCTCTACGACAAGATGGCCCGGCACGGCCTCACGCCCACCGATTATCGCTGAGCGAAAGGTCGGCCCGGATTCAGTGAAGCGGGTAGCGGCTCAGGATGTCGCCAGTCCGCTGGACGGTCTTGTCATAGAGGCACGCGTAGGTCGCCGTTGTGGTCCCGCTGCCGCTGTTCCACTCGCTGACGATCAGAGCCCCGCAATCGGCGTCGCGAAACGCGATCCAGGCACGCTGCGCCGCGGCGAGTTGCGCCTTCCACTCCGTCTTGGCCTTGGCATCCTTGCCGCTATCGTCCGCGTCGATCACCGAGAGCGCCTTCCGGTAGGCTGCGTTCAGCGCCTTGTCGGCGCCCTCCAGGGCTTTCCCCATGCATTCCACCGTCTCGGGAGTGGAGTTCTCGGTCGTACAGAGCTTCTCCGAGGGCTGCGCGGCGGACACGGCCGTCGCCGAACCTGCGAGCGCCAGTAGCACGGCGAAGACCAGAAAGCCGGAGCGACGGCTCGTCTCCCGCCCGCCAAGGAGCTCTTGGCCATGCATCGTCATGCTGCGGAGATCCATCGGAAGGGAACGGGAGGCGGCCGGAATCACGGGAAGCGTGCGGTGTCAGAAACGGCGCTCCTTGCGGTCCGGGTTCGGGCCGGTGGTGTGATAGCTGGCCATGCAGGCGTGATAGATCTGCGAACCGAGGTCGTAGAGGCTGAGATTGCTCGGGTTGGCGGCGCTGAACACCTGCGCCCTGGCCTGCTCGCGGCAGGCGGCGTCCTGCGGGCTCTGGATCGGCGGCTCGTTCACCTGCTGGGCAAGGGCGGCACCCGTGAGGGCGATGAAGAGACATGCGGTCAGGGTCGTGCGCATCGTGTCGGATTCCGTCGTGGGAGAAGAGGAACGTGATGGGGCCTCACCGCCAGAAACCCGAGGTTTGTCAAGGCGATAGGGGTGAGCGTCCCGACCTGCCGGGATGCGGTGGTCAGGCGTTGCGCTCGACGATGGCGGCGGTGCCGTAGGCGACGACCTCCATCATGTTCTGGTCGGTTTCGGAGGAGTCGAACCGCATCGTCAGGACGGCGTTCGCGCCGAGCTGAGCCGCGTTCTGCGCCATGCGGTCGATGGCCTGGCCGCGCGCTTCCTCGATCAAACGGCTGTATTCGCCGACTTCGCCCCCGACGAGGGAGCGCAGGCCGGCACTGAAATTTCCGACCGCGCCCCGGCTGCGGACCACGGCGCCGAAACAGGGGCCTCGCACTTCGCGGACCGTACAACCCGGAATGGTTTCGGTGGTGACGATGATCATGCCGGAACGCTCCTCACGGATTCTCCCGTCCCGGAAGGCCAGGGAGAATCGCGCGCAGTCTGTGACCAATCTGTGCCGTGAGACCCCGAGCGGAGCAAGACGCGATCGACGGGCAGACTTTCCAATTCGGCGCGGGCCGCCCGGACCAGTTGTGCCAAAACGGCAGACCGTCACCGCCACGCGCACCCGGTTTCGACCGCCATCGGACGGGCCTTCGTGCGCCATCCGACACGCGAAATTAACGGCCCCCGTGGTTTTGAAATCCGTGGCCGTACCGCGCGATTCCGCCGCCGGCCTCGGACATGACGCGGACATCGCCATGGGATGGCCACGGATTCCGCTTTCAGCCTGCCCCCGCACGGACGCCTCGCAGATGAACCCCTACCTCCTCCTTGCCTTCGCCATCAGCGCCGAGGTGACGGCGACCCTCGCCCTCAAGGCCGCCGACGGCCTGACCAAGCCGCTGCCGACCATCGTCGTGGTGCTGGGCTACGGCACGGCGTTCTGGCTGATGTCGAACAGCATGAACATGCTGCCGATCGGGATCGTCTACGCGATCTGGGCCGGGGTCGGCATGGTCGGCGCGGCGGTCGGCGGCGCGCTCCTGTTCCAGGAGCCGATCACCCTGCCGATGATGATCGGGATCGCGGTGATCGCCGTCGGGGTGACGATCCTCGCCTCGGGCCAGACCGCGCCTCACTGAAGGACAGGGCTCCGCCGGCGGCCGGGGCCGGCCAAGAGGTGTACCGAGCGTCATGTCGAGATTGCACCGCCTCCGGCCCCGCTTCCGTCGCCCTTGGCTCGCCGGGACGCTGATCTGCGCCCTGGTGCTCGGCGGACTCGGCTTGGCCATCGGGCCGCTGCTCGGCGTGCCGAACCCGGTCACCCTGGCCGCCCTCGCCATCGTCGAGCCCTCCTCCGTCGGCACCTGGTTCGCGAGCCGCCCGGTGGCGGCCGGGCCCTCGTCCCGCGCCCTGCCCGCCCGGCCGCGCGCGATTCTCGGCCATGCCCCCTGGAAGGGACACAATGTTCCCCTGGCGCAGATGCTGGAGGCGACCCATACCAACGCCCTGCTGGTGACCCAGGACGGCGTCCTCGTCCATGAATGGTACCGCCCCGGTTCGGGCCAGGCGACGCTGTTCCCGTCCTGGTCGGTGGCGAAATCGGTGGTCTCGCTGCTGGTCGGACAGACGATCGCCGAGGGCAAGCTCGCCGAGACGGACCACGTGGCGACCCTGCTGCCGTATCTGCGGCACGAGCCGGCCTTCGGCCGCATCACCGTCCGCGACCTCCTCGACATGACGAGCGGACTCGCGGTGCCGGAGAATTACGACCCGTGGAACCCCCTGGTGGGGACCGCCGGCATGTACCTCACCCGCGACATCCGCGATTTCGTGCGCGACCACGCCACCCTGTCGTCGAAGCCCGGCAGCACGGGCCAATACCGTAGCATCGACACCGAGATCCTCGGCCTGATCCTCGCGGAGGTTCAGAAGAAGCCCCTGGCCGACCTTCTCTCGGACGCGATCTGGAAGCCCATGGGCGCGGAGGCGAACGCGACCTGGAATCTCGACCGGCCGGGGGGAACGGAGAAGGCCTTCTGCTGCATCAACGCCGTGGCGCGGGACTTCGCCCGCCTGGGGCTGATGGTGGCCGACCATGGCCGCGTCGGCGGCACGAACATCGTTCCCCCGCGCTGGATCGAGCGGATCGAGACCCCGGCCCGCAGGGATGTCGACGGCTGGCCCTACTCTGCGCAATGGTGGCACGTGCCAGAGGGCGACGACGACATCTCCGCCATCGGCGTCTATGGCCAGTACATCTACATCAACCGCCAGACCGGCACCGTGATCGTCAAGCTCAGCGATCACGGCGCCGAGCAGGACGAAGAGGACACGCTGGCGGTGATGCTGGCGATCTCCCGCGCGCTGGCCGCGTCCCGCCCGGCGCGCTGAGGCGAAGGGCCGGGCGGCGGGACCACACAGCTCTCCCTGTCATCCGAGCCAAGGGTATAGGCCGATGATGCGCAATCTCAGTTGTTCGGCATGGACTTGCACAGACGCATCTTCAGCCTCGATGCCTATGCCGAGAAGTTGTTTTAATTTGCCTGTCCAGGATCTTAACCTCATCCTGAGGTGCCGCGTAGCGGCCTCGAAGGAGGCATCCAGGGAGCGCTTTGGTGTCTGGAGGGCTCCTTCGAGGCCCGCTGACGCGGGCGCCTCAGGATGAGGTAAAGCCTTGGAACAACAACCTGAACCGGGCTACATCGATCTAGTGGGGAACATCTGACGTTTGGTGCCCGCTACCGGGGGCTGCTTTCGACCCGTTGCCGGCTCGGGAAAGGGCTGCGTCCAGGCAGTTTGGTGAAACCGAGGGGTAAGCCGCGCTGGGTGACTGTCAGACCGTCGGCTTTTGGGATGGCGATACGGAAACACTTTCTCGTGGTGCATTGTCCATTTCACCCAGGACAATACAGTCCAAGAAAAGGACTAGAATGGCATCTCCTGCAGGTCTGGAGCTGCGCCCGACCACGTTGGGTCGGGGCACATCTCCAGGCCTTTGTTCTGCCGCGCTCTATTTCGCCGAACCGGCATCCACTTCGGCGGAGAGCGCTCTAGGCGGCACGCACCGTCGTTAGGAAGCGCTGCACTTCGGCCGAGAGGTGCTCGGATTGGCGTGACAGCTCCGAGGCCGAGCCGAGCACTTGGCCGGCCGCCGCCTCGGCTTCCTGAGAGGCCTGCGCCACACCGGAGATGTTGCTCGTCACCTCAAATGTTCCGGTGGAAGCCTCTGCCACGTTGCGCACGATTTCTTGGGTGGCGGCGCCCTGCTGCTCCACTGCGGACGCGATGGTCGTGGCGACCATGTTGATTTCGGCAATGCGAGCGGTAATCGAGCCGATGGCGTCGACGGCCTGACTGGTGGCGCCCTGGATGTGGCTGATTTGCTCACCGATCTCACTGGTGGCGCGGGCGGTCTGGTTAGCGAGTTCCTTCACCTCCGACGCCACGACGGCAAAGCCCCGTCCGGCCTCGCCGGCCCTGGCCGCCTCAATGGTAGCGTTAAGCGCCAGAAGGTTGGTCTGGCCCGCGATGGTGGAAATGAGCTGCACCACGTCGCCTATTCGGGCCACGGCTGTGCTGAGTTCCTGGACGAGCGCAGCGGTCCGGTCGGCTTCGCCCACCGCCCGTTGTGCCAGATCCGACGAGCCTGAGACCTGACGGCCGATCTCCTGAACCGACACCCCCAGCTCCTCGGCCGCCGAGGCGACGGTATTGACGTTGACGGCCGCTTCCTCCGCCGCTGCGGCGACGGTGGCAGACTGGGCGGCCGTTTGGGCGGCCGTCGAAGTCAACTGCTGCGCCGTCGCCTGCAACTCCGTCGCGGAGGATGACACCGCGTCGATGATTCCGCCAACTGCTGTCTCGAAGGCATCAGCCATCTGGCGCATGCCGACCTTGCGCTGCCCCTCAGCCGCCAAGCGCGCATTGGCCGTCTCCGCTTCGAGTTGGCGGGTGCGCAGGAGATTGTCTTTAAACACCTGCACGGAGGCCGCCATATCGCCGATCTCGTCACTGCGGCCGAGACTCGGAACAGGCTGCTCTACATCGCCGCCTGCAAGACAGCGCATCATCTTGGTGATCGCCGAGAGCGGTGCGAGAACGCCCCGCATGGTAATTACCAGTGAGAAGGCAGCAGCAAGGATGCCGAACACCAGAACACCGAGCCTAACTTCCAGTGCAATTGCATAGGTTGCAGCGGCTTGCTCGTAAACCTCTTTCGCTTGGGCCTCCTGAATCTCGCTCAACTGTACGATCAAGAATGAGACGGGATCGATCGCTTTATACAATTCCCCTTTTATATAACTTTCTAATTCGACCTGGCTCTTGCTGCCAAAAATATTAAGAAGCCTATTAATGCTTGTATCAGCGACTGCCATTGCGGTCTTGGCCTTGTTGGCCAGAGCTGTTTCACGTTCGTCCATCTTCGTCGCAGCGAAGGAAGACCATCTTTTTGCGATGATGGCCTGCGCGTCCGTGACGACCTTAATTCCCTCGGACCAAGAACGTTCGCCGCTCCGAACCTTATGTGAAGTGTCGACGATGTCGATAGCATATCTATCAGAAATCCCCTTCAAATCACGCAATGGTACGACGCGGTCAATAAAAACCGTCTCCATACCTTTCTCGGCCGTGTTAGTAGCAATAAGACCTAGCGCGGCAGTCATGAAAAGGGCGATGAGTAGCCCAAAAATTGCAACGAGCAATCGAGATCGAACGGTTTTCATCTGAATATCCAAATATAGATGCGATCCGCGCTCATTAACACATCAAGCTTAAATTTGTGTTGCCTGGTTTTTATATGAATAGTTCAGTGAAATGGAATCCTAGTCTGCTCCCCCCTGATTGCCGTGCCGCTTGTTGGAGCGCGACATGCTCTCCGAGGCTTTCGGGCGTGCAGCAGGTGCGCTTGCGCCAACGTTTTATCAGTCAACATCAGAACGATGACCGCATACTGGCATGACCCAAAACCGCTGGAACGTTGTTGAAGGGTTAGAGGCAGAACGTCCGCTTCGGGGCGACGGTTCAAGGTCTGCTCCCCACTCATCTCGGACGCTCAGGACGGGTACCATCCGTCAGACTTCGACCACTCCATCAACGACATCCCGGAAAAACGCGGGAGCGCCGGCTCTATCCACCCGCCATCGTTGATCCGCGTCCTGATACGATACGGTTCGCCAGGACGTGTGCGTGAGAAAGGCCGGCGGCCGGTGCCATGGCGGCGGACGCCGTGGAGGTCGTCGAGCGGCAGGAATGGAACCCGGCCGTCGTCACCGACCGGCGGAAGCGGTTCTTGTCGCTCCGGCACGCTGAAACGGCGACGCTGTGGCTGGGTACCATGGGGATCTGCATATCCCCATCACGCCTAGGTCGCTCGAACCTTCCGGGTTCGGGTCGTCCCCATCGGATGTCAGACCGACCCACTGCCCTCCGCCGGCCTATGCCGCCGGGGAGCGCCGTCGGGCGAGGCTCCGCATCCGCGCCACCGCCTCGGCGCGCCAGTTGCGCAGGAGCCGCCGCTTCACGCCGTTCCAGCCGATCGCCTGGACCGGCGAGACGGGATCGATCAGGGCGCTGAGCGCCCGCGAATAATCGAGCACGAGACCCGGCGTCCATGTCATCGCGCCCGCACCGTTGCGCAGGAGCGCGGCCGCCCAGAATTCCGGGCTCATCGCCGCCTGGGCGAGGGTGCGCCACGGCTTGCCGTTCCGGTTGAACGCGCCCTCGACGGCGGCGTCGAGGGCACAGGCCACCGTCGTCGAGCAGTTCCGCGCGACGAGGTTGTAGGTCGTGTCGCGACGATAGGCGGCCCAGAAGCGCCTCAGGCGCGCGCCGTCGATTCCGTGGAGGGTGACCGTCACGGTGGCCTCGCACCAATCGTCCGCCTCCTCGCGGTAGCTCGGCAGGAAGCGGCCCGGCACGTCGTTTTCCGGGCCGGCGCGCAGGGTCGCGCGGAGATGGTCGGGCGAACGGTCGATCTCCACGGCGGGGTAATGGCTCACATAGAGCGCCCCCTCCTCGCCCGGCTCGCCGAGCTCCAGGGCGGCGTGGCCGGTGGAGATGTGGCCGTGCCCGTTCACCGAGATGACGTAGCGATGCACCAGGCGCTGCCGGACCGGGATCGACGCCGTTCCGGTCGGCGTCCAGACATGGACGGTCAGCGCTTCCGGGCCGGTCCCGGCCAAAGGCGGCTCAGGAACTAAGTGCGGCTCGGGAGCCAAGTTTTGTCCAGGCGCCACGGGAGGGCGCCGCAACCGCAGCCCGAGGATCGCCACCTTGATCCCACTCAGGATCAGGAAGGCGCCGATGCAGAACCCGACCGTGCCGGCATACCAGGTGGGCCAGGGTTGCAGCGTGACGATGCCGAGGGCGACTCCCAACAGCCCGTGCGCCGCCGACAGGCGCCAGCCCGGAAAGCGCAGCACATTCGAGAGCGCGAAGCGCGACAGGCCATCGAACAAAAAGGCGGCCCCGAACAGCATCGCGAGCAGGAACGTGCTCGCGGGCGAGGCCAGCATCGTCAGCACCGCCACCACGAGGAGGAGCACCGCCTTGAGGAGGCGCAGCCGACGCGCGGCGCCGGTGGCGACGAGGCCGCGGACGAACGAGCCCACCGCCTCGAACACGAGGAGGAGACCGAACCAGCGGTCGGGAATGTGGAGGGCCCCGTCGAAGGCGTCGATCACGAGCGCGAGGCCGAACGCCGTCCAGACGAGCCCCGCCCCCGTCACGATGCCCCACCGCTTGTGAACCGCGTCGCGCCCGACCAGCAGCAGCCAGAGCGGGAGCGCCATCTGGCGCGAGGGAGCCTCGGAGGCGGCGAGGAGATCGTCGACCGGGTTGCCGCTTCCCTTGCGCAGGGCAAGGCTGAGCACCCCCTGCTCCTTCGGGCTCAGCCGTTCCGGAACGGTGGCGCCATCGAGGGGGGACGCCTCCGTCGCGGAGCCGTCGTGGTATGGTTGAGGCCGTATGGTCACGGGTGATCGCCCCTCGGAACGCGACGTCTCCTACCCTCCAGAGGCCAGAACAAGGCAAAGGTTCGCTTAAGACCGCCGGATCGTCGCGGTGTTTTCCCAAACCGACCGCGTGTCCTCCACCGTGCAGCAAGCCCTTGGCGCGGCCACCACGCAGCAGAGCGACCGAGCGAGCGGACGACACGCGCCGCCCCGACCGGTCCCGCTCAGGACCTTTAGCTCCCCTCGGTTTCCCCGCAGCTCGGTTTCTCGGGGGCCATGACGATGGGCTGGCGTGAAGGGCCGGATCGATGCCCAGAGAGCGAAAAGCCCACATGCGGCGAACCAGGACCCACCCTTTGCGCTGAAAGCTCCTCGCCGAGAGGGTCTCTGGCTATCCACGCAATGGAGTGACCGTGTCGTTCTTTTCCAGTTTGGAACGGCGGTCTCCATGGCTGGCATGGGTCGGAACCCGTCCGTCCGCTCTACGGCGGGGTTGGGCGAAGAGCCAATGCGACAGCATCCGCACGGGGTCAGGCAGCCAGGCTTGCGAAGACGAGGGACTGGTGCACGGAAACGCCCGCCGTCACACCGTCCGCCACGGCCCAACTCACGCTATGGGGGGCGCGGGCGATGTCGCCCGCAGCATAGACACCCGCCACCGTCGTCAGTTTGCTGGAATCCGTGCGGATGACCGGACCGAACGGTCCCTCGTCCAGCGCGCAACCCAGACGTTCCGCGAGCGGGCTGTTCAAGCGTGAACGCGGTGCGAGATAGAGGGCATCGACCGCGACCGTTCGGCCGTCCACGAGCCGCACACCCGACAACGTATCGCCGTCGCCCGTGAGAGCGACCAGCGGAGCCGGCTCGATCTCGATGCCCCGTTGGACGAGCCGGGTATGCGTTGCCTCATCGGGCCTATCACCGCCGTTGAGGTAGAGCGTCGTCGGCCCCCATTCGGCGATCAGCAAAGCCTGGTGGGCGGACATCGGCGATACCGCGAGCACCCCCAGCTTCCGCTCCGCGAATTCATAGCCATGACAATAGGGGCAGTGGAGGACGCTCTTGCCCCAGCGCTCGGCAAGGCCGGGCAGGTCCGGCAGAACGTCCGAGATACCGTGAGCGAGGACGAGGCGGGCGGCGTGCAGGGTCTCTCCGCCCGCGAGGACGACGGTGAAGTCCTGGCCCGCGCGGGCGTCCACCACCTCTCCCGCCACGAACGTCACCTGAGGGTACCCCGCGAGCTGTGCGCGCGCCTGCGCGATCATCGCCCGGGGGTCGCTTCCGTCCTGACCGAAGAAGCCGTGGGAGGCCGCCGCGAAGCGGTTCCGCGGGTTGCCCGTATCGATCACGCAGACCGAGCGTCGCCCGCGGGCGATGTAGGTCGCCGCCGACAAGCCGGCGAAGCTGCCCCCCACGATGATCACGTCAAATGCCATGGGCCTGCTCCAGGGTGAGGGTGCCGCCCCGTGCGGCGAGACGGGCGTGGAAATCGGCACTGAGGGCCGCGAGGGTGACGCGGCCGAACTGCTCCAGCAGCAGCGCTTCGGCCTCGCGGAAGCCCGTATCGAGGGCGGCGTTCACGGCCTGCTCGACGAGGCAGCCCGGCGATTCCGTGCGGTTGCCGATGGCGAGGAGTGCGGGCGAACCGAGCGCGACGTAGATGTCGCGAAGGGTGATCTCGTGCAGTTCGCGCGCGATCGTCCAGCCACCACCGTGCCCGCGCTCGGACCGGACGAAGCCCGCCTCGCGCAGTCCGGCCATGATGCGGCGCACGACGACCGGATTGGTCTGCATGGCGGCGGCCAGCACCTCGGAGGTCACCGGGCCCGGCTCCTCGGCCATGTGGAGCAATACGTGGAGAATGCCGGACAGGCGGCTATCGCGTCTCATGTAGCAAACGATGTTACATAATAGGGCGCACGTCAACCCGGACGGGGCTTTGGTCCGTGAGGAATGGATTTCTGCCAACCTGCTTCCGGGCACGAAACGCCCTCGGCGGGCATCGTCCAGGGTATCCGCCGGGGCCTAACCGAAGGCCGGACCGGTGCGAGGGGGATGCGGCCGCCGTCTTACGGCGTCGATCTCGTCGGCACACCCGGGTGAAGGGGTCAACGCGTTTCGCGCAGCCACTTCCAGACGTGCTGCACCGTCCCCTGACCGCTGGTCTGCTGGACCACCCGGCGCTCGCCCCGCCAGGCCTGGGGTGGCGCGCCGAAGCGGTTGCGGAAGCTGCGGCTGAGCTGCGAGGCACTGCTGAAGCCGAAGACCTCGGCCAGACGGGCAAGCGTGCGCATCTCCATCGGATCGGCCAGCGCGTCGCGCATGGCCTTCAGGCGCTCGCCTTGCACGAAGTGCATCACGCCCCCTTCCGGCTCGAACAGCCGATAGAGCGTGGCCCGCGAGACCCGCATCTGTCCGCCGATGAAGGCGGGCGACAGGTCGGACCGGGACAGGTTTTCCTGCACGATCATTCTGGCCAGCGCCATCAGGCCGCCATCGAGGTCGCGGCCTTCGAGCACGTCCTTGGCCCGCGAGGGATCGAGCAGGCGGCGCAGGAAGCCGACGAACTCGACGGCGAGAGCCGGGGCGTCGTCGAGGCGCGTGGTCGGCAAGCGACGGTAGAGGTCCAGAATGCGGGCGGAGAGCAACCGGTTGCGGGCCGCATCGAAGAGCATCTCATGATCTTCCAGCGGCAGCCCATGGAGGCGGGCGCAGGGGACGACGATGCCGGTCGTATCGGCGCGGTCGAGCATGCCATCGAGCAGGTGACGGCGGCCGATGAAGGTCACGGTGCCGGCCGAGGCCGCGATCGCTTTTCCCGCGACGGTGCCCTGAAATCGGCCGGACCGGTAGAGTTGGACGGTGTACTGGTCGGACCCGGCATCGACACGTCGGCGATCGCGCTGGAGCCGCTGGGTCGAGAGCAGGGTGCGATGAGCGACGAGGTCGTCGATCGGGTACGCGATGTTGGTGCCGAAAGGCAGGACGGCGGAGCGCGTCGTCGGACTGACCTCGTACATCGGCGCCAGGAGCGTGCGCCACCGCTCGAAGGCCTCTCCGGGTGGCAAGCCCGACGTCGTCAGGCAGAAATACGGCAGGCCCGGTTCAGCCGTCGTGTCATCTGCACCCAACGAGCCAAATCCTTCGTCACCCGACCCGTCGAAGCAACGACGTTAGGCATGAAGTCCTTGATGAGGCAACCGAAATGCACGTCGGTGGTCCGTGGAGCGTAAAAGCGTCGCAACCCGGCCGGAGAACCGCTTCGGGCGACACCGCATGTCGGCTTCTCCGGCGGGTTCGGGTGGGAGTCGGACGATCCGCTTGCCGCCGCGCCGCCGACATCCTTTTGCCGCCCGAAGCGAATCTGTGATCAGGCCCTCGACATCAGAATTCGACCGATGGAAACCGTGAGTCTGCGATCCCGGCCCGGGACCGTCCACGGCAAACCCGTCCTTCCCGCGAGATCGACCCTCGGTCCGGCGGGCCGGTTGTCGAGGCCGCCGGCTGCTGCCATGGTCGCGGAATGGCATATGCACCTCCCTCCCGTTACTCGCCGGCCGAGCTGATCGAACAGTTGCGCGAAGCCGCCGAGGAGATCGCGCCCGAACTTCCCGGCATCCGGGCGGAGGAGACGCTGGAGGGCGAGGCGGCCCAGACCATCGAGGAGATGGCCGAGGCCCTGATGCGGATCGCGAACGGCGCGCCGCGTCCCCAGGACCTCGCCCGCGCCGCCCTGGAGGCCAAGGCTCCCCTGAAGCCGATCGGCCGCCCCAAGAGCACCGTCGTCAAGATGCAGAAGCCGACGCGCCGCTGATACCAAGCCTCACTGATCCTGACCTATAGGTCAGGATCAGTGAGATCCGGCGGACGACCGCCGCCGCGCCGTCGCGCGGGCAGACCTCGATGAGTCAAGCTCATCGAGGTCTGGTATGGGACGAGCCAAATCCCCGCGCGGCGAGGCCTCGCCTCAAGCCGCGGCGCTGGCGCCCGCAAAGCCCTCCACCTGCAAGATCTCGGCGGCGATGCCGGTGGAGGCCAGGTTCTTGCCCTTCGCCTCGATCTCGAAATCGGCCCAGGCGAGGTGCCGGGCCACGAGGGCGTTGAGCGCCCGGTTGCCCATCAGGTGCGAATGGGCCGCGATGTCGCGCCAATTGTGCCCGGCTCCCACCAGGGCGGCGTAATCGGGCAGCGTGTCCGGGTCGTGCCCCTCCAGCAGGGCCTCGCGCGAGAGGCTGATATGGGCGATGGGGCGCACGCCGCGCCAGGAGTCGCGGATGCGGGCGATCCGCTCGTCATCGGGCTCGATATAGACGCCGCCGCTCTGGACCCAGTGGTGGTGCAGGTCGAGCACCACCGGAACGCGGTCGCCCAGGTCCAGCACCGTGTCGAGGCCGAAAGCGTTCTCGTCGTTCTCCACCGTCAGCAGGTCGCGCGCCGTCTGCGAGAGCTTGGGCAGGCTGGCGCGAAACCCGTCGATGCCGGGGTCGCGGGCGCCCACATGAATGTTGATATGGGCGCCATGCGGGTGCCAGCCGGCGCCATACCCCATCATCGCCATCAACTCGGCATGGTATTCGAGTTCGGAGATGCCGTTGCGCTCGGCATTGGGGTTGCGCGAGGCGATGACGCAGAACGGCCCGGGATGGAAGCTGAGGCGCACGCCGCCCTCGCGCGCGCGCTCGCCGACCCGCGCGAGACCGGCCTCCACGAGGGCGACCATCTCGGGTTCGGCATAGATCGCCCGCGCGACCTCGTGGGTGTAGCCGGGCAGGACGTTGCTCGCCATGCGCAGCAGGCGCTCCAGGGGCGGCCGCGCCGCCACCCAGGCGATCTGCCGCTCCAGCGCCGCGAGGTTGTGCCGGGCGAGGCTCTCGAGCTTGGCCCGCCGCGCCGACGGCGCGAGCTTGTCGAGATGACTCATGGTGGTGTGCGACAGGTTCATGTGAAGCGTCGCCTCGCGGGCGGCCTTCAGCGTCTTGAAGCTGGCAGGATCGTCGTCGAGCACGAAATTGCAGCAGAAACCGAGGCGGGGCGTGTCCATCATCATGGGGGGATAACGGCGAGGCCCGGCTTTGGTGTCGCCGGTCCCGGCGGATTCGGGACGCCCCGTGGTCCCTCGCGGCGAGGGTCAATCCAGGCAATGGGTAAAGTACAGCTGCCTGGTCCGCTCCAGGGCCTGGAACCCCTCGGCGCGCGGGTTGAGGAGTTCCGGCCCCTCCGGGACGCGGCCGAAGAACGCGCTCGACGGATCGGCCACGAATCCGCGCTCGCCGATATAGAGCCCGTCCCGGTTCTTCACGTTGACCGAGCCGCAGATCCAGCCGCCCTCCGCCTTGCGCAACGCCGTCACCTTCGGGTCGAGCGCGCCGAAACGCTCCCCCACCATGCCGAGAATCGTCGCCGCCACGGCCTTGCCGATGACGGCGTCGGACCCGTCCTCGACCCGCTGCGCCCGCGCGGGGCCGGACAGGGCCGCCAGCAGCAGGAGCGCCCCCGCGACGAGACCGGGGCGGCCGGTCATCGGCCGTGGCCGAACCATGACGCGACGGCCCTTACTGCACCGGACCCGTTCCGCTGCCAGCGGTCGCCGGTTTGGCATCGGAGATCAAAATGTCGAGGGATTGGCGCACGATCTCCAGGGCGCTCACGCCCTTGGTCGCGGCCTCCGCCTCGACCTTCGCCCGGTCGGCGGACGGCATCCCATCGAAGATCGCCTGCGCGACCCCGACCGACGCGTGCTTGTGATGTTCGCCCACGATCAAACCCGCCGGATGATGGTGAGGCCAAAGCTCTCATTGGATACTAATAAGTATTTCATGAGAACACCCGGAGCCTGCACTCGGAAAAGATAGGCTCTCTTCTTCCTTACATTGCAGCCGAGATCAACTCGTTTCAGGGTGGAGGTTGGGGGGAGCTGTTTGCCCGTCAGCAGGGTGACGGAGGAACCTGTGGGTGGGCGTAACCGTGTGCGTGTTCTCCGCCCCTCGGGGCTGCGTTCGACCCGGAGCGGCAGCATTCCGTAGACCGTAGGACGGGTTCAGGCGTTCGTGAGCGTCCAGGGACGCATCGCCTCGGGGCCGATAATGTCGGGTGGCGGCTTGAAGTCACGGGCCGCGCCCCGCATCGCCTCGGGACGCCGTGGGAAGCCGCTCCGGCGGCGGTAATCGCGTCGGACCTTGTCGGACGGGGCAAGGGGTGCTTCCGAAAGGCTCCGCGCACAGATCACATCGACGGCCGTGACGCCGACGAGTGCCACAAGGGCGATCAACACGTTGTCCTTGCGCGAATTCTGCGGATCGAGCCCGGGCAGAACCGTAGCGATATCGAGGGCGTCTCCTGCGACGCGGGCCGACACCCAAGGGGTCGGATCATGCGAGCCCAGGATCCCGGCGCCCTGCACGAGTTCGCGCACACCGTAGGCTCGGATGACCGGAGCGGCGCGCGGCATCCCGAGCCAGCGAGCCAGGGCGTCGGCACACACCACTTCGGTCAGCCCAAGGCCGACCGAGAACCAACCCAACCCGCGGGCGAGTTCCCTGGTCCCGGGATCGGGTCTTCGACGCGGCTCCGAGACGAGATAGCTCGGCAGAGTCGAGCGCCCGGAAGCGCGGTTCTGGTCGCGGTGAGACATGCGGACGTCCTCCCTGCCGCAGTGGGGCCAAGCCAGCCCGTCCCGGCGAGACGGGCCGGGGACACAATCAGGGTCTGAGCACCACCTTGATGCAGTTGTCCTTCTTGTCACGGAAGGTCTTGTACATCTCCGGCCCTTGTTCGAGCTTGGCCCGGTGAGTGATGACGAAGGAGGGATCGATCTGCCCGTCGTCGATGCGCTTGACGAGGTCGTCCGTCCACCGATTCACGTGGGTCTGGCCGGTGCGGATGGTCAGACCCTTGTTCATCAGGGCTCCCATCGGCATCTTGTCGACGAGCCCGCCATAGACGCCCGGAATCGAGAGGATTCCGGCGGGCCGACAGACGTAGATCATCTCGCGCAGCACTGCAGCGCGGTCGCTCTCCAGCATCACCGCCTGCTTCAGCCGGTCGTAGGCGTGTTCGAGGGCGCGGGGGGAATGCGCTTCCATGCCGACGGCATCGATGCACTTCTCCGGGCCCTTGCCGCTCGTCAGCTCGTTCAATCGTTCGACCGTGCTTTCCTGGCTATTGTCGATGGTGATCGCACCGCCGGCGCGCGCCATCTCGAGGCGCTCGGGTACGCTGTCGATACAGACTACCTGTCTGGCCCCGAGCAGAAGGGCGGAGCGCAGTGCCATCTGACCGACGGGGCCGGCACCCCAGATTGCAACCGTATCGGTCGGCTGGATATCGGCCTGCACCGCCGCTTGCCAGCCGGTGGGGAAGATATCACCGAGAAACAGCACCTGCTCGTCGCTGAGATTCTCGGGCACCTTGATGTGCGTCTTATCGGCGAACGGCACGCGGACGTATTCGGCTTGGCCGCCCTGGTAACCACCGGTGAGATGGGTGTACCCGAACAAGCCCGCGGTGGTGTGCCCGAAAACCTTGTCGGCGATGTCCTTGTTGCGATTCGTGCGCTCGCAGACGGAGAAGTAACCGCGCTTGCACTGGTCGCACTCGCCGCAGATGATCGTGAAGGGCACGACGATGCGCTCACCTTTTCTGAGCGCACCGTTGACGCCTTTGCCTGTCTCGACGACCTCGCCCATGAACTCGTGGCCCATGACGTCGCCCTTCTCCATGCCGGGCATGAAATGGTCGTAGAGGTGCAGGTCCGAACCGCAGATCGCGCAAGCGGTTACCTTGATGATCGCATCTCGATCATCTTCGATCTTGGGATCCGGAACCGTATCGCAGCGGATATCCTGGGTCCCGTGCCAAACCAGTGCTTTCATGGAACGTCTCCCTAAAGCGCAGGAAGGATTTCAAGCCCGTGGAACGATGTGCCTAACTAATAGATATCCGATCCAAAATCGATTTGTGGCGCAACAACATATGATGCAGCTAGAATGACATTCCATTTCGTATATTATGTTGGTTTTCACCGATGTTAATCACGCAGGCTGGACAATGAATAGCCTCTCGATGACTGGATTGACCTTGGAATGCGGCGGGTCACGTCCAGCGAAGATGAAGTGATCCGGATTGTCTCGAGGACACGGACGGCAAATTGACTGTCCGGCGGCCCTTATTAGGTTTCGTTCCTCGCATGTGCTCCCGGTGGATAGCGCGATACGATCCATGGCGGCGCCGGGAACGATCAGGTCGCGGGAGGTTCGGGTGCCGACACGATGTCGGACACGTCCGGCGTGAACTTCTTCCTTGGTGAAGACGGAACCGATCTGATCATCTTCGCCGATACGGCAAGCGGCGAGGCGGATGGAGGAGCGGGCAACGACGCGTTGTTGGACACGTCATCTGGCTCTGTCACCCTTTACGGCGGTTCAGGCGACGATAGCTTCTCCTACGACGGCGTCGGACTCACTGTCATCGACGACTCGGCCGGAGCCCTCGACCTCTTGCTGTTCAGCAACGTGACGGACCTCGGCACGCTGGACTTCCTGCGGAACGGAAACGACTTGATTTTCGCCGCTCCAGACGATGCAGACTTGAGCCATGCGGTCGTCGTCAACGAGTGGTTCAGTTCGGCCGACAGCGTCGACTACATCGCAAACAAGGACTCGACGCAGATCCTCAATCTGTATGACCTTTTTGGGTAACCACCCAACCTTCCGGTCCGGCGAGCGACGCTTGCCGGACCGATCTCAGTTTCCGGCGGACTTAAAAAGACCCAGGACAGCCGTGAGCTCCGCCAGCTCCTTGTCTCTAACGGCAGTGCGCTTGTCGTAGTCAGTGGTGTCGGTCTGCGCGAGGTCGATCCATTTCTTTAGCGATTCGAGGGTTTGCTGCTTACTTTGCTCGGACGTTGGAGTATCACCGTCGTTCCTTGTTACCGTCCCGTCCTTGTAAACCGTATACACATAGTTTTCGTCACCGAACCCGAGCGTATCGTATCCTCCAATGGAGAGGCCTTGATCACTGGCTATCTTGAGAGCAGCCTCCTTCTCTTTACCCTCCAAAACAACGGCTGGCACTGGCTTGATGGTTAAATATCTATTATACATTTGAACATTTTCAGAAAGCAACTCTTTTGCAAGAAGAACTTCCGAAAACTTACTGTGATCCTCTCCTTTTTGCGAAAATAGTTCGGAAAATCTTAGAAAGAGAGCGCTGCTTTCCTCAGCTGCTTTCTCGATGCCCGTCGTGTCAAGCCAAGCTTCCGGCCTGAGCGGCACACCATCCGCATACTTCAGTCTCGATGCGATCGCCGGGCTCGCCCCGTCGTCGCCTTTCAGGCGGTCCATTGCGGCTTTCGCCGTGGGCGAGAGCGACAGCACCACGGCAGGCCCCGCGGTTCGCGGTTCGTCCCCGCTCGGAGCCGAGGTCTTGGCAGGATCCGCCGGCTCGCTCCGTAGCGCTTGCGCCAGCGTGATCTGGGTTGCGCCGTAGCGATTGACATCGGTCTTGATCAATCTCGCCTCCTCGGATGGGGAATCAGCCTGATCTTCCTCAACCGTAGGGTGCGCTTCTTCAACGAGGGGTTAATGACGGGCCGGTCGGCTTTGGACCGGTTCGAGCGGGTGGAACCGGCCGGGATGTGGATGCGGTTCGATGTCCGGCCTTCGGAGGGAGCCGGCTGGCGTCACCCGCGAGGTTTTGGATCTCTCGATGGCGATCGACGGGAGCCTTCAGGGGCTTCACCCCCGCAGGGCCGCGAGGCTCCGCCTCTGGCGCCCCGCATCGTCGAAATTCTCCGGGGCGAGCCAGGCGGCGAAGGCCTCCCGCAGGCGGGGCCAGTCCGCATCGGTCACCGCGAACCAGGCCGTGTTGCGGGAGCGGCCCTTGGTGACGATGGCGTTGCGGAAGATGCCCTCGAAGGTGAAGCCGTAGCGCAGGGCCGCCGCGCGGGAGGGCGCGTTGAGGCTGTCGCATTTCCACTCGTAGCGGCGATATCCGAGGTCGAAGGCGCGGGCCATCATCAGGGCCATCGCCTCGGTGGCGGCCGGGTTCCGGGCGAGGCCAGGGCCGAACTGGAGATGGCCGACCTCGATACAGCCATGGGCCGGCTCGATCCTGAGATAGGCCGCCAGACCGAGGGCGCGGCCGGTGGCGGCGTCCAGGATGGCATGATGCATCGGGTCACGGCTCCGGGCGATCTCGACCAGTCGCGCGCGATACTCCGCCTCGTCCGCCGGGGGCTCTCCGGGCAGGTAGGTCCAGCGCGCCGGGTCGTACGCCAGGGCGCCGAAGAGGTCGCCCGCATGGCGCTCGGCGTCGAGAGGCTCGATCCGGCAGAACCGGCCCTGCAACGCCTCGCGTGGCGGGGGCGGCGGCGGGCTCCAGTCCGGGAGGGCGGGGCCGATCGGCTGGCCGTAACGGTTCACGTGCTCGCTCATGCCCGCTGTCCCATTCTGTCGACGAGATCCGCCATCGCGTCGTCGCCGCCCGCATCCCGGCGCAAGCCCGCCGCGACGCCGGCCCGGTCCGCCTCCGAGCGGTTCTGGCTGACCTTCCATTTGCCGGTGAGCCGCGCAATCGGAATCTCGATGCCGACGATCCCCCTGATCTGCGCCGCCGTGAAGGCCGGCGGCGCGTCCGCCACCGCCCAGGGTGCGTCCCGCCCCGCCTCCCGCATCCGCGTCAGGTCGTCGATCTGCCGGCGCAGCCAGGCCTCGTCCTCGATGACGCGCGGGCGGCCCCGTGCCTGCACGGTGGCGTAGTTCCAGGTCGGCACGACCTTCCCCGTCTCGCGCTTCGTCGCGTACCAGGAGGGCGTGACGTAGCGGTCGGGCCCCTGGAACACGACGAGGCATTCGGCGAGCCCGTCGAGGTCGCGCCAGTGCGGGTTGGCGCGGGCGAGATGCGCCCGGAGCGTGCCCGCCTCCCCCACCTCGCGGTCGAGCAGGAACGGGACCGGGTTGGCCATCAGCCCGCCGGCTCCCGCGCTCACCACCAGGCCGAGCGGACAGGCGCGGATGAGGGCGGCCTGGGCTTCGAGATCGTCGCTCCGGAAATGGGGCGGCTCGTACATGATGATCCTCGGCGCGGCGTGGTGTTCGCCGCCTCTGTTGACGCGAAGCAGATCATGCGGAAGATCCAGTTTCCGCATCCCGACTGGACCAGTTCGACGACGACCCGGCGCCGCCCTCCCCTTCCTCTCCAACTCGCCCTCGACCCGCCGCCGGCCGGCGGGCCCCGTCGAGTGGAGACGAGCCTGCACGGGCGCGTGCGGGAGGCCGTGCGCGACGCGATCCTGTCTGGCCGCCTGCCGCCCGGAGAGCGCCTGCCCTCCTCCCGCAGCCTCGCGGAGGATCTCGGCTGCGCACGCGGCACGATCCTCCTCGCCATCGAGCAGCTCGTCGCCGAGGGCTACCTCACCACGCGTGCGGGCTCCGGCACCCGCGTCGCCGAGACCCTGCCCGACGACCTCCTGGCCCCACGCAATCCGGATTCCCCCGCCCGCCCCTCGCCCGCGACGGCGGTGCTCTCGCGCCGCGGGGCCGCCATGGCCTCGGCACGGGGGGACGCCCCTCCGATCCCCGACGCCTTCGCCCTCGGCCGTCCCGCCCTCGATGCGTTTCCACGTGAAACCTGGGCGCGCCTGCTCCAGGCCGAATGGCGGGCCGGCCCTCCCAGCCTGCTCCATCCCCTGGGCGAGCCGCGCCTGCGCCGGGCCCTGGCGGCCTACCTGTCGGCCGGGCGCGGGGTCGCCTGTCACGAGGAGGCGGTGATCGTCACGAGCAGCATCCGCCAGAGCCTCCGCCTCCTGGCCGAGCTTCTGCTCGAGCCCGGCGAGGCGGCCTATCTGGAGGATCCGGGCTTTCCCGGTCTCGCCCACGCCCTGCGCGCCGCCGGCCTGCGCACGGTCCCGGTGCCCTGCGACGCGGCGGGATTCTCGATCGCGCGGGCGCGGTCCATCGATCCCGGAGCGCGACTGGCGGTGGTGACGCCGGCCCAGGGCCATCCCCTCGGCGCCACGATGAGCCTGGAGAACCGCCTCGCCCTCCTCGCCTGGGCGGAGGCGCAGGGTGGCTGGATCGTGGAGGACGATTACGACGGCGAGTACCGCTATGCCGGGCGACCGCTGGCACCGCTCCACGCCCTCGACCGGGCCGGACGCGTTCTCTATGTCGGCAGCGTCTCCAAGGTGCTCATGCCGGCTCTGCAGATGAGCTACCTCGTCCTGCCGGAAACCCTGGTGGAGCCCGTCCGCCGCGCCCTCACGGGCAGCGGCGGCTTCGCCTCGATCCTCGGACAGGGCGCGCTCGCCCGCTTCATCGACGAGGGCCATTTCGGCGCGCATCTGCGCCGGACGCGGCGTCTCTACGGGCAGCGACAGGCCGCCCTCGTGGCGGCAGGCCGCGATCTCCTCGGCGGGCTGCTGGAGGTGCCGCCCCGCGACGGCGGCATGCATCTGGTGGGCCGGCCCCCGGCCGGGGCGGCCTTCGACGATCTCACGGCGGTGGAAGCCTGCGCGCGTGCCGGCATCGCCACGACGGCGCTCTCGCCGCATTTCGCCGATCCGGCGCGCGCCGAGCAGGGGCTGCTTCTCGGCTATGCCTGCGTGCCGGAGCGTGCCGTCATACCGACGGTGAGACGGATGGCCGAGGCGCTTAAGCCGAGAGGAGGGACGACCTGACGACGGTGTCGGCCTTTTCCCGAGAGGATCGACATCCGGCCAGGAAGCCATCCGCAAAGCATTTTTTGCAGGAAATCAACCCGCACAAGGGGGAGTGGATCGGTTGTGCGACTTGGAGGCCTGCACGCACCGGTCTCCACACAATCGACCGCACTCATTCCTCAAGTATATAACATTCTTTAACATTATTTATGCGTTCTCGCCGAGTGGATCGAGCCATCTCGGCAGATCAGGGTGCCAGCATGTCTTTCAGATGGTTCAATACGCTCCGCGCCCGCATCGTTGCGGTCGCCCTGGCACCCTGTCTCGCCTTCGGAGCCGTGACGGCGATCGCGGTCTCTGACCGGGCGACGCAGCGCAACGAGATGATCCGCGTCGAGGCGCTGGCCAGCCTCGCCACGCGGATCAGCGCCTTCCTGCACGAGGTCCAGCGCGAGCGCGGCGCGTCGAGCCTGTTCATCGGCTCGACGGGGAGCCAGTTCGCGCCCGAACTCGCGGCCCAGCGCGGCCGGACCGATGCCGGCATCCGCGACGTGAAAGCGGCCCTGGACGATCCGGCCTTCGGACGCCACCGGCAGGCGCTCGAACAGGATCTGGCCCGGCTGGCGGACCAGCGCCGTCGCATCGACGCGCTGGAACTGACCGGGCCGCAAGCCGCAGCCTTCTATACCGGACTGGTCTCGGAAGGGCTCGCCGTCGTCCGCGAGATGGCGGGTCTCGTCGGCAATGCCGCCATCGCGCGGCGGGCCTCGGCCTATTCGGCCTTCCTCACCCTGAAGGAGCAGGCGGGACAGGAGCGCGCGGCGGGGGCCGCCGCCTTCTCGGCGGGTCGCCTCGACCAGCCGGCCCTCGTCCGGCTCGCCGGCCTGGGTGGCGGACAGAGCTCCGCCGAGGCACGGTTCCGCGCCGGAGCGGAGGCTGACCAGGCGGCTCTGCTCGACGCGGTGGAGGCCTCCGAGGCCTCCCGTGAGACGGCGCGCCTGCGCAACCTCGCGCTGGATACGGCTTTGGGCGAAACGCTGTCCTTCCGCGACGCGCCGCTCTGGTTCCAGCTCGCGTCGAAGCGGATCGACGGCCTGAAGGGGGTCGAGGACCGCCTGAGCGCCGATCTGGTCGCCGCCGCCGCTGCGAACCGGACGGGGGCGGAGAGCGCGCTGCTGGCCTGGCTGGTCGCCGGCCTCGCCACGTTCCTGCTCTCCGTGGGCCTCGCCTTCGGGCTGGGCGGCGCCATCGCCCGGCCGCTGACCCGGATGGCCTCGGTGCTCGATGCGATCGGCCGGGGGGACGAGGATGTCGCCGTGCCCCAGGGCGGCCCGCGCGAGGTCAGGACACTGTCGAAGGCGGCGGAAGCCTTCCGCGACAGCGTCGTCGAGCGCCGGCTGCATCGCGCCGAGCAGGAGCGTCTGGCGGCCTCGGTGGCGGCCCGGCAGCGGCAGGCCATGCTTAGTCTCGCCGACGAACTCGAAGCGGCGGTGGGCGGCATCGTCGCCACGGTCTCGTCCTCGGCGACCGAGCTTCAGGCCACCGCCCGCAGCATGAGCGCCACGGCGACGCAGACGGCGGCCCAATCCACCAGCGTCGCCGCGGCGGCCGAGGAGGCGGCGGCCAATGTCGGCACCGTGGCGGCGGCGGCCGAGGAACTCGGCACCTCGGTGAGCGAGATCAGCCGGCAGGTCGACGGCTCGGCCGAGCTCGCCCGCCGGGCGGTCAGCGAAGCGAACCGGACGGCCGACCTCGTCCAGGCGCTCGACGGCTCGGTCTCCCGCATCGGCGACGTGGTCGTCCTGATCTCGCAGATCGCCGGCCAGACCAATCTTCTGGCGCTCAACGCCACGATCGAGGCGGCGCGGGCCGGCGAGGCCGGTCGCGGCTTCGCGGTGGTCGCCGCGGAGGTCAAGGAACTCGCCAACCAGACCGCACGGGCCACCGACGAGATCGGCCGGCAGATCGGCATGATCCAGGGGGCGACCGGCGAGGCGGTCAGCGCCATCGGCGACATCACCGCCCGCATCCGCGAAATCGACGTCGTGGCGACCAGCATCGCCGCGGCGGTGGAGCAGCAGGGCGCGGCGACCCAGGAAATCGTCCGCAACGTCGCGGAAGCCTCGAGCGGAACGAGCGAAGTGACCGCGAATATCGGCGGCGTCGCCCAGGCCTCCGAGGAGACCGGCGCGGCGGCGAGCCAGGTGCTTTCGGCCGCCGCCGAACTGTCCCGTCAGGCGGACCGCCTCGGCACCGATGTCGCCCGCTTCCTCGCGACCGTGCGGGCCGCCTGAGGGGGCGGGCCGGTCTTCCTGGGGCGCATCGCGGCATCGTCGTTGGGGCGGGCGCGAAAAGCGGGTATCCTGCGCCGGCAATCAGACGGACAGCCCCAGGACGCGCGATGGACAAGGACCCGACACATTCCAGCACGGCCGCCCATGCGGTGTTCGACGTCGCCGCCGCCGTGGCGACCCTGCCGGAGGCCTGTTCCACCATGGTGGCCGACCATCGGTTCGTCGACGTTCCGGCGGCAAGCGCGCGGGTGTTCCGGGTCTATTCGCCGACGCCGCCACACAGCCACGCCTCCTGCGACGAGTATCTCTACGTTCTTTCCGGCCGCTGCATGATGAAGTTCGCCGACGAACCCGCCGTCGAGGTTGGGCCGGGCAAGCTGGTGATGTTCCAGCGCGGCGTGGTGCATTCCGTGCCGGAGATCCTGGAGGAGCCGATGGTGTTCCTCTCCGTCGACACGCCCCGCCGCGAACCGCGCGACATCCGCTTCGTCTCGGACGGCACCGGCACGCCCGACAGCTTCATGCGCCAATCGCAGCAGGCCCAGCAGCAATAGGGAACGCGCCTTCCGGCCCGGCAGTCATAGGGCACTCTCCACCGTTGGTGAGGCGGTTTACCCCTCTCCCCGCGGGCGGGGAGAGGACGTCGTCCTCCCCTTGCCGGGAGGCGGCGTGAGCCCGGCAGGGCGAGGGTGAGGGGGTGTTTTCGGATGCGGCTCCTTCGGACGCGCCCCCTCACCCTCGGCTGCCGCCTCGCCGCGCTCCCCAACGAGGGGGAGACGCGGCCCTCTCCCCGCGGGCGGGGAGAGGGGAATGCGCGCCGGCCTTCGAGTCCAACAGTCTGAGGGCACGTCCCTATTCAAAAGAGGCGGGGTTCCCCCTCTCCCCGCAGGCGGGGAGAGGACGTCGTCCTCCCCTTGTCGGGAGGCGACGTGAGCCCGCCAGGGCGAGGGTGAGGGGGTATCTCCGGATGCGGCTCCTTCGGACGCGCCCCCTCACCGTCGGCTGCCGCCTCGCCGCGCTCCCCAACGAGGGGGAGACGCGGCCCTCTCCCCGCGGGCGGGGAGAGGGGAATGCGCGCCGGCCTTCGAGTCCAACAGTCTGAGGGCACGTCCCTATTCAAAAGAGGCGGGGTTCCCCCTCTCCCCGCGGGCGGGGAGAGGACGTCGTCCTCCCCTCGTCGGGAGGCGACGTGAGCCCGGCAGGGCGAGGGTGAGGGGGTCTCTCCGGATGTGGCCCGTTCGGACGCGCCCCCTCACCCTCGGCTGCCGCCTTGCCGCGCCGACGACGGGGTCGTCGCGGCCCTCTCCCCGCGCGCGGGGAGAGGGGAATGCGCGCTGGCCTTCGGGCCGATCCGCCGCCAGCCGATGACGAGCCCTGTCATCACGAGGGCTCCGGCGAGCAGGTTGAGCAGCCATTGTGCCGCGTCCCTCGCCGGCGGGTGGCCGACGAGGACCGGCAGGTCGAGGCGGTGGAGCGCCATGAACAGCCAGCGGTTGACGCGGCCCGAGCGGTCGAGCCGGTTGAGGATCTCGCCGCTCTGCGGGTCGACTTGCAGCCAAGTCGCGGCGGGATCGGCAAAGCGCAGGCGCAGGATGGGGAGCGTCCCGCTCGTGAGCGGCGACCAGTAGAGGTCGTGGGAATCCAGGCGCTCGATGCCCTCCAGCCTCGCACCCGCCATCGCGAGACCGGCCGCCGCCGCGATCCGAGCGGTTGAGGGTGCGTCTCCGATCGCCCGTTTGCCGGTGCGGTCGAGCCCCATCGTGACCCAATGACCGCCGATCCGCGCGAGATGCAGGCCGAGGGGCGCATGGGCGGCCATCGCCCGCAGGCTCTCTGTCTCGATGCCGACAGGGTTGTCCGCCCCGGCATAGGCCTCGCGCAGGGCGGCGGGCGGCGCGAGGGAGGTGAACCAGCGGTTCGGGTTCATCGAGAGCCAGCCGCTGAGGATGAAGGTGGTGAGGCCGATCCCGCCGATAAGCCCGGCGAAATGGTGCCAGCGTGCCATCCCGCGATAGGGCGTGACGCGCCCTCGCGCGTAGCGCCGCCTCAGGCGCAGGCGCCAGATCCCCAGGACGAGGCCGGTGAGCGCCGTGAAGGCGGCGATGCCGGAGAGCCACAGCACCACGTCGCGCCACAACTCCGCGCGGGCACGCAACGGCGTGAGATAGACCCAGTGGGTGACGGCACCGACCCAATTCCAGCCGCGCTCGAACCGCGTCGTGTCGAGGACGATCTCCCCCGTCCCTTGCGAGACGTAGAGCTCCGTGCCGGCCGCGTCGTTCAACGCGACCTTGTGGAAGGGCCGCAGGGGATCGTAGCGCGCCGTCACCGTCCATTGGTCACGCGCGACCTCCTCCACGGACGCGCCGGGACCGGCCCCGGTGAGGCGCCGGGCCGCCTCGGCATCGACCGGACCCGCCGGCGCGCCGGTCCGCGCCGAGAGGGTGATGCGGCGGCCATCGCCGGACGATATCCGGTAGACCGGCTCGTCGCCGCGCATTTCCAGATCGAGGCTGCGGGGCATCCGGGTCTCGCCCAACTGGGCCAGCGCCTCGTCCGGCGAGACCGCGACCGCCTCCCACGCCATCGGGCGAAGACGCGCGAGGCGCTCCGTCACCGTCAGGCTCGGGAACGGCACATAGAGCATCACCAGCCCGGAGCCGATCCACAGGGCGAAGAGCAACCCAGTGCCGATGCCGAGCCAGCGATGGCCAAGGACCAGCCACCGCTTGCCCTGCTTGAACAGGCTCACCACGCGACGCTGTAGGCCACCTCGAACGAGCGCGGTCGCCCGAGGATCCAGTTGGTGCCGATCCCGTCCACGGCGTTGCCGCTGATCGCGTAGGTTGTGTCGAACAGGTTGTAGACGCGAAGGCTCAGGCGCGAAGCCGGGGTGACCTGATGGTCGAGGCCGAGATGGGCCAGGGTGTAGTCGGGCCGCGGCGCGGTGTTGGAGAAGTCGCTGAAGACCCGGCCGACATTCTGCAGCCCGATCCGCGCCTCCCAGTCGCGGGCGAAGGCCCAATTGAGCCAGACATTGGCGACGCGCTCGGGCACGTCTTTGGGCTGGTTGCCCGCATAGGACACCGCCCCCTCCCGGAACTCGTCGTATTGCGCGTGGAGCAAGGCGAGGTTGGCGTCGATGCGCCAGCCGTCGGGCAGGCGCAGGGCGAGCGCCCCCTCCACCCCGTGCGAGGATTGCCGGCCGACCTGGGTCGAGACATTGGGCTGGCCCGGCACCGCCGAGATCAGGTTGTCCTTGACGATGCGGTAGCCCGCCACCGTCCATTCGAGGGCGCCGTTGAGCGCGAGGCCCTTGGCCCCGACCTCGATCTGCTCGCCGGTGGAGAGATCGAAATTGGCGTTCGTTTGCGACAGGCTGATGAGGCTTCCCACTGGATCGGTGGCGGTGGCGTATTGCACGTAGAGGGCCGAATCCGGCGTCGGGTTGTAGACGAGGCCGAACCGGTAGCTCAGGGCCTCGAACGAGCGCGCGAAGGTGTCGCCGGTCTGCAGGTTGCGCCGGTGCAGGGTCGGCGCATCGAAACGCACGCCGGTAAGGAAGGAGAGTTGGTCGCTGAGGATCAGCCGGTTCTCGGCGAAGACCGAAGCCTGGTTGGTGCTGGTGGCATAGGCCGGGCTGGCGCAGCCATTGGCCGGGAACAGGCCCGGATCGTAGGTGAACGGATCGACGCTGGTGACGAGGCCGCCGCCCGCGCTGGAGAAGTTGTTGGTGTGGCGGAAATCCACGTGGTTGACGTCGAACCCGATGGCGAACTCGTTGCGGAGGCCGAACAGGTTGCCCTTGAAGGCGGCGTCGAAGCGGTTCCCGACCTGCTCCTGGTTGTGGTAGATTTCGAGGTAGTCGGACCTGTCGATCCGTCCAGTACCGCTATTGAACCGGTACTGCTCGACATCGAGCCAGTGGCGCCGGCTCTGCAGCCGGTAGGCGGTGTTGCGGATGGTGATGTCGGCGCTGGGCGTCCACTCGGTCTTGAGCTGAGTCCAGTTGTCGGCCCAGAAGATCTTCGCGCCGTCGACATTGTAGTTGTTGTTGCGCAGGGACTGGACGATCCGGCCATTGACCAGCGGCGTGCCCCAGTAGCGCGCGGGCTCCTGGTAGCCGAGATCGTGGCTGAGCGTCACCGCGAGATCGGGGTTGAGCTGGAACAGCAGCGCGCCCGAGACCGCGAGGTTGCGGAAATCCCCGTTCGGGCTGGTCCAGCCGCCGTCGCGGTTGCCGCTGATATTGAGGCGGTAGGCCACCGCATCGCCGATGGGACCGCCGAGATCGACGGCGAGGCGCGCGAGCCCGTCCGACCCGGTAGCGGCACGGGCGGCATGGATCGGCGTGAAGCTCGGCTTCTTCGAGACCACGTTGACCACGCCGCCGATGGCGCCGTCGCCATAGAGGACGGAGGCCGGGCCGCGTAGCACCTCGATCCGCTCCACGTTCCAGGTATCGAACGGGAAGGTCACGGTGCCGGCGCCCACGAACAGCCGCGTGCCGTCATAGAGCTGCTGGATCGAGTTCGGGCCGGCGAAGCCCCGGCTGGAGAAGGCGCCGTTGCCGTTGCCGGGCGACGCGATGGTAGTGATGCCGGTGGCGTTCTGCGTCACCGCCTCGACCACCGTGTTCTGGCCCCGGATTCGGGCGGTCTCGCCGCTGATGACATCGATGCTGGCGGGGGTCTCCAGCGGCGTCAGGCCGAGGCGACTGGCGCTGCGGGAGGGGGTCGAGAGGTTGAGCCCGACCGGGTTGGCGCGAGTCAGGCCGACCCCGCTCCCCTCCACGGTGAGCTGGTCGAGGGTGACGGCATTCTGGCTGACGGAATCCTGGGCGCGGACCTCGCCCGCGAGCAGGGTCGAGCCGAGGAGTGACGCGAGGAAAGCGGTGGCGCGGGCCGGGGATATCCGCCCGGGGGCGCGGTTGGTGACCTGTGTGGGCATGTTCGTTTGGGCAAACCGGAGTGATCGCTGGCCGAATGCCGCGCCCCTTCTGCTAGATCGTATGTTATAACGTTACAATACGTCGAACCGGGCAAAATGCCTGCGCGGAGGACCAAACGGTCTCGCCAAGGGCAAGCTGTGGAGCGATTCTGTAACGGAAGGAACAGGGACGATCGGGCATCGCGGGCGAACGGCAGGCGCGGCTCAGCGCAGTGGCACGTCACCGCGAACGAAGCCGATCCCCACGCGAGCGCAGGCCCCGACACCCCACCAGGACACCCCGCCCGATGCGTTTCGCGTGTGACCACGACTGACGGCAGGTCTCCTGGCTCGCGGGTCGACGCCCTCTCATCGTCTTCCCAGAAGCCGGAGCCTCCAGTGACGTGTTGATGATGGGCTCGCCGCTTACAGTTGCGGGGGCAGCCGCGGCATCGGACGCAAGATCCTCACCGCGTTCCCTTTTGATCCCCCGAAGGGGAACCGTCATCGTCAGGCTAGTCGAGGGCGAGAGACCGCGTCAACGACGTGACGGCAATAGCCCAAAAGAAAAGCCCCGGACCGTTCGATCCGGGGCCGATCTCATCGGATGCGTATCGCCTACCAGCGGTAGGTGACGGAGCCGGTGATGCGGCGGCCGTCACCGTAATTGCAGCCGACATATCCGAGTTGGGCGCAGGTGCCGACATAGACCCGGTCGGCGAGGTTGTTGGCGGCCACCTGGAAGCGCCAGTTGTCGTAGGTATAGCGGATCGACGCATCCATCAGGAAGTAATCCGGCACGCGGATGGTGTTGGCGGCATCGCCGAACGTGTCGCCGATGTAACGAACGCCGAAGCCGAAGCCGAGACCACGGAACACGCCAGTCTGGACGGTATAGTCGGCCCAGTTCGAGATCACGATGTTCGGAACTTGAATGGGACGATTACCGACTGTGCTCGCGAACCGCGCGTCCGGGGGCGTATCCTTGGTCACCCGCGCGTTGAGGGCGGTGAGCGAGCTCAGTAGGCGGAACCCTTCGGCCAGTTCCACGGTGGCCTCGACCTCGACGCCGTTCACCGCGATCTCGCCGGTCTGGTAATAGGCCTGCTGCAGCGGATCGGTCGGATCGAAGGTCAGCGCATTGGTTTTCTTCGTGTCGAAATACGACAGGAGGAACGTGCTGTTCGATCCGGGCGGCTGGAACTTGATACCGCCCTCGACCGTCTCCCCGATCTCGGGCTTGGCGGGGCCGATCGAGTAGGTGGCCGGGGCAATGGGGACGATCGGGCTCGGCGTGCTCGACTGGATGTAGAACGGCAGCACGTTGAACGAGCGCGCGGCCGCGACGTAGGGCGTCAGGCCGTTGTCGAAGAGATACGACAGCCCGACGCGGCCGCTATACGATTCCGCATTCTGGGTGACCCCGAAATTGGTCGGGATGGCGTTTGCGACACCGATACTGTTCAGCGTCGTACGCACGGCATCCAGGGCGGGGTTCTGCACGTCCGTCCGCGTCTTCACCCAATCGTAGCGGGCGTTGGCGCTGAACAGGAAACCGTTGCCGAACTTCACCTGATCCTGGGCGTAGATGCCGGTCTGCTCCTGCGACAGCTGGCTCAACAGCGTCCTCTGCAGGGGGGCGACGGCCGAGCCATAGGTCGGGTTGAGGACGTCGATCGGCCCGACCAGCACTGGCGCCGGGGCGCCGAGCAGGAAGTTGGGATCGAAGAAGGCCTGGGTCGGGCCGCCCCTCTGGTCGCTCTTGTTCTGGATGTTGCTGTAATCGATGCCGAGCAGGGCGGTGTTCCTGAACCAGTCGAACACGTGCTCGTGCTGGATCTGGGTATCGACGGTGAAAACGCCGTAATCCTCCAGCCAGGTCTGGGCCGAACGGTTGATGAGCGACGGTGAAGCCGTATTGTTCAGCCCGGTCGGGTAGATGCTGTTGTAGTTGGTGCTGGCATGGGCGTAGCGCAGGTTTTGGCGCACGGTCCATTCGTTGTCGAAGCGGTGCGAGAACTCGTAGCCGGCCATGGCGCGCTCGGACTTGAACCGGCTGAAATCGGGCTCGCCGAGGAAGCGGTCGCGCAGGTTGGCCTTCAGCGGGTTCGACCCGTTTGTGTAATATTGCGGGATCAAGCGGTACTTATCGCCCGAGACATCCTTCTGGTAATTGCCCAGAAGCGTCAGGCTGGTATCGGCCGACGGCCGGAAGGTGACGGCCGGGGCGATGTAGACCCGGTCGAGATCCACGTAATCGGCCTGGGTGCCACCGTTCCGCAGGAAGCCGGTGATCCGGTAGAGGATGGTCTTTTCGGGATTGGCCGGGCCGCTCAGGTCGAAGCCGAACTGCTTGCGGTTGTAGGTGCCGTAAGAGCCGTAGATCTCGCGCAAAGGCACGTCGAGGGGCTTCTTGCTGACGAAGTTCACGAGCCCGCCCGGATCGTTCAGGCCGTAGAGACCTGAGGTCGGCCCGCGCAGGACGTCGATGCGCTCGATCCCGTAGGGCTCCTGCGGGAAGCCGGAGAAGCTGGTGACGGGCAAGCGCAGGCCGTCGCGGTAGACGCCGCGGATGGTCTGGTCGAAGCCGCGGATGATGAGCTGGTCGAAGCGGCCATCTTCGCCCTGAGGCGAGGAAACGACGCCGGCCGTGTAGGCGAGCGCATCGGCGAGGTTCTGCGCGCCGCGATCCTCGAGCTGCTTCTGCGTCACCACCGAGATCGATTGCGGAATCTCCCGCAGGTTGGCGTTGGTCTTGGTGCCGGACGAGCTGCGCGTCACGACGTAGGAATTCGCCGCGACGATGCTGTCGTTGGTGCTGCCGCTGCCGACACCCGCGCCGGAGCCCTGCACCGACAATGTATCGAGCTGCACCGCCGCCGTGCCGCCCGAAGCGGCTTGGGCGAAGGCTTCCCCGCTCCACAGGGCGGGAACCATGGCGAGCAGCGCCACGGTCGAGACGCCGGCGAGGCAGCGCATGCCACTCACGGCTTTGTGAGAGAACGTGCCAGAAGAGAGCAACATGCCATCAGACATAGGGAAGACCTTGATCGTCGGAAATACGGCGCAGACCTGATTGGTAAAGAACGAGATTTCCTTGTCGATGCATCGCGTAGAACGATTCAAAAACAAGATCGGGTCTCGACAAGACGAATCCACACGGCGTCTTTGTCAGCAAGTCAAAGTTGAGATTTAATGACAAAAGTTGCGGCGGCGTTGCCTAAGAAACACAACCCTTCTTTGGAACAATTCAATTCAAGCGCCGCAAAAAACTTGTCGAAAGACGATCAACGGCGGGCCAGCAGCCACATCAGGAACGGCCCGCCGACGAGGGTCGCCACCAATCCGGCGGGGAGCTGGTAGGGGAAGAACGCCATCCGTCCGACGAAATCCGCCGCGACCATGATCAGCGCCCCTGCGATGGCCGCACCGGCGAGTTGCGGCGCGGCCCGGGTCAGGCCCGCCAAGCGCGCCACCTGCGGCCCGACGAGGCCGACGAAGCTCAACGGCCCCGCCACCAGGGTCGCCGCGGTGGTGAGGATCGCCGCCAAGGCCAGGATGACGAGACGGCTGCGGCGCAGGCCGAGCCCCAGCGAGCGGCCCGTCGGAGCGCCGAGGGGAAGCAGCTCGAGCCAGCGGGTCAGGGCGGGAAGGCAGGCGACTCCGAGGACGAGGATGGCGATGGCAGCGACGGCATCCGCCGGCGCCACCCGCGCCGTGGACCCCGCCGTCCACCCGAGCAGCATCACCACGGAGGGATCGCCGCTGATCATCAGGATGGTGAGGAGCGCGCCGAACCCGGTGGTGAGGCCGATGCCGGCCAGCAGCATCTGCTCGGGCACGGTGTCGGCACGGCGGCCGAGGCTCGCGATCGCCAGGAGGGTCACGAGGGCCCCGAGGCTGCCGGCGCCGAGCAGCGCCATCCGGTCCGGCGTACCGAGGACGATCGTGACGGCCACGAGGCCGAGGGCGGCCCCGGAACTGATCCCGAGCACTTCGGGGCTCGCCAGGGGATTGCCGGTGAGCCGCTGCAGCAGGGTGCCGGCGATGGCCAGCATCGCGCCGGCCGCGAGCGAGGCGGCGATACGGGGCAGGCGCCAGGGAAGCAGTTCTTCGAGGCCGGCCCCGAGGCTCCAGTGCCAGCCGGCCGTGTCGCGGCCGAGGGTCAGCGCGACGAAGACGAGGAGGGCCAGCGACACCGCTCCGACCAGGATCAGGCGCCAGGGTCGTGCGAGCCGCGCCGAGGCGCCGCCCGCTGGGCGATGCAGCGCGCCGACGCCACGCAGGCGCGGCAGCAGCCAGAGCAGCATCGGCACGCCGACGAGGGAGGCCAGCGCCCCCGTCGGCACCTGTGCGATGGGGGCGAGCGCCAGGACCACGGAATCGGTGAGCCAGATCAGGGCCGCCCCGAGCAGGGGCGCGGCGATGAGACGGGCGCGCAGCGTGCGCGTGCCGGTGAGGCGGACGAGAATCGGCGCGGCGAACCCCACGAAACCGATGACGCCCACCCCCGCCACCACGAAGCCGCCGAGCGCCACCGCGACGGCCACGGCGAGGAACCGGACCCGGCCGAGGGAGAGCCCGAGGCTCTTCGCGTTCGCCTCGTCGAGGTCGAGCAATGCGAGCGGCCTCGCCATCAGCGCCACCAGAAGGGCGGCGACGGCGAGGCGGGGCGCGAGATAGGCCGGCGCGCTCCAATCGTTCATGGCGAGCGAGCCCGCACCCCAGACGAACAGGCCGAACAGCCGCTCCTGGTGCAGGATCACGAGGAGGGTCTGGATCGCCCCGCAATAGAGCTCGACCACCAGCCCGGCCAGCAGCAGCCCCAGGGGCGCGAAGCCCTTGGCACGCCCCAACGCGAAGACCGCGAGCACCGCCAGGGCGGAGCCGGTGAGCGCCACGGCCTCCCGGCCCTGCGAGAAGAGGCCGGGCGCGAACAGCGAGGCCAGGGCCAAGGCGAGCTGCGCCCCGGCCGAGATGCCCAGCGTCGAGGGCGAGGCGAGGGGATTGCGCAGCACCTGCTGCAGCACCAGACCCGACAAAGCGAGGGCGGCGCCGGCGAGCCATGCGGTGACGATCCGCGGCAGCACGCTCTCATGCAGGATGACCTGCGCGATGTCGGTCCAGTCGGGACGCCACAAGGCTTTCAGCGCGAGGCCGAGCGGCATGTCGGCCGTGAGCGTGCGCAGGGTGAGGAGCCCGGCCACGAGGGCCACCGCGCCGATGAGGAGCCATGTTCCGCCGATCCGCGAGCGGCGCGGCGCGGGGGCGGCCAAGCCTAGTTCAGCCAAGTTTGGTTCAGCCGAGACCGATTCCCCCAAGCCCGATCCGGCCAGTTTCGCATCAGCCACGGGGGCAATTCCGCTTGGAGAGATCGGTCATCAGTTCGGCGAAGCGCGCGATGGCCGGCAGCCCACCGTAGAACCAGACCGGCGGCACGACATCGACATGGTGCTCGCGCACCGCCGGCAGCGTCTGCCAAAGCCGGCTTCCGGCCAGCGCCTTGGCCGCATCCGACCGGATCGGCCCGACATGGACCATGCGGGCATCGGCCGGACCGGTGGCGAGCTGCTCGATCCCCACCGCCGTGAAGCCGGATGCGTTGCTGGCGCCGGTCCACGCATTCTCGATGCGGAGGCGGTCGAGCACGGTCTGGAACAGGCTGGTGCGGCCGTAGACCACGATGTTGCGGTGATCGACGATCCAGACGAGGAAGGTCGGGTGCCTCTCGGCTGGGCAGGCGCTCGCCCCCGCCGCGGCGAGAATCGCCTCGGTGCGTGCTTCCAGGGCCTTGGCTTCATCGACGCGGCCGAGACGCAGGGCGATGCGCATGGTCTCCGCCTTCGCCCGCTCGTAGGGATCGCCCCCGGCATTGGCGATGGAGACCGCCTCCGTCGGGGCGATGCGCGACAGGAAGCTCCCTTGCGTCGCCACCTGGATCGGGTTGGCGAGGATGAGGTCCGGTTTCAGGCCCGCCAGTAGTTCGAGGTTGGGCTCCACCACGAGGCCGAGATCGACCACGCCTTCGGGGAGCGCCGGCTCCACCACGGTGCGGTTGTAGTTCTCGGGCTGCGTCACCGCGATCGGCACGATGCCGAGGCCGAGGAGGAGTTCCACGGCGCTCCAGTCCAGGGCCGCGACCCGCGGCTGCGCGGGCATCTTTTCTGCGCACGCCGGCGAGACGGCCAGCACGAGGAAGCAGGCCGCCAAGCCGACAACGACCCTTCTAACGCGCATCGACGGCAGCCAGGGCGAGATCGTCGGCCTTCCTTTTCGCCTCCGGAGCGAGGCTCGCATCCCGCAGGGCGGGAGTCAGCGCCGCGATGGCGGCGGTGGCGGCGAGGCAGAGGCCGCCACCCGCCGCCATGGCGATCCGCGCCGAGGCGAGATGGGCCGTGGTGCCCGCCTGCATGCCGCCCAGGGCCGGGCCGATCGTCTCCTCCAGCACCCACAGGCTCGACACCCGGCCCAGCATCGCGTCCGGCGTCGCGCGCTGGATCAGGGCCGCGCGCAGGATGCCGGCGAGGCTCGCGGCGGCGCCGAGGGTGGCGAGACAGAACAGGGCGGGAGCCATGCCCTCACTGAAGCCCAGCGCGATGCAGGCGCAGGCCCAGATCGCCACGCATGCCACGAGCCAGCGCCCGGCGAACGGGCTCGCGCCGGCCCGTCCCGAGGCCAGGGCGCCGAAGAGCGCGCCGACCGAAGGGGCGGCATAGAGCAGGCCAATACTGTCGGGCCCTCCGCCGAGCCCATGCGTCGCGAGTTCGGGCAGCAGCACGTAGGGCACGGCGAAGACCAGGGCGACGAGATCGACGAGGAGCAGGCTCAGCACCAGGGGCGAGCGGGCGATGTAGCGCAGGCCCCCCATGAAGCCGGCCTCGTCGGCGGCGAGCACGGGAAGGGGCGCTCCAGCGGACGGGCCGGCCAGCGGCGGCAGCGGAGGCAGGAACCCGAGCACGATCGGCGTGATGCCGGAGATGAGCGCGACAACGCCGTAGCACGCGACGAGCCCCGCGCCGGCGGTGATCGCCCCGGCCAGGAACGGCCCGGCGATGGCGCCCGCCTGCGCCGCAACGGCAGTGAGCGCAGCGGCCCCCGACAGGTGCTCGCGCCCGACGAGGGCCGGGGTGGCGGCCATGATCGCCGGCATGCCGAAGCCGAAGGTCGAGCCGCCGACTACGGCCGCCGCGTAGATCGGCCAGACCATCGGGGCCGCGAGGGCGGCGTTGGCCATGAGGATCAGGATCGTGAGGAGATGCGCCGTGCGCGACCAGACCATGACCGCGCGGCGGTCGTAACTGTCGGCGAGCCAGCCGCCGACGATGAGCGCCAGCGCCATCGAGCCCGCGACGGCCGCGTTGAGGAACGCCACCTGCAGCGACGAGGACGTGAGCGCGTACATCTGCAGGCTCACGGCAACGCCGAGCACCCCGAAGGCGAGGAACGAGGCGGCCCGCGCCGCATAGAGCAGCTGGAACCCGCGGCTTGCCCGCAGGGGAGACAGGTCGAGCATCATGGAATCATGCCGCCTCGGATGACGCTCTTTGACATCACGCTTCAATCCTCGTCCTTGGCGTCTTCGTCGGCGCCGCGCCGCCAATAGGCCACGGCGAGATGCTGGTCACGGGTGAGGCCACAGGTCTTGCGCCAATGCGCCCGCAGGGCCTTGAACGCATCGAATTCCGAGCCGGCCCAGGCGAAGACCGTGCGATCCTGCGGGAACGGGATCGCCCGGACCGCATCCGCCAGGAGCGTGGTCGTGCCGGGCGGTGCGCCGTTGCGGTGGAGCCAGCGCAGCTCCACCCCCTCGGGCCGGTCGAGCGCCTGCTCGTCGTCAGGCCCATCGACCTCGATCACCGCGACCCCGCCGACATGGCCCGGCAACCGCCCGAGGATGCGACCGATGGCCGGCAGGCCGGTCTCGTCGGCGGCGAGACAATACCACTCCGCCGCGCCGACGCTGCGGCCGCCGGGGCCGAGCAGCCCGACCACGTCCCCGACCTTGGCGCGTTTCGCGAAGGACGCGCCGGGACCGGCGTCGTGATGCATGACGAAGTCGATGTCGATCTCGCCCGCAGCCGCGTCGATGCGACGGATCGTATAGGTCCGCATGGAGGGCGCGCCGTCGCCCTGCGGCCAGACCGGGATGCCGTCGATTCCCGGCACGGGCCATTGCGGCGCATGGCCGGCGGGCGGGATGATGACATGCACATGCATGTCGAACGCGTCGTAGCGGGCCAGGTCCGCGCCGATGAAGGTGACCCTGCGCATATGCGGCGTGAGATCGACGATGCGCCGGACCGTCACCTCGCGCAGGCTCGGAATGGTCTCGTCGGCGCAGCCGTCGCCGGTCCAGACGATGGCTGCGTCCGTGGCGCCGGGAAGCTCCTGGAGATGCGAGGCGAGCATGAACTTGACGACGGCGAGGGAAGTCTCGTCGGCGGCCTCCGCCTTGAGGGCGAGCAGGCCTTCGGCGGCGACGAGGGTTCCGGTCCCGACATCGAAATCGACCCTCCCGCGTCCCGGCTCGTGAAGCACGGGGATGTCGTGTTCGAGGAAATGCTCGCACAGATCCGCGATGTAACGCCCGGCATCGGCGAGGCGGACCTGGGCTTCGGAAGCCATGGCTATCACGAGATGTTCTCCACGAGAGCGGGGCGAGATGAGGCCGAGCCTCGATTTGATCGATGACCGTAAAGGGCTGAGCAACGCAAGGCAGCGCTTGAATATTCCGACACCTTCATCGGTTCAAACCACCATGTATAGTATGGATCTCGACCCGGATCATGAGCATGATACTCGGTCCTGTATTGGATTCACGCCATGCCCACAACCCAGGGGTGAGCTTGGGGCGATCGGGCTCTCCGCGTCCCGGTGTCGGTGTGGCTTCAAGGCAGGGGATGGTGCGAGCCTGACGGAGCGCCGTTCGAACCGGGCAGGTAGAGATCCGGTCGACCTGCCATGTCGAGGTAAATCTTTCCAGTCGCATCTATATCCGGCACGGATTTTCATCATTCCATTTGCAAGATAAATTCGTTCTCTACTAAGATATGGACAAATCGAAATAAACCCCCATATTCTTGGGCGTTCGCAGCCTGAACCGATCGATACTCTTGCTGCATAAAGCCTTATTTTTATGAGACTCTTCTTGGAGAATGCATGACGGGAATCGCCTTTCGCGAGATGCTCGACGCCCATTGCCTGATGCAGTCGGGCTGTTACGTCTCGGATGTCGAAACCGCGCCCGATGGCGGACGCTACCTCTGGTCCGCCGCCATTCCGGAACCGGGCTTCAATGTCGGCGTGGAGACCACCGATCTGTCCTGGGTCCGGGCGGCTTCCGCGAAACGCGAACGCCTTCCGGCCCTTCTCGTCACCGAGGACCGGGACCGCGAGAGGCTCGGAACCCATCCCGACCTTCAGACCGCCTTCCCGACGCGCTGGATGGTCCGCGACTGCAGGCAGGCGCAGACGCCGGTCATGCCGGGCGGGCTGACCCTCGCGGCGGAGGCGAAGGCCGCGCCCGGCGAGGCGTATCTGTCGGTCTGTCGCGGCCTCTACGACGACGAGGGCGTGAACGCGATCGCCGAGGCGGTGTTCCTGCCGGTGCTGCGGGAGGCCCGGCCGGTCGAGGGGGTGGAGGCGCATCATCTCACGGTGAGCGAGGACGGCGTCCCGGTCGCCTGCGCCTCGCTCTACCGCTCGGGAGGCCTCGCGGGCCTCTACAATGTCGGCAGTCTCGCGAGCCGCCGCGGGCGCGGTCTCGGCGCCCTGGTCACGCGGGCGGCGATCGAGACGGCGAGACGAGAGGGCGCCGAGACGGTGATGCTGCAATGCGTGGCCAGCGGCCATGTGGAGCGGCTCTATGCCGGCCTCGGCTTCACCGTGGCGGCGAGCCCGACGCTGATGGTGTTCTCGCATGGCGACGCGTCCGCGGAATGACGCGATAGCGGTTGCGCCCCTCATAGCGAGGCCGCGAAACTGTCGTGGAACATCGTGGAATCCACGATCTCCCGGTGGGTGACGTCGGGGATCACGGTCACCTGTTCCACCCGGTTGGAATAGCGCCCCCAATCCACATGGTTGAGGCCGCGCTCCACCGAGCGGCCGGCGAGCCAGACCCGGATCGGGCAATCGAATTTGTCCGCCCGGTAGCGGCGGTACAGCAGCGTGTTGTCGACGAAGGTCCAGAGTTCGTATTCCTTGCTGCCGACGCCCGGCCCGTCGAGGGGCAGTGGGTCGGGGGCGGCCGCCACATAGGCGAGGAACTGCTCGTGGAGTTCCGGGTCCATGCGCCGGAACAGGTCCTCCCAATCGGCCCTCATCGGCGAGCGCTCCAGCCAGGACGCGACGTTCTCCTGAAGGTGGCGGCGATGCTCCGGCGTCAGCACCGGCAGGGCGCCGACGGCGAAGCTCACATCGATGTCGCAGACGTCGAGCATACCGACGAAGCCGAGGTCGACGCGCGAGCCCAGCATCCGCGCCGCCTCGTAGGCGAGGACGCCGCCCCAGGACCAGCCGAGCATGGTGCAGGGGCGTCCGGCGCTCTCCTTCTCGATGATTTCCGCGTAGCGCGCGGCGATGTCCTCCACCGAGACCACGCTCTTGCGCGCGTCGGTGAGGGAGTAGCAGACGAAGCCGGTGACCGGCTGGTCCGGCCCGAGGCGGCGGACCAGGGGCGCGTATTCGCGGGTGTTTACCATCAGGCCGGGGAAGCAGTAGAGCATCGGCCGGTCACCCGTCGCCCGCAGGCGCACCACCTGCGCGGTGCCGACCGCATCGGCGGTGAGCGCGGCGGCCAGAGTCTCGACGCTCTGGTTGTTGAAGATGTCGGCGATGGTGGGGCTGCGCTCCGGGAAGGCCGCGCCGAGGGCGGTGAGCACGCGCAGGGCGGTGAGCGAGTTCGCCCCCGCCTCGAA
This sequence comes from Methylobacterium sp. CM6247, assembly GCF_054817925.1. Lineage (NCBI taxonomy): Bacteria > Pseudomonadati > Pseudomonadota > Alphaproteobacteria > Hyphomicrobiales > Methylobacteriaceae > Methylobacterium > Methylobacterium sp. CM6247. Next base: position 983,640 of record NZ_JBTXKX010000003.1, read on the forward strand.
GAAATTCCGGTCGGGCGGGATGGCGGGGAGGCCGAGCGCCTTGGCCCAGATCTCGGCCACCACGGTCTCGGTGGGGGTGAGCGGACGCGAGGGGCCGCTCATCGCCTCCGTCAGCGGCTCGGGCTCCGGCAGGGCCGCGCGGTCGAGCTTGCCGTTGGGCGTCAGCGGTAACCGATCCAGCGCCACGATCCGGGTCGGCACCATGTAGTCCGGCAAGCGTCGGGCGAGCTCCGCCCGGAGTGCAGCGGGGTCGAGCTCCGCCCCGGCCGCAGTGACGACGTAGGCCAGCAGCATCGGACCCGCCGGGCCCTGGCGCAGGCCCGCCGCCGCGCCGGCCACGATCTCCTGCGACAGCAGCGCCGCCTCGACCTCGCCGAGTTCGATCCGGAACCCGCGCAGCTTCACCTGCGCATCGGCCCGGCCGAGATACTCCACCGTCCCGTCCGACCGCCAGCGCGCCAGATCCCCGGTGCGGTAGAGCCGGCCGCCTTCCCGGCCCGACAGGTCCGGGAACGGATCGGGGATGAACCGGTCCGCCGTCTGCCCGGCCTGGCCGAGATAGCCCCGCGCCAGAGCGTCACCGCCCAGATGCAGTTCCCCGGTGACGCCCACCGGCACGGGCTGCAAGGCCGCGTCGAGGATGTAGGCCCGGCGATCCCCCACCGCCCGGCCGATCGGCGCGTAGGCCCCCTCCACCGCGTCGCCGGCCCGGGCCCGCCAGACGAGGGGCGAGATCACCGTCTCGGTCGGGCCGTAGCCGTTGATCAGCAGGGTCGGGTCGAGCACCCGGCCGATCAGGGCGAAGCTCTCCCGCGACAGCGCCTCGCCGCCGAAGCTGTACGAGCGCCGGCTCGGGCGCGGGCCGCTGGCGGCCTCCAGCGCGAGCTGGTGCATGTAGGCGGTGGGGAAGCCCGCATGGGTGACGCCGTGGCGCTCCATGGCGTCCAGCGCCTCGCGCGGGGTCCACAGTCCGTCCGGCTTGAGCACGACGCAGCCGCCGAAGGCCAGCGGCACCATCCAGCGCTCCTGCGCCCCGTCGAAGCTCATCGACAGGACATGGAGCTCGCGGGTCTCCGGGCCCGTGCCGTAGACCGCCCCGGTGGCGCGCACGTGCCGGGCCAGGGGCCCGTGCGCCACGGCGACGCCCTTGGGCCGGCCCGTCGAGCCCGACGTGTAGATGACGTAGGCGAGCTGGTCCGGATGGGCCGTGCGGGACGGCGCGGTTTCGGGCTCGGAGGAGAGATCGAGGCTGGACGGGTCGAGCCGCGCGAGGCCGCCCGGACCGGCTCGGCCCAGCCCGTCGAGGGTGCCGGCTTGGGCGAGCAGCAGGCGGGCGCCGGCATCCTCGATAAGGGCGGCGAGGCGCGCCGTCGGCTGGGCCGGATCGAGGGGCAGGAAGGCGCCCCCAGCCCGGAGGATGGCGAGGAAGGCGGCGATCTGGTCGGGCCCGCGCGGCAGGGCGACGGCGACCACGGTCTCGGGGCCGATTCCCTCACGGATCAACCGGTGGGCGAGACGGTTGGCCGCCCGGTCGAGCTCGCCGAACGTGGTGGTGCGCGGCCCGCAGACCACCGCTGGCGCGTCGGGATCGGCGAGGGCCGCCTCGCCGATGAGTTCCGGCACCAGCGCATCCGACAGCGGCATCCCGTCCGCGTAGGGCGCCGACAGATCCGACAGCACATCGAACGGAACCAGAGGCAATGCGTCAACACGGCGGCCGGGCTCCTCTACCGCACCGCGCAGAAGGGTGAGGAACCCGTCTCGCATCCGCTCCATGGTGTCCCGCTGGAACAGGTCGCGGGCGTAACCGAACGATCCGCGCAGCGCCCCGCGGGCTTCCGTCACCGTTTCCAGCACGAGATCGAACTGGACGTTGCCGGTCCCGCGTCCGAAGGGCGAGACCGTCAGGTCGCCGATCTCGAACCGTCCCGGCCCCTCGACGCGGTGGCTGTGCATCACCTGGACGACGGGGGTGTGGCTCACGGTCCGGCGGGTCTGGAGCGCTTCGACCAGTCGCTCGAAGGGTAGGTCCTGATGGCCTTGAGCATCCACCATAGCGTCGCGCACGGCCCGCACATGGTCGAGGACGCTCGCGCCCGGATCGACGATGACCCGGATCGCCAGGGTGTTGACGAAGAGACCGACGAGCCCTTCCGTCTCCGGCCGGTTTCGGTTGGCTACAGGGATGCCGATGCGCAGGTCCGCCTCGCCGGTATAGCGCCGGAGGACCAGGGACAGGATGGCGAGGAGGACCATGGCACTGGTTGCGCCGGCCTGCCGCGCCAGGGCTTCGAGCCCGGTCGCCACATCGGCATCGAGGGTGAAATCCACCGCCGCGCCCCGGAAACTCTGAACCGCCGGGCGGGGCCGGTCGGTGGGTAGCGGGATCACGGTCTCGGTGGCCCCGAGGCGCTCGCGCCACCAGGAGAGCTGGCGGTCGAGCTCGCCCGCCTCCAGCCAATCGCGCTGCCAGCGCGCGTAATCGGCATAGGCGATGGGCAGCGCGGGCAGACCGGCGGCCTCGCCCGCCGCATAGACGCGCATGAGCTCGGCGAGCAGGATCTCCACCGAGCGACCGTCCGAGACGAGGTGGTGCATCGTCAGGAGGAGGACGTGGCGCTCGGGCTCCATGCGAACCAGCACGGCTCTGAACAGGGGCGGTGCCGCCAGATCGAACGGTCGCCTGGCCTCCTCGCGGGACAGGGCGGCGAGGCGCTCCTCTGCGATATCGCGATCCGACGTCTCGAGCGAGACTTGCCGCAGGCTCGCCGCGACCACCGCCAGGGTGACGGCCTCGACCCCGTCGCTCTCGCCGGCACGGAACCCCGTCCTCAGGGCCGGATGCCGCGCGACCAGGGCTTCGAAGGCCCGCGCCAGGGCATCGCCGTCGAGCGGCCCGACGAGGTCGAGCCCGCCCGCGATATGGAGCAGGGCGGCGTCGCCTCCCATCCGACCGATGAGCCACAGCCGCTCCTGCGCATAGGACAGGGGCGCGACCCTCTCGGGGCCGGCATCCTCCTCCCGCGCGACGATCGGCAACCGGGCGAAATCGATGCCCCGGGAGGCCAGGGCGTCGAGGAAGACGCGGCGCTTGTCGGCGGAGAGCCGGCCGAAGCGGCGGCTGAGATCGGTCGCCTGGGGTGTGGCTTGGTCGGCGGGGCGGGCGGTCATTCAGGCCTCCAGATCGGCGAGGAGGGCGTCCATGTCGGACAGGTCGTCCGCCTCGTCCCGTCCGTCGCCCGCCGTCTCGTTCGACGTCACCGCGAGGGCATAGCCGCGCAGGGTCGGCGCTTCGAACAGGGCGCGGATCGGTACGGTGACGCCGAGGCGCTGCTTCACCCGCATGGCGAGCTGTGCAGCGGTGAGGGAATGGCCGCCGAGGCCGAAGAAATCGTCGTCGCGGCCAATCGCGTCCACCTCCAGCACCTCGCGCCAGATCTCCGCGAGGGCGACCTCCATCGCCCCCTCCGGCTCAGCCGAGGCTCGCGAGAGGGTTAGCGGCGCGGGCAATGCGTGAAGGTCGAGCTTGCCGTTCGGAGTGAGGGGCAAGGACGGTACAGACACGATATGGGCCGGGACCATATGGCTCGGTAGCCGGCGAAGTAGGGCTTCACGCAGGCTCGCCTCGTCCACTGGCGTGCCGGTGACATAGGCGACCAGTTGCTTGTCCCCCGCCGTCTCGCGAAGCACGATCGCGGCATCGGCGATACCGTCCTGCGCCCGCAGGGCGGCGGCGATCTCGCCCGTCTCGATCCGGAAACCGCGCAGCTTCACCTGTCCGTCGGCCCGCCCGAGATAGGCAAGCGTGCCGTCCGGCCGGCGAAGGGCGAGATCGCCGCTGCGATAAAGGTGTCCGCCCGGCGGACCGAACGGGTCCGGCACGAAGCGTTCGGCCGTCAGCGCGGCGCGCCCGAGATAGCCCTGGGCCAAGCCGGCACCGCCCACATGGATCTCGCCCGTCACCCCGTCGGGAACGGGATCGAGGGAATCGTCGAGGAGGTGCAGGGTCAGGTCGGGCAACGCCTCGCCGATGGGGCTGTCCGCCCTCTGCGCGTCGCCGGCGGCGAGAGGTCGGTAGGTCACGTGAACCGTCGTCTCGGTGATGCCGTACATGTTCACGAGACGCGGCACCGCATCGCCGAACCGGTCGAACCAGGGCTTCAGTCCGGCGACGTCGAGGGCCTCTCCGCCGAATACGACGTGGCGCAGGGCCAATCCTTTCGGGCGGGCGACGGCCGCCTGCATCAGCGGCCGGAAGGCGGAGGGGGTCTGGTTCAGCACCGTGACGCCCTCGCGGACGAGGAGATCGAGGAACGCATCCGCCGCTCGCGTCGCCTCACGCGGCACCACGACGAGGCGCCCCCCATGGCAGAGCGCCCCGAAGATTTCCCAGACCGAGAAGTCGAACCCGTAGGCATGGAACAGGGTCCAGACATCGTCCTGGCCAAAGCCGAAATCAGCCTGCGTGGTGGTCAGCAGGCGCGCAGCGTTGGCATGGGTGACGACGACGCCCTTCGGCTGTCCGGTGGAGCCCGAGGTGTAGATCACATAGGCCGGCTGATCGGGATGAGGCGCCGGCGGCAGGGGGGTGTCTCCGTCCTCGGTCGCCGCCGCTTCGTCGAGGAGGATCGGCCGAGGGCCGCCCTCGGGCAGGCTCGCGGCAAGGCCCATGGTGGTGAGCACGTGTCGGGCACCGGAATCGACGAGCATGAACTCGATACGCTCGGCCGGATAGCTCGGATCGAGGGGAACATAGCCGGCTCCGCTCTTCAGGATCGCCAGGATCCCGACGATGAGAGAGATCGATCGTTCGGCGCAAAGCCCTACGAGATCGCCGGGGCGCACGCCTTCGCGGACGAGACGCCGGGCAAGACGCGTCGCCCTGGTCTCGATCTCCGCATAGGTCGCTCGCTCACCCTCGAAGGTGACGGCCACCGCGTCCGGGCGCACCATGGCGTGTTCCGCGATCCGCAGATGGATAGCGGGTTCGACGGGGGCCGTGCGGCTGTCGGCGGCCCGGCGTCGGGCCTGCTCGATCTCCCCCGGCAGGACGAGGGAGGGCGTATCCACGGGGGCGCCAGCCGCATCCATGACGGTGTCGAGGATGTGCAGCAGCTGCGCGTTGAGGCGATGGATATCGGCCGGGGAAATCCGGGCCTGATCCACGCTCCAGTTGAGGCGCGGCGCGCCGTCGAGAAGAAGCGACAGGGTCAACGGGACGTCGGTGGCCTCCAGCGTCGTCACCGGACCGAATTCCAGCCCGCCGAGGCTGCGCTCGCGGACGACGGCGTCGAGAGGATAATTCTCGACGACGAGCAGGCTGTCGAAGAGCGGCTGTCCGCTCCTCCCGGCCCAGGTCTGGATATCAGCGAGGGAGGCGAGATCGTGGTCCCGCAGGGCCGCGGCCTCGCCCTGGAGCCGGCGCAGCCAGTCCGAGACCGGACGCCGTCCACCAAGTTCGACGCAGCGCGGCACCGTGTTGATGAACAGGCCGAGCACCTCGTGCATCCCGCCATCGTCCAGGGGACGGCCCGACCCGGTGATTCCGAACGCCACGCTCTTGCGTCCGGTGAACCGGCCCAGGGTGAGCGCCCATGCGGCTTCGAACACCGTGTTCAGGGTCACCTGCTCACGCCGGGCGAAGGCCTGCAAACGGTCGGCGCGGGCATCGCCCAAGACCGTATCGATGGCGATGTGGCCGCTCGCCCCTGCCACGCCGGACAGAGCCGGGGCGATGAGGCTCGGCGCGTCCAGCGGGGCCAGGGCGTCACGCCAGAACCGCTCGTCGCCGCCGCGGTCGCGTGTCGAGAGCCGGGCGAGATGGTCGCGGAACAGGCGGGACGGCGGCGCGATCGTCTCGCCCGCATAGTCGCGGAGCACCTCGGAGATCAGGCGGGCATTGCTCCATCCGTCGAGGAGGAGGTGGTGGCAGGTCCAGATCAGCCGGTGCCGTCCCCGGCCGAAATCGACGATGAGGAGACGCATCAGCGGCGGCCGGGACAGGTCGAAGCCTTGGGCTCGCTCGGCCTCGGCGATCGCGGCGAGGTCCGCGTCGGTCGCGTCCGGCCGGTCGAGGCGCGTCACCGGCAGGTCCGCCGAGGCATGGACGACCTGCAAGGGAGCGTCGAATTCGTCCGTCCAGTGGAAGCTGGTGCGCAGGACGGGATGGCGCGCCACGCTCGCCCGCCACGCCGTCGCGAAGCGCTCGGGATCGAGGCCGCCCAGGGTGACGCCGAGTTGATTGACGTAGAGACCGGCCCCCGGAGCGGCGAGCGCGTGGAACAGGATGCCGCCCTGTGTCGGAGTCAGCGGGTAGAGGTCCTCGATCATCCGCCAATCGAGGCCGAGGCCGTCGAGCTTGTCCTGGGTCAGGGCGGCGAGGGCGAAATCCGATGGGGTCGCGCCGCCGGCGGCCTCGTCATGGCCATGCGCGGCGAGGGCCTCGAATGCGAGCCTGAGGAGGTCGATCAGTCTTTCGATGGTCGGGCCGTCGAAACGGTCCCCGCCATAGCCGAGGCGCAGGGTGATCGCTCCCTTGCCCTGGTAGCTGTCGACCACGAGTTCGGAGCCCAGCGGAGCGGCGGGATCCGCCGACAGCCGCATCGCCTCGGTGTCGAGAGAGAACAGGGGCCCCGCATCGATATCGGCGACGGTGCCGAGGTGATTGAAGGTCACCTCCGGCCATGGCAGCGCAGACAGGCGCTCACGTTCGGTCCGTGACCCGAGATAGCGCAGCAGCGACAAGTCCGTGCCGTCGCCGGGGAGCCGACGCAGGGTTTCTTTCGTCGCCTTCAGATCGCGCGCGATGTCGCCCGAAACCGTCAGGCCGACCGGCACCAGGGTGGTGAACCAGCCGACGGTCCGGTCGAGGGGAATATCCGCCGCGTCGCCGTCCCGCCCATGGCGTTCGAGCGTCACGCCGAACGTGGGATGCTTCGTCCAGGCGGCGAGGGCCCGTGCCAAGCCTGACAGAAGCACCTCGTCGAGGCGCATCCGATAGGCTTTGCGCAGGCGATCGAGGCCGGCCACGACAGAAGAATCGAGGACCAGATGAGTCGCTCGTGCGTGACGCTGATCGCGCGGGGCATCGGGATGGTCGACGGGAAGCCGGGCGGTCGAGCCTGAGAGCGCGCTGATCCACGCCTCGGTCTCCGTCCCGATCTCCGCCGCATGGTCGCGCAGGCGATGGGCCCACGACCGGAACGGCGTCGCGGGCGCGAGGGCCGCATCGCCTCGGTAGAGCAGGTCGAGGTCCGAGACGAGGATGCGCCAGGAGACGGCATCCACGACGAGGTGATGGGCAGTGAGCAGCAGGCGCTGGCGTCCGCCGGGAAGGTTTGCCAGCACAGCGGCGAAGACGCGCCCATCCGCGAGGTTGAGGCTGCGCTCGGCGGCGAGGAAGCAGGTCCGCGCCTCGTCATCGCTCTCCACTTCAACCACCGAAAGCGGATCGGCGAGGCGGGCCGGCGAGACCGGCTCCTGAGACCACGCGCCTTCCGCGTCACGACCGAAGGCGTAACGCAACGCCTCGTGATGGGCGACGAGGGCCGTCAGCGCCTCTCCGAGACGGTCGGCATCGAGATTCACGCGGGCATCCAGCTCGACGGACTGGTTCCAGTGGTCGCGCTTCGGCATCGGTTGCTCGAAGAACCAATGCTGGATCGGCGTGAGGGGGGCAGGGCCTTCCGGCACGCGGATCGTGGCCGCTGGCCCCTCCACCGGCGCGATGACGCGGGCGAGCGCCGCCACCGTCTGATGCTCGAAGATCTGGCGCGGCGTCGCGGCAAAACCCGCTTCGCGCAGGCGGGCGACGATCTGAAGGCTGAGGATGGAATCGCCGCCCGCCTCGAAGAAGTTCCGGTCGGGCGGGATGGCGGGGAGGCCGAGCGCCTTGGCCCAGATCTCGGCCACCACGGTCTCGGTGGGGGTGAGCGGGCGCGAGGGGCCGCTCGCGGCCTCGGCCAGCGGCGCGGGCTCCGGCAGGGCCGCGCGGTCGAGCTTGCCGTTGGGCGTCAGCGGAAGACGATCCAGCGCCACGATCCGGCTCGGTACCATGTAGTCCGGCAAGCGTCGGGCGAGCTCCGCCCGGAGTGCAGCGGGGTCGAACTCCGCCCCGGCCGCAGTGACGACGTAGGCCACCAGCATCGGACCCGCCGGGCCCTGGCGCAGGCCCGCCGCCGCGCCGGCCACGGTCTCCTGCGCCAGCAGCGCCGCCTCGACCTCGCCGAGTTCGATCCGGAACCCGCGCAGCTTCACCTGCGCGTCCGCCCGGCCGAGATACTCCACCGTCCCGTCCGACCGCCAGCGCGCCAGATCCCCGGTGCGGTAGAGCCGGCCGCCTTCCCGGCCCGACAGGTCCGGGAACGGATCGGGGATGAACCGGTCCGCCGTCTGCCCGGCCTGGCCGAGATAGCCCCGCGCCAGAGCGTCACCGCCCAGATGCAGTTCCCCGGTGACGCCCACCGGCACGGGCTGCAAGGCCGCGTCGAGGATGTAGGCCCGGCGATCCCCCACCGCCCGGCCGATCGGCGCGTAGGCCCCCTCCACCGCGTCGCCGGCCCGGGCCCGCCAGACGAGGGGCGAGATCACCGTCTCGGTCGGGCCGTAGCCGTTGATCAGCAGGGTCGGGTCGAGCACCCGGCCGATCAGGGCGAAGCTCTCCCGCGACAGCGCCTCGCCGCCGAAGCTGTACGAGCGCCGGCTCGGGCGCGGGCCGCTGGCGGCCTCCAGCGCGAGCTGGTGCATGTAGGCGGTGGGGAAGCCCGCATGGGTGACGCCGTGGCGCTCCATGGCGTCCAGCGCCTCGCGCGGGGTCCACAGTCCGTCCGGCTTGAGCACGACGCAGCCGCCGAAGGCCAGCGGCACCATCCAGCGCTCCTGCGCCCCGTCGAAGCTCATCGACAGGACATGGAGCTCGCGGGTCTCCGGGCCCGTGCCGTAGACCGCCCCGGTGGCGCGCACGTGCCGGGCCAGGGGCCCGTGCGCCACGGCGACGCCCTTGGGCCGGCCCGTCGAGCCCGACGTGTAGATGACGTAGGCGAGCTGGTCCGGATGGGCCGTGCGGGACGGCGCGGTTTCGGGCTCGGAGGAGAGATCGAGGCTGGACGGGTCGAGCCGCGCGAGGCCGCCCGGACCGGCTCGGCCCAGCCCGTCGAGGGTGCCGGCTTGGGCGAGCAGCAGGCGGGCGCCGGCATCCTCGATAAGGGCGGCGAGGCGCGCCGTCGGCTGGGCCGGATCGAGGGGCAGGAAGGCGCCCCCAGCCCGGAGGATGGCGAGGAAGGCGGCGATCTGGTCGGGCCCGCGCGGCAGGGCGACGGCGACCACGGTCTCGGGGCCGATTCCCTCACGGATCAACCGGTGGGCGAGACGGTTGGCCGCCCGGTCGAGCTCGCCGAACGTGGTGGTGCGCGGCCCGCAGACCACCGCTGGCGCGTCGGGATCGGCGAGGGCCGCCTCGCCGATGAGTTCCGGCACCAGCCCCTCCGACAGCGGCATCCCATCCGCGTAGGGCGCCGACAGATCCGACAGGGCCTCGAACGGAACCAAGGGCAACGCATCAACACGCTCGGCCGGGCTACCGGTGAGGCCGTCGAGGAAGGCGAGATAGCCGTCCTCGAACCGAGAGACGGTGTCGGCACCGAACAGGGCCTCGGAATAGGCGAAGGTCGCGGACAGGCTGCCGGCTTTCTCCGCCACTTCCAAGACGAGATCGTAGGCGGGCGTGCCGGTATCCTGGCCGAACGCTTCCAGCGTGAGGCCGCCGGCCGTACCGAAAGCGCCCAAAGCCGCCGGCTGCTGACTGATCATGACGCGGGCGAGCGGTGCGCGACCTGGAACACGCTTCGGCTGAAGGGCTTCCACCAGACGCTCGAAGGGCAGGTCCTGATGTGCCAGGGCATCGGTGAGCGAGGCCCAGGTTCGGCTCACGACCTCGCGACCCGGCAGGACCGGATCGATGGTCACCGGCAGCACCAGCGTATTCACGAAGACGCCGACGAGATTCTCAACGCCCGGCAGATGGCGACCCGCTACCGGCATCGCGATGCGCAGGTGCCGTGCTTCGCCGTAGCGGTGAAGGAACAGCGCGAAGGCGCTGAGCAGGATCGCGAAGGGCGACGTGCCGGTTTCCGCCGCGAGGGCCGTGACTTGGCGGGTCAGGCCGTCAGCGATCGCGAAACCGTGCCGGCAGACGCGATCTGGCTGCCCGGCGGGCCTGCGACGGTCGGTAAGGGACAGGTCGGGTTCCGCGTCGCCGAGGCGGTCGCGCCACCAGGACAGATCGGCCTCCATCGCTTCGGCCTGGGCCTCACCCCTCTGCCAGAATGCGATATCGGCCGGTTGGATCGCTAGGGCGGCCAGATCGGCCGATCGTCCTTCGACTTCCGCCGCGTACAGGGCGGGCCATTCACGCAGGATCACCGTCATGGACCAACCATCGGCCACGATGTGATGCAGGGTGATGAGGAGGACGTGATGCGTCTCGTCGAGCCGGACCAGGGTGAAGCGCGCCAGGGGGCCGCCGCATCGCGCGAAGGGCCGTTCGGCCTCCTCGCGACAGAGTTCGGCGAAGCGCTTTTCGCGGGATTGTAGAGGGATCGTCGAGAGATCGAAGTCGGCTAAATCTATCTTGTAGCCGGCTTCTATCCTTTGTTCTCCGCGACCATCGGGTCTGCGAGAGAGCCGCGTCCGGAAGGCGTCGTGGCGCGCCGTGAGGGCATCGAGGCTGCGCGTCAGGGCATCGCGGTCGAGGGAGCCGCGCAGATGAATACCGCCTGCGATATGATGAGTTTCGTCGTCGCCGAACTCGGCCTCGAACCACAGCCGCTCCTGCGCCAGGGACAAGGGAAGCGCTACCTCCCGCGAGGCGGGCTTGATCAGGAGGGCTTTCCGGCCCGCCGCGATTTCGGCTTCCACCGCGCCGGCGAACGCCCCGAGCCGGGGATGAGCGAACAGAACCTGTGGGGGAACTGCGACGCCGAGCGCGGTGCGAAGCTCGGCGAGCATCCGTATGGCCGCGATCGAGTTGCCGCCGAGGGCGAAGAAGTGGCTGTCGCGGGTCACGTCGCTGCGGTCGAGAAGCGCGGACCAGATCGCGGCGAGGCGCAACTCCAACCCGGTCATGGTTGTATCGGGGCGGGGGTTCGGTGCCTCCTCTCCGTCGACTCGGCGGCCATCCTCCACCATTGCATAGGCGTCGAGGGAGCCTGCCTGCCACCCGCGCCGCGCGGCGCCCCGCTGGATTTTCCCGCTGGATGTGCGCGGCAGGCCGCCTGGATTGAGGAGAACCACGACACGCGCGGTCTCGAGGAAGGCATCGGCGACCGCCTCGGACACCAGAGCGGCCAGCGCCTCGGGCGCGGTGAGCTTCTGGACGGTGCGCGAGACCTCCACCGCGACGCCGATGCCTTCACGCCCATCCCGCTCAATGGCGAAGGCGGCGATGCGTCCCTGGCGCAGGATGTCGACATTCCGCTCGACGACCCGCTCCACATCCTGCGGGTAGACGTTCTGACCGCGCAGGATGATGAGATCCTTCTCACGCCCGACGAGGAAGATCCGGCCCCCATGCAGGAAGCCGAGGTCTCCCGTCTTGAGGCTCCGGATGCCGTCCCGCTCGACGAAGGCGGCATCGGTGGCGTCCTGGTTGCGCCAATAGCCCTGGGCGAGGCTTGGGCCGGATGCCACGACCTCGCCGATCGCCCCATCCGGCAGGCAGGACCCGTCAGGTCCGGCGATATGAATCGGATGGTCGGGCTGCGCGAAACCGCAATCGACCAGCCGAGTGCCCTCCTCTGCCGCCACGGCGCGGCCTTCCGCGAGAATGGCCGGGTCGAGGTCAAGACTGCGCATGCCCTCGCCCCGCTGGCCCGCGGTGAGGAAGAGCGTCGCCTCCGCCAGACCGTAGGACGGCCTCAGCGCACGGGGATCGAAGCCGGCGGGCGCGAAGCGTTCCGCGAACTCGGCCATGGTGGAGGCGCGGACCATCTCCGACCCGGAGAAGGCGATCTGCCAGCTCGACAGGTCGAGACGCGCCGCCGTCTCGTCGTCGACCCTGTCCTGGCATAGGCGGAACGCGAAATCGGGTCCGCCGCTCACCGTCCCCCGAAAGCGGTGGATGGCCTCCAGCCAGCGTGCCGGTCGTCCGAGGAAATGCTTGGGCGACATGAGGACGCCCAGGATACCCGCGTAGATCGGCTGCAGCATGCCGCCGATCAGCCCCATGTCATGGTAGAGCGGCAGCCAGCTCACCATGACGTCGTCGGGGCGGAGATCGAACCCGACCCGGATCAGGTGTTCGTTGGCGATGAGATTGCCGTGGCTCACGACCACGCCCTTCGGCACCGCCGTCGAGCCCGACGTGTATTGCAGGAAGGCCACCGTCGCCGGCGACGGCGCGGTGGTGAGCCAGTCGGCGCCCTCGGCCATGGCGAGATCGTTCAGGGTGATGTCCTCCACCGGAAGGACCGCCCCTGGCTGGCCCGATTCGGCGAGCAGGTCGCGAACGGAATCCGCGTCGCCGCGATGGACGAGGACGATCGCGGGCTCGGAATCCGCGATGATGGCGGCGATCCGGGCCTGATGTTGCGCCCGGCGCGGCTCCGGCGGGAAGACCGGGACGGCGATGAGGCCGGCATAGAGGCAGCCGAAGAAGCCGGCGACATAGTCGAGGCCGGTATCGAGTAGCAGGCAGACCCGATCGCCGGGGCTCGCCGATCGCCGCAGCCGGGCGGCGATTGCCCGCGCGCGCCCGGCGAGCTCCGCATAGGTGACGGTGATCTCCCCCGACCGGGGATCGTCGAGGAAATGCAGGGCCGGTACGGTGCCGTGGTTCCCCGCGAGCCAGCGCAGGTGGCTGACGAGGTCTGATGCGGGCGGGACCGCCAGCGGCGCGCGCGGAAGACCGTCGATCATCGGATGTCCTGGAAGTGTCATCGGAACGGGGGGCGGAACGCTCAGGCTCTGGCGTCGCCGTCGAGGGAGCGGCGCAGGCTGAGCGGCCGCATGTCGGTCCAGACCGTCTCGATATGGGCGAGGCACAAGGCGCGTGGCCCGGAGAAGCCGGTGGCACGCCACCCGGCCGGGACGGCGCGGTGGGCGGGCCAGACCGAGTATTGCTCCTCCCCGTTGATCACGACGAGGAACGTCGCTTCGCTGTCGTCGATAGCCATGGCGTCGTGCTCCGCGAATGGGCCGGTGTCGAAGCCCAAGACGGTGGCGGACGGCCGAAATTTAAGCGGCGGCGCAACTATTTTCGCGGCGGCTCCTAAATCCCTCCCCCGCCCGAACGTCCCTTAGCCTGACAGTTGCCGGCGGATCGTGAGGTCCGCTCGGCGCGGACATCTCGGCGCAGGAATGGAGGTTCGGTGATGACGGAATCCTACGACCCCTCGGACACCTCATATTCCCTGCGCGACACCTTCCGGGGTTCGCAGGGCGGGCGCTGGGACGACGACGAAGCACCGGCCTACGACGCGGTCGGCGTCGGCTTCGGCCCGTCGAACCTGGCGCTCGCCATCGCCCTCGACGAGGCGGGACGGCAGCAGGGCCGCCAACCGCGCGTGCGCTTTCTGGAGCGCCAGGACGAGTTTGTCTGGCATGGCGGGATGCTTCTGCCCGATAGCGGGATGCAGATCTCCTTCCTGAAGGATCTCGTCACCCTGCGCGATCCGACGAGTCCCTACACCTTCATCAACTACCTGCATGTCCACGGCCGGCTAATCGACTACATCAACCGCAAGTCGTTCTTCCCGAGCCGGATCGAGTTCAACGACTATCTGCGCTGGGTCGCGGGGCATTTCGCCGATCGCTGCGATTACGGCGATACGGTGCTGGCCATCGAGCCGGAGGGACGCGGCGATACCATCCGCCACCTGCTGGTCCATTCGCGCAAGGCCGATGGCCGCGAGCAGAGGCGGCGTACCCGCGCCGTCATCCTCGCCACCGGGGGCGAGCCGCGCATCCTGCCGGTCTTCGAGGAGTTGCAGAGCAGCGCCCGGGTGTTCCACTCCTCGCGCTACCTGTCGCGGATCGACGGTGTTCCCCTGCCGGAGGCTTCCACGCGCCGGCCGCGCATCGCCGTCATCGGCGCGGGCCAGACGGCGGCGGAGCTGTTCCTCGACCTGCAGAGCCGTATCCCCGACGCGGACATCGCCATGATCTTCCGCGGCCAGGCGCTGAAGCCCGCCGACGACAGCCCTTTCGTCAACGAGATCTTCAACCCGGGCTTCACCGACTTCGTCTATGGCCAGCCCGAGGCCCATCGCCGGGCCATCATCGACGAGTTCCGCGGCACCAATTACTCGGTGATCGACACCGACCTGCTGACGCGGATCTTCGATCTCCTCTACCAGCAGAAGGTCAGCGGCGAGCATCGCCATGCCCTGCGGCCGAGGACCACCGTGGTCGGGGCCTCGGAGCAGGCTGGCGAGATCGTTCTCGAAACCCTGGACGCCGCCACCGGCCTCACGACGCGGGAATCCTACGACACCGTGATTCTCGCCACGGGGTACCGCCGCGACCGTCTGGAGACCATGATGCCGGCCCTCACGCCGCATCTCACCGACGGCGCCATCGGACGCGACTACCGCCTCGCCACCCGGCCCGGCTTCGAGCCCGCCATCTACGTCCAGGGTTTCAGCGAGCCGACCCACGGTCTGAGCGATACCCTCTTGTCCATCCTGGTCATGCGGGGGCATGAGATCGCCCAATCGCTCCTCGCCGACCGGCAGAGGGCCGGTGCGCGGGCCTGACGCGGCCCTCGATCCCACCATCATGGCGGCGTTGCAGCGTCGAACGGGCGAACGATGTCCTTGAGCCGAGCCGATGCGGGAGCGAGACGCGAGCCGAGTCCGGACGATGCGGACTACAGCCTCGACGGGGTCACGTTTTCCGTTCCGGGACGCGTGCTGCTGCACCCACTGAGCCTCGTTATCCCCACCGGCCGGGTCATCGGCCTCATCGGCCATAACGGCTCGGGCAAGTCGACCCTGATCAAGCTGCTGGCCCGCCAACAGGCCCCGAGCGCCGGACGTCTCCTGTTCAAGGGCGCATCGATCGAGAGTCTGGGAGACCGCGCCTTCGCCCGCGAGGTCGCCTACCTGCCGCAGGCGACGCCGCAGGCGCCCGGCATGCTGGTCAAGGAGCTCGTCGCCATGGGCCGCTATCCCTGGCACGGGGCGTTGGGCCGACTGGGCTCGACCGACCGGGACGCCATCGCCGAGGCGATGCGGCTCACGAAGGTGACCCCCTTCGCCGAGCGCATGGTGGACAGCCTCTCCGGCGGCGAGCGTCAGCGCGTCTGGCTCGCCATGCTGGTGGCGCAGAATGCCCGCTGCCTGCTTCTCGACGAGCCCATCGCCGCCCTCGACATCGCCCACCAGATCGAGGTGCTCTCCCTCGTGCGTCACCTGTCCCAGGAGCGGGGCCTCACCGTCATCGTGGTCCTGCACGACGTGAACATGGCGGCCCGCACCTGTGACGACCTCATCGCGCTCCATGGCGGACGCCTCATCGCGCGCGGCACCCCCGCCGAGATCGTGACGCCGGAGGGGCTGGAGGCGATCTATGGGGTGCGTATGGGAGTGTTCCCTCACCCCCGGACGGGGATGGCCCTGAGCTACCTCGATTGAGGCCGGCCCGAACCCGTACCGCGCTTCAGGCGTTGCCCCGTCAGATCAGGGAGCGACGCATGTCCGAGACGACGAAACCGCCCGAACCGACCGAGACGCTGACCGAATCCACCTCCGACCGGTCGCGCGGCGGCGGTTCCGGCAAGCCGGAACAGAACAGCGCCGCGACTGGCCCGAAGGATACAGTGAGCGGGACCGTTCAGGAAACGCCGGACGATCCGAGCGACCGACCCGGCACCGAAGCTGAGGAAGCCGCCCGATGAGCATGGATGGATCCACGCCCGAGGCGCCCACCACGGTGTCGCTGAAGGAGCCCCGGGACAAGGCCTATTGGGCCCGTTACTTCCAGACCCCGAGCGAGGAGGTGGAGGCGGCCGTGGCAGAGGTCGGCCACGATCCGGCGAAGGTCGCCGAACGGCTCGGAAAGCCGTGGCCGTTCGAAGCCAGCGGCATCGTGTGAGGGAATCCCCTTGAGCGGGAGCGGCGGGAGGCTGACGGATCACCTCCTCCCTTAAACTTGCGGACGAGGCGTGGCTCCGGTCCCGCCCCGCTTTGGCGGCACCCGCATCTTCCGGCGGGGGCCGACTTCTCTATATGCTTGACCGTAAGCCCGCGTCTCTCCGTTCGAAAGGAACGCCGCTTTGGTCTCGAGACTGACTGCCCTCGCGTTGATGACCCTGCTGCCCGTCGCGGCACTTGCCGCGGACCGGACGGTGACGATCGTCGGAGGGCAGGTCAGCGCGCCGGTGGGCCTGACCGTACAGGTGAAATCCGTCACTTTGGGTGAGGACGCCACGACGGTCCGCCTGCTGGCGAGCTTCGACAGTCACAAGACGACCTTCGTCAACATGAACGACCGGCAGAATGCCTATCTCGCCTGGGGCGACGGGGCGGAACAGCGCCTCCACCTTCGCCAGATCGCCGACAACAAGTGGATGCGCGTTCTCAACGGCCGGACCATGGAGGGCGATCTCGTTTTCCCCGGCGCCCTGCCCTCCGACGCGAGCCGGCTGACGCTGGTCTTCAACCCCGGCCGGTCCGGCGACGACATCAACGCGCCCGGCATCGCCATTCCGCTGGCTCTGACCCCGTGAGAGGGGCGGTACTTTTGGCGGCGATCCTGGCACTGCCCGGGCTCGCTCCGGAGGGACATGCGTCGAGCTACACCGTGACGGCGGGCGGGGCCGCGATCGGCGACGCTCCCTCCCGGTTCGCCGAGATCGGCCTCCCCGCCTCGCATTGGGAGGAGAAGCCCCAACCGAGCGCTGCGGCCAGTTCGGGCGGCGCTTCCTCCTTCGGGGCGAAGGGCATGACGTCCGAGGCGCGTCTGAAGACGGAGGCCAACCTCTCCGCCCTCGGCGCCCGGCGGGAGGGCGCGGGCATCCTGGTGGAGCTGCCGAGCGATGTCCTGTTCGACTTCGACAAGTCCGCGATCCGCGCCGAAGCCCGCCCGGCCCTGGTCCGGCTCTCAGAGGTTCTCGCGGCCATGCCGAAGGCCCGTATGGCCATCACCGGCCACACCGACGCCATGGGCGCGCACGCCTACAACCAGGCCCTGTCGGAGCGCCGGGCGGTCTCCGTCCGCGCTTGGCTGGTGGGGCGCGGCATCGCCGCCGGGCGCCTGTCGGCGGCGGGCAAGGGCGAGACCATGCCGGTCGCGCCCAACGCCAATCCCGATGGTCGCGACGACCCCGCCGGACGGCAGCGGAACCGCCGCGTCGCGTTCCTCATCGCGCCCGATGGATAGACGGAGAACGACCGACCGGAAATGTCCACCCGGATCGTCGGGGACCACGACCTCCCGATAGCCTCGTCCCGCTTACCGAACGGCAGGCGCTTCCAGCCGTCCGGCTGCGCGCTCATCGCTTCCTCACCGGCGGCACGCCCGCCTGCTTCAGGTCGGCGAGGCATCCGCGCATGACCCGCATCATCTCCGCCTCCGTTTCGGCCGAAACGCCCATGGGCCGGAGGGCGGGACTGGCATTTTCGGACCAATCGACCCGTGTGCAGGAGAGGAAGAGATGCCGAAAGTGCCGGCTGCACCCGCGCTCCGCCAGGGTGCGCAGGGCCGGCGGGTCGACGTCCCGCACGATCTCCTCGACGCTCCCGAACGCCCCGGAGGTGAGCGGCCGGTCCCGCCGCTTCCACTGGCCTGTTCGATGCTCGACGAGGCCGTTCACGCACTCGTCCGCCAGACTCGTTGGCGGCCGGACCAGGAGTTCGTCGAAGGCGCAGGCGGGCGAGGATATCGCCAGCGACAGGGCGAGCAGACGCATCAGCATCGCGATCGGCCCCGAACGGGTCCGAGACGGCGCTGGGGAGGTCGCGGATGTCGACCCATTCTGCGGGCTCCTCGGGCTCGGGGCATGACCGATCCTGCCGGGACGGACGACGCTCTTCAATCCGGCGGAGCGACGGTGGCCGAGCCCGGCCGGGTGTCCCCCTCCTGTCCGATCAACGCTTGGGTCCTGCCCCTCAGGGCCTGGATGCTGCGATAGCCGACCGAGGCGGCGACGTGGCGTGCCGCCCGGCCATCGGCCGCGAGGGCCAGGGCCCGCACGATCCTGGCCCTCGCGCGCCACTGCCCGAAGCTGAGGCCCGTTTCCCGGCGAAACCCGCGCGTCAGGGTCCGGCGGCTCACGCCGGCCCGGTCGGCCCAGGCGTCGAGACCGAGCGCCAAGGCGGGATCGTCGATCAACCCGAGGCAGATCCGCCGGAGGCGGGCATCCTGCGGCAAGGGCAGGGTCAACCGGGTTTCGGGGGCGCGTCTCGTCTCGTCGAGCACCAGGGCGGCCAGATGCCCGCCGCGACCCGTCTCGTCATACAGAACGGGCTCGCCTGTCAGGGCGACCAGGGCGGCGGCGAGGAGGGGCGAGACTTCGATGACGCGCGCCCGTTCGGAGAAGCCGGCGATGGCCTCGACGGCCAGATAGGCCGAGCACATGGCGACCTCGCCATGCATGACCACCGCGTGGGGGAGGCGCGGTGGGATCCACAGGGCATGGCCCTCCGGCACCACCCAGGTCCCGTCCTCGGCGGTCGCCATCATCAATCCGGCGGTGGCGTAGAGCAGCTGCGCCCGCTTGTGGGAGTGCCGCTCCGTGCAGCTGCCGGCCACGAAGGTCTTGGGCATCACCGCGACGGCGCGCGGCACGTCCTGATAATCCTCGGCCCTGATGGAGCGCATGGTTTCCCCGTCTCGCGGTTTGCCTTGGCATCGTTTGCCTTGGCCCGATCGCGTACACCTTCGGCCCGACAGCGTTCAACGGGTCAGCTAGAGCGGGGCCTGCCTGCGGAGATCCTGTGCCGATGGACGCCGAAACCCTGTCCCGCCGCACTCTGCGCTTCGTCAACGTGGCGCATGCCCTCGATCACTTCGTGCTGCTGATCTACCCGACGGCCGTGATCGCCATTGCGGCGCAGACCGGGCTCTCCTATGGGGAGCTCATCGCGCTCGCCACCGGGGCCTTCGTGGCCTTCGGCCTCTGTGCGCTGCCGATGGGCTGGCTCGCCGACCGGTTCGGACGGCGAAACCTCCTGGCGGTGTTCTTCTTCGGCTACGGCCTGTCGTGCCTCGGGGTCGCGAGCGCCGCCAGCCCGACGGCCTTCGCCCTGTGGCTCTGCGTGCTCGGGCTGGCCTCGGCGATCTATCACCCGGTCGGCTCGACCATGCTGGTCTCCCACTCGCGCCGCCTCGGGCGGGACCTCGGCGTGAACGGCGTGTGGGGCAATGTCGGCGCCGCGACGGCCTCGGGTGTCACGGCGCTGCTGGCGACGGGTTTCGGCTGGCAGGCGGCCTTCGTGGTGCCGGGCCTGGTCTGCCTGGCCTGCGGAGCGGCCTTTCTGGCGATGGTCCCCGGCGACGGCGAGGGTGCGCAGGGCAAGGACGGGGGCAAGGCGGTGCTCGCGGTGTCCCGCCCCATCCCCCTGCTCGTGGTTTTCGCCTGCGCCATCGTGGCCGGCGGGATGACCTTCAACATCACCACCATCGCCCTGCCGAAGGTGGTGGACGAGCGCGTCGGCGAGGGGCTGCCCCTCGCGCTGATCGGCTCCGTGGCCACCCTGGTCTTCATGGTGGGAGCCCTGACCCAACTCCTCATGGGGCGACTGATCGACCGTTACAGCCTGCCGGCGCTGTTCCTCGGCCTGTCGGTGCTGCAGCCGCTGGGCCTCGGAATCGCCGCCCTGAGCAGCGGCGTCCCGCTCCTCGCCGGGCTCGTCCTGACCATGGCGGCGCTCTACGGGCAGGTGGTGATCAACGACGCGATGGTGGCTCGCTACGTGCCGCCGCTCTACCGCGCGCGGGCCTACAGCGTGCGCTATTTCCTCGGTTTCACCGTGAGCGGGTTCGTGGTGCCGCTGATCGCCCTGCTGCACGAGAGGGGCGGGTTCGGGCTCGTGCTCGGGATCGCGGCGGCGTGCGGCGCCGTCATCGTCGCCTCGGCGGTCGGCTTCTTCGGCCTCACGGGGAAAGACCGCTCCCGCCCCCTCGCCCCGGCGGAATGAGGCGGGGCCGACCGCCACGCGACGGGCCTTCGCACCGCCATCGGACGGGGTCATCGCGAAACCTGAGCGAACGTCCTATTCCGGTCGCGCCAGCGGGAGCGATGCCATGCAGAAGCGCTACGAGATTTTCGCCGACTACCACCAGTTCTATCTCTGGGATCACGGCGAGATGCCCGACGCGGCGCTGGATTACACCGAAGAGGACCTCCAGCTGAGGGTCAAGACGGCGCCGTTCCTCGTGGTCATCCAGCCCGAGCGCAACATGTCCGTGCCGGTGGAGCTCGACATCCTCGACGGGCCGCCCGACGAGGCCTTCGACCTCTGGGACCACGTGGTGGAGGCGAGCCTCGACCTGCCCTCGGGCCGGCTCGAAATCCACGAATGCACGGGCGGGTCGACCGACATCCTGTCCGTGGCACCCGGCACCTACCGCGTCCGTGCCTGTTTCGGCGGCCTTACCACCCTCACCGACGACCGCCTGGACGGCGAGGACCATTACCGCCTCGTCCTGTGGCCGGCCCCCGCCGCCCCGCTCGCGGTGATCAAACAATTTGCCGGCGCCCGCTGAGAGCCCGGCCCCACCGTTCGCAGATCGCGCGAGATGCGCGGGACCCTCCTCCCCCTTGTGGCAGGGCTATCGCATATGCCGATTTGCCTGTCAGAAACCCGCTGGCACCACCCCGTCATCCCGGGTCCGCGCAGCGGAGCCCGGGATCCAGAAACACAAGTGATGCAGGACTTTACACTGTCGGCGGCTCTGGATTGCACGCCTCTGGCGCGGTCCTCCGGGTCCGGGCTCGCCTGTGGCGACCCGGAATGACGGCGTGGTGTCATATGCGATCGCCCTGCCCTTGTGGGGAGGAGTTGGAGGTGGGGGTGGTCGGGCGACCCTCCTGCTGCTTCGGAGGCTAGCGGAGCCACCCCCACTCCTAGCCTCTCCCCACAAGGGGGAGAGGGACGCGCTCTGCCTGCACGAGCAGATGTGAGAACCCAGCAGCCCCGCGCTGCCCGCGAGAGGTCCGAAGCCCGGCCCTTCACATCGCGAAAAAAATCGACATCGCCCCGGAACCCCATCCCACCATCGGCGTTTTGCGCGTGCGAGGCCCGGATGGGCTCGCATTCTGGCGCCGGACACGGTGTCCGGCGCGCTTTGTCATCACGTTGCTCTTCAGGAGGATGTGGTCATGAGGACTTTGGATTTCGCACCGCTCTATCGCTCGACCGTCGGTTTCGACCGCATGATCTCGCTGCTCGACCAGGCGACCCGCATCGAGCCGTCGACCACCTGGCCGCCCTACAATATCGAGAAGGTGGCCGACGATGCCTATCGCATCACCATGGCGGTGGCGGGCTTCACCCCGGATGAGATCGACCTGACGCAGCACGACACCGTGCTTCAGGTGACGGGCCAGAAGGGGGGCCAGGACGGAGAGCGCGCCTATCTCCATCGCGGGATCGCGACTCGGCCCTTCCGGCAGACCTTCAACCTCGCCGACCACGTGAAGGTCACCGGCGCCAGCCTCGACAACGGGCTGCTGACCGTGGACCTCGTGCGCGAGGTGCCGGAGGCCTACAAGCCCCGCCGCATCGCCATCGCCGGCGCGGCGCAGGCGGTGGGCCAGGACAACGCGCCCGCCCAGGTCGAGGACCACGCCGAGGCCGCCTGATCGCCGACGCCAAGCATGAGAGAGACCCTCGGGGGCCTTCAGGCCCGCGAGGGCCGCATCCCGTTCTCAGTCCTGCCTCACAGCCATAGGGAGGATCGATCATGTCGATGAGGGAAACGCACTTGTCCCGTTCCGGCGCCGGGTGTTCCGGCCTCATGAACCCCGCCGCCACGCAGCCAGCCTCGTTCGAGGCCTGGCAGGCCGTGGTCGCCCCCGGGGACGTGTTTCGTCATCCGCGCGAGGTGCTGGCGCACCCGCTCCTCTCCCGCGAGGAGAAGCGGACGATCCTGGCCTCCTGGATCTCGGATGCCTGCGCCCTCGAGAGCGCGCCGGGCCTGCGCTGTCTCACCGGGGCCAGGGCCGAGCCGGTCACCGTCGATGCCCTGCTCACGGCGCTCGCCGAACTCGACGGGCCAGCCGCCCCGGAGAATGCCGCCGCCGACGCGCCCCGGCCCGCGCCGCGCCGCCGGCCGCGCCTCGCGAACCTGCACCGCTATCTCCGCCCGCGCCGTCGAAACAACGACGACGACGACCCGCCGCCCTGCCCGGCGACGATCATGCCCCGCCCCCGGACGCCGCCCAGCGCGGATGCGATCCCGGCTTGAGCGGGGAAGGTTGACGCACGCCGCCGCCGAGGGGCGGCGGTCGCGAGGCGGTCTGGCTCGCGTTTGAGAGGCCCCCTTTCATCACTTCCCTACGGACCAAAGAAGGCAATCTCCGAGATTGTGTACTAGTGTGATAAGTTGGCTCATTCCTGCATAATATTCGGGCCAAACTTGGCGTGACCGAGGCGGATTGTGCCGGCAACCTAATTCGTAGCAGCGTCGGCAAGCGCTCTACTTAATCAAACAGTTGGTGGCCAAGCATAAGCTCTCGAGCCCAAAATGGCGGGCGCCCAACTCATGAGCCCCCCCTCTGTTAAAATCCCTGTGCAATGTGCTGCAACGCACTTGCCAACCCCCATCCACTCAAGCGCTGTGACAGCAAGCCGCAGTATGGCCAGGACGGTTCCGGTTCCTTATATGTTCTTGTAGATTTGAAAAAGGAGCCCCCGCCTGAGGGGAATGACGATGGAGCGCCTACCACCCCAGCCTACGATGTTCCCAAAAGGGCAAGTGCACTCTTTTGCGGAAAGCGTCGCCTCACGTCTGGGGTTTGATTATAGCGATCCTATAGAACCCCTAGTCAGCCGGCTAGGCGGATCAGTAGCCTTTAGCAACCCTCAGCCTGCTTTAGGGGGCTACCCAGAGTCGATCGTCATTGAGTCTTCGAATAACTTTACAATATATTTGCCCTATGTAACATCGCTAGTTCGCGACAGATTTACTATAGCCCATGAATTAGGACATCTTTTTCTACACTATCCAATGGTGCTTCAAAAACATCCTGGCTCAACAATGTTTGCTACACGTTGGGTAGATGATAACGATACCAACCTCCGCAGGTGCGAGTGGGAAGCAAATTGGTTCGCGGCGGGCTTCCTTATGCCTGCGGAGCCTTTTAAGGAGCACTACCGACAATTTAACGGCGATTTGCGGCAGATAGCGCTGCAGTTTCTGGTAAGCCCAAAAGCAGCCGAGGTCCGAGCTAAATCACTATGCCTCTAGTTTTGCCCAAGGATTGCCCACAATATAGAATTAGATTATTTTTGTCAGTCGACCTCGTCGGATCGACCGCATTCAAAGCGAAACATGCAAACAGACGGCACGAAGGTGCTCCTTATGCCGACTGGCTTCATATTACACGTAAGTTCTACAGAGATTTCCCCGACGAGGTTGAGAAAGCTTATGATGGGCTGCTTCCGCAGCACGCAAAGTGTATTGATTTACTGGAGGGCAAGCGCCCGCAAGTATGGAAAACCATTGGTGATGAAATCATTTTTTGTTGTAGACTGGTATGCATGGAGCATCTCGCTCTCTGCATGAATTCATTTACAGCAGCACTTGAGAAGTATGGTCGTGATGTAAACGCATCTGAGCCAGAACTCGACGTTAAAGGGTCAACATGGATTGCTTCGTTCCCGGCCCCAAACTCAACCATCGTATCTGCCGTCCGGGCTAGCTTGGGTGAGGTCGAGAATGTTGTCGGAGACACTCTTGGCGAAGCGGATGAAATCAATGCCGATTTGAGGCCGGGATTATACGATTTTCTTGGTAAAAGCATTGATATTGGCTTCCGAATATCCCGGTTTGCTCAATCGGATGAGCTAGCCCTATCTCTTGATCTAGCTTACCTTTTGACTTTATTAAAACAGCATAGATTAGTAGGTTTCGACTTTATATTTAAAGGCAGGGAACCACTGAAGGGTGCAATAAGTGGCACGCCATACCCCATTGTAACAATTGAAACAGAAAAGTCTGTAAAGAAAAAGGAACTTTCTTCACTTGAGCGGAGCGTTGGTAAATCTGATTTTGCGGATACAATTACCCTCAGAAATTATCTTCATGCATTTATGGAGATGCATGGACTAGAGGTTCCGATATTAGCTTTACACGCCGATTTGGGTCAGCCTCCGGACAATGTCTATCCTCAATGTTTCAGGGATTTTCGTACAGCTTTCGAGTCAGGACTGACTGACGCCAGTCTTCAGCAGCAGGGTCTCGCAGAGGCCGAGGCGGAAGATAGTTCTGGCGACGAGACAGGCACAGATCCGGCCGCCATGGCCATTGTGCAAGTATTTGCGGATAAGAAAATCAATACAGTTGTAAATAAAACTGGTAAACCATATTTTGGTAGGTAAAATTTGTATAATTTAATCAAACTGTCTAGTATAGACTTTAGTTTAGGTAACCTAGCTCGGCCGCTTCAATGAGACCACGCGAGCTAGGCTGCGATAAAATAGGCGAGGCGTTTGAGAAAGCCTTTAGCACGCCTGTTCCGTCTCGGGCTCGTCAGCCTGCTCCTTCACCTCTGAAGAAAGCCGGTTCATAAACCCTTTCACGGCTCCGAAGATACTCTCTGCCTCTTCGGGCGAGTAACGCCGAACGACGTGCATTGTAGGATTGCGCCAAGCAACTTTCACTATCTGCAAGTCTCCAATTATTTCCTTGCAAAATGGCTCTAGCCCTTTCCAGTCGACATCTTTTTCCTTATGCGGAGCGCTTATCTTTTTCATCATTAGATTCAAGTGCGCTTCCCACGAAGGAGCATGAGCTATGCCAAGTCTATAAGACAGTGCTTTAAGGCCAACCTCCATTACACGCATTAAATGGAACACTGCGGCAGTTCCTTGAGCACAAGCTATACATCTTCCCGCATCTTCGATATCGGGTATTGCAGATGGAAAACTGTTACTAACAGCCTAACCAAATAACTCAGACGGCGAATCGAAATACTCTGCTCTGTTTTTCTCAAAGACGTATAGTTTTACAAGAGAAAGCTCGTCAAATAACATGCCATTTATGATTTCAATTCGTCTAGTGACGTCACCATAAGTTAGCTCTTTCTTTTTTAAACCGAGAATAACCCTGTCAACAGACATAATTGCGAGGCTGGCGCCGACGCTTTCGAGGTGCCTCCGAAGCTCTCTGAAATTCTCAGAAAATGTCTTTCGATTTTCATCTGAGACAACTTCTTTTACTGCCTCGCTATCTTTACCAACTCCAGTAGTAATGCCTTCGATACGATGAAGCCATGCTGCCGTCTCATAAAATGCAGATGCATTGAACTTCAACTGATTCGGTTACTCATCCTACTACCGTCCGATTGTAGGTGGGGAAGACGGTGTTACCCCTCGGGGTTTGCGAAGCTTGGCGTCTCCTAAAAATCCTATAATAGGAATTTATGATTGACAGCGTGACGCTCCTCGGGTATCAATGAGGAACGCTCAAGAAGTGTGACGAGAGGGGCAGCGAGATGGAGCTTCCCTTGGAGACACGAAAACTCGTCGAGCAACTGATGCGGACGACGAGCATGACGAGCCGCGAGATCGCGGAGCGGACGGGGGTCCGCGCTCAGACGATCAGCACGTGGAACCGCCAGCATGGCTGGCGCGAGGGGGTGAGCGACGTAGCGCGTCGGCTCGACCCCGGAGCCTGGGCGCCCGCGCGGCGGCGCGCCGTGGAGACGCTCTACGGGATGATGGAGATCGAGCCCGCGACGCTGGCTCTGGCGCTGGGCGGCACCGTCGCCGGCGCGCCGGCCCTGTTCCGGGCTTGCGGCTTCGAGCGCAGGCCGCGGGCCCGCCCGGCGCCGCGCCCGCCGAAGGCCGGGGCGGCCCCTCCGGCGGCGCGGGTGATGGACAATCTGGGCGAGGCCCTGCGCGCCCATATCGGCCGCCAGATCGCGCGGTTCGACGCGGCCCTGAGCGGCGACACGCCGCCCGCGCTCGATTCCGCGAAAGTGCTGCGCGACCTCGGCGGCCTGAAACGGCTGCTCGACGACCTCTCTAGCGAAGACCGGGAGCGGAGCGATGCGCAGCGCAACCTTGCGGACGGGCCTTTCGCAGAAGGGACCCGCGAGACGTCCCGCCCCCCGGCCGATGACAGCGACCTGCCCGCCCTGCGCGCGGCAATCGCGGCGCGCTATGCGGCATGCCTCGGCGAGCGGCCGGATGCCGGGTTTCCTGGCGAGCCTGCCGCCGCACCTGATCCGGGCGCTGGCCTCGGACTGGCTCCATAACGCCCGGACCGACCAGCTGCCACCCTGCCCGTCGCGGGGGGACTGGACGACCTGGGCGGTGATCGGCGGGCGCGGCTCGGGCAAGACCCGCACGGGGGCCGAATGGGTGCGGGCCCTGGCCACGGGCGACCCCGCCTTCTGCGCCCGGGCGGTGGGCCGCATCGCCCTCATCGGCGAGACCTATGCCGACGTGCGCGACGTGATGATCGAGGGGCCGTCCGGCCTGCTGGCGCTCTCCGGGGCGCGGCCGCATTGGGCGCCCTCGCGGCGGCGGCTCGAATGGGCCAACGGCGCGGTGGCGATGGCCTTCTCCGCCGAGGAGCCGGATTCCCTGCGCGGGCCGCAATTCGGCGCCGCCTGGTCCGACGAGATCGCCAAATGGCGCCGGCCGGACGCCACATACGACATGATCCAGTTCGGCCTGCGCCTCGGTGAGCGGCCGCGCAACCTCGTCACCACCACGCCCCGGCCGATCCCGCTGATCCGCCGCATCCTCGCCGACCCGCTCACCGTGGTGAGCCGCTCGCGCACCGCCGACAACGCGGCCAACCTCGCGCCGTCCTTCCTCGACGCCGTGGTGGGCCGCTATGCCGGCACGCGGCTCGGGCGGCAGGAGCTCGATGGCGAGCTGATCGAGGACCGGCCCGACGCGCTCTGGACGCGGGAGGGGATCGAGGCCGCGCGCCGGGACGGGATGCCGGAGCTTCGGCGGATCGTCGTGGCGGTGGACCCGCCCGCCTCCTCGAAGGCCGGGGCCGATGCCTGCGGGATCGTCGCCGCCGGGCTCGGGCCGGACGGGCATGCCTATGTGGTCGCCGACGCCACGTTGGGCCGGGCGAGCCCGCAGGCCTGGGCCGGCGCGGCCCTGGCGCTCTATCACCGCCTGGAGGCGGACAGCCTCGTGGTCGAGGTCAACCAGGGCGGCGAGATGGCCATCGCGGTCATCGCCGAGGTCGACGCCTCGGTGCCGGTGATCCCGGTGCGGGCGACGCGGGGCAAGTATCTGCGGGCCGAGCCGGTCTCGGTGCTCTACGCGCAGGGCCGCGTCCACCATGTCGGCAGCCTGCCGGCGCTCGAGGACGAGCTCTGCGATTTCGGGCCGGGCGGCCTCTCCAGCGGCGCCTCGCCCGACCGCCTCGACGCCCTCGTCTGGGCGTTGACCCACCTGATGCTGGGGCAGAGGGCCGAGCCGAGGATCCGGCGGATGTGAGCGCCCCCCCCTCTCCCCGCCGGGCGGGGAGAGGACGTCGTCCTCCCCTTGCCGGGAGGCGACGTGAGCCCGCTAGGGCGAGGGTGAGGGGGTCTCTCCGGGTATGGCTCCTTCGGACGCGCCCCCTCACCCTCGGCTGCCGCCTCCCCGCATGCGGGGAGAGGGGGGGCAGCACAACGGCCACCGCCTTCTCAGGATAGACCTGCGCCGCCCCTCTCCCGGTCGCTCCGCGACCACCCTCCCCCGTAGAGGGGGGAGGGTTGTTCCCCGTCGAGGACAGTCCCATGCCGAACCTTCTCACCCGCCTGGCGCGGGCCGCCTTTCCTGTGGCCGAGACCAAGGCGGCGCCGGTTTCCGGCCTCGGCATCGCCTTCTATGGCGAAGGCCGGGCGGTGTGGACCGCGCGGGATTACGGGGCGCTGGCGCGGGAGGGGTTCCAGCGCAACGCCATCGTCCACCGGGCGGTGCGGCTGGTGGCGGAGGCCGCCGCGGCGCTGCCCCTGGTACTGACGGACCGGGCGGGGCCGCATCCGCTCCTCGCCCTCCTCGCCCGGCCGAATGCCCGGGAGGGCGGCGCCCGCCTGCTGGAGACTCTCTATGGCCACCTCATGGTCTCGGGGAACGCGGCCTTATGGAGCAAATGCACCAAATATGATGGCGTAAGCCATCGCTTGAGGTGCGCTCTGTCGGGCGGCCTCCTCGGGGCAACTGGCCCTATCGCTTGCGTAAGCTAGAGCGTAAGATCACGCATCACCGGCCTCTACCCTTGGCTCCGATGACTGAGAGAGTCGTGCGCTCCCGCCTCCACTAGGAGAGCGATGCGATGCCCGACACACCTGGATCCCGCATGGATGCCCTTAGCGAGCGACGCCCCTCCGCCTATCGCGTGCTTCTGCTTGCAAAGACCGGAGCCGTGATTGGCATGGTTCGCATCTCAGTTCAGGATGATGACGAAGCCATCGAACGCGCAAAGGCGATGGTAGACGGTCACGCGGTCGAACTATGGGACGGACTGAGGTTCATCGAGCTTTTTCCGCCCGTCGATTAAGAGGCTTGGATCGCTGGCTAGTCGAAGTTCGTGCGATAGGGCGGGATTTTGCGAAGGAGTTCCTTCGTTTCTTTCAGCAAGGCACGGCTCCGTTCTGCCTCTGCCCGCAGCTCATGAGCTAATTTGATCGTCTGCCCAACTTGCTCCCGCACTAATGGGATAGCGTTGCCCACTATGGGCCTGACGGTGTTCGACAAAGGCTCACCATGGCGGAGGAGCAGCGAGGGCGCGTCACGGCACTCGCTAGATTGCAGGGTGCAATCTTAGAGGCCCATCCTTTTGCAATCGCGTTTGCGAGGCCGCACTCACCTGAGTTGGGGTTGCCGGTTTTATTCGCGCCCCAAACAGAAACGGCGGCACCTGAGATGCCGCCGCGTAGGAATCTGGTAGACGACCGCCTACCTCTACTTCTGACCTTTGGTCTGATCCTGGCCCAGCGCGCTAGCGGCGAGCGTCTTGGACTGCGCAAGGGTCGGCTTGACGCTTCCCGAGAGTACCTTGGAAGCCAAGGTCGAGACCTTCGGGGAGGTCTGGCGGGGCGGGGGTGATTTTGCCATTTGGCGCCCCTTTAGATCGTCGAGCGACGAGCGAGCGCCGCCAAGCGGCTTTCAGGGTACTTGCGCCCCTTCAGCACGTCGTTGACGCGGCCAGGATTTACGTCGAAGGCGGCAGCGATCCGGTTCTGGAATTCGCCGCTCCAATAACGGAGCCAAACGACGATTGCATCTTCGGGGGAGAGCCGGCGCGAGGGCCGACGGACATGGGTATTCATTCAAAGAGCCCTTTTCAGAAAAGGCCCTGGAAAACTTGACATGCCGTCGGGCGCGCACTTACGGTGCACGTGTCGTCCTAACAGCCGCAAGCTTACCAGAGCCCATTGCGGTTTCGACTCGGGAACCGGGACTGCAATCCCGGTTTTCGTCGTTTCTAGGCGACATTTCCTTCGTCAATACTGAAGCTGACGTACCTTCCTTCTCGCGTCAAGTGGGATGGGGCTGAATCTGGCCTCAGAGGCACCGCCAGCGGCATTCTTATGATATCGGGTATCTGATACTCAGCTTATATTCTTGCCCGTCACAGAGCGTTTTAAGCGACCGCCGCTGTCAATCGCTTTTATGACAGTGGCTCATTCGGTCGTTAGCAGCGCCCAAACCCGCACGCCCCGCTCATAGCCCATCGACTGTATCCGGCCCCGCTTGTGGGCCTTGGACAGCACGTAAACGAGCTTGTGGGTGACGCCCCGGCCCAGGATCGGGTCAATCGTATCCCAGCCCTTCGATTGGACGACGTAGGCGCCTAGCTCGCGCGTCGTCATCGTGCCGCCCTTCTCCGTCAGCGCCTTGATAGCCAGCGCGAACAGTTCGCCCGCGCTGAACATGCGCGACAGGTTCACATGGGCGGGGAATTGCTGAACCTCGCCGTTCGTCTCGAACAGCCGCAGGACTGCGCTCACGTGGAGGAGGTCGGCCCGCGCCTCCGTCAGCTTCGACTCCAGATACAGAATGGCGTCCTGCAACTCCTCCTGTTTAGCGCGGAGTTGGATGATGGTGACTGACTCGGTCATTAGACTGCCTTCACGGTACGGCGGCGCTGCCAGTAGCCGCAGAAGGCCCAGGACTTCGGCGAGACAAGCGCGAGACGGATGGTGCGAGCGAAGGCGATGCCGTTCGGATCGCGACGGTGGTCTTCCTTCCAAGCAGCCTCGGTGGCGTACTGGTGAAGATAGCGGGCGGTCACGAAGTGATGCTGGCCCGACACCATGCGGCGCAGGCGAGCGAAGAAGCTCTCGGCTTGGTTCGTGTTGGCACCGTCAGCCGAATAGGCCTCGGAGTGGTTGATGCGGCCCATGTCAGGGAAGGCGACGTTCAGGTCGTCCCAGTGACCAGCTTCGTCGGCGTAGACCTTGGAGCCCTTGGCGACGTGCTGCTGAGCCAGGGCGACGCCTTCAGCTTCGCGCTTGGCGACGAACGTCAGGGTGCGGCCCTTGCGCTGGCGCATGACGATCACGACGCGGCGCTCTGGGCTCAGGTTGACCTTGAGGCGGCGATCCTTCCGATCCTCCTTCCGGTTCTCAGGACGAACCGAGCCGCCGAAGTACGCGCCGTCGATCTCGACCTCGCCGTCGAGGCCGAAGCCGCGCGTCTCAGCCGAAAGGGCCTCGCGCAGCTTGTGAGCGAGGACGAAGGCCGTCTTGTAGGACACCGACAGGTCACGACCGAGCTGAAGGGCTGACAGGCCCTTAACCGCGTTCACGAAGATGGCAACGGCGGCGCACAGGTCCGTGAAGGCCAGCTTGCGCGAAGCGAAGATGGTCCCGCTGGTGACACTGAACTGCTTGCCGCAGCCCGCGCACTTGAAGCGACGACGAGTTGAGATGTCGTAGTGGTCGAGGCAGCCGCAGCCGGGGCACACGGGTTCACCGTCCGTCTCAGGCCAGCGAAGGCGCTTGAAGGTCTGGTAGGCCTTGTCCTCGCCGCCCTTGTAGATCGCCTTGAGCGAAAGGGTGCGGGCGGCTGCCGAGAGGAGGAAGTGTTGGGTCACTGTCGCCAAATCCGATGTCTATACATCGAATATGGTGATGTTTGGTCATCAGATCAAGGGGGTATATATCGGATATGGCGACATTCACCCTAGGAGCGATGATGACGAAGGCCAACGAGACCGAATGGCAGGCCCGCGCGAAGAACCTCCTCAAGGCGGAGTTGAAGCGAAAAGGCGTCAGCTACCGCGACCTAGTCGAGAAGCTGGCACCGCTTGGCGTTGAGGAGACGGAGCGGAATATCGCGAATAAGATCAGCCGTGGCGGCTTTACGGCAGTATTTCTACTGCAATGCCTTGAGGCGATTGGCGCAAAGAGCCTAAATATTTCATCTGGTTGAGTTTGAGTTATAATGACTATTGAATCTGAACTTCGATTTCAAAATCACTTTTGTACAAATCAAATACGTCACCATAAGTCTTTGATCCGCCCTCCCATCCGACAATATGTTCGAAAATATTTTGACCTATAATGGTGGGGTTCTCTGACTTCTGGTTTTTGATGATTATAAAATACACGTATTCTTCGGCGGAATCGTTTGCGGATGCCACAATTCTGCATCGCCATAAACCACGATCGCGCATAACGTGCGCCTGATGCATATTTTCAAGTGCGTTCCGTTGCCCAAGGAAAAAGACTGCATCGTTTGCGAACTTTCCTATGTGTAAGAATGAGGTTCCACGGATCTGATTCTTCGATACCTTTCCAATACTTGCCAAGAATATTCTCTCTGGAGGCAGCCAACCATTGGAGCCAATGGTATAGGCGTTGTATATACTGAACTCCAGATAAAGATCTACATTACTAAATGTATTAGCAAACTGCAATCTTATATCACCAGCGCCGTCTGGCCCCCCTACAAAAGCACGTCCTATAATAGATTTAGATTTTGTTTCCGGTGCATTTAGAGACTCGGGCTCACGAACGGGCCGCTTTGCAGCGATGGTTTGAGCCGAATTATTTGGCCAGCTAAGCCATATTAAGAAGCCGGTTAAAATGCCGGCAAACAGAGTCGGGACCCACCAAGGCGTTGAAAATAACCAGTTAGCCCATTGTGGAAGGCGCTCTAAAAGCTGCTCAAAGTCATCTCCCACGGTGCTTGCTCCGATGAGCGTCACCGCCGCCTTTGCAGACGTCCAGGTCCAGAAGATGATCGCCCCAACAAGAGTGAGGGCTCTGGCAAAGCCAAGACGAAATCGAGACATGACGGGAAAATGCACCGTCCCGCCCAACGTGGCGAGTCTTAAACATTCTTCGGAACGCGATCATGGCGCTACCTTGGTGCATTTGCTCCATAAGGCCGGGGGAACGCCTATCTCGAAGCTTTGAGCCTCGACGGCACCCCGCGCGAACTCCACGCTCTGCGTCCCGACCGGATGCGGGTGGTGCCCGGCCCCGACGGCTGGCCCATCGCCTACGACCATACCGTCGGCGGGCGGGTTCTGCGGCACGACCAGACCCGCGAGGGCGTGCCGCCGATCCTCCACCTCACCCTGTTCCACCCGGCCGACGACCATTACGGCCTGTCGCCGATGGAGGCAGCGGCGGTGGCGCTCGACATCCACAACGCCGCCGGGGCCTGGAACAAGGCGCTCCTCGACAATGCCGCCCGGCCCTCCGGGGCGCTGGTCTACGCCACCTCCACCGGCGCGACGTTGAGCGACGCGCAGTTCACCCGCCTCAAGGGCGAGCTGGAGGCGAATTACCAGGGCGCCGCCAATGCCGGCCGGCCGCTGCTGCTGGAAGGCGGCCTCGACTGGAAGCCGCTCTCGCTCTCGCCGAAGGACATGGATTTCGTGGAGGCGAAGGCCGCCGCCGCCCGCGAGATCGCCCTGGCCTTCGGCGTGCCGCCCCTGCTGCTGGGCCTCGCGGGCGACAACACCCACGCCAATTACGCCGAGGCCAACCGCGCCTTCTACCGGCAGACGGTGATCCCCCTGGCACGCCGCACCGCCGAGAGTCTCGCCCAATGGCTGGAGCCCGCCTTCGGCCCCGCCCGCCTGGAGCCCGATCTCGACGCGATCGAGGCCCTGGCGCCGGAGCGGGAATCGCTCTGGCGCCGGGTCCAGGCGGCGGACTTCCTCACCGAAGCGGAGAAACGCGAGGCCGTGGGCTACGGGACGGCGCTATAGGTTCGTCAGTTCCAGGTGTGCAGCACCGTGCGCCAGTCCTTGCCCTCGCGCTCCAGGACGTTGACCCAGTTGCCCTCGAACGTCTTCTTCGCGCCCCCCTCGCCGGGGCCGGACATGGACCAGCGCCCGGTGACGAGGAGAACGTCCCCCTTCATCTGCGCCGAGTTGACCTTGATCGCGTGCTCCTCGAACCCCTTCGCCTTCAGCCCGGCGAAGAAGGCGCCGATCTTGTCGGCGCCGGATACGGGAGCGCCCTTCGGGATCACCATCGCATCGGTGGCGTAGAGGGCCTTGAGGCTGTCCATGTCGCCGGAATTGTAGGTCTTGTCCCAGCGGGCCGCCGCGGCCTGGGCATCGGCGGTGGGATCCGCGGCCGAGGTCGGGATCGGACCAAGCAGGCACAGCAGAACGGATGCAATGCATAGCTTAACGCTCAAGCTCATGATGATCCCCCGTTTCCGATTCGCAGTCGATCGAAGTCGAATAATGTCACTGATCTGCGATCAGGAAAGCGAAATCTTGGTGTATCCGGTCGGATATTGCCAACCCGGACCATCGTCTCGATCGGGGCGCGACGGTTCGGGTGTCACGTCGATCGGGCCGGTGGCTTAGCCGGAAGGTCCGGCCCGAACGATATCCGTGAGGGTGAAATCCTCGCCCTTGAACAGCAGGACCGCCTGATGGGCTCTCGCGCAGGCATAGGCATGGCAATCGCCCATGTTGAGGGACGCCGGATGCCGGCCCTTGCCGAAGCGCTCATAGGCTTCGACGGCGAGTTCGAACTCACGCCCGGCAATCGGAACGAGGCGGATTTCCGCCTCCTCGCAAGTCAGGCGAACCCGTTCGCGGGCCGCCTCGACCGTGAAGGCGTAGCTGCGCACGAGGCCGGCGATGGTTTCCCAGAGCGAGAGCGCCGAACACAGCCTGTCGGGATCGGTCTCCAGGATATCCGCGAACGCGTCGGCCTCCGCCTCGCCGGCGATGATCGCGATCAGGGCGGAGGCATCGACGAAGAGCGTCACTCTCCGCTCAGGTCGTCGAAGAAGGCCTTGTCGGCGGCCTGCCCGGTGGGCTTCGGCAGCGGATGACGGGCCCTCAAGGCGGCGAGGCGTTCGCGCAGCGGCACCGGAGGGGTCAGGCGGTTCAGTTCGGCTGTGACGGCCCGGCGCACGGCCTCGGATTTGGTGACGCCGGACGCTTTCGCGAGCTTCACCACGAGGCCCGCCGTCTCGTCGTCCTTGATGTAGAGCGGCACGCGCACCTCCGGGATATCCTCGGCATGATGAGGATATCCCACCGCCTCACCCCAGTCACCCCACCCTTCGGGAGCCCGCCATGGACGGCCATTTCACCGGCTATGCAAGCCTGTTCGGCGTGCCCGATCTCGGCAACGACGTCGTGTCCGCCGGCGCCTTCGCGGCGAGCCTCGGCGAGCGTGGGGCCGCCGGCGTGCGGATGCTGTTCCAGCACGATCCGGCCGAGCCGATCGGGCGGTGGCTCTCCCTGCGCGAGGATACGCGCGGCCTGCGGGTGGAGGGGCTGATCAACCTCGCCGTCCAGCGTGGGCGCGAGGTCGACGCCCTGATGCGCGAGGGCGGCCTCGACGGCTTGTCCATCGGCTTTCGCACCCTGCGTTCGAGCCCGCAGCGCGGCGGCCTGCGCCGCCTGCTCGCCATCGACCTCTGGGAGATTTCCCTCGTCACCTTCCCGCTCCTGCCCGGCGCCCGCGCCGCCGCGCCGGACGGGACGGTGACGCCCCTCGCCCGCGAGTTGCGCGCCTTCGCGCACCGGCTCGCGCCGCGTGGTGCGCCGTCCCCCCGGACGGCTGCCGCCCCCTCCCCCTTCACCCAGCAGACGAGGTTCGCATGAGTGTTCACGTTTCGCCGAGCGCCCCGGAGACCAAGGCCGATCCGCACGGCTTTCTGGAAAACCACGCCCTTCTGGAAAACAAAGCGGCGCGCCCCGCCTCCGACGCCGAGGTGGGTGCCGCGATGGGCGAGCTTTCCCGCGCCTTCGAGGCCTTCAAGGAGACCAATGACGGCCGGCTCGCCGAACTCGAGGGGCGCCGCTCGGGCGATGTCCTCACCGAGGAGAAGCTCGCCCGCATCGACGCGGCCCTCGACTCGACGCGGACCCGCCTCGACCGCCTGACCCTGGACGGCCGCCGTCCGCCCCTGGGTGGTGATGGGCCGACCCGTCCGGACCCGGCTTCCGTGGAGCACAAGGCCGCCTTCGACCTCTATGTCCGGGCGGGCGAGAGCGGCGGGCTGAAGCGCCTGGAGGAGAAGGCGCTCTCGGCCGGCTCCGGCCCCGATGGCGGCTATCTCGTGCCGCAGGCCATCGAACGGGACGTGCTGAAGCGGCTCGCCAACCTCTCGCCGATCCGGGCGCTCGCCACGGTGCGCACCATTTCGGGCGGGCTCTACAAGCGCGCCGTCTCCGCCACCGATGCGGTCTCGGGCTGGGTCGCCGAGACCGCGGCGCGGCCGCAGACGGACGCGCCGGCCCTGACGGAGCTGAGCTTCCCGGCCATGGAGCTCTACGCCATGCCGGCGGCGACCCAGACGCTCCTCGACGATGCCATCGTCGATATCGACGCCTGGCTCGCCGACGAGGTGGAGACCGTCTTCGCCGAACAGGAAAGCGTCGCCTTCGTCACCGGCAACGGGGTCAGCCGCCCGCGCGGCTTCCTCAGCGTGGACAATGTCGAGAATTCCGCCTGGGTACCGGGCAAGCTCGGCTTCGTCGCCACGGGCGCGGCGGGGGCCTTCCCCAGCGCCAACCCGTCCGACGTGCTGTTCGACCTCGTCTATGCCCTGCGGGCCGGCTACCGCCAGAACGCCAGCTTCGTGATGAACCGAAAGGTCCAGAGCACGATCCGCAAGATGAAGGATGCCGACGGAAACTACCTGTGGCAGCCGCCGGTCTCCGCCGACAGGATCGCGACCCTCCTCGGCTTCCCCGTGGCCGAGGCCGAAGCGATGCCGGATGTGGCGGCCAACAGCCTGTCCATCGCCTTCGGCGACTTCAAGCGCGGCTATCTCGTGGTGGACCGCGCCGGCCTGCGCGTCCTGCGCGACCCCTACTCGGCCAAGCCCTACGTGCTGTTCTACACGACCAAGCGCGTCGGCGGCGGCGTGCAGGATTTCGACGCGATCAAGCTGCTGAAATTCGCGTGAGTCTCGCCGTCTCCGGGATCTGGTCCCGGAGACGGCCTCCGGCCGCACCGCTGCAGCTTTCGATATGAGCGCTCCCCCCTCTGCGCTGTGGATTTCCCGAAACAACCGGCGGATTTATACCCATCCTACCCAAGATTGCGGAACGGAGGTCTTTCCATCGGTCTTGATGGGTTGAATAACCAATCTCAGGTTGATTCTTCGGGATATCAAACATGAATCTGGATGGAGTGACGAACGCCAAGGCAGAGGTGTTCCTCCGGGCCTTCAAGTACTCGGAGGTCCTCACCGCAGCCATGGACATCGGCACTTCGCCGACATTCTCCCCGCTACCAGGGACAGCCGCCCATGACGATATCGTTCGGGCCAGGCATGATGGGGAGTTCGATCCGAAGGAGAAGATCGCGGTCGGGGTGCTTCGGCGATCCGGCGAATACGACCGGACATCGAACCTGAGACTGGGATTGTTCGTGCAGCACAAGAAGCTGCTCCACCATCCTGTGGTCGAAGCCGCGCAGCGCATTGCCCAGGGCGAAGCAAAAGTCATCGTCACCGGGCGCGTGCGTCGTCAGGTGACAGCCAAGGCAAAACTCTGCCGACCGCTACTGATGGGCGAATCCATTGGCCACCATCGCGTCACGGCCGGTACGCTCGGGTGCTTCGGCATCGATCAGCAGGGCAAGGTGGGGATGATCTCCAATAACCATGTTCTCGCCCACACCAATCGCGCGAAGGTCGGCGACATCATCGTTCAGCCGGGACGGCTGGATCATGGGGATATCGGGAATGCCGAACACAGGATCGCAAAATTACGGGCATTCGTCCCCATAGACTTCGACCCGAGCGCCTCCAACTTTGTCGATTGCGCCTTCGCATCGCTCGATGACCCGGCGAATTGCGAAACGCGCATGGTCGGCCAGACGGATATCGATCCAGACAGGTGGAATCTCGGCGACATCGAGGATTTGATCCTGGATCAAAGCCCCGTGAAAAAGGTGGGACGCACCACACGGTATACAGAAGGAATGGTCGAGGCGATCGACGTCGACAACGTTCGTGTCCAGATGATCAGCGGTCCACGCCCCAGATATGCAGTCTTCAACCGTCAGGTTGCCATCAGCGGAACGACGAAACCCTTCTCGAAGGGAGGCGATAGCGGCTCGCTGATCTGCACGGCGGAGGGGCGCCCGGTCGCACTCCTGTTCGCCGGAACGGAAACGGGGGGCCGAACGGGATTCGGCATCACTTATGCAAACCCGATCCGCAGCGTCCTTGAAGCTCTCGATATCGAACTCTACACTGGTGCGGCAGGAGCATGACATGATGGACCGGCGGGAGAAGTTGGTAGCGTCGAAGCCAGCCGCCTTGGCGGCAAAGGACGCATTCACCTCGCGCTACGTCACGGGCCGTCCGGACAGATCGGTCGGGCTTGGCCTCAATCGGACCGGCGACGATTGGGCCATGAAAGTGTTCGCCCAGTCTCCGTCCGCAGCAAGGGAATTGCCCGATCATTTCGGAGAATTCGCCGTGGAAGTTCAGGTCACCGGACCAGCGAAAGCATTCTGATCTTCGTAGGACCCCAACTACGAAGCGGGCCGGCATGTTAGCATTTCGCCGCCCGACTCTCCTCGCGGCGATCTCTCAGCGTGTGTGAGACATCATGCGACGATGACATTCTTCGGGATGATCGCCCCCCTCACCGCCGACCCGGCCGCGCCATCCAGTCCGAGCGGTTGGAGCGACGGAAGCTCGCGGGGGCTTCGCTCGGGGAGAGCTGCGCCATCTCGGCGGCGCGGGAGGTGATCCAGCCGGCATGCTGGCCGGTGGGGGTCACCGCCGTGAAGCCCCCACAGGCGGTGCGGGCGCGCTTGTCCTGGCGCATGGCGCCGCTCGACCAGCTGACCACGCCGACGATCTGGTAGCCGCCCGGACCGCCGC
This sequence comes from Methylobacterium sp. CM6247, assembly GCF_054817925.1. Taxonomy (NCBI): domain Bacteria; kingdom Pseudomonadati; phylum Pseudomonadota; class Alphaproteobacteria; order Hyphomicrobiales; family Methylobacteriaceae; genus Methylobacterium; species Methylobacterium sp. CM6247. The sequence continues at coordinate 1,022,105 of NZ_JBTXKX010000003.1, forward strand.
GCAGGATCGGCCCGCCGGAATCGCCGAGGCAGGCGCCGGCTCCCGCCGTCTCGGCGAGCTTGCGCCGGTCCGTCACCACCGTGACCGTGTTGGCGACCTGGAGTGAGCCGATGGAGACGAGATGCGCCTGCCGCAAGGTACGGGCGGTGTTGCGGCGGTTCTCGGCCACGACGCCGAAGCCGGCGATGTCCACCGATTCGCCGGTGCCGATGGCCCCGCCGCCACGCGGATCGAGGGGCTGGAAATCGGCCCCCAGGGGCTCGGACAGTTTGATCAAGGCGAGATCGATGCCCGGCTGATCCTCCGGCGTGGTGCCGGGCACGAAATCGGGATGCATCGACGCCGCGATGGCGGAGATGCGGCGCTGGCGGAACGACCGGTCGACGGCGACGACGCTGTAGCCGGCCTGGTGCATGACGCAATGCGCGGCGGTGAGGACGAGATCGGGACCGATGAGGGTGCCCGAGCAGATCTCGCCCTGGGTGCTCTCGATGCGCACCACCGAGGCGCGCAACCCATTGGGATCACGAGAGACTTCGCCGTTGATCACGGCGAGCGCCGGAGCCGGGACGAGACCGACCAGCGCCGTGACGGCGACCCTTCGCAGCGCGGTCGTGAACATCGTGTCTCTCCCGCGCCCGGCATGAGCCCCGGACGTCCCTGGAATGAAGCCTAGCGTAAGGCAATCCCTCGGCCAAGCTCCGGTTCCGTCGCTGAGGCAGAGCGGCGTCAGGGGGTGGACCAGCCTGCGGAGCGGCCCCAGCCCGCGAGGGTCCGGTCGATCCAGTCGCGCTGCGGCCCCAGCAGGACGCCTTGTGAGATGCTACCGCAAGCCCCGCCCCCGACCCAGGCGGAGACGGCCAGCGGCGGCGCTCCGGGCGCATCCGCGATCGGCCCGCCGGAATCGCCCTGGCAGGCGCCGGATGCGCCACCGGACGGCTTCATCCAGACCAGGATGCGGCTCTGCCCATAGGGCTCGACCACGGGAAGGACGGCGCTGCGGAAGGTGCCGGTGGTGCGCGGCTCGCCCGGTTTCGAGACTCCGTAACCGGAGAGGACGAGGCTCTCGCCGGCGCGCGGCAGTGCGGCGCTCAACGGGGTCGGCCGGAAGCGGCCGGGAAGCGGCGTGGCGGTGCGGACGAGCGCCAGATCGATGGAGCGCCGACGCCCGGCGATGGCGCCGGCATCGTAGCCGGGATGAACCGCGCGGGCGGCGAGATCGACCAGCACCGGCTGGCCCGCCTCGTCGCGAAAATGCACCCGGTGCTCCGCGCCGCCCTGGCGGGAGCCCGCCGCCACGCAATGGCCCGCCGTCAGCACCGAATCCTGCGCCACGACGATGCCGGTGCACACGCCGCCGTTCGAGGACAGCACCATCACGGCCGAGCCGGCCGCCTCCGGCGCCTCGCGACCGCCGACGACGGCAGCGGCCGGCCCGGCGGCGAGGCCGAGCAGCAGCGCGATACCCGCAGACCGCATGTCGAGATCCATTCCGCCCATCCCCTTCATCGCCCCACCCGGAGACGACGATGAATCCGATACGCGTCGATGCCGCCATCGTCGAGCCGGTCACGTTGGCCGACATGCGCGCCCACCTGCGGCTCGACCCCGACGACGATGCGGAGGACGGTCTGGTGGAGGGCCTGATCGCTTCCGCCCGCGCCATGGTGGAACTCGCGACGCGGCGCATCCTGGCGCCCGGACGCTACCGGGTGATGCTCACGGCCTGGCCCCGGGACGGGTTCGTGCCCCTTCCCCTGAGCCCCCTCGTCGCCCTGGCGAGCGCCGGCTCGGTGGATGCGACGGGGACCGTCACGGACTTTGCCCCCGGCCTCGTCCGCCTCGCGCCGGATACGGTGGAAGCGCCGGGGCTGATCGTCTCGCCCGCCCTTCCCGCCCTGTACCGGGCCGCCGCCCTGATCGAGGTCGATGCCGGGTATGGCGGATCGGGCCCGCCGATCCCTCCTGCCCTCGCCCAGGCGATCCGGCTCGTGGCGGCGCATGGGTTCGAGCATCGGGGCGACCTGCCGGTGACCCTCACCCCGATGGTGGAGGCGCTCGTCGCGCCGCACCGCCGGATGCGCCTTTAACCGTAACGTCCGGAGCCTTGTCATGACGCACCCGCCCATCGGCGCGCGGCGACGCCGCTACGTGCTCGAACGCTTCGTCGACGACCCGGACGGGTTCGGCGGGCACCTTCGCCGGTTCGTGGCCGGCCCGCTCCTGTGGGGCACGCTGGATTCCACCGGCCATGCCGAGCGTACACGCGGCGGCCGCTCGGATGCGGTGGCGACCCACCGCATCCGCCTCGCCTACCGGGCGGACGTGACGCCCGCCATGCGGCTCGTTTCCGGCTCGCGCCGCTTCGCCATCCGCGCGGCGGGCGATCCCGACGGGCGCGGGCGCGATCTCGTCTGCGAGGTCGAGGAGCTGATCGACGCGACGGGGGGCCTGACATGAGCGACGCCCTGTCCCTTCGGGCCAACCCGCTCCTCGCCCTGCGGGCGGCCATCCTGACCGTCCTCGGCGGCGACGCGGAGCTCGGCCGGCTCATGGGCGGCGAGGTCCGCATCCATGACGAGCCGCCGCGCGGCGCGGCGCCCGTCTACGCGCTGTTCGGCCCCGCCGAGATGCGGGACGATTCCGTCGACGGCGCGCTGCGCCATACCCATCGGCTCGGGCTGATCCTGTTCGCCAGGCCCGGCTCCAGCCGCGGCGCCATCGAGGCTGCAGGCCGGGCCGCCGCCCTGCTGCACGAGGCGCTGCTCTCTCCCGCCGGCCATGCGCTGTCGGTCTTGCGGGTCGAATCCCTCGCCTGCGCCCGTGACGAGCGCAGCGGCGAGACCCGCGCCATCCTCACCCTCCAGGCCGTCACCGAGCGGCTGCCGACCTCCTGAGCGAGTTCTGCCCCGCAGAACCGGCGACCTCTCTTGCTAACCCGCTTCAAGGAGCGACCCCATGAGTGCCCAGAAAGGCAAGGACCTCCTCATCCGGATCAGCGAGGGAACGGGGTTCACGGCGGTGGCCGGCCTGCGCGCCCGGCAGCTCGCCTTCAACGCCGAGACCGTGGACGTGACCTCGGCCGAATCCGTCGGGCGCTGGCGCGAGCTGCTGGCCGGGGCGGGGGTACGGCGCGCGGCCGTCTCGGGCTCGGGCGTTTTTCGCGACGAGGCCTCCGACGCCCGCCTGCGCCAGATGTTCTTCGACGGCAGCATCGACACGCTGCAGGTCGTGGTGCCGGCCTTCGGCACGATCCAGGGCCTGTTCCAGATCACCAGCCTCGAATATCGCGGCGACCATGCCGGCGAGGTGACCTTCGACATGGCCCTCGATTCGGCCGGTCCCCTCACCTTTACGAGCCTGTGATGGCGAACCGCAGGCGCGGAGAGGTCTCCGTCGCGATCGGGGACCGGCGCTACACCCTGTGCCTCACCCTGGGAGCCCTGGCCGAACTGGAGGAGGCGCTCGGCGCCACCGATCTCACTGGCCTGGCGGGCCGCTTCGCCGAAGGCCGCCTCGCCAGCCGCGACCTCATCGCGCTTCTCGGCGCGACCCTGCGCGGCGGCGGCCACGACCTCGACGACGCGGCGGTGGCGCGGCTGCCGCTCTCGGGCGGGATCGAACCCATCGCCACGGCCCTCGGCGAGGCGCTGGCCGCCGCCTTCGGAGCCGCGACGCCGGACCCTTGAGCCCCACGGGCGGGATCGGGCCGGAGGCTCCCTCCGCCTTCCCGTGGGACGAGGCCATGGCCCTGGGCCTGAACGCCCTGCGCTGGAGCCCGCGCGACTTCTGGGCGGCGACGCCCCGCGAATTGATGGCCGCGCTCGGAGGCTCTAGCCGCCGCGACGCGGCCAGCGCCGCCGACCTGCGGCGGTTGATGGATGCCTATCCCGATCCTTGAGCGGAGACCGCCATGGCCGAGACCGAGATCGACCGCGCCATCGCCGCGCGGACCAAGCAGTTGAGCACCCTGGACAATCTGGCCCAAAAATTCGGCGACAGCCTGAGCAAGGCCTTCATCAGCACGGTCGGCCCGGCCAAGCAGCTCGATGGAGCCTTGAACTCCCTCGTCACCAAGCTCGCCGGCATGGCGGGCAAGGCCGTCCTCGACCCGGTGAAGGGCGGCATCGAATCCCTGGTGAAGAGCCTCATCAATTCCGGCGCATCGAGCGCGGCCTTCGCCAAGGGCGGCGTGATCGCTGGCGGCCGGGTGCGCCCCTTCGCCAGCGGCGGCGTGGTGGCCGCCCCCACCTACTTCCCGATGCGCGACGGGACGGGCCTGATGGGCGAGGCCGGGCCGGAGGCGATCCTGCCCCTCGCGCGCGGCAGCGACGGGCGGCTCGGGGTCGCCGGCGGCGCTTCGGGGCAGCCGGTCTCCGTCACCGTCCATATCGCGACGCCGGATGCGGAGAGCTTCCGCCGCTCGGAGGCGCAGGTGGCCGCCGCCCTCGCCCGCGCGGTAGCGCGCGGCAGGCGCGCGTCCTGAACACCATCCGGGGAGGCCCGCCATGGCCGGTGATTTCCACGAGGTCCGCTTTCCCCTCGACGTGGCCCTGCGCGGCAGCGGGGGCCCGAGCCGGCTCACCGAAATCGTGACCCTCGCCGCGGGGCGCGAGCACCGCAACAGCCGTTGGGCCGATTCGCGGCGGCGCTACGATGCGGGCCTCGGCATCCGCACCCTCGACGCCCTGCACGCGGTCCTGGCCTTCTTCGAAGAGCGGCGCGGGCGCCTCTACGGCTTCCGCTATCGCGACAGGATCGACCATCGCTCGGGGCCTCCGAGCCAGGCGGTTGGGCCGGGCGACCAGCCTCTCGGACTCGGGGACGGCACGACGCGGGTGTTTGCCCGCGCCAAGACCTACGGCACCGGGCCGCTGCCCTATCGCCGCCTCGTCGCCAAGCCGGTGGCGGAGACCGTGCGGGTAGCCGTGGCCGGTGTCGAGCGGCCGGCCTCTTCCTTCACCTGTGACGGCACCACGGGCCTCGTGACCCTGGCGACGGCCCCCGCCGCGGGCGCATCGGTGACGGCGGGGTTCTGGTTCGACGTGCCCGTCCGTTTCGACACCGACGATCTCAGCGTGGACCTCCAGGCTTTCAGCGCCGGCGAGATCCCGAACGTGCCGCTCATCGAGATCGTGCCCTGACTGGAGCCTGAAAGCATGCGCGATATCCCCGCCGCCCTCGCCGCGCATCTCGCCGGCGGGTCCACCACCCTGTGCCATTGCTGGTCACTGACCCGGCGCGACGGCCTCACCCTCGGCTTCACCGACCATGACCGCGACCTCGCCTTCTCCGGCATCACCTTCGCGGCGCGCTCGGGGTTAGAGGCCGCCGAGGCGAGCGCGGAGCTCGGCTTCGCGGTGGGCGGCGGCGAGGTCGCCGGGGCGCTGACCTCGCTCGGCATCGCCGACGCGGACGTGGCGGGTGGGCTCTACGACGCGGCCGGCATCGAGACCTGGCTCGTGGATTGGACCGATCCGGGGACGCGGCTCCTCCTCGATGTCGGGACCATCGGCGAGATCCGCCGGGCGGGCACCGCCTTCGTGGCGGAATTGCGCGGGTTGATGGACCGCCTCGACGAGGAGCGCGGCCGGACCTTCCGCGCCACCTGCGGGGCGGATCTCGGCGATGCACGCTGCCGCGTCGACCTCGCCGATCCGCGCTACCGCACCACCGGGACCGTTCTCGCGCCGGCGACACCAGGCGAGATGCCGGCCGCCCTGGCGGGGATTTTCGCCGAGGGCGCCTTCACGGGCGGACGGCTCAGCTGGGATTCGGGCGCGAATGCCGGCCTCGCCAACGACGTCCGGGCGCACCGGCAGGCCGAGGGCGGCGTCCTGATCGAACTTTGGCAGGAGCCGCCCCGCGCCATGGCCGCCGGGGACCGGTTCACTCTGACGGCCGGCTGCGACAAGCGCCTCGCCACCTGTGCGGCGGTCTTCGCCAATGCGGTGAACTTCCAGGGATTCCCGCACATGCCCGGCAACGATTTCGTCATCAGCGCCATCCCCGGCTCCAGTACCGCCCTCGACGGCAGCAGCCTGTTCCGTTGAGCCGGCAAAGGAATTGGTTATGCGATGTTCCGACCGGATCGTCGCCGAGGCACGGGCCTGGATCGGCACGCCCTACCGGCATCAGGCCTCGCTCAAGGGCGTCGGCTGCGATTGCCTCGGGTTGGTCCGGGGAATCTGGCGCGGGCTCCTCGGGCCGGAGCCAGAGACCGCGCCGCCTTATTCGGCCTCATGGGCGGAATCCGCCCTCCCCGGCAGCGACCCGATGGCGGAGGCCGCCCGCCGCCATCTCGCCGCCGTGCGCGATCCTCTGAGCGGCTACACACCGGAAGCAGGCGACGTCCTGCTCTTCGCCTTCCGCTCTCATTTGCCAGCAAAGCACTGCGCGATCGCGAGCGGGGATGGGACGATGATCCACGCCCATGACGGCGCGGCGGTGACGGAAGTCACCCTCACGCGATGGTGGCGCCGTCACCTGGCGCATGTGTTCCGGTTTCCGGGGGCCTGATATCGGGAAGCCGAGACGGCAGGCGCGCTTCCCCCTCTCCCCGCACGCGGGGAGAGGGTCGCAGGCACCTCGTCGTGCCTGTGACGAGCGGAGCGAGGGTGAGGGGGCGGCTCCGAGTGAGGCTCGTCCGAAGAAGCCCCCTCATCGTCGGCTGCCGCCTCGACGTGTTCCCCGGCAAGGGGGAGACACGTCCCTCTCCCCGCGAGCGGGGCGAGGCGATGCGCACCGAGTGTCCCTGATCCTTTAGCCCTCCCTCCCGGAGCCCTCCCGCATGGCCACGCTCATCCTGCAGACAGCCGGGGCGGCTCTCGGGACCGCGCTCGGCGGGCCGATCGGCGGGGCCGTGCTCGGCACGCTCGGCGCCGTGGCCGGTGGTGCGATCGACAGCGCCCTGTTCGGAGCGCGGGCCGGGCCGCGCTTCGTCGAAGGCCCGCGCCTGACCGATGTGGCCGGGCTGTCCTCCACGGAGGGCGAGCCGATCAAGCGGGTCTATGGCCGCGCCAAGGTGGGCGGCACCCTGATCTGGGCGACGCGCCCGCTGGAGGTGGCCAATACCAGCGTCCAGCGTGCCTCGTCCGGGGGCAAGGGCGGCGCCGGCCAGAAGACCGTGACCACCACCTATGCGTATTTCGCCGACCTCGCGGTGGGGCTGTGCGAAGGCGAGATCGCCCATGTCCGCCGGGTCTGGGCCGATGGCCGCGAGATCGACCTCACCACCCTGAATTACCGGCTGCACCGGGGCGGGGCCGACCAGGCGCTCGATCCGTTGATCGTCGCCAAGGACGGCGCGGAACGAGCCCCGGCCTATCGCGGCCTCGCCTATATGGTGTTCGAGCGTCTGGCGCTCGCCGAGTTCGGCAACCGGGTGCCGCAGCTGGCCTTCGAGGTGATCCGCCCCGTCGAGGGGCTCGCCGGGATGGTCCGCGCCGTCTGCCTCATCCCCGGCTCGACGGAGTTCGGCCTCGACCCCCGCCTCGTCACCGAGGATGCGGGTTTCGGCACCACGCGGGCCGCCAACCGGTTCCAGTTCCAGGAGGCGAGCGACGTCACCGCCTCCCTCGACGCGCTCCAGGCCCTGTGCCCGCGCCTCGCCCGCGTCTCGGTGGTGGCGAGCTGGTTCGGCAGCGACCTGCGCGCGGGCCGATGTACGGTGACGCCCAAGGTCGACCGGCCGGACAAGGCGACCCTCGGCGACACATGGAGCGTCGCCGGGCTGGCCCGCGATGAGGTGGAGACGGTCTCGACCGCGCCCATGGGAGGTGCGGCCTATGGCGGCACGCCCTCCGATGCCGGGCTCGGCCGCCTCGTCGCCGAGTTGCGCCGCCGCGGTCTCGAGGTCGTGCTCTACCCGTTCGTGATGATGGACGTGCCCGCCGGCAACGGCCTGCCCGATCCGCGCGACGCGGGCGCGCTCCATCAGCCGCCCTATCCCTGGCGGGGCCGTATCACCTGCGCGCCGGCCCCCGGCCAGCCGGGAAGCCCGGACGGGACCGCCGCTGCGTCCGCGCAGGTCGCGGCCTTCTTCCAGAACCCGGACGGATACCGCCGCTTCCTTCTCCATTACGCCGACCTCGCCGCCGGCTGGGCGGCCGACGGCGTTTCGCTCTCCGGCTTCATCATCGGCAGCGAGTTTCCGAGCCTCACCCGCGTGCGGGGCGAGGCCGGGCGCTATCCGGCCGTGGAGGCGTTCACGGCGCTGGCCCAGGAGGTGCGCGCCCGCCTCGGGGCCGGCGTGGCCCTGGTCTACGCGGCCGACTGGACCGAATACGGCGCCCATGTCCGCGATGGCGGGGCAACGGTCCGATTCCCCCTCGACGCGCTCTTCGCCGATCCCGCCATCGCGGCGGTGGGCATCGACTATTACCCACCGATCAGCGACTGGCGCGACGGCGAGGACCATGCCGACCTCGCCGAGACCGACAGCCTCTACGACACGGCCTATCTCCAGCGCCGCCTCGGGGCCGGCGAGGCGTTCGACTGGTACTATGCCGACGACGCCGACCGGCGCGCGCAACGGCGCACGCCGATCACCGATGGCGCGGCGGCCAAGCCCTGGATCTACCGGGCCAAGGACCTCGTCTCCTGGTGGTCGAACCCGCATCGCGAGCGGGACGGCGGGGTCGAGACCGGCACCACCGCCTGGATTCCCCGATCCAAGCCGATCTGGCTCACCGAGATCGGCGTGCCCGCCGTGGACAGGGGCACCAACGGCCCCAACGTCTTCCCGGACGCGAAATCCTCCGAGAACGCCGCGCCGCCCTTCTCCGCCAATCGTCGCGACGACCTGATCCAGGCCCGTGGCCTCGCCGCCATCCTGACCCGCTTCGATGCGGCGCTGCCGGGTTTCGAGCCGGCTCACAACCCGGTCTCGCCCGTCTATGGCGGCCCGATGGTGTCGCCCGGCTCCGTCTTCGTCTGGTGCTGGGATGCGCGGCCCTTCCCGGCCTTCCCGGATTTCGACACGGTCTGGGCGGATGCGGAGAACTGGTCCCTGGGTCATTGGATCACAGGACGGATCGAGGGGCTGGAGCTCGACCGCCTGATCCGCGCGATTCTCGCCGATCTCGGCATCACCGCGCCGGCCCGGATCACCGCCGATGCCTGGCTCGACGGCTACGTCATCGACCGGCTGATCTCTGCGCGCGGCGCCCTGGAGCCCCTGGCCCGGATCTACGGGCTCGACGTCTCGGCGGTGGGCGGCAGGCTCGACATTCGCGGCCCGCGCCGCGAGCGCCCGATCGCCCTCGCGGCCGCCGATCTGGTGCTGACGGAGCGGGACCGGGCGCCGCTCAGCTTCGTCCGCGCCGAAGAATCCGAGCTGCCGCGCGCGCTCACCCTCGGCTTCTGCGACGGGGAGAGCACCGATTACCGGAAAGCCAGCGCCTCGGCGATCCGTCCCACCGGCCTGAGACGGCGCGAAAGCAACGCCGACGCCCCCATCGTCACGCGCCGGGAGAGCGCGGAAGCGCTGGCCGAGGCGCTCCTCGACACGGCCATTGCCGGGCGCGACAGCGCGGGTTTCGCGGTGAGCCCGCGCCGGATCGACCTGGTGCCGGGCGACCTCCTGGCCCTGCCCGGCGCCCGGCTCCCCCACCGGATCGTGCGGATCGCCGACAGCGCCGGCGCGCGGCGGATCGAGACCCGTGCGGTCCCGGCCCAGGGGTTCCGCCGCGACGCCTATCGCAGCCCCGACGGGAAATCCCACAGGCCGCCGCCATCCATGGCCGGGCGCCCCTTCGCCCGCGTGCTCGACCTGCCGGTGGACAGGGGCAGCCCGACCATCCTCCAATATCTCGCCGTCTCGGCCGATCCCTGGCCCGGTGAGATGGCCGTCTGGCGCTCCGCCGGCACGGACGGGCCGCTCGGCCTGCACCGCATCGTCGATTACCCCGCCTGCCTCGGCGAGACGCTGACCCCGCTGCCGCCGGGACCGCTCTGGCGCTTCGACCGGGGGACCCGGCTCGATCTGCGCCTGCGCCATGCCGGCGCCCTCTCCTCCATCGCGGAGAGCGACGTTCTGGCGGGCGGGAACCTGTTCGCCCTGGTGGGCAGCGATGGCGGGGTCGAGATCATCGCGGCGGCCGGCGCCGAGCTGATCGGTCCCGGCACCTACCGCCTCAGCCGCCTGCTGCGCGGCCTGATGGGGAGCGAGGATCTCAGCCGGCGCGCGAATCCGGCCGGCTGCCTCGTCGTGCGCCTCGACGACGGGGCGGTCGTCCCCCTGGTGGAACGGCTCGACGAGGCCGGCCGGCCCTTCCGCTACCGGATCGGTCCCGCCGGCCGCGACCCCGGCGATCCGAGCTACGTGGAGCTGCAGGCGAGCGCCGGCCTGCTGCCGCTCCGCCCCCTCGCGCCGGTGCACCTGACCGCGCGCCGCGAAGCGGACGGGATCCGGCTCGCCTGGATCCGCCGGGCGCGGCGGGACGCGGATGGCTGGGAGCCGGTGGAGATCCCGCATGACGAGGCGGGCGAGACCTACGAGGTCGCGATCCACGCGCCGGACGGATCGACCCTGCGGACCGCCCGGACGACCGAGCCGGTGCTCCTCTACCTCGGCTCCGACGAGAGCGCCGATTTCGGCGCGACGCAGACCCGCCTCGACGTGAGCGTCGCCCAGATCGGCGCCCTCACCGGCCCCGGCCCCGGCCGCCGCGCCATCCTGCCCGTGCGCTCCGCCTGAGCGCCCACCGATCCGGAGCTCCACCATGTCGCAGATGACGGCCAACCTCGCCCTGCCGCTGATCGCGGCGGGGCAGGCGGGAAAGCACGTGACCCATAACGAGGCCCTGGCAGCCCTCGATACCCTCGTGCAGCTCGCCTGCCTCGACAAGGACCTGACATCCCCGCCCTCCTCGCCCGCCGAGGGCGACCGCTACCTCGTCGCCGACGCTGCGCCCACCGGCGCCTGGACCGGCCTCTCCGGCCACATCGTCCATTTCCATGACGGCGTCTGGAACGGCCTCGCGCCGAGGGCCGGGTGGCTCGCCTATCTGGCCGACGAGGACGCGTTCTACCGTTTCGACGGCGCCGCCTGGATCGCCCTCTCCCGCACGATCTCGGCCCTGCAGAGCCTCGCCCTGCTCGGCCTCGGCACCGAGGCGGATGCGGAGAACCCGTTCGCGGCCAAGCTCAACAAGGCCCTGTGGACAGCGCGCGGCACGGCGGAGGGCGGCACCGGCGACCTGCGCTTCGCCCTGAACAAGGCGGCCACGGCCAACGTCCTGTCGCTGCTGCTCCAGACCGGATTCTCGGCGCGCGCCGAGATCGGCCTGATCGCCGACGATGGCCTGTCCGTGAAAGTCTCGGCGGATGGGACGAACTGGGCCCATGCCTGGCGGGCCCAGGCGAATAACGGCTTCGTCGGTTTCGGCTCGGCCGCGTCGCCGGGCGGCCCGGTGCCGGGTGCTCCGGTCTCCGTCTCGGGCTCGTCGAGTGCCGCCCTGATCCAGCTCGAATGCTACAGCCCGGGCGCGCCGGTGGTGAACATCACGACGCGCATCGCCCGCGGCACCCCGGCCGCCCCGACGGGCATCCTCGCGGGAGACCGGTTCTTCGGTTTCTTCGGCCGTGGCTACCATGCGGCGGGCGGGTTCTCCGGCAACATGGTCACCTTCAACGGTGTCGCCGAAGAGGATTTCACCGCCACGGCGCAGGGCACGTTCGTCGATTTCCAGACGACGGACATCGGCACGAGGTCACGCCGGTCCGTGGTCAAGTTCAGGGGCAACGGCGCCCTCGAACTCATCCCCCGCACCGGCACGCCGAGCGCAGGGCTCGCACCCGGGCAGATCCTGTTCGACGGCACCGCCACCGCGTTCAAGGTCTATGACGGGACGCGCTGGTCCCGCCTCACCGACCTGCCCCGGTTCGCAGCCGCCATGGCCGCCGACATGACGATTCCGGCGGGCGCCTGGGCGAAGGTGGCGTTCAACACCGCCGAGGTGAACGACCAGGGCGCGTTCGTGCCCGCGACGAACCGGTTCGTCGCCCCCGAGGCCGGCACCTACACGTTCGGCGCGGGCCTCGCCTTCCGCAAAAGCGGCAACGCCGCGCCCACCGCGCTCCAGGCCCGGCTCTACCGCAACGGCGCGGCGTCCCCGCGCCACCGGGCGGGCGTGACCGGCCTGGTCGACGGCGTCTCGACCCTCGCCCTTACGGCGACCCTCGCCCTGGCGGCGGGCGACACCGTGGAGGTGTTCGCGCAGTTCACCGGCGCCGAGGGCGGCATCCTCGCCGCCGACACGACGTTCTGGGGCCTCTCCGTGCCCTGAACCGCCCGGGAGGCGGTGCCCTCCCGGATCGCGCGTCGCCGGACGACGCCTCTCCCCCGTTCCAGACCCGGAGTGAACCATGGACCTCAGCGCCATCGGCAGTGCCGTGCTCGTCGCCCGCGAAGGCCGGCGCCTCGACGCCTACCGCGATTCCGTCGGCATCTGGACCATCGAAATCGGCCATACCAGCGCGGCGGGGCCGCCCGCGGTGACCCAGGGCCTGCGTCTGACGGCGGCGGAATGCGACGCCGTCTTCGCCCGCGATGTCGGCCGCTTCGTGCGGACCGTCGCGGCGGTGGTGCCAAGCGATCTGCCCGACCATTCTTTCGATGCCCTTGTCTCCCTCTGCTTCAACATCGGCGAAGGCGCGTTCCGGCGCTCGACCGTCGTGCGCCGCCTGAAGGCCGGGGACCGCGCGGGGGCCGCCGAGGCGATCCTGATGTGGAACCGGCCCGCCTCCCTGATCCCGCGCCGGAGGGCCGAATACGACCAGTTCCGTACGCCCTACGCGGCCTCCCTGCCGCGCGCCCGCTCCACCGATCCCGCCGTCATCCCGCGCCCGGCCGAGACGACCGCACTGCCCGCGAGCCCGGCGCGGGAGCAACCCGAAGCAGGGCCGGGACTCGTGACGGGCCCGGCCGTCGGCTCCGAGCGCCGCCCCCTCCCCCGCACGCCTTCGATTCGGACCGCGCCGCCGCAGCGGAGCGTCGCGCCCGCCAGTGCCTGGGCTCGGTTCACGGCGTCCCTCCGGGCCCTGTTCGGCCCGGGGGCCTGATCCCGAAAAGCCCGCTCCCCCGCCGCATCCCGGAGATCGTCATGAAACCCTCGTTCCTCGTCCTCGGCGGCCTTGCCGTGCTGCTCTCCTCCTGCGCCGCCTCGCCCTGCATGGCGGCGACGGCGGAAGCCGCCATCTTCCTGCCCTGGGGCGATGCCGCGATCGCCCTTGCCCAGATCGTCACCGCCTTCCTGGTGCCCCTGGCGATCACCGCGGCGACCGCCGCATTGGCGCGGATCGCCGGCCCGTTGCAGGTCCTGATCACGACCACCCTGGTCGAGCGTCTCGTACGCAATGTCGGCGATTACGCGATCAATGCCGTGGCCGGCGCCGTACGCGGGCGGACCTTGTCGGTGCCGGTGGGCTCGGCCGTGATCGCACGCGCGGTTCAACGGGCCCTCGACCAGGCGCCGGCCTGGCTGGTGACGGCGGCGGGCGGGGCGGAGGGGCTCGCGGAGAAGGTCTTCCGCAGCCTGCCCCTCGATGAGGAGGCCACGACCGGCAACACCCTGCCCCCCGCCCTCGACGCCCTGCGGGCGGGACAGGGCGCGGTGTCCCCGGCCTGAGCTGCGTTCCGTGGACCGAGGGCTGCGACATCCGCACATCTCGCGGGCTGCGCTGGCGAGCCCTCTCCTGGAAGGCAGGGCGATCGCACATGATACCACGCCGTCATTCCGGGTCGCCACAGGCGAGCCCGGACCCGGAGGGCCGCGCTAGAGGCGTGCAATCCAGAGCCGCCGACAGTGTAAAGTCCGGCACCATTTGTGTTTCTGGATCCCGGGCTCCGCTGCGCGGACCCGGGATGACGGGGTGGTGCCAGCGGGTTTCTGACAGGCAAATCGGCATATGCGGTCGCCCTGCCTGGAAGGAGAGGGCACCCGGCGCGCCTTAGGTCGCGGACCTGCTTGGAAAGAGCGAACAGCCGTCGAGCAGATGGGTGAGCCCTTTCGGGGCAGCGGAGGGGAGGTTCCCATGGACAGGATCGCGCTCGAAGCCGCCCGCCTGCTGTTCTCGGAGGAGGGCGCGGGCTGGATCGTCGCCGCCCTTCTCGGCTTCGCCTGCCTGCATCTCTACCGGGAGGTGGGCCGGGCGCAGGAAGCCCGGATCGGCGAAGCCGGCGCCACGGCGACGGCTCTGGAACGGGCCTCGCAGGCGAACTCGGCCGTGGCTCTGGCCATCGAGAGCCGCACGCGCGTGCTCGAAGACCTGTCCCGGCTGGCCGGCGAGATCTCGCGCGGTGTCGATCGCGGCGACGAGCGGGCGCGGGAGAAGTTCGACGAAATCCTGCGCCGCCTCTCGGAAACCCGCCACGAGGGCCGATGACGCCCAGGCTTTCCTTCCGCGCGGCGCTCATCGCGCCTCGTGCTTCTTTGCCCGTTCCCCTTTACCCATGGATGGGAGCTCACCCCGATGAACCGTCTCGCCCGCTTCTTCCCGCCCTCCCCGCGCCTGCGCGCCGCCTCCGGTCGCCTCCGGGCGGCGGAGACCGGATTCGAGCTCTCGATGACCGACCTGCGCAGGGCCGCCCTTGAGCACGTCGATTGTCACCGCCTCCTCGGCATCGCCTTGCGGGCGAGCCTGCAACCTCCGGTTCTCCACGGTGAAGGCCCCTCGTGACCGCCCGTTTCGGGAACCGGAGGGGGCACGATCGGCTTGCCCGCTCTCATCTCGCCGCGCCACGATCCGATCGTTCGGGATCGGGGCCCGGCCGAACCCGCATTCAGGGCGCATTCAGTGCCCGAAGACCATTGACTCATCCCATGCGCATCCTCCTCGCCCTGCTGTTCATCGGCCTGACCGTCGCGGCTTTCGCGACGGGGCCGATTCGCACGCTGGCGGAAGAGACGATGACGCCCGGTACGGCCGAGGTCTCGGCGCCGATGCACGTGGTCCCGCCGAGCGAGAGCTGTCTCAGCCCGGCGGACCTGCGCGAGGCGGTGGCGGACAAGCGGGTGATCGAGCCGGTGGCCGCGATCCGCGCCGCCCGGACGGTGATCTCCCGGGCCGAGATCCAGCGCGCCCGGCTCTGCCGGCACGGGGAGGGCCTCGCCTATCTCCTGACGGCCTTGCGCCGGGACGGACAGTTCGTCCACGTGTTGGTGGATGCCACCACCGGACGGGTTATCGGCAAATAAAGGCGGGGGCGCCTATCGTTCTCCGCGACGGGGGCTTCACCGCCGCCTCATCTTGGGAGTGAATCGCAGTGCGTCTGCTCGTCGTCGAGGATGACCGGGACATCAACCGGCAAGTGGTCAGCGCGCTCGAGGAGGCCGGCTACGTCGCCGACAAGGCCTTCGACGGCGAAGAGGGCGCCTATCTCGGCGAGAGCGAACCCTACGACGCGATCATCCTCGACATGGGCCTGCCAAAGGCGGACGGCGTCACCGTGCTGCAGAAATGGCGCCGCGCCGGCATCAAGACGCCGGTCATCATCCTCACCGCCCGCGACCGCTGGTCGGACAAGGTCGACGGGTTCGATGCCGGGGCCGACGATTACGTGACCAAGCCCTTCCACATGGAGGAGCTGATGGCGCGCGTACGCGCGCTCCTGCGCCGCGCCACCGGCCACGCCACGAGCCAGATCTCCTGCGGGCCCGTCGTGCTCGATACCCGCTCGGGCCGCGTCTATGTCGACGGCAACCCGATCAAGCTCACGAGCCACGAATACCGCCTGCTCGCCTACCTGATGCACCATACCGGCCGCGTGGTTTCCCGCGCCGAGTTGACGGAGCACCTCTACGACCAGGATTTCGACAGGGATTCCAACACGATCGAGGTCTTCGTCGGCCGCCTCCGCAAGAAGCTCGCGGTGGACCTGATCCAGACCGTGCGCGGCCTCGGCTACCTCGTCGACCCGAACCAGCCCGCGCCGCGGGTGTAGGGGGTAGAACTTCGGCGGATCTTGCCCCCGTCTCATCTGAGCCCCATAATCGGCTCAATTGAGATGGGAGCAAGACATGGCGAGCTACGACATGCCCAGCGGAGTAGCCGTCGCCGACGTTCTGGGATTCGAGGGACCGAGGTCCGGCGAAAGCACGGACGCGAATGTCATCGCGCAGGTCACGGCGGGGTTGCCGGTGGCTTCCGTCGATCGGCTCGCCTCCGCTGTCGCTCCCGACGATCGGACATTCGCCTTCAACTTCGTGGCACGCGCTACGCTCAACCGCCGCCGCGCCGAGGCGAAGGCGAGGCTGACCCCGCATGAGAGTGCGAAGGTGGTGCGCCTGGCGAAGGTCTGGGCGATGGCCCGTGATGTCTGGAAATCGGATGACGCCGCGCGGGACTTCCTTCACCGCCCTCATCCTCTCCTCGAGAACCGGCCACCCCTCGAAGTCGCGCTGGAATCCGAGTTCGGCGGACCACGCGTGGAGGCCGTCCTCGGCCGGCTCAAATATGGCTCCGCTGCGTGAGCGGTCAGACGCTCGCGCAGGCACAGAAGGCCTATCGAATCGGGGATCCCGACGGCGAGTACGCAATCTTCGATCCGACGGGGTCACGCCTTTTCCCCGGCCGATGGAACACACCGGCAAGCCCGATGATCTATGCGTCGGCCGACTACTCCACATCCATGCTCGAAAAGCTCGTCCACGGCAGCGGACGGCTTCCACCCAACCAGCACTACGTCGAGATCCTCCTATCGGCCGGTCTCTCCTACGAGGTGCTGTCCCAACCTGCGGTGCCGGGATGGGATCATCCCGATTGCAACGCGTCGCGGACCTTCGGCGAAACTTGGCACCGCTCTCGCCGGTCGCTGCTTCTGTTCGTCCCGAGCGTCGTGGCGCGCGTGAGCACCAATATCCTCATCAACCCGGACCATCCGGATTTCGGCAGGATTACGGTGGGGCTTCATCAGCCATGCTGGTGGGACAACCGCCTGTTCGAGCGGCCGGGCAACCCTGCTTCGGCACCAACGGCCTCATCGCGGCCGGTCCAATCCGCCGGGCCGCACGACGCCCTCTCCGCTATCGGCGAGTTCGGCGACGGTCCGACCCTGGATCCGTGACGTCTCTTGCGGTGACGTCTCTTGTAACTCGCGGGCAACCGCACGCCTGATCGCCTCGTCGGACGAAACGCCCCAGCGCTCCGCCAGGGTTCTCACAAGCAGTTCGGTCTCGGGATCATCGATGTCGAAGGCCATCGCCGCATCTCCATTCGGATGATGGTACAGACGGTACGACACGTCTTTCAACCAGAGCGAGACCGCCGCCCCATCATGACGACGAGACGAGTGTGATCGCCTTTCCCTCCTGGCTGCCGTTCCGGCGGCGCTCCATCGCCGTGCGCCTGGCGGGCTCGGCTCTGATCGCGAGTTCGGCGATCCTGCTGATCGCGGCCTGGATCCTCACCACGCTCTACCGCGAGAACACCGAGCGCTCCTTCGACAGCCGGCTCCTCGTCTATGCCAACAACCTCGCCACCGATCTCGTCTCCCCCAACGATCCCGAGAGCCGCTCCTTCAACCTGAGCGACCCGCGTTTCGACCTGCCCCTCTCGGGCTGGTACTGGCAGGTGGGGCGGCCGGATGCGCGCCCGCGCGACCTGCGCACCTCGCGCTCCCTCGTCGGCGTGCCGCTGAAGCCGGCCGGCACGCCGGACAACAATGCCGGGATCGGCCAGATCCGCCAGGGCTACGGCAAGGCCCAGGACGACCGGCCGCTACGCATCATCGAGCGCGACGTCGATCTCGGCGAGGAGGGACGCTACACCGTGCGCGTCGCCGGCCCCGCCGACGAGATCGAGAACGATGTCGGCCGCTTCCGCTTCTCGCTGATGGTGACGTTCGGCCTGCTCGGCCTGTTCCTGGCGCTGACGACGCTGCTGCAGATCCGCTTCGGCCTGGCGCCCCTGGCCAAGCTCCGCACGGCCCTCGGCGCGATCCGCCGGGGCGAGGCCGACCGGATCGGCGGCGAGTATCCGCGTGACATCGCCCCCCTCGCCGGCGAGGTGAACCTCCTGATCGAGACCAACCGCGAGATCCTGGAGCGGGCGCGCACGCAGGTGGGCAACCTCGCCCACGCCCTGAAGACGCCGCTGTCGATCATCGTCAACGAGGTCGGCGCCAGCGACGCGTCGGACGACCTCGCCGCGAAGATCCGCGAGCAGGCGGCTGTGATGCGCGACCAGGTGAACTACCATCTCGACCGGGCGCGGGCGGCGGCTTTGGCCGGCACCCTCGGCACCTCCACCGAGGTGGAGCCGGCGCTCGCAGGGCTGGTGCGCACCTTCGGCAAGATCTACCGCGACAAGGACATCGCCTACGAGGTCCATGTCCCGCCGGGTCTGCGCTTTCGCGGCGAGCGGCAGGATTTCGAGGAGATGATCGGCAATCTCGTCGACAACGCCTCGAAATGGGCGCGCAGCCGCGTCTCGATCCGGGCGGAAACGGTGAGCGAGCACCATTATCCCCACCTTCTCGTCTCCATCGAGGATGACGGGCCGGGCCTGCAGCCGGAAGACCGCGCGGCGGTGCTGGGCCGTGGACAGAGGCTCGACGAGACCAAACCCGGCTCGGGCCTCGGCCTCTCCATCGTGGCCGATCTGGCGGCCCTCTATCGTGGCCGTTTCCGCCTGGAAGAAGCCCAGCTCGGCGGCGTCCGGGCCGTGATCGAGGTGCCCGGAGACGCACCGAATGCCAGCGCCGGATGAGCGCCGGACTATGCGAAACGCCCCGAATGGTGTTTCAGACGGGCGTGCCCCTCGGGTCGGCGACTTCCGACACGGCACAGGTTCACGTGACACCGTGTCGCCGAACCGGTCCCTGCGTTCAGGCTCGTCCGGCGCTTACATGCGATGCTGCGAGTTTGGGGTGCGATGACGGCGATCTGGTTCATTTTGGCGGTGATGACGGGGGGCACCGTGCTGGCATTGCTCTGGCCGATGTCGCTATGGTCCAAGGCACGGCGGGCGGAGGCCGCTCCCCCGCCTCCGGCCGGAGCGCTGTCCACCGAAACCGCGTTCTATGAGGACCAGCTCCGCGAGATCGAGCGCGACCTGACGCGCGGGTTGATCGCGCCCGCCGAGGCCGACGCGGCCCGCACCGAGGCGGCCCGCCGCCTCCTTCGTGCCAGCCGGGAGAACCCCGAAGCCGTTTCCGATGGGATGGCCGAGCCCGCCCTGCGCCAGCGCCGCGCGGCCTCGGCCTTCGCACTGTCGACGATCCCGCTCGTGGCGCTCATCGCCTACGGGCTCTACGGCTCACCGCACATGCCGTCCCAGACGGCCTCCGACCGGCAGGCGGTGCAGTCCGGCGGGCAGGACATGCTCAAGGCCATCGGGCAGATCGAGGCGCGGCTCGCCAGCGATCCGAGCGACGGCCGCGGCTGGTCGGTACTCGCCCCGGTCTATGTCCGCCTCGGACGGTTCGACGATGCGGCCCATGCCTATGAGGCCGCGACCCGCCTGCTCGGCGAGTCGCCGCAGCGCCTCTCCGATTGGGGCGAGGCCCTCGTCGCCGGCGCCAACGGGACCGTGACGCCCCGGGCGAAGGAAATCTTCGAACGCGCGGCGAGCCTCGATGCCGGCGCCGCCAAGCCGCGTTTCTACCTGGCACGCGCCGCCGAACTCGAGGGCGACATCCCCGGCGCGGTCCGCCAGCTGACCACCCTGATGGAGAGCGCCCCGGCCGATGCGCCCTGGCTGCCCCTGGTGCGCGAGACGCTCACCCGCCTGAACGGCGAGGCGCCGGCCGCGACCGCCAAGCCCGGCCCATCGGCCAAGGCTCCCGATTCCAGCGCTGCGGCGGACCTGCAGGCGATGCCCGCAGCCAATCGCGACGCGGCGATCCGGGGCATGGTCGACGGGCTCGACCGGCGCCTGACCGAGAAGGGAGGCACCGCCGACGAGTGGGTCCGCCTCGTCCGGTCCTACGGCGTGCTGGGAGACCGCGAAAAGATGAAGGCGGCCCTCGACCGGGCGCGGAACGCGGTCGGCAGCGAAGCTGGGGCCGGGACCAAGCTCGATGAACTCGCACGCGAGTTCGGCCTCGCCTCGGCACCGGCGGCTCCGCCAGTGACCGCCGCCGATGCGGCAGAGCGCGCCGGGACGGATGCCGCCGTGGCTGCCGTAAAGGCGATGCCGGCGCCCGAGCGGGACGCCGCCATCCGCGGCATGGTCGCCGGCCTCGACCGGCGGCTCGCCTCGAAGGGCGGCACGGTGGATGATTGGCTGCGTCTCGTGCGTTCGTACAGCGTATTGGGTGAACGCCAGCAGGCGAGCCATGCCCTCGATCGCGGTCGCATGGCCCTCAGCCCAGATGCCCGCGCGATGGAAAAGCTCGACATCCTGGCCCAGGAACTCGGCCTGCGCGGAGGCAACGACAAGCCGTGATCCGGGCTGCGACGAAGGACGCCCCCTGACAATCCGCCCCGGCCGCGGGCCTTGACCCGGACTGTCATGGGGCCGAAACCCGAGTTACGCCAGAAACCTAAATTATACCGGACCACTGGCCAGACGACAGGACAGCCGGATCTGCCCTTCCGCGCCGACCGAGCGCCCGTTCACGAGGCGCCGGAACAGAAACGGGACGAAACTTGTGACTCGCAAGAGCCGCCGCCTGATCCTGATCGCCGCCTGCGGTGCCGTGCTCGCGCTGGCCCTCGGCCTGATCCTGTCCGCCATGAGCGGGTCGATCGTGTTCTTCCGGTCACCCACCGAGGTGACCGCGCAGGGCGTGGCGCCGGGCACCCGCTTCCGCCTCGGCGGACTGGTCAAGGAAGGCTCGCTCCAGCGCGGCCCGGACCAGAACATCGATTTCGCCGTGACCGACACCAACGCGACGGTCCAGGTGCAGTATCGCGGATTGCTTCCCGACCTGTTCCGCGAGGGCCAGGGGATCGTCGCCGAAGGGCGGCTCGAGCCGGGCGGCATCTTCCGCGCCGACACCGTGCTGGCCAAGCACGACGAATCCTACATGCCCCGCGAGGTCGCCGATGCGCTCAAGGCGCAGGGACGGTGGCAGGAGGGCGGCTCCAAGGGAGCCCCCGCCGGGAAAGCCGCCGAGGGCGTGAAGACCGCCGACGGCGAGCCGACGCTCGGACGACGCAGCGAACGATGACCGGTATGACCCTGAGGAAGGACAATCCGACGTGCTGATCGAAGTCGGACATTTCGCGCTGGCATTGGCGCTGGCGCTTTCCCTGGTCCAGGCGGTGATGCCGGTCTGGGCCGCCCGCTCGGGGGATGCGGCCCTGCGCGCCGTCGCCACTCCGGCTGCGCTCGGCACCTTCGCCTGCATCCTGTTCTCGTTCGGGGCGCTCACCTACGCGCATGCCACGTCGGACTTCTCGGTCCAGAACGTGATCGAGAATTCGCACACGGCCAAGCCCTTCCTCTACAAGCTCTCGGGCGTGTGGGGGAACCATGAGGGCTCGATGCTGCTCTGGGTCCTCATCCTGGCCCTGTTCGGCGCCCTGGTCGCGGTGTCCCGGAACTCGGTTCCGCCGGTGCTCCGTGCCAACACCCTGGCGGTCCAGGGTCTCGTCACCTTCGTCTTCGTGCTGTTCATCATCACGACCTCGAACCCGTTCATGCGGGTGAGCCCGGCGCCGATCGAGGGCAACGACCTCAATCCGCTGCTGCAGGATTTCGGCCTCGCGATCCATCCGCCCCTTCTCTACGTCGGCTATGTCGGCTTCTCGATCACCTTCGCCTTCGCCATCGCGGCGCTGATCGACGGCCGCATCGACGCGGTCTGGGCCCGCGCCGTGCGTCCCTGGACGCTGATCGCCTGGAGCTTCCTGACCCTGGGTATCGCGATGGGCTCGTACTGGGCCTATTACGAACTCGGCTGGGGCGGCTGGTGGTTCTGGGATCCGGTGGAGAACGCCTCGCTGATGCCCTGGCTCGCGGGCACGGCGCTGCTCCATTCCACCGTGGTGATGGAGAAGCGCGATGCGCTCAAGGTCTGGACGGTGCTGCTCGCCATCCTCACCTTCTCGCTGTCGCTGCTCGGCACCTTCATCGTCCGCTCGGGCGTCCTCACCTCGGTGCATTCCTTCGCCACCGACCCGACGCGCGGCGTCTTCATCCTCGCCATCCTGATCCTGTTCATCGGCGGCTCGCTCAGCCTCTTCGCCTGGCGCGCGCCGATGCTGCGGCAGGGCGGCCTGTTCGCGCCGATCTCGCGCGAGGGCGCCCTGGTGATGAACAACCTGTTCCTCGCCGCCGCCTGCGCCACCGTCTTCGTCGGCACGCTCTACCCGCTGCTGCTCGAATCCCTGACCTCCGAGAAGATCTCGGTGGGGCCGCCCTTCTTCAACTACACCTTCATCCCCCTGGCGATTCCGCTCCTCCTCATCGTCCCCTTCGGCCAGACCCTGGCCTGGAAGCGCGGCGACGTGCACGCAGCCTCGCAGCGCCTGTTCGCCGCCATGGGTGTCGCCCTCGCCGTCGGCCTCGCCGTGCTCGCCTGGACCTGGGGCGGCCCGATGATGGCGCCCATCGGCATCGGCCTCGGTGCCTATCTGGTCGTCGGCTCGGCCATGGAGATCGTGTCGCGGGCCCGCGGCTACGGGAACAGCCGGGCACGGACGGTCAGCGCCGTCATGCGACGGGCCATCGGCCTGCCGCGCTCGGCCTGGGGGACCGCGCTGGCCCATGCGGGCGTCGGAATCGTGGTTCTGGGCATCGCGGCGCAGGGTTGGGCCACGGAGGCCCTGAGCACGGTGAAGCCGGGCGAGTCTCTCACCTCCGGCCCCTACGTGGCGACCCTCGACCGGGTTGGCCCGCGCACGGGCGAGAATTACGAGGAGACGACGGCCTTCCTGACCATCCGCAACACGGCCGGTGACTTCATCGGCACGGTTGAGACGGGCAAGCGCTTCTATCCCAGCCGCAAGATGAACGTGACGGAATCCGGGTTGCTCACCGTCGGGGTCAGTCAGGTCTATGCCAGCCTCGGCGAGATGGTCCCCGGCGGGGCCATCGGCCTGCGGCTCTACTACAAGCCCCTGGTGCTGTTGATCTGGCTCGGTTCCGTCGTCATGGCGCTGGGCGGGGCGGTGTCCCTCACCGACCGCAGGATGCGGGTGGGAGCGCCCGCACGGGCCAAGGAGAAGGCCAAGACCATGCCCGGCACCATGGCCCCCGCCGAATGAGCGCGGCTCGTCTTCCCCGCCTGCTCGTCGCCCTGGCGCTTCTCGCCGGCTCGACGGGCACCACCCTGGCCGTCCAGCCGGACGAAGTCCTGCCGGACGCGAAGCTCGAAGCGCGGGCGCGAGATATCTCCTCGGGCCTGCGCTGCCTCGTCTGCCAGAACCAGTCCATCGACGATTCCGATGCGCCCCTGGCGCGCGACCTGCGGTTGATCGTGCGCGAGCGGCTCAAGGCGGGCGACAATGACAGGCAGGTGCAGGATTACGTCGTCGGCCGCTATGGCGAGTATGTCCTGCTGCGCCCGGTCCTTGCCCTGCACACGTTGCTGCTTTGGCTGACGCCCCTGATGGCCCTCGGCCTCGGGGTTTTCGGCCTCTGGCGTCTGTCCCGTCGGCGTGCGGAACACGAGACCAAGCTGAGCCCTGCGGAAGAAGCCGAGATCGCCGCCCTTACCCGACGCGACTGACGGAACGCTCGTGCTGCATTGCAGCATAGGATGCTTCTACCTCAAGCGCGGACGGGATCGCCTTCCGCCTGACGAATATTTCCCGGCTGAGAAGTAGCAGTTTCAATCGCTCACACTTCAGACCTATGTAATTTTGACATGCACCGAGATATTTTTTGCCGAGTCATGCAATTCAAGCATTGACGCATTGCAACATTCATCTCTTCGCAGCGCAGCATAAAATCGGCATATGTCGGTCTCCCGGTGCAACCGGCTCTCCGAACGGGCACTCCCGGCGGACAGTAACCGCACAGGTTCCCTCATCATGCGCATCTCGTCCAAAGCCCTCCTCGCCGCCGCGCTCACCCTCGCCTCCGCTACCGCCTCCCAGGCGGCCGAGCTTTCGCCCGCGAGCGCCCAGAGCGTCGACCTCGGCACCTATCGTGGTTCGGCCTATTACACCGTCGAGAATGGCCGCTACCGCGTGGTCGCCACCCTCGCCAGCGTCAATTCCGGCCATGATCTGCCCCAGGTCATCCGCCTCGTGACGACCCTGAATCCCGAACAGACCGTCCACCTTTCGGTGCCGGGCACGCTTGGCTCCGACGGACGTGAGACCACCATCGCCTTCTCGCGCACTGGCGACAGGGTCGATGTCGCCTCGGCCGATTCGACAGCCTACTGATCGGCTCTTTCCTCGGTCATCCGTATCCATCAATGCCTGGGGACGCTCCCTCACGGACGGCCCCAGGCGTTTAATCCAATACTTTCAATTTGTTAGCCGCCTCGATTTAAACTCCCGGCAAGGTTCGGGCGTCATCAGCTTCACGATAGCTTTAGATGATGGAACACATCGATGCGCCTTTCTCTCGGCAACAAACTCGCGGCGGTGATGGGGCTTCTGGCACTCGGTGCCTGCGCCCTGTCCCTGTTCAACGACCGCGTGGTGCTGCATCAGCAGGCGCGGGCGGCCGAAATGGACTCGGTCTGGGAACAGGCCCTGTCGGCGCAAAGCCTCGCCCTCGCCATCGAACGGACGGTGGTGGCGGCGGGCGCGGTCTACACGGCGGACGATACCGATGACGCCAAGGCCAAGTTCGGTGGCCTCAAAACCGCCCTCGCCGAAGTCGGCGAGCAGAAGGACGTGTTCCTGAGCCGGATCGTCGGGCAGGTTCCCGATGCGGATCGCCTCAAGCTCGATCTGATGCTGAAGGAGTTCCTGGCCTATCAGACCGATACGGCGGAACTCGGCCTCACCATCTCACCGAAGGCCGCGCTCATCCAGGGCACCGACGAGGCCACCGTGGCGAGCCGCGCCAGGATGGTGTCCGCGATCACACGCATCGGCAAGGACACGCTCACGCGTCTCGGCAGCGAACGCGCGGAGACCGTGGCGGAGATCGAGCAGACCCGCATCATCAGCCTCGTGGCCTCCGGGGCGGTGATCCTCTTCACCTTCGGTTTCGCACTCTGGCTCGTCCTCAAGGAGATCCGCCAGCCGCTGGCCCGCCTCGGATCGGCGATCGATGCCCTTGCGGCCATGGATCTCACCCGGGCCATCCCGTTGCTGGAACGACGCGACGAGATCGGAACCATGGCCCGCTCCATTGCGGTGCTGCGGACCGTCATCGTCGACAAGGTCGAAGGCGATGCGCGTGCGCTCGCTCATTCCGCTCTCGAAGCCGAGCGCGCCGCGCGCCTGGAGGCAGCCGCTCAGGCCTTCGAGGAGGAAGCTCAGCGGGTGGCGCAGGATCTGTCGAGCGCCGCCACTGCCATGGCGGGCGCGGCGGAGGCGGTGTCGGACGCCGTGCGGCTCACGCGGGATCAGACCACCATCGTTTCGGAAGGTGCGGCCGGCGCGGGGCAACAGGTGCGCAGGGCCGCGGCAGCCAGTGCGGATGTCGCGGGTGGTGGCGAGGCGATCGACCGGCAATCGCGGATCCGCGACGGTTTGGGCGCACTGGCACACCGCGAGGTCACGGCGACGCGCCGCGCCGCCGCCCTCCTCACCGAAGCGGGGCGCGAGATCGGCACCGTGGTCGAGACCATCGCCACCGTCGCCGCGCAGACGAATCTCCTGGCCCTCAATGCCACGATCGAGGCCGCTCGGGCGGGTGAGGCCGGACGGGGCTTCGCGGTTGTCGCCGGCGAGGTGAAGGCGCTCGCCGCCCAGACGGCCGGTGCCACCGAGGCGATCAAGGGACAGATCGAGGCGATGCGTGGCGCGGCTCAGGATACGCTCCGGGCGGTGGAAGCGATCGGTGGAACGATGGATCAGATGGCGGGCGCAGATGCGGCCGTTGCCCTCGCTCTCGAGGCTCAGCGGATCGCCGGTGCGCGCGTCGCCGACAGTGTCGCCGATGCCGAAGCCAGCGCCGACGCCGTGTCCGGCGGCATCGCCACGGTCGAGGAAGCCGCCGCGTCCAGCGCACAGGCCGCCGAATCGGTGAGGAGTGTCGCCGGCCGCGTGGCAGCAGCGAGCCTCGCCCTCGACGAAAGCATTGCGGGATTTCTCGCCAGCGTCCGGGCCGCCTGACGGACGGTCGCGCCTCGCTTTCGCCCCACTGAAATCGGAGGAGATCGAGGCGGCGGCCGGACTCCCGGCCCCCGTCGCAGCACCCGTTCAGACTTTCTTTACCCTGACTCGCGAGCGTCCAGCATGGCTTCGCCGACCGCTCTCCTCTCCGCTCGCTCCTTCGTCGCGTCCTCTTTGGCGGCGCTCGCCCTCAGCCTCGGGGCTGCCGCTCCGGCATCGGCCCATCCGCATGTCTGGGTGACGTCGAAGGCGGAGATCGATTACGGCGAGGGCGGCAAGGTGACGGGCATTCGTCACGCCTGGACCTTCGATGCGAGCTACTCGGCCTCGGCGATCCAGGGGCTCGATGCGAACGGCGACGGCACGGTCTCCCCCGACGAGCTCGCGGGCCTCGCCACGGACAACACCGCCAATCTCGCGGAATTCGCCTATTTCACGAAGCTCAAGATCGGCGGCAAGGAGCAGACCTTCGCCGATCCGATCGAGCCGCGCATGAGAATGGACGGCGACAGGCTGACGCTCAGCTTCCTTCTGCCGCTGAAATCGCCGGTGGCGCAGGGGCGCGGAGTCGCGGCGTTGGAGGTCTTCGACCCGACCTATTTCGTTGCGTTCAGCCTCTCGGAGGATGCGGACACCGCGCGCCTCGTCGGCTCGCCGGCCGGTTGCGCCGCCACGATCACCCGGCCCAAATCCGAGCAGGCGAAGACCGCGGATGCCAAGACTGCCGATGCCAAGCCGGGTCTGTCGGAGGCGTTCTTCGAAGCGCTGACCAACGCATCGAGTTACGGCGTCCAGTTCGCGAACCGGATCATCGTCGCATGTCCGTAGGCGTGGCCGCCGCATGGGCCGATCATCCGCGCGGCCGGATCGCCTTACGGATCGCCCTGGCCCTCGCAGCGATCGCCTGTGTCGCCCTCGTCCTCACGGCGCTGTCGTGGCTCCTCGGCTCCAGCGTGGCTCCACCGCCGCCGCGCTCCCCATTCGGCGTCGGATTTCGCGAGGCGGCGCCCTCGGCCACCGGGATCGGCGGCTGGCTGCTCGCCATGCAGTCGAGCTTCTCGCGCAGCCTGCAAGCCACCGTCGCCGCCATCAAGCAGGGCGGAAGCTGGGGGCCCATGATCCTCATCGGCTTCAGCTACGGCGTGTTCCACGCCGCCGGACCGGGCCATGGCAAGGCGGTGATCGCCGGCTACATCATGGCCGGGGAGCGGGCGCTGGCACGCGGCTTCTCGCTCAGTGCCGCCGCTGCTTTGCTGCAAGCCCTCGTCGCCATCGCCATCGTCGCCATCGGCAACCTCCTCCTCAACGCCACCGCCGCCGGGATGACGCGGGCCGGCACGGTGATCGAGACGGTGAGCTTCGCCCTCGTGGCCCTCCTCGGCCTCACGGTGACGTGGCGGAAGGCCGGACGACTGGCGGGGCTCGTTCACGGCGGTAACGCTGCCGCCTGCGCGCCCGGCTGCGGCCATGTCCACCTCACCGACGCCACCGCCATCGGCCGCCTCGATTCCTGGCGCGAGCGGGCGGGCGTCGTGCTGGCGGCCGGCTCACGCCCCTGCGCCGGCGCGATCCTCATTCTGGTCTTCTCCGCGTCGCAGGGCATTTTGGCTGCGGGTATCGCGGCGACTCTCGCCATGGCCCTGGGCACGGCCCTGACCACCGGGGTGCTGGCGAGCCTGGCGGTCTTCGCCAAGGCCCTGGCCCTGCGTCTCGCGGGAGGGCGCGGGTCCACGGGGGCAATCGCCGTAGGGGGGCTCGAACTGCTGGCCGGCGCTTTCGTCTTCGTGCTCGGCATCGCCATGCTGGCCGGGCTCGCCGTGGGCGTGGGCGGATAAGATTTTCCTCGTCACGGATTGCCGTCCTGTGGCAGGTTTCGGGTGACCCGCCGGTTCGCGGCTGGGTTTTCCCGTGAAACCGACGGAGCCGGCCCGCATGGCATCAGGTTTCGAGCACATCCTTCACTGGCGGTTGCTGTCCGGCTCGCACCCCTTCCCCGGCCCAGATGGCGGGACCTGCATCAACGAGGCGGCGGTCGTCGCGGCCGGCCTACCCTACCGGTCGATCCGCTCCTCTTCGGATTGTCCGCCGTGTTTCTCGAAACCCCTCGCCGCCTACGCGCTCGGCCTCAACGACGCGATGCCGGATCACCAGCGCTCTCGCTTGATGGCCTTCGTCCTGCGCCTGTCCGGCTCCGCTGATACGGCGGAGATCGAGGAGCAACGTACCCGCTTCCTCGCCCTGGAAAGCATTCGTCGGATTCTGCCGCCTCTCCTCGACCGGGCAGGTTTTGCTGATCTCGCCGCTCGCTGCGACGAAGCCCAGGATCTCGATGCGGGTCTTTTGGCTGCGCAGGCCGCTGCGTGGCGCGGTGGGACCGTGGCCCAGGCCGCGTCGCAGCAGCGGGACTGGCGACGGGGCGCCCTCGCCTCCGCCATCGCTCGCAGCGCGGTGGCCGCCGTGAAGTCGGCTACCGATGCCCGGTCAGCGGCCGAGGTCGCGGAAGGTTCGGCTCCTTTTGCCGAGAGCGTATGGGACAGCGCAGCGACCATCCTCGACGAGGCCTTGACCATCGGACGGCAGGCGCCGGACATCGATCTCGTTCAGGCGCAGGAACGATTGGATGCGGCGCGGGCAAGCGCGTCCTGAGCCTCGGCCGACAGGTTCGACGAGGCGGGTGATCTCCGCCGCGTCGGCTCAGACGGCCACCGGCCCCGATGCGAGGTCGAGTTCGGTGGTGGCACAGTTGTCGAGCCAGATGCCGGCGAGGTGAAAGAAGAACGTGCCGTGGCCGACCACGGCGATGGTCCGCTCACGCCGCTCGGTCAGCCAGTCGCGGAACGTCGCCACGCGACGATCGAAGAGGTGGCGCGGCTCCACATGGACGCCCTCCGCGATCGGCTCACCCTCGGCATGCCACCAGATTTCCGGCAGGTGATCGATATCGAGATGCGGGAATTCCGCCTTCAGCACGGAGGCGGCGCGCCCGACATCGCAGCTGCTCTCCTGGCATTCGCGATGGAGCACTTCCACCAGGATCTCGGGCTTGGCCGGATGATCGCCGAAAATGCCGGCGGTGGTCTGGATGGCGCGGGTGAGCGGAGACGTCACCACCAGATCGAACGGAATGTCCCGTAGCCGATCCCGGGCCGCCGCGACCTGGGCGAGGCCCCGCTCCGTCAGCCGGGCATCGATATGGCCGGGATCGCGCCCGGTGAGGCGATGGGCTGCGTTGAAGGTGGATTCGCCGTGGCGGATGCAGACGATGCGTGTCTCGGGCATGCGGGCTCGGATCGGGAGGGACGACAGGGGTAGGATGCGATGATCAAGCGCTGAGCCGCTGCGCCGTTCCGTGAAACAGCCGACCACCGCCTCGATCTCCTCGCCCCGTCGGCAACGCTCCGTCAACCTCGGTGGCGTTGAGTGGACTTTTCGCTCCCGGATCACCGCGCGATGCTCCACGTTCCGCCTTCACCTGCCACTGCCAGCGCCATCGCCTTTCCCGGTGACGAGGCAGTCCGGTCCGTCGCCATGGCGTGGCAGGACAGTTTGCTGCGCGAGCGCCGGATGGCCGCGAACACGGTGGAAGCCTATGCGCGCGACCTGCGGCAGTTCCTCGACCACCTGCAGAGCCGGCATGGCACGGTCGGAATCGCCGGGCTCGTCGCATTGAAGCCCCGCGATATCCGTGGATTCATGGCAGCGCGCCGGGCCGAGACGGTGAGCGGTCGATCGCTGATGCGCGCGCTCGCGGGCCTTCGCTCCTTCGCGCGGCACCTCGAACGGGACGGCCACGGCAGCGTGTCGGCCCTCGGGGCGATCCGCTCGCCCAAGGTCGAGCGGCGCTTGCCTCGCCCGATTCCCATCGCCGCCGCCCGCGCCCTGACCGATATCGACATCCGCGCCGGGGAATCCCGCGAGCCCTGGGTTCTGGCGCGTGACGCCGCCGTTCTCGCTCTCCTCTACGGTTCCGGCCTCCGCATTTCCGAAGCCCTCGGCCTCACCCGGCGCGATGCGCCCGTACCGGGAGTAGAGTCGGTGACGGTGATGGGCAAAGGCGGCAAGGAGCGGATGGTGCCGATCCTTCCCGTGGTGGCCGAGGCGGTGGCGGCCTATCTCGCGGCGTGCCCCCATGCGCTCGATCCGGAAGGGCCTCTCTTCGTGGGCGTGAAAGGCGGCAAGCTCTCCCCGCGGATCATCCAATATGCGGTGGCCTCCCTGCGCGGTGCCCTCGGCCTGCCGGACAGCGCCACGCCCCATGCCTTGCGGCACTCCTTCGCCACGCACCTCCTCGGCCGCCAGGGGGAGTTGCGCGCGATCCAGGAATTGCTCGGCCACGCCTCGCTCTCGACGACGCAGCTCTACACCAAGGTCGACGCCGCCCGCCTGATGGATGCGTTCGAGCAGGCCCATCCGCGTGCGGGTGCGCGCGCTACAGATCGAGCTCGGGATAGCGTCGGAAGATCCCCTGCTGGTTGAAGGGGATGCGGCGCGGGCTCGCCAGATAGGCGGCGATCCCAGGCCGTTGCCGCACCGCGTCGTGAAGGGCAGCGACGTGGCGGTTTTCGGCGAGGGTCCGCTCCGTCGCGTGGGGGAACGCGTAGAGCAACCCGTCCACGAGTTGGAACAGGGACAGATCGGCGTAGGTCGTGGACCCGCCGACGAGATGGTGGCCATCGTTACGGCCGAGCACATGGTCGAACCAGGCGAGATATTCCGGAATCCGGTTCGCCTGAAAATCCTTCGCGCGTCGAAGCGCTTCGGGCTTCTGGTCCTCGTAGGTGAGGCTCACCGCGATGGGATGGTGCGTCTCGTGAGCCTCGGCCACCACATCCGCGACGGTCAGCTGGATCTGATGGGTCCAGAGGCGGTCGGCTTCGTCCGATGGCGCGAGGCCGAGCCGGGGACCGAGATAGAGCAGGATTGCCGCCGTCTGTCCGACCACGACGTCGCCATCTCGGAGGAACGGCGGCGCATAGGACGGCCGCGCCACCGAGGGATCGCCGAGAAAAGCGGTCATGGCGCCGAGGCCCTGACCCTCCGCCTCTCGCCCGCGGGCGATATCGACATACTCCGCCCCGGCATCCTCCAGAGCGAGGCGGACGAACTCACCGCGCCCCTGGAT
Organism: Methylobacterium sp. CM6247; assembly: GCF_054817925.1. NCBI lineage: Bacteria > Pseudomonadati > Pseudomonadota > Alphaproteobacteria > Hyphomicrobiales > Methylobacteriaceae > Methylobacterium > Methylobacterium sp. CM6247. The sequence continues at coordinate 1,053,365 of NZ_JBTXKX010000003.1, forward strand.
CGTCGGCCAGTAATAGAGTTCGTAGGGCATCCGGCGCTCCGCTGCGGAAGGTGTGAGACACCTGTTCCAACACGGGCACCCCGTCCGGGGTGCCGAGCGATGCGACGTTCCCGGACGGCGGCCTACGTCGAACCCGCCCTCCGGCTCATTGCCAAGACGGGGGCGGTAGCCCGTCTCAGATGTGGATCGCCCGCTTGCCGACGGCGAGGGCGGCTTCCTTGACCGCCTCGGTCAGCGTCGGGTGAGCGTGGCAGGTCCGGGCCACGTCCTCGGCGCTGGCACCGAATTCCATGGCGACGGCCACTTCCGCGATCAGGTTGCCCGCATCCGCACCGACGATATGAACGCCGAGCACCCGGTCGGTCTTGGCATCGGCCAGGATCTTCACGAACCCGTCCGTGGTGTGGTTGACCTTGGCGCGACCGTTCGCTGTGAAGGGGAACTTGCCCGCATTGTAGGCGATGCCGTCCTTCTTCAGCTCTTCCTCGGTCTTCCCCACCGAGGCGACCTCCGGATAGGTGTAGACCACGTTCGGGATCACCCCGTAATTCACGTGGCCCGATTGCCCGGCGAGGAGTTCCGCCACGGCGACACCCTCGTCCTCGGCCTTGTGAGCGAGCATCGGCCCCGCGATCACGTCGCCGATGGCGTAGATGCCGGTGACGTTGGTGGCGTAGTGGCTGTCGGTCTGGATGCGGCCCTTGTTGTCGAGCTGCACGCCCACGGTTTCGAGACCCAGCTTCTCGGTGTAGGGCACGCGGCCGATGGCCACGAGCACCACGTCGGCCTCGAGCTTCTCGGCTTCGCCGCCGGCGGCCGGCTCCACCGAGACGGTGGCGGCGCCGTCCTTCACCTCGACGCCGGTGACCTTCGACGACAGCTTGAAGACGATGCCCTGCTTGCCGAGGATGCGCTGGAACTGCTTGCCGACCTCACCGTCCATGCCGGGCAGGACGCGGTCGAGATATTCCACCACGGTGACCTCCGAGCCGAGGCGACGCCAGACGGAGCCGAGTTCGAGGCCGATCACGCCGGCACCGATGATGAGGAGCTTCTTCGGCACGGACTGAAGCTCGAGGGCGCCGGTGGAGGAGACGACGATCGTCTCGTCGATCGTCACGCCGGGCAGCTTCGTCACGTCGGAGCCGGTGGCGATGACGATGTTCTTCGTCTCCAGCATCTGGTTGCCGCCATCCTCGGACAGCACCTCGACGCGGCCGGCACCGGCGACCCGGCCAAGGCCGTGATAGGCGTCGATCCCGTTCTTCTTCAGCAGGAATTCGACGCCCTTGGTGTTGCCATCGACGCCGTCCTGCTTGAACGACATCATCTTCTTGAGGTCGAGTTCGGGCGCGCTGACGATGACGCCGATGTCGGCGAAGTGTTTCGAGGCCTCCTCGAACGCCTCGGAGGCGTGAAGCAGGGCTTTCGACGGGATACAGCCGACATTGAGGCAGGTGCCGCCATGGGTCGCCCGCTTCTCCACCACGGCGGTCTTGAGTCCGAGCTGGGCGGCGCGAATGGCGCAGACATAGCCGCCGGGGCCGGTACCGATGACGACGAGATCGTAGGACATAGGCTGGTGACTCGCTTGAAGGTTCGGCAGGTCAGGCCCCACCATCGAAGTTCACGCACGCGGAAGCGTCCGGCCGCCCTGCGGCGGCCGGCGGACGGCAGCTGCCGGGTTGTTTCAGAGGTCCAGCACGAGGCGTGCCGGATCCTCCAGCGCCTCCTTGACGCGCACGAGGAAGGTCACGGCCTCCTTCCCGTCGACGATGCGGTGATCGTAGGAGAGCGCGAGATACATCATCGGCCGTGCCTCGATCTTGCCGGCGCGGACCACCGGACGCTCCTCAATGCGGTGCATGCCGAGGATGCCCGATTGCGGCGCGTTGAGGATCGGGGTCGACATCAGCGAGCCATAGATGCCGCCATTGGTGATGGTGAAGGTGCCGCCCTGCATCTCCTCGATAGAGAGCTTGCCGTCCCGCGCCTTCTTGCCGAAACCGGAGATCGTCTTCTCGATACCGGCGATGGAGAGGTCGTCGGCATTGCGCACCACCGGCACGACGAGGCCCTTATCGGTGCCGACGGCGATGCCGATATGGTAGTAGTTCTTGTAGACGAGGTCGGTCCCGTCGATCTCGGCATTGACCGCCGGCACGTCCTTGAGCGCTCCGATCACCGCCTTGGTGAAGAAGCCCATGAAGCCGAGCTTGGTGCCGTGCTTCTTCTCGAACATGTCCTTGTACTGGGCGCGCATGGCCATCACGGCCGACATGTCGACGTCGTTGAACGTAGTCAGCATCGCCGCCGTGTCCTGGGCGTCCTTGAGCCGGCGCGCGATGGTCTGGCGCAGCTTCGTCATCTTCACGCGCTCTTCGCGCGCGGCATCGTCGGGCTTCGAGGCGGGGCGCGGCGGCGAGGGAGCCTTGGCCTGCCGGGCCGGCTCCTGAGCCGGGGCCGGGGCGGAGGGCGCCTTGGAGGTCGCCTCGATCATGTCACCCTTGGTGACGCGACCGTCCTTGCCGGTGCCGTTCACCGTCGATGGGTCGATACCGGATTCCCGCGCCATCTTGGCGACGGCGGGGCCGTTATCGCCGGCCTGACGATCGGATTTCGGCGCAGCGGCCTCGCCGTGGTTGCCGTAGGCCGCCGAGGATTCCTCGGCGGGCGCCTTGTCCGCGCCCTCGGATTTCGGCGTCGCCTCTTCGGTGCGGGTGTCGGCCTTCGTCTCGGTCTTCTTGGCGGCGGGAGCCTTGGCGCCTCCGCCGGCGCCGGCCTCGACGATGGAGCCGAGCAGGGCGCCGGGCTCCACGGTCTCGCCGTCCTTCACGAGGATCTCACCGAGTTCACCGGCGGCGGGCGCGTTGACTTCGAGGGTGACCTTGTCGGTCTCGAGCTCAACAAGGGGCTCGTCCGCCGCCACCGCGTCGCCCGGCTTCTTGAACCAGCGGCCGATGGTGGCCTCGCTCACGGATTCGCCCAGCGTAGGAACGAGGATGTCGGTTGCCATGGTGCTCTGTCCGCCCGAATGGTTTGGTCGCGTCGGAGAAGGGGATACCGGGGTCGTCAGACCGCCAGCGCCTCGTTGAGGAAGGCCTGGAGCTGGGCCTGATGCTTGGAAAGAAGGCCGACCGCCGTGGAGGCCGAGGCGGGGCGGCCGACATAGCGCGCCCGCTTCACCTGCGACTGAGCCTGGCCGAGGACCCATTCGAGATACGGATCGACGAAGGACCAGGCGCCCATGTTCTTGGGCTCCTCCTGGCACCAAACCACCTCCGCATTGCGGAAGCGCGCCATCTCGTTGGCCAGCGCCTTGAGCGGGAACGGATAGAGCTGCTCCACGCGCATCAGGTAGACATCGTTGACGCCACGCTTCTCGCGCTCGTCGTAGAGATCGTAATAAACCTTGCCCGAGCAGAGCACGACACGACGGATCTTGTCGTCCTTCACGAGCTTGATCGTGTCGTCTTCGTGCTCCGCATCGTCCCAGAGCACGCGGTGGAAGGTCGATCCCTCCGCCAGCATGTCGAGGTTCGACACCGCCCGCTTGTGCCGCAGGAGCGATTTCGGAGTCATCAGCACCAGCGGCTTGCGGAACTCGCGGTTCAGCTGACGGCGCAGGATATGGAAGTAGTTCGACGGGGTCGTGCAGTTGGCGACCTGCATGTTGTCCTCGGCGCACATCTGCAGGAAGCGTTCGAGGCGGGCCGAGGAATGCTCCGGCCCCTGCCCCTCGTAGCCGTGCGGCAGCAGCAGCGTCAGGCCGGACATGCGCAGCCACTTGCGCTCGCCCGATGAGATGAACTGATCGATGACGACCTGCGCGCCGTTGGCGAAATCGCCGAACTGCGCCTCCCACAGAACCAGGGAATTGGGGTCGGCCAGCGAGTAGCCGTATTCGAAGCCGAGCACGGCCTCCTCGGAGAGCATCGAGTTGATGACCTCGAGATTCGCCTGCCCCTCGCGGATGGAGTTGAGCGAGGTGTAGCGCTGCTCGTTCTCCTGATCGATCACGACGGCATGGCGCTGCGAGAAGGTCCCGCGCTCCACGTCCTGGCCCGACAGCCGGACCCGATGCCCCTCGATGAGGAGCGAACCGAAGGCCAGGGCCTCGGCCGTCGCCCAGTCGATCCCCTTGCCCGTCTCGACGGCCTTGGCGCGGTTGTCGAAGAAGCGCTGGATCGTGCGGTGGAGGTGGAAACCGGGCGGCGGCGTGGTGATGCGCTGGGCGATCTCGCGCAGGATATCGGCCGGCACGCCGGTCTTGCCACGGCGCGGATCGTCCACGTCCTCACGCACGGCCTTGAAGCCGGACCAGCGCCCGTCGAGCCAATCGGCCTTGTTGGCCTTGTAGTTGCCGGCGACTTCCAGTTCCCCGTCGAGCATGGCGCGGAACTCGGCCTTACGGGCGTCGAACTGCTCCTGCGTCAGCACACCCTCGGCGATGAGCTTCTTGGCGTAGGTCTCCAGCGCCGTCGGGTGCTTGCGGATGCGCTGGTACATCTTCGGCTGGGTGAAAGCCGGCTCGTCGCCCTCGTTATGGCCGAAGCGGCGGTAGCACAGCATGTCGATGACGACGGGCTTGCCGAACTTCTGGCGGTACTCGATGGCGATCTTGGCCGCGAAGGTCACGGCCTCCGGGTCGTCGCCGTTGCAGTGGAAAATCGGCGCTTCCACCATCTTGGCGACGTCGGACGGATAGGGCGACGAGCGCGAGAAACGCGGATCGGTGGTGAAGCCGATCTGGTTGTTGATGATGAAGTGGATCGACCCGCCGGTGCGGTGTCCTTTCAGGCCCGAGAGGCCGAGGCATTCCGCGACCACGCCCTGGCCCGCGAAGGCCGCGTCGCCGTGGATGAGAAGCGGCACGACGCTGGTGCGCTGGACATTCGGCTTGGCCCGCTGGTCCTGCTTGGCGCGCACCTTACCCAGCACAACTGGATCGACGATCTCGAGATGGGACGGGTTGGCGGTCAGCGACAGGTGGACGTTGTTGTCGTCGAAGGTACGGTCCGACGAGGCACCGAGATGGTACTTCACGTCGCCCGAGCCCTCGACTTCGGCGGGAGAGGCCGAGCCGCCCTTGAACTCGTTGAAGATCGCCCGGAACGGCTTCGACATGACGTTCGAGAGCACGTTGAGCCGGCCGCGATGGGCCATGCCGAGCACGATCTCCTTCGCGCCCAACGCGCCGCCGCGCTTGATGATCTGCTCCAGCGCCGGAATCATCGATTCCGACCCGTCGAGACCGAAGCGCTTGGTGCCGGTGTATTTGAGGTCGAGGAACTTCTCGAAACCCTCCGCTTCCACCAGCTTGTTCAGGATGGCGCGCCGGCCCTCGGGCGTGAAGGAGATCTCCTTGCCCTTGCCTTCGATGCGCTCCTGAATCCACGCCTTCTCCTCCGGGTTGGAGATGTGCATGAACTCGACGCCCAGCGTCTGGCAGTAGGTGCGCTCCAGGATCTCGACGATCTCGCGGATGGTCGAATATTGCAGGCCGAGCACGTTATCGAGGAAGATCGGACGGTCCCAATCCTTCTCCTCGAAACCGTAATGCTGGGGGTGCAGCTCCTCGTGGTCGCCGCGCGGGGCGAGGCCGAGGGGATCGAGCTTGGCGTGGAGATGGCCGCGCATGCGGTAGGCGCGGATCAACATGATCGCGCGGACGGAATCCTTGGTCGCCTGCTCGACCGAGACGCCGCTGGCGGCGACGACGGCCGCGCCGTTGGCAGCCTTGGCGCCATCGATCTTCGCGGTGTCAGACTTTGCGCGGATCTTCTCGCCCACCGCCTTCTCGACGGTGGCCCAGTTGCCGTCCAGGGCCGAGACCATCTCGCCATTGGCATGAACCGGCCAGTTCGGCTTCTGCCATGAGGCGCCGGCGGCATTCTTCTCGGCAAGGCCGCTCTCGTCACCGAGGGATTTGAAGAAATCCTGCCACTGCGGATCGACCGAATGCGGATCGCGGGCATAGGCCGCCTGCAATTCCTCGAGATAGGCGGCGTTGCCGCCGGTGAGGAACGAGGTTTCGAGAAGCGCGTCCTGGCGAGCCATCTTCGATCATCCTACCGCTTGGCGGAGTGGCCACCCCTGCGGCGGCCCCCTGCTCCCCATGGCGCCGACGGGCGCTTCGATGGGGATGTTCGGGTCGGCGCGGCGATCAAGCCGCGCCGTTTCCTAGATAGATGCTGCGGAGCCATTTTGCACCGCAACACAAGTGACAGATTCCCGAGAACCTCACCCCTTTAGGACGTCGACCAGCGTGCTGCCGAGGCGCGCTGGGGAAGGCGATACCCGGATGCCGGCCGCTTCCATCGCGGCGATCTTGTCCTCGGCTCCGCCCTTGCCGCCCGAGATGATGGCACCGGCATGGCCCATGCGGCGGCCCGGAGGAGCCGTGCGCCCGGCGATGAAGCCGACCATCGGCTTGCGACGGCCGCGCTTGGCCTCGTCGGCAATGAACTGCGCCGCCTCTTCCTCGGCGGAACCGCCGATCTCGCCGATCATGACGATCGATTCGGTCTTGTCGTCGGCCAGGAACAGTTCGAGCATCGAGATGAACTCGGTGCCCTTCACCGGATCGCCGCCGATGCCGACTGCCGTGGTCTGCCCGAGACCGGCATTCGTGGTCTGGAACACGGCCTCGTAGGTCAGCGTGCCGGAGCGCGAGACGATGCCCACCGAGCCCGGCTTGAAGATGTTGGCGGGCATGATGCCAATCTTGCATTCGCCGGCCGTGACCACGCCCGGGCAGTTCGGCCCGATGAGGCGCGACTTCGAGCCTTCGAGGGAGCGCTTCACCCGCACCATGTCGAGGACCGGAATCCCCTCGGTGATGCAGACGATGAGCGGAATCTCGGCGGCGATGGCCTCGCAGATGGCGTCGGCCGCGCCCGGCGGCGGCACGTAGACGACCGATGCGGTCGCGCCGGTGGCCTCGCGGGCTTCGGCCACGGTGTCGAAGACCGGCAGGCCGAGATGGGTCGCGCCGCCTTTGCCGGGCGAGGTGCCGCCGACCATCTTGGTGCCGTAGGCGATCGCCTGTTCGGAATGGAAGGTCCCGTTCTTGCCAGTGAAGCCCTGGCAGATGACCTTGGTGTTCGCGTCGATCAGGATGGACATGGGTACTCTCAGCCCTTCTTCACGGCGGCGACGATCTTCTGCGCGGCATCGTCGAGGTCATCGGCGGGGATCACGTTGAGGCCGGAATTCCGGATGATCTCCTTGCCTTTCTCGACATTGGTGCCTTCCAGACGCACCACCAGGGGCACTTCGAGGCCCACAGCCTTCACCGCCGCGATCACGCCGTTCGCGATCACGTCGCATTTCATGATCCCGCCGAAGATGTTGACGAGGATGCCCTTCACCTGCGGATCGGCGGTGATGATCTTGAAGGCCGCCGTCACCTTCTCCTCGCTCGCGCCGCCGCCGACATCGAGGAAGTTCGCCGGCTCCTCACCGTAGAGCTTGATGATGTCGAGGGTCGCCATGGCGAGGCCCGCACCGTTGACCATGCAGCCGATGGTGCCATCCAGCGCGATATAGGCGAGGTCGTATTTCGAGGCCTCGATCTCCTTGGCGTCCTCCTCGGTCTCGTCGCGGAGCGCCAGGATGTCGGGATGGCGGTAGAGCGCGTTCGAATCGAACGAGATCTTGGCGTCGAGGCACTTGAGATGGCCATCGCCGGTGAGGACCAGCGGGTTGATCTCCAGCATGCTCATGTCCTTGGCGGTGAACGCCTGGTAGAGCTTGGTGGTGAGGTCGCCCGCCTCCTTGGCCTGTGCGCCGGTGAGGCCGAGAGCCTTGGCGACGGCCCGGCCGTGATGGGGCATGATCCCGGTAGCCGGATCGACCGAGAAGGTGATGATCTTCTCGGGCGTGTCGTGGGCCACGGTCTCGATATCCATGCCGCCCTCCGTCGAGACGACGAAAGCGACCTGCCCGGTCTCGCGGTCCACCAGCATCGAGAGGTAGAACTCGGCGGCGATCTGCGCGCCTTCTTCGATGTAGAGGCGGTTGACCTGCTTGCCGGCTTCGCCGGTCTGGATCGTCACCAGCGTCTCGCCCAGCATCTCGCCGGCGAATTGCTTGACCTCGTCGATGGACTTGGTGACACGCACGCCGCCCTTGGCACCAGCAGGCGCGCCCTTGAACGTGCCCTTGCCACGTCCGCCGGCATGGATTTGCGACTTCACCACCCAGACCGGACCCCCCAGCTCCTTGGCGGCAGCCTCGGCCTCTTCTGGCTTGAAGATCGGAACGCCGCGGGAGACGGGCAGGCCGAACTCCTTGAGCACCGCCTTCGCCTGATATTCATGGATGTTCATTAGGACATTTCCTCGCCTCGTCCCGCGGCAGCGCGCGGGATTGGAAGACACGACACACCGGCCTCGTTCACGCCGACGGGACACCCGCCGGCGCGCGACGCTTCTTGTGAGATTTCAGGCCAGAGCCGGGTTCACGGTCTTGCAGGCTTCGATCAGCGTCTTTACGGCGCCCACCGACTTGTCGAACATGGCCTTCTCGTCGGCGTTGAATTCCACCTCGAGAACTCGCTCGACACCGCCGGCACCGATCACGATCGGGACGCCGACATACATGCCGTCGATGCCGTACTCGCCGCTGAGATAGGCGGCGCAGGGCAGCACCCGGCGCTTGTCGCGCAGGTAGCTCTCGGCCATGGCGATGGCGGAGGCGGCCGGGGCGTAGAAGGCCGAGCCGGTCTTGAGCAGGTTCACGATCTCGCCGCCACCCTTGCGGGTGCGCTCGACCATGGCGTCGAGCTTCTCCTGGGTGGTCCAGCCGAGCTTGACGAGATCGGGCAGCGGCACGCCGGCGACGGTGGAGTAGCGGACCAGCGGGACCATGTCGTCGCCGTGGCCGCCGAGCACGAAGGCGGTGACATCCTCAACCGAGACCTTGAACTCGTCGGCCAGGAAGTGGCGGAACCGCGCCGAATCCAGAACGCCGGCCATGCCGACGACCTTGTTGGTGGGCAGGCCCGAGAACTTCTGCAGGGCCCAGACCATGGCATCGAGCGGGTTGGTGATGCAGATCACGAACGCGTCCGGAGCGTGTTCCTTGATGCCGGTGCCGACGGCTTCCATCACCTTGAGGTTGATGCCGATCAGGTCGTCGCGGCTCATGCCGGGCTTACGCGGCACGCCGGCGGTGACGATCACCACGTCGGCTCCGGCGATGGCCGAATAATCGCTGGCGCCCGTATAGGTGGCATCGAACCCGTCGACCGGAGCGGATTCCGCGATGTCGAGGGATTTGCCCTGGGGAACGCCGTCGACGATGTCGAACAGGACGACGTCGCCGAGTTCCTTCAGGCCCGCCAGATGCGCGAGGGTTCCGCCGATCTGCCCGGCGCCGATGAGCGCGATCTTGCTGCGTGCCATGGAAAACGAACCTCCAGTATCAGTGCCGATCCGCGATGCTCCGTCCCGACGGACGGGCTGTTTGCCGAGGTCGCGATCGCACGTTGATTTCGCCGCGACGGTGTGGCGGAAAAGTCCCCATGCTTCAACCCGACGTGGTCGGCGCTAAGCAGAGTTCGGGCCACAGACGTACCGCGACGCTGGAGGATGCCTTCCAAAAAAGTCTTTCGCCGGAGCATTTTAGACCAACGAACCCCTCTCCGGTTCGACGGCAAAGCTTCGGTGACAGGTCCAAAATATTGTTACTTCGCCTAAAGTGCGCCGATCCGCAGCACTTTCTGGATCGCCTGGATGACGGCTCCGAAGCGCGCCTGGATCAGGTCGACGGGCAGATCGGAATCGTGTTGCATCGCCAGCGGATGGGTGAAGCGGTAGCTCGCATCGAAGATGTAGGCGATGGCCCGCTCGCGATCACGAGCCACGAAGGCTCCCGCAGCGATCCCCTCCTCCACCACACGCTCTACGAGACTGCGCAGGCGAACCCGGTGACGCCGGGCGATGGGCCGTGCCGCCACCGTCGCATCGAGATGGACCGCGAACAGATGGGGCTCCCGTGCCAGGACTTCGCGCTGCGCGCTCGCCAGGGCCATCAGGAGGCGCTCAATCTTGTCGTCTGCAGGGTCGGGCGCATCGGCGATGCGGGCGAGTTCCGCCTCCACATCTCGGAGCCAGCGCCCCGCGACGGCATCCAGAAGGGCGTCCTTGGATGGGAAATACCGGTAGACATTGGCGTGGGTCATGCCGGCCTCGGCGGCCACCGCGACGACCGTCACCCGTTTGTGCCCGAGCCTGGCCAGATGCTCCGTCGCGATCGCCAGGAGGCGCGCATCCACCGAGAGCGGCGTGGGGCTGGCCCGGCTAATTCGGGCCTTGGGCCTGTCGGGCGGGCGGAGACCCGTCATGGGTGTAGCATCATCGCTGCCGACCGGATCATAGCCGACCACAAAGGACGTACCTGCCGTCTCCATCGATACTCCAGCCGGCGCTGATAAGGAGGGCGGGCCGTATCCGGAGTCGGCGTCGCCCCCGCATGTCTCGCTGAGATCGAGACAGCCAGAGGCCCATAGCCGGTCAGAAGCTGTTCTTCCAGGCCCTTAATGCAGTGAACACTAGTTCCGCCGGTGAATTAGCAGAAAGATTCACTGCTTTAGCGAGGGAAGGCTCCGTGGAACGAAGGAAAGGATTGGTTGCGCGCTCATGCCTCATCGTCGTCGGAACCAGGAATCTGCCAGCGGCCTTTGCGTCCTGAGCCTCCGCCATACGAGACTTCAACGCCACGTTGTCGGGATCGGCGGCGAGAGCGAAACGGGCATTGGAGAGGACGTAATCGTGCCCACTGAAAACCTCGGTGTCGTCCGGCAGGGGGAGAAACCGCTCCAGCGACCGCCAGAGCGATTCCGGCCGGCCTTCCACAACCCGCCCGCATCCGAGGGTGAACAGGGTATCGCCGGCGAACACGATCCGCGCTCCGGAGAACCAGTAGCTGACGTGGTCATTGCAATGGCCTGGCGTTTCCCAGACCTGCGCTTCGAGTTCGCCGACCCGGACGAGATCCCCCTCGGCGACGGCGACATCCACCTCCGGCACATCGGCCCCGGCCTTGCGCGGCGCGGTCACCCGCGCGCCGGTGCGGCGCTTCACCTCCGGGATTCCCTCGATATGATCGAGATGCCGGTGCGTCACCAGGATATCCGTGAGCGTCCAACCGGTTTCGTCGAGCACCTTCAGGACGGGAGCCGCCTCCGGCACGTCGATGGCGGCGCAGGCGCCCGTCGCGGGATCTCGGATCAGCACGCCGATATTGTCGCTCCGGCAGAGGAAGGTGCGGATCTCGGGGCGGGAAACGGTCACGAGGCGTTCCTCTCTGGTGGCGCGGTGAACCTAAGCAAGAACCGGACGCGGCGGCGAGGAGTTCCGGCATCCGGACGTTGCGGCGGACGTTGCGGGTTGTGGGCGAGCGGCCTCGTCCCCATTGATCCGATTCCTAGCCTGCGTCAAAGAACCCTGTAACTTCAAAACGTCCGGCCGCGCCGGAGCAAGCCGCCCATGCGCCTCGACGTGACCGATCTGCGCGCCTTCTATGCCAGCCCCCTCGGCGGCGTGACCCATCGCATCGTCGGGCGGGCGATCCATGGATTCCTCGGCTCGGTCTCGGGCCTGAGGGTTCTCGGCCTGGGCTACGCGACCCCCTATCTCGGGCCGATCCACGTCATCGCCGAGCGGACGCTTGCCTTCATGCCGGCCACGCAGGGAGTCGTGAACTGGCCCGGCGGCGGACGCTCCTGCTCGGCCCTCGCCGACCCCACGATGATGCCCCTGCCGGAAGCGGCGGTGGACAGGGTGATTCTGGTCCATGCCCTCGAATCGGTGGAAAGCCCGACCGAATTGCTCCAGGACGTGTGGCGCGTGCTGACGCCGGGGGGGCGGATGATCCTCGTCGTGCCCAATCGGCGCGGCGTCTGGGCACGACGCGATGCAACGCCGTTCGGCCATGGCCAGCCGTATAGCCGCTCGCAGCTCGGGCGGCTGATGCGGACCACCCAATTCTCGCCGGAAGGATGGGCCGAGGCGCTCTACATGCCCCCGGTGAACAGCCGGCTCTGGCTGCGGACCGCCAGCGCCTGGGAGAAGGTCGGGACCGGTCTCTCCCTCCCCTTCGCTGGCCTGCACGTCATCGACGCCACGAAGCAGCTCTATCGTCCGGTGGCGGTCCGCAAGGTGCAACGGGCAACCCGCCTCGCTCCGGCGAGAGTACTGGTTCCCACCCCCTCCCCGGGCTGAACCGAGGCCACTCGATTCAGGCATCCGACCAAGGCTCCAGACCAAAGGCAGCCGTTTCCATGTTCAGCCTCATCGCCCCGGAAGCGGCGCTCCACAGCTTCATCTTCGCGTTCTCGAGCCTCTTCTCGATCGTCAATCCGGTCGGCTCGGCCCTCATCTTTTCGCAGATCACCGCGCAGAACTCCCATCCGGAACGGGTGGAGATCGCCAAGCGTATCGGCTTCTACTCTGCGCTGATCATGCTCGCGGCCCTATGGGCGGGGGCGCCGATCCTCAACTTCTTCGGCGTGTCGCTGGGTGCCCTGCGAATCGCAGGCGGTCTCGTGGTCGCCGCCTCCGCCTGGACCCTGCTCAGCGCGCCCGAGGCTCGTGAGGCACGGAAACATGCCGAGGCGACCCATGATGCTCCCGACAGTGTCGCCGACGTGGCGTTCTTCCCCCTGACCCTGCCATTCACGACGGGCCCCGGCACCATCGCCGTCGCGATCGCCCTTGGCTCGAACCGGCCCGTTCCGGGGCCCGACCGGATCGGGTTCTATCTCGGCATGTCGCTGGCGGCCCTCGCCATCGCGCTCCTGGTCAGGTTCACCTACGGCTCGGCCGACAGGGTAGTGACCGCCATCGGCCCGGTCGGCGCAAGGGTTCTCGGCCGGCTCTTCGCCTTCTTGCTCCTGTGCATCGGCACCCAGATCACCGTGAACGGCGTCACCGACGTCCTCGGACCGATCCTCGCCGCCGGCAAGCGCTGAGCGGACAGGCCCGCACACCGACAGCCTCGCCTTCGCCAGCCTCGCCCTGGCCAACCTCGCCTTGGCATCGCCCGGTTGAGGCTGTACCGCAGGCGCGAATTCTCGTGGAAGGACGACAGGATGCGGCTCGCAGTGGTCGGTGCCGAGGGGCGCATGGGGCGGATGCTCATCCGGGCGGTGACGGAGACCGAGGGCTGCACCCTGAGCGGCGCCGTCGAGCGCGAAGGCTCGCCCGCCCTCGGCCAGGATGCAGGGACCCTCGCCGGCCTGCCGCCGCTCGGCGTCAACGTCACCGACGATCCGCTCACGGTCTTCGCGGCCACCGACGGCGTCCTCGATTTCACCGCCCCCTCGGCCACGACCTTCTTCGCCGAACTCGCCGCCCAGGCCCGCATCGTCCATGTCGTCGGCACGACTGGCCTCGCCGAGGCGGATATCCACAAGCTCGTTGCGGCAGCGCACCATGCCCGGATCGTGCGCTCGGGCAACATGTCCCTCGGCGTGAACCTGCTCGCCGGTCTCGTTCGGAAGGTCGCTGCGGCTTTGGGCGAGGATTTCGACATCGAAATCGTCGAGATGCATCACCGCATGAAAGTGGATGCGCCCTCCGGCACGGCCCTCCTCCTCGGGGAGGCGGCTGCGGAGGGGCGCGGCGTCAGCCTCGCCGAGACGCGCGTTTCCACCCGGGACGGCCATACCGGCGCGCGCCGGCCCGGCGATATCGGCTTCGCCACCCTGCGCGGCGGCACGGTGGTGGGCGACCACAGCGTGACCTTCGCCGGCCCCGGCGAGCGCATCACCATCAGCCATCATGCCGAGGATCGGGCGATCTTCGCCCGTGGCGCCGTGCGGGCGGCGTTGTGGGCCCATGCCAAACCTCCAGGCCTCTACGGCATGGCCGACGTCCTCGGTCTCTGATACGAGCGCCCGGTCATCGACTGTTCAGGTCGGCCGGTACACCAGCCCCGCAGGCGCAGATTCTGTTGCGTCGCACCATTCACCGAGAAATAGGATGGACGTCTGATGGAGCGCCTGCTCGTCCTCGCTCGCCACGGCCAGAGCGAATGGAACCTCAAGAAGCTTTTCACCGGCTGGCGCGATCCGCAACTCACCGAGCTCGGCATCACCGAGGCCAGGACCGCCGGCCGCTGGCTGAAGCAGCAGGGGTACGCTTTCGACGTCGCCTTCACCTCCAACCTTCAGCGGGCACAGCATACCTGCGCACTGATCCTGGAGGAGATGGGCCAGGGCGGCATCGAGACGGTTCGGTCCGAGGCGCTCAACGAGCGGGATTACGGGGACCTGTCGGGCCTCAACAAGGACGATGCCCGTGAGCGCTGGGGCGATGCCCAGGTCCATCAGTGGCGCCGGTCCTACGACATTCCGCCCCCCGGTGGGGAAAGCCTGAAGGACACCGCGGCGCGCGTGCTGCCCTATTACATTCAGACCATCCTGCCGCGCGTCATGGCCGGCGAGCGCGTCCTGGTGGCCGCCCACGGCAATTCGCTGCGCGCGCTGGTGATGGTGCTCGACGGGATGACCACGAAGACCATCGCGAGTCTCGAGATCGCCACCGGTATCCCCCTCGTCTACCAGCTCAAATCCGACACCACGGTGGAGAGCAAGGCCGTCCTCGAGCGGGACATCGACCACGACGCTTGACGGCAAAGCGCGGTGAAAGCTGCGCCGGGCATCGGTGCGCGGTTCCGGAACAAACATCCGGCACGCATATGCTCCCTCGTTCCGCCGAACGTGGCTCGACCAGGGAGGCGGGCCGACAGCGGCGTGGAGCCACGGCCCCGCCGCAGGCCGACCGGAACGCTTGACAGCGGCAAGGTGTGGGCCGACCCATCGTCGGCGAGCCTTCCTCACGAAGGCCGCGCGAGCCCTTCGCCTTGACCGGAGTCGTCTCGCGTCCGAACACCTGAACCGGAGCCGCAACAGGCGGCTCCGTCGCGGAGAACCGATCCGATGCGTCTGCGTAATCTCGTCCGTCCGGTCGCGGCACTGGCCCTGATCGCCGGGCTCTCGTCAGGCGCCATCTCCGTGGCCTGGGCTGCCGATGCGATCTTCCCGCCGAGTTCGCGCTTCGGCTTCACGCCGGCCTCGGACATGACGTTGTCCAAGCGGTTCTCCGGATTCGAGCGGATGGAAGGCGGCGCGACGCTCTCCATCGTCGAGCTGCCGTCGACGGCCTTCGTCGACCTGGAGAAGAGCTTCACCGACGAGAACCTCCGTACGCAGGGGTTCGTCGTCGCGACGCGGGAAGCCATCAAGGTCGCGGGTGACGTGGATGCCGTGCTCTTCACGGGGGAGCAGCCGGCCCCGGAAGGCGCCAACACCCCAGCCATCAAGAAATGGCTGCTGCTCGTCGGTGACACCACGGTCACGGGCATCATCATCGCCCAGACCGTGCCCGATGCCGAGACGCCAGAAACCATGCGGAACATGCTGACCAGCGTGAAGATCCGGCCGGAACTCACCCTGGACGAACAGGTCGCCGCGCTGCCGTTCCGGATCCGTGAATCCGCCGGCTTCCGTCCCGTCCGGGTGCTCGCGGGCAATTCGATCCTGATGACGCAAGGCCCGAAGGACCAGATGCTCAATCTCGAACAGCCCATCCTGGTCCTGGCCCAGGCCGTCCAGCAGCCGCCGCAGCCGGAGCAGCGCGATGCCTTCGCCCGTGCCGCGCTCTACTCGAACCAGACGATGAAGGATTTCGCGGTCGAGCGTTCGCAGACCTACCGCCAGAACGGCGTCGACTGGCACGAGATCGTTGCCCGCGCAGTGGATGGCCCTTCGAACACGCCGGTGGTGGTCTCGCAAACCATCCGGTTCGCGCCGGACGGTTACCTCCGCGCGCTCGGCGTGGTGCGGGCCGACCAGCGCAGCGCCATGCTGTCGAAGTTCCGCGAGGTCATCGACAGCGTCGAAGTGAAATAGCCGGGCCGCAGCCTCGCCCGGGAGGTATCGTCCGGGACGAGGCTGCGGTCACTTGATGTTCGGCCGATGCGTCAGGCCGCGTCCGCCGGATTGGCGGCGGCCTTGGGACCCCCCTTGGCGACACCCACCAGGGCCGGTCGCAGGACTCGGTCGCCGATGATGTAGCCGGACTGCATCACCTGCACCACCGTGCCGTTCGGGACCTCGGCATTGGGAACTTCGAACATCGCCTGGTGGCGGTTCGGATCGAAGCGCTGGCCCTGCGGCTCGATGAGTTTCACGCCGTGGCGCTCCAGGGTCTTGGCAAGATCGCGCTCGGTCAATTCGATCCCGTCGATCAGCGCCTTGAACGGCCCCTCGGCGGCCGAGGCTGCCTCAGCCGGCACGCTCTCCAACGCACGACGGATGTTGTCGGCCGCGTTCAGCATGTCGCGCGCGAAATTCGTCACGGCGTAGGTCCGCGCATCGGCCACCTCGCGCTCGGTGCGCCGGCGCAAGTTCTCCATCTCGGCCAGAGTACGCAGGACGCGATCCTTCAACTCGTCGCGCTCGGCGATCAGGCCCGCCAAAGCCTCGGCGTTGTCGTCCGCACGCGCATCGGTCTTCGCCTCGGCTTCCGCCGCGTCGGCGCGCTGCCCATCATGCTCCATGTCGTTCGCCATCATCGCTCTTCGTCGATCGCAGGTTGCTCGTCCCGCACCGGTCGCCGGTCATAGTCGCCGGCGACCCACAGCACGCGGTCGATCGGAATGGGGTCGGGCCACGACGCCGAGACCCGCTCGACGGGGGTCGGCATCATGTTCCGGGATCGGAGGTGATATCAGACGCGCAGAGGATGAAATCAAGCCGAGCGCCGCCCTGGTGCCGTCTCCCGCCTCAGCCCCCTGCGTGATTCATGCCCGCAGGGGGCTCAGGCTTCCCGCGGAGGCGGCGACTCCACCAGTGCTTCCAACCCCTCCGCCCTCAGGGCAGCGACATCGCTGGCGAACACCTCCATGACCGCGTTGCGGATCGCTGCCTGCCGGTCGGGCTGGATCACCCGGGTGCCGGTGAGATCGGTGACGTAGAAAACGTCGACCGCCCGCTCGCCGAAGGTCGCCACATGGGCGGAGGTGATGTTGAGGCTGAGGCGCCCGAGGGCGGTCGTCAACTCGTAGAGCAGGCCCGGCCGGTCGAGGCCGGTGACCTCGACGACGGTCTCCCGGCTCGACAGGGCGTTGTCGATCGCCATGTCGGGGGGGATCAGGAACGTGTTGGAGCGGTTGCTCGGCGGATGCCGGTCGGCCACGAGATCGGCGATGCGGATCTCGCCCCTCAGCGCGCGCTCGATCGCCGTGGTGATGCGCTTGGCGCGGCGCAACTCGTCGTCGTCGCGCTCGAAGGCGCGGGAGATGAAGATCGAATCGAGGGCGAAGCCGTCTGTCGTGGTGAAGATCTGCGCGTCGACGATGTTGCCGCCCAGCGCCGCGCAGGCTCCGGTGACGATGGCGAGGAGACGCGGATGGTCGGGCGAATAGACCGTGATCTCGGTCACGCCCCGCGTCGGGTCGGTCTCGTAGACGGTGGCGACGGTGCGGCCGTCCTCCATGACGCCGCGCACGAACCCCGCATTCTTGAACTGCCGGACGGCGTCGACCTTCAGCCAATAGGCCTGGTTGTGCCGGGCGGCATAGGTATCGAAGAAGGTCGGATCCCAATCCGCCAGCTGTTCGCGCAAGCCCATCTGGATGAGGCGGACCCGGTCGGTCCGGGCGATCTCGGAATGACCGCCCGACAGGAGCACCTCGGTCTCGTCGTAGAGGGTACGCAGCAGCGTCCCCTTCCAGGCGGTCCACACGCCCGGCCCCACCGCCTTGATGTCGGCGACGGTGAGGATCATCAGGAGTTTCAGCCGCTCCATGGTCTGAACCACGGAGGCGAATTTCTGGATCGTCTTCGGGTCGGAGAGATCGCGGCTCTGGGCCGTCATCGACATCAGCAGGTGGTGCTCGACCAGCCAGGCCACGATCTCGGTCTCGGCCTGGGTGAGGCCGAAGCGCGGGCCTATCTTTTCGGCGATGGCCGCGCCGGCGATGGAATGGTCTTCCGGTCGCCCCTTGGCGATGTCGTGCAGCAGCACCGCGACGTAGAGGGCGCGGCGGTGGCTGATCGTGTCGATGAGCCGCGTGGCGATGGGGTGGTCCTCGGAGACCGTGCCGGAATCGATGGCCGCCAGCACGCCGATCGAGCGCAGCAGGTGCTCGTCCACGGTGTAGTGGTGGTACATGTTGAACTGCATCAGCGCGACGATGCGGCCGAAATCCGGGATGAACCGGCCGAGCACGCCGGCCTCGTTCATGAGCCGCAGGATCGTCTCCGGCGAGTTCTTCGACGTCAGCACGTCGAGGAACAGGGCGTTGGCCTCCGTATCGGAGCGCAGCGAATGACCGATGAGCCGAAGCGAACGGGTGGCGACCCGGGTCGCATCCGGGTGGATCGGCAGGTTGTGGCGATCGGCGAGCCAGAACAGGCGGATCAGGTTCACCGGATCGCGCGAGAAGGCGTCGGCGGTGCGCAGGTTGATCCGACCATGATCGTCGATGAAATCCTCCGCCTCGATGGCGGTGGCGCGGAAACGATCACGGAAACGGCCGATCCAGCGGTCGAGGACCGGTGTGCGCTTGGCATGCCGCGCCTCGAGGGCGGCGCAGACGATGGCGGTGAGATCACCCACTTCCTTGGCGATCAAAAAATAGGCCTTCATGAAGCGCTCGACGCCCGACAGGCCGCCGCGCGGCTCGTAGCCGAAGCGTTCGGCGATCCGCGGCTGCAGGCCGAACGAGAGCCGCTCCTCGGACCGTCCGGTGACGAAATGCATGTGGCAGCGAACGCGCCAGAGCAGTTCCTCGCAGCGCTCGAACACCCGGTACTCCTCCGGCGTGAACAGGCCGGCGGGGACGAGTTCGCTCTGATCGCGGACGCGGTAGGTGTATTTCGCGATCCAGAACAAGGTGTTGAGGTCGCGCAAGCCCCCCTTCCCGTCCTTGACGTTGGGCTCGACGAGGTAGCGGGAGGCTCCCGATTTCGAGACGCGGGTATCGCGCTCGCGCAGCTTGGCTTCGACGAATTCCGGTGCCGTCCACATGACGAGCTCGGTGTCGAACCGCGTGACCAGCTCCTCGTACAGCGCCCGCGCGCCGAAGAGGTAGCGCGCCTCGAGGAGGGAGGTCCGGATCGTCATGTCGGCCCGCCCCTCGCGCAGGCACTCCTCCACCGAGCGCGTGGCGTGACCGACCTTCAGCTTGAGGTCCCACAACACGTAGAGCATCGCCTCGACGACGCTCTCGGACCAGGCGGTCTGCTTGTAGGGAAGCAGGAACAGGAGATCGATGTCCGATCCCGGCGCCATCGTGCCACGGCCGTAGCCGCCGGTGGCCACCACCGCGAGCTGCTCGCCGGTGGAGGGATTGTCATTGGGGTAGAGCCGCCACACCACCGCATCGTGGATCGTGCGGATCACCGCATCGGTGAGGTTGCTGATGCGCTGGGCGCAGGCGGTGCCGTTGCGCTCCTCCATCAGCCGGGCTTCGGCATCGGCATGCCCGAGCTCGATGATGCGGCGGAGCTGCGGCACGAGAAGCGCGCGCAGCTGCGTCGCCTCGCGCACGTCGCGGTCGAGAGTGGTGAGGACCGTCTTGAGGGCGTCGGCGGCGTCGAACATGCGCAAACCCGTTATCATGTTCCCGGTCGGACACCAGAGACAACGCTAGGCAGAGGCGTAGATGTGATGGGCACTCGGCATGATGTCGTTCTACGTGCCGGAAAATTTGTTTGACGAAACGAACGGTCCTGGCTACCTCGGAAACCCCGCGCCGCTGCCGGGACCATGGAGACCATTGACCGATGACACTGTCTCGTCGCGCCATCCTGAGTGTCATCTGCGGCTCTGCGTCGCTTCTGCTGATGCCGCGTCACGGCGAGGCGGCGGAGGTCAAGGAGATCCGCCTCGATTGGGCAACCTACAACCCGGTGAGCCTGATCCTCAAGGACAAGGGTTTCCTGGAAGAGGCCCTGAAGGACAAGGGCATCAAGGTGCGATGGACCCAGTCGCTGGGCTCCAACAAGGCGCTGGAATTCCTTAATGGCGGCGCCATCGATTTCGGGTCCTCGGCGGGGGCCGCGGCTCTGCTCGCCCGGATCAACGGCAACCCGATCAAGGCGGTCTACGTCTTCTCGCGTCCGGAATGGACCGCACTGGTGACCCGCAAGGACAGCGGCATCACCAAGCCCGCCGACCTCAGGGGCAAGCGCATCGCGGTGACCCGCGGCACCGACCCGCATATTTTCCTCATCCGCGCGCTTCAGGGCGCCGGGCTGACCGAGAAGGACGCCAAGCTCGTCCTGCTTCAGCATGCCGACGGGCGCACCGCCCTCGACCGGGGCGACGTCGATGCCTGGGCCGGCCTCGACCCGATGATGGCGGCCTCCGAGATCGAGAACGACGACGTGCTGTTCCACCGCGATGCCGCCGCCAATACCTGGGGCGTGCTCGACGTGCGCGAGGATTTCGCCGCCGCGAACCCGGACCTCGTCCGCACCGTCATCGCCGCCTACGAGACCGCGCGCGACTACGCGATCAAAAATCCGGACGCCCTGAAGAGCGCCCTCGTCACGGTGACGAAACTGCCGGAGACGGTGATCGCCCGCCAGATCGAGCGGACCGACCTCACCCGGCCCGCCATCGGCAAGGCTCAAGCGGAGTCGATCACCGCCGCCGGCATCGCCTTGCAGCAGGCCGGAGTGATCCCCGCCGGCACCGACGTGAAGGCGGCGGTGGACGGGCTGATCGATCCGCAATTCGCACCCGCCGCCCGCTGATCCGTGAACGAGTCCGCTGCGACCGGGCGCGCTGTGATCGAGCCTGCTGCGACCGCCCCAGTGGTGTCGGCCGCGCACGACGCGGCTGACGGGACGGCGTCGCCCAAGCCACGGGGGGACACTTTCTGGCACCAGGGCGGCCGCCTCGCGCTCGGCCTGATCCTGCCCCTGGCCCTGGTTATCGGGTGGGAGTTCGCCGTCCGCACCGGCCTCGCCCAGGGGCGGTTGATGCCTCCGCCGAGCCGGATCGCGGCGACCCTCCACGACCTTGCCGCCTCGGGCGACCTGTGGATGCACGTCCAGGCGACGCTGGTGCGCGTCGCCCTCGGCTTCGCCTTCGGCGCCCTGGCCGGCATCGCGGCGGGCGCCTTGACCGGGGCGCTTCCCACAGTCCGCCATATCCTAGACCCGACGCTCCAGGCACTGCGTGCCGTGCCGTCCCTCGCCTGGGTGCCGCTCTTCATCCTCTGGCTCGGCATCCTCGAGACGCCGAAAGTGGCGCTCATCGCCGTGGGGGTGTTCTTCCCGGTCTATATCGGGGTGGCGGGAGCCATCGCCTCCGTCGACCGCAAGCTCATCGAGGTCGGACGCATCTTCCGGCTGTCGAAGCTGCAGCTCGCCCGGCGTATCCTGCTTCCCGCCGTCCTGCCCGCGACCCTGACCGCCCTGCGCACCGGCCTCGGCCTCGGCTTCCTGTTCGTGGTCGCCGCCGAGCTGATGGGAGCCTCCGAAGGACTCGGCTACCTCCTCATCGACGGTCAACAATTCAGCAAGGCGGACCAGATCCTGGCCGCGATCATCGCCTTCGCCATCCTCGGCAAGCTGGCCGATGCCGTCCTCGTCGCCGTGACCCGGCCTCTTACGCGCTGGCAGGACACGGCGCGGGAGACGTTGTAGGTCCCCTCACCGGATCGAAGAAGGCTGGCGCCCGCGATGCTCACCCTCGATAGCCTGTCCAAGACCTATTCCGACGGTACGCGGGCGCTGGAGCGCATCGATCTCTCCGTGCCCCAGGGCGAGATCGTCGCGCTCATCGGCGGGTCGGGCTGCGGCAAGACCACCTTGCTGCGGCTCGTCGCGGGGCTCGACCGGGCGAGCGAGGGCCGCATCGTCCTCGACGGCGAGCGAATCGCGGAGCCGCATCCGGGCGTCGGGCTCGTTTTCCAGGAACCGCGCCTGCTGCCCTGGCTCGATGTCGCCGACAATGTCGGCTTCGGCCTCGGCCACCTGCCCCGGGCGGAGCGCAAGGCACGCGTCACCCATGCTCTGGACATGGTGGGTCTCGCCGAACATGCGGGCCGCTGGCCGCGGGAACTCTCGGGCGGGCAGCAGCAGCGTGTCTCGATCGCCCGTGCCTTCGTGGCGAACCCGCGCGTGCTCCTCCTCGACGAGCCGTTCTCGGCGCTGGACGCCTTCACCCGCAAGGACCTGCACGGCCATCTCCTCGCCCTCTGGCAGGAGACGAAGCCGACGATCCTCATCGTCACCCACGATGTCGGGGAGGCGGTGGCGCTGGCCGACCGGGCGGTGGTGATGCGCCCCAAGCCCGGCCGGCTCGACGATGCGATTCCCCTGGCGCTGGCCCGGCCGCGCGATCCGGCCTCGCCGCATAGCGAGGCCGCCACCCGCCGCATCCTCGCTGCCCTGGACCGCTCGCTGAAGCCGGCTCAAGCGGCGGCGCCTACCGAGGCGGCGCAATGGTGGTGAGCCCTTCCCTGGCGTCCGGGCGCATCCCAGGTTAGACGCCGAGGCAAAGACCAAGACGACAATCGCACCAAGACGATCGAGGAAACACCCGATGGACGCCACCACCCTGCGCTCGCTCCAGGCCCCTCTCAAGGACCAGTACCGCAATACGCCGGAATCGGCCGTCATCACCCTGAAGGCCAAGGGCACCCTCGACGACACCTCCATCGCCTGTAAGGTCGAGACTGGGCGGGCGCTTGCGGTCGCCGGCCTTCACCCGGCCACCGGCGGGTCCGGCCTCGAACTCTGCTCGGGCGACATGCTGCTCGAGGCGCTTGTCGCCTGCGCCGGGGTGACGATCAAAGCGGTGGCGACCGCCCTCGAGATCGATCTGCGCGCCGGCACGGTGAGCGCCGAGGGCGACCTCGACTTCCGTGGCACGCTGGGTGTCGACAAGGAAGCGCCGGTGGGCTTTCGCGCGATCCGCCTGAACTTCGCCCTCGACACCGATGCGCCGCAGGAGAAGCTCGACCAGCTCCTCAAGCTGACGGAGCGCTATTGCGTGGTCTTCCAGACCCTGAACCACAAGCCCGAACTCGCGGTCCACGCGTCGAAAGGCTGATTGGCGAAGGCGTCCCAGTTGGCGCCTTCAGCCCTCTCGCCGGAAAAGGGGAGCGTGCCCGACGCTGAAAGATGTGCTCAGGCTGCCGCGATTCGCGCTTCGATCGCATCCCAGACCGAGACCGCCAGATCCGGTCCTCCGAGCCGCTTGATGGCGCGTATGCCCGTGGGAGAGGTGACGTTGATCTCGGTGAGGTTGCCGTCGATCACGTCGATGCCGACGAGGATGAGGCCGCGCCGGCGGAGCTCCGGACCGATCGTGGCGCAGATTTCCCGCTCGCGCTCGGTGAGGTCGGAGGCCGCCGCCGCCCCGCCGCGCACCATGTTGGAGCGGATGTCGTTGAGCGCCGGGACACGGTTGATCGCGCCCATTGGCTCGCCGTCCACCAGGATGATGCGCTTGTCGCCCTCGGTGATCTTGGGAAGGAAGCGCTGGACCACCCAGGGCTCGCGGAACGTCACCGAGAAGAGGTCGAACATCGAACCGAAATTGGCGTCCTCCGGCAACACCCGGAACACCGCCGCGCCGCCATGTCCGTGCAGGGGCTTCATGACGATGGCGCCGTGCTCGGCCCGGAATGCCTCGATCTCCGCCTTGTCGCGGGTGATCAGGGTCGGCGGCATGAGCTGAGGGAAATCGAGGACGAACAACTTCTCGGGCGCGTTGCGCACCTCGGCCGGGTTGTTCACCACCAGGGTCCGAGGATGGATCCGTTCCAGCATATGGGTCGCGGTGATGTAGGCCATGTCGAAGGGCGGATCCTGGCGCATCAGCACCACGTCGACATCGGCCAAGTCGACACGCTCCACGGCACCGAGGGTCGCGTGAGCGCCCTCCACATCCTGGACCCGGAGGGGCTCGACCCGCGCGGTCACCACCTGCCCCTGCATGGAGAGGCGGTCCGGCGTGTAGAACAGAAGGTCGTGGCCTCGCGCCTGCGCTTCGAGGAGCAGGGCGAAGGTGGTGTCACCGGCGATCCTGATCGCCTGGATCGGGTCCATCTGAACGGCGACGGTCAGAGCCATGGCGCACGAGCCTCATTCACGTTCGAGCATCGGCGAAGGCTCGGGGAGCCGCCCGTCCCCAGTCTTCGTCGGACGCAGCAGGCCTAGTCGACGGCCCGGCTCGCGTCGACAGACTTCTTACCGGGACGCGTCGCCGAGGGGTGACTTTCCCCTGTCGGCGAGACTTGTCTCCGTGGTCCCGCCTCAGCGGGACCTATCCTCTCAGTGGGACCTATCCTCTCAGCGGGACTTGCCGCCGGTGCGACGGTCGTAGTCGCCGATGGCGTTGCGGCATTCGGGAGAGAGACGAGGGCGATTGCGCTCCATGCACTTCTCGGCCTCGTTGCTGTTGGGATCGACGCCGGCACAGAGGCGGAAGTAGTCGTTGGCGCAGCCGAGCTGCAGGCCCTGGTCTTCACGCTGGGCCTGGGCTGGGCCGGCCGCAAGGAGAAGGAGCGCGAAGGGAGCGGCTTTCAGAGCCACGGACAGGCCCTTCGAGAGGCTGGAGGATCGTGTGGTCGCCACGCGCATTCTGCGTTGTCCTTCGCTCGGATCGGATTGAGGCGGCATATCTGCCGCTGCCATGGGTTAGCAAGCGCGCGGGATGCCGTCCTTGTTCCGGCCAAGGCTCATCGGACACGGAGGCGGACGGTGAGCGTGTCGTGCCGGTCACACTTTTTGCTCGATGCACCGCGAGACGGGTCATGAAAATGGCCCCGCTCACAGGTGGAGCGGGGCCGAGTACAAGGGAGGAAACGCCCGCCATGGGCAGCGAAGAGCGAAGCAAGGAGCAAGCCAGGGCTCGTTTCCGACACCTATTCGGAAGGCCCCGTCGCTGCGGCGAAATTGCCACGCGACTGCGTTCCCCAGGGCAGCCGTCCCGCGCCACCCTTCGAATTGAAGGAGTGCAGAAACCTTTCGTTAACTACCCCGTGATGATCTCCGCTCTGCATCACGATGGATTGAGAGTTCGACGGGGCCAGGCCCCGACGGGATTCGAGTGGACGCTTCCGACAGGTTCGGGTGGTGCGGATCGAGGATCGATGGGATCGCCAGCGATGACGCCTGACCGCAAGTCCCAGAAAGCCGACCTACATACCGGAGAGCCTTCGGGCGACCTGGGGGATCGTTCGATGACGCGCCCGACCGCGAGCGTCGTGCCGTTCCGCCAGAGCGCCGTCCGCCGCTTCCGCAGGGAAGACGAAAGCGCAGACGGCATGGCGGGAGAGATCCTGCTGTTCACCGGCGTCCGCTACGAGCGCATGCCCGACCCGGCATTGCCCGCCCCCCGCCAGCGCCGACGCTCCTGACGCCCCACGCCTCTTGAGACCCCGCCTCCGGTCACCACGAGCCGAGCAGCACCGTCACTCCGAGGAAGCGCGATGCCGGCGTCCCATTCCGTCAGCTCCACCCGACGCCCGGTCCGAACCGCAACCGCCGCCGCGCTTCTGCTGTTGGGAGGCTGCGCCCAGAAGGGTGATTTCGGCCGTCCGGCCCCGAGCGCGTGGAACAGCCTCGTGGCATCCACCGGCACCGTGGCCGCGCATTACCGCAACGAGCCGGCCTCGTATTTCCCGCTCACGGATGACGAGCGCACCCTGCGTGACCGGGCCTGGCGCTTCCTGATGCCGGCAGCCGAGAACGAGGCCTTCACCGACGCCCTGGCCAATCTCACCCGCACCCGCGTGCTGCCGCCGAGTTGGCGTAACGACGACGACGCCAGCTATCACGCGGCTCTGGTCGCGGAGCCTTTCCGCTCGCCCGTTTCGCGCTATCGTCGCCTGTCGGACGACATCACGGCGGACGGGCGCCTGATCCCACTCTTCGTGGCTACGGCCGCGCGGGTGGCGAATGCCGATACCCTGCGCCTGCGCAGCCTGCCCTTCGTGAAGACCCTGGACGACGAGAGCATTCGGCAGGCCGCCATGCGGGTCGCCGAGAACCGCTGCCTCGTGGCCTGGGTCCGGCTGGAGACGGGGGTTCGCGCGGAACGTTACCGCTACGCCCTGCAGCACCTCCTCGTGGAGGTCCCCTCGGCCGAAGCCGTCTCGGTCGAGCGCAGCCTCGCCGGCCTCGACGGACGCCGGGTGATGCTCGACCCGCTGCTTCCGGCGGAGGCCGAGGCGCGCTGCGGATTGGTGGCGGCCCCGGAGGCCGAGGCCGCCCGACCCATCGTCGCGAAGTACTAAATCAGGGCTGCCCGTCCGGAGAGGATGGGGGCCGGCCCTCAGCCCCCGGATTTCGCAGCGTCCTCGGTCGGGCTGTCGATGGTGCAGGAAACGGCCTGGACCGCCTCGTTCGCCGCCTGCCGCTGGCTCGGAAGGGCCGCGACCACGCGCACCACCACGAAGCCCTCCCGCTCGGTGGCGACGATCCGCACGTCGCGGCTCACATCGTTCTCGTCCTCGTTGGCCAAGGCTTCGTCGTATTGAGCGCGGGTGAGGATCACGAGGTCGAGGGCGCCGCGCACCGCCGCCTGATCGGTGACGGCGTAGAAGGCCCCCCGCCGGCCATGAACGGCCAGGGACAGCATCAGCGCGCCGGTCCGTGCCGAGACACGCATCGGACCCTCGGCGAGGTTGTAGGCGCAGATCCCCACGGCGACGGAGGGATCGGGAATGGGCAGCCACGCCTCGGCTGGAGCCGGGTTGATGCCGGTGGCCAGAGTGTAGACCGGCATCGCGTGATCGAGCGTCTCGCTGGTGCGTGCCTTCGTCAGCGCGTCGGATTCCGACAGGCTCGGGATCGCCAGCACGACGACGATATGCACCAGCCCGGCCAGGACGAGGCCGGCGAGGGTCGCGAGAAGGAAACGGCCGGTCGGGTTCATTCCGCGCATTCCGTGCGGGAGATCGTGGGAACCGCGGATCGCTCCACCGTGCCGGCGCTGGCCGCCACCGGCGTATCGTAGAGGCGGAGCGCCAGCCGCACCGGGCCGGCAGCGCGCGGCATGGGCAGCCAGTTGCCGGGCTGGACGTCCGGGGCGAGGACGATGGAAAAGCGCCCGTCCACGTCGCGCAGCACCTCTGTGGAGGTGAAGCCTTCGCGCATCACAGGCCGGTCGGGGTCACGCTTGCCGCGCCCGGCGACAGTGATGGTCCAGGCCCGCGCAGGAGGCGTCGCGCCGGCGATCCGGTAGGTGCAGGTGGCATTGAGGGTGCGGCCCTCGTCGTCCTGGGAGGCGGTCAGAAGCAGGCCTTCCCCCACCGCCAGGGGAATCTCACCGCGCCGGGCATTCACCGCGCGGGCATACGGATCGGCGCCGAGCGAGCCCGTGCGCGGCCAAGCGATCCAGCTCCCCACCGAAACGCCGCCGAACGGATAGCCGCCCCGCGTGGCATAATCCGCCGTCGCCAACCCCAAGCCCGCGCCGAGGGCGAGCGTATAGAAGACGAGCCCGACGCGGGACGTCCGGCGCAGGACGGCCCGAAAGGCGCGGCTTCCCCGGCCGGCGACGCCCGCGATGCCCGGCATCGCGCCGGATCGGGCAGGGTGATCTGTGGTGCTCATGCGGCGGCTGACATCCTGGGGCCGTTGGACACCGTCGCTACGGAATGCCAATGCGGCCGCCGACCGGGCGGGCGCCATCGGCGACGGCGCCCGTGGTCTCCCCAGCGGCGGCGCGGGCGCCGGCGGGCGTCCCCGCCTCCACGGTGCGGAACAGTCCGTTCATGCTGCCGATGACCTCGAACGAGCGCCGCGAGAGCTTGCCGGCCGCACTGGCGGCGGCGTTGGGTGGTGAGGACGACCCGGCCTGCGCCACCGGCCGCGTGTTCTCCTTGAGGCCCGGCATCGCCTTCAACTCGATTCCCTGGTGAGCCGTTTCCATCACGTCGTGCCAGGCCATGGCGGGCAGCGAGCCACCGGTCATCTTGTTGGTGGAGGTGGAATCGTCGTTTCCGAACCAGACGGCGCCCACGTAATTGCCGGTATAGGCCACGAACCAGGCATCCTTGTAGGCGTTGGTCGTCCCGGATTTACCCGCGACCTTGATGCCGTCGAGCTGCGCGCGACGGCCGGTCCCCTCCTCCACCACCTTGTTCAACATGAAGTTCATGTCGGCCACCACCTGGGGGGAAAGGATCTGCTCGGGCTTCTCGTCGGCATGGCGGTAGATCACCTCGCCGGAGGAGTTCTTCACCTCCATGGCCGCATAGGGCTTGGCCTTGCGGCCGCCATTGGCGAACACCGCATAGGCTGCCGCCTGATCGATGACGTTCACCTCCGCCGAGCCGATGGGAAGCGAGACGGAATCGGTGAGCGGGGTGGTGATGCCCATGCGATGGGCCATGTCGATGATCTTGGCGCGTCCGGCCTTGGCAGCGGGGAAGTCGCCCTTGATGCCGATGGCCTTGCCGAGTGCGACCGAGATCTGGATCGGGATCGTGTTGATGGATTTCGCCACCGCCACGGTGAGGTTGGTGGCGCCGGAGAACGAGCGGCCGTAATTCTGCGGGCACCAATTGCCGAGGCAGATCGGCCGGTCCACGACTCGGGTGTCCGGCCGGTAGAGGCCGGCGGCGAGACCCGCCGCATAGACGTAGGGTTTGAACGACGAGCCCGGCTGGCGCAGGGAATCGGTGGCCCGGTTGAACTGGCTCTCGCCGTAATCGGCCCCGCCGACCATGGCGCGCAGCGCCCCGTCCGGATCGAGAATGACCATGGCGGCCTCGTCCACGTCGTACTGGTCGCCGTACTGACGCAGGATGTTCTCCACCGCTTGGTCGGCACGTTTCTGGATACCGATGTCGAGGGGCGTCTTCACGATCAGCACGCGGTCGCCGCGCAGCTTGCCGGCATCCGCCATTCCCTTGATCTCGCCGAAGGCCCAATCGAGGTAGTAATCGGCGGTGATGTCGCGGGTGCGGGTCACCGGCGTCGCCGGGTTGCGCAATGCCGTCTGAATCTGGCCTTCGGTGACGAAGCCGGCTTCCACCATGTTGTGGAGCACGTCCACCGCGCGGGCGCGGGCCGCCGGCAGGTTGACGTGCGGCGCGTATTTCGTCGGCGCCTTGAACAGGCCGGCCAGCATCGCGGCCTCGGCGAGGCTCACGTCCTTCAGGGGCTTGCCGAAATAATAATCGGCCGCCGCCACCGCGCCGAAGGTGCCGCCGCCCATATAGGCGCGGTCGAGATAGAGCTTGAGGATGTCGTTCTTGCTGAGATGGCTCTCCAGCCAGAGCGCCAGGAACGCCTCGTTCACCTTGCGCTCCAGGGAGCGCTCATTGGTGAGGAACAGGTTCTTGGCGAGCTGCTGGGTGATGGAGGAGCCGCCCTGCGTGTTGCCGCCGCCGCGCGAGTTCGACACGAGGGCGCGCGCCGTGCCGATCGGGTCGATCCCCCAATGCTCGTAGAAGCGCCGGTCCTCGGTGGAGACCAGCGCCTTGATCATGCTGTCGGGAAAGTCGTCGAGCTTCAGCGAATCGTCGTGCTTGATCCCGCGCCGCCCCACCTCGACGCCGTAGCGGTCGAGGAAGGTGACGGCGAGATCCTGCTGCTTCAGCCAGTTCTCGCTGGTGAGGTTGAAGGCGGGTTGCGCGAGGGCCAGCATCAGAACGGCGCCACCGGTCCCGAGCGTCACCGCTTCGCTGGTGAGATCGAGGGCGACACGCTTCCAGCCGCGCACCGAGAAGATCTGCATGCGTTCCTGGAAACGCTCGTAGGTCTCGGCGGTGGAGCGGCCGCTGTCGTACAGGCTCGCATTCACCCAGGCATCGAAGCCGAGGGCGGCGTGTTTCAGGCGCGTCAGAAGCGAGGTGGCTTTGGGCAGGCGCACGACGTGATCTCTGTCCCTCAACGCACGGCCGGCACCGCTCACCGATGCCGCAGGTCAAGCACTACCAAGCTCCGCGCGTCTTCGCGAGGCCCGGCAATCCACACCACCCGCCCTTCGGCAGGGGAAGAACGCGGACGGCCCGCACCATAATGCGTCGGAAAGCGAAAACGTCGCGACGTCGGCGAGAATAACCCTTCGTCAACCTTGATCCGGGAATGGGGCGCGGAGGTGGCGCGGCTTGCCGATCAGGCCCACATGCGTCAAGGAGCCTGCGCGCTCCGCCCTCCGTTTCGAACCCCGAAGGTGCTCCCGATGAGGGACCGCACATCCCCCCTCCTTGCCCCGGACCCAATGGCGCCCGAGCGATCGAAGCCGTTCTGGCGGGAGAAGACCCTCGACGAAATGTCGTCGTCCGAGTGGGAAAGCCTGTGCGACGGCTGCGGCCGGTGCTGCCTGCTGAAGCTCGAGGATGACGATACCGGCGAGGTCTACCATACCGATGTCGGCTGCACCCTACTCGACGGGCTCGCCTGCAACTGTCGCGATTACGTCAACCGCCAGAGACGGGTGCTCGATTGCGTCCGCCTGACGCCGGAGGCGGTCCGCACCATCCCGTGGCTGCCACCGACCTGCGCCTATCGCCTCGTGCGCGACGGCCAGGATCTCTATCCGTGGCATCCCCTCGTCTCAGGCCGTCAGGCCAGCGTCCACGAAGCCGGCATCTCGGTGCGCGGCCGGATCTCGGGCAACGAAGAGGAGTTCACCACCGACGAACTCCTCGACCAGATCGTCACCTGGCCCGGCCGCACCCCGGAGACCGAGGACGAGGATTAGGCGCCGCGAAGGCGCCTCACGGATCGAGACGGAAGCGATCCACGTCGCGCAGGAGATCGAGGAAGGCTCGCGCACCATGATCGAGGGCCGCGAGGCCGGCTTCGCGCGTGCCGAGAGTCGCGTTGCCGATGGCACCCGAAGGATGAAGGTCCTGCGACTTCCAGGCGAAGGCGGCTGGGCGGCCGGCGCGCAGGTGAGTGAAGTCGCGCTCCATCGCGACTGAGCGAGGCTCGAAATCGGCTATGGCCTGCCGACGCACCGCATCGGGTTTCAGCGCCAGCATCAGCGCCGTCTCGACGGCGCCGGCATGGATGCCATGTCTGATTTCGTCTTCGGGAAAGAGGCCCGGCGGGTAGCCGAACCGGCTCCAGGCCGTGGTGACGGCGAGCATGCCGAGACCGCGCAGGTCGCTCGCCACGAGGTCGATGAGGCCACTATTGCCACCATGGGAGGTGACGATGACGAGCTTGCCGCATCCGGCGCGATGAAGGCTGCGGCCGATCTCGCCCCAGGCCCGCAGGGCCGTCTCGGCCGTGAGGGTCAGCGTGCCGGGAAACGCATCGTGC
Source organism: Methylobacterium sp. CM6247 (assembly GCF_054817925.1). NCBI lineage: Bacteria > Pseudomonadati > Pseudomonadota > Alphaproteobacteria > Hyphomicrobiales > Methylobacteriaceae > Methylobacterium > Methylobacterium sp. CM6247. The sequence continues at coordinate 1,084,632 of NZ_JBTXKX010000003.1, forward strand.
TCGTCCGATTTGCCGACGCTCTGGACCGGCAGGACCAGGATGTCGAGGTCGCTCGCATCGAGTTCGGCCAGCTTGGCGAGATAGCCTTCGGCGATGGTGACATCGGTGGATAATGGCAGATGCGGGCCATGCTGCTCCACTGCCGCCACGGGAAGGATGGCGATGGAGCGGCCCATGGCGGATTCGATCTCGCCAGTCGTGAGATCGAACCAGTTCCGCACCGCCATGGTCGTCGTGTCCCTCGCGACCCCGCGCCGCCAGGGTGGTCTTCTAGGCCGAATAGGCCCTCACAAGAAGGGTGTCCGGAGCTCGGACTCAGCGCGAGGGGCGCAACAGCCATCCGAGCCCGAAGGCTGCCGCCGCCACGAGAGCGAGCGTGACGGCCTTGTTCTCGTCCGCCCGAGCCGCCACCGCCCGGCCGTGCCGCACAGCTTCACCCCGGTAGTGACGGCCGCGGCGCTGAGCTTCGTCGGCGAGCGCATACCCACGGTCGGCGATCGCTTGGCGACGCTGCTCGGCTTCGTCGGCCAGGGCATGGGCGCGGGAGCTCGCCTCGCCGATGAAGCGTTCGCCATCGCGGCGCAGGTCGTTCACGGTGTCGCGTGCTTCGCCATACGCGTATTGCGCTGCGCCGGCGGCCTGATCGTATGCGCCTTCGACCTGCTGGCGCGCGCGGCCCGTCACAGCGCCGATGGCCGTCTTGCCGCGACCCTGCAGATTGCGGACGCGACCGTCGAAATGATCTCTGTTCATGGACACATCTCCATTCGCGAGCCGATGGAAGGGCGTGGGCCCGATCCATCCTGCCGTCGCACCGATCCGGGCGTTGGCCCTGATTCGGGCTCCCGGTCCAGGCTCTCGGAATCGTTGTTCGGGCTTTGATTCTGTCTCAGCCGGACGTCGCATGGACGTCGATCTACGGTGAGGGGAGAGATACTCCCCTCACCGGACTGGCCATCGGGCCGGATCGTCAGATCTTCTTGACGGCGTCGGCGGCGCTCTGAGCCGCGCCCTTGATTCCGTCCTTGGCGTCGCCCACGGTCTTCTGGGCCTCACCCTTCAGTTCCTGTGCTTTGCCTTCGGCCTGCAGCTTCTCGTTGCCCGTGGCCGAGCCGACACCCTGCTTGATGTTGCCGACGGCTTCGTTGGCGAGACCCTTGATCTTGTCGGTGGTGCTGCTCATCGAAATGATCCTCATGATCGCTCGGGGAGGCCGGGACGCGGCATGCGCCGGGCACCGCGAAGTCGAAAGCCGAACGATAACAATTGCTGAAATGTTCCGATTCGAGGCCGTGGAATTGTACGATTCCCGACTGATCCGGATGAGGAACTCCGCAGCTGAGCACTGACGTGAAGTTAAAGGCCTCCGCAGCAAGAGTTTGAATTTTTTATACGCGTGATCCAAATTTTTTGTTTCGGCTTGCGACGCCATTGCCAGCAAAGTTTCTTGAATTCAAAATATTCCCGGCTAGAACTCGGCAAACAACAGACGAGACACCGAGGAAGACGGTCATGACCGTTCGCGCCGCCATCCCACGTTCGGGCGGGACCACCCATCCGACCCTGGGCACGGCGTCCGCACCGCCTTTCGGGCGCTGGGGTCAGCTGGTGATCGGCGTGATCTGCATGGTGATGATCGCCAACCTGCAATACGGCTGGACGTTCTTCGTGCCGGACATCCAGAAGAAGTTCGGCTTCGACCGGGCGGCGATCCAGTGGGCCTTCACCCTGTTCGTGCTGTTCGAGACCTGGCTGGTCCCGATCGAGGGCTGGTTCGTGGACAAGTACGGCCCGCGCGTGGTCGTGCTGTTCGGCGGCGCGCTCTGCGGCATCGGCTGGGTCATCAACTCCTACGCCGCCTCGCTCAACATGTTCTATCTCGGCCAGGTCGTCGCCGGCATCGGCGCCGGCGCCGTCTACGGCACCTGCGTCGGCTCGGCCCTGAAGTGGTTCCCCGACAAGCGGGGCCTGGCCGCCGGCATCATCGCCGCCGGCTTCGGCGCCGGCTCGGCGCTGACCGTCGCCCCGATCCAGTGGATGATCGCCGACCACGGCTTCCAGGCCGCCTTCTTCAACTTCGGCATCGGCCAGGGCCTCGTCGTCTGCGCGCTCGCCTTCTTCTTCACCTCGCCCAAGAAGGGCCAGGTGCCGGAGGTCGTGGCCAACGCCAACATCATCCAGACCCGGCGCAACTACACCCCCGGCGAAGTCGCCCGCCAGCCGATCTTCTGGCTCATGTACTTCATGTTCGTCATCGTCGGCGCCGGCGGCCTGATGATCACCGCCAACCTCAAGCCCATCGCCTCCGATATCGGCGTCGACAAGGTGCCCGTCACCATCATGGGCATCACCATGGTGGCCATCACCTTCGCGGCCACCATCGACCGCGTGCTCAACGGCCTGACCCGCCCGTTCTTCGGATGGGTCTCCGACAAGATCGGCCGCGAGAACACCATGTTCATCGCCTTCGCCATGGAAGGCTTCGGCATCTACATGCTCTACCTCTGGGGCCACGACCCGCTGTGGTTCGTCCTGCTCTCCGGCTTCGTGTTCTTCGCCTGGGGCGAGATCTACTCCCTCTTCCCCTCCACCTGCACCGACACGTTCGGCACCAAGTTCGCCGCCACCAATGCCGGCCTGCTCTATACCGCCAAGGGCACCGCCGCCCTCCTGGTCCCGGTCGCCAACTACCTCCAGCAGGCCACCAACAGCTGGGACGGCGTCTTCCTCGTCGCCGCAGGCGCCAACATCCTCGCATCCCTCCTCGCCATCGTGCTGCTGAAGCCCTGGCGTGCCCGTATCGTTGCCCGGAGCATCTGAACCATGGCCCGCTGGATCGGATATCGTCACGACGGACGCGCCGGTTTCGGCCGCCTCGACGGAGAGCAAGTCACTGTCCACGAGGGCGACCTGTTCGACGCGCCCCGGGCCACGGGAGAGGTCCTGCCTCTCGCCGAGGTGGTCCTCGACCTGCCCTGCCGGCCGAGCAAGGTCATCGCCCTGTGGAACAACTTCTCCGCCATGGCCGAGAAACAGGGGCTGACCCCTCCGGTCGCTCCGCTGTTCCTGCTGAAGCCGGCCAACACCTATCGCCCGAGCGGCGCCGAGATCGCGGTGCCGGATTGCGCCGGTCGTATCCTGTTCGAGGGCGAGCTCGGCATCGTCATCGGCAAGGTCGCGGGGCGGAGCGCGCGCGACCTCACACCGGACGAGGCGGCCGACCACATCTTCGGTTATACCTGCGTGAACGACGTGACCGCGCTGGAGATCCTGAAGGCCGATCCGAGCTTCGCCCAATGGACGCGCTCCAAGGGACTGGACGGGTTCGGTCCCTTCGGCCCGGCCATCGCCACCGATCTCGACCCCGAGGCGCTCTCGGTGAAGGTGCGGGTGAACGGGCGCGAGCGCCAGACCTATCCCCTCTCGGACATGATCTTCCGCCCACACGAGATCGTCGCCATGATCTCGCGGGGCATGACGCTGGAGCCCGGCGACGTCATCGCCTGCGGCACCTCCAACGGTTCCGGCCCGATCCTGAAAGGCGCCACGGTCGAGGTGGAGATCGAGGGGATCGGAATCCTGTCGAACCGCTTCTCCTGAGCCGCACAGACCAGACCGACACGACATCCGGACAATGAGGATACCAGCATGAGCATCGCGATCGTCGGCGCAGGCGCCATCGGCGGATTTCTGGGGGTTCGCCTCGCGAATATCGGCGAGGACGTCACCTTCATCGCACGCGGGGCCAATCTCGATGCCATCCGCTCCAACGGCATGCGCCTGATCGAGGAGAACGGCTCCGAGATCCACGTGAAGAACCTCAAGGCCACCAAGTCCATGGAGGAGGCCGGCGTCCACGACGTGGTGCTCCTCACCGTGAAGGCGCATCAGGTCGGGCCGATCGCGGCCGATCTGCACCACCTCATCGGCCCCGATACCATCGTCGTGACCATGCAGAACGGCATCCCGTGGTGGTATTTTTCGGGTGGCCATGGCGGCGAACTCGCCGGGACGCATTTGGAAACCGCCGATCCGGGCCGGCTCATCGCCGAGTATCTCGACCCGAAGCATGTTATCGGGTCGGTGGTCTATCCGGCGGCCGTCCTCACCGAGCCCGGCGTGGTCCAGGTGATCGAGGGCCACCGTTTCGGTCTCGGCGAACTCGACGGCTCCATGAGCCCGCGGGTCCAGGCCCTGGCTCAGCTCCTGATCAAGGCGGGCTTCCGCGCGCCCGTCACCAGCGACATCCGCGCGGAGATCTGGCTCAAGCTCTGGGGCAATCTCAGCTTCAACCCGATCTCGGCGCTCTCGCACGCGACCCTGGTGGATATCTGCCAGTTCCCGGAGACGCGGGCGCTCGCCGCCGACATGATGCGCGAGGCGGAGACCATCGCGAACAAGCTCGGCATCACCTTCAAGCTCGGGATCGAGCGGCGCATCGCCGGGGCCGAGAAGGTCGGCGCGCACAAGACCTCGATGCTGCAGGACGTGGAGGCCGGGCGGCCGATCGAACTCGAAGCCCTTGTCGGCTCGATCATCGAACTCGGTCGTCTCACCGACACCCCGACCCCGCATATCGGCACCGTCTATGCCCTGATGCGGCTGCTGTCCCAGAGCCTCGAACGGGCGCAGGGGCGCCTGTCCATCGCGACGGCCTGACCACCGTTTCCCCGGCGGTCGCCCGCGACCGCCGATCCGCGTGAACATGTGCCGCTCCCCATGCGGCGGACCGCCTTCTCCTCCCCGAAGGCAACTGACGATGAGGACACAGCTACCATGGCCGAGACCGCAACCACCCTGCACGCGCTGATCCAGGCGGGCGCCGACGAGGCCACCGCCCTGTCGAGCCCCGGCGGCGTTCCCCTGACCTTCGGAGCCCTGCGGGCGCTCACGGAGAGCACCGTCGCTTCCCTCAACGCGCAGGGAATCGGCCGTGGCGATCGGGTCGCCATCGTGCTCGACAACGGCCCGGAAATGGCCGCCGCCTTCATCGCCATCGCGGCGGGCACCACCTCGGCGCCGCTGAACCCCGCCTACAAGGCCGACGAGTTCGAGTTCTACCTGACCGATCTCAACGCCAAGCTGCTGGTGGCGGCGGAAGGCTCGCAGAGCCCGGCCGTCGCGGTGGCCGAGAAGCTCGGCGTGCCGGTGGTGCGTCTCACCCCGACGCCGGAACAGGGCGCGGGCAGCTTCACTCTCGCCTTCCCCGCTGGAACCGTGACGCCGGCCGCCAATTCCGGCCTGGCCCATCCCGACGATATCGGCCTCGTGCTCCACACGTCGGGCACCACGTCGCGCCCGAAGATCGTCCCGCTGAAACAGTCGAACGTCTGCGCCTCGGCCCGCAACATCCGCACCACCCTCGCCTTCACGGACGAGGATCGCGGGCTCAACATCATGCCGCTGTTCCACATCCACGGCCTGATCGCCGGCATCCTGGCGCCGCTCTCGGCCGGAGGTCAGGTGTGCTGCACCCCGGGCTTCAACGCCCTGAAGTTCTTCGGCTGGATGAGTGAGGTCCGCCCGACCTGGTACACGGCGGTGCCGACGATGCACCAGGCGATCCTCGGTCGCGCGGCTCGCAACAAGGAAATCATCGCGGCCAACCCGCTGCGCTTCATCCGCTCCTCCTCCTCCTCGATGCCGCCGCAGGTGATGAAGGAGATCGAGGACGTGTTCGGCGCGCCGCTGCTGGAAGCCTACGGCATGACCGAGGCCGCCCACCAGATGGCCTCGAACCCGCTGCCGCCCCGGCCGCATTATGCCGGCTCCGTGGGCATCGCCGCCGGCCCCGAGATCGCCATCGTCGACGAGGATGGCGAGCCGCTGCCCGCCGGCGAGACCGGCGAGATCGTGATTCGCGGCGACAACGTGATGGCAGGCTACGAGAACAACGAGAAGGCCAATGCCGACGCCTTCACCAAGCAGGGCTGGTTCCGCACCGGCGACCAGGGCACCCTCTCGCCGGAGGGATATCTCTCGATCACCGGACGCCTGAAGGAGATCATCAATCGCGGCGGCGAGAAGATCTCCCCGCGCGAGGTGGACGAGATCCTGATGGACCACCCGGCCGTGTCGCAATGCATCACCTTCGCGATGCCGCACGACAAGCTCGGCGAGGACGTGGTCGCCGCCATCGTCCTACGCGAGGGCCATGACGTCCTGTCGGAGAAGGAGCTACGCGGCTTCGCCTCGGAGCGCCTCGCCCCGTTCAAGGTGCCGGCCAAGATCATCTTCCTCGAGGAGATCCCCAAGGGCGCCACCGGTAAGCTCCAGCGCATCGGCCTCGCCCAGAAGCTCGGACTGGTGTGAAGACGGGGGCCTTGCGGCCCGTACTCGGGAAAGACGTCCTCGGAAAACGGTCCGGGGACGTCATCCCGTTAGACGACTTGCCTTCAGACGACTTGCCTCCGATGGCCCGTCACGATCGATCGTGACGGGGCTTCCGTGGACAGGCGTCGTTCGCCGTCGCTCGCGTACCCTATGATGGTAGGACCATCCTGAGGGAGAAATGCGCGCCCTTCACATCGGGCGCCACGGTGAGCGGACCGCCGAGTTGGCGGCCGAGATTGTTGATGATGCGCATGCCGAGGCTCGCGCTCCGGGCCTGGGTCGGGTCGAACCCGTCCGGCAGACCGGCGCCATCGTCGGCGACGCCGATGACGAGGCCCCCCTCCTCATGCGGACGGGCGGTGACCCGGATTTCACCCTCTCCGTCGGGATAGGCGTATTTGATCGCGTTGGTGACGAGCTCGTTCACGAAGAGCCCGAGCGGAATCGCGAGATCGGCCGGAATGTCGAGACGGACCGCCTCGCAGCGAATGACGTTGCGCCGGGCGCTCTCCTGGAGCTTGCCGCAGAGCGCTTCCAGGAAGCCCGAGACGTCGATGGCGCCGAGGGTCGGCTGGCGCCAGAGCTGATCGTGAACCGCGGCCACGGCCTCGACGCGGGTGCGCGCATCGACCAGGGCTTCCTTCACCTTCTCGTCGTCCGAGCCGCGAGCCTGCAGGGCCAGGAACCCGGCGACCACCGCGAGGCTGTTCTTGACCCGGTGGCTCATCTCGCGGGACAGGAGGTCCTGCCGTTCCAGGGCCGCCTTCAGCCGCGCCTCGCCGCGCTGACGCTCGATGGCGCCGCCGAGAAGATTGGCGAAGCCCTGCATGAAGGCGATGTCCGCCTCCTCGAACTTGCCCTCGCGGGTGTCGTCCACTTCGAGCACCCCATAATGCCCGTCGCGGTTGGCGATGAGCACGTTGATGGCCCGCTTGATGCCGTGATCGGCCATGATCTGCGGCGTGCGAAACCGGGTCTCCACCTGAAGGTGATTGGAGATGACCGGCTGGCCGGTCTTCAAGGCGTAACCCGCCGGGGATGCCAGATCGGCCCCTATGATGGCCTTGCCGACGACATCGTCCTTCCAGCCGACACCGGCGCAGATCAGCAGGCAATCCTGCTCTCTGGAATATTCCAGAGCCTTGCAGAACTCGGCCTTCATGCCTTCCGCGCAGAGCTCGACCGCGCGATGCAGCAAGGGCAACAGCTCGGTGGCACGCAGGGCCTCGACGCCGAAATCCGAGAGCAGGGCCTGCTGACGCAGACGCAAGGCCAGGGCGGGTGAGACATCGGTCATGGAAGATGGTCCTGCGACCGGCTGGATAGATGAGAAGAACGCCATCTGGTCTGTGCGGTGCCGTGAGGCAGGATGCAAGGGCGGCGGGGGTAACTCACGTGAGGGTGGCGTGGGGAGGACCGGATTGGCGGCAACGCTTCAGCAGCGGCCAGCGCAGGCGGAGGATATCGGAGGAGCAAAGCAAATTATATAATAAGTACTTATAAACAAACCTGTTTGAGCTTGAGCGCATGACTTGAGATTATTGCCTGAACAAGAAAATTTCGCTAACTGCCCCGAAAAACCGGCGTCGAAAGCACGGTGTTCAGCCGGCACAACCGATGGGAGGATGCGAGATGTTCGACGAGAAAGTTGCCCGTGCCGTCCTCGTGGCGATGGCACTCCTGGTCTCCGCCCCAGCGCAGGCTTTGTCGATGAACGACCCGCTGACGGAATGGACCAAAGGCACGGCCATGGACCGGATGCAGATCGCCTCACGTCTCGGCAAGTCGTTCAACAGCATCAGCGAAAGCTTCACCGCCGGGTACTTCCTGAAATGCATCGATGATGTCGCCGCCTACGGCAACGCCAAGGCGGCGAAGATCGAGGATGCCATGCGCGAATGCGTGGCGGCGCGGATGCCGCGTAGCCCCGACGCCGAATAGTCAGATCTCGATCTCGGTGCCCACTTCCACGAGTTGGCGGGTGGGGATGCAGAATTGCGCGCCGGTGGCCTCGGCGTTGCGCAGGAGGAAGGCGAAGATGGTCTCACGCCATGTCGCCATGCCGCGCTGGTCGCTCTTCGGGATGATGGTCTCGTGGCCGATGAAGATCGTCAGGTCGTCGAGGAACTCCTTCGGCAGGGTCCCGCATTCGACGGCGCATCGCAGCCCGTCGGGAATCGAGGCGTCCTCCATGAAGCCGTAATGCAGGACGAGGCGGAAGATATCCGGGGTGATCTCGGTCACCTCGGCGCGCTCGGTCCGCGGCACGCTCGGCGCCTCCTCGTAGAGCGCAGTGACGAGCAGGATGCGCTTGTGTAGGGCATGGCTACGCTCGACGAAGCGCGACAGGTGGAGCGGGATCCCGCTCGTGGCCGAGGACAGGAAGGCCGCGTTGCCCGGCAGGGTGATCGGCGGCTTGCGGCGCAGCTGCTCGATGAACTCCGCCTCGGGCTGCCGCAACGTCGCGCGGGCCTCCTCCACCAGGATGTTTCCCTTGCGCCAGGTCAGCATCAGGAAGGCGACGAAGCCGGCCAGCACCAGGGGAAACCAGCCGCCCTCGAACAGCTTCACGCTATTGGCACCGAGGAAGACGAGGTCGATGGCGAGGAAGAAGCCATTGACCGCGAAGACCGCGACGGGGTTGTAGCCCCATTTCAACGCCACCAGGGCGGCGAGCAGGGTGGTGATCGCCATGAGCGACGACACGGCGATGCCGTAGGCGCCGGCCAGCTTATCGGATGAGCCGAAGGTGAGGACGGCCGTGAGGGTCGCGGCCGCCATCAGCCAATTGATCACCGGGACGTAGATCTGCCCGCGCTCCTCGCGTGCCGTGTGGATCACCCGCATGGGCGGCAGGAATCCGAGCTGGATCGATTGCTGGGTGAGCGAGAACACGCCCGAGACGATGGCCTGCGAGGCGATGACGGTGGCCAGCGTCGCCAGCGCGATCAGCGGGTAATAGGCCCAGTCCGGGCTCAGGCGGTAGAACGGGTTCTCGATCGCGTCGGGCTCCACCAGCAGAAGCCCGCCCTGGCCGAAGTAATGGATGACGAGGGCCGGCAGGACGAGACCGAACCAGGCGATGCGGATGGGTCTGGCGCCGAAATGGCCGAGATCGGCATACATCGCCTCGCCGCCGGTGACGGCGAGGAAGGCCGCGCCCAGCATGGCGAAGCTGACATGCCAGCCCGCATGGACGAGGAAATCCACCGCGCGCCAGGGGTTGAGAGCGCCGAGGATCTGAGGCGCGTGCCAAATGCCGCCGAGGCCCAGCAACGCGAGGACGATGAACCACACCACCATCACCGGGCCGAAGATGCGGCCGATGAAGGCGACGCCCTTGCTCTGGACCAGGAACAGCCCGACCAGGATCGCGATCGTGATCGGCAGGACGAGATGATCCAGCCCGGGGGCCGCCACTTTGAGGCCTTCCACGGCGCTCAGCACCGAGATTGCCGGGGTGATCGCGCCGTCTCCGTAAAGCAGGGCCGCGCCGATGAGGCCGACGACGAGGAGCGCGGCCTGCCGCGTGCCCGGCTTTGCATGGCGGGCGCCGAGCAGCGCCAGCATGGCGACGATGCCGCCCTCCCCCCGGTTGTCGGCCCGCAGGATCAGCACCGCGTATTTCAGCGAGACGATGAGGATCAGCGCCCAGAAGATCAGCGATACCGCGCCGACGACCGCGATGGCGGCCGGTGGGCCGCCTCCGCTCGCCGCCCGCACGGCCTCCTTGAACGCGTAGAGGGGGCTCGTTCCGATATCGCCATAGACGATGCCGAGCGCTCCGAGGAGGAGGGGCAGGCTAGCGCGGGGCGCGGTGCGCGCGTCCATGGGCGCTCCATGAGCCGTTTCCTGGTGGGCCAATGGAGTACTCCTTGCACGGACAAGCCGAAGACGCTGGCATCCGCCGGATCGAACCCAAGGGTATTGAACCTAAGGGTAACGGACGGGCCGTCCATGGTGTATGGCCCCGCATCGCACAAGTGACGACATCGTGCGCGGTCCCTGGGCGAATCCCCGGTGGGACGAGACAGACTCACCATTTCCGGAACGCTGGCGCTGTGGTCAGGCGGTAAGGCTTAACGAGCCGGCCTGTACCAGCCGCGCCAGAGCCTCCGGGCACTCGCCGTCGCGGGCGATGCAGACGACCGGAACCGGCACATGGCGGGCGATGGCGTCGGCGACCGTCTCCGGCGACGTAGGAGCGCCGAGGCTTTCGCAGACGACGACGGCGAGCAGCCGCTGGCCGTGGCAGCGCAGGGTCTCCGCCGCCGTCAGCGCGTGGCTGATCGCCCCGAGATAGCTGCCGGAGACGAGGATCGTCGGCAGGGCCAGGGCCTTGAGCCAGTCGAGGCCCGTCGCCTCCGACGTCACCGGGCTCATCAGGCCGCCGACGCCTTCGATGACGATGATCGTCTCCGGGGCGCCCCCCTGGAGCCGGGCCTCGCACCAGCTCACGAGCTCGAAAAGGCTCAGGCTCCTCCCTTCGCGGGCGGCGGCGAGATCGGGGCTGAGCGGCGCGGCAAAACGCCAGGGCGAGCAGGCCTCCGCCGTCTCGGCCGTCAGCGGCATCCCCTGTGCGTCCAGCAGGATCGCCGTGTCGCTCTCACGAAATGCCGGATCGCAGAAGGGCGGGACACCGCTCGCCAGAGGCTTCAGGGTCGAAACGGCGCAGCCCTGCGCGCGCAGGGCGCGCGTCAGGGACGCGGTGACGTAGGTCTTGCCGATCTCGGTGCCGGCGCCGGCGACGAAGACGGCGCGCACGTCACTTCTCGACGAAAGCCTTCTCGATGACGTAGTGGCCGGCCTCACCATGGTTGCCTTCCACGTAACCGCCGCTGGTCAGCATCTCGCGGGTGTCGCGGATCATGTCCGGCGAGCCGCACAGCATGAACCGGTCGTTCTCCACCGACATCGGCGGCAGGCCGATATCCTCGAACAGCTTGCCGGAGGTCATCAGGTCGGTGATCCGGCCGCGGTTGCGGAAGGGCTCGCGGGTGACCGTGGGGTAATAGATCAGGCCGGCGGAGATGACCTCGCCGAGGAACTCGTGGTTGGGCAGGTCCTGCGTGATCGTCTCGCCATAGGCGAGTTCCGAGACCTGCCGGCAACCATGGACGAGAACGACCTTCTCGAAGCGCTCGTAGGTCTCCGGGTCCTTGATGATCGACATGAACGGCGCGAGGCCGGTGCCGGTGCCGAGGAGATAGAGGTTCTTGCCCGGCATCAAATTGTCGAGAACCAGCGTGCCAGTAGGCTTCTTGCCGACGATGATCGGGTCCCCGACCTTGAGGTGCTGCAGCCGGGAGGTGAGCGGGCCGTTCTCGACCTTGATCGAGAAGAACTCGAGCTCTTCCTCGTAATTGGCCGAGACCACGCTGTAGGCGCGCAGCAGCGGACGGCCCTCGACTTCGATTCCCATCATCACGAACTCGCCGTTGCGGAAGCGGAACGCGGGGTCACGGGTGGTGCGGAAGGAGAACAGCGTGTCGGTCCAGTGATGGACACTCAGTACACGCTCCTCGTTGAACTTGCTCATCGACGGGTCCGTCTCAAACTTCGCTTGCGAATCTCGGCCTTCAGCCGGGTCTTCTCGCACCTGCGGCACGCCCGTCAAGGCATAGCAGGCGCGCAGGCAGCGAAACCGCCAACTGTCTGGAATTGCTCTTACTTGAGGGCGGCGATGCCTCGGGCGATGCGACCTCGTCCCGATTCCTTCTCAGGATCTTGCGGGAACGCGGGTGGGAAGGGGCATTCGCGGGGCTCCCATGCCCTCACCGGGGGGGGAGGGAGAGTGTCCGCCCAAGGCGGCGGGCTGCATCGCGACGCATGCCGCCCGCCTCATCGAGAGGCGGGCGGCGCTGATAGTCCTCGACCGGAGAAGGGCGATCGGCCCTCAGTTCAGGCGGCGCGCACCGTATGCAGGAACTTCTGCACTTCCGCGCTCAGCCGCTCCGCTTGCCGTGCGAGTTCCGACGAGGCGGTGAACACTTGGCTGGCGCCGGCGCCGGTCTCCTGCGCCGCACGGGCAACGCCGGTGATGTTGGCGCTGACCTCGCCGGTGCCGATCGAGGCTTGTGCCACCGAGCCCGCAATCTCCCGAGTCGCGGAATCCTGCTGCGCGACCGATGCGGAGATGGCGGCGGCCGTCTCGTCGATCCCGTGGATGGTCGAGGAGATCCCGTCGATGGCGCTGGCTGCCTGGCGGGTGGAGGATTGGATCGCCCCGATCTTCGCGGAGATTTCCGTCGTGGCCTTGGCGGTCTGGTTCGCGAGCTCCTTCACCTCGGAGGCCACCACCGCGAAGCCTCGGCCCGCTTCTCCGGCCCGCGCAGCTTCGATCGTCGCGTTGAGAGCGAGGAGATTGGTCTGGCCGGCGAGGTTGGAGATGAGGTTCACGACATCGCCGATGCTGGCGGCGACCTCGCGAAGTTCCGACACCGCCAGTGCGGTCTGCTCCGCCTCACGGACGGCGGCGGCGGTCATGTCCGCCGAACGTGCGACCTGACGACCGATCTCCGCCACCGAGGCGCCCAGTTGTTCGGCCGAACCGGCCACGGCGGTGACGTTGGCCGAAGCTTCCTCGGCGGCCGACAGAACCGCGCTGGACTGTGCCGACGTCTCCTCGGCGGAGGCCGTCAACTGCGAGGCGGTAGCCTGCATTTCGGTGGCCGCGGCGGACACCATGCTCACGATCCCGCCGACCGCCGCCTCGAACTCGTCGGCGAGGCTATGCATTCCGGACTTGCGTTCCGTTTCCGCGACGAGGCGCAGGCGCTCGGTTTCCGTCTCGAGGGCGCGGTTGCGGATCATGCCGTCCTTGAACACCTGAACCGCCGACGCCATGGCGCCGAGTTCGTCCGTGCGCGTCCGATCCGGGATCGCGACCTCGACATCGCCTGCTGCCAGCCGGTTCATCGCGTCCGTCATTCCGCGTATCGGCCGGGCGACCGCGATCATCGAGAAGAGGGCCGAGCCGGCCTGGAGGAGGATCGCTACACCACCGATCACGAGGCCCAGAAGGGTGGCGGTTTCCACGGCACCGGCCGACGACAGCCGCGCCTCGTCCGTGAAGCGCTGCGCATTGGACAGCGATTGCTCGATGGCGATGAGGGCCTTCTTGCGAACACCGTTCCGCTGTTCCCCCGTCAACGCCAGGGCCGCCTCGTCGGTCCTCTTGCGACCCTGTTCGTACGTAATGGTGGCTGCCGACTTGAGGGCGAGTTCCGTGAACTGCGCCAGCCCAGCATCGATGTCCTTGAGGACGTCGGGCTTCAGGGCGATACGGATCGGTGCCTTGAGGCCTTCATGGGCTGAATCGAAGCGCGTCCTGATACGGCCGACGGCCTCCTTGTAGGCCTCTTCCGTTTCGGACAGGCGCGCGTCGCGGAAGGCGACTTGAATCTGGGACAGGCCGAGCTGCGCGTTCTTGATGCCGTCGAGGATCGTCTGCTCTCGGCCAACGGCTTCGATAGAGCTCGTGATCCGCTGGTTTCCCATCCACTGGTTGGCGACCAATCCGACCGCCATTAGAATGCCAAGGCCTGAGAAAAACCCCAATTTCTTCGCGATCGACAACTTGAACATCGTTCAGCCTGAGTTCCGATGGGATGGGAGAATGTCGGAGGCCTTTTCACTGCTCTTGCCGACGGGAGGTTTCGCCTCCGATGTGCGTTATCGCCAATACGGGCTAAATATTTCTTAATTCGATCGCCTTTTCAGGCGAGTACTGTTTTCCAAAGAATTACTCAGATAAAGCAGACTGAAACGACAGGCCAATGCTCTTTCCGCCGGGATCCCGGCTCCCCCACTCCAGACTCAGCCGTTCTGGAAGAAGGGGGATCATGCTCACCGTCATGATGTATCTGTCAGCAAGCCGCCAGAATTGGTCCGATCAGCCCAACAGGGTTGATCTAGACGAAGTGGGGATCATTGCTGAGCGTTGCGGATGCTTGTCGATCTGACGGAGTGGACGCGCAGAGGCATCCATTCGTTGCTTCCCTCGAACAGAATCACGCTGACAAAGTGAGTGCTGGTGACTTGGTTCGGGCGAAAAATGACGGCGGCGCGGGCAATCAACGCCCGTTCCCGGTTTCGTCGTCTGACGTAAGTAGTTCGCATTGGCCAGCCAAAGCTTCACCTCGCTCTGGCCTCTGAACGGTCACCGGTTCGAGGACGCAGAACCGGTGACCACTTTTGCTGAACCTGCTAGCCGAAACCGGTCCGCGCCGGGGCTCGTCTCATGCCGAACCTGCTCGGGGTAGTCGTCTTGCGGTCAGAGAGGCTTCAGCCCGGCTTCGATCTCAGCGCGGCGTCCTTCGAGGAAGGGCGGCAAGGACAGGCGCTCGCCCAGGGTCTCCAGCGGCTCGTCGGCGGTGAAGCCCGGACCGTCGGTGGCGATCTCGAACAGGATGCCGTTGGGCTCGCGGAAGTACAGGCTTTTGAAATAGTAGCGGTCCACCGGGCCGCTGGAAGGCATGCGGCGCTGTTTCAGCCTGTCGGCCCAACCTGCGTAGTCCGCATCGGGGACGCGGAAGGCGACGTGGTGGACCGCCCCCGCTCCCTGGCGCGCGGGCGGCAGGTCGGGTTGGGCGATGAGGTGAAGCTCGGCACCGGCGCCACCGTCCCCCATCTGCCAGACGCGGACTTCGCCTTCCGGCAATTCATAGGTGCGGGATTGGCTCATCCCCAGTACGTCGGCCAGAACCGCCTCGGTCGCCTCGATCCGCGCAAGGCTCAGACGGATCGGCCCCAGACCGCGGATCTGCCGCTCTACCGGCACCGGGCTGGCGGGCCAGGGATGGGCCTCTCCCGCGCCACCGTCATCCACCAGCATCAGGCGCTGGCCTTCCCGATCCTCGAAATCCAGGGTGAGGCGACCGTCGCGCAGGACGGGCTCCTCGTGGATCACGCCGTCTCGCGCGAGATGCTCGCGCCACCAGGCGATCGTGCCCTCCCCCGAGACGCGGAACGCCGTCCGGACGATGCTGTCGGTGCCCCGGCGCTCGGGTGGCGCCGGCCAGTCGAAGAAGGTCATGTCGGTGCCGGGCGAGGCGACGCCGTCGGCGTAGAACAGGTGGTAGGCCGAGACATCGTCCTGATTCACCGTCTTCTTCACGAGCCTCAGCCCGAGGCTCCGCGTGTAGAAGGCCGCATTGTCGGCGGCCCGCGCGGTGATGGCGGTGAGGTGATGAAGTCCGGTGAGGTGCATCAGCCTGTCCTTCGAATGACGAGGGAAAGCTGACATGGGTCATCCGACGCCGGAATGCGATGCCCCTGCGTACCATCCGCGAAGGGAGCGTGCCCCTAGGCCGGGGCGGAATGCGCGATAGATCCCTCGCTCACCGACCCTCGGAGTTCCCGCATGCCCCACCTGCTCTACGTCGAAGCGTCACCGCGCAAGGAACGCTCGGCGTCGATCGAGGTCGCCCGCGCCTTCCTCGATGCCTGGCGTGCGACTCATCCGGAGGGCAAAGTGGACATGCTCGATGTCTGGAACACGGCGCTTCCGGACTTCGACGGGGAAGCGCTGGCGGGCAAGTACGCGGCCCTGGCGGGCGAAACCTTGAGCCCCGCGCAGGAGGAGGCCTGGGTGGCGATCCGCGCACTAGCGGACAGGTTTCGGGCGGCGGACCTGATCCTGTTCGCGGTGCCGATGTGGAACTACACCATCCCCTACAAGCTCAAGCACTTGTTCGATCTGGTCTCGCAGAAAGACCTTCTCTTCACCTTCGACGAGAGCGGCCAGAATGGGATGCTCGATGCCACGGCCGTCGTCATCAATGCGCGCGGCGTCGCCATCGGCACGGATTTCCCGGCCGAGATCTACGACCATCAATCGACCTACATGGCCACCTGGCTGCGCATGGTCGGCATCACCGACGTCCACCAGATCGCGGTCGAGAAGGGATTGATGGGAGCCGATCTCGACCGGCAATCCCGTGACGAGGCCCGCGCCAAAGCCGAAGCCCTGGCGCGAAGGCTGTAGGGCTACGCTTTCAGAAAGCGCCGGCCAGGAGGCCGAGACCGGCGGCCGCGAAGGCTGCGCCGGCGACACGTAGCGCCGGACGGCCATTCTGCTCACCGAGGCGGCCCATGCCGAGGCCGAGACCGAGACCCACGGCGTGGAGCAGGGCGGTGGCAGCGACGAAGCCAGCGCCGTAGGCAAGGCCCGAGGCCGCCTCCGGCATCTCGGCACCGTGGGCATGGCCGTGGAACACCGCGAAGACGCCCACGAGCGCCATGGCGGCCGCGACCGGCATCGTCAGGCGCAGGGCGACGGCGGCACCGAGCACGGCGACGGACAGGGCGATGGCGGTCTCCACATGCGGAAGCACCACGCCGGACGCACCGAGCGCGCCGCCCACCACCATCATGCCGATGAACGACAGCGGGACGAGAAGGATCGCGCGGCCGCCGACCTGCGCGGCGACGAGGCCCACCGCCACCATGGCGAGCATATGGTCGAGGCCGGTGAGCGGATGGAGGAAGCCATGGGCGAGCCCCGACGCATCGCCCTGCCCGGTATGCGCCAGGGCGGGACCGGCCATGAGGCCGAATGCCAGACCCGGCAGAATTCGAACGAAACGCGTCATCCCTACTCTCCCCGAAGCCCCGAAGGCCATCACCCGTCCTGAATGCAGGACGTGATCGGTCCTGGCAACGGTCGTGCCGACGCGACGGCGGGCAGAATCAGGTAGACTTGGCAGGACGGTGACGTTCCCCGATGCGTGGGGCGCGAAAGGCACCCGATCCGGGGCCCGGCCGACACGCCGCGAGGCATGCGAATCCTACAGGAAATCGGTGGGCCGCCCCGCCGCCACAACGAGCATCCTACCGTCGGCGAAGGTGCGGGCGCCGGCGCGGCGGATATCCGCCTGGGTTACGTTCGTCACCATCTCGTTGCGGCGGGCGAAGTAATCCATCCCCAGCCCTTCGAAGGAGATCTGCACGAGCTGATGCGCGATCTTGGTCGAGGTGTCGAAGCCGAGCGCATAGGAGCCGGTGAGATAATCCTTGGCCTTCTGCAACTCCTCGTCGGACGGGCCGTCGCTGATGAGCCGTCCGATCTCGTCGCCGATCACCGACAGGGCTTCACCGACGCGCTCGTTCTTGGTGGCCGTGTAGCCCCAGGTCATGGCGCTGGCGCGGTGGCTGACGAGGGAGGTGCCCACGGAATAGGCCAGCCCCCGCTTTTCGCGCACTTCCTGGAAAAGGCGCGAGGTGAAGGAGCCGCCGCCCAGGATATGGTTGAGGACGTAGGCGGGGATGAAGTCCGGGTCCTTCCACGGCACGCCGCCCATGCCGAAGCGCAGGACCGATTGCGGCACGTCGATATCGACGGCGACGCGGCGACCGAGCTGACCGACCTGCGTCTGCGGCACGGCATTCAACGGTCCGGCCTCGTCGAGGACGCCGAAAGCGCGGTTGAGGGCATCGGCCAGACGGTTGGAATCGATGGCGCCGACGGCGGCCACCTTGAGTCCACCCCGGCCGATGAGTTGCCGATGCATCGCCACGAGGTCGTCACGGGTGATGGCCGCGATGCTCTCCGGGGTGCCGGAGGACGGCCGGGCATAAGGATGGCCCGCATAGGCCTCGGCGAAGAAACGGCGTGAGGCCATCACGCCCGGATCGTTCTGCTGGTAGCGCAGGCCGGCGAGGGTCTGGGCACGGACCCGCTCGATGGCGTCAGCATCGAAGCGCGGCTTGGCCAGCGCGAGGGCCAGGAGATCGATGGCCTCGTCGGCGTGCTTGACCAGCATCTTCAGGGAGCCGCCGACCGCATCGGCGCCGGCATGGAACGACAATTCGATGGCCCGCGCGGCCAGCCGCTCCTGGAAGGCATCGGAGGAGAGGTCGCCTGCGCCCTCGTCGAGGAGGCGGGCCAGCATCTGGGCGACGCCGCCCTTGCCCTCGGGATCCTGTGCGGCACCGCCCTCGAAAGTGAATGCCAGGGCGATCATCGGCACCACAGGCGATTCCACGTGCCAGGCTTCGATCCCGGCGGCGGCGGCCACCGGAAGCGCCACCGTGGGAGCGTCCGCGCCGCGGGCGGTGGTATCGACCAGATTGGCTTCGACCGAGTTCATGAGAACCTCATTCTTTTTCTGGGCGCCCGGGCCGGCATCAGCGGGATCGCGCGAGGGCTCGCCTCACGCAGCGGCGGCGTCGGGATCGCGCGTCTTCGTCAGGTATCCGGTCACGGAGCGGGCGGGGATCAGGTAGCGCTCGGCGACAGCGGCGAGCCGGGCCTGCGTGACCCCCTCGATATCCGAGGGCCAGCGACGGACCTCCTCGATGCTCTCGCCGATCGCGAGGGCCGAGCCGTAGATTCGGGCCAGCGAGGATTGGCTGTCGGAAGAATAGACTGTCTCGGCCACGAGCCGGGTCTTGGCCCGCTCGATCGCCTCCGGGCCCAGCGCTTCGGAGGGAACGCGGCGCAGGACGCGGTCGACCTCCTCCTCCAGCCGCTCCAGGCTGACGCCCTCGGCCGGGATGGCGTAGACCGAGAAGCGGGTGTCATCGATGGCCGAGCCCATGTACCAGGCACCGGCATTCACGGCGACGCCGAGTTCCATCACCAGCTTGCGGTAGAGGAACGAGGTCGAGCCGCCGCCCATCACCTCGGCCAGGAGTTCCAGGGCATGGCACTCGCCGTCGCGGGCGGTCATGCAGGACGGGGTGAGATACAGGCGCTGCAGGGTCGGCTGCTCCACCTTCGGATCGGCGACGCTGAGGCGGCGCAGGGCGCGGGGCTCCGGCTCCTTGGCGCGGACCCGCACCGGTCGCGATCCGCGCGGCGTCACGAGGCCGTAGGTATCGTCGGCAAGGCGGCGGACCTCATCGGGCGTCACATCGCCGGCGACGACGAGGATCGCGTTCTCGGGGGTGTAGAAGCGGTTGTAGTAATCCAAAGCGTGGGTGCGGTTGAGATCCTCGATCTCGTGCATCCAGCCGATGATCGGTGTGCCGTAGGGGTGATGCACGAACAGCGAGGCAGCCATGGCCTCCGAGAGCTGCGCCGACGGATCGGTCTCGACCCGCATGCGGCGCTCTTCCAGCACCACGTCGCGCTCGGGCGCCACGACGGAATCTTCGAGGACGAGACCGGTCATGCGGTCGGCCTCGAACTCCATCATGGTCTTGAGATGGTCGCGGGCGACGCGCTGGAAATAGGCGGTGTAATCGTAGGAGGTGAAGGCGTTCTCCTGCCCGCCGAGGCCGGAGACGGCCTGCGAGAACGCACCGACCGGATGCTTCTCGGTGCCCTTGAACATGAGGTGTTCGAGGAAATGCGCGATGCCGGACTGTCCGATCGGATCATCGGCAGAACCGTTGCGGTACCACACCATGTGGGTCACCACCGGGGCGCGGTGATCGGGCACCACCACGACGTCGAGGCCGTTATCGAGGGCGAAGGCGGAGACTTCGGGACCACCTGCCTCGGACCGGCCGAAGGGCGCAGCCTCGGCCCGGCCCGCATGGCCGTAGCGGCGGTTGAGCGAGAACCCGGGCGTATCCTTCCGCAGCAGATGCATCGTCTTTTCCTTGATACGTCGGCCACACGTGACCGCCCGTCATGAGCGCAATGCCTGTTGCGCACTCCTCGGATGCCGTGAGCCCGAGGAACGAAGTCAGGGCAAATCCCGTACCGACACCGGCCGGGCGTTACCCTCGCCCTCTCGAAGAGCCGGACCAAGCAGGTCCGAGATTCGAACTCGCCTAACGTCCCCGGATGTAGGCACCCGGATCGGCTTCTTCACGCTCGCGCGAGGGATTGTTGATCGGGTCGCTGTTGTTCCGGGCGACCGCCTTCGGAGCCTTACGGTATCCGTTCGGCGGATCGGTCAGCGTATCGCGATCGGGCTCGACGAGAATCGGCTCGGCCTTCTCCTCGCGCTTGCCGAAAATGTCGAAGGGGCTCCAGATCGAAGACGAAGCACCGTCGCTTTCGGGACGACCCGGCTCGGTACGCACGCTCGCGTCGGCACGGCGACCGCCGCGCATCTCGTCGAGCGAGAGCGTCATGTTGTTGTCGTCCATCCGCCCCTGTGCCCCGCGGGAGATCGGCTTCCTCGCGTCGGCGAGTTCGCGCTCGCGTTGGACGATCTCGGGATCCTTGGGCCATTGCGGCGTGGCGGTGGCGGCGCGCGGCGGCGGCAGCGCCTTGCCGTCGAGCTTGGGCGGCATCACCAGGGGCGCCCGCTCACGGTAAGTGATGGCCGGCTTATCGGCCTCGATCAGGCCCATGCTGCTCAGGGTGTCGCGCATGAACACGCCCTGCTGCGCCTGCGCGCCGCTAGCGGCGAGGAGTCCGGTAAGGCCCAGGATGAACCCACGATGCCCGATCATGCTGCCCCCAAATTACGCTGGCTCGCAGATTGCGCCAGCTCGAATGCGTGCCTGCCCGGAAGGCACCGGCGTTCGTTGGTCGATGCCGATCCTGCCCTCGTGGCCTGACGGCGGTTTCAGGCGATCGTATGGCGCCTTGACCGCAGCGCACCAGCCTCACGGAGATAAGGATCCGTATTGTGGTTTACGGAACACAGCCACGCGAATCTTCAGGTCTCGCCGGGCGAGGCCCCGTCGCGAGGGCGCCGGACCGGGATCAGGCTGTCGATGAGGAGGCCGACCACACCGGCGACGATGGCCGCATCGGCGATGTTGAATACGTACCAGGACCATGCTCCTGCATGGAGATGGACGAAATCGAACACCGCGCCGTAGGCCGCACGGTCGATGGCGTTGCCGATCGCCCCGCCCGCGATGAGGCCGAGGGCGGCGGCCAGGAGCGCCGACGAGGCACGGCGCATCCAGGCGATCATCCCGATCGAGGCCGCCACGGAGACTGCCACCAGGATCCAGCGACCCAGGCCGCCATCCTGCTGGAACAGGCCGTAGGAAATCCCGCGATTCCACACGACGACGAAATCCACGAAGGCGGTCAGGTGCCAGGGCTGCGTCAGCACCAGGTCGGTGCCGAAATAGAGCCAGAGCTTGGAAGCCTGATCGAGGACGAGGGTGGTCAGGAGGACGACGAGGCCAAGGCGGAAGGAGGTCATGGCCACACTCGTCCCTTTCCCGGTCGCGAACGAGGTCGGCCCTCGCCTGAGCTTGGGTCAGGTGAGGGACGCGCCGCGTCGCTCGGAGACGGCGCCCGCTCCTCCGGTCGCTTCATGACCGGCCTCCCCCGGAAAAGAGGGATGGCCGCCCGGCGCATTCGGATCACGCCGCCCCCGCCCCGCCATGGACGGCGTCCCACTCGCGCAACGCTTGGGCATCGCGCGGCGTCACGTCCGGATAGGCGGGATCGGACCCGACAGTCTCCGAGACCCGCCACGACCGGGCGCATTTGCGTCCCTGGGCCAGCCCCGGGACCAACGCCACGCCCCGCACATCGTCGAGCCGGAAAGCGTCGGCCGGCCCCTCGCCCGCCTCGATGGTGATGCCGGAGGTGATGCAGACTTCCGAGAAGTCGATTCCGTCGAGGGCCGTGAGCAGGTCGGGATCGGCGATGAACACGGTCGGCGCCGCCTCGAGGCTTGCACCGATGCGCTTGGCTGCGCGCTCGATTTCTAGGGCGCCGGTGACGACCCGGCGGACGCGGCGGATCTTCTGCCAGCGCTGAGCCAATGCGTCGTCGCGCCAGGACGTCGGCGTTTCGGGCAGGGTCTCGAGATGGACCGAACCGACGGCTGACGGATAGCGATCGAGCCAGGCCTCTTCCGCCGTGAAGGCGAGCACGGGCGCGAGCCAGATCGTCACCCGGCGGAAGGTTTCGTCGATCACCTGCAGGGAGGCACGGCGGACCTGCGACGAGATCGGGTCGCAATAGAGCGCGTCCTTTCTCACGTCGAAATAGAAGGCCGAGAGATCGCCGGTCATGAATCCGTTGAGCAGGGCCACCACGCGCTTGGTGTCGAAGCTGGCGTAGGCCTCGCGGATCTCACCGTCGAGCTCGCAGAGGCGATGCAGGATGAGCCGCTCGAGTTCGGGCAGCTCGGCATGGGGCACGGCCGGCCCGGCCTCGAAATGCGCCAGCGAGCCGAGCATCCAGCGAAGCGAGTTGCGAAGCTTGCGGTAGGTCTCGGCGAAAGTCTTGATGATCTCGGGGCCGATGCGCAGGTCGTCGGCATAGTCCGAGGCCGCGACCCACAGGCGGAGGATATCGGCACCGGAATCCTTGATGACGCTTTGCGGCGCCACGACGTTACCCTTGGATTTCGACATCTTCAGCCCTTTCGGGTCGAGGACGAACCCGTGGGTGAGGACGATGTCGTAGGGCGCACGTCCCCTGGTCCCGCTCGATTCGAGCAGCGAGGACTGGAACCAGCCGCGATGCTGATCGGAGCCTTCGAGATACATCACCGTGTCGAGGCCGCCGTCGCGCTTACGCACGACACCCGACAGGCCGGGAAACATCTCAGGGTCGTCGAGCACGAAAGCATGCGTCGAGCCGGAATCGAACCACACGTCGAGGACGTCGGTCACCTTCTCGTACTCGGCCGGATCGTAATCCGGGGCTAGGAAGCGAGCGCCGTCGGCATCGGTGAACCAGGCATCCGCCCCTTCCGCCTTGAAGGCTGCCGCGATGCGGGCATTCACGGCCTCGTCGCGCAGGACCTCGCTGGTGCCGCGCTTGACGAAGACGGTGATCGGCACGCCCCAGGCGCGCTGGCGCGACACCACCCAGTCCGGGCGGTTGGCGACCATGCCGTTGATGCGGTTCTTGCCCTGGGTGGGCACCCATTGCGTCTCGTCGATGGCCTTCAGCGCCACGTCGCGCAGTGTCTTCTCGCCCAGCGCCTCCACCGGCCTATCGAGGGCGATGAACCATTGCGGCGTATTGCGGAAGATCACCGGCTTCTTCGAGCGCCAGGAATGCGGATAGCTGTGCTTGAGCGTGCCACGCGCGACCAGGGAGCCGGCCTCCGTCAATGCGGCGATGACCGCCTTGTTGGCGTCTCCCTTGTCGCCCTTCGGAGTCAGAACGAGTTTTCCCGTGAAACCGGGCGCCTCTTCGGTGAGCGCCCCGTCGGCATCGACGGTGTAGGGGATACGGGTCTCGATGCCGCGCTGGGCAAGGGCCCGGCCATTGGCCGTCCAGACCTCGAAATCCTCGCGGCCATGGCCCGGCGCCGTATGGACGAAGCCTGTACCGGCCTCGTCGGTGACGTGGTCGCCGTCGAGGAGGGGTACCGCGAAATCGTAGCCGGGGACGTGCCCGGCGAGCGGATGCGAGAGGGTGAGGCCGCCAAGCTCAGCGGCCGTGACGTCCCTGACACGCTCGAACTTCTCCACGCGGGCCGAGGCAAAGATCCCGGCGGCCAGGCTATCGGCCAGGATATAGCTGTCGCCGGTCTTGGCCCAATTCTCTTCGGCGGCCTGAGTCACCCGGTAGAGCCCGTAGGCGACGCGCTTCGAATAAGCGACGGCGCGGTTGCCCGGCATCGTCCAGGGGGTCGTGGTCCAGATCACGATCCGCGAAGCGGCCAGGTCATCGGGCGCCCCTGCGGTGAGCCGGAACGCCGCGAAGATCGTGTCGCTGACATGGTCCTCGTATTCGACCTCGGCCTCGGCCAGGGCGGTCTTTTCCACCACCGACCACATCACCGGCTTCGAGCCGCGATAGAGCTGCCCTGTCATGGCAAAGGTCATGAGTTCACGGGCGATGGCGGCTTCCGCCGGAAACGCCATGGTCGCGTAGGGGTGCTCCCAATCGCCGGTGACGCCTAGGCGCTTGAACTCGGCGCGCTGCACGTCGAGCCAATGCGCGGCGAATGTCCGGCACTCCTGGCGGAACTCGATGACCGGAACGTCGTCTTTGTTACGGCCCTTGGCACGGTACTGTTCTTCGATCTTCCACTCGATCGGCAGGCCGTGGCAGTCCCATCCCGGAACGTAATTGGCGTCGTAGCCAAGGGCGCCTTGGCTGCGGACGATGACGTCCTTCAGGATCTTGTTGAGCGCCGTGCCGATATGGATGTTGCCGTTGGCATAGGGCGGCCCATCATGGAGCACGAATTTCGGCCGGCCGGCCGCCTTCACGCGGATCTGGCCATACAGGTCGATGGCGGCCCAACGCTCCAGCAGGTGAGGCTCGCGCACCGGCAATCCGGCCCGCATGGGGAACTCGGTCTTGGGCAGGAACAGGGTCTGCGAATAGTCGCGGGCGGGCAGGCCGGCGTCGGTGGCTGTCGAAGCGGTCATGGAATCTTCTGCGAAACGGTGCGCTGATCTTCAAGACGATCGGCATTGGGCCGATGTCGGCGAACGGAGGCGGTGCGACCGCCCTCCCGGCTCCCGCTCGGGCCGCCGCAGCGGCCTTCAGGCGGAGGCCGGGCTCGTAATTCGAAGGCGGCTCGCGCCGCGCGGGACGTCAAGAACGCGCATTCCCGGCTTCTAGCAGCGCCGGACGGCAGAAACCAGCAGCGGTGCGAGAGTCGTCGGGCAATCGCTTGAAGCCATCCCAATGCGCCTCTCATGTCCTCTTCCTGGACCCGGTCCACCATGGAACCGCGAGCGCCCGGCGGGATCGATGCCACCTTTTCGAAGCTCGGCCGTTATCAGTCTATGCGTGACGGCGCGCCGTCCTTGTCGAGGACGGTGCCGATCCGAACGCTCGAAGCCGAATCGGCCGCGAACATGCGGCCGGTTTAGGAACGAAAGAGAAGGAAAGCCGTCATGAAGAAGGCATTGCTTGCTGCCACCCTCGTCCTATCCGCCTTTGCGCTGTCGGGCGCGGCCGAGGCCCAGGGCCTTCCCGGTGGTGTCCGTCGCGGCGCGGCCGAGGGTGACCGGGTCGGCGGACCGATCGGTGGCATCGTGGGTGGCGCGGTCGGTGGCGCAGTCGGGACCGTCAACGGCGCCCTCGGGATCGATCCGGGTCGCAGGGCCTACCGGACGCGCATGAATTCGCGTCGCCACTACCGCCACCACCACCACCGCCGCTGAGGCGAATCCGAACCGGCCTTCCCGCGACAGGGAAGGCCGGCGGGCTTCTCTGCAACGCTCGCCATTGGTTTAAGAGTGTCTTTATGGAAGTGTGGCAACGTCGGTCCGACGATACCGAGGGACCGTCTGCGAAATGGCAAAATGGATTCCGCTGACGGCCCTTTTCGGTCTCGTCTGCCTCATGGTGATCCCGACACCAGGCGTCATCGGTATCCTGATCGGGAGCGCCTGCGCCTTCGCCATCATCGTCAGCGCCATCATCATGATGATAGACCGGCTTGCCGGACGTCTCGCGCGCCGGTTGGAGCGCCGCAAGCTGCGGCGCGCGCCCAAGCCTAAGCTGGGTGTCCACGCGAACTCAGGCATCGCCAGAAAAATCTGAGGGCGCTCCTCAGTTCGGCACGCGCAGGTTTCCCCCCCAGTGACGCGTCACCGATTCGCTGACCGAAGAGCAGAATCCCAAAGGGTTCAGTCGAGGCGGTCGGCCTGGATCGGCACGACCAGCGCATCGGGCTCGTCGTCGTCGAGTTCGATATCCGAGTCTCCGTCGACCTCGTGGCCGGTGACGCCGGACACGTCGGCGAGGTTGCGGGCGGCCTTGCGCAAGAGCTTGCGCAGGCGACGCCGCTCCTTGCCGTCGAAACCGTCGAGCATTTCGGCTTCGACATCGTCCCAGATGCGCTCGATGGCCTCCGCCTTGGCGAGGCCCGTATCGGTAAGGCGCACGCGCACGACGCGACCATCCCCGGCTTCTGCACGACGCTCGACGAAACCGAGGGCCGCGAGGCGCGAGATCGTCTTGGAGGCGGTGGGCGGACGAACCCTCAAAGTGGCGGCCAGATCTCCCATGGTCATGGTTCCGGCAACGGCCAGTGCCTGCACCACTTGTTCCTGTCCGGCGAATAGATCGAGGGCGGCCAAGCGGTCGCCGACTCTGGAACGATGCAGCCGCGCGGCCTGAACCAGGGCCCAGCCGACACTCTTCGAACCGGGAGGACGGATACGCTTGTCGGACTTGCCCATCGTCTGCTCGCTATCCCTATCGGCCTCGCCGAGCTTGCCTATTTCGGATTTGTCCATTTCGGACTTGCCCGAGGGTGAGGCCTTGCCGGACGACACCGTCCCTCGCTGATCAGCCGAAACCATCGCCGCCCGACTCCACACTTGCAGACAGCCACGCTCTTCCCGCACGGCCAGATGGCACAGGCGGGATCAGCGGGCTATTTGGGCGCATGTGGCGTCCGGCTCGTGAAGCTGGGATGACAGTCGGCTTAAATTCGCGCCAAATCGACGGTCGGCAAAGGACTCTTCGCCGACCGGCTCCATGCTGAGGAGGTCCGAACCTATTCGGAGGCCTCAGCAGGGCATCAGGCTCCTGATCTGCTGAAGGATGTCCTCTCCGGTGCAAGGCCTGGAGATGAAGCGGGCGCCTGCGGGAATCCGCTCCGGATCAGGCGCGGCGCGGCCAGACACGATGACGATCGGCAAAGTCGGCCGGGCCTCCGACACCGCGTTGGCGAGTTCGAACCCGTTGACCTTGCCCGACAATTCCACATCCGTGATCAGCCCGCAGATATCGGGCCGGGCCTGCAGGATGCCGAGGGCGCGCTCCGCAGACGCGCATTGCACCGTCTCATAGCCGCCATCCTCGAGGACATCCCCGAGGTCCATGATCGTCAGGGCTTCATCCTCGACGAGGAGGATCACCGGCCTGTCGTCGTCCGAGCGCGTCGTCTCATTCACCACGATGCCCACCCTTCACCGTTTGACCCAACCTGATCCAACGATAAACATCCGTTCAGGTTGCAGGGTGGAAGCGGACAGATTTTCAGCTCTGCGCCTCCGCGTCGACCGATGCCCGGACCACATGGGTCACGGCTTCGCAGAGCCGGTCGAGATCGCCCGGCGCGATGGTCAGGGCCGGCGTCAGGTAGACGATGTCGCCGAAGGGACGGACCCAGACCCCCTGCTCCACGAAGCGCGCCTTGAGCGCCGCGAGATCGGGTGCGCGTGCGAACTGGACAGTTCCGATGGCTCCGAGGACGCGGATGTCGGCGATACCGGCGAGGCCGCGAAGGCCGGAGAGCCCATTACGCAGGCGGAGTTCGATCGCCCGCGCCTGATCCAGGCGCGGCTCGGTCTCGAACAGGTCGAGGCTGGCATTGGCGGCGGCGCAGGCGAGAGGGTTAGCCATGAAGGTCGGCCCGTGCATCAGCGCCGCCGCGGGATCGTCGGACAGGAAAGCCTCGAAGACCGGACGCCGTGCGATCGTCGCGGCAAGCGGCATGGTGCCGCCGGTAAGCGCCTTCGACAGGCAGAGGATGTCGGGCGCGATTCCGGCCTGCTCGCAGGCGAACAGGGTGCCGGTGCGGCCGAAACCCGTGAAGATCTCGTCGGCGATGAGAGGCAGTCCATGCCGCTCGGCCGCCCGCGCCACCCGTGCCAATGTCTCGGGCGCGTGCATCACCATGCCGCCGGCCCCCTGGACCAGGGGCTCGACGATGATCGCCGCGAGGGTATCGCCATGCTCGGCCAGGGTGCGGTCGAGGGCGTCGGCGGTGGCGTCGTCGCGCGGAAGATCGCAGAAGACCTGGGCAGGCAGATAGGCGCCGAAGCGCCGGTGCATGCCCTCTTCCGGGTCGCAGACCGACATCGCCCCCATCGTGTCGCCATGGTAGCCGCCACGGAAGGCGAGGAAGCGGCTGCGTCCGGCGATGCCCCGGTTGAGCCACATCTGAGCTGCCATCTTGAGCGCCACCTCCACCGCCACCGAGCCGGAATCCGTGAAGAACACGTGGTCGAGGTCGCCCGGCGCCAAGGCGGCGAGGCGGGACGCCAGGCGCTCTGCCGGCGCATGGGTCAGCCCGCCGAACATCACATGGGGCATGGTGTCGAGCTGGGCCGCGACCGCGTCGCGGATGTGGGGATGGTTATAGCCATGGACGGCGGTCCACCACGACGCGATACCGTCGATGAGTTCGCGTCCGTCGGCGAGCACGATCCGCGAGCCGGAGGTGCGCACGGCTTCGAGCGGAGGCGCCGCATTCCTCATCTGCGTATAGGGCCGCCAGAGGGAGTTTTTCGGACGCGCAGGCAATCGTGGGGCAGGCATTCACGGGGGATGGGCGCGCGAGGCCGAACGGTCAAGGGAGCGAGCCGCAACCCGATCTGAAAGCCGCTGGAGGCAGGGTCGGTGACCGGCCTTCCAAAGGGATCCGGTTTTTCTCCGGGACCATCCTATGCCTCTCGAGAGACCCGAGTTCGTCCCCGGCACAGTTCCTCACGCTTCACGCCCTAGCCTCATCGAAAGGAATCGGCCGCGCGAGTGGTCGCACCACTCGCTTGACATCGCGATGGCGCGGGCTTCCTTCCCGGTCCCATGTCCGACCTCGACCGCCCCACCAGCCTCGAAGCGTTCGCCCGCGACCATCTCGCCCGCCTCGACGAAACCTCCCTGCGCCGGCATCTCAATCCCACCACGCGTGGCCCGCAGGCGGCGGCGACGCGGCATGGGCGCAGCCTCGTCTCGTTTTCCTGCAACGATTATCTCGGCCTGTCGCAGGATCCGCGGGTCATCGCAGCGGCTCAGGCCGCGACCGCACTCTACGGGACCGGCGCCGGCGCCTCCCGTCTCGTCACCGGCAGCCACCCGCCCCTCGCGGCCCTGGAAGAGCGCCTCGCCGCCCATAAGGGGACGGAGGCGGCTCTCGTCTTCGGTAGCGGCTATCTCGCCAATCTCGGCATCGTCTCGGGGCTCGCCGGCCCACGCGACCTGATCCTCGTGGACGCGCTCGGCCATTCCTGCCTCTGGGCGGGGGCGCGGCTCTCCGGCGCGAAAGTGATGCGGTTCGCCCATAACGATCTCGGCGATCTCGAAGCGCTCCTGACCAAGCACCGCTCCCGCCACCAGCACGCGCTGATCCTCACGGAGCGCGTCTACAGCATGGACGGCGACCGGGGGCCGATCGCCGACATCCTGACTCTCGCCGACGCGCACGACGCCTGGACATTGGTGGACGACGCCCACGGCCTCGGCGTGATCGCAGCGGATGCCCGCGCTCCCCTCGAAATGGGCACCCTGTCGAAGACGCTCGGCTCCTATGGCGGCTATCTCTGCGCGTCCCGCGCCGTGGTCGACCTGATGACGAGCCGCGCCCGCAGCTTCGTCTACACCACCGGCCTGCCGCCGGCTTCGGCGGCCGCCGCCCTGGCCGCTCTCGACATCGTCGAGGCCGAGCCGGATTTCGCAGCGCGTCCGCTCGCCCTCGCCCGCCGCTTCACCACGCAACTCGGCCTTCCCGAGGCACAGAGCCCCATCGTCCCCATCGTCATCGGCGAAGCGGACGCCGCGCTCGGCCTTTCGGCCGCTCTGGAAGAGCGGGGCTCCCTCGTCGTCGCCATCCGCCCGCCCACGGTACCGGCCGGGACGGCGCGGCTGCGTGTGGCGTTCTCCGCCGCGCATACGGAGGCGCAGGTGGATGGGTTGGCCGAGGCGGTGATGAGACAATGGCCACGAACCCTCCCCCCTTTCCGGGAGAGGGTTCGCTAGACCTACGCCGCAGCGGTGGACTCGCCGCCGGCCCGCTCGTGCGCGAGCTTGACCACGCCGACCTGATCCACCTTGCCGGTACCCAGCATCGGCAGCTTATCCAGCACCACCACTTCGGCCGGGATGGCGATCTCGGTGGCGCCCTTGGCCTTGGCGAAGGCCTGGTAGGCGGGGCGTGTGGCGTCCTTGCGCTCCGTGAACAGGATCAGCCGCTCGCCCTTACGCGCATCCGGCACCGCCGCCACCGCACTCGGCGTATCCGGCCAGAGCTCGCCGGCGATGGCCTCGATGCCGGCCAGCGACACCATCTCGCCGGCGATCTTGGCGAAGCGCTTGGCGCGGCCCTTGATCGTGACGAACCCTTCCGCGTCGATGGCGACGATGTCGCCGGTATCGTGCCAGCCCTCCGGCGGCGCCTCCAACACGCCGGGCTTCTCCGCCCTGAGATAGCCGAGCATCACGTTCGGACCCTTCACCGAGAGACGGCCGCCCTCCTCGATGCCGGGCACCGGTTCGAGGCGAGACTCGATCCCCGGTAGGAGCCGGCCGACGGTACCGAAGCGGTTGAACATCGGCGTGTTGAGGGCGACCACCGGCCCGCATTCAGTGACGCCGTAGCCTTCGAGGATGCGCAGGCCGAACTTCTCGCTCCACGTCTTCCGGGTCGCCTGCTTCACCGCCTCGGCCCCGGCCACCACGTAGCGGAGCGAGCGCAGGTCGTAGGAATGGGCCGTCTTGGCGTAGCCGGAGAGGAACGTGTCGGTGCCGAACAGGACGGTGGCATTCGAGCCGTAGATCAGTTCCGGAACGATCCGGTAATGCAGCGGCGACGGGTAGAGGTAGACCGGGACGCCGGAGACCAGGGGCAGGATCAGGCCCGCCGTCAGTCCGAAGGCATGGAACACCGGCAGCACGTTGAACACCTTGTCGGTCGGCCCGAAATCGATTCGAGCGGCGACCTGGGCGGTGTTGGCGAGCATGCAGCGATGGGCGAGCACCACGCCCTTGGGCGTGCCCTCCGAGCCCGAGGTGAACAGGATCGCCGCCGGATCGTCGCCGCTCCGCGCCACAAGGGGCTTGCGGGGGCTGAGGAAGCCCCGGATCTTGTCGCCGGCGGTAATGCTGGCGCGCACGTCCTCCAGGTAGACGAGCTTCACCTTGCCCTGGATGGCCTCGATCAGGCCGTTGAGGCGGCCCTTCTCGATGAAGGCGCGAGAGGTGAGGATGGTGTCCACCTCCGCCGCCGAGCAGGCCGAGAGGACGTTGGCAGGGCCGGCCGAGAAGTTGATCATCGCCGGTACGCGCCCGGCGCTGGCCAGGGCGAAGAAGGTCACGGCCGCGCCGTTGGCATTGGGCAGCATCAGCCCGATGGCCTTGCCCTCGGCGGCGAGCGGCATCAGCTTGCGGCCCAGGATGTTGGCGCCCATCACGAGGCGGGAATAGCTGAGCGTGCCCGTGACCGGGTCTTCCAGCGCGGTGCGGCGCCAGCCATGGTCGGCACCGGCCTGGATGAGGGCACTCATCACGCTACGGTCGATGAAGGCGGTGTCGAAGACGAGATCGGACATGATGTCGTACAGCGCCGCTCCTGCCGCGCGCCGCCGGTTCTTGCCCTTCAGCGCGGGATCGACGGTAAGCGCCACCGGCGACATCACCGTGACGATGACCTTCGGCCACCAGCGGCGGCGGACCTGATTGCGGGAGAGGCGCGAGAAGGCGGTCTTCTCCAGCCCCTCGATCTTCACCGGAACCACCTTGGCTCCGGATTTCTCGGCGATGAGGCCGGCGCCGTCATAGACCTTCATCAGGCTGCCCGTGACGGTGAGGCGGCCTTCGGGGAAGATGATCAGGGTCTCGCCGTTCTTGACGGCATTGATGAGCGTGCGGGTGGCCAGCGGCCGGGTGGGGTCCAGCGGCATCGCCTTGGTCACCCGCAGGAAGGGCTTCACCCACCAGCGCTGCGCGATGCCGTGGTCGACGGCGAAGACCGGCTCCTTGTCGAGGAGCGAAAGGGCCAGCGGTGCATCCAGGAACGAGACGTGGTTGAGGGCGATGATGGCGTTGGGGCCGGCCCTCTCGACATTCTCCAGGCCCCGGACTTCGAGCCGGTAGAAGGCGCGGAACAGGATCGAGAGGAAGTCGCGGAAGGCGCTCGTCGGCATCACCTTCAGGACGATCACGCCGGCGGCGAGGTTGGCGACGCCGATGAGGGTGAGGAGCGAGGCCATCGACCAGCCCGCTCCCTGCAGAGCAGCGAGGCCCAGCGCCCCGGTGACCATGAAGGCGGCGGTGAGAACATTCACCGCGCCGATGACGCGGGCGCGCTTGTCCTTGTCGGTCCAGGCCTGCACGGCGGCGAAGGAGGGCACGATGTAGAGGCCGCCCGCGATGGCGAGGCCGGCGAAGGACGCCGCCACGCGAAGGCCCGTCCCGGTGGAGAGGAAGGCGCCGGCCCCCATCACCTCGCCGGAGACCGGCGGCAGGTGCGAGATGGTCCAGGCGAGGTCGAGGGCGAACAGGCCCATGAACAGAGCGCCGATCGGCGTCGGCAGCAGGACGATGCGTCCGCTGGCGAGCCAGGAGGCCAGCGCCGAGCCGATGGCGATGCCAACCGAGAAGATCGCGAGCAGCAGGGTCACCACCGTCTCCGAGCCGTTCAGGCTCTCGCGCACCAGCACCGGCAGCAGGGCGAGCACCACCGCGCCCACCAGCCAGAACCAGCTGACGATGAGCGAGCCGCGCCACAGGCGGGTGTCGGCATAGAGGTCACGCAGCAGGGCCACGGTGGATCGGGCGACGTTGGGATCGATCCTGAGCGTCGGCGCCGCCTCGCCGGTGGAGGGGATCTGCCGGGCCGAGAGCCAGCACAGGATCGCGAACACCATGATCAGGGCGCTGAAGGCCAGCGCATCGCCGCCGAGCGCGCTGGCGAAGCCGGCCACGATGGTGCCGAGCAGGATGGCGAGGAAGGTCGCGGCCTCGACCAGCGCATTGCCGGCGGTGAGCTCGTTGCGCTTCAGGTGGTCGGGCAGGATGCCGTATTTGATCGGGCCGAACAGGGCCGCCACTGTGCCGAACAGGCCGAGCGCCACGAACAGGACCGGCACGGAATGGAGGAAGAAGCCGATCGCTGCGGCGGCGGCGGCGAAGACCTCCGCGAATTTCAGCCGCTTGGCGATGAGCGCCTTGTCGTAACGGTCGGCAAGCTCACCCCCGAGACCCGACAGGATGAAGAACGGGCCGATGAAGACGGCACCGGCCAGGGTCACCAGGATGCCCGGATGGGCGGCCTCTCCCCCAGCGCCCGCGACCTTGAACAGGATCAGGAAGACCAGGGCGTTCTTCAGAAAATTGTCGTTGAATGCCGAGAAGAACTGGCACCAGAACAGGGGCGCGAACCGGCGCGTCGTCATCAAGCTACGGAACATCTTGGTCTCCTCGGGGCGGACCATGACTGCCCACCCTGTAACGAACCGTCAAATCCGGTACGGCCGCGATTTTTGAACGTCGTGCAAATTAACGCCTGGCAGGGATGGCGGCAACGTTGATTTTGCACGTCGTGCAATCTATGCGCTGGTGGCGTGCCGGGCGGCACGCGAGCGTGGGGACAGAGTGGCGAAGGCAACCAAATCGGCACGGCGCGGCACCGGCCCCAGAGGCGAGCATAACCGCGAGGAATTCGAGGCCCTGGTGACCAAGGCGGCAGAGGGCCTGGTCCGCATGGAGGGCCTGCGCGGCCTCGGCATGCGCCGGCTCGCCTCGGTGATCGGCTACGCACCGAACTCGATTTACAACGGTGTCGGCGATCTCGATGCGGTGGTGATGCGGGTCAACGCCCGCACCCTGGAGCGCCTGCACGCGGCGCTCACCGGCGCGATCCGTCCCGACGCCGCCCCGCGCGACAACGCCCTTGCCCTCGCCGATGCCTACCTCGCCTTCGTGGCTTCAGACCCGCGAGTCTGGAGCCTCGTCTTCGAACATTCCCTGGCACCGGATTCAGCCTTTCCCGACTGGTACGCCGCCGCGCTGGCCCAGGCGACCGACCTCGTCGACGGGGTGCTCGAACCCATGATTCCGGATGCGGGCGAGAGACGGCAGGCGGTGGCGACCCTCTGGGCCGGCCTTCACGGGCTCGCCTCCCTGTCCACCTCCAACAAGCTCGCCGTCCTGACCCCCGAGCCGCCGCGCGACCTGGCGCGGCTGCTGGTCGGGCGGTTCCTGCGCTGATCCGCCATTCCTGCTCGGAAGCGTTCGTCAGCATCGCCGTGGATGCGAGATCCGGCACGATGCTGTAGGTTTCAAAGCCCGCCCCTGTCGTCCGAAAGCCCCATGGCCAAGCAGTTTCCGGCCCTCGACGAGCGCCACCTCGATTTCATCGCCCGGCAGCATATCGTCTTCACCGCATCGGCGGCGGAGGGCACGCGGATCAACCTGTCACCGCGCGGAACCGACACGTTTCGGGTCATCGACCCGAACACCGTGATCTATCTCGACCGTACCGGGAGCGGGAACGAAACCGCTGCACATCTGCGGGTGGATGGACGGCTGACGGTGATGTTCTGCGCCTTCGAAGGCGCGCCGACGATCCTGCGGCTCTATGGGCGCGGGGAGATCTTGGCGCGCGGCAGCGACGCCTATGCCGGTCTGCTGGCAGGCGCGTATGACGGACAGGAGCCGCCCGGAGCGCGCCAGATGGTGCGCCTCACGATCGATCTCGTGCAGACCTCCTGCGGCTTCGGCGTGCCCCTGTTCGACTATCGCGAGGAACGTCCCACCCTCGACCGCTGGGCCCAGGCCAAGACGGAGGCCGAACTCGACGCCTATCGCCGCCAGAAGAACGCGCGCAGCATGGATGGCCTGCCCACGGGGTTGTTCGCGGAGGAATAGGTCGGACGCCTTACCGTGCGTTGGGCAAATGGACCCTCACGGAAGTCCGGCCCGAGGGCTCCGGTTTCGGGCCCCATTGCGTCGCCTCGATCCCCGCATTGCCCCAGCCGGTGGGCAGGGAGATCGTCAGCGGCAACAGCATCGCCCCGCCGGGAACGGGCGCGAGCCGTACGCGGATGTCGTCGTTCTCGGCCATGCGTCGCACGCTGCTGCCATTGGGGCGGTGGCCAGAAATCGGCACCCAGCGCGCCCGGCAATCGAGGGCCGGTCCGCGATAGGGTCCCTCCTGGACGGTCACCAGCACCCCGCGGGAAAGGACGATATCCGCCCGGGTCACCCCGTTGAAGACCGGGATGCGCCGCTCGCAGAGGGTGGGGTCGAGGGATGCCCGGCCCAGCGGAATCGCCAGCATGGTCAGGGGATCGACGACGCCGACCTTGTCCTGCGGTGCTACGGGAATCCTGTCGGGCATCGGCGTCGGAGGCGGCTCCACGCTCTCGTCGTGCGCGCGGCCGTTCGACAGGGTCATGGAGACCTGAACCGGCTTACGACCGTACAGGCTGTCGGACCGGAACGTGCCGGTGAGCGCTCCGCTCCGCGACCGCTCCCCCGACGCGGATGCCGTCCCCGATCCTTCGAAGAAGACGCCGGCCAGTCCGCGCAGGCCCGCCTTCAGATCGTAGGCGTAGCGCCCACCGGTCTGATCGACGGAGAGATCCGCCTCACCAACCGGAAGGTTGAGGAAGAGCAGGCGATAGGTGACGGAAAAGCGCTGGGGTGCCGGTTCGGCCGAAGCCGCGACCGGTGCGGCGAGGGCCAGAAGCACCGCGCCGATCAACGCGATGAAGCACGTCTCATGAGCATCATTGGACGAAGCGACCATGCGCTGCCCTCCTGCATGCCATCATGCCTTAAGAGATGCCGCCACTGACGCTGGTGCGGACCGGCACCTACCGGGTGATCGTCGCATTCGAGAACCGGACGGCAGACGCACTTCCAGCATCCGGTCAGTTCTCCCCCGCCTCCATCTGGCGATACACCCGCCCATGCTCGCAATAGCCGGCGACGATGCGGGTCATCATCGCGCGCTTGTCCGCGTCGAGGGGACCGAGGATGCGGGCGGGCCGGCCACCCCAGAGATAGCCGCTCTCGAGGAGTTGGCCCGGATCGGTGGTGGAGCCGCCGGCGAGCAGCACGTTGTCGGCCACCACGGTGCCGGGGGCCAGCACGCAGCCGATGCCGATGAGGCTGCGCGCGCCGATACGGCAATCGGCCATCCGCACGTTATGCGCGATCGTAGTGTCGCGGCCGATGACAACGCCTTCGGCCCGTGCACGGATGACGGTGTTGTCCTGGATGTTGGTGTCGGCGCCGATGAGGATGGGGCCGACCTCCGCATGCAGGTCGCAGGAGAACAGCACGCTCGATCCCGCGCCGAGGGCGATGCGGCCGCGCAGGCGCGCCGTGCTGGCGACGTAGACGCTGGGATCGACGTCGACCTCGTCGCCGGCGACGGGCGACGGGGTATCTCCCGTGGCCTCGCGCACGCGCTCGGCCCGCTCGGCGATCTCGGCCGCGGTGACGGGACGCTGGGGTTTCGCCGGGCTGCCGGCATAGGCGAAGCCGGCGGCGAGGTGCGAGCGCGGAAAGACGGTGGCCCCGGCCTCGATCAGCACCCCGTCCTCCACGGTGGCCCCGTCGAGGACGATGACATCGTCTTCGATCACCACGTCGGACCCGACCGTGCAGGCATGGACCACGGCGTTGCGGCCCACCGTCACCCGGTCACCGACGAGGGTGGGATGCGAATCGGTGGCGATATGGAGCGTCGAGCGATGGCCGAGCCAGAAGCGCTCGCCGACGGTCACCGCCTCGCCGTCGGCACGGATCACGCTGTCGTCGCCGAGCCAGGCCTGGGCACCGATCGTGGCGGCGCCGATGACCGTGCTTCCGCGCCCGCACCAGACCGGACGGGCCGAGAAGACCGGCAGGACGCCGTCATGGGGCAGGATCAACTCAGGCGTCACGCGAGGGGAATTCCTTCGAAGCCGGTGGCGTGGACCGGGTATGGGACCGACGGGGCATGGCACCCATGTCGGTCGAGTGGTAAAGGCCGGGCGCCGGAATGGTGTTGCCGGAACGACGCGCAACAGCGTGGAACCACCGCGCGGACTTTGCAATGTCGCGCATCCCTTAAGGGGGATCAAACCCGGTCGCGAGGGCTTTCGCGCCGATGCGTCAAGGAATCGATGGATGTCGGCAGGCGAGATGACGGCGGGAAATCGGCCCGCACCCGCGATCAGCATCCAGAGTGCGCCCTTCGACGTGGCCGCTGAGATGGCCGCGCTGAGCGGGACTCTCCAGGGCAGGACCGGGGCGATCGTCACCTTCACCGGCCTGTGCCGCGACGAGGGCGGGCGCCTGACCGGGCTCGAACTCGAACATTATCCCGGCATGGCCGAGGCGGAGATCGGCCGGGTGGTCGAGGCGGCGCAGGACCGCTGGCCGCTCCAGGCGGTGCGGGTGATCCACCGGCACGGCCTCGTCGCGCCGGGCGACGGCATCGTCCTCGTGGTGACGGCGGCAAGCCACCGCGTCGCCGCTTTCGAGGCGGCGAGCTTCCTCATGGACTATCTCAAGACCAAGGCTCCGTTCTGGAAGCGTGAGCATCTGGCCGACGGCACCATGGGGGGCTGGGTCGAGGCCACGGGCGCCGACGATGAGGCCGCGTCACGCTGGGCGTGAGGGTGGACCGGCAGCGATTCGCCTCCGGTCCGTCCACAGAGGAGAGTGGGCCTCATGCCTTGCGCCCCTTGTCTGTAACGGGTTTCGCGCGCCCGTTCGCACCGCGCTTCGGTAGACCGCGCCAGGGGACGGGCAGATGCAGCAGGGTACGCCGATCAAGGACGAGCCGGGTCCGCACCCCGCCAGCTGGTCGCCGACGGCCTCGGGAATCGCCGTGGTGGCGTTCATCGCCCTGCTGATCCTCGCCTGGACCGCCGCCTCGACGCTGCTCCTGATCTTCGCCGGAATCCTGCTCGGGGTCTTCCTCGATGGGCTGACGCGCCTGCTCGGCCAGGCCATCGGGCTCGGTCGCGGGCTGCGGCTCACCATCGTCAGCCTGATCCTCGGCGGGCTCACCCTCGGCTTTCTCGCCTTCGGCGGCGCGACGGTGGTGCAGCAGGGACGGGAGCTCGGCCAGACCGTCACGAAACAGGCGGGGTCTGTCCGTGACCGCCTGAAGGAATACGGGATCGATCTGCCGGCCTTCTCGGTACCGAGCGAAACGCCGGGCGATCAGGACGCCGACAAAGCCAAGGACACTGACAAAGCCAAGGACACCGAGACCGACAAGGACAAGAAGGCCGGGGGCCTCGGCGGCCTCGCATCGGGTGCGATCAAAAGCCCCGGCTCCCTTCTCTCCGATGCCGGCAGCATGCTCGGACCGGCGGCCACCGTCATCACCGGCCTGTTCAATGCGCTGGGCAACGTCCTGGTGATCGTGTTCCTCGGCCTCGCCTGCGCGGCCGATCCCGCCAGCTACCGCGACGGCGCGGTGCGGTTCGTGCCGCCCCGTTACCGTCCCCGCGCCACCGCCCTCCTCGACGGGATGGGGGAGACCCTCCGGCATTGGCTGTTCGGCCAGCTCATCACCATGGCGGTGATCTTCGTCTGCATCTGGGCGGGCTTGAGTTTCCTCGGCATCGGCGGCGCC
Organism: Methylobacterium sp. CM6247; assembly: GCF_054817925.1. Lineage (NCBI taxonomy): Bacteria > Pseudomonadati > Pseudomonadota > Alphaproteobacteria > Hyphomicrobiales > Methylobacteriaceae > Methylobacterium > Methylobacterium sp. CM6247. The sequence goes on from NZ_JBTXKX010000003.1 coordinate 1,123,073, forward strand.
CTCATCCTCGGCCTGCAAGCGGGGCTCCTCGCCTTCATCCCCACCATCGGCCCGCTGATCGCCGGCGTCGTCATCGTGCTGGCGGGCCTCGCCTCCGGCACCAACGCGGCTCTCGGCGCCTTCGGTGTCTACCTCGTGGTGCAATGCCTGGAGAGCTACGGGCTGACGCCCTTCATCCAGAAGCAGGCGCTGGACATCCCGCCGGCCACCATCTTCGCAGGCCAGCTCGTGCTCGGCGTGCTGTTCGGCCTTTGGGGCATCGCCCTCGCGCTGCCGCTGATGGCGGTGATCAAGGTCGTACTGGAACAGGTCTATATCGAGGACACGCTCGACGAGGACGCGAGCGTCTAAGCGCGGCGCTGTCGGCCAAGCCTGACGACAACACCCGAGACGACGACGCGGAGCGGATGGATCGACGGTCCGCCCATGGCATTCGCATTGCCATCTTAAATGGCCACCGTCATCCAAATGATCACCCTTGTTCCAGTAATCGTGAAGCGGCGTCGGAGATCCTGGATCGAGATCGAGGAGTCTCCCCAAGGGGGGTTTAGACATACCGACCAATAGGGCCGATGATCGTCCTACAATCTCACGTTGCGATGAGGGTATTGCTGCGAGAAATATTGCGATCTTATCAAAAGATAGATATCCGTTGCTTTAGGTCGTCGTTCCCCTTGGCTTGGCCATGGCTCTGACGATTGTCGTGAGATCGCGGTTTCACAATGTATGGTGGGGTACCGAGAAGCCTTTCGTATGACGTTCCAAGCCAGATCAAACATTTTGGCACCGTCGGTCATTGGCACTGGGATTTCGTCGGCAACACTCATGTCTGGTCGCCCGGACTCTATCCGATCCTAGGGCTTCCCGATGGCCTCATCAGGCCCGACTACACGCTTCTGTTCCGGCTCATTCATCCGGACGATTGCCCGCGGACCATGGAACCCGACTTCGTCAGGCAATCGGACACGGTACCGCCCTCGATCTTCCGCATCGTCCGGCCGGATTCCGGAATCTGTACTGTCATGAGCCGCGTGGAGGTAACGACCACGCCCAATAGCCGGCCCTTGAGCGCGCATGGCATCCTCGCCGATATCAGCGATCCTGCCATGCTGGCCCGCGCCGAGGCAGCGCAGCGGCAGAGAGACCAGGCGATCTTCGATTCCGTCCGGGCCTTCACCTCGACCACGCACACGTTTCCTTTCTCAAAATTCTCGGAGAAATGGCTCGACCTCGTCGGCCTTCCCGAGAGCGAGCTCCTGCAGGACCCCGCGCGGCCGTTCCTAAAGGGCGAGGGCGCGCCATGGTCGGCGCGTATCGGGGGGATGTACGCGTCCAATCACGCCTCATATCTGCTGCCGGACCTCAGGCTGGCGAACGGCGACACCGTGCGATACCGCCTGTTAGTGGCTCCCCTGCTGAACGATGCGGGGCAGATCGAAAGCTGGACCCACTTCATCGGTCCGATCCAATTGCGGATCAGGCCCACCGGCCGCCTTCTGCTCGGCCTAGAACAGAGCCTCGAAGCCGGGCACATCCGCGCGGCACGCGCGCTGCTCGACTGGTCGATGGCGGATCTGAGCGGAGCCTCGGGAGTGTCGCTCTCGACGATCCGGCGGCTCGAAGGCTGCATCGCCTCCGTCTCGGTCGCCAACCGCAATCAGGTGGTCGGTGCCTTGCGCAACGCAGGTATCGTGTTCTCGCTCATGGGTGGGGCGACGATCGCGGTCAGCAAGGGGAGGCAGATCGCCGGATGAAACACGGCCGGAACGGCGCGGTGGCCCGTTCAGATGGGAGCGCTGTCGGGTTCAGCCGGTTCGTCCATGAGGGGGTGGAGATCGCGGACCATGCTCTTCAGCCGCTCGTCGAGGACATGCGTGTAGATCTGCGTCGTCGAGATGTCGGCATGTCCCAGAAGCTCCTGCACGATCCGCAAGTCGGCCCCGTTCTGCAGGAGGTGGCTGGCGAAGGCGTGGCGCAACACGTGCGGGCTCACCCGGTCCTCACGGATCCCCGCCGCCGCCGCCGCCACCTTGAGGTCGCGGGCGAAAGCCTGCCGGGTCAGGTGGCCGCTCTCGCTGTCGGCCGGAAACAGGAAGGGACCCTCTCCGCCGAGATGAGCCAGGTGCTCGCGCATGGCGCCCCGCGCGAGATCGGTGAGCGGGACCAGCCGCTCACGTCCGCCCTTGCCCTTCACCACGAGGTAGCGCTGTTTCGTGGTGGCGGCCGAGCGTGGCAGGGCGATGAGTTCCGACACGCGCAGGCCGGTGGCGTAGAGGGTTTCGAGCAGGCACAGCATCCGTACCGCGCGCCGCCGCTCGCCCGGAGCGTCTCCGGTCTCCGACGCCACGGCTCGCTCGCGGGCGGTGCGCAGCAGGTCGTCCACCTCGGCCACCGACAGCACCTTGGGCAGGGTGCGCCCCCTGCGTGGACCTCCCACGGGCGCGCTCGGATCGGCCTCGGCGAACCCCTCCGCGTAGAGGAACTTGTGGAAGCCGCGAATGCAGGACAGCCGGCGTGCGGCGGAGGAGGCCTTCAACCCTTGGGTTTCGAGATCCGCCAGATAGGCGCGGACCTCGCCCGCATCGGTCTCGAGCGGGTCACGTCCCGAAGCGGTCAGAGCCGCGAGGTAGTGGTCGAGGTCGCGGCGATAGGCGGCGAGCGTATTGGCGGCGGCACCCCGCTCGGCCGCGAGCATGTCGAGATACGCGACGATGAGAGCGGGGCCGTCGGTCCCCGCCTCGTCCCCGGGCGAGCCCGTCACCGGTTCGGCGGCTGTAGCTTCGCGGCGGGAATGCTGACGCTCATTTCCCGGGGCGTGGGCTGAACGAAGGTCGCGAGCGCGAACATGCCCGCGAAGACCAATCCGCCGAGGATGGCGAGCGTGGCGAGGAAACGAAACAGGGTCGGCACTCGGACGAACCTCGGTCGGAGGGAACTCTGCGGAAATGGACGGCTTCGGTCCGCGAGATCGGCAGGCAAGTCATTGCACAGCCAAGCCAAGGGGTTGCACCATGCCGGGCCCACAATGGCAAGCACTTCGGAGCCACAGGGTGCACCGCAAGAGAATCCCGGTCGACGAGCGGCGATCGGCCTCACCGGATCGGGAGGCTTCGCGGCTTTGGAGGCAGGCCCTATGAAGACGCCTTTAAGAATCGCGTCGTGGTTTACGGCCTCGCTTCGCCCGGACGGTGAAACGCGCTAGGATCGCGAGAACAGGTATATCAAGATTTCAACGATGACCGAGATCGAGCCATCGGAGGGCGACATCGCTCCCGATCCCATTGAAGTCAGGCTCCGCCGCGCTCTCGGCGCGCGCTCGATCGTGCTCGTCGGTCTCATGGGTGCCGGTAAGAGCACGGTAGGGCGACGTCTGGCGACGCGACTCGGGCTGATGTTCAAGGATGCCGACAACGAGATCGAGGCGGCGGCCAAGCTCACGATCCCCGACATCTTCGCCATCTACGGCGAGCCGAGCTTCCGCGAGGGCGAGGAGCGTGTGATCGCCCGGCTCATCCGCGAGGGGCCGCTGGTGCTGGCCACCGGCGGGGGCGCCTTCATGCGCGAGGCGACACGCGCCCGTATCGCTCAGGGCGGCGTCTCGGTGTGGCTGAAGGCGGAACTCGACGTGCTGATGCGCCGCGTCCGCAAGCGCGGCAACCGGCCCCTGCTCCAAACCGACGACCCCGAGGAGACGATGCGGCAGTTGATGGAGATCCGGCATCCCGTCTATGGCAGTGCCGACGTGATGATCCCCTCGCGCGACGTGTCGCATGATCGCGTGGTGGAGGACGTGATGGAGGCCCTCGATGCCTATCTCAACGGCCCCTCGAACCAAGGCGTCGCCGCGCAGTGAGTGACGGACAGACGGTCCACGTCCCCCTCGACCAGGGCCGCGACTACGACATCCATATCGGGCGGGGCCTCCTCGCCGAGGCGGGTGCACGCGTGGCCGCCCTCGGCGCGCGGGCCGCCGCCATCGTGACCGACGAGACGGTCGCGGGCCTCTATGGCGAACGCCTGTGCGAGAGCCTGGAGGCGGCGGGCCTGCGCTCCGGTCTCGTCACCGTGGCGCCGGGCGAGGCATCGAAGAGCTATGCGGTCTACGCACAGGTGTGCGACGGCCTCCTCGCCCACCGGATCGAGCGCAACGACCTCGTGGTGGCGCTCGGCGGCGGCGTGGTCGGCGATCTCGCCGGCTTCGCGGCGGCGACGCTCCGGCGCGGCGTCCGCTTCGTCCAGGCACCCACGACCCTGCTCTCGCAGGTCGATTCCTCGGTCGGCGGCAAGACCGGCATCAACTCGCCGCTGGGCAAGAACCTGATCGGCGCCTTCCACCAACCGCGTCTGGTCCTGGCCGATACCGCCACGCTCGACACCCTGTCCGAACGCGAGATGCGCGCCGGCTACGCCGAGGTGGCGAAATACGGCCTCATCGCCGATTCCGGTTTCTTCGATTGGTGCGAGGGCCACTGGGCCGGCATCTTCTCCGGCGGCCCGGAGCGCGACGAGGCGGTGGCGATCTGCTGCCGGGCAAAAGCCGGCGTCGTGGTGCGCGACGAGCGCGAGGACGGCGAGCGCGCCCTGCTCAACCTCGGCCACACCTTCGGCCATGCTTTGGAACGGCTCACCGGCTACGAATCCGCCCGCCTCGTCCACGGCGAGGGCGTCGCCATCGGCTTGGCGCTGGCCTTCCGCTTCTCGGCCCGCCTCGGCCTCTGCCCCGGCCAGGATGCCGGTCGCGTGGCCAACCATCTGGCCCTGGCAGGCCTGCCTACCCGGCTTCAGGCCGTCCCCGGCGGATGCGGGGGCGTCGACGCCATCCTCGACGCCATGGCCCAGGACAAGAAGGTCCGGGACGGCGCGCTGACCTTCATCCTCGCACGGGGGATCGGCCAGAGCTTCATCGCACCGGGCATCGACCGCGCAGAGGTAAAGGCCTTCCTGACGGACGAACTACGCGGGGCGTGACCGGATCGCCTCCCTGTACTGGAGGCCTGGAGCTTCAACTGGGGATGATGCGCTCCATGAACCGCATCCCCTCCGATCCCGACGCCTGCGGCATCGATTCGCACCTGGGTTGGTATATGAGGGGGCTTTCCGGAACCGGCACAGTGTCGGTGCGGCATGGCTTGGTGCGACGACCGCCTGATGGACACGCATACCGATCTCTGGCTCGCCGCGAGCATCGTGGTGATGTCGCTGCTGCTCTCGGCCTTCTTCGCAGGGGCTGAGACCGCCTTCACCGCGGCCTCGCGGGCACGGATGCTCTCCCTGGAGAACAATGGCGACCTGCGGGCACGCCTCGTCAACCGCATCCTCGCCTCGCGCGAGCGGTTCATCGGCGCCATGCTGATAGGCTACAACATCGTCGCCATCGGCGCTTCCGCCTTCACCACCAGCGTGCTGACCACGATCTTCGGCAAGAGCGGGGTGCTCTACGCCACCGGGGTGATGTCGGTGCTCGTCATCGTTTTCGCCGAGGTGCTGCCGAAGACCCTCGCCATCAACAAGCCGGACCAGGCCGCCCTGGTGATGGCGCGGCCCGTCGCCTTCGCGGTAGCGCTCCTCGGCCCCGCCGCCATCGCCATCGAGAAGGTCGTGCGGCTGATGCTGCGCCCCTTCGGCGTCAGTATCGGGCAGCATCAGTCGATCCTCTCGCCCACCGAGGAAATTCGCGGGCAGGTCGCCCTGCTCCACCGCGAGGGCGGTGTCGCCAAAGCCGAGCGCGACATGCTCGGCGGCCTGCTCGACCTGCACGAATTATCCGTGTCCGAGGTCATGGTGCACCGCACAAAGATGCGCACCATCAATGCGGACCTTCCTTCGGAGGAGATCGTCCGCGAGGTTCTGTCCTCGCCCTATACGCGCATGCCGCTCTGGCGCGGCACCTCGGAGAACATCATCGGCGTGCTTCACGCCAAGGATCTGCTGCGCGCGCTCGACGCCGCCGGGGGCGACGCTTCCGGTCTGAAGGTCGAGACCCTGGCCCTCGAGACCTGGTTCGTGCCCGACACGACCAGCCTGCGCGACCAGCTCAAGGCCTTCCTCACCAAGAAGACCCACTTCGCCCTCGTCGTCGACGAGTACGGCGAGGTGATGGGTCTCGTCACGCTGGAAGACATCCTGGAGGAAATCGTCGGAGACATCGCCGACGAGCATGACGTCACAGTCTCCGGGGTGCGCCCCCAGGGCGACGGCTCGGTGAATGCGGATGGCTCCGTCGCCATTCGCGATCTCAACCGCGCCATGGACTGGAATCTGCCCGATGAGGAGGCGACGACCATCGCCGGCCTCGTCATCCACGAGGCGCGGGCGATTCCCGATACCGGTACCGCCTTCAATTTCCACGGCTTCCGGTTTCAGGTCCTGCGCAAGGCGAAGAACCGCATCACCGCCCTGCGGATCACCCCGCTCGTGCCGCTAATCGCGAAGAAGGACGAGATCGAGGGCTAGGCCCCGGGCAAGGCGAACGGAGAAACGCTTCTCCCTCAGCTGCGCGGCACCGGCCGCCAGCCCGGAGGCGCCATCTCGAACCCGTCGAACCGGAAGGCCGGGGAGACGGTGCAGCTCACCAATGTCCACGATCCGAGGCTCGTGGCGGTCTGCCAATGCCCCGCCGGCACGACGATCTGCGGCTGCTGGCCATGGGCGAGGTCGGGGCCGAGATAGGTAGCGGAGGCATCGTGACCGTTCGGGCTCGTGGTGATCACCATCGGCGCGCCGGCATGCCAGAACCAGATCTCGCTGGCATCGACCCGGTGCCATTCCGAGGTCTCGCCGAGATCGAGCAGGTAGTAGATCGCGCTGCCCACCGAACGGCCATCGACCTCCGTCGGATCGCGAAACGTTTCGCGATAATGGCCGCCCTCCGGGTGGGGCTGGAGCCCCAGCTTGGCGATCACCTCGGCGGCTTTCATGTCGTTCTCCCTCGTCCCGCGATCACTATTGGCCGGCCGGAATGGCGCCCTGCGGCAATTGAAGACCGCGAGGGGCCGCGCCCTCCCCTCGCCCCACTCCCTCGGCGGCGGAGGCCTTGGGCGGGCGCGGTGATTTGGCGACGGGTTTGGGCTTCACCTTGGCGACCGGCACCGCCTTGACCTCCGGGGCATCGCCGCAGCGGCGGTAATCGAGGCGCGCCAGGACCTCGCCCGCTTCGGAAACGATGTTGAGAAAATCGGGCAGGACCGTGAGTTGCTCGTCCCAGCGGACCGGTCCACCTATCGTGGCCTCCAGGGCTGCGGGGCTGCCGCCCCGGCGCAGGGCCAGGAGGTCGGGGCCGAAGGCGGTGGCGGCCTTGTTGCCGATGACGACCTGCAGCACGCGGGTAGCCTCCGGCGTCAGGGGGCGAAGCGGGTTGTCGACGGTGATCGTGCCGCTCCGCGTCACCCAGAGCGAGACCGCGCCCTGCCCTTCGTAGAACGCACCCTGACCGTTGTCGCAGACCACGATGAGCTCGGGCAGCTTCACGGGAGCGAGATTGGCGGCCGGCGTCGGCAGGGTCGTGGCCGGAGGAGCATCGGGCGTCTCGGCAGGTTTGGCGACGGGTTTCGGTTTGGGCTTTGGTCTCGGCTTAGGCTTGGGGGCCGGTGCCTCGGCCTCGCCCAGCGGTGCGGCGGCGTCTTCTTGCGCGAGTCCGGGAGCGGCTCCCAGCATCCCGCATAAGAGGGCAACGCAGGAGACCAGCGCCAGGCGGCTCCCGCTCCGCATCCTCCTAGCCCGAAACACGGAGCTCGGGTCGCCGGGAGGACAGGACGGGATCGGACGGATCTGCATGGCCCAGAGGGTTACCCCAGCCGGAACCGGGTTGCATCCACTTGTCTCGCACCACAGGAGCGCTTTCGCACAAGGGCCGGGCATAGCACTTCGGGTTACCGTGGTCGGAACGGTCCTTGCGTCTCGTTTCGACCCCTTGCGCCGAGGGAACGTGGAGCCGAAACCATGCGGACGGATTGGCTTTGCACGGTGGTGATGCTGTTCGGCCAAGCCATCCGTCGGTGGATGACGGGTCGTCATGCACGCATTGTCTTCGGCGCGATGCCCAACCTGTTCTAAGGCGACTCGACTCCGGGGCCGTCCTCTTTCTTCTGTCCAGACAAGGTCGATCGATGCGCATGCTTGACCGCAGCCCAGCCAATGCGGTGCCCGATCCCGGCGAGCTGGAACAGGATCTCATCGCCCTCATCGAGGAATCTCGCGAGCGTTCGAGCGAGGATCCGTTCCGCAATCCCGTCCTGGCGGTGACGCTCGCGATTACCCGCCGCTTCGACCGCGAAGAGATCGACGACGACGACCTCGACGGCCTGTTCACCCGCCTGCGCGCACAATCGCTGATCGCTCGGGCCGAGCGCCTGCGCGGCTATGTCGGGCTGGACCGGGACACCCAGACATCGGCGGACAACACGATGCCTGCCCGTCTCGTGGCTGCGATTCCGAAAGGGACGGGGGATTTCGAGACCTTCCGCGACCTCGTCGGCCGTACCGGTTTCGCCGTGGTGTTCACCGCCCACCCGACATTCGGGATGCCGAAGGCCGTGGCGGCGCTCATCGCCGAGGCTGCGTCGCAGGACAGCGAGGCAGCACGCCTGCCCCTGCTCGAGAAAGCCGCGGCCCTCTCGACCCGGCCGGATGCAAAGATCAGCCTCGACGATGAATTCGAACAAGCCTGCCTCGCCGCCAATCACGGTCGTACGGCCTTGGACAGCTTCAACGCCGCCCTCCTCGATGCGGCCCGCGCGCGCTGGCCCGACCGCTGGACCGAGTTGGTGCCCAAACCCTTCGCCATCGCATCCTGGGTCGGCTGCGACACGGATGGGCGCACCGATATCGGCTGGTGGGACACCTTGCGCTATCGCCTGGAATCGAAGCGGATGCAGCTCGACAGGGTCATGCGCCACCTCCCAGTCGTACCCGCCACAAACGTCGTGCGTGAGCTGACGCAAGGCGCGCTGGCGGCCGTGAACCGGCAGCTCGCCGTCGCCCCGCGCCTCGGGACCAAACCTACCCTGGAGGCTGTGCACCGCTTCTCGCTGGCGCTCATCATCGAGCGCGAGCGGGCCCAGACCGATTCCGGACCGATCCTGGCCGGCCTCGCCGGAGCCATCGGCGGCGTGGAGAGCGACGAGGACAGGCGCGCCATCGCCCTCCTGCGCTCCGGCATCGCGACACACGGCCTGTCGAACGCCCTGCCGCATTTCCGGTTGAACGCCAGTCAGATCCACAATGCCGTGCGCCGGGTCATCGATCTCGACGGCGAGCCGACGGACGCGGCGCATCGGCGCTCGCATCTCGCCACCATCCATGCCCTTCTCAACGATGTGCAGCCGGTGGCCGTGGATTTCGGCGCGCTCGCCGCCGAGCGGGCCTCGGCCGCGCGCCTGATGATGACCATCGCGCAGATCCTGAAACACGTGGACGGCACCCATCCCGTGCGCTTCCTCATCGCCGAGACGGAGACCGGCTACACCCTTCTCGCCGCCCTCTGGTTGGCCCGGCATTACGGGATCAGCGACAAGGTCGAGATCACGCCGCTCTTCGAGACGGCGAGTGCACTGGAACAGGGCATCCGCGTCCTCGACGACGCCCTGCGCAACCCGCATTGGCGCGCCTATCTCAAGCGCATCGGCCGGTTGACCGTGCAGTTCGGCTACTCGGATTCGGGGCGCTATGTCGGCCAGCTCGCCGCGAGTTTCTGGATCGAGCGCCTGCGCCTGCGCATCACCGACCTGATGACGCAGAACGGCCTGTCCGGCATCGAACTGGCGATCTTCGATACCCACGGCGAATCGATCGGCCGCGGTGCCCATCCGACCTCGCTGCGGGACCGCCTCGCCTATCTGGCCCCGGAGGATTCACGGCACCGGAACCGCAAGGCCGGCATCAAGGTGCGGCTGGAATCGAGCTTTCAGGGCTCGGACGGCTACCTCATGTTCGGCACCCAGGCTCTTGCCCGCTCGACGGTGGAGCGGATCGCCGAACACGTCTTCGCCTTCGACACGGCCGACGACGATTCCTTTGCCGATTATGTTCTGTCCGACGCGCCGGGCGCCGACGAGACCGACGACCCGATCTACGGTGAGGCCGATTTCGCCGCCGAGTTCTTCACCGTGGCCCGGCAGGACATGGAAGCCCTGGTGGATGATCCCGGCTACGCGGCGCTGCTGGGCACGTTCGGCCCGAGCCTGCTCGACCGCACCGGCTCACGCCCCGTGGCCCGCCAGACCGATAGCGGCGGCCCCAGCATGATCACCCATCCCCGCCAGATGCGGGCGATTCCGAACAACGCGATCCTGCACCAGCTGGGCTATCTCGCGAATTCGCTGCACGGCCTCGGCCGGGCGGCGAGCCGCGCACCGGATCTGTTCCGTGACATGCGCCGCGATTCGGTTCGGTTCTCGCGCGCGTTCCGCCTCGCCCAGCATGCCTCGGCGGTGGGCGACCTCGATGTGCTGCGCGCCTATATCGATACGCTCGACCCGGCCATGTGGCTCGAACGGGCACGGCGCACACAGCGCGACGACCGGCGCGACGAACTCCTCGTCATCGCCACCGCCCTCGACCGCCTGAGGCTTGCACCCGATCTGCGCCGTCTGTTCGGCCGCCTCACCAGCGATTGGTTGAGTCTGCAATCCGCCGCCCCGGACCTCGGCAAGATGTCGGTGCGGCTGACCATGCTTCATGCCCTGCGCCTCGCCCTGATCCACCGAATCTGGTTCCTGGCGGTGCACATTCCGGGCTTCCGCCCGCAATCGGGCATCACTCGCGAGCAACTGATCGAGCGCTTCCTGCGCCTCGACATCGACGGCTGCCTCGCCATGCTCGACGAAATCTTTCCGATCACGCCGGACCCGACGCTCGGTCTCAATTTCGGTGAGCCCGCCGGCCCGCGCGATGTCGGCACCTATGAATCGGAGCACAAGACGATCTTCGGCCCGATCCGCCAGTCCTTCGCCCGTGTCCGCGAGTTGTCGGGCATGATCCAGCACGAGGTGGGCGCATTCGGCTAGGGTGCGGCAAATCCCGGGCTCCGCTCCGCAGGCCCGGGAAAGCTGGCGCCGGTGGGGAAGGGCGTTCCATTCCTCACCAACCAGCCCCCTCCCCGGCCGGCTAACCCACTTGGAACCGCATCACGCTCCGGCAGGGCGCGGCCTTTCGCCGAAGATCGCTGTGCCGACGCGGATATGCGTGGCTCCCATCTGGATCGCCGCCGGGAAATCCGCGCTCATTCCCATGGAGAGGATGGGCAGGTTGTGACGCTCGGCGATGCGGGCCAGGAGGGCGAAATGCGCCGACGGCGGGTCCTCGGCGGGGGGAATGCACATAAGACCGTTGATCGCCAGGCCATGGGTCTCACGGCATTCGCTGAGAAGAACATCCACCTGCGACGGCGAGACGCCGGCCTTCTGCGGTTCGTCACCGGTATTGACCTGAACCAGCAACTTCGGCGTCCGGCCGGTACGGTCGATCTCCTTGGCCAGGGCCGCCGCCAGTGACAGCTTGTCGAGGGCATGGATCACGTCGAACAATTCCACCGCCTCGCGCGCCTTGTTCGATTGGAGCGGCCCAACGAGATGAAGCTCCACATCGGGAAAGCGCTCACGCAAAGCCGGCCATTTCGCCTTCGATTCCTGAACGTAATTCTCGCCGAAAACCCGATGACCTGCCTCTAGGGCGGGGATGATCCCATCCGCATCGATGAGCTTCGAGACGGCCACCAGCGAAATCTCGGCCGGATCCCGCTCGGAATCCTGGGCCGCCTGGACGATGGTCTCGCGCACGGCCTTCAAGCCAGCGACGACGTGGGCCGCGTGCGGATGAGCGTATCTCGGCGGGGTAGAGTCGGGCATGATGTCTCGTCGGCCTTGAGAGGAAGGGCAGGTCCTGCCTGACCTAACACCCGCAACGTGGTCCGCAAGCGCCGGGCTTTGGCGGTGACGGCTCTGTTGACCGGCAAACAGGCCGTGTTAGTCCGGCATCCAACCTCTCCGGCGCCGCGTGAGGCGCCTTGCCAGGCCATCCTGGCCCGTATCTCAGAGTTCCTCTCATGACCTCCTCCCCCATGCCCGTTCCAGAGCGCTACAACGCCAAGGATGCCGAGCCGCGCTGGCAGGAGGCCTGGGCCGCGCACGGCATCTACGCCACGCGCAACGACGACCCGAGACCTAAATACTACGTGCTGGAGATGTTCCCCTACCCGTCGGGGCGCATTCATATGGGCCACGTCCGCAACTACGCCATGGGTGACGTGGTGGCCCGCTATAAGCGCGCGAAGGGGTTCGCCGTGCTCCATCCGATGGGTTGGGATGCGTTCGGCTTGCCGGCCGAGAACGCCGCCATGGAGCGCAAGGTCAACCCGCGCGACTGGACCTATGCCAACATCGCCACCATGCGCGGCCAGCTACAGAGCATGGGCCTGTCCCTCGACTGGAGCCGAGAGATCGCCACCTGCGATCCCGACTACTACAAGCACCAGCAGCGTATGTTCCTCGACTTCCTCGACAAGGGACTCGTCACCCGCCGCACGGCCAAGGTGAACTGGGACCCCGTGGACCATACCGTGCTGGCCAACGAGCAGGTCATCGACGGGCGCGGCTGGCGCTCGGGCGCGCTGGTAGAGCAGCGCGAGCTGACCCAGTGGTTCTTCAAGATCACCGATTTCGCGCAGGATCTCTACGATGCACTCGACGGCCTGGAGCGTTGGCCGGAGAAGGTCCGGGTGATGCAGAAGAACTGGATCGGACGTTCCGAAGGGCTCGAGGTCCGCTTTGCGTTCGATGGCCGTGACGGCGAGATCAAGGTCTATACCACCCGGCCCGACACGCTGTTCGGCGCGAGGTTCCTGGCGATTGCGGCGGACCACCCCGTCGCGGCATCGGTTGCTGCAATGCGGCCTGAACTCCAGAGCTTCATCGAGGAATGCCGCCGAACCGGTACGGCTCAGGCCGCGATCGACACGGCGGAGAAGCTCGGCTTCGATACGGGGTTGCGGGTGCGCCACCCCCTCGACCCGTCCTGGCTGCTGCCCGTCTACGTGGCGAATTTCGTCCTGATGGATTACGGCACCGGCGCCGTGTTCGGCTGCCCGGCCCACGACCAGCGCGACCTCGACTTCTCCAACAAGTACGGCCTCGGCAATACGCCTGTCGTCTGTCCGGAGGGGCAGGACGCGGCGAGCTTCGTCGTCACCGACACCGCCTATGACGGCGATGGACGGATGATCAATTCGCGTTTCCTCGACGACATGACGACGGACGAGGCCTTCCATGCCGTAGCCAACCGCCTGGAGGGCGAGATCCTGGACGGCGAGCCGGTGGCGGCGCGCAAGGTTCAGTTCCGCTTGCGGGATTGGGGCGTCTCGCGCCAGCGCTATTGGGGCTGCCCAATCCCCATCATCCATTGCGATTCCTGCGGTCCGGTGCCGGTGCCGGTCTCCGACCTGCCGGTGAAGTTGCCCGACGAGGTCTCGTTCGACACACCCGGCAATCCGCTGGAACGCGACCATGCCTGGCGTAACGTGCCCTGCCCGCGCTGCGGCGCTGCCGCCCGGCGCGAGACCGACACGATGGACACCTTCGTGGATTCGTCCTGGTACTACGCCCGCTTCACCGCTCCCTGGCTGAAGGATGCGCCGACCGACCGTTCGGCGGTCGATCACTGGCTGGCGGTGGATCAGTATATCGGCGGCATCGAGCACGCGATCCTACATCTGCTCTACGCCCGCTTCTTCACACGGGCGATGCAGGCGACGGGCTGGTCCGGGGTCTCGGAGCCATTCGCCGGCCTGTTCACGCAGGGCATGGTCGTCCACGAGACCTACAAGGACGCAGCGGGCGCATGGGTTCAGCCTGCGGATATCCGCATCACCGCCGAGGGCGGCGGGCGCCAGGCGTTTCACGTGAAAACAGATGCGCCGATCGCTATCGGCTCCATCGAGAAGATGTCGAAGTCTAAGAAGAACGTGGTGGACCCGGACGACATCATCGCGAGCTACGGGGCCGATACCGCTCGCTGGTTCATGCTGTCCGATTCTCCGCCCGAGCGTGACGTGATCTGGACGGAGGATGGAGTGCAGGGCGCGGCCCGCTTCGTTCAGCGAGTCTGGCGCTTGGTCTCCCTCGCGGTGGGCGTGCCGGCAGCGGGCGGAGCGTCGGACGCTGCGCTTCGCAAGGCCGCCCATAAGGCTCTTGCTGCGGTGGAAGAGGATGTGGAGCGCCTCCGCTTCAACCGTTGCGTCGCCCATATCTACACGCTGTCGAACGCTCTCGATGAGGCGATCCGTACGGCTACCGTCTCGCGCGATGCGGCGACGGAAGCCGCGGGCATCCTCACGCAGCTCGTTGCGCCGATGATGCCGCATCTGGCCGAGGAATGCTGGTCGGCCCTCGGACGGCAGGGACTGGTCGCTCAAGCCGCGTGGCCGGTGATCGATCGTGCCCTGCTTGTGGAGGACGAGATCACCCTCCCCGTTCAGCTCAACGGGAAGAAGCGGGCGGATGTCACCGTGCCGCGCACGGCCGACACCGCCGCGGTGGAAGCGCTCGTTCTGGCCGACGAGGCCGTGCAGAAGGCGCTCGAAGGCCGTGTCCCCCGCAAAGTGATCGTCGTGCCGGGTCGGATCGTGAATCTCGTGGTGTGAGCGAGGCGCGGCTTCGCAAATCAGATCTCGCCAAGGCCCGGGCAGGGCGAGACTTTGCATAACGGCAGGACGAAGGACGCCCCTCCAGGGCGATGTCGTTTCGGGCACCACCATCGTCCTGCCGCAGAGGAATCGTAAAGCTTGCCGCTTATACAGGTGACGCGACAGGCGGGATCGCCGTAAAGAGCGAGACCGGACGGAGAGCATTGCTGCGATGATGATCCATGGGCTGAGACAGGCGGTACGGTCCCGCGCGGCGAAAGTCGCGTTGGTCTCCCTTATGGCCGTCAATCTCTCGGCCTGCTTTCGCCCGCTCTATGGACCGACCGCGTCGGGCGAGCCCATGGCCGCGCTTCTTGCCTCGATCCAAGTCGACGACGTCTCCACCGCTGCCGGGCAGGAGCGGCTCGGCCATTATCTGCGCAGCGAACTCATCTTCGATCTCGATGGTTCGGGCCAGCCTTCTCCCAAGCGCTACCGCCTGAAGATGCAGGGCAGCGAATCCGTGAAAACCCCCATCGTGTCGTCACAGACTGGACGCGCCGAGGCCGGCACCCTGGTTGGCACCATCCGCTTCTCGCTCGAATCCCTGGACGGTTCGAAGATCATCACGGAGGGTGTGGCCGTCGCCACCACCACCTATGACCGCTCGATCCAGCGCTTCGCCTCGCTGCGTGCGGCCCGCGACGCTGAGATCCGGCTGGCAAAGACCTTGGCCGACCAGATCAAGACGCGGGTCGCATCCGTGCTGGTGACCAAGCCCTGACCGCCGTAAAGGCTGGCGATATCGAGGCGCTGCTGCGACGCGGACCCGCGTCGCAGATCGCGGTGATTCTCGTCTACGGACCGGATACCGGCCTGGTCTTCGAGCGCGCCAAGCGTCTGGCCGAGAGCTTCGTCACCGATCCCTCCGATCCTTTTGCGCTGGTCAAGATCGACGGCGATACCCTCGCCTCGGATGCAGGTCGCCTCGTGGACGAGGCCGGCACCGTCGGCCTGTTCGGCGGTCAGCGTAGCATCTGGGTACGGGCGGGAAGCCGCAATTACGCCCCGGCCGTGGACGCGGCATTGAAGGCAGAGATCGCCGGCGCTCGCATCGTCGTAGAGGCGGGAGACCTCGCAAAGAGCGCACCATTGCGGACACTCTGCGAGAGATCCACACGGGCGCTCGCCCTGCCCTGCTACGCCGATGACGAGCGGGCCCTGGCGGAGCTTATCGACCGCACGCTTCAGGAGAATGGCCAGCGGATCGCCCGCGAGGAGCGCGACATCCTGGCGATGAGCCTGGGCGGTGATCGTCGAGCGAGCCTGTCGGAGATCGAAAAACTCGCCCTCTATGCCCGAGGGCAGACCGAAATCACCCTCGACGATGTTGAGGCCGTGATCAGCGACGTCGCTGGCAGCGTCCTCAATACGCTGATCGATGCCGCCTTCGTCGGACGGAGCGAAGAGGTCGAACGGGATTACCGCCGCTTCCGCCACGAAGGTATGGATCCGTCGATGATGCTCGGCTCTGCGCTGCGCCACGCTCTTACTCTGCTGTCGACACGGATTGCAGGTGAAGGACAGAGTCCGAGCATGATGGTTGGCAATTGGCGTGGGCTGCATTTCCGTCGTAAGGCGCTTGTCGAAGCCCAGCTTGGGCGCTGGTCTCCCGTTGCCCTCCGCCACGCCGTGCAGTTGCTTCAGGAGGCCGTGCTCGCCTGTCGACGCTCCCCCCCTGACCTCGCCCATGCCCATGCTTCCGCGACGCTCCTGCGCATCGCCACGGAGGCGGCGCGCCGGCGTGGCTGACGCGATCTGTCGTCCGTCTCCGATCGTCCTTCCCGCGATGCCTCCATGGCAGGACGGGCTTCGACTTCGAATGTGAATCGGCCGGATTCGGCAGAGGATGGGATACGCTCGCACTCCTCGTTGACGACTCGCTCCGGTCGCGCCTAATCACCCTATGTCTCAGACAAGTCTTTCCTTCGACGTGGTCGTGGTCGGAGGCGGCCATGCTGGCGTGGAAGCCGCTGCTGCTGCAGCCCGCATCGGCGCCCGTACCGCCCTCGTCACGCATTCAGCTGCCACGATCGGCGCGATGTCCTGCAACCCGGCCATCGGCGGTCTCGGCAAGGGTCATCTCGTTCGCGAGGTCGATGCCCTCGACGGACTGATGGGCCGTGCCGCCGACGCAGCCGGCATTCAGTTCCGCCTGCTCAACCGACGCAAGGGGCCGGCAGTGCGCGGACCGCGCACCCAGGCCGACCGCAAACTCTATGCGCGGGCCATCCAAGAAGCCGTCGCCAGCATCGCGAACCTTCATGTCATCGAGGGTGAAGTCGGGGACATTCACATTGCAGCCGCACAGGTCGCCGGGGTGATTCTGTCGGATGGGAGAACGGTTGCCTGCTCCGCTGTCGTGCTGACCACCGGCACGTTTCTTCGAGGCCTCATCCATATGGGAGAAGTGCAGATTCCCGCCGGGCGCGTCGGGGAGGGGCCATCCATCGGCCTCGCCCAGACGCTGGACCGGCTGGGTTTTGCGCTCGGACGTCTCAAGACCGGCACCCCTGCCCGTCTCGATGGCCGCACCATTGATTGGTCGGGCCTCGACATGCAGTCGGCCGATGACGATCCGGTGCCGTTCTCGACCCTCACGGAACGGATCACCACACCGCAGATCCAATGCGGCATCACGCGTACGACCCAGGCGGTGCACGATCTCATCCGTGCGAATCTTCACCGCTCGCCGATGTATTCGGGGGGGATCAGCAGCCGGGGGCCGCGTTACTGTCCGTCCATCGAAGACAAGGTGGTGCGCTTCGGAGACCGCGAAGGTCACCAGATCTTCCTGGAACCCGAGGGGCTGGACGACCCGACCGTCTACCCCAACGGTATTTCCACCGCGCTGCCGGAGAGCGTTCAGCGCGATGTCATCGCACTGATCCCGGGTCTCGAACGTGCGGCCATCGTGCGACCCGGCTATGCCATCGAGTATGACTACGTCGATCCCCGCGAGCTCGACACGACCCTCCAGGCCAAGCGACTGCCCGGCCTGTTCCTGGCTGGGCAGATCAACGGCACGACCGGCTACGAGGAGGCCGCGGGGCAGGGGCTGGTGGCTGGGATCAATGCCGCCCGGCTCGCCGGGGGATCGACCCTGTCGCGCTTCGACCGGGCCGAATCGTATCTTGGGGTGATGATCGACGATCTCGTGACCCACGGCGTCAGCGAACCTTATCGCATGTTCACTTCGCGCTCGGAATATCGGCTGTCCCTCCGCGTTGACAATGCCGATGAGCGCCTGACCCCGCGCGGGGCCACTCTCGGCTGTGTCGGCTCCGAGAGGGCCGAGCATTTCGCTCGGTCACAAGGTGAACTGGAGGCAGCACGGGGGCAACTCGATAGGCTCAGCCTGACACCGGCCGCCGCGGCTCGGCATGAGATCGCGCTTAATCAGGACGGTATTCGCCGAAGTGCCTTTCAATTGCTTTCCTATCCAGAGATCGGCTGGGACCGTCTGACCGAGGTGTGGCCCGAGCTTCGGAGCGTGTCTCCTCGTATCGCGGATCGCCTCCAAACGGATGCGACCTATGCCGTCTATCTTGATCGCCAGAATGCCGACATCGCGGCTTTCCGACGAGACGAGGCCCTGTCGCTTCCAACGAAGCTCGACTATGGCGCCATTCCCGGCTTGTCCAATGAGATGCAGGCCAAACTCGAAACGGTGAGGCCCGGAACGCTTGGTCAGGCTGCACGGATCGAGGGCGTGACTCCTGCTGCGCTGACGTTGCTGGCAGCCCATGCTCGCCGCGCCGACCGCTCCAATCCGGCGGCTGTCCATGGCCGCTAGGCATGACGACCGAACTCGCGTTCTCGCCCAGGCAAATGTTTCACGTGAAACAGCCGAAGCTTTGGACATCTATGTCGAGCAGCTAAGGAGGTGGCAAAGCGTCAAGAACCTCGTCGGTCCCGCCACACTCACGGAGGTTTGGACCCGTCACATCGCCGACGCGCTCCAACTGCTCGATCTCGCTCCCGACGCCAGCAAGTGGCTCGATCTCGGTTCGGGGGCAGGAATTCCTGGCCTCATCTTGGCTATCGCAGGACGTGAGCGGCCGGGTTTTCAGGTGGACCTGATCGAGAGCAATGCGCGCAAATGCGCTTTTCTCACGGAGGCGGCCCGATTGACGAAAGCTCCGGCGCGGGTTCGCAACGTCCGCATCGAGGACGCTATCGCCGAACACGTTGGAGTTCACGCCCTCTGTGCCCGTGCTTTGGCTCCCCTCCCCCAATTGCTCGAATGGGCGGAACCGCTGTTGACAACAGGCACCATCGGGCTTTTTCCGAAGGGCCGTGATGCGCAGGTGGAATTGACCAATGCAGCGCAACGGTGGAGATTCGTTTACGATCTGGTGACGAGCCGTACTGAGTCGGACGCGCGGATCGTCCGCGTCACCGCCCTCTCCCGCGTGGATTCATGACCATCGAACCCTCCTCCGCCTCCAGGGCGACGCCCGAGCGGCCGTTGCGCATCCTTGCTTTGGCCAACCAGAAGGGCGGTGTCGGCAAGACGACGACAGCCATCAATCTCGGTACCGCGCTCGCTGCTATCGGTGAACGCGTCTTGGTGATCGACCTCGATCCGCAGGGAAACGCTTCCACCGGGCTCGGCATCGACCGCCGCTCGCGCAAGCTGTCGACCTACCACGTGCTTGCCGGCGATGCGTCCCTGGCCCAAGCGGTAGTGCCCACGGCCGTACCGCGGCTGCTTCTCGCCCCCTCGACGATGGATCTTCTTGGCCTCGAATTGGAGATGGCGAGCTCGTCCGACAGGGCTCACCGCCTGCGCAACGCCATGATCGATCTCGGTAAGGCCGGTGCCACCGAGGGCGTGACCTATGTCCTGATCGATTGTCCTCCTTCCTTGAACCTGCTGACGATCAATGCACTGGCAGCCGCCGATGCCGTACTCGTGCCCATGCAATGTGAGTTCTTCGCCCTGGAAGGGTTGAGCCAACTCCTGCGCACTGTCGATCAGGTCCGCAGCGCGCTCAATCCGCGTCTCACCATTCAGGGTGTGGTGCTGACTATGGTGGATCCGCGCAACAACCTCTCGAATCAGGTTGCGGCCGATGTCCGTAGCTTCCTTGGCGACAAGGTCTACGAGACCACGATTCCACGCAACGTTCGCGTTTCGGAGGCCCCGTCGCATGGCAAGCCGGTGTTGCTCTACGACCTGAAATGCGCCGGCTCGCAGGCCTATCTACGCCTGGCCTCGGAAGTGATCCAACGCGAGGGGCGGCTTCCAGTCGCGGCGTAGGTCGCTCGTTCTTTTTCGTGAATGCGTAGCGTATCGGAGTTGAAGCAGGTGGCGATGGCGGATGATGTGGCGCGGCCTCGACTCGGGCGTGGGCTTGCGGCCCTGATCGGAGATTTCGGCGACGATAGCGGCGATGCGGGGAAGCCGCAGGCACAGCGCAAGGTCGCCGTCGAATTTCTGCGCCCAAATCCGCGAAACCCGCGTCGGCGCTTCCACGAAGCCGAACTCGACGAGCTAGCTGCTTCGATCAAAATCCGCGGCATCATTCAGCCTATCGTGGTCCGCGCTCTGGCAGGCGTTCCGGATACCTACGAGATCGTCGCCGGCGAGCGTCGTTGGCGCGCCGCTCAGCGTGCCGGGCTGCACGAGGCCCCCGTCGTTATCGTCGAGATCGACGATCGGACCTCCCTCGAATACGCCATTCTCGAGAACGTCCAGCGCAGTGATCTCAACGCCATCGAAGAGGCGGCTGGTTATGAGCGGCTCATGAGCGAGTTTCGCTATAGCCAAACGGAGCTCGCCGAAATCATCGGAAAGAGCCGCAGCCATCTCGCCAACACGTTGCGTCTTCTGCAATTGTCCAGCGCGATCCAGGACCGAGTCGTCGCTGGGGAAATCACAGCCGGTCACGCCCGCGCTCTTCTCGCGGTGCGGGAGCCCGAAGCCGTCGCGCGACGGATCGTGGCTGAAGGGCTGTCCGTCCGTGAGGTCGAGGCCCTGGCCTCAGCTGAAGTGCCGGAAGGCGATGCCCCCCGCCCGGGACGTCCGCGCAAGCCGGAACGCGATGGACAGGTCCGTAGCCTGGAGCAAGCCATGGCGCGCGCGCTTGGCGTCACGGTATCGCTAAAGTCGAAGACTCAAGGCAGCGGGGAAATTCGCATCCGCTACGAAACGCCGGAAGAGCTCGACGCCCTGTGTCGCCGTTTCGAGATCTCGAACGGGGCCTAGCTTCCCGCAGCGAACGGCCAGGGACCACCAGCCTTGGCGCCACCCGTCACTTACCGATACAGAACCCGGAGAAGAGGCGATCGAGCATATCCTCGACGCCGACCCGGCCGGCGACCTCGCCCAAGGCGCGAACGGCAAGCCTCAGATCCTCAGCGAGCAGCTCCGGAAGGGCAGGGCCCGACACGATCCTGGAGAGGTGATGGCTGCAGCGGGTCAACCCATCGCGGTGCCGCTCGCGAGTAATGAGAGCATCGCCGCCGCCAAGGGCTTGCTCCGCCCTCGCTTCAATGAAGCGTAGCAGGTTGTCGATACCCGCACCGGTCAACGCGGATACGGCGAGTACCCCATTCATGGCAACGCCCAAATCCGACTTCGTTTGAACCCAGATCGTGCGATCTGGCAGGACGTTCGCTGGGTCGTGTGGTTCGTCATTTGGCTGGAGCGCAAGGACGAGATCGGCTTGGTCCATCCGGTTGCGGGTGCGCCGGATGCCTTCGGCCTCGACTGGATCGGTCGTATCCCGCAAGCCGGCCGTATCCACGATGATGATCGGCAGCCCGCCGAGATCGCAACGAATCTCGATAAGGTCGCGGGTCGTGCCTGGAATGGCAGAAACGATCGCGGCATCGCGCTGGCTCAGAGCATTGAGCAGCCTGGACTTGCCGGCATTGGGCGGCCCTGAGAGAACCACGACGTACCCCTCCCGCAGACGCTCTCCCCGCCGGCTATCGGCGAGAGCGTGATCGATGTCGTCACGGATGGCGCGAGCCTTGGCATGAAGCGCCGCATCGAGCGCGGAATCATCCACATCGCCCTCATCGGCGAAATCGAGGGCGGCCTCGGCTCCGGCCAGGAGATCGATGAGACGATCACGCCAATCGGCCACCTTACGACCCAGGACTCCGTCGAGTTGACGCAGAGCTTGGCGTCGTTGCGCTTCTGTCTCCGCATCAATGAGATCTGCCGCACCCTCGGCGGCGGTCAGGTCCATCCGACCGTTCTCAACGGCACGCCGGCTGAACGCACCAGGTTCGGCGATTTGGCATCCGGGATGAGCAGCGAGCGCGGCCATGACGGCGGAGCGCACCGCGAGTCCACCATGGAGGTGGAGTTCGGCCATATCTTCGCCGGTGAACGTCTCAGGTCCTGGCATCCACGCCACGAGGGCGGAATCGAGTGGTTCGCCGGTCGTGGGTTCGCGGAGAGTCCGAAGAGATAAGCGCCGAGGGGGTGGCAGTCGCTTCGCGACGCTCGTGACCAGGTCGGCTGTGGCAGGTCCGCTGATTCGAATGACGGCGACGGCCGCACGTCCGAAACCGCTGGCGGGCGCGAAAATGGTAGTGCCGTCGTTCATAGCTCAACCACGACGCCGCGTAGGTTCCTATGTCGGTCCGCTCTATAGCCGACGAAAAGAATGGTTTCTTTTGGAAACCATTCTCATTGAGCGCACGCTTGAGACTCGCGCTAGCGGATCTTGCGCGAAGGAGGGACCCGAACGAGAACCTTCAACGCGCAAGAGGGAAAACCTCGATACCCCGCAGGCACAGAAGGGAAGAGAGACTTAGCTTCCCTCAGGTATTCATCGAGTCGAAGAAGTCGTTGTTGCTCTTGGTCTGGCGCAGCTTGTCCATGAGGAACTCGATGGCGTCCGTGACGCCCATCGGGTTGAGGATGCGGCGCAGCACGTAGGTCTTCTTGAGCGAATCCGGCGGCACCAGAAGCTCTTCCTTGCGGGTGCCTGAGCGGGTGATGTCGATCGCGGGGAAGATGCGCTTGTCGGAGACCTTGCGGTCGAGAATGATCTCGGAGTTGCCGGTGCCCTTGAACTCTTCGAAGATCACCTCGTCCATGCGCGAACCGGTATCGATGAGCGCGGTGGCGATGATCGAAAGCGAGCCGCCTTCCTCAATGTTACGCGCCGCACCGAAGAAGCGCTTGGGGCGCTGGAGCGCGTTAGCATCCACACCGCCGGTGAGCACCTTGCCGGAGGACGGCACCACAGTGTTGTAGGCGCGGCCGAGTCGGGTGATCGAATCGAGCAGGATGACCACGTCACGGCCATGCTCCACGAGGCGCTTGGCCTTCTCGATCACCATCTCGGCGACCTGAACGTGGCGGGTGGCCGGCTCGTCGAAGGTGGAGGCGATGACCTCGCCCTTCACCGAGCGGATCATGTCGGTGACTTCCTCGGGACGCTCGTCGATGAGCAGCACGATGAGGTAGCATTCCGGGTGGTTGATGGTGATCGACTGCGCGATGTTCTGCATCAGCACGGTCTTGCCGGTACGCGGCGGCGCCACGATGAGAGCGCGTTGGCCCTTACCGATGGGCGCGACGATGTCGATGATACGCGGCGAGAAGTCCTTCTTCGGCGGAGCGTCGAGTTCGAGCTTAAAGCGCTGCGTCGGGAAGAGCGGCGTCAGGTTGTCGAAATGGACCTTGTGCTTGATCTTCTCCGGGTTCTCGAAGTTGATCGTGTTCACCTTGAGCAGAGCGAAGTAGCGCTCGCCATCCTTCGGGCCACGGATCGGCCCCTCCACGGTATCGCCGGTCCGCAGGCCGAAACGGCGGATCTGGGTGGGCGAGATGTAGATGTCGTCGGGGCCGGGCAGATAGTTCGATTCGGACGAACGCAGGAAACCGAACCCGTCCTGAAGCACTTCCACCGTGCCGGCGCCGATGATCTCGACTTCCTTGGCAGCGAGCTGCTTCAGGATGGAGAACATGAGCTCCTGTTTGCGCATCGTGGAGGCGTTCTCGACCTCGACCTCCTCCGCGAAAGCGATCAGGTCCGTCGGGGTCTTGGACTTCAGATCCTGAAGTTTGACCTCGCGATGCGGGCTCAGATCGGCAGCGACCAATCCGACCTCTGCCGGCGGATCAACGGGAAGGAGGGAATCGTTCTGTGACGTCATGGGAGAATGAGAACCGACGATGGACGAGGGTTGATCGGGCTGAACAGTCGGAGGAGCGCCGGATGCCTTGTCGGCACCTGTGGTCGGAACAGCGGTAAAGACCGGTTCCGCGCATCGTCTATGGGGAGCCTATGGCTCTCGGATGCAACACGGCGTAAAAGGAGGGACCTTCCCATATCGCGTTTCCGCATCCTGCTCAAGCCCCTCATAGGCGATCGGAATGCGGGATCGTGCTCTTCTCGTCGGGAGACGCCTCGATTCACGACGTCAGCGTCGCCTCAGCCGGACGTAAAGGGCTCCGGCGCCACCGTGGTGGCGCGCCGCCTCCTCGAAGCCGATGACGACGCTGCGCAGTTCCGGCGCACGCAGCCAGTGCGGCACCGAGCGGCGCAGGACCCCTCGCTCCGAGAAAGCATTGTCATAGCCTGCCCCGCCCCCCTTGCCGGTGACGACGAGGACATGGGCATGACCCGCCGAACGGCAGCGCATCAGAAAGCCGATCAGGGCATCATGAGCTTCGGCCTGATACAATCCGTGAAGGTCGATCCGTGCCTCAACCTTGAGCGATCCACGCCGTAGGGCGAGGCGAGCCTTGCGTTCCAGGCCCGGCAGGGCAGGTGGGGTGACGATGGCCGCCGAGGCCGCCACGAGAGCGGGGGCGGGGACAGGTTTCACGATGCGTTTCGGGGGCGCTTTCACGCCACCGGGCAAGCTGGCCCTTTCGGCAACAGGCTTGGCAACAGGCTTGGCAACAGGCTTGGCAACAGGCTTGGCAACAGGCTTGGCGACGAGCGCTGGTACTTCCGGTTTCCGCTTCGGAGGAAGGGGATCCCCAGTTGGCAGTGTTTTGGCCTTCGGAGAAGGAGCACGTCCGCGCAGCGGCGTGATCAGCCGTGCGATTTCGCCCCAGAGGAAGGCGTCCTCCCCCGACAGGCCGCGGGGTCTGCGCGGCATCCTCATGGGACCGCACGCGGCTTCGGCAGCAGGACGACGAAGCCGACCGCATCGCGCAGATTGCCGGCGGCGATCCCCGCCGCCTCCCCCGTGCCGAGATAAAGGTCCCCACGCGCCGGGCCGACGATGGCCGAACCGGTATCGGCCGCGACGACGAGGCGCCCCGGGGCGTCCTCCCCGGCGATCCGTCCCTCGAGCCAGAACGGCGTTCCGTAACGCCACAAAGTGGAGTCGACCGCCAGGCTCCGGCCCGGGGTGAGGGGGACGCCGGCCGCGCCCGGAGGGCCGAGGCGGGGATCCTCCACTTCGGCGAGCCGGAAGAAGATGTAGGAGGCGTTGGCTCGCATCAGTGGCTTGGCGAGGGCCGGATTGTCGCGAAGCCAGCCGGTCCAGCGGGCGAGCGTCAGGCCCTCGAGGGGGAGATGCCCCGCCTGGACGATGAGCTTGGCCACCGACGTATAGGGACGACCGTTGCGGCCGTCATAGAGCACCCTCACCGCCCGTCCATCGGGAAGGCGTACGCGACCCGATCCCTGGACCTGGAGCACGAAGAGATCGACCGGATCGCGCAGGTAGACGAGCGGCCGTGCCCGCTCCCCGATTGCTCCATCCTCTATGGATGCACGGTCGGGGTAAGGCTCGAAGCCGCCCGGCGTCGCCCGTGCCGCCCGCAATGTCGGATCGAGGCCGGGTTTCGTCTCACCGGGGGCGAGACTCACGAGATCGTCCGGCCGGGCAAGGGCCGGGGTGGTGAAGCCGGGGCCGGCCGCGAGGGAACCGGTGAGTTCCGGTTCGAAATAGCCGGTGAGAAAGCCCGCCCGGCGCGAAGGACCACGCGCCTCGCCCGCTCTTACGATACGGTAGGCATCGAAATTCCGCGTGAAGAAGGCCCTGGCCTCTTCCGGCTTGACCGAGGCCGCAAGGGTGCAGGCGGCGGCAAGATCCTCCGCCGAGCCGGCGACAGTCGCGGCGATCTCCACCGGTGGAGCGGCGCAGGTCCGGCGGAACACCTCGAGGGAAGCGGCCGGATCGGAGCCGGGAAAGCCCGGCAAGGCGGTCGGGTCCACGGGCTCGAGAATCGCCTCTCCGACGCGAAGCGGCCCGGTCGCGAGAGCGACCGGGCCGGGAAGACAGCCAGCAACGAGAGCTAGGGCGGCGAAGGATGCCCGATTGATAAACCCGGTCACGACAAACTCTGGATCCTCAGGCGCCGGCTTCCGTGGCCACGAGCTGCCAGTTCGGATCGCGGCTGCCCAGCGTGCGGGCGAAGGTCCAGACATCCGGCACCTCGGCCACGGCCTCGGCATTGCCGTCGATCACCTGACCATCGGCGCTGCGGGTCGCGGTGATGAGATGCGAGAGGAAGTGTACGGTCACCTGTGCCACCTTGTTGCGGACATCCACGGCAACGATCTCCGCCTTGTCGAGAGAGACGAAAGTGGTCTCCACTGTCTCACGGCGCGACTCGCGGGCTGTGATCTCCCGCTCGAACCCCTCGCAGACTTCGCGCGAGAGAAGGCTGCGCAGGGTCTTGCGGTCGCCCTTGGCGAAGGCGATCACGATGGCCTCATACGCACCCTTGGCACCTTCGACGAAGGCGCGGGGATCGAAGTTCGGTTCTGCCTGAACGATCGCTTCGAGACCATGGGCGACAGCCGAGCCCGGCTCGGCGATGCCGCGCCAGTCGCGGGCGACGGCAGCGGCGGCCGGTGCCGAATCAGGCTGCGGCTGAACCCGGTCCGCCCCTGGCAGACGCACCACGTTATCGCCTTCCGACCGGGTCGGCTGCGACGGATTGTGGTTCCGGTCCACCGGTTTGAACGGCGAGCGCTCCGCTCCGGTCTTCTGTCCCAGCACAGACCGGAGCCGCCAAATGACGAACACCGCGAGTCCCAGGAAGATCAGGGTCGTCAAATCGAAAGAATCCTGCATCACCGATCCGATCGTGGCCGTCGCACGACATGCTTGTTCGAGGGGGCTCCCAAGAATCCCGCCGCTACGCCCTTTATTGGAGCGTTGCGCAAGGATCGAGCCGGAGAATTCAAAGGATCCCGCCCGCGAGAGGAGGGCGCGACCCACGAGGTCATCCTGCATATGGGGCTGCCCGCGTGCCGTATCCAGGCAGGGAGGAGCCATGCCGGAGGCCTCAGGGTCAAGAGCAGACCGCCGACTTCGGAGACGGCTCCGGTTCCTCGACCGGATCGACGTGCCTGCGGATCGCCTCCTCCCGCCCCTCGTCTTGTCCGGGGTGGCCCATCGTGTTAGCGCGCTGTGCTCTCGGCCCCGGCCCTGCGACGATCAGACGATACGCCGCGCAGTGGATCGCCGAGGTGGCCCAGTAGACCCCGCGAAAGAGGACGAGATCGCCATGGCCGATACCCCGGCACCGAACGGCAACGGCGCGGCTCCCGCCGAGGACCAGTCGCCCGCCATCAACGCGTTGGCCCAATACGCCAAGGATCTCTCCTTCGAGAACCCCAACGCGCCGCGCTCGCTCCAGCCGCAGGAAAGCGGCCCGCAGATCAATATCCAGGTCAACGTCAACGCCAAGCAGTTGGCCGAGGCCGATTTCGAGGTCGAGCTGACCCTGGAAGGCGATGCAAAGATCAACAACGAGGTGCTGTTCGCCTTCGAGCTGAACTATGCCGGCATCTTCCGCATGCGCAACATCCCCCAGGACCAGCTGCATCCGGCCGTGATGATCGAGTGCCCGCGCCTTCTCTTCCCGTTCGCGCGCCAGATCATCGCCGAGGCCGTGCGCAACGGCGGTTTCCCGCCTCTCTATATCGATCCGATCGATTTCGTGGGTCTCTACCGCCAGAAGGCCTTCGAGGCCCAGAACCAGCAGGGCAACACCCCGACCGGTCCCCTCGCCTCCTGATCCACGAACGAATCTGCCAAGGCATTTCCGCCTTCGATCCCGAGAACGCCCCGGCCGCCTTCAGCGTGCCGGGGCGTTCTCGTCTCGGGATACGAGCAAGCGGCAAGTCCACCTGTTGCACGTGAAAACAGCCGCGCTTGGCCTGCCGGCGCCGATCTCAAGCACGTCGCGCTCCGGAACTGGGCCACGGCGCGACGGTTGCCCGGCTGGGTGAATGGAGGAGCTCTCCCGGCATGAAGCAAGATGACAACCGCACGCTCAACGTGAGTGAGCCCCGTCGCGTGCCCTGGCTCAGCATCGTTCTCGGCTACGGGCCGATGGTGCCGTTCGCCCTCGGTGCGGCTTTCGCTTGGTGGCGGCGGGACGATCTCGGCGATGCGGTCCTCTACCTCACCATTCTATGGGGCTGTGCCATCCTGCTGTTTCTGTCGGGCGTACGGCGTGGTGTCAGCTTCCGCACCGAGGGTGGTCCGACCTTCATCCAGATCGCCACCATGTTCGGCCTGTTCGGCCTCGGTTTTCTCGCGCTCCTGTCCGCATCCCTCGGCCAGACAGTGGCGGCCCTCGCCCTTCTCATCGCCGGCTTCACCGCCGTGGCGATCCTCGATCCCATCGCCGCCCGTACCGGCGAGGCGCCGCTCTTCTTCGCTCGACTTCGCCCGCTGCAGATCCCCATCGCCATTCTCAGCTTATGCGCGCTGCTCGGCCTCAAGCTCTAACGACGGCACCCGGTGTCCCTCCCTTTGCCCGGCACGCTTGCCGCTCGGGAGCACCCGCGATAGAGCCCGCTTGACATCGACAGCCCGAACGCAAAGCGAAGACACCATGGCCAAGGCCGAATCCAAGAAGGCCGATCCCACGAAGGCCGACACGTTGAAGGCGCGCCTGCCGCGCGGCTTCGTCGACCGTCGCGCCGATGAGATCGCCGCCCAGCACCGGATGCTGGAGACGATCCGCCAGAGCTTCGAGCTCTACGGGTTCGAGGCGTTGGAGACGCCCTTCGTCGAATACACCGAGTCCCTCGGCAAGTTCCTGCCCGATCTCGACCGGCCGAACGAGGGCGTGTTCTCGTTCCAAGACGACGACGAATCCTGGCTGTCCCTTCGCTACGACCTCACCGCGCCTCTGGCCCGGCACGTGGCCGAACATTTCGACGCGATCCCCAAGCCCTACCGCAGCTTCCGCGCCGGCTACGTCTTCCGCAACGAGAAGCCCGGTCCCGGCCGCTTCCGCCAATTCATGCAATGCGATGCCGACATCGTCGGCGCGGGCTCCGTCGCGGCGGATGCCGAGATCTGCATGCTGATGGCCGACACGCTGGAAAAGCTCGGCCTGTCCGGCCAGTACGTCATCAAGGTCAACAACCGGAAGGTGCTCGACGGGGTGATGGAGGCCATCGGCCTCTCGGGCGAGGACAAGGCCGGCCAGCGCCTCACGGTTCTGCGGGCCATCGACAAGCTCGACCGCCTCGGCGTCGAGGGCGTACGCCAACTCCTCGGCGAGGGCCGCAAGGACGAGAGCGGTGATTTCGCTAAAGGTGCGGGCCTCGCACCCGACGCCATCGAGCGCATCCTCGCCTACGTCTCTTTCCAGGCCGCTCCCGACGCAGAGGGCGACCGGATGGCGTTCTGGGAGCAATTCTTCGGCTCGTGGAGCGATGTCGTCGGCTCGTCCGAGACCGGCCGTGAGGGCATCGCTGAACTGCATGCGATCATGCGGCTCTGTGCGGCGGCGGGCTATGGCCACGACCGCATCCGGGCCGACCCTTCGGTGGTGCGCGGCCTCGAATACTATACCGGCCCGGTCTACGAGGCCGAGCTGACCTTCCCCGTCACCAACGAGGAGGGCCAGACCGTGCGCTTCGGGTCGGTGGCGGGCGGCGGCCGCTATGACGGCCTCGTCGGCCGCTTCCGCGCCGAGCCGGTGCCGGCGACGGGCTTCTCCATCGGCGTGTCGCGCCTGTTCTCGGCGCTGCAACTGACCGGGAGCCCTCTCCTCGAGGGCACCGCGAAGCCCGGTCCGGTGGTGGTGCTGGTTCTCGACCGCGACAACATCGCCGATTACCAGCGCCTCGTAGCGCGCCTGCGCGAGGCCGGCATTCGCGCCGAACTCTATCTCGGTGGCTCCGGCATGAAGGCGCAGATGAAATACGCCGACCGGCGCGGCAGCCCTTGCGCCATCATCCAGGGCTCCAACGAGCGCGAGGCCGGCGAAGTCCAGGTCAAGGACCTCATCGAGGGTGCCAAGGCGGCGGGCGACATCGCCAGCAACGCCGAATGGAAGGCGGCACGCCCGGCCCAGTTCTCGGTGAAAGAAGACGAGATGGTC
Source organism: Methylobacterium sp. CM6247 (assembly GCF_054817925.1). NCBI lineage: Bacteria > Pseudomonadati > Pseudomonadota > Alphaproteobacteria > Hyphomicrobiales > Methylobacteriaceae > Methylobacterium > Methylobacterium sp. CM6247. Next base: position 1,153,039 of record NZ_JBTXKX010000003.1, read on the forward strand.
GAGCGCGTCCGCGAGGTGCTGGCGCGGCATTTCTGAAGGCGACCGGGACAACCGGAGGCTGGACCATGCGCGGTCCCGCCCCCGGATCACTCGCCCGCCGCCCCTCTCACGCGGCTGGTGACAGCTCCGTCCGCGCCAGGCTGAGCGCCGCCTGGCGCAGGTCGCCTGCCGGCACCGCTCCGTAGCGTTCCTCGAACGTCTGCTGCGCCTGCTCCCAAAGGGGAAGCGCGTCCTCCATTCGCTTCCGCCCCGCAGTGGTGAGGGTGAGGGAGCGCGTGCGACCATCCGGTCCGGGACCGACGGCGACGAGCCCGTCCCGCGTGAGGGGACGAAGAGCGCGTCCCATCGTGGTCCGGTCCATCACCATGATCTCCGCGAAGGTGTTGATGGAGATCGGCCCGACACGACCTAGGCTGCGCAACATTCCGTACTGGCTGGTCCGCAGGCCGGTGGGCGCGAGATGCTGGTCGTAATGCTGCGTCAGCCGCCGCGATGCCTGGCGTAGGGCGATGCAGTGGCACGGTGACGCCAAATCCATCGTGAGAAATCCTCGATATACGGAATCACGGGGTCTGGGGACGGGATGCTTGTCTAACGAGTGCATATGCGCCTAAGCAAGGCCGACCGCGTCGTGTTGCCGGGCTTGTTCGCCGGGTCGTCACGCCGAACCACCATGCGGAACCCGAAGAGGCCGTATGTCCATCACTGCTCCCTTCGGATCGTTATCGAACGCCGTCGCAGGGCCCCTCGCCCGCCGGAACGTTCATTACGGCTGGGTCGTCGCCGCCGTCACCTTCCTCACCATGTTGGTCACGGCCGGCGCCGTGGGTGCGCCCGGCGTCCTGATCCTGCCGCTTCAGAAGGAGTTCGGCTGGGACACGGCGACGATCTCATCGGCCCTGGCCGTGCGCTTCGTGCTGTTCGGATTGATGGGGCCTTTCGCGGCCCAGCTGATGAACCGCTACGGCCCGCGCCGCATCGTGCTCCTGGCGCTTCTCCTCATCGTCGGGGGGTTGCTCACCTCCCTCTTCATGAGCGAGGTCTGGCAGCTGGTCATGCTCTGGGGTGTCGTCGTCGGCATCGGCACGGGGCTTACCGCCCTGGTGCTCGGCGCCACCATCGCGACCCGCTGGTTCTCGCGGTCGCGCGGCCTCGTCGTCGGTCTCCTCACCGCCAGTTCGGCCACCGGCCAACTCATCGTTCTCCCGCTCCTCGCTGCCCTCACCGAGCATCTCGGCTGGCGTGCAGCACTCCTGGTGATCTGTGGACTCCTGCTCGCGGCGGGGCTCGCTGTCACGGCGCTGATGCGCGACCGGCCGGAGGAGATGGGCCTCGCCCCCTATGGCGAGACCGCCGTTACCGGCGCCGTCGCGCCGCCGGCCGTGAACGGCTCCGCCCTCGGGGTCCTGGCGGAGGCGTCGCGCACGGGCGTGTTCTGGGTCCTCTTCGCCACATTCTTCATCTGCGGAGCCAGCACCAACGGGCTGATCCAGACCCATTTCATCCCCCTCTGCGCCGATTACGGCATCGGCCCGGTCCAGGGGGCGAGCGTGCTCGCGGCGATGGGGGTGTTCGATTTCATCGGCACGGTGGCGTCCGGCTGGCTCTCCGACCGATACGACAACCGCTGGCTCCTGTTCTGGTATTACGGCCTGCGCGGCCTCTCGCTGATGTTCCTGCCCTTCTCCGACTTTTCCTTCGTCGGCTTGTCGGTCTTCGCCGCCTTCTATGGGCTCGACTGGATCGCCACGGTGCCGCCCACCGTACGGCTCACCGCATCCCGGTTCGGGCGCGAGAAGGCGAACCTCGTCTTCGGCTGGGTGTTCGCGGGCCACCAGCTCGGGGCCGCCACCATCGCCTACGGCGCCGGCCTGTCGCGCACGGCCTTGTCGAGCTACCTGCCGGCCTTCTTCGCCGCCGGCGCCCTGTGCATCCTCGCCGCCATCCTGGTCATGACCCTGTCCCGTCCAGGAGACCGGCGGGACGTCTCGCCCGCCGCCCTGCCGACGCGTGGGTAGCAGGATGCGGCCGTCAGAGGATCTGCAGCCGCGTACGCGGCCCGACGCGCCGCAGCAGGCGAACGAGATCGGCTCGCTTCACCGCCACGCAGCCCTCCGTCGGCAGGTATCCCGGCCGTGCCACATGCAGAAAGATCGCCGAGCCGCGTCCCGGCCGGATCGGCTGCCGGTTGTAGTCGAGATCGACGACGAGGTCGTAGAGACCGTCCTCCCGCCACATCCGTTCCGCGCTCACGCCGGGGGCGGGCAGGGTGATCGGGCGGTTGTAGCGCCGGTCGCGCGGGTCGTCGCACCAGCCGTCGTTCGGCCGCGTCGGGCGCAGAGCCAGGGCGGTGCGGGGGCGCGCGCCGAAATGGTCCGGCCGATAGGCCCCGGCCCGGAGGCGAAAACGACCGCGCGGGGACAGGCCGTCCCCTTCCCGCTTGACCTGCCCGATGCCGGAGCGGCCGAGCGCACAGGGAATGATGGAGCCCGCCATGAGAATCTGCCCGCGGGTCGGGTCACCCACCAGCCGGCGGACGCGGATGAGAGAGAGGGTCAGAGGGATCATGCCCGACTTATCGTCCGAACGGACCGGTTCCGACCAGCGCGTTCCTCGTCACGGCGCTCGATGGTCGCGCCGGCGAGAAACTTTTCGAGGCGTCGAGCCGTCGAGGATGTGCGAAGTCTGGCCCCGCCGCGAAGTCGTTCAAGGTTCTGACATAAAACATCCATCACTCTGCTGTTTTACGCTCGCGGCCGACGATTCGGCCATCTCTCAGGTTTTCGGGACCGGCCCGTCCGGTCTTCCCAGCTGCGTGTGAAAGTATCCCGGCCGATGTCGACCACCCATCGCCTGCTCATCTGCGACGACGACGAGTCTTTGCGCGAAACCTTGATCGAGCAACTCGATTTGTACGAGGAGTTCGTCATCGTCAGCGCGGAAGACGCGAAATCCGCCCTCGCCCGTGTGACCGAGGACCGGATCGACCTCGCGATCATGGATGTGGGCCTGCCGGACATGGATGGGCGGGAGGCGGTGCGGGCCATGCGCCGCAACGGCTACCGCGGACCGGTCATCATGCTGAGCGCGCAGGATTCGGAGGACGACATGGTGGAGGGCCTGGAGGCGGGCGCCAACGATTATGTCGCCAAGCCCTTCAAGTTCGCCGTGCTCCTCGCGCGGATCCGCGCGCATCTGCGCAGCCATGAGGCGAGCGAGGACGCCGTCTTCCAGATCGGCCCCTACACGTTCCGCCCCGGCGCGAAGCTCCTCGTCTGCGAGCGTGGCTCGAAGTTGAAGCTCACCGAAAAGGAGACCGCGATCCTGCGCTTCCTTTACCGTGCCGGCCGCGAAGTGGTGGGACGCGATACGCTCCTGGCCGAGGTCTGGGGCTACAACGCGCAGGTCACCACGCATACGCTGGAGACCCACATCTACCGCCTGCGCCAGAAGATCGAGCCGAACCCGGCCGTTACCGCCATCCTCGTGACGGAAGGCGGCGGCTACAAGCTGCTGCCCTGAGGATCAGGCAGCCGCGTTCGGCGCATCACCGCCGGACGTGTAGAAGGCCGCAATCTCCCGGATGAGGTCGCGCTGCTGCTCGTAGACGAGATCCGACAGGATTTCGTCGTCGTTGCGGTCGATGACCGACAGCAGGCGGATATCCGGATATTGGCCTTCGAAGAAAACCAGGACTTCGGATTGCGCATAGGGATCGTTCGGATCCAGGCAGAAGTGATTGGACACCGGAATTTCCGTCTTCGTCTTGCTTGAGAGACGCGTCTATCGACCGGTTTCATGACATCTGTTTGATCGACGCTCCGTCCCTGCGCCGGTGCAGCGCCGGATTTCCCCCTCGCCCGCCTTCGGCTAAGGCTTGATCCGCCGGAGGGGTCACCTCCGTCTTGAGGGAGCGCACGGCATTGGGGCTCGACGACGACATCGCGATCCTGGCAGCCGCGCCCCTGTTCAGCCACATGGCGCGCGATGCCCTGAGACTCCTCTCCTTCGCCGCCGAGCGCCGCAGCCTGACGGCGGGCGACGTCCTGTTCGCCCGCGACGAGCGCAGCGATGGCGGGTTCGTCGTCATGTCCGGAACGATCGAACTGGCGCCCCGCGTGGCCGGGGCCGAGCCCGTCCGGGTCGGCCGTTCCGCTCTGATCGGACAGATGGCGCTGTTCCTGCGCGGCGAGCGCCCCACCGATGCCCATGCCGTGACACCGGCGGAGGTCGTCCGAATCACGCCCACGCTGATGCGCCGGGTGCTCGAGGAATTTCCCGACGCGGCCGAGACGATCCACGCCACCCTCGCCGACGATCTGGATGCGTTGGTGAAGGGGCTCGACGGCGTCCGCGCCAGGATCGATGCGTTCTAACGGCCGATCGGCGCGCTCCGAGATCTGGCGAAACCGGCACGGACGGGCCACAAGCCTTCAGGTTCTCACACCTGCCCAGGAAGTGCCCATGCGTGCCCTCGTGATTCTGTGCCTCGCTCTCCTGCCCGCCGCCCCCGCCCTGGCCGCATCCCCCTGCGACGAGCTCTGGGGCGAGCGCAACGCGGTCTATGCGGAGGCCGGCTACTGCTTCAAGACGCAGCGGGCGATCTCGGCCTTCGGCAACGTCAATTGCCGCTTCTCCGACATCCGCGACGTCCCGCTCTCTGCCCGCGACCGGGCGAAGGTCGGCGAGATCGTGCGGGAGGAAACCCGTAACGGCTGCCGCGAGTGAGCCTGCATCTCGCCTGACGCCCCGAGGTGACAGGCCGGGCCGCCTTTTGTAAGCACGGCCCTTCCCCCTAACCGACCGGAACGCCGACATGTCCCACGCCGATCTCTCCACCACCATCGAGACCGCTTGGGAGGAGCGTGCCGGCATCGACGTCTCGACCAAGGGCGCCGTGCGCGACGCCGTGGACGAGGCTCTCGATCTTCTCGATACCGGCAAGGCCCGCGTGGCCGAGAAGGTCGGCGAGGAATGGCAGGTCAACCAGTGGCTCAAGAAGGCGGTGCTGCTGTCCTTCCGCCTCAACGACATGGAGATCATCCATGGTGGACCCGATGGCGCCAATTGGTGGGACAAGGTGCCATCGAAGTTCGAGGGCTGGAAGAAGAAGCATTTTCGTGAGGCCGGTTTCCGGGCCGTGCCGGGCTGCTTCGTGCGCCGTGGCTCCTACATCGCGCCGGGCGCGGTGCTGATGCCCTCCTTCATCAATCTCGGCGCCCATGTGGGTGAGGGCACGATGGTCGACACCTGGGTGACGATCGGCTCCTGCGCGCAGGTGGGGAAGAACTGCCACATCTCCGGCGGCGCCGGCATCGCGGGCGTACTCGAGCCGCTCCAGGCCAACCCGGTCATCATCGAAGACAATTGCTTCATCGGCGCCCGCGCCGAGGTGGCCGAGGGCGTGATCGTCGGTGAGGGCAGCGTGCTCTCCATGGGCGTCTATATCGGCGCGTCGACGAAGATCATCGACCGGTCCACGGGCGAGGTCATGTATGGCCGCGTGCCGCCCTATTCGGTGGTGGTCTCGGGCACGACGCCCGGCAAGGACCTGCCCGACGGTACGCCCGGCCCCGGCCTCTACTGCGCCGTCATCGTCAAGCGCGTCGATGCCGGCACCCGCTCCAAGACCGCCATCAACGAGCTGCTCCGGACCTGAGACGCGCTCGCATTAGACGCAGATCGGCACTCTCCTCTTTCCCATCGAGGAAAGAGGGGAGGCGGACGCTCGTCATCGGCCCTGGCGCGACACCGAGCCGGCCTATGCGGCAGCGACCGGCGCGTTAGATTTCCGGTCCGATACAGACCGTCCCGGATGAGGCGTTGCCAGCGATGATCGAGCCTGCCCACTCCACCCGTGGCTTTCAGCTCGACGTGCTGGAGCGCAAGGTCCCGACGCCGTGCGACATCGTCGGGAGCGGCCCGGCCGCTCTGCTCCTGCCCGCCCTGTCGTCGATCTCAGCACGGGCGGAGATGCGGCCCCTGGCCAAGATCCTAGGCCACGACTACCGCTGCCTCATTCCCGACTGGCCCGGCTTCGGCAACCATCCGCGTTCCCGCATCGCCATGGAGCCGGAGACTTTCCATGCCTTCATGGATTCGCTGATCGCAGCCGTGCCGGGCCCCTACGCCATCGGCATCGCGGCGGGTCATGCGGCCTCTTATCTCGTGGCAGCCGCCCAACGGCATCCAGGCCAGTTCGACCAGCTCGCTCTCGTCGCTCCCACATGGCGTGGACCGCTGCCCACCGCGCTCGGCGACGCGCGCCGTGGCTGGCTCTCGGGGATCCGCAAGGCCATCGAGCTTCCGCTTCTCGGCGAGGCGCTCTACCGCATCAATATAAGTCCCCCGGTGATCGGCCGGATGATGCGCGCGCATGTCTATGCCGATCCGGACCACGTCACGCCGGGCATCATCGCCGACAAACATGCCGTGACGCTCCAGTCGGGTGGCCGGTTCGGCACGGCGGCCTTCGTCACCGGAGGGCTCGACCCGTTCAAGGCCCGCAAGGACTTCCTGGCCCTGTTCGAAGCCGAAGGGCTTCCGCCGATCCTGGTCCTGCGTCCCGAACGCGCCCCACGCCGGTCCGGCGCCGAGATGGACGCCCTCATCGCCGCCGGCCATGTAGCCAAGGCTTCGGTTCCGGGGGCCCTCAGCCCGCACGAGGAATATCCGTGGGAGGTCGCCGCCGCGATCCGCGCGGGCATCCGTTAGGGGGATCCCTCAGCCGTCGAGGGGCACATTCGTTACGGAATGGCGAAATGTCATGCGTTTCGAGTGCCATACGAGTGTCGTTCAGGAACCCTATGGCTCTCCTATCGCTTGCCATTCCCGACGCATTTCACCCTGAGCCGCTGCCATGTCTCCTCTGCTTCCCGCTCTCGCGTCGCTTGCCTTCACGTCCTGCGCCTTCATGGCGGCTCCCGTCATGGCGCAGGCGCCCAAGCCGAACCCCGCCGACACCAAAGCCACGAGCGGAAAGCCTCGTTCGGCGCCAGCCGTCGCAGCGACACCGTTGACGCCGGGGATGCCGGCACGCGCGCCCTATCTGTCCGACGCCACAGCACCCGATACAGTCGCGATCCTGCCCCCGCCCCCGCGGGGTCAATCGGCTGCCGAAACGGCAGATAAGACCATCTTCTCGGCGACCCGCGCCCTGAAGGGTAGCGCGCGCTGGGAACTCGCCACGGCGGATGTGGCGGACGGCCCCTCGGCCATCCTCGATGATTTCGCCTGCGTACTCGGGCGCAAGATCGATCAGTCCCGCTCGCCGGCCCTGATGACGCTGCTCGAACGCACGCGCCTCGATATCAGCCGGGCCACCCGCCCACTCAAGGAACATTACCGCCGCCTGCGTCCCTTCGTCGGCAACGACGCGGAGATCTGCGTGGCGCGGACCCGCGAACTCGGAGACGCGTTCAGCTTCCCCTCGAGTCACGCGACTCAAGGCTGGGCCTACGCATCCATCCTCGCGGCCCTGGTGCCGGAGAAGGCCACGCAGTTCTTCCTGCGCGGCAAGGCTTACGGCGAGAACCGCATCGTCTGCGGCGTGCATTGGGCCAGCGACGTGGAGGCCGGACGCACCACGGCCAGCGTCGTCATCAGCGCGCTCCAGGGCGATGCGGGCTTCCGGGCCGATCTCGAAAAGGCACGGGTGGAGATTGGAAAAAACCTCTCGCAAGAAGGCTTGCCACCGGACGCGGCGATCTGTGCCCGCGAGACCTCGGCCCTACGCGAGCCGATCCTGTAGGCGGTCACGAAGACGCGTCAGCGACCTGCGACGTTGGCCGCTGACCGTCAGCCAGCTGCGTAGGCAAGCGAGCGAAGTTTCAGCCCATCCGCCAAGACCGATCGATGATCGAACGAAGAAAGGCCCGACCGTTATCCCGGTCGGGCCTTTCTTCGTTTTCCCGTGAAACGGAAGGGGAGGGGCTTTGCCCCTACCCCGCGCTGGTCTTGCCGCGCTTCCGGCGCCGGGCGAGGAGGTTGAGCCCCTCGACGCCGGCCGAGAAGGCCATAGCAGTGTAGATATAGCCCTTCGGCACATGGGCGCCGAAACCTTCCGCGATCAGCGTCATGCCGATCATGATGAGGAAGCCGAGAGCCAGCATCACCACGGTGGGGTTGGCGGCGATGAAGCGCGCCAGCGGGTCGGCTGCCAGCAGCATGACGGTGACGGCCGTGATGACGGCGATCACCATGATCGGCACATGATCGGTCATGCCGACAGCCGTGATGATGCTGTCGATGGAGAAGACGAGGTCGAGGACCAGGATCTGGCCGACAGCGGTGGCGAAGCTCAGCGCCACCGGGGCGGACGCGTCCTCGTGGCCGTCGTCGGGATCGACGGTCTCATGGATCTCCTTCGTCGCCTTCCATAGCAGGAACAGGCCACCGCCGATGAGGATCATGTCCCGCCAGGAGAAGGCCTTGCCGAAGATCTCAAAGACCGGCTGCGTCAGGTGGACGATGTAGGCGACGGTGCCGAGCAGGCCGAGGCGAAGGATCAGAGCGAGGCCGATGCCGATGCGGCGGGCCTTGGTCTGCTGATGGGCCGGCAGCTTGTTGGTGAGAATCGAGATGAAGATCAGGTTGTCGATACCGAGCACCACCTCCATCACGATGAGGGTGGCGAGCGCCACCCAGGCGGTCGGGTCGGCGGCGAGTTGAAGAAGCGAATCCACGGGGAGAGAACCTCGAACGTCGTCAGGTCGGAAAGCGGTGGAAGATCAGGATGCGGCGGGCACGATGCCGGGACGCTCCGAAGGTTCCGGCGCGAAGATCCGGAGGGCCTTGGGCACGACCTTGAAATGCGCCGGCGTATAGGTGGAGAGTTCCCCGTCGGTGTTCACCGGACGAGGCTTCTTCGTCTTCACTACGATCTCGGTGGTGTTGAAGGCACGAACGTCGGCGGCTTTGCCCTGGGTGCCCCGACGGAGGGCCGGCAGCAGCGCGATGAGCCGCCACCAATGAGTGACCTCCAGGCTGTAGAAATCGAGCTTGCCGTCATCGACGGTGGCGGTCTCTTCCACGGTCATCCCGCCGCCATAGTGGCGCCCGTTGCCCACCGAGACCTGGATCGTGGTGATGGTCTCGGTCAGTCCGTCATGTTCGAGATAGACCGTGAAGGGACGTACCCGTCTGAGGACGCGCATGGCCGCGATGGCGTAGCCGAGCGTGCCCCATTTCTTCTTCGATTCGGCAGTGAGGTCACCCGCAAGATCGGCGGAGAAGCCGATACTCGCGACGTTGAAATAGTAGCGGCCGTTGACCCAGCCGAGATCCACCGCCTGGGGCTTCGCCGTGCCGATGAGCTCGGCGGCTTCCACCGGGTCGGTGGGCAGGCCGAGGGAGCGGGCGAGGTCGTTGGCGGTGCCGAGCGGCAGGATCCCCAACGGTAATCCGGTCTCGACCAGAGCGGGGGCGGCCGAATTCATGGTGCCGTCGCCACCGCCAAGGATGACGAGATCGCACTCCTTCGCGTGACGCTTGATCACTGCCGTGCAATCGGGATCGCCCGGCGGCTCGAAGGGCTCGATGCCGGCGGCGCGCAGGGAATCGCGCACGGCGTCGAGGGAAAACGAGCCGTTCCGAGCGTTCGGATTGACGAGGAGGAGGGCCCGGCGAGTGGATGCGGCACTCATGAGGCCACCTCCGAAAACGAGCATCCCGAGATGCCGCAAAAGATCATCGATACAACCACGTGTGTCAGAACCCCCCGGTGCGTTCGCGCCGCGTCAGCGCAAAGGCAGAGAAGGAGTCCGACATCGCGGCCGACGCCTCGGCCGCCAGAGGGGCCCGGACCCGTCAAGCTCTCAAGAGGTGGGCGCTCTCGCGAGGATGGCAAGAGGTCATGCCCAGGAGAACGGCTTCAGGAGATCGGCGGCAACGCCCCGGGGACAGGATGCTCCCAGGGAGAGAGCGTGCCTGCAACTTCGGCGGAGAATGTCGGCCAACCGTTGGGAACAACGGGCATAGCGCGGGGAACGGGGGCTGACCCGACCGGTCGGCGCGGCGGTATGCTAGGTCTCTTGCCGGGGCGAGGTCCTTTGGCGAACGACCCGGTTCGACGCGGGCAACCGAACACCCGACCCTGACGTTTCCCTTCGACGTTTTCCTTCGGCCGGGCGCTCTGATGCGGTCGTGCCCACCTTCCACGTCGTTCGCGACAGCGGTGAGATGCCATGCACCACGGATTGTTCTCCACCTGCTCGGCCGCCCTTCTCGTGGCCCTGGTCTCTACGGTCAGCGCCGAGGCGCAGGGGCGCCCGGCCTGGGTCGACCCCCCGGCCAAGGCCGATGTGAAGCCCGAACCCAAGAGTGAGGCGAAACCTGTCTCCCCTCAGGCGGTGCAGGAGGCCCCCCAGAGCAGTCCGGCCCAGGCGGCGAAGCCCGAGACCACGACGCGCGCCGCATCCGTCGCGGAGAGAGGCGCGGAGGCACCGCGGCGGGCTCGTCGTGGCACCCGCCACGCCGAGACCAGGCATTCCCCCCGCCGGCTCTCGCAAGTTCCGCCGAATGCGCTTCCCCTCACCGTCTCCCCCGGCGCACCGCCCCCGAGCTTGGCGATGGCCTCCGAGGATCGCTTTCCCGAATGGGCACGCAAGGCCCAAAGGCTGAACGAGGATTATCTCGACGCGATCTCTGAGCCCGGCGATGGCATGGTCGCTGCAGCACCACGCTTCTACGCCGATCATGTCCGCTTCCACGGTCGCACCCTGTCGCTGACGGCGGTGATGGCGGAGAAGCGCCGCTTCGTCCGACGCTGGCCGGACCGCCGCTACGTGGTGCAGGACGGCTCCCCGCGCACTGCCTGCAGTGTCAACACGAGCAGCTGTATCGTGCGCTCGACCTTCGATTTCCGTGCCGCGAACCCAAGGAACGGTGCCCGCTCGCAGGGCGTGGCGGAACTGACCCTCGAGATTTCGTTCGCCGGATTACGCCCGGTGATCGTGTCTGAGTCGAGCCGCGTCCTGCGCCGCTTCGCACCTGGACCGCTGAGTGCGGCCGTATCGACACGGCATGGTGCCTGAGCCACAGTCGAACCAATGATCGCGACCGCCCCAAAGACACGCGCAACGGACACGTCACGCGCCGCCGACAAGACGCGCGCCACCGGCAAGGCTTCGAAAACGAATCCGTCCGACGAGGCCGAGGCTCCGGCCATTGTCGCTGCTCGGGCTGCCCGAGAGGCAGTCAGATCCCTGATCGATGCGGAGATCCGGCGCCAGAACGCTTTCCCGGTGGCCCGGCGGACGCTTCAGCTTTTGGCTGAGGCCGTGGTCGAGCCGACATCCGCTCCGCCCTTCTACCGAATCGTCGACCGTTCCGGGACACCTCGGCAGGGCGAGACCGGCCCCCTGACCTTATCGGAGCTGTTCGCCGAATTGCGGGAGCGTCATGGGGCACTGTTCGTGCCGGTGCCACCCGAACCCGTGGCGGACGTGCCGCCCGAGCCCACCGCATCGGACGAGATCAAGGCAGCCACGTCCCGGTTCGTGGAAACGCAGTCTGAGCTGGCCCGCTCCGTGATGGCCCGTTCGGTCGCCAGGGGAAGGTCCGCCGCGGCTGCGGTCTCGGCGACCCTGGCGGGCACTTTGAACAACGTCCGCCACTCCCTGGCCGATCGCCCGAGCGACGGGCAAGGCGCCGGGCCGCAACCGAGTCTGCGCGAGCGCGGCATGCGCATCGGGGCCTCCTTCGGCGACAGGGCCCGCGAGACCGTCGCCATCGCTCGTGAGCGTCTCTCGGGCCTCGCTGCAAAGAACGGCACGACGTCTCCTCTGGCGACCCCAGGCCAAGGAGCGCAACCAGCCCGCTGGCCCGGGCTGCTCGCCCGCGCCGGTGACCGGGTCCGTCGCCTTCGGCGGGATGACGGCACGATCCTGACCCGGCCGAGCGTGCTCGCAGGCGCGGGACTGTTTGGCAGCCTCGCCCTCATCTTGCTCCTCACCCAGGGCGGTGGGGAAGACAGGCCGGCCTCCGCACCGGATGCGGAAGCTCCGCGCCAGGAAACGAGGGCACAGGATTCGGCCCCGCCGACGCAGCCGCCCCAAACGCAGCAGGCCCAGAACCAGCCATCCACCATGACCAACCCGCGTGAGACCGTTCCGCCGGCGACGCCCCCCGGGATTCCCGCCGAAGAGCCGAGCCCGCCCTCGGCCGAGGAGAGCCGGGCCAATCCCCCACAGCCGTCCAATGCCGTCACCGGCAAGACCGAAGTGATCGACACCGCAACCCTGCGCGTCGGCGGCAAGCTCGTTCGCTTGTTCGGTGTGGAATGGGTCCGTGGCGGGCAGCCGGAGGAACTCACCCGCTACCTCGCCGGCCGCCCGGTAACGTGCCAGCCGGTCGCCGGAAGTGCGGCCTATCTCTGCGCGGTGGAAGGCCGCGACCTGTCCGAAGTCGTGCTCTTCAACGGCGGTGGCCGTGCCTCCTCGGAAGCCACTCCCGATCTCGTCGCCGCCGAAGACCGTGCGCGGACGGAGCGCCTCGGAGTTTGGGCGCGCTGACGCGAGGATGATTCACCTTGCATAGGGGAAGACGCTCGGCCTCAATGCCCTTCCTTGAAGGGATGTGGGGACAGGCATGGATCTCTCGATCGGGTTGAGCGTGGTGGCGGTGGCGCTCGTGATCCTGGTGGTCGTCACCCTAGCCATCGGCATCAACGTGATCCCGCAGGGCCACGTCTACACGGTGGAGCGGTTCGGCCGGTACTCGCGCACCCTGGAATCCGGGCTCGGCCTGATCGCACCGTATGTGGAGCGGATAGGCCGGCGCGTGAACGTGATGGAGCAGGTCATCGAGGTGCCGAGCCAGGAGGCCTTCACCCGCGACAATGCGGGGGTGAAGATCGACGCGGTGGTGTTCTACCAGGTGCTCGACGCGGCCAAGGCGTCCTACGAAATTTCGAACCTCGAAACCGCGATGATGACGCTGACGATGACCAACATCCGCACCGTCGTCGGCTCCATGGACCTCGACCAGCTGCTGTCGCACCGTGACGAGATCAACGAGCGCCTGCTCCATGTCATGGACGCGGCCTCCTCGCCCTGGGGCGTGAAGATGACTCGCATCGAGATCAAGGACATCCTGCCGCCCGCCGATCTCGCCGGCGCCATGGCGCGCCAGATGAAGGCCGAGCGCGAGAAGCGTGCCTCCGTACTCGAAGCCGAGGGCCATCGGCAGGCCGATATCCTGCGCGCCGAAGGGCGTAAGCAATCCGCCATCCTCGAAGCCGAGGGCCGGCGCGAAGCTGCCTTCCGCGACGCGGAGGGGCGCGAGCGCAGCGCCGAGGCGGAGGCGCGCGCGACCGGCCTCATCAGCGCGGCCATCTCCGAGGGCGATCTGGCGGCGGCGAACTTCCTGGTGGCCGAGAAATACGTGGACGCGATCAAGGCCCTGGCGACAGCGCCGAACCAGCGGGTGGTGGTGGTGCCGATCGAGGCGGCCTCCCTCGCGGGCACCCTGGGTGGCATCGCCGAGATCACCCGTAGCGTGTTCGGCGAGGGAGCGGCGCAGACGCGCAAGAGCTCCGGCCTCCCGCCCAAGGTCGGGCCGAGCAGCGGAAGCTCCTCGTGAACCTCGACATCCTGAGCGCTCTGGGGCCGGTCTGGACCTGGGTCCTGATCGGGCTGATCCTGATGGGAGCGGAGCTCGCGATCTCGGGCGTGTTCCTGGTCTGGCTCGGCATCGCGGCCATGATCACGGGGCTGGAGACAGCCCTCGTGCCCATGCCCTGGCAAGCTCAGATCCTGTTCTTCGCCGGCCTCTCGGTGGGGCTCGTCATCCTCGCGCAGAAGCGGATGGCCGGACGGCCCAACAGTCTCAATCGGGGTGCGAACGGGCTGATCGGCCAGGAGTTTCGCCTCGATACCGCCATTACCGAAGGGGTCGGGCGGATCAGGGTGAACGACACCGTGTGGCGCGTCTCCGGTGCCGACGCACCGGCCGGCACCCGGATCCGGGTCACCGGCATCGAGGGAACCGTCCTCATCGTAACGACGGCCTGACAGCCGGAGGAAGACTCCTCCGGCTTCGCTCGGGCAGGTTCAGGCGACGCTGATATCGACCTGGATGTTGCCGCGAGTGGCGTGGGAATAGGGGCACACCACATCGGCGCGCTTCACCAGATCCTCGGCCTTGTCCCGCTCGATGCCCGGCAGGGTGGCCTTGAGGGTGACGACGAGACCGAAGCCTTCGCCGTCGTCGCGCGGGCCGATGCCCACCGAGGATTCGACCTTGGCGTCCTCGGGGATCTTCAGCTTGTCCTTGGCGGCGACGAACTTGATCGCGCCGAGGAAGCATGCGGCATAGCCGGTGGCGAAGAGCTGCTCGGGATTGGTGCCGTTGCCGCCGCCACCACCGAGTTCCTTCGGCGTCACGAGGGTGACATCGACGGCCTTGTCGTCGGTGGAGGCCGAACCTTCACGGCCGCCGGTGGCGTGGGCATGAGCGGTGTAGAGCGCCTTCATCGGGGGTACTTTCTGCTGGGTATGAAATAGGGATTGCGTCTGGAACGGGGGTTCGGCGAGGCTTCGTTCCTTTAACGAAGAAATCTTCGCCACCACTGATCCGCGGGTGAGCGAAACTCGGTTGCGCGCAACTGATATTCCATATGGCACCAAACCCGATTGCGCGCAACCATGATGCGGAATTACCGCGAACGTTGGTGACCATTCCGCATTATCAATTAGATAGGGTACTCGGCTCGGACCCGACACCGTACCCGACCGACATGAAGGAGGCCGCACGAATGGCGGGCCGGACCACCACGCAGACCTCTGAATCCCAGGACGTCCCGGTCGCCGAAAGGGGGGTCGACGGCCAGCTTTGCTTCGCGGTCTATTCTGCGGCTCACGCTTTCGGTCGTGCCTACCGTGCCCTGCTGGCCGCCCATGATCTGACCTACCCGCAGTACCTCGTCCTCCTCGTCCTCTGGGAACAGGAGGGGCTGACGGTGAAGGAGATCGGCACGCGCCTATTCCTCGATTCCGGAACGCTCACGCCTCTTCTCAAGCGGCTGGAGACATCGGGCCATGTCCGCCGCGCCCGCGACCGGGCCGACGAGCGCCAAGTGAGCATCTTCCTGACGCCGAAGGGCCGCGAACTGCAGGGGCGGATGGATTGCGTGCCCGGCCTCGCCGGCGCCTTGACGGGAATGTCGGAGGAGGCACGGCACGCGCTCCTCGAATCCCTCGTGATGCTGCGCGGCGCGCTTCACGACAACGTGGCCGACGCCATGGCGGAAACCGTCGTCTCCGGGCGAGGGGCAAGGGCATGAAAAAGGCCGCCTCCCCTGCGGGGAAGCGGCCTCTCGATCGCTGATTCCGATCCGGCTGAGGATCGGGGAACGCTCTCAGTTCTGGGTCTTGAGGTAGGCGATCACGTCGGCGAGCTTCTTGTCGTCCTTGAGGCCGGGATAGACCATCTTGTTGCCGGGCACCTTCGCCTTCGGGTCCTTCAGCCACTCCTTGAGGTTCGCCTCGTCCCAAGTGATGCCCGAGCCCTTGAGAGCGGCCGAGTAGCTGTAGCCCTCGTAAGTGCCGGCCTTGCGGCCCACGACGCCCTTCAGATCGGGGCCGACGCCGTTCTTCACGAAATTGTGGCAGGCCTTGCAAGGCGCGAAAGCCTTCTCGCCGGCTGCCGCGTCGCCGGCTTCCTGAGCCTGGGCGGAGATCGGGAGCATGAGCGCGAGGGCGGCGCCGAGGATGAGGTGACGCATTATGATTTTTCCTCCATTGGGCAGCATGAGCCAGCCGAGCTTATGGCAGAGCTTTTGGTTTTAGAACAGATCGAGACTGGGAACGTTCCAAACTCGCCTCGCGGTCCGTGCGGCGAAACGAAGCCGACACCTCTCCATTTCGCCTTCAGACAACGTCGACACACCCGATCCTGATGCATCGAAACCGGTTATCGTTTAGATATCTTCCAATTCCATTGTCCTGAACGGTTCAAGGCTCGTTTTTAGTCCTTCCAAGCTGAGCGGTGGCTGAAGACAGGCCGATCCATCGAGGAGCGCCCGCCCCATGTCGATCGCCTTCCCCACCCCCGATCCCGATATTCTCGCTCGCCGCGAAACGATCATCGCCGGCCTGCGCCCCCTCGTCGCGGCGGAGGCCCTGATCGTGACCGAGGATGAGCGCCGTGCCTTCGAGACCGATGGGCTGACGGCCTACCGCAAGATGCCACTCGCGGTGGTCCTGCCCTCGACCACGGCCGAGGTCTCTGCCGTGATGGCCTATTGCCACGCCAACGGCGTACGGGTGGTGGCGCGCGGCGCCGGCACCTCCCTCGCCGGCGGAGCGATCGCCCAGGAAGACGCGATCATCCTCGGCGTCGCCAAGATGACCCGCGTCCTGGACGTTGATTTCGAGAACCGGGTGGCCAGGGTTGAATCGGGCCTCACCAACCTCGCCATCTCGGGGGCGGTCAGCCATGAAGGGTTCTTCTACGCGCCGGACCCGTCGAGCCAGCTCGCCTGCACCATTGCCGGCAACATCGCGATGAATTCGGGCGGCGCGCATTGCCTGAAATACGGCGTGACCACCAACAACCTCCTGGGTGTCACCCTGGTGATGAGCGACGGCACCGTGGCAGAGATCGGCGGCGCCCATCTCGACAGCGCCGGCTACGATCTCCTCGGCCTGATCTGCGGCTCGGAAGGGCAGCTCGGCATCGTCACCGAAGCGACGGTGAGGATCCTGCGCGCGGCCGAGGGCGCGCGCCCGGCCCTGATCGGCTTCTCCTCGGTGGAGGATGCGGGCGCCTGCACCGCCGCGATCATCGCCGCCGGCATCATCCCGGTAGCCATGGAATATATGGATCGCGAGGCGATCCTCATCACCGAGGATTTCGCCCAGGCCGGCTATCCGCGTGACGCCGAAGCGATGCTGATCATCGAGGTCGAAGGATCGGACGAGGAATGCGAGGCGATGCTGGCCCGGATCGAGGCGATCGCCCGCGACTACCGGCCCACCAGCATCAGGGTCTCGAAATCCGAAGCCGAGAGCGCCGCGATCTGGAAGGGACGCAAATCCGCCTTCGGCGCCACGGGCCGCATCTCGGATTACATCTGCATGGACGGCACGATTCCCACCGGGCAATTGCCGCTGGTGCTGGAGCGCATCGGCGCGATCTGCGCCGACAAGGGGCTTCGCGTCGCCAACGTGTTCCATGCAGGCGACGGCAACCTGCATCCCCTCATCCTCTTCGACATCAACAAGCCGGGCGAATTGCAGAAGGCGGAGGCCGCGGGCGACGAGATCCTCAAGCTCTGCGTCGAGGTCGGCGGCTGCCTCACCGGCGAACACGGCGTCGGCATCGAGAAGCGCGAGCTCATGCGCTTCCAGTATGCGCAGGTCGACCTCGACCAGCAGATGCGGGTCCGCAATGTGTTCGACCCGAAATGGCTGATGAACCCCGCCAAGGTGTTCCCGCTGGAAGGGCGCGTCGCCGCTTGAGGCCAGGGCGCCGCGCAACGCGGTTTCTCGTCATCCCGCTGAACCGCGCCCGGAACGCTAAGCTCCGGGCCGGTGTTTCCTCCCAGCAAAATCGTGGAGGATGATCATGCGCATCGTTGCAACGCTCTCGGCCCTGGCGCTGCTCACTGTGGCAAGCACGGGAGCGGCCGAAGCCAAAGGCTGCATTAAAGGCGCGATCATCGGTGGCCTCGCCGGGCATTACCTCGCCGAGCGCGGCGTGGTGGGCGCGGTCGCGGGCTGCATCGGCGGTCGCTATCTCGCCAATCGCCGCGCCAAGCAGCAGCGCGAGATCGAGTACGGATCGCGGGTGCAGCAGCGTGGAGCCGGCTACGCACCGAACCAGGCCTATCCGCGCCGGTCCTACAATTACTGAGATCGATAAGATCGAGGCGGGCCGCCGACGGGGCTACCCGTTCCGCCGGCCCGCTTCGGCCTATGCGTTCGTCCTCACGGCGATCCAGAGCACGTGACGGCGGCCGCCGGGATGGGCGGGATAGCGGTGTTCCTCGACATCGAAGCCGAAGCGCCGGAGCCGCTTCTTGAACCGGCGGTCCGGCCCACCGGACCAGACGGCCAGGATTCCCCCCTCCCGCAGCGCGTAATGTGCCCGTTTGAGACCCCAGCCATCGTAGAGCCGGTCGTTCTCCCGGCGCGTCAGCCCCTTGGGGCCATTGTCGACGTCAAGGAGAATGGCATCGAACTGAGCCTGTCCCGACTGGATGAGGCGGTTCACATCGGCCTCGACCAGGGTCACGCGCGGATCGTCGAGGCTCCCGGTGAAGAGATGGGCAAGCGGTCCGTTCGCCCAGGCGATGACCGCCGGCATCAGTTCGGCCACGACGACTTCCGCCTTGGGGCCGAGAGCGTCGAGGGCCGCACGCAGAGTGAACCCCATGCCGAGCCCGCCGATCAAGATCTTCGGCGCCGGATTTCCCTCGAGCCGCGCGCAGGTGACCGTGGCCAGGGCCCGCTCCGAATCGCGGTGCCGGTCGTTCATCAGTTCGGCGCTGCCGACCATGATCGAGTAGGCGTCGTCATAACGGACGAGACGCATCGTCTCGACGCTGCCCGGAATCGCCGCGCTGGCGATGGGAATCGCGGAATCCATCGATGGGACGACCTTCAGGGAAGAACTCAAGCTTCGACGCCGAACGCGTCGCAGCGGAAGGCCCCGTAATCTCCGCGCGCCAGCCGCTCGGCTAGAGCGGGCAGGAACAGGGCCGCCTCGTCGGCGAGACGCCAGGGCGGATTGATGACGATGAGGCCGTTGCCATTGAGGCGGTTCGGATACGGCTCCGAGATCATCAGGTCGATACGCAGGGCGGGCCGGGAGAGCGAACGGTCCAGTTCCGCCACCATGCGGTCGATGAGGCCGACATCCTTGATCGGATACCAGCCGAGATAGATGCCCGTCGGCCATTTCGCGACGGCCTTGGCAAGAGCCGCGCCAAGCCGGTCGACCTCGCCGAGTTCTTCGTAAGGCGGGTCGATCAACACGACCCCGCGCCGCTCGGGGGGCGGGATCAGCGCGTTGAGGGCGGTCCAGCCATCGAGATGCATCACCTTGGTGCGCGGATCCTGGTTGTAGCGTTCGCGCAGGAGCTCGGCATCGGCCGGGTGCAACTCGACGAAGACGCCCTGGTCGCTGGGCCGCAGGAATTCGCGGATGATCGCCGGAGAGCCGGGATAGATAGTCGCCCCATGGCGTGCCTGCGTGGCGGCGACCGCCTCGCGATAGGGGCCGAACAGCGCCTCCACCTCTTCGAGGAAGGGGGTCTCGAGACGGCCCCAGCCATCATGCCACTCGCCGGTACGGCCCGCCTCGTCACCGGTGAGGTCATAGAAACCGAGGCCCGCATGGGTGTCGATGGCGCGAAAGCCCGTGGGCTTGGCCTGGAGATGATGGAGCACGCGCGTCAGCACGAGGTGCTTGAGCACGTCGGCGAAGTTGCCGGCGTGGAAGGCGTGCCTGTAATTCATGGGCGCAGGTTCCTGGCCTCACCGGCTCGCGTCGACGGCGATCTCGCCCGCACGGCAATTCTGCCGCGCCACTTCGGGGCAGGGCGTGAAGCCGCGCAGGTCCTTGGTGAAGCAGACCCGCACCTCCTGCAACTCTCCCCGGGTGCAGGTGACCGACATCATATCAGGACGAAGCCCGCGATTGGCCGCGACGAACTGACGGGCGATGTCGACGGGAGCGATGCGGGTATCGGAATCGGGCTTGGCGAAGGCGGCCGGGATCGTCACCGCCTGCCGCGCCTGGGCGGTAGCCTTGAAATACGACATCGGGTCGAGGCCCGAGCAGGTGCCGTGCTTGCGCCATTCGTGGCGAGCCAGTCCCTCGCTGGGAAAAACTTCACCTGCCACGTCCATGGCTTGGCGGGTGGGAGAGCGTTCCACGGAAGAGCAGTCGGACGGGTAGCCCCGCGTATATTGCGGCCACAGCCCATGGACGACGAAGCCGAGGCCGCGACCCGGCCGGCACTGGCCGTCGGCGTCACGCCGTCCGGCCGTTTCGCAATAGGTCGGCGACCAGGACAGGGCCAGCACGTAGAAATCGAACTCGCCGGGCGTGCCGCCGCGTCCGTAGCCCTGGGCCTGCGCGGTTCCGGCGAACGCCGTCAGGAAGAGTACGGCGAGCGCCGAGGCACGTCTCACGGACGGGCTTCGCGGCAGGCCGTGGCGTAGGCGTAGGCGAGGTTGCGGTCGAGGCCGTGGACGCAGAACTCGACCCCCCAGCTTGCGCCGATCAGGCCGAGACCTTCGCGCACGGAGTAATCGACCTTGCGCTTGATCCCGTCCGAGGTGGTCGCCACGGCGCTGCAGAACCGGCGGGGATAGGTGTCGAGCCCCCAGGGGCGCCACGCGGTCCGCTCGATCCGGTCATAGCCCACGATGGTGAGGCTCGAGTTCCAGAACTTCGCCTCCTTCTCGGCGAACTGGCTCGACACCTTCTCCAGCACCGAAGAATCCTGGCAGCCGGGGATGTCGCCATCGAACGGGAACTCACGCTCCTCGGCTGGGGTGATCTCCTCGCGGCCCGAGCGGGCGAAGGCAGGTTGCAGACTGCCTGCGAGGACGAGGCCGAGGGCCAGGGCGGTGACGAGAGAATTCGGGCGCATGCCGGCGTCTTTTCGCTGGAGTCCGTTCATTCCGGGACGATGGCGTCTCGTCGAGCGGTGTCAAGCGGAAGGGCTGTGGCGTCGTCGCTTTCGCTCCGGCCTGGGGCAGCCGGAACACAGTCCGGCCCTCAGTAGATCGGGTCCGAGAGGCCGGGCGCGGCGAGGGAGAGCGGTTCGGCCGAGAATCCCGGCGCGGGTTCGTCATAGGTGGGTGCCGCCGCGAGACGGGACGTCTGCGGGCGCGGCGCCGGACGGGTCACCGGCGTGGAGGCATAGGCCGAGGGCGCGCGGGCGGACGGAACGGCAGCGGAGAGGGCAGGGGAGGGAGCGCGGGCGACCTGCGGGCTCGTCCGCGCCGGGTGCCGGTTCGAGGACATCGGCGAGACGCCGTAGGGATCGTCCTCCTCGATATCGACGGGGGCCTGCGGCGCGGCGGGCTGGCGCTCGACCGGGCGAGGCCGCGAGACCGGCCGAGGCACGCCATCGGCGCCGAGTTGCGGCGTGAATTTCAGCAGCGGTTGGCAGATACGCTTCAGGCCGCGCGGATCGTGCCGGGCGAGATCCACATGGATATGGTCGTAATGGAAGACGTTGGAGCCGGGGGCGAGCACGGTGGAGAAGCGTGCGCAGGCGCCGATGAAGACCTCGCGCAGGAAGCCCTGCTCGGCCTCGGTGCCGCGCCAGCCGCCCTTCACGGTGATGACGTAGCCGTCGGCGAGCTTGAACGACATGATGTCGACGGCATTGCCGAACGAATGCTCCGAGAGCTTGGCCCCGGCCTGGTTGTTGCGACCACGGCAGGCATAGGAGCCCGCGTTGATCTCCGCCACGGGCTGACCGAAATACAGGTTGGCGGCGGGCTGGATCGTGTCGGCCAGCCATGCCTCGGCCTCAGCCAGGGCCGGGCAGGCGAGAGTCATCCGCTGCTTGAGTACGACCGAGCCCTTGCCGAGACGGGTAATCCGGTATGGCTGCAGCATGCCGCAGACACCCGGGCCGGCGATCTCCTTCACCGGCGTCACGAATTCGGTGGTCTCCACCAGCCGCTTGGCGTTGCAGGCCTGTTCGGTCTGGTCGCGCCAAGGCTCACGGCTCTCGAACGGGCTGCGTCCACAGCCGGTGAGACCTGCGCCAATGAGGCCGAGAACGGAAAACGCGAGTACGCTACGCCACATATCGGAACAATGGGCAGCTTTTCGTAAAGCGTTCGTCAACGATGCGGAGCGATCGCACCCCTGTGGAGGAGTGTGGATGACGAAGGAGGCTGCGTCGCAGACAGCCTCGGGCGGCCCCTCGACCGCGCCCTCCACCCACGCTATCGCAGCCTCACCGATGACCCCGCTGACGGCACCGATGCGTCCCTGGAAACAGGCTGTGGCCCGGGCCTTCGACGGGGCAGATCATTACGATGCCGCCGGAATCATCCAGGCGGAGGTCGCTGGACGGCTGGCGCAACGCATCGCCCTCCTGCCCCTCGCCCCATCGCCACGCATTCTCGAGATCGGCTGCGGCACCGCCTTCCTCACGCAGGCCGTCCTCGCTCAGGTGAAGCCCGGCATGATGCTCGCCTCCGATCTGGCACCCGCCATGATCCGGCGGGCGCGCGAGCGCATGCAGCCTCGGCCGAATTTGGCGTTTCTCGTCATGGACGGCGAGCGGCCCTGCCTGGCGCCGGGCTTCGACCTGATCTGTTCGAGCCTGGCAGCGCAATGGTTCGAGGATCTGGAGGGCACGCTCGGCCGCCTCGCCGGTCTGCTGGCGCCCGGCGGGTTCCTCGCGGTGACGACCCTGGCGTCCGGCACATTCCGCGAATGGCACGAGGCGCATGAGGCCGTCGGCCATCGCCCCGCCACGCCGTCCTATCCGACGGCGAAGGCCCTGGCCCGACTACAATTTGCCGGCTGCACGAGTAACTTGTTCCTGGAGCCGGTCGTCGAGAAGCACGCGGACGGCCGGGCCTTCCTCCGCTCGCTTCGCGCCATCGGGGCGGGAACGCCGGGCACCGTCCGTCCCCTCTCGCCCGGCGCATTGCGGACGGTCATCCGACAGTTCGAAAGGGGAGGGGCGGCGATCACCTACGAGGTCGCCACCTTGGAGATCCGGCGCGATCCCTGACATGGAAACGGCGGGGCTCTCGCCCCGCCGCACAGCGTTCCGGTCTTGGTGAAAGATCCGACCTACGAGGCCAGTAAGACGCTCGCGGTGCCGACGATCGTCCAGATCAGGCCGCCCGCAAAGGCACCGATCATGGCGTAGGAAAAGCCCTTCAGAACCATGTTCGTCCCTCTCGTCTCAAACGATCAGCAGCGGTTTCCGCCAGAGGTCTGACCGTATTGCTGGACCGGAAAATTCTGCTGGTTGGCATTGCCTTCGGCGGCCGAGCTCATCGGGCAGCCCAGATAGGCGGGCGGGCGGCTGACCTCCCTGAGGGAGCCGGTCTCGGTGACGTCGTAGGGCGAGAAAGCGGTGTAGCGCGAGGGGCGCTCGAACGCCGTTGCAGAAGAGATCGAAGCAGCGCCAAGCACAAGAGCGGTAGCGACGGCGGCGATACGGTTCATCATGGCGTTTAATAAGTTCCTTTACAGTGCAGACCAGATGTTTGGCCCGCTTCACTCTGTATGAAACTGATATAGGAAGTCTTTTTCCTTCATGACGTGTCACGGCACACGAACCATGCGGGATTAAGTGACGAGTCTGCCGATGGCATCGGGCCGGATACGATTCAGCGCGCGACGGCGTAGAGCCGGGGCCCGGAGGCCTCGCTCACCGTCCCGGCCGAGATCCAGTTGAGACCGCTCGCCCCGGAGCCGGCAAGGAGATCGCGAAAATCCTCCGAGATGGCGATCGGGAGGTCCACGGCCTTGGCCCGCGCCTCGATGCGCGCGAGGGTGTTCATCGCCGGGCCGAGCACGGTGAATTCCGCGCGATGACCGTCGTCGAAGACGCCGACGAGGACGTCGCCGGCATGCAGCGCGATGGTGACGCGCAACGAGGGAAGGCCTTTCTCCGCGAGGCGCCGGTTGAGGGCCGCCAGCCGCAGCTGGACTGCCTCGGCACAGGTGAAGGCCGCGCGCGCCTGCGCCTGGGGAGGGCCGACGAGGAACTGCGCCAGCACACCGTCGCCGATATACTTGTCGATGATGCCGCCGCGTTCCGTCACGGCCCGATGCGTCAGGGCGCGCATCTCCATGAGGACCTCCACCACCTGCTGGGGAGGCCGTGTCCGCGTCAGGGCCGAGAAGCCGCGGATGTCGAGGGCGAACAGGCAGGCATGACGCTCCTGGACTTCGCCCGGGCCGCCGCCTTGCGCCAGATCCTCGGCGACGGCGGCCGGGACGAACCGGGTGAGGATCAGGCGCTCTCGCTCCAGCCGGAACGTCGCCGCCACCGCCCAAGTCAGCCGCCGCACACCGTCGAGGACCACGAGGCTGGCGACCATGAAGGTTAGAAGCCCCGGAACTTCCTCGTCGAGGGTGACGTGCGGTCCGAGATGATGGCTCTCTGGCGAGAGATAGACGAACAGGATGGCGCCGCCCCACCCCGCCGTCACCAGACCGGCGAAGAGGCAGGTGTGCCAGACGCGCATGGTGAGCGCGGTCTGCAGCAGGATCAGGAAGGCCGGGATCCGGCTGACCGCGGCGGCTGCCTCCTCCGTGTCGGCGGCGCCCAGAAACATGTGCTCGACGAGGACGTAGATCGCGACGCTGGCATTGAGGAGGGTCGAGCCCCAGCCGAGCCATCCTCGGCTCGGGCCCACGGGGATGCCGGTACCCGGTGCCGTTCGCAGGCTGAGCAGCGCCAGGAGGATCGAGGCCCCGGCATAGACGGACAGGACGATCCAGTGTCCCAGACCGTGAATCGATCCGTCATAGGTCTGCGCGGTGACGAGCAGGACCAGGACGATGAGCAGCTGCAGGGCGAAGGACCGGCCGCTCGATGCCTGCTGCAAATGCATGATCGTCGGCGAACGCGACTCTTCCGCTCGAGTCCGGTCTCGATCCCCAAATCTCAATAGGATGTCTCCTCCTGCGCCATCGGCCGCCCCTCATGCCGGATGTCGTCCATGCAGGCCATCGGTGGAGATTGCCGCATGCCGGGCAGCGGCAGCCGAACCCTCGCTTAGCTGGAGGGCGTCCGGATCGCCCTATGTCGGGTCGGACGACGCTCCGTCGCCGCGCCGCAGGAGGAACACTCCCTGCGCGCCGAACAGGTTCCAGACCCACCACGGCATGGAGATCCGCATCGGCCGGCCGCGCGCGTCGAGCGCAGTGGCCTTCTCGATCTCGGCCCCCACGGTCCGGCATAGGCCGACGAAGTCGCGGATGGTGCAATGGTGGATGTTCTGGGTCTCGTACCATTCCTCCGGCATCAGCTCGGTCACCGGCATCCGGCCCCGGAAGGCCAGTTCCGAGCGGACCCGCCAATGGCCGAAATTCGGGAACGAGATCACCACCTGCCGGCCGATCCGCAGCAGGTGTTCCAAGACGATGCGCGGGTTGCGCGTCGCCTGGATGGTCTGGGACAGGACCACCACGTCGAAGGCGTCGTCGGGATAATTGGCGAGATCGGTATCGGCGTCGCCCTGGATCACCGGCAGGCCGCGCGCGAGGCAGGCATTGACGCCTTCGCGGGAAAGTTCGATGCCGCGCCCGTCGACGCCGCGCCGGTCGCGCAGCAGCGCCAGGAGCGTGCCGTCGCCGCAGCCGATATCAAGGACGCGGGCGCTGGGCGGGACGAGGCCGAGCACGACGAGATGGTCGACGCGGGCGCCGTCGCTCCGCGGCAGCGTGTCGGTCGTGCTCCAGGGGGCGGGGGCCACGCGACTCACCGGCGTCACAAGCCCCTTGCCCGGGCGGCGGCGTCGATGAAGCCCTTGGCGGCGTTGAACATCACCGGCTCGTCGAGGAGGAAGGCGTCGTGCCCCTTGTCGCTCTCGACCTCGACGAAGGCGACCGAGGCCGAGGCCGCGTTCAGCGCATGCACGATGGCGCGGGAATCCGCCGTGGGAAACAGCCAGTCGGAGGTGAAGGACATCACGCAGAACCGCGTCCTGGTGTTCCGGAATGCGTTGGCGAGCACCCCGCCATGATCGGCCGCGAGATCGAAGTAATCCATGGCGCGGGTCAGGTAGAGGTAGGCGTTGGCGTCGAACCGCTCGACGAAGCTCAGGCCCTGGTGGCGCAGGTAGCTCTCGATCTGGAAATCGGCGTTGAACGAGAAGGTCGGCGCGGACCCGCCCTGGAAGCGGCGGCCGAACTTGCGGTGCAGGGCCGGCTCGGAGAGGTAGGTGATATGCGCGCCCATCCGCGCCACCCCGAGTCCCTTGGCGGGGCGCGTGCCGGCTTCGAGGTAACGTCCTTCCGCCCAGGCGGGGTCGGCCATGATCGCCTGACGGCCGACCTCGTGGAAGGCGATGTTCTGGGCCGAGTGGCGGGCGCCGGTGGCGATGGGAAGCGCCGAGAAAACCCGGTCCGGGTAGAGGGCCGCCCATTGCAGCACCTGCATGCCGCCCATGGATCCGCCGACGCAGAGGAACAGGTCGCGGATGCCGAGCCGGTCGAGGAGCATCGCCTGGCCCCGCACCATGTCGCGGATCGTCACCAGGGGAAAATCGAGGCCGTAGGGCTTGCCCGTTGCGGGATCGGTGGAGGCCGGCCCCGTGGAGCCCATGCAGGAGCCGATCACGTTCGAGCAGATGACGAAGTAGCGATCGGTGTCCACGGGCTTGCCCGGTCCCACCAGCGTCTCCCACCAGCCGGGCTTTCCCGTCACCGGATGGGTATGGGCGAAATGCTGGTCCCCGGTGAGCGCATGGCAGATGAGCACCGCGTTCGACCGGTCGGCATTGAGGGTGCCGGCGGTCTGGTAGGCGATCCGGAACGGCGCGAGATCGACGCCGGCATCCATCGCCAGGGGTTCGTCGAGCCCGAACAGGGCCACCGGGCTTCGCGGGTCGCGGGAGAGCGGCGCATCCGCCGGGATGCCCTCCGGCCGGGTATTGCCGTCGTCGGGCTTTGCGAGACTATCGAGCGACATGGTCATCAGGCGTCTTCGCGCGTCATTCGCCGATTTGCTTCCGCGGAGATGCGAAGAAACAGCCGGGTGCCGCTCCATCGACGTTTCGCGAAGGTCCATTCCCATCGGTGCCCGACGAAGCCGGGTAGCGATGGGCGTAATGTGCGTATGCACGGGCGTCAACGAAAGGGGCCGCGCGCGAGAAGGTCACAACCGGTGCTCTGGTCCTCGGGCTTCGGGAAACGTAGACACGATCGGCCGTCTCCCTCATGCGGGGTCGGCAAGATCCATACCCGATCCATACCCGCCGCCGGACGCGACAGCCCGCATGCGCTTCACCACGAGACCCGCACCGCCCCTCGACAACCTCGCCGAGCTGCGCGCCGAGATCGACCGGATCGACGCGGAGATGCACGCCCTGCTGATCCAGCGCGGCTCGATCATCGACCGGCTCATCGCGGTCAAGCGCACCTCGGCCAGCGGCTCCGCCTTCCGGCCCGGCCGCGAGGCTTCGATGATGCGGCGCGTGGCCGAGCGCCATCGCGGGCTCCTCCCCCTCGACACCGTGGAGGGGATATGGCGCGTCATCATCGCCACCTTCACCTGGGTCCAGGCCCCGTTCAGCGTTCATGCCGACGTGTCCGGCGGCGACGCACCGATGCGCGACTCGGCGCGATTCCATTTCGGATTCACGGTGCCCTACCGGCCGCATCCCACCTGCGCGGCGGTGGTCGAGGCCCTGGCCGCCTCGCGCGGCGATCTCGGCATCTTCCGCCTCGACCCCGAAGGTTCCGCACCGCCGAGCCCGGAGGCGCCGTGGTGGGAGGGTCTCGTCGGTGAAGGCCGGCCCAAGGTGATCGCGCGCCTGCCCTTCATCGAGCGGCCGACCCATCCCGCCGGAACCCCGGTCTTCGTGGTGGCCAACCCCCTCGACGATCCGGCCGCGGCCCAGCGCGACTGGGTGCTCCATGCGGCCCGGCTGGAGAGCTGGTCTCCCGAGAGCGCCCGTGCCCTGCAGGACCTCTACGGCGAGGTGGTGGCGCGCGCAGCTGTCACGGACGGGCACCGCCTTCTTCTCGCGGTGCCGGGCGGGGTCGGCGGCCGGCAGTTGCGGGAGACCCTGGAACGGGCCGGCGCGAGCGTGGAAAGCCTCGACGAGATCGGCAGCCACGCCGCCCGGTTCCGGGTGTGACGCAGGGCAGGCGAGGGCCGGTTCTCTCGTCAAGGCGGACAAGCTGCGTTAGACGGGCAGACTGAACTCCAGCCGGCCCGCGCTCATGTCCTCCGCTCCCTCCGTGTCCCGTCCCGTCCCCCGCCCCGGCATCCTCGCCATCGAGGCCTATGTGCCCGGCAAGAGCGGCGCCCCCGGCGCGGTGAAGGTCCATAAGCTCTCCTCGAACGAGACGCCCCTCGGCCCGAGCCCGCTGGCCATCGAGGCAATGCGCGAAGAAGCGTTCCGCCTCGCCCTCTATCCGGACGGAAATTCCACACGCCTGCGCGAGGCCATCGCCTTCCGCTACGGGCTCGATCCCGCCCGCATCGTCTGCGGCGCCGGATCGGACGAACTCCTCTCCTTCCTCGCCTACGCCTATCTCTCGGAGGGCGACGAGGGGATCTTCACCGAGCACGGATTCCTGGTCTACCGCATCGCCATCCTGGCCGCCGGCGGCACGCCCGTGGTGGTGCCCGAGCGCGATCTTCACGCCGATGTCGACGCGATCCTCGCCGCCGTCACGCCGCGCACGAAGATCGTCTACCTCGCCAATCCCAACAACCCGACCGGCACCTACCTGCCCTTCGCCGAAATCCGGCGCCTGCATGCGGGCCTACCGCCGAACGTCCTCCTCGTCCTCGACGGGGCCTATGCCGAGTACGTGCGGACGAACGATTACAGCGCCGGCCTCGAACTGGTCCTCGAATCCGAAAACGTGGTGATGACCCGCACCTTTTCGAAGATCCACGGCCTCGCGGCCCTGCGGATCGGCTGGATGGTGGGCCCGGCGGGGGTGATCGACGCGGTGAATCGCATTCGCGGCCCGTTCAACCTGTCGGGCAGCGCCATCGCGGCCGGGGCGGCGGCCATCGCCGACGAGGCGCATGTAGCGGCGGCGGTCGCTCATAATGAGACGTGGCTCGCCTGGATGACCGAGGTCGTGTCCTCGCTCGGCCTCGTAGTCACCCCGAGCGTCGCGAATTTCATCCTCGTCCATTTCCCCGACGAGCCGAATCGCAGCGCGGCGGAGGCCGATGCCTATCTCAGCGCACGCGGGGTGATCGTCCGACGGGTTACCTCCTACGGGCTGCCGGACGCGCTGCGCGTCACCATCGGCAGCGAAGAGGCGAACCGGGCCTTCGTCACGGTGCTCACCGCCTTCGTGAAGGATGGCATCCGTGCCTGAGGCGAACCCCGTCTGCGAACGCCTCGCCATCGTCGGCCTCGGCTTGATCGGCTCCTCTATCGCGCGAGGAGCACGGCAATACGGGCTGGCGCGGAGCATCGTCGCCATTGACCGCGACCCGGCCGTGATCGAGCGTGTGCGGGCCCTCGGTCTCGCCGACGAAGCGACGGGCGAGGCCGAAGCCATTGCCGGTGCCGACCTCGTCATCCTGTGCGTGCCGGTGGGGGCGGTGGGGGCCGTCGCCGAGGCGATGGCGCCACATCTGAAACCCGGTGCCATCCTGTCCGATGTCGGTTCGGTGAAAGCCTCGGTGGTCGCCGCCGTCTCGCCCCATCTGCCGGACGGCGTCCGTTTCGTGCCGGCCCATCCCGTGGCGGGCACCGAATATTCCGGACCCGATGCCGGCTTCTCGACCCTGTTCTCGGGCCGCTGGTGCATCCTCACTCCGCCGGAGGGCACCGACGAGGCCGCCACGGCGCAGGTCCAGGCCTTCTGGGAGGGGCTCGGTGCCATCGTCGAGAGCATGACGCCGGAGCATCACGACCTCGTCCTGGCCATCACCAGCCACGTGCCGCATCTCATCGCCTACAACATCGTCGGCACCGCCGCCGATCTGGAAGCCGTGACGCAATCGGAGGTCATCAAGTTCTCGGCCGGCGGGTTTCGCGACTTCACCCGCATCGCCGCCTCCGACCCGACCATGTGGCGGGACGTGTTCCTGACCAACAAGGACGCGGTGCTGGAGATGCTCGGCCGTTTCAACGAGGATCTCTCGGCCCTCGCCCGCGCGATTCGCTGGGGTGACGGGGACGCGCTGTTCGACCTGTTCACCCGCACCCGCGCCATCCGCAGGGGCATCGTCGCCCTCGGACAGGAGACGGCGGAAGCGGATTTCGGCCGCAGCCGCACCCCGCCGGAGCCGGCGAAGGACGAACCGGTCTCGGGGCGGTAGGGTTTCATCCGGCTGAGGCAAGCGCTGCCCGTCTCTCGCCCACCACCTCATCCCGAGGCGACGAAGCGAAGCGGAGGCCTCGACGGAGGGTTCCAGTTCGCGCAACGGGTTCTGGAAGCCTCCTTCGAGGCGGCTGTCGCCGCGCCTCAGGATGAGGTCGTGGGTGGGATGATGACCTCATCCGCAGCAGGACGAATCCGTCTACCGGCCTCTCAGTACAGCGGTGGTACCTGAACATTGGGAATCGGGAACGGGCCGAGCATCAGGCGGCCGTCGGCGAGCCGAAGGGGCGGCATAGCCTTGAGCGACGGATCTCCCGTCGCAGCAGACGCTGCGGCCGCTTCGGCGTCCGGGCGGCGACTTCCGCCACCGAGCAGCTTGCCGACCAAGCCTCCGATCAGAGCCCCCTTCTCCGCCCCGAAACGCTGGCCCATGATCTGACCGACCAGGGCCTCCACCCCGGCGGCGCGGATATCGATCTGGCCGGCCGGACGGTGCTCGTCGTCGAGGGCGATCTTCCCTTGAGCTTGGAGGCGGCGATCTCCCTTCGCCAGGGAAAGCAGGGCGATGTCGAGGCTGCCGCCGGCCTGGCGCCAGGTTTCGAGCTCACGCGCCACCTGCCCGGTCCGGAAGGTGGTGGCCCGATTCACCGTGGCATCGAGCGCCGCGTCGACGGGGGCGGTATTGCCGAGGAGGGGATCGAGGACCGGCACGTTCGCCTGGGTCAGCCGCAGGCTGGTATCGACAGCCCCCTCGGTGGCGAAACGGGCGGGTGTCGGCCGGGCGTGGAATTCGAGGTGCTTGGCCACCACGTCGATGGGCTGCGGCGCGGCATTCTTCACGCTGACTTTCGGTCCATCCACCGCCAGGGAGGCCCGTGTGAACCCGTCGGAGGTACCGTGGAAACTCGCCTCCAACGACGTCCAGGTGGCGTCTGCGACGAGGCCGTCCTGTTCCACGTGGAACGGCCCGCTCGCCTGCAGGATGCCCTGGCGCGGCTGGTAGACTTGCACGACCGCGGTCAACGGTCCGAGAGTGAAGCGGCTATCGGCCCGCGAGAAGGCGAGGGAGGCGCAGCGCAGTTCGATCCGGAAGGGATAGCCGGTGATCGAGCGATCGGCGCAGGTCCAGTTGCGCCCGGCCGAAGCCTCGCGGGCGATCCAGGCATCCATCTCGGAGCCGGCCTTGCCGCGAATCCAGAACCAGCCCGCGCTCCAGAGCAGGACCACGGCGAGGAGGAGGATGTAGGGCAGGAACAGGCCGGTCCGCGATGGCCGTTTCCTGGCCGTCAAATCCGGTGCCTGCGCCATCGTCCGCTCGCCTCGATCTCGAAGCCCCGTCGCCGTCGACAGGGGGTCCTTCGTGACAGAGCTTTGGCGGGTCTCAACGCGGCGAAAGCATGGCCGCCCGCCGATTCAGGCCGCGACGCCCATCATCTGATCCAGGGGATGGTCCACCTCAAGATCGGCCACGATCTCGCAGCGCTCGGCCTCATCCTCGGCGAGGCGGTGAACATGCATCTCGTTCGCACCGCCATGGCGCGCACGAGCGATCCAGTTACGGGTGAGCCGTTCGCGCGGGCTCGACCCCGCCGCAGTCACGGCGATGAGTTCGCCGACCCCGGCGGAATCCCGGCGCACGGCCATCACCACCGCCTCGCCCATGTCGTCGAGTTCGCGCTCGACCAATTCGTGGATGCCGACGACGTAGCGGCGCCCGGACCGTCCGCGCCAAGCGCTCAGCACCAGGGCAGGAGTTCCACGCAGGCTGGCCGCCGTCCTGAGACGTACTTCGCGCATCGGTGGGATCTCCGGATCAGAGGATGGGCGTCGGTGAAAGCCGTGTTCCGCGCCTTGCGGCACAAGAACGGAGACGGCTTTCTCGTTCGCCATTTGTTCCAGAATAATCTTAACAATTTCCACCCGTCAAGAGTCGCGCTTTCGCTCTCCGCAGGGTGCCTCCGACCGGCTTATCCACAGCCTGTGGATAGACTGAGCGCTCACGCGGTCCTGGATTGTTCTGCGACGGCACCGGTCTCGGGCACGGCATGACCGCGTGCCGCCAGATCCGCCCGGCCGGACGCCAGGAGGGCGTCGGAGGCAGCTTCGATCCGAGTCTGCATCTCCTCCAGGAACGCCGTGCGGTCCAGCCCGGGAGCGATGGGGGGGAGGAACTCGATCACCGTGGTGCCGGGGCGGCGGGTCAGCTGGCGGCGGGGCCAGTAGAGACCGCTGTTGAGGGCGACGGGCAGGCAGGGCACGCCCAGGGCCGCGTACAGATGGGTGATGCCGAGCTTGTAGGCGGGGGATGAACCCGGCGCCTTGCGGGTGCCCTCGGGGAAGATGATGAGCTGGCGTCCATCGCGGATGGCGCGGGCCGCCGCCTCGTTCATGGCGGCCATGGCGCGGGTGCCCTTGGACCGGTCGATGGCGACCATGCCGGAGCGGGAAAGGAACCAGCCGAAGAGCGGGATCCAGAGCAGCTCGCGCTTGAGGATATAGGCGAAGTCCGGGAAGGCGGTGACGAGGGCCAGGGTCTCGAGGGCGGATTGATGCTTGGACGCCACCAGCAGCGCGCCGGGTGGGCGGTGGTGCAGCCCCCTGAACTCCACGCGCACACCCCCGACCACGCGCAACAGCCACAGGCTCACATGGGCCCAGAACCGGGCGACGCGGATGCAGGCCCGCTCCGAGACGAGGGCCGGCAGGCCGCCGATCGCGATGAGGGCGGTGGCGAGATAGAAGACGATGTTGAAGGCGATGGAGCGGAGGATGTGCATCGGAAACCCGGAATGATGCCCTTCCTGTAGCGCGCGCAGTCCCGCCGCACCATCCGCCGGGCCCGAACTGCCCTATTCGCCCTCGGCCAGGGTTCCGCGCTGGCGTGTATCGGCGGCCCCGGCCACGAATCCCTTTCCCATCATCACCGAATTGGCCGAGCCCGAACTCGACCCCACCCGCACCGCGTGCCCCTTCGCCCGAAGCAGAGCGAGGGTGTCCGGCGAGAGCCCGTCTTCGGCGAACAGCACGTCCGGGCGCCATTGATGATGGATGCGCGGGGCGGTGACCGCCTCGGCGAGGTTCATGCGGAAATCGATGACGTTGACGATCACCTGCAGCACCGTGGAGATGATGCGGCTGCCGCCTGGGCTCCCGGTGACGAGGACGAGGCGTCCGTCCCTGAGCACCATGGCCGGCGTCATCGAGGAAAGCGGCCGGGCCCCGGGCGCCACGGCATTGGCCGGGCCACCCACGAGGCCGTAGGCGTTGACGCTCCCGGTCTTGGCCGAGAAATCGTCCATCTCGTTGTTGAGGAGGACGCCGGTCCCTTCCGCCACGAGCCCGAACCCGTAGGAGAAGTTCAGGGTCGTGGTGGTGGAGACAGCGTTCCCGGCGCGGTCCACCACCGAGTAATGGGTAGTCTGGTCGGATTCGTAGGGCAGCGGGTCGCCCGCCTTCACCGCGTCGGCCGGGCGGGCGCGAGCGGGGTCGATGGCGGCGCGCAGGGTCTCGGCATAGGCCTTGGCGGTGAGGCCCCGCACCGGCACCTCCGAACGAGACGGGTCGCCGAGCCAGGTGGCCCGGTCGGCATAGGCCGGCTTCATCGCCTCGGCGAGGGTGTGGAGGGCCTGGGCGCTGCCCGCGCCCATTGAGGCCAGGTCGAACCCTTCGAGGATGTTCAAGATCTCGATGAGATGAACGCCGCCGGAACTCGGTGGCGGCATCGAGACGATCTCGTAGCCGCGATAGCTGCCCTTCACCGGCTGGCGGATCACGGGCCGATAGGCGGCAAGGTCGCCCGGCGTCATCACCCCGCCGACATCTCTCGCCGCCGCCGCGATCCGCTCCGCGATCGGGCCGGTATGGAACGCATCGGGCCCCTGTTCGGCGATGGCCGTGAGGGTCCCGGCGAGATCGGGCTGGACCAGGGTCTCGCCCCGCTGGAGCGGTCGGCCGTCTCGGAAGAACACGGCTCGGCTCGAAGGCCACCTTCCGAGGCGGTCGGCGGCGCGGGACAACGAATCGGCGAGCCCGCCCTCCACGGGAATCCCGTCCCTGGCCAGCGCGCGGGCGGGAGCGACGAGATCGGCGAGGGTGAAGTGTCCCGACCCGTAGAGGCGGTGCGCCTCGGCCAATCCGCGCACGGAGCCCGGGACACCGACGGCCTTGCCGGTGCGGATGGATGCGCCGCGATCGGGCTGGCCGTCGGGCGCGAGGAACATGTCCGCCGTCGCCGCGGCGGGTGCCGTCTCGCGAAAATCGATGGCCACGGTCTCGCCGGTCCCGGCGAGGCGAACGAGCATGAACCCGCCGCCTCCGAGATTGCCCGCCTGCGGCAGCGTCACCGCGAGGGCGAAGCCCACCGCCACGGCGGCATCCACGGCGTTGCCCCCGCCTTTGAGGATCGCGACACCGACGCGGGTCGCCAGGGCGTCCTGCGAGGACACCATGCCGTGAGTCCCGAGAACGGGGAGGATACGGGCATCGTCGGAAGGGATCGGGGGCAGTTCCGGAACCGCCTGCGCGAGGGCCGGTCCTGACAGGAGCGTGAAAAGCGCCAAGGCGAGGCTGAAGCGATGTCCGGTCATGCCCAATCCGTCATGCGAGGCTCTCCCACGGCATCCTGCGCCGATGCCCGTCGCAGCCAACGCAGCGGCAGCGGTGCCCGTTCAGGCGTCCACGGGCCGGTCGCGTATGGCGATCCAGCCATAGACCAACCCGGCGGCCGCCCCGGCAAGGAAAAGCAGGGCCGTCACCCGTCCTTCGACGGCGAGGTTGTGGGCGGCGAGGGAGGCGGGCGCGCCCCGCATCAGCCACGGCACGAGGGCGGTGGCGAGCCCCGTGCCGACGGTATAGGCCGGAGCACTGCGCAGGTTCATCGCCTCGCCGATGAGCGCCATGGCGAGGGGCGGCAGCACCAGCAGGACGAACCCGGCGCGGGCGATACCGGCGGCCAGCAGGAGGAGTGCGTCGGGTCCGATCCCGGAGGCGAGGTCGGTCATCCCCTGCAGGAAGCCGAACAGGCCGAGCCGGGTCAGCGCCTCGCTGGAGACCGGATCGAACAGGATGGCGACGACGAGCACCAGGGCCCCGCAGGGAATGGCCAGACACAGGGCGAGAGACGCCCAGATCAGGCGGCCGACGAGCCGCATGGGACGCGCTCAGCCTTCGTCGTCATCGGCCCCGGCATAGACGCCCTCGGCGCCGATCCCGTCTTCCAGCATCATCCGGGCGCGAGCGCGCAGCTTCTCGGTCTCGCTCTTGAGCTGGCCGCAGGCGGCGAGGATGTCTCGGCCGCGCGGCGTCCGCACCGGCGACGCGTAGCCGGCTTCATAGACGATTTCGGAGAATTGCTCGATCCGCTCCCAATCGGAGCATTCGTAGATGCTGCCGGGCCAGGGATTGAACGGGATCAGGTTGATCTTGGCCGGGATGCCCTTGAGCAGCCGCACCAGTTCGCGCGCATCCGCATCGAAATCGTTGACGCCCTTGAGCATCACGTATTCGAAGGTGATGCGGCGGGCATTGTTGAGGCCGGGATAATTGCGGCAGGCCGCAAGCAGTTCGGCCAGGGGGTACTTGCGGTTCAGCGGCACCAACGTGTCGCGCAGGTCGTCCCGCACCGCGTGGAGCGAGATCGCCAGCATGGCATGCGCCTCGACTCCGAGCCGCTGCATCTGGGGCACCACGCCGGAGGTCGAGACGGTGATACGCCGACGGGAAAGGCCGAGGCCTTCCTGGTCCGACATGACACCCACGGAATCGATGACGTTGTCGATGTTGTAGAGGGGCTCGCCCATGCCCATGAAGACGATGTTGGTGACGGCGCGGCGGGTCTCGTCCTCGCCAGCGGCCACCGGGTTCTGGCCGACCCAGTCGTTCAACCGGTCGCGGGCCACGACCACCTGGGCGGTGATCTCGGCGGCGGTCAGGTTGCGCACCAGACGCTGCGTGCCGGTGTGACAGAAGCTGCAGGTGAGCGTGCAACCGACCTGGGACGAGACGCAGAGCGTCCCCCGCCCGCGTCCGGGAATGTAGACGCATTCGATCTCGGCGCCGCGATTGTGGTCGTGCTTGCCGGTGGGCGCCATGCGCAGCAGCCACTTGCGGGTGCCGTCGCGGGAAATCTGCTCGGTGACGACCTCGGGCCGCTCCAAGGTGTAGGCGCGCGCCAGATCGGCCTTGAGCCCCTTGCCGACATTGGTCATCTGGTCGAAGTCGGTGGCGCCGCGCGCGTTGAGCCAGTGCCAGAGCTGGCCCGAGCGCATGCGCTGCTCGCGCTCCGATACGCCGATGGCGGCAAGGCGACCCTTCAATTCCTCGCGGGTGAGGCCGATGAGGGACGAGCGGCCCGGCGGAACGGCGTCCGGCTGGAACTCGGGAAGCTTCTCGATTGCGGCCACGACGTTGACGTCGCGACCGGCGGTGTCGAACGACGCCGTCGCCATGGATCTCTAACCTTCGGACTTGGAACGAATCCGATATAGGCGATCCCGCACCGGAACGCGAATGCGTCCCGATGCGTGCATGGAATGGCGGGGTCTACTGAGCCGGTTTGGGCTCGGCCGGAGGCTTCGCCTCGGCGGGTGGGGAGCCCGCGCCCATGGGAAGCAGAACGTTCTTCACGACATTGCCCTCGGGGCCGTATTCGCCGGCGACCGCCAGGCAGGCCTGCTCCCGGTTCAGCTGCATCTGATTCGACATCAGCGCGAAGATCGTCTGGACCTTGTTGCCGAAAGGTCCACGCGGGCCGACATCGGCGGCGCTGACATTCTGCTTCTGGAGCAGGGCATCGAATTGTTCGACGCCGATCTGGTAGCCGCAGACATTCGCGGCGGCGAAGATATAGGCGGCGAATTCCAGGGCACGGGGCGGAGGCGCGTTGCGGATCTGGGCCTGCGCAAGGGTCGGTGCGAACAGGCCGGCCGCAAGGCACAGGGTGAGAACGGGTTTCAGGCGCATGGACGGCGTTTCCTCGGAAGCATTCTTGGGGCGGCGCGGATTCTTACGTTCCGCTTATGCAGCCCATCCGAGATAGACCGCCGGGCCGTCCTGTCAAAGCGACCGTTTCACCGCGTCAAGCGAGCGACCAGTCGATGGGGGAGAGGCCCCGGCTCGCCAGCCAGGCATTGGCCTCGTCGAAGGGCCGCGTGCCCGGGAAATCGCGCAGCCGGTTGAGCGGCGAGGGATGTCCGGTCTCGATCACCCCGCATCGTTCGCGATCGATGAGAGCCGCCCGCGCGCGGGCCTGTGCGCCCCAGAGCAGGAAGATCGCGGGGGTCGAGCGGGCAGAGACCGCCGTCACGGCGTCGTTGGTGAGGGCGGACCAGCCGTAGCGCAGATGCGCGCCGGACTTGCCGGCCTCCACGGTGAGGGCCGAGTTCAGAAGCAGCACGCCCCTTGCGGCCCAGGGCGTGAGATCGCCGCTCGCCGGCGCGCCCGGCAGTTCGGCGAGGATCACCTTGAGAGAGGCCGGAAGCCGGCGGGGACCGACATAGGAGAAGGCGAGGCCGTTGGCATCGCCCGGCGTCGGATAGGGGTCCTGCCCGAGGATCACGGCCTTCACCGTCTCCAGCGGAGTCAGCGTGAGGGCACGGAAGACGGCATCGGGGGAGGGTAGGACCGCCGCCCCCTCGGCGATCCGGCGATCGACCCGCGCGCAGACGGCATCCGCCGCTCCATCGGAAAAGAACGGCAGTGCCAGCCAGGACGAGCCCGAGGCGCGGAACTCGTGGAGGGCCAGGCTCAGCGGGCCGGGCATCGTCACCGGATCACGATCCGGCCGTCCTCGGGAACGGAGAGGGGAGCATGTCGGGCGATATAGGCCATGACTTCGTTGGCCACGAGCTTGCCGTCCGTGGCGCCGATCAGGGTGCGCCCGTCCGCGAGGAGGCCGTAGCCGTTGCCGCCATCGTAGAGGAAGTTGTTGGAAGCCACCGTATAGGTCCGCGTCTCGTCGAGGGGCTGTCCGTCCACGAGGATGGACTGAATCCGGTGTCCCGCATTCGCCCCCGGATCCACCGTGACGACGAGACCCGAGACCTGCGGGAAACGACCCGCCGGGCGGCCGAGATCGGCAAGGGCCGATTCCAGCAGGGTCCGCACCTGTGCGCCCGTCAGCGAGACCAGAACCGTGGTGTTGCCGAAGGGAAGCTCGGTGAGGATGTCGCGCCGGGTCAGCACGGTACCGGCCGGATAGAGCCGGTTGCCGCGAATGCCGCCGCCATTGGTGAGGGCGATCTCCGCCCCCGTCGCCGCCCGGAGCGCATCGCCGACGAGGTTGCCGAAGCTGCCTTCGCGGAGGCGCACGGTCGAGATGCGGCTGTCGAGGGGCGTGCTGATCGTCCCCACCGGCACATCGAGTTCCTTCGCCAGCCGGGCCTCGAGCCGCTGTGTCAGGGCGAGGGTCTCGGGATCGGGGGTGATGTCGGCGGTGTCGTGGATGCGGAAGGTCGGGTGCCAGGACAGAGTCCGGGCCTTGCCCGCCCCCTTCACCGTCACGGCGACGTCGATAGCGGTGACGTAGCGCGCGTCGAAGCTCGATTCCGCCAGCAGGCTGCGCCCGTCATACTGCACGACGAGGTCGTGGTCGTGGCCAGAGAGCAGAATGTCGACGATCCGTGCCGCTACGATGGCCTCGTCGGTGATCCGTGCCGTATGACAGATGCCGACGATGAGCTCGGCCCCTTCGTCGCGAAGGGCCTGGGCCGCCGCGCGCAACGTCTCGATCTCGGGACCGAAGACGAGATCGCCGGATTGCGATTTCTCCGGCGTGCTGGCGAGGGCGATGCCGACGATGCCAACCCGGATCCCGCCGAGCGTCACGATCATCCGGTCGCGGATCCCCTTGAGCGGCTTGCCGTCCGCACCGCGCAGATTGGCTGCGAAGACCGGAAAGGCCGCCTCGCCCATGCGCTGGGCGAAGGTCGTG
The DNA here is from genome assembly GCF_054817925.1 of Methylobacterium sp. CM6247. Classification (NCBI taxonomy): domain Bacteria; kingdom Pseudomonadati; phylum Pseudomonadota; class Alphaproteobacteria; order Hyphomicrobiales; family Methylobacteriaceae; genus Methylobacterium; species Methylobacterium sp. CM6247. Next base: position 1,191,941 of record NZ_JBTXKX010000003.1, read on the forward strand.
GGGCCGAAATCGAATTCGTGGTTGCCCGGAACGAAGACATCCGGCGGCGCGATGTTCAGGAGTTCGACGATATGCGCGCCGCGGTCGAACCCCGACATCAGCGAGGGGGACAGGGTGTCGCCGGCATGGGCGTAGAGCATCGGCACGCCGCGCGCCCGCTCGGCCTTCACCACAGCGTTGAGGCGGGCGAAACCGCCACGGCCCTCGACCTCGGACATCAGGTAGATGTCGTTGACGAGGAGGAGCGTGAAGGTCGGTTCGATCGCCCCGGCACGGGCGGGCGCGGCCAAGCCTGCCGCGAGACCGGCCCCGAGACCGAGGCTCAGGGTCTGACGACGGGTAGGACGTGGCATCGCGACAGGTCTCCGAGGGGCCGGGCGGCGGAGTTTCCACCCGAAATCCAGTGTGGACGCGATCGATGAAGCCGATGCAACAACGGGGCACCGGTTCCGGCATCAGGCCGGAACGCCGAACTCAGCGAGAGGCGAAACCGTCGCGCACCGCCTTGGCGTTGCGGCGGATCATTGGCCAGATCCAGGCGCCTGACACCAGATAGGCGGCGGCCGGCATCGGCTTCAGATCGACGGCCAGGCGCTGGGCGAGGCCGGGATTGGCGAGTTCGCCCACCGGGGCGTCGGTCTTCACGTAGACGACCGTCGTGTCCTCGCGCCAATATTCGGGATGGGGGACGAGGCCGGCCCGACGGGCGAGAAGGTCGAAGGTCTCCCGGACGTAGCCGTGGACATGGGCGAAGTGGAAACGCTCGTGCGGCGGCTTGCCGGTGGCGGCCATGTTCGGCACGGCGGCATAGAGCACCCCGTCGGGCTTCAGCCAGCGCGACAGGCGCTCCATCACCACGGCCGGATCGCGCAGGTGCTCGAGCACGTGATGCGTCGAGATCACGTCGAAATGCCCGGGCGGAAAACGCTCGTCGCTGGCATCGTCGAGAACCTCGACCTTGTGGTGCTGGCGGGCATAGGCGGCGTAGTCCCGGCCGGGCTCGATGCCGACCGCCTCGCAGCCCCGGGCGCGGACGGCGGCCAGGAACTCGCCCGAACCCGAACCGAAATCGAGCACCCGGGCACCGGGCTTCAGCTTCGGCGCCAGCAAGTCGGCGCGGAAGGTCGCCTCGCGGGCCGAGCGGTTGAGGTGGTGGCGCGGCGGCCCACCGGCGAAGGCGAGCTGATAATCCGCCCGGTAGGCATGGGCGTAGTAATGCGCCAATTCGTCCGGCGTCGGCATCGGGTCGGTGCGAATCAGCCCGCATTGCGCGCAGGCGATGGATTTCAGGGTCTTCAGCCGCCGGTCGGTCTCCGCCACCGTCACGGTCTCGCCCGATCCGCACAGATTGCAGACCGTCGGCGCCCCCTTATAGGGGTAGCCGGTGAACGGCATGAAGTGGTTGAAGAAGTACCGGGGAGACGGCATGTCGCGCCTTCATTGACGAGATGGTCGCTGGCAGATCTCGTGCTCTAGATAGATATGCCGTCTGGTACAACTGTGCCGGAATGGCGTCATTCAGATAACCGCGCCTCACGTCGGCGCTTCGGAAACCCGATGAACGAACGCGTCGAACCGACGTCCCTCAAGGACATCAAGCCGTTGCAGACCAGCTCCTCCGCGACCGCCAGCCTGCCCTCCGACCATCCGCCCGTGCGCTGGGGCCGGGTCGGCGTGCTTCTGATGAATCTCGGCACGCCGGAGGGCACGAGCTACTGGCCCATGCGCCGCTACCTCAAGGAGTTTCTGTCCGACCGGCGCGTCATCGAGGTGCCGCGTCTGATCTGGTGGCCCATCCTGAACCTCATCATCCTCACGAAGCGCCCCGGTCCGAAGGGTCGCGATTATGCCAGCGTGTGGAACAACGAGCGCAACGAGGGTCCGCTCAAGACCATCACCCGCGGACAGTCCGAGCGGTTGCAGGCGGCGATGGGCGATTCCGTCGTGGTCGACTGGGCGATGCGCTACGGCAAGCCGGAAGTCTCCCTGCGCATCCAGGCGCTCCTCGACCAGGGCTGCGACCGCATCCTGCTGGTACCGCTCTACCCGCAATATGCCGCCGCCACGTCGGCTACCGCCTGCGACCAGGCCTTCAAGGCGCTGATGCAGATGCGCTGGCAGCCGACCGTCCGGGTCTCGGCGCCGTATCACGACGACCCGGTCTATATCGAGGCCATGGCCACCTCGATCCGCGAGGGATTGGCCAAGCTCGATTTCGAGCCGGAGGTGATCCTCACCTCGTTCCACGGCGTGCCGAAGAGCTATCTTCTCAAGGGCGATCCCTACCATTGCCAATGCGTGAAGACCGGGCGGCTGATCCGCGAGGCCCTGGGCTTCTCGACGGAACGGATGCGCACGACCTTCCAGTCGCGCTTCGGCAACGAGGAATGGCTCAAGCCCTATACCGACGAGACCGTGCAGACCCTCGCCAAATCCGGTGTGAAGCGCATGGCCATCGTGGCGCCAGGCTTCACCGCCGACTGCCTCGAGACCCTGGAGGAGCTCGACGGTGAGAACCGCCATTATTTCGAGGACAATGGCGGCGAGCGCTTCGCCTACATCCCCTGTCTCAACGACAGCGACCTCGGGATGAAGGTGATCGAGAACGTGGTCCGCCGCGAATTGCAGGGCTGGATCTGAGACGCCGACACCGCCCGCATGGGAGGTCGGCGGACTTCCCGCTCTGTGGGTGGTCGCCAAGTCCGGATGCTGTTGATAAAGGACGCGGCATCAGGCGGCGGGTGAACCATGACGAGACCGGAGGCAGTCGATCCGATCGACACCGTGCGAGCGGATGAGGGAACGCGGCTCCTCGCGCATTTCTCGCACGGAGGCTACGGCCCGGTGACGCCCGCCGTGCTGCAGCCGGTGGAGCCGTTCCTCGAACTCTCCGGCGAGGATATCCGCCGGCGCATCTTCGTGACGCAGGACGCATCGGGCGCGGAACTGTGCCTGCGGCCGGAATTCACCATTCCGGTCTGCCGCCAGCATCTGGCGCGGGGCGTCGGGACGACCGCCGATTACAGCTATTTCGGCCCGGTCTTCCGGCTCGGCTCCGGCGAGGCGGAGGAGTTCCTCCAGGCGGGCATCGAATCCATCGGCCGCACCGACATCCCGGCGGCGGATGCGGAGGTGCTCGGCCTCGCCCTCGAAGGCCTCGACCTGCTCGGAGCCGGTGAGGTCTCGGTAAGGCTCGGCGACATGGGCGTCATCGACGCGCTGCTCGATGGGCTCAACGTGCCGCCGGCCGCCAAGCGGCGGACGTTGCGAGCGCTGGCAGCCGGCCGTTCCCTGGACGACGTCACCACCGTGGCGACCGTGGAAGACCCGCATGCCGGCCTCCTGGCGGCGATCCAGGGCCAGGATCCGAAGGGCGTGCGCGCCTTCGTCGAGGACGTTCTGTCCATCGCCGGCATCTCCCGCGTGGGCGGACGCAGCGCCGGCGAGATCGCGGAACGCTTCCTCGCCAAGGCCTCGGCCCGAGCCAATGGCGGCGCCGGGCTCAACACTGAGAACCGCGCCATCGTCGAGCGCTACCGCGCCATCTCGGGCGATCCGGATCAGGCCGCCAACTCCATGCGCGAGCTCGCCGCCTCGGCGGGCGTCACTTACGCGCCGCTGGAAGCCGCCCTCTCCTTGTTCGAGGAACGGACCGGCTTCATGGCCGCGCGTGGTCTCGACGTGGAGCGGTTCCGGTTTTCGGGAAGCTTTGCCCGCAACCTCGATTATTATACCGGCTTCATCTTCGAGGTGACGCGAGGGCAAGGCGCCGCCCCCCTCGTCGGCGGCGGCCGCTACGACGGACTGCTCCAGCATCTGGGCAGCCCCACGCCGATCCCGGCGGTGGGCTGCGCCGTTTGGCTGTCCCGTGTCCTCACGTCGGAAGGATCGTCCCGTGGCTGAGACCGTTCCGACTCACCAGGCTTCGCAAAGCCCAGCCGAGGGCCCCCTCGTTCTCGCCGTGCCCTCGAAAGGCCGCCTGCAGGAGAATGCCTCCGCCTTCTTCGCCCGGGCGGGACTGAAGCTCGCGCAAGGCGCTGGCGCGCGCGACTATCGCGGCAAGCTCGTCGGCGTACCGGATGTGGAGGTGCGCTACCTCTCGGCTTCCGAGATCGCCAACCAGCTCGCCAGCGGCAGCGCCCATCTCGGCGTCACCGGGGAGGATCTGATCCGCGAGAGCCTTCCCGACGCGCGAGGACAGGTCGAGTTGCTGACGCCGCTCGGCTTCGGCCAGGCCACGGTCGTCGTCGCGGTGCCGCAGGCCTGGATCGACGTCCGCGCCATGACCGATCTCGACGAGGTCGCGGCCGAACTCCGCATCCGCCACGGGCGCCGCCTGCGCATCGCCACGAAATACGTGAACCTGACCCGGCGCTTCTTCGCCGAGCACGGGGTGGCCGATTACCGCATCGTGGAGAGCCTCGGCGCCACGGAAGGCGCCCCCGCCTCGGGCTCGGCGGAGATCATCGTCGACATCACCACCACGGGGGCGACGCTCGCCGCGAACGCTCTGAAGATCCTCGACGACGGCATCATCCTGCGTTCGGAGGCCAATCTCGTTGCCTCGCTGACGGCGCCCTGGGGCCAGAGCCAGAAGAAGGCATTGCGCACCGTGCTCGGCCGGATCGCGGCGGAGGAGCGCGCGCGCCTCACCCGCGAGATCCGGGCGGCGATGCCGGCCGACGGCGATCTCGATCTCGCTGGGATCAGCGCCCTGCACGATGCCCAGCTGCCCTACGGCATGCCGGAGAACCGAAGCGCCGAGATCGTGCTCCACTGCCCGGTGGACGCCACGTTCGACCTCGTGGACGATCTCGTGAAATCCGGAGCGAGCGCGGTCAGCGTCAGGCGGATCGACTACGCCTTCGGCCCGGACAACCCATTGATCGACCGGCTGCTCACGCGGCTGGGCTGAGGCCCGGCCGACGACGACGACGCCTCAAGGATCGGGCGCTGCGACCCATGCGGCATGATCACATCGTTGGTCCGTATCCGCCCAGGACTGCAACGACGCGTAGATAACGGTTTTAGGCCAGCGTGGGTCGGGCTCTTGCGCCTGTTTCCAGGTCAAGTGAACTTGCGCCACCCGGCCGTCATGCAGCTGAAAAAGGGCGTCGTCCCGATCGTATCGACGGGCTATCAGCGTGATCGCCAGCCCGTAAAAGATGTGCGCCGGTGCGACCTCCTTGCGGAGTTCAGCTTCCCAGCCCTGGCCAAGGGCGGAGACGTCATCCGTTTGCCCTGAATTCACCGACTCCCACGGATCAAGCCATTCCACTACAGCGGCCCCTGCTTGGCGAATTCCGAAAAGACGCCGCGTAGGGTCTTCAGGCGCGCCTCGTAGGCCTTGGTCAGGCAGGCGACGTCCGCTGCGCAGCTGCGCCGTTCCTGCAGCCAAGCCTCTTGGTCGTCGCGCAGCTTGGCGTTTCCGCCCATGGGCAGGAGCCCGCGCAGGATCTCGAACCGGACCGCCATCTCCACGTCGAGATCGTTGAGGGGAAGATGGCCGCAGATCGCCTTTTCGTCGGGTGTCTCCGCCTTCTCGCACGGGAAGCTCGCGGCCTCGGCACCGGATGCGGCCAGCATCATGACAGCGGCAAGGCTCCATGCTCTGTAACGAGGATGCGATGCGATCATGATCCGAATCCCGGCTTGACGATGACGAGGATGACGATGGCCACCATGAGAAGCGTCGGGACCTCGTTGACCATCCGGTAGAAGCGGTGGGGCCGCGCGTTCCGGTCGGCGGCGAAATCCTTGACCATCCGCGAGAACCAGCCGTGGCAGCCGCTCATGGCGAGGACCAGGGCGAACTTCGCCTGCATCCAACCCGACACGTAGAACCCGCTCTGCCAGACGAGGAACAGGCCGAGCAGCCAGGTGACGATCATGGCCGGGTTCATGATCGCCATCATCAGGCGCCGTTCCATGACCTTGAACGTCTCGGACTGGACCGAGGAGGCCGGCCCCTCGGGCAGGGACGCGTGGTAGACGAAAAGGCGCGGCAGGTAGAGCAGCCCCGCCATCCAGGAGATGACGGCGATGACGTGGATCGCCTTGATCCAGGGATAGAGCGTGTCGGCCATGGTCAGGCCGTCAGCGCCGCAATCTGGCGAGCATCTGCTCCACATGCGCGATCGGCGTCTGCGGGGTGATGCCGTGGCCGAGGTTGAAGATGTGCGGCAGCCCCTCCGTCGCCTCGAGCACCCCGTCCACGGCCGCGTCGAGGGCCTCACCGCCCTCGATCAGCGTTTCGGGGTGGATGTTGCCCTGGGTCACGGTGCGGGGCGTGACGGCACCGCGCAGGGCCTTCAGGTCGACGCTCCAATCGACGCCGACGGCGTCCGCCCCGGTCTCCGCCATCACGCGGGCATGGCCTTCCAGGCCCGAGCCCCGGGCGAAGACGATGATCTTCGCGCCCGGCACGCGGGCTCTGACCTCGTCGACGATGCGGGCGATGGGGGCGAAGCTCCAATGTTTCAGGGCATCCGCCGTGTCACCCGGTGCCTGCGGCAGTGAACCCGCATGGGATTCGAAGATCTGGACCGCATCGGCGCCGGCTTCGAGCTGGCGCGACAGGTACTCGATCTGCACCGAGACCAAGCGGTCGATGAGCGCTTCCACCAGGGCGGTCTCGGTATCGGCGAGCGCGCGGGCCGGAGCGAGATCGGGCGTGCCGCGTCCGCCGATCATGTAGCTCGCCACCGTCCAGGGACCGCCGCAGAACCCGAGAAGCGTCGTCTCGGCCGGCAATTCGGAGCGCAGGCGCCGGACGGTCTCGAAGACCGGTTCCAGATGCTGGAAGATGCTCGGATCATCGGCCTGTTTCAGGCGAGCGAACTCGTCCCGGCCATGGACCGGATCGAGACGCGGGCCTTCCCCTTCGACGAAGCGGACATTCTGCCCGAGGGCGTCCGGCACGACGAGGATGTCGGAGAACAGGATCGCCGCGTCGAAGCCGAACCGCCGGATCGGCTGCAGGGTCACCTCGGTGGCGAAGTCCGGATTGTAGCAGAGGTCGAGGAAGGAGCCGGCCCTGGCCCGGACCTCGCGATATTCCGGCAGGTAGCGCCCGGCCTGCCGCATCATCCAGGCGGGAGGGATCCGGGACGGTTTGCCGTCGAGAACCTGAAGCAGCGCACGATCGGTGCCGTCACGTCGAGTCATGCGCGTATCCGCCCGGTCCATCTTGATGGGGGGAGACCCTCCCCCTTGGAACAGAGCTATGACGTCCCGGCCCCTTCTCGGGAAGATCTTTTGCCGAGGGACGTTGTTTTACCGCAGGACGTCCCCGCTTCTCCGATGCCCACTTCCGAAAGCCCTGTTCCCTGCGAGAGCTTCTGGGGTGGCCGAAAATCCCTGTCCCCGTCCCGTCTATCTAATAAGAAAAGAGAGATTCTAGGACTCTGTTTTTTCTTTTAGACGGGGGATGACGGGACCGCGAACTTGTCCACACCCCATCCCCGCGCCACCGCCGTTAACGGGGCTTTAACGGGTTCGCGCTAACTTTCGAGAACGGGAAGTCTAATCAGCGACTTGCGCGCCGTGATGGGTCTCCCGTGCCCGAACCCTCCCTGAATCTCCCAAACCGGGATCGGGACGAGGGTCGTTGGTCTGCATGTTGACGTGAGAGTCGACAACGCGGGGGAAGGTTCCGCCCCCGGCCCGGACAGGGGTGCTTTATCCCCACCTGTCGACTCCGGCCTTCAGGTGTGGTGGATAACCCGGAGATCCCTCGAGCCCGTCCGCCGGCCTGGGATGGGAATTTCCGATGAGTCGCAGCTACTTCCATCTCCATCTCGTGTCGGATTCCACCGGTGAGACTCTCATCAATGTGGGTCGCGCCGCCGCCGCCCAGTATGAAGGCGTCTCGGCCATCGAGCATGTCTATCCGCTGGTGCGATCCTCGGCCCAGCTCGAACGGGTGATTTCCGAGATCGAGGCGGCGCCGGGCCTCGTTCTCTACACGCTCGTCGGGCACGACCTGACCGAGCGTCTGGAAGCGGCCTGTCGCGAGACCGGCTCGCCCTGCCTATCCGTGCTTCAGCCGGTCCACGCCCTGCTCCAATCCTATCTCGGTGCGGAGACGACGGCGCGGCCCGGGGCGCAGCACATGCTGAACGCCGAATATTTCAAGCGCATCGACGCGATGAACTTCACCCTCGCGCATGACGACGGCAACCTGCCCTTCGACATCGACGAGTCCGACGTGATCCTCGTGGGCGTCAGCCGCACCTCGAAGACCCCGACGGCGATCTATCTGGCCAATCGTGGGCTGAAAACCGCGAATTTCCCGCTCGTGCCCGGCATGCCGGTGCCGCCCAATCTCGAGAACGCCCGCAAGCCCCTCGTGGTCGGCCTTCTCGCGTCTCCTGAGCGGATCGTGCAGATTCGTCAGAACCGTCTGCTGAGCCTGAAGGCGGACGACACCTCTCTCTATGTCGATCGCGACGCCGTCGCCGACGAGATCGCCGCCTGCCGCAAACTCTGCAGCCGACATCGCTGGCCGACCATCGACGTCACGAGGCGGTCCATCGAGGAGACCGCCGCCGCGATCCTCGATCTCCATCGCGAGCACCGGCTCAAGTTCATCGTCGCCTGAAACGCGAAGCGAGCACCGTCATGACCCGTCTCTGGCTTCCCGAACGTCCATTGGTTCTTGCCTCCGGCTCGCCGACGCGCAGGCATCTCCTCGAAGCCGCCGGCCTCGACGTGGAGGTCGTGATCCCGAATGTCGACGAGCGCGGCATCGAGGCCGATTCAGGCCCCCTCGCCCCCGCTGATCTCGCCCGCCGGCTGGCCCTGGCCAAGGCACGGGCGGTCGCGGAAAAGGCCCGAGACAGGATCGTCCTGGCCGCGGACCAGGTTCTCGCCTGCGAGGGGGAGGTGTTTCACAAATCCGCCTCCCTCGACGCGGCGAAACATCAGCTGAGCCGGCTATCCAACAGGACGCATTCGCTTCATTCCGCCGCCGCCCTCATCGTACCGGGACGGGAGCCGGACGTGATGCATGACGAGGCCCGTCTGACCATGCGGGATCTGAGCGCGGTCGCCATCGACACCTATCTGGCGATTGCCGGGCATGACCGCGTCACCGGCACGGTGGGGGGATACCAGCTGGAAGGCCTCGGCATCCATCTGTTCGCGGAAATCGAAGGCGCCCATGCCACGATCCTCGGCCTGCCGCTAACCGGATTGCTCGACCGGTTGCGCTGCCATGGCTGCCTTGCCTTCTGATCCCGAACGCCCCGCGAGACCCATTCATGATCAAAGCCTTCGTCGTCGGTCATCCGATCGCCCATTCCCGGTCGCCGATGATCCACGGACACTGGCTCTCGACCCTCGGGCTCGACGGGTCCTACGAGCGGATCGACGTGGCGCCGGAGGATTTCGAGGCCTTCCTGCGCGGCCTGAAGGCTGCCGGGTTCGCCGGCGGAAACGTGACTTTGCCACATAAGGAAGCCGCCTTCGCCGGGGCCGAGGTGCTGACGGCGTCCGCCCGGCGGATCGGCGCGGTCAACACGCTCTCCTTCGACGCGCAGGGACGTCTCGTCGGCGACAACACCGACGCCGTCGGCTTCACCGCCCATCTCGACGAGACCCTTGGGGTGGATTGGCTCCGTGCGGATGCCGGCGATGTCGTGATCCTCGGAGCGGGAGGGGCGGCACGGGCCGTCGTCGCGGGCCTCCTCGACCGGCCGGCGAGCCGCATCCGGGTTGCCAACCGCACGCGCTCGCGGGCCGAGGCCATCGTGGAACTCGATCCGTCCCGCGTGGAGGCCATCGACTGGGACGGGCTCGACGATGCCCTCCGCCGCGCGCGGCTTCTCGTCAACACCACCTCACTCGGCATGACCGGAAAGCCGCCCCTCGACATCGTTCTCGATCGTTTGCCGGCTGAATGTGCCGTCGCCGATATCGTGTACTCGCCCTTGGAGACGCCGCTCCTCGCAGCGGCAGCTGCGCGAGGGCATCGCGTGGTCGACGGGCTCGGCATGCTGCTGCATCAGGCGGTTCCCGGTTTCGAACGCTGGTTCGGGACCCGTCCCGTGGTGACGCCGGAGCTGCGTGCCCTGATCGTCGCCGATCTGGTCGCGAAGCGATGACCCGGGCGTTTATTCTCGGCCTCACCGGCTCCATCGGCATGGGGAAATCGACCACGGCCGCCATGTTCGCCCAGCGCGGCATTCCGATCCACGACGCGGATGCGGCGGTGCGGTGCCTCTACGCGGCGGGTGGAGCCGGCGCCCGCTTCATCGCCGACCTGTTCCCCGACGCCATCGCGGAGGACGGCTCCGTCGACCGCGCGCGCTTGCGGGACCATGTGCTCGGCCGGCCGGATTCTCTCGGCCGGCTGGAAGCCGCGATTCATCCCCTCGTCCGCGCGGAGGAGCAGCGCTTCCTCGACGAGTACGCCGACGCCTCCCTGGTGATCCTCGACATCCCCCTCCTGTTCGAGACCGGCGGGGAGGCGAGATGCGATGCCGTTCTGGTAGTGACGGCGGATCCCGAGATTCAGCGAAAGCGTGTGCTGGCGCGCCCGGGCATGTCCGAGGCGGCTTTTGCCGCGATCCTCGCTAAGCAGATGCCCGATGCCGATAAGCGCGCCCGTGCCGACTTCCTCATCGATACCGGGCTTGGCCTTGCTGGCGCCGAAAATCAGGTCGACGCTCTCATCGAACGGCTCGCCGGCGCAGGCCAAGCCTGACCGACCGCTTCGTTTCTCCTCGAATGGACCGCACCATGCTCCGTGAGATCGTCCTCGACACCGAAACCACCGGTACGGATGCCAAGAACGGGGACCGGCTGATCGAGATCGGCTGCGTCGAACTGATCAACCATATCCAGACGGGGGTGACCTTCCACCGTTACGTCAACCCGACGCGGCCGGTCTCGCAGGGCGCGTTCGGCGTCCACGGTCTCTCCGACGCGTTTCTGGCCGACAAACCCGTCTTTTCGGCGATCGTGGACGATTTCGTCGCCTTCTGCGGCGATTCCCCCCTCGTGATCCACAACGCGCCCTTCGATGTGGGCTTCCTCAACATGGAGTTCGCCCGGCTCGGCGAAGGCGGGCCGCCGCAGATCGACTTGGGGGCGGTGGTCGACACGCTGCAGATGGCGCGGCGCAAGCATACCGGCGCTTCCAACAGCCTCGACGCGCTTTGCGTCCGCTATGGGATCGATACGACGCGGCGCACCAAACACGGTGCGCTTCTCGACGCTCAGATCCTGGCCGAGGTTTATATCGAGCTGCTGGGCGGCAAGCAGACAAGCCTTGGCCTGGCGATGGTCGAGGCCGCCGAACCGATCCAGATCGTTGCCTCCGGCGACGGTCCCGTCGCCACGGGGCCGCGCCGATTGCGCAACCGCTTGAACCCCTTGGACGTTAGCCAGCATGCTGCGTTCGTCTCGTCTCTCAGTGCAAGCCCGATCTGGCGCGACTATGTCAGCGAGAGCGAAGGCGAGTAAATATCGCCTAGGTGCAATGCAATAAAACACATATTGCATTGCAACAGAACCAGCTTACATCTTTGCACAACGAGTCGGCGCGGAGGCGAATCGAGCCCACCGTCGATGCCGGATCAGCTTTTATCCTGCATCGATCAGATCCGCTGGCCGCTCGTCGACACACATGTCCAACACCCAAGAAAGCGATCATGCGATGGCTGATCACCCGAACCGGACACAGGTACGTCTGGCCGATCTCGTCGAAGCCACCAAGCTGACGGGGGCGGGCCGCTTGCAGGAAGCGTCCGATCTCATCCAGCGCGGCCTGTTCGGGAGCCAGGGCGCCAGCCATTCCGGTCAGACAGCGGACGCCGCAACCTCCACGCATTCGGCAGGCGGGATCGCGGAAGGTCTGCACGATCAGTTTCGTGGGGCCCTGGATCAGGTCGCGCGGAAATTCGGCCTGTCGTCGCCATCCGGCGCGGTCGCTCAAGGCGCGAATGCTCCCGCTCCGGCGACGTCCGGCTTCATGGGGTTCGATCCCGCGACGCTGTTCCGGGACGGAAACGTTCCGTCTCTCACCACGGGAGAGGGAACTTTCACCGCGCATTCCTTCGCCAACGAAGCGGGTGCGCGCGACTACAAGCTCTACATTCCCAGCCGTACGGTCACCCATCCTCCCCTGGTCGTGATGCTGCATGGCTGCACCCAGTCACCGGACGATTTCGCTGCCGGAACCGGCATGAACCTCCTTGCCGAGCAGGAAGGGTTCCTCGTCGCCTATCCAGGCCAGAGCACGAGGGACCACGGCCAGCGCTGTTGGAACTGGTATCAGCCCGGCGATCAGGCACGGGGCCTGGGCGAGGCCGAGATCATCGCTGGCCTTACCCGTGAGGTGATGCAAAACCACGATGTCGATCCGCGCAGGGTCTACATCGCTGGCCTCTCCGCCGGTGGCGCGGCCGCTGCCAACGTGGCCCTGGCCTATCCCGATCTCTACGCCGCTGTCGGCGTGCATTCCGGCCTTGCGGCCGGATGCGCCGGCGACGTCTCCTCGGCGCTGACGACGATGCGTCTCGGGCCTTCGGGAGCCGCCGCCACTCTGCAGGGAGGGACGCCCCGCGTTCCGACCATCATGGTTCACGGTGAGAACGACAGCACCGTCCACCCGCGCAATGGCGAGCAGGTCCTGCTCCAGGCCGGCGTCGATGCACTCACGCCTTCCGTCTCGGACGGCGTGAGTCCGGGCGGGCTCTCCTATATTCGCACGCGCTATGCCGACGAGACCGATCGTGTGGTGGTGGAAAGCTGGGTCGTGCGCGGCCTCAACCATGCCTGGTCGGGGGGCGACCCGTCGGGCAGCTACACCGACCGTCGCGGACCCGATGCGTCACGGGCGATGGTCGATTTCTTCATGGCCCACCGCCTCGACCGACCGCGCCAGTGAATCGCTGTTAGACCGCTACGTTGTCGATGAGTCGCGTCGAGCCGAGATAGGCGGCGACCAGAATCCTGGTCGCTCCCGTGGCGTGTTCCACCGGGGCCAGCGTGTCGGCATCGCACACGCTGAGATACTGGATCGTGCTGAACCCGGCCGCGATCAGCCGATCGGTGGAGGCGGAGACGAGGGGGGACGCGGCGTTCCCCGCTCGCAATCCTTCGGCGATGATCGACAGCTCGCGGTGCAGAAGAGGGGCGATCCGTCGCTCCTGTGCATTGAGGTAGCGGTTGCGCGAGGAGAGGGCGAGGCCGTCCTCCTCTCGCAATGTCGGGACGCCGCCGATGGCGACGGGGATGTCGAGGTCACGCACCGCGCGGCGGATGACCTGCAATTGCTGGAAATCCTTCTCGCCGAACAGGGCGGTATCGGGCTGGACCTGGTTGACGAGCTTCGTCACCACCGTGGCGACGCCGGAGAAATGGCCCGGACGAAACGCGCCGCACAATCCCTCGCTGATGCCCGCCACCGTGAGGCTGGTGGAGAAATCCGCCGGGTACATCGTCTCCACGGTGGGAAGGTAGGCGGCATCGACGCCCGCCTCCGACAGCAGCGCAAGATCGGCCTCGGTATCGCGCGGATAGCGCGAGAAATCCTCGCTCGGCCCGAACTGCGTCGGGTTGACGAAGATGCTGACCACGACCCGCTCCCCCAGTTCCCGCGCCCGGGTCACGAGGGAGAGGTGGCCCTGGTGCAGGGCACCCATGGTAGGCACCAAGACGACACGGTCGCCCGCCGCCTTCCAGGCGCGGATGCAGGTCCGCATGGGGTCCACCGTGTCGAACCGGACCGGGGTGACGGGCGAGGCTTGGCTGCTCATCGGGGCTCTTCGGCAGGGCTCTAAGGGATGTCGGGCTGTCCTCCGACTATCCCAACTCGGCGCCGGAAGGCCAGATGCCGCGAGCGCCCGAGGTCAGTTGCAATAGGGTAGGAGGGACCGACCGAAGGGATCGTCCACGCCCAGTGCCGGTTTGAAGCCGTAATAGCTCGGTTTCCCGAGCCCGTAGGTCGATCCGACATAGCTCGGATCGTCCGGCGCGTCGGTGGGGATGGGTACGCTTCTCGGGATACAGGCGACCCGTCGGGGTCTCGCACGCTCCCGTCGCGGCGTGCTGTCCTCGTCCGCGCGCGGGAAGTAACGCGGCGGCGGCTCGGCTCCCGGGACAGGGCGGTTGGCCTCCACGCCGTAGGGGGTGGACCAACGCTCCCGCGCGTCTGCAGCCCGGGCCGGGCCGTCCAAGACGGACGCGACGAAACTTGCCGCGATCAGCACCCTCGCGGCATGGCCTCCTGCTGTCTCGCGCCCTCGGCTCATGTCATCCCGCTGCGTGCTCCCGTCGCCGGAAGCCCTGTCGATGGGCGTTCACCGCCCAACTCCCCGTCCGTGGACGAGGCTCGAAATTCTCAGAACAGGGTGAACGAAAGGTTACCGTCGCAAAGCCCGACCATCGAGATCCGCCAAAGGGTTGACCGGCTCGGCGGAAGGCCTGTCGATCTTGAACGGCTTCGACAGGTTGCCGGCTAACAGAGCCAGGTCCGGTGTCGTTTCCTTGGTTCGGCCATAGAGCGAGGCGTCGAGGGCGGCCAGTGCCTCGGAGATGACTGAAATGGAGCGCCAGAGCCGCGCGAGTTCGGGTTCGCGCTCGAAGACCGGGCCGAGGGCAGCGCGGAAACCCGGCCCATCACCGGCTTCCGCGTGGCGTGCGAGTTCGCGACGCGTCGCACGGTCGAGGCGCAGGGTCCGAGAGCGCCTCGGAACGCCAAAGCCGATGAGGGCGAGGCCGAACCCGAAAGCTCCCACGGCCGCAGCCGCAACGACCATCGGCGAGGCCGGAGCGACGGGTTTGGCGTCCTCGTCCCGGTCGGGCAGGCCGCCGCCGATCTGGCGGGCCGGGATTTCCGCTTCCCGCAAGGTCCGCGAGACGGTGTCGAACCAGGGAATGGTGATCGCATCCAGCGGGACGATCTCGGTGACGGCAGGGCGCACGTCCCATTGATAGGTCGCCCGCGCCACCGGACCAGTCGGGGTGATGATCGTCTCGCGGGTCACGGGGCCGGCGAAGGTGAGGATACCGCGTGTGCGCATGACCGGCCTTGGCGGCAGCCCTTCGGCCACCAGCCCCTGCGCCTCCAGGGTGACGATGCGCCTCGTGGTCTCGCCGATCTTCACCGTTTCGGGATCGGGGCTCCAGGAATCCGTGATCGTGACGTCCCGCGCCGGTAGCCACCACGGCTCCTTTACGTCGGGGCCGCCCACCGGCTTCGTCCAGGTGGCGACGGGCAGCGAGACCGGTACGGAGGGAACGTCCACCACCTTGCGGGTGCCGCCGTCGTTGATGGTGAGGCGGTGGATGAACGGGTCGATGGTGAAGTCGCCCGGATGGTGCGGGAAGATCGCGATGGTGCGGTCGAAGGCCACCGCCACCTGTCCGTCCGGCAGGCGTGTCTTCGACCAGGTGTCCCGGCCGAGCTGGGTCCAGCTGAAATTCGCGAGCGAAGGCTGGACCACTTCCTCCAGCAGGATCGCCTGCCGGTAGACGCCGCGGATATGGAGAAGCACCATTTCCCGCGAGAACGGCGCCGCATTTCCGTTGAGCTCCGGCGTCACCGTCAGTGTGAGGTCGCCGGGGGAAATTTCGGCATGCGCCGGAGCGGCGAGGAATAGGAACGCGCCGAGCACGAGGACGCCACGCCGTCCGTGATCCCTCCCCCCTCTGCGGGGGAGGGTGGCCCGCGAAGCGGGTCGGGAGAGGGGAGCGCCAGTTCCGGAGAGGTCGTCCCCTCTCTCGCCTGCTCCGCAGGCACCCTCCCCCGCAGAGGGGGGAGGGTTGGTATCCGGGCGATACACTCCGCTCACCATGGGTTGCTTCCCGCCGGGACCGCCGTGCCCGCTTCCACACGCACCGCTTGCTCGGCTTTCAGGCGCAGCTTGAGATACCGGCCCGGATCGTCGGGCAGGGTCTGGAGCCAGAGGCGGTCGGGGCGGATTTCGTGCGCCTCGAAACTCTTCGTCACGCGCCGCGCCTCCCGCTCCGGGGCGGCGGCGACCATGGCGGAACCGGCGCCCGTGCGTCCACGACCGGCTGCATCGCTGGCCGAGCCTCTTGCTTCACCTTTGCCGGAATCCACCGATTGCTGCTCGGCCTTGCCCCGCCGCGCCACCTTGCTGTTGCCCGGCGTCGAGGAGGAGGTGCCCCCCTCCTTGTTGCCGGCCAGTCCCTCGCCGACGGAGGAGGCCTTCATGTCGTCGTTGGGATCCTGATTCGAGGTTTTGTTGTAGCGCGAGCCCACGGTCGCGGTGGCATTGGCGAGGCCGCCGCCCTTGCCCGGATCGCCCGGCCCCTCGGCCACGAGGCGGGCGACGAGGGAACGATTGGCCTGCGCATCCGCATCGCGTGGATTGTATTGCAGGGCGACGTCGTAGGCGTCGATGGCGCCCTGGAAGTCGCCCGAGCGCGCGAGCGCATTGGCGAGATTGTAGGCGTTGCGCCGGCCGCCGTTCCGGAAGATCGCGATGGCCTCCTCGTAGCGCCCGGCCTCGTAGAGCGCCGCCCCGCGCCAAGCCGGATCGGCAAGGATGGTGGCGGCGGCACCGGGCAGGCCGAGGCTCATCAGGCTGCGACCGAGCGTCGTGCGCGGCTCCGAAACCAGGGTGAGGCCGAGAATGCCGGCCCCCGCCAGCGTGATGCCGGCGATCCTGGCCCAGCCGGTCCAATGCCGGGGCAAGTAACGGGCGAAGGGAAGACGATCGGGCAAGGAGAGGCGCGCGGTGCTCATCAGGCGCTCCTGCGGAACAAGGCGAGGGCAGGAAGCAGGGCGAGGAGGATCAGCCAGCGTCCCAGATCGGCGAAGGCGAGCACGGTGTAGCCGCCCGCCGCCAGATGTTGCGCCGTGCTGGCGCCGACGATGTCGAGGAGGGCGGCGGGCCTGTCGAGATCGACGGTCACGCCATCGCCCGCGCCGGTGACGCGGTCGAGGGCCGCCCGGTCGGGCTTGGGCGAACCGCCCGGCAGGGACTTGGTGGCCGGCACGAATACCGCATGGAGATGCCAGCCCTTGTTCCGGATCGCAGTGGCCTCGCGCATGGCGGCATCGCCGATCCCGTCGCCATCGGTGACGAGGACCACGTCGCCGGCGATGACGCCGGCCTCCTCCAGGGTCCGGCGCGCGATGGCGAGGCCGCGCTCGGGATGGGTGCCGCGATCGGGCACGGTGTCGCCGTCGAGGGCGAACAGGACGAGGCTCAGGGCGTCGCGGTCCGTGGTCGGCGGCGCGGCGAGATAGGCATCGCCGGCATAGACCACCACGGCGACACTGCGGGTGCCCGCCGCTTGGGCCACGCTGTCGGCGATCTGGCGGACCTCCTTGAGGTGGCCGCCCTCGGCCACGGAGCGCGAGAGATCGATGACGACCACCGTCGCATCGAGGTTGCGGAAGGTCGCCGCGTCCGGGCGCTCGATGGCCGGTCCCGTGAGGGCGACGGCGATGAGACCGGCCGCGATAGCGGCGGCGAGGTTGGCCTGGCGCCGCCCGCCGAGGACGGCTCCGCGCGTCTCGAGGAAGGCCATCAGGCCGGGATCGACCGCCTTCGCCCAATCGCCCAGCGGGGCCGAGCGCCAGGCCGCGCGCAGGGCGAGGACGAGGATGACGGGAATCGCCAGGAGCCACCAGGGCCGCAGGATGGCGAGGGAGAGAAGGTCGCTCATGCCTTGCGCCTCGCCACCAGCAGGCCCGCCGCACAGAGGAGAGCAAGGCCGGCGGGCCAGGGCCACAGGTCCTGCCGCAGGGGGACCGGGGGAGCCTTGGCCCGACCCCCTTCGATGGCATCGATCGAATCCGCCATGGCGATGAGGTCGTCGGTGGTCTTCACCCGGAAGAAGGTGCCCCCGGTGAGAGTCGAGATGTCCCGCAAGGTCTCGGCATCGACCACATCCTGCTCGCCGTCGGCATTGGACATGTCACGGGGGCCGAGCGCGATGGTGTGGACCTTGACGCCGAGCTCCTTGGCCAAAGCCGCCACGTCGCGCGGCGTGGTCTGGCCGGCATTGTTGGCCCCGTCCGTCATCAGCACTACCACCTTCGATGTGGCCTGCGGGATATCGGACGCCTCGCCGGAGGTGGCCGGCACCAGTCGCTTGAGGGCGAGGCCGAGACCGTCGCCGATGCCGGTGGAGCGGCCGACGAGGCCGATCGTCGCCTCGTCGAGGGCGCGCGCCACGGTATTGGTGTCGAAGCTCGGGCTCGCGGCGACGTAGGATTCGTTGGCGAAGATCACGAGGCCGATCCGGTCCCCGGCCCGGCGGCGGATGAAGTCGGTGCCCACCCGCTTCACCGCGGTGAGCCGCGTCACGGTCTCGCCGTCGATGGCGAAGTCGCGCCGCTCCATGCTGCCGGACAGGTCCATCACCAGCATGATCTCGCGACCCGAGGCCGGAAGCGCGGTGGCGGGCAGGACGAGGCGGGGGCCGGCGAGCGCCGCCACCAAGGCGGCCCACAGGGTCCAGATCAGGAGCGAGCGCCCGCGCCCGCGCGCCGCCACGCCGTCCCCTCGGGCGGAGCCCATCACGACGGTGGCCGGAACGCGCAAGGCGCCGCTCGATCCCATCCGTTCGGGCGGCAGCAGCCGTGCCGCGAGAAAGGGCAGCGGCAGGAGCAGCAGCGCCAGGGGCGCGGCGAGATCGAAGGCCGAGAGGAAAGCGGTGAACCAGGCTGGCATCGGCTCAGGCCCTGATCCGCGCGAAAAGACGGCTGAGTTCGGAATCGAGGATCTCGACGTCGGCCGGGGAGGAGCGCCGGTACAGGCCCTCCGTCACGACCCTGCCTGCGCCCTTGCTGAAGACATCCGTGGCGAAGAGGCGGTCGAGGGTGGCCGCCCAGTCGCGTCCCTGGGTCGAGGCGGCCTCGTCGCCGACGAGCGTCCGGGCGAGGCGCCGCAACAGGCGGGCCTGCGCGATGAGGCGTGCGTCCGGAGCGAGTGTGCGCGTCTCGGCGAGGCCGCGCAGGGCCGACGCCCGCACCGAAGCTTTCGCCCGTGCCCGCAACAGCCTGACGAGGCCGACGAGAAGGGCCGCGACGAAGCCCAGCGCGATGGCCAGCACCACTTCGCCCTGCGCGCCACTACCCGCATCGGCCGGGAGGTGCAGGCCGCGCAGCTGGGTGAGATCGGTGGGGGAGCTAAGCGGGTTCACGCGCTACAGCACCGCATCGAGACGTTCCATCAGCGGAGCATAGGCTTCGGGGCCGGCCTCGGCATCGAGGCGCAACCCTTCGATGCCGCGCCGCGCATAGGCGATGAGTCGGTCGTCGGGCGCGCCGTCCGTATTGGCGGCGGAGCGCCCGACCTGAACCGTGCCGCGCTGCCCGTCCGGCGTGGCGAACGGAAAGAACCCCGCCGGCTTCCTGCGCTCGAACGCATCGCTGACGAGGACGAGGCGGATCGACAGGCGCTCGGCCAGCA
Source organism: Methylobacterium sp. CM6247 (assembly GCF_054817925.1). Taxonomy (NCBI): domain Bacteria; kingdom Pseudomonadati; phylum Pseudomonadota; class Alphaproteobacteria; order Hyphomicrobiales; family Methylobacteriaceae; genus Methylobacterium; species Methylobacterium sp. CM6247. The sequence goes on from NZ_JBTXKX010000003.1 coordinate 1,211,344, forward strand.
CGGTGAGCAGGTGGTCGAATTCAGGCCCCGGCGCGTCCAGCGCGCTGCCGATGACGAGATGGCCGCCGGACGGAAGCAGGCTCGCCGCCACGGTGAGGCTGCGGTCGAGGGGAGGGTCCATCCTGTCCGAGGCGGCGAGCGCCTGGGCATGGGCCATGGCGAGCGCACCCGTCACCGCCGTCATGGCCCGCTCGCCGCCGCCGGGACGGACCACCACCGGCTCCCCCGAGGACGCGGCCACGAGGCCGATCCGGCCACCATCGCCGACGATGCGCCAGCCGAGCAGCACCAGGGCTTCGGCCGCCGCCACCGAGCGCAGGGCGCGACGCGTGCCGAACAGCATGGAAGGGCGGAAATCCGCCAGCAGCACCACGGCGCGGTCGCGCTCGTCATGGTGGGTCCGCACGTGGAGGATGCCGGTGCGGGCGGTGGCGTTGCGGTCGATATGGCGGCGGTCGTCGCCCTCGGACCAGAGCCGCACGTCGTCGGGCTCCGAGCCGCGTCCGCGCCGCCGGGTGACGATGCCACCGGGAAGGCCCGCCAGGGTGCGGGTGGCCGGGGAGACGCCGCGTCGGGCGAGGTGGCGTAGCCCCATCAGGGCCTCGCCCGACAGATGGATACCGGGGCCGTGTGCGGAGCCCGTGCTCGGGCCGGAGGGGGACGCCATGGCTGTGCTACCCGACCATTCCGCCTTCAGAGCGCCCGGACCCGCTGGACGAGGCCCGTGATGATTCCCCGCGCCGTCTGTCCCTCGGCTGCTGCGCGCCAGGTGAGGCCGATCCGGTGCGCCAGGGCGTCGGCGGCGAGATCCGAGATATCCTCCGGGATCACGTGGTCGCGGCCGCGCAGATAGGCCCGCGCCTTGCCGGCGAGCATCAGCGCCAGCGTCCCGCGCGGGGAGGCCGGGTGCTCGATCGAGGCGCGGAGATCCGGGGCGGCCTTGTCGGTGCGGGTGCCGGCCACGAGCCGCACCAGATAATCCTTGAGGGCCGACGAGACGTGGACGTTGAGGGCCGCCGCGCGGGCGGCGCGGATCTCCGCCACGGTGAGCTTCACCGGCATCGCCTCGGCATGGTGGTTCAGTTCGCCCTCGACGAGGTCGAGGATGCGGCGCTCGGAGGCTTCGTCGGGCATCTCCACCACCACATGGAGGAGGAAGCGGTCGAGCTGTGCCTCCGGTAGCGGGAAGGTGCCCGCATGCTCGATGGGATTCTGGGTCGCCACCACCATGAACGGGTCGGGCAGGACATGGGTATGGCCGGCGACCGTGATCTGGCCCTCTGCCATGGATTCCAGCAGCGCCGACTGCACTTTGGGCGGGGCGCGGTTCACCTCGTCCACGAGGATGAGGGAGTGGAACAGCGGACCGGGCAAGAACTCGAAATCGCCGGCATCCTGGCGCCAGACGGTGGTGCCGGTGAGATCGGCCGGCATCAGGTCGGGCGTGCATTGGATGCGGGCGAAGCTGCCGTCGAGCCCGTCCGACAGGCGTTTGACCGCGCGCGTCTTGGCGAGGCCGGGCGCGCCCTCGATGAGGAGATGGCCACCGGTGAGAAGCCCGATGAGCAGACGCTCCACGAGGGTTTCGGCGCCGATGAGTCCGTGGCTCAGGCCATCCCGCAAAGCGAGGATGCGTGCGCGAAGCGCCTCGTCGGCGGCCGGCGCCGCCGAGGTAGCGGGACGCATGGCCAGTGTCGCGTCGCTCATGAGCGCGCGTCGGCCGGAGCCGCCCGCAGGGCTGCCGCAACGGATAAGCGGGGCATGATCGTGGCAGGGCCGGCGTACAGCACCATGCGCGTCTCCTCGGGCGGATTCTTAAGAGATCCCTATATCGATTGGGTGTGCATGCAGCGGAGCACCGGCGTCAATCCCGTGGGACGTTTCCCGTGAAACACGAGGGTGAGATCGGGCAGAATGCCCGACCACCGGGATTTCATGAAGTCGAATGCATGCAGAGCGGATTTCTCTGCCGATCCCGAGGATCTAAGCCGGAATTCGGCGTTATGTCGCATCCTGCTAGACGTCGGTGGAAACCGAGGGCCGACCTCCCGGTTTCCGTGCCAACCCAGCGGGCAGACTGGAGCAGACCATGAGTACAGACCTCTTCCCCGGCTTCAGCGCGGACTGGATCGACATTCAGGAGGGCCGTTTCTTCGCCCGCAGCGGCGGTCGTGAGGATGCACCTCCCGTGATCCTCCTCCATGGATTTCCGCAGACCCATGCCTGCTGGCACCGCATCGCGCCGGCTTTGGCCGAGACCCATCGCGTGGTGTGCCTCGATCAGAAAGGCTACGGCTGGTCGGAAGCGCCCAAAGGTGATGCCCATCACGAGGCCTATTCCAAGCGCCGCATGGGTCGCGACGTGGTGGCGATCATGGAGCGGCTCGGCCATGTCCGCTTCGCACTCGTGGGTCACGATCGCGGCGCGCGCGTGGGCTACCGACTCGCCCTCGACGAGCCGGGCCGGATCGAGCGCCTCGCCCTTCTCGACATCCTACCCACCCTCGTTCAGTGGGAGCGGATCGAAGCCGATCCCGACGTGTCGTCGCATTGGGCATCCCTGGCCCGACCGGCCCCCGGTCCGGAGGAGGAGATCGGCCGCGATCCGGTCGCCTATTTCGAAGGCCTCCTTCGGCAATGGAGCAATGCCCGGAGCCTCGACCCCTTCGCCCCGGAAGCCTTGAGCCTCTATCGCGAGAACTGGAACGTGCCCGAGCGCATCCACGCCTTCTGCGAGGATTACCGCGCTGGCGCGACCCGCGACCGCGAGGCCGACCTCGACGACCTCGCGGCAGGAAAGACCCTCTCCTGCCCGACGCTGATCCTCACCGGCGACGGCTATCTCGACCATTCTCATGAAACCCCGCTGGCGGCGTGGCAGCGGACCTTCGCGCCGAAGGCCGAGGCCGTGGACATCACATCGGGGCATTTCCTCGCGGAGGAGAATGCCCCCGAGACGCTCGAGGCCCTGCGGGCCTTCCTCGGTGGCTGACGCGCGAAGCGTCACCGTTTCGTCATGGGCGGGCGACATGCAGCGCCCATGACTGCGCTTCTCGCTTCGCCGCTGCCGGAATTCGTGAATTCCGCCGTCAGCCTCATCGTCGCTTTCGTGCTCGGCACGATGATCGGGGCCGAACGGCAATATCGCCAGCGTACGGCGGGCCTGCGCACCAATGTGCTGGTGGCGGTGGGGGCGGCGGCCTTCGTCGATCTCGGCATGCGCCTCGAAGGCACGCGCGGCGCGGTGAGCACGGTCGCTTACGTCATCTCCGGCGTCGGTTTCCTCGGGGCCGGCGTCATCATGAAGGAGGGCATGAACGTGCGTGGCCTCAACACCGCGGCCACCCTCTGGTGCTCGGCGGCGGTGGGGGCCTTCGCCGGGGCCGACTTCCCCCTGGAGGCCTGTTTCGTCACGGTGGCAATCCTGTCCGGCAACACCCTGTTGCGGCCCCTCGTCAACGCCATCAACCGCGTCCCCATCGACGAGAGCCAGACCGAGGCCACCTACGAGGTTCAGGTCACGGTGCCGGCCGAGCATGCCGGCCCCGCCCGTGACCTTCTCGTGGAACGGCTGGAGGCGGCGCATTATCCTGTTGGAGGCACCGAGGTGGTGGAACGCGGCGAGGAGACGGTTGAGGTGGTGGCGACCCTGGTGGCGACGGCGGTGGAGTCCGCCGAACTCGACGCGGTGGTGGCCGGGCTGGAGCGCGACGAGCGGATCAGCCACGCCACCTGGTCGGTCCAGACCGCCGATTGAGCGCGTCCGCCGCCATTGCCGCTGTGAGGAAAAGACCAACCTAGGCCCGTGATGCCGGGCTTCGCCCCGGCGATGGAGGACCCCAACCATGGCCGGAACACGCAGGAACGCATTGATCGTTGGGGCCTCGCGCGGCCTGGGCCTCGGATTGGTGGAGACGTTCCTCGCGCGCGGCTGGGCGGTCACCGCCACCCAGCGCTCGCCTTCCGCCGGATTGGCGGCTTTGGCCTCCGACGCGCTCGGCATCGAGACCGCCGATATCGATGATGACGCGGCGGTTGCCACTCTCCACGATCGGCTCGCTCACCAACGCTACGACCTGATCTTCGTGGTGGCCGGCGTGGCGACCCAGGCGCACGATCCTGCTCATGAGGTCCCACGCGAGGTCGCCGCGCATGTCTACCTCACCAATGCCATCAGCCCGATCCGCTTCGCCGAACGGTTTCGCGATCGGCTGGCGGGCAACGGTCTCATCGCCTTCATGAGCTCCGTCCTCGGCAGCGTCTCCCTCAACGAGAGTGGCGGATGGGAGACCTACCGCGCGAGCAAGGCGGCGTTGAACACGCTGGCCATCAGTTTCGAGATCCGTCACCGCGACGAAGGGTTCGGCGTGGTCCTTCTCCATCCCGGCTGGGTCCGCACGGAGATGGGCGGCGAGGAGGCGGATCTCGACGTGGCGACGAGCGTCGCCGGTCTGGCCGACGTCATCGAGAACCGGCTCGGCAAACCCGGCATCGCCTATCTCGACTATACCGGCGCGACCTTGACCTGGTAGGCGGTCAGCGCCGCCCGTCGAGGGGACGGCCGCGCCGTTCCACCACGACGGGCGGGCGGGTACGACGCTCGACGATGACGGTGCGCGGCGCCCGGCTCGGGCTGCCGGCGGTGAGGATGCGCTCGGAGATCTTCTCGGGCTTCTGCTTCCCGGCGGCGAGCACGTGCGGGCGCACCTCGTCGAGGGGAAGTCCGATCAGGCCAGCGGCAATCTCGACCTGCTGTTCGAGATCGTCCGCGAGATCCTGCGCGGCAGCGACCGCCTCGGGGATCGTGGGCGGTTCGCGCCGCACGCGGATCGGGGGCAGGTCTTGGAAGGATTTCGGCGTCTTCTTCACGACTCGGCCCACGCTCGACATAAGCCGAGGATAGCGCGACAGGGGCTCCGGTGCATTGCACCATTTTAACGATGCACCCACGCGTTTCGCGCATTCCCCATCGTTGGAGTCGGAATTTCCGCCAGATCGAGGCCGGGATGCCATTTCCCTATTCGATTGCCTGAGCGAATGCCCATCGGAGGAGCAAAAGACGCGTCATTATGACGCATATTCCAGTGGCTCCGTTGGGGCCTCGTCCGATGCGTTGCGCGCCGTCAGGCTCCCGTCGATACTGCGCCCATCATGTTTCCCATCACCGATCTCACCGATTCCAGGCTGGTCCCGGCCCGCCCCGACCTCGCCGATCTCCGCCTTCGCGGCCGGATCGACGCCGACCGCTATGTAGCCGGGCAGCCCGGCCGGCTCATCGTGGCATCCGCGCCCTTGCGGCGGCGACCGAGTCTCGACGCCGGCATCGAGACCGAAGCGGTCATGGGCGATCCCCTGACCCTCTACGACACGAGCGACGGCTTCACCTTCGTACAGTTCGAATCCGACGGCTATGTCGGCTACCTGCCGGCGGAATCCTGCGCCCCGGGCGTCCCGTCCCCGACCCATCGGGTGACGGCCATTCGGACTTTCCTCTATCCGGCCGCAAACATGAAGCGGCCACCACTCCGGCACGTGAGCCTCGGCGCAGGGCTGGGCGTCACCGAGCAGGAGGGCGAGTTCCTGCGCTTGGCGGAGGGCTCTTACGTCTTCGCCGATCATTGCGTCCCGGTCGGCACAGTGGAGTCCGACCCTGCCGCAACCGCCGAGCGTCTCGTGGGCACCCCCTATCTCTGGGGCGGGCGCACCAGTCTCGGGCTCGATTGCTCGGGCCTCGTCCAACTTTGCCTCGCCATGGCGGGCATTCCGTCTCCCCGCGACGCGGACCAGCAGGAAGCGGCTCTCGGCACGGCGCTGCCCCAGCACCTCGACGGCCTGGTCCGGGGCGATCTCGTCTTCTGGCGCGGCCATGTGGGGATGATGCTGGACGAGACCCGCCTCATCCACGCCAACGGCCACCACATGGCGGTGGCGGTGGAGCCCCTGGCGGTGGCGGTGGAGCGCATCGCCGAGAAGAGCTACGGCGCGGTGACCTCGCTCCGGCGCATCACGGTTTCAGCCGGGCCTTGATTCGGGTGATCAACCCGTCACGGACGTCGCGATAGGCTTCGAGGCGCTGATCGCGCGAGGCTTCCTGCATCAGCGTCGGGTCCGGCGTCGGCCAATATTCCACATCGACGGCGTTCGTCCGCGTGACCTCCAGAGCCGCGTGGTGCGCCTCCGGCGACAGGGTGATGATGAGGTCGAAATTCAGCCCCTCCCACTCCTCGAGTTCGAGGAGCGTCCGGGGCCGGTGTTTCGAGGCGTTGATGCCGATCTCGTCGAGGGCCGCAACCATGAACGGGTCTGCCGGCTCGCCCGAACGGACGCCCGCCGACTGCACATAGGTGGACTTGCCGAAATAGTGACGCGCCACCGCCTCCGCCGCGAGGGACCGCACAGCGTTGAAGTTGCACATGAACAGCACCGACTGCACGCGCGTCTTCTTCGGGCCGGCCTCTTCCGCCATCCGGTGACTACCTCGGGCTTCAAACGACGGGGAGGGCGCTCACGCCTTCCAGTGCAAGGCGAAGACCAAGGTGAACAGGCGTCGCGCGGTGTCGTGGTCGAGATCGACCTTGCCTTCGAGGCGCTGCCGGAGGAGTTCGGAGGCTTCGTTGTGCAGGCCGCGCCGTCCCATGTCGATCGCCTCGATCTGGGTCGGCGAGGCGGTCTTGATCGCGTTGTAGTAGCTCTCGCAGATCATCTCGTAGTCGCGGATCACCCGGCGGAACGGGGTCAGCGACAGGAGATGGGTCATCACCGGCTCGCCGTCCTGCCGGCGGATCGCGAAGGAGAGCTTGTTCTCCACGAGGCCGAGGGTGAGGGCGTACGGGCCCTCGCGTCCGGGAATGGAGAAGTGGTTCTCCTCCAAGATGTCGAAGATCGCGATGGCGCGCTCGTGCTCTTGATCGGGATTGCCCCGGCCGATGGAATCCTCGTCGAAGGTCACCGCCGCGAGGCGGTGGATGGACGACGCTTTCTCTGCCGCTTGTCCCGTTTCTGGTTGTTCTGAGCCGGCCATCGTCCCCTCACAGATTCAGGCGGATCGCGACCGAGCGGGCGTGGCCGTCGAGGCCCTCCGACCGTCCCAGCGCGATGGCTGCCGGCCCCAAGGCCCTCAGCGCGGCGGGATCGCAGCGCAGGATCGTCGTCCGCTTCATGAAGTCGAGCACGCCGAGGCCCGAGGAGAACCGTGCCGAGCGGGCGGTGGGCAGGACGTGGTTCGGGCCGCCGACGTAATCGCCGATGGCTTCCGGCGTATGGCTGCCGAGGAAGATCGCACCGGCATTGCGGACCTTGGCGGCCAGGGCCTCCGGGTCGGCGGTCTCGATCTCCAGATGCTCCGGGGCGAGGCGGTCGACCAGGGGCACGGCCTCCTCGAAATCCGAGACGAGGACGATCGCGCCGTAATCGCGCCAGCTCGCCCTAGCGATGTCGGCCCGTGGCAGGGTGGCGAGAGCCCGTTCCACGGCGCTCTCCACGGCGTCGGCGAGGGCGGGCGAATCGGTGATGAGAATCGACTGGGCGGCGACATCGTGCTCGGCCTGGGCCAGCAGGTCGGCGGCGACCCAATCGGGGTTGGCATGACCGTCGGCGAGGATTAGCACCTCGGACGGACCAGCGATCATGTCGATTCCGACCTGCCCAAACACCCGGCGTTTGGCGGCGGCCACCCAGGCATTGCCCGGTCCGACGATCTTGGCCACGGGGGCGATGGTCTCGGTGCCGTAGGCGAGCGCCGCCACGGCCTGGGCTCCGCCGATCCGGTAGATCTCGGTGACGCCGGCAAGGTCCGCCGCGGCCAGGACCAGGGGGTTCATCTGTCCCTCGGGCATCGGCACGACCATGACGACGCGCGGGACCCCGGCGACGCGAGCCGGAATGGCGTTCATGAGGACGGAAGAGGGGTAGCTCGCCGTTCCGCCGGGCACGTAGAGCCCCACCGATTCCAGCGACGTCCAACGCCAGCCGGACGTCACGCCGAGATCGTCGGTGGCCATGTGGTCGCCGGGTACCTGGCCGCGATGGAACGCCTCGATGCGGGTCGCGGCGAGCCGCAGGGCATCGAGGGACTCGGCCGGGCAGGCGGCGATGGCAGCCCGTACCTCATCCGGGGTCACCCGCAGGGTCGCGGCGGAGAAGTCCTCGCCGAGCCGGTCGAAGCGGCGGGTGTAGTCCACCAGGGCGGCGTCGCCCCCGGAGATCACACCGGCGATGATCCCGCGAACGGTCTCGTCCACATCCTCGGAGATCTCGCGCTTGACGCTGAGAAGACCGGCGAAGGCGGCGGCGAAATCGGCGTCGCGGCTGTCGAGGCGCACCATCAGGCAGAATCTTTCACGACGTTGTCCTTGTCGGAGGGAGCCGTACCCGCATGACCTTGGATCGCGGCACGGCCGGCTTGCGCCGCCTCGTGATCGGGGCGGCCTTCCACCTCCCAGACCGGACCGAGATCCTTCAGCCGCGCCTCGATGCATTCCACATCGAGCTGGATCGCTACTTTGCCGGCAAAGACCAGGGTGATGGTGCCGGAGGGTTCCTCCTTCGGCTGGAAGGTGACGGCCAGAAGGTTGAGAGGCTCGTCGGAGGTGGAGCCGGGCGTGATTCCGCGCGCGCGCACGGCCATGACCCGCTCGAAATGGAGGCCGGTGAGGCGACGGCGCGGGGCCTCCCCCTCCGGGGCCGACCAGTCGAAACGCCGCCCCACCAGCACGAAGCGGTGTGACGGTGCGAGATAAGCGAGATCCTGCGGGAGCAGGACCGCATCCTGAAGATGGGCCGAGAGGATCGCGAGATCCTCCGCGTCGAGGGCAGCGAGCTTGAGGAGCTCCATGTCGGGTTCGCATCTGGCCGGACGCCGCCGGATCGGGCGCCGGATGTGGAAGAGGGTCGGCCGTAGGTAGCGAGGCGGCCGCCCTGCGGCAACTGCGCGGCCCGGAACAATTACGGCGTGCCGGCGATATGGGCCGTTTGCGGGGGGCGACGTCAGACGGCGTTCATGCGGAACAGGTTAGTCTTTCGCCGTACTCTCGATTGGGACATCCACCACCATGATTCTCGGACCCGTATGCCGCATCGCCTTCGCCGCCCTGACCGCCCTGGCGGCGACGACGGCCCTCGGCCTGGGGCAGGCCCAGGCGCAGGTCCAGTTCCGCATCGACGATGGCTACGACAGGTCGCCTCGTGGCCGTTCGCCCTACGGCGACGACCGGCCGCGGGGCTATGATCGCTACGATGGCTATGCCCGGCCCTACGAGGATGGCGAGCGTCGGCCGGTGCAGCAGCAGCGATACGGACGCCAGCGCATGGGTAGCGTCTGCGTCACGGCGCGCGGCAATTGCCCCGCCTATCCGAGCCCGATCCAGTCGCCCTGCCGCTGCGACATCCCGGGATTCGGCCCCAAGCGCGGCAACGTACTGGAATAGTGTCCTTGTCCGGGAGGCGAGGACCGCCTCCCGGACAGGAGAGGCTCAGGAGCGGATGCGGCTGATCTCGGCGCCGCAGCGGCCGAGCTTGGCTTCGAGCGCTTCGAAGCCGCGATCGAGATGATAGACGCGGTTGATGCTGGTCTCGCCCTCGGCGGCGAGGCCGGCGATGACGAGGGAGACCGAGGCGCGCAGATCGGTCGCCATGACGGGCGCGCCCTTGAGGCGCTCCACCCCGTCGACGATGGCGAGATCGCCCTCGAGCCGGATCCTGGCCCCGAGGCGCGCCAGTTCCTGCACGTGCATGAAGCGGTTCTCGAAGATGGTCTCGCGGATGTGGGACTGGCCCTTGGCGAGGGTCATCAGCGCCATGAACTGCGCCTGGAGGTCGGTGGGGAAGCCGGGGAACGGGTCCGTGGTCACGTCCACCGCAGCGATGCCGCCGCCATTGCGCCGAATGCGGATCGTGTCGGCGGTGCTGGTGATCTCGGCGCCCGTCGTCGTCAGCACGTCGAGCGCGCTGTGCAGCAGGTCGGCCCGGGTGTTCTCCAGGGTCACGTCGCCCCCCACCATGGCGGCCGCCATGGCGTAGGTGCCGGTCTCGATCCGGTCCGGCAGGACGGTGTGGCGGGCGCCGTTGAGGCGCGAGACACCCTCGATGGTGATGCGCGGGGTGCCGGCCCCCGAGATCCTGGCGCCCATCTTGATGAGGCAATCGGCGAGATCGACGACTTCCGGCTCACGCGCGGCATTCTCGATAAGGGTCGATCCGTTGGCGAGCGCCGCCGCCATCAGCGCCACATGGGTGCCGCCCACCGTGACCTTGGGAAAATGGATCTCGCCGCCGCGCAGGCCGCTCTTGGCCTTCGCCACGACGTAGCCGCCGTCGATTTCCACGGTGGCGCCGAGGCGCTCCAGGGCCATCAGCATGAGATCGATGGGGCGGGTGCCGATGGCGCAGCCACCGGGCATCGAGACACGGGCCTCGCCGAACCGTGCGAGCAGCGGCGCGATGACCCAGAAACTCGCCCGCATGGTGGAGACGAGTTCGTAGGGCGCGGTGGTGTCGATGACGTTGGAGGCGGTGAGCCGGATGGTCTGGCCGGTCTCCGTCGTATCGCCCGGGCGCTTGCCCACCACCATGTGGTCGACACCGTGATTGCCGAGGATGCGCAGCAGGGCGTGGATGTCGGCGAGGCGCGGCACGTTCATGAGTTCGAGGGATTCCCCCGTCATCAGGCTCGCGATCATCAGCGGCAGGGCGGCGTTCTTGGCGCCCGAGATCGGAATGACGCCGTGGAGCGGCTTTCCGCCGATGATGTTGATCCGGTCCATCGTCGTCCTTCGCGCGGCGTCACGCCCCTCCCCGTAACGAGAGGGCGGCGCCATCCTGGTTCTGCAAACGGTAGCGGTGCGCTCGCGGCACGGCCTTATCGAGCCGCCTATACGTGAGTTTTGTCCGAAAAAGGATCGTCAGCCGTCTCCGTCGCGATCCGGCTTCGCGTCCGGTCGCTCGGCGGCATCGCCGGTTTCCGTTGCAGTCGCTGCCTGCCCACGGATCCTCGTCTGCGCCTTGCGCCGTTTCAGGTTGTCCCGCAGGGCCGCCTTCAATCGCTCGTTCCGCGTGGCGTCGTTCTTCATGGCGATCACTGCGCGACCCTTCGTCGCCAGGGCGAAATACCGGCTTTGCGACCCGGTCTCAACAGGCGCAGAGCTGGAATGCAGGAGTCGACTTGAACCAATTCCAAGTTCGCCTGTATCGTCAGGGCCGTGGCGTCGAAATCAGCACCGTCTGATTCCTTCCGCGCCATGCGAAGCGAGATCGTTGCGCCAGCGGGACTCATATCGACGAGGCCTGCAGCGGAGAGTTTGGTGCTTCGGAACAAGCCCTTTGTAACGATGCTGCTGCTGAATGCAGACGAGCGGATGCCGAGGCCGCCTAGAGCGGCGCTGACATGCGGTCGGCCATAGCGTGAAGGACGGATGCCCGTGAATCGGATGCCCGCGATGACGATGATCAGCGATACGACGACGCCCCGTGATCCTTCGTCCGAAGGATCCTCTACCCGCGCGTCGTTCGGGCACGGACGAACCGATTACGAAGGCTACTTCCGCAGGGCGGTGGACCGGCTGCACGACGAGCGGCGCTACCGGGTCTTCGCCGATATCGAGCGGATCGCCGGACGTTTTCCCACCGCCAACTGGCGCCGTCCCGACGGTGGCACCCGCGAAATCACCGTATGGTGTTCGAACGATTACCTTGGCATGGGCCAGCATCCGGACGTGGTCTCGGCCATGACCAAGACCGCCGCCCGATGCGGCGTCGGCGCCGGCGGCACCCGCAACATCGCCGGCAACAACTCGCCGCTGGTGGATCTGGAGCGTGAGCTCGCCGATCTGCACGGCAAGGAGGCGGGCCTCGTCTTCACCTCAGGCTACGTCTCGAACCAGGCCGGCATCTCCACCATCGCCAAGCTGATTCCGAACTGTCTGATCCTGTCGGATGCGTTCAACCACAATTCGATGATCGAGGGCGTGCGCCATTCCGGCTGCGAGAAGCGCATCTTCCGCCACAACGATCTCGCCCATCTCGAGGAACTGCTGATCGCAGCGGGCGACCGCCCCAAACTGATCGCCTTCGAGAGCGTCTATTCGATGGATGGCGACGTCTCCGACATCACCGCCATCTGCGACCTCGCCGACAAGTACGGCGCCATGACCTATCTCGACGAGGTCCATGCGGTGGGGCTCTACGGCGAGCGCGGCGGCGGCATCGCCGAGCGCGACGGGGTGATGCACCGGGTCGATGTGATCGAGGGCACCCTGGCCAAGGGCTTCGGCTGTGTCGGCGGCTACATCACCGCTTCCACCGTGCTGTGCGACGCCGTGCGCAGCCATGCCCCGGGCTTCATCTTCACCACCGCCCTGCCGCCGGCCATCGCGGCGGCGGCCCGCGCCTCGGTGCGCTACCTCAAGCGCTCGCAGGTGGAGCGCGCGGCGCATCAGCGCCAGGCCGCCCTCACCAAGGCCGCGCTGGAAGAGGCGGGCCTGCCGGTCCTCCCCACCGAGACCCATATCGTGCCGGTGATGGTGGGCGATGCCGAGCTGTGCAAGGCGGCGGCCGACCACCTTCTCGAACAGCACGGCATCTACATCCAGCCGATCAACTACCCCACCGTGCCGCGCGGCACCGAGCGCCTGCGGATCACGCCTTCGCCGTTCCACGACGCAGCCCGCATCGCCAAGCTGACGGCGGCCCTGACGGAGACCTGGGACACGCTCGACCTGCCGCGCGCCGGCACGGTGTTCGTCGAGGCGGCGGAGTAGGAATCGATCAGTTCAACCGCCAGAGCGTGACGGTGAGCAGAGTCGCGAAGGCGACCCAGGCGGCGTAGGGCACGAGCAGCCACGCCGCGAACCGGTCGAAGCGCCAGGACAGGCGGATGGTCCAAAGGATCATCACCAGCATCGCCCCGGCGACGATTCCCGCCCAGCCGAGGGCATGGGCCGAGAAGAAGACCGGCGACCAGGCTGCGTTGAGCGCGAGCTGGGCGAGGAAGGCACCGACCGCCAGCCACCAACCCCGCCGCATCGGACCCGTCGCCGGAGACGCTCCGAGCAAACGCCAGAACGACAGCGCGATCATCGCGTAGAGGATCGTCCAAGCCACCGGGAACAGCCAGTTCGGCGGGTTGAAGCCGGGCTTCGTCAGGCCGGCATACCAGCCCTCGATGTTCGGCGTGGTGCTGAGCGAGCCGATCACCGATGTGGCCACCACGGGCAGGATGGCGATCGCGAGGCGAGGCCAGAAGGAGAAGGCGGGCCGTTCCGGAACATCGAGGGCGGACGTCATCGGCGTAGATCATTCCTCTGAGGCTTCGAAACGCGAGGGCGCGAGGGCGTTCTCTGTTGGCGAGGGTTTCGCCGAGGCCGGTTTCATGCCCGGGTTTCATGCCCAGGTTTCTTGCCCGAGCTTCTTGGCGATGACACCCCAACGTCCTCAACGTACGGATGGTCCGATGACTGAGTCCACCACTCCCTTCACCAAGCGTACCCTCGCCGCGCAGGCCATGGGCCATGTCGATGCGGTGACGCGGGCGGTGGTGGCACCGCTCCATGTCTCGACGACGTTCATCCGCGATCCCGACAACGGCTACAGTTCGGGCTTCTCCTATGCCCGGCCCGACAACGCCACGACCCGCGAGGCGGAGGCCGTCATCGCCATGCTGGAGGAGGCGGAGGCCGGCGCGATGCTGTTCGGCTCCGGCATGGCGGCGGCCACGGCCGTCTTCTCGGCCCTGGAGCCCGGAGACCATATCGTCGCCCCCCTCGTGATGTACTGGGCGCTCAAGCGCTGGCTCCAGCAGGAAGCGCCGCGCCGGGGCTGGGGCCTCGACTTCGTCGCCATGGACGATCTCGACGCCCTGCGGGCTGCGATCAGGCCGGGCACGACGAAGCTCGTCTGGGTGGAAACACCCGGCAATCCGCTCTGGACCATCACCGACATTGCCGCCGCGGCCGAGATCGCGCACGGAGCGGGGGCGCGTCTCGCCATCGATTCCACTGCCGCCTCGCCGATCCACACGCGGCCCCTGACGCTCGGGGCCGACATCGTCATGCATTCGGCCACCAAGATTCTGAACGGTCATTCGGACGTTGTCGCCGGTGTCCTCGCTTCAGCGCGCACCGATGCGTTCTGGGAGCGGATCGGCGCGATCCGTGCCGGCGGTGGGGCGATCCTCGGGCCATTCGAGGCCTATCTCCTCATGCGCTCGCTGCGGACCCTACCTCTGCGGGTCGCCGCGCAATCGGCCAATGCGGCGGACCTCGCCAGGCGCTTCTCGGCGCATCCGCGCGTGGCGTCGGTGCTCTATCCCGGCCTCCCCGACGATCCCGGCCATGCGGTGGCGGCACGCCAGATGGAGGGCGGTTTCGGCTTCATGCTGTCGATCCGAGTCGCGGCCGGCGAGGAGGCAGCCATCGCCACGGCGGCGCGGGTGCGCCTGTGGAAGCGCGCCACATCGCTCGGCGGCGTCGAAAGCCTGATCGAGCACCGCGCTTCGGTGGAAGGACCGGGCACGCCATGTCCGCCCGATCTGCTGCGGCTCTCGGTGGGGATCGAGCATGCGGACGACCTGTACGCCGATCTGGACGCGGCCCTCGGCTGATTTCCTCGTCGGTTCTTGGTGCGATCCCGCCCTTCGCGCATTGTGCGAGGGACGGACCGCCGCCGGGCGGTCGCCGCGATGCGAGCGAGGACGAGCCGATGCGATACCCTGTTCCCCTTCTGACCGGTGCCCTCGCGTTCGTCGCTCTCACCGGGGCCGCCTTGGCCGCCGATGGGCCGCCCAAGCTCGACGTGCAGGCGACCTGCAAGTCGTCGGTCCGCGCGGAAGCCAGCGTCAGCGACACTTCCACCGTCGAAGGCTGCCTCCGTTCGGAGGAGGCGGCGCGCAAGGAAGCCCAGCGCCGATGGGGCGACTATTCACCAGCCGCCAAGAGGCAGTGCGAGAAGCAGTTCGAGGCCGGCGGCTTCCCGTCCTACGTGGAGATGGTGACCTGCCTCGAACTGGCGAGCGGCACGGTGCCGACCCAGGGCACCGGACCGGGCGCGGATACCAGTTCCGGCGCCCGGCGCGAAAAGGCGGATGGGAATGCCGGCGCCGCCACCGCCGAGCCGAAGCCGAGCCAGCGCACCAACCCGATCGAAGTGCTGGAGAAACCCTAGCCTCTCACTCCTCTGACCTCATCGCGGTGCGGAGATTTCCGCCTCCGCGCTTGCCCAGACGTCCGGGCGAACGGGCTTGCTGCGCTCTTCGCCCCGGCGGACCGATGCGAGGTCCAGGAGTTCGGCGGCACGGTCCGTATCGTCGACAGACAGGAACAGGTTGTTCCTCTGCGAGGCGCGGCCGAGATCGGCACGGCTGGTCAGCACGCTGAAGGCCGGGCTCGTGAGCAGGGCGAGGGCCACCGGCCCCATCCACAGGGCGAGCCAGGGGTCGCCGGCATAGACCAGCAGGCCGGCGAGCAGGGCGCCCGCCACCAGGGCGTCCACCTGCAGGCGGATCGCCTCGGACCACGGCACCTGACGGTCGTCGCGCACCTGCGAATCCCAGCGCACCACGCGGCCAATGAAGGTGGTGGCGACGGCGCCGGCGGCAAAGACCGTCATGATCGGCCAGAGCAGCACCCAGACGATCTGTTCGAGCACGGCACTCTTCAGCAGCGAGGCCGTGCCGCCGAAGGCCGCACGGCGGGTCGACGACGCCAGGACGTGACCGAGGCTGAGAAGCTTCGGCAGGGCCAGCACGGCGACAACGAGGGCAGCCAGCGCGTGGGCGGCGAGGCCCGTCCCGGTGAGTCCATAGGCCATGAGGCCGAGATCGCCGGTCACGGCGGCCTGGATCGAGGCGGTGGCGAGGAACAGCACCCAGAGCGGGCAGGCGAGGTAGGACAGGATCCCGACCATCAGGTGCCAGCGGCTCGCCGCCCGAAGACCCGGCAGGGTGGCGATGCGCAGGTGCTGCATGTTGCCCTGGCACCAGCGCCGTTCACGCCCGAGGAGATCGACGAGGTTCGTCGGCATCTCCTCCCAGGTGCCGCCCATCTCCGGCAGGAGGCGGACCTCCCAGCCGGCCCGGCGCAGGAGCGCGCCCTCGACGATGTCGTGGCACAGGATCTCGCCGCCGAGCGGTGCCTTGCCGGGCAGCACCGGCAGTTCGGCATTGTCGGCGAAGGCCGCGACCCGCAGGATCGCGTTGTGGCCCCAATAGCTTCCATCCGCGCCCTGCCAGGTCTCGAGGCAGCGGATCGACAGCGGCGCGTAGAGCCGCACGGCGAATTGCTGGATGCGGGCAAACAGCGTGTCCCGGCCGGTCGCGTAGGAGACGGTCTGGATCAGCCCGACCTTGGGCGCTTCCTCCATCAACCGGGCGAGGCGGCGCATGGTGGCGCCGGTCATCAGACTGTCGGCATCGAGCACGATCATGAAATCGTATTCCGAGCCGTAGGACTTGCAGAACTCGGCGATGTTGCCGGCCTTGCGGCCCGCATTGTCCTGGCGCCGCCGGTAGCGGACGCGCGGCAGGCCAGGGCCGTTCAGACGCGCCCATGCCTCGATCCGGGCGAATTCATGCTCCTCCACCGCCGCGATGGCACCGTCACGCGTGTCGGAGAGGACGAAGATGTCGATATCGGACCCGTCGCCGCCGCCACGCTGAAGCGAGCGGGCCATGACACGCAACGCGGCGAACACCGCCACCGCATCCTCGGCATGGATCGCCACCACGGCAGCCGTGCGGCTGAGGCCCGAGGCGGTGGCCGGAACCGTGGCCGAGCGGATCTCGATCGCGGATTTGGCGTCATCGCCGAGCCCCGCCGCCACGAGTCCGTAGACGTATTGCCAGGCGACGAAGGATTGCCACGTCATCACGAGGCCGAACAGGACCAGCACGGTCCAACCCAGAATGCCGTCCGGGCGTCCGTAAGCGGACAAAGCGAGCCAGGAGATCGCGGCCGCGGTGGCCAGGGTCGGCAGGGCCAGCAGGAGCCGCCGCATCAGCAGCGAAGGGGCCTCGCCGGACTGACTTTCGGGAATCGCCGGGTTCGGGATTCCGACCGGGGATGCGTCGTGCGACAACCGCGTGATGGACATGGGGCGCTGGACACTCGATCGAGGCTGAGAGGGGCCGTCGTCCATCATGAAGCGAAGGACATCGATGATACGGGGCGACGGTGAAGACGAGCGTTCGGAGCGTGATGCCCCCTCGCGGCGACAGACCTTGCAAACCGCGCTCAGCGTGGCCGCAGGCATGATAATGCCTAGTGCCGTCGACCTGAATACCGCCAGAACGATGGCCGCCGATAAAGTCGAC
Organism: Methylobacterium sp. CM6247; assembly: GCF_054817925.1. Classification (NCBI taxonomy): domain Bacteria; kingdom Pseudomonadati; phylum Pseudomonadota; class Alphaproteobacteria; order Hyphomicrobiales; family Methylobacteriaceae; genus Methylobacterium; species Methylobacterium sp. CM6247. Next base: position 1,228,643 of record NZ_JBTXKX010000003.1, read on the forward strand.
CCTCCCCGTGACGGGCCGATGACCTTCGAGGGCGTCGTGGCCCAGGCCCGCCGCCTCGCAGGCGCACCCTACCGGCCCGCTCTGGAGGATCTCCCGGCACCCCTCGCTGGCCTCAGCTACGACGGTTACCGCGCGATCACCTTCCGTCCCGACGCAGCCCCGCGCCTCAGCGGTTCATTCTCGCTGCAGCTGTTCCATCGCGGCTTCCTGCAGAAGAAGCGCGTCGCCCTGTTCCTTCAGCCGCCGGACGGGCCGCCGCAGCCGATCCTCTACCAGTCGGGCCTGTTCGATCTCGGCTCCGATCTCGCAGGGCAGGTTTTTCCGCGCGATCTTGGCTTTGCCGGCTTCCGGCTGCATCACGCCTTCGATGGTGCGAAGCCGGCTAATCAGGAAGAATTCCTAGTCTTCCTCGGCGCCTCGTATTTTCGGCTTCGCGGAAAGACGCAGGAATACGGCCTGTCGGCGCGCGGTGCCGCGATCCAGACCGGCGGTCCAGGCGCGGAGGAATTTCCGGACTTTACGGCGTTCTGGATCTGCGAGCCGAAGGCCGATTCCCGCGGCGTCACGATCCTGGCGCTCCTCGATTCACCGAGTCTCGCGGGTGCCTATCGCTTCGTGGTGGAACCCGGCGAGACCTCGCGAATGGTCGTCACCGCCTCGCTGCATCCCCGCGCCGCGATCCCGCGTCTCGGCCTCGCGCCACTCACCAGCATGTTCCTGCATGGCGCGAACGGTCCGGGCGCGCGCGGAGCCGAGCCGTTCGACGATTTCAGGCCCCAGGTTCACGATTCGGACGGGCTCGTGGTGGCGACCAAGGACGATCGCCTGTGGCGCCCCCTGAGCAACGGACGGAGAGAGCCGCAGATCTCGGCTTTCCGCACCGATCCCCTCGACGGGTTCGGGCTGTTCCAGCGCGAGCGAAGCTTTGCCGCCTATCTTGATGTCCAGGCCCGGCACGAGGCCCGGCCCGGCCTCTGGGTCACGCCCCAGGCGGGGTTCGGCGCCGGAGCGGTGCAACTCTTCGAAATCCCGTCCCGCGAGGAGTACATGGACAACATCGTCGCTGCCTTCGTGCCGGATGCTGCCGTCGCGGCGGGGAGTGCCCTCGACCTCGCCTACACCCTCGCCACCGTGGGGGCCGAACCGGATACCGCCGTGCTAAGCGCGCTCGCCCGGGTGGTCTCCACCCGCGTCGGTTCGGCCGAGCGCCTGCGCCCGACCACGCCGCCGAGCCCGGAGCGGCGCCTCTACGTCATCGATTTCGAAGGGCCGGGCCTGCCCACCGGCCCTGACGGTGACATCGCGGCCGAGGTCTCGGCCAGTGCCGGCACCATGGTCGATCCGGTGGTGGAACGGGTGCCCCAGACGGGTGGCTGGCGTCTCTACGTAGAATGGCGCCCGCCGACGCCGCTGCCGCCCGGCGACGTCGTCCTGCGCGCGCGCCTCATGCGCGCCGGTCGCCCGATCAGCGAGACCTGGGACAACGCCGCCTGATCGCCGGGCAACCTCACGACTTGGCGAGGTGCGACAGGGATCGGAACGAGAGTACCGGCCGGGGAGTCCTACCTTGGAACAACACCAAGTTGCGGAGCCGCACGGTTCTCTCGAGGCCGTCGAAACGCCTCGGGGCGCGGAATCCGCCATTCCCCGGAGCAGCACCCTTGGCGACCGAGACCCCCTACCTGCGCTACACGCCCGCCGTCGAGATCCCCGAAGCCGATGAGGCCGAGACCAGCCGGGCCCTGAACGAGACCATGCGCTCCATCAGCGAGAAGACGCTCGCCGATGGCGGTCATGCTATCCGCAGCGTCCATGCCAAGGCGCATGGCGCGCTGAGGGCCGAGTTGGAGGTGGCGACCGACCTGTCCCCCGAACTGGCGCAGGGCCTGTTCGCGAAGCCGGGGCGCTATCCGGTGGTGATGCGCTTCTCGACCATCCCCGGTGATATCCTGGACGACAGCGTCTCCACCCCGCGCGGCACGGCGATCAAGGTCCTCGGTGTCGAGGGAGAGCGTCTCGAAGGGTCGGAAGGGGATGCCACGCAGGATTTCGTGCTCGTCAATGGGCCGGCCTTCTCGGCGCCGGGACCGAAGCCGTTCCTCGCGACGCTGAAGCGCCTCGCCAAGACCACCGATCGGGCGGAGGGACTGAAGAAGGCCGCATCGGCGGCGCTTCGGGGTGTGCAGAGCGCGGTCGTCGCGACCACCGGTTCGCCGAGCCCGACCCTGGCGACCCTCGGTGGGCAGCCCGAGACGCATCTCCTCGGCGACAGTTTCTACAGTCAGGTCCCGCTGCGCTTCGGCGATCACATCGCCAAGATCTCCCTCGTCCCGGTCTCTCCCGAAATGAGGGCGCTGGCGAACAAGCCTCTGGACGACACGAGCGCCGCCGACGCGATCCGCGAGGCGGTGATGGAGCATTTTCGCATCCACGGCGGCACCTGGGAATTGCGGGCGCAGCTGTGCCTGAACCTCGACGACATGCCGGTGGAGGACGCCTCCGTGGTCTGGCCTGAGACCGCGAGCCCCTACCGCACCATCGCCACCCTCACCGCCGCGCCGCAGGCGAGCTGGAGCGAGGCCCGCGCGGCTTACGTCGATGACGGTCTATCGTTCAGCCCCTGGCACGGGTTGGCCGCGCACCGGCCGCTCGGCGGGATCATGCGCATGCGCAAATCGGCCTACGAGATGGGCAAGCGCTTCCGGGCCGAGAAGAACGGCCGCCGCATCGAGGAGCCAAAGAATCTCGACGCTCTGCCGGAGTGACGCCGGACGTTGCTGCAATGCGACAGGGCAGCGGCGATGATCGGTGCGGGATCATCTCGCAATTGACCGTCTCGTCGCGGCCGACCTAGCCTGACGCTGACGGTTCCTCTTGCGAGGATCAAAAGGGAACGCGGTGAGGGTCTTGGCCCGATGCCGCGGCTGCCCCCGCAACTGTAAGCGGCGAGCCCATCATCAACACGTCACTGGGTGATCCACCTGGGAAGACGATGAGAGGGCGTCGACCCGTGAGCCAGGAGACCTGCCGTCAGTCGTGGTCACACGCGAAACGCATCGGGCGGGGTGTCCTGGTGGGGTGTCGGCGCCTGCGCTCGCGCGCAGGGATCGGCTTCGTTCGCGGTGACGTGCCACTGCCGTTGCCCGAGGTCTCCGCCTGTGTCCGTTCGTCTCGTCCCTCCGCTCCTCGCCCTCGGATTCCTGGCATCCGCCTCGCCGGTTCTTGCCCAGTCCGGGACGGCCACCACCGCCGAGGCGACCCTCGACGAACTCTCCGTGGCCGCCGACATGCGTCCGCCCCCTGCCGCCGGTCCCGGTCTCGGCGGAGCCACGGGCGGAGCCGGCGGGGCCGAAGCGTTTGGCGCCCTGTCCGCTCCCGCGCTGACGTCGAGTTCGGGCGTCATCACCGGCAGGGCCCTCAACGATCGCCCGGTGACCCGCCCCGGCGAGGTGCTGGAGGCCGTGCCCGGCCTCATCGTCACGCAGCATTCCGGCGAGGGAAAAGCCAACCAGTACTTCCTGCGCGGCTTCAACCTCGACCACGGCACGGACATCGCCATCACCATCGACGGCATGCCGGCCAACATGCGCACCCATGGCCACGGCCAGGGCTATGCCGACATCAACTTCCTCATTCCCGAACTCGTCGGCGCGGTGGAGTTCCACAAGGGCCCGTATCTCGCCCGTGACGGGGATTTCGCCTCCGCCGGATCGGTGCGGATCGACACGATCGACGCAGTGCCCCGCCCACTCGCGCTCACCTCCATCGGGAGCTTCGGCTACAAGCGGGCCCTCACCATCGCCTCCGCACCCCTCGGGGAGGGGACGCTCCTCGCCGCCGGCGAGGCTCAGGTCTATGACGGCCCCTGGGTGGTGCCGGACGACATCCGCAAGCTCAACGGCGTTCTCCGCTACAGCCAGGGCACTGCCCTCGACGGGTTCTCCCTCACCGGCATGGCCTATTCCAACCGCTGGACGGCGACGAACCAGGTTCCGCAGCGGGCCATTTCCGAAGGCGTGATCGGCCGCTTCGGCACTCTCGATCCGAGCGATGGCGGCGATGCCAGCCGCTTCTCCCTGTCGGGCCGCTGGAGCCGGTCGGACGACGGCGGCGTCACCCGCGCCAGCGCCTACGTCATCCGCTCGAACCTCAACCTGTTCAACAACTTCACCTATTTCCTCAACGACCCGGTCAACGGCGACCAGTTCCGCCAGCTCGACAGCCGCACCGTCGCCGGCGGCGAGATCGCCAGGGTGTTCAAGGGCGAACTGCTCGGCCTGCCCATGGAGAACGAGATCGGCGTGCAGACCCGGTTCGACGACATCCATGTGGGCCTGTTCAACACGCGGGCGCGCACCTCGCTTTCCACCGTGCGCGACGACCGCGTGCAGGAGGGCAGCGCCGCGCTCTACTTCGAGAATCGCCTGCGCTGGACCGACTGGCTGCGCACCAGCGTCGGCCTTCGCGCCGACGCCTACGACGCGAGCGTGAGATCGAACAATCCGCTGAACTCAGGCCATGCGCGGGACGGCATCGTCAGCCCCAAGCTCGGCGTCGTGTTCGGCCCCTGGGCCGAGACCGAACTGTTCGTGAATTACGGCGAGGGCTTCCATTCCAACGACGCGCGGGGCGCGACCATTACGGTCGATCCGGGCAACCCTCTGTTCCCCCTCGACCGGGTGCCGCTGCTGGTGCGCTCCGTGGGCTCGGAGGTGGGCTTGCGCAACCGCTCCATCGCCGGCCTCGAATCGACCGTGACCCTGTTCCAGCTCGATTTCGATTCCGAGAACCTGTTCGTGGGTGATGCCGGCACCACCGAGCCGAGCCGCCCGAGCCGGCGCACCGGCATCGAGTGGACCAACCACTACGCGGTCACGCCCTGGCTCGCCGTCGATGCCGACCTTACCGTCACCCATGCCCGCTTCGCCGATCGCGACCCAGCGGGGAGCCGCATTCCCGCCGCCCCAACCGCCATCGCGGCGGCCGGCTTTACCCTCGGTGAGGCGCTCGGCTGGTTCGGCACGATGCGGCTTCGCTATTTCGGGCCGCGCCCGCTCATCGAGGACAATTCCGTCCGCTCGAAGCCGACCACGCTGGTGAATGGCCGCATCGGCTACAACTTCGAGAACGGCCTCACGGTGCAGCTCGACATCCTCAACCTGCTCAACGTCAAGGCGAGCCAGATCGATTACTTCTACGAGTCGCGCCTGCGCGGCGAGCCGGCCGACGGTGTAGCGGACACGCATCTGCATCCGGTGGAGCCGATGGCGGTGCGGTTGACGGTGGCAGGGCGGTTTTGAAGAATGGGAGCGGGTTGCGGGCAGCCAAGCCGCTCTCCGGTCATGCTGATGGCAGTGATCCGGGCCGGAGATATGCGAACATGTGAGGCACATAATCGGCTTTGCCGAGTGTGATGCCGTGATGCCGCAAGATGGCGTAGGCGGTGACGATGTGAAAGTAGAACTGAGGCAGAGCCCAATCCCGAGCATAATGTTCACCGGTCATGTCGAACGTGACGTTACCCGGAAGCTCGATCACGATTGGCAGAGTCGCGCCGGCATCGAGGGCATCGTTCGGGAGGCCGTCCAAAAGCGCCAATGCCTCGGTGATACGAGCCCGTGCATCCGCCATTGATCCGGGCACCTCGCCGGCATTACGCCCTTCGGCCGCCACGGCGGCGAGCGATAGGGGAATGTCCTCACCGCGAAGGCGGAACGTCGCCTCCTGAGCTTGGTAGGCGGCAAAGCACACTTGTGACGCCAACGGATACATGTCTGGTGCCAGACGCGCCGAAAGCAGACCATTGGCGGGATCCACCATCTGATGCTCTGCCTTGTCCAGCAGCCCGGCCAGCGTCCGCAACATGTTCCTGTAGGTCGGTACCAGAAGGTTAGTCAGCGACATAATCAGTCTCGCGGCGACGGCTACTTCAACGCCTACCCTATTTCCGCGAGAGCGAACACCATAAGTCGAGGCCCACTTTTTCCCATTCCGACCCCTACGGCCCCACCCGCTTCCGCACCACCATCTCCCCCCGGAACAAGAACTTCTGCGCGCGCTTGCCCGTGTCCACCTCCGTGGTGAACACGTTGCCCTTGCTGTCCACGGCGAGGTTGTGGACCCAGTGGAAGTCGCCGGCCATGCGGCCGTTGCGGCCGAAGGCGCCGAGCACTTCGCCGGTGTCGCGCTTGAGGGTGCGGACCTCGTTGTTGGCGCCGTCCGCGTTGAGGAGGTAGGTCTGGTCGGGGTCGGGCCAGAGCGCCAGTTCCCAGACCGAGCCGTTGGCGCGGGTGGTCTTCTCCACGAAGAACTCCTTCACGAAGCTGCCGTCGCGGCGGAACACCTGGACCCGGTCGTTGGCCCGGTCGCAGACATAGACCAGCCCGTCGCGGGCGATCTGGATGCAATGGACCGGGTTGCGGAATTGCTGCGCCGGGGCGGCGGCCGGGTCGTAGGCGGGCAGGGTCTCGTCGGTGGGCGGCTTGCCGTAGGCGCCCCACATCCGCTTGAACGCTCCGGTCTCGGCATCGAACACGATGACCCGGTGGTTGAAGTAACCGTCGGCGACGAAGAGCTCGTTGGTCTCGGGGTCCACCTGCATGGCGGCGGGCCGTCCGAGGCGGGTCGTGTCGAGGCTGTTGGTCTGGGGACCCTGCTTGCCGATCTGCAGGAGGAATTTCCCCTCCGGCGTGAATTTCAGGATCAGCCCGTCCTGCTCGCCGTTGCCGGCGAGCCAGACGAAGCCTTTGTGGTCGATATGGATGCCGTGCTCGTTCTGCGGCCAATCATAGCCTTCGCCCGGCCCGCCCCATGACCGGACGAGGGTGCCCGCCTGGTCGAAGACGAGCACGGGCGGAGCGGGGTGGCAGCATTTGGTACGTGGCGGCGTGAGGCTGGCGGCCTTCTCGTCATCGGTGAGGGAGCGCGGGCGCTGCACCACCCAGATCCGGTCCTCGGCATCCACCGCGACGCCGGACGCCTGACCCATGATCCAGTTGTTCGGCAAGGGTTTAGGCCATACGGGATCGACCTGGAACTTCGGGGGCTCCGCTGAGGCCGCCCCCGCGAAGGCGACAGCGAGCACGGCCAGACCAAGCCTGAGCCTCATGGCATTTCTCTCCCAAACCCGTTTTTTGTTGAAGTAAGTCTCCGCCGGGCCGGGGCCTTTGTCCATCGACCGCACCTGACCGATCGGTATCGACACGCGGCATTTGTCACCAGGATCGGCCTTCGAGAATCCACCGGATCACCCCTCCGGTTTGACCGCTCTCCGGCCCGGCCTGTAGACACCGCGGCCCCTTCACGCGCGCGAGGATTCCATGGCCGCCATCACTGCAACCATCGCGGCGGAGCTCAAGGTCGCCGAGCGGCAGGTCGCTGCCGCCGTCGAACTCCTTGATGGCGGGTCGACGGTGCCGTTCATCGCGCGCTACCGCAAGGAGGTCACCGGCGGCCTCGACGATTCCCAGCTCCGCGATTTGGAAGAGCGCCTCGCCTATCTGCGCGACCTGGAGGCGCGCCGCGCCGCCATCCTCGAGAGCATCGACGGCCAGGGGAAGCTCGACCCGGCATTGAAGGCGCGCATCCTCGCCGCCGACACAAAGGCACGGCTCGAAGACCTCTACCTGCCGTTCAAGGTGAAGCGCCGCACCAAGGCGCAAGCCGCCCGCGAGGCCGGGCTCGGCCCCCTGGCGGAGGCGCTGCTCGCCCATCCCGAACGCGCGCCGGAACAGGCCGCCGCCGCCTTCGTCGATGCGGCCAAGGGTATCGCCGACGTGGATGCCGCCCTGGAAGGCGCCCGCACGATCCTGATCGAGCGGTTCGGCGAAGACCCGGAACTGGTGGGCGCCTTGCGCGACACGGTCTGGCAGCGCGGCCGGATGACCTCCAGCGTCAAGAAGGGCAAGGAAGCGGCCGGCGAGAAGTTCGCCGACTATTTCGACTTCTCCGAACCGCTCACGCGCCTGCCCTCGCACCGCATCCTGGCCCTGTACCGGGGCGAGAAGGAGGACATCCTCGACCTCGACATCACCGACGCCCCCGGCGACGTGGCCGAGAAGGGCGTGCCCTCCTGGCAGGAACTCCGCATCGCCCGCGCCTTCCGCATCGGCGATCACGGCCGGCCGGGGGACCGTTTCCTGATGGAGACCGTGCGCCGGACCTGGCGCACCAAGCTGAAACCCGCCCTCGACACCGATCTGCGCGGACGCCTGAAACAGGTGGCCGAGACCGGCGCGGTCGGCGTCTTTGCCGGCAACCTTCGCGATCTGCTCCTGGCTGCTCCCGCTGGAGCCCGGCCGACTCTCGGCCTCGATCCGGGGTTCCGGACCGGGGTGAAGGTCGCGGTGGTGGATGCCACCGGCAAGGTCGCGGCCACCGACGTGATCTACCCGCACGAGCCCCGCCGCGACTGGAACGGCGCGCTCGTCGCGCTGGCCAAGCTCTGCCGCGCCCATAAGGTCGAACTCATCGCGATCGGCAACGGCACCGCCTCGCGCGAGACCGACAAGCTCGCCGCCGAACTCATCGCCAAACAGCCGGAACTGAACCTCACTAAGGTGATGGTGTCGGAGGCCGGCGCCTCGGTCTACTCGGCCTCTGCCTATGCCAGTGCCGAATTGCCGGGCCTCGACGTGACCCTGCGCGGGGCTGTCTCCATCGCCCGGCGCCTGCAGGACCCGCTCGCCGAACTGGTGAAGATCGAGCCGAAGGCCATCGGCGTCGGTCAGTATCAGCACGATCTCGGCGAGGGCCAGCTCTCCAAGGCCCTCGATGCGGTGGTGGAGGATTGCGTGAACGGCGTCGGCGTCGACGTGAACATCGCCTCCGCGCCCCTGCTCGCCCGCGTCTCCGGTCTCTCCGAGCGGGTCGCGGCCAACATCGTGACGACGCGGGACGAGAAGGGTCCGTTCCGCACCCGCGCAAGCCTCAAGAAGGTGGCCGGCCTCGGGCCCAAGGCCTATGAGCTCGCCGCCGGCTTCCTGCGCATCCGCGACGGCGACGATCCCCTCGACGCGTCGGGCGTGCATCCGGAAGCCTATCCGGTGGTGCGCCGCATCCTCGCCGCCGCCGGACAGCCCATCCAGGCCGTCATCGGCAACGGTCCCGTCCTGAAGAGCCTCGACCCGAAGCGCTTCACCGACGAGACCTTCGGCCTGCCCACCGTCACCGACATTCTGTTGGAACTGGAAAAGCCCGGCCGCGATCCGCGCCCGGCCTTCAAGACCGCGACCTTCCAGGAGGGCGTCGAGAAGATTTCGGACCTCCGGCCCGGCATGCGCCTCGAAGGCGTCGTCACCAATGTCGCCGCCTTCGGCGCCTTCGTGGATATCGGGGTCCACCAGGACGGTCTCGTCCACATCTCGGTCTTGGCCGACCGGTTCGTGAAGGATCCGCGCGAGGTGGTGAAGCCCGGCGACGTGGTGCAGGTGCGCGTCGTCGAGGTGGATGCCAACCGCAAGCGCATCGCGCTCAGCATGCGCTCGGAGGAAGCGGGTGCGCCGCGCGGCGGGCGGCCGGAGGAACGCCCGTCCTCGTCACGGCCCCAGCAGCGACCTGCACCAGCCCCGGCGCCACGCGGCCCGGCCCCCGACGGTGCCCTGGCGGAGGCCCTGCGCCGGGCGGCGGAGGGCAAGGACCGGGGACGCCGCTGACGGTGCGCATTCCCCTCTCCCCGCTCGCGGGGAGAGGACCGAAGGCACCTCGTCGTGCCTTCGGTGAGCGAGAGGCGAAGCCGAAGCGAGGGTGAGGGGGCGATTCCGGACGTGGCTCCTTCGGAATCGCCCCCCTCACCGTCGGCTGCCGCCTCGCCTCGCCGACGACGGGGTCGTCGCGGCCCTCTCCCCGCGAGCGGGGAGAGGGGGGATGCTCGTCGACCGACCGCCTCCTTTACAGCGAGGAGAATATCCCCCTCAGCACGCCGCCACGTTCACCGCGAGACCGCCGAGCGAGGTCTCCTTGTACTTCGCCTGCATGTCGTTGCCGGTCTGGCGCATGGTCTCGATGACTTCGTCCAGGCTGACCCGATGGATGCCGTCGCCGCGTAGTGCCAGGGAGGCGGCCACCACCGCCTTGTTGGCGCCGAAGGCGTTGCGCTCGATGCAGGGGATCTGGACGAGGCCGCCGATCGGGTCACAGGTCATGCCGAGATGATGCTCCATGGCGATCTCGGCGGCGTTCTCGATCTGCAGGGTCGAGCCGCCGAGCAGCGCGGCGAGGCCGGCCGCCGCCATGGCCGCCGCCGAGCCGACCTCCCCCTGGCAGCCGACCTCGGCGCCGGAAATCGAGGCGCGGCTCTTGATGAGGCCGCCGATGGCGGCCGCGACCAGCAGGAATTCGCGGCCGCGCTCGTCCGACCAGCCGGGGCAGAAGTCGCGGGCGTAGCGCAGGACGGCCGGGACGATCCCGGCCGCGCCGTTGGTGGGGGCTGTCACCACCCGGCCGCCGGCAGCGTTCTCCTCGTTCACCGCGAGGGCGAACAGGCTGATCCAGTCCATGATCTCGTGGGCCGGCCGGGCGTTGAGGTGGCGGTTGGCCTCCAGATCCTCGAACAGCTTCTTGGCCCGCCGCCGCACCTTGAGGCCGCCGGGCAGTTCGCCGGTCTGGCGAAGCCCCCGATCGATACAGGCGAACATCGCGTCGCGGATGGCGTCCAGCCCCTCGTCGATGGCCTCGCGGCTGCGGCTCGCGCCCTCGTTGGCGCGCTGGACCTGGGCGATGGAAAAGCCGGTGCGCAGGCATGTCGCCAGCAGATCGGCGGCGCTGGCATAGGGCAGCGGAAACGTCATTGCCTCGCCCACCGCCGCCGCTTCCTCGCCGACCACGAAGCCGCCGCCGATGGAATAGCAGGTGACCGTGTCGAGCACGCCGCCATGCTCGTCGAGGGCGCGGAACCGCATGCCGTTGGTATGGACCGGCAGCACCTCGGTGAAGTTGAAGACGAGATCGGTCTCGAGGGCGAAAGCCGGTCCGCCGAGGCCGAGCCTGCCCGTCCGCTTCGCTTCGGCCACGTATTCGTCGACCCGGTCGGGGTCGATCCCGGCGGGGCTATGACCGAGCAGGCCGAGAAGAATGGCTACATCGGTCCCGTGCCCGCGCCCGGTCCAGGCGAGGGAGCCGAAGATCTCGGCGCGGATGCGCGCGAGGCCGGTACGCCGCCGCGTCCGCTCGCGGAAATCGAGGGCCGCCACCATCGGCCCCACCGTATGCGAGCTCGACGGGCCGATCCCGATCTTGAACAGGTCGAAAGCGCTGATCATCGGTCCCGGTCCGCCTCATCCGCAGCGTCGCGCCACCACGCGGCAGTGCGATCGCTCATCAGACGGACCGTGATCTGAAGATCGCGCCCCGTCTTCGCAAGTGCGCCGTCCGACCTGCGAAATCCGGGCCGGGCACGTTCCGCCCCGACGGGCCGCGTGGCGGGGCGATGCTCCGGCTCATATCAGGCCTCACTGAACCTGACCCAAAGACCAGGGCCGGTGAGGTCTTGCGGACGACCGCCGCCGCGCCGTCGCGCGGGCAGACCTTGATGAGTCCGGCTCATCGAGGTCCGGTATCAGTGGAAGAACGGCAGAAAGTGCGGCGCGTAGAGGCCGAAGCCCAGCATCACGAGGCCGGCGACGCCCAGGAACCCGCCCGCCAGCGTCAGTGCGGCGATGCCGGTGATGACCTGGGCCGAGGCGAGCACGATCCCGATCTGGAAGGCGGCCGAGCCGAATTCGTAATGGTGGTAGCGGTGGAGCGCGAGGTCGCGATGCTCCTGCGAGGCCCGCGCCTTCTCCTGCAGCTCCTTGCGCCCGTCGCCGGTGGCGGGGTCCGATTCCCAGCGCGCCATGGTCTTGGCCCATTCGGCCCGCTTGGCGGCGATGGCCGGTGCGTTGGCCGTCTCCGGAGGGATCAGGGCGAGGGTTTCGTCGGCAGTCTTGAGGATGGTGCCGCGGATGGTGCGGGCCTGGTAATAGGCCCATTGGTTGGAGGATTCGACATTGGCGCTGAGCGCCTCGGTCTGCGCCCCCTTGGCCAGGGTCTCGGCCAGCGCCAGGAACAGCGCCAGCACCGAAATCAGCAGCGCGACCTTCTTGTTCGAGCCTTCGATGGCTCCGTGACCCGACATGCCGGATGCTCCCTCTCGTGTTCGACGGCGGGAGTCACAGCCGATCCGCCGAGGAAGCGCAACCGTTTCCTCGGCGGTTTCGGGGCCGCATCGTCCGGCTCCTCAATCCTTGAAGACGTAGCCGGCGATGATCTTGAGCCCGACCGGGCGGCCGGCGGCGAGGCGGTGGGTATCGGAGGCCTCCACCACGACGGTCTTGCCTTCGGGGCGGTCCACCTCGATCCGCTGGCGGCCCTGGCTGCGGTAGGACGAACGCACATGGCCTTCGAGATGGGCCTGGTCGGGCTCGGCGAATTGCAGCTGCCACGGTCGCGCATAGAGCTTGACCGGGCCGACGAGGCCGGCCGGTGCCTTGACCGGGGTCAGCCGGCCGTTGACCCGCACCTCGCCCCCTTGAACGATCGCCTCGACTTCGATCGTGTCGCCGAGGAACTTGAGCACGGTGGAGGAGACCGGGTTTTCCTGGACCTCGTCCGGGGTGCCGATCTGTTCGAGTCGGCCCTTGGACAGGACGGCGACGCGGTCGGAGAGCTCCAGCGCCTCGTCCTGGTCGTGGGTCACGAAGATCGTGGTCTGGCCGGTGCGGTCGTGGATCTCGCGAAGCCAGCGGCGCAGGTCCTTCCTCACCTGGGCGTCGAGGGCGCCGAAGGGCTCGTCCAACAGCAGCACGCGGGGCTCCACGGCCAGGGCGCGCGCGAGCGCGATGCGCTGGCGCTGGCCGCCGGAGAGTTGCGACGGGTAGCGGTCGGCGAAGCCCGAGAGCTTGATGAGATCGAGGAGATCGCCGACCCGGCGCTTGATCTCGGCCTTGGCCGGCCTGTCCGCACGCTTCCGGGCGTTGAGGCCGTAGGCGATGTTCTCGGCCACGCTCATATGCTTGAACAGGGCGTAATGCTGGAACACGAAGCCGACGGCCCGCTCCTGCACCGGAACCCGCGTGGCATCGTCGCCGCCGAAGATGATGCGGCCGCGATCGGGAAAATCGAGCCCGGCGATGATGCGTAGCAGCGTGGTCTTGCCCGAGCCCGAGGGGCCGAGCAGCGCCAGCAATTCGCCCGCCTGCACGTCGAGGGAGAGGTCGTGCAGCACCGCCGCCGTGTCGAAGGTCTTCGACAGGTTCTCGACCCGGATCGCCGTGGACGAACCCACCGGGTCAGTGACCCCGTGCGCCCGCTGCGATCTCGGCACTGAAGCGCCATTCGAGGAGTGATTTGACGAGGAGGGTGACAAGAGCGAGGCCGGCAAGGAGGGAAGCGACGGCGAAAGAGGCAACGAAGTTGTACTCATTGTAGAGGATCTCCACGTGGAGCGGCAGCGTATTTGTCAATCCGCGGATATGGCCTGAGACCACCGACACCGCGCCGAATTCGCCCATCGCCCGGGCGTTGCAGAGGAGCACGCTGTAGAGCAGGCCCCAGCGGATGTTGGGCAGCGTCACGGTCCAGAAAGCGTGCCAGCCCGAAGCGCCGAGGGTCAGCGCCGCTTCCTCTTCGGCGGTTCCCTGTTCCTGCATCAACGGGATCAGCTGGCGGGCGACGAAGGGGAAGGTGACGAAGATCGTGGCGAGCACGATGCCGGGAACGGCGAAGATCACCTGGATGTCGTGAGCGATCAGCCACGGGCCGAGGAGGCCCTGGGCCCCGAAGACGAGTACGTAGATCAGCCCCGAGACCACCGGCGAGACCGAGAATGGCAGGTCGATGAGGGTCACGAGCAGGTTCTTGCCGCGGAACTCGAACTTGGCGATGGCCCAGGAGGCCATGATGCCGAAGACGAGGTTGAACGGCACGGCGATGGCCGCCGTCAGCAGGGTCAGGCGGATCGCCGAGCGTGCATCCGCCTCCGTGAAGGCGGCGAGATAGGCTGACCAGCCTTTCGCGAAGGCCTGGATGAACACCGTCACCAACGGCAGCACCAGGAACAGGGCGAGAAAGACCACCGCGACCCCGATCAACACCACCCGGACGACACGGCCTTCCGTGACCACGCTCCGTGCGCGGGCGGGCGGACCTCCGGCCTGGAGATCGGGATCCCGGACATCCGGGTTTCCGACGACGGCGCTAGACATAACCGAACCTCCTGCGGCTCCAGGCCTGGATCAGGTTGATGGCGAGCAGGGTCAGGAACGAGATCCCGAGCATGATCGTCGCGATGGCGCAGGCGCCCCCATAATCGAATTCCGAGAGCTTGATGACGATGAGGAGCGGGGCGATCTCGGAGACGTAGGGAAGGTTGCCGGCGATGAAGATGATCGAGCCGTATTCACCGACGCCGCGGGCGAAGGCGAGGGCGAAGCCCGTGAGCACGGCCGGGATCAGGGGCGGTAGCACCACCTTCACCAGCGTGTGCCAGCGGCCGGCGCCGAGGGTAGCCGATGCCTCCTCGATCTCCTTGTCGATCTCGACGATCAGGGGCTGCACCGTCCGTACGGCGAAGGGCAGGCCGATGAAGACCATGGCGATGTAGATGCCCACCGGCGTATAGGCGGCCTCGATCCCGAGCTTGGCGAGCTGTTCGCCCACGAGACCGTTGGGGGCATACAGGGAGGCCAGGGCGATGCCGGCGACGGCGGTCGGCAGGGCGAAGGGCAGATCCACCACCGCGTCCACGATCTTGCGGCCGGGAAACCGGTAGCGGGTGAGAACCCAGGCGATGAGGAAGCCGAAGACCGAGGCGGTCAGCGCCGCGAGGAGCGAAACCCCGAAGCTTACGCGCAGGGCGCTGGCGACGCGCGGATCGGTGGCGACCGCCCAAATTCCCGACAGGCCGAGGCCGGAGGCGCGGGCGACGAGAGCGGCCAGGGGCAGCAGCACGATGATGCCGAGGCAGGTCAGGGTATAACCGAAGGTGATCCCGAAGCCGGGAATCACACTGGGCTGACGGAAGCGTCGTCTCGGACGCAGAGGGGGCTCTGCCATGGGGTGGTCCTGATAATGGATCGCCTCGCTCACGCATCGGCGGGTCGGGAAGCGGGCACGGTGTCCGGCTGAGGTCGCCCCCTGCTCCCTGGGCACCCTCCCCGTGACGGCTGCTAGATTCACACACCTGCTCTTCAAGGCAGAGCGCGTCCCTCTCCCCCTTGTGGGGAGAGGCTAGGAGTGGGGGTGGCTCCGCCAGCCTCCGCAGCATCAGGGTCGCACAACCACCCCCACCTCCTACTCCTCCCCGCAAGGGGGAGGAGGGCAGGGTAGCGCGCATACCGCGACATGTGTGCCTATAGTCGGCCGGGGGGGCGCGCTACGGCGCCGGCTTGCTCAGCTGGTCGAACAGCCCACCATTGTCGAAGTTCTTCTTCTGGATATCGTCCCAGTTGCCCTGAAGATCCTCGATCTTGAAAAGTTTCAGTTCGGGCAGCTGCGCCAGATGCTCGGGCTTGGCGGCCTCACGCTTGATCGGGCGGTAATGATGCTTGGCGAAGATCGCCTGCGCCGCGTCCGAATAGAGGAACTGGAGATAGGCCTCGGCCTGCTTGCGGGTGCCCTTCTTGTCGACATTGGCATCCACGAGGGCGACCGGCGGCTCGGCGTAGATCGAGGTCGGCGGAACGATCACGTCGAACTTGTCGCGGCCGAACTCTTCGAACACCAGATAGGCTTCGTTCTCCCAGGTCGGCAGCACGTCGCCGAGACCGCGCTGGGCGAAGGTCACGGTGGAGCCGCGCGCGCCGGTATCGAGCACCGGCACTTGCTTGTAGAGCTGGCCGACGAAGGCGTTGGCTTTGTCCGCGTTCTTGCCTTCCTTCTCGTAGGCGTAGCCCCAGGCCGCGAGGAAGTTCCAGCGGCCGCCGGCGGAGGTTTTCGGGTTCGGGGTGATTACCTTCACGTCGGGCTTCACGAGATCGCCCCAATCCTTCACGTTCTTCGGGTTGCCCTTGCGCACGAGGAACACCACGGTCGAGGTGTAGGGCAGGCCTTCATTGGGCAGCTTGGTGCGCCAATCGGCAGGAATCTTCTTCGAGATGCGGCTGATTGCGTCGATGTCGGAGGGGATGCCGAGGGTCACCACATCGGCCGGGATGCCGTCGATGACGGTGCGGGCCTGCGAGCCTGAGCCGCCATGGGCCGCGCGGATGGTGACCGTCTCGCCGGTCTTCGCCTTCCACTCCTCGATGAAGGCCGCGTTGATCTCCTTATAGAGTTCCCGCGTCGGGTCGTAGGAGACGTTGAGGAGTTCGGTCTGCGCCTGGGCGCTGCCGGTGGCGAACAGCGCGGACCCGAACCCTGCCGAGACTAGGCCGAGCGAACCGGCGCACAGGGCAATGACACGTCTGCGGCTGGACAGACGGCGGGCATTCGGCGGGGAGGATAGGTTCGAGCTCACAGGTTCGTCTCCGGCTACATCGCGGCTGCGGGACAAAGCCGTCCCGACGCCTCGGTGGCGCTAGGTTTCGTTCGTTTTAAAGAACAATGTCAAGCTTGACCGAGGGGTGCCTCTTTCGTTCTAGATAGGCAATTCTCCTTACGAAAGCGAAGGCGTGAGGAGGAAAACATTTGCTATAGAAATATGTTCTATCTATATCCGCTAAAGTAGAATATATAGCCTCGGTCGGCTGGTTCTATAGAACGAACGTTCCGTAACATTTCCGGCGCCAATGTGCATTGCAGCATCCGGCCCGGTTTCCCGGGTTCGTACGCGCGGAGTGTCTCATAGGTGGGGTCGGTCATGGAGCAGCGATAGCGCGCCATTCCGGCCAGACACGACGGAAAACCGGATGCGGGAACCCACAGCCGGTTATGCTGGCAGAAGGGCTTCCCGAACGCCTGAGAATCAGGAGATCGGGACAGGCTTGGTCTAGAAGGAGCAGTGCCTGCGCAGGCGTCCCTTCGAGGAACGGCTCAGTCGGAGGCGAGGGCGACCAGGGAGAACAGGGTCGCGAGCAGGATGTTTCCGGCGACGACGAGAACGAGGACGGTCATGGGATGGGATTTCGCGGGTTGGCGGAAGACGGGCCGGGCAGGTCCAGCACGTAGGCGCGACCGATAGCACCGCAATTCTGAACGCTGTGTGTCGTCTCGCTCATCCCTCTGACGGATCGCGCCTGTAACGGGTCACCCCTTCCGCCGACCGAGCTTCGACAGCAGGGATTCGATGCGTTCGCCAACCAGTTCGATCAGCGAATCGGCGTAATGGGCCCGCAGGTTCAAACCGAGATGGCGTCGCACGCTCGCCGTGAGCGATACCGGCCTGCCCCGCGGCGTCCGACCGTCCTGCCCGTCATCCGGCTGCATTTTGGTCATGAGGGGAACTCCGCTCATGCCGACTTCCCAAGGAGGGACTGGGTCGGCCCTGACCGGTAGGCTGCCAGGGAATGGTTAAGAACAATTTTATCCATTTCCGTAAAAAGTCTGTAAGGCCAAGCTTCTAGGGCGAGCGTCCCGTTTTCCCTTATCTGTCAATGACATTTTACATTTTTCGAAGCGAAATAAATCCGCCAGCCATACCTCCGGGAGGAAACGGCGCGGGTGCAAAGGGTTGCGTCCGGCCAAGCCCCCTGCCGATCCGCAAACAGGGTTACCGAATGGTTTCCAGCTGTGGACGGCTGCGCCGAAGCGGGGTTACAACGCTCTCGCTCACTGAGTCGGATTCAAGTGTTCGGAGAGCAAAAATCGCATGAAGGGGAGATCTTCAAAGAATGCAGACCATCACCATCACAGTGCGAGAACGTGACACCGTATTAGCGGCGCTGCGTTACTATCAATTCTATCGCCTTCAGGGCCATCCTTTCGATCCTCGGCAAGATCACCTGATCGATGCAATTGCAAGTCACTCAGGTGAAAGTCTAGATCTTGCGGAGATCGACGATCTTTGTGCCGGCATTCAGGGCAACAAACACGCCTTGAGCGCGGCTGCGTAACACCCCCACAGGGGTCCTCGATACGTCGGCTGCGGCCCTCCTGCGCCGCCTAAAGACGGGGATGGGCCGAGCGCCGCACACTCCACGTCTTCGCCAAGACGACGCTGGTCGGGGCGGATGTCCGAAACGGCCTCAAAAAGAAAAACCTTCTCTTTTCACGATTTGCCAGGACATCCTTCACGACCCGCTGGGCCATCACCCATCCGGCCCACGTGCAGGCCGCAGGCACCGTGCCGGGCTCCCCCGGCCGGTGCGCCGCGACGATGCCCGAAAGCTCGACCGGACCCATCGGCCCTTCGCTTCACGGAGCCTTGGCGAGCTGATTCTTGGCCCGCTCGACCGCCGCGTTGCAGGCCTGGGCGTCGCCCTTGCCGTCGGCGGTGCGCGCCTCGTCCAGGGCGACCTTGGCCTGCATCGCGGCATCGGCGCCTTTTCCCGCCTCAGCGGATTTCTCCGGCGGAGCGGCCGGGGTGGAGGCATTGCCTCCCTGCGCGGTTTCTCCCTGGCCTTCGCGCGCGCCGGCCGCCGCCTTACCCGAGGTCGAGGCGGAGATGGCGCCCGTCGCCTCGTCCTTCACCCGCGTCTCAAGGCGCGCGATCTCTTCCGAACAAGGTGAGGCGAGGGCCGGGCCCGCCGCGAGGCCGACGGTGAAGCCGGCAGCCAGCAACACGGCGAGGGGACGGGATTTCTGAATCATGGGGTATCCTCAAGGGGGGCTGTGACGGGACAACCCGTGTCCGTCCCCTTCGGCTCCCCTGACGCGGCGAAGTTTACGCCTCGGCGAACCCTGTCGATCCCGGCCGCCCACCGCCATGGTCGTGGTCGCATTCACCGTGGTCGGCCAGCACCTGGATGACCCGGCACTCCCCCACCCGCCCGTGGCCACATTCCGTCACCATGCGCTGCAGCTCCGTACGCAGGGCGATCAGCCGGGTGATGCGCTGCTCCACCTCCGCGAGGTGCCGTCGCGCCAAGCGGTCCACCTCGGCGCAGGATTCCTCCGGTTGCGCGCTCATGGCGAGAAGTTCGCGAATCGCATCGACCTCGAAGCCGAGTTCGCGCGCGTGACGGATGAAGTTGAGCCTTGCCACCTCGGCGTCGCCATAACGGCGCTGCTGCCCGTCGGTACGCGGGGGCGACGGCATCAGCCCGACCTGCTCGTAATAGCGGATCGTCGGCACCTTCACTCCGGCGCGGCGCGACAGAATTCCGATCGGGAACGTCATTTTCCGCTTGATCCTCTAGTCGCTAGAGCTTGTAGGCTCCTGTTTAACGACGAAACGAGGAGAGAGCCATGGCCGAATCCTGCTGCGGCACGAGCCTGAACCAGACTGAAACCCACACGCATGTGCATTCCCACGATCATGCCCCTGGCACGGGGGGCGCGCACGACCACGCCGTGGCGACGCAGGCTCCGAAGGCCTCGCCCCACGAGGAATCCTGCGGCTGCAGCGGCGGCGTTCCGGTCTTCGACGGGGTCGATCCGCGCTATAAACGGGTGCTGTGGTTCGTCATCGCCCTCAACGGTGCGATGTTCGTCACCGAGATGGCGGCCGGCCAGGCGGCTGGTTCGCAGGCGCTGAAGGCCGACGCCCTCGACTTCCTGGCCGATACCGTCACCTACGGCCTCAGCCTCGCGGTCATCGGTGCGAGCCTTCGCACCCGCTCGTTGGCGGCTCTGGCCAAGGGGGTAAGCCTCAGCCTGATGGCGGTCTGGGTCTTCGGCTCGACGATCTACCAGACGCTCGTCCTCGGCGTGCCGAGCGCGGAATGGATGGGCGGGATCGGCCTGCTGGCATTGGCCGCCAACGTCGCCTCGGTGCTGCTGCTGATGCGCTACAAGGACGGCGACGCCAATGTCCGCTCCGTCTGGCTGTGCTCGCGCAACGATGCCATCGGCAACATCGTGGTGATGGGCGCGGCGCTCGCCGTCTGGGGCACCACATCCGCCTGGCCGGACCTCGCGGTCGCCGCCCTGATGGCCGGTATCTTCCTCACCTCCTCCGTCCAGATCCTGAAACAGGCCTGGGGCGAGTATCGCGAGGGGAACCGGGAGGCGCGGGTCTTGGCGGCCGAGTGAGGGGGGGACCACCTTGATATGACGTGGTCATTCCGGGGCGCCGAAGGCGAGCCCGGAATCCAGAGCCACCAAAGGTACAGGACCTTGCGCTGTCGGCGTTTCTAGATCCCGGACTCTGCTGCGCAGCCCCGGGATGACGTCGCTGATCCGGAAAATCTTCGGCCCCTTACAAGAAAGGGGCCGAAGAGTGTTGCGGTCTTACGAGCTCAGCTGGTCGCGGATCGGCAGCTGCCGGATGCGGCGGCCGGTGGCGGCGAAGACCGCGTTGGCGATGGCCGGCGCCACGGGGGGGACGCCCGGTTCACCGACGCCGCCGAGCGGACGGCTGTAGTCGTTGTTCTGGATCAGGTGGACGTGCAGCTCCTTCGGGGCGGCGTCGAGACGGGTGATCTCGTAACCGTCGAAGTTGTTCTGCTGCGCGCGCC
The DNA here is from genome assembly GCF_054817925.1 of Methylobacterium sp. CM6247. Classification (NCBI taxonomy): domain Bacteria; kingdom Pseudomonadati; phylum Pseudomonadota; class Alphaproteobacteria; order Hyphomicrobiales; family Methylobacteriaceae; genus Methylobacterium; species Methylobacterium sp. CM6247. The sequence goes on from NZ_JBTXKX010000003.1 coordinate 1,249,114, forward strand.
CGTCCTTGAAGGTGATTTCGGCCGACAAGGCCAAGCCCATTCCCATGACGACGGCACCCTCCATCTGCGAGCGGATACGCTCCGGGTTGACCTGCGGCCCGCAATCGACGGCGATGTCGATGCGCTTGACCGAGACTTCGCCCTTGGCGCCCACTTCGACCTCGGCGGCGACCGCCGTGTGGGTGACGAAGCTGTAATGCCCGGCAATGCCGAGGCCCCGTCCCTTCGGCAGCTTGCGGCCCCAGCCGATCCCCTTGGCCGCCGCCTCAATGACGCCGCGCAGGCGCGCGGTCTCGATCGGGTAGCGGGCCGGGTCCTCGCCGTAATTCCACACATCGCCGATGGTGGTCGGGTCGATCACCCGGTCGGGGCCGATCAGGGCCAGCAGGTACTCCTTCGGGTCCTTGCCCGCCGCGTGCGCCAACTCGGCGACAAACGACTGGATCGCGAAGGCGTGCGGGATGTTCGACACCGAGCGGAACCATCCGATGCGCACATGCGCGTCGGCCGCCGGGTTCTCGAGCCGGATATTCGGCACGGCGAACGGCGTGTTGGTCAGTCCCATCCCGAGCTCGAAGGGCAGCTCGTTCTTGGCGCCGGCGGCGAAGATCGAGCCGATCGTGGGCGCCGCCGAACGGTGGAGCCAGGCCACCGGCATGCCCTTGTCGTCGAGGCCGGCCTCCAGGCGCTCCACCGAGATCGTGTGGTAGTAGCCGTGATGGAGGTCGTCCTCGCGGGTCCAGGTGAGCTTGACCGGCGCACCGTCCACGGCCTGGGAGCACAGGGCCGCCTCGAGCACGTAATCGGGCTTCGACTTGCGGCCGAAGCCGCCGCCGAGCAGCGTCACGTTCACCCGCACCTTGTCGGCAGGCAGGTTGAGCTTCTTGGCCAGGCGGTCATGGGTCGCCTGGGGAGCCTGTGTGCAGGCCCAGGCTTCGCAGAACCCGTCCTTGATCCGCACGGTGGCGGCCGGCGGCTCCATCGGGGCCTGGACGAGATGGGGCACGAAATATTCGGCCTCGATCCGCTGCTTGGCCTTGGCCATGGCACCGTCGACGTCACCCTGGTTGCGAACGACCTTGCCGGGCGCGCGTGCCGCCTTCTCCAACTCGCCGCGGAAGGCGACCGAATCGTAATGGGCGTTCGGGCCGTCGTCCCAGGTGATCTTCAGGGCGTCGCGGCCCTTCATTGCCGCCCAGGTGTTCTTGGCGATGACGGCGACGCCGCCGATCGGCTGGAACTCGGACGGGATCTCGGGCGTGTCGATCTTGAACACCTTGACCACGCCGGGGACCTTCATGGTCTCGGCATCGTCGTAGCTCGCCACCTTGCCGCCGAAGACCGGCGGGCGGGCAACGAGGGCGTAGAGCATCCCGTCGAGACGGGTATCGAGGCCGTACATGGCCTTGCCGGTGGTGAAGTCTTGGTTGTCGATGAGGCCGATCTTGCCCTTGCCGATGAACTTGAAGGCTTTCGGATCCTTCAGGGTCACGCTCTCGCGAGCGGGCACGGCGAGTTCGGAGGCTGCCGCCGCTACGTCGCCATAACCGAGCGTGCGCTTCGACTTGGCATGGCTGAGGACCGAGTTCTCGGCCTTCACTTCCGCTGCAGGCACGCCCCATTGCTTGGCGGCGGCCTGGACCAGCATGGCCTTCGCCGCCGCACCCGCATGGCGCAGATGCGGGAAGAAGTGGCGCAAGCTCCGCGAGCCGTCGGTGTCCTGGTTGCCGAAACGAGCTTCGTCACCCCAGGCCTGGGCGACCTTCACCTTGGCCCAATCCGCCTCGAGCTCGTCGGCGACGACGAGGGCGACGGAGGTGCGTACCCCCTGGCCCATCTCCGAGCGGTGGCAGGTGATGGTCACGGTGCCGTCCGGCGCGATGGCCACGAACACCTTCGGGTCGTCCTGCCAGCCATGCGGCATGGCATCGGCGCCGAATTTCTTCGGCTCGTCCTTCTTGTCCTCGGCACGCGCGGAATCACGCCAGGACAGGGCGAGCACCAGGGCGCCCATGCCGCCGAGCATGGCGCGGCGGCTGACATTGGCGAGAGCGCTGGGCGCTTCGGGGGCGGCGGTCGTCTCGGTGGCGAGGTCGGCCATGATCTGTGCGTCGTGAATCACAGGCGCTCTCCCTTGTTGGCAGCCGGCGCGTTTCCGGCGGCCTGATGGATCGCGGCGCGGATGCGCGGATAGGTGCCACAGCGGCAGAGGTTGCCGCTCATGGCCTCGTCGATCTGGGCGTCGTTGGGCTTCGGCGTCTCCTTCAGGAAGGAGGCCGCCTGCATCATCTGCCCGCACTGGCAATAGCCGCATTGCGAGACGTTCAGGTCGCGCCAGGCCACCTGGACCGGATGGTTGCCATCGGGCGAAAGCCCCTCGATGGTCACCACCTCCTGGCCTTCGGCTGCGGAGATGGGGGTGACGCAGCCGCGCACGGCAGTGCCGCCGAGATGGATCGTGCAGGCGCCGCACAGGGCCTGGCCGCAACCGAACTTGGTGCCGGTGAGGCCGACTTCGTCACGCAGGAACCACAGCAGCGGCATGTCGGGATCGCCGTCGAAGCTGCGTTCAGCCCCGTTCACGGTGAGTTTGATCATCGGTCTATCCTGTCATCGATCAGGCCACGGACCGGTCGAGATCGGCGGGCTACCGATCCGTTGGGCTCGCGAATACCTTGGAGGTCGTCACTCAGGCGCGGGGCGCGCGCGACATCGTCGCCGTCCCGCATCGAAACGTCCCTGAGGTGCGGCAGCGGATCCGGCGCCCCTCGACAGGGAACCGTCGCAGTGCACGAAGCCCCCACGCCCCGTACCTCATAATGAATCCAATTAAACGGTAGGGGTGCTGCGGTGCAACGGCCGGCAGCCACGGGCGTCACTTTCGTGAAGCTCGGCCGAGGATTCGATGTGCTGTTGCGCACAGTACGTATCGGGCGTCTGGGACGCTTTCGAATGTCGCTCGTTGTTTATGCCGGCTCTGCAGACATCGCTCCAGCGGGCCTCGGTGAAGCGCCAAACCTTTCGAATCGCTTCGACATAACGGTGCTTGAACCGTCCGGCACTTCGCCTCGATCAGGTCTCCACGAGGCCGAAGCTGGACCCGCTCGCCTCGGAATCACCGCGCCCATGGGGCAGAGCGAGGTATTCCGATGAGCGCATCTCGATGAGGCGCGAGACCGTGCGGTCGAACTCGAACGCCTCTCGGCCCTCGGTCGCTGTGTAGAGACCGGTCGGCTCGGCAGCGGCCGAGGCGATCAGTTTCACGTGGGCATCGTAGAACGTGTCGACGAGGGTGATGAAGCGCTTGGCTTCGTTGCGGTTCGCCTCGCCCATCACCGGAATGTCCGAGAGGATCACCGTCTTGAAGGAATGGGCGATGGCCATGTAGTCGGCGGCGCCCAGCGGCTGGGCGCAAAGGTCGGCGAAGCCGAACCGGGCGACGCCGGCGGCCTCCTCCGGCACGGCCACCTCGCGGCCTTTCACGCGGATCGTGGCAGGCTTGCCCCGGGCTTTGCCGGTGAGCCCCTTGAAGGCCTGATCGAGGGCGGCGGCGGCCGTCTCGTCGGCAGGCACATGATAGACCGAAGCGCCACCGAGCTTCTCCAGGCGGAAATCCGTGCGGGAATCGAGCTTCAGGATCTCGACCCGGCTCTTCAACTCCGCGACGAAGGGCAGGAACAGCGCGCGGTTGAGCCCGCCTTCATAGAGCCGGTCGGGCTCGACGTTGGACGTCGCGACGACGGTGACGCCGCGCTTGAACAACGCCCCGAACAGCCGGCCGAGGATCATCGCGTCGGCGATGTCGGTCACGGTGAACTCATCGAAACACAGCAGCGTCGCCTCGTCCGCCAGGGCGTCGGCCACCACTGGGATCGGGTCGTCACCCTTGGCCGTGCCCGCCTTGAGGGCCTGCCGGTGGGCATGGATGCGCTCATGGGCATCCGACAGGAAGCCGTGGAAATGAACGCGGCGTTTCTTGCCCGGCGCCGCCTCGTGGAACAGGTCCATCAGCATGGTCTTGCCGCGGCCGACGGAGCCCCAGATGTACAGGCCCTTGGGCGGACCTTCGCTGTCGCCGCTGCGGCCGAACAGCCAGCCGAGCGCGCTGCCCTTCTTCGCCCGACGCCGCCGGTCGAGATCCTGGACCAGCCTGTCGAGGGCCTGGACCAGATGAATCTGAGCCGGGTCGCGCTCGATGGCGCCCGTCGAGACCAGCATGTCGTAGCGCGCCGAAACCGGACCGGCAGGAGAATCACTGCCCTGCGAACCGGCGGAGGATGCGGAACCTGAGGGGGGACTCACGGCGATGGCGACCTTGGATACGGGACGGCGCAAGGGCCGCGTGCGCGTCGATGGAACCGGTCCGGCGACAGGCCCGAAGACCGGTCTGCCGCGCGTCGCCGGAGGGATCAAGCGCGGCATGACGGCCGGATGACGTTTTGTTGCATTGCACAAAATCGGCGGCAATGCCATCTCGTGGCCTCCTCGAGGGAGGTCACGCCCGGAGCCAGCGCACATCAGCGCGATGTCATCCGGAGTACGACGGCACAATGCCCGACACCATTTCGACCGGACCGAATGTCCGGCGCCTCTGGCCCAGCGACCGAGCCATGGTCGAGGCCTATTTCCTGCGGCTCGACCCCGATACCAGAGCCAATCGGTTCATGGCCGCCGTGAGCGATGCCGCGGCCGTTGCCTACGCGGCCCGCGCCCTCAAGGTCGAAGGGCTGGTCTTCGGCGGTTTCGTCGAGGGGACCTTGCGTGCGCTCGGCGAATTGCGCCCGCTCACCGGCCCCGTGCCGGGGCTGAGCCTCGGCCGCGATGCGGAGGCGGCCTTCGCCGTGGAGCGCGGGTTCCGCCGCAACGGCCTCGGCCATGCCCTCTTTCGGCGGATCGTCTCGGCGGCGCGCAACCGCGGCGTCCGCGATCTTCATGTCCGCTGTCTGAGCCGGAACGGCCCGATGCGCGGGCTCGCCACCAAGCTCGGCGCCGAAGTGACCCTGGCCGATGGCGAAGCGGAGGGGGCGCTCGTCCTCGCCCGTCCGACGCCCGCCTCCCTCTGGCGCGAGGGGATCGACGAGGCGCTGGATTTCACCCTGGCGGTGGCCGCCGCCGCCGAGCCGCTGAAACGAGCGGCGTGAGAGATCAAGCGGATTGGCGGCGAGGTCGCCGGACGCTATCCTGGGTTACTCTCGGGCGTCGCCGTCGGCTTCGCATTCGCCCGGCTCCCTGTTCGAAAAGATCACTCCGCCATGAGATCCGTGCTCGTTGCCTGCATCGTCCTGGCTCCTCTCGCCGTTTCGGCGCAGGAGCGGCCAGCGACCCCCGCCATGCTCTGCGCCGACGCCGCCGCCCTGGTGAACCGCGTCGGGGCCATCGTGATGACGACGGGGCCGATCACCTACGACAGGATCGTCCGCGACGGTGGGTTCTGTCCCCTGCCGGAAGCGCCCAAACCCGCCTACGAACTCACCCAGGACGTGGCGAAATGCTTCGTCGGGTATGTCTGCCGCGACAAGTTCAACGAGGGCAGCACGCGCGACTGAGTCCGGTCGCGGTTCAGGGCCACGGCCAAGCTGCCTTGTTGAAGCCAAGTCTCCACCCGATGGCCGCCGCACCACGGCGCTAACGAAGCTCCTTCGATCACGATCGGGGAGGGGGCTTCTCATGACCATCGGCGAGAATTCGGCACAGGATCGGCGTTCCCGGGAGGGACACGCCACGACGCGCCTAGAGCATTGCGTCGCCCATACACTCCGCGTCATCGAGGCGGCCCGCATCGAGCGGGAGGATGCGCCGGTGAAGGCGGCCCGTCGCCATCTGGCGGAAATCTACGGCGTCACGCGGCTCAACCGACGCCTGGAGCGCAATCGACATTCGGCGTGAATCCGGCGGCGTTCAGCGCGGCGCACGCCCCGGTTTCATCGCCAGCCAGATCGTATGGCGGGCGCCGCTGGTGACATTGGCCCTGACAGGAACCTCCTCCACGGCGAACCCGCCCCGGCGAAGGCGCTGAGTAAAGGTCCGGTCCGGATGCGCGGACCATACGGCGAGCACGCCGCCGGGCCGCAGGGCCGTCATGGCCGCGCCCAATCCCGCCCCGTCATAGAGCCTGTCATTGGCCGCCCGGGTGAGCCCGTCGGGGCCGTTATCGACGTCGAGGAGGATGGCGTCGTAGGCGGCGGTCGCCGAGCGGATCGCGCCGACGACATCGCCGATCCGCAGGTCCACCCGCGTATCATCGAGGGCATTCGCCGACAGGGCGCTCAATGGCCCGCGCACCCATTCCCCGACGTTCGACACGAGTTCGGCGACGACGATCGCGGCGTCGGGGCGCAACGCATCGAGGGCCGCGCGCAGGGTGAAACCCATGCCGAGACCACCGATCAGGAAACGCGCGCCCGCGCGGCCTCCGACCCGCTCCGCCGCGAGTGTCGCGAGCGCCTTCTCCGAGCCGCTGAGGCGGCTGTTCATCAGCTCGTTATGTCCGAGCTGGATCGAGAATTCGCTGCCGCGCTGAAGCAGCCGCAACTGGCCCTCGTCCCCGGGGATCGGTGCGGTGTCGAGGACGAGCCAGGGAATCATGAGCGGGGCCGGCGGGACTGCATGCCGACCCGGCTATCACAGCTGGGGCGGGGGATCACGCGATGCCGGGCAGGCGCCCCTCCCCCGACAGGGGAGGGGCCATTGGCATCCGGCTAGAACAGGCCTTCGATCTGCCCGTTGGCATCGAGATGGATGCCCTCCGAGGCGGGGACCTTGGGCAGGCCGGGCATGGTCATGATCTCACCGCAGATCACCACGACGAAGCCGGCGCCGGCCGAGAGCCGCACGTCGCGCACGGAGATGAGGTGGCCCGAGGGAGCACCCATCAGGTTCGGGTCGGTGGAGAACGAGTACTGCGTCTTGGCCATGCAGACCGGCAGGTTGCCGTAGCCGTCCTTCTCGAACTGGGCGAGCTTGGTGGCGGCCTTCGATTCCACCTGGATGTCGCCCGCGCCGTAGAGCTTGGTGGCGATGGTCTTGACCTTGTCGGTGAGCTTGGTGTCGGTCTCGTAGGCGAAGGTCAGCGGCTTCTGCTCGCCTTCGGCCAGCTTGACCACGGCCTGCGCCAGCTCCTCAGCGCCGGCTCCGCCTTCCGCCCAATGCTTGCAGGTGATGGCCTCGACATCGAGCTTCTCGCGGCACAGCTCCTTGAGCTTGGCATGTTCCGCGTCGGTATCGGCGTAGAAGTGGTTCACACCGATGACCACGGGCAGGCCGAAGCCGCGCACATTGGCGACATGCCGGGCGAGGTTGGCGAAGCCCTTCTCCAGGGCGTCGAGGTTCTCGGAGCCGAGCTCCTTCTTCGACACGCCGCCATGCATCTTGAGGGCGCGCACCGTGGCGACGATGACCACCGCCGAGGGTTTCAGCCCCGCCTGCCGGCACTTGATGTCGATGAACTTCTCGGCACCGAGATCCGCGCCGAAGCCGGCTTCGGTGACCACGTAATCGCCGAGCTTGAGGCCGGCGCGGGTGGCGATCACCGAGTTGCAGCCATGCGCGATGTTGGCGAAGGGGCCGCCATGGATCAGGGCAGGGTTGCCCTCCAGGGTCTGGACCAGGTTCGGCTGCAGCGCGTCCTTGAGTAGCACGGTCATCGCGCCGGTAGCCTTGACGTCGGCCAGCGTCACCGGCTTGCGGTCGCGGGTCTCCGCGATGACGATGCGGCCGAGGCGCGCCTCGAGGTCGTCGAGATCACGGGCGAGGCAGAACACAGCCATGACTTCCGATGCCACGGTGATGTCGAACCCGTCCTCGCGCGGGAAGCCGTTGGCGACACCGCCCAGCGACTGGGTGATCGACCGCAGGGCGCGATCGTTCATGTCGACGACCCGGCGCCAATGGATGCGGCGCACGTCGATATTGAGCTCGTTGGCCCAGTAGACGTGGTTGTCGATGAGCGCGGCGGCGAGGCTGTGCGCCGAAGTGATGGCGTGGAAATCGCCGGTGAAGTGCAGGTTGATCTGCTCCATCGGCACGACCTGGGCCTTGCCGCCGCCGGCGGCACCCCCCTTCATGCCGAAACACGGGCCGAGCGAGGGCTCGCGCAGACACATCACCGTCTTCTTGCCGATGCGGTTCAGCGCATCGCCGAGGCCGACCGTGGTCGTGGTTTTGCCTTCGCCCGCCGGGGTCGGGCTGATCGCGGTCACAAGGACGAGCTTACCCTCGGGCTTCGATTCCAGCGACTTGATGAAGGCATGGTCGATCTTGGCGATATGCCGGCCGTAATGGTGCAGGGCATCTTCCGGCACGCCGATCTTCTCGGCCACCTGCGTGATCGGCTGCAGGGTAGCCGCGCGGGCGATCTCGATGTCTGAGGGCATTGGTCTCTCCCGGTCTGTCGTCGCGATGGCGTGTCGCGCTTAACGCTTCTTGTGGACGATCGTGGGTTCGCGGCGTCCGGCGGCGACCCGCGAACAATCCATGCTTCACCGTTGCCATCACTGTGAGCGATGGAGCAAGCAAAAGCGCGTCGGAATTTTTCAACGCGTCTGCAAAATTTCATTTGAGAGCGCCGAGGCTCAGGCGGGCCGCCCGCCTAGGCGGTGTGCGGGGCGGAGTCAGCCCGACATCGCCGTCGCCGTGTAGCCGGCCTGGTTCAGCGCCTCGGCGATCGTCAGGCTCTGGGCGTCGGTGGTGATCGCCACGCGGCCGTGATCGCGGTCGACGGCGACATGCGCCTCCGGATCGATCCGCAGAATGGCCTTGCGCACCGCCTCAGCGCACCCGTCGCAGGTCATGCCGTCCACCTGCATCAGCAGGTCTACCCGTCTCGTATCCATCCAACCGCTCCCGTCGCTGGGTCACGTCTCGCACCTCATGTAGAGCCAAATCCCCTCCCGCCGCGAGGGGGGATGGTCCGGGAGGCCTCGGGGGCGCTGCCAAGCTGGCTGAAGCCAAGCTTCGAAGCTCATGCAACACATGGCAAAAAACCGGTTCACGCAGCCCGCGCCCATCTTGTGGGACCTCGTCGCCTCGGCGACAAACGGAGCCTGTCTCGATTTGCGTAAACCGTGAGCGAGGCCCCGTGATCTCCGCTCGATCGTCGTGAGGATAAGAGTATTCCGATGGCCCGGATCGTCGGCCGACGCACGGGCCCGTGGCTCCTGAGTCTCATCGGGTTCGTGGTCCTGGCGCCGCTCGCAGTGATCTCCCCCCTCGGCGGCGCCTTCGGACTGGCGGCCATGAGTGGTCTCGTCGCCATCCTGGCCGCGCGCCGGGCGCGCACGCTCGACCTGCGGTGCGAGAAGCTTTCGGGAGAGCTGGATATCCTGTCCCAACGCCTGGTGCGCCTGGAGACGGTGGCCCGGCTCATCGCCGACCAGCAGATGCGGATCGAGCGCGCCCGCGCCGAGGAGGACGGCCCGGCGGAGGCCAAGGCCCCCAAGGAATCCTCGGTGGATGCCGCCGTGGAGGAGGTCACTGCAGAAATCGGCCTGCTCAGTGGCATCGTCCGCGAACTCGCCGCCGTGGTCGCCACGCAGGACGGAGAGATCGCCCGCCTGAAGGCAACGCCACCGGCCGCTCCCGCTCCGACCCCGATCGCCCGTCGTGACGCCGCGGATGCCTCCATCGTCCCGCCGCCTTCCCCGCCGCCGAGAACCGAGACCGCTGCGGCGCCCTGGGTGCCGCGCGCCTGGCCACCGCAGGAGCGGTCCGAGACGGTCGCGGACCGGGTACGGCCGGACCGGAGCCGGGATGCGGTCATGGTCGCGGCCTTCGACGGCGGCGGGCTCGAAGTCCATCTCCAACCCATCGTCTCTCTGCCGCAACGCAAGGTCGTGTCCTACGAGGCGCTGGCGCGCCTGCGACTCGGCGCCGACATTCTCAAGCCGGAACTGTTCCTGCCGGCCCTCGAACGCCATGGGCGAACCACCGAACTCGATCGCCGCATGCTTCCCCTCGTCGCCACGGTGGCCCGCCACCTCAGCGGACGCGGCAGTCAGGCTGCTGTGACGTACGGCCTGTCGCCGCATTCCCTGTTCGAGCCCGGCTTCCTGCGCACGCTGCCGCGGCTGCTCGCCGGTGAATCCGCGCAGTCGGGACGCCTCGTGATCGCACTGCCCCAGTCGAGCTGGCGCAGCCTCGACGCGGAGCAAGCCGGCGCCCTGGCAGAACTGCGCGGTCGCGTGGGCTTCGCCCTGGACCGTCCCGTCGACCTGCGCCTCGACCCCCTGGCCCTGGCCGATCGGGGCGTCAGTCAGGTCAAGGTGCCCGCCGATCTTCTCCTGCGACCCGATCCCCGCCAGGCCATGCCCGATATCGCCCTGGACGATCTCGTCGCCTCCTTGTCCCGGGCCGGCATCCGGCTCGTCGCCGACGCCGTCGAGCGCGAGAGCGACGTTCCCGATCTCATCGACCTCGACGTGCCGCTGGCGCAGGGCTCGGTCTTCGCCCCGGCCCGAGCAGTGCGGGCCGAGGTCCTTGCCGCCGCTCCGGTTCAAGCCGCGCCGCCAGAGACGCCACCATCACCTCAGGAACCCGGCGACGATCCCGAACCGCCGCCGCAGCGCCGGCCGTTCCGCGACTTCCTGCGCCGGGCCGGCTGAAGCCCCCTGCTTCGATCCCGATGCGTTGATTTCGGAGTCCGGCGGGCCTAACCGGTCGGCCATCCCGTCATGCCCCGAATTCCTTGCCAGTCAGGCCAGATCCATGAGCGAACCGTTCGCGCGCGCCACAACGCCGGCGCAGATCCCGACCCTGGGCGGTCTTTCAGACGTCGCCGAGCGCTACGACCTCATTCTGTGCGACGTCTGGGGTGTGCTCCATGACGGGACGCGGGCTCATCGGGGGGCGGGCGAGGCGCTGATCCGATTCCGCACCCTGCCCGAAGCCGGTCGCCGACGGCGCGTCATCCTCGTCTCGAATGCCCCACGCCCCTGGGCCGGCGTCCAGACCATCCTCGATGGCTACGGCGTGCCGCGCGAGGCCTATGACGCCATCCTTACCTCCGGCGACCTGACCCGGCGCCTGATCGCGGAGCATCCGGGCGAGCGCATCCACCATCTCGGGCCGGAACGCGACGCGACGATCTTCGATGGCCTCGATATCCGCCTCGTGGCGGCCGGTGAGGCGGAGCGGGTGCTCTGCACCGGCCTGTTCGACGACACGGTCGAGACGGCGGAGGATTACCGGGATACGCTGGCCGGCTTCCGGGCACGGGACGTGCCGATGATCTGCGCCAATCCCGATCTCGTGGTCGAGCGCCAGAAGAAGTTGATTCCCTGCGCCGGCCTGATCGCGCAAGCCTATGCGGAGATCGGTGGTTCAGTGACCTATGCCGGCAAGCCGTACCGTCCCGTCTACGAGGCGGCGCTCGCGATGGCGGCGGACCTCGATGGCGGCACCGCGCCGGACGTCGCCCGCGTCCTCGCCGTCGGCGACGCCCTGCGTACCGATATCGCGGGGGCGGCGGCCTACGGAATCCCGAACCTGCTGGTGGCGCGCGGCATCCACGCGGAGGAGCTCGGCGTCCTGGCCGAACACGACACGCTCGGCGAGGTGGCCGAATGGCTGGCCCGCCAGGAGGTCCACCCGGATGCCGTCATCGAACGATTGGTCTGGTAGGCTCCCGCGGCTTGATCGTTCCAAAGCCGCGAGGCCCGACTGATCACGCGAACAGAGCGTCGATCTCGTCCTGGGCCGTGGCGGGGCCCTTGATCTGTGGTCCGTTGAGGAGGAGGAGCTCGGCCCGAACCCGGCGCTCCACCTCCGCCGGATCTGTGCCGCTTTCGTCCTTCGCCTTCACGGCGGTGGCGAAGCGCGACAGCCGATTTTCGAGCTGCCGCAGGGATTCGCTGACCTTCGCGATCCGCTGCCCAGTAATGTCCTGGAACGTGCAGGCCTCGAAGATATCATTCATCCGTGACTCGACCGAGGCACGGTAGTTCTTGTCGTTGGGCAGGCTGAGGATTTCCTCGGCTGCCGTCATGATCGAGTTCGTCGCGCCGGCCGTCGCCTCGACGACGCTGCCGAGTTCCACATGGGCCATCGGCAGCCGGTCGCGGGTGAGCTCGTTCGCCCGCAGGGCCGCGATCTCCTTGCGGACATGCGCGATGTAGTCGGCGATCTCGACCAGCTCGCGGATCAGCGATGGGCGTGTCGATGCCAGCGTAGGGCCGTTCGTCCGTGCTTTCTCGCCCATGCCTATCGCTCCACGACACTCTGCTTCGTCGAAGAAGGGAAAGCGGGTCTGCGGCTCAAGCGCCGCAGACAGCCTCGATCTTGCTCTTCAGGGTTGCCGCATTGAAGGGCTTGACGATGTAGTTGTTCACGCCGGCCTTCTTGGCCGCGATCACGTTCTCGGTCTTCGATTCGGCGGTGACCATGATGAACGGCGTGGTGCGCAGGGCCTCGTCGGCACGGACGTGGCGCAGCAGCTCGTAGCCCGTCATCGGCTCCATGTTCCAATCGGAAATCACGAGACCGTATTTGCGGTTCTTCAGCCGAGCCAGGGCCGCTGTTCCGTCAGAGGCATCGTCGACTTCTTCGAAGCCGAGCTGCTTGAGCAGGTTGCGGATGATGCGGACCATCGTCTGATAATCGTCCACGACGAGGATCGGCATGCCGAGATCGAGGGCCATGGGTCGGGGTGCTCCGTCGGTGCAGGGCCGGTGCGGCGCGCCGCGGACCGGATCAGTGGCAATATTTCTTGGGGAAGCGCCGCCACGCGCCGCCTCTCGTTCGTGAAAGTACCGCACCCCGCATTGCGAAGCGGTTAATTGGACAGGGGATCTTGCATCCCGCACTGATCGACCGTCACTTCCCTTGACCCTCCCCCGGCTTTTCGACAGGTTCCGGCGCGAATTCCCCCTTCGGTCGCTCCTTCGGCCGCTGCATTTTCGAGACCGCTTGAACCTGATGGCGCCTGCCGACGACCTTTCCGCGCGTCCCGCAGCCCGCTCCCCGTCGGGGCGGCCTTTCATCATCTGCCGCGAGGACGAGGCGGTGCCGGCATCCCTCGCGGGGGCCATCGCGGCGATCGGGAACTTCGACGGCGTGCACCGGGGCCATGGCGCCCTGGTCGAGGCCGTCCGCGAGGAGGCGGACAAGCGCGGCCTCCCGGCGGTGATGCTGACTTTCGAGCCGCATCCACGCGCCTATTTCGCTCCCGACCTGCCGATGTTCCGGCTGACGGGCCCGGCCGCCAAGGAGATCGTCTTCGCCCGTCTCGGCCTCGACGGCCTGATCGTGCGCCGTTTCGACGCGCTCATGGCGGGGACGACTGCCGCCGGTTTCGTCCACGAACTGCTCAAGCGCGAACTTGGCGTGTCCGGCGTCGTGATCGGCCACGACTTCCATTTCGGGCGCGGGCGGGAGGGAACGCCGGAGGTGCTGGCTCGGCTCTGCGCGGAGGCCTCCCTCGCATGCCGGATCATTCCCGCCGTCTCCATCGGGGAGGGGGAGGCCCCCGTCTCGTCGAGCGCGATCCGGGAAGCCCTGCGGCAGGGCGACATCGTCCTAGCGAACCGGCTGCTCGGCTACCGCTGGTTCGTCTGCGGGGAGGTCCGGCACGGAGACAAGCGCGGCCGTACGTTGGGATATCCCACGGCGAACGTGGCGCTGCCCGATTGTGGCCTCGCCCACGGCATCTACGCCGTCCGAATCGGGCTACCCGATGGATCGGTCCGGGACGGCGTCGCGAGCTACGGGCGGCGCCCGACCTTCGACGACGGCGCTCCCCTGCTCGAAGTCAACCTGTTCGGCTTCTCTGGCGATCTCTACGGACAGACCATCGCGGTGGAGTTCCTGGGCTACATCCGCGGCGAGGAACGCTTCTCCGGCGCCGAGGCCCTGATTGCCCGGATGGATGTGGACGCGGCCGAGGCGCGCGCGCTCATCGCAAGCGACCGCGTTCCGTCGATGATCGGCTGAATTCCGTCGCGGCCACCGGGTCGCGATATCCGCCGGCTCAGCGCTTGGCGGGATCGATCGAGGCGAGGCGACGCGCCGCCTCTTGCAGCGCGCTCTGGTGGCCGTTGCCGCTGAGAGCATAGACCGAGCGGCCCGCCGTCCAGTAGACGGTCTCCCCGTCGCCCGGGCTCGCCACCTCGCCGGTGAAGGCCGCCTCGCTGGTGCCCCGCGCTGCGAACAGCGAGACTTCGCCGAGATCGGGGGCGTCGATCATGACCTCCACCCCGGCCCCGTGACGGGCGGGCACGATCTGGACATCGCGCACCGACCAATCCCCCGGCAGGTCCGGCAGGACGATGCCGGTGGCACTCGAGATGCCAGCCTTGTCGTAGCTCGGCGAGGCGGGCGAGCCGAGGCGGGCGCGGATATGGGCCACTTCCCTGGCCTGGCGCGCATCGGCGACCAGGGCAGGGTCGACCGGTGCGGCGAAGGTGTCGGGCACGCCGAACACGCCCGTATCCGAATGCGCGATCCAGCCGGCGCCCACGAGGAGCACGATCACCGCCGCACGCTTCAGCCGCTCACCGGCGCGCCGCCATGCCATGGATCGGTCGAGGCGGCGGGCCGCCGCGCGGTTGCGCTCCGGACCCGGCCCGGGCAGCTGCGCGAAGGCCTGACGCAGGGCGTCCCTGTCATGCATCTCGGCCATCACCCGCGCGGCAGCCGCCGGCGTTTGGGCGAGATAGGATTCCACCTCGAGCCGGCGCATGACGTCGAGCTGTCCGTCGACGAAGGCGGCGAGGTCACTGTCGGTGATCGGGTCGATCATGACGGTCGGTATCCAGTTCAACGATCGAAAGCGGTGACGCTTTCATGCAGTCCTGACACTCGTCACCGAGTGCCCTCGAATTCGGTGCGGTTACGGACCGCCCATGGCCTTGGATGCGAGCCGGATGTCCTGCCTCGTATCCTGGCCGTTCCAGTCGCTGACGAGGCGGAGATGCGGCCGCTCGGGCTTGCCCGAACCTGATCCGGGCGAAGAACCGGAACGGCTTCGGCCGCTGCTGGCCTCGCCTTCCTCAAAAGCGCGCAGGGCCGCGCGGCCACGCCCGAGTCGCGACATCAGAGTGCCGATGGGAATACCGAGCACCGCCGCCGCGTCGGCATAGGCCATGCCCTCGAGGGTCACGAGATGGAGCGCGGCGCGCTGCTCCTCGGGCAATGTGAGGAAGGCCTGGCGGATCTGGGCGAGGCGCACCTGCCCTTCCTGGGACGGCGGTACGCTCTCGTCGCTCATCTGGACGAGGGATTCGGCGTGGCGGGCTTCCACCCGCTTGCGGCGTTGGTCGTCGATGAAGACGTTGTGCAGGACCGTCATCATCCAGGTCCGCAGGTTGGTGTTCGGCCTCACGGAGAGGCCGGATTCCAACGCGCGGACGAGGGTGTCGTGGACGAGATCGTCGGCTTTCAGCGTGTCGCGCGTCAACGAGCGCGCATAGCGTCGCAAGGGGACCAGAAGGTCGACGATGGAGGAGGCGGTCTGAGTCGGTTCGGCCGTCATGAATCAGTTAACGCGCGAGCCCGGCCGGCTAATCCGACCGGGCGGCACCCTATTGATAGGTCGCCTTGAGATTCAGCGTGCAAGTCCGTCCGATCCCCTCGTAATGCTCGGCGAGCCAGGCTTGCGCCGCCGCGCGGCCCTTGTCGCGGAGGCCTTCGAACACGCCGAGCCGCGCATCCATCCGCGAGGACGCCTTGTAATCGTCGAGGGCGCCGGTCCCGTCGATGCGATGGACCAGCATGCGGTGGTAGTCGTTGCGGCCGAGCACCCCGTCCTCGATCAGGCCGTCGACGAAATCGATGGCGCGCAATTCACGCATCAGGTTGGCGTTGAAGGTGATCTCGTTGAGCCGGTCCTGGATCTCTTCGCGCGAACGCGGAGTTTCGCGGCGCTCCACGGGGTTGATCTGGACCAGCACCACGTCGCGCGTCTGGGCACCGTGGAAGAGTGGGTAGATCGGCGGATTGCCGAGATAGCCGCCATCCCAATAGGGCACGCCGTCGATCTCCACCGCCTGGAACACCGTGGGCAGGCAGGCCGAGGCCATCAGGTGATCGATGCTCAAGGTATCCCGCTCGAAGACGGCCAGCTTGCCCGTCCAGACATTGGTGGCCGAGACATAGATCCCGGCGGTCTCCGCCGCCCGGAGGCGTTCGAAATCCACGTGCTTGGCCAGGGCCTTGCGTAGCGGGTTCACGTTGAGCGGGTTGGAGACGTATGGGCTGGTCTTGAGCGCCCTGGTCCAGAAGTCCAGGATCGGGTTCTGGCTCCAGAGATCGAACAGCTGGTCGAACAGCCCGCGCTGGGCCGGCCACAAATCGCCGTCGAGGCTCGCCTCACGCCAGAACCGGTCGAGAGCGGCGCGGGCGCCCTCCGGCCCTCCGGCGATCCATCCGTCGACCATCACGACCGCGTTCATCGCGCCGGCGCTGGCACCCGTGACAGCCTCGAAGGCGAGACGTCCATCCTCGATCAGGGCATCCAGCACGCCCCAGGTGAAGGCGCCATGGGCGCCGCCGCCCTGCAGGGCCAGGGCCACGGTCTTCTCGGCTTTCGGACCGGCAAGGCTGACGGCTGGACGCGAGACGGGCCGCGACTGGGCCACTTCCCTATCGGTAGAGGGCGAATCGACCGGGGAGGAAGGTTCGGATTCGAGCATCGTCAGCTCCACGTGGCGGGTTTGCACAGGCGCATCGAGAGGGTGCACATGGGCATGCTGCAATGCAGCATCAAAGGTCGCAGGGCAGCAAACCGGTGGCTGCATGGATCGGTTCCGCGTGGGACGCCCCTGTGACTCACATGTCGCACTGCGCCAATTCCCTCGACATCGCCCATGGGATAAGACATGTCACCCGACGCTGGGCCAAAGTCTCGTGCGCGGTCCGTCCTGCCCCGTGGTTCTCCCATGCGGTCAGCGGGCTTGACGCACGCGACGCCCCATCTCAGCTAACCGGCAGAGCCCTCGGTCACCGGGCTCTTCACCCGATCTTCGCAAAGGATCGGTAGAATTCGATACCAGACGACCATGGCCGGGCGCTCGCTCCAGGGCAGGCCAGGCCATAGGTAAGGTCAGCGATGGACGCCATGATGGAAGCCACCCCAGCCGATTCGTTCGGCCCCGGCATCTCGATTACCGGCCCGGAGATCGCCGGTCCCGCGCCGCGCCACCGCACGGTGGGCGTGACTGTCGGCGAGGGCGAGGGAGCGGTCACCGTCGGCGGTGGCGCTCCGGTCGTCGTCCAGTCGATGACCAATACCGACACGGCGGATATCGACGCCACCGTGGCACAGGTCGCCGCCCTGTCGCGGGCGGGCTCCGAACTCGTGCGCATCACGGTCGACCGCGACGAGGCCGCCGCCGCCGTCCCGAAGATCCGTGACCGTCTCGCCCGCATCGGCGTTCACGTGCCGCTGGTGGGCGACTTCCACTATATCGGCCACAAGCTCCTCTCCGATCATCCGGCCTGTGCCGAGGCACTGGCGAAATACCGGATCAATCCGGGCAATGTCGGTTTCAAGGAGAAGAAGGACACGCAGTTCTCGACCATCGTCGAGCAGGCGGTCCGCTACGGCAAGACCATTCGCATCGGCGCCAATTGGGGTTCCCTCGACGAGGCGCTGCTCACCCATCTGATGGACGAGAACGCCCGGTCCGCGCGTCCCATCGATGCCCGCGCCGTGATGCGCGAGGCCATGGTGCGCTCGGCATTGTCCTCGGCCCAGCGGGCCGAAGAGCTCGGTCTCCCCAAGAACCGGATCATCCTCTCGGCCAAGGTCTCGGCGGTGCAGGATCTGATCGCGGTCTACCGCGAAGTCGCCCGGCGCTCGGATTACGCGATCCATCTCGGCCTCACCGAAGCTGGCATGGGCTCGAAGGGGCTGGTGGCGGCCTCGGCGGCCATCGGCGTGCTTCTGCAGGAAGGCATCGGCGACACGATCCGTTATTCGCTGACGCCCGAGCCCGGCGGTGACCGGACCGTCGAGGTCAAGGCATCTCAGGAACTCCTGCAAACGATGGGCTTCCGCACCTTCGTGCCGATGGTCGCTGCCTGCCCCGGCTGTGGCCGCACCACCTCGACGACGTTCCAGGAACTCGCCCGCGACATCCAGAACTGGATCGTCACCTCGATGCCGGAATGGAAGAAGACCTATCCGGGCGTCGAAGGTCTGAACGTCGCGGTGATGGGTTGCATCGTCAACGGCCCCGGCGAATCGAAGCATGCCGATATCGGCATCTCGCTTCCCGGCACCGGAGAGACCCCCACCGCTCCGGTCTTCATCGACGGCAAGAAGGCGATGACCCTGCGCGGTGCCACGCTCGCCAAGGATTTCGAGACGGTGGTGATCGATTACATCGAGCGCCGTTTCGGCCAGGGTGCCCGCACCGCCGCCGAGTGAGATCCTCCGTCGTGAGGATTAGCGTCCCGCGTCGTGCAGCCGCGGGACGCATTCGCTCGACCTACCGCGGGAGAGGGTTTCTTCGTCACGGGTTCGTCGTTCTCGACCCCCTGCCCGCGTGATACGGATCTGGCATGCTTCGCGCAGGTCTCCTCCCCAGAGGTGTCCTGCGGAGATGCGCGCTCACTGATTTGGGTCGCCAGGCTGGCAGCGAGTTGCCGGGGCGAGGCGGGAGACAGGGCCTCCACGATCCGGATGGTCGCTAGGTCGGTCGCCAAGGTCCCTCGGTCGAAGTCCAGCGTAAAGCCAAGCCTCCTCGTTCGATTCCCTTTCCCGTCGCAGAAGCCTGATCACAGCGCATGACGCAAACCGCCACCCCGAGCGTACCCGGCGCTCAGCCCGACCCCGCGGCTCGTCCCGAGACAGGGCCAAGCGAGCATGGGCATGGGAAGACGAGCTTCTGGACGCTGGTCGTCGGCTCGGTCGGCGTCGTCTACGGCGATATCGGCACCAGCCCGCTCTATGCGTTCCGCGAGGCGCTCGGCCCGGCGAGGGCCGACGGCATCTTGCTGACCGAGGAAGTTCTCGGCACGACGTCGCTGATCCTCTGGGCGCTGCTGCTGATCGTCACGATCAAGTACGTCGTCATCCTGCTGCGCATGGACAATAACGGCGAGGGCGGCATCCTCTCGCTGATGGCATTGGCCCGCAAGGCGCTGGGCGGGTCGCGCATCGTGTTCATGCTCGGGTTGCTCGGCGCATCCCTGTTCTACGGCGACGCCGTCATCACGCCGGCCATCTCCGTGCTCTCGGCGGTGGAGGGGCTGAAGCTCGTCACCCCGGCCTTCGAGCATTACGTCCTGCCGATCACGGTGGCGATCATCTTCGCCCTGTTCATGGTGCAGAGCCGGGGCACCAGCAAGGTGGCGGCCTTCTTCGGCCCGATCATGGTGGTGTGGTTCCTGGCGCTGGGGCTCGCGGCCCTGCCGCACATCGTTTCGCGCCCGGAGGTCTTCCAGGCCTTCAATCCCTGGTACGCGCTGCACTACCTCCTCGGCCACGGTACCGGGGCCCTGGTGGCGCTGGGCGCGGTGTTCCTGGCGGTGACCGGCGCCGAGGCGCTGTTCGCCGATCTCGGGCATTTCGGACGCCGGCCGATCCAGGTGGCCTGGCTCGGCCTCGTGGCCCCGTGCCTGACCCTGAACTATCTCGGCCAGACGGCGCTGGTCCTCAACGCGCCGGACACGACCGACCCGTTCTACCAGCTCGTGCCCGAATGGGGTCTTCTGCCCATGGTGATCCTGGCGACCATCGCCACCGTCACCGCGAGCCAGGCTGTCATCACCGGTGCGTTCTCGCTGTCGCGCCAGGCGATCCAGCTCGGGCTGCTGCCACGCCTCGAAATCCGCCACACGTCGGAATCGCATTCGGGCCAGATCTTCCTGCCGCAGGTGAACATTCTGCTGCTGATCGGCGTGGTGGTGCTGGCCGTGCTGTTCCGCTCCTCCTCGGCGCTGGCCTCCGCCTACGGCATCGCCGTGACGGGGACGATGCTGCTCACCGCGAGCATGGGCTTCATCGTGCTCTGGAAGTCGTGGAAATGGTCGCCGATCGCCGCCGCCGCCGCGATCATGCCGTTCATCGTCATCGAGTTCCTGTTCCTGCTCTCGAACATGCTCAAGGTGTTCGAGGGCGGCTACGTGCCACTCGTGCTGGCCGGGATGCTCATCATCGTGATGTGGACCTGGGTGCGGGGTGTGAACATCCTGTTCAACAAGACCCGCAAGACCGACGTGCCGCTGCTCGAACTCGTCGGCATGCTGGAGAAGAGCCCGCCCCACCATGTGCGCGGCACGGCGGTGTTCCTCACCAGCGACCCGTCGATCGCTCCGGCGGCCCTGCTGCACAACCTCAAGCACAACAAGGTGCTGCACGAGAAGAACGTCATCCTGACGGTGGAGACCGTGGACACGCCGCGCTCCAGCGATGCGGACCGCATCCGCATGGAACCGATCGGCCCGCACTTCTCGAAGATCGTGATGAAGTTCGGCTACATGGAAACGCCGAACATCCCGCGGACGCTGACGCTCCTGAAGAAGCAGGGCTTCAAGTTCGACATCATGGCGACGTCGTTCTTCCTGTCGCGCCGCTCGATCCGCCCGGCGGCACATTCCGGCATGCCGCTCTGGCAGGACCGGATCTTCATCACGCTGGCCAAGAACGCCAACGACGCCACCGACTTCTTCCAGATCCCCACCGGCCGTGTCGTGGAAGTGGGGACTCAGGTCACCGTCTGAACCGGCCGGGTCACGGCCTCGGCAGGTTGATGATGGGCGGCGGCGGGGGCGCTTCCGGGGCGAGCGCTGCCAGCGTCGCCGGGCTTTTGCCCGCCGAGCCTCTGGCAGCCGGACCCTGGGCATGAGCGACCCGCGTTGTCGTCGCCGGTTTCGGTGAGGTTTTGGAATGCGCTCCCTGGCTCACGGCCGCATGGGAGGTGGCGACGGCGCGACCCGGTTCAGCCTGGACTGCCTGGATCGCTGGAGCGGGCTGGGTGCCCGTCACCTCCGGTACGGCGGCGGCCACCGTTGCCACGGGAACGCTGGTGGGAGCCGAATTCGCGACGGCCTGGACCGATGCGGACGGGGCCGCCTCGGGGGCGGCGAGCGTCGGTGCGGCCGCATAGGCCAGGGCGGCCGGCGGGCGGGCCTGCTCTACGGCGCCGGGCTTGCGCTTCTCGTAGAAGGCGTTGCCGCCGGCCACCGCGACGTAATGCATGTTGTTGTAGTGGAACGTGCGGCCCGCCGTGTGGAAGTACATGGCGCGGCCGACCTTGGGATGGCGCTGGCCGGCCAGGACCGCGTCGGCCGCGTCTGCGACCTTCGTCAGGTCCTTCTCCGCCATGGGCTTGGTGAGCACGCCGGTGGCGAACTGGCGGGGCTGGCCGACGACGGCGCAGATGCCGCCATTCGGGAAGGCGGCGGCTTCGAGGCGGTTCATCACCACCGTGCCGACGGCGAGCAGGCCCTCGGAATCGCTGCGGTTCGATTCGAAATACATGGCGCGGCCGAGGCAGTCGCGCTCTTGGTCGCTCACCGCCATGGGTTTGGCCGCGAGGCCCGGGCCGCCGAGGGAGCCGGTCGTGGTGGGGGAATTGCAGGCACCGAGGCCCATCGTCGTCATCAGCAGGACTCCGTAAAGTCCCGTCGTCGCCGATCGGGGATACCCCATGCCGTCTCGCTCCCGTCCGTTTCTCGAACGGTCTAGCTCGACGGCAAATGTGGTTTCTTTTCGGACACGGTTCGAATGACCGGGGCTTCTTCCCGCCGCTGTGGTCCTGAGGTCACGCCCGGCCTTCGTCGCCGATGCGGAACGGGTGCCTGCGTCAGAGCATCGGCAGGTGCTTGGGCTTGCGCCCACGGGGAAAGGCGGCGTCGAGACGCTGCCGGTGGTTCTCCGTCAGGATCAGGTCACCGGCCGCGGCATTCTCCTCCACATGGGCGATTCGCGAAGCTTTCGGGATCGCCAGGATGG
The DNA here is from genome assembly GCF_054817925.1 of Methylobacterium sp. CM6247. NCBI lineage: Bacteria > Pseudomonadati > Pseudomonadota > Alphaproteobacteria > Hyphomicrobiales > Methylobacteriaceae > Methylobacterium > Methylobacterium sp. CM6247. The sequence continues at coordinate 1,271,006 of NZ_JBTXKX010000003.1, forward strand.
AGGGCGACTGCGTCAGCGCCGCGAGCGCGACCTGCCGCTGCGTCGCCCCCGTTTCGGCGGCAATCTCTCCGAGGACGCGCCCGCCGGCCGAGTCCGGACCCGGAAAATCGTCATGGCCGAAGGGGCTGTAGGCGACCAATGCGACGCCATGCGCCTCGCACCAGGGCAGGACGGCATGTTCGATCGCCCGTTCCCCGAGATGGTAGAGAACCTGGTTGCAGGCGATGCGGCCCTCGCCGGCCACGGCGAGCGCGTCATCGAGGTCGGAGACGTCGAAGTTGCTGACGCCCCAGGAGAGCAGTTTGCCCTGCCGGATCAGCCCCTCGAAGGCACCGATGGTCTCTTCCAGCGGGGTCCCACCCCGCCAGTGCAGGAGGTAGCTGTCGAGCCGGTCTGTCTTCAGGCGAGCCAACGAGCGTTCGCAGGCGGTGACGACGGATCGGGCCGAGGCATGGTTCGGCAACACCTTTGAGACGAGGAACACCTCGTCGCGCCGCCCCTCGATCGCCTCGGCCACGACGATTTCGGCCTCGCCATACATCTCGGCGGTGTCGATATGGCTCATTCCGAGATCGAGGCCCCGCCGCAGGGCGGCGACGGCGTCGGGCCGGTGTGCCTCGTCGAGGTACCACGTGCCTTGTCCGATGACGGAGACGGGGCGTCCGGTCTGCCCGAAGGTTGTCTGCCGCATGCGGATCTCCCCTTCGAATAGCCCACGGCCGGATGCAGGTCCGGCCGTGCGGGCCCGCCTCAGGCCGTCAGAGTGCCGTGGCAGTGCTTGTACTTCTTGCCAGAGCCGCAGGGGCAGGGCTCGTTGCGCCCGACGCGGCCCCAGGTCGTGGCGTCGTTCGGGTCACGCTCGATGACCGCCGTGTCCGGGGAGAGCGCCTGCGCGGCATAGCCGTAGGCCGGGCCGCCGCCGCCATCGCTGCCCGTGCCGCGCCCGGCATAATCCATTTCGTTCTCGCCGGTGACGGGATCGAGATGCTGGGCGAACATGGAGGGCAGTTCCGGGCTGGCGAAGGGGTTCGCCCCCTGCGGCTCCTGCTCCTGATAGGTGATCTCGATACGGGCGAGCTGCTGGGTCACCTGCTCGCGCAGGCTGCCAACGAGGCCGTTGAAGAGCTCGAACGCCTCGGACTTGTACTCGTTGAGCGGGTCGCGCTGGGCGAAGCCGCGCCAGCCGATTACCTGGCGCAGGTGGTCGAGGGTCACGAGATGCTCGCGCCAGAGATGGTCGAGGGTCTGAAGCAGAACCTGCTTCTCGACATAGGTCATGACCTCGGGCGTGTTCTTCTCGGTGCGGGCGGCATAGGCCTCGTCGGAGGCGGTGCGCAGGCGGTCGCGCATCTCCTCGTCGGCGATGCCCTCTTCCTTGGCCCAATCCTCAACCGGCACGTCGAGGTTCAGCACCTCGGCGACGCGCAGGCGCAGGCCTTCGATGTCCCACTGCTCGGCATAGGCATTCTCGGGCACGTGGATGGCGACGAGATCGTCCACGACGCCGTGGCGCATCTCGTCCACGGTGTCGCGCACGCTGTCCTGGCCCATGAAGTCGCGGCGCTGCTCGAACACGACCTTGCGCTGGTCGTTCATGACGTTGTCGTACTTGAGCACGTTCTTGCGCATGTCGAAGTTGCGCGCCTCGACCTTCTGCTGCGCCTTCTCGATCGCCTTGTTGATCCAAGGGTGGATGATCGCCTCCCCCTTCTCCAGGCCGAGGCGGGTGAGCATCCCGTCCATGCGGTCAGAGCCGAAGATCCGCATCAGGTCGTCCTGGAGCGACAGGTAGAATTTCGAGCGGCCGGGATCGCCCTGGCGGCCGGAGCGGCCGCGCAGCTGGTTGTCGATGCGGCGCGATTCGTGGCGCTCGGTGCCGATGATGTAGAGACCGCCGGGCAGGGCCTTCTTGCGGCCGGCCGCGAGGTCGGCGGGCTCGCCCGAGGCCAGAACCTTGGCCCGGTTCTCCTCGATCTCGGCCTTGATCGCCGCGATCTTCGCGTCGCGCTCGGCGCCTTCGGGCACGCCCGCGAGCTCCTTCTCGAGACGCATCTCCAAGTTGCCGCCGAGTTTGATGTCGGTGCCGCGCCCGGCCATGTTGGTGGCGATGGTAATGGCGCCCGGCACGCCGGCCTCGGCCACGATATAGGCCTCCTGCTCGTGGAAGCGGGCGTTCAGCACGGCGAAGGTCTTGGTCACGCGGCCTTCGCGGGCGGCGGCGTAGACGTCGGTGAGCGCGTTCAGGTCGGAATAGTCGAGCTGGCGGAAGCCGGCCTTGGTCAGCATCTCGGCGAGGTGCTGCGACTTCTCGATGGAGCCGGTGCCGACCAGGATCGGCTGGTGGCGCGCATGCGCCTTCTCGATCTCGGCGATGATGCCGTCGTATTTCTCGCCCACCGTCCGGTAGACCTCGTCGTCCTCGTCGACGCGCTCGACCTCTTTGTTGGTCGGGATGTCGACGACTTCGAGCTTGTAGATCTCGGCGAATTCATCGGCCTCGGTGGAGGCGGTGCCGGTCATGCCGGCGAGCTTGGAATAGAGCCGGAAGTAGTTCTGGAAGGTGATCGAGGCGAGCGTTTGGTTCTCGGGCTGGATCGTCACCCGCTCCTTGGCTTCGAGCGCCTGATGCAGGCCTTCCGAGTAGCGTCGGCCCTGCATCATGCGGCCGGTGAACTCGTCGATGATCACCACTTCGTCGTTCTTGACGATGTAGTCCTTGTCCAGGGTGAACAGGGTGTGGGCGCGAAGTGCCTGGTTCACGTGGTGGACGAGGCTGACGTTGTGGGCGTCGTAGAGGTCACCCTCCTTCAGCAGGTCGGCGCCGCGAAGCAGATCCTCGATGAACTCGTTGCCGCTCTCGGTGAGCGAGACCGAGCGCTGTTTCTCGTCGAGGTCGTAATGCTCCTTCTCGAGATGGGGCATCAGCGCGTCGACGGAGACGTAGAGTTCCGAGCGGTCGTCCACCGGACCGGAGATAATGAGCGGCGTGCGCGCCTCGTCGATCAGGATCGAATCGACCTCGTCGACGATCGCGAAATTGTGCCCGCGCTGCGACAGCTGCGAAAGCTCGTACTTCATATTGTCGCGCAGGTAGTCGAAGCCGAACTCGTTGTTGGTGCCGTAGGTGATGTCGCAGGCATACGCGTCCCGGCGCTGCTCGTCATCGAGCCCGTGGACGATGGTGCCGACGGTGAGGCCGAGGAAGCGATAGACCCGGCCCATCCACTCCGCATCCCGAGAGGCGAGGTAGTCGTTCACTGTGACCACGTGCACGCCGAGGCCCGACAGGGCGTTCAGGTAGACCGGCAGCGTCGCCACCAGGGTCTTGCCTTCGCCGGTGCGCATCTCGGCGATGCCGCTCTCGTGAAGGACCATGCCGCCGATGAGCTGCACGTCGAAATGGCGCTGGCCGAGGGCGCGCTTGGCCCCTTCGCGCACGGTGGCGAAGGCGGGAACGAGGATATCGTCGAGGGTCTTCCCGGCAGCGAGCTCGGCCTTCAGCATGTCCGTCCGGGCACGCAGGGCCTCGTCCGACAGGGCGGAGATCTCCGGCTCCAGGGCATTGATCTCGGCGACGCGGGGGCGATAGCCCTTGACGCGGCGATCGTTGGACGAGCCGAATATCTTCTTAGCGAGGGCGCCGAGCATCGTGAACCTGCGGTCGATCGAAATATCAGAAGGCGTGAGTTGGCCGGGCTTATAGAGGTAAATATTGTACGGCGCATCCGAAAGGGCGGACTGCCTTCAACTCCGAAAGCCGGTGAGCGCGCGGCCGACATGCTCGTCACCGGACGGCAGTCGATCTGCTAAAGCGCCAAAGCGGCTCTTTGGTTCTCGATGATGCGGACCAGAGCCAGGGCCGTGAGCTCCGAGGATTTCGGATTGGCCGGCAGGGCCTGATTCTCGATGCTCATGTCGAGGGTCCCGAAAGCGCCCGTCGCCTGGAGGCGGTGTCCATTGCCGGTGGCGCGGGGATCCGCCACCAGGGCGATCCGCGTCCTGTCGAGGCCGATGCCGGCGAGCGCCGTGATGACCGCAACATTGGCGTTGGCCGGGAACAGCCGGGCTGCCTCCCGCGCCGTCCCTTCGAAGAAGGTCGTGGCCTCCGTCAGGCCATCGAGATCGATCCACTCTGCCGCCGGGGTGCCAATCCAGGCCACGGGCGGCTTGACGATGCGATGCGTCACCGAGTCCAGCGGCAGGATCGAGGCCGCAGCGAGGGCGTCGACGGCGGCGAGTGCGCCGGTGGGTACGAGGATCTGGCTTCCATGCGCCTCCGCGGCGGCGACGAGCCTGTCGAGAAGACCGGCCTCGCAGAAGGCGCTGGTCGACGAGACGGCGAAGCTCTCGGCGTGACGGAGCGCCACGAGGCCCCAGGGCTCCACCGCCGCCCGTCCGGCCGCTTCGATCACCATGTCGGGCTCGACCCCGGCCAGGGCAGCCGGTTCGGGTAGCCAGCGGATCCAGGCGGGAAGGTCGGCCTCATCGGGCCTCACTCGCGTCCCCACGCCGGCCAGGACGACGTCGCTGCCCCGAGCGTCGAGAAGGTGCGTCACCCGACGCGCGATGGCTCCCCAGCCCACCAGGGCGATACGAAGCGGCCGACGGCGATCCGGCCGCGCCGCCGAAAGATTGGAGAGTAGAGACAAGGGCCGGTATCCCCACGACTGGCGAAGGCTGACGCGGCTCAACGCCCTGCTGCGCGATCTCAAGAAATCTTCGGTCGCGGGCCTGTCAAGCTTCCTGCCGGCCGCTGGACATACAGGCGTCAGTTGATCTCGCAGAAACCCATGCCGGTGCCGACGACGCGCTTGTCGGCGCACCATGTCGCGGCCGTGCGGATCTCCCTCGCCGCCGGCGCGGGGACCGGGAGGACGGGGCGCAAGGTCACGGCCCGTCCCGCTACGGTATCGTTCTCTGGCGCATGTGCACTGGAGCGGATGGGCCGCGACGCGCCGATTCCAGCACCCAGGGCAGCCGATCGGGCGGGAGTGATAGAGGGAGCCGGACGGGAGACCGAAACGGAGCGTCCGCCCTTGAAGCGGGCCTGCGCCGTCGTGATCGAGGCGGACAGGATGAGACAAGCGGTGGTGATGATGACGCTGGTCCGCATGCCACTCTCCCAGGAAGCCCGGAGAGGATGGCGCATGCGGGCTTAAGACCGCTTTATCGTGATCGGACGGATTCGCCCGAAACCCCACATGCGCTTGTCTTCCGCCCTTGCCCGCGCCACCTCTCGCCCACAGATGCCCGCGGCGTCCCGCCGCTCGCTGTTGCCACGTCTCCAACCTGGCCGGACAGAGCCTCATGGACGTGGCATCCACCTGTTCGAGGAATCCCCATTGATGACGACGCCTCTCCTTCTCCGGCGCTCGGGCGCCCTGGCGCTGGCCGTTGCGCTGCCCTTCGCCTCCGTGGCCCTGCCGCTGCAGGCCCTGGCGCAGACACCGCCTGCCCCGGCTGCTGCTTCCGCCCCGGCCGCGCCGGCGCTGCCGCCCGAGACGGTTGTGGCCAAGGTGAACGGCTCGCCGGTCACCGCAGGCGATCTCGCCATCGCGGCCGAAGACCCGGCGCTGTCGCTGCCCGGCGTCGACGAGGCCCAGAAGAAGAACCTGCTCATCGATTACATGGTCGACCTCAAGGTCGGCGCGCAGGCCGCCGAGGCGGCCAAGGTCGGCGACTCGCCCGAGTTCCAGCGCAAGCTCGCTTATTTCAAGAGCAAGCTCCTCCTCGACGAATACCTGGAGCGTGAGGCCAAGAAGGCGGTGACGCCGGAGGCCGCCAAGGCGCTCTACGACCAGACCCTCACCACGATGAAGCCGGAGGAGGAGGCGCATGCCCGCCACATCCTCGTCGACAACGAGGAGGAGGCGAAGAAGATCTCGGCCCGGATCAAGGGTGGCGAGGACTTCTCCAAGATCGCGGCGGAAGTCTCGAAGGATCCGGGCTCGAAGACCGAGGGCGGCGATCTCGGCTGGTTCACCAAGGAGCGCATGGTCGCCCCCTTCGCGGAGGCCGCCTTCAAGCTCCCGGTCGGTCAGGTCTCCGACCCGATCAAGACGCAGTTCGGCTGGCACGTGATCAAGGTCGAGGAGCGGCGCACCAAGCCGGTGCCGACCTTCGCCGAGATGAAGGAACAGGTGGACCAGTACCTGACCCGCAAGTCGCAGCAGGACCTCATCCTGAAGCTGCGCGAGAGCGCCAAGATCGAGCGCACCGATGCGGCCACGCCCGCCGCGGCGCCCAAGGCCCCCTGAAGTTCGGCTCCCTGAAGTTCGGCTTCCCGAATCCGGACGGTCTGCGAAAACGAAGAAGGCCTGCCCCGTCGCCGGGGCAGGCCTTCGTCTCGTCGATGCCGCGAGGAGGCGTCAGGCGATGTACTGGGCGCCGTTGATCGTCAGGGTCGAGCCGGTGATGAAGCCCGAATCTTCTGCCGCGAGATACTCCACCGCGCGGGCGATCTCCTCGGCCTCGCCGAGACGGCCCACGGGGATGGTCGAGATGATCTTGTTGCGGATGTCCTCCGGCACCGCCATCACCATGTCGGTGGCGATGTAGCCCGGCGCGATCACGTTGACGGTTATGCCCTTCGAGGCGCTTTCCTGGGCCAGCGCCTTGGCGAAGCCGATCACGCCGGCCTTGGCGGCCGAGTAGTTGGTCTGGCCGGCCTGGCCCTTCTGGCCGTTGATCGACGAGATCAGGATGATGCGGCCGAAATTGCGGGCGCGCATGCCCTCGATGACGGGGCGGGTGCAGGTGAACATCGAATCGAGGTTGGTCTTGATGACCGCCTGCCACTTCTCGAAGGTCATCTTGTGGAACGCGCCGTCGCGGGTGATTCCGGCATTGTTCACGAGGATGTCGATGGGGCCGACTTCGGCTTCGACGGCCTTGATGCCGGCTTCGCAGGCGGCGGCGTCGCCGACGTCGAACTTGAAGACCGGGATGCCGGTCTCGGCCTTGAAGGCGTTGGCGGCCTCGTCGTTGCCGCCGTAATTCGCGGCGACCTTGTAGCCCTTGGCCTTGAGGCCCGCCGAGATAGCGGCACCGATGCCGCGCGTTCCGCCGGTGACGAGGGCGATGCGTTCCTGAGCCATGGCTTCCTCCAATTTTCTTGACGTCTGATGGATCGTGACGTGCAATTTCTTGCACATGAGCGGCACTGCCGGGGCTTAGCGCACCCGTGTCCTTCCGCCCATTCCATTTAAATTTGCTGCGCCCTCAAGAATTCTCCTGGACGATGTCCAAGGTTTTTGTCGGGGGCGCAGCCGTTATACTGTATTCAATCGTGCCGGAACGCTTCAGGTGCGCTCGATGCACATGGCGACGCCCATTCCGCCGCCGATGCAGAGGGTGGCGAGACCCTTCTTGGCGTCGCGACGCTTGAGCTCGTGCAGCAGCGTGACGAGGACGCGGGCGCCGGACGCGCCGATCGGGTGGCCGATGGCGATGGCGCCGCCATTGACGTTCACCTTGTCGGTGTCCCAACCCATGTCTTTGTTCACGGCCAGCGCCTGGGCGGCGAAGGCCTCGTTGGCCTCGATCAGATCGAGGTCGGAGGGCTTCCAGCCGGCCTTGTCCAGCGCCTTGCGCGAGGCCGGGATCGGGCCGGTGCCCATCACCTTCGGGTCGACGCCGGCGGTGGCCCAGGACACGATCCGGGCCAGCGGCGTGATGCCCCGGCGCTCGGCTTCCGAGGCCGACATCAGCACGATGGCGGCAGCGCCGTCGTTGAGGCCGGACGCGTTGGCGGCCGTCACGGTGCCGTCCTTCGAGAAGGCGGGCTTGAGCTTGGCCATCGCCTCCACGGTGGCGCCGTCACGGATGTACTCGTCGGTGTCCACGATGGTGTCGCCCTTGCGCCCAGGGACGGTGACGGGGACGATCTCGTCCTTGAAGCGGCCTTCCTTGCGGGCGGCCTCGGCCTTGTTCTGCGACTTCGTCGCGAACTCGTCCTGCTGCTCACGGGTGAGCTGGAAGGCCTGGGCCACGTTCTCGGCGGTCGTGCCCATGTGGTAGCCGTTGAAGGCGTCCCAGAGGCCGTCCTTGATCATGGTGTCCACGAGCTTCACGTCGCCCATCTTCTGGCCGCCGCGCAGGTATTGCGCGTGAGGGGAGAGCGACATCGATTCCTGACCGCCGGCCACGATGACTGTCGCGTCGCCATTGGCGATCTGCTGCATGCCGAGGGCGACGGTGCGCAGGCCCGAGCCGCAGACCTGGTTGACGCCCCAGGCGGTGGCCTTCTCGGGGATGCCGGCCTTGATGGCGGCCTGGCGGGCCGGGTTCTGGCCGGCGCCGGCGGTGAGGACCTGGCCGAAGATCACTTCGTCCACGTCGTCGGGGGAGACGCCGGCGCGATCCAGGGCGGCCTTGATCGCAATGGCGCCGAGCTCATGGGCCGGAACGGTGTTGAAGGCACCTCCGAACGAACCCACGGCGGTGCGCGCCGCTCCGACGATGACGATGTCTTCCGCTGCCATTGACGTTCTCCTCTGGGTAGCCCGCGCGACGTTGAAGCCCTCCGATGGGCATGCGCACTTAAGGCCAACTGAAGCGATGAAAGCGCTGGGCAAGGTGAAGTCAAGCGCGTGCGGAAGCTCGGCGAGGGCGTCGGCGAGTGACCTGCCGGTCTTTGTTACCGAAGGCGTCGCGCGGCGTGTGGCACTATTCTGCGGGGATCAGGGCCAAATTGCTGTTTTCGTCGGCGGGCGAAAGCCTTAAGGTCCGCTTACGCGCAGTGATAAATGATACCCGGACGGCGCATCGGGCCTCGAAGGGATTGGGCGCTGGAATGAATGTGTCGGGAAAGGCCACGAGGATGGCGGAGAACGGTAAGTCGCAGCAAACCGTAATCAAGAAATACGCGAACCGGCGTCTGTACCATACCGGAACCTCGACCTACGTCACCCTCGAAGACCTCTCGACGATGGTGCAGAACGGGGAGGATTTCCTCGTCTATGATGCCCGTTCCGGCGACGACATCACCCGCTCCGTCCTGACCCAGATCATCTTCGAGCAGGAGAACAAGGCGGGCGAGGACAACCTGCTGCCGGTGGCCTTCCTTCGCCAGCTCATCCGCTTCTATGGCGACAGCATGCGGACCATGGTGCCGAGCTTCCTCGAATTCTCCATGGCGAATTTCGCCCGCGACCAGGACGGCCTGCGCGAGAAGATGAACCAGAGCTTCGCCCCCTCGGTGTTCCAGAGCGCCATGGAGGAGCAGGTGCGGGCCAATATGAGCTTCTTCGGCGATGCCATGAAGATGTTCACCACCTTCGGCACGGGGCCGCTCTCCGGCATGAAGACCTCCGCATCGGCGCCGACGCCGACCCAGCCATCGAGCGCGGCTCCCGCGCCCGACAGCGACCTCGACGAGTTGAAGCGGCAGATGGCGGAGATGCGGAACCGTCTGGAAGATCTCGCCAAGAAGTAGCTCGGCGGCGCAAATAACCAATCGCCGATTTCGTCCTGAAGGAACGCTGACGAAACGTTAACGTCGGCCCGCACGTTGCGCTTTTCTGCCCATCACAGGCGGAAAGGCGATAAGTGTCACAGAACGGCACGGGAAAGCGCCCCAAAACGGGACAGTCGGTCCCCGAGGGGGATCGAGAGACGGCGCGGACGCTCGTGGTCGTCGATGGCGGCGAGGCAGTCTCACGCAGGTCGAGCGCTACCTATGGCAGGCCGAACGCCGAGTTTCTGACCCAGCTTCTCATCAGCGGCGACCCGGCCATGCGTGCCTCCCGCACGGAGCGTATGCGCTCCGCCACGGCGCGCTACGCCGAGACGACGCGGATCGGCACGGGACGGCGTCGCGCCTGACGTATCGGGGCAGGCAACGCAAAAAACCGCCCGAAGGCGGTTTTCGCAAGACAGAGTTTCATGACATCGTTTCGTCCCGGTCCTTATCGGACCGATGACGGAGCGAAGAATCAGGCCTCGGCCGACTTCACCTTGAGGACCTGGCGACCGCGGTACATGCCGGTCTTCAGATCGATGTGGTGGGGACGACGCAGCTCGCCCGAATCCTTGTCGGCGACATAGGTCGGAGCCTTGAGGGCGTCGGCGGACCGGCGCATGCCGCGCCGCGAGGGGGAGGTCTTTCGCTTCGGAACGGCCATGGGGTAGTCCTGCTACGGCAAAAAGGGTGCACGGGCGCCGCCCCGCGAGGGAAGAGGCAACCTCGGCACCGTGTTCAAACGGAGATTCGATGGCGGGTGTATAGCGATACATCGGCCGTCTGGCTAGAGCCGCCCGAGGTCGGACGTCCGGAAAAAGGAACCGCCGATCCTGCGGGGAGGCTGCCGGTCCGGACTCGCCGGAAGGTTCACCGGTCTGTGAAGTCCCGTTAAGCGCCGGTTCAACCGTCGCACTTCACTTTGCAGATACGGTGACGCCTCGTCGAAGACTGCGCCGCCACATCCCGGGAGATTGCCGTGACTTCATCTCGCATGACCACATCTCTGCTCCGCACTCTGGCCGTGCTCGGCTGCCTCGCGGCGGCTCCCGCCCTTGCCCAAGCACCGAGCCCGTCGACGCCCTCGACGTCCACCCCTCCCACCGTTGCACCGAAGGCGCCGACAGCTCCGGCCGCCCCGGCCAAGCCCACGGCGGACAAGCCCGTCGCTCCCGTCACGCCATCGGCCAAGGTCGATCTCATCGACCTGAACAGCGCCTCGGTGGCGGAACTCGAAGCCCTGCCCGGTATCGGTGCGGCGCGCTCCGCAGCGATCGTCAAGGGCCGGCCCTATCACGGCAAGGACCAGCTCGTGTCGAAGAAGATCCTCACACAGGGCGTCTATGACGGGATCAAAGACAAGGTCATCGCCAAGCAGAAGTAGCCGCCCGGCTCGATGACCCGGCGCTCGTCCGGCGCCGGGTTGTTCGCGGGCAGGCGCGGTGTTACGCGGCCGGGGTAGCGATTGCCCCGCCAGAAGACACAGAACCGATGCCTCCTCAGCCCATCATCCGCGTCCATCGCGGCGATCTCCCGGCCGATTACGTGCCGGGCGCGGCCATCGCCATCGATACCGAGACGTTGGGTCTCAATCCGCATCGTGATCGGCTCTGCGTCGTCCAGATCTCGCGCGGCGACGGCAGTGCCGATGTCGTGCAGATCGTGCCTGGCTCGAGCCCGCCCGAAATACTCAAGCGCGTGCTGGCCGATCCGGCTGTGACGAAGATCTTCCATTTCGCCCGGTTCGACCTCGCCGTGCTGTTCAGGGCCTTCGGCGTGATGCCGGCCCCCGTCTACTGCACCAAGGTCGCCTCCAAGCTCGCCCGCACCTATACCGACCGGCACGGCCTCAAGGACGTGGTCCGCGAACTCGTGGGCGTCGACCTGTCGAAGCAGCAGCAATCCTCGGATTGGGGCGCCGAGTCCCTGAGCCAGGCGCAGGTGGAGTATGCGGCCTCCGATGTGCTGCATCTGCATGCGGCGCGCGCCCGCCTCGATGCGATGCTCGCCCGCGAAGGGCGCACGGATCTCGCGCGGAACTGTTTCGACTTCCTGCCGACCCGCTCCCTCCTCGATCTCGAAGGCTGGGCCGAGACCGACATCTTCGCCCACACCTGATCGGGCACGCGCATGCCGCAGGAGGGTGTGCAGGGGACGGTGCGGCGGCGCACATCGACCGTGCCCCTGCGACCCCGTGCGGTTGATGATTCCTCAATGCTCCGCCCATAAGGTTGTTGCACGGCCACAACTTCGCCATCGGCCGCGCGCATCCGGCGCTCGACATGGTTGACGCTGGCAGGCACGGCTCAGCACATGATTGACGGGATGTGGCATGTTGCAGGGTGCAACGTGCCGGTGTCTCATCGGATCGGTCAGGCGAAGCGGCTCGGATCATCACCATGCACGGGGTCGACGCCATCCACGCGACGGGGACGACGGGATCGGGAGCCGATGCGCGCCGCAACCGCGCTCATAAGCGGGCTCGCAACCACAGTACGCAGGTTCGCTACCTGCGCCGCCTCATTCCTCTCTCTGCCGGTGCGGCGATTCTCGCCCTCGTCGTGGGGACGCTGTTCAACCCCTTCGGCACCGTCCTGCCGGCCGTCACCATGGGGCCGGTCACCCTGTCGGGCACCAAGGTCAAGATGGAGAACCCGCGTCTGTCCGGTTTCCGGAAGGACGATCGGGGCTACGAGGTCATCGCCACGGCCGCCTTCCAGGACGTGCGCAAGCCGACCCTGATCGAACTGCAGGCGATGAAAGGCCATCTCGTCACCGACGATTCCGGCGGGCTCGCCCATATGGAAGCCGCCTCGGGCCTGTTCGATTCGGCACGCGAGACCCTGGTTCTCGAACGCGACATCAAGCTCTGGACCGACAAGGGCGAGGATATCCGTCTCCTCACCGCCGCCATCGATTTCAAGGCCGGGACGGTGAAGTCCGACCAGGCCGTCGCTGTGACGCTTCCCACCGGGACGGTGGCCTCCGACGGCCTCGACATGGTCGATAACGGCCGCGTCATCTCCTTCATCGGCAACGTCCACGCGGTGTTCCACGGATCGGACAAGGCCGAGGGCGCCGGCTCCGAGAGCAAGCCAGACGTGAAATCGCCGCGCATCCTCACCTCCGCCGCCGAACCGCAGGATGGGGAGGCACGCCGGTGAACCGTTCCACGCTGGTCTCCACCCTCGCCCTCTGCGGCCTCCTCGCGGCGGGGAATGCAGTGGCGCAGATTCCGTCCGGCACGTCTCCGGCGCCTGCTGCGAAGGCGAACAAGCCGACCGCTCCCGGGAGCACCTTCGGCGCGAGCGGCGGCAAGGACCCCGTGAAGATCGACGCGGACCGGCTCGACGTGTTCGACCGGGAGAACAAGGCGATCTTCGCCGGCAACGTCGTGGCCGTGCAGGGCGACAGCACCATCCGCTGCTCGACGATGACGGTGCATTACAAGCGCGGCAAGGATGCCAAGCCCGGGGCACCCGCGCCTGCCGCCGATGGCGCCAAATCTCCAGCCGGTATGGCCGAGAACGGTATCCAGAAGGTGGAATGCGCCGGCCCTGTCACCGTGGTGCAGAACGATCAGGTCGCCACCGGAGACAATGCCGTATTCGACCAGGAGGCCAAGCGCATCGTGCTCACCGGCAATGTCGTGCTGAGCCAGTGCCAGAACGTTACCCGCGGCAGTCGCCTCGTCTACGACATGAATACCGGCCGGGCGAACATGGATCCGGTGGCCGGCGGCCGCGTATCCGCGATGTTCGTGCCACAGAAGGAGGAAGCCGCCAAGGGCGGGGCCAAGGGCTGCGCCCAGCCGGCGAGCGCTGCGGGCAAGCCAGCACCCAAGCCTTCCGAAGCCAGCGCGGACAAGCCTGCCGCGAAACCGAGAGCGCAGGCCAATTGACCTCCGCTCTGCCGCTGGCCTCGGTGCCAGACCCGATCAGCCCGCGAATCGCCGGGTCCGTCTCAGACGGAGCCGGGCGTGCGCCGTCGCTCCTGTCGCGCCTCTTCGGCCGCGGTAAGGGGCGGCCGGCGGCCGGGGAGACGGGCCTGTCCGGGAATGGCGGCGGTCCGGGCATCCTCCACGTCGAGGGCCTCCGCAAAAGCTATGGCGCGCGTACCGTGGTCCACGAGGCTGGGCTGACCGTGCGCAACGGAGAGGCCGTGGGCCTGCTCGGCCCCAATGGCGCCGGCAAGACCACGATCTTCTACATGATCACCGGACTGGTCTCGGCCGATCGCGGCTCGATCAGTCTCGACGGCCTGCCGATCACCCACCTGCCGATGTATCAGCGGGCCCGTCTCGGCATCGGCTATCTGCCGCAGGAAGCGTCGATCTTTCGCGGCCTGTCGGTGGAGGACAATATCCGCGCGGTGCTCGAAGTGGTGGAGCCGAACCGCAAGGAGCGCGAGCGCAAGCTCGATTCGCTGCTTGAGGAATTCGACATCGCGCGCCTGCGCAAATCACCCTCGATCGCGCTTTCGGGCGGGGAGCGCCGCCGTTGCGAGATCGCCCGCGCGCTGGCGACCTCTCCGAGCTTCATGCTCCTCGACGAGCCCTTCGCCGGCATCGACCCCATCGCGGTGGGCGACATCCAGGATCTGGTGAAGCACCTGAAGCAGCGCGGGATCGGCGTTCTCATCACCGACCATAACGTGCGCGAGACGCTGGGCCTCATCGACCGCGCCTATATCGCCCATTCCGGCCGCATCCTCACCGAGGGTACGCCGGCCGAGATCGTTGCCAATGAGGATGCACGGCGTCTCTATCTCGGCGAGGATTTCCGCCTTTAGGTCCTCGCTGGCTAGTAGGGTCCAAGGACCGCGAAGCTTCGCGCGACTCGCACGACCTGATTCATTCCAGATGTGACATGCGGTGAGACGAGGCGACCGCGATGCTGCGTTGCCGCCTCGCGGATGGCCCGAGGCAACGGATGCCTCCCGGCCTCAGCCGGTACCCTTCCACCCACTGCCTATTTTGTCGCCAAACTTCATGCCTTCTCTGGAGTGCATGCGTTTTGTGCATGTTGTTTCAGCGAGCCGGCAATGTCGCTCGCGAGGCGATGGCTTTTTGACGTGGAATATCAGAGCCTTGGGTTTGGCCGGGCCGGACAGGGACTACTCTGAGCTATCCGCTTCGATGTTGCACTGCGGCAAGTCCAGGGGAATCACGCACTTCGCGCTTTGACGGCAGGGCGAGATGGCGATAGACATATGCGAAGAGAAAAAGAAGCAATATTCATGCCGAGTGGCGTAGGGGTTCTGTGCCTGCCCTCGGCTGGGCTCACCTGAAGGCGTCGGGGCAACACCATGAGTTTGCTGCAGCGACTGGAAATGCGTCAGGGCCAAGCCCTGGTGATGACGCCACAGCTTCTCCAGGCGATCAAGCTTCTTCAGCTCTCCCAGATCGACCTCGCCACCTATGTCGACGCCGAACTCGAGCGAAACCCGCTGTTGGAGCGCGTCGAAGGCGATGCGGACGGTGAGCGCGTAGGCACGGAGCCGGCCGTGGACGCCTCGGGTGACGGGGAGGGGGATTTCGATTCGTCCGAGCCGGACAACTGGATGGCGACCGAGCTCACCGCCAGCGGTGCCGAGATGGAGAGCGTCCTCGACACCCGCCTCGACAACGTCTTTTCCGACGAGAATCCCAGCCATGCCCGCGAGGCCGCGTCCGGCGACATGCTGTCTCTGACACCTGCGCCCTACGGCAATACCGGCGGCAGCTTCGATGGAGAGGCGCCGGATTTCGAGGCGACCCTGACCTCGGAAGTCTCTCTCCGCGAGCATCTCAGCGCGCAGCTCGATCTCGCCACGCGCGACCCGGGCGACCGGCTGATCGCCGGCTTCCTCATCGATGCGGTGGACGATGCCGGCTACATGCGCGAATCCATCGACGAGGTGGCCGAGCGCCTCGGCGCCAGCCTCGATTCGGTGGCGCGGATGCTGAAGCTGATCCAGACCTTCGATCCGCCGGGAATCGCCGCCCGCGATCTCGCCGAATGCCTGAGCCTGCAGCTGCGCGAACGGGACCGGTTCGATCCGGCGATGCAGGCGCTGGTCTCCCGCCTCGACCTCGTGGCCAAGCGCGATTTTCCGAGCCTGCGCCGTCTCTGCGGCGTCGACGACGAGGACCTCGTGGACATGCTGGCCGAGCTCCGCCGTCTCGATCCCAAGCCCGGCCGGGCCTTCGGCTCGCGCGCCGTGGAGGTTCTTATCCCCGACGTGTTCGTGCGGGCGGCCTCCGACGGGTCCTGGCTCGTGGAACTCAACGCCGAGGCGCTGCCCCGCGTGCTGGTGAACCAGAGCTACTATGCCCGCGTCTCGCGCGGCGCGTCGGCCGAGGGCGACAAGGCGTTCCTGTCCGAATGCCTGCAGACCGCCAACTGGCTCACCCGAAGCCTGGAGCAGCGGGCGCGGACCATCCTCAAGGTCGCCTCCGAGATCGTGCGCCAGCAGGATGCGTTCTTCGTCAACGGGGTGGCCCATCTGCGGCCCCTCAACCTCAAGACGGTCGCCGAGGCCATCGGTATGCATGAATCCACCGTCTCGCGGGTCACCTCCAACAAGTCGATCGGCACCAGCCGCGGTACGCTGGAGATGAAGTACTTCTTCACCGCCGCCATTCCGGGGGCCGCGGGTACGGCCTCGCATTCCTCCGAAGCCGTGCGCCACCGGATCAAGCAGCTCGTGGACGGCGAGGCGGCCGGCGACGTGCTCTCGGATGACGCGCTGGTGCAGAAGCTCCGCGACGAGGGCATCGACATCGCCCGGCGCACGGTGGCGAAATACCGGGAATCGTTGCGTATCCCGTCCTCGATCGAGCGTCGCCGCGAGCATTTCGCCT
Source organism: Methylobacterium sp. CM6247 (assembly GCF_054817925.1). Taxonomy (NCBI): domain Bacteria; kingdom Pseudomonadati; phylum Pseudomonadota; class Alphaproteobacteria; order Hyphomicrobiales; family Methylobacteriaceae; genus Methylobacterium; species Methylobacterium sp. CM6247. Next base: position 1,287,310 of record NZ_JBTXKX010000003.1, read on the forward strand.
ACGCCCGCTGAGGCGCGGTCCGCGAAGCGCGGAGCCGATCCCGCAACCGCGTGCGGCGCACCCCGCGGAGCCGGCTTTCCATTCCGTTGACTTCTCTCCCCGACGCTCCTTTACTCACCTGCCGAACGTCGAAAAACCGGAGGATACATGGGGTCATTGCGTGTCACAGGCCATGGCCTGGACCTTGGCGAAGCCCTTCGCGGGCGCGTCGAAGAGCGAATGGCCGGGACCTTGTCGAAGTATCTCGACAGCCACATGAACGGCACCTGCTCCGGCCATGTGACGCTTCGACGGGACGGCACGGCCTACCGCACGGATTGCGTGCTCCACCTCGTTTCCGGCCTCACCCTCGAAGCTTCGGGCGCCTCGCATGACCCGCATTCGAGTTTCGAGCAGACCGCCGACAAGCTCGAGAAGCGCCTGAAGCGCTACAAGCACCGCCTCAAGGATCATGGCGCTGCCCTGCACGAGGGAGCGACGGTCCAGGCGGCCTATGCGGTGTTCCAATCGCCGAGCGAGTTGGACGGGGACGACCTCGAGGACGAGGCGGATCAGGAAGACGAGGCGCATCCTCCCGTGGTGGCCGAGAGCACCAAGACGCTGAAGCGTCATTCGGTGAGCGAGGCAGTGACGGCCCTCGACCTCACCGGCGCCCCTGTGATCGTGTTCGTTCATGCTGGCACCGGACGGATCAACGTCGTATACCGCCGCAGTGACGGAGCGATCGGATGGGTGGACCCACCCGACGCGGCATCCTGATCGATCGGCCCGGAGCGGAGATTCTTCTTCGGAGAAAGCCGGTCCGTGACGAGAGGCCGAATGGCCGTCCGGGATGCGTGATCCCGGCTGGCTATCCGGCCTAAGGGCCGTTAGTCGACCATCGGCCGTTTCCGGATGCGTGGGAACCACGCATCCGTAGCGCTATTTCAAATGAGCGGCGTCCATTTGGCCGTCGCCGATGGGGCGACTGTCCTTATCATGCCAGTTCTGGAATTCCTCAGTCCAGATTCCGTGGTGACCTCTCTGCGCGCTCGCGCGAAGAAGCAGATCCTCCAGGAATTGAGCGCCCATGCGGTGCGCCAGCTTCCCGCGCTCGACGAGCGCGAGGTGTTCGAAACTCTGCTTCAGCGTGAGCGCCTGGGGTCTACCGGCATCGGCGACGGTGTCGCGATTCCCCACGGCAAGCTTCCGGGGCTCGACCGCCTGTTCGGCCTCGTCGCCCGCCTGGAGCGTCCGGTGGATTTCGAGTCGCTGGATGGCCAACCCATCGATATCGCCTTCCTCCTGCTCGCTCCGGAAGGGGCAGGGGCCGAGCACCTCAAGGCGCTCGCCCAAGTGGCGCGGTTGCTGCGGGAGCCGGGCATGCTGGAGCGGATCCGCGCGGCGCGGGATTCCAGCGCGCTCTATTCTCTGCTGACTCAGACGACGAAATCCGAAGCGGCATGAAACGCGTGAATTTGGATAAGTGCCGGTCTTCGGCGGCTGCCGCCGTCGCGTGTGCCATCCTGTGGGGCGCGCCCGCCCATGCCGATGTCGCGTGCGCGCGCGACGTCCTCGTCGCCAATTCGATGCAGCGCCAAGCCATCGACCAGCTCGAACAGGCCGATGGTGACGATGCCAACCGGTGCCGCGTCTGGCGCCGGCACGTGGAGACCATGCGCCGGGTCTCGAGCGTCTACGGCCGTTGCCTCTCCGGAGCGGAGCGGGCCGCCAAGCTCAACGAAGTGCAGACCTCGGAGAAGGATTTCTCGGGGCTCATCCGGACTCGCTGCCGCGGTCTTTGAAGACACGACCACGCACAGGCGGTTGATGCCCGCCGATTGACTCAGGGGCGAGGCATCGGTTGTCCTCGTCCACACCGCCATGCTTTTCGCCCGCCTCTCCGACGACCTGTTCAAGCCGCTCGCCTCGCCGAGCCGGGCGTTCAACGCGGCCCTGCTGCTGCATCTGCATGCGCGCGTCTTCGCAGAGACTACCGAACCTCTGCGCAAGAGCGAGTTGCTCGCCTCCATCGGCGATTTCTCCGCCGACTGGTCCCAGGGCGAGATCGCCGACGACGATGCCACGCCGGCCGATCCGATCGAGCGCCGCTCCGCGGTCTATCGGCGTCTCCTGGAGGCCGGCTGGCTCGTGGAGCGGCGCGAGCGCTACGTGCCGGTGGTCGATTTCGACCCCGATGCCCGCCACGTCATCGAGGAACTGGCCCGTATCGACCGGGGCGAGACCCGCTCCTATGGCGGCGCCGTGCTCGAAGTGCTGGGTAGTCTCGAGAGTGCCGTGGCCAACCCGGCCGAGCGTTCGGAGGCCCTCGTCAACGCCGCCAAGGCGTCCCGCGCCTTCCTCGGACACCTGCGCAGCCTCGCGGGCTCCATGCGCAAGATCGAGGAGCGCATCCTGCGCGAGGAGGACCAGGGTACGGCGTTCCGGCTCTATTTCGAGGAGTTCGTCGCGCGCCACCTCGTCAGTGACTACCGTACCCTTCACACACGACTGAACCCGTTCCGCTTCCGCTCCGGCATCGTGAGGGAGGCCGGACGAGCGCTGCGCGACCCCCTCACCATCCGGGCCCTCGCCGAAGCGGGACTGCGTGAGGGGCGGGCCGCCGACCTTCCCCTCGCCGAGCGGGCGGTGCGGCGCGACCTCGCTGAGATCCTGTCGATCTTCGAGGGGCTCGACCGGCATCTCGACAGCGTCGCCGACATCGTCGCCCGGCTGGAGCGCCGGATCGCCGCGTCCCTGCGCTACACGGATCACCGCGATTCCGACCGGATCGAGCGCACGGCGGCGGCGCTACGGGCGGTGGGGGCTGCCGAATGGTCGGATTCGGCGCCCCCCGCCCAGGTCTCGCTGCTACGTCCGCCGATCGGGGAGCCGCATTTCTATACGCCCCGGATGAGGCGGGCAGCGATCCTGTCCGAGCCCCTGCCGGAGATCCATCTCGACCCGGCGATCGAGGCCTTCATCCTGGCCAAGGACGCCTTCCGCCAGCGGGTGATGGTGACGCCCGAGCGCGTCATCGCCTTCGTCGAGCGCAAGCTCGGGACGAACCCCGCCATCCGCGGATCCGAGATCGTCGTGGCGGATGTGGACGAGTTCGTGGTGTTCCAGCGTCTGCGCGAGATCGACGTGCTGTTCGACGGGCTCCTCAACGATCGCTACCGCCTCACCCGTGTCGCGGGCCGTGTCTCCAACGGCTGGCTCGATTGTCCGGATTTCATGGTGGAGCGGTCGTCCCCGCCCCCAACACGCGGGCCAGCGAGCGCGGGCGAACGGCGACCGCGGAGATAAGACCCTACGCGTCGTCCCGTACGGTGGGGAGGACCGAATGTTTGCGTGCATTGCACAATTGTCGCGACAGACGAGATGTCATCACAAACGTGTCAGTGCCCTTGGCAGACTTGAAGAGTCGGATCATCCTCTTGGTATAACCGCATCTAAGCGGGACTGATAAGGAGGTTAACCCATGAGTACCGGCAAGTGCTTGATCAAATCCGCCTGGATCGCCGTCGAGGTGGGGAAAGAGCGAACCGAGAGGGTTCTCGTCGTCGAGACCTACATCGCCGTCAGCCCGCTGGAGCGGAATTTCGACGGTGACCGTTATTCCAAGGTGGTGGAGGAGGTGCAGCGCGTGCTCTCCCAGAACCCCTCTATCGACCGTGCCTCGATCCTGAGCATGCATCGCGACACGGAATGCCTGTCGTTGTTCAAGGCCTCCCCGGCGAAAGCCGCGTGAGGAAGCGGGTTTTGTGTCGCGAGGGCGATCCGAGTAACGAGGCGGGGTGACGGGGCGCCGTGTCCCGCTCGACCGGACCGTCTGAATGATCGAGGCCTTCCGCGCCATCGTCGATGGCGACGAGCCACCGCCTCCGGGTGCCCGTGCACCGTCCGAGGAGGATCTCATCCGCGCGCTTCAAGTCGTGCTGAAGAGCCAGTGCCTCTATGCCGATACGCCCGGTATCGGCCGGTCCTACGAGATCGCCCGGTATTACGCGCCGTTCCTCAAAAGCTATTTTGCCTGTCTCGGCTACTCGTTCGAGGTCTCCCCCCGAGACCAGATGGTGTTCCTGCGCGTGCCTGCCGACGGCGTACGCCATGACGGGCAGGCCGAGCGCCTGCGCAAGGACGAGACCCTCGTGCTGCTGGCCCTGCGCCTCGCCTATGAGGAAGGGCTTCGGGAACACCGCGTCACCACCGACGGTGTCGTGGAATGTACCACCGATGACATCGCCGAATCGATCCGCACCGCCGCCCGCAGCGAGGCGCCGGAAGAAGCGCGCCTCACGGAGATTCTGCGCCTTTTCGCCCGCAAGGGTGCCCTTCGCCTGGGCGAGCGCGACAAGGTCGAGAAGATCACGCCGCTGATGATCCTTCCCGGTGTCGCGGTGCTCTCACCCGATTCCTGGATGGAGCAGGTCCGCGCCTGGGCAGCGGCGCGAATGGACGATGACGGCTGAGCCCGATCAAGGGCGGCATCCACATCGGGGTTAAGATTTCACATGAAACATGCGTGGCACGGCTCGAAGCCCCGACATCGCTCCCTGTGAAAAAGAGGACGATGGGACCGTCGACTTGCATCGTCGGGCCGCCCCGTCCATGCCGTGGCTCCGTCATTTCCATCGAGGACTTGCCCGCCCGGTGTATCGGCTCACCGACATCGCCCTCTCGAATTGGTACCTGATCCGCCGCGAACAGATCCGGATCCGGGGAGCGGCTGCCTTGGTGGGGCCGACGGGGGCCGGCAAGTCGACGATCTTCGACGCTGTCGGCACCGTGCTCGCCGGCAACAACGCCAGCCGCCTCGCCCTCAACGCGTCTGCCTCGGGGCGCAGCGCTCGCACGGTCCGCGATTACTGCCTCGGCTGGATCAGCGACCCCGCCGAAGGCGGCCGTCCCACCCGCGAGGCCTGCGAGACCCTCATCGTCCTCGTCTTCGAGAACGAGACCACCGGACGCGTCGTCTCCGTCGGTCTCGCGCTCGCGGCCCGGGCCGAGGACAGTCGCGAGACCACCCTCTCGCGCTTCATCGCGGTCGGACACCGGTTCGAGATCGCCGATTACGTTCGCGAGACCGCCGAGGGCAGCTACGTGGCGCCCTGGCCGGAGATTGCAAAGGATCTCCGCATCCGGGCGGACAGGTTCGAGGAGTTCCGCTCATCGGGCGAGCGTTTCACCTCCGACGTCCTGGCGCTGATGCGCGAGGGCGCGCCGAGCCCCGAGCCGCGCCACTTCCTGCGTACGTTCTCCAACGCCGTGGCGTTCAAGCCGATCTTCGATTCCTCCGCCTTCGTGCGCTCATTCGTCCTCGAACCCGAGCCCCTGGACGTCGCGCGCATCCGCCAGTCGGTGGAGAACTGGCGCCGTCTCCTGGAGACCATCGAGGAGTTGGAGCGCCGGCTCTCCCATCTCGGCCGCATCCTCAAACGCTACGAAACCTGGGCGGAGGCCAGCCTCTCGGCCACCCTCGACGAGTTACGAGCGGCCGGCGCCGACCTGCGACGCCGCATCCTCGATTACAGCCAGGCCCGCTCTCGCCTCGGCGACGTGGCGGAACGCCTGCGCATCGCCCGCGAGAGCGTGAGCACCAGCCAGGGTTTCGTGCGCGAGATCGACGGCGAGATCGCGGGCAAGAAAGCGATGCTGGCCGGGAGCCAGGGGGAGGGGCGGCTCGCCGCCTCCAATGCCGGCCTCGCCATGCTGGCGCGCGACAAGCGCGACCTCGCCACCCGCGTCGCCGATCTGGTGGGGCTGGTGCAGGAGGCGGGCAAGCTCAACGTCGTCTTCTCCGAGATCCAGCGCATCGATCCGGAATCGGCGCGGATCGTGGCCGCCTGCTCGCGCTCCGGCCTGCGCCGCGATGCGCCCCCCGAGGAATCGCTTCGCTCGGACGGACCGCTCGGCCCCCTTCTCACGGCCCTCGCCTCTCTCTCCGACATCGCCACCCCCCTCGATACCGCTGCCGAGGACATGGCCCTGCGTGCCCGCGCCCAGGAGAAGGAAGCGCATGCCCTCTCGGCCGAAGTCGGCAGCGGGCGCGCGGGTGGCGCGCGCCTCTCCTCGGACACGGCCGCTTTCCGCGACGAACTCGCCCGGCTCGGGATCGAGGCCACGCCGATCTGCGAACTCGCCGAGATCACCGATCCGAAATGGGGACCGGCTCTGGAGGGCCTGCTCGGAGGCGCCCGCGAAGCTCTCGTCGTCGAACCGGACCGGCTGAATGAGGCTTTCGCCCATCTCGAAGCCCGCAAGAGCCAGTTCTATCGCTGCCTGCTGGTGAAGACGACGGACACCGCGCGCCGCCGGGGCGGGCGCGACGACGAAGGGCCGATCTCGCTGATCGAGACTCGCGATCCCCATGCCCAGGCGTTTCTCGCGGCACGGCTCGGCGGCTACGATCTCGCCCCCAACGACGCGGCCTTGGCCCATATGAGCCGCGCCGTGGCGCCGAGCGGCCGCTCGACCTCCGGCATGGCCTATTCCGTAGTGCGGCCGGTTCAACTGATGATGACCCGTGGCAGCCGCGGTCCCACGGCGGAGAGCCGGCAGAACCTGGAACACGCGGTCAATGAGGCACGGCGCCTGCGCGGCGCGGCCGGCGTGCTGCGCGAGGCCGCCCGTATTGCCGCCATGCTGCGGGTCCGACTCGCCGAGGCCAATCTCGACATCGTCTCCCTGCGCCAGGAGGCTGACGCGATGGAGGGGCGGCGACGCAGCCTCACCACCGAGCGCGAAGCCGTGGAGAAGGCCGATACCGGCGCGCTGGAGGCCGAGATCAAGGAGCTCGCCAAGGAGCGATCGGCCTATCTCACCGAACTCGTTCAGGTGCTGGAGCCGAAGCGCGACGCGCTGCTCGGCGAGGAAGCGGGCCTGAAGGCGAAGGTCGCCACCGCGCGGGAGGCGATCCGCGCCGCGCTTCACGCAAGGCGCGGCGCCCATGCCCGCTGGATCGCGGGGGATTCCGTGCGCATCCGTCTCGTCCGGCCGGACGGGTTCGATCCGCTGGCGGTGGCCAAGGCGCGGGCCGACGCGGCGGGCCTCGAATCCAAGGAGTTGGCGGCTTTGGCCAATGCGGCGCGCGGCGCCGCCCGCGAGGCGATGGAGACGGCGCGCACGCAAGGCCGTGCCGCCGAGCGCGATCTCGCTGAATACTGCGTCCAGTGGCGTATCGAGAACCCCCTGGGCAACGGTGATGCCCCGGCCTCCTTCGGCTTTTCCTGGGTCGCCCGCGCCCATGACGAGGTGGCGGGCCACGAGCTGCGGCGCTACCGCGACCAGGCCGTGCGCGCGGAGAGCGAGATGCGGCGCCTCATGACCGAGGACCTGCTGACGCGCCTCGCCGACAAGTTCGAGCGGGTCCGCACCCGTCTCGATGCCCTGAACGAACGTCTCTCGACCCAGACCTTCACCGGCCAGACCTACGCCTTCGAGGCCACCGTCGATCGTCGCTACGCCGCCGTGCATGCCCTCGCCACCGAGGTGGCGCGTTCGGCCGACGCAGCGCAGGCGATCCTGCCGGGGGAGGGCGAGGACGTACCCCCGGGGCCGCTCGCTGCCGCGATCGAGGAGATCACCGCCCTGATCGCCGGGGACGAGAGCGCGGCGCGGCTCGCCGATTACCGCAATTATTTCGTCTACGAGATCGGCATGCGCGACAAGGCAGGTAACCGCACCACCATGTCGAACCGGGCCTTGCGCGGGTCGGGAGGCGAGGCACAGGCGCCGTTCTACGTCGCCATCGCCGCATCACTCGCCTCGGCCTACTATCCCGGCGACCGGCCCGGCGACGAGAATCCCGGCCTCGGACTCTGTCTCCTCGACGAGGCCTTCTCGAAACTCGACGTGCGCAACTCCCAGGCTTTGGTGGACCTCTACCAAGCCTGGGGATTACAGCTTCTCATCGCGGCGCCCGAGGACAAGCGCACCACCCTCACCGAAGTGATGGACACCATCGTCACCGTCTACAAGAGCCCGGATCTGACCTCGGTCCGGATCGAGGCCGAGCATCCGCTCGAGACGGCCAAGCGCGCACTCGCCGCCATCAACCCGGAACGCCAGGGTATCGAGCGATTCCAGGTCTCCGACGCGGCGGAGTGAGAGGCGTGGCCGGAGGCACCTCCTTACCGTCGCTTTGGCTTCGCCTCTCGCTCACCGAAGGCATGACGGGGTGCCTTCGGGTCCTTTCCCCGTAGGCGGAGAGAGGGGAAAGGGTGCCTAATGCGATGCGCTTTGCTGTGACGAAGGCGCGATCAGACCTGACGCGAGGCAGCGTCTCGGATCGCGGTAAGAGTCAGGATGGCGGGGGCATCGCTCCCGGTTACCGCGAGGTGATCGGCGCCGCTGGATAGGAGCAGCGCCAGGGCGTCCTTTAACGACGTTTCCGCGGTGACGCCCGGCGCATCGCCTGGATCGCCCGGAACCGCGATCGCGCCCGCTTGGCTCAGGGCCAACCGGCGCAAAGCCCGGTCTTCACCGACGAAGCTCTCCACGAATCGGTCGGCTGGGGCTGCGAGCAGGCGGTCCGGCGTGTCAGCCTGGACGATCCGGCCCTCCCGCATGAGCACGACGCGGTCGCCCATCCGCATCGCCTCGTCGATATCGTGGGTGACGATGATCACGGTCTTCTTGAGCCGGCGCAGGATCTCGCCGACCTCTTCCTGCAGCCGGTCGCGGGCGACGGGGTCCACGGCGCCGAAGGGTTCGTCCATGAGGAGCACGTCAGGGTCCGCCGCCAGGGCGCGGGCGACGCCGACGCGCTGGCGCTGGCCGCCGGACAATTCGTCGGGCCGTCGCTGGCGATACGCGTCCGGGTCGAGGCCGACGAGGTCGAGCATCTCGTCCACCCGATCTGCGATCCGGGCGCGTGTCCAGTCCAGGAGGCGGGGTACGGTGGCGACGTTCTCGGCGACATTCCGGTGCGGGAACAGACCGATGCCCTGAAGCACGTAACCGATACCACGGCGCAGCCGCACCGGATCGACCTCCGCCACGTCGCGTCCGTCGAGGAGGACACGTCCGGCATCCGGCTCCACCAGACGGTTGACCATGCGCAACGTCGTGGACTTGCCGCAGCCGGAGGGACCGATGAGGACGCAGGTCGTCCCGGCGGCGATGTCGAGGTCGATCCCGTCGACGGCGGGCCGCTCTGCGCCGGCAAAGCGGCGCGAGACACCCTCGAACCGAATCATCGACCGAGCCTCGCGGTCTCTGGCGTCAGCAGCCGAGGCAGATCGAGCCCATGGTGGTCCGCATTTTCCGGTCCCAAGCCTTGTCGCGCGCTGCGGATATCTTCTGGGCCTTGAGCATGTCGGCTTCGGTGGAGGCCCGATTGAAGGTGGAGCCCGGCGGCTTGGTCACGCCCATGGCAGTGGTCATGCGCTTCGGCGCAGGCTGCTGTGAAATGTTCGAGGGCTGCGCCTGAACGGGCACGGCGACGAGCAGGCCCAGACAGACGGACGCGGCAAGGAAGCGTGTCATGATCAATCTCGACTTTTGAAACGTATAATGACGCAGTAGCAGGCCGCGGATACCAGCGTTCCCGGTCCGCCATGCTTGGTCCGCCATGACGGCAAGGTTATGGCTTTCCGAGGCGGTCTACTGACGACAGCGCAGACAGTGCCGAATCCTCACGCGGTCTTGCGTGTGCCAGCGCACCGGCCGATCACCGGTTGTCCTCAGCGGCGTCAGGCGAGGTGGGACGTATCGGCCGGAACGCGACCAGGGTCATGTCGTCCCGGCGGCTCTCGAGCCCCCGATAGGCAACGAGCTCAGCCTCGAGAATGCTGATCTGCCGGCGGAGTTCCTCGTCGCGGCTGCGAAGGAGAATATCCGACACGCCACGATGCCCGAGGAGCCGGCGTTGCGCGCCGGGGGGGGCCATCTGGTCGGTGAGGCCGTCGGTCATCAGGTAGAAGGTGTCGCCCGGCGCCACGTCCAGAATGATGTCCTCGGTCGTGAACCGGGTGCTCCCGTGCCGTGGGTAGCCGAGCCCGTGCCGCGCGCCCTTGATCCGGGCGAGGCCCGCTTCCGTGATGCTGGTGAGCGCCAGTCCGGCGCCGGCGAAGCTCAGCCTTCGTGCCGCGGGGTCCCAGATGCACACGCCGCAATCAAGCCCATCGTCGGATTCCGCACCGCGCCCGTCCTGGCGCAACTGGACGCGGACCATCTCGTCGAGGGCCGTCAGGATCTCGGCGGGCGAGCGCAGGCCGCGCTCGTGCAGCAGCCGGTCGAGCGCGGTGGCGACGATGAGGGTGATGAAGGCGCCCGGCACCCCGTGGCCGGTGCAATCGGCCACCACGACGATGCTGAGGTCGTCGAGGCGTTCCAGCCAGAAATAGTCGCCGCCGACTTGATGCAGCGGCTCCCACAGAACGGCTACGTCAATGCCGGCGCCGGCCAGTGCCGCCCGGTCGGGCAGGACGGAGGTCTGGATCCGGCGGGCGTAGCCAATGCTCTCCATCACCTGATTGTTGGCGTCCGCGAGCTTGGCATGAGCCTGTTCGAGCTCGGCGAGAAGCTGCTTCGCCTCGTCGCCGGCGCGCAGGCCCTCTACCATACGGTTGAAGGCCGAGGAGATGACGTCGATCTCGTTGCTGGCCCGGACGGCACCGTCGAACTCCACCAATGACCAGCGCTTGTGCTCGACCTCGCGCATGGCGAGCAGCAGTCGCTTCAGGGGGGCGAGGACGTGTTTGCGGACATTGGCATGGAGGGTCAGCACGAAGGCGAGCATCAGGATGAGGGTCGCCCCCAACGCCAGGAGTGCCTGTTTCTCGGCGTTGCGGCGCAGGGCTTCGGTGGACAATCCCAGCGTCAGTCGCCCCGCGGATTCTGCGCGCCCCGCCGCCGTGACGGTGCTGGAGGCGCGGATGAGTTCGAGGCCCCGACCGGCCGGTATCTCGCCGACGGACATCACCAGTCCGCCTGCCGCGTTCCAGGCGCGCACGAACTGGAAGGCCGGATCGAGGGTGAGGGCCTGGATCTGCGCCGTGTAGACGTCCGGGCGCTCGCTCCAATCGGGGCGGGCGATGGAATGGGCGGTCAGGGTGACGAGGAGGTTCGCCCGTTCGGTATAGAGCCTGAGGCTGTCGGTGTAGTTCACCCAGGCGATGCCGATCTGCGTCGCCAGCACGACGATGGCGATCACCGGGTAGATCCGCAGGAACAGGGTGTGGGCCAGACTGTCGAGGTCGCGTCCCTGCGCAGAGCCGCGCAGCGCCCCAGGCCGCATCGTGCCGGGCGCGGATGCCGAGGCGTCGGCGAAACCGGCGAGTTCCCGGAAGTCGTCGCCGCTCAGGGGACCGCCGCCCCTCAAGGAGCGCTTGCGGGGGGGAGAACCGACGGCGGGCGATGCCACCTTGCCCCCCGGATCGGAGGTCATGGCGGCGAGACGGTCCGGATCGAGCTGCGGAACGAGCGGACGCAGCCGCGTCCGGCATGTTTGGCGGCGTAAAGCGCGGCATCGGCCCGGCCGAGCGTCTGTTCGAAGGTCTCGGTTCCCTCGATGGCCGCGACGCCGATGCTGACGGAGAGTGCCAGCGGTCCGCCGGGCCATTCCACGCCGGTCTCGTCGACGAGACGGCACAAGTCCTCGGCGACCACGAGCCCGGCATCGGGTTCGATCTCGGTGAGCAGGATCGCGAATTCCTCGCCGCCCATGCGGCCGATCACGTCCACCTTGCGCAGCCGCTTGCGACAGGTCTCGACGAAGCAGATGAGGGCCGCGTCCCCGGCGGCATGGCCGAACTCGTCGTTGAGGCGCTTGAACCGGTCGAGATCCGCCATGAGAAGGCAGGCCGGAACCCGGTCGCGTTCGTATCTCAGCCATTCACGCCGGCTGATTTCCATGAAGCGGCGACGGTTCACCGCGCCGGTGAGATCGTCGGTATCGGCCAGGCTCCTCAGCTTGGCTTCGAGACGGGTCCGATTCTCGATTTCGCCGGACAGCGCCTCGTTGAGGGCCTGGAGGTCGCGTTGCTGCTCCGCGAGGCGGCGGTTCGCCCTCTGCAGGTCGAACTGCATCCGGTCACTCAACCTCACGAGGCGGCGCTGCTCGTCATAGCTGCGGCGGTAGGCCTCGGCGAGTTGCTGAACGCCGCCCGCGACCTGCGCGAGGCCCGCCAGCATCCCGTCGGTCTTCACCAGGACCGCTTCTTCGGTGTCGTAAAGACTGAACGCTTCGCCGACGGCGGGTGGATCGCCGATCTGCGCAACGATCTCAGGCTTGGTCTTCATCCGCATCAGTGCCCCGTCTGCGCGGTCTCGACGAGATCGAACCGTGCGTGGGTGAAGTCCGACGCGAAATCCTCCCCGGCCTCGGCGATGGTCTCGTCCCCCTCGGCATGGAGCCAGCGGATGGTGACGCTACGGCCTGCCTCGGCGGCGTCCTCGAGAGGCATGAACAGGTTCATCAGGCCCTTCGCGCTCGAAGAGTTGAAATAGACGAGGGCGACTTCGAACACGATCGGATCCGTGCTCGATGCGGCGAGGTAGGTCCGCAAGGCCTGGAGCAGGGGGCCGAAGAAGGCCGCGGCATCCTCCGGGTACGATTCACCGGCCAGCCTGAAACGGCCGGCGGCGAAGTCGAAATTCACCTCGGGGGATCGGGGGGTGGCTGGAATCTGAATCCGGTCCATTGCTGGGGCGCCGTCAGATGAAGGCTTTGAGGCAGAACAGACTGCGCTCGCTGCCAAGGTCGTGAAATTCGAACTCGACCGGTGCGCTCGACCGGCGAGCGATCTCGATCAGCCCGATGCTGCCGCCCAGACTGCCTTCATCGGGGGCCTGGCGTAACTTTTCGCGGTAGAAACGCTTGAGTTCTTCGCTCGACATGCCGGCAATATGGTCCAATCGCTCGCGCAGGATAGCGGCATCGGCCTTGGGAATCTCGTTGCCGCACACGACGAAGAAATGTCCGTTCTCGACGCCCACAACGATCATTCCCGCGCTGATCATACCGCCGGAGGCCCGGTCCGTGGGAAGTTTGTCGGCCGAATACCGGATGATGTTCTGGGCCTGCTCGACGAAGATCGAGAACACCCGCTTGGCGATGGTGGCGTCCGTCTCACCCTGGATCATCCGAAGCTTCAGGACTTCCCCGAGCGAGAACAGGACATTCTCCGAAAGGTCGCCGCCGAACGAAAGGATGATGCCGTTGCGCTTCGACGTCTCGAAGAAGGATTTGAAATCCTGCGCGAGCAATGCGTCCTCCCTGGACAAGGCGGATGGTGATGCCGGAGCGGCGTCCAAGCACACGATCCGGAAGCATTAGCTCCAAAGCGTCTACGGAGAGTTATCGCTCCGGCGCTCGCCCGAGAGAAGCACAATTCGTTCCACCCGATTAACCACGGTGTGCCGGGCCAGGGTCCGTCATGCTCCGGAAGGGGGACTTCCCAATTCCGAAGTCTTGTCGTCAAGTCATGAGCCGTTGAGCCGACCGGTCGAGAGAAACAATTTATAGGGATTTGACACTGTAGAAGTCGCGGGTGCGCGTTGGCGTGGGCACGAATCCAGACCTCGTCGGTCTGAAGTGGATCGGATCGTGACGCAAGAGAAGTCCGTCCTCATCGTATCGGATCGGCCGGACCGGGTAAGGCTGCTGGCGCGCGCCATCACCACGATTCTCCCTTGCCGCAGCGTCCTCGGCGACCAGTCGATACCCGCCATCCTCCCCGTCGTCGCAGTCATCGACATGGACCCTCGGGAAGGCGTGGCGGCAGCCTGGGCGACCCGCCTCCTCATGTTGCGCGTGCCCTGCCTTGTCCTCACCGGCTCGCCTGCCGACATCCCGCACAAGGCGAATCCGGCCCTGCGCATCGCCGCGGCCGATACTCCGCGCCCGACCATCCTCTCCCTCCTCCTCAGCCTGATCGACGCCGGCCGGAAGATGCGGACACGGCGCGACGGCGAGAACGCCGCTGTGGAAGCGAAGGCGCATCGCGCCTGTTCGGTCGTGGCGGGCATGTTCCATGCGGCGCAATTCGACCAGTCGATCTCGGCCGACGAGGTCGATGCCGGCACAGACGTCATTCTGGAAGCCGTCTCGGAGGGGGGGATCCGTGCGTGGCTCGACGTGCTCGGACGCTACGACGAGTTGCTCTATCAGCATTCTCTCAGCGTCGCCGGGTTTGCCGCGGCCTTCGGCTTCCACCTCGGGATTCCGCGGGCCGACCGGAAGCGCCTGACCAAGGCCGCGCTGCTGCACGATATCGGCAAGGCCAAGATTCCCCTCGCCATCCTCAACAAGCCCGGCGCGCTGACCTCGGACGAACTGGTTATCATGCGGACTCATGCCGCCGCCGGCGCCGACATGCTCACCGGGCAGGAAGGGTTCGATCAAGCGATGCTCGATGTGGTCAGGCATCACCATGAGATGCTCGACGGCAGCGGTTACCCGTCCGGCCTCACCGGCGATGCGATTTCCGATCTCGTCCGCCTCGTGACGATCTGCGACATCCACTCCGCCCTCACCGAACGGCGCGCCTATCGCAAGCCGCTCCCGCATGCCGAAGCCCATGCCATCATGCTCGGGATGACGGGCAAGCTCGACATGCCGCTCCTGCGGGCCTTCCTGCCCATCGTCAGGCTCTCGACCCCCGACGACGCCCTGGTCTAGGGATTGCCGCGTTCGGTTTACCGAACCCGGACCCGTTTGCGGGACCCGTTCACTTGGATCGATGTCGCAGGACGGCCGCAATTTTTGCAGGAAAGTTCTAGTTCAAAAGTTTTATCTCTTCGTGTGAGATCTAAGCGAAGACTCATCTCCCTCGCCTTGTTCTTTTAAAAGCACGTTTCGTTGACCCGGATCGTCGCTGCGATCACAGTTCGGCAACGATGCCGGGGCGCATTTGACGATCGGACGGAACGTTCTGATCGATGCCCCCGGCACATTCCCGAACCCGATCGGTAGGCGCTCGATGTCTCTACAAGGCAGCTCTTTCTCAGGCCCGCTCCCCCGCATCGTCGGCTTCAGCGCCAATCTCCAGCGTCCCTCCAAGACGCGGGCGCTCGTCGAAGCGGTGGCCGAGGCGACCGGTGCGCGGCTCCGCGCCGATATCCGCCTGTTCGACGTCGTCGATGCCGGGACCGGCCTCGGCGCGGCCTGGTCGCGCGATCAGCTTTCGCTGCCGGCCCGGCGCATTCTGGAGGCGATCGAGAACGCCGATGCGCTCATCGTCGGGACGCCGGTCTACAAGGGCGCCTATACCGGCCTGTTCAAACACCTGTTCGACTTCGTCGATCCGGCGGCTCTCGTGGGCAAGCCCGTCGTGCTGTCGGCCACGGGCGGAGGCGCGCGTCACGCCCTCGTCGTCGAGCATTCCCTGCGGCCTCTCTTCGGCTTCTTCAGCGCGCAAACCGTCCCGACCTCCGTCTATGGCAGCGACGTGGATTTCACCGACGGAATTCTCGTCGACGAGGGCGTGCGGGGCCGCGTTTCCGATGCCGCGTCCCAGCTCGCTGCGCTGCTCGGCGCACGGGCGAAGCCCTCGGCTTCGTTCGAGGCCGCGCCGGCCGCCGCCTTCGCCGCTCCGAACCGATAGCCCGCTCGGACGACCGGGGGCGCCGGCCGGGCGATGCGCCCGACGGCGCCGAGATCGGCGCCTCCTACAGAGCCTCAGTCAGCAAGGGCTGGACACATGCCACGGAAGACAACCATCGGTTCCGACATCCTCGGCCGCCTGACACCCTGGCTCGTGCCGGTGGCGATCATCGCCGGCTGGCAGGCGGCGGCCTCGACCGGCCTCGTTTCCACCCGCTTCATGCCCGCGCCCTCGGACGTGATCGCCGCGGGCTGGCAGGCGAGCAAGACCGGTGAGCTTTGGGCCAATCTCTGGATCAGCTTCCTGCGGGCGGCCGTCGGCTTCCTCATCGGTGGCAGCATCGGCTTCGCCCTCGGCCTCGCCAACGGCCTGTCGCAGCTCTCCGAGAAGCTCACCGACACGACCCTGCAGATGGTGCGCAACATCCCGCACCTGTCGCTGATCCCCCTGGTCATTCTCTGGTTCGGCATCGACGAGGAGGCCAAGCTCTTCCTTGTGGCCATCGGCGTATTCTTCCCGATCTACGCCAACACCCTGCACGGCATCCGCTCGGTGGATCCGCAACTGGTGGAGATGGGCCGGGTCTACGGCATGTCGCCCACGACCCTGTTCCTTCGGGTGGTCCTGCCCGGTGCGCTGCCTTCGATCTTCGTCGGCCTGCGCTACGCGCTCGGCATCATGTGGCTCACGCTCATCGTCGCCGAGACGATCTCGGCCTCGTCCGGCCTCGGCTACATGGCGATGCAGGCGCGTGAGTTCATGCTGGTGGACGTGGTGGTGCTGGCCATCGTCATCTACGCCCTCCTCGGCAAGATCGCCGACACCCTGACCCGGCTGCTGGAGCGTTCGTTCCTCGCCTGGAACCCGGCCTATCGGAATATCTGAGGGGCATCGACCCGACGTGCCCCTGTTCTTCGATCAACCCTACGGACGACGTCCATGACCGCCTCCACCCTGCTTCGGGCGTCCGACGCCCCTCTCGCGCCGCCCCGCGAGGTGCCCGTCGCTCCCCCGCTCCGCCAGTCCACGCGTCCTGCGGCGACCGCAGGCACAGGGGTCGCCGTCACCCTGCGCGGCTTGGCGAAATCCTTCGACGGTCATCAGGTGATCGAGGGGCTCGACCTGCACATCCCGGCGGGCCAGTTCGTGGCCATCGTCGGCCGTTCGGGCTGCGGCAAGAGCACCTTGCTGCGCCTGATTCTCGGGCTCGAACAGCCGAGCGCGGGGCGGATCGACCTGGAGAACCCAGGTGCGCGCTCGGCTACCAAGCGCATCATGTTCCAAGAGCCGCGCCTGCTGCCCTGGGCCCGGGTCGCCGACAACGTCGCCGTGGGGCTCGGCGGGGCCGGGCGGCGCCAGGAGCGGCGCGAGCGGGCCGCGTCCGTGCTGGCCGAGGTCGGCCTCACCGACAAGGCCGGCAACTGGCCGGCCACCCTCTCCGGCGGCCAGCGCCAGCGCGTCGCCCTGGCGCGCGCCCTCGTCAGCCGGCCGGGCCTGCTCGCCCTCGACGAGCCTCTCGGTGCACTGGACGCCCTGACGCGCATCGACATGCAGGACATGATCGAGCGGATCTGGCGCAACCAGGGCTTCACCGCCATCCTCGTCACCCACGACGTTGCCGAGGCGGCAGCCATGGCCGACCGCATCCTCGTGGTGGAAGAGGGCCGCGTCGCCCTCGACCTGACCGTGGACGTGCCCCGCCCGCGCCGGCGCGGCGACCCCGAACTCGCGCGGCTGGAAGGCCGTATCCTCGACCATCTGCTGAAGGACCGCGCCCCGGTCTGATCCCCGGACGCGCGCGATCCCACCGGCACAACACCAGGAGCATCCCATGACCGCAGAGACCGACGTCCTCTGGTTCCTTCCCACCCATGGCGACGGCCGCTACCTCGGCGCGCAGGAAGGCGCCCGCGACGTGTCGCTGGCCTATCTCCGCCAGATCGCGCAGGCCGCGGACGAGCTCGGCTATTACGGGGTGCTGCTGCCCACCGGCCGTTCCTGCGAGGATTCCTGGGTCATCGCCTCGGCTCTCGCCGCCCTGACGAAGCGTCTGCGTTTCCTCGTGGCGGTGCGTCCCGGCCTGCAGGAACCGTCCATGGCCGCCCGCATGGCCGCGACCCTGGACCGGATCTCGGACGGGCGCCTCCTCATCAACGTCGTCACCGGCGGCGACCCGGTGGAGCTGCGGGGCGACGGCGTCTTCCTCGACCATGACGAGCGCTACGTTGTCACCGACGAGTTCCTGCATGTCTGGCGCGGGCTGATGTCCGGCGAGACGGTGAATTACGAAGGCAAGCATCTCAAGGTGGAGGACGGCCGGCTCATCTTCCCGCCGGTCCAGAAACCCTATCCGCCGCTGTATTTCGGCGGCTCCTCGCCGGCCGGCATCGAAGTCGCGGCCGAGCATTGCGAAGTCTACCTGACCTGGGGCGAGCCTCCGGCGGGCGTCGCCGAGAAGATCGCCAAGGCGAAGGAAGCCGCCGACCGCAAGGGCAAGACCTTCTCCTACGGCATCCGCCTCCACGTCATCGTCCGCGAGACCGAGGGCGAAGCCTGGGCGGCGGCCGAGAACCTGATCTCGCGCCTCGACGACGAGACCATCGCGCGGGCGCAGGCCACTCTCAAGCGCCAGGATTCCGTGGGCCAGAGCCGGATGATGGCGCTCCATGGCGGCGACCGCACAAAGCTCGAAGTCTCGCCCAACCTCTGGGCCGGCGTCGGCCTCGTGCGCGGCGGCGCCGGCACGGCGCTCGTCGGCTCGGCCGATCAGGTGGCGGACCGGATGAAGGAGTACATCGACCTCGGGATCGATCGCTTCATCCTCTCCGGCTACCCGCATCTGGAGGAGGCCTACCGCTTCGCCGAACTCGTTTTCCCGAAGCTGCCGCTTCGCGCCACCACCGGTGTTCCCCCGAGCAACGCCCGCAACAACGGCCCGTTCGGCGAAGTCATCGCCAACGACATCGTCCCCAGTCGCCGGATCGCGGCGCATTGAGAGGACGCATTGTCTCCCCCGCTCGCGGGGAGAGGGCCGCGACGACTCCGTCGTCGGCGCGGCGAGGCGGCAGCCGATGTGAGGGGCTGACGCCGAAGGAGGTTTTTCCGGTGAGTCCCCCTCACCCTCGTTCCGGCTTCGCCTCCACTCACCGGATGCACGACAAGGTGCATCCGGTCCTCTTCCCGCCCGCGGGGAGAGGCGGGCCTCTCACCGGACATCTGTTCCAGAAGCTGTACGAGGACATTCCATGCCCCGTTCCACCGCGCGCACCCTCTCCCCGCCTCGGCAGACGACCCTCGCCTTCCTCACCGCCCTCGCATTCCTGATCCTCGGCACGCTGCTAGCGCGCGCCGAGGACAAGGTCATCCGCATCGGCTACCAGAAATACGGCACGCTGGTCCTGCTGAAGGGCAAGGGCCTGCTGGAGAAGAAGCTGGCGCCGCTCGGCTACCGGGTGAGCTGGGCCGAGTTCCCCTCGGGGCCGCCGCTGCTGGAGGCGCTGAATGCCGGGGCCATCGATCTCGGCTCGGCCGGGGAGGCGCCGCCGATCTTCGGGCAGGCCAACAACCCGGATTTCCTCTACGTCGCCCATGAGCCGGCGGCACCGCTCGGCGAGGCGATCCTCGTCGCCAAGGACAGCCCGATCAAGACCGTCGCCGATCTGCGCGGCAAGAAGATCGCCCTGAACAAGGGCTCGAACGTCCATTACTTCCTGGTCGAGGCCTTGGCGAAGGCCGGCGTGCCCTACGAGGCGGTGACGCCGGTCTTCCTGGCGCCCGGCGATGCGGTCGCGGCCTTCTCGCGCGGCGCCGTCGATGCCTGGGTGATCTGGGACCCCTTTCTCGCCTCGGGCGAGCGGGCCACCGGCGCGCGGACTCTCGTCAACGGCACCGACATCGTGCCGAACCGCCAGTTCTACCTGTCGACCCGCCCATTCTCCGACGCCAATAAGGAGGCGCTCGATACCACCCTCGCCGCGATCGGCGAGATCGACGCCTGGGCCAAGGACAATACCGACGCGGTGGCCGCCGAACTGGCCCCCGCCATCGGCATCCCGGCGCCGGTCCTCACGATCGCCCTCAAGCGGCTGACCTACGGCGTGACCCCGCTGGACGCGGCCGTCATCGCCGACCAACAGAAGGTGGCCGATACGTTCCACCGCCTTGGTCTGCTGCCCAAGCCCATCACCGTCTCCGACGCCGTGCGGAAATCCGGTAGTTGATGGGGCTTTACCGTCCGGCCGGCGCCGGCATGAGCCGGCGCAGGACAAGGTGGGTCGTCCCGCACAGGACGAGGGGGATGACGACGAGAAGGCTCACGAACCAGGCCCAGGCCGGCATCATCGTCTGGGCGACGGCGTCGCTCATGCCCCAGACGTAGTTGATGTTGACGGGGTCCAGCCCGGCATCGGGGCGCGGAGCGGGCATCAGGAAGAAGCACACGAACAGCACCGCGACTGCGAGGCCGGACCATGCCGCCCAGGCACGCCGGTCGTAGCCGAGGCGCCAGACTAGGTAGACGAGCAGGAACGGCAGCCAGCCGTGGAACAGCGAGAGCCCGCGCAGGAACAGCGGGTTCTCGGCCTTGACCATGTAGGCGGTCATGCCGGTGAGCGACACGCCGCCGAGTTCGGCGAGAAAATCTACCACCCAGAGCAACTGGGGTGCCAGGATGCCCACCGTCGGCATGGAGACCAGGAGCGGGCTCTCCCGCCAGATCCCCACCAGGGTGAGCAGCAGGGCGACGTCGCAGAAATAGAGGAAGTTGGTCGGCCCGTACCAACTCCAGTAGACGGGCACGAGCACCGCCATGAAGGCCGTATAGGCGAGCTTGAGGGCTAGCGGCAGGCGTTGTGCGCTCGCCGGTTCGAGAGAGGTGGCGGCGTCGGCCAGGGTCGCTTCCGCGACCGCGAGGGGATCGGTCGCTGGGACCATGCTACCGCTCATGTCCGATCCTCATTCATGTCCGCCGCCCCTTCGTCCGTCGAATCGATCGGCCGCTTCAAAGCTTGGCCCAGGCGGAGGACACACGAATTCGCGAGCCTCCGGCGTGACGCGTCGCACGCGAGGGGCGTCATTGCTGAGGGCCGGCTTCGCATGCAAGCCGCGATGAGCGTTCACGGCGGTCAGGCCGCGGCGCGGTCGCGTCCCGACGCCTTGGCCTCGTAGAGGGCCTCGTCGGCCCGCGCGATCGCCCGGATAAGCGACGTTTCCCCCGCCGCGACCATGCTCACCCCCATGCTGGCGGTCCAGGCCGGCAGGTCCGGCAGCGCCCGGAAGGCACGTCGTAGATCGTCCGCGAAGGCGAGGGCGGTCTCGCGGGCGGTGTCGGCGAGAACGACGATGAACTCGTCGCCACCCAGGCGCACGAAAAGGTCCCGGCCCGAAAGGCGGCGCATGGTGCAGGTGGCCAGGGCGACCAGCACCGCGTCGCCCGCCGCATGGCCGTAACGGTCGTTGATGGACTTGAAGTGATCGACATCGATGGCGATCACCGCCGTGTCCAGGGCGACAATAGCCGGCGAATCCGCCGTGAGGCCGGCGCGATTGAGGGCGCCCGTCAACGTATCATGCAGGGCGAGACGGCGAAGAACTGCTTGCGCCCGTTCGCCCGGCATCGAGATGAGGCCGAGATTGAGGATAGGGAGCAGGATCTGGTCCGCCAGCAGTGGCACCAGGGCCACGGCATAGGGGATCTCACTTTGGTTCGTCAGGATGACGAGCGTGAGCAGATAGGCGGGGATGTATCCGAGGAGCGCCAGTCCGGCGATGCGGCGCCCTCCCATGACGTCGCCGCGCCGGCCGCTCACGAGAACCGAGCCGATCGCCAGCATGACGACCGCCAAACCCAGGATGCCGCCCATCTGCGCGGCCGTCCGGTCCAGCAGAAGGGCGGGGCCGAGATATCCGAGGCCGGGCAGCAGGATCAGGGGGATCGCCCAGGGGCGACGCTTTGGCAGGCCGTCGAACCGGTCCACACCGGTGAGGACCAGGAGAGAGGAAGCGCCGAGCAGCGCGTGCAGGACCGCGATCGCAACCGGATGATCGCCCACCACTCCGAAGCCGATCATGATCGCTGCGTAGAGTCCGGAACTTCCCGCCCAGTCGAGCAGGAAAGATTGTCCGGTCCGGTTACGCCACAACGTCAGATAGACCGTCATGAAAGCAACGCTTATCAGCGTGCTGCATAGACTAAGGGTCGGCACGTCGGGAATCGGAAACATGAAGGCGACTTCGTAGCGGCACGGACCGAAACTGTCTTAACGGCAAAGCCTTAAGAGCGCATCACCGAAGGATCCGGTCCAGCTGAATCCCGGCGACAACTGTCGCGAGGCCGGTGCGATGTGATAAATACCGGCGCTCTGCTCGTGGCGACTGGGCGAGGATAATCCATCGCCGGTGCACTAAGTCGTCGCGAAGTATCGTTGCTCGTCGAGCGCGTGTAAGCCTTTCGCGCGACTTTCAAGGTTGCACCACGACCTGCCGGGTCGGCGGTCACTCCAGCCTCACAACAACGCTGTCGCTGGCACCCGACGCGTCCATCACCGAGATCCTGGCGAAGCCCGCGCCGTCCGGTGACCATTCCGATTGGCGCCGGGCGCTCTCGGCGACGGGCAGGCTGTTGACCATCCAGGTGAGGGGCGGCACCCCGCCGAGCGCCTTCAGGGCGAGGCTCGGCGCAGGGCCGGGTTCGGCGAGGCCTAGATCGATGCGGGCGCCATCCGGCGGGTAGGCGATCTTGAGGGCCGAGCCCAGGGCCGCCGACAGGGTCTTGGGCACGTCCTTGCGGATGTGGCGCAGGGGCGGCGGCAGGCCGGCGGTGGTGGTCACCAGGGCGTCGCGGGGCATCGGCACGGAATCGGGCTCGCCGCCGAAGCGCGAGAACGCGTCGAACAGGATCGGCGCGGCCACCGCCCGACCGACGAGACCCGGCACGGCGTTGCCGTCCGCCCGCCCGACCCAGACCGCGATGGTGACGCGCCAGTCGAACCCCACCGCCAAAGCATCGCGATAGCCGTAGGATGTGCCGGTCTTGAACGCGATCCGGTTGGGTAGCGCGTTCTCCGGCGGCGGCGCACCGCGCAGGGTATCGGCGACGTACCAGGCCGCCACCGGTTCGGTGACGCGCAGCTCCGGCGGGGGCGATGCGGCCGGCCCGTCGAGGCGGCGGATCAGGTCGGGCACCGAGCCCCCACGGGCGAGGCCGGAGAACAGCCGCGCGAGGTCGGTGAGGGTGATGCCGAGGCCGCCCAGAGCCACCGGCAGGCCGGGTGCCGTGTCGCGCGGCAGGTCGATCCGCGCTCCCGCGCCGCGCAGACGGGCGATGAAGCGGGCGGCGCCCACCGCCTCCAGCAGGTCCACCGCCGGCACGTTCAGGGAAAGCTGGAGCGCGCGCCGCGCCGTGACGGTGCCCTGGTAGCTGAGATCGAAATTCTCCGGCGCGTAGGAGCCGGCAAAGCGCACCGGCCGGTCGTCGAGGAGGGTCTCGGGATGGGCGATGCCGTTCTCGAAGGCCAGCGCGTAGATGAACGGCTTCAGGGCCGAGCCGGGCGAGCGGATCGCCCCCGTCATGTCGATGGCGCCGGAGCGGCTGGCATCAAGATAGCCGGCGCTTCCCACCTGCGCGATCACCCCGCCGGTGCGGTTGTCGATGGCGAGGATCGCCGCCGAGATGCCCGGCCCGATGGCCGCGGCGCGCTCGGCGGCCAGCCGTTCGAGGCTCGCCTGCAGCCGCCCGTCGAGGGAGAGGCGCTGGACCCGCGCGGCGGGATCGGCGGCCACGGCCGCTTCTGCCGCATGGGCCGCCAGCATCGGGAAGGGCTTTCGCTGGTCCGGCACCGGTTCTGCCTTGGCGGCCTTCGCCTCGGCGGGCGTGATGATTCCGCGCGCGGCGGCGATGTCGAGCACCCTGTCGCGCGCCTGCCGGGCGCGGGCGGGGTAGCGATCCGGCCGGCGCGCCTCGGGCGCCTGCGGCAGGCAGACGAGGAGGGCTGATTCGGCGAAGGAGAGCCGGGCGGGCTCGCGCCCGAAATAGGCGAAGCTCGCCGCCCGCAAGCCCTCCACCGGGCCGCCATAGGGGGCGAGCGCGAGATAGAGGTCGAGCACGCCGTCCTTCCCCAACCGGCGTTCCAGCTGGACCGCCCGCACCATCTGCCGAAGCTTTGCGCTAAGCGAGCGCTCGGGGCGCGGCTCCACGAGGCGAGCTACCTGCATCGACAGCGTGGAGCCCCCGGAAACGATTCTGCCGTGGCGGAGCCATTGCCAGGCGGCGCGCAGGGTCGCGGCGGGGTCGATGCCGGGATGGTCGGCAAAGCGCCGGTCCTCGTAGGCCTTCAGCATGGCGAGCATGCGCGGATCGACGTCCGCCCCCGTCACCGGCAGCCGCCAGCGCCCGTCGGCGGTGGCGAAGGGGCGCAAGAGATGGCGGTCCCGGTCGAGGATGACGGTTGATCGGAGGCTCGCCTGGGTCAGGTCGAGGGGCGGGAGGGTCGCGACGAAGCGCCAGAGGGCGAGGGCGGGGAGGAGGATGAGGAGGGCGATCACGCCGCCGGAAACCCTCCCCCCCTTGCGGGGGAGGGTGCCTGCGGAGCAGGCGGGAGAGGGGGCGACCTCTCCGGACGTGGCGCTCCCCTCTCCCGACCCACTTCGTGGGCCACCCTCCCCCGCAAAGGGGGGAGGGGAGGGGATGTCGCGATCCATGAGCCTACTTCGCGCTCACCTCGACCGAACCGAAGGCGGTGCGGCCGAAGCGTTCGGGGCGGTACATGTCCTCGATGGTGGCGCCGGGATGGACATAGGTGCCGGGCGAGACCGCCCGCACGGTGTAGGCCACGGTGAAGAAGGCGGATTGCTCGGGGCTGCGCTCGTAGGCCGCCACGAAACGGTCGTCGCGGAACTCGGTGCTCACCGGCTGCACGTCCGACTTGGCGAAAGCGAGCCCCGCCAGGGCATCGGAATCGAGGAGCTTCGGATTGTCGATCTCGAGCCCGGCGGGCAGGCGGTCCACCAGCAGGAGGCGGCCGGCGCTGGCCTTGGCCTCGGCCACCTTGAGCACCACCACGAGGCGGTCGTTCTGGCGAACTCCTTGCGTGAGATCCACCACCGTGCCGTCGAGGCGATGATAGGTCCGCTCGATGGAGTAACCCCGTGATTCCGCCGGCTCCGGCGCGATGGGATTGCCCGACACGCTCACCACCGTCTGGGCGGCGCCCGTCCCGTCATTGGTGATGGTGACGGGCCTCGCGTCGAGGGCGGGGGCGCGGTAGAGCCGCGAGACCGGGCCCGATTGCCGCGTGCCGTCGACGCTGAAGCTCAACGCGTCCGCGTCCTTGGCGAGCCCCTCGGCGGCAAGCACCATCCAGGCATTCTCCTGGGTGCTGGTGAGGCGTCCGCTGGCCCGCTCCTGGGTGATGACCTGACCCAACGGCCGGATCGTCTCGCGGGCGAGGCCCGTCTCGGCGGCGAGAGCGAGAAGGCCGGCCCCGTCGCGCAGGCGCGAGCCGTAATCGGCGCGATAGGTCGAGGTGTCGCGCGCGGATCCGAGCGCGGTCACCGCCGACTCGAACGCCTTGGCCGCGCGGCCCCGGTCGCCGAGGAGGGCGAGAGCCGCCGCGATCTGGCCGCGTCCGAGGGGAGTCGTGAACTCACCGAGCTTGGTGTCGGCGAGGTAGCGCAGGTCGCCCATCACCGGCCGCCCGTTCCGGGCCAGCACATAGGCCGCGTAGGCGATGTCCATGCCGCCGTCGCGCACCTCCGTGGTGTTGGCCACCGTATTGCGCAGGCGGTCCAGGGCGTTGGCGAAGGCGGTCTGCGGCACTGCGAATCCGCGCTCTCGGGCGCGGGTCAAGAAGTCGGTGACGTAGGCGTTGAGCCAGACGTCGCTCGACCCCCCGACGCTCCACAGGCCGAAATCGCCCGAAGCGTCCTGGCGCGAGAGCACGCGGTCGATGGCCTCGCGCACCCGCTCGTCCACCTTGTCGTCGATGCCGAGCCTGTCGAGGGAGGCGAGCTTGTTGACGTAGAGGAGCGGCATCGCCCGGCTCACGGTCTGTTCCGAGCAGCCATAGGGATAGCGGTCCAGTGCCTGGAGCAGAGCGGGCACGTCGAGGGCGGCGAGCGAGGAGGCCGTCACCGAGACCGAGCCGGTGCCGGGGAGGATGTCGGTGAGAAGGTCGCCCGTCACCTGCAGGCTGGCGCCGGGTTCGAGGGAACTCACCGAGCGGCGGACCAGGGCTCCGGTACCGGGACCGATATTCAGCGAGAAGCTCTGGCCGACTGTGCCGGTGATGCCGGGACCGGAAAGGTTGACGTCGAGCCGCGACAGGCCGGGGCCGGCGGCGGTGATCGGGATCACCAGGGAACCCTTGGCGCCGGCCTCCAGCTTCATGGTGCTGTGGACCGCGCCGGCCGAGACCAGGACCGGGCCGGTGAGGTCGAGATCCACGGTATAATCGCCGGCCTGTCCCTCGACATTGTCGATGGCAATGAAGAAGCGCGAGCGGTCGCCGACATTGAGGAAGCGCGGCAGGGTGCCGGTGAGCACGACGGGATCTCGGATGATCACGTCGGCCTGCGCGGAGCCGACCTTCGCTCTGCTCCAGGCGGTCACCATCACCCGGCCGGTGCCGTTGAAGGCCGGCAGGGGAAAGTCGACGCTGGCCCGGCCATCGGGGCCGACGCGGACCACACCGGAATAGAGCGCCAGCGGCGCCTGGGTCGGCGGAGAATCAGATAGTTCCGCCGCGCCGCCGTCACCGCCCGAGCGGATCGCGCCGAGCGTGCCCTGCATGCCGTCGATTAGGTATCCGTAGAGGTCGCGGATCTCCGGTCCCAGCGCCTTCTGGCCGAAGAAATAGCCGAAGGGATTGGGCGATTCGTAGCGGGTGAGGTTGAGGATGCCGACATCGACCAGGGCCACGCTGATCCGTGCTTCCTCGCCGGAGGAGAGACCAGCGAGCTGGATCGGCAGGGTCAGGGTTTCGCGGGGCCGCGTGGTCGCAGGCGCCCCTACGGTCACGGCGAGGCTGCGCTTGTCGGTATCCACCGAGAACCAGGCGAGGCCCAGTGCCCGGCCCGGCAGGCGCTTGGCCGCCTGGTCGAGCGGACGGTAGGCGGTGGCGACGAGATAGGCGCCCGACCCCCATTCCGCCTTCACGGGAATATCCACGGTGGTCCCGCTGTCCGACACCGTGACGTCGAGGATGTCGTGGACCTTGTCGCTCACCACGGCGAGGGTGGCCGTGCCCCTGAAGCGCGGCTGGAGACGGGCCCTCAGGGTCTCACCGGCGGCATAGCTCGGCTTGTCGAGCTTCAGGTCGAGGAGATCGGGCACGTCCGCGGTCTCGGATCCGCCCCAGCCCACGGTGAAGGTGACGCTGACCGTGGCCTCGGGCCGGCCGGCGACCAGGGCTTCGAGGCGGTAGGTGCCGAAGCTGACCGTGGAACTGACCCGGCCCGGCGCGTCGGCGGCGAGGTCGAGCCGCCCGTCGGCGATGCGCCGCGTCGAGGTCACCGGCTCGAACGACCAGCGCCCGCCTTCGCGGTACCATTGGTAGTTCCGGTCGACCTTGGACAGGGTCCAGGCGACGCCGTTCTGTGGGATTTTCCGTCCGTCGGGGCTCGCCATGACCACGTCGAACGTGGCGACACCGCCTTCCGGGAGGTCGCCCGAAAAATTCTTGCGGATGGCGAGGACGGGGCCGGAAGGCAGGATCGGCAGGGTGACGCTTCGGCTCAGCGCCCGTCCGCCCGGCTCGCCGACCTGCAGCGTGATCTTCGCCTCGATGGGGCGCGGAGCGCTGAGTGCCTGGACCGGCACCGTCACGGTCGCCGATCCCTTGGCGTCCGTGGTGGCCTTGGCCTCGATCTCGGCCGAGGTCGCCTCCACCTTCTCGTCGTCGAGGCCGATGGAGAACCCGTCGAGCCCCTTGATCCCGCTCGTCGCGGCGGCCTGGACCAGGACCGTGCCCGACACGTCGAGGCCCGAGCCCGGCGCGCCGTAGAGATAGCGCGCGGCGACGTCGATGGTCGCAGGCTCGCCCTTCGTCAGGGTCGGGCTCTTCGGGGTGAGGGTGACCTCCAGGCGCTCGGGGACGTAATCCTCGACGAGGAACGTTGCCTCGCCGACAGGCGGCGCCTTCGCATCGGTATAGGCGGCGATCCGCCAGGTGCCGTGCATCGCGCCCGGCATCAGGGCGAGGGGCAGGGCACGGCCGCCGAGGCCGGCATCGGCGACCTGGACGCGGCGATACTCGACCCCGTCCGGACGCTTCACCACCAGGGTGAGGGGAAGGTTCGGCACGGCGATGCCGGCGGCGTCGCGCAGCAAGGCCGTAACTTGAACGGTCTCGCCGGAGCGATAGACACCGCGCTCGGGGAAGACATAGGCCTCCACCGCACCCGGCTGCGGACGGCCCTTCACGCCCCGGTCGGTGAGATCGAAGGCGCTCTGAGAGAAGTCGAGGAAGCCGTAATCGTCGCCGAGCTGGGCGACGACGAGGCCGGGCGCGATCCCGCCCTCGCCCCGCGCGAGGCCCGGATCGAAGGCGACGTGGCCCTGGCCGTCGGTCTTCTTCGTCGCCAGCACCTCGTTGTTGCGGGCCACGAGGCGGATTTCGGCGCCGGGAACCGTCTTCGCGCTGGCGAGCGAGCGGGCGAAGACGTGGATGCCGTCGCGGCCCTTGAAGGCGGTGAGGCCGAGATCCGAGACGACGAACCATTGCGTGGCCTGGGCCTCGTAGCCGCCATCCTCGTCCGTCGAGGCGGCGACGCCGCTGGCCTGGGCCAGCATGATGTAGATGCCGGGCTCCAGCTTGCCGACCGCCTGCAGCACCGGAAAGGCAGTGATGGCCTCGTGGTTCAGTTCGGCCTTGGCCGTGTCGAGGGTACCCTTCCAGACGCGCATGCCCTTCTGATCGGCGATGGTCTTCGCGGTCATGCCGCTGAGCTGACCGAGGAACTCCTCCGAGCGCAGGGACGGCAGCAGGCCACGGTCGCCGACGCGCAGCACCTCCACGTCGATCTTCGGCGCGTTGACCGAGACCAGCGGCACGCCGGCCTGTCCGGTGCGCGGCAGGACGTAGTTGCGCCCGGTGAAACGCACCTGGGGCGAACGGTCCCGCACGTAGACTTCGTAATCGGCCGATTTCAGCAGGGCCTCGCCCACGGAGGACGGGATGCCCGAGCGCAGCACGAAGGCGTAGCGCTCGCCATGCTTCAGCCCGTCGACGCAGATCTGCTGGCCATTGCCGGTGACGGCGGCGTTGGCGGCGCCCGAGACGGCGACGAAGGGTGTGAAATCGGTCTTCGGGGCCAGGCTCTCGGAGAACTGGAAGCAGACGCGCGGGGCGGCGGCGTCGGAATCAACCTTGTAGTCGAGGATGCGGAAGCCGTGCTCAGCGCGCAGACCCTCATAGGTCTCGCGCACCGTGGCATCGTCGGCGAGCGCGAGGCTGGCGCGGTAGGCCTCGAGCGAGGGCCGCCATTCGGATTCATCGGCATAGACCTCGCCCAGCGTCGCCAGGGCCTCGGCCTCGGCGGCGGCACCGCGCGCTTTCAGATAGGCCTGATAGGCGGCGGCCCGAGCCTGGCCGCGCAGGCGTCGGCGGAAGGAGTAGTCCCCGGTCTGGTCGTCATTGCCCACCGTGCTCGCGGCGCGGGCATAGGCGATCCAGTTCTGCGGGTCGCTGGCATCGGCGGCGACGGCCCCGGCGAGGAGCTTGAGGGCGTCGGACGCCTTCTCGGCCTCCACCAGAGCCTCACCTTCGGCCCGCAACTTGGCCGCCGGTCTAGCGGGGCCAGGGGCGGCCTCCGACCGCAACGTCGCCTCGAGACGGAATCCGTCGCTGGCCAGCGCGTCACGCTGAAAAGCCTTGGGTAATGGCGCTGGTTTCGGGGGTGCGATCCGCGCCACCGGACGGTCGGGCGCCTGGGCGAGAGCCGGCATCGCGACCAGACCGCCGAGCGCCAGAGTACCGGCGAGAACGCTTCTGGCAAAGACGGTTATGGAAAAATGGGCGGTCGCGCGCCCGAGCCTGGTTGATCCCGACATCGCCCACCTCGTCTTCGGCGGCATCCGATCCCCCCTCGGTGCCGCGCCGGACCCTAGCACCTCGCGCGCGCGCCGCAATGACGCGCTCGCTCTGACGATCGGCTGGAAATCCGGCGATCCCTCTGTCACACCTTCGCAAACGGCATCGGCAAAAGGCCATCTGGGAGCGTGGACCATGACGCAGCGCACGCGATTCGCAGGGGTTGCGGCGGCTCTGGCCCTCCTCGTCCTGCCGGTTCAGGCGCAAGGCCCCGCCCAGGCGCCTGCCCGTGCGGCACCGGCGGCCGACCCCGCTTTCGAGGCGGCGAAGGCGGCTTTCGAGCCCCTGCCGGAGCCGGACAGGAAGGGCCTGCAGGACGCCCTGGTCTGGACCGGCGACTACAACAGCGTCATCACCGGCACGTTTGGGCGACGCACCTACGACGCCTTGCTCTCCTACCAGAGGCGCGCCGGACACCCCGCACCCGGATTCCCCGACGCGGGGATGCGGGCGGCGATCCTCGCCGCGGGTGATGCCGCCCGGAAGGCGGCGCGCTTCACCGTGAAGCCCGATTCGGCGAGCGGCGTCGTGATCGGCGTGCCAGAGCGCCTGCTCGCCAAGCGCAGCCCTCAGGCCGGCGGAACCCGCTGGCAGAGCGGGGATGGCCGCGTCACCCTCGACACCAAATCCTTCGCCCCGGAGGAGACCAGTCTCGATGCCCTATTCGCCCGCATCACCGCGCCGGGCGCCGACCGCAAGGTCACCTACAAGATTAAGCGACCGGATTTTCTCGTGGTCACTGGCGAGACCGCGACCGGCAAATCCTACATCCGCTATGCCGCCGCCCCGGGGGGAGTTCGCGGCTTCACCATCGGCTACGACAAGGCCCTCGGGCCGGATCTGGACCGTCTGGTCATCGCCATCGCCAACAGCTTCGTTCCGTTCCCGGAGACGGCCGATGCGGCTCCTGCCCAGGTGGCGGCCAAGCCCGGTGGGACACTCGACAGGTCCACGCCGGCTCCGGCGGTGAAAGCCCTGCCGCCTCTGGTCCGCGCCGCTGTGACGACAGGCATCGGCCTCGTCGTCGCCCCGGGGCGTGTCCTGACAAGCTCCTCGATCCTGGAGACCTGTGCGGCACCACGGATCGCCGGCGCGACAGCACGCATCGTCAAGGTGGATTCAGGCCGCGATCTGGCACTTCTCGAAGGGACCGGCGCGAAGGGCCGCGTTGCCACCCTGGCTGCGAAAGGGAGCGCGTTGACGCCGGGCGATGCGCTCGTGGTCCTGGGGGCCGATGCGGGAGGGGGGATCGCCGTCTCGTCGGGCCAAGCCGCCGGGGATCGGCTCTCCGCGCCGCTACAGCCCGGATCGTCGGGGGCCATCGTGCTCGACCGGGACGGAGCCCTGGCGGGCCTTGTCGCCCGCTATCCGTCGTCGCCCCGTCTCGTCGCCGGTGTGGCGCCGCCAATGAGCTACCCGATGGTCGATGGCCTCGTGGCCTTCGCGTTCCTGGCCGAGAACGGCATCTCGCCGGGGGCGGCCAGCGGCGGATCGGGTTCCACCCTCGGCGCGGTCGCCTCCAGGGTGGCTGACTCGGTGGTCGGCCTCACCTGTCCATAAGGATCGCGTTGTCCCGGATGCATGACCTGCGGGGCGCCGGAACGCCCCGCAGATCCGGTCGTGCGGTCAGAGGCGTCCCGTGACCAGAAGCACGATCAGGATGATGATGAGGATACCGCCCAGACCGAAGCTCTGCCCGCGATAAGCGCCGCCACCGAGGAAGTTGCCGCCGCCGAGGACGGCGAGGATCAGAATGATGAGCAGGATGGTGGTCAGGGTCATGGGAAAGAAACTCCGGTCACGCCCAACCAACATTGCTTGAGCTTGACCGGTGCAACGTCCATCCGCCGATTCCGTTCAACGCGACCGCGTCACGATGATGCAGATTGATGACGGTGTTGCAGGAAAGTCGATTTCAGCCCCAGCCGCACGGTCGGACGGCCATGAGACGCACCCGTCGCCGTCCGGTATCAGGCCCGCCAGTCGGGGAGATCGCCCGCCGTTTCCGTGAGCCAGGCCGGCACCGGTAACCCGCGCTCGGTGAGGAAAGCCGGGTTGAACAGTTTAGATGCGTAGCGCGCCGCCCCGTCGCAGAGAATGGTCGCGATGGTGTGGCCGGGGCCGAGAACCCGCGCGAGCCGGATCGCGCCGGCGACGTTGATCCCCGATGAGCCGCCCAGGCTGAGCCCTTCCTCGCGCATCAGCCCGAACACGATGTCCAGGGCCTCCGTGTCGGAGATGCGGAAGGAATGGTCCGGCCGGAACCCTTCGAGATTGGCGGTCACCCGGCCCTGGCCGATCCCTTCGGTGATCGATGAGCCTTCGGCCTTCAGCGTGCCGGTGGTGTAATAGGCATGTAGCGCCGATCCCTCTGGATCGGCGAGCGCGACGGTGATTCCGGGCTTAAGCGCCCGCAAGGCCTGGGCGGTGCCGGCGAGGGTGCCCCCCGTTCCGGCGGCGCAGACGAAACCGTCGATCCGCCCCTCCGTCGCGGCGAAGAGCTCGGGGCCGGTCGTCTCCACATGCGCCTGGCGGTTGGCGACGTTATCGAACTGGTTGGCGAAGAAGGCGCCGGCCGGTTCGGTGGCAGCGAGGCGCTCGGCGAGCCGGCGCGCCACATGCACGTAATTGTCCGGGTTGGAGAACGGCACGGCCGGGACCTCGACGAGGCGGGCGCCGGCGAGGCGCAGCGTCTCCTTCTTCTCGGCCGATTGCGTCTCCGGGATGACGATGACCGTGCGGTAGCCGCGGACCGAGGCGACGAGGGCGAGCCCGATGCCGGTATTACCCGCCGTCCCCTCGACGATGGTGCCGCCCGGCCGGATCGACCCGCGCCGCTCCGCATCCGCGACGATGGACAGGGCCGCCCGGTCCTTCACCGACAGTCCGGGATTGAGGAACTCGGCCTTGCCGAGGATGGTGCAGCCGGTGAGGTCCGACGCCCTGCGCAGGTGGATCAGCGGCGTTCCGCCGATGGCGGCGAGGACGTCGCCGGAGAGGGAAGGGGTGCGCGTGGTCATGACGGGTCGGGCGTCTCCTGCGATGTGAGGAGCAACGAGCATGACCGACACGGCGTCCCGCGACCACCCACGATCACGCGGATCGCAGAAAGGTACGCCTATCGGTCGAGAAGGGGTTGCCAAGCTGAAAAGGAGATTCTAGACACCCCCACCGACGGCGGAGCGCACAACTCTCCCCCGGTCAGGTCGGCGCCCGTAGCTCAGCTGGATAGAGCACCAGACTACGAATCTGGGGGTCAGAGGTTCGAATCCTTTCGGGCGCGCCACTCATCTTGTTGTTAGACATGAACTTTTCCCTTCGGGGGTTTGGGATCTTGAGCCCTGGTTTGCAGTCGGTTTGCAAACTCCGTTCGTGGTGAGTTCTCCCAATTGAAGATCGCTTGGTCTGCGAGTGCTCTCGTGCGCGCGAGATAGCGATCGAGGATCACAGTCACCGTCTTGAGCGAATGACCCGTGATGGTGGCGATCTGCTGAGGATTGCAGCCCGCCTCGGAGAGCATGGTCACGGCCGTCCCACGGAGATCGTGGAAGTGAAGGTTGACCGGTTTTTCCAAGCCGGGGAGGGATACCTGTCCAATCCCAGCCTCGAGCATCGCCCGGTCCCAGAGTTCGGCGAAATATCGCTTCTGCAGGGCCCTTCCGGTCTTAGTGGTCAGCACCAGGGGTGAGACGCGATCCATGCCGTCCAGCATGCGCCGCAATGCCGACGTGCAGGGGATCGTCACCAGAGGCGCAGTCTTACCGCCCCGCGCGCTTTTGCCTTGCCGAAGAGTGATCGCGGTACCGTCATAGGCAGACCAGGGTAGCCGCAGCAGATCACCCTGACGTTGACCCGTGTGCAGGGCGATGATCAGCGCTCGCTGCATTTCCAAGGGCGCCACGCTCATGAAGGCCGCGACGTGTTCCGGCAGCCAAATGATCTCCGATCGATCAGAGTGATAAAGGCGACGAAACCCCTTGATGTGGTTGGTATCAAGCCGGCCATTCTCGACGGCCCAGGTGAGCATCGCTGAGATGACCGACAGGCGGTTGTCGCCTTCCCGCTCGCCTGACGACCTAACGACCGTTGCGCGCCAATCTAGGAAATCCCGGCGGACCTTCGGGTCCGACAGAACCTCGCGAGGCATGTCGCCGAACTCGGGCTCGGCCTTCGTGAGCATGCGCTTGTACTCGCGCTGTGTGCTCGCAGAGAGCTTATCCATGAATTCCGGTGAAGCTGTGTACTCCCGGATGAGGCCGTTGAAAGTATCGCCGGAATGCCGCGCTTTGAGCGTCCGCTCGGCATCGGCACAGCTCATCATGAACTCACGTGAGCCTGGATCACCCGTGAGACGCATACCGGTAGCTCGATGGTACCAGTACGCCCGTCGTGTGCCGTCTTTGAGCCTCTTGTAGGTGCAGAAGACACCCGGATACTCAGCGCGAACCACGGCGAGATCTCCAGCTTTCGAGGGGGCTCTGGTCAGCAATGACGTTCTCGCCAGAGTAGAGCACGATCTTACCGCCTTCGATCTCGACGCGACCGACCTTCAGGCCGGCGGCCTGAGCACCCTTCACGGCGCGGGAGATGGCAGCTTGGGTGATGGTGGGGCGGCGGGCCATGGTTAGGGGCGTCCTCCAAGAAGATGCGAAGCCATCCGGTCATAGATCCAGTTCAGGCAGACGAAGGTGCCAGAGGTTTGTCTGCCACTTGGCAGTTTTGGAAACAGAATGTTGGACAGCGAAGAGGACCCGGAAGTAGCCCCGAGGTCGACGCGCATGATTACGCCGTGGTCATGGCCCGGATAAACGGCCAGCAGAGTCAGACCGTCGTCAAAGAGACCATTATCCTGTCGAGGCCCACCATCGAGAACTTCGCTGAATCCATCAACGAAACTAAGCGCTGCTCGAAACGCTCTCGAAGGCTCAACGTCGTTGCGGACAAGTTCTACGGCCGTGCCAACCTGAAGGGCCCGTCGGAAGGTGGCTAAATGCGCTCTCCCAGCGATGTCCGACGGGTTGTCACCGATGGCCATGTCCAGGCGCCAGTGCTTCCTCTGAAGCCAGGAGCGCAGGGTTCCAACTTGGACGCCCGCTGCTTCAGCAACTTGGGAAAGAGTGAACCGGTTATCGTCGAGCATGATAGCACCTAAAGCGACCGCTTGAGCTGTTCTAGCTGAAGCGATCGCTTTAGGTCAAGCGCCTATGTATAGATTTTTCTCAGCCAATCTCATGATCTTTGTCTCCACCTCTCGCCCAAACGATCTGGCACGGCCCACCGATAGGAGCCGCTAGCGACGACTCGCCATCGGCGTCCGGTTCGCGATCGGCATCACCGTCGGCCTCATCGAGAAGCGCCACGATGCGGTCGACGATGTCGAGGGCGAGCTCGGCTAGGCGCTCGAATTCCTCGCGTGGGATGGTCGTGGCCTGGATGCGGCGAGAGGCCGGGAAGCGAACGACGTTGGTCATGTCAGGCCACCTCGGGCGCGAGGACAGCGAGTTGGTCGCAATTCTCTGACAGATAGCGACTCGCTCCGAAGCGCACGCGGTCCAGGCTAAACATCGTGCAGAGGGCAGCTGCGACTGAGAACAGGCATCGTTCTGCTTGTTCGCCGGCTGCCGAGCAGATGGCATGGTTCGAGCCATTGGACGCCAAATCAACAGCTGACGCAGCTACAGCAAGCTGCGCTAACATGCCGGCCGGGGACGTGGCCCGCGCGAAGCTGATGGCAGTCTCAAGATCGTCGATCTTCCGGAAATAGTAGTCCTCCATTGGCTGGAGAATTGTGCGGTTCTCCGGTGTGGTTTCCTCGTCCAGTTTGTCCCGAAGGTCCCATACCTTCGCCAGCATTTCGCCGAGCCGGCCGGCGGCACAGATCTCCTGTCGAGGTGCGTTTCCGGGCGAGGCTTCCATGATGGAAGCGGCCGATTGCCTCGATGCCTTTGCGCGCTGGCGCAGGTTTGGCCTCTGGTCGTCGGAGGCGTTCTTTCGAGCGGTGCTCATGCCATCCTCCACTCAAGCCATATGCACGAAGCCGTAGGCGAGCACGCCCCCGGCGATGATGAGGACGGCCGAGACGAGGTCGCCAGCCATATCGAGGAAGCGTGGGGCGCGGACGTGGTCCGTGTCCGGCCGATCGGCGCGGATGACGGGCCAGTGCTCCCTGGCGTCAGGGCCATGCTCGTCGGTCTCTAGGATGGGTGCCCGGCGGGCGTAGAGACCATCAGTCGGGCGGCGTTTCAGATGCAGAGGGGCGAGCGAAGGCGTTGCCATAACCGGTGTGCTCCGGGGCTGAAGGATATCAGGATGTGCGTGGGGCTGCGCTCTCGCGCAGGCATCGGGCCTCCGCCGCGTTGCTCTTCAGCACCGAACCTGATAATTTAGATATCAGGTCAGAACGATCCGAAGTCAATATCAAAAATATCAGGTTGGCATGGCATCGATCAGACAGGTCAAAGCAGCCCGCGCGCTCCTAGGCTGGTCGCAGGGCGATTTGGCTGAGCGTTCAGGCGTCTCGAAGCCTACCGTGGCCCGGCTCGAAACTGGTGAGGGCGATCTGGGCGGCTACGCTGACACACGGGACAAAATCCTCTCCGCCCTTGAAGCCGCTGGCGTCATCTTCATCGAGCAGAACGGTGAGGGGCCTGGGGTGAGGCTGCGGAAAGCCAGGGCCAATTCCGATTGATTTGCCGCCGAGGCGCCGCCCACGGTCCACTTACACCAATCTTATGGGCGTACTCCTAAATTTCCGGGTCTTGGAGCTGCGCTTCCTTTCGCTGAAGGCGAACATGTGGCTAAAGGATCTGAAAAACTGGCGACAGAGTAAGTGGCACCTGGGAGGTCGTTCGCAAAATCGGCGGGCACCTTGCCTACTGAGTCACCCTTATAAATGACCTTGGCTTCTACAAGGCGTTCAAGAGCGCCGTCGCTGAGGCGGGTAATCAGCCGTTCTCGGTGAGCGACTGCCAAGCCATTGATTGCTGCCAAAGCCGTAGGTGCGATTTTTTGGAGCTAAGTAGGTCTACGTGGGCAGGGGTTCATGTAAGATGCTGTGGCAAGCATCAAACAAATGCTTGCCAACCGAAGTTAGCTCGTTTGAAGGAAAAACTGTTATAAACTGCGTGGACACTGCCCCCAGTGATTCGGCGGACGTTAGAATTGATACTTCATTTGAAGAAGGGATTTCTCATGAGCAAAACCCTGTATGTCAAAATCGATTTTGTGAAATTGCATCAAAAAGCTCCATCTGATTATTCAAGCAAGCCAGGCTTATTTATAGAAGGACAGAAAATTATCAATAAATACTCTCTTGAGGTTGGATTTGGAGATCCCGGGGAAGATAGACTTAACGATACATTTGATTTTTCTGAGTTTAGCATCGGCGGTGTTACCTTTACGCGGCCTGATGATCCGTATGGTAGTGGCACATACCAGACGGAAAGTGGGCCAGGGACGACCACGAATAGTATTTATAAATTGTGGTGGTCAGTTTCTGTTTCAGACGACTATGTCATCCCTTCTGAATACGAGAACGTTAATCTAGGCCACGGTTGGTCAGGGGACGGAATTGGTCGGAAAGCTTTACTTGAGGGCATGTTTTGGAACGGGTCGACGATTACCTATGCGGATATTAGCGTTTCGGCAGGCGATATCCGTGATTTCCTGAAAGGTGACATTTCGAAAGCATATGATCAGGTTGGCAAATGGGCAGCAGATAAGATTGGGTTATCCGACGCATATGAAGCGGCCAAGCGCGTCGAAATGGTCCGTGATGCACTTATAAAAGTTCAAGAAGATGGATTCGCCACTATAGATACAATTATGACCTGGAATATGAATAGCGAAGAAATCAACGCCCTTCTAGAAAATTTTATGTCTGGATCACAAGCTGAATTTGATGAGGCTGCTCGAAATTTGCTTGGCGGCGGAGTTCCCAGGGAGGTTGTGGAAATTATTAGTGGCACTTCCATCTCGCAGAGATATTCAGTTAATCAAGACGGTACATATAAAGAATCGGCGATTGAAATATGGAGTGCGGGTCCAGGATCATACTTAGGCTATTACGGGTCGGGATTTATGACGGGACAAAGCAATCTACCGTTTGATATTGTATTAGATGGCGCCGGAAATTCTACTATAATGACTCGTAACCCAGAAACATTTGCGAATGTCAGGGATATTATTGCGGGTGGCGGCGGCGACGACCAAATCATTTCGGGAAGCGGGGGGGATATTGTCAACGGTGGGACGGGGAACGATAATATAGATGGGAGTGATGGCGACGATATTATGTATGGCGGGGAGGGGGACGATAGTCTTCGTGGAAATTCAGGAGATGACACTATTTATGGTGGTGGCGGGGATGATTTGATCTTTACAGAAATTGGCGCCGATATAGTTTATGGTGGAACAGGAAATGACTTTTTTATTATCCAAGAATCGTCAATGAGAGTTTACGAATATGCTAATGAAGGGGTTGATACCGTTGAATCGACGGTTAGTTTCGATGCCTCTGATCAGGATATTGAGAAAATTGTTTTGCTTGGCACGGAAAATCTTTCCGTAGTAGGTAATTCTCTCAACAACAGGCTAACTGGCAATGGCGGGGATAATATTATTTCAGGAATGGGTGGCGCAGATGTAATGTATGGCGGCGCTGGAGATGACTTCTTTGTTGTTACTGAAGTGGGGGATATCGTAAAGGAATTTGCAAACCAGGGATTAGACAAAGTTTATGCGCATTTGAGTTATGCATTGACTTTAAATGTCGAGGACATGGTGATGAATTCCGGCGGAGGAGGCTGGTCTGCTACAGGAAATACACTTAACAACACAATAACTGCCACGCGGGGCAATAACATTATTGACGGTAAGCAAGGTCTAGATACGCTGATTGGGCTTTCTGGAAACGATATTTACATCGTCGATAACGCTGGCGATAAAGTTATTGAATTAAATGGCGAAGGGAACGATACGATTAAAACTTCGACGAGTTATGCATTGAATGAAGGTATTTCAATCGAAAATATTAGGACTGCAAGTGAAAGCGCGAATATTAATATAAACCTTTCAGGGAATGAGATCTCCAACAAGATTACTGGGAATGCAGGAAAAAATATATTAAACGGCGGCGAAGGTGGTGATTTTCTGTCTGGTAAGGCTGGCGACGATACATACATAATTTCAGAGATGGGCGATAAAGTTTTCGAGACAACTGGGCAGGGTAGCGACACGGTTCAGGCGATGAGGAGCTACACACTCGCAGCCGGCCAATCCATTGAGACATTGAGGACTACGGCTGAGGCTGGGACAGCCGCCATCAACCTCACCGGCAACGAGCTCGCGAATAAGCTGGTAGGCAACGCCGGCGCCAACATACTAACCGGCGGTGGTACTGCGGATTCTCTCTACGGCCGGGGCGGGGCTGACACGTTCCTATTTAAGGCTCTGGCCGACAGCGCTTCGGCTGCCTCCGGTCGCGACACGATCCAGGATTTCGTTCGCAGTCAGGGCGACCGGATCGACCTCCACCTGATCGATGCGGTAGCCGGAGGTGTCGTCAATCAGGCCTTCAAGTTCATTGGAGCTGCTGGCTTCCACGATAAGGCTGGAGAACTTCGGTCCGTATCCTCCGGCAGCAACACGCTTGTTAGCGGGGACGTGGACGGCAATGGCGTGGCAGATTTCTCCATCCTGCTAAAGGGCGCTCTCACGCTTCAGGCTGGCGATTTCATCCTCTGAGGAAGTCCGTTGATGCAGCCCCTACGATCGCGTGGGGCTGCACCATCGTCCGCGGGCAGGAGCACGGCATCGTATGAAGGTGGCTTGACGTATCGTCCGCGCTACGCCTGCCGCTGCAGGAGAGTTCCTATAACTGACAGCAAAGATGGTTCTCAGGATCGTAAGGACACCAGGGCTGCTAAAGCCGCCGAACGTGCCAATACGGCAGGCCAGGTCTGGGTAGAGGTCAAAGGCCGAGTGTCGGAAATGCGTTGTAAGATCGTCGCCGAATCACCGGAGCTGAGCAGATGGCAAAAGATAGCGGCCCAAAAGGTGGTGGTGGGAATTCGCCTCCACCCCATCAGCCGAGTAAGCCTGCTGGAAGTGGAACATCTCCACCTGGAAAACCGCCGCCTCCGCCGCCGGATCGCTTGGGCATCAAGGGCGACACAATTATTCCCAAGAAGCGCTAAGCCAGCTTCACTGCGTGTTTATGCCGAATGTTATTAGCCCCACGATTATAGTAACAGCGGGGGTCAGAGCCCCGCATAGTTTCGCTGATTTTATAAAATGCGCAGATTTTACGTTCAGCTTAAAATTGACTTCCAGTGCGACGGCTAGCTGGTTCAGATATGCATTTCTGACGCCACCCTCCTCTATACCGGGATGAGAAGCCCACTGCCAAAAACTTGGCTCGCGCCCAGGAAAGCCAACCTCAGCCGCCCAGGCTGCGCGGAAGCAATATGACGTTCCGATAGTCAAGGGCACTACGGCGGCAAGAAGCCCAGCTCCGAGGGCTATTTTCCAGACATCTTCGCTGAAGATTGTGGCAAGGGAGCCCGAGGCGGCAGCAATCCCTACCGTGACGTACAGGCGCAAAAGTCCCATGGCCTGCTGATCCTGAAACAGGATTAGATCCAGCAGCGCCTTCTGACGTACTCGAACGTCATCCAATGCGAGCTTCGTGAGATCGGCTTCGGTCATCATGGCTGCCTCGCATCCCATAGTAGCATCATTGGTACAGATGAGGCGTTACGCCAGCCCTGACGTGCTGCTCTGCCTGAAGGGCCGGAATGGCATGCCTGCAGTCGTGGGCGCCCATGGCGTCCCATAGCAGCCTCCCTTCTCGCAAGATCGGGCTGCTAATCGCGAAAGTCGCCGCTGCGCTCGTTGCTGTGTTGACGCCGATGGATAGGAGGCCAAGCAATTCAGGGGCATAGAATTGGCCCGCCGCGATGGCGGCTACCGACAAGGCGATCAACAGCACGTTCTTGAACACGTCGCCTTGCGGGATGGCGCGAATGAGGACGTGCATCCCAGCTTTGGCTCGGACGCGGTGCCAATTTTCGGCCTCCACGACATGTCCGTTGATGTAGATGCGCAGATAGTCGGCGCCGAGCTGGCGAGCGAGCGGGAGAGCCTCGGCCGCCATCTCGGCGAGCGTCTGGCCAGGTAGAACCGTGAGTTCTACGCGATCCCTGGTCGGGTCGAGGACGTGCGGCAGGGCGAGAACCTGGATCGTGTTCGGCGCGCTCTCAAGCTGCATCGGCGTGCACCCCCACGATCGGC
This sequence comes from Methylobacterium sp. CM6247, assembly GCF_054817925.1. Taxonomy (NCBI): domain Bacteria; kingdom Pseudomonadati; phylum Pseudomonadota; class Alphaproteobacteria; order Hyphomicrobiales; family Methylobacteriaceae; genus Methylobacterium; species Methylobacterium sp. CM6247. The sequence goes on from NZ_JBTXKX010000003.1 coordinate 1,328,222, forward strand.
TCGTCCCAACGGTGAACGATGCGGGTCGAGATGCCGTCTCGCGTCACGCTGGTGAGCTGGACGAATCCGCCAATGATGGCTTCCGGGTGTCGGCGCTGCATCTCGATCGCCATAACACCCCAACGGGCCGGGTCGAGTTCGTCGCCCGACGTGACATCGCCGTAAGCCTCCTGAAACTCGGCTCGGATCTCCGGAGTGCTCGGCCACAGCGTGCAATCGCCGTGGGTAAGCGCGACCCATGGTTCGGCGATCCGCTCACAGGTAGTGACGCTGAAGGCGTCGGGTCCGGTCGTCTCGGAGATGCCGGCCACCACGAGGAGTACCTCGGGCGTCCCTTCGCCGATGAAGACGTGGGATGCCTCCACGACGGCCGTATGAAGCAGGGTCGGTGCCCACTGCTTCAGCTCGTCGTAGGTGGTCACCGAGAGAAGCAGGTTCGACAGGATCAATGGCGACCACATCAGGCTGCCGCTCGTTGCGATCACGGCGTTGAGGTGCGGGACTGGGAAAGCCTTGCAGGTACTGGCAGCGTAGCGCGAGCCGTCCCGGCACGTGGCGCCGTCGGTCAGCATGTGAACCGAATCGCTCTGCTTGATGACGTTGATGGCTGTCATGGATCGCCTCGCGGATGATGTGGACGGAATTGCCGGCCGCGCCCCCTAAGCGAAAGGGCCGCCGGCTGTCGGGGTTGTCTCGGACACTCGCCGACTTGTCCGCCGCCGGACTGACCCGCACGAACGGGTCCGGCAGTCGCGTTACGCGGGGCGCTGGCGCCGTCCGCGTGATTTCTGAGCCTCCGGCTCCGGTTCTGCCGGGGCGGGCTCTAGCGCGACATCCTCGAAGGTTACGAGGCCATTGCCTCGCAACTCCAAGGCGCGTGAGCGCGAGACGGGATAGGCGTCGTGGTGCGGTTCCTTGAGGTCCGAGCCTTCGAGGTAGGTTCGCACCGGCTGGACGGTAACTTCATCGGCCATGACCGCCCCCTTACGCCAGCGAGGCGGTGAGGCTGCCGGTGACGAAGGACGCCGGACGCTTCACGGTGAAGGCCAGTCTTTCTTCCGCCCTCAGGGTGATGAGGTTGCGGCGGAAGTTGTCGCCATCCTCCGACGAGGCCAGCACTTCGACGCCCATCCGGTCGAAAATCTGTGCCTGCGTCTTGAAGGGGCCAACGAGGAAGGTGCCCTTCGGCATCCGGTTCGTGGTCGCCACCGGCGTCTGCCAGATCCGCTGGAGGACCGACGCTTCGAACGGCGAGTTGCCGATGTAGCGGCCCTGAGTATCCTTCATGGCCTGAAGCATCCGCCAATCGACGGCGTTCAGGACCATGCCGTCCACTTTCCAGTTCAACGCCTCGACCTGCGCAATGGCCTGGATCAGAACGTCGAGGGGCGAGCCCATCGCATTCGTCCACTGCTTCACGAAGGCACTGGCCTGCGGGACGAGGCCGAAAAGGTTCTGGCCCGTGCCGTCGCCGAACAGGAGCTGCGCGTCCTCGACGTCAGCGAGGCCGGCACGCGCCTCCGCGTCAATGGTGGCGGCGAGGGCCGGAGCATCGTCGAGGATCTGACGAGTGGCGAGGAAGTAGTGCGCGAGCGTGCGAACCGGCGCCGTGACCTCCTCGAATGCCAGGTCGGATTGCGGCTTCAGCGCGCCTTCCGCGACCATGGCCGCGCCGACGGTGCGGCTGGTCATCCGGGGATAGCTGACGGAGTTCGAATTCGTCGTGCCAGGCGCCACGAGGTCGCGAACCGTGAACTGATTCCACGGGAGCAACGAGATATCGTTGACTCGCTGGTCCCGTTGAACGAGGGAGCCGCCAGAGGCCGTCACGCTGGTGATGTTCTTGTGCTCGATCTCAGTCGAGGCGACTTCTGCACGGAACCGCTGGCCCTGTCGGTCGCGATGGCCCTCGGCGCTCTTGTACTCGTCGCTCTCGACAAAACGCTGGCCCCAGGACTTCGGAGCGGCAAGGCCACCGCCTCCGCCGCGGCGTGCTGCCTTCTGTTCGGCATCCGCAATGCGGGCGTCCATGTCGCGGAGGCTTTCCTTCACCTCACCGATCTGAGTCTCAGTCTTGCCCAGGCGCTCGTCAGCCTTGGTAAAGAGGCCCTTGGTCTCGGTGTGGTTGGCGTCGAGCCGCTGCATCACCGCCGCGCCCAGGTTCTCCGGGTTATCGAAGGCGATGCGGAAACGGCCGATGGTGTTGGCGGCGAGGAAGGCGGCGGAACCGCCGGCCAGGGTCTTATGACGGTTCATCGGTTCAAACCTTTCAGGTCGAGGAGATTGCGGTCGAGCGCCTTCACGAGGTCGCGCAACATCGGATCGAAGGAGGGTTCGACTTCGCCGGAGAGTGCGGCCCAGCCGCCGGCCACGATCTGCCGGGCTGCTGCCTTGGACAGGCCGCTCTTGCGGAGCAGGCTTTCGAGGTCGCCACGGTCGGCGAGCTTCACGGCCTCGACGCGGGCGAGCGCGTTGGACGGCTCGTCGACGATCGAGACCTCATGGAGGTGGACGGACTTCAGGAGACGACGGGGTTCGCGCGCTGATTTGCCGAAGGTCGCCCCGTTTGGAGCGATCCGGTAGCCGATGGAGAGGCCGGAGATCGCTCCATCCTTCACGCGCTCGAAGTAGTGCCGGCCTTTGTCGGTATTCATGCCGGAGATGCGGCCGCGGACATGCAAGCCCTTGGTGTCCTCCGCCATGGTCTTCCAGACGCCCACCGCACGCTCGCCACCCATTTCCGGGATGCCGTGGTTGAAGTGCATCGGGACGGGTGGAAGCCCCTTGTGGGCGCGATCCTCCAGAGTCTGCCGGAAGGCGCCGGCCGCCACGGCATCGCCATGACTATCGACGTTGCCGAAGAACGAGCCGTAGCCTTCGAACTCGCCGAGGTCGGCGTCGGTCGCGAACTTGATTTCGAGCGGGGCTGATAGGGTTTCGAGGTCCATCGATCACCTTCGTGGATCAAAGCGACGGACACAGCAGACAGACCGCCGGAAGCGGTGTCGGTAGGTGTCCAGTTCAGCCTTGCCGCCTAGCGTCCGCCAGTGCGCCGAAGGTGTTTCGTCGAAGCTGCCCCGTGCCACACAGTGACAGCTAAACCGATCGATGACGCCTAAAGCATTACGGCAAGCCATAGGTTCCGTCAATGGTGTCGATTGCCAGAAGCAACGTGCTTGTCGCGAGCCATCGCCTGAAGTTCAGGGGAAATGTTTGCGAGAGAAGTGCCTGCAGTGATGAGCCGAACGGCAGTCTTCGCGATGCCCTCCACATCCAGCATCAGGCTGGAGGCAACAACGAGTGCCATCTCGCCGACGTCGGCGGGCTGAGCACCGGCCTCGACGAGCTCGCGGAGCTTGTCGCGGATGGCTTCCTGCAGCGGTTCGGTACGCAGATCTTCGTGGAGGGACGCCAGGGCATGGTCGGACATGATCGTTCCTTTGGAGAGGGGAGGGGGAAAAGGATCGGTCGACTGGGGCCAGGACCGCATGGGGAGCGGCGTTCGCACCGCGAGTGAATTTCAAACAAAAAGTTGCGGGCGGTCCCTCAGCTCATGACGGGGCCGGGGGGCGAGCAGTCCGAAACCTGCCAGTGCCACCGGGATGGAGCAGGTCATCCCATCCACCGCCGGCAGCCTTCTCAGCGGCGAGTGCTGCCGCGGCCTTCTTCCCCAGCGGCGGGGAGGGCGGGGCGATCAGCCGAAGATCCTGCGCAAGTCTCCGGCTCGTCGCCGTCGTCGCTTCGATGGCTCGGACGATCTTCAGGTAGCTGTTGGGAAACTCGGCCTTCGCTGCTCGATCGCGGAGCTCGACCAGCCTCAGCCGGGCCAAGACATAATCGGCCACGGTGTCGAGCTCCGCCTCCGAAACCGGGGTGCCGAGGCTCGAACGGGCTGCGATCACCCTGCGAAACTCGCGCTTCTCGGCCCGTTTCATCCAGGTCGGCGGGCACAGTGCTGCCTTGGCAGTCATGGCATTCCCCTCTGCGAAAGATGGAAAAATCGGCGGACGGTCGGCGGGACGTCCTTACCGAGACCCCAGCGAAAGCCGTCAGCAGCAAAAAAATCTGCGCGTGCGATCCCATGCGGTAGCGAGGTCTTAGGGCTGGGAACTTTGATGTGCCCCCACCCTGTCGCGGGCCTGGTCGGGGCTTGCCACCACCAGCCAACGACGTCGGGGCGGGTTGGGGCGCCCCTTCCGGTTACCTTGCCATTCGCGCACGTGCGCGTGTGCGTGCAGTACGGTGAACCCGCCCCAACCCGCCCCATGTCACTCGCCTCCATGGGATGGGCGTGGCCTGACCTCGACGCCCTCGAACCCGCGGGCGCGGCCACCGACTCCGGTCGGGACGTGCTTGTTCTTCTTGAAGCCGAGCTTATCGAGCCGCTCGCCAAAGCTTGTTTGCGATCCGGTCGGCTCGTTGTTGGACTTCGCGTAATCCGACCACGACGCGAACAGCTCGGACGTGGTGGCCTTCCGGTAAGGGTTGGCTTTGTCGACGATGCAGCGATCATCCAGCCACTGGCTGAAGGTGTCTTGCGCGGTGAAATACTCGTCGGTGGCGTCCTTCACGACCTCGGGCCGCACCAGCCGGTTGGCCTGCCAATCCAGGCATCCCTCGATCATCCAACGAAGGATCGCCGGCCACTCGGCCTGCAGCTTTTCCTCTAGCCTCGGATCGGGCACCGCGGGCTTGAACAGGAACGGGAGCAGGTTGAACCGGCGCCGCGCGGCATCGTCCACGCTGGACAGGCCGGGCTTGTTGTTGCCGATGATGAGCAGCTTCAGAACCGGCGTGAACTCGAATTCGTCCTGACGCATGTAGCGGGCGCGCATGACGTCGCCGCCGGTGAGCTGCTTGATCCGACTCTCGGCCCATTGCCGGCCCTGCTCGGTCTCGGACGCCGTGACGAGGCGGGCCCCTCGCAACGCCGCGATCTCAGTCGGGTGCCGGTCGTGCTTAGCCGCGGTGAACGTCTCCATGGCGGCGTTCAGGGCATAGTCCCGCAGGATTCCTGCAAGCACGTGGATCAGCACGCCCTTGCCGTTGCCGCCGCCACCGAAGGCGAAACATAGGGCCTGCTCGCTGGTGTCGCCTGTGAGGCAGTACCCGGCCCATTGCTGGATAAAGCGGATGTAACCGGCATCACCCTGCGTGACGTCTTGCAGGAACTGCAGCCAGGTCGGGCAGTCTGGGGCTTCCGCCGGAGTGACCGCTGTCAGCTTCGTGATGCGGTCGTTCCGATCGGCGGCCCTGAGCTCGCCGGTCTTCAAGTTGACCGTGCCGTCAGGCGTGCCCAGCAGCCAGGGATCACGGTCCCAGCCCTCGATCGTCACCGCAAAGGCAGGATCGGATCGACAGAACCGCTCGACGCCACCGGCAAAGCTCGTCTTCGAGGCGATGAAGCGGGTCTTCGGATCCTCGTCCGCGCACAGCTCGCGGGCGAGCTCACGTGCCCACTGGAACGCCTTGCCCCGCCGGTTCGGCACCCAGGCCGCTCCGGTCCACTCATGCCATTTGCCGGTGTCGTGGCAGAACAGCAGTTCACCGGTATAACGCTCGGCGAAGGTCCGGGCGGCATGATCCTCGGTGAGGAGGTCGCCGTTGTTGCCGGGGCGGGCGGTTCGGGTCTGCTCGAAGTCGAACAGGCGATAGATATCGTCAGCGCCGGCCGTCATTGCGCGCCTCCCTGCGTCTGAGTTCGGTTCGGGCAATCGAGCCGACGGTTTTCGTCACCTCCTCCGGCTTCATCGGCGGCACGCACCGGACCATGTTCCAGGCCTGGACGAGCTGATGCGCCACTTCCGGATCGACGTAGCGGCGCAGCAGGTGGCCGGTGAGGCTGGTTAGCGACTTGTTGCGATCGCCCTGAGTGACGCCCTCGGTGACGAGCTTGCGCCAGTAAGAGGGATCGCGGCCGGTGCTTGCCTTCGGCTGCGCCAGCGCCGCCACCATCCAGTCCGGCATCGGGGCCGGCGGCACCTCGTCGGGGTGATGGTCCACCGACCATTCGTAAGACCGTCCGGAGGCGTGGAGGCTCGACGGGGCGACGATGTATCCACCGATGCCACGGATATCGAGGCCAGGGGCGAGGTCACCGGCAGAGTTGCGGATCTCGACGCCGGGCGGTGGCCGGAAGAAGATGTGCTGGCCGCCACCGCCGGTGATCGAACGACAAGTCTCCGGCAGGGGACCATGCTCCTCCTCCAGAGCCTGCAGGCTCTCGTCACCGCCGTGACGCGGATCGACATCGAGGACGATGGCCGCACCCGTCACCAGACCGATGTTGGCCTGCGGTGCCGCGGTGAACCAGCGCCGGACGATATGCTCCTCGTTCGTCGCGTTGGTCAGGCCACGGGGTGCCAGCTTCGCCATTGGATGCTTGCCCGCGTCGGTGCAATCGGCCTTGCCACACGTGCAGAAGAGTCGGCCATCGCTAGCGGGCCGCATTCCATGGAGCGGGAAGACCCGGCCGCCACGGTTGGCGAGATAGAGAGCGGCTTCGAGACGATCGCTCATGGCAGCGCCTCCATCGCCTTCCGCAGGCTGGTCTCGATCTGCGCATCCCGATTCGTGCGGCCACGCTCGTAGACCCAGAGGCAGACGTGCTCCGGTGCGTCGCAGTCGAGATCAGCCAGCCCGATCGTGAAGACCCGGCAGCGGATGCCCTTCCGGATCTGCCGAACGGACGTGTACCAGCGCATGCCGGGCGTCAGAACGTTGCCGGGATGGAGCAGCCGGATGATCCGGACTTCGGCCACGGAGGAGACGCGGATGCGATGGTTCCGATCCGGCCGGCGCTCGAAGAACCGGGCGTCGGACAGGATGCTGGGCTCGTTGTCGGCGGTGAGGCGCTTCAGGCGGCGCTGGCCGGCGCGGGGAAGGCGGGCGATGCTCATGCGGCGCCTCCCTGCAGGAAGGCACGTACCTCATCCGGTCCGTGAAACACGCCGCAGACCACGCCTTCGCGGCTGATCAGAGCAACGAGACGGGTTGCCAGCGCAGGGCGCGGGGCGGTATTGTTCAATTCGAGGTTTTTAGCCGAGACCTTCCTTTTTGCGCCGTTGCGGGCTCCAACCCCCGCGACGGCGTTTCCTTTTTTGGAGGTAGAGAGTCCCCCTTTTTGGTTTGCAAATGGGTCGCTAACCCATTGATTTCTCAGGACCGGTTTTTGTCCCGGTTTGCAGGCTTTCCCATTGTCTTCAGTGCCCTGCCCCAATCTACGAATCTGGGGGTCAGAGGTTCGAATCCTTTCGGGCGCGCCAACACTTAGCTAGGTTTCCAGTCTAGCCTGAAACTGCCAAGAGCCATGCCACGGGTAACACCGCGAGCGCCCTGGGAAGTTCACCCTACCCTATCTCGTTCTTGATCCTGCTTCATCGTTCAAGCGACTGACTCGCTGTCCGATCGATTCGGGCGTGGCCTTCCGTGCTGCGCCGTTCGGGACGGATGAAACCAAGGCTATTCTGACGCTTTGATCGATTACGATCCGCCACGGGTTGGCGATCGTTGGCGAACGAAGCCGAAGGAGGGAAGGGTGCCGAGACGTGTCGCGGAGCTGAGGGGAGATCCGGCATTCGGTCAGGCCGTGCATGCGGTGCGGGGAGCCGCGAGCGTCTTGAGCGGACGTGCCGTTACGCAGGAGGAAGCGGAGCTGCTGGTGAGCTTCGCACTTGCCGCCTATGCGAATGCGGGCGGTCTGACCGAGCCCAGCCTGAGCCGCCTTTCGCAATTCTCGAACACGCTGCCGTCCGAGGAGAAGTTCGAGACCCTGCTGAAACACTGATGTGGTTTCGAGACTTGTCGAGCCAAGCGACAGAGGCTGGCTCTTGTCAGAGAAGCGCCTCGCGAGATCCGCCATCCACCATCAGGGAGCTTTCCGTGCAGGATACACCCGAAGCCGATAAGGCCGCGCGCGACATCGCGGAGAACGTTCTGGCTGCCTATGTCAGGCAGGTGAATTCGCGGATCCACCCAGGCGTCGAGCAGACCCTCGTCACGCGTCTGGCCGAGGCCATTCGTCCCCGGATGGATGCTGCGGCGGAAGACCTTGTCGCGATCGCCAATGCGGTACTCGACGATGTCGAGTTGACCGCCCCCGAGATGCGCGGACCCAGGATGACATCCCTGAACCCGATCGACAGATCCGTCACGGCGGCTTTGCGCTGACGGTCGGCGCAGCCGGCGAGAAGCGTCCCGCGCGTGGGGGCATGGGTCGAGCACCTGACGGGGGAGACCATCTGCCATGAGCCGGAGCCGGGATACCTCCTCCACCGCTCTGGATGTGGTTGGCCGGCTGTCGGAAGTTTCTCGGCTCGCGGGCCAGCTGGCAGACCGTGTCCTCGGCGCCCAGATCGCCAGTCAACCCATTCCCGAAGCGCAGATCCATGCGCTGCTCGATGCCGCCATCATCCTCGATGCCTATGCGATGAAGCTGCCACCGCTGCTCGAGCAGATGATCGGCAAGGTCGAGGATGACGAGAGGGACAATCCGGCGGCGGGTTGCAAGGCCGATGGTGCGGGGGTGGACGCCGAGCGCCAGGCTTGGCCGTCGCCCCACTCCGAGGGGACAAAGGGCTGAGAGAACCCTTTGGTCGCGGGATCATCGACCGGTTCGTCAGAGTTGATCGATCACACCCATAGCACGGAGGCAGTTCCATGGCCGACATCCGTCATTCGCGCCCCGACCCTATCGAGCAGGGCGCGCAAGCCCGCATCCATGGTCATCCCAAGGATGCATGTCCCTATCCTCGCGATAGCGAGGAGCGTTTATCCTGGATGGAAGGGTATGACGGCACGCCGCGCGAGGAAGAGCCGGTCCGGCCATCGTACGAAAGGCGTCTTTGAGCGGAAGCCGGGCGCGGCCCATCGCGTGAGAGAACGAAGGGCCGCGTCTGTAAACAAAGCGCGATGAACGGTCAGGCTGCCGTCCGCGCCTCGTAATAGAACGCGGCAATTTCATCGATCAAATCGCGCTTCTGCTCATCGATCAGATCCGAGAGGATGTCGTCACCTTCCCGGTCGATGGCCGATACGAGGCGGATGTCGGGGAAAACTCCCTCGAACGTCACCAGCACTTCCGCCTGGGCGTAGGGATCATGGGGGTCGAGACAGTGATGGCTCATCATTGGGCAAACGGCGCTCACTTCGGTCAAGAACCAAAATGCCATACACGCGGTCAGCCCAGGATAATATATAGCATGATAATGCTTATTCGCGCATCGAGGCGGCACGCCGCCACGCTCTGACCCATTTTGGAGGGGAGCGGCGGAGCGTCGGATACCGCAACGCGGCCCCCGTTTCGACCGCAACGCGACCCCCCCTTCGACCGCCATCCATCGGTCCTTGGCCTCGGTCCGGCGGAACGGCGCATCCTCCCGATGGTTGTCGGCGCGGAGGGCCACCAATGCGCGCAGTGATTTTCGATATCGACGGGACGCTGCTCGACAGTGTCGATCTGCATGCCCAGGCCTGGGTCGATGCCTTCGCCCATTTCGGGGTGGAGACCGATCCCGCTCTGGTCCGGCGCCAGATCGGCAAGGGCGGCGACGAGCTGATGCCGGTCTTCCTGCCGCCGGATCGCGTCGCTCGCGAAGGCGAGACGATTGAGGCTTACCGCTCCGACCTGTTCAAGCGCGAGTACCTGGATCGGGTGCGGCCGTTCCCCGGGGTGAGAGCTTTGTTCGAGCGGATCAGGGCAGCGGATCTACGGATCGCCCTGGGGTCCTCGGGCAAGAAGGACGAAGTCGAGCATTATCAGGAGCTGCTCGGCATCGCCGACCTCGTCGACGTCGTTACGTCTTCGGATGATGTGGAGCGCTCCAAGCCCCATCCCGACATCTTCGAATCGGCCCTGAAGAAACTCGCGCCCCTCGAACCTCGATCGATCGTCGTGGTCGGCGATACGCCCTACGATGCGGAGGCCGCGGCCAAAGCCGGTCTCTCGACGATCGGCGTCCTCTGTGGCGGCTTCCCCGCTGCGGACCTGTCGAAGGCCGGCTGCATCGCGATCTATCGAGACCCGCAGGATCTGCTCGCCGGTTTCGATCGCTCTCCCCTCGTCGCCTGACATCGCCCCATCGGTCCGACACTCCGTCTGAGCGCAGGTCAGGGGCTCGCTTCGTCGCAGCCTGGAACAGGGGCGAGTGGTCGTTCTTATCAGAATGACGCTGCGCACCGCCTGGATGCGAAGTAATGGAGCCAATAAAGATGATGACGATTCGTCGAAGCCTTGCCGTAGCGGCGGCCGTACTCATTGCGGGTCCGGCTTATTCCCAAAGCAAGCCTCTGGCGCCACCGGCAACCGATGCGATGCCGCCGGTCGAGCTGACGGTTGCACTCGAGAATGGAAAGCCCGTCTGCAGTCCGGCCGAGTTGCGGCTGCCCGCCGACACCAATGTGGAGCTTCATATCGTCAGCACGGCGAACGCGCCCGTAACGATCACCGCCGAGGGACAGTTCGAGAACGCCAAGGTGCTGCACGCGGATGGCGACCTCGTCCACGTCATGAGCGAGAAGGGCTACACCGTGAAGCAGAACGGCAAGGGCGTGCTGCGGCTGCGGACCATGAAGGCGGGCGAGACCGCCTATGGCTGCACCAGCACCCGTAATGCCGATGCCCCCTTCGTCGGCAAGCTGATCCTGACGCCACCCGCCGGATGACCAGATGGCGCTCCGGCTCAAAGCCGGGCGCCGTCATCCTCTTGGCCGGCTGCCCTGCCCCTGGCAACTCTTCGGAGATCAGCCTGTCCGGCCACCATTCTCAGTGTCGTTAAGCTATGTCTTAACCGGAAAGCCTCAAGAACCCAGTCTTGAGCGCTGTCGATGCGAGCCATCGCCCTGACCGGCCATCACGGCGCGAACAATCATGCTCGATTGTGAAGGCGCGAGACAATGGCCGTACCGGGTTCAGCACCAGCCAGCCGCAGCGACGGCAAGACCGCCCTGCTGTATCAATTCCAAGATCGCGACGGGACGTACCTTTTCGCCGGGGAGGACCATATCGACGGGGTCCTGATCGGCTCGAAATGGACGATCGGCACGCTGACCTACAGCTTTCCCGCGAGCGGGAGCTTCTACGAAGGGTCCGGTTACGAGGAAAATCCGGGTCAGTTCGGAGACCCCCTCTACCACCAGGCCTTCAATCCGCAGCAGCAGGAGGCGACGCGCTACACCCTCGACCTCGTGGCTTCCTACACTAACCTGAATTTCCAGGAGATCACCGAGACCGCCACGACCCATGCCGAGCTGCGCTTCAGCCAGACCTTCTGGAAAGAGGAGGGCTCGGCCCATGCCAACTTCCCGTCGAGCAATCTCCAAGCCGGGGATGTCTGGTTCGGAACCTACTCCGACCAGCCGTTCTACAGCGTTCCGGCGATCGGAAACTGGGGCCAGGCAACGAACATGCACGAGATCGGGCATGCGCTCGGCCTGAAGCATGGCCATCAAGATTATACCTACGTCCCCCTGAATGGCGACCTCGGTCTCGCCGGTAGCCCGCCCCGCTACGGCACGGCGGCGCTTCCCCTGGAGAAGGACGGGCAGGATTGGTCGCTGATGACCTACCGGTCCGACCCGACCAATTTCGATCATCCGTTCGAAGGCGAGGGGTTCAACCAGCCTCAGACCTACATGCAGGACGACATCGCCGCCCTGCAATTCCTCTACGGCGCCAATTTCCAGACCCAGAGTGGCAACACGACCTATCGCTGGGACACCAAGACCGGCGAGATGTCCATCGACGGCATCGGCCAGGGTGCTCCCACCGCCAACAAGATCTCCATGACCGTCTGGGACGGCAACGGCCGGGACACCTACGATCTCTCCAATTATGCGACCGCCCTCGACGTGGATCTCCGCCCGGGGGCTTTCTCGACCTTCTCCGCCGCGCAGCTCGTCAACCACCAGGCCTATAGCGGCGGCGACGCGATCGCGGTCGGCAACGTCGCCAACGCGCTCCTGCACCAGGGCGATCTCCGCTCCCTGATCGAGAACGCCATCGGCGGCCGGGGGCATGACCGGATCGTCGGAAACACGGCCGATAACCGCCTCGACGGTGGCCTCTCGTCCGACAAGATGTTCGGCCTGACCGGGAACGACACCTACCTCGTCGATGACGGGCGCGACGTGGTGGTGGAGTGGGCCGGCCAGGGAACCGACTACGTGCGGAGCAGCGTCTCCTACGTGCTCGGCGAGAATGTCGAGCACCTGATCCTCATCGGCAATGCCGCGACGAAGGCCACCGGCAACGATGGGGCGAATGCGCTGCGCGGCAATGCGGGCGACAATGCCCTCAATGGCGGGTCCGGACACGACCGGCTCTACGGCAATGACGGCGCTGACACGCTCCTCGGCGGCCTGGGCAACGACCGGCTCGAAGGCGGCGCCGGCAACGACAGGCTCTATGGCGGTTGGGGCAACGACGTTCTCATCGGCGACAGGGGCGACAACGTCCTGATCGGCGGGCGCGGAGACGATCAGTTCTTCCTCGGCGCGGGAGCCAACCGCTCGGTTTTCGACATCCATTCGGGACACGACACGCTGTTCGATTTCAGCGCCTCGAGCGGTGACCGGATCGATCTCTCCGGGCAGAGCTATGTCGTCGGGCGATCCTCCGACGGCTATGCCCTGCTCACCCTGTCGGGCGGCGGTACGGTCGAGCTCGACCATATCCGAGTCTCGCAGGTCGATTCGGGTTTCTTCGTCTGAGAACAGACCTCGCTGAGTCTGACTCATCGAGGCCTGCCCGCGCGACGGCGCGGGGGCGGTCGTGCGCCGGATCTCACTCATCCTGACCTATGGGTCAGGGTCGGTGAGACCGGGTATGAGGCCGTTCATGCCGCATGGTCCGCTTGCAAACCCCATCTCGCCATGGCGGCCGATTGCCCTCCAGCCCGGTCACTCGGTCGCTGGGCGTTTGTTCAAGGGGCTCTCAGGGGAAAGGCGGCCGATTCATCGCTGCTCTTCCACAACGATCGATAAAAGCCCCGCAATGCCGGGTGAGACCTGTTCGCTCTCTTCAGTCTGCAAACAAGCCGATGACTATTGCTGAATGTTAGCCGCCACATAAAGTAAGAATTAATTAATACTTAAGCTTCGTGGGCGATATCGCGCTTGCACATGCAAATGGAGGGCGCAGTCTTCCATGGGTAAGACGGCAACGAATAGGCTATATAATGCTATTTAACAGGGCCGTGAAAGCAGCCACCTCTCGCAATACTCTCTTCGGAGGATTTTCCGGCGTCGCCTCCAAAGCGACGGCGTCGATCGTGATCTCCCTGTTCCTGGTCCTGATCTGCCTGTCGCTATACTTGTTTACGAGCCAGTCTCAGGAAGTCGAGAGGGCGGTCAGGCTGAGCGCCACCAATCTCGGAAACGCCGCGTCCCGGAACGTCAGCAATTGGTTGATCGGCAAATCCGACTTGGCGGAAATGGCCACCCAGCAGATCGTCAAGGGAATGGACGACCGTCAGATCGACAAGGTTCTGGGATCGCCGGCCATGACCAAGTCGTTCATTCTCAGTTCCTTCGGGGACGTCCGGGGGAATTACACGAAGATCCCGAAGGGCCCCATCCGGCCAGGATACGATGCACGCGAGCGTCCTTGGTTCAAGGCTGCGGTCGAAGCCGGGGGCGTCGCCATGACGGACCCCTATATTGCCGCCAGCACCCAGGAAATGACCATCACGATTTCAGCGCCGGTCTATGACGAGACGAAGGAGCTGTTCGGCGTGATCGGCAACGACTTCAGTGTCGATGTCCTTTCGAAGATGATCAACGAGGTCGATATCGGTGGTTTCGGCTACGCCTACCTGGTCTCGAAGACCGGTAAGATCCTCGTCCATTCAAAGGCCGAGCTCCTCGGAAAGCCGCTTTCCGACTTGGTCTCCGGACCCCTTCCGCCGATCGGACCGGCTTTCACGGAGGTGACGGAGGAGGGCCGTTCTACGCTCATGACCTTCGTCCGCGTGCCCAACCTGCCGCCCGCGATGGAATGGTACGTCGCCTTGTCGATCGATCAGGCCAAGGCGTTCGCCCCCGTCCAGCGCCTCAAGTTCGTGATGATCGTCGCAACGCTCTCGGCCCTGGTCATCATGGCCCTCGTCGTCAGCCAGCTCCTGTCACGCACGGTCGCCCGTCCGCTGGGAAGTCTCGTGAAGGTTCTGGAGCACATGTCCGCCGGTCACATCGACACCGAGATCGAGGCCGCCGCCCGGAAGGACGAGATCGGCGCGGTCGGGAGAGCGGTGGAGGGCATCAAGACGATGGTCGCCCAGAAAGCCGCCGACGTGGCCGACCGTGACCGGATCGCCAAGGAAGCCGCTCTCCGCGAGCGCCAGAGCACGATGATGGCGATGGCCGACGATTTCGAGGCGTCCTTCAGCAGTGTCATCGGGCTCGTCGCCTCGTCGGCCACGGAGCTTCAGGCCACGGCCCAGACGATGACATCGGCCGCCAGGCAGACGGCCGGTCGGTCGACCACCGTGGCGGCGGCGGCCGAGGAGGCGGCGACCAACGTCAACACCGTCGCGGCCGCGGCCGAGGAACTGGGATCGTCCGTGCAGGAGATCGGGCGTCAGGTCGATGGCTCCGCCAATCTCGCGCAATCCGCCGTGTCCGAGGCCAGCGAGACCCGCCGTCTCGTGGAGGAACTGAGCGGCAGCGTCGCGCGCATCGACGCGGTGGTCGAGATGATCTCGACGATCGCGAGCCAGACGAACCTGCTCGCCCTCAACGCCACCATCGAAGCGGCGCGGGCCGGGGAAGCGGGACGCGGATTTGCCGTCGTCGCCGCCGAGGTCAAGGAACTCGCCAACCAGACGGCCCAGGCGACCAAGGAGATCTCCGGTCAGATCGCGCGTGTCCAGGGCTCCACCGAGCAGACGGTCCATGCGATCGGCGAGATCGCAGGCCGCCCCCAGGAGATCAATGGTGTCGCGACCGCCATCGCGTCCGCGGTGGAAGAGCAGGGGGCGGCCACCCAGGAGATCGTGCGGAACGTGGCCGAAGCGGCCGCCGGAACGAAGGAGGTGACCTACAACATCTCCGGCGTGGCAGGCGCCGCCGAGGAAACGGAAGCCGCCGCCGCCCAGGTGCTCGTCTCGGCGTCCGAACTCTCGCGTCACTCCGAGTATCTCTCGAGCGAGGTCGGCCGCTTCCTGGCGACCGTGCGGGCCGCCTGACCCCGAGGGCAACACGTCGTCGGGTTTGGACGGACGAAAATGGAAGGGGTGGGACGCCACGGGACGGCGTCCCACCCCTCGTGCCGTTGGAGGAGCCGGACGGCGCCGGCCAGACCCGGCCTCACCCCGTCCCCGCCTCCACGACCCTGACCACGCTGCGGCCGTTGCCGCGTTTCTCCACCCGGACCTGCACGGCGATGCGCTCGATCATCGCCGCCACATGGGTGATGACGCCGACCTTGCGGCCACGGCCCTGGAGCGTCTCCAGGGCGTCGACGGCCAGGTCGAGGGTCTCGGCGTCGAGGGAGCCGAAGCCTTCGTCGATGAAGAGCGTGTCGACGAAGGAATCGCGGCCCTCCAGACCGGACAAGGCAAGGGCGAGGGCGAGGGAGACGAGGAAGCGCTCGCCGCCCGAGAGGCTGCGGGTGGCGCGCACCTCCTCGCCCATGTCCCGGTCGACCACGTGGAGGGAGAGGTTGGCCGGGTCGCCGCGCACCAGCCGGTAGCGCGGGCTCAAGGCCAGCAGGTGCTCGTTGGCGAGCCGGACCAGATGCTCCAGCGTCACCCCTTGCGCGAAGAGGCGGAACTTGATGCCGCTGGCCGAGCCCACGGCGTCGTTCACCGCCTCCCAGACAGAGAAGTCGGCGCGTGCCTCGGTGATCGCCGCCTCCAGCCCCGCCGCGCGCAGGCGCGCCGCGTCGTCCCGTTCGAGATCAGCCGTGATGGCGCCGAGACCCTGTTGATGGGCGGTGATCGTCTCGCCGAGGCCGGACGCCGCCGCTTGCGTGGCGGGACCGTCGATCTCGGGCGCGTCGAGCAGGTTTGCGAGGTCGGCCCGCCGCGTGTCGAGGGCGGTCTCCGCTTCGCGGGCTTCCGCCATGCGGGCTTCCACGGCGAGGCGCAGGGAGGAGCGGATCTCCGGCGCGAGGGCGAGGGCCTCCCGCACGGCCTCGACGCTGCGCGGGGCGCAGGCGGCCGTGAAGACGGCATCGGCCTCCTCGCGCAGCCGCCGGGCCGCGTCGCGGGAAGAGGTCCCGTGCTCGGCCGCCGTCACCGCCGAGGCGAGGGCGGCGAGGGCGGCGGCGCGGGCCTCCTCCGCCCGTTTCAACGCATCGCGGGCGAGCTTGCGCGCGTCGTTGGTCCGGGTCCGATGCAGGCCGGTCTCCTCGCCACCGAGGAGGGGGGTGCGTTCGGCCCGCAGGTCGGCGAGCTTTTCGGAGCGGGCCAGCGCCTGGCGTCCGGCCGCGTCCGCGGCGGCACGGGTGAAGCCCAGGGCCTCGATCGCGCCGGCACGACGCGACGCGAGGGCCTGGACCTCCCGGTCGAGCTCTTCGCGCTGCCGGTCGAGGGCGCGGTGCGCGGCGGCGATCTCGGCCACGCGCCTGGCCGCGCCAGCCCCGTCCCGGTCGAGATCGGCCAGCGACAGGCCGGCGCAAGCGAGATAGGGCGCGATCTCGCGGGCAAGGGAGTCGAGCCGCTCCGTATGGCCCAAAACGCGGACCGTCTCGCCGTTGGCGGTGAGTTCGGCGAGACGCAGGGCCTCGCGCTCGGCGGCGCGGGACAGTTCCGCCGCCTCGATCTCCCGGCCCCCGGCCTCGATCCGCGTCGCGACGGCGTCGATCTCGCCGCGCAATGTCCCGGCCCGCTCCAGCGCGGCCAGCAGCGGCTCGCGTGCGACCTTGAGGGCGTCGATCAGGCCCGTGAGCATGGACACCGCCTCGGCATCGAGCCTTGTCGGGACATGTCCGCCGACCGCCGCATCGCCATGGGTGGCGAGGAGGTGCGGGCGGAGACGAGCATAGGCGGCGTTGGCGCGGTCCAGCGTCTCGATGGCGGCTGCCGCTGCCTGCTCGGTATTGCTCAACCTCGCGCCAGCGGCGGCGCGTGCCGACGCTGCCTCCGCCTGGGATTGTCCGGCGGCGGCGATGGCCGCATCCTGCTCCGCGCGCTGCGCCTTCAGCGCCGCCGCCACCCGCCCGAGCCCATCCTGATCCTGGTCCCGGGCATGCGGATGATCGGTGGCGCCGCAGACCGGGCAGGGCTGATCCTCGATCAGCAGGCTGCGCAGATGGGCGGCCTGCTGCGAGACGGCCTCCTCGGCCAGCTCCGCCAGAGGGGCGACGGCCTTTCGCAGCTCGACCGCGCGGGCCTGCCGGGCGGCAGCCTCCTCCCCGGCGAGCCGCGCGGCCTCCAAGGCCAACCTCGCGGATTCCGCCTCTCTCCGCGCCCGTTCGAGGGCGAGGGACGCCTCCGCGTGGCTGCGCGCGAGGGGCAGCGCCTCGCGCAGCTGCTCGGCGAGCCGGTCGATCGTGCCCGAGCGCGCCCGTGCCGAGGCCTCGCCGACCTGTTCGAGCTCGGTGCTCAGCGCTGCCCGGCGCTCGGCCGCTTGCGTCCGCGCCGCCTTTGCCTGTGTGATCGCCTTGTCCCCCGTGGCGATCGATGCCGAGAGGCGGGAGGCTTCGTCCGTGGCCTTGCGGAGATCGGCCTTGGCCTGGGCCAGTTCCGCGCCGAGGCTCGCGCGCTTGGCGAAGAGCTGCTCGGCCTCGTTCGTCCGATGGGCGAGAAAAGCCCCGCCCGTATCGGCCGCGAACCGGGCGGCGACGTCGCTGCGCGCGATCGCCGCCGCCGCGTGACTGGCATCCAGATGGGCCAGCGCCGTCTGTGCCTCCAGAGCCTTCGCCTTGGCGGCGTCGGCCGCCTCGGCGGCAAGGGCGGATTCGGTGGCGGCCTCGCCGATCCGGGTGTCGAGCTCGGCCGCCCGCGTCCAGACCGGCCCCAGCGCCTTGAACCCGATCTCCGACGCCTCGTCCGCCTTGGCGGCCTCGTCATGACCCACCCGCGCGGCTTCGGCCCGCGCTTCGGCCTCGCCGCGCGTCGTCAGGGCCAGTGCCAGGGCGGCTTCGGCGGCGGCGAGATCCCGCTCTGCCCGAGCCGCATTCCTCGCCGGCTCGCGAAGGGGCTCGACCGCGTCGAACTCGGCCAGGCGAAGGCTGTCGGGCCGATGGATGTCCAGGGCCTCGCGCGCCAGGGCGAGGCGGGCTTCGGCCGCCGCCACCTGACCCCGTGTGTCGGCGATGCGCCGCGCATGGGCCAGCGCCGCGTTCAGCTCCGCCAGACGGCCGGACAACTCCGCCACCTCGGCGAGGAGCCGCGCCCGCTCGGCGTGTTTCTCCGCCCGCGCCGCCTCGTCGAGGAGGCCGACGGCGTCGCGATGAGCCTCCAGCTCCTTCACCTTGGCGCGCTCCGCCTCGGTGCCGGCATGAACCCGTTTCGAGATCTCGGAATAGATCGCCGTGCCGGTGATCTTCTCCAAGAGTTCCGCGCGCTCGCCCTCGGCGGCGAGGAGGAACGCGTCGAACTCGCCCTGGGCCAGCAGGACGGTGCGGCGGAACTGGTCGAAGGTGAGGTCGGTGAGGTCGCAGATCGCGGCGTCGACGAGGCCGGCCTTGCTGTCGCCGACGGAGCTCCCATCCGCGAGCCGGGTGAGGGAACGCGTCTTGTTCTGGAGACGGCCATTGGCCTTGCCGCGCGCCCGGTAGACCGACCATCGCGCGCAGTAGCTCTGCCCGTCCCGGCCGATGAAATCGACCTCGGCGAAGCCCTCCGTCGCCCCCCGCCGCAGGATCGCCCGCTCGTCGCCGATGGTGATGGGATCGCCGCCGGGATCGGGCGCGCGCTCGCGGCCGCTCGTGGCGACACGCGGATAGCGCCCGTAGAGCGCTAGGCAGAGGGCGTCGAGGATGGTCGACTTGCCCGCCCCCGTCTCGCCGGTGATGGCGAAGATCCCGGTGGCGCCGATGGGGCCGCCGGACAGGTCGACGGAGAAGGGAGCCGCCAGGCTCGCGAGATTTTCGCCGCGTATCGCCAGGATGCGCAAGGGTCGTGGCCTCGTCTCAAGAAGTCAGGGGGATGCGGGGAAGGGTGTCATAGCCCAGGATGACGAGCGGACGAGGGTGATGCAGACGCCGCGCAACGATGTCCACACGCGGCGGGATGGCGGCAGGGCTTCGAACTCGGGTGAACGGGATGTGGCATGACACTGAACAAGCCACGTCGTCATTCCGGGGCCGCATCGCTGAGCCCGGAATCCAGAGCCGCTCCGTGGGCTCGATAGGGCACGCCCGGCGGATCTGGCTCGCACGCCTCTGGCGCGGCCCTCCGGGGCCGGGCTCGCCTTCGGCGCTCCGGAATGACGGCGCGGGTGCCAAAATCGGTGTGAACGGTCCCGCAGACCGGATGGCATCGACCCGAATTCGGAGCTCTTGGGATGGCGGACGCGCAAAGTCGCTCATCTTGACTGCGCCCCCTCTGAGAACGCCGGGAGGAAACGAGCGGTCTCTTCGGAGGAGAAAACGAGATCGAAGAGTGTGGCATCTGCCGCGTGCCGCGCTTGGAAGCTCTTCGGCGCCTGTCATGAGGCCACATCTCACGACCTTATCGCCGACGACCCATCCGCAATCCACCCAAGCCAGCCGTGGAACGGACAGACAGGTCCCGCCCCAACACCACCGTGAGAAGCAGGTTTTGTCGGGCTCGAAAGCCGACATAGGAACATGGCTCCACCAATCCTAAGGGAGGCTGGAGTGTGACATCGCGCCACAAACGATGCGATGAGACGCTACGCCAAGACTTCCGAGCGCAACAGTAGAATCCCTTCATATGCGTCTGTCGCGCATCGTGCTAATGCCCCTCGAAATATTTAATTAAGAGGGGGAAAATACAATGGCTAACTCGGTAAGCAAAGGGCTGAAGTTCGAATATTTCGATGCGGCCTTGAACGTTGCAAATCTAGCCGTCAACTTGGTCTCGCTGATTCCTGGTGTCGAACTCCCTAAAGAATTGACCCAGCTCTTCGGTGGTGCAGACACGGATCCGACCGTGGAACGCCTGGATGAAATGAGCGAGCAGCTCGATCAGATCGTCGAGCTGAACAAAAAGGTACTTGCGGCAGTCGATGAAGTTAGGAACGATATCGATCGAAATATTCTATCAAATATCAAGTCCGACGTAAGCGATGCTAAAACTTACGTCCATCAGTACCTAACAACAAGCGATCCTGAACTGGCAAACAGCTACCTGTTTGAGGCGGAAAGACTCTCGACATCTGCGGTCACACGGGCAAAGAACTATCTTTTGGATAGCAATGCCGATGCCGCCATTGCCGTTCCGGCGCTGCTATCCGCAATTACCACTCGAATTGCCGTCATTCGCGAGATCGGCGATGGGGCAACGTCCAGCGCACAATACAAAGAGACATTGCAGACGGCAATCGAATCGCTGTCCACGGGTATCGAAAAGTTCGAAGAGTCCGCTCAGAACAATATGCCGGCGAAGCTCGATGTGTATGAGAGGCAATCCGGTGATTTCACGCAAGTATGGATCAGGGTTTCCTACGAGCCGGCGTCCGGATCGATTTTTCAGGCCGAAATATTCGCAGGGGACAAGGGGACTGCATCGGTACAGCAGATGCTCGATGCGACAACCCTCATTTACGCCAATGGATCTCAATCCCTAAGAGAAGTGACTGATTATAGTGCCATCAAAGATCTATACATAAGGCGCGCACCTGTAGAGCAAACAACAAAACCGAATTTTTTGAATGATTTCAATAAATTAGAAGAAGATACCTTCAACGATTATTTCAGAGAAGCAAGAGGCATTGAAAAGCTCGAAAAATCTGCCGCTGCCCTGCTGAGCTTGACGCAAGGTCAGCATATCAAGGGTACGAACAACGACGACACCAATCTTCGGGCTGATTCGAGCCGCGATGTGATCACCACCAAATGGGGTGAGAAGTTGCTCGCCCCTCACACGCTTGAGGGCCTGAAAGGCAACGACACCCTCTTCGGCGGCCAAGGCGGCGACACGCTCCGGGGCGGCGGCGGCGGGATCGTCTACAGCGCAGAGGGCGACGGCAACGATACCCTTCACGGCAACGGCGGCGACGACATCCTGATCGGCGGCACGGGCAACGACCGGCTCGACGGCGGCGTCGGCGACGACCGTATGGACGGCGGCGACGGCGTCGACATCGCGAGCTACAAATCGGCGAAGGCCGGCGTGATCGTGTCCCTCGATGAGCAGGACTGGCAGGCGGTCGTCCCAGAAAAGACGATCGTGTTTCAACCAGACCCTTTCCCCTCCGAGGGGGGAGTCATCATCACCCCCCCTCCCATCATAACAACGATCCCGGCGGAAAAGGACCGCCTCCTGAACATCGAGAACCTCGAAGGCAGCGAGTTCAGCGATCGGCTCACGGGTGACGAAGGGAAAAACGTCATCCTCGGTTTGGCCGGCAACGACATTGTCAACGGCGGTAGGGGCGCGGACCGGATGGCGGGCGGCGTCGGCAACGACACCTACGTGGTCGACAACGCTGGGGATGTCGTCGTCGAGGCGGCCAATGCCGGCACAGACACTGTCCGCTCGTCCGTCAGCGTCACGTTAGCGGCCAATGTCGAGAACCTGACACTCACCGGCACCGCCGCCATCAACGGCACCGGTAACGCGCTGGCCAACACGATCCTGGGCAATGGCGGCGCCAACATCCTCGACGGCAAGGCTGGAGCCGACACGCTTCAGGGTTTCCGCGGCAACGATATCTACTATGTCGACACTGCTGGCGACCGTGTGTTCGAGGCGGCGGGTGGCGGCACCGACCGGGTGTTGACGAGCATCAGCTACGTGCTCGGAGCCGGTCAGGAGATCGAGCGGCTCGGCACGACGAGTGAGGCCGGCACCACCGCGATCAATCTCAGTGGCAACGAACTTGCCAACACCCTGGTGGGCAATGCGGGTGCCAACACCCTCGACGGTGGCGCTGGCGCTGACCTGCTCTATGGCCGCGCCGGCAACGACACCTACCTCGTCGACACTGCCGACGACCGTGTGTTCGAGGCGGCGGGTGGCGGCACCGACCGGGTGTTGACGAGCATCAGCTACACGCTCGGAGTCGGTCAGGAGATCGAGCGGCTCGGCACGACGAGTGCGGCTGCCACCACCGCGATCAATCTCAGTGGCAACGAACTTGCCAACACCCTGGTGGGCAATGCGGGTGCCAACACCCTCGACGGTGGCGCTGGCGCTGACTTGCTCTATGGCCGCGCCGGCAGCGACACCTTCGTGTTCTCGACGGCCTTAGGTTCGAGCAACATCGACCGCCTCACCGATTTCGCGGCGGCGGATGACACGATCCAGTTGGCGCGGGACGTGTTCTCCGCCCTCTCGGCGGGTGGCCTCGCGTCGAGCGCCTTCAAGGATCTCGGCAATACCGACGCCGTGGTCGATTCCAACGACCGCATCCTCTACAACCACGTCACCGGTGCGCTCTCCTACGACGCCGATGGTAGCGGCACGGCCAAAACGGCCATCCAGTTCGCCGTCATCGACACCAAGGTCACGCTGACCCACGCCGACTTCCTGGTGGCGTAAACCCGTGACACGCCCTGGCCGGACACTTTGCGTTCGGCCAGGGCTTCTTGATTCTCAGAGCTCTGGGCCACCTACGCAAGATATCGCCGTGGGTGGTCTGCCAGCACGTCGCACGCGCCTCACAGGAACGGGTCGCCGCCGGCCGGGATGGGTTCTCCGCTCTCGAGCCCTCATAAGCATTTGGCCGTCTTGTCACGGCACCTCACCTCAGGCGTGCTGTAGCAAGCGGCGCGAGCCCTAGCGGATCGGCGGACAGGGGACGTTGCAGAACGTCTGGACGTAGCTGGGCGAGACGTGAGGACCTCATCGGGGTCGGCTCCTCAGATCGGTGCCGGCGTCTCCCGCTCATTGATCGAAGCTTTCAAGTGGGAGTCCGACGAAGCCTTGGATGATGCCCGTCAAGGGCGTTCCTCGCCCAAAAGCAGACTGGCGAAAATCCACCCTTCCCGGACGTTGAGCGATCGGTACCAAGCGTCGGATTTCCACCACCAGGAATCGGAACGGGAGCCTGGGGGCGATCTTTCAGGGCGACCTTTCAAACGGAGATACTGACCGGCAGGCGCCGCGACTTTGACATCGGACACCGGCTCGTGTCATCGGGCCGCGATGACGATGCGAGACCTTCCCCCCGGTGAAGGCCCCCTTGGCACGGGCTCCGGCGGGGAACGGCGGGTCGACCTTGGCCGTTGGCAGAGGCATCGCTTCTGTGCGGGCGCGCGATCCGATCCCGCATCGGGCCATCCTGCATCGAGCATGGCGACGAAGGAAGGGTGGCAGTGAGTGTCCTCGTGAACGGCGGCGAGTGCGGCGCGCTGATCGAGGCCGCGGATTGGTCTGCGACGCCCCTCGGACCCTTCGAGTCCTGGCCTGTTTCCCTCCGCACGCTGACGGCGATGATGGTCGCCTCGCGCCAGCCCATGTTCATCACCTGGGGGCCGTCGCGGATCGTCCTCTACAACGACGCCTATGCGCTGTTGCTCGGCCACAAGCACCCGGACGCGATGGGGCGGCCCATCGCGGAGGTCTGGTCGGAGATCTGGAGCGACCTCGCGCCCATTGTCGCCGATGCCTATGCGGGACTCTCCATCCAGATGGACGATGTCTCCTTCGTCATGGAACGCAACGGCTTTCCTGAGGAGACGCATTTCGCCTTCTCCTACACGCCGGTGCGGGAAGAGGACGGCTCCGTCGCGGGTTTCTTCTGCGCCTGCACCGAGACGACCGGCCGGGTCGGCGCCGAGACCCGGCTGCGCGAGAGCGAGGCCGAGGTGCGGGGCGTCCTCGACGGGATGGGCGAGGGCTTCCTCCTGCTCGACCGCGATTTCCGTGTCCGCCGCATCAACGCCGAGGGCCTGCGCCTCGACGGGCGTCCCTCCGAGGCGATCCTCGGCCGTCACCTCCTCGACGTGTGGCCGGATGCCGAGCGGATGCCGACCTGGCCGCTCTACCGCCGCGCCATGGCCGAGCGGGCCTCGGCCGAACTCACCTACCGCCATACCTCGACGCAGCAGGACATCTGGATCGAGGTGCGGGTCTACCCGTCGGGAAGCGGCCTCTCGGTCTTCTACCGCGACATCAGCGAGCGCAGAGCGTCCGAAGAGGCCCTGCGCGAGCGTGAGGAGCGCCTGCGCCTCGTGATGGAGGGCGCGCGCGACCACGTCGTCTTCACCATGAACCCGCAGGGCGTCATCACGAGCTGGTCGGCGGGCGCCGTCGAGGTTCTCGGCTGGAGCGTCGCCGATGCGCTCGGCCGTCACGGTTCGATGATCTTCACGCAGGAGGACCGGGCGAAGGGGATCGATGCCGGGGAGATCTCCAGGGCCGTCGAGACCGGCCGCGCCGATGCCGAGCGCTGGCACCAGCGTTCGGACGGGACGCGCGTGTTCCTCGCCGGCTCCCTCCACCGGCTGCCGCCGGACCTGCAGGGCCGCTCGCCCGGCTTCCTTCGGATCGCCCGGGACGAGACCCAGCGCAGGGCGCAGGCCGAAGCGCTGACGGAGAGCGAGGCGCGGTTCCGCAACATGGCGGACCACGCCCCCGTGATGATGTGGGTCACGATTCCGGACGGGTCCTGCATCTATCTGAACCGGCGCTGGTACGAGTTCACCGGGCAGACCGAGGCGGAGGCCCTCGGCCTCGGCTGGACCAAGGCGACGCATCCCGACGACGAGGGGCTGGCGGCGGACACCTTCCTGTCCGCCAATGCTTCGCATGAGCCCTTCCGGGTCGAGTATCGCCTGCGCCGGGCCGACGGCACCTATCGCTGGGCCATCGATGCGGCGACCCCGCGCTTCGGCACGGAGGGCGAATTCCTCGGCTATGTCGGCTCGGTCATCGACATCGACGAGCGCCGGGAGGCGGAGGAGCGCCTGCGCCAGAGCGAAGGGCGTTTCCAGGCCATCGCCGATTCCATCGACCATATGGTGTGGTCGACCCTGCCGGACGGGCACCACGATTACTTCAATCAACGCTGGTACGACTATACCGGCGTCCCGGCGGGTTCCACCGACGGCGCGGGCTGGAACGGCCTCTTCCACCCCGACGACCAGGACAAGGCCTGGACGGTCTGGCGCCATAGCCTGGAGACGGGCGAGCCCTACCATATCGAGTATCGCCTGCGGCACCGGTCGGGCCAGTACCGCTGGGTGCTGGGGCGGGCGCAGCCCGTGCGCGACACAGGCGGCCGGATCGTGCGCTGGTTCGGCACCTGCACCGAGATCCAGGACATCGTCGAGGCGCGCGACGTGCTGGCCCGCTCGCGGGCGGAGCTCGAACGCGAGATCGCCGAGCGCATCCAGGAACGCGTGCGGATCTGGACGCTGATCCCCGACCTGCTGATGTCGGGCACCCTGGGCGGCCAGTTCCTCAGCGTGAACCCGGCCTGGAGCAAGATGCTCGGCTACGACGAGGCGACCCTGCTGGCGACGCCGTTCTGGCAGATCATCCACCCGGATTTCCTCGATGTCAGCGCCGGTGTCGTCGAGGCGATGCGCCAGGGCCGCACCATGCGGCACCAGAACCAGATCCGCACGGCGGCCGGCGAGTATCGCTGGTTCGATTGGGTCAGCGCGCCGGTGGGCGACGTTTTCTACGCGGTGGCGCGCGACATCACCGAGGAGAAGGCCCGCGAGGCCGCTCTCGCCCAGACCCAGGAGGCCCTGCGTCAATCGCAGAAGATGGAGGCGGTGGGCCAGCTCACCGGCGGCATCGCCCACGACTTCAACAACCTGCTCACCGGCATTTCGGGCAGTCTCGAATTGCTGCAGACCCGCATGGCGCAGGGGCGCCTGACCGAACTCGACCGCTACATCAACGCCGCGCAGGGCGCCTCGCGCCGGGCGGCGGCCCTGACCCATCGGCTGCTGGCCTTCTCGCGTCGCCAGACGCTGGACCCGAAGCCCACCAACGTGAACGCCCTGGTCTCGGGGATGGAGGAACTGATCCGCCGCACGGTCGGGCCGGCGGTGACGATCGAGGTGGTCGGCGCAGCGGGCCTGTGGCCGGCTTTGGTGGACCCCAACCAGCTCGAGAACGCGCTGCTGAACCTCTGCATCAACGCGCGCGACGCCATGCCGGATGGCGGCCGCCTCACCATCGAGACCGCCAACAAATGGCTCGACGGGCACGCCGCCCGCGAACGCAACCTCGAACCCGGCCAGTATCTCTCCCTCTGCGTCAGCGACAATGGCACCGGCATGACGCCGGAGGTGATCGCCCGCGCCTTCGATCCGTTCTTCACCACCAAGCCGCTGGGCGAGGGCACCGGCCTCGGCCTGTCGATGATCTACGGCTTCGTGCGGCAATCGGGCGGCGAGGTGCGGATCTATTCCGAACTCGGCGAGGGCACGACCATGTGCCTCTACCTGCCGCGCCATTACGGCGAAGCCTCCGAGGTGGACGAGGCCGGCGCCTTCGCCGCCGCGCCGCGCGCGCAACGGGGCGAGACCGTGCTCATCGTCGATGACGAGCCCACCGTGCGCATGCTCGTGACCGAGGTGCTCGAAGAGCTCGGCTACACCGCCATCGAGGCGGCAGACGGGGCCTCCGGCCTCAAGGTGCTGCAATCGGACGTGCGCATCGACCTCCTCGTCACCGATGTCGGCCTGCCCGGCGGCATGAACGGCCGCCAGATGGCCGACGCGGCTCGGGTGGCGCGGCCCGACCTCAAGATCCTGTTCATCACCGGCTATGCCGAGAACGCCGTGGTCGGCAACGGGCATCTCGAGCCCGGCATGCAGGTGCTGACCAAGCCCTTCGTGATGGAAGCGCTGGCCGGCCGGATCAAGGACATGATCGCCTCCGGGTAGGGCTGAGGACGGCACCCGAACCCTCGTCTCCCTTCGGGGCGGCCCGACGCGAGGGTGGCGGCGCTCGTCACCCGCCCGTAGGGAGGAGAGTCTTTGGCTCGGAAGGGGTTTATCCGGCTGTTTTCAGACAAAGACCTAACTGTATTTTAAATAGCGGAGTCATATTGGATCAGATCGGTTTCGGCACAAACCTGTTCTGTAGGGGTTCAAGATGGCGCAATTTCGTTATACGGCGAACGGCAATTATGACTTCGACAAATCCGAGTTAAAATATCAAGATTCAATCAACACGGAAGCCAGGACGCTCGATTTCGGTCCCGGATCGGCGATTTCAGGGTATAGCCAATATGGAGACGAGTTTATCTACTTGATAGATGGCCCGGAATTCGAGGCGGTATTCCGTTCCTCCGGCGTGACGATCCAGGAAGTCGGCCTCTACGGCGATTCTAGCGACTTCGACTACGTCACGCGGGTCACCGGCGGGGATTTCGGGGATGTGTTCCGCACGGGCGACGGCGACGACGTCCTGAACGGCGGCGGCGGCAACGATGTGCTGGAGGGCGGTCGCGGCGCCAACGCCTTCGACGGCGGCACGGGCACGAACACGCTGAGCTACGAGCATTTCGATACGCCCGGCGGCTCGTTCGGAATGATTGTCGACTTGTCGACCGGCCAAGCCAGCGATTGGTCAACTGGCACGGCCGTCAAAGATACGTTCTCGAATATCTCAAATGTTCGAGGATCGCTGTATAAAGATGGTGTAACCGGTGACAATCACAGCAACGTCATAGAAGGCGGTGCGGGTGATGACGAAATGATCGGCGGTGGTGGCCTCGATACTCTGAGCTATGCGCATTCGAGCGAGAGCGTGAATGTCGATCTTGATCGAGAATTTGGTATCGGAGGCGACGCGGAGGATGATCAATTTACATCGTTCAAGAACATTCTCGGCAGTACGTTCGGCGATGCACTCTACGGAGACGGCGGTGCCAACACGCTGTACGGCAATGGCGGCGCTGACGAATTGTACGGACGGGGTGGCGACGATCGCCTCGTCCTCAGCAGCTCGCCCGCGAAGGTGCAGGGCGACGAGGGAACGGACCTGCTCTTCATCCTCACGGGCAACCTTGTCGAGCTCACCGAGCTTTCGTTCACCAGCTCTGCCAGTATCGAGAAGGTCTACGTCCGCAACCAGGCAGCTCTCGACATGACGGGTGTCGATGTCGGCACGAAGATCTATTCGCAGAGCCAGGCCAACGGTTTCTCCATCATCACTGGCACGGACAGTGCCGACCGCATCGTGGCCGGAAAGGGCGGCGACACCCTCAACGGCGGTCAGGGTGGCGATGCCCTCTTCGCCGGCGCGGGAGCCAACGTCTTCATCTTCGCCTCGGGTGATGGCCGCGATGTCATTCGCAGGTTCGAGGCGGGCAGCGACGTCATCGACGTCAGCATGCTCGCGAGCAGCATGGATGGGCTGAAGATCGGATCTTTCCACGGCGAGGCCAACACGATCATCACGTTCACGGGCGATTCCGGACCGTCCGACAAGATCATCCTGCTCGGCGTAACGGCCGATTCCGTGACGGAAGGCAGCTTCGTCTTCTAAGGTCTGCACCCTCCTCCGGCCTGCCCGGTCGCGCGATCCCAGCAGCGCGACCGGGCAATCGTCTATGCCGAGCACCGTGGTCGGCAACGGTCCTCTGGCATGCGGGTGCCGGCCGGCCGCATTGAGGACATGATCGCCTCCGGGCGGGGCTTAAGGACGGCATCCGGCCCTCGCCCCCTTCGATGCAGCCCGGCGCGAGGGTAGCGCCGCTCGTCACCCGCCCGCAGGGAGGAAAGTCTTTGGCTCGAAAAGACTTTATCCGGCTATCTTCAGACAAGGCCATGTTTGTATTTTAAATAGGTGTGTCGTATTGAATAATAGCGGGTTTAGCACGAATCTGTTCTGTGGGGATTCAGGATGGCTCAATTTCGTTATACGTCGAACGGCAATTACGACTTCGAAAAATCCGAGTTAAAATATCAACAGCCAATCACCACGGAAGCTAGGACGCTCGACTTTGGTCCTGGATCGGCAGTGCAAGGGTATGATTTTTTTGGAGACGAATTTATATACTTGGTCGATGGCCCGGAATTAGTAGCGCATGCCCTTCCCTTCAACCTGACGACCCGGTCTGCCGGTCTCTATGGCGATTCCAGCGACTTCGATTACGTCACGCGGATCACTGGCGGAAATTTCGGGGATATGTTTCGCACCGGCGACGGCGACGGCGACGACGCCCTGAATGGCGGCGGCGGCAACGATGTGCTGGAGGGCGGTCGCGGCAGAAACACCTTCGATGGCGGCACGGGTACGAACACGCTGAGCTACGAGCATTTCGATGCGCCCAGTTTCGACGATTCGTATGGTGTGGGCATCGACATGGTGAGCGGCACAGCCAGCGATGGCACTGACAGCATCGTCTTGGATACATTCTCGAATATTTCTAACATTCGCGGCACGCACTATGCCGACACCATTGAAGGCGACGCGGCAAACAACGTCATCGAAGGCGGTGCAGGCGTAGACGATATGATCGGTGGCAATGGTATCGATACGTTGAGCTTCAAACATTCGAGTGCTGGCGTGATTGTTGATCTCCGAGAAGGTGACGGCTTCGGCGGTGACGCGGAGGGAGATACATACGAATTGTTCGAGAACATCCTCGGCAGTACGTCCAATGATGTGCTTTACGGAAACGGCGACGCCAACACGCTGAACGGCAATGGCGGTTCCGACGAATTGTATGGCCGGCGTGGCGACGATCGCCTCGTCCTCAGCAGCTCGCCCGCGAAGGTGCAGGGCGACGAGGGAACGGACCTGCTCTTCATTCTCAAGGACAGCACCGTCGAGCTCACCGACGTCTCGTTCACCGGCTTGGCCAGCATCGAGAAGGTCTATGTCCGCGACGGGGCAACCCTCAGCATGTTGGGTGTCGATGTCGGCACGAAGATCTATTCGCAGAGCCTGGCCGATGGCGGCTCCACGATCACCGGCACGGACGGAGCCGACCGCATCGTGGCCGGAAAGGGCGGCGACGACATCACCGGCGGTCAGGGTGGCGATGCCCTCTTCGGCGGCGCGGGCGCCGACACCTTCGTCTTCGCCGCGGGCGATGGCCGCGACGTCATCCGCAAGTTCGACGCGATCAACGACAAGATCGACCTCAGTAGCCTCGACGGCGACACGGATGGCCTGGACGTCCGGTCGTTCCAAGGCGGCGACAGCACGCTCATCACCCTGACCCGCGAATCCGGACCGACCGACAAGATCATCTTGATCGACGTCGCGTTCGGTACCCTGTCGGAGGGTAGCTTCATCCTCTGACGCCCGAACCGTCATCCAGCCTGCCCGGTCGCGTGATCCCAGCGCGACCGGGCTATCGCCTATGCCGAGCACTGTCGTCGGCAACGGTCCTTTGGCATGCGGGTGCTGGCCGGCCGCATCGAGGACACGGTCGCCTCCGGCCGGGGCTGAGGACGGCATCCTGCCCTCGCCCCCCCCTTCGGTGCGGCCCGGCGCGAGGGTGGCGCCGCTCGTCACCCGCCCGCAAGGGGGGCAGCTTTTGGCTCGGAAGGGCTTTATCCAGCTTTTTCCAGATAAAGCCATAACTGTATTTTAAATGGTAGAGTCATATCGAAGCAGAGCGGTTTTAGCGCGAACCTGTTCTGTGGGTGATCAAGATGGCTCAATTTCGTTATACGTTGAACGGCAACTACGATCCCGAAAATTTCAATATTGGATATCAATCATTAATCAACACGGAGGCCAGGACGCTCGATTTCGGCCCTGGTTCCGTGATTGATGGATATGAAGATTCTGGAACTTCTCTTGTATACTTCTTGGATGGGCCGGGGATTGAATATGAGGACCAGATCTTCCAACTGACGACCCAGATGGCTGGCCTCTACGGCGATTCCAGCGACTTCGATAAAATCACGCGGGTCACCGGCGGGGATTTCGGGGATGTGTTCCGCACGGGCGATGGCGACGACGTCCTGAACGGCGGCGGCGGCAACGATACCCTGGAGGGCGGTCGCGGCGCCAACACCTTCGACGGCGGAGCCGGCACGAACACGCTGAGCTATGAGCATTTCGATGCGCCCAGTTTCGGTGATTCGTATGGTCTGGGCATCGACATGGCACGCGGCACAGCCAACGATGGCCTAGGGACCATCGTCGCGGATACATTCTCGAACATCGCCAACATTCGCGGCTCGCAGTATGGAGACACCATTGACGGCGACTCGGCGAACAATGTCATCGAAGGCGGCGATGGTGCCGACTATCTCACCGGCGGCGGCGGCATCGATACGTTGAGCTACGCGCATTCCGAAACAGGCGTGACCATCGATCTTGAGCAAAGAATTGGATCCGGTGGCGACGCGGAGGGGGATGACCAATGGGGGTTCGAAAGCATCCTCGGCAGCACGACCGATGACGTCCTGTCCGGAAACGGCGACGCCAATACCCTGAACGGCAATGGCGGTTCCGACGAATTGTACGGTCGGGATGGCAACGATCGCCTCGTCATCAGCAGTTCGCCCATGATGGTGGATGGTGGCGAGGGGACGGACCTGCTCTTCGTAAACAAAGGCAGTGCCGTCGCCCTGACCGACGCTTCGTTCACCGGCTTGGCCAGCATAGAGAAGGTCTATGTCCGCGATGGGGCGGCCCTCAGCATGACGGGCGTCGATATCGGTGCGAAGATCTATTCGCAGAGCCTGGCCGTTGGCGGCTCCACGATCACCGGCACGGACGGCGCCGACCGCATCGTGGCTGGAAAGGGCAGCGACTACATCACCGGCGGCAAGGGCGGCGATTCCCTCTTCGGCGGCGCGGGCGCCGACACCTTCGAGTTCGTCTCGGGCGATGGCCGCGATGTCATCCGCAAGTTCGATGTGACCGAGGATGTGCTTCACATCGGTGTCATCACGGGCAGCATGGATGACGTGAAGATCGGATCGTTCCACGGCGAGGCCAACACGATCATCACCTTCACGGGTGACACCGGAGCCTCGAACAAGATCATCCTGCTCGGCGTCACGGCCGATTCCGTGACGGAAGGCAGCTTCATCTTCTGACGTCCGCGCCGTCCTCCGGCCTGCCCGGTCGCGTGATCCCCTCGCGACCGGGCAGGCGGGTCGAGCGTCTCTCTATTGGGCGCGGCGCGACAACGACACCGCATAGGCCGGCGAGCGGATCGCGAACATCGGGTCGTCAGCCGGGCCGGCGATGCCGGCGGGGAGGTCCACCACCGGATCGAACGTGGCCGCGTCGCAGGTGGCGGCGGGCTCGAGAGCCGTGATCGCGAGGGTGCCGAGCGTCGTGCTCTTGCGGCTGTCTTCGGGCCACAGGGCGGTCGGGTCGGCGGTGGGGTCGCCGGCCTCGCCGTGGATCGCCACCAGGGAGAAGGTGGCCGGCCCCTTGGCGAGGCGATCCTTCAACTCATTGGCATAGAAGCTGTCGGGCTTGGCCTTGAGGTCGTCTTCGCTCAGGCCGAGCTGTCCCGCATCCGCGACGGTCTTCAGCTTCACCACCTGCGCCTCGCCCTTGGCGTTCGTCAGCGTATAGGCATGGACGCCCCAGTAATCGACGCCGGCATAGCTCGCCGGAACCGGGCGCGCATTGAGCCAGGCCGCCTGTTTCGTGGTCTCCGGATGGGCGGCGGCGAAAGCCTTGACCTTCTCGGCATCGGGTTTGCCGTCGGGGCCGGGCGCGCGGACCGAGACGAAATCGAACAGCTGCTGGGGCGTGCGGGCCGAGAAGACCGGCGCGGAAATGATGACGAGGACGAGGTCGCCCGCCGGGTCGCGCAGGCGCATGGCGAAGCCCCGCGTCACCGGCTTGGCCTTGTCCGAGATGCCCGGGTTGCTGCCGCCCATGGAGAAGCGCGCCGTCACCGGCACAGTCTTGGCGAAATGCGGTGCCTTGGACAGCCCCGCAGCCTCGGCCGAGGGCGTGAACTGCCCGGTGAGGCAGACGCCCTTGGCGCCGCTGGCCCGCACGCCGGGCTTGTTGCCACCGGCCACGAACTGGCCGTTGACGATGGCGGCGGCATCCGCCTCCTCGGCTTGAACCGGAGAGGCGAGGGCGAGCGCCATGGCGCAGCCGGTGGCGACGATCGTAGATTTCATGGCGCTGTTTCCCCCGTCGCCCGGCTCGCATCGGCATAGGCCGGCAAAACTCGATGGCGCACAATCGAATTATAATATGTACAGGGTAACGGCGGCGTGACAAGGACCGGTTCGTCGGGACCGACCCCCCGAGAGCCTGTTTAAGGTGTTTGTCCAAGGCTTCACCTCATCCTGAGGCGCTCGGCTTGGATGATCGACCTTGCCATGGGCATTAGCCGATCAATCCGATCAAACAGCTGACGAATTCAGGCCTCGGCCTCGGCCCGGACCCGGTGGAACACCTCCAGATGCGCCGGCTCCGGCGGGGTGCCCCGAACGCGCGCGAAGGCGAGGCGGAAGAGGTCTTCCGGGTCGCGCTCGGACAGGCGCACCAGCGGCGCCGCGTCGACGGCCTCCGCGACCGGATCGGCCGCTGCCGTCACGCGGGTATCGACGATGCGGACGGGGAAGCCTTCGGCGATCCGGTCCACCTCCGCGCGGTGGCCCGGCCCCAGCCCCTCGCGGGCCAGCCGGACCTGGATATAGGGCCGCTCCTCCATCGGCAGGGCCGGGTCGAGGCCCAGCGCCTTGAGATGGTCGCCGAGTTCGGAGAGCCGCATGTCGCCGCGCGGCGGCAGGCGCAGGAACGGAACCGGGCGCGGGATCGGGATGTGTTCCACCCGGGCCGGTCCGTCGCCGAGGGTGACGAGGCTGACCCCATGCGCGTAGGGCTGCTCGGTGGCCGAGAGCGGGATCAGCGAGCCGGAATACCGCACCATTCCGCCGCCGATGGTCTGGGCCTTGTGGAGATGGCCCAGCGCCACGTAATCGGCCTCCACCGGGAACACGTCGGGCGGCACGGCATGTTCGCCTCCGACCAGGATGCGGCGCTCGGCCCCCTCCGATTCGGTTCCCCCGGCCACGTGCAGATGCCCGGTGAGGAGAAGCGGCAGGCCGGAGAGATGCGGGGCCGCCGCCTCCATCACCTGGGCGTAGAGGGCCCGCACGGCCCGGACGATGGGGGAGCCCTCCTCCCGGCGCATCTGCGGCAGGCAGGCGGCGGTGGGATAGGACACGGCCAGGATCTGCGCCGCCACATCGCCGTTCCTGAAGATCGGCACGAGATGACGCTCGATGGACAGGGCGCCGTCGCGGCGGCGGACATTGCCGATGACCCGAACCCCGATGGCCTCGAGGATCGGGCTCGGCGCTTCGAGGCGCCCGGCCGCGTCGTGATTGCCGGCGGTGAGGACGATGGTCATGGAAGGGCGCGCCCGGTGCAGGCGCACCAGCACCTCGTAGAGCAAAGCCTGCGCCTCGCCCGACGGGTTCTGGCTGTCGTAGACGTCGCCCGCCACCACGAGGGCGTCGACCTCGTGGCCGACGACGATGGCTTCGAGATGGGCCAGCGCCCTCGCATGCTCGTGGGTGCGCGAATAGCCGCGCAGTGACTGCCCGATATGCCAGTCGCCCGTATGCAGCACGCGGATCACGTCATCGCCTCCAACTCGCCCGGACATCGTCTGTGCGGCGAGGAGGCTTGTAGCGCGCCGCCGCCACCGGTCCTACCCGGCGGCCCGCCTCGGCTTGTCGCAAAGACGCTTAACGGCAGACCGTCACGTTCTTGACCACCCAGCCTTCGCCCGCCTGCCACAGCTTGCGGCGGCTGCGACCGCAGCGGAGTTCGTCCGGCTCGGCCGAGGTCCAGGTGACGCCGGGTGCCTCCGTCGAGGTGGTCTCGGCGGCCTCCTTGGCGACGGATCCGGTGGCGACGGGCGCAGCCTTCGTCTTCACCGTGTTGGCCTTCACCGTCCGCGATCTTTTGGCGGTTTTCGTCCGGGAGGCTCCGGCCTTGGCGGAGTCGACGGCCTTGGCCGCCGTCGACGAGAGGGCGGGCTTCGGACCCGCGAAAGCTGGGTTCTCCCCCGCGAGTGTCAGCCCGAAGGCGAGCGTCAGGACCGACGCGCCGAGGCGTGCGAAAGAAGAGATCGGCACAGGATTCGTCCGTCTTCCAAAGATGTGATGGTGTTGAAATGCAGCGCCTTATGTCGATGCGGATGGATATTTTTGCAATCGCAAGGATCGATGAAATCGGACATCTCCCGCATATTCTCGCGGCATGATGAAAGGTCGGTGGATTCTCCCTTCCCGGACCGTGCCGCCGGTCCGATCGTACCGCAATGCTGATGAGCGACGGCCCGGCGTGACGGCGGCCCCTGGTCTTGCTAAGTCACCGCCCAATCTTGGCTTTAGTCCTCGCGCCCTGGCGAGCGGCCCATCTTTGAGTACCTCATGTCCGAACGCCCCCTCATCGAGCGTCCCACTCTTCCCTTCAGCCGGCGGACCCTGCTGAGCGGCGCCGGCGCGACCCTGGTCCTGGCCGGTTCACCGCTCGCCGCTCTGGCCCAGGTCCGTGGCCGCCTCGCCATCGAATCCGACGACGGATACGGCCCCTATGACGACGACCGTCTCTACCGGGACGAGGCCGGACGGCTCTATCGCCGCCGTGGCGGTCGCTACGAGCCCTATCGTGAGCGCGCCACCGCACCGCGTTTCGAGGACGACCCCGATTCTGATCCCTATGCCGATCCGAACGCCCGCCGCCGTGCCGAGCAGCCGCCGGCGAACCAGGGCAACCCCGTCTCGCGTCCGGTGGACAATGGGCCGATCGACTACGCTCGGGCCTATGCGGCGATCACCGACGAGCCTTTCCCGGTCCATGCCTTCAACTGGCGCAAAGCGAACCCGAACTTCCTTCGCCAGGAGATCGCCTATACGGGCGCGGAGCCTCCGGGCACCATCGTGGTCGATCCGCGCGCGCACCACCTCACCCTGGTCCAGCCCAACGGGCGGGCGCGACGCTACGGCGTCGGCGTCGGCAAGCAGGGCTTCTCCTGGTCCGGTGTCTCGACGGTGAATTCCAAGCAGATGTGGCCGGATTGGTATCCGCCCAAGGAGATGATCGCGCGGACGCCCAAGCTCGCCCGGTCGGTGACCCAGCTCCAGAGCGGCCTCGGCGTGCCCGGCGGCTCCCGCAATCCGCTCGGCGCACGGGCGCATTACCTCTGGCAGGACAACAAGGACACGCTCTACCGGATCCACGGCACCCTGGAGCCCGAATCCATCGGTCTCAGCGTCTCGTCCGGCTGCATCCGCATGATCAACCAGGACGTGATCGACCTCTACGGCCGCGTCGAGATCGGCACGCGGGTCGTCGTGCTGACCTGAATCCGGTCGTTGCCGGCGGGCGCCGCCCGCCGGATTACACCCCAGCGCCGGCATTCGGGGCCGTATGAGTGTCACGACAGCGCGAGCGTCACCGTGCTGCGGCCCGGGAATCGGAACTTCCCTCGCCTCTCTGGCTTCTTCCCGTCACAGGGTGTGCGCTGAGCGCCGCCCACGATCGGAATTCAACCGGAGTTATGACGTCATGGCAAAGAGTTTGAGCGGGCGTACGCGTGTCGATGGGGATCGCCTGAACACCCCGACCGATCTCGCCCCCGAGGCGACGAAGAAGATCGCCGAGGGCCTGACCGTGCTGCTGTCGGACCTCTTCGCCTTGTACGTGAAGACGAAGAACTTCCACTGGCACGTGAGCGGCCCGAACTTTCGCGACTATCACCTGATGCTCGACGAGCAGTCGCAGCAGATCTTCGCCATCATCGACGACGTCGGAGAGCGCGCCCGCAAGATCGGCGGCACGACCCTGCGGTCGCTCGGTCAGGCCTCGCGGCTGTCCCGCGTCGAGGACAACGACGCCGAGTATGTCAGCCCCCTCGAAATGCTGGCCGAGCTGCGCGACGACAACAAGACTCTCACCGCCAACATGCGTGAGCTCCACGAGGTGACGGACGAGGCCAAGGACGTCTCCACCACCAGCCTGCTGGAAGAGTGGATCAACCAGTCCGAAGAGCGGACATGGTTCCTCTACGAGGCGACCCGCAATGCCACCGAGGGCGGCCACTAAGCCCTAATTTCTCCGTATCGAGACATGAAAAAAGGCCCCGCATCGAAGGATGCGGGGCCTTTTTCCGATTGTCTCCAGCAGGTGGCCGGAGCGGCGACAGCCTCACAAGGCGAGGGTGATCTCGCCTTCGCGGACGGCGCGCTCGGCTCCGCCGGCCTTGATCCGGTAGAACGGCTCGCCGGTCTGGTCCTCGGGAACGAGGCGGACGATCTCGAACACGTCGGTCGGATCGGCCTTGAGATCGGCATAGCCGATGCGCTCGCGGCGCACGCGCTGCCCGAGCTTGAATTTATGGGCCATGAGATATGCCTTTCTGAGCGGACGCAAACGGTTCTGCGTCCTCGGACGGGTATTCGTGGTCGCGCGTCGCCTTGCCGGAAGGCACAGGACCGAACATCGGCCTGCCTTGCGGAAAAGGACGAGATGGGCGGCAACCCCGTCCGGAGATGCCACCCTGCGCTCGAACCCACACGAAGGACCGAGCCAACCCATTGACCGTCGCTGCCCCGATCATGCCGGAGCGGCCACGACATCGCAGCCGGACAGCGCCATCATCGAACGTCATGTTCGGTAAAGCCGTCCGGTAGTTCGTTCCGAAACATCGGCTCTCGCAGGGCGGAATCCGCCGCGAGGCCGGAGGCTTCGGAGGCGAATGCCTTACTTGCGCGCCTTCGCCTTGCGGGCGGCGTAGCGGGCATCGCGCTGCTGCTTCTGCTCGATGCGAGCGGCGGCGGCGAGGGCGATCTTCTCTTCGGCGACGCGGGCCGCTTCGATGG
Source organism: Methylobacterium sp. CM6247 (assembly GCF_054817925.1). NCBI lineage: Bacteria > Pseudomonadati > Pseudomonadota > Alphaproteobacteria > Hyphomicrobiales > Methylobacteriaceae > Methylobacterium > Methylobacterium sp. CM6247. The sequence goes on from NZ_JBTXKX010000003.1 coordinate 1,366,047, forward strand.
CCTGGCGCTCACGCTCGGCCTCGGCCTCGGCGACAGCCTGGGCGGCGGCGGCGGCGCGCTCGGCCTCACGGGCGGCGACGCGGATCTCGCGCTCACGGGCAATGGCCTCACGCTCGGCCTTGCGGGCGAGAACCGTCGGATCGTCAGCGGCCGGCCGGTCGCGGAAACGCGCCAGGGCGGCCTGACGGGCTTCTTGCGAAGCCTTGAGGCGGTCGGTCATGGAGTTTTCGTTGAATTGGCTCACACAGAATCCTGGTCTGGGAAGCGGCCGGGAACGACCGCGGGACAGTGGACGAGGCTCCGAACCGAACCGGTCGGGAGATGGATAAAAACGCAGGAAGCCGCTCTCCAATGGAGAGCGGCTCCTTGTCCAATGTCAGGCTCTCGTAGGAGCCTCACATGGCCCATATGCGATATGGTTCAGGCGGCCTGGAGATTGCCGGCGGACTGCTTGCCGCTGCGCTTGTCGGTTTCCATTTCGTAGGAGACCTTCTGGCCTTCGGCGAGACCACGCATTCCTGCGCGCTCGACAGCGGAGATGTGCACGAACACATCGTTGCCGCCGTTATCCGGCTGGATGAAGCCGAAGCCCTTTTGCTCGTTGAACCACTTAACAGTACCGACAGCCATCATAATCCTTCGCCCTTGCGGGCATCATAGTTCGGAGGTCCGCACGAAGATGTACGGCCTTCTCCGTTGTCTCGATTCGCACCCGACTTCCGCTCTGCGAAAGCTCTCTGGCTCACACAGATGAAAATCTGATCACGCTTCGATCTCTGTTATGTACTCTCAATGGCGGGATTTAGCAAATGCCATGAAAAACTTGGGTTTTATTTTCGAGCATGGAGGGAAATTTCCGCCGGTGCCCAGTCAATACGGGCGCCGATTTCGCTCTGCCGAGAGGTCTCATTCGGCCGGGGAGGAGCCCAGCGGCAGGTCCATCTGGGCGCTCTCGGTATCGCGCCCGCTGCGGCGGTCGAGAAAGCCGAGGATCGGCGAGACGCTTATCCCGTGCAGGACGATGGAGAGCAGGATGGTCAATCCCGCCGTGCTCCAGAGCAGGCTCGCCCCCTCGAAGGCCGCATGGCCGGAGGCGTAGGCGAGATAGTAGATCGTGCCGAGCCCCCTGATCCCGAAGATGCTGATCACCGCCCGTTCGGCCGCGGGCTGATCGTGCCCGAGGAGGCTGATCCAGCCGCAGAGCGGCCGGACCACGAAGATGACCAGAAGCGCGAAGGCGACGCCCGCCCAGGTGAGGTCGCGCAGGAGTCCGCCGCCGATGGCAAGTCCGAAGCCGACGAGAAGGATCATCATCGTCAGGCGCTCGAACGCTTCGGCCGACCCGTGCAATGCGTGATGGTAATCGTGGCCGTGGTCGGACCAGCGCATGGCCAATGCCGCGACGAAGACGCCGATGAAGCCGTAGCCATGCACGGCCTCGACGGCGGCATAGGTCAGGCAGGTGATGCCGAGGGCGACGAAACCGTCGCCCGTCCGCGAGAGCCGTGCCCGGTTCGGCAGATGGAAGGTCAGCCAGCCGAAGCCCCGTCCGATCGCGGCACCCAGCGCGACGCCGGCCAGGATCTTCCACACCAGCGACACGCCGACCCATTCGGTCCACCCGGCGGCGCTCAGGCCGTTCGCGGCCACGAGGGCGATGGCGAGGTGAACGAACGGGAAGGCGAGCCCGTCATTGAGCCCGGCCTCGGAGGTGAGGCCGAACCGCATATCGTCCTCGACGCCCTGTGACGGCGGGCCGACCTGGACCTCGGAGGCGAGGACCGGATCGGTCGGCGCGAGGGCGGCGGCGATCAGGAGGGACGAGGCGAGGCCGAGGGCGAGGAGATGCGAGGCCAGGAACCCGAGGATCAGGATCGTCAGCGGCATGGCGAAGGCGAGGAGGCGCCATGTCACCATCCAGCTTTTCCAGCCGACCCTGCGGTCGAGCTTCAGCCCGGCCCCCATCAGCGAGATGATGACGACGAATTCGCTGACCTTCTCGATCAGGCGCAGATGCTGCTGGGGCCGGGGGGAGAAGTCGGCGATTCCGGGGATCAGCGAGAGGCCGGCCCCGATCGCGACGCAGCAGATCGGCAGCGACAGCGGCAGCTGCCGAAGCACCATCGGCAGCCAGGCGGTGAGGAGCACGAGGGCGCCAAAGCCCCCGAGCATGATGACATAGGCGTCCATAACCCGCGATTCGTCCCTGTACGCTCTTCGCCGGAATCACCACGACCCATACGCAAGACCGATTGTTCACCGTCAGCATGTCGTATGGGAGCGACGCCGTTGCGGGCCGCTCCCGATCCATCCTCAGCGCGTGCCCGACCGCATCGTCATGTCGGGGTTGAGATCGACCCATTGGCGCGTCTCCGCCGCCCGGTAGAGCGCCTCGATCAGGCGGACGTCGCGCAGGCCCATCTCGCCCGGCGTCCGCAGCTCTCCGCCCTCGGCGACGATCTGCGAGAGGTGGTCGATCTCGCCGGTGAATTGCACGGCATCGCCTTCTGCCGTCAGCACTTCGTCGGCCCGCTTGGCGTCGCTGACGACGAGCCGGTTGCCCTGGTAGGCGGTGCCGGGATCGAGGGTCGCCACGCCCTTCTCGCCCCAGATGTCGATCCGCTTCTTGTCGGAGCTGTAGCCCGACGACACCGTGGCGCGCCGGCCCGAGGGAAAGACCAGCTGCGCCGTGAACACGTCCTCGACCTGCCCGAAACGCGGATCGCCTTCCGGCGAGTGCATCGAGGCCGAGACCGAGGACGGGCTCTCGCCGAAGAACCATTGCAGGCCGTTGAGGCCGTAGATGCCGATATCCACGAGGGAGCCGCCGCCGGCCACGGCCTTCAGCATGCGCCACTGGTCGCGCGGCCGCGACGGCTCCAGGGGGCGGTGGTGGTCGGAGGAGGCGAAGCGGACGTCGCCGAACTCGCCCTTGTCCATCATCGCCTTGGCGCGCAGGTTATGCGGCTCCCAATGGACCCGGTAGGCGATCATCAGGCGGCGGTCGGCGGCCTTGGCGGCGTCGATCATCCGCTGGCAATCGGCGGAATTGGTGGCCATCGGCTTTTCGCAGAGAACGTGCTTGCCCGCCTCCAGCGCCTTGATGGTCAGGTCGGCATGGGTGGAGTTCGGCGTCACGATGTAGACGGCCGCAATGTCCTTGTTGTCGGCCATCTTTCCCATCGTGCCGTAATCGTAGATCCCCCCGGCCTCGACGCCGTAGCGGGCCGCGACGGCCTTGGCCTTGTCCGGATTGCCCGAGACGAGGGCGACGGTCTTCGAGCGACGGGCTCGTTCCAGAGCGGGCAGAACCTGGGCCTGGGTGAAATCGCCGAGGCCGACCACGGCCCAGCCGAGATGCTTGTCGCGCGGCAGGGGCGGCGGCTGGTCGAGCTTGGGCTCGGGCCGGCCGGTGGGGGTGGTTGGGATCGCCTGCGAGGCGGCGCGCTCGGAAGCCAGTACACCGCCGATTCCGGCGAGGCTGCCGGCCATGAAGAGGCGGCGGGACGGCGTCGTATGCGAGGCGTCGGACATCGTATCTCCGGATCCATGAGGATTAAATCTCGCGGCCGGATCGAGGAAGCCGCCCCTGACAACGCATGACGCTCCAATCGGATTCCATCGGAACCTGCGGTGGAGGCGCGCGGGGCGGATTAAAACGCGAGACCCACCCCGGCGGGTCTCGCGCGACAGGCGGTTTTTACTGGGACGTGGTTGTTACTTGAACGTCTTGCGGGGGTCGAAAGCGTCGCGCACGGCTTCGCCGGCGAAGATGAGCAGGCTCAGCATCACCGCCACCACGAAGAAGCCGGTCAGCCCGAGCCAGGGGGCCTGGATGTTGTCCTTGCCCTGCGCCAGCAACTCACCGAGGGAGGCCGAGCCGGGCGGCAGGCCGAAGCCGAGGAAGTCGAGGGAGGTCAGCGTGCCGATCGAGCCGTTGAGGATGAACGGCATGAAGGTCAGCGTCGCGACCATGGCGTTGGGCAGGAGGTGCCGGCTCATGATGCGAATGTTGGAGAGGCCGAGCGCACGGGCGGCGCGGACATATTCGAAATTGCGCGCTCGCAGGAACTCGGCGCGCACCACGCCGACCAGGGCCACCCAGGAGAACAGCAGCAGGATGCCCAGCAGCACGAAGAAGCCCGGCGCGATGAAGGCCGAGATGATGATGATGAGGTAGAGGGTCGGGATGCCGCTCCAGACCTCGATGAAGCGTTGCAGGGACAGATCGACCCAGCCGCCGAAATAACCCTGCACCGCCCCGGCGATCACGCCGATCACCGAGGAGACGATGGCCAGGATGAGCCCGAACAGCACCGAGATGCGAAATCCGTAGATGACGCGGGCCAGCACGTCGCGGGTGGTGTTGTCGGTGCCGAGCCAGTGCATCTCCAGGCCCTTGCACCCCTCCCGGCCCGTGGTCTCCGCGCCATTCTGCTTCGCAGCCGCCTGGCATTGCTCGTCCGTGAGCATCCAGGTGGGCGGCGAGGGCGAGGGGGTCGGCAGCCCGTCGATGATCGTGTCGTAGGAATAGGGGATCGGCGGCCAGACCGCCCAGCCGTGATCGGCGATCTCTTTCCGCGTCTCCGCCGAGCGGTAGTTCGGCCGCGCATAGAACCCGCCGAACTTCTCGTCCGGATAATCGATCAGGACGGGAAACAGGATCTCGCCCTTGTACGAGACCACAAGGGGCCGGTCGTTGGCGATGAATTCGGCGAACAGGCTCAAGGTGAACAGGCCGACGAAGATCACGAACGACCAGAAGCCGAGCCGGTTGCGCCGGAAATTCGAGAGCCGCCGCCGGTTCAGCGGCGACAGCCCCCGTGCCGTCGGCACGAGGGGAGGCGGGGCGGCAACGGGGACGGCTTCCGCGGGGCGGGCGATCTCGTTCATGAGACCGCCCCTATTGGATTGTGCGTCAGCCGTCGAGACGGACGGCCGTTCCCTCGATCTCGTTGGGGCGCAGGCCGCCGGTCTTCTCGAGGTGGCGGCGCAGCAGGCGCACGTTGCGACGATTGGCCTTGAACGCGGCATCGAAGATGTCGCCGGCGAGCGGCACGGCGCCGATCACCCCGTCGAAGGCCACGTTCATGGCCATCCGGGCGAGCAGCCATTTCGGGGCTCCGAGGCGGCGTGCCTCGTAGACGATGTAGGAGGCGAGCAGCATGCCCGCCGCATCGCCGATGATCGGAACGAGGCCGACCACGGCGTCGAGCCCCACCCGCCGGTTGATGCCGGGGATCACGAACGCCGAGTCCATGATGTGGGCGAACTGCTCCAGCCGCAGCAGCGAGGCCTCCCGGCTGTCGGGCTCGGCGCGGAAGCGTGTGGCGGTCCCATCGCGCCGGCCGAAGGCGCCGTTGGGCAATTCGCGAGTGGCGAAGACGGCGTCGTTGAAGGCCATGGCGGGGCTCCGGGGGATGCGCGTCGTGGTCATGATGCAGGATGTGGCCCTGCCCGGGGCAAGCTGCAAGCACCGGGCCCGCACGGCCGTGCCGCTTCATCAAAAGCTGCTCCGCATCAAACCCGCGAGACGGTCCAGCGCCGCGTCGAGGGTCGCGTCCTGCTTGGCGAAACACAGCCTGACGAGGTTGCGCACGGCCCCCTGCGCATAGAAAGCGCTGATGGGAATTGCCGCCACCCCGTGCTCCCGCACGAGATGCTGGCTGAAGGCGACGTCGTCCGCGCAGCCGAGGCGCGGCCCCAACTCGGCGATATCGACAGTGAGGAAGTAGGTCGCCTGCGACGGCAGCACGGAGAAGCCGAGGCCTGTGAGTCCGGCGCTCAGCCGGTCGCGCGAGCGGGCGAACCGGGCGCGCATCTCGAGGAAATAGGCCTCGTCCTTGGAAAGCCCGTAGGCCACCGCCTCCTGCAGGTTCGGCGGTGTGGTGAAGGTGAGGAACTGGTGCGCCTTCGAGACCACCTTGAGCAGGGCCGGTGCCGCCATGACGAACCCGACCTTCCAGCCGGTGAGGCTGAAGATCTTGCCGGCCGAGCCGATCTTCACGGTTCGGTCCCGCATGCCGTCGAACCCGATCAGCGGGCGATGGGGCCGCCCATCGAAGGTCACGTGCTCCCACACCTCGTCGCAGATGGCGGTCACGTCGAATCGCTCGCAGAACCTCGCTAGCAACGCGAGATCCTGTTCCCCGAACATCGTCGCGGTCGGGTTCAGCGGGTTGTTGAGAACGACGACGCGGGTGCGCTCGGAGAAGGCCTGCGCCAGCGCCTCTTCGTCGAGGCGGAAATGCGGGGGCCGCAGGGTGACGAAGCGCGGGATGCCGCCGGCCTGCTGGATGATCGGCAGGTAGGCGTCGTACATCGGCTCGAACAGCACGACCTCGTCGCCGGGCGAGACCAGGGCGAGCAGGCTCGCGGCCAGGGCCTCGGTGGCACCCGACGTCACCATCACCTCGGTGTCGGGATCGAGAGCGAGTGCCTGATGGCGCTCGTAATGGGCGGCGATGGCGCGGCGAAGCACCGGCAAACCCATCATCGGCGGGTATTGGTTGTAGCCGTCGCGCAGGGCATCGGCGGCCTTCTCGCGCACATCCGCCGGCCCGGGATCGTCCGGGAAACCCTGTCCGAGATTGATCGCCCCGAGCTCGCGCGCCAGCACCGACATCACGTCGAACACGGTATTGGGGAGGTCGGCGAAAACAGGGTTCATCCGGGAAACGCTCGTGGGCGATAAACTGAGCTGACGTCGTCCGCCTCCCTCGGTAGCATGGGCGTTTCGGGCCGGAAATCGTGCTTTTGGGAACGTGCGCGATCGCACGCCCCTCCGCCCGTAATCCCGGACCGCGCCTGACGATTGTTGACATTCATCAGGCGTAACGTAGGTTCTGGCCATGGCCGGAGCGGTCGCCGCTCAACAGGAACACCGCCCCCTCGTTTCGGTTGGGCGACGTACCGCTCCGGTCCTTCCCAAGAAGCCGATCCCCCAAGGATTGAAGTCGTCGCTCCGGCTCGGGGCGGCGGCTTTTTCCGCGTTTCGCTTGTGCTTCGATGGTCCTCCGGGGTAGCGACCTCGTATCGGATCACGAGGACGACCGCGTTGAGTACCCGCGCCTGCTGCGCCCTTGCCTTCCTCATCGCCCTGGCGGGAGCGGGATTGCGCCTCGCCATGCCGGTGACGCCGCCGGACGCGGCCTACCACGCGGTGGTCGAGGCCTACCCGTCGAAGCCACTCCCCTGAAGGCTTCCGCCGATCCGCCGCCGGAACGTCGGAAACAACCCGGAAACTTCCGCGCCGCACTGGCGTCGCAATAATCGGGCATGTCCGGCCCCGATGCTGAGCGATCGATCGACGGGTAAGACCCACCGGCAACCCAGCGCGGCTCCCGGCACTGTCCCGGATCGTCGCCCCGCTGCGCGGTGGTCGCGCCCCCTGTTCCCTCGGGACTCACGTCGCCATTTCGTCCAGACTGCGCGGTGCCGTTCGGGAGCGATCGGCTGGATTGTCGAGGCATGAACGAACAATCGCCCATCCGGACCGAAACGGCCCGGGAATTCAGACCGGACACCCCGGCGCCGACGCGCCGGCGAAGCCGTGTGGGAACATGGTTGATCCTGCTCCTCCTCCTCGCCGGGGCGGGAGCGGCCGGCTACAGATTCTATCTCGCGCCCAAGCTCGCTCCCAAGACGGAGAGCACGGCCGACGGCGCGCCCGCCCGCGGCAAGGGCGCCCGTGGACGTCCGGGCGACATGCCACAGGCGGTGGGGGTCGCCACGGTCTCCACTGGCGAGATCCCGGTGGTGCTGTCGGGCCTCGGCACGGTGACGCCGCTCGCCACCGTGACGATCCAATCGCAGATCAGCGGCTATCTCACGGAGATCGGCTTCCGCGAGGGGCAGACCGTTAAGAAGGGCGATTTCCTCGCCCAGATCGATCCGCGCATCTACGAGGCGCAACTCGCCCAGTACCAGGGCCAGCTCGCCCGCGATCAGGCCCTGCTGCAGAATTCGAAGCTCGACCTCGCCCGTTTCCAGCGCCTCAGCCTGCAGGATTCGATCTCGAAGCAGAACGTGGACACGCAAGCGGCCCTGGTGAAGCAGAACGAGGGCACGGTCGCCATCGATCAGGCCCAGGTCGACCAGCAGAAGCTCAACATCGCCTATACGCGCATCGTCTCGCCCGTGGAGGGCCGCGTCGGCCTGCGCCAGATCGACCAGGGCAATTACGTCACTGCCGCCTCCACCAACATTGTGGTGGTGACGCAGCTGCATCCGATCTCGGTGGTGTTCACCCTGCCCGAGGACGACGTGGCGCGCGTCATGCGCCGCCTGCGCTCGGGGGCGAAACTCACGGTAACGGCCTATGACCGGGGCGATGCCAACGTGCTCGCCACCGGCACCCTCGACACGGTGGACAACCAGATCGACACCACCACCGGCACGGTAAAGCTGCGCGCGCTGTTCGACAACAAGGACGAGAGCCTGTTTCCGAACCAGTTCGTGAACGCCAAGCTCACCGTGGATACGGTGCGGGATACGCCCATCGTCCCCACCGCCGCGATCCTGCGCGGCACGCCCGGCGCCTATGTCTACCTGCTCGACAGCGACGACAAGGTCGTGGTCCGGCCGATCACCGTCGGCGAGGCCGATGGCACGCGCAGTGCCGTCACCAAGGGGCTGGCGGTCGGCGACCGGGTGGTGGTCGACGGGACCGACCGCCTGCGCGACGGCGCCAAGGTCCGCGTCACCGAGGGCGGCAAGGGGCAGGCGCCACCTCCCGGCGAACCTGCGGCGCCCGGCCAAGCCGCGCCCGGCCAAGCCGCGCCCGGCCAAGCCGCGCCCGGCCAAGCCGCACCTGCAACCGACGCCCCGGCCACGACATCGACGCCCGCCGCCGGGACACCTCCCGAAAACCCGCCGCAGAAGCGCGAGCGCCGCAGAGAGCGGCCGGCGGCGCAGCCGTGATGGTCACTCTCGACGCCGTTTCTCCCTCCCCCCTCTGCGGGGGAGGGTGCCTGCGGAGCAGGCGGGAGAGGGGACGACCTCTCCGGACCGCGCGCTCCCCTCTCCCGACCCACTTCGTGGGCCACCCTCCCCCGCAAAGGGGGGAGGGGAGGGGCGGCGCGCCCGTCATGGCCTTTACCCCATGAACCCGTCCCGCATCTTCATCCTGCGTCCCGTCGCCACCACGCTGTTCATGCTGGCGATCCTGCTGGTCGGCATGGTGTCGTACCTGAACCTGCCGGTCTCGGCCCTGCCGTCGGTGGAGTACCCGACGATCCAGGTGCAGACCTTCTATCCCGGCGCCAGCCCCGAGGTGATGACCTCGGCGGTGACGGCGCCGCTGGAGCGGCAGTTCGGCCAGCTCGCCAACCTCAACCAGATGACCTCGCAGAGTTCTGCGGGCGCGTCGGTAATCACGCTCCAGTTCAGCCTGGATCTCGGCCTCGACATCGCGGAGCAGCAGGTCCAGGCGGCCATCAATGCGGCGGGCAACCTGCTGCCCTCCGACCTGCCGGCGCCACCCATCTACGCCAAGGTCAACCCGGCCGACGCGCCGATCCTGACCCTGGCCCTGACCTCGACGACGATGCCGCTCACCGAGGTGCGGGATCTCGCCGAGACGCGGCTCGCCCAGAAGATCAGCCAGGTCTCCGGCGTCGGCCTCGTCAGCATGGGCGGCGGCCAGCGCCCCGCCGTGCGCGTGCGCTTCAACTCCCGCGCGCTGGCCGCCTACGGCCTCAACATCGACGACCTGCGCACCACGATCACCAACCTCAACGTCAACACGCCGAAGGGTACGATCGACGGGCCGACCCAGTCCTACGCCATCAACGCCAACGATCAGATCCGCGATCCGAAGGCCTACGAGCAGGCGATCATCGCCTACAAGAACGGCTCGGCGGTGCGGCTCTCGGACGTCGCCGACGTGGTCAACGGCCCGGAGAACACCAAGCTCGGCGCCTGGATGGACGAGACGCCCGCCGTCATCCTCAACATCCAGCGCCAGCCCGGTGCGAACGTCATCGCCACCGTCGACAAGATCAAGGCGCTGCTGCCCCAGCTGCAGGGGACGCTGCCCGCCGCGATCACGGTGACGCCGCTCACCGACCGCACCACCACCATCCGCGCCTCGGTCCACGACGTGCAGGTGGAACTGGCGCTCGCCATCGGCCTCGTGGTGCTGGTGATCTTCCTCTTCCTGCGCAGCCTGTCCGCGACCCTAATCCCGAGCCTGTCGGTGCCGCTCTCGCTCATTGGCGCGCTCTCGATCATGGATCTCTACGGGTTCTCCCTCGATAACCTGTCCCTGATGGCGCTGACCATCGCCACCGGCTTCGTCGTGGACGACGCCATCGTGGTCATCGAGAACATCGCCCGTCACGTGGAGGAGGGCGATTCGCCGATGGAGGCGGCCCTGAAGGGCAGCCGCGAGATCGGCTTCACCATCATCTCGCTCACCGTCTCGCTCATCGCGGTGCTGATCCCGCTCCTGTTCATGGGCGACGTGGTGGGGCGCCTGTTCCACGAATTCGCGATCACGCTCGCCGCCACCATCGTGATCTCGGCGGTGGTCTCGCTCACCCTGGTGCCGATGCTGTGCGCCCGCCTGCTCAAGCACGCCCCGGAGGCGGAGCGCCGCGAGGGATTCATCGCGCGGGCCGGCCGTAGGGCCATGGACGGGGTAATCTCCGGCTACGGGCGGATGCTGCGCATCGTGCTCAACCACCAGGGCCTGACCCTGGTGGTCACCCTCGGCACCATCGCGCTCACCGCCTACCTGTTCGTGGTCATCCCCAAGGGGTTCTTCCCGGTCCAGGATACCGGCGTCATCCAGGGCGTGACCCAGGCCGACCAGACCATCTCCTATGCCGAGATGGCCGACCGCCAGCAGCAACTCGCCCGGATCGTCCTGCAGGACCCGGATGTGGCGAGCCTGTCCTCCTTCATCGGCGTCGACGGGCAGAACGTGACGCTGAATTCCGGACGGTTCCTCATCAACCTGAAGCCGCATGAGGGCCGCGCCACCGATGCCAGCGCGATCATCCGCCGCCTGAAGGAAGCGACGCGCGGGGTCGCCGGCATTCGGCTCTACATGCAGCCGGTGCAGGACCTCACCATCGACACGGCGGTGAGCGCGACGCAGTATCAGGTGATCCTTGAGAACCCGAACCTCTCGGAATTCGAGACCTGGGTGCCGCGCTTCGTCCAGGCGCTGCAGCGCTCGCCGCTGCTGTCGGACGTGGCGAGCGACCTCCAGGGCAACGGGTTGGCGGCCTACATCACCATCGACCGGCCCACCGCGGGCCGCTACGGCATCACCCCCGCCACCGTGGACAACGCGCTCTACGACGCCTTCGGCCAGCGCATCGTCTCGACGATCTTCACCCAGTCGAACCAGTATCGGGTGATCCTCGAGGCCGACCCGGACCTGCACAAGACTCTCGACAGCCTCAACGGCATCTTCCTGCCCTCCTCCACGGCGGCCTCGGGCCAGGTGCCGCTTTCGGCGGTGGCGCGGATCAGCGAGCGCCGGGCGCCGCTCCTCATCAGCCATCTCGGACAGTTCCCGGCCACCACCGTCTCGTTCAACCTCGCCGAAGGCGCGGCGCTGGGCGATGCGGTGCAGACGATCGAGGCGGCGCGGAAGGAGATCGACCTGCCGCCGAGCTTCCGCGTGGTGCCGCAGGGCTCGGTCTTCGCCTTCCAGTCGGCGCTCTCGAACCAGCTCTTCCTGGTGATCGCGGCCATCGTCACCGTCTACATCGTGCTCGGCGTGCTCTACGAGAGCTTCGTCCACCCGATCACGATCCTCTCGACCCTTCCCTCGGCCGGGATCGGCGCCCTGGTCGGGCTGATGCTCTACGGCATGCCGCTGGACATCATCGGCGTCATCGGCATCGTGCTGCTCATCGGCATCGTGAAGAAGAACGCGATCATGATGATCGACTTCGCGCTCCAGGCCGAGCGCGAGGAGGGCATGGCCCCGCGCGACGCGATCTACGAGGCCTGCCTGCTGCGCTTCCGCCCGATCCTGATGACGACGCTGGCCGCTTTGTTCGCGGCGGTGCCGCTCATTCTCGGCACCGGCGTCGGTTCCGAACTGCGCCAGCCGCTCGGCATCGTCATCGCCGGCGGCCTCATCGTTTCCCAGGTGCTGACCCTGTTCACCACCCCGGTGATCTACCTCGCCTTCGACCGGCTGGAGCGGCGATTCAAGCGCGGCGGCGGCGCGAAGGCGGCGGGGGTGACGCCGTGAGTTGGGACCTTGCCGCCGCACTCCCTCCCCCCTCTGCGGGGGAGGGTGGCCCCCGAAGGGGGTCGGGAGAGGGGAACCCGGTTTCCGGATCGGACGCGCAGAGCGACGATGGGCGGACCCTCGTCAGACCCACTCCACATCTGCGTGCGTTTGCTCGCGAGCAACGTCGGCTCCGTACCCTTGCCGAGGATGCGTTCTGGCAGCAGGTGCGCGGTAGCCGCTTCCGTGGGCTCAAATTCAGACGCCAGGTTCCCCTGCCGCCCTACATCGCCGATTTCCTCTGCGCGTCCGCCCGTCTGATCGTCGAACTCGAGGGAGCCCCGCATGACGAGGCCGAACGCCGTGATCGCGACGCCGCGCGCGATGTCTGGCTGCGGGAGCAGGGATTCGAGATTCTGCGCTTCCCGAATGACCGTGTCCTGAGCGATCTCGCTTCGGTCCTCGACACGGTCGGCGCGACCGTCGAGGCGCGGCTGGCTCGCGCCGCGTCCGGCCGCGTCGCTCCCCTCTCCCGACCCGGCCTGACGGCCGGGCCACCCTCCCCCGCAGAGGGGGGAGGGAGTATGCGCCCGGCTCCCCACCCATGAACGTCTCCGAGCCGTTCATCCGCCGTCCGGTCGCCACGACGCTGCTCACCATCGGGGTGCTGCTGGCGGGGATCTTTGCGTTCTTCAAGCTGCCGGTGGCGCCGCTGCCGCAGGTGGATTTCCCCGTCATCCTGGTGCAGGCGCAGATGGCCGGGGCCTCGCCCGAGACCATGGCGACGACGGTGGCCGCGCCCCTGGAGCGGCGGCTCGGCATCATCGCCGATGTGGGCGAGATGACCTCCACCAGTTCCGTCGGGACGGTGCGGATCGTCCTGATGTTCAATCTCAACCGCGACATCGACGGGGCCGCCCGCGACGTGCAGGCGGCGATCAACGCCGCGCGGGCGGACCTGCCCACCGCCCTGCGCTCGAACCCCACCTACCGCAAGTTCAACCCGGCCGATGCGCCGATCCTGATCCTCGGGCTGACCTCGAACACCCTGTCGCCGGGCCAGCTCTACGATTCCGCCGCCACGGTGGTGCAGCAGAAGATGTCCCAGCTCCCCGGGGTGGGGAATGTCGATATCGGCGGCTCGTCGCTCCCGGCGGTGCGGGTCGAACTCGATCCCACCGCCCTCTACAATTACGGGATCGGGCTCGAAGGGGTGCGCGCCGCGATCGCCTCGGCCAATGCCAATTCCCCAAAAGGTGCGATCGAGACCGACACCCGCCACTACCAGCTCTACGCCAACGACCAGGGCCGGGTGGCGGCGGATTATCGCGACATCGTCGTGGCCTACCGCAACGGGGCGGGCGTGCGCCTCACCGATGTGGGCAAGGTCGAGGATTCGGTGGAGGACAAGCGCAACCTCGGCCTCGTGAACGGCCGGCCGGGCGTGATCCTGTTCATCTACAAGCAGCCCGGCTCCAACGTGGTCGACACCATCAAGGCGGTGAAGGCGGCGCTGCCGCAGGTCCAGGCCGCGCTGCCGGGAGACATCGACCTCACCGTCACGGGCGACCGCAGCGCCACGATCCGTGCCTCCCTCGCCGAGACCGAGGAGACCCTGATCATCGCGGTCGTCCTCGTCATCGGCGTGGTCTTCGCCTTCCTGCGCTCCGGCCGGGCGACCCTGATCCCGGCCGTGGCCGTGCCGATCTCGATCATCGGCACCTTCTCGGCCATGTACCTGCTGGATTACAGCCTCGACATCCTGTCGCTGATGGCCCTCATCATCGCGACGGGCTTCGTGGTGGATGACGCCATCGTCGTCCTGGAGAACATCCAGCGCCATATCGAGCTCGGCAAGCCGAGGGTGGAGGCCGCCCTCACCGGGTCGAAGGAGGTCGGCTTCACCGTCATCTCCATGACCCTGTCGTTGATCGCGGTGTTCATCCCGATCCTGCTGATGGGCGGCATCGTCGGGCGGCTGTTCGAGGAATTCGCCGTCACCCTGTCCCTGGCGATCCTGATCTCCCTGGTCCTCTCGCTCACCACCACGCCGATGATGTGCGCGCTCCTGCTCAAGCGCGAAAGCGTGCCGGAGGGAGAGGCGCCGCGCCGCCCCAACTTCCTGATCCGGGGGCTGGAAGGCGCCTTCGAGGGAACGCTGCGCGCTTATGAGCGGACCCTGCGGATCGCCCTCGCTCATCGCCGCCTGGTGCTGCTCACGCTGTTCGCGACGATCGGGCTCAACGTCTATCTCTACATCATCGTCCCCAAGGGATTCTTCCCCGAGCAGGATACTGGGCAGATGATGGGCGGCATCCAGGCCGACCAGCGCATCTCGTTCCAGGCGATGAAGCAGAAGCTGGAACAGGCGACCGCCATCGTGCAGGCCGATCCGGCGGTGGACAGCGTCGTCGGCTTCACCGGCGGGCGTGCCACCAACTCGGCCAATGTCTTCGTCGGTCTGAAACCGCGGGGCGAGCGCGCCTCGATCACCGAGGTGATGACCCGGCTGCGGCCGAAGCTGGCCGAGGTGGCGGGCGCCCGGCTGTTCCTGTTCCCGCGCCAGGACCTCCGCATGGGCGGGCGCCAGAGCTTCGCGCAGTACCAGTACACCCTCCAGGGCGACACGGCCGACGAACTCTATGCGGCGGCGCCCCGGCTCGTGGAGGCGCTGCAGAAGAATCCGGTCTTCGCCGACGTCACCTCGGACCAGCAGGAGGGCGGGTTGGAGAGCCGCCTCGTCATCGACCGGGCCACCGCCTATCGCTACGGCATCACGCCGGACAAGATCGACAACACCCTCTACGACGCCTTCGGCCAGCGGCAGGTCTCGACGATCTACAACCCGCTCAACCAGTACCACGTCGTGATGGAGATCGCGCCGCGCTACCTGCAGAGCCCGGAGACCCTGAAGACCGTCTTCGTCTCGACATCGGGCGGCAAGGCGCGCGGCTCGGCCATCACCAACGCGGTGGCCGGGACGGTGGCGGGGGCCGCGACGACGGGGACGACGGCCTCCACCATCGCCGCCGATTCCGCCCGCAACGCCGCCTCCAACGCCATCGCGGGCGGGGCGGGGGCCTCGTCCAGCGCACCCGTTTCGAGCGCAAAGGAGACGATGATCCCGCTCTCGGCCTTCGCCCGGGTCGAGACCGCGAACGCGCCCGTGCAGGTGAGCCACCAGGGCCTGTTCGTCGCGACCACGCTCTCGTTCAACCTGGCGCCGGGCAAGAGCCTCTCGGACGCCACCGCCGCCATCGAGGAGGCGGAGGCTCAGCTGCGCCTGCCGGCGACGATCCACGGCGAGTTCGCGGGCGCCGCCAAGACCTTCCAGGCCTCGTCCTCGCGTCAGCCGCTGCTGATCCTGGCGGCTTTGCTGGCCGTCTACACCATCCTGGGGATCCTCTACGAGAGCTTCGTCCATCCGGTGACGATCCTCTCGACACTGCCCTCGGCCGGCATCGGCGCGCTGCTGGCGCTCCTCGTCTCCGGCACGGAATTCACCATCATCGCGCTGATCGCGGTGTTTCTGCTCATCGGGATCGTGAAGAAGAACGCGATCATGATGATCGACGTGGCGCTGGACGCCGAGCGCACGCGCGGGGCCACACCGAAGGATGCGATCTTCGAGGCCTGCCTCTTGCGCTTCCGGCCGATCATGATGACAACGCTGGCGGCCCTGCTCGGCGCCCTGCCGCTCATCCTCGCCGGGGGCGAGGGGTCGGAAATGCGCCGCCCCCTGGGCATCGCCATCGCCGGCGGCCTGATCGTGAGCCAGCTCCTGACCCTCTACACCACACCCGTCGTCTACCTCTATCTCGACCGCCTCCGCCGGCGGAAGCCGGCGCCCGGCGTTTCGGTGAGCCCGGCCGAATGAGCGGGCGTGACCGGACGATGCGACCCGCGCGTAGCAACCCTTCCCCCACGAACCTCGGGCTTGCCCGAGATCCGTCTTTGGCTGGCCAAGTCGGGCAGGCCCGACTTGGTGCGGGGGAGGGTGCCTGCGGAGCAGGCGGGAGAGGGGCCGACCTCTCCGGTCAGGGCGCTCCCCTCTCCCGACCCTCGCTGACGCGAGGGCCACCCTCCCCCGCAAAGGGGGGAGGGAAGGGGCGTTGGTGCCTGCCCGTCCTCGCCCTCGCCGCAACCCTCTCCGGCTGCATGGTCGGGCCCGATTACTCCCGCCCCTCCGTGGAGACGCCGCTGGCGTTCAAGCAGGGCGGAATGCGCGAGGACAGCGTGGCCCATGTCGCCACGCGGAAGGGCTGGCGAGCGGTGCAGCCCAATGACGGGGCCGAGCGCGGCGATTGGTGGCGCGTGTTCCGCGACCCCGCCCTCGACCGGCTGATCCGCCTCGTCGACGTGGACAACCAGAACCTGCGCGTCTCCCTGGCCTCCTACGACCAGGCGCGCGGCCTCGTCGCCCAGGCGCGCTCGGCGCTCTACCCCACGGTCATCGGCGCGCCGACGATCACGCGCTCGCGGACGCTCGGCACCGAGCGCACCTCGGTCTCGCTCCAGGCCCAGGCCTCGTGGGAGCTCGACCTGTTCGGCCGCATCCGGCGCAACATCGAGAGCGAGGTCGCCAACGCCCAGGCGAGCGCGGCGGATCTGGCGGCGGTGCGCCTGGCGATCCAGTCCGAGGTCGCCACCAACTATTTCAGCCTGCGCTACCAGGATTCGCTGCAGCGCCTGCTGAACGAGACGGTGGAGGCCTATAAGAAGAGCCTCGCCATCACCGAGAACCAGTACAATGCCGGCGTGGCGGCCCGCTCCGACGTGATCACGGCGCAGACGCAGGTACAGTCGACCCAGGCCCAGGCCATCGCGGTGGGCCTGCAGCGTGCGACTTTCGAACACGCCATCGCGACGCTGATCGGGCGGCCTCCCTCCGAATTGTCCCTGCCGAAGGGGAGCCTGCCCAAGACGCCGCCCGCGGTTCCGGTGGGCATCCCCTCCGCCCTGCTGGAGCGGCGCCCGGACATCGCGCAGGCCGAGCGCAGCGTGCAGTCCCAGAGCGAGCAGATCGGCGTCGCCGTGGCGGCCTTCTACCCGACCCTGGTCCTCTCGGGCTCGGGCGGCGTCTCGGGGCTGACCAGCAACGGCGTCTTCTCGGCCGCGAACCAGGTCTGGTCGGTGGCTGCGGCCGGCAGCGAGACCCTGCTCGATGGCGGCGCCCGCACCGCCGCCGTGCAGATCGCGAGAGCCGCCTACGACGCCACGGTGGCGACCTACCGCCAGACCGTGCTCACCGCCTTCGCCGAGGTGGAGAACGGCCTGGCCGGGGTGCGCATCCTCGCCCGGCAGCAGGCGGCGCAGGAGGAGGCGGTGGCCTCGGCCCGCCGCGCCGTGGAGATCACCCTCAACGAATACCGGGCGGGTACCCAGAACTTCACCACCGTCATCACCGCCCAGGCGTTGGAACTGAACAACGAAGTGACCGCCCTGCAGGTGCGGCTCAACCGCTTCACCACGGCGGTGTCCCTCATCCGGGCGCTGGGCGGCGGCTGGGACGTGCGCAGCCTTCCGACACCCGACGAACTCAAGGGCGACCGCCTGCCGATCGACCGGGGCCAAGCCGTCCGCACGGACGAATAAGTCCGTCCGCACGGACGAGTGAGCCGTCCGCTGCGGGCGGATGGCGAGGGATTGCACGGGCGGTGACGGTGCGCGGCGCCGCGCGGATCAGCCGATGATGAGGAAATCGGAAGCGGCGAGGGCCGTCTCCTTGGTGAGATGCGCGAACAGGACGGGTTTGTAGGTCGCCGCCGAACCGTCCCGGTCGAAGAAGAGATCGCCCGTCGCCGTGTCGTAGAGGATGCGGTCGTCCGCCTCAGATGCTTGGCTACCGATGGCGAAGGCGCCCTTGGCGAGCCGGCCGGTGGCAAGCCCGAGGAAGACGTCGTCGTCCAGCTTGACGGTGTCGTCGGCCCGCGAAAAGTCGGTGATCCGATCGACGTTCTTCCGGGCATCGAGGGCGGTGGCGAACACGAAGACGTCGTCGCCCGCCCCGCCCTTCAGGCGATCCTTCCCGGCGCCGCCGAAAAGCGTGTCGTTGCCGTCGCCCCCGAACAGCCTGTCGTTTCCCGCCCCGCCGAGGAGCCGGTCGGCGCCCGCCCTCCCGTCGATCCTGTCGTTGCCGGCGAGCCCGTCGATCCGGTCGGCGAGGACGCTGCCCCGCAGGATGTCGGCCTTGCCCGTCGGCAGGATGTAGGCCGGGTCGCCGTCATGGGTGCCGACCAGTCGGTCGAGGCCGCGCGTCGGCGCGGCGAAGGGGATGAAGCCGTCGGCGAGGGCCAGGGCATCGAACTCCGCCACGCGCGCGGCACCGTTGACGTAATCGACGGAGAAGACCGGTTTTCCGTTGCCGAGGAAGTCCTGCTTCAGGATCTCGATCGTCTCGGCATCGGGCCTGAGCGGATTGTTCTCGTCGCGGGCGCCGCGATAATAGAGGTCTTCCACCGCGATCCCGCCGATGACGTCGAGATAGGCTTCCCTGCGCGCGGTGTCGTTGCCGAGATCGTTGAGGATCCAGGCGCCGTTCTGCGGGATGACGAAGAAGTCGGGGTTGGTCTCGCGGGCATGTTCCGTGAGAGCGACAACGAAATCGACCATGCGCTGCGCCGCCTGCTTCACCGAGACGGGGTCGCCGGCCTGCCGGTCCTTGGCGGCGACTTCCGTGCCCCAGAAATAATAGCCGTCGACGATGTCGAGATAGGCGGCGTCGAAACCCGCCGCGACGATGGCATCGACATCGCCCGTTCGCGCGTCGTTGAAGAGGATGTCCTGCCACTCCTTGTCCCAGAAGCGCACCTTGCGCGATTCCGGCCAGTCGGGATTGAGCGGCCCGAGCCAATCGGGCGCCCGCGCGTCGAGGTCGCCCTCCGCGAGTCCCGTCTCTGTCCAGCCGGGCTGCCAGTAATCGCGAAAGTCGGACGCCTCGCCGATGGAGATGTACGAGACGACCACGGAACGGCCGCCCATCCCATCCTTCATGCGCGTGACGTCATCGGCCGAGAACCGGAGGGCGTTGGTGCCGTCGCGGGAGGAATCGATGACGAGGAGGTCATGGGTCGCCGAGGCGAGCAGGTCCCGGTCGAGGGGCGCGCCATCGCGTCCTTGCAGTTCGTATCCCCAGGTCTCGACCGCGACGGTCCCGGTGGAGGTTCTGAAGGTGGCCATGGGTCGATCGGTCCTCGCATTCGGCCGCGTCGCGGCGAGCGTCCCGCTGGGCGTGGCGGAGGTTCGGCCTCTCTATGGGGTCGCAAGCCCTTAACGGAGGCTTCGATCGGTCCGGCGTTTTCGATGCAAGCGATGCGTCCGATGTCGGGCGCCGGGCACGGGCCATGTTCCGCCACCACGGCAGCGTGATCGCTGCTATGCACCACGGATCGGAACGGCACGGCGCAAATCCGGTTTGACCCGCGTCGCCGATCCATCCCGGAGTATCCGTCCCATGAGCCGATCCGACGTCCCAGCGAGCGACGGCAAGCAGAAGCTCGCCAGTTCCGAGGTCGAGACCGCCCCGCCCTGCACCCTGGTGATCTTCGGGGCGGCCGGCGACCTGACGAAGCGCCTGCTGATGCCGGCCCTCTACAATCTCGCCGCCGGCGGGCTGCTCTCCGAGGGGCTGAAGATCGTCGGTATCGATCATAACGACCGGACGAGCGAGGGTTGGCGCGACGACCTCTCGCAGACGATGCAGTCCTTCACCCAGGACCGAACCTCCGAATTCCACCCGGATTCCATCGACCCCCATCACTGGGGCTTCATCCGTGAGCGCCTGACCTTCACGAAGGGGGATTTCGAGGCGGCGGAGACCTATCGGCGGCTCGCCCAGGACATCGGCGGCAACGCGATCTTCTACCTGGCCGTGTCCGCGCGCTTCTTCGGCCCGGTGGTGGACCATCTCGGTGCCGCAGGCCTGCTGAAGGAGGGGGAGGGCGCCTTCCGCCGCGTGGTGATCGAGAAGCCCTTCGGCACCGATCTCGCCTCGGCGCGCGCCCTCAACGCCCGCATCCTGGACCAGGCCGACGAGAGTCAGGTGTTCCGCATCGATCACTTCCTCGGCAAGGAGACGGTGCAGAGCATCCTGGCGCTGCGCTTCGCCAATGCCATGCTGGAGCCGATATGGAACGCCCACCACATCGACCACGTGCAGATCACCGCCGCCGAGACCATCGGCGTCGAGCAGCGCGGCGGCTTCTACGAGCCGACCGGCGCGCTGCGAGACATGGTGCCGAACCACCTCTTCCAGCTTCTGTCCATGGTGGCGATGGAGCCGCCCGCCAGTTTCGATGCGGAGGAGATCCGCAACGAGAAGGCGCGGCTCGAGGAAGCCGTGCGGCGGGTGACGCCGGATCAGGCGGTGCGCGGCCAGTATGCGCCCGGCGAAGAGCACGGTCATGCCGTGCGGGGCTACCGCGAGGAGGCCGATGTCTCGGCCGATTCCCGCACCGAGACCTACGCGGCCCTGAAGCTCTCCATCGATAACCCGCGCTGGTCCGGCGTGCCGTTCTACCTGCGCACGGGCAAGCGTCTGGCCGGGCGCCTCACCGAGATCGCCGTGCATTTCAAGCCGCCGAGTCATGGCCTGTTCGCCGGCACCGATCTCGCACCGAACATCATGCGCGTGCATATCGACCCGGACCAGGGCTTGAGCACCCAGTGGAACACCAAGCGGCCGGGGCCGGACATGCATCTCGGCGCGGTCACCTCCTCCGTGCGGTTCGGCGATTTCTTCACCGAAGCGCCGAGCGTCGGCTACGAGACCCTGATCTACGATTGCATGATCGGCGACCCGACCCTGTTCCAGCGGGCCGACGCCATCGAAGCGGGCTGGGCCGCCGTCGATCCCTTGATCCGGGCCTGGGGCGACGCCCCGGTGGAGCTCTATGCGGCGGGCAGCAACGGACCGGCGGGGGCGGATGCTCTGCTTGCCCGCGACGGGCGGGCTTGGCTGCCTCTCGCGGAGGGGTGAGGCTCGCGCGTCAGGGCCTGTTTGAGGTGTTGTTCCAAGGCTTCCCCTCATCCTGAGGTGCCGCGTAGCGGCCTCGAAGGAGCCCTCCAGGGATCGCGCGACCACTGGAAGTCTCCCTCAAAGCCCTTTGCTGAAGCAAAGGGCACCTCAGGAAGAGGTGGTCGGCTTGGGAAAATGGACCTTGGCGGATGGCCGACTTTGGCATGCGCCGCCGCTGAGAAGTCCGATGAACGGCTCTCAGGCCGGCTCGGCGTCGAGCCGCCGGGATCTGCGGATGGGCGCGAGCGTGCGCAGGGCATCGTGATGGAGGAGGAGAACGCCGGTGGCGCCCGACAGCCTGCGCGCGGCGGGGGTGAAGCCGGCATTGGAGACGACGGCCGCCATATCCGCCTGCCAATAGCGCGCTGCCGCCGAGGCCTCCTGCACCGCCGCGTTGCCCACGGGCTTGGTGTAGCGCTTGCACTGGAGGACGAGGCGGATGCCTGAGCGCTCGGCCACCACGTCCGCCCCCTGGTCGCCGCTGGCCTTCGTCGGGCGCGCCGACCATCCCGCCTCGCGCAGCGCCTCGGCGCAGAAGCGCTCGTAGGCGATGCCGTCTTCCGGGGCCTCGTCCTCGTCCGGCAAAGCGACGGACAGGGCAACGTCGTCGATGATGTCGAGGACGAGCGGCCAGCGGGTGTCGGCGAGGTCGGTGAAGCCCTTGGCGTCGAGATGCGGCAGGATCGTCCGCTCGGCGAAGTAATCCCGCTCGCGCAGCCAGCCATCGTCGATCCGGTTGCCGTAGGCGTCCTCGAAACATTCCTGGCGGCGGCGGAGGGCGAGGGTCTCGGCATGGGCGCGCGCGAGCCGGCGCACCGTCCGCCTGAAGCGCCGGGGCCTGTCGAGGCGATGCAGCAGGATCAGGCAGAGACAGAGGCCGGTCGCCGCCAGGGCGGGGAGTCCGAACCAGAAGGCCAGGCCCCCACCCAGGAGGGTGGTCCAGAACAGGCGCGCGACAAGGCTCGATCGACCGGACATGCGCACCCTTTCCCGCTGCCAACGCGCCCCCATCGGCCGCGCCCTCTTTCGCAGAATGCCGGGAGGGTCTTGCGACGGGCCTAACGCCGGCTCGCGACAGAAAAACCGCCTGCTCCGATAGTGCCGTGCGGCGCGAGACGAAATCGGATGTCGTCAATCGACATCAGGCAAAAATGATTGGATTCATCCCCCTGGATTGGTTCGAATTCATTCACGTTGAAGCGTATTTGCAGAGGAAACGCACAAGGTGGATGATGTTGCCGTTAGAACTGGGGGATTATTTATTATTTTGCATGCAGATTGGCCCCAGAGAGTCTCGAGACAGGAAAGCGCAAGCGTTCCATCGGAGATGTGTTCGGTCGCTCCGTGATCGCGACCGCTGACATCTGTGTAGTTTTCTTGTGGATGAGGATGCCATTGGGCCGTGTGCCGGCCCCGACCGCGCCGAGCACATCCGTTTGGCGTCCCGAACGAGTAATCCGCTCACGGCGGCCCCATCGATGCGGCACACCTATCGTCCGCTCGTCAGAGAGCGGGGCACCACTCGCCTTCTCAAACGAGAGAGCCTCTGATTCCGCGACGAAGCTCGATGAAGCGTTCGCAAGCCTGAAACGGTAGATCAAAAACACGTAGAGCTACATCCGACATGACTGTGTCAAATCGAATGCAGCTCTCCGTGTTCGTCCTACCGTGCATGCTTTAGACGAAGCGATTGTCCGCGTCGTCTCATCCTGCTTCAGCTCCAGGCCTTCGTTGTGTCACGCTCTTTCTAGCCAAAGCGGCATCCGCTTCGGCAGAGAGGCTTTAGGAGGCCAGAGCCGCGCGGGGGCGACGGCCCCGCGGTGCGGGAGAGGTCGGGGCTTCGGCGGCGGGGGGCTTTACGCGGGTCTTCCGGCGCTGCTGGCCCAGACCCATGTTCTTCGCCAGTTCCGACCGTGCGGCTGCGTAGTTCGGGGCAACCATCGGATAGTCGCTCGGAAGGCTCCATTTCGCCCGATACTCGTCAGGCGTCATGGAATAGCGGGTCCGAAGGTGACGCTTCAGCGATTTGAACTTCTTGCCGTCTTCGAGACAGATGACGAAGTCCGGCGTGATCGAACGCTTGATGGATACGGCCGGCGTCAACGGCTCGAATTTCTCCGGCGAAGCGGCCGCCGTCAGGTTGCTCAGGGTCGCATGGATCGATGCGATCAGCGCTGCGATATCCGAAACAGGTACGGAATTGTTGCTCACGAATGCCGAGACGATGTCGGCGGTAAGCTCAATGTAATCCGTTACAACGTCGTTCTCGAGTTCCACGCTCACCCCCGGAAGTAGGACAGTTTTAGACCGGCCCAAGGCACCGATCGATGCGGGCGGAAGGGTCTTGTAATCAACATGAGTTGACTAGGCAGTTCGTAGGGCAGCCATTAACAAAGCGCAAGAGGCTATGGCAAGACCACATCCTTAATGAAAACTGGAATGAAGCTTCGGGTCTGTTGGGGGAGCTTCAAGCACCGCAGAATTGGCTGATGTTACCGGGAGGGAGAGGATTTTTTTTATCCCCTCAGCTCTGAAAAAAATTGCAGGCGACCATAGAAACGGCAATTTATTTGTTGAATTGGAACCTTGCTGCCCAGGTCTGAGCTATTTTAGGTCAGTTTCGCAACTTTGAATGTAGGCTTCCGAAATAAACTACACGCTTTGTAAGAATGTCTAAGCGTCCGTCGAATCGGCTGCCGAAACAGCCTCCCGTTGCGCAGGAGAAGAAAAGTTTTTCTGGGAATCTGCTGCCGAAAGACCGTTCAAGCCGTAGATGAGGGGCGATGCAGTCGGTTCTACGTAATCATCGCACCCGGTTCCGTCCGACAGAGTCGGATGTTCTCACGGCGCTACGTCCCGGCTTCGCGGTCCATAGCTTTCGAACCGCCTGACGGTTCGGGCGATCTCGGCATCCGACAGTATGATTGGTTTGCCCACCTGCAGCGCGGCTGCATATTGTCGGCATAGTGCTTCCATCTCTACCGCCAGCCACAACGCTTTCGTGACGTTGCTGCCGATGGCGATCATGCCATGGTTGGCCAGCAGGCAACCAAGGCGATCCTCCAGGGCCGCGACGGCCGCGACAGAGAGCTCTTCCGTACCGTAGGGCGCGTAGGGTGCGCAGCGTATAGTCGGGCCGCCCGCCGCCGCGATCATGTAATGGACGGCGGGAATCTCTTGTCCGCAGATGGCAAAGGCGGTGCAATAGGTCGGGTGGGCATGCACGACGGCGCCGATCTCGGGTCGCCGCTGCAGGATATCGCGATGAAAGCGCCATTCGGAAGAAGGGGCGAGGGCATGGTCATGACCGCCCGCCATGGTCATCGGCACGATGTCCTCCGGCCGCAAGTCGTCGGCCGGGATGCCGGAGGGCGTCATGAGAAAGCCGTCGCGATAGCGTACGGAGACGTTTCCGGCGGTGCCCTGGCTCAGTCCCAGTGAGATCAGGGACCGCATCGCCTCGACGATGGCGCAGGAAATCTCGTAAGCTTCTGGTTCTGACATGTGGTTCCCCGAGTCGCGAGAGACCCATGCCCTATACCGTGCCGGTCGGCGTGATGTCGCATTCCGCCGCGCCGGCCTGATCGAAGGTCACGCCAGTTCATGAGCACCTATCGCTTCGAGGCGTTGCTGGCGCCACGGGCGATCGCGGTCGTCGGCCTCGGCCGGGGCGCGCTCGGCCAAGCCGTGGTCGGCAATCTGGAGAAGGCCGGGTTCGCCGGCCCGGTTCATCTCGTCGGCGAAGCGGGCCTTCCCACCCTCGACGACCTGGATGACACGCCGGATCTCGTCGTGATCGTCGCGGAGGCCGCGTCGGTGGAAGGCTGGGTCGAGAAGGCGGGCCTGCGGGGTGTCGCCGTGGCCGCCATCCTCACGTCCGGCCTGTCGCAGGACCTCTGCGAGGCGGTGCGCAACCGTGCGAGGCAATGGGGCATGCGCCTCTTCGGCCCCAACAGCATGGGGCTGATCGTACCGCGTGCCCAACTGGATGCCAGTCTGTTCGCGGCGGCGCCGAAAGCCGGCGATCTCGCCCTCATCTCGCAATCGGGCACGGTGGCCGCCGGCATCGTCGCATGGGCTGCGCATCGTGATGTCGGGTTCTCGGCCGTCCTGTCCCTGGGCGCCGCCTGCGACATCGACATCGCCGATTGCCTCGACCATTTCGCCGCGGACATCCACACCCGCGCAATCCTGCTGTCGCTGAACGTGATTCCCAATGCGCGCAAGTTCATGTCGGCCGCCCGCGCGGCGGCGCGCGCCAAACCCGTCCTGGTGCTGCGCACGGGGCGCCACGAGGCGCCCCTGCGCCACACGGTGACCCATACCGGCGCCCTCGCCCGGCCGGATGCCGTCTACGAGGCGGCGTTCCGGCGGGCGGGGTTGCTCAGCGTCGACGGGCTCGACGCCATGTTCTCGGCGGTGGAGACGCTGGGCCGGCAGCGCCCCTTCCCCGGCCAGCGCCTCGCCATCCTGGGGAATGGCGAGGGCATCGGCGCGCTCGCCGCCGACAGGCTCGCGGACCGGGGCGGCACGCTGGCCGCGGCGGGGCTCGGCGGCAATCCCGCCGATCTCGGCGTCGAGGCGGATGCGCAGGCCTATGCCGACGCCCTTGGGCCCCTTCTCGCCGACCCGGCCAACGACGCCGTGCTGGCGATCCACGTGCCGACGGCCCGCTCCGACAGCGCCGGTGTCGCCTCGGCCATCGCCGACACGGTCAGTGCCGCCCGGCGCAAGGGCGGGCGGCGCAAGCCTGTCTTCGCGGTGACGGTGGGCGACGACGGGGAGGCCGGGGCCGTGCTCGCCGCCGCCGGCATCCCGCGTTTCGCCACCGATGCCGATGCCGTGGAAGGCTTCATGCATCTGGTCCGCTACCGCGAGGCGCAGGACGACCTGATGCGCACGCCGGATTCTCTGCCGCGGGAATTCTCGCCCGATGTCGAGGCCGCCCGCGCCATCGTGGCGACCGCCATTGAGGCGGGGGAGATCTGGCTCGATCCCCTCGCCGTGGCGGGCCTCCTGGCGGCCTACCGGATCGACAGCGTGCCGCTCACGCTCGCTCCCGATGTCGATGCCGCCGCGGCGGCTGCCTGGCCCATCATCGCCGAGGGCGGCGCGGTGGCGCTGAAGGTGGTCTCACCAGACATCGTCCACAAATCCGATGTCGGCGGGGTGCGCCTGGACCTCACCAGCGAGGCGGATGTGCGCACCGCCGCCGCCGACATCCTCACCCGGGCCCGGCGGCAGCGGCCGGATGCGCGGATCATGGGGTTCGCGGTCCAGCCCATGGTGCGCAAGGGTAAGCGCCGGGAACTCATCGCCGGCCTCGCCGAGGATCCCGTCTTCGGCCCGGTCGTGGTGTTCGGGCGGGGCGGCGTCGCCGTGGAGGTCATCGACGACCGGGCGCTCAGCCTGCCTCCCCTCGATCTCCGGCTCGCCAGCGAACTCATCGACCGTACGCGGGTGGCGCGGCGGCTTGCCGCCTATCGCGACGTGCCCGCAGTGGACCGGAGGGCGCTCGGCCTCGTCCTGGTCAAGCTCGCCCAACTCTCGGCCGACCTGCCGGAGGTGCGCGAACTCGACATCAATCCCCTGCTCGCCGATGCCAATGGCGTGCTGGCCCTGGATGCCCGCGTGATGATCGGCCCCGCCCCGGAACGGCGCGGCGGCACCCGGAACCCGCGCTTCGCCATCCGCCCCTATCCGGTGGAATGGGAGCGCAATCTCGTGCTGAAGGGCGAGCGGGTCACCGTGCGCCCGGTGCGGCCAGAAGATGAGGGGCTGTTCAAGAGCTTCTTCGAGCAGGTCAGCGCCGAAGATCTGCGCCTGCGCTTCTTCATGCCCGTGCGCGACTTCAACCATGCCTTCCTGGCCCGGCTGACACAGCTCGACTATGCCCGCGCCATCGCCTTCGTCGCCATCGACGCGGAGACGGCGTCGATGCTCGGCGCGGTCCGCCTGCACGCGGATGCGAACCATGAGAGCGGCGAATACGCCATCCTGGTCCGCAGCGATCGCAAGGGCACCGGCCTCGGCTTCGCGCTGATGCAGTTGATGATCGACTGGGCGAGGGCGGAGGGCCTGAAGCGCATCGAGGGCACGGTCCTTCGGGAGAACCGCCCCATGCTGGCCGTATGCCGCAACCTCGGCTTCTCGGCCCATCCGGACAAGGATGACGGCACTGTGATGAAGGTGAGCCTAGCGCTCGATGTGCCGTAGCCAAAGACTAATCGAATCAGTCTTTGGCTTTATTGTTGTAGAACAGGATCCCGACGACGATGACGCCCGCGCACCATTTGGTCAGATAAATCCCATCGAAGCTCGCGTGAGGATAATTCGGATAGAATCCCAGCCGGAACAGCTCAATCATGTGCGAGAGCGGATTCCATGAATAAATCGTTCGAAGAGGTTCAGGGGACAGGTCGACTGTCTTGAATGCCCCGCTTAACATCATGAGTGGTCTGCTCAAGAATCCGTAAATTTGCGCCCAGCCAGGGAAATACGACTGGATGCTTGTATTGATGAGTGAGATCCCTATAGAAAAACAAGCAATGGCAAAGAGGCTGATAAAGCACATATCGGGTGACCCGGGCGCAGCCTCTCGAACTCCGTAGATATAAAGCGCAGAAAAAAAGATAATCATCAGAATTATATTTTGTATAATGTGAATCAAGAAGCGAGATAAAAGAAAATCAAATGGTTTAACCAGGTAATATTCTGCGGCTCTCGACTTGAGGCTGCGGACGCCGCTGGCACAGCGCCGGAAGATATAAAATGGAAGTATGCCGGTTCCCATGAAGAGAATGACTGATGATCCGAAAGGCGCTTCTGTTCCGAAGAGAAAGATCTTCAATCCAGACATGGTCGCGATGACGACGATCGGTTCGATAAAGAGTAGAATACCGATGGCCGGGTGGTAATTGCGGAAACGGAGTCCGAAATCACGGATAATCAACGCGACCACGATCGTCAGCCATGGTCGTACTCTTGGCTTCGAAGAGGTGGTCGGAAGCGCGATCGAAGAATTTGCCATCGTTTTAGTCGAGGTCCAAGGATACCAGATTAGTCGAGGGCCGGTTGCGGGACTGGCCCTCATGGGCTTCGTGCCAAGTGTTGCCTCGTCGTAAGCTAGAAATTTTGTCTGTTGCCGACGGTTTGTTTCGGTCAGGCGCGACCATTCAGGAGCGAGCGCACGCTGAGCAGGCCGATGAACCAGATCGATGCCAGCACGAAGCCTCCGAGCATCATCGACAGGAGGACGCGCGGGCCGCCAGCACTTTCGGGTAGTGCTGGGCGAACGTAAGGCGTGAGATAAAGATGCTGGGCGGCCGCGCTGGCCCGCGCACGGTCGAGGGATTGCAACGACGTGAGCAGGATCGCCTGCGCATATTGCCGATCCATATCGAGTGACTCGAACCGGGCGACGACGCCCGCCAGGACATTGCGGCCGGAGCGGCTGCCGGAGACTTCGCGCTCGACGGAAGCCAGTTGCTCGCGTGCCGCCTGGACGCGGGACTTGAGGGCCAGGACCGAGGGGGCCGTCTCGCTGAGATTCTGCCTGCGGATCGTGTCGTAATCCGCCTCGAGCTGTGACACCGATCCGCGCAGGGTGCCGATGAGCTGGGTATTGCCCGAAACGACGCTGGGTATCGGATCGATCACACCCTCTTTTTCACGGAACTCGGCCATGGCGGCACGGGCCTTGTCGAGGCTGGCCTTGGCCCGGACGACCTCCTTCTCGGCGAACTTGACGGCATCTTCCTCGGCACGCTTGGCGATCTTGTTGACGAGGGTCTCAGACAAGGTGACGAGCTGATTGGCGATGGTCAGGGCATCGTCGGGACGGAACGCCTTGATCTCGACGGAGGCGAGCCCGGTGAGCGGATCGTAATTCGCCCAGACCATCTTGTTCCAGTATCGCACCAAGTGCTCTGTAGACCGGCTTTTGTCGAACCGATTCGGCCAATCGATCTCGGGGCGGCTATAGATCTCGCGGACATCGACGGTCTGTGACAGTTCGTCGATGACCTGGCGGCTCTTGAGATAGTCGATCACGACGAAGTTCTGCGCGCTGCCGCTGCTCACTGCAGCGCCGTGACTGCCCATGGCGCTGGCGACTGCCGCCGCAGTCGTACCCCCGCTCGCCCCTCCGCCGAGAGGGCCAGCCGAGGGGGTCACCTCGGTCACCGAAAATCGGAACTCGGCAAAGTATTGCGGCGTGGCGAGGAACAGGAAATACATTCCCAGCAGGCATAGGGGCAGGAGCACGACGATGCCGAAGCTGATCAGCATATAGCTCCAGTTGTGATCGGGCTGTGGCATGGGAACGAGGGAAAACGTCTCGTCATCCGCGCCCTCGAGCGCCAGTTCCCGCCGCGCTTCGTCGTCCCGCTGGGGGAGCATCTCGCGGTCGTCGTTCAACGCCAGTTCGTTGGCCCGGGCCCGCTCCTCCTTGGCCAGCGCGTCTTTAGTCTCGATCGCGGTCACGTTCGCGGTCGGCAAGCGCGTGATGTTGTTGGGCGCTGAGCTCATGCGTCGCGGGGCCTGTCACCAAAATTCGTCGTCCCTGACAGTAGGTCATTTCCCGGCCCTTTTATGGCGGCGCAGCAGGGATGTGGCCCGTGTGGCTTTCAAGTCGCCGGACGAGAGCTTGCAAGTGATCGCCGGGAAAGGCAGGTATTTCCAGCAGTATTCTGCTGGATAGAGCGGCTCTGGCGCATGTCCTGCGCACGTCTCCCATCGCGCCGCGCCATTTACCGGTGGGGTGCCGTCACGCCTTCGTGATGAGATCCGGGCGCCTCGCGGCCAGCGCTAACGCCAGATCAGGACATGCGCATCCGAAGGGCGAAGCGCAACGAACGACGACCCGCTTCGGTCTACGGGTAGCCGTAACGCGCCTTGGCGGCGGCAAGCAGGGCGGTGGCCTCACGGTCCCGCCCGGCATTGCAGGCTTCGGAAGCGCGGGCGAGGTCGGCCGAGAAGCGCGCGCCCACCGGCGGGTTGAGGTTGCCGGTCGCGACATCGCTGTCGACCACGGCCTGGGTGCGGGCGATGCTGGGACCGCAGCCCGAGCCCGTCGGCGAGGGGGCCAGGGCGGGGGCGGCAGCGACCGTGGCGGCAATGGGCGCCACCGCCGCTTTAGGGGAAGGACCGGATGCACTGCAGGCGCCGAGCGCACCGGCAAGGCAGGTGACCAGCGTCAGGCCGGCGCGTCGTGGTAGCACCAGGTTCTCGGTCACGGAGCTTTCCTTCACGTTCCGGCGCGACGGGCCGGCGCAGCGTGGCCGCTGCGCCGGAATCTCGCTCTTCGGGCAAGTTCTTGCCCTCACGCAACCCGCTGGTCAATCGCCGGGCCTGGGCTCCGGCGACGATCCCATGTCGTCATATTCCAGTCTCGTGTCAGCGGGTCATTTCGCCTTCTCGGCGATCGCCGCGAGACCGGATTCGTAGATTCCCGTGATGGCATCGGCCGCGACCGTATCCGGGACGCCCTTCGCCTTGAAGGTTCCCGTCCACGTCACCGTCGAGCCGGACCCTTTCGGGCTCACCGCGAGGGTGGAGGAGTAATCGGAGACCGGCAGCGGGCTCTCGACGATGGCGTAGGTGTAGCGCATCGCCGTGTCGTCGCGTGCCGTCTGCGATTCGACGATGGCGCCGCCACCCTTGAGGCTGAGGGTGCGCAGCATCGTGCTTCCCTTGGAGGAGGGCTCGCATTTGGCGATGGCCGGGTGCCAGGTGCCGATGCCGCAGAAATCGCCGATCGTCGACCAGACCTTGGCCGGCGGAGCCGCGATGTCGATGCTCTTGGTGAGGTCGATGGCGAAGCCCGGAGCGGTGCCGGCGATGAGGACCAGACCCGGCAGAGCGAGGCGACGCATGAAGGTGCGCGACATGAGAGAGGGGTTTCCTTCCGGTTGATTTATAAGCGCGGATGGGTCCGCGCCTTGCCACCGTGCAAAGAGCAGCGAGCGGATAGGGGTAAGGCTGGTCGCGAACCGGGCCGGCGCAATGGCTCCGAGTAAAGCCCACGAAGATTTGACACCGGTCGGGGCGGTCGCAGTGCGATCCTTGTCAACGGAAGCGCCGGGGTTTACGTAGCCGCCTGACCGCGTGCTTCGCGCGCCTGTCACGCCATTCGGGAGAGACGAGCCTTGGCCACCGCCGGCTCCACGCAGGACATCGCCGACGCTGCCTTCACGGCCGCGCGCGGTTCTGCGCGCCCTGGTGCTCTTTCCGCCGGCCTTCTCCTCCTTATCCGCCCCTGAGGGCCGGCCGGGCGCCTGCGCCTGGGCACTCAGGGGATCGTTTCGCGGCCGTGACTCCGAAAAGTCCGGTCGAGCCGATCGATGGGTTTAAAAGGCGCCGCGTCCCGAAGCGACCGCGCCTCCGACAGGACGACACGCCATGACCGATATCATCGCCCCAACCGCGGCCTCTCCGAAGGACAGGGTCCTCATCTTCGACACCACCCTGCGCGACGGCGAGCAATGCCCCGGCGCCACCATGACCCTGGACGAGAAGCTCGCCGTCGCCGAACTCCTCGACGCGATGGGGGTCGACATCATCGAGGCGGGCTTCCCCATCGCCTCGATCGGCGATTTCGAGGCCGTCTCCGAGATCGCCCGCCGCGCGAAGCGCGCCACCATCGCCGGCCTCGCCCGCGCCATTCCCGCCGATATCGCGCGGGCCGGCGAAGCCGTCCGCCTCGCCCGGCGCGGCCGCATCCATACCTTCGTCTCGACCTCGCCGATCCACCTCGCCCACCAGATGCGCAAATCCCAGGACGAGGTGATCGAGATCATCCTCAAGACCGTGGCGCAGGCCCGCGACCTCGTCGAGGACGTGGAATGGTCGGCCATGGACGCGACGCGTACGCCGATCGACTACCTGTGCCGTTGCGTCGAGGCGGCGATCCGCTCGGGCGCGACCACGATCAACCTGCCCGACACGGTGGGCTACGCCACGCCGGACGAATACCGCAGCATGTTCCGCCAGGTGCGCGAGCGGGTGCCGAATGCCGACAAGGCGATCTTCTCGGTCCATTGCCATGACGATCTCGGCCTCGCCATCGCCAATTCGCTGGCCGGTGTCGAGGGCGGCGCCCGGCAGGTGGAGTGCACGGTGAACGGGATCGGCGAGCGCGCGGGCAACGCCGCGCTCGAGGAGATCGTCATGGCGATCCGAACCCGCGGCGACGTGATGCCCTACGAGACCGGCATCGAGACCACGATGCTCACCCGCGCCTCGAAGCTCGTCTCCCACGCGACGAACTTCCCCGTGCAGTACAACAAGGCCATCGTCGGCCGGAACGCCTTCGCGCATGAAAGCGGCATCCACCAGGATGGCATGCTCAAGCATACCGAGACCTACGAGATCATGACCCCGGCCTCGGTCGGCGTCGCCAAGACGTCGCTGGTGATGGGCAAGCATTCGGGCCGCGCGGCCTTCCGCTCGAAGCTGGAGGAGCTCGGCCTGCATCTCGCCGACAATCAGCTGCAGGACGTGTTCGACCGGTTCAAGGCGCTCGCCGACCGCAAGAAGCACGTCTACGACGAGGATATCGAGGCCCTGGTCGATCAGAACCTCGCCACGGCCCATGATCGCATCCGCCTGGTCTCGCTCTCCGTCATCGCGGGGACGCGAGGCCCCCAGCGCGCGACGATGAAGCTCGCCATCGACGACCGCATCGTCACCGAGGAGGCCGACGGCAATGGCCCTGTGGACGCGGTGTTCAACGCGATCCAGGCCCTGGTCCCCCATGAGGCGCAGCTCGAACTCTACAAGGTCGATGCCGTGACCGAGGGCACCGACGCCCAGGCCGAGGTCTCCGTCCGCCTCAAGGCCGGCGACCGCAGCGTGACGGCGCGGGGCGCCGATCCCGATACGCTCGTGGCCTCGGCCCGCGCCTATCTCTCGGCCCTGAACAAGCTCTCGGCGACGGCGGTCCGCCTCCACGCCCAGCACGCCGCATCGGTTTAGCCGGGAAAATGAAGCCCCGGGGGTGGACACCCTCCGGGGCCTTTGCTATCAGCCCCCTCGTCGCAGCGGGTTTTGGTGGCCGCCGTGATTGCCGCAAGGCAATGGGTGCATAGCTCAGTTGGTAGAGCAGCTGACTCTTAATCAGCGGGTCCAAGGTTCGAACCCTTGTGCACCCACCAAATAATTCAATCACTTAGCCGATGGTTGCTAGTTCCTTCAAAATCGCTAGCGACCACATAGCTACCATTTCGCTGTAGAAGTTCCTGCCTGTTTCTAGGCTGACTCTAAGCGGACTGAAGCGCCTGAGCGCGGTGAGTTCGTACCACTCTACAATTTTGCGAGTTGGGTCGATCCTAGCTGAGGCGGATGAGTTTGAATGGCAGGTCGCTTCATGAAGCATGCGGCGCCGTCGGATTTGCATGGCCACCCTTTTTCACTGCCGACACGCATTGAAGCAACAGGGCAACGCTGCCTCGCGTAATTCAACAGAAGCGGCTGCTTGGATCGATTGCAGCCTTTGGCCCAAAGGAGGCGCTGGGGAGGTCCGCTTCAATGCAGTGTAGTGGGCCGCCCAAGCGACGCTGGTGGCCGAAATGGAATGATCCACTCCCGACAGGGCCGAGCAGAAAAGCTGACGTGCAGCGCGGCGTGAGGCGTCTTGCTCATCGGAGCCGGGCTGATCCCGACCCGTGCATGGCGAAACTGCCGTCACGAGCCGGCGAGGCGTTCGCTTGGTAAGTCCGCTGCGTGGGAAGTTGACGTCCGCCACGCTGCCCCGCGTCGGCTTCCATCCAGGGTTCGGAGTCGACACTTTCGTGCACCCGACCAAGCGACTGACGCCACCGAGACGGGCGGCTTGTTAGGACTTCGCTTCAACTGATTACGCCTGCCACCATGTCGCTGAGACCGGAACGTTAGCGGCGTGGAGCTCTGTCACCAGCTTCTTCTGCCATCCGTCCTGATCGTCGAGCGGGACATAGACGATGCCGTCATAATCCGAGGGTCTTTCGACCCCTGGCGGCACCAGAGCGCACACTCGATCGGCTCCGAGCTGGCCGATGAAGAAGCCGAGTTCAAAGATCACGTTCTGACGCGGCCGGGGCTGGGGCGCGGGCGCGGCGACGTCCGCCGGCAGAAGCCCAGGGCGAAGGTGGCCGAGATCGTCGGGCGTCATCAGCACGATCGCGAAGCTGGCCCCGTCCGCCTCATCCCGGAACTTGGTCAGAATCGAGCGCCCACGGTTCGGGCGCTCGCTGAGGATGATGACATCGAGCCTGACGCGACGCTCCAAGAAACGTGCGACCGTATGTTTAGCGGCTTCATCGCGACCGTGTACAAGGAAGACCTTGGCTGGCGTGACGTCGACCGCTGGGGGCGGCTCAGCCTCGGCAGCGGGCGCCGCGGCCGCTGCGACGGGCTCTAGCAGGTGGCCCGCTTCCCGCAGGATCGCGTAGAGATCACCTTTTTTAACCGCCCAGTGTGTCCGCGTGAACTCGAACTCGGCCAAGCCAAGATCCCACTGCAGCGCCTCGATCTGCTCAAGGTTGAGCGGTCCGACCGTATCGTCAAATTCGAAAATGATGCGTATCTCGGACCCTCGCTGCTGGACGCGCTTGATGGCGCCCACCCTTTGGGTGCCCTCGGCATAGCGCTCGTACATAAAGAGCGTCGGTAGGTTGGCGAGCTCTTCGAGCGCATCAGCCGACAGCCCCTTCAGCGGCTCACGGATCGCACCGTCCGTATATTCCAGGATGCGCGAACGATCCCACACATAGACGCCCTCCTCCCAAGCGTTGTCGCCGGCTGTAACCATCACATTGAACATCGGGCACCTCACTTCGTCTCGACGGCCCGGAGCAGATAGACGCTAACGGCGGC
Source organism: Methylobacterium sp. CM6247 (assembly GCF_054817925.1). Taxonomy (NCBI): domain Bacteria; kingdom Pseudomonadati; phylum Pseudomonadota; class Alphaproteobacteria; order Hyphomicrobiales; family Methylobacteriaceae; genus Methylobacterium; species Methylobacterium sp. CM6247. The sequence continues at coordinate 1,401,113 of NZ_JBTXKX010000003.1, forward strand.
CGCTACCGTGACGACGAGCTCCGCTTGCTCGAAGCGAGGTTCGCGACCCTCGCGGATGTGGCGCCCCTGCTCGGACGCGAACCCCCACAGCTTTTCAAGCGCGGTGTCGAGCGGCTTCGGAAGCTGGAGATCGGGAACGATCTGGCCAAGCGTCTTGGACGGCTGCCCCGTCACATCGCGCGCGACGCACTCCAAGGCGGCCATAGCGTGCTGGATGGCGCCGGTGATATCTGCTTGAGGCCGACGCGAGATATCTTGAAGCGCCTCGTGGAGCTCGCTGGCGGCGGTGTTGCGTCCGCTTGCCTTCAGCGCATCGGTCGCCGTGGTCAGCGCCTGCCCGAACGCCTCCGAACCGCGGGCGACGATGCGACCGTTACGCATTTCCCAACCGACGCCGTGCTCCCGGAAAAGCTCGTTCAAGCGGTTCTGGAAGTTTTGGCCGCGCGTCCAGTCGGAAGAGACCAGCCGACCATAAAAGCCTTCGGCGATGTCGTAGACACGATACCACGGGGCGCTCTCGACGAGAGACAGCACCTCGCCGAAGACGTTCGGGTATTCGGACCAGTTGCTCGAATCGGGGCGGACTAGGAGGATGCCGCAAACCTCGAGCCTTGCATTGCTGGGGTTAAGGCCGAGGGTGTCGGCCAGCATGACGATCCCGTAGCGCACAGCGTCCGGCGTATCCTCGCGCACAGTGATCGCCGGCTCTTCCGCGCGATACCCAAAGCGTTGAGAAAAGGACTGCATGTCGGACATGATGAGACAGCACCTACTCATTATGGCTTGGGTCACCTGCCGCGCCCCGGAGACTCGAACAGGTCTCGGCTTACATTGTCGAGCAATAACCGGAGAGAGGTGGGGTTGAATGCTCATCGCCCCCAGCTCGGATCTCGGGCCGAATCCGTTTCAGCAGGACGTTCCCGACTAGCGGTTCAACCGCCTTGGCATGGGCGCCCCCGAAAATCTACCTCCCGCATTCAGCGGGTGAAGCTTCGACCACTACCGCCAGCCGCCCTCAGAGAATACGGCGTCTCACCCTTATAAGTATGACCCTTAACAGCGATCGAGAGCGACTCTGGCCACCTTTAGTCAAAGCCAAATCGAAGCGCTCGCGGCCGCCCTCGGCGATACCACCGATGGGCTGACCGGGAGTGAGATCGGCCACCTCCTACTGGTGGCAACTATGACGGATCCCGGTACTGGCGCGACCAAGCGGCACCGGCTCCACAACGCCTTCGTCGAGAGCCAAAATAGACGTGGCGACCGAGGTGCCATTCTGAAGTTGCTGCGTCAGGCAATGAAACCCGAGCGCTACCTCGCTGCGCCTCATCGATTCGAACCACTGCGGGCCAAAGTCAACGCGGCGCTGGCCTTCGCTGGCCTCGCCTTCGACGACGGCGGGGTGCTCGGTTCCGCCGCTGCCGTCACGACCCTTTCCGAAGCTGAGCGCCGCGCGCGGGAGCTGCGCGCCGACCTTGAACTGCGCGGCGTTCATCCCGACGTCCTGCGCTTCTGTCGGAGCGAGCTTCTCGTCGACAACTATTTCCACGCAACGCTCGAGGCGGTGAAGTCGATCAGCGACAAGCTCCGGACGCGAACTGGTCTGCAGGACGACGGCGCCGTTCTCATTGATCGCGCGCTTGGCGGAGACCAGCCGATGCTGGCAATTAATTCGCTCGCGACCAAGAGCGAGCGCGACGAGCAGAAAGGCTTCGCCAATCTGCTGAAAGGCGTCTTCGGCATGTTCCGCAACCCGACCGCGCATGAGGCCAGGGTAAACTGGGCCATGTCGCAGGCGGACGCTGAGGACTTGCTCACGCTCGCATCGCTCATCCACCGGCGCATCGACGCATCGTACATGCCGCAGCGGTTCTGAACCGATGACGTGAAACAGCTTACGCTACGATCTCTTAAAACAGGGCGGAGCATCAGATCCGGCTGAAACGGCGCGGTCTGTTGGTCATCAGCGTCATTTATCGCCGTAAACGCAGGCTCGCAGCGCGAACTTCTCTGTCGAGCCGTCGACCCGGTTCACCCAGAAGCATTTGGTTCCGAAATCCGCACTCCGCACGCTAAAGGACTGGATGCCGGTGTCGATTTTGGCGACGGACTCTGGATGAAGTGCGAGCGCATCCCTAAGAATGTCGCTGTCTGCGGCGCTCACCTTGTCGCCTACGTCGTAGCGGGCCAGCATCGCTTTTAGGAAGGCGTAAGCATCGCCTCGTTTAGGGAACTCGAACGCACCGATCATGATTGGCTTAGAGGGCATGCAGTCACCTTTCTAGATCAGGAGGAGCTTGGCACGGTCTGGCCGCCGGCGTCGGGGTATAATCGTTCCAGGATCTCGCGGAGAATGATGGCCGGAATGTCCATGCCCGCGAGCTGATCGACGCGCTCGGCAACCCAGGCTAGACACTGGTCCTTGTTGAGATCGTCCTTAGCGATTTTCTCGTAGAGAGCTACCGCGCTCATGCGCGAGAGGCCAAGTTCCATAAGCGACAACAGAGTTCGAGACGACACGCCGAACTCCAGCTGCGTGCCGATATCAAGGTCGTCCTCGACGAGGTCATCTCTCCTGATCTCGCGCAAGTGAATGTGAAGCACGTCCATATATGCGGAGAAATATTTGGGCGCCTTAAAGCGTGCGATCTGCTCGACATGCTCCATTGTCTGGCGGATCAGTGTCGGCAGCTTATAGGACTTTCTGTTTTTGATGTGATATTCGATATTGCGCCTGATCATCATGGCTAGAGAAAACCCCTTGAGCCACTGAACTACAATGCGTGCGTAGAGCGGTATCAAGCCCTCGGGCACAAACGCTGGGTACATGTTGTGATTGACGCGGCGCATGATTGTGACGAAGCGATCGTAGCTGTCTTCGCTGTCGACAGGCGCGGGCAAAAGATTTTCAGGGTCACCTTCATACCGACGGAAGGCGTCGAGCAGCCGCTGAAGACCAAGTGCGCTGATGCCGGGATGTCGGTGTGCAATGTCGGCGCCGATCTCGATCTGCTCGGCGATGGCACCGAGGCTGTGGTCGAGCCGTTCGATGAGGTCCTTGTCGTGCCGTTTCGCCAAGCCGGCCTGCGCGATGGACCCAAGACGAAGAAACGTCGTGAGCAGATAGGAACCGACCTGTTCGTATCGGTTGGCCTCTTCAAGCTCCGAGAGCTGTGCCGTGGCCCGGCGGTCGAGATAATCGGCCAGCCCGGTGCCCGTTTCAATCACCGCGTCGCTCTCGCGCTTGATCGGATAGCGCGCTCTTGCAGGCACGCCGTGCGGCCAGGCCTGCGCGTTGCCGGGATCGATACAGATGATATTGCCCTGAAACTCGTCGCCCCAACGGCCGGCGCGGCCTGCGAGGTTCCAGAAATCGTGGGGCTCCATAGGATTACCAAGCCCCTTACGCGGTCCACGCAGCACGATGGTTCGGCAGGACAAGTTCACGCCCTCGATCAGGGTCGATGTGCACACGAGGAACCGAATTTTGCCAACTCGGAAGAGGCGTTCGATTTCGAGCCGGATCAAAGATGGCATGTTGCCGTAGTGGAATGCGACGCCGCGCTCCGCGAGGAGCGCCAGCTTGTATTGCGGATGTACGCCCTTCCGCGTTAGGTCCGCGAGTTCGAGGAGTTCATGATCAATCGTGTCGATGGCCGGAATAAGCTGGCTAATCAGGTCAGCGATCTCTTCTGAGTCCGCTGCCCGGTTTGCATAAACCAGGGTTCCGCCTTGCTCGCCTGCGGCCGCGGCAATGAAAGCGAGCTTCTTGGTCGGGCCAGTGGGCGAACTGGCCAGCCTCAGGGTACCGATCGAGTGCTTGGTATCGGCTTTGACGATCGACAGCTTCCAAAGCTTGGGTTTGCGGGCGACCTGCTCGGCGATAATGACGTTTTGCAAGACGGTCGGCACATCGCTGTCGACGGGCGCCGTCGCCGTTCCGTCGGGGGCGTCCGCCAGGAGCTCACTGGGATTTTGCGTCGCCGGGCTGATGAAGACGAGCTTCAGCGAGGGATTTGCGCGACTGACGCGCTCAACCGCGTCTTGTAGAATGACACCGCGTTGGTTGTCGCCGATCTTGTGGGCTTCGTCTACGATCAGGAGATCGATAGCGATATTGCCGCCAACGAGATTAACGAACAGATGTAGGCGCTCCTGCGTGAAAACGAGGATAAGCGGCGCGCCGCCAGCGCGCGCGGCATCGTATTTCTCTATTAGCGGCAGCGATGCGACCTGGATCGATCCGGGCTTTCCCAATATTAGTTCGAGATTAGTCTCGATTTCCGAGACAAGTGCTCGGGTGGGTGCAAGATAGACCGCAACACGCTTGCCGCCGCCATGCATCTGATCAACCAGCCACTGCAAGACCACGAATGTCTTACCGGACGCGGTCGGGGCCGAGGCCGAAACCCAGCCGTTGACGGCGGCCTTCTCCCAGAAGCGTTGCTGGAAGTCGTTAACCTGAAGCCAGCGCCCGCTGGACTCTACGAGAACTGCTTGGTCCATTTGGCGACGCTGCGTTTCGATGCGCAGGCTCATGCCTAGCCGGCCGTTCAGACCGTCCGCAAGTAGCGCGCGTTTGCCTGCTAGAGCCACCGCCCGAAAGTTAGACAGCTTGCCGAGAAGGACAGCGCCGGCATCGATGACTGCACCACTCTTCGACATTGTAACGGCGCTCGTGGCTATCCGAAGCGCGGCCTCTTGGTGAAAGCGCGTATCGGACCGCGCGAGAATGCTGGCGGCGAGAATGAGGCGTTGCCAATCGACTGGCGCCGTCACGGCATCGGGTTCCGGCACCAAATTGGCGATTTCGTTGCGCACAGTGTGGCGCGTGAGCTGGTTGAGCTCTTCCTCGATGCCCTGTTCGATCAGCCAGCTTTGAAGATCGGCGATGCTCATATTGCGACGCCCATGGCTTTCAGGAAGGCTTTCCGGAAAGCTTCGGCGGATGGGAGCGGCAGGCAAAAGAACTCGATCTCGAAAAGCCCAAGCTTTTCGGTTTGTAGGCGCTCGCCAATCTTCTTTCTCCACGTCTCAAGTGCGACGCGTGCAGCATCCGCCAGTTGGTCGGCGATCGCCTTGACGCCGCCCCCTGGATAAAATCCTGCGTCAAAGCCGACAAGCGCAACGCCACAATATTGAACCCGCTTTGACATAATCGAGTTCTTGTCGAAATATCGTTTCAACGCTTCGGTGAGCGTGGGGTCGCTTAGATCTGCCTTGTCGCTGAGAAGGATGAGATCGCGCTCCCGCTCGGCATCTTCATGTTCGGGCTCGATGAGGAAGGGCGCGAGGGACGCGAGGCAATCTTGGATGGCTGGGGCCACGCTCTTGTAGATCTTTGATTCGCCCCAATAGAGCTTCAAAACGCCCCCTGGCGTAACCCCCGCGTACACGCCGTCGGCACCGTGATAATGCATCCGGGTGTCTGTTTTTAGATCCATTTTGCACAGGATCTGCGGAAGTTTCAGGAAGCGCTCGGCCAGCAGGAAGAGAAGCATTTCGCCGCCCTCACCCGTCTTGGCGAGATCCGTGAAGGAACGTTTCGCCTGTTCAACCAACGCGGTTACCGCTTCGGTGCTGTTGTATTTCTGATCCCGCGCTTTCGCTTTCGCGAGTTGGGATCTCGGGATTGCATAATCTGCGACAGCGTTACGCATGAACTCAGCAAGTCGATGCGGCTGGACCCAGCCGTTTCCATCGACTGCTAGACAGTGACAGTGGATTTTGACCGCATGCCCGTCGATCAATACGTCTCGCTCTATCAACGAGAGATGAACATCGAGCGCCTCTGGATCACCAGTCAGCGCGGCAGCCAAATCGGCGTCAGTTATGTTTGACAGACGCCCCCCCCATTTAAGTGACCGTTCGATAACGATGATCTATCCCTGTCTAATGGCCGACGTGGCATTAGTCCATCGTGCGACAAGGGCGTGTCCCGATTAATGCGAACCCTTGGCGACAGGCGCAACTCAGATGAACAAGCGACAGGACTCAGGATCGGCGTTGATCTCTTCGATTGACCGAATTGAACACGAAGCCGAAGGTCCGCATCTTGGTCAGGGCCTTAGTGTCTGCTTATGCCGCAAAGTGTACGCTGGCGTATATGAGTGACATCAGGGTATACCCTGCTGTGACGTAACATAGCCGACGTTGGTCATCGTAACATTTGGGTTGACACCGGCTATTTGTGACAACGTAGCCTCGGGCCTAAAGCTTGAGGTTACAAATTATGGCCCGCATCGGTTACGCCCGCGTCAGCACCCTTGATCAGGATCTCGACGGGCAAATCGCCCGGCTGAAAGCCGAAGGCTGCGGCGTAATCCGGTCGGAAAAGGTCTCCGGCGGTAGCCGCGATGGCCGAGCCGAACTGGAGACCGTGCTCGAGTTCCTTCGGCCCGGCGATGAACTCGTGGTAACGCGCCTCGACCGCCTGGGCCGCGACACGCGAGACGTCCTCAACCTCATTCACGAGGCCGAGCAGCGCGGTGCGCATGTCACCGTGCTCGACCCACATGTTTCGACCCGAGGCGAAATGGGTCACGTCGTTCTGACCGTGCTCGGCATGGTCGCGCAGATGGAGCGACGGTTCATCAAGGAGCGCCAGCGCGAGGGCATCGAGCGGGCGAAGGGCAGCGGTGCTTATGTCGGCGGTAAGCGCCGCCTCGACCGCGCGCAGATCATGTCGTTGTCGAAGGCCGGCAATGGGGCCGCGGCGATTGCTGCGGCCTTGGGCTGCTCCCGAATGCAGGTATACCGGGTGCTCCGCGGGTCCTGACGGGCCGGATGTATCAAGCCATCGCTATGTCCCTAAAGGGTGGATTTCTGCCAGTCTGCTTTCTAAAAGCAAGTGTGAAAGATCGGCCGCGTGGTTCGCTCGATGATCGAGACCTCGAACGGCTATTCCTACACCCCGCTAGCCGCGTTTGAGGCGACCTGGCGGGTTCTGGCAGGCGGGTATCGACCCGGCTTCTAGTACCCGGTCACCGTGTTCGGTGCATCCCCGTCACGGCGCGGGCTTGCCGAAGCCCAGGATCCTCCGCCTTCGCGATGTAGATCGTTAAGGGCATCGAAGGCCTTTCGCACCCACTGCGGCGGATCGACATCCACGTCGTCGGAAAACACTACGAACGAGCATTCCCCCTTCGAACAAACGGCCCCAATTCCAGCGACGATACTCCGCACGGCGCTGAGAACCTCCGAAAGGGGAAGACGCGATCGGTCAGTCAGGGATCAACTGACGGGCCGGTCCGCCAGTCTCCTGCCCCCTGCCGCGTTCGTAACCCGGCAGGGCGGGATTCTTCGCGTTATCGCCGTCCTCATCGCCCCTGGAGAGGGAAACATCGGAGGTCGTCGCGGAATACTGCTTCGACGGTCGGATGTTAGCCCAACGAAGCGGACTCCGTTGCGCCCGATCGGCGGGGGGCACGTAGGGCTGCGACCACGCTTTCGGAACGTCGACATTGGCGCCCCAGACCTGGATCGTGCGGGTCCCCTCGGCCAAGGCAGGGGTTGCCATACCGACGAATAGCACGAGTGGAACGAAGAACTTTTTACTCATGACGATCTCCTGTTTTCCGTTGCGCATTACATGCTACAACGACAAAACATGTAATGATTTTGCAGTATATTGAAATACATACTTTGGTTTAGAGATATAATATCAAATCAATGGGCGATGGAATTATGATTTGCGTGATGAGAAATCTGATTATTACTGAATTAAATGTTGTGAACTGATAAGTTGTCCTCTTCCGAAGCGGCAGATGATCGGACACGCAGGGGCGCGCAAGACCGGATGACAAAAGATCGTGAATTTCATTGATATCGATGAAGAGAGGCGGCTGACATCCACTTTGCAATCTCCGAGACGACGTCGGCTTCAATTCCAAGATAACCGTGCGGCGAGAGAGACCCGCACGCTTTCGAGCCCGGCTCGCCGCCCGAGATCCGGAGCACCTCGACCGCGGGTGAAGCTGACATCGACGCTGCGATGCGTGCCGCGTCCTCCGGGGGGCTCACCGGACAGGCGTCCCGATCGTTGGCCACGACCAGAGCTGGCACTCGAACGCGATCGGGCCTGGCATCGAAGACCGTCTCCCCCGATCCCCCCGGGCGGGATACGGATTCCGTCAGGACAACGCCCGCGATCGAACATGGACCGAGGTGAGCCGCGCCGTTCATGGCAGCGATCGACCCTTGGCTCGTGCCGAGCAGGAACACGGGGCCGGGCGATCGTTCATGCGCCAGCGTGACGAGATCCCCCACGATCGCGGCGTAACGGGCGGTGCTGCGTGCGCCGCGCAGGGAGATGCCGTCGCTTGCATCGGGAAGAAGGACGCCGAAGCCGCGGGCGAGCCAGAGGTCTCGGGTTCGCACGACGAAGTTGTTGCCGTGCCGGATCCCACCGTCGCGCCGAATGCCTATGTCGCCGGTGCCGCCGGGCAGCATGACGATGACCCCAAGCGGTGCCTCGGGCAAGATCAGGATCAGATGGAAACCGGAGCCCCCGGAGTCCTTGAGGGTTTCGAAGCGTTCGCCGGCGTCTGCCACACTGGGAGCGGCCAGAGCCATCGTCATGCAGATGGCAGCCGTCCCTCCAACAACTCTATCCATTCCCGGATTACCTTCCGATCGTGCTGCAGGTTGCTGGCTTCGGTGTCGAACCGCATGCTCGATTGATTGACGCCGACTTCGGCCTTTCCCAGTGGCGCCGCCTGAGAAATCGATCATCGAACCGTGACGATGCCACCCCGGATTCAAGGTGGAGGCTCGGGGAAGAAACAGGTTCGCCCCATTCAAATAGAACAATAATCGTGCGCAAAAACCATTCCTATCATACGCACGTATATCGCCCATACCTTGTGTATAGTTTCCAATAATGGATCGCCCATCTTACTCTGCGATATCGGCCAAGTCGCCGGCCAACCGAACCCGATGCGAGCACTGTTCCGTGCGGGTCCTTACGGCAAATCGTCTTCGGACATTTAAGGGATAGCCGACCATGGACGACATCACGCGGCGGATCGTTCTTTTGGGCAGCACGGTATCAGGCTTGGCACTGACCATGTCGACAGCCTCGGCAGCCACCTTCGGAAATCCAGACGCGCCGCCTCAGGGCGCCGTCAACACCCTGGATAACCCGCGAAGCCTCGCGATCCCCGGCCCACAAAATCCGATCCTGTCCGGTCAGTTCCCAACCTCGGTGTCGCCGCCGGCAACGGATGTCGGATCCCTGCCGCAGTTCTGGGCCTCCTTCAACAACGCTCAGCGACGCATTCAGAATGGTGGTTGGGCTCGCCAAGTCACCCAGTCGACCTTCCCGATCTCCACGACCATCGCAGGCGTCGACATGCGCTTGGCCGCGGGCGGCATCAGGGAGATGCACTGGCACCAAGCGGCCGAGTGGGCATTCATGACCTACGGGAATTGTCGGATCACGGTGCTCGACCCGAAAGGTCGGGCCTACGTCGCCGACATCGGCGAAGGTGATCTCTGGTACTTTCCGGCCGGCTACCCGCATTCCCTCCAGGGCCTCGGACCCGACGGAGCCCAATTCGTCCTTTGCTTCGACGAAGGCAACCAGTCCGAGTACGACACGCTGCTTCTGAACGAGTGGATGGCGCATACGCCGCCCGATGTCCTGGCGCTCAATTTCGGCGTGCCGTCGGAAACCTTCGAGAGCATCCCGCTGCAAGACACTTACATCTTCCAGGGCAAGCTTCCCGGCTCGCTCGCTGCCGATCAGGCGGCGGTAAGGGCTCCGTCGGGTCCACCGCCCAATCCCTTTACTTTCTCGCTGGCGAGCGGGCCAGTCACCAAGGAGACCAGAGGCGGCACGGTCCAGATTGCGGACAGCCACAACTTCAAGGCTTCGACGACCGTGGCCGCCGCCCTCGTCACTGTGAAGCCCGGCGGGATGCGCGAGATGCACTGGCATCCGAACGCGGACGAATGGCAATACTACATTAAGGGCACAGGACAAATGACCGTATTTAAGACCGGCCCGAACTCGGTGACGACGAACTTCAATCCCGGCGACATTGGTTACATCCAAAAAAACTTCGGTCATTATATTAAGAATGTCGGGACCGGCGATCTAATGTTCCTGGAAGTGTTCAGGACATCCGAGTACCAGGACATTTCCCTGTCGGACTGGCTCTCCCATACGCCGAAGGAAATGGTCTCGGCGCATCTCAATCTGCCCGCGGACATGATCGCGAAGCTTCCGCGGATCAACGCCGGCGTGATGCCCATCTGAGCGCCTCCGGGCAGGCGCGCCGTTGCAGCGAAAGCCGGTGATCCGTCCCGCTACCCTAGGCCCGGCGGACACGATCCGAAGGGAGGGATGGGCACTTTCGAACCGCCCATCCCAGCTCCCTCATTGCTTCTCCGAGCGAAGGACACGCCCATGCCGAAACCAAGGATCAGCGACTATACGAGCGCGGCCGGCGGCTGGGGCGCGCTTGGGGCGACGGGCAAGGCTCTTGTCGAGCAAGGAATCGCGATAAGCGGCGCGGCGACGCTGCTTCGTGTGAACCAGCCCACCGGATTCGATTGCCCGGGCTGTGCGTGGCCGGACCCGAAGCACACCAGCAGCTTCGAGTTCTGCGAGAACGGTGCCAAAGCCGTCGCCTGGGAGGCCACGGCCCTTCGGTGCACCCCAGACTTCTTTGCGGCCCATACGGTCACGGAGCTTGCTGCCTGGAGCGACTACGACCTGGAGATGGAGGGGCGCCTTACCCATCCCATGGCGTACGACAGCAGCACCGACCGCTACCTACCCGTATCCTGGGACGATGCGCTCGATCGGATCGGTAAGGTGCTTCGCGACCTTGATCATCCGGACGAAGCCGAGTTCTACACTTCAGGTCGCGCTTCGAACGAGGCGGCGTTCCTGTTCCAGCTTTACGGACGGGCCTTCGGAACCAACAACTTTCCCGACTGCTCGAACATGTGTCACGAGGCGACGAGCGTTGGCTTGCCGCAGAGCCTCGGCGTCGGCAAGGGCACGGTCCTGCTGGAGGATTTCGACCAGGCCGACGCCATCTTCATCATCGGGCAGAACCCAGGCACGAACAGCCCACGCATGATGACGAGCCTGCGCGCGGCGGCGCGGCGCGGGGCAAAAATCCTCAGCTTCAACCCATTTCGCGAACGAGCGTTGGAGCGATTTCAGTCCCCGCAGAGCCCTGTGGAGATGGTGTCGATGACCTCGACCCCGATTTCGTCACGCATCTTCCAAGTGCGGGTCGGAGGCGACGCGGCAGCCCTGAAGGGCATCATGAAGGCATGCCTCGCACTGGATGATGCGGCCATCGCACACGACGAGCCGCGACTTCTCGATACAGATTTCATCGAGCGTCATACACGCGGGTTCGAGGCGTTCGCCAGCGACCTGCGCGGTCTGGCATGGGAAGCCATCGAGCGGCAATCCGGCCTATCTCGGAAGGATCTCGAAGCTGCAGCGTGCGTCTATGTTCAGGCGCGGAATGCGATACTGGTCTATGGGATGGGACTCGTTCAGCACCGTCGCGGCACGGAGAACGTCCGCCTCCTTGCGAACCTAGCCCTGATGCGTGGCAACATCGGGCGTCCGGGCGCCGGTATCTGCCCGGTGCGGGGGCATTCCAACGTCCAGGGCAACCGGACGGTCGGCATCACAGAGAAGCCGGCTTCCGACTTCCTCACCCGCCTGGGCGGGACCTTCGGCTTCGATCCCCCGCGGCGGCAGGGGCACGACGTCGTGCTGGCGATCGAGGCGATGCAGCGCGGAGAGGCCCGGGCCTTCGTGGCGCCCGGAGGCAATTTCGCCGCCGCCGCCCCGGATACGGTGGCGACCAGGGAGGCGATGAGTGGCCTCGATCTCACCGTGGCGATCTCGACAAAGCTCAATCGCGGCCATCTCGTCCATGGCCGGCAAGCCTTCATCCTGCCCTGCTTGGCCCGCACCGAGATCGATCGGCAGGCGAGCGGCCCACAATTGATCACGGTCGAGGATTCGATGTCGATGGTCCACGCATCGTTGGGACGCAACGAGCCGGCATCCGAGCACCTTCGCAGCGAGACGGCCATCATCGCCGGGCTCGCGCAGGCGACCCTCGACCGGGGCCGAGGCATTCCCTGGGACGCGTTGAGTTCCAACTACGATCGCATCCGCGAGGCGATCGAATGCGTGCTCCCGATCTTCCAAGACTACAACGCCCGCATCCGCGTGCCGGGCGGCTTTCATCTGGCGTCGACGGCCCGCGGGCGGATCTGGGCGACGCCTTCCGGCAAGGCCGAGTTCGCCGTCTACGAGGGCCTCGAAGAAGACCCGCATCAGGACGATCCGAAGACGCTCTGGCTGACGACAATCCGCAGCCACGACCAGTACAATACTACGCTCTACAGCCTTTCGGACCGCTACCGCGGCGTGTTCGGCCAGCGCATGGTGGTGTTCCTCAATCCCGTCGAGATGGAAAGTCGGGGCTTCGACGACGGCGAGATCGTGGCACTGGAGACGGTTTCGACCGATGGCGTCCTGCGCGTGGTCGAGGGCTTCAGGATCGTCCGCTACAGCCTGCCCGACGGATGCTGTGGCGCCTACTACCCCGAAGCCAATCCACTGGTCCCGCTCTACGCCCGGGACCCCTTGAGCCACACGCCGTCGTACAAGGCCGTTCCCGTCCGGATGCGCCACCTTGACGGGGGTGTCCGATGACCCGGATGGAGTATGGGACCGACCGTTCGCAACCCTTGCCGCGGGAAACCGCCGCGGGGCGGGATCCGGCGACGCGGCGAATCGGGTCGTGGATCGTCGTCCTCGCGATTTTCGGGGCCTGCGCGGGGTTTGCGGGCTATCTCGACTTGTCGTCCGGAGCGCTGCCCGCCCGGGCCGAAATACAGCCTCCGGTTCCCGTCGTCATGGCCGCGGTGAAGCGGGAGGACGTGCCGATCATCCTCACCGGTCTCGGGACGGTTCAAGCCCTCAACCGGGCCGTGATCCGCAGTCAGGTGACTGGCATGCTGGAAGCCGTTGAGTTCACGGAAGGTCAGGCGGTCAAGCGCGGCGACGTCCTGGCGCGGATCGATCCCCGGATCTATCGGGCCAAGCTCGAACAGGTCAAGGCGCAGCTCAGGCGCGATCAAGCCCTGCTCGCGAACCAGCAGACGAACGTCCAGCGGGATGAACCCTTGCTCAAAAGGGGGGACGCCACGGACCGGCAGGTGACGGGCGAGCAGGCGGGGATCGCTCAAACGCAGAGCACGCAGCAGGCCGATCAGGCCGCCATCGACTTTGCCACGACGGAACTCGACTTCGCCACGTTGCGAGCCCCGTTCGACGGCGTCACCGGCCTGCGTCTCCTGGATATCGGCAATGTCGTCCATCCGACCGATCCCGGCGGCATCGTCGTCCTGACGCAGGTGCAGCCGATCAGCGTGGTCTTCACGCTCCCCACCCACGACATAGGCACCGTCCAGGCGGCCCTGGATCGCGGTCGCGTCTCCGTCGCTGTCTACGACCAGGCCGGAACGAAACAACTCGATACCGGGACCCTGCTGCTCATCAACAACGAGGCGGCGGCAAATTCAGGGAGCGTCAAGCTCAAGGCCACATTCCCGAACGCGAACCGCCAACTCTGGCCCGGCGCCTTCGTCAACGCGCAGGTGACGCTCTCCGTCGCCACGGCGGCGCTCACGGTGCCCACCGACGCCCTCCAGGAGAACGATTCCGGCCAGTTCGTCTTCGTGGTCGGTCCGGACCAAAGGGTCTCGACGCGTTCGGTACGGGTCGCCCAGCGCATGCGCGGCGTCGCCCTCGTCTCCACCGGGCTGAATGCCGGGGAGACGGTGGTCGCCCAGGGTCAGTATCGCCTAACGCCCGGGATCGTCGTTGCGGCCGTGAGCCCGGCAAAAGTCCCAGATATGACAAGCGCTAGTGCCGGGATGTTGCCATGAACATTTCCGCCGGGTTCATCACGCGTCCCATTGCGACCGCGCTGCTGATGGTCGCCATCGTGGCACTTGGGGCGATCAGCTACACGCTGCTCCCCGTGGCGGCGCTGCCCGACATCGACGCGCCGACCTTCCAGGTGACGGCGCAATTACCAGGCGCCGACCCACAGACCGTCGCCTCGTCGGTGGCCACCCAGCTCGAACGGCAGTTCGGACAGATTCCCGGCCTGCGTCAGATGACGTCGAGCAGCGGCACGGGTTTCACGCAGATCACCCTGTTGTTCGACCGTAGCCGTACCGTGGACTCGGCTGCTACCGACGTTCAGGCGGCCATCAACGCGACGCAGGGACAATTGCCGGCGGCACTGCTCAATCCGCCGACCTATCGGAAGACCAATCCGGCCGACACGCCGATCCTGTTGATCGCGCTGACCTCCGACACGCTACCGATCATGACGGTCAGCGATTACGCGTATTCCATCCTTGTCCAGAAGTTGTCCCAGGTTCCGGGCGTCGGCACCGTCGGCATCGGTGGACTGCAGCAGCCCGCCATCCGGGTGCAGGTCAATCCGGCCCAGCTCGCGGCGCAATCGCTGGATTTCGAGACCGTCCGCAACGCCCTGGCCTCCATCACCGTGCTTCAGCCGAAGGGTCAGCTCTACGGCGGTCAGCGAGCGGTCTCCTTGCAGTCGAACGACCAGCTCATGACCGCCGCCGGGTTCGACGACGTCGTCGTCGCCGATCGCGACGGCGCACCGGTCCGCGTCCGCGACATCGGGCGGGCGATCAAGTCACCACAGGATACGACACTTGCAGGCTTCCTGGGGGGAAAACGTGCCGTGATCCTCGCCGTGCAGCGCGAGCCCGGCGCCAACGTCATGTCCACCGTCGCGGCGATCCGGAAGGCGCTGCCGCAGCTGCGCGCCACGCTGCCGCCGGGCATCCGGATGGAAATCGCCTCTGACCGGACGCAGACGATCGCGGCCAGCGTCGCCGACGTGCGCACCACCCTGCTCCTCACGATCGCCCTCGTGGTCGGCGTCATCGCGGTCTTCCTGCGCAAGCTATGGGCGACCGTGATCCCGGCCGTCTCTGTGCCGATCTCGCTCATCGGCACCTTCGCGGTGATGTATGTCGTCGGCTACAGCCTCGACAACCTTTCGCTCATGGCGCTGTCCATCGCCATCGGGTTCGTCGTCGACGATGCCATCGTCATGGTCGAGAACATCGTCAGGCACATCGAGGGCGGAAAGACCCCGCTCCAGGCAGCCTTGGCCGGAGCCGGCGAGATCGGCTTCACCATCGTGTCGATCTCGATCTCGCTGGTCGCCGTCTTCATCCCGCTGTTCCTGATGAGCGGCGTCGTCGGGTTGCTGTTCCGCGAGTTCGCCGCGACGGTGGCGATCGCGATCCTGGTCTCCGTCGTGGTCTCCCTGACCCTGACCCCGATGATGTGCGCACGGCTGCTTCCCGCCGCCGGCGCGCAGCGCCCGGGTCGAATCTCCCGCGGCCTGGAACTCGGCCTCGGGTGGCTCGTCGCCCGCTACGATGCCGGCCTCACGCGCGCGCTGGCACATCGACGGATAACCCTGACCGTCATGATCGCCACGGTGGCAGCCACGCTCGGGCTGTTCATCGTCATTCCCAAGGGCTTCTTCCCGCAGCAGGATACCGGCCTGATCATCGGCATCAGCGAGGCGGCCGAGGATGTCTCGCCCGAGGGCATGAAGCAGCGGCAGCAGGCGATCCTCGGCATCGCCGGCCGCGATCCAGCCGTCGCCAACGCGGTCGGCTTCATCGGACCGGGTGGGGCGACGGTCAGCGAGAACGACGGCCGCGTGTTCATCACGCTCAAGCCGAAGGGCGAGCGCGACGCCACCGCCGATCAGGTCATCGCGCGCCTCGGCGTCTCCCTGCGCCAGGTCCAGGGCATGCGGCTCTACATGCAGGCCGCCCAGGACATCACAGTCGGGGCGCGTCTGGCCAAGACGCAGTACCAGTACACCCTGACCGATGTCGACGGCGATGCGCTGAACCGCGACGCTCCCCGGGTTCTCGCGGCCATGCAGGGGCTTCCCGAGCTCTCGGAGGCGGCCAGCGACCAGCAATCGACCGGACGCACCCTGACGGCGAACATCGACCGTTCCGCGGCCGCGCGCCTCGGCATCGATCCGGCCGTCGTCGATGCCACGCTCTATGACGCCTTCGGCCAACGGCACGTGGCACGGATCTACACCGCGCTGAACCAGTATTACGTCATCCTGGAAGTTGATCCGCTCTACCAGCTCGGACCGGACGCCCTCCAGCGTATCTACGTCCGCTCCCGGGACGGAACCTCGGTGCCCCTAAGCCAGATCGCCAGCCTCGTTTCCGGGGTCGCGCCGGTCGCGGTCAACCACCAAGGCCAGTTCCCTTCGGTGACCTTGAGCTTCAACCTCGCGCCGGGCGCGACGATCGGCACGGCGGTCGCGGCGATCGACAGGGTGGTGGCCGACCTGCACCTCCCGCCGTCGTTCACTACGGGCTTCCAGGGCAGCGCCCAGGCCTTCCAGAGCTCGCTCAGCAGCACGCCGGTGTTGATCCTGGCGGCCCTGTTCGCGGTCTACCTCATCCTCGGCATGCTCTACGAAAGCCTGATCCACCCGCTGACCATCCTCTCGACCCTGCCCTCGGCGGGGCTCGGCGCGCTGGCGACGTTGTTGCTGGTCGGCCGGCCCCTCGACGTGATCGGCATCATCGGGATCATCCTCCTCATCGGGATCGTGAAGAAGAACGGCATCATGCTGATCGACGTCGCCCTCGTCGGACAGCGAGAGCGGGGGCTTTCGCCCGAGCGAGCGATCCATGAGGCGTGCCTGCTGCGATTTCGGCCGATCCTGATGACGACGATGTGCGCGATGCTGGGCGGCGTGCCGCTCATGCTGGGCACGGGCGTCGGCTCCGAGTTCAGGCAGCCGCTCGGATACGCGATCGTAGGCGGCCTGCTCGTGTCGCAGGTGCTGACGCTGTTCACCACACCGGTGGTCTACCTCTACATGGAAAAGCTCAGCCGATCGATCGAACGGCGGCGCGCCCCCGGCCTGGAACCGACCATCGCGTGAGGTTCTGCCGAGATGACCGCGTCGTCGCCCATGCGGGAGCCGTGCGACGTTCGCCGATCACCGACCGGCAGCGACAACCCATTTCCACCATTCCTCCAAGGCGCGTACTTCATGACCGATGACACCGATCCGGCTCGCCACCCCCCGGTCTCGCGCCGCTCCCTCGTCGAAGCATTCGCGCTCATCGGCGCCATCGCCGGCGCCGCCGCCGCGACCTTCGCGTTCGTCGCCGGGTGGTTTTCACCCGGGCGCCTCACCGCCGATGGCATCGTCGCGACCTTCGAGGCGGTTAACGGCCCGCATCCGGGATTTCGCCGCAATCATGCCAAGGGGCTTTGTGCCACCGGCCGCTTCGAGAGCACGGGCGAAGCGGGGGGGCTGTCACGTGCTGCCGTCCTGACGCAGGGTCCGAGCCGCGTCGAAGCGCGATTCGCCCTGGCCGGTGGCATGCCGTTTCAGGTCGATGGACCGAAGGCGGTGCGCAGCCTTGCGCTCCGCCTGCTCCCGGCCGACGGGGCCGAGGAATGGCGGATGGGACTGATCGATATACCGGTCTTCAACGTGACCAATGCCCAAGGCTTCCGCGATGCGCTCGCGGCGTCGACGCCGGGCGCGGACGGAAAGCCGGATCCCGAAGCGATGAAGGCATTCCTGTCCATGCATCCCGAAACCGTGGCAGCCCTCAAGATCATCGGCAGGCGGGCGATCTCGTCGGGTTTTGCCAATGACACCTACAACAGCATCAACGCCTTTCACTTCGTGGCACGGGACGGCATCTCCACCCCCGTGCGCTGGTCGCTGATGCCGGTCCAGTCTTTCGCCGCGCCGATGCCGGGCCATGGAGACGGCAACCCAAACTACCTGTTCGACGATGTTGCCAAGGCGATAGGAATACATCCACTGCAATGGCGGCTGTCGGTCACTGTCGGGCAGGCGGGTGATAGAACCGATGACCCGACGCTGCCCTGGCCATTGGATCGCCGTACCGTCCAGGCCGGCCTTCTCACCATTGACACCGTTCGCAGCGAGGATGACGGCGCCTGCACGGCCGTTCTGTTCGATCCGCTGATCCTGCCCGACGGCATCGCACCTTCCGACGACCCTATCTTGAGTGCCCGGTCGTCGGCTTATGCCAAATCCTTCACGCTCCGAGCCGGCGAGACCAAGCCACCGAGCGCCGTCACTGTCGAGGCCGTGCGCGCGCTGAAGAAGGTCGGCCAGCCATGAAGAAAGTCCCTGCCATGACAGCTTCACCTCACCGCTTCACGGTCATCGCAAGAGCCTTGCATTGGACCATGGCACCCATGATCCTTGCCATGCTGCTGATCGGTCTCTGGCTGGCTGGAACGGTCTCGCCATCCTACGATCTGTTCCTCAGGATTCATCGACCGCTCGGTGTCGCGGTGCTGGTGCTGGCGGTACTGAGGCTTGGGTATCGCCTGACCCACAGGCCCCCCTCGCTGCCGACGTCACTTCCCGCTGTACAGAAGTTTGGGGCAAGGGCATCCCATCTCGCTCTTTACACGCTGATGATCGCGATGCCGCTCGTGGGTTGGGCGATGCTCTCGGCGGCCCAAATACCCATCGTTCTGTACGGCCCGCTTCAGTTGCCGCCCATCGTCCCTCATTCTCTCTCGCTCTATGCAGTTCTCCGCAAAGCGCACACCTTTCTTGCCTACCTGCTCATCGCGACCTTCCTGCTTCACCTCGCAGCTGCGTTGTTCCACCGGTTAATCCGCCGCGACGGCGTGTTCGAAAGCATGGCGAGCCTTGGAAACACGCGCGAGCCGGAGCGCTCGTAATCGGCATGTGGGTACGTCCAGCCGGAAAGACGTGTGCGTCGACATCGAAGGAATTCCCCGTTGCTTGGGATTATTCCCGCCCGCCGGCCAATCACGAGAAGCTCATTCCCCCTCGAATTCTCTCTTTCGAGAGCATTCAACGCATTCCCTAAACCTATGTATAGTTTCATAGCTTAGCTTAAGGCAGCATGATTTTGGTGGACGCCGGTCTGGCGACCGGCCTCCGGGGTGCTATTAAGGGGGGCAGCGGATGCCTCGGGCAGCTTTCATGCAAAACCAACCCAACGCGGCAGAGGCGACCATCAGGGCCGAAGCCGCCTATGCGGCGATGTCCCGACTGCTCGCAGTCGCCGGACATGACCTGAAACAGCCGCTTCAAGTTGCTCTTATGGCAATCGAGGGCGTTCTTCAGCGAAGCGTTGACCCGGCGATATCCGAGCGCCTCAACCTTGCGACGCATGCCCTTCAACGACTGGGATCGGAGTTGGACGACCTTGCGCGCTCGTCGCAACGAGGTCTCGAACCAACGGTGGTCCTTCAATCCGTGCCGCTTCCCAAGTTTTTCCTTGATCTCGATACGCATTGGCGGGGCTACGCACAGGCATCCGGGATCACAGTGAGGCTGAAGCCGCAATCGCTGATGGTCGAGACGGATCCGATCATGCTGGCCGTGATCCTTCGCAACCTCGTCGGCAACGCCATTAAGTATTCAGGGCGTGGCGGTAGCGTCCTGGTCGGCTGCCGTCGGCGTGGCGGGACAGTGGTGATCGAGGTCCATGATCGAGGGTACGGCATACCGGCCTCACGTTTCGCGACGATCTTCGATGCCTTCGACCGTGGTGGTCAGGAGCACACCGAGCAGGGGCTCGGACTTGGGCTGGCCATCGTTCAACAAACCGCAATGGTGCTCGATCACCCTATCACGGTAAAATCGATTGAGGGGGTGGGCTCGACGTTTTCTGTTACGGTCCCCATCGCTGCCCCAGCATATGAACCGCGGAATGTCGGGGTTTACGCTTACCAGACCAGGAAGCTCGATGAATGCGTTTGCCCTCACTGATCGGGCCATCCATCGTCTGATTGCTTTTGGCGGGCGGTCCAAGGCGACGGTTCCGCACCCGTCACATGAGAGGGCGATCGGTATGATGGCCGTCGGGCTCGCGCTCGGCATTTTCGTCGTCGATGCGTTCACGCCCCTCGAAGGAGCGGTCGCTGTCCTTTACGTCGTTGTCGTGTTGATTGCCGCACGGGGCTTTGAGCGCAGCGGTGTGATCCTCACCGCAGCCGCCTGCCTAGCGATGACGACGACGGCTTACCTTCTCGCACACGGCCCGTTCGAGAACGACTCGGCCCTTCTGCGGGCCTTCGTGAGCTTCGCGGCCATCGCGATCAGCACGGGACTCGTCCTTCGCAACCAGTCGGCATCCAGCGTACTCGTCGAACAGGCCGAGCTTCTGGAACTAACCCACGACTCGATCATCGTGCGAGGGCTGACCGATCTCGTGACATTCTGGAACCGAGCGGCCGAGGAACTGTACGGCTGGGGGCGGGAGGAGGCACAAGGACAGAACGTGCATATGCTGCTGCGCACGGTGTTTCCGGAGGGCAAGGCGTCGATCCACGCGCAACTCATGCGGACCGGCCGCTGGGAAGGCAAGTTGATCCAGACCGTCCGTTCGGGCTCCACCGTGACCGTCGAAAGCCGATGGTCGCTCCAGCGCGATGCGAACGGCAAGGCTATCTCAGTTCTAGAAACCAATACCGACGTCAGCGAGCGCATGCGCGCCCATGACGCCCTGGTAGAGAGCGAACGGCGTTACCGGACGATCTTCGACACCACGCGCGTCTCCATCGTCCAGCAGGACTGGACAGCTGTGAAAACCGCGCTGAACGGCCTGGCGCCGGAGGATCTCCTCGCACTCGAAAGCTATCTTGAGGCCCATCCGGGATTCTTGCGGGATCTCAAGCGTAGCGTGACGATCGTCGATGCCAACGCCGTGATGCTGCGTTTGGTCGGCGATGCCTGGAATCAGGCAGCGTTGCGCTCCCTCGATGAGTATCTGCCCGAGGACGAGCCGACCTTCACGCAATCGCTTTTGGCACTCGTGCGGGGAGAGACGTTCTTCGAGGGTGAGACCGAGATCCTGACACGGGCGGGCGTGAGGGTTCCGGTCCTTTTTGGCATCACCTTTCCGGCACGGGTCGCGGATTTCGGCTGCGTCCTTGTCTTCGCCGTGGACATCCTGGAACGAAAGCAGGCCCAGGACGCCCTCCTCGCGGTTCAGGCGGAGCTCGCCCATACGGCGCGCGTAGCAACGTTAGGTGAACTCACCGCGTCGATTGCGCACGAGGTCAATCAACCCCTGGCCGCGATTGTAACCAACGGCGAGGCGGCGTTGCGCTGGCTGCGTCGGGATGTGCCGGACCTGGAAGAGGTTTCCGCTGCGGTGACCCGGGTGGTGGCCAACGGGACGCGGGCCGGCGAGATCGTTTCCCGCATCCGGTCTTTCCTGACCAAGGCACCCGCCCCGCGTGATTGGATCGACGTGAAGGAGATGATCGCGGAGGCTACCCTTCTCGTCGAGCACGAGATGCAGCGAAGCCGCGTGCGCATGAAACGTGAGATCGCACCCGATCTGCCCCTCATTCACGGTGACCGCGTGCAACTGCAGCAGGTGCTGCTCAATCTCCTGATCAACGCAGCCCAGGCCATGGCGGCGACGGCCGAGCGGGATCGCATGCTTACGGTCGCAGCCGCCATGGATGATGCGGGGCATGTCCACGTGACCGTGACAGACACCGGTAAGGGGATCGCCAGCGACGCCATGGAGCGTGTTTTTCGGCCCTTCTTCACGACCCGGGCGGATGGCATGGGTATGGGACTGGCGATCTGTCGGTCCACCGTCGAGGCTCATGGCGGCCGCCTCTGGGCGTCGGAACAGCAATCTCCCGGCGCGCGCTTCGACTTCACCCTACCGCTCGCGGGAGGCAACGCGCGATGATCCGATCCTCCGCATCGGTGACGGCCCCTCCCGAAACCAGCAGGCAAACCGTCTTCGTCGTCGACGATGACCCAGAAATCCGTCAGGCGATCTCCAGCCTGTTGCGCTCGGTTGACCTGGGGTGCGCCGTGTTCGCCTCCGTGGCGGAGTTCCTTCCGACTGCCCGTCCCTACGGACCCGGGTGTCTAGTGGTCGATGTCCGCCTACCGGGGCTGAGTGGATTGGAATTTCAGGCCCGAATGGCTGCGGATGGCATCGACTTGCCGATCATCCTAATGACCGGTCAAGGGGACATTCCGATGTCCGTCAAGGCGATGAAGGCCGGTGCGATCGACTTCCTGGCCAAGCCGTTTCGTGATCAGGATCTCCTCGACGCGATTGGAACGGCGTTGACCAGGGATGAACAGAAGCGCCGGGCGCATGCCACGCTCGATGGTCTGACCGCGGCCTATAAGACTCTTACCGGTCGTGAGCGCGAGGTTCTCGCCCAGGTCACGACCGGATTGATGAACAAGCAGGTCGCCGGCAACCTTGGCCTCAGCGAGATCACCGTGAAGATCCACCGCGGCCATGCCATGCGCAAAATGAACGCACGATCTCTCGCCGATCTCGTGCGGATGGCGGAAGCGCTTGGCATCCTGCGGGCCGTAGACGTTGCGCAAAGATGAGGCTTGGTAAACCTCAGTATAATTTCAAAATCCTCTCTGGCGATGCATGCTCCTAGCGATGCAACGGGCTGCGGTTGCAGGGAGCGCAGCGATGTCCGCCGGGTCAATTTGATGCCATCAGTTACGATAATCGCCATCATCGATGACGACGAGGACGTGCGCAAAGCAACCGAGAGCCTCGTCCGGTCTCTCGGATACGTCGCCCGCACTTACGCATCAGCAAACGACTATCTCAAAACGTCCGAACAGGAATTTGCCGATTGCCTAATTGCCGACGTTCAGATGCCGGACATGACAGGTATCGAGCTCTACGAAAAGTTGATTGCAGCAGGATCTAAGATCCCTGTCATTTTCGTGACTGCCTTTCCGACGGCGGCACTACGAAAAAGGGCCCTAGCAGCCGGCGCGCACGATTTCCTGGGCAAACCTTGCGACGGAGCAACGATTATTCGCTCATTGGAGGATGCGCTGAAGGGTCACTAATTCATTGCTTTGGTTCAAGGGCTGGTCGGGACGGGTTCGCTTAACGGCTTGGATCCAGAACTTTCGTAGACGAACAGCACCACGCCGTTTGTGGGCGGGTCTCGTGTTGTGACCAACCATCTAGTTACTTAATTTTGCGATTGTCGTAATCCATCGGCACCCAGGCGAAGCCATTCTCGGCGGACCGGACATAGCCGACGCCGGGGAACGGTAGGTGCGGCGCTGCAATCAGCTCGCGATCGTGGACGAACACCGGAAACTCCTCGACTCGTACCTTTGCGGCGCCCTTCGGGTCAATGTCGTAGGTCATCATGATTGCCGGTTCCTGAAACTGCACGAACGAGACGTGGGTGATGTCTCCGACGAACACGACACGCTGGTCGACGCTATCTAGCGTGTAGAAGGCGCTGCCCAGCGTGTGTCCTGCATGCAGGGTCGCCGTGATGCCGGGCAGGATCTCCTCGGTCGCTGAGAAGTTCCTGACCTTGCCGGTGTCGAGGTAAGGCTTCAGTGTCGTGACTGCCTCGTCGAAATACTTGATATCGTATCGGGCCTTCGTAGCGTTCGAACGGTCCATAAAAAAGTCGATATCCGGCTCGCCAATGTGCAGGGTCGCATTGATAAAGACACGTGTGCCGGCCTTTACCAAGCTGCCGGTATGGTCCATGCGGACATGGGTGATTAGAACGTCGGTGATCTGCTCCGGCTGGACACCCGCCGCTGCGGCTGGGCGACGGTGTTAGTCGGTACGGGGCCTGAGGGGGTAGCGCCAATTGAGTTGGGCACGGCACCGGCTACAGGGGCCGACCCAAACCGGTTTGGCCCCGGCGTCCCGACAAAGCAGGCGAAGACCAACGCTACGGGGCTGAGCAACAACTACCATCCCGAATGGTCGGTGTCGTGCATCCGTCGGATGCCGGCGGCCACCCGCGGCAAGAGGTGAACAAGGTGGGTGAGGCCAATGAACAGGCCACCATCCTTGTTGCCGGTGGCGAAGGCTGCATCGAGCATCAGCGCAACCAAGGCGATGCCGAGGGACACGAGAATGAAGCGCCTGTAGTCGCCGCGCGAGGTCCGGCCGGTGAAGTTGCGATAGCTCCGCATCGCACTGAGGTACGAGTTCATGTTCGAGATCCTGATGGTTGGGGTTTTGTCGGGGTTAGCTTGGGGGCCAGGGGCAGGCGAGACATCGTGCGGGCAGGTGTGCTGGCTGAGTGGTCGGCCGGCACGGCTATCGATGTCGGAGGCTCAGTATTCCTGGGCCAGCATGATGGTGAGGATGCGCACGGTCACGGTTGGGTCAGCCGGGTCAGGCGAGTGCCCGACCATGGCCCAGTCGTAGGTATCGATCTTCCAAAAGCATCGCTGCCCGGCAAGATCGAAGGCGCCGAAATCGTGCTCGCCATACGGGTCGTCGGCGACGCTGAAAACCTCGATTGCTTGCACCGCCGCCTCGGCTTCGCGACGCTGCTCCTCGGGCAGAGTAGCGATCCCGCGCGACAGCATCACATGGCCGCCGGCAAAGCTCCGGCGGAAGGCATCGTTGAGGGCACGCACCCGGTCAGTGCAGGTGGTCGAGGCGGGATCCGCCTCGACGCTGTTAGGGGCAAGCTGACTCATGCCCCTCGCTTCGCGCCCTGAACCGCCCCGGGTGGGAGCAAGCCCAGTTCACTGCGGTGCCGAGTGATCAACGGATTGTCCGGCCAGTCGCGCCACTGAAGCTCAAAGGCGTCGTCAGCTTTGGTGTACATGATGATCGCCTCGAACCAGCCCTCCTGCGGGCCTTCGCAGGCGAGCACAAGGCAGCCGCGTTCGATTTCGGGCCAATCGGCGGGCGCCTTGAAGCGGCCGCCAGGGGCTCCGGCGCCCGAAGCGCCACTTGCCCCGCCCCCTGAGCTCGGAGGGGCGCCGGTGGCCTTGCCTGAGGCCCTGACGGGTGGGGCAACATCGGGCAGGCCCGCCGCTGCCACGAGCCGGTCGAATACCTCGGCTTTGACGAACGGCACGAAGGCCTTGCCGCTCTCGAACAAACGCCCCTGTGGCAGGCCGGCGGCGAGGCTGTGATGGGTGTCATCGCTGATCTCGAGCACATTCATGCCCATCAGGCCGGCGGCGCGCTCAGCATTGGCCTTGTCGCCGGCGGCAAAGCGCGAGGCGTGGGGGCGGTGTCGTTCGTCGCGGCCGAACAGGATCACGCCTGGCGGCATGGCGGTAACGGTGCTGGTGGTGGCGTTAATGGTCATCAAAGGGCTCCAGAAACGACGAAGGCGGCCCGGAGGCCGCCTTGCGATGGATATGAGGGGGAGGATGCACCCGCCGGCTGTCGGTGTGGCTTGGGTGGCGGTAGGGGTCGCAAATGAAGGGTCATCGGGGGGAAGCCGGGCAGCTGCGAAACAGCCCGCAGCGACCATCGCATTATAAGAATATCATCCCAATGTCAAGCTTAGGTTGACTTATGCTTTAGCATCTGCTGTTTAGTTGCGTTGGTTAGACCGTCCCAATTAGAATGGTGGAGTGGCGGCAATGGGTGGCAAAGAGACCCTAGACTTTCACGCCGAAGCAAACGTTCCGCCTCGACCCAACATCGCCATAGCAGTTGGCGCAACCAATCCTCAGAAGCGGACCCTCACAGGTTCGGTAGGGCAACGCGAGATGCCTCGATCATTGAGCGGATGCGGACAGCCATTGTCTCGATAGCAAATGGCTTGGTCAGCACAGCCATCCCTGGAGCTAGGTGCCCGTTGCCGAGGATGGAGTTCTCTGCGTAGCCGGTGATGAACAGCACCTTGAGATTTGGGCGCGACACCCTTGCAGCATCAGCCATCTGGCGTCCGTTCATACCGCCAGGCAGCCCGACGTCGGACACGAGCAGGTCGATGCGCACATCGGACTGGAGAACCTTCAAGCCCGCGACGCTGTCGCCAGCCTCGATGGCTGTGTAGCCGAGATCCTCGAGGATATAGCAGTAGATGTCGCGGAGCGTGATCTTGTGAAGCGCCGGGGTAATTGTCCAGCCACCACCGTGCCCGCCCTCGGACCGGACGAAGCCCGCCTCGCGCAGTCGGCCATGATGCGTCGGACGACCACCGGGTTGATATGCATGGCGGCGGCCAGCACCACGGAAGTCATCGGGCCCGCCTCCTCGGCCATGTGGAGCAATACGTGGAGAATGCCGGACAGGCGGCTATTGCGTCTCATGTAGCAAACGATGTTACATAAAATGGTGCGCGTTAACCACAACGGCCCTTTCGTCCGCTACGCGCCACTACCCACTATTAAGACCGATGCCCAACGCGGACGGCCTGGTTTTCCCTGGGCAGACGCTCAGTGGCTCATCAAGCAACAGATCGGGGTGCGCTCGAGCAGGGTTCGGGTCACGCTCCCAAAGATCACCTCGCGGACCCGCGTATGTCCGTATGCTCCAGCGACGATTAGGTCTGCGTCCTCCTGCTGCACAATGGCCAGGATCTGTGTGGCGACGTTGCCCCCCAGGGAGGGTCGAAGGATCATCGTCGAGGCGATGCCATGCTGGGCAAGGTAGGCCTGGATGGCCCGAGCACTCGCCCAGTCCGCCTCATTTCCAAGGGCGACGACAAGAACTTCTTCGGCGGCCTTCATAAACGGCAAGCTATCGGACACGGCGCGCCTGGCCTCGCGGGTGTCCTTCCATGCAATAACGATGCGCCGCGGCGTGATGGCCTTGACCGTCTCCGGGACGACGAGCACAGGTCGGCCCAGGCGCAGGACAAGTTCGCCCGGCGCGATGCAGGAGCACCAGTCCTCGTTGCCCTCCTCCTGGTAGCGGCTGACGATGACGAGGTCGGCAGATCGCGCCTGCTGGACCAGGAACGTCATCGGGTCAATCTTGGCCGAGCGCCATTCAGCAGCGCCGAGATCAGCCGAAGCTTCTTGAAACCGCGCGGCAAGCTGCGAGAGTTCGGCGCAAAGGCGCGACGACGCTTGATCGACAAACCGACTATCGATGAGGGCGCCTCTCCCATACAGGTGCTGCGGCAGCGCCTGACGGGCGGCGATACCTATCAGGCGTGCCTCGAAGAGTTGTGCCAGGCCAACCGCGAGCTTCAGGCGCGCCAGCCCCAAGGCACCCGGGTCCAGCGGGACCATCACGCTTGAGAACGCCATGGCAAACCTCCGGTTGTGCCAGCATCGTTGGCGCCGTCGCCGAACCCTCCGGCAGAGTTGCAGGCTACCGCGCTGACGTCCTCTACGCGAGGCGCTTTCTTGCCCCAGGATCTGTGAACGCCTGATCTGATGGCCGTTCGATAGGCCCGCCGGGTTTTCCATTTGCGGCGCAGTCGCCTGTGCCTACTACCTTTCTGGAACAGGGCAGACGGTTGCCGTTTTGCTCCCGTAGTCGAGTTTTGCGAGCTAGGGGAGTTGATCAGGCGATGGGGTACGGATCTTCGTTCGGTATCGGAATGGTAGCTGGGATGCGGAGCATGTCCGCGTGCGCGGCCTTAAGCTGGGCGGCATCCCAAGGGCGAACGCGCAACGTGCTCATTCCCCATGGTCCAGGCTCGCGCGCAGTTGCGACAGCGGCAGCACTAGCCGAGATGGCTGGGGACAAAATGCCGTTCGCACCTGACCGGCGCATCCCACCGTCGTTCGCGCTACGGCTATGCATTGGTGCGGTTGGCGGGTGGGCATTGGCCGGACAAAGGTCATCACCGAAAACCGGAGCAATGGCTGGAGTAGCAGGCGCCATTGCCGGTACGCTCCTTGGGCGAGCCATGCGGGGCCCGGACTCGCGTACGACGACCGGTCGCTCGAAGGGCCTAGCCGAGGATGCGGCTGCCGCTGTCCTTGCAACCTTGGTGGTCGCTTCGGCGGAGCGCCGTCCCTCGCCAGCCGCGAGGGCAAACTCGTCGCGCCATCCCACTCGTCAATCAGTGAATGAGCAGCAGGAAAGTTGGGCGGGCAACCTTACCACCCGGAAGGTATCCGCGGCCGCCTCAGTGCCAGTTGGCTGAAGCGATTCCAACTCCATGATTATCCTCCTTTGAGGTTCTTACGGGGCATGGTCTGCTCAGTGTCCCACAAGGCGCAAGGATGGCTTCTCAACGGACTGGATGGTGATAGACGGTGCGCAGCGGGTTTGATTGCGGCCGCCTGCTTTGGCTTCATACAACGCGGCATCCGCGCGGGCGTACAGGCTGCGAGCAGCGCATGTGCCTGTGGCACTGCCGATGCTGACTGTTATGCCGCCAGGGCCGATCCCTGCAGCCTCGACCGCCAGGGTCGCTATCTCGGCGTGCACCGCCTCGGCAACGCGCAAGGCGCCGGCCGTGTCGGTGTCGGGTAGCAGGAGGACAAATTCTTCTCCGCCGACCCGGCAGACCAAGTCGGAGGGTCGGTGTACGCTTGCCGCAAGGCAACGGGACAGGCCCTTCAACACCTCGTCCCCAACAGCGTGACCGTAGCGGTCGTTGAAACGCTTGAAATGATCTGCATCTATCATAAGCAGCGAGAGCGGTTTGCCGGAACGGGCGACCTGCGCGCAAGCACGGCTGAATGCCTCATCGAAGCGCCGGCGGTTCGCTAGGCCCGTCAGGGTGTCGGTCTCCGATAGCCGAGCGAGCTCGGCCTGCATCTGGGTGCGGCGACGCAGTTCTTTCCCAAATAGCAGGGACATCGCGACGGTCAGGCCGCAGAGGATCAGTACGACTGTGCCGATGCCGAGGGCTTTGGCCCGCCATTCTGCCTCTACCTCGCGTGCCGAAAGGGCAACGTTAAGGATCAGGGGCAAGTCGCCAACTTGGGTAAAGGTGTAGTAGCGCTCGACGCCGTCTCGGACCGAAGTGTCAACGAATGAACCGTTGCGCGCGCTCGCGAACCGCACGAAGGTTGGCGCACCGGCGATATTAACGCCGATGTCCGCCGCCTCATAGGGATAGCGCATGACCCGTGTGCCGTCGCGCAGATAGAGATTGATCGCACCGTCGCGGCCCAGACCAATCTGATCGAAAAGACGGGTGAAGTAGCTGAGCTTCAGGCTCCCTAGCACGACGCCGCCGAATGAGCCGTCGGGTTTAGAAACGCGCCGGCTGAAGGGTAGCATGGGCTCGCCGGTCAGCCGCGAGACGACGGGTTTGCCGATGTAGAGGCCCCGGTCGGACCGTAGCCGTTGGGCTTGGAAGTACTCCCGATCAGCGTAGTTGCCTTTTCGCGATTGCGCGGCTCCCGCATCCTCCACGATGTCGCCGCGCTCATTGATCACGAGCATCACGCCCATGTCGCGGGCCATCGCCGCTCGATCAAACAGGATGAGTTGGCGCATGGCAGGGCTGACCGCGTCGATGCCTGGCGCGTGGAGGTTCTCGACAACTGCGCTGATCGAAAGGTCGAAGATCTCGACGTTACGGGCAATGTCGCGTTCGATGACCTGAAGCAGGTTGCGTGACGTCTGCTCAGCCTTGTCCCAGGCATCGCGGCGTAGATCGATCAGCATCAAACTCGAGACGACGAGCATACCAACCGGCGCCAGGACGCTCAGCGCGGTCCAGGTCCGGGCGGAACGGAATACCATCGATAGCTTTTGAAGCCTCATCGTCGTCAAGCGCTTCCAAGCGTGGGTTTTGTACCTTGGTATCTGGGGCATCAAACCTGATCGGAGACTTACCGCAGGTCCCTTTCGCCATCATTCATCACATCGTACCTAACGCCGTGTTCAGGCGTGGGGATGCCCTGGTGCCGATCAAGGCGGGGAAGTCAGGCGCGCGATGGATTTGGAGGGCGGGCTACCGGTACTCAAAGGCCGGAGTCATGACCGTCGATCTCGTCCCCCTGGCGGCCGCACACTGGAGGCGTCACAGGCGGCCCACGACGGCCATCTAAGACTTACGGGCAGGGGTTTGGACGCCGATAGAGGCTCTCGGCCCCATTGGCAACTGCCGGTTCGCACCGTGGCGTTGCAGGACGGAGACGCGGTCAGCCGCCGTGCCGAGTCGCACGACCGCCTTCACGCCGGCGCCGTGTACCCGCAGCGCCTTGGCGATCCGCAGCCCGAGGCCACCGGTTGCGCCCCCCAGCAATACCCCTATTGGGCCGGTCACGTCCCGGTCTTTAGGGTCAATCCACTCGCGCCCGTTGCCATCGTCGCCCCCACCCATCGGCCAATGGCAATGGACGCCGCTCGCAAGCGTTCCTGGTCTCGGACGTGCCCACGAACTTATCGCGTTCTGTAAGGAGCGCTTGCCTCAGTGAGACATCAGGCAGCAGATCGGACAGTGATCGAGCAAGGCCCGGGTGACCCCGCCGAAGAACCATTCGCGAACACGGTTGTGGCCGTATGCTCCGCTGACGATCAGGTCAGCATCGAAGTCGTTCGCCGCCCGCTGCAGCGCCTCAGCGATACCGACTCCCGACGATGCCCAACGGGACGGCACTGCATTGACGTCGTGCAACCCGAGGAACTGAACGACGTCCGCAAGGTCCTCCTTGTCGTCTTCGGCCGCAATCCTGACGACCCGGACCTGCTCAGCCCGTTTCAAGAGAGGCATCGCATCCGAGATGGCCCGACGGCTCTGAAGTGTATTTTTCCAACCGACGACGACACGCGTGGCCGACAGGTGGTTGACCTCCGGTGGCACCACGAGGACGGGGCGGCCGAGAGCCATCAGAGCTACGCCAGCATCAAGTGACATTCGGTAATCGAGCGGATCCTTATCCCCGGTTCGACCGATCACGACGAGATCGGCTGCACGTGACTGTTCTTCCAAAAAGACCCCAGGGTCCGCTACGGCGGACCGCCATTCGACGCTTCGGCCCTCGCCTGCGACCTCGCGAAAAGCATCCTCGGCCGCAACTAGGTCATCCGTGGCAAATCGTCGGATTTCATCCATGCCGGATTCGCTCAGCACCGAGATCTCGCCATATCGGCCAGCGTAATCGGGCCGCCTTGCCGCGACGCCGATAAGCCGGGCTTGGAACGTCTCAGCCAGGTGCGCGGCGAGTTTGGTCCGACCTCGGGACCCATCACCGAGATCCAGCCCGACCATGATGCTCGTGTAGGTCATCTGATGTCCTCCGGTTCAAGCAAGCTCCGAACTGATGACCCTGCGCAGGGTCCGCATGGATCACCATTCCCCCGGCTGCTGCGAATGCGGAAACCAGGATCTGAATGGCGTCAGCCCGCGCCGCGGCGGCGATGCTCCGCCGCGGCGCGATGATCTCGGCGATGCCGTGGTACGGAGATCCTATCTAAGTCCGGTGACGACCAAATTCGCGATCCAGGCCAAGATGATGAACCACAGGACGTTCAGCGAGAGGGCAGCCGCGAACGGCCCCTGTCCCTTGACGACAAATGTCCAAAATCCAGAAACTGAGTTCGCACCGCCGTGGGAACTACGATGCGTATATTTCCATAGCATCTCTTCCTCCCGTTTTTACTCTAATGTGAAGGTATCACAAATATTCAGATATAGAGGGAATTTTTGGAATGATTTTTTGGCTGATCGACTGGCCTAAGGCTTGGCCGTACAGACTAAAATAGCCTTGGTTTCAAAAAAACCGGACTGAGACGGTCGCAGCGACGCGTAAGGGCTGGGCGGTTACCCGGAACTTTTCCCAGCGGGTCGAGGACCTTCCCACGATGGAGCAGGTAGTAGCGGCGCATGCAACCCGGCTTGGTGAAAAGCTCCGCCGTGAACGGCTCGGCACAGATCATGTGACAGTGTTTTTCCATACCTCGGAGCATGACACCGGGAACCCGCAGCGATCTGCCTCGACCGTTGTAACCCTTCCCGAAGCGACGTCCGATACCCTGGTGCTGATCAAGGCGGCGACAGCAGGCGCGCGACGGATCTGGAAGACAGGCTACCGATATTCAAAGGCAGGGGTCATCACCGTCGATCTTGTGCCCCTGGCGGCCTCACAGCGGGCGCTGTTCGACGGTCTCGATTGCGAGCGGGGTTCGGCGCTGATGGACGCTCTCGACGCCTGCAACCGGCGCTGGGGGCGCGGGGCGGTTGTGCCCGGCACAGCCGGCTTCGGGGCGCAGCGAACGTGGTCCACGAGATTTGATATGCGGTCGCCGCGCTACACCACCCGAATCGCCGACATCCCCGTTATCGGGGCCGCATAGGGTAACCAAGCGGACTTCACCCTGACCTTCCGCCGCCTGTGCGACGCGGCCGAGCGGCCGGAGGCGGACGCCGGGGTGCGCGACCTGTTCGTCGACCCAACCGCGTACGACGCCTGGGCCGTGCGCTGGCGGGAGAAGTTGACCGAGGCGGGACGGAACCCCGCAGCGACGGCGTCAGCGATGCGCGCCGTCAACCCGGCCTTTATCCCGCGCAACCACCACGTCGAGGCGATGATCGCGGCAGCGGTCGAGCAAGGCGACTTCAGCCCGTTCGAAGAGCTGTTGGCGGTGCTGTCGCGGCCCTACGACGACCAGCCCGCCCACGCCCGCTACGCCGAGGCGCCTGAGAGCGGCGGGGCGGACTACCGCACGTTCTGCGGCACGTGAACGCGCGCGTCGGCGTCCGCGTCACTGGAGATCGTCATTCGGCCCCTTGATTCGGAAACCAGTTCCCGTGGAAGCCCGGCGGGATCCGGTGCCCGAGGCGGACCGTGGCAACGGGCGGCGCCTCAAACGCGTGCGCGTCGAGGATGGTGAAGTCCGTCGTGTCGCTTACCGTGTCGATGACGAGCCCGACGAGCCACCCCTCGTCCTCGCCGGTCTCCGGCCCCGCCGGCACGAACACGAACTCCCCCGGGACACGGTCGGCGCCGAACTCGTGCACGAGCCGCTCACCCGTCGCCAGGTCGTGCTTGTAGATCTGCGTCGCCCCGACGAGCTGCGTGTTGCCGTCGGCGGGGACCGAGCCCGTGTAGACGTAGCGGTGGGGCCGCCCGAAGCGGCGCTCGTCGATCCGGGGGAACTCCTGCGCCGCGGGGTCAATCACCCGCCGGTCGACCCGCCCCGTGGCGGGGTCGGCAGTCCAGCGCTCCATTCGGCCCGGCGAGTCGAGGCCGCCACCGGCCGAGGCGAACACCCGCTCGTAGGCGACGACGTCGAGGACCACCCGCCCGTCCGCGTCGTCGTAGGCATTGGCCACGTGGAAGACGAAGCACGGCTCGACCGCGCACCACACGATGTCGGCGGCCGTGCCGTGCCGGGGGAGCAGGCCGACGCGGGCGCGGTGGGCGGGGTTCCAACGGAACGGGAAGCGGTGGCCGGCCAGCACCGCCCTCATCGAGAAGGTGACGGGCAGGTCCAGCACGACGGCGAAACGCGCTGTGATCGCGCAATCGTGGATGCAGGGGCCGTGCTCGACCGGGATCGACACGTCGCGCACGACCCGGCCCGCAGGCGAGACGACGACGTGGCGCACGCTGTCCCAGACCCGGCCGTCATAGGCGATCGCGTGGATCTCGCCGGTCTCCGGGTCGCGGTGCGGGTGCCCGCTGAAGGAGCCGGCGAGCGTGCCGTTGAACCGATCGTAGCGCTGCGTCTCCAGGTCCTCGGATAGCGCGACGGGGTAGCTGCCGGCCTCGACCACTGCGAAGGCGCGGCCGCCGATCTCGACGACGTTGGTGTTGACGGTGTCATCGCCCCGGCGTGGTCCAGGGGCGGCGGGCCGGCCGAGCGCTGCGGACGCAGCGCGCGAGCCGATCCAGCGGTTGCGGTACCACAAGGCCTTGCCGCCTTCGATGCAGAGGCCGTGCACCATGCCGTCACCCAGGAACCAGTCGTGGCCGCGCGTCGTCGGGCTGGCGGGGTTGGCGCCCATCTTGAGGTAGCGCCCGTCAAGCCCCGCCGGAATCGTCCCGGTCACGGGCAGGTCCTGCAGCGTCAGCTCCTCGCGCATCGGCGCGTGGACGCCAACAACGAACGGGTGCGGCGTCCCCGGCAGGCGTAGCCGGTTGAGGGCCGCCACCAGCGCGACGAGACCCTCGGCGGCGGCACGCAGGCTTGATTCGACAGGGTTCGGCATCGGACGCGATCTCGGTGCGGTGCGGGGGAGCGAGGGCCATCGTGACGCGGGGCGTCCCCGGTTTTTAGGGTGGGCTGCAGGAATTCTGATCCTGCAGCCCGACTTTTCGTGAAGTACCGATCGCGCTAGTAGATTTCGCGCTTCCGGCAGAGGGACGCCATGACCTCCTGCACATCGGCGCTTGCCTTGAGCCGGTTGGTACGGAACATGGCGCCCATGGTGTAGGACATCACCTCGTACAGCAGGATGCGAGGCTGTCCTTCCCATTCGGTGAACATCCGCTTCAAGTGAATGCGAACGTGCTCTCTCGCATCGCGCAAACGGACTTCCCTCGCATCGAAATCTTTCAATCGGGCTTTCATCTGTAGATTCCTATAAGACTGCTTATAAGAAAGCGCCTGCGCCTTCTTGGTAGCGACGTCGCTATCCAATGATCCTTTACCTGGCGGACTAAGAAGCGGTGCCAGTGTCTGACATCTGTGAGATGTCCGGATGGCTTGGCAGAGTTGGGCGACCAGCAGCACATTTCCTCGTCCGCAGGAACGGTAGGTAACTGTGGCAGATCACCGGGCGGTCAGGCTGTTGCGGCGCTTCCGGCGAGTTCCGGCAGGCGCGCGACGGTTGCACCGTCTAGGATGCCAACGCGATCGCCGAGGTAGCGGAAGAACGAGACGCCGAGCTTGGCGCAGGTCTTCATTACGCCGAGCATGACGTCGCGGGCTGTGCGGCCGGCCTCGCTCATAGTGCCGCCGGAGATCTTGCGCTTGGTCACGCAGGCGCGGATGTCGTTTTCCGAGCCGTTGGTGTGGAGCGGGGTTTCCGGCCGTTACAAAACGCGCAGAAGCGCGGCCTTGTGCCCGTGCAGGCGGGCGAGGAGCCGGTCGAGCATCACCGCGCCGGTGGTGCGTCTGAAGATCCGGTCGAAGCGAGCGCGCAGGGCGCGCGCTCGTTTGGGACAAGGCGCGTGGAGCCAGGCCTTGAGGTTGTCGTAGAACCACCAGATCAGGGTGCGGGTGACCGCGATGGCCCTGCGCTGGGTGGCGGTCGTTGGGATCAGCGCGTGGACGAGGCGTTCGGCGTGGACCCAGCACAGCAGGTGTGTGCCGACCGGGAACTGATCGGCCCCGTCCGACACGATCACCGTGTCGGGCAGCAGGCCGTGATGACGGATCGCGCCCCAGAGTGCGCCCTCGGTGGCGATCCGCACCGGATCGGGGGTGACGGCCCGCGCATCGAAGCCCAGGGCGATCAAATGCGCATTCCAGGCCGCGGCATCGGCGAAAACCTTGACCGGATGAGCAGCGAGCGCCGCCAGGAAAGGGCTGGCGAGCGCGCGGGTGGCCGCCCGCCATTCGGACGCACCCGCGCCGGTGGCAGCAGCGGCGCGATCACCGCCCAGAGATCGTCGGGAACGAGGAACTTCGTCATGCCCTACCAACTCGCCAAACGCCGGTTTCGTTAGGCGCTCTTAAGTAGGCAGCATCAGCCTCATCCAGCACGGCTCTTTGGCTTTGACGAAATGGGAGCTGACGAACGATTGAGATTGCAGCCGTTGCGTTTGGTCTCAATGCGGCTCTGCCATTCGATCGATCCGTCACCTGTCAGGTTGAATGGACCGCAGAGTACGAGTGCCGAGACGACAGGCAGAGCGGGATGGAGCTTGACGGTTTTGAGTGCCTGGGGCCCGAAGACGGGCCCCAGGGTATCTCATACGACGGCGAGGGAATTAGAACTCGATGCTTTCACCGCCGCGGCGAAGGCGACGTGCCAAACGCTCGAGGTAGATCGCGATGTCGTTTTCGGACTCGACTTCGAAAACGAGGCGGCCCGCCACCGACTCGACCAGCACCTTCAGCGTTTCCTCCGCGGATGAGGAAGTCTCGTGCTTCTTGACGATCCCAGCACACAGCTTCCGGACATCGGTACGAACGCGCTGCCGACTGTCAGCCCACGCAAAACCCTCTTCGATGTTGCTCATAACAAACCTCATTGATCGGGGAGCACATGATTGCGCACCCGCTGATCTTTACGCGAGGCTTTGAGCCAGTTCGGATTTCGTGATTTTCGATTGCTGCGGAGGCGAAATCACAGGGTGGCAGCGATATGCTGTATACCTACCCCCACCCTGCCCCCCACGTTCAAATAGGCCCCAGCAGCCCCGCATCACCATCAGAGCCTAGCCCCGCTGCCCCACAGCCGAGCCAGGCCTTTTTTCGTGATGTCACTGCAGATGCCGCCTACCGCAGCAAAACCAGTCGGTCGTGCACTCGCCTAAAGCCACGCAGGATCAACCGTTCGGTTGGCCGAAGGCCGAGCAACCACGTGTCGTGCTCCAGCGCGGCTTGCCGGTTCACCGGTCGCTTGTCGCGATCCTGTGTGCCGCGCGAGCCAACAATGGCGATGCGCTCCGCCGGCTCCCGCTTGACGCAATAGCTCAAGAGGTTCGCAAGATCGGTCACGGGCTTCACCACCACTGGACGCGCGCCTGCGGGAAGGTCGCCGGCCGGCATGAGCGCCGCGCTCAGTTCGGCCTGGGGGCACCGTGTCGCGACCACAAAGTGCGTGTGCGGCCCCCAGTATGACGCGCCGTCACGTTCGATCTCCAAGCTGACCTCGCAGCCGCCGAAGGCATGCGTGGGGCCCCAGGCCTCTTCGACCCGCCGGAGGCGTCTACGAAGGCCCTGTTGCATTCCGTCGAGCGACAGGGTCGCCAGTTCGCCGAGCGGCGTCGCGTATCGCGGGTCATATGTGGTGGCGAACCACAGCGGCAACCCAGTTTCCTCCAGCAAGTCATGCGCCTGCGCGACCAGTCTGAGGACCGCCGCGCGTTCGCCGAACCAGCATGCCGAGGAGCACACCCGGTTCGGGCAGCCACGCCCCTCGCAGGACTCCAGCCGCCGCCAACGTCGCCGCGGAACATCCCCCCGCTGGAAGCCGGCGAGCATCTTCGTTTGCTTCAGCTGAAGCGTTTCCGCGCTCGGCAGGTAGCGAACTCCCTTGCCTCCGAGTTCGGCCAACAATTCGGGCGACAGATCGTAGGGCAGGGGGTGGTTCATCGGGCGCCCCCCTGATCGCTCGTGCTGTTCCGCAGGCAGCCCTGTTCCCACGCGACGACATCGCAGAGGCGATACCGCACGAGGCGACCTAGCTTGAGATAGGGAATGCCGTCGCCGGCGACGCGCTGGTTGCGCAGGGTTTTGACGGAACGCCCCTGCCGCTCGGCGACGGCGTGCTCGTCGAGCAGGTGATCGAGAACCGAGTTCGTGTGCTTGTCGTCGTTCATAACGCAACGCTCCTCGTGCTGTTACGACGAGCCTTTACGGAAGGTGCGAAAGCGCCCCGCCGAACGGGATGCAGGTGGCCTCCGAGCGCCAACTCAGCGGTGGAACTCAGTCATTTCGTCTGTTATACAGACGAAGATACACGATTGAGGTTCGGGAGGACGTCGAATGGCTGCGCAGGCGCGAAATGGAAAAGTGAAACCAGGGAAACGGACTTTTCCGAACGGGAAGGGTGCACCTCGACCCGCAGTGAAGCCCCGGCCAAAGCCGGTCAGCTTTATGTCCGATGAAAACGTCCTGCCCGGCATCGATGTGCCCGACGGCATCGCAAAGGATGCGAGTGAATTTTTAAGGCGGTCAAACGCCAACCCAGAGCGTGCGGCGGATAACCATAACGAGCTTATCGGATGGCTTGCAGAACGCATGACGCGTGTCAGCAAAGAAAATCGTGATCATCACTACAAAACCATCGCTGAAGCCTATGCCGTTTATGCCGCAATGGGTCAGACCAGTTCATTGCGCTCAGCTATCGTTTCAGCAGCAAAAGTCCAGGGGATTACGGTCAATAGACGAAAGACGATCCTTCGTCTTCTCGTCGAGTTGCATATCAGCTACACTACTGACACAGATCCAAGAAGTTTGAGGCAGGCGAATAAAACTTATAGTCGTGATGTAATGGCAATCGAAAGCCTTATACGGCAAGGCACCCCACCAAGTGACGTGCTCCGTCTCAGTCGGGAGCCGAAGCAAGGCCTTGATTACTGGGTGCGAATGAGCTCGCCCGCTAACAAGCCACGAGAAGAAAAGCCTGCCCCCGATGAAGTGAAAAGCAATGAAACCAAGGAGTGCGAATCGGACAAGGAAGATAAGGCGGACAATTCTCAGCAAGAACATCACTCCAATGATCAACACCGAACTTTTATTGAACGACATCTACAGGAAGAGCCGCGCTATTTAAATCGACTCGTCTGGGAAATGGTAACTCCGAAGGGCAAAACGCAATTGACTTATGTCAATATAGGATCTGAGTTCAACGATGAACTACAAGCGTTGTTCGAAAGATATCGCCAATCGAATAAGATACTGTCTCGCTAGGCACTGAAATTGGCCGACCTATCATTATGGAATCATCGAGCCTTGCAAATGTCGCCCGAGGGAGCCCTCGGTTATGCAGGACGGCTATTGGTTGCCCGACGAAGTGCGGCCTCGGACGTAGCCCCGGCTGCCGCCGCGTCCACTTCATCCCCTGGGTTGCCACGTTCCGCTGGCACCCGATCGCAAGGCAATGGACGCCACCTTGTTCGTGTTACGCACAGGGTGCCTGTTGAATGCCCGGATCGTCACCGGGCTCTGCACCTCGTCCTCGGCCCATTGCCGGTTCCAGGACTGAACGAAGGCCAAGGTGTTCGAGATGTTCTGGTGGTAGGCTTTGCTGACCTACAACGACTTGCTTGGCATCACTGGACGTGGTTGTCCCTGGACGGCGTCATAAGCAAGCCGCCGCTCGGTGAGGAAAAAACGACCCCCAACTCGACCGACTGCGGCAAGCGTGGGGTCGAGCGTTTAGGTGCTTCCTGACGGGCACGGCGTGCTGATCTGTGTCTTTATCGGGAGCGCCACAATGAACGACCATCTCCAAAGGCCGAGCCCTTGCATGCCGCGACCGTCTCCCGGCCCAAACCGATAAGGCGGGCGCCCCAGCTCTCTTCGCCAACTATCATTCGGGTTTTGCGGTCACTGGCGTGATCAAAGACGCAATCTGGCGCCCGATAAGTTCGTTGGCTGCTCTCAGCGGATCAACAGCAAGGTGGGCATACCGCGCCGTTGTCGCCGCTTGGGTGTGGCCAAGTAGGGCGCCGATCATTGGCAGGCCTAGGCCGGCGCCGGCGCCTATCGATGCAAAGGAGTGCCGCAGGTCGTGAAGCCGGACCTCGTCCAGGCCTGCCCGCGCCCGAACCCGCTGCCACGGCTTTTCGAGATTGACGAGGTGCGCGCCCGAACGCTGGCCAATTATGACATAGGGGTTATCGAGGTCGCGCGGCACGGCGTCGAGCACCGCTAGCGCAGCCTCATTAAGGTGGATTTCCTTTGCCCCGGTTTTGCTGTCCGGCAGAGCCAAGCAGCCACGCTCGCGGTCCACGTAGTCCCAGCGCAGCGTTAGGATCTCGCCGAGCCGGGCCCCGGTCAGCAGCAACAACCGAATCGCTGCGATTGGGTGAGGGGAGACCCCGCCTTCGCTTTCAAAGGCTGCAAGGGCTTCACCCAGGCGACCGAGCTCGGCTGTTGAAAGATAACGGCGGCGCTTCTTTTCGCCGAATCGTTCGATACCCGTGCACGGATTGCTTTCGCCCCGACGCCCCGACCAGCTGAACATCTTCGAGAGCACGGCAATCAATCGATTGGCCTGGTAGGGCGTGGCTCGAAGCTTCACGTGGAGCCGGCGAACCTCCTCGTGCGTGACCTCATCGGCTCGTTTGTTGCCCAGCTGTGGCTTCACGAGCCGTTCGACGAGTCGGGCATATTCGGCGTGGGTGCTGCCCTTGTTTTTCGCTTCCACGTGCTCGCTCAGAAAAAGGTCGGTGAGTTCGGCAACGGTGGGAGCGGTGCGGGCATCAGCCTTCTTCGTTGCCGGATCCTGACCACTGGCAACCAGCCCCAGCAAGCGCTTGGCCTCACGGCGGGCTAGCTCGGCCGTCCAGGGTGACCCGTGCTTGCCAATGGTGAACCACCGCTGCCGCCCGTCGAGGCGGTACTTCAGCACGTAGACGTGGTCGCGACGCTGGCAGCGAGCCGCGAAGCCTTTCAGTTCGGCGTCCCATAGGGTTTGCCCTGGAGTAAGGGCTTCAACGGCCGCTTTCGTAAGGCGCTTTGGCTGATTCATGATTGGTCGCTAGGGGCTCAACTAGCAACCATCATAGCGTGATCGCAATGCCCCAGCAAGGTAATCCCGGGTAATCAGCTTAATGGAATCAGTAGCTTAGGGTCGTCACGGGCACCCCCAATACACTGCTACCGCAAACTCTTAATCAGCGGGTCCAAGGTTCGAACCCTTGTGCACCCACCAAATATCTCGTTGTTAAATCTAAGCTTTTTCATTTCGTTTCCAGAACAGCTAGGCTTGGTCGGGTACCTGGTCGGGCAATTTTGTTCTACCTTCGAGCTTTCTGATCGCTGTTTGGGCCAGGGTGGGATCGCGGGCAAGGTAGTGGCTGTCGATGATTGAGCGCACGTCCGTAAGAGCGTGGCCAGTGAGGGTAGCGATCTCCGCTTCAGTACATCCGGCTTGCGCAAGGCGGCTTACAGCGGTGCCTCGCAGATCGTGGAACGTCAGCCCGGAAATCCCGCAAGCCTTGCAGGCTTTCCCCCAGGATGCCCGGAAGCCGTCGCTCGTCCACTGCCGGTTGTCTGAATTGAGCAGAATGAAGGGGCTCTTGCGCGCCGTGTTATCCAGGGCGGCCTTCAGGGGGCTGCCGACAGGGACCACGATCCGAGCACCCGTCTTACTCTGCACGAGCCGAATCGCTGTGCCATCGTAAGCTGACCAAGTGAGGCGCAAGAGGTCACCCTGTCGTTGGCCAGTCCACAGAGCCATAAGAAGGGGCAGGTGAAGGTGACGGGGTGCTGCAGCAAGAAACGCCGCTTCGTCCGCATCCTGCCACACTTTATCAGCACGCCTCGCCCTATAGAGACGGCCGCCGCGCTCGCACGGATTGGCCAGGATCAGGCCACGATCTAGCGCCCACGAAAGGATGCGGGCGAGGACGCTCCAAGCGTAGTCAGCTTGTCGGCGCGAACGTATGGCCATCCGATCTCGCCACGCCATGAACTCGCCGCGCACCCGCCGATCTGCGAGGGCGCCGAGCGGGAGGTCGCCGAACTCAGTCTCGATTGCCTTCACGTACCTAATGTAATCGCGACGGGTAGAGTCCCGGAGCGACAAGAAGGCGTGACTGGCCTGGAAGCCCTGCATGATCGACAGCATCACACCCGACGCCGGTTTGCGCCGCTCTGCTACGGCGGCGTTGTAGCTTGCCATGAACTCGGGTGTGCCTGGCTGGCCCTCAATCCTGGGGCCACCCTTCCAAGCGTACCAGTAGGTCCGTTTGGTACCGTCAGCCAGAACCTTCGCCTTTGAGTTGATTCCCTTTAGCCTAACGCGCATCGCGCTTCATCCTCCATCTGTCGTACTCGGACGTAGGCACTTGCTGAACAGCCTCGCTGGAATAGACCGCGATTTTGATACCCTCGACCTCGACGCGATCAATCTGAACCCCTGCAGCCCGCGCAGCTTTTACGACGCGTGAGATGGCCGCTTGAGTTGCGATGGGGCGCCTCGTCACAGGAACATGCCCAGATACTGTGACTGACGGACACCAGAAATCTTGTAGGCCGGGAAGCGCTTCAAAAGGAGGGAGCTCCAATAGAAAGCGGTCCCAGTTTCGCTCATCATAGGCATGGTATTGTCTAACCCGCGGCTCGCCAGGCTTGAATGAACTCAAACACGCTTCCGAAGAAGCAGCATTGCTTCGACTGGCGAGGTGATGAGCGACGCTTTAGCCAGCTCTCACGACACATAGCTTGCTCAGCAGTTTCTCCGGTTTATCGGCAGATGGACGTTGCGTCAAGTGGCGCATTTTGTTAGCCATCGTTGGAGGGGCTTCACCGACGCTCAGGAGCCTCATCTCAACGGAGCAAAGAAATGAGAGATGCAAGACGGGCAGAAGCGCAACGCTGCTATATTGGTTCACTGCGGAGAGCAAACGAGGTGATTCGGCGAGCAAGCTCCGCGACCGATCTGTCAATGGCATCACTACAAGTACTGCTTCTTATCGCAGAAACTCCGGCACGACCGATCTCTTGGCTTGCACGGGAGATGCGAATGACAATATCAGGAATTCAGAGGGTGCTTCTCAATCTAAGCGCAACGGACCGGAGCGGTCGGCAGGGACCGGGGCTAATCAAGGAGGTCCCCGATCCTCTACGCGGCAATCGGAATCTGCTGTTCCTTTCTCATAAAGGCCGCTTGCTAATGGCAGATGTGCTCACGATTCTCGCAGGGCAGCGCCACAGCCAGTATGAGGTCCAAACTGCAGAGGAGTTCGTAGACCAGCATATCGCTGGGCACGAGCAGAAGAGTGAAATTCAGCTGAATGCCTACACGCCTCAGCAGGTTGCTACTGCTAAGCGGGCATTGCGACGGAAAGGTATTGAGGTCGGGTCGTACGTCATTGCGTTTCCCCTGCAGCCAGCACAATCATTACTTGAAGAGATCCGAGAATGGCTGTTTGACAACGGCGGCAGGCTCCATGAATTGGAAGATGTCGGTAAGCCGGACGGTATGGCGGTGGTCGATCTGCTTAGCCGGGATGAGCAGTTTGCCTTCGTAGTCAGGTTCCGGCTGCCGCAGCGGAGCAATGATTGATCTGTCGCGCCCGATGATTGATCGTCTTTTACTACTGAGTAGTACATGGCGGGAATATATTCAACTTTAGGCGATTTTGCAAATATTAATATTTATATTCACATTGCAGCTGACGATTCCAGTAGTGTTTCCATGTCGGCGGCAAATCCGTGCCTATTATAGTCAAGATATCTTGCTGGGATGCCTAGCTTCGGAACGAAGTATACAAAACATAGGATAGTAATATGGCTAACTTCGTCACTAAGGTTCCTCCGTTTGGCGGACTGCTAACAAAATCAGGTGCAGTATTGTTTAACATGGAGCCGAAAATAATTGATGTTACAACCATACAGCTCGCGTTAAGTGCGATGTATGATAGAGCTAAAGTTCGGAGCCTCATAGTCGAAAGAAACCGCTGTAATATTAAGGATAACATCAATAATCTTCGTGATGCAATTGATTGGTGCAAGCGAAACAATATTGCAACAACAATATCGTGTGTGGACTCGCCGCATAACAGTCAATACCATGAGCAATGCTGGCAAGCAATAGGATGGAACAAAATACAAGCAAAACAGCGGAGGCGCTATTTGCGTCATGTATCACATCAATTAAAGTTCAGTAATAACAATGACTTCCTTGCTTTCTTGCTGACCTGGCGGGATACGCGATGGTAGGTCTAACAATTTTGTCGATTTAAATCTTGAGTCCATGTTGAACCGTGTGCTCGACTGTCTGGATATCCCGCAACCTCCTCGAACAGGGCAAGAGTGCGCCGTCGCCCGCTCAATGGCCGCCGCAACGCGGATCACGAGTGCTTCCCCAAGGGCCTGCCCAACGACCTGAAGACCGATGAGCGATCCGTCGGCGGCCCTGCCGGCGCACAGGGAAAGCTTGGGTTGCCCTGTCAGGTTGAAGAGATAGGTATACTGAGACCACGCGATCGGTCCTCGCCCGGCCAGATGGGCGGGAGCATTCCATCCAACGCCCAGGCGTAAGATCGGAAGCGTGGGGGTGATCAGGACATCGACGTTATTGAACCGGAGCGCCATGCGGTCGCGGTGCGCGAGGCGTTCTGCGGTACGGGTGCCGTGTCCTTCACGATCCTGTTGCAGGGCCCGAACGAGCCGCTCGGCGACGGCGGGATCGAGGAGCTCGCGCTGGTT
This sequence comes from Methylobacterium sp. CM6247, assembly GCF_054817925.1. Classification (NCBI taxonomy): domain Bacteria; kingdom Pseudomonadati; phylum Pseudomonadota; class Alphaproteobacteria; order Hyphomicrobiales; family Methylobacteriaceae; genus Methylobacterium; species Methylobacterium sp. CM6247. The sequence continues at coordinate 1,444,916 of NZ_JBTXKX010000003.1, forward strand.
CAGCAGGGTGGCGCGAAGGCGGGTACCAACACCGCCTTAGAATTCGGATGACCAGATCGGTTCCGGATCCGCGCCTAGTATGTCGCCCATCTCCTCGACGCTCGCGCCCTCGTCGGCCAGGGCCAGAACGCGGGTCCGGCCGAGCCGCACGATATCTGGATAGGCTCGGGCGTATCCGAGGGCCGCGCTCCAGGCGATGCGCACCCCCTCCACGGAGGACCGCAGGGCGGCGAGGAGATTGGGCGGCGGACCGGCGATGGAGAACGGGTCGCGCGGGTCGTAAATCCGGGAACTGCGCCGACTACTGCTGGGCCTGCGCGGGCAACTGCGCGCTCGCCGGCATCGCCGGAGATCCGCCCGACATCACGGCCTGTTCGACCCGTTCAATGCGACGCCTGTGCAGAAGGACGATATGCTTGCTGGATACATGGCTGCCGATGGTTCGGAGCCGTAACCCGCCATCACTAGCGTTCCCTACGATCACTGCTGGCGGGTCCGGCGAAACGATATGGCTACTATCGTTGACGACGATCAGCGTGATCTAGGGCGTGTCATCGCTCGAGCCGATCCCTATTAGACGGTGGTCAAGCCCTCAGCCGGATACTTTTTCCACGCCGATACACATTCCCGCCGACTGCCCCTTTCCATCGACGGCCCTGCGCGACAAGGTCCGAGCTCCATCCGGCCCACCCCGCACAGGCGTCCCATCAATGGCGACCTCCGATTCCCTCGTGCCGTTCACGGCCCTACTCGGCGATGGCGGGGTGCTCACCGCCTCCGACATGACCGCGCGATACACCCTGGACCATCGCGAGCTGATGCAGGGCGAGACACCTGCAGTCCTGCGCCCGCGCTCGGTGGACGAGGTGCAGGCGCTGGTCTGCCTTGCCCGGAACCATGGGTTCGGCCTCGTGCCCCAAGGCGGCAACACCGGCTATGTCGGTGGGGCGACGCCAGAGGCCGGCCGCAGACAGCTGGTGGTCAGCCTGGAGCGCATGATCCGGGTGCGCGCTGTCGACCCGCTGAACTTCTCCCTCGCTTGCGATGCGGGGATCGTCCTGGCTGACGCCCAGGCCGCGGCGTCCCGGCACGATCTGCTCCTGCCCCTCAGTCTAGGTTCCGAAGGCAGCTGTCGCCTAGGCGGCAACCTCGGCACCAATGCCGGCGGCCTGCAGGTGCTGCGCTACGGTATGACTCGCGACCTTGTGCTTGGACTTGAGGTCGTCCTGCCCGACGGCCAGCTGTTTTCCAACATGGGCGCCCTTCGCAAAAACAACATCGGCTACGACCTCAAGCAGATGTTCATTGGCGCCGAGGGCACCCTGGGCATCATCACCGGCGTAGTCCTCAAGCTGTGGCCGACTCAAAGCCACCGGGCCACCGCCTGGCTCCAGCTCGCCGCTGATGCGCCGCTCCCGGGGATCGCCGCCTTGATGCGCCGAGAGACCTCCGACCTGATCTCGACCTTCGAGCTTATCTCGGCCACATCGCTTAACCTCGTCTCCGCGATGCGCAGGGCCGAGACCGGTCTCGCCACGGGCCCCGGCGGCGCCGTGCTGCTCGAACTCTCGGCCTCTTCGGCGCACATTCCCCTCGACGACGTCCTGATGGCCAGCCTCGAAGCACTAATGGAACGCGGCTGGATCACAGATGCGGCGCTCGCCCAGTCCGAGGAGCAGCGTCGGGCGATGTGGGCAGTGCGCGAGACCATTCCCGAGGGCGAGAAGCACGCTGGCGGGTCGGTCAAGCACGACATTTCCGTGCCGATCTCAGCGCTGGGTAAATTCCTAGTGCGCAGCGGCGCGATTGTTGGCCGGCAGCTGCCCGGCGTGCGGCTGTCGTTCTACGGCCACGTTGGCGACGGCAACATCCACTACAATCTGGTGGTGCCCGAGGGGCGTGACCGGCTCGCCTTCACCCGCGAGGTGGAGGCCGGCATCGCCCACGAGCTCTACGCCCTGGCGATCGACCTAGGCGGCAGCTTCAGCGCCGAATACGGCATCGGCCGATTCAAGCGCGACCTGCTGCGCCGCTACGCTGATCCGACCCGCCTCAACCTCATCGCCACCATAAAGCACGGCCTCGACCCGGACGGATTGATGAATGCCGGCGCCCTGACGTGAGGCACGCGAACGGCGGTGTCCTACCTCCGGTCGATTCCGAGTGAGATCCGGATCGATCGAGAAAGACAATGCACTTTCGTCCCAGCGATCCTTGTTTCCTTCGATCAGGCCCCCGTAGCGATCGAGTCGGAGTTCTCCGGTAGCCATGGTATCTCGACGTATTGGTCCAGCCAATAGTGAGAGCAGCAGCACGGTGCCGAAGTCTTTCGACCGTAGTGCACCTGTGGAAACGCTGGCCGGCACGATCGAACGCGTTACCTTTCATAACGCCGAGACTGGCTTCTGCGTTCTGAAGGTCCAGGCGCGCGGCAAGCGAGACCTTGTGTCGGTCATCGGACACGCCCCGGCGATTGGTGCCGGCGAGTGGATCACGGCCACAGGAATTTGGTTCACTGACAGGCAGCACGGCCTCCAGTTCAAGGCTGAGACGCTCAAGGCCACGCCACCGACTGGGGTCGAGGGAATAGAGCGCTACTTGGCGTCGGGCTACATGCGCGGCATCGGGCCGGCCATGGCCAAGCGGATCGTGGCACTATTCGGTGAAGCTACCTTCGAGATCATCGAGGCCGCCCCCGAGCGTCTCAAGGAAGTCTCGGGCATCGGTCCGACGCGCGCTGCCCGCATCGTTTCCGGCTGGGCTGAGCAGAAGGCTGTGCGCGAGATCATGATCTTCCTGCACGCGCATGGCGTCGGCACGGCGCGGGCAGTGCGGATCTTCAAGACCTACGGCTACGAGTCGATCGTCGTGATGACCGAGGACCCCTACCGGCTCGCTCGCGACATCCGCGGCATTGGCTTTCGCACGGCGGATGCGATCGCGATGCGCCTTGGGCTGTCGAAGGAGGCACCGCAGCGGCTCCGGGCAGGTGTGTCCTTCGCGCTCCAGACGGCTATGGACGAAGGCCATTGTGGCCTGCCGAACGCGCGGCTGATCGTGCTCGCCCAGAAGCTGCTTGAGGTCGAAGTCGCCCTCGTCCGCAACGCCGTAGCCGACGAGCTAGCACGAGGCGAGGAGGTCATTGCGGACACGGTCGATGACGAGCCCTGTGTCTTTCTCAAGGGCCTGCACGCGGCCGAGCGGGCGATCGCCGAGCGACTCGTCAACCGAGCAAGCGGCTCACCACCCTGGCCAAACATTGACCTTGATAAGGCGCGGCCGTGGGTCGAGGCGAAGACAGGAAAGACACTCTCACCTTCTCAAGGGGAGGCCATTCGACTGATGCTGGGTTCGAGACTGAGTGTCATCACCGGCGGTCCCGGTGTCGGCAAGACCAGCACCCTGGACTCGCTCCTGCGCATTCTCACGGCGAAGAGCGTGAACGTCCTGCTCGCTGCGCCGACGGGTCGTGCCGCCAAGCGGATGAAGGAACAAACTGGGCTCGAAGCCAAGACCATCCATCGCCTCCTGGAGATCGACCCGAAGCGCGGCGGCTTCTCGCGCAACGAGGAGAACCCACTCGACTGTGATCTGCTTGTCCTCGACGAGTGCTCCATGATCGACGTGCCTCTGATGAATGCGCTGCTCAAGGCCGTGCCAGAGCGTGCCGGGCTCCTGCTCGTCGGCGACGTCGATCAGCTTCCTTCGGTTGGTCCAGGCCAAGTGCTTGCCGACATCATCGCTTCGGCGCGGGTGCCGGTAGCGCGCCTGACCGAAGTATTTCGGCAAGCGGCCGAGAGCCGGATCATTGTGAATGCGCACCGCATCAACCAGGGCCAGATGCCGGAGTGGCCGAAGGCCAGCGAGAAGTCGGACTTCTATCTGATCGAGATTGACGACCCCGACGTCGGCGTCGCTAAGCTAATCGAGGTCGTGACCAAACGCATTCCGCGTTCTTTCGGGCTCGACCCGATCCACGATATTCAAGTTCTGACCCCAATGCTGCGCGGCTCCCTCGGCTCACGCAACCTCAACCACGAACTCCAGCGCGTTCTGAACCCAAACCCGGCCAAGCAGATTGAACGCTTTGGCTGGCGCTTCGCCCCCGGCGACCGTGTGATGGAGACCCAGAACGATTACGACCGCGATGTCTTCAACGGCGATCTCGGCATGGTGGTGCGCATCGACGAGGAAGAAGGCGCCGTCATCGTCATCTTCGACGGGCGCGAAGTCGTCTACCCCTACGGTGAACTTGATACGCTGGTGCCGGCCTTCGCCACCACGATTCATAAAAGCCAAGGCTCGGAGTATCCCGCCGTGGTGATCCCGATCGTGACCCAGCATTTCAACATGTTAGCGAGGAACCTGCTCTACACCGGCGTTACGCGCGGCAAAGAGCTCGTTGTGCTGATCGGTCAGCGCAAGGCGATCGGAATGGCAGTTCGAGGCGGGAGCGCGAAGCGACGCTGGACGAAGTTGCGAGAGTGGTTGGCGGGACCGCATCAGGCGCCGTTGCTACTCGATCCCCGGCCCACCTCCACCATTTCACTCTGAACAACCGGCGGACCGCCTTGCTGGTCTTGGACACCGTCTCGTGATTGCCAAGATGGAGCGGATCATCAAAGAAACCACCCGGAAGGAAACGTCGCGGTTGAGCGATCTCGCTACAGCCTCACCAGAGGCAACGAGGCCCCAAAGCCACATCTGCGCGCAGCACGACATAAGCGCTACCACGGGCCCACGTCGTGCACTGTCCGGCGCGTTCACTTCGCCGCGACGCGCGCTTGAATCGAAATGGTAGTCGATCGAGTTCTGGGAGAGGCAGGCGTCAAGGCGTCGAAGACCGGGGGCCATTCATACGATGACTGATCCGGCCTGAACCATCCAACCGCCGGAGCTGCGGATGAAGACACTAAGCCCAAACCGCGGGCATGGCCCCCGTGCCCTGTCCCAGCACATCCTGCCCGCCGCGGGAACGATGATTGGGGTCTGCACGACACTGGTCGGATTGGTGAAGATCGCCGAGGCCCAGATCGGCCCAACCCATGTGGACGAGGCCGTTTCGCTAACGGCGATCCTGTTCCTTGCCAGTGCGGTGGCCTCGTATCTTTCAATGCGCCTCGATGAAGACCGTCCCCTTGCTCTTCGGTTGGAGCGTGTCGCCGATGTCTGCTTCATCATCGACCTCTTCAGCCTTTCCACAATCACGATTTTCTTCGCCTATGAGACGATCTGAACCGGCGCAAACCATCGTCCGATCCTCAGCGTCTTGTGCCGCGGTGGCGTGCGTCGCCTGCAGCAGGATCGGCAGAACATATTAGATCTTATTGTGGAGAGTATCGGTGACGGGCGACACATCTTTCACAGTCAGCCTCATCGGCTTCGCCTCGGCCTTACCCGACAGGCCGAGAGCGCTTGGCGCAATCCGTGTGATCCAGGCCGACTTCGACGGACGCCGCACTTTCGTGCCTCCGACGTTGGTCTTCTCCGATGAGGCACTTGTGTCGATTGAAGCCGAGGCAAGCTTTAGCGCCCGCCGCATTGTCGCCCTCGACCAGCCTATGATCGTCCCAAGTCTTACCAGTCGTCGCCTTGTCAGCCGTATAGCAGCCTTCCTCATCTCATGGTTGGGGGGAGGCGTTCAGCCCGCGAACTGATCGAAGATGGGAATATAAGATAATGCGGCTCCATTGGGGCGCTTCAAGGAGATGCTGGCTTCTGGAAGGCCCGCGTCGCATTGGCGCGCAAGCTGTCCGTCATCCTCCATCGCATGTGGATCGATGAGCGTCCCTTCGAGCCGAAGGTGATCGCCATGGCCTGATATCGCTTCGCTTCCAAAGCTGCCGCCCCGCCAGGGTGCGGCCACGGCCATCTCGAGGTTCGCTTCGAGACCATCCGGAACACGAGAACCACATTGAGAGGCCGGTGATCTGGCGCCATGTTGAGGGGGCACGCGGTGCCGACCTCGAAGACGACAACGATGCGCAAGGCAGATCGAACACAAGCACCCTGGCACAAGGCTTGATCAATTAGACGACAAGCGCACCTACCGGATCTACCGGGATGAGGGGCTGTCGATCCGGTCCAAGCTGCCCAAGCGCAAGCGAGCCTGGCACTACCGTCAGGGGCGACCGGCGATCGGTGGACCCAATGAGGTCTGGGCGATGGACTTCATGTCCGACCGCCTCTTCGACGGGCGTCCGTTCCGGATCCTGACCGTCGTCGATTGCCACACGCGAGAGGCGCTCTCACTTACCCCGAGAGCCAACTTCCGTGCCTACCAGGTGACCGAGGCCCTGGACGCCTTGGTCCGGCTGCGAGGTCGACCCAAAAGCCTGCGGGTGGATAATGGACCGGAGTTCGCTGGGCGCATGCTCGACCAGTGGGCCTACCTGAACGGGGTCGAGATCGACTTCTCCCGACCGGGCAAGCCGACCGACAACGCCTACATCGAGTCGTTCAACGGTCGCCTACGGGCGGAATGTTTGAACGCCTCGTGGTTCCTGTCGCTGGCCGATGCCCGCGAGCGCATCGAGGAATGGAGGTGCCACTACAACGAAGATCGACCCCACACTGCCCTGGGCGGCTTGACGCCCCGAGCTTTCGCCAACCAAGCTGTCACAGCCCGAGAACTTGCATAGGCCGTGGACCACAAACGGGGTCAGCTCCAGCCCAACCGTGCACTAACTTTACCCTTGGGCCACCTCGTGGGGGCCGATCACAAAGTCCCATTGTGGATCACGTAAGGTGTCACTTCAGTTTTTATGTTGAATCGTACACCTCTAATAAGTTCCACAGGCCGCAACTTGAGGATGCAAGTACGCCAGGTACATTTAGCGGAAATCGGTACTGTGTATTGATTTGACTCACTTACAAATGTGTCGTTCATTCGGTCGCACAAATATGAAGCCATAAGAGGCTTTGTGCATCCAAAGGAGACGACAATGCCGTTTGGCACCCGTCCGCTGAACCCTTTGATCCACAAAATCGAAAGCTTCGTTCGCCTCTCCGATGCCGAGCGAACACTCTTGCAGGAGATCAGCGAAGCTGGCAGGAGGATCGAGCAGCGAACCATGCTTGTTGAGGAAGGCGCCGAAGCGTTGGGTGCTTTCTTGATCATGGAGGGCTTGGCCTATTGTTACAAACAGCGGAAGAATGGCCGCCGCCAGATCACGGCGCTCCTCATCCCTGGTGATCTAGGCAATCTTGATGCTCCCCTTCGATCCAAGATGGATCGCTCCATCGGCACATGCTCCATCTGCCGTGTCGTTTGGCTTAGCCCAGAGACGATCCAGAGACTGCAACAGCACTCAAACATCGCTCGCGGTTTGCGCCTGAGCACCCTAGTAGATCGGGCGACGCTGCACGAATGGCTGCTGAACGTTGGAAGCCGCAGCTCTCTCGAACGGTTGGCGCATCTCTTCTGTGAGTTGTACCTTCGCTATCAGACCGTGGGGTGGGCTCACGGGCAGAGCTACGACCTACCCCTGAAGCAGGCTGATCTTGCCGACCTTGCCGGCATGTCGTGCGTGCACATCAATCGCTTGCTGCAAGAACTACGGCGCAGACGGCTTATCGAACTCAAAAAGGGGCGTCTAAGTATCCTAGAATGGAAAAAGCTCAAAGCCTTAGCAGAGTTCGATGACCACTATCTGCACCTGAGCAAAGGCAGAAACAGTTCGGCTTCCGGCGATCTGCCGTTGCGCATGAGCGGTGCCGAGCCAGGCGACCGGTGCGCCTTTGAGAGTGACGACCTCATGTCAGTTCAGCTTAAGCGCTTAGAGCGTCACTTCCATAGCCTTCCCCCAAAATCGAGTGATGCTTTGATGTAAGTAAAACGATTGGATTTCTGACAATCCTGCTGATAGGACTGTCGTCTTGTTTGGGTGGATCTCTGCCGGTCCGCTTCCGGTCGGCAATCCATGGAAGCAGACATCGTCTCGGTGCCTATGGCGTAGGCGCAAGAGCCGAGCAGGTCGCCCCGCTATGTCGGCACGCTTGGTGCCATCAGCGTAGCTCGGATGAAGCTGAAACCGGGCGAGGTGCGGATCATTTGAGATGACTTAAGGCCGGTTCAACCCGGTCGGTTTCACACCGCATCCTACCGAGGCGATACGTTTACAGGAACACGTCCATCTCCCTTCCGTTGAAATCGAAACAGGGAGCGAAACCAATGGCCGACAACGTTGCCCAAGGCGAACCCAAAACTCCGCTACCATTGAAACCCGTAGGAAAGGCCATGGAACCGGCCGGCCTTGCCGACGCAGGTCCAACGGGACCACGCTCGGTAGAGCCTTCTGCGGATAAGGGTCCCTCGACCGGAGGGTATGACGATCATTCCCCGAGCAACCACCCAACCAACGAAAAGGGTGGCTACGGCGCCGGGTAAGCTCGGATCGCCTCAAGACCCCGCCGGCCCCGTGAGCAGTTCGGGGCGGCGGGGCTGAGCCCGCCTCCCCTATCGGGCGTAAGTGCGCTCAGGACGACCTAGCCGTCGCCCATGGGTGTCTATCAAGCTGCGGCGGTCTTCCGAGGCCGACCCGCCTTCTTGGGCTTCTCAGGAGCCGGAGCGGTCTCCTGAGCGATTGGCTGCTCCTGGGCGGCGGGAGGCGCTTTTCGCACCTGCCCTAGGCCAAGCGACCGAGCAAGTGCCGAGCGCTGCGCCGAGTAGTTGGGCGCGGTCATCGGGTAGTCAGCGGGCAGACCGTACTTTGCCCTATAGGCCTCCGGGCTCAGACCACGGAGCGTCAGGTGCCGCCTCAGTGTCTTGTAGCTCTTGCCGTCCTCGAAGCTGATCAGCGCGTCCTGTGTGATGGACTTTTTGATCTGGGCCGGCGTCAGCTTCCCGATCTTATCCTCGGCTACTGCGCCGTTTTCACCCGTCGCAAGACCGCTGACGGCAGCATGCACGTTGCTCAGCAGTTCGGGCAATGCGCTTACCGGAACTGAGTTGTTGGAGACGTAGGCGGCGACGATGTCGGCCGTAAGTTCGATGTAATTTGACTGAAAATCTTGGATGCTGTCGAGCATGGCATGCTCCCTGAGGGCGAAGGAAAAACCTATAGGGCACTGTCGGTTCCGATTACAACACACTTAGCGAGCAATAAACGAGCACAGTATTGATATATCACCATTTTGAAATACGCAGCGCCGATCCGATCTCTCGCAAGGGCATTGTAGGGCGAAGAGAACTTCCGCCCGGTGCTTTGCCTTCACGGAAATGCACAACCCATCCCCCACCCTAGTGACGAGATTACCGAGGGACTACCGCTCGTCCCAGTCCGCTGTATCCTTCTCGTCTTCGTAGGAGCTTCCTGCTAGTCTCCGCGCACGGCATCGAAGGAGACCATGTCGAAAAAGCCACCTTTGTTCGCTTACTTGATCGCAGTCGGGCAGCCCAACGGAAGCGACCATATCTATGCGGTCCTAGCGGATGCGATCGACAAGGCGATTGAAGCGGCCGCCGTTCGTGACCCGGGGGGGGGCTGTGCCGCGGTATGCTGGTTCACTGGGCGCTCGTTCGGTTGAGCGCATCAACCTGAAGGCTGGCGAGGTCCGACTGAGAGGCGTTAGCACTGCGAAAGATCGCCCTCGTGTGCCCAAGGATGCGAGCTTAGCTTCTCGGCCTTCCAAGCCCTACCGGCAGCCCTCTTGAGTCCAGACATCTCTCATACTCGGGATCGTTCCAAGGATGCCCTACGTTGGACCTCCGCTGCGATACCGTAGTGCGGAGTATGCCGTGTACAATCCTTTCCTATCGTCCCTAATGCTGGCTTTTGAAGCGCAGAAGGTCATTGAGCCTCGGCTCGTTAGGCTTGGATGGGGAGGCCAGGAGGCTCGTGATGAGGCTCACTCGATGGTTTCGGAAAAAAATCAGCGCAGCTATCGAGGCGACGAACACGTTGATGCTCGGCGGCTCGCCTGAGACCGTGATTGTCCGTTATCGTGAACACGTGGCTACTAATACGAAGCGGCTGACTAAAATTTAAGGGACAAGCTATGCTCTTTTTCTTTTCTAGCCGGCTCGGCTGTCTCGGTTCGATCTTTATATCCGTTGTTCTTACACTGATTGTTCTGGTGCTATTCCGCGCATCTTAGGACAGACGAGGTGATTTTCCGAAAGACGGGTGTTAAGCGAAAGCTGTCACTGTGATATCTCTAGGCTTGTCATAACAGTAAGACCGTTCTGGTCCATCACGATATACAGCACAGCTTTGGGATCGCGGCCCAGCCCCACAATGTGACCCACGGCTGCTTCCTTAGCATCCGCTATTGTGTCGAACGTCTCAGGCAGGGGGTACATCTGCGTTTCGGCCCCACCGGTCGGGGAAGGGGGATCGGCTAAGGTAATTTCTACAGTGTAAGGCATGCCCGATCCTGTCACAGTGGGTTGACCCCTCCAAGGTTAAGTCAAGCCCGTCAAAGTTCGAATTTACCGTTACTTCTCTTTCCTTCCTAATCTACGGCTTCGGGACGCTCAACTCCGCGGCGCCCTCCACCCGGCCCCCTTCGTCTCGTTCTCAGTGCATAACATGTGCTCGCCGTACTTCTCGCTGATCCGACGGGGGACCTATGCGTCTCCTTTGATGATTGGGCAACTCTCGTCCTTTGCCCAGTCCGAGAAGCTGAGGTAGTAGGCGTCCACCTTCGGGAAGCCAGCCTCAACCGCCGCCAGCGCCGCGAGTGCTGCGCGTCCGCCCCCGTCACAGTGAGTGATGATCCGGTCGCCAGGCTTGAAGCCAGCCTCCGATAGCATCATACGGATCTCGTTTGAGGCTTTGAGGCGGCCGTCCGGTCCGATCAGATCGGCGTGACCTACGCGTCTGGCACCTGGTAGGTGGCCGCCGCGTGCGTTCCTCCGCAGTTCCTCGCCCGCAAACTCGGCTGCCGTCCGCGCATCGAAGATGCGGGTGTCCGAGCTGAGTCTTCCTCGTACATCCTCACGCGTCACAAGCCCGACCTGCTCAGCTCCTATCCCACCAAGAAAGCTGGGAGCCATTGGCTTTGCAGGGCTTGTCTCGACCGTAAGATCGGGCTGCGCGCTTAAGAGCGGCCAACCACCGTCGACGACGGCGGCAGGAACCCCGAAATGCTGAAGGACGAACCAGACGCGGGCCGCCTCGGTGAGGCGACCGTCGTCATAGACGGCAACGGATCGCGTGCCGTCGATGCCGAGCTCCCCAATCAAGCCATGCCAATGATCCGTATTGTCCAAGCCCGTGTCGGCTTGTCTGGCAGCGGCCTCCCAGGCCGCCACCGGCACGTAAATGGCCCCTGGCCAATGTCCGGCGCGATACGCTTCATCCGCCCGCGCATCGAGAACCGCCCACGTGTCCGCTTTGAGTTCAGCAGGGTCGAGAAGGGAGCGGTGCGGCATCGGAGAACCAGGGCTGGAGGGCGGATAGCGTAATTTATAGGCCGACGCCCGAGAGGCGAAGAACGATACCGGCAGTCGCACATGCCGTCAGCGTCAGGAGGACGCTGGTGTTGAAGCGGAACACCGCGATGAGGGCAGCTGCCGCCAGCAGCAGTGCCCAGGGGTCGACGCTTGCCAGCACAGGAAGGTTGAACCGAATGGGGCCGGCTGCAAACGCCTGGACATTGGCAAAGACGGTGTGAAGAGCGAACCAGACGGCTAGGTTCAGGATCACGCCAACCACCGCCGCGGTGATGGCTGAGAGTGCGCCGGTCAGTGCAAGGTTGCCACGTAGACGTTCGATGTATGGCGCACCGAGGAAGATCCAGAGGAAGCAGGGCGCGAAGGTGACCCAGGTCGTCAGCAGCCCCCCGAGCGTCCCGGCCAGCAGCGGTGGGAGAGTGCCTGGATTGCGGAACGCGGCCATGAAGCCCACGAACTGGGTGACCATGATCAAGGGCCCCGGCGTCGTCTCGGCCATGCCGAGACCATCCAGCATCTCGCCAGGTCGGAGCCAACCGTAGTGGTCGACCGCCTGCTGGGCGACGTAGGCCAGGACGGCGTAAGCTCCGCCGAACGTCACGATCGCCATCTGCGAGAAGAACACCGCGATCTGGCCGAACACGTTGCTAGGCCCGAGCAACGCTAGGACCGAAAGGGCCGGCACAAGCCAAAGAGTCCCCCAGGTCGCTAGCGTCCGCAGGGTATGCCCGTGCGCAGCTCGCTCCTGCGGAAGCTCGTCGTCGCCGAGGAGATAGGGGCCTCCAGCCGCCTTTCCTGACGCGCCATGCCCTCCGCCGGTCCGGAACTGCGGCAGGCCGGCACGGCCGCCGAAGTAGCCGATGACGCCCGCCGTCAGGACGATGATCGGGAACGGCACGTCGAAGAAGAAGATGCCCACGAAAGACGCGGCCGCCAGCCCGACCATGGTCCGGCTCTTGAGGGCCCGGCGACCGATGCGCAGTACGGCCTGGGCGACAATGGCCAGCACGGCAGCCTTGAGCCCGAAGAACAGGCCGGCCACGAGCCCGACGTTGCCGTAGAGGGCGTAGATCCAGCTCAGGGCCATGATCGCGATCACACCGGGCAGCACAAACAGGCCACCGGCGACGAGACCGCCGCGGGTGCCGTGCATGAGCCAGCCGACGTAAGTCGCCAACTGCTGGGCTTCGGGCCCCGGCAGAAGGGTGCAGAAGTTAAGAGCGTGAAGGAACCGGTTCTCGGAGATCCAGCGCCGCTCCTCGACGAGGATGCGATGCATTACGGCGATCTGCCCGGCCGGTCCGCCGAAGGAGAGGGAGGCGATGCGCGCCCAGATCGGCACGGCCTCGCGCAGGGTGACCGAGGCTGGCGTGGCGGAGGCATTCGTGCGTCGTGCGGTGGCGTGGTCGAGGGTGGCTCCTGCCATGTCAGAACCTCGCCTTAGGCTTGTTGGTCGGCCAATCGTGGGTCTCGTCCGAGGCGTCCCGGCACCAGCGGTAGAAGGCGTCGTAGAGAAGCATGCCCGCGTCGAGCTGCTCCAGGTCGTCGGCGAAGATCCGCGACAGACCGAGCGAGGCGGCGAGGAGCCCGGCCGCCTCGGGAGCGAGGTCGGGGCGACCCGTATCAGCCCCCCGAACCAAAGTTGCCAAGTGCAGCAGCGGTTCGCTCGCCAGCCCCAATTCCTGCACCATCACGTCAAAGGTGCAGAGTTCGCCACGGTGGCTCCAGAACACTCCGGCACCGTCGATGTCGAACGGCTCGCCGTCAAAGCGCTTGGCTACGTCCAAGACCTCGGAGGGTGGCACGAAGAGGAACACCGCGTCTGGATCGACGAAGCGGCGGATCAGCCAAGGGCAGGCGATACGATCGACCTTTGGGCGCGACCGGGTCACCCAGACCGTCCGACACTGCGCGTCTCGGTTCTGGAGCTTGTCGGTGGGTACCATGGGCTGGTCCGCAGCCGCCCAATCTGAGACCCCGCCTTCCAGCGTCTCAGCGGCCACACCTTGGGTCCTGAGCCAGGCGGCGACCCCTTGGCTTTGCCCATGGCCATCCCGGCATATTACGACGACGGAGCGCCCATGAAGGGTATGTCCCCATTCTGCGACCCTGTCCCAGATCCTTGGCTTTGCGCCGGGGATTAAGCGCGGGTCGGCTTGAAAGTCGCCGAAGGGACGCACGTCCACCAGGACCGGGCATGCCGGGGTGCCAATGAGACGTGCAAGCTTCTCGACAGAAATCGTGTTGGGCAGGGCCATGGCGCGTCCTTGCAAGACATGCAGGTTGGACGCGATGCTTCGGCCGAGGCCTCGTCGGGAGACCGCATCCCGATGCGCTTATTCAATGCCTAGGGTGCCTAATGTCAAGCCACGGACAAGGAAGGATCTTTCTCATCCCTGCCCCCTGAGTGGTATCCGTCTGCTGTCTTGGCGGACACAACGACTTAGCCACTTTTAATGAGCGGAGGGTCGATGAGACCCGCAAGCTTCGCGGGAGTCGCTGGCAATTCCTCAAACCAAGGGACTTACGTCCGATTTCTGGGATTGCATGGATTGCTCGCTACGGCGTGGTTGGGTCGGGACCCGCCAGTCCCCTATACGACTGGGTTGGGTGGATTTCTGCCTGTCAGCTATCAGCCGCCTCATGGCTGAAGCAGGCCTTGCTGATCAGGCCGTCTACTCGTCCACCTCCGCGGGAACGATGTCGCTGAACGGCACCGTCAGCACATGCTGGGCATCCTCGTCCTCGACCTCGAAAGAGCAGGCAAACCAATCTCGTACGGCAAACGAAGGTGGCCCGGCGACCAGGTCACGGGCGATCTGCAACGCATGCTGACGTGCCGCCTCATCGTCGGCGAGTTCATCCCCCTCCGGGTCAAGTGTCAGTTTGCCCAGGCGGGGACCATAGCGCAGATTGAAGAAGTAGCGGGACATGTCACGCTCCCTCGATCAAGCGAGCATATTCCGCCTCCGGCGTACCGTAGGCGCCATCCGCCACCTCCTCCAGAAGCTCGCGGTTGAGCACGGTGACGCGCCCGCGCTTGGCCCGGATGCGCCCTGCGCCTTCGAGCTGCTGCATGGCCAAGGTCACGCCGGACCGCCGGACACCCAGCATCATCGACAGGAACTCGTGCTTGAGCAGAAGATCGTCGCCGTCCGTCCGGTCGTGGCACATCAGGAGCCAGCGTGCGAGGCGCGCCTCGATCTCAAAGGTTGCGTTGAGGAATGCCGTCTGCCGCACCTGGACCATCTCGGTCAGGATGTAGCGCAGGAGGAGCTTGCGTAAGGATGGGCTCTCATCCACGGCCGCGCTCACGACATCAGCGCGGATGCGCAGGGCGCTTCCCGGCAGTTGGACGAAGTGGTCATACGGAATACGGTCCGCGCCGAGTAGCACGGGCGTGGCACCCACCACGCCCTCACAGCCGATGATCCCTACCTCGACCCGGCCGTTCGTGCCCTCGGCCGTGATCGAGGCGATCCCAGCTTCCATGAAGTACAGGTGGTCAGTGCGGGCGTTGGGTTTGGTCAGAGACTGCCCTGCCGGCAGATCCAGGGGCTCCAGCTGCGTCTGAAGCCGGGCAAAGTCCTCGGCGGACATGGCCTTCAGCAGGCGATTGCGAACAGCGGATTGTTGAACGTAAGCCATGGGCTCTTGCTCTCCATTTTGGAGCAAGAGCACATCGTCTCTCAGCCGCCTACGCTCGGATATTTCCAGCAGGCGATGAGATCGATATAAAATAAAAAACAGTAATTTTCAACATAATTGCCCTGCGGCATATGATTTAGTGCTATGTCTGGTACAGATCATCCAGGGTTACGGTAGCGCACATTCAGAAAGTTCGGTATCGCACCCGGCAAATGCGGACATTTACTAAGCGAATATTTCAAGTTTACAGCTTCGGATATACAGCCCCGCGCCCCGGACAGGCCAGGCGGATTATCATTATGGAGCCTTGCATGGAACTCATAGCCCGGCCGCCCGCCGTCCTGCTTGCCGAAGCTGATGCCTCGGTGGCCATGGACCTCAGCGACACGTTGGAACAGAAGGGCTACCGCGTGCTCGGGCCCTTTGCGACGGGAGCCGAGACGCTATCCAGCCTCATGCGTGAGACGCCAACACTGGCGATCATCGACGTCGTGCTGAAGGATGGGGCCTGCACTGAACTGGCTCGCGAGCTGCGCCAGCGGGGGATTTCGTTCCTCGTCCACTCGGCTTGCCGGCCGGATAGATCGTTCGTCCCTGACTGCCAAGGCGTACCCTGGCTGAGCAAACCGGCCTTGGCCGAGGATGTGGTGGCGATGTGTGATCAGTTGTCCCTCTCGTCCCCTGTGGCGACGATTGCACCCGCGAGCCGCCCGCAAATCACGCCAGAACAACCGCTTACGCCCGTAAGCAGCGGCAATCCCTTCGTTCGCAAGCTGGAGAGCCTCGCGACCTTATCGGATGCGGAGCGGGCGGTGCTGGAGCGGATCAGCGCGAAACCCCGCAACGTTCCCGCGCATACCGCTCTCGTGCGCGAGGGCGACAAACCCGATGGTGTGTTCCTCGTCATGGACGGCTTCGTCTGCCGCCAGAAGCACCAGTCGGATGGTGAGAGCCCGATCATGGCCTACCTGCTACCGGGCGATATCTGCGACCTCGATGTGGCTCTGCTGGACAGGATGGATCACACCATTACCACTGTCTCGTCATGCCGGATCGTTCACATCACACCTGAGACAATCGCGGAGCTGATGCGGGACCACCCCGGCATCGCCCGGGCTCTGCGCATGTCCAAGCTCGTGGACGAGGCGACATTGCGAGAATGGCTCGTCAACATCAATTGCCGTTCCGCTTTGTCACGAATGGCGCATCTGTTTTGCGAGCTTCTGACGCGCATGAAGGCAGTTGGCCATGCCGTCGAGGACAGCTGCGTCCTGCCGCTGACACAGACCGTACTCGGCAGCACAACCGGGCTTACGACGGTTCATGTGAACCGCACCTTGCAGGCGATGCGGCGGGAGGAACTGATCACATTCAAGGGCGGACGCCTGACGGTTTTGGACCTTCCGCGGCTGAAGAAAATGGCCTCGTTCAAACCGAACTATCTGCACCTGGGGCGCCGCTCCGCTGCGTGATGCCCGCCCGTAAAATGGCACGAGTTGCCATGAGGGATTCGCAAGCCTCCGCGAACGTCCGCTACAGGGCACGCTGAGAAACCGCTGCTACGGCGAGGTCGGGTCGAATGCGGAACGTCTGCTTCAGGGCGGGCGGCCAACTTCCGCTCATGGCGCACAGCCGAACAGGCGGCCTGCGCACCTCTGAGCCCTTCCGGAACATCCATTTTGTGGCTCGGGAAGTCGGCTCCAGCCTGCCGACGGTGTCCCGCGAGGGGTAGCTCCCGCGCTCCTGAACATCTACTCGGCGCGGCAACGTTCGGCGTCCTGCGAGAGAGGACGCGTCGTGGGGAGGTTTCATGGATCAGGCGAAGCCCCGAGAACCGGTCAGGATTGCTCGGGCCGGCGCGGGACGGCCGGGCTACGTCACGGTGAAGGGCGCGAGGGAGCACAACCTGCGCAACGTCGACGTAGAGTTGCCGCGCGACGCTCTCGTGGTGTTCTCCGGCGTCTCCGGCTCCGGCAAGTCCTCGCTCGCCTTCGGCACGCTCTACGCCGAGGCCCAGCGGCGCTACTTCGAGTCTGTCGCCCCCTACGCGCGGCGGATGATCGATCAGGTCGGGGTGCCCGACGTCGATGCCATCGAGGGGCTTCCCCCGGCTGTCGCCCTCCAGCAGCAGCGCGGCACGCCCAGCGCCCGCTCCTCGGTCGGCAGCGTCACCACCCTGTCGAGCCTTGTGCGGATGATGTACTCGCGCGCCGGCACCTACCCGGCGGGCCAGCCGATGCTCTACGCGGAGGATTTCTCGCCCAACACGCCCCAGGGCGCCTGCCCGTCCTGCGGCGGGCTCGGACGGATCTACCAGGCAACCGAAGCCTCCATGGTGCCTGACCCCTCGCTGACGATCCGTGAGCGGGCCGTCGCGGCCTGGCCGCAGGCCTGGGGCGGGCAGAACCTGCGGGACATCTTGGTCAGCCGGGGCGTCGACGTCGACACGCCCTGGAAGGAGCTGCCGAGGGCACTCAGGGACTGGATCCTGTTCACGGACGACCAGCCGCAGGAGCCGGTCTATGCCGGGCTCTCCCCGGAGCAGACGCAGGCAGCTCGCCGGCGGCGCCTGGACCCGAGCTACATGGGCACGTTCACGAGTGCCCGTCGTCACGTGCTCGGCACCTTCACCACCTCGCAGAGCGCCCTCATGCGCCGCCGCGCCGCGCGCTACCTCGTGAGCGAGGATTGCCCGGCATGCCAAGGCAAGCGCCTGAAGCCCGAGGCGCTTTCGGTCACCTTCGCGGGTTTGGATATCGGTGAGCTGTCGCGCATGCCGCTCTCCGAGCTCGCCGAGGCGATGCGGCCGGCGGCCGAGGACAGGCTGCCCGACGACCACTCTGCCAACGATGCCGCCCAGAAGGTCCTCGACCGCGAAGCGGGCCAGCGGGATCGCGCCCGGCGCGCTGCCTCCGGGGCGTCGGCCCATGCGGGTGCGCCGGACGTGCGCGTGACGCCGAACCTTTCTATCGAGAAGCGCCTTGCCGCCCAGCGTCTCGCCGCCGACCTCGTCGGTCGGATCGGAACGCTGACGGATTTGGGCCTCGGCTACCTGTCGCTGGACCGGGTCACCACGACCCTGTCGTCGGGCGAACTGCAACGCCTGCGCCTTGCCACCCAGCTCCGCTCGCAGCTCTTCGGCGTGGCCTACGTGCTCGACGAGCCCACAGCCGGACTGCACCCCGCCGACGGGGATGCCATGCACGAGGCGCTCGCTGGGCTGCTCGCCTCGGGCAATTCGCTGTTCGTCGTCGAGCACGACATCGGCACGATGCGCCGCGCCGACTGGCTGGTCGATGTCGGCCCGGCGGCGGGCGAGCACGGGGGCACCGTACTCTACAGTGGGCCGCCGGAGGGTTTGCGCGGTGTGGAGGCGTCGCGCACGCGCCTGCACCTGTTTGGGTTGGTCGAACCGCCGCGGCGTCCGCGCCGCGAGCCCTCGGGATGGCTGCGCCTGGAGGGAATCTTCCGCAACAATCTGCGCGGCGTCTCGGCCGCGTTCCCTCTAGGATGTCTCACCGCCGTGACCGGCATCTCCGGATCCGGCAAGTCGAGCCTCGTTTCCCAAGCCCTGCTCGAACTCGTCGGCGACCGGCTTGGACGGCCTATCGAGACCGACGACGAGCCGGAGGACCCGCTCGACGACGCGCCGGGCCCGACCGAGGGCCGCATCGTCGGCGGCATGGACGGGGTCCGGCGTTTGGTGAAGGTCGATCAGAAGCCGATCGGGCGCACTCCCCGCTCGAATCTTGCGACCTATACGGGCCTGTTCGACGCCGTCCGGAAACTGTTCGCCGCCACGCCCGAGGCGCGCAGGCGCCGCTACGATGCCGGCCGCTTCTCCTTCAACGTCGCCAAGGGCCGCTGCCCGGCCTGCGAGGGCGAGGGGTTCGTCAGCGTCGAACTCCTATTCATGCCGAGCGTCTACGCTCCCTGCCCGACCTGCCACGGCTCCCGCTACGCGCCGGAGACGCTGGAGGTCACTTGGAACGGGCTGACGATCGCGGACGTGCTCGGGCTCACCGTCGATCGCGCCTGTTTAGCTTTCGCGGACGAGCCGTCCGTGCTGCGGCCGCTCGCCGTGCTGCAGGATCTCGGTCTCGGCTACCTGCGCCTGGGCCAGCCGGCGACCGAACTCTCCGGCGGTGAGGCCCAGCGCATCAAGCTCGCGACCGAGCTGCAGAGAGGCCAGCGCGGGGGCACGCTCTACGTCCTCGACGAGCCGACGACCGGGTTGCACCCGACCGACGTGGATCGCCTCATGCTCCAGCTCAACGGCTTGGTCGATGCAGGCAACGCGGTCGTCATGGTCGAGCACGACATGCGCGTTGTCGCAGCGGCCGATCACGTCATCGACGTGGGGCCCGGCGCCGGAAACTTGGGTGGCGCTGTGATGGTGGCCGGCCGTCCCGAGGTGGTGGCCAAAGCGCAGGCCAGCCGCACGGCCCCGTATCTGCGGGACGAGCTTGATGCCTACGAAGGCAAAGGCCCGCTACCGCAGCATCCCTGATGACCCTTTGATGAACCTGAAAACGTCCGATCTTAGGCTCTCAGGAAGCAGCGTTGGACAACTGGGTTGGGTGGATTTCTGCCTGTCTGCTATCGGCCGCCTCATGGCTGAAGCGGACATTGCCAATCAGGCCGTCTGCTCGTCGTCCTCCTGGGGAACGATGTCGCTGAACGGCACCGTCAGCACATGCCCGGCATCCTCGTCCTCGACCTCGAAAGAGGGGCGTGTCGCAAACTCTGATCTGAGGCGCCGAACGCCCCCTACCGTCTCGCTTTCACCCTTTGTTCGCCTGGGGAAGCCCGAAGCAGAGTGCGAGCAGCTGGTTCTGCTCACGCACCGTCCACGCGCCGGCGAAGCCGAAGCCCTTGCGCAGCCAGAGCATGGCTTCGAACCCCTGGATCGTGCACCGCGCTGTGTTGAACGAGCGGAAGCCGCCCACTCGCGGCATCGACCGCTTCACCCGGAAGTGGTCGCTCTCGATCCCCTGTTGGAGGTGCTTGGTGACGTAGTGAATCGGAGTACTTGGCAGCAGGCCTGCCTTCCGGCTCTCGGTGATGGCCGGCGGATACGTGCCGGCGCCATCCGTGCCGATCCGGTCGGGGGCGAGGAGGGGCTGATCCTGCAGCATCTTGCGGAAGAACCGCTTGGCGGCGTCGAGATCGCGGTTGGCGGTGAGGAGGAAGTCGACCGGATTGCCGTGCTTGTCGACGGCCCCATATCGGACATAGGGCTACGCGCGACGGGCCTGCTCCTTGCTACCCTCGATCATCGAACGAATGCGCGCAGCCATGTTGTCCATTGCAAATGGCTTGGTCAGCACCGCCATCCCCGGTGGAAACGTCCCGTTGCCGAGGATCGCGTTCTCCGCGTAGCCGGTGATGAACAGCACTTTGAGGTTAGGGCGGTGCGTGCGCGCTGCGTCCGCCATCTGCCGCCCATTCATGCCGCCGGGCAGGCCCACATCCGTCACCAGCAGGTCGATGCGCACGTCCGATTGCAGCACCTTGAGGCCCGTCGCGCTATCACCAGCCTCGATAGCCGCATAGCCGAGATCTTCGAGGATGTCGGTAATCAGCATGCGTACGGTCGGCTCATCGTCCACCACCAGCACGGTCTCGCCCTGCTCGGAGCGGGGCAAGTCGGAGATACCCTCGGCTGCCGTCTCGTCCTCGACGGCTCCGTAGTGGCGCGGCAGGTAGATGCACACGGTCGTTCCCTGTCCGACTTCGGAGTAGATGCGTACCTGCCCACCCGATTGCTGCGCGAAGCCGTAGATCATTGACAGGCCCAAGCCCGTACCCTCACCAATGGGTTTGGTGGTGAAAAACGGCTCGAACACCCGTGCGATCACCTCCGGCGGCATGCCGGTCCCGGTGTCGGTCACGGCGAGGCTGAGGTACTGGCCTTCCGGCATGTCGTGCTGGCGTGCCCCGCGTTCATCCATCCACTTGTTGGCGGTCTCGATGGTGATGGTTCCACCATCCGGCATCGCATCGCGGGCATTGATGCACAAGTTGAGCAAGGCGTTCTCAAGCTGCGGCGGGTCCACCAAGGCAGGCCAGCAATTGGTCACGCCGACCACCTCGACCGGGATGCCGGGTCCGACAGTGCGCTGGATCAGCTCGTGCATGCCCGTAGCGAGCCGATTCACGTCAGTAGGCCTCGGGTCGAGGGTCTGGCGTCGCGAGAAGGCAAGCAGGCGGTGCGTCAGCGCAGCGGCGCGCTTTGCGGCTCCCTGTGCCGCCGCCATGTAGCGCTCGACATCGTTGAACCGGCCTTGCTGCAGGCGCGTCTGCATCAGCTCCAGCGAGCCGGAGATGCCCGCCAGCAGGTTGTTGAAGTCGTGGGCCAGGCCGCCTGTAAGCTGACCAACGGCTTCCATTTTATGGGATTGGCGAAGGGCTTCCTCGGCGCGCATCAACTCGTCAGTGCGCGCGGTGACCTGCTCCTCAAGGGTCGCGTTCAGGGTGGCAAGCGCAGCCACCGCCTCACTCACGGCTGCGTCCGCGCGAACCCGTTCGATGTGGGCCCAGCAGCGCCCCGTCACTTCGCGGATGAGGTCTAGATCATAGGCAGTCCAGACGCGGGGGACACGGTCATGGATTGCCATGAGGGCGGTGAGGCGACCCTCCTTGATCAGCGGCATGCAGATCGTGGCTGTGATGCCGATGGCCTGGAAGGTTGCGGCCTCCTCCGGCGCCAGCTCTGACAGGTTGTCGTTGATGATCAGCGGCTCGCCGGCACTCAGATTGCGTACCGGGAGCTTGCCGAAATCAGCGAGTTTGTAATGGCCGACGATGGTCGGCGAGCCCTCTGCCGCCCAGTTGCCGCGGATGGTGAACCCATCTTCGTCCGGATCCATGTCGGCATAGGCGCAGTTCGAGAGGGCCAGATGCTCAGCTACCATCCGTGTAGTCGTCGCCAAGATGGCGTCGGCATCCGTGCTGTTTGCGGTCTCTCCGCCTAGGTTATCGAGGAAGCGGAGGCGGGCTTCGTTTGCACGCACGGCTTCGTCCGCCTGCTGCCGGGCCGTAATGTCGATCGCTGTACCCAGCGCCCGCACGCATTGCCCGGTCTCGTCGAATATGCCTCGACCCTTGGCCGCGACCCAACGCACGGTTCCGTCCTCCTTGCTGATTGTGCGGTATTCAACGTCGTACGTTGTGCGCCGCATGGGATCGAGGGCCGAGGCGAAGGCGGCAGCGGTGGCGTCGTGGTCGTTAGGATGCAGACCGGCGTAAAAGTCCGCCATATCGGCGGAGACGTTCGGGGAGATGCCGAACATTGCTTTCGTGCGATCTGACCACGTGAGCGTGTCGGTAAACAGGTCGAGGTCCCACGTGCCGATCTCGGCGGCCTCGATGGCGAGTTGATGCGATTGCTCGCTGAATTCGAGCCGTTCACGGTTGGCGCGCCGCTCGGCCGTCAGGGCGGCGTTCTCATCCTCCAGGGTCGCCAACCGCTCTCGCTCAACTGTCACGTCGAGCTGGCTGGCGAAGAAATAGGCGAGCTGGCCGTTGGCATCGTTGACCGGCGCCATCAACAGCCGGTTCCAGAACGTTGTGCCGTTCTTGCGGTGGTTGCGGACGTCGATCTCGATGGCCTGCGGTACGGCTATGGCTGCTTTGATGCGTGCCGCGGTCGCCGGATCGGTCTCGGGCCCTTGCAGGAAGCGGCAGTTGCGACCGACGATCTCGTCTCGATTGTAGCCGGTCAGACGACAGAATGAGGCGTTGACGAAGATGATCGGATTGTCAGGCAGGCGTGGGTTCGTGATGACCATCGGCATGCGCGTGGCGCGCACGGCAGCGGGAAACGGATCGATGCCCCCATCGGTCCCGTCTATCTCCGATGTGATCCTGGCCCGATCACTCTTGAGTTGCTCTGGAGTCGCCCATGGGACCGGCGGCTGAGAAGTCTCGTCCATCAGATTAGTGGCTTAGCCAAACATGTCACGGTTTTCCACCGTGACATGGTGCCAATTGGTCTACCACCGACGCTGCGGATCGACGGAAACATTCGATCCATTAGGGCAAGCTCCATTGGAACGGTGCCTAAGGTCATGGCATCGTGACACCTGTAACACACGTTAGGAACCTGCTACAGACCAAGGATGGCCGTTCGCGAAACCATGACGATCTCGATCACCCCAGAACTTCGCTCCTTCATCAAAGGGCGGCTGAAGTCAGGGCGCTACGGCAACGCGAGTGAAGTCGTCCGCGCTGCGCTACGCCTGCTCGGTGAACATGAGCCAGACCTTCGCAGACAGGACACGATACCGGCACCGCACACTCATACTCATGAGCGCTAACCGGTCGTCCGACGTTCCTCAATTTCTGGAAGAGGGCGGCGCCATGGGTGCACTCATGCGCTCCCATGCTTGGACGACGACGCCCTTGGGAGAGCCAGCGACGTGGCCACAATCCCTGCAAACGGCTCTCTCGATCTGCCTGAACGCCAAGATCGTCAGCGCGCTCTACTGGGGACCGGATTTCCGCGTCCTCTACAACGACGCCTATGAGCCCGCCCTGGCAGAGCGGCACCCCGGAGCGCTTGGGCTGCCTCTGAGCGAGGTCTGGCCCGAGATCTGGGACGTGCTCGGCCCGCAGCTCGCCACCGTGATCACGACAGGCCAGGGTTTCGCGACCGAGAGTCAGCGCTTGATGATGATGCGGCATGGACGGCTGGAGGAGACCTTCTGGACCTACAGCTTCGCCCCAATTCGGGTTGAGACTGGCGGTGTCGGCGGTGTCCTCGTCACCGCGATGGATACTACGGCCAAGACGCTGGGCGAGCGCCAGTTAGCGGCCGAGCGCGAGCGCTTGATGCAGCTGTTCGATCAGGCCCACGGCTTCATGACCATGCTGCGCGGCCCGCTGCATGTCTTTGAACTGACGAACCCGGCCTACATGCAGCTCGTCGGCCACCGCGACGTCGTCGGCAAGCCGGTGCACGAGGCACTGCCAGAGGTCGAGGGCCAAGGCTTCTTCGAGCTGCTCGATGACGTGTATGCCAGCGGCAAACCGTTTCGGGGCAAGGCCATGCGGGTCGGCCTGCAGCGGATACCTGGCGCTCCGATCGAGGAGCGCTTCATCGACCTCGTCTACCAGCCGGTCACCGACGCGAGCGGCGCGGTCACGGGCATCTTCGCCGAGGGCCACGACGTAACCGAGATGTACCTGGGCCAGATCGCCTTGCGCGAGAGCGAGGAGGCCTTGCGCAGCCTGAACGAGAGCCTTGCGCAGCGTGTCGAGGAGCGAACTCGCGAGCGCGACCGGCTCTGGCACAACTCTCAAGACATCCAGGTCGTCATCGACGGGCAGGGCGTATTCCAGGACATCAATCCGGCTTTCACCGCGATCCTCGGTTGGTCGCTGGAGGAGGTAATCGGCCGGACAGTGCTCGATTTTGTGATCCCCGAAGACGAGGCCTTGACCCAAAGCGCGCTTCAGCATGCCCGAAAGGAGAGCCTCCCTACGGTCGAGAACCGTTACCGGCATAAGGACGGGAGCCATCGCTGGATCTCGTGGGTAGCTGCGCCTGAAGACGGGCTGATCTATGCAAGCGGTCGGCACATTACGGCCGAGAAGGAGGCGGGGATCGAGCTTGCTACTACGCAGGAGCAGCTGCGTCAGGCTCAGAAGATGGAGGCCGTGGGGCAGCTTACGGGCGGGGTCGCGCACGACTTCAACAATCTGCTGACCGTGATCAAGTCATCCACCGACCTGCTGAAGCGGCCCGACCTCGCGGAGGAGCGGCGCCAGCGCTACATCGGTGCAATCTCCGATACGGTCGGGCGTGCAGCGAAGCTCACCGGGCAGCTTCTCGCCTTCGCACGTCGGCAGGCCCTCAAGCCCGAGGTGTTTGACATCGGCCGAGGCGTGGCGGCCCTGAGCGACATGATGGGGACGCTGACCGGCTCGCGCATCCGGATCGACACCGACATTCCCGACGAACCCTGTTTCGTCGATGCCGACCCGAGCCAGTTCGACACCGCCATCGTCAACATGGCAGTGAATGCGCGGGACGCCATGGACGGCGAGGGTCGCCTGACCATCACAGTTCACCCGGTCACCAGCATTCCGGCTATCCGCAGCCATTCTCCCGTCGCCGGGGACTTCGTGGCGGTGTGCATTGAGGATACCGGCTCAGGCATCCCGGCCGACAAGATCGAGCACATCTTCGAGCCCTTCTTCACGACCAAGGAGGTGGGTCAGGGCACCGGGCTCGGTCTCTCCCAGGTGTTTGGGTTCGCCAAGCAGTCGGGAGGCGAGGTCCGAGTCCAGAGCGAGGTCGGGAAGGGCACGATGTTCGTGCTCTACCTGCCGCGCGTTGCTGCTGGGGTGGCCGGCCCGATCCCCGAGCCCGAACCCCTCATCGATGGCCACGGCACCCGCGTGCTTGTGGTTGAGGACAACGTCGAGGTCGGCACCTTCGCCACCCAGACGCTGGCCGAGCTTGGCTATGTCCCGACGTGGGCTACGAACGCCCAAGACGCTTTGGCCGAACTCGCCAAGGATGCCGGCGCCTTCGATGTCGTGTTCTCCGACGTGATCATGCCCGGCATGAACGGGATCGACCTCGGCCACGAGATCCGTCGTCTCTACCATGACCTGCCGGTGGTGCTGGCAAGCGGGTACAGCCACGTCCTGGCGCAGAACGGCACTTACGGGTTCGAGCTTTTGCACAAGCCCTACTCGGTGGAACAGCTCTCGCGCATCCTACGCAAGGCCGCCACGTGGAAGCGGCGCAAACGTATTCTTGACAAGTAGTTCGACGGTCGGCGCACGACCGCTGCCTTCATTTCACTATGGACGGCGGACCATCCCAGGTTCCATAACATCCAGCCAGCGAACTCGCGTGGCTACACAGGTCAATCGGCGCCGATGACAATCTGCCCGACCGCGCCAATGCCATGGCCGTGCGCGACTACGGGAACCGGTGCCCGCGCACGAACTTTCAACTGATCCGCCTGGCTCGGCCGCTTGGTCGATAAGGCAACATGGGTCGATTAGTGACTGGAGAGACCGAGCAGTTCAACGCTACCCAGCGAGAAGCCGACGGGGGTAGGCCCGGGGCAACGGCGGCCTTTCCGTATGATCGGATGACCGTGGAGCGGTTCCGTGTCGCTTTCCCGCGTGCGCGGTGGCGTGACGACCTGGATGCCTGGTTCGTGCCGGGCACATCTGCGGAGCGCCGCCTCAACTCGTGGTCGAGCCGCGAATGGTCCGGCGTCCTAGCCCATGCCGATGAGCGCGGACGCGATGCCTTTACGTTCGAGCCACTCACGAGCCCCTATCTGGAGGTCGCCGACGAACTGGTAGTGCGGACGCCCTATTCCCGGGACGTCGTCTCCGAACTGCGGCAAGTGCCATGGGCCCGGTGGGATCCGGCATCGAAGGCATGGCGCGTCCCGTTCCGGTCGTTGGAGGAGTTACGGCGGCGCTGGCCTGGGGTCGAGGAGGCCGCTCGCCGGGCCGAGCCTGAGGAGCGAAGGAAACGTGCGGAGGGCCGCAAGGCTTCCCCCGAGCATGCGGATAGGCTGGCCGAAGCCGCCGAACGCCGCCGCAACCGGTACCCCGTGCCCGAGGACGCGCTGCCACCGCTCGGGCAGGTGCTGATGACCCAGGCAGGCTGCGTGATATTGGAAGCGGTCACCGGCGAGGTCGTCGAGAACTCGGTTGCTACCCGCTTCTACCAGGGCGTGTCGGCTGGTGCGGGCGCATTGATCTGGGCCACCCGGCGGAGGCCGACGCACCAAGAACTGGTTCGAACCTGGCCCGCCAGGGAAGGGCCGGGACAGGCCGAACTTGCCCGCGGCTGGTGGCAGCCGACCATCGAGATCCTGCGTGAGCAACGGCGCAAGGTGGCTTCCCTAGAGCGCGCACATGCGACGCGTCGGTCGAAGACCCAATGATCCCGGACAGGGTCGTTGCGCGGAGCCGTGTCGTTGGGAGGCGTACAGGAAACGGCTAGGAAGGTCCCGGTCACAGGTACGTTAGCTTGGCGGTGCGTGAAGGGCATGGGCACTTCGGCTTGGCCTAGTTGTCGGCATCCTTTTTCGTCTCAAAGGTCTTAAGCCGTCGCTTGCCGCCCTGATCAGAGTAGCTCACGACCCACGCGGTTTCTTCTCGCCCTTGTGGGTCCACTCGCGCTTCCGAATGCTCGCCATGTCACAGTCCTCCATGCGGCCGAGCCGCTTCGATTGGGGGTTGAGGATCAGTGGCCCTGCATCACTGACTGGAAGCGGCGCACCCACCATTGGCGGTTCACGATGAAGTCCGTCGTTGCCTCCGAGTAGGTTGAGCCAGGACGCAGGCCGGCGGCCTCGCAGGTCTCGCTCGGCATGATGCTGTAGTCGTGCGCGAGCGCGATGGTAACGCTGACCATGGCGGCGAGCAGGTTCGTCGGGTCAGCGCCTTCGATGGTCTCTTCGCGCGGGTAGTCGGCCAGCACGCGATAGGCGCGCTCGATGTCCGACACGTTGTTGGCTTCGATGCTGATGGTGATGTCTTCGAGTTTCATCGGTATCTCCAGAGTGTGACCCGGCCACCGGCCGCGACCGGGTCGATGTTGCTACGCGCGAGCCGACGCGAACTGGACGAGGGGTAAAGGTGTCATCGCCTCGGGCGCGACGGGCTTGCCGAACCGTTGGGCGAGGATGGTGAGCCCGGCGCAGGTTATGCGGGCCTGTGGCTTGTTCCAGGGCTTAACGGTGCCGGTCTCCGCCGGGATCAGCTTCGTCGTCATCCAGCCTTGGCGCTCGCGCTCGGCGAACGGCACCCACTCGCCGCCAGCCTCGCGCTTGTAGATCCAGTGGTTGGACGCGAGGTAGCCGCGCAAGCCCGTCTCGACCATTTGCAGGAGCTTCGCGGCGTCACGGATGCAGAAGCTGCCCTGACCTTCCGTGATGGTCGCTAGTGCACTGACTCAGACGGATGGTTCAGGGGCTCGGTTGAGGGCATCGAAGATGGCGGCGGCGGGCTTTGTCCAGACGAAGGGACGGGCGCTGCGGTTGTGCTCGGCGATATAGCGTTTGATGGCCGCCTGCAGGTCGACGATGCCGGTGAAGGTGCCCCGCTGAAGGCGGCGGCGCGTGAGCGTGGAGAAGAAGCCCTCGACGGCATTGAGCCAGGACGCTGAGGTTGGTGTGAAGTGGAAGGTCCATCGCGGGTGGCGGGTGAGCCAGGCGCGAACTTTCGGGTGCTTGTGGCTGCCGTAGTTGTCGAGCACGACATGGATCACCTTGCCCGCAGGGACCGCAACCTCGACGGCATTGAGAAAGCGGATGAACTCACCGTGGCGATGGCGCTGCATGCAGCGGCCGAGCACCGTGCCTTCCAAGACGTCGAGGGCGGCAAACAAGGTCGTCGTACCGTGGCGGGTGTAGTCATGCGTCTGAGCGGCAAGATGTCCGGGACGGATGGGCCGATCGGGACGGGTTCGCTCCAGAGCCTGGATCTGGGACTTTTCGTCGATGGACAGCTCGACGGCGTGGGCGGGCGGATCCATGTAGAGACCGACCACATCCTCCACCTTCTCGGCGAAGGCCGGGTCGTGCGAGCGCTTGAAGGTACGCACCCGATGCGGCTGCAGGCGGTGCTCTTGCCAGATCCGCTGCACGGAGCGGAGTGAGATGCCGGTCCGCGCAGCGACGGCGCGCCCGGTCCAGTGAGTGACTTCGTCCGGCGGTTCCGAACAGGTCAGCGCCAGCACCTTCGCCACTGTGCGTGTGGAATGCGGCGGGGTGCCGGGTGGGCGGGTCTTATCGTGCAGCAGGCCCTCGACGCCCTCCTCGGCGAAGCGCTGCTGCCAGCGCCAAACGGCGGGTCGGCTGACGTCAGCCTGCCGCGCCACGTCCTGCACGCTCAACCGTTCGGACGACAGCAGGACGATGCACGCCCGCAGGATGTGCTTGAGGGGGCGGGATCGATCTCCGGCGATCGCGGACAGCGCTGACTTCGTCGAGGAGCACACAGACGGTCTGAGCCATCGCCCAGACTCGCATGCATCACGCCCTGCGTGAATCCTCTGACCGCGTCAGTGCACTAGAATGGTCATGCTCTCATGGACGACGATGGGCGGCTGGGTGGCGCCCACAACGTCGATCTCCTTCCCATCGAGCACTTGGTTGAGCAGGTCCTGCTTGCGTACCACACCGACGATCTCGTCCACGTCACCACGGCTGACAACGACCTGGGCATGGTTGCATTCCCGGACGGACTTCAGGACCATGTCCCGCGGATCATCGGCATCGACCCAGAAGACCTCGTGGCGCGGGGTCATGATGTCCCGGACTTTACGCTCGCCGATAGAGAAGATGCGTTCGACCGCCTCCTGCTGAACCTCACGGATGAGACCGGCCTCCTGGCTCGCCTGGATCAGCAGGTTGAGCTCAGCGGTCGAGTGGAGCGAGCCCTCGCCGTGCCCGGGCTGGAGGCCGCATAGGCGCAGGACGCCATTGCCAAGTGCGTTCAGGAACAGAATGGCCGGTCTGAAGACGAGGAGGAACAGCCCGAGGGGACGGACGATGGCGAGCGCCGTGCGCTCACTGCGTTGCAGGGCCAGACTCTTGGGGGCAAGTTCACCGAGCACAATGTGCAGAGACGTAATGATGGAAAAAGCGATCACGACTGCCACCGTATGAGACGCAGCTGTTCCAAGCCCCATCGGGAGCCATGCGAGCGCTGGCTCGATCAGGTGGGCGAGTGCCGGTTCGCCGACCCAGCCCAGGGCAAGGGAAGATAGTGTGATGCCGAACTGCGTAGCGGCAAGATTGGCGTCGAGGCGGTCGGTGGCCCGCTGGAGAGCAGTGGCGTTGGTGCGTCTCTCAGAAACGAGTTCGGCGACGCGGCTACGGCGCACCGAAACCAAGGCGAACTCGGCCGCCACGAAGAACCCGTTGGCGAACACCAGGGCGAGGACTGCCACAAGCCCCAGCGTGGTCGACCATACGTCGTCGGAAATCGCCGTGACCCTTCAAATGAACGGCTTCAGTTACCAGCCAACCCGGGGGCTATCCAGGGGGGCAACGAAACAGGCTTCCAAATGGCAAAGATTTTTAGGGGCACTCCTCACCCCATCCGCCCCGCCGCCCGCTCCTCACCCACATAGCCGATGTACCATTCGAGGTGCCCGGCCACCTCCTGGTCCAGGCGAACGGGCGACGCCTTCAGGGCCTCCGCCGTGGCGTTGACGGTGCCGTAGGGCTCGCAGACCTCGCCGAGGTAGAGGTTGATCTCTTCGTTCAGCTGCCCCTCCGACATGTGGTCGAAGCGGTTGGCCCTTCTCGCCTTTTCCAGCTTGCGGAGGCGGAGGTCGATCACTTTCGAGGTCATGGCTGGGTCATCTCCTCCAGACGGGAAAGGCGCTCGTGCAGATCCGTCGCCTCGATGGCGCGGACGTGGGCGTCGACGGATTTCGAGATGTCGGCGGCCTCCGACGGGGTGAGCTCGCCGGCTACCACAGCCTGCAACAGGGCATGCGTGGCCCTGGGGAGGTCAGCAGTGGTCTCGATCACGGGAAGGTCGAACTGCACCGGGCGGTCCTTCCTGGCCGGCATGAGGCGATCCAGGCACATGCGCAGGGCCTGCGTGTCGCCGTCCGTGGCGAGCTCGATGGCCTTGCGGACGATGCTCTCGGCATCGCCCTCTAGGATGGCCTCCAGGGCGAGCGTGGACTTGCTGCGGCTGCCCTTGGGACGGCCGGCAGGGTTGCCGATCTTGCCCTTCTCGAACCTGCTCTTTCGCTCCGTCATAGTTCCATAACTCTACTACGGATCGAACGGTGGCAATGAGTTAGCCGGTTTGTCCGCTTTTCTGTTTATATCAGAAACGGAACAGGAAGGCGCGGGCCTGATAGGCAGATGATGCAGGCCATTGGCGAAGGCTGGTGCTGCCGCAGCGGCATGGCGATGAAGAGTAGTCGATACTGGGTCCACGGTGGCGCCAGCACCGAGCCGAGGACGGCCGTGGGCAAGGCGCGGGCGCAGCGGTCGAACTGGAAGCACGGCCGGCGCTCGGCTGAGTACATCGCCATGAAACGAGCCATTGCGCAGGCGGGTCGGGATCTCGGCGAGACGATGCAGATCAGTGAACAGATGCTGCGGGACGCGGGGCGGTAGGCGGGCGGCAGAGGGGACGAACAAGCCTCAGCGTGGTGTCACGGGGCAGACCCTACCGTGCGGGCGAGTTGCCGTTCGATCCAGTCCTGGGCCACGTCGAGGTTCGCGAATGTGGGAGCGTTCTGGTGATGAACCCGGCCGAACCCGGCTTCCAAGAACCAGCTACCTGCCTCGTGTTCATGCTGCTCGGAGAGTTGCACGAGGATCGCCACAAGGAAGCCATCAGCAAAAACCAGATGGCTTTCCGTATCGTTGCTGCCTGTCGCAACCTGCACAGGCTGGAGGTGTAGACTCATCCTTCAGCCCGTTTTTGTGAGATGCAGGTAGGTAGGATCAAACTCGGAAGACCGCGTGAGTTCCTTCCAGGCGTGGACGACGAGAGTACTGCCCCGCAGGGTGATGAGGCCCTGGCCGCGCATCGCCTGTAGGGTTCGGTTCACATGAACGGTTGTGAGCCCGAGCGCATCGCCGAGTTCGGCCTGCGTGATCGGCAGGGGACAGCGGTGATCTCCAGCAAGACCGACCGCCTCCAGCTTCACGTACAGTTCGCAAAACAGGTGCGCGACCCGACCAAAAGCCGACTTCCGGCCGATTCCAGCCATCCACTCCCGGAAGACTGCCGCGTCGATCAGCGTGTCGCGCCAGAGCAGCGCCCCGACACGCGGGAAGCGCATCGTCAGACCCAGCATGCTCTCGTGTGGAATGAGGGCCACGGTCGCCTCGGTTATCGTCGCGAGGCTGTGATCCATGGTGTGCAGGTGCAGGCTTTGCAGATCGGGAATGTCGCCAGGGATATGGAATGAGAAGATCTGCCGACGCCCGTCTCCAAAGATCTTGAAGCGGCAAGCCCAGCCCTCAACGATGAGGCAGCACTGCGAAAGCGTGTCGCCTTCGCGCACGATGGTCTCCCCCGCTTGAAGAGTGCGGATCTTGGTAGGCAGGCTGCGAATGGCCTCCCGCTCCTCCTCGGACAGGGGCGCGATGCTCTCCAGTTTGCGGATGAGCATGGTCAAAAGCTTGTCGTTGAAAGCTGGGGGCATGGCCGCTTCACTCTGCGTTGCAGGCGGAAGCACACGTCTCTCCCAGATGTCGGCTCCTGTGTCAGAACCGCCGACAATGCCGTGATCCTAAACGTGCGATATGCCGGCGCACTCACACACGATAGCCTGCAGCACTCAACTTTATTCCGCTCGGCCTTGGCGTAGTAACGCACTCATGGACAGGAACATACAGTGCCATCCAATGCTCACGGCTAGCGTTGCTAGGGCAGCATCGTTTCGTCTGGTCCACAACAATCAAAAGATTATAAACTCAAGTAATTGCCGCTATCTGCAAGAGGAGCCACAATGACAGCTCCTAAGCCTAAACGATTAAATCGTTTGGGCTCAAACTCTCTAGATTTACGGCAAGTTAATGTCGAACGTTGTTAGAATAGCGGAAAACCGCATCCCCGCAAAAGGTCCTGAACACGTCCGTCAACCTGTTCGATTGGTCCAAGAAATGCGGGATGAGGTTGCTCGAAGCCGTGCCCTTCTGAGCGAAATCAAGGAAATCCTTTTCAAGATCCCGCCCTACCGGCCGAACCTCGACTAGCTCCAGAAGGAGGGGCCTGAGGCATCCGGCCTGTTATCAGTGGGCGAAAAGTGCCCGATCAAGCGCACGCCGTCCCACAGGTCCACGGCGTGGTCATCCACCATCCCTTTGGCCCTGCGTCTTGCTTCGCGATCATCGAGTGCGAACAGCATGAGTGTGAGTGATACCGTTCCGTCTGAGCCCACAAAATCGGCCCAGCAGGTCCCGCAATCGCTCTCAACGGGTGTAGCCACACGGCCATGCTCCAATGCCGGGGCTCTACGTTCTCACCTGCGAATGGTTGCCGTGCCAGATGGCCGCTGCATCACCATAGCGAACCGGACGCGGCGCCCAACCTAACCCCGCCATCCACCCCGGCTGAACCACCGACAGCCTCGGGCGGTCATCCTAGGTGCTCTCCAGGGCAACCCATGTCGAAATAGTACGGGTCCAAAACAGGTTGGTGCGTTTTTCAGTGGCGCCCAAGGCGGTGCACCCTCGCGCTGCCGGTCCGGGACGCACGATCCGACAAAGGATGCCGATGCTTGACCACACGCTTCGGGGGCGACGGATCTTCATAGCGGAGAATGAGTATTTCCTGGCGGACGAGTTGAGGCGCGAATTGCAGGATGCCGGGGCCGAGGTCCTGGGTCCGGTCGCCTTTGTGCAGGATGGATTGCGCATTCTGGAAGGGAGCGCTGCGCCAGACGCGGCGAGCCTAGACGTCAACCTAGACGGCGAGTGCGTCTACCCGCTCGCGGACGTTCTGATCGCCCGATCCGTGCCGTTCGTCTTCACGACGGGCTATGACCAGGGCATCATCCCGGATGCTTACGCACATGTTCCCCGTCTAGAGAAGCCAGTGGATCCCCAGATAGTGCTCCTAGCACTGGAGAAGCTTCTGAAGGGATAACGCCGGTGGCCCTGCCGTAATGCCGATGGCCTTCACTCGGGCTCCGCGAGGAACTTCACGAGGGCGTAGTTCTGCTGGGCTTGAAGGATGGTCGTCTCAATCAGGCGAAGCACCTGTCGCGCCTCGATCTGCTTCCTCTCCTGGCCAGTGAGAGATGCAATCAAGGCGATCTGTGCCTCATGGCGCTGCAAGGCCTCGTTGAGGCTCTGCTGAAGACTGAGGAGTAGGGGATCGGTGAAGGCCTCGACCCCGGCGCTCATGGCGTTGGCTCCAGGGGCGACAGACTGAGCCGCTGATCTTTGAGGCGCACGAGGTCGCTTTTGATCGCGACCAGGACCCGCATCGCCTCGGTGTTGCGCTCCCCACAGGCGACCAGGGCACGCAGGTGAGCGACCCACGCGACGTGACGGACCTCGGCCTCATCCATGAGCCGATCCACGACATCGAGCGTCTGCGGCTCGGTCTCGCCCATGGTCAGTTCGTTCACATGCCCCGCCCGTCTGGCCCCGGATACACTAATTAATTATCCGAGGTTAAATTGTTCCGTCCGGCAGGTTGAGGCAGCGGAGCGGCGCACTCGCCGCATCACCCTCCAGCGGTCGGCTTCTGCGGGAGTAGCTGCTTCAACCCCTCGGCCAGCCCATGAAGGGCCGCGCTCGCGGCCTGCTGGCGGACCTCGCGGTGATCGTCGCGGGCCTCGATGGTGACGGCGGCGATCATTGCGAACTCGCGGGCATCCTTCCCGCCGCGCTGCCGGATGGCTGGTTGGTTGGTCTGAATTAACACCAAGTCGCTCTTATAGCGCTCATTGAGCAGTTTTCTTGAAACATTTCACTAGTTTCCGAGTTGCAGCTGTCTAATGGACGCACAGTGTTGATCGGATCAGCAACAACCATTATCATAAAAAATAAATCTATCATTATTCGAGAGAAACAATCTAAACTTAACAGTTGGGAAAATCTATGAAACAGCTTTCTACGTTTATCAGTTTGGCTTTACTACTTGGCCTGAGTACCCGTTCGGCAGTCGCACAGGGAACGAATATTCTTGCCGAGTCTCCCGGACAGATGAGTGTTCGGGTTCAACGGCTGGGCTCACCACCCGACGAACTGCCCACGGGTTCAATCAACTCGCCATTTGTTGCAGACTCCCAGCATGACCTTGTCGGCGCCCAGCGCGGGCTTTCGCCGGATGCTGATGCTGCTTTCACCACCAACTCACTTAGCCCGAACGTCGGCCCCCGTGGACTGCCATTATCTGGGCCCGCATCTCGTGAGAGCCTGGGATCCAATCGGTAAGCACCTGATCGGTCTAATATGTGAGCGGCGGGGCGAAAGCCTCGCCGTTTTTGTGTGCGCGGGATCGCAGCCTTGTGCTGCCAACCTGTTCCCCGCCTTCTGGAAGCAAGATACGTTGCCCTCGCACACGGAGAGCAACTCATGCCCGACAAACTGGTCGTCCACACGGAGGACCTTGGAAACACCGAGTACGATGGCAACCGACGTGCTCGCGCGGAGCAGGCATCCGAAGCGGCGTTGACTGCGGGGAAGAAGTTGACGGCCGAGCCTGTAACCGGCACCGATGAGGCTCGGGATGTTGCGCTGGCACAGAAGGATACGGACGAGACAGCAGTCGTCTGACGCCAGACCGAGATCTGAGCGTCATCGATCATGAGCGCCACCCCGGCAGGCCAGCCCATGCCTTGTCGATGATGCTCTCCCGGCGTTCTGCATGGTCAGAATCGGCATCCATGACGAAGCGCAGAGCGACCTCCATTGCCTCATGACCGCCGTTGGCTGAG
Organism: Methylobacterium sp. CM6247; assembly: GCF_054817925.1. NCBI lineage: Bacteria > Pseudomonadati > Pseudomonadota > Alphaproteobacteria > Hyphomicrobiales > Methylobacteriaceae > Methylobacterium > Methylobacterium sp. CM6247. The sequence goes on from NZ_JBTXKX010000003.1 coordinate 1,480,381, forward strand.
GCCTCCTCGCCGTTGCGCCGGATGGCACTTTGGTAGGCCTTCACGGCCGGTCCAACGAGTGGTTGGCTCTCGACTACGATGACGAGGGCTAGAAGCGCCTGGCCGATCAGGTCGGCACTCTCCTGCGACGAGGACTTCACGGCTGCTTCTGGCCGCTTGATGGATTCAGCAAGGTGTCCAGTCGTCCGGGGGCGGATCATGGCTTCGGGCTCGCATCCAAGACAAAAAGAGGGTGGACCCGGCGAACATCAGCACGCGGGCTCGCAAGTTCCTCCGCCTACTATTTCAACCCATAATGTTTAGGTAACCAATCAAAAGCAAAATACCAGGTCATATTTTACAGGCGGAACTTCAAGCATTTCATACTGTTGGATTTAAATACGTAAGCGGCCGCTAAAAACGAAAGCCGAAATGTTGTGCCCAATCGTTGTGGTAGCCCTTCTCGCGATAACGCCTCTCGCGGTTTATTCAGCCTCGACATGGCCGGACAGAACGAAGATCGACGCTGATGCTCATGAACAACGTCGGCAGTTCTTCGGCCGTCTTGCCGAGCAACAGGTGGTGCGCTGTGTAGACAATCGCCGAGAGGCCGGAGGCGAAGGCTGCTACCGTTCCGCCTGGATCCGGTAGAGCATCCCCCTGGTCCGGTTGGCACGGCTCAGAACGCGCGAGACCGGGCGGGGCGCTCGGCTTCGTCCAGATCATCGGCGGCGGGGATCATGGCCGACCCCCGTCTGCGACACCTGCGAAAGTGGAGTGGCGCAAGGTGGCGCAGTGGAGCGCTTGGGGATCCGCGCGCCACTGCACCACCTGCTCCACATTGGAGCCTATCGATCATTTCGGGGTTCACCCCCTGGGCCACGGTACGGTGGCACCTCCCCGGAGACCGCCCCTTGATCAAGCCCGCACCTTCCCTCAGCCGCCTTCCCACCTTCGGGAAAGACGGAGCCGTCCACGTCGTGATCGAGACGCCCAAGGGAAGTCCGAACAAGTACGCCTACTCGGATGCGTTCGGCGCCTTCGAGTTCAAGATGGTCCTGCCGGACGGCATGAGCTTTCCGTACGATTTCGGGATGGTTCCCTCGACAAAGGGTGCCGACGGCGATCCGCTCGACATCCTGATCCTCCTCGACGCACCCGCATTCCCTGGCTGCGTGCTGGAAGCGCGGCTGGTCGGCGTGATCGAGGCCGATCAGCGGGAGCGCGACGGCACTTGGGAGCGCAACGACCGTCTCGTTGGCGTGGCGGTGAAGGCTCGCACTCACGCCCACATCGCGGCCCTACCGGACCTGCGTCCTGGCATGCTGGACGAGGTCGAGGCGTTCTTCGCCCAGTACAACCATCTCATGGGGAAGGACTTCAAGGTCAGGCGGCGCGGTGACGCCGAAGCGGCGCTCGCTCTCGTCCGTCAGGGTGGCGATACCTTCAGGTAGCGTCTGACAGGTCCTGGTTCCCCGCATCGCCATGGGGCCGCACCGGCACCGCCTCAGGATACGAGGTAAGCCTTTTTCATCGTGAGCGTGACCACGACGCCTAGCTGGTGATGAAGAGGACCTTCAGGTTCGCTCAGTTCCTTCCCGCCTATGGAGAGCCGCCGACGCGGTAGGGTCAGGCTTGGTTTGCACTCCGGTGGGCGGTCACGTGATGGCGCTCGGCCGAGGCAACAACCAGGACGGCGAGGGCGACGGCGGCAGCATCCTCGGCGAGACCCTTGGCACGCCCGGGAGCCGTGCGAGAGTCAGGCCCCCGGGCGGCCCGGCCAAGGAGCGTGCCGGCCACAGCGCCGGCCACGCCTGCCAGCGCCCCGGTCATCCTACTGATAAGTTCGCTCATCTTCGGAGCGCTGGACGTCATGGTCCCCCAGACCGCAGCCATCACAGTTCTGGGTGTCGCGACGGCCATCGGCGGCTTCGTCCTGGTCATCGTCGCGGCCATCATCGTCATCGCGGAAGGCCGGATCGTCGTCCGTCAGATCGACGACGAATTGCGCGACGTGCCTAACCTTGCCGACGGGGCTGGCGGGGGAGCTGGGAAGGACGTTGGCAATGCCATCTGAAGATACATTGTCTCCGGACGATCTCCTGGCCCTTTCGGCGGATGGCTGCGTGGTAGGCGAAGCGGCGGCGCTCCCCGTGTCAGGCCGCTCCAGGGCAGCGAGGATGGTTGTCAGTGCGTCCACGGCCGGGTCGACCGGCAAGGAGCAAGGATCATGGCCGAACCCCGAAAGCAGGGAACGGGGCGGGCGGGACCAGGGGCGCCTTTGCGCTCGTGAGAACTCGGTGCCGCGATGCTGGACGCGAGCGCGACGACGGCAGTGGGGTGGCCGCCGGCAGAGCGGCGACGAGGCGGGCGTAGACGCTGCCGGGGCCGGGCATCTTCAGATCCCAGCGCACCACCTCGGCCTTGACCGGATCGGGCCGGAAGTCGGCGGCGGGCGTCTCGGCGACGAGGCGGAAGCGCGCGACGAGGGCCGGGGCGTAGTCGGCGGCGCGGGGTGGCGCCTGCTTTTCCGGATGCGGCTCGACGGTGGTGATCTTCACCCACTCGAACTGTCTACTCCCGACCCCATCCAGCCGTTCCGAACGCCATCAATCGCTCTTGGAACCTGCCGTTCGCTGAACGGTCCTGCGACAGTCCCGATCCGCTCTCCGGTTCAGGCAAAGAGCGACCGTGCGACCTGAGCGGCCCCAACCGGCTTGTCGTAGTGACGCACGTCCGTATAGCGCGCCGGGATCGTCGTCTTCTCGTAGCCCGTGGCGAACACGAACGGCACGTGCCGCTCCCGGAGCGCATCAGCTACAGGATAGACCATCTCGTCGCGCAGGTTTACGTCGAGCACCGCGCCATCGATCTGCGGCGTGGCCGCAATCAGCGCCAGGGCATCCTCGACGCTGGGGACCGGCCCAAGCACCTCGGTTCCGCTCTCCTCGAACTGCCGCCTCAGATCGTCGGCGATGAAGTAGTCGTCCTCCACCAGCAGAACCCGGCAGCCGGTCAAGTCCTTCGACGTACCCGTCATGGACTACCCTTCTTATCGGTCCGCTCCGTCAGCGGCAGGTCGATGGAGCAACGCACTTGCGTCTCCCCCAGTTCGTAACGAGTCCTGGCGCCGAGCGCGTAGGGTAGCGCCCGCTCGATCAGCTCCCGCCCGTAGCCGCCGCGCGTGACGGGGCTCTGCTCTTCACGCTGCCGGCTGATCCCGTCCTCGACCCATTCCAGCGCGAGCCGTTGCCCATCGTCATCGGTTGCATAGGTTCGCCACGTCACCCGGAGTTGCCCGTGCTCCGTGGTCAGCGCGCCATACTTGCGCGCGTTCGTGGCCAGCTCATGCAGCGCCAGCGCGAGGGTCTGCACGTGAGCCTTGCGCAAACGGACCGGAGGGCCGTCGAGATGGATGCGATCCTGCATGGCACCAGCCCCGAGCGCGTCCAACTCGGTCCTAATCAGTGCGCCGATGGTGATCGGTTCCTGGTCCGAGCGTGAGAGCAGGCCCTGCACGCGTGAGAGAGCGGAGAGCCGTTCATTGAACTGCTCGCGGAATGCCTCTGTCGGCCCGGCCTTGGCCATTGTTTGCTGCGCGATCGAGCGCACCACGCCCAGGAGGTTGCGGGTCCGGTGCTGCAGTTCACTGATAAGCACCTGCTGGCGTTCCGCCCAGACGCGGCGCTCTGTCGTGTCCAGCATGGTCCCGATCATGCGCAATGGGCGGCCTCCCGGGTCATAGAAGAACTGCCCGCGCGCATCGCACCAGCGGATAGTGCCGTCCGGATGAAGCGTGCGGAACTCGTGGGTGTACTCTCGGTGCTCGTCGCGGGCCCGTATCAGCGCGTTCTCGACGTCTTCAAGGTCCTTGGGGTGGACGCGAGCGGCCCAGGCTTCATAGCTTGGTGTGACCTCGCCAACCGCGTAGCCATGGACGCGATAGTGCTCGTCGGACCAGCTGACTGCGCCCGTGTCGACATTCCAGTCCCATGTCGCGAGCCGTCCGACGTCGACGGCCAGCCGCAAGCGTTCCTCGCTCTCGCGCAAGGTTCTCTGCACTTGCCGTTGGTCAATCAGGTCGGCCGCTTGCCGGGCGAGCAGATCGAGGAAGCCCAGCTGCCTCTCGTTCGGGCGATGCCTGGCCTCGCGCCAATGGGTGTTCAGCATGCCCAACGGGGTGCCCGTGCGGGACACCAGCGGGGTGGCCTGCGCCGATCGATAGCCAGCCTCGACGTGCTTGATGCACGCCTCATCCGTGTCATCGTCGTTGAAGTCGATGAACGTCCGCTCCCCCGTTCTGAGCGCAATGCCACACGCCGTGCGGCTGCTCGCATCAAGACGGCGGAAATGGTCCGTCATCGTGCGCTCCAAGTTCCGGGTCACGAGCAGCACGAGCGACTTTGTTCTCGGATCATAGACTTGGACAGTCCCCGCATCCGATCGCATGATGGCGATGGCGGCCGACAGGATCTCCTCGTGGATCGTCTCGACGTCTTCCTCTGTAACTAAGCGAGCTGCGAGGTCGCGCAGAAGGGTCGCGTCAGCGAGGTCGGCTGCGAGCCTCTCCTCGCTTGCGTGCAGCGCTGCCTCTGCCTTCATGCGGGCTCCGGCCTCGGCGCCGATCAGGTGCACGTAGGCGATCGAGCCGTCGTTTTCCCGTACGGGCATGAGCAAGGCGTCGAACGTATCGACCGCATCACCCTCGCCACGGGTGTCGAGTGTCTGGCTCTCAACCTTCACCGTCTCACCCGCGAAAGCACGCGCGTAGAAGGGCGCGACCGTCGCCCAGCCTTCGGGGAAGGCCATCGGAAGTGGGCGGCCGAAGGCGGAGGGATGCCGATCACCATAGATCTGCACAGCGGCGTCATTATAGATCAGGATGCGCTCGGGGCCGCACACGAGCGTGGCAACGAGCGGGCTGGCGAGAACCTGCTCAACCATGAGCTTGAGGCGGTCCGACCAGGCCGCCAGAGGGCCAAGCGGCGTCGCGGACCAGTCGTGAACGCGAACACGCTCGGCCATTTCTCCGCCGTCTTGCGGCCAAGCTGATGAGATCCTATTGCCGTCCAACGCTACGCCTTGTGCAATCCAATTCCAGCAATCCTATTACGCGGGTTGCGCAGAGCGGCGGCCCTCATAGGATATTAGCGTTCCCAGCCTTCAGACGTTCCAATGAGGGTTGCCCCTCCTGGAACGTTGCAAACGTCATTGCGTCGCGTGAACGGAAAACGTTCGTTTTCCCGACAAACAACTTATGTGTCCGCAGCACATGTCAAAACGAATGCGTTTATGCCAGGAAAATGTGTCTAGTTTTCTATTGTCGGTAAAACGTGTTTGGATCTCTATCCCGACGTGCCAGTCCAATAAGGCCCGCGGAACAGGTCGCCCATGGCCTTTTTGCTGAACAGAATTCTCCCGCGTCTCCGCTGGTGCTCAGGCCGATCGTGGATAAAGTAATTGGATTAGAATGGAAGGGACGCTGTTAGGCAGCCCCTCCATCTGAGCCTGGATCGCCGCTCATACTATAGCGAGTGTGATCGAAGGGGGGGCGACCCTTGTGTAGAGGTCGAATCAGGTTGCGACCTGCTGCAGGCTCTCGGCAAGCTGGCTGGCATATTCGTCAGCCTTGTAGATTTCAGAGACGGCCTGCTTGAGCTTGCTCTCGTCCTCCGATTTACCCAATGCCTTGGCATAGGCTGCGGCCGAACCGATGCCGGCAAGACCGTAATGGGCCATTCGCTGGTACTGGGCGATGATGACAACGTCGCGCAGCTTGCCGTCCTCTGGCGCCTCTTCGAAGCCGTGCTTATGCGCTTCGCGGACCAAGCCCTCCATGCCTTTGCAATGCTCTGGCTCGGCTTGGCCGCCAGCCTGCTCGATAAGGGTTTTGAGTATGCCGGTGTGCTTGTTGATGCCTTCAATCGACTTTTGTAGAATCAGCTTAAGCTTCTCGTCGGAAGCCCGCTGGCTTAGCTGTTGAACCGCTCGGACCATCTGATCGTTGGCGGACCAGTTATCCTTAAGCTCGTCCAGGTAGATGTCCTTGAGAGTGTTTGGCGTGGCCACGAGGCGTCTCCTTCTTTGGGTCCGCGGTTAACCGCACTCCTTCTCTCCTGTTCCGTTTCAAGGTCTCATCGTTTCGAAACAGACAGGTGGGAGATCCAAATGCAACGACAACAACTATTATTATAAATGTATGATAAATTAATTTTGCAGGTACGGAAGTTTGAAAGAAGAACTCCCATTGCTTTCCTATGGAACAGAGCTCGCCATTATATGCGCCGGTGCTCCGGCCGGTCGTGATCTGGGCATGGCACGTCTTGGTAGAAGGTAAGGTCTCCGTACTATGTGAGGCACGAAGTGAATCAGTGCGTGTCAGATGCAGAAAAACGGTTGAACGAATACGACCACCATCGCGTTTGGACACCGATTTGAATCGATCTGGAGAAACGCACATGACGATTAAGGCACTTACCCTGGCGGCTTCACTCACCCTCGCCCTTACGGGCGCGGCGCTCGCTCAGACCGCGGCAGGCGGTGGCAGCACCGAGGGTAACATGAACAATCCTGGCAGCGTGAAGAGCAATAGCGAGAAGAGCATGGAGCGCTCGAAGGGCTCTGCGACCGGTGCAGCCATGGAAGCGCCTGGCTCGACGATGGCTCCTGGTGTTGCCGGTGGTGCTGCAGCGCCTGGCGGCGCTCCGATGAGCGGCCATAGCAGCGGTGGCGGCACGAGTTCCAGCGGCATGTCCAAATAACCAAAAATCTCTGCTCCACGGCCTTTGGGCTTGTGGGGTGTTTTGCTGTTCGGATCAGGGATGCGTCTGCAGCATCACGACATATGAAGGTATAAACTTAAAATGCGCGGTTTCCTTGTTGCTTTGGGCTTCAGCATTTTTATCAGTGGGCCCGTCATTGCCGCCGCAGATGCAACTTCTACCAAGCGCGGCAACCCTGACTTAAAGAAATACTGCACAGGTGATGCACTCACGCACTGTGGAGATATTGATTCAGATGATCCAGCTATGGGTGCTTGCTTCAAGACGAACCGCGAAAAGCTGACTGAAAATTGCCGTCGGGCTATGGACGCTTATATGGCATCAAGCAAAAACTGAAGTCGCCGCCCAATTTGCGGTTATCAGAGGACCCACTTCCTGAATGATCTTTGAAGGCGTTCGCCCGGCGGATCACGGTAGCATGCGCTGTTCCTGGAAGCAGTCGTTCGCGATGCGCCCCCCCCCTTGCTGGGTGCGTCGCCATCGAACATCGTTCGGTTATCTCGGTGACATCGTGTGATGGCTCAGGGGTGTCCTTCGTTGGTAAGCCGAGAATTCGTCGCGCGAGCCCGATCCGTTCTCCCATCACATCATTATGCTACACGTCACCCTAACGTGCCCCGCGAAGTCGCCGGGCCTCCGATGGCCACGAAGTCCCTCTCCCCGAAGCATTTGCTAGATCGTACCGGCAGGAGATCGAAGGCAATCTATTTCGTGATCCTGACCGAAACGGGGTCGCTGCCCGGGAAGGTTTCCTCCAGCGCCTCGTCGAGCTTCTCATCAAGCCGATCCGGGTGGTTGCCTGGCAAGGCGGCATCCAAGGAAGGCTTAAGGGCTTTCTCCTCCGAGATGAGGCGCAAGCGCCGACGCTCGGCCGCCTGTCGCATCGTTGCGAAGGCAAGGAACGCGAATCCGGCACTGATCAGAAGCACGGGAAGCGGGTTAGCACGTACTTTGTCGGACAAGCGCCCAGCCGTCAGCGCCGCCGCACCTGCAGGATCGCGGGTGCCGGTGAGTTCCTCGGCAAGGCTCGATGGGTTGAGGCGGGATTGGAGTTCGGCCAGCGTGCCGTCCAACCTTCCGCGGCTCGCCTCGACGTCGTGCTCCAACTCATCGAAAGATTTGCTCATCCGCTGATGCGCTCCGTGATGAGGGCGACGTCCTGCCCGACCTGCTGCTCGGTCCGGATCGGCTCCAGCCCCGAAAGCGACGCCTTGCTGCGGCCCCACAGGGTCAAGCTAATAGCGATGGCCGCGAACACACCGCCGATGACCAAGGCCGAAAGCGCTTCGGAGTGAAGGAGGACCGCTAGGCCCTTTACCAGCGCCAGGATCAGCACGACCACCCCTGCCATGGCGAACACACCGGCTGCGATGAACAGGCTCAACGCCCAGGTGAGATGATGCAGGCTACTGGTCATCTCGGCCCGAAAGAGGACGATCTCCGTCGAGACGAGTTCCTGGGTCTCACGGATCGCATCTCCAAGGAGACTCTGGACGGTCCTGGGCCGAGGCTCGGTCATGAAGGGCCGTCGATGTCGGGGACGGGTAACACGTCGACAGGGACCACTGCCCGGGACCGTGGGATTGGCCTGACGCCAGATGCGGCCAGCAGTCGGTACAGCGCAAAGCCGGCGGCAGCTGCCACGGCCAGGGTCAACCCAGGCCGACGTCTCGCTGCGGCGTCGAGCTCGTCGTACAGCTCGCTGACCGTGCGGCGTCCGATATCGGCGGAGAGCTCCTCGACGCCCTCGGCAGCGTTGTCGAAGAACGCCTTCACGTTAGGCGCATCCTCGAAGCCCGCGCCGGCTCCGCGAATGGCCCCGGCCACGTCCGAGACCACCCTGACCACGTCCTGCTTGCGACGAGCTACGTAATCCTCGGCCTGACTCCGGACGTTCGCAGCAAAGCCTTCGTCAGCTCGGGGGGCGTGCGGCTCGGAATTCGTCGATGTTTGAGGCCCGGAAGTCATCATCGCCTTCCCGTCACTAGAGCGTGAGTAAAGCGAGACTGGAACGGCGTAGGGCCAAAGCGGTTCCAAAACCCATCGCTCGCGGAGACAGCGTCCGCTATTCCAAATTCTAAACTCGAAACCGGACTGGCAGAAATCCACCGGTTTCGGCCGTTCCCCCAAACCCATGCCTCTTGAGCATTGGTCCCGCCGGTCCATTAGAGCTTGCTACATCGGAGCTTAGCAGGGGCCGTTCGGCAGCGGTGCGGCTCGCTGCTGGGGCTATGGAGCGAGCCGGAAGGGGCTGGGCTGCTCTCTTGCCGTAGCGATACGAGCAGTAGGGTGATGTTGGCGAGATTGACGCCGTGGTCCAGGTGGCCGGCCTTCAAGGCATATTGGGTGACGACGTGACATGTCGCGAGAGAGCACGTGCGAGTTGGCCGGTATCAACGGGCTTCTCGTAGCGCGGGACCTCGGCATAAGCGGCGGGGATGACCCGCGCATCGTAGCCCGTGGCGAAAACGAAGGGCACGCTGCGGGCCCTTAGGGCGTCGGCGACCGGGTAGACCAGATCGCCATTCAGGTTGATGTCGAGCACGGCGCCATCCAGATCCTGCTCCGCCTCTACCAAAGCGAGCGCTTCCGCAACGGAGCTGGTCGGCCCCACCGCGGTCGCTCCGGCTGCCTCAAGGGCGTCCGCGAGATCGGAGGCAATCGTGTACTCGTCCTCCACAATAAGGAGGCGCAACCCTTTCAGGCCGTGGATACGTGGATCAGCCACGGGACGCTCCTTCGCGCTGCGTTATAATCGGAACTGCGATTAGGCAGCGCACACCACCCTCGCCAAATTCGAGCTCCGTTCTGGCATTCAGCTGGTATGGAAGAGCTCGCTCGATCAGTTCGCGGCCATAGCCCTTTCGCCGAGACTGACTGTTCTGTGAGATTTGAACTCCGCTCTCGCGCCATTCCAGCACCACCCGCGGCGTACCGTGCTCGTCCTCTTCCACCTGCCAGGTGACGGAGAGGTGGCCGGACGCCTGGCCGATGGCACCATACTTGACCGCATTCGTGGCCAGCTCGTGCACGGCGAGAGCCAAGGCCTGCGCGGCCGGCGCCGGAAGCGTAACGGGTGGACCGTCCACCGCCACCTTGTCAGCTTTCCCGTCACCATGGGCCGTCAGCTCAGCTTCGATGAGCGGGCGGAGTTCGACGGCATCGTAATCCATCCGCGCGATCAGCCCCTGGACCCGCGACAGCGCCCTCAAGCGGCTCTCGAACTCAGTCGAGAAGTCCTCAAGCGTGCTGCTGGATCGCATCGTCTTGCGGGCAACCGCCTGCACGACAGCCAGAAGGTTGCGGGTACGGTGCTGAAGCTCTGCCAGAAGCACCTGCTGGTGATCCTGCAGGCCACGCAGGTCATGGATGTCCGTCGAGGTCCCAACCCACTCCAGCGCGACGGCGGTGTCCTGATTGATCGGCTTGGCACGGGTCTGATGCCAGCGGTACTCGTCCTTGGCAGCCCAGCGGATGCGGTGCTCCACGTAGTACTCACCTGTCCTCTGGGCTCCGTGCCACGCCTCCTGCGTGGCAGCGCGGTCCTCGGGGTGCACAGCCTCAACCCAGCCTTGCCCAAGGCTTTCAGGCTCAGAAAGGCCCGTGAACTCCACCCACTGAGGGCTGCCCCAGGTGCGGGTGCCATCGCTCCAACTGCGGAATGCGAGTTGAGGTATGTTCGTTGCCAGCAGGCGGAAGCGCTCCTCGCTCTCCTGCAACTGAGCTTCGGACAGATGCTGTTCTGTCAGGTCCCGCACCACTTTGACGAAGCCCGGCACGCCATCGCGTAGCGGCATCTGCAGGCCAGAGGCCCAAAAACGCGAACCATCCTTGCGTTGATGCCAACGCTCGTCCTTAGCTCGGCCTTGCTCCTGGCTTATGCGGCGCTCAGCCTGCGGGACACCGGCAGCGCGGTCCTCGGGCGTAAAGATCACGTCGCTGTCTTGGCCGACCATCTCCGAGGAGACGTAGCCGAAGAGACGAGCTGCCCCTGCGTTCCAGGTGATTGCCTTGCCACTGGGATCCAGGGCGAAGATTGCGAAATCCGTGGCACTCTCGAGGATGACCTGAAGGAGTTCGTCGCTGCTAACGTGTGTGTTCTCAGGCGAAGCCCCAGATCCATCATTCATGCTCGGCCTCATCGACGATGGCCGTGCATCGGGAGGCACGGCTTACACCCTTCTAAAGATACGTCAGTAGCGTTCTGCTGCACCCACTTAGAGCAGGTTTTCTTCCCCAGATGCTTCTGAAGTGCGGCTTCGGACTGATTTTTTCGTCGTTACGGCTTGAGGCACCTCGTGAGATCGGTCTCAAGACGAACGGAATGGTCCGGTCTGCATCTGCTCTGACAGGCAGCGGAATTTAATTCACTTGCAATATTTAATTCCAATTCAAGCTGCCCCTTCGTACAAGCTGTCGTAGCCCTTGTAGGTGGTGACTTGTTCGGCCACATGTGGAAGCTTCAAGCGGAAGGGCTCTCCGGTGATGAGGTCTTGGACGCAGCCTGTCAAAGCCGCCATGCAGCACGATGTCGGCGCGGGTCAGCAGCCTGCAAAGGACGCCCTCGACTTTGGCAGACGCCAAAACCTACTGCTGCGCGCCATCGTTAAGACAAAACCTGAGATGGCCAGTACATCGCAGGTAATTCCACATACCGATCCGACGATCGAGTTATGGCCAGCGCAGCATAACGTTGCGCATACCAGAAGCAGGCGCATGGCCTGCGAGGACGCCTGAAGGCGAGCGGCCGTTGCGAAGAGCGCACCTGTGCCAGCGAACGCTGACGGCCAGCCATTCCAAGTCATGAGCGTTAGCCCTGCGACCATTAACATGCTGGCAGCAAAGGCTGCGTTAAGCCAAGTCGGCCGACCATGCGAGGTGATAAAGCGAGCTGCGAGAAGGCTCTGAGTGACGGATATGGCTGACATGGCCATGCCAGTCGTGGATCCAAGATGCAGATAATGAGCACTGAAGCAGACGCCACAAGCCGCCGAGCACATCAGGATCATCGTCCGGCGCGGCATTACACTTGTTGCAAAGCCAAAGGCCAAACCCATGGCCCCGAACGCATCCAGGTTAGCTTGGGCTGCCAGCCAAATCGCGGAGGAGATATCTAGGAAGCTCATCGGAGCGCTCAGCGAGCGCCACAGCGGCGCCTTCTCTTCCGATTGGCTATCCCGTTATGGTAAACAGCCCTTTAAGCATCGGGCGCGACGACGGAAGCGTGCCTCGGTACTCCTGGCGCCTCGTTTTCTACGAACAGGTGAAACCCCTTTCACGAGATGAGGTGCGTGACCCAGGAGCGACCTGACCAATATTGTGAGCGGGTCTGATTGAAAGGCTACTGCATGGTCTCGGCCATGGGTAGCCTGTTGCGCAGCCTGACGAACCTGCGAGAAGCCCTGTCCCAGCCCCGCCTTGAGCCCGCCATCGAGGTGGTTGACCGGCTGGAGACAGAGCGGACCGGCCGCCCCTTCCGAGCGGACCAGCCCGAGCAATTCGACGCCGATGTCGGGTTCGAGAGAATTGCACGGTCACGTGCGGCCCGTCGGAGGGCGGAGAGGACCAGATCCAACAGCTCGGCCCGTGCGTAAGCCTCCAGATCAGGTCGGCTTCGCCGTGCATCCGCACCGGTGGGTGGTTGAGCGCTTCTTCGGGTGGATCACCCGCAACCGCCGCCTCTGGAAGGACCCGGAAGCGACCCTCACTTCCGCTCAAGCCTTCCTCTACGCCGCTGCCGTCATGATCCTCGTTCGACGTCTGGGACGCGCCTCATGACTTATTGGACGGAATCTTAGGGCTTGTAGCGATCCTCGGGCTTCGGGCGATCCGGATCCTTCTTGGGCGCGCCCGGGGTGGGGGCCTCGGTCAGGCGGCGATGGCTCGGCGTCCGGTCGCCCGTTTCCTGATGGTCCGGGCTGCTCTGGCTGACATGGTCGAGGCTGGCGGACACGCTCGCTCCTGCCAGTCCTTCCGCGCGGTCCTCTTCCGCCGTGTTGCTGATCATGTCAGGGGACTCCAATCTCGAGACAGAAGACGATGTGTGGGGTCACGCCGCCGCGCTGGCGGCGGCTCGTGAGCCGTTCGTGGCGGCGACATTGTATCAGCGGCCGGCTTACGTGACCGAAAGGGTCAGTTCGTCGCGGCTATGCCCATTCCCGGTACGGATCGAGCCGGCATGGGCGCCCGGGCCGCCACGCGACCATCCTTGAAACGGACAGATCATCATGACGGTGATCCTGCCTCATCGCCTTCGATCATTTCCTGGACCTGCTTGGCGTAGGCCAATCAACGCAATCGAGCTCGCGCAAAATCGGACATGCTTGCGGCGTTCAAACATCGGACCTCCTAACGAGCGGCATAGACAAAGCGTCAAGTGCCACTTTCCCAGAATGCTTGCCCCAAACTAAGTTTAAGATCGACTCGATCCCATCACTAAAAGGCGCGCGAGAAAACATAGCATAGCGCCTCGGCCCGACTCTCTAACTTAGTTTGCTGCGGGGGTCTGCGAGATCGCATTACATCAAGCGGTTCCTGGGGACGTGTAGGGGAAGCTGGGCTACCGGGGCGGTACGGTAACGCACGTAAAAACCTTTGACTGGTCTGGAGAATCTGCCGCGATGCAAGCGTGAGAGAAAGCGGAGCCTTAGCCGGCATCGATCGGCTTCGGATGCTGCTGACGATCATGCGCGGCTTTTCCGATCCGATTCTGCTTTTTCGTGTCCCCCAAGACTTGTGACCTCCCAGATTTGTGGCGGTCCGGGACAGGAGACCGTCGAGATCGGCATCGGCCCAACATGGCTCTCCCATTGCGCAAAGTTCCGGTCCGATATCGGTCCGATTCAACACCGGAACTTGAATACTGAAGGTCCGATTGTCCTTTTATGAGGAGAGTTCGATGAGCGATGAGAATATCACGGTTGGCAGTGCTCACGTTGATCTGGGTTCAGAGTTTCGCCAGCAGGCACAGACCCGCATCCTTGATACCGCCAAGAAATATTTGGGCGACCTAACCATGGCTTCGGTTCATGTCGCGCGTGAGGGCAGCGACTATCGGTGTTCGGTCAATATGCAGATGGGCGGCACTCCCATGATGAGCGCGGAGGCGCTGGGACCGGAGGTGCCTCTGGCGTTCCGTTCGGCGCTTCAGAAGGTCGAGAAGCAGTTGCGGCGCACGAAGCGCCTCCTGCGCGAGGACCGAGCGCACCAGCCGGACCGGATCACCACGGCTTAGTGCCGTTACTGTCACCGATGTAATCCTTTCGGCCACAGGGAGCGGAACGATGCTTGTACGCGATGTCATGACCTCGAACGTTTGTGCGATCACCCCCGACCGGACCATTCGCGATGCGGCGCGGCTCATGGACGAGTTGAATGTGGGCATTCTGCCGGTGTGTCTCGATACGCGCCTCGTCGGCGTGATCACCGACCGGGACATCGTCGTCCGGTCGAGTGCCGCCGGGCAGGCTCCGGGGGACCAGAGCGTCCAGGAGATCCTCACCACCGACGTCACCACGTGCGGAGTCGATGATGCGGTCGAAGGCGTGATGGACCGGATGCGCCAGTTGCAGGTGCGGAGGATGCCGGTAGTCGATCAGGACCGGCATCTAGTCGGACTTGTGTCCTTGGGCGACTTGGCGGACGGCGGAGCGCCGGGCACTGCCGATGCGCTGCGCGACATCTCCTCGCCGGCTGAGCCCGACCGATCCGGAACGTTGAGCACCGCGCGCGCGGATACGACTCGCAATGCGCGACACGATCCCCTGACAGAAGAAGAACATCGGGAGCTCGCGGGCCGCCTGGCGCAGCCGCCGGGTCCCCGTCCGGATGCGGGCCGCGCGCCCGATGCCGACACGGGACGGGTGGCCGACCCAAGGGCCGCGATCGAGAGCGAGGTCGCCCGGGCGGCCTTCGGCCTTGCGGGCAGCCCGGTCGGCGCTGAACCCGGACGCATGGAGGGCGGCTTCGGGGGCGACGGCTACAACAATTACGGCGAGATGTTCGGGCCGGAGGAGGACCGGGTGCGCGGGAGCGTCATCAGCGACGATACTGACCCTTCTCCAGAGTTCAACGCCCCGGTTGGCCGGGACGGCGGCGATCCGGCCGGTTCTTGAAGGCCGCGGACGGAGGAGGCCCATGCGGGCCGCACCGTGTTCTCAACCGGAGTCGAGGGGGCGCCCGCCCGGAGGGCAGGAGGCGATGCGGACGCCTGACCGGCGGCTCCGCTGTGGTCCGAAGCCCTGCGCGCCTAAGGCCGAGCCGTCTCGCG
This sequence comes from Methylobacterium sp. CM6247, assembly GCF_054817925.1. NCBI lineage: Bacteria > Pseudomonadati > Pseudomonadota > Alphaproteobacteria > Hyphomicrobiales > Methylobacteriaceae > Methylobacterium > Methylobacterium sp. CM6247. Next base: position 1,495,411 of record NZ_JBTXKX010000003.1, read on the forward strand.
GCGGGCCCGATTCAGGCATCGCCTCGGCGCCGTGCCAGCCGCCTTCCTGGTCGTCGCGATGTTCGATCGCCCTGCCCGAGAGCCCACGCGGACTCGTTGCCGCGATCACGGCGAAGTGGCTCGAAGTGCCCTCGCCACACGTTCGGTCACGGTCAGCCGACCTCGGGCACGAACTCGCGGCCGTTGCGGACACGGTTCGAAAAGACCATGCGTCCCGGAGCCTCGGTCGGCGCGGTGACCGAGCGCGTCATGACGGCGCAAGGCCTCGCCGTCGTCGTCCGGGTCGGGTGGCCGCTCTCGCTCCCGACGTTCCTGGGAACGCTCGTCGCCTTCTGTCAGAACGGTTTGGCTCGTGACGCGGATCGACCGTTGCCCCGGCCGGAAGATCTGGGCGCGCTAGGCGGCGCGGGGCGGGGTGGTGGGCCTCACTTGCGCGAGCGCCCGCGTGGCGAGCCGAATGTATAGAGCAACGCCGCCGCCACGATGACACCAACGGCGATCCAGACCGGCCAGCCCATCAGGCGATTCGACTGACCGAAATCGGTTCCCAGATCGTGTGACGCGGTCTGGGCATGCGCCTGCGCCACCGCGAGGCCAAAGGCGTAGAAGGCAAAGAACAACGTTCGGATCATCCTGTATCTTCATCTTGCAACCCGTTCCGATCGGGATCCACGTCCCAGCGGCGGCGGCCACCGCGCGGTCGGCAGGATTCCGTTCTCCCAAATGCTGCCGCCTGGGGCCGCGTCGAAGCTGCGGAGCGGGCATGGCCGGTCCCGGGAAACCGGCCGCTTCCGCCGTCGACGCCGCCCCCGGTCGCCGGGCCGACGGACGCACCGGCGCTGAGGAACCCGATGCCGGCGGCCGGCGGCAGGGACACAATCGCTTAGGCGCGTCCCGTTCCCATAAAGGAGACCCTGATGCTTGTCGGCGACGTCTTCGACCCGCTAGCGCGCCATCCGCTTCCGGACGGCGAATCCGAGCAGCAGTGCCGCGGCGACGGCCGCCGTCGTGACGACGGGGCGCTTGGAAACCTGGACGTAGAGGCTTCGACCGCGCAGCAGGTGCGGTTCGTGGGTGCCACGCTTCTGGCCGCCGCAGCCCGCCTCGAACAGGGAGCGGGCGCGCGAGCCCGAGGAGCGGCGCGTAAGAGATTGGTAGGAATCGTACATGATGCGCCCCATGATCCGGTCGGTCAGGCGCGGAGCCAGCATCCCGATCACGGCGGCAGCCTTCGCCTGCGCACCGACATGCAGGTCGCGGCGCGGATGCACCAGGGGCTTCGAGTGTTTCGTTCAGCTCTCATTTTTATGGCCCTGTCTCTTGGCAGCGCGCTCAGCTACGGGACGTCCACCTGGATGACGCAGCTGGTATGACCCAAGCTTTCCAGCAGCACTTACGGAATGATTCGTGCGCCTCTTCGAAAGGTTATATAGGCCCAAAGCCAGCGCAGACTGACAACCAGACGATTTTGGAAGCCAACCAGAAGATACACGTGTGCTACGCCCCAGATTAGCCAAGCTGAGAACCCCTTCAGCTTGACGCTGTCCCACTGCACCACCGCAGCATTTCGGCCTATGACCGCGAGGTTTCCGCGACTACGGAATCGGAAGGGCTTCGGTGGCCGGTTGTGCCGTATGCGTTCCCTCAGAGCGCGTCCAAGATAGCGTCCCTGTTGGTGCGCTACCTGCGCTAGGCCCGGCAGTGGCGAACCATCCTGCGCGATAGCGAAAGCCGCATCACCAATCACGTACACGCCAGCGCGACCTGGGACAGAGAGGTCTGGTCCAACACGCACATGACCTATCCAGTCAGTCTCCACCCCAAGCCACGCCCCGACAGGTGAAGCCCTGACACCCGCGCCCCAGACAACAGCTGCGGTCGGGATCAACTGCCCGCCAACTGTAACCCCCGTGCCAGATATATCTTCGACGGGACTATTCGTCAGAACCGTAACGCCAAGCCGCTCGAGAGCTGTGCGGGCGTAGGTTGAGAGATCCTTCGAGAAGGTATTGAGGATCTCTGGTGCGGCCTCGATGAGCAGAACGCGCGCAGAGCGTGGATCAATCGATCGGTAGTCGCGCACCAGGGCATTCCGAGCCAGACCAGCGATCGCACCAGCCATCTCCACGCCGGTGGGACCACCGCCAATCACGGCGAAGGTCATCAGGCGGTCGCGCTCAGCCGCGTCGGTCGCCCGCTCAGCCTGCTCAAAGGCGAGGAGAACCTTGGCGCGGATACGGCGTGCATCCTCAATGGTTTTCAAGCCCGGTGCAGCTTGCTCCCATTCGGGGTGCCCGAAGTAGCTGTGCGTGGCACCGGTTGCGAGGACAAGGGTGTCGTAGCCGCAAGTGTCGTCCTTCTCCAGAAGCACCTTACGTCGATCTACATCGACGCGTTCTACTCGCGCCATTAAGACGTCGATGTTCTGATGGTGGCTGAGAATGCCACGGATGGGCTCAGCAATGTCGCTTGGCGAGAGAACGGCGGTCGCGACCTGATAGAGCAGGGGCTGGAACAGGTGGTGATTGCGCTGGTCGATCACTGTTACCCGAATGCCGGAGACGCTGCCGAGCTCTTGAGCCACTGCAAGCCCCCCGAAGCCACCGCCCACGATGACAACGTGGTGGTCTGGTCCGCACTGCGGCGAGCTCGAGGCAGCCGACGCTCTAGCACGACCCTCGGGATTTTCGGACCGTGAAACATCCTCAGCGGCGCGGTCGCCTGCAATATCGGACACGTCGTGAGCGTTACGAGGAACCTCAGACACGATTTTGCTTCAAGTCAACGTTATGCGGGCATGTCTGCGTCATCAGAGCGGCTCCAACCTCTGCAATGCCGAGAATAAGGTGGGGCCAGGAGACCCGATCTGCAAAGCCGAAGAGCCAGGGCGAGATGGCGAGTAACAGGCCGCTAGCAATGTCTACACCAAGGTGAACCGACATCGGGATCACCTTGGTGATGGAAAGCTCGTAGTCTGTCATGAGGCTCATCAGCAAGGTCGCGAGACCAAGAGCTTGCGGCACATACTGGGCCGCCGTGCCGTCGGCAAAGCCCAGTATGTAAGGCGCGACGATCAGGAGCACGCCCATGGCATAGTCAAGTATGCCGTGAAGATAGGTTGGGATGATGCGCACGGATTACCTCGCTGTAGATGGCCACCAGGCGGCATAACTATACAGCCTGCAACTTCTACTAGTTTTTTTATACAAAGTTGATCGGGCGGCGTCCTTAACCTAAGCTGCTGTAGAGGCTTTCAACCAAGTGACCTCCGACCGGGTGGGGAGCTGCAGCCCTTTTGCAACTTCGTTTGCTTTCTCGATTTCTGGTATAAGGCAACCCTACTTTGTGATGCGTGCTGGCGAGATCGGATCGCTCGCCGGGAAGGACTCTTCGATCGCCTCGTCAAGGAGTTGCTCTTGGCGCCGCCTCAGATCTTCACCCGGGCTCCTTTGTCCGGGTGCAGCTTCAGCAGCGAAGTCGGCATTAAATTGGCTGCTCGTCCGAAACTCGCTTTCCCGTGCAGGCTCGATGTTTGTACTGGTGGAAGTCGCATCCGAATTGCAGCGTGTCATGCCGTGGTCCTTCTGGTTGAGAGCTAGGAATCAAAGCCTCGCATGTTCGTTCGGCGGTTATTCTGATGCGTTCGGCGGATGCCGAGCATGCGGGTGCACCATTTCACGTTTTTGCTTCCCGAGATTGTTGGGCCACGTACGGCGCTGATACTGCCACTCGCCCTGCAAGCGGCTCGTGCAGCCGCCTTCTCACCCCGTCTGATAACTCAGAGTAGTTGAGTTGGCTCGCAACAGTTCAGTCCTTAGGCTCGAAGCGACCGGCTCGCCCAGCCGCACAATGGTTTCCATGCATTCTAACGTGTGTTCAAGAATATCGTCCGCTGGCCGCCAAGCGCCCGGTTCACCAAAGATCGCAACCGCCGACCCACCGAACTTGAACACCCCCCTTCTGGGCGCCACGCTTGAAGGGCTGATCAATTGGGTGGCGCTGCACGATGCGGCCCACGGTGAGCGCGCCGAACTCGACGAAACCGAGACGCCCAAAGTTCTCGGACTCCAGAATGTTCACTTGCCGCTCGTTGCGGATAGCCGTCCAGGGCGCGTCTTGGTAGAGCGCGTAGAACCTGTCGTAGAGTGGGGTCGATTGCAGCCACTGTAGGGGCGAGCGTCTCGGGCGGGTCTCGTAAGTGGCCTGGTGGTCCGGCAACCACTCCTCGACTGATCTGCCCTTGTCGCGGTCCCACAGCTTCAGTGACTTCGGGTCAGCTGCCATCATATCTCTCATGCGCCGGCTTACAGCCGAGCCACCTACTCGTAACCAACAACCAACTCTCTACGGTCACGTGGTTGCCTGTTGAGGCTTGCAACGGCTAACAACGAGGCCGTAGACCCGTTCTCGCATTATGCTTCGTGGTCAGCGCGTTTCAGCACCTTGCACGAAGCTGCAACGGTTGCTTGAAGCCGTTCAGCCGTCGAGAAATGGTCCATTTAATGGCCCAAAGTGAGCTTTGTCGCCGAGAAGACGACGAGCGGATGCGATCTTCTGGAATGCTTGGCGACTCGTGCCGGAACAACGAGCTTCGTCCTCCAGACGCCGCAACCTCTCAGTCGTAATCAGGGCTGCTGCGCCGCGATCTTCGACAGCTTCGGCGGAGAGTTCCTGCACAAGTGAAGCCATCTCAAAATCGATATCTATGACGTTGCGGGTGGCAGATAGCATCGGTAATTCTCCATATGATCTCGATCTAGGCTAGCGCGCGGAAGCAACGGTCGCCGCAACCCAGATTAATATTCTGCTGGTCCGTACAGCATCAAACAATTGGCCAGTTGTTCATTGACGGCATAGCCAAGCTCGGGCTCGAATGCATCTAATACCAGACCTCGCTGAGCCTGACTCTTCAAGGTCTGCCCGCGCGACGGCGCGGCGGCGGTCATCCGCCGGACCTCGCTGAATCCGACCTATGGGTTGAGTACAGTGAGACTTGGTATAAGCTGAACTATGGATTTGAGGCGGCGGATATAGAAGCTTCGACTAGAGCGTTTTCGGTTTAATCTAGTTCATAGCCTGCGGCGGCGAAGAAGTTGGCGCACTCGTCGGGTGTGACGGTGTCGACGAGGCGCCCGATGGCCGATCACAGCCCTTCGACGGTTCGCTATGCGGCCTTGCGCAGCAGCGCTTTTAGCTTCGAGAAGGCCATCTCGATTGATGGTGTGGATGGCTCCTGCTCCCGGCGTTGCGCTGGAGCATAGGCGGGATGTTGTCGCCTCAAGCTGAGGAGCCACCCATGTCCAAGCTTGTTACGGTCGGTATCGACCTCGCGAAGAGCGTTTTCCAAATCCACGGTGTCGATGAGAGCGGTCGTGTTCTCGTGCGTCGCCAACTCCGTCGAAGCCAGCTGCTCGCGTTTTTCGAAAAGCAGCCGCGATGCCTGATCGGCATGGAAGCTTGCGGAGGCGCTCACGACTGGGGGCGCAGGCTTCAGGGATTGGGGCATGATGTCCGGCTGATGCCGCCGTCTTACGTAAAGCCCTATGTGAAGCGCGGGAAGACGGACGCAGCCGATGCGGCCGCCATCTGTGAAGCGGTCACACGTCCCTCCATGCGGTTTGTCGCCGTGAAGAGCGAAGCTTGCTCTTCGGTCCTGGTTCTCCACCGCACGCGGGATCTTCTGGTCCGCCAGCGCACGCAGATCGGCAATGCGATCCGCGCTCACATGACGGAGTTCGGTGTCATCGCAGCCAAGGGCGCGCAGAATGTCGATCGGCTGCGAACGCAACTGCACCAACTACCGGAAGCGGCCCGATTGCCCGTCAACCTGCTCTTCGAGCAGTTGGTCGACACCGATACGCGGATCGAGCGGTTGACGGACGAGATCGAAGCGACCCACGCCCAAAGTGAGACGAGCCAGCGTCTGGCGACGATTCCGGGCGTCGGCAAGCTTTCGGCGACGATCATCGCAGCGACGACGCCGGACGTCGGCAACTTCGACTGCGCGAGGGACTATGCCGCCTGGCTCGGCCTGACCCCCAAGCCGCACTCCACCGGCGGTAAACAGAGGATCGGGCGGATCTCAAAGATGGGTAACCGGTATATTCGGCGGCTGCTCTATCTGGGCGCCATGTCGCAGATCATGGTGAGATCCAGGTGCGGTCCGAGACAGGACTGGCTGTCCGACCTGCTGGCCAGAAAGAAGACGAAAGTCGCCGCCATCGCGTTGGCACATCGCATGGCAAGAACGATCTTCGCTGTCCTCAGGGACGGCTCACGCTACCAGCCGCAGGCGACCACCGCCTGAACGGCTAAACGAACGGTCAGGGCGACGTGAGGTGATGGCGAACAAACGGAGAGGAAGAACCAGGACACCCCGATCAATCCGAAGCGCTTCAAGCGCGCTCGATTGAGTGGGACCTGTTCTCCAAGCGGACTTCATCAGGGCGCGCAGCGATCCCGCTGCAGATCAGACGCCGTATACATGGCCGCAACCGACCAGTTCACCCGAACCGATCCGACATCCTTGACCCGCAGGAGTCATCCATACACGGGTTGAAGTCGCTGCGCGGTCCTTCGGTTCGGGGCTATAGGGCGGGAGGAACAACAGCTGTGCGCCCGCGGCCTCAATGGCGGCTCGCACGGCGGCCCCTTGTGGCTGCCGAGGTTGTCCACGACGACGATGTCGCTGGGAACGAGCTCGGGCGCCAAGACGCGGTCGACGTAGGCCTGGAAGGCGTCCCGATTGATCGGCCCCCATCCAGCACGAACGGCGAGGCGATCCCGGACAGGCGTAGGCCCGCCACGAAGGTCGTGGTCTTCCAATGGCCATGCGGCACGAGCGAGCGCAGCCGCTCTCCGCGCGATGAACGCCCGCGGGTGCGGGCCATGTTGGTCGAAGTCCAGGTTTCGTCGAGGAACACGAGGCGGGCAGGATCGAGATCCAGCTGACCTTCGAACTACACCTCGCGGGCGGCCTTCACATCCGGGCGGTCCTGCTCGGTCGCGTGGGCTGTTTTTTGTACGTGATATCGCGCGCGTCGAGGAACGTCCAAAGGGTGCCGAGCCCGACCGTCAGAGCGTGCTCGTCCCGAAGCCGGGCCCGCATCTCCTCCAGGGTGATGTCGTCCTTTGCGCCGATCAGGCTGCGCAGAAACGCCGCGTGCGGATCGAGCTTCGAGCGGCGCGCGTCCTTGCGGACGGGCCGCCACCGTCCCGGTCGTCGTGAGCGCGGCCATCCAGCGGATCGAGGTGGCGATACCCACCCCAAACCGCGCGGCCGCCTGCTGGCGCGAAGTCGTTGCCGCGGCTTCCACCACCCGCTCGCGCAGATCCTGACTGTAGGGCCGTCCCATCGGTCGCTCCTCACCGAGAGCGTTCAGTGAATCAGCCCACCGCCTTCCTGTGAACCCTGCCGTATCGACTCAGCGCAAACCGAAAACGCTCTAGCGGCCAATGAGGCTGCCGGTATCATCTTAATTGGGTGGCTGTCTGCCTATCCGCTTTTGGCTGAAAAGTTAGTGAAGCAGCCCTATGCTGTTGCTGCCGAGCAGCTCTCAGGACAGCTTGACCGTTCCGTTGACCTCTGAGACGACGGTATGTTCTTCGTCCTGAAAGTATATGCCATGTAGCGTGGCGATCGCCCAGGCGGAGGCTCGACCTGGAACCGACAATTTATCTAGGTCGCAGTCACCCCTCACCCATCGCGACTCTGACTCGCTGCTCTTCGAGGTCGAGCTCGGCCATGAGCGATGACATCTCGTCATGGTCGAGCTCCTCTTTGTGATCGGCCAGCAACTTCGTCCGAGCGGCCTCGATCGCCGTCAACCGAAGGCCGAGGCGGGCGGCGAGACGTTCCCCCGCTCTGTCCGTCTGCTCGCTTACATGAGCAATCCGCTTAGCGCGTTGCCGGAGCTCACGAAGCAGGTCCTCCCCAGCTGCGGCGCGCTCCGGGTCCAGGCCTTCGAGTTTCTCGGTGACAGCTGTCATCGCCGCAACCGTGGCCTGGCTGCGCGCGTCGATGGCCTGCGGTGTCACGGCCAGGTTAACGGCGTCGTCCCCGGGCTCACTCAGATCCAAGCGGCGAATGAGGGGGCCGAGTGTTGTGCCTTGGATCACAAGGGTGGCAAGGATCCCGCAGAAAGCCAGGAAAAGGATGATGTCGCGCCCGGGGAAATTTGCCGGTAGGGCCAAGGCAGCAGCAAGGCTGACAACGCCCCGCATGCCCGCCCAGGACAGGACCGTTGCATGGCTCCACGGCGGCATCGGGTCGCGCTCTCGCAGGGTGCGCGACAACGCACGGGGCAACCACAGCGCTAGGAACACCCAAACGAACCGGCTGACAACAATGGCGGCCGAGATGGCCAAGCCAAGGCCGGCCAAGTGCCAGGGATCCTGTTGTCCAAGGCGGTCGATGATGCCCCGCAGCTGCAGGCCGATTAGAACGAAGACAAGTGCAGTGAGGACGAACTCGACGAAGCTCCATACCGCGCCTGCCTCTAGACGGGTGCGGGCGGTGAATGCTGCATGTTGATGCTGGCCGAGCACGAGGCCGCAGGCCACCGCCGCAAGTACGCCCGAGGCATGGACTTTCTCCGCCGCAAGGTAGGCAGCGAAGCCCGCCAGAAAAGAGACTAGTATGTCGAGCAGAGTGTCCTCTAGGTGGGTGAAGACCCACATGGCGACGCGACCAAGAACGTACCCGATCAGCGTGCCTCCGACGGCCGAGGTAAGGAACGAGAGAGAGGCTTGGCTGAGCGAGACCTCGCCGGCGAGCGCTGCGGCGACGGCGAAGCGGTAGAGGACGAGCGACGAGGCGTCGTTGAGCAGACTTTCGCCCTCAAGGATCACGACGAGCCGCTTAGGAATGCGGAAGTCCTTCAGCACCGACGCGGCCGCGACCGCGTCTGGCGGAGCGACGATCGCACCTAGCGCGATAGCGGCGGCCCAGGGCATATCCGGCACCAGGAGCTTCGTCGTCATTGCAACAGCTGCGGCCGTGAACACGACGGCGCCGAGAGCCAGGAAAAGGACGGGCCGAAGGTTGAAGCGGAAAGCTGGCCAGTCGATCCGGTAGGCGCTCGCTTGAAGCAATGGGGGCAGGAAAAGGACTAGCGCGAGCTGTGGATCTAGAGTGACATTCGGCAGGCCCGGGATGAGGGCGAGGGCCATGCCCCCGATAACGAGGACGACCGCGAGCGGAACGCGCAAGCGGCGGGCAAGCAACGCGAGCGCAACGCTGGCCGCGAGCAGGCCCAGCAAGGTCTCGAAGATCTCCACGTGAACGTCTCCTCAAGTGGGGACCGCTTCCGCATTTGAAGATTCAACTGTCAAGCTCGTACACAGATCCTGATCAATCGAAATCGGCGCGATGCTGCGGAGATGCCGAAAGGGGAACGACCGCTTCTGAGCACGGCTCCGATCGACTGCTACGGCAAGGATCGGTGGCTTTCCGTCCAGCCGAATGCGGACGGATCATCGCTGAAGCGGGCCTTGCAGATCAGCCCGTTTGATCCTCGTCGTCCTCGTCGGGAACCGTGTCGCTGAAGCGCACCGTGAGCAGGAGCTGAGCGTCCTCGTCCTCAATCTCGAAGGTGCAGACGAACCAGTCACGAATGAGGTACGTACGGGTTCGGGCGATATGGTCGCGTGCCGCCTCTAAAGCATACTCGCGCGCAGCGTTCAGGTCCGGCAGTTCCTCGCCCTCTTGGTCGACCGCCAAGCCAGCTGGCCCCGGGCGGTGACGAAGGTTGAAGTAGTAGCGGGGCATATCATGCTCCCTCGATCAGACGGGCATATTCGGCCTCCGTCGTGCCGTAGCTGCCGTTTGCCAACGCGATCAGGCCGTCTCGGTCCCGAACTTTGATGCGCCCACGCTGAGCCTTGATCAGCTGGTTGCCTTCCAGAGTTTGCACCGTGAGCGTCGCGCCCGAGCGCTGAACGCCGAGCATGAGCGCAATGAAGTCGTGGGTGATCGGGATTTCGTCGCCGTCCAGGCGATCGTGGCACATCAGGAGCCAGCGAGCGAGGCGCACGTCCATAGTGTAGGCCGCATTTACGTGAGCGGTCTGACGGGCTTGGATCAGCTTGGTTTGGATATAGCGCAGCATCAGCTTGCGCAGGGTCGGGCTGTAATCGACGGCAGCACAAAAATCGACGGCCTCAATGGCGAGCAACTCACCGGGAGCCTGCACGAACTCAAGGTAGGGGGTGCTGCCGCTGTCCAGCAGCACGGGCGCAACCCCCACTAGGCCTTCCCGTCCAATCATACCGATCTCGACGCGGTTGCTGGCTGCATCCGCCACAATGGAGATGAAGCCAACCTCGGGGAAGAACACCTGTGTGACGGGCTCATGGGGATGGAGCAACGTCTGGCGCAACTCAGTAGGCACCATGCGGAGGTGCGGCTGGAGCAGAGCAAAGTCGTTGGATGAAAGGCGCTGCAGTAGGCGGTTGCGAACGGTGGATTGTTTAGGCTGAGACACGGCTCCGCTCCCAATTGGGGCAAGAGCACACACGGTCTCCTAAGCGCCTGCGCCCGGATCACCGGCAAGCGATGGAATTAGGCTGTCACGACGAAAAGGGCACAGAAATAACATGTCAGAATATGCCGCGATCGTGGATGTCGAAGATGTACCGCGTCCCGCGCTTGCTCCGTATGAACCTCTATCAAGCCCCCCCCAACACAGTGCACTCTCTGTCCGACAGAGCGCCGAAACTCATACAACCGCCAGAATTTGAAGTGCGAAACGCTGAGTTGTTTAATCCGCAAACGTCCGCTTACGGGCAAGGCAGTGACCAGCCGCTACGACGTAGTCGGATCGACACCTGTCGGTCTGGTTCACGATACGGTAGGACCGAAGCCTGCGGAAGCTCGGCGCCGGGAAAACGGTCGTTTTCTGGACTCTTATGAGGGAGCCATATAGATCTGCGGAGCTAGGTTGGCAGTGGCGTTTTCGGTGCCGCGGGTCTGCCGAGTTATAGTTGTGTGTTGTTTCGGACAGAGCAACGAAAACTCATAAGCCGCGTTGTCAAGCAATCATTTAGATGTCTGCAGATTATATGCCTACTTGCTGAGCGCCTAGGGTGGCCCCGTATGCCTTTCACACAGCCAACCTCAACATCTCGTGTCGCGGCCCACATCGACATCAATGATGCGGCGCCTCGCCAGCTATGGCCCGAACAGTTCAGCATCACCCACCGACAGTTGCGAATAGCCATCAAAATCGCTGGATCGTAGATTTAAACGATTGCAGGTTTATTAGACAACCCGATTATTAAAATCAGAATTGTCTATTGAACCATGTCTTTCACAGTTCTTCATTTAATACTTTATGCGGTCTGCTTCGTTTATGCTACAGAACGTTACGCTTTCTTCACAGGCAATCGAGCAAGATGAGCCTATCCTGCCTATGTCCATTCGCCGGCACCTTGGGATGCAGTTGCGTGCTCTCTATGGCCCCCCTGTGGAGTAGTGTACCTCAACATCCATACAGGAGGTGTTGGAACGTCTTACAGTGGCATTGGCCGCCCACAGCGAGGCGTTGACAGCTGAGGTTCGTGCTGGGCTTGCGGCTCAGATGCCAAACCTGAGGCGCTTTGCCTTATCATTGACTAGGGACCCCGTTCGGGCGGACGATCTAGTTCAGGAAACGTTGCTACGTGCATGGCGAAGCCGGCACACGTACCAGCCCGACACTAATCTCGCGGGCTGGTTGACGAGGATCCTGCGCAACGGATTCTACACAGGCCACCGCCGGCGATCTCGGGAAATCGAAGATCCAGATAATGCCTATGCGGCATTGCTCAGCCTTCCTCCGACACAGGAAAGTCATCTTCACCTGCAGGATGTGCAGACCGCACTGAATCTGCTCTCACCCAAGCTCCGAGAAGTGGTGTTGCTGATCGTACTAAATGACATGAGCTATGAAGAGGCAGCATGCACTACAGGCTGCAGCCTCGGCACCATCAAGAGTCGTATGTTCCGCGCCCGCGAGCAGCTGGCACAGGCTCTCGGATAGAGTACCCCGCCCTGCCGGTGATCCTTGCCAGCGGATATGCCGAGTTGCTGGAGGACAGGCTTACCGGCCTGCTGCGTCTGGCCAAGCCGTTCGAGCAGATCGACTTGGCGCGCGCCTTGGTGACCCGGGATCGGTTCCGACCGGGCCTGGACGTGATGGTATCACACCGGCTGAGTAACAGGGGTGCTCATTCGGACTCCACGAGAAATTTCACGATGGCGTGGCTTTGCTGGGCCTGAAGGATGGTCGTCTCGATCATGCGGGCCACCTGCCGCGTTTCGTCCTGCTCCTTCTTCTGGCCAGCGAGGGAGGCGATCAGAGCGATCTGCGTATTCCGGCGCCGCTGGTCCTCCTCGACATCTCTCTGCAGATTGAGAAGCAAGCGGTCAGGGTCGCTCATGGATTCCTCTCGCGCCGACCTCCTACCCGGATACCGCTGGTGGTTATGCCAATAGCTCCGAGGGCGCCAGGAGATCCCGCTCCTCGATCAGCCTGCCAAGGGCATACTCAATGGCCACCACGACCCGCACCGCCTCGGAGATGCTTTCCTCGTAAACGACGGGGTCATGCAGAGGGTCGATCCAATCGACGAGCCGCGCCTCGGTCATCTCGATGAGGCGGTTCATGACGTCGAGTCCCTGCGGCTTGGGCTCGCCAGTGTTCTGATGGTTCATGACCATCCTGCCTAGGCTTAGATGTCATGCATTATTATCTCAGGTTAGGGCAATCAATCTAGTGGGTGAAGGCGGCTCAACGAAGGGGCGTGCTAATCACGTCATCCCCTGGCAATCGGCTCCTATGAGACTAGTTGCTTTAATTCTCGGCCAGCCCGTAAAGGGCAGCGGATGCGGCCTGCTGGCGGATCTCGCGGTGGTCGTAGCGGGCCTCGATGGTGAGGACTGCGATCATAGCGAACTCGCGGGCCTCTTCCACGCCTCGGGCGTAGGCAGCGGCTTCGGTTGGGGTCATGCTGCTATGTCCTTTGATTATGGGCTGTGAATTGGTCCCCATCGCGTGTAGCGACCAAAAAGGGCCATCAAGTCATACGCTTACCCGCCAGGGTGATTACCTCCGGTGTGGGTGCGAAAGAGCACGACGGCGGTAACGGTTGAGTCCTACATCAACATCACACAAGAATTCACGGCCTGTAGCGGTGTGATCGCTCGCGTTTCCTCGAACCAGACGTAGGCGTCGAACTGCTCCGGCAAGATGGCCTCGAAGTAGTGGCTCGCGCGCTCGGTCTCCGGACGGTAGACCACCCCAATCGCCCGTTCGAGCTGGGGATGAGCCAAAGCTTCGCGCAGCGCGCTGGCTCGCGTCCCCGAAGATCGGTCAAGCTGCATCCGTGGCCTGCATCACGGAATAAGCCCTCGTGGCTGTCGGCTCTTGCTGGACGAACCGGCATTACCTGCATCGGGTCGTCCCTATCATCCGCGGCCGCAACCGTGCCGCGGTCAGTGCCAAAGCCGATCAGCACTGCCTCCTCGCCATACGCTGTCTTGGCCAACTCGCCGATGTTGAATTCTCCCTCCCACCCCATCGCCGTCGCGGCTGCGTTACCGATGTGCGAGTTGTGCGCCCAGACGACTGCTTTAGAGCCACCGCCGACGAGCGATTGAAGCGTGTCGAACATGTGTCGGTCTCGCACGTTCCACGACTCGGCTGAGCCCCGGTACATGATGCGGTAGTACTGCTCCGCCGAGTGCACGATGCGGGCGTTCTGAGCTGCGTCCAGGTAAGCCTCTGAGTCCTGTGCGGCGTAGGTGATGCGCTTCAGCTGCAAGTCCTTGAGGATCTCGGTGAAAGCAGCCTCGCTCGGGTGCTTGGCTCCAAACATCACTTCGCGGCCGTATCGCTCCGGCTTGGTGTGCCAGGGCGTCAGGCAACCGTAGCGATCGCGCGCTTGTCGCGCCGCAGCTGGATCGACCCCATCGAGGTAGTGCAAGACCGCTTCCATGGAGGCTGCCAGGCTGTAGACATCGAGACCACGGAACCGCACCTTGTCCGCAACGTCGCGTCCCGCATTGAGGCTCCGTAGGCGTCCGGAGAAGTCCAGCATCTCCGCATTGCGCCACATCCAGGTGGGGAAGCGCCGGAAGGCTTGCCGCGGATACGGGGTGGCAGCGCGATGCCCGATAAAACGATCGATGTAGGCTGCATCTGGCCAGTCCGCTTCCACGGCGATCACCCTAAAACCGTGATGCTCGATCAGGTGCTGCGTGATAGCTGCGCGGGCCTGGTTGAACTCCGCGGTTCCGTGCGTGGCTTCGCCGAGCAGCACGACCCTGGCACTACCGATCCGGTCGAAGCGCGCTTCGAAGTCCGCCTCGTACGCTTGGGGCAATGGCTCAGCGTGCTGGCGCAGGAGCTCAACGAGATGGTTGCGGTCGGCGGGTGCATCCATGAGCAGTCTCCGACTTGCAGGAGTAGGGTCACGGGGGGCGTGGCTTGAGAGCCGGAGCCTCAATTCAGGAAGCGCACAAAGGCGGCTGCCACCATCTCGGCTGGGACCACATGGCCGCCGCTGAAGGCCCGATAATCGACGTCATATCCGGATTGTATCAGTGCCGCCGCGACACGCTCGCCACAATGATGGATCGGTAGAACGGGGTCCTGTCGCCCGTGGGAAATGAAGATGCGCGGCTGATCTACGGTTTGTGCGGGAGCGGCAAAGCCGGGCGAGAAGGCAAGGACGTCTCGGAACAAGGTACCGTTCAAAAGCCCGAGCGAAAGCGCGTACGAAGCACCGTCCGAGAAGCCTGCGATTGCGATGCGTTCTGGATCGATCGCATGGTTCCGGAAGACCTCCTCAAGGGCGCGATCCAGGAACGCAACGTCCAGTCCGTAGTCTCGTTGGATCAAGTCCCAGCTCGCGCCCCGGGCGTCGGGTGCGAGAACGAGGACGGAATGGTCGTCCGCACACGGTGTGACCATCGGCACGACGTCGCGCGCCGAGGCTCCCGCGCCATGCAACATGATCATCAGGGGAGCCGGCCGATATGGATCATAGGAGGCGGGAACATGCACCAGACCGTCCCGGCCATGCGCGAGTCCGAGGGACCTTGTACCTGGATCGTGACGACGGGTTCTGCTCCCGCTACGGGGTCGTGAGGCTAGAACACCGATCGCGTGGGCTGTGTCAGAAGGCATTCGACACCCGATCCGGAACGAAGGTGGGCAAAGAAAACGCCACTGAAACGAAAGACGGCAGTTTGACCCGGCACATTGGCAATCTCACACGGCTCGCCCTGCTCAGGGCGGAACGTGCCGAGCGCCGAGGCAGCGATATCGATCTGCTGAGGCACACGTATCCAACGCGCCAAGTCATCTCACTTGCATCATCCAAGTGAAAGCCCCGTAGCCAAGCACGCTGACAACGGAAAGGCCGATGAGAATGAGAGAGGCCCGAGACTCTCGAATCTCTTCGCTTGTCTTGCCTTCCTTCCCGAAACAGCTCTCGATCAGAAGTCGCCGCATCTCGTTGTGAGCTCCGGTTCGTCACTATCTCGGCTCATCGACGAGGCGAGGCGGAATCGAGAATTGGTGGTAGGGCGGCGGAGAGGAGAGCGTCCACTCGAGGGTAGTGGCACCTTCGCCCCAGGGATTGTCTGCCGCGCGGACCTTCGAGCGGAAGGCGAGAACGACGCCGATGAAGAAGACCACCATGCCGAGGGCGAAGATGTGACCGCCCCAGGTCGAGACCTTGTGCCAGCCAGCGAAGGCCTCCGGGTAATCGGCGTAGCGGCGCGGCATGCCGGCCAGACCCAGGAAGTGCATCGGGAAGAACAGGATGTTCGCACCGATGAAGGCCAGCCAGAAGTGCAGCTTGCCGGCCCATTCCGGGATGACGTAGCCGGTCATCTTCGGGAACCAGTAGTAAACACCGGCGAAGATGATGAACACGGCGCCGAGCGACAGGACGTAGTGGAAGTGCGCCACGACGTAATAGGTATCGTGCAGGTAGTAATCCACCGCGGCATTCGCCAAGACGACCCCTGTGACGCCGCCGACCGTGAACAAGAAGATGAAGCCCACGGCCCAGTGCATCGCGGCGGTGAAACGAATCGAGCCGCCCCACATCGTCGCGATCCAAGAAAAGACTTTCACGCCGGTGGGCACCGCGATGACCATGGTGGCGAAGACG
Organism: Methylobacterium sp. CM6247; assembly: GCF_054817925.1. Taxonomy (NCBI): domain Bacteria; kingdom Pseudomonadati; phylum Pseudomonadota; class Alphaproteobacteria; order Hyphomicrobiales; family Methylobacteriaceae; genus Methylobacterium; species Methylobacterium sp. CM6247. The sequence continues at coordinate 1,511,575 of NZ_JBTXKX010000003.1, forward strand.
AAGTAGGACTGCGTCTGGAGCGACAAGCCGTCGGCGTACATATGGTGCGCCCACACGACGAAACCGACGACGCCGATGGCGACCATGGCGTAGGCCATGGCAAGGTAGCCGAAGACGGGCTTGCGCGAGAAGGTCGAGATGATGTGCGAGACGATGCCGAAGGCCGGCAGGATCATGATGTACACTTCGGGGTGACCGAAGAACCAGAACAGGTGCTGCCAAAGGATCGGATCACCACCGCCCGCCGGATCGAAGAAGGTCGTGCCGAAGTTGCGGTCGGTGAGCAGCATGGTGATCGCGCCGGCGAGAACCGGAAGCGACAGGAGCAGCAGGAACGAGGTGACCAACTGGGCCCAAGCGAACAGCGGCATCTTGTGCAGGGACATGCCGGGCGCGCGCATGTTCAGGATGGTGGTGATGAAGTTGATGGCGCCGAGGATCGAGCCGGCACCGGAAAGGTGAAGGGCGAAGATCGCGAAGTCGACGGCGGGACCGGGATGCCCCAGGGCCGAGAGCGGTGGATACATGGTCCAACCGGTACCGGTGCCGTTCGCCCCCGGCGCACCTTCAAAGAAGAGTGAGCAGAGCAGGCTCGCAAAGGCGGCAACGGTCAGCCAGAACGAGATGTTGTTCATGCGCGGGAACGCCATGTCCGGCGCACCAATCATAAGTGGAAGGAAATAGTTGCCGAAGCCGCCGATGAGCGAAGGCATGGTCATGAAGAAGATCATGATCAAGCCATGGCCCGTCACGAAAACATTGTACGTTTGCGGATTGGAAAAGTACTGCAGCCCAGGCTGCTCGAGCTCCATCCGCATCGCGTAGGATAGAAAAGCCCCGATGATACCGGCGTTGAATGCAAAAATCAGATACAGGATGCCAATATCCTTGTGATTGGTCGAGAAAAACCACCGCTGAAAGAACGGTGGCTTACTATCGAGCACATTCGCATGGTTGTTTACAACTATTGTTGTCATCCAGCCGCCCTGCGATTCGACGAATCAATCCTCAAGTAATACTACCGCGATGATGTAGTGCTGCATTAACGAAAATCTATTGATAGATGTTTATTAAATAAACGCCAAGCTCCGCCGGCTTGTGTATGCTGACAGAAACTTAACACGTGAGAATTGACGAATGCAGAGATACAGCAAAAGCCGGCAATAGCTTTCGATTCGCGGATGGCACGGCTTCGAAGAAAAGGCATTACACATCGCGGAATATGATTGGCCAGAGGCTTAGTGGAGCGGACCGTCAGCCGTTTGAATGGGCTTCTGTCTCGGCACCCCAAATCGCCGCCGCGATTTTATGGCGGTTCACGTAAGTCCCTGTACAGAGAAGCATCCGCACGAACTTTCGGTGGCAACTGGTCACGCGACCCTTGAAGACGGCAATAAAGCCGTGAATGTAGGCCTCCAGCTTCACTCAGGAGATCTGGCTAGAGACTGCCGGCGGGCATGCTGAGACATCGCTAGTTTCGAGCAAAACTGTGAAGGCGCGGTGCTGCACTTTTGTCGTCGCGCATAGAGACATGAATGTTTCTGGGCTTCGTGCGGAGATCCTTCACAAACGCGCTTTCCTCCGATCATTGTGAGGCCGAAAGAGGCATCGCCTATCCCAGGGGATCGCTCGCGAGGATGATTTGTTGAACCGCGTGTATCGAACGAAGCGTCGCAGGTTCGGATGAGCCGTTTGTCGCCTCGAATTCAAGCTCTTCGAGACGCTCCAAAAGATATAAGCGGGCTTTTTGTGCTGAACCCGGAAGCTGGTCACAAAGCAAACCGACCAGCTTGCCCATGACGGGATCGTCAAAAGCGTCCAATGTTCTTCTCATGAGACACCAAATATCGAAGTCATATCAACAATCGTTGCTGCTTTGGCCCTGAATTACTTTTCCAGGCTCTGGCTTCTTCTCATCCTTGCCGGGAACCGTTTCCGCACCCAGATTATTCAGAGCACCAACTGTCTTGGGAGCCCCCGCCTTTTCGCCACCGGCAAGATTTTTGGTCGAGGTATCAACGTTCGAGGACTTGTCCTGAACGCCCTGCTTGCCCTGGCTGCTGACAGTCGTACCGATCGCGCAGGGTGCTGCAAGTGCCGTGGTCGTTCCGAACGCGATAATGACAATAAGCGATAGGATGGGTCTCATGGTAACCTCCGATGTGCTCACGACGGTTTGAACTAAGCGGATATGCTTTTCATGGTTTCATCGGCTGCTTCCGCCCCCTGCGCTGCCGTTGGGAACGGCTTGCTCTGGATGGTTGGCATTGCCTCCCGCCGCGGAGTCTGTAGTAATGGTTTCAGCACCTGTCGCGCCACGAGAGATAATGACGTCGCGATCATTGCCGGTTGTGTTCGGCTGCAGCTGGATAACCGTGCCAGTGGTATCTGGATTTTGCGGGACAGTAAGACTCTGTGCCGCTGCCAAACCTACGGTTGGAATGACCAGCGCAATAGCAAGAATAGACGACTTCAAAAGCATAGCTTGCTCCACCGAGTTGTGAAGTTCAAAACCTCAACCACCCGAAGGCGTTCCATAGTCTAGAGCTTCGTGTGGTTTCCGACGAAGATGCTTTACCTTAACCTCGATACTAATCTGGCTGGCAATTTCTCGGGGGGGATCGCTTTTGGTGCGGTATGTCATACGAAGCGCTGGAGTGCTCATCGAACAGGCGAAGCGCAGTTGCTATTGGACGGGCTCGTGGGACAGCCAGCGATCGGATAGGGAGGCCATTCGAACGAGGATTGCTGATGTTCGACCATCCAGCGCAAGACTTTTGGCTCTTGCCGAAGCAGATACTGCCAACCTTCGGCAAGTAGGACCAACAGTTCGTCTGGGCTTAACAGCATATCCTGCAGATCCGAACCGATCCCTGAGAAGGTGACTATTCTCTGGCCACACGCCTCATCGCGGTGGATTCGGTCCGCTTCGGCGTTCACGCGTTTGCCGAGTTCCAAATCTCGGAATTGACCGACCGGCCGGGTATGGAAAACGGAAATCCCGTCGATGATGCCGACATCGGTGTACCGAAGGCGTTTCGGCCATAGGGAATCCAGCCCCCATCCCCATCCGGTCGTCGATAGCGCAAACGTTGGAAGGAGCCGTTCAAGGGCTTCTCTCGTGAAACAAGGGACCATGATCTCAACGAAGCCAACCCGGCGCGCAAAGAAATTAGAGTTCCGCATCGTTATGTAATGAGCATAGTGTGAGTTTTCGCTGAGTGAAGGCGCACAAAGCTGGAAACGCAAACTTCGAGCCGCCGAAAAGAACTTGCTGATAGTATCCTGGTCGGTGAAGATATCGTCGTCCGGAAGCCAGATGAAATCGTAATCCCGCCAACCTGACCAGTCCTGCAGGAGTTGCTGGAGACCTGTCCACTTTGGCCCCGGGTAAACCTCGCTGACCTGGCAGTGGAGATCGGATTGGTCTCCAATGGTTTGGAAAGGACACAGACACAGATCCCAGTCTCGTGGCTTTCCCGCGTCGACCCAACATCGATGAAGGGAGTTCCGTCCGACCCGCGCGAGAACAAGGCTTTTTCCCAAAGTTCAACTCCAGACAAAGTATTTAAGCCAGCGCGCTGACTAACGAACGCCTCACCGGCGGAGCGTCAATTTTTCCCCACCTTCCCCCCGTGAAAACTCCTCCTTTCACATCCAACGGCATTAGAAGACGTTAGACGATCTGCTTCGGAGAACTGGATCAGCACGCTCGGGCTTGGCGTGGCCTTAAACGTACCCATCGTGATTACGCGTCGAGCCCCCCTTGGCTCGTCGCGCTCACTGTCCTTACACCACTAGACGCCATTCTTGGATTTTTTACTTTGACCTATGTTTGCGGGGATTGATTTGCTTAAATAAAATGCCTAACATAAGGTATAGACAATAGATATTTGGATAAAGATTCGATCTTATGTTGTTGACTGAAGCGCCGCACACAACAGCTTAGCTTTGCTTTCGGCTAAAAACCGGTGGCGCGAAATAGCATGGCGGCCCTTTAAAAGTTCTTGGGCCGACACGGGAGACTCGATATGGTGCCGGTACATTGGCGAGAACGCAGTCTCGGTCGATACAACTCCAGCGAAGTCGGTGCCGGCCGAGAGCGTTGCAATTTCAAGGCGTGCATTTTTGAGTTCGCGCTTGGATTCGATCTATGGTGGCCGACAGACAGAGACAGTTGAGGCTAAGCGCGGCCTTTTTGGGGCACCAATGGCGCTAAGTCCTTTGGACGGTTCGGTATGGTTCAGCACCGGAACCAGTTTCCCTGACTTACACTTGTTCCGACTTCGAGAAAGCCAGCAAACAATGGGATTATTGCGGTCGGCAGCGCCCAAGGTAAGCGTCGTTAGGGGGGGGGTGGGTTGGTCTACGTTCGTTCGGTCGATGTCGCTGAGATCTATCTTAGCAATGGGCGACTGTTACATTTCATGTGGCGTGTGACTTCGGCGCTCGTCGCAACTCGGCAATTGACAGCGATGCCATGACGAGCGCGGAGACGCTGGGCCAGCCTCGCGCTTATCTATCTGCAAAGTGGTTTAGGAGGCTGAGAAGTAGTTATAGCACACGGGACATCTCCTGCTAGGAGTTCGCGTGTGTCCGCTGGATCGATTATTATCCGTATAGGCCAGTTTTCGCGATCGTAAGCCATAGCGTCTTTCTACCAGGGTCGAGAACGTTACACGCCGCAAGCCAGGAGGTGCGACGCGGTCCGGAAAAACAGCTTTTTTGAATAGGTTGGGTACGCTGCCGGTCGAGAGATTCCGCCTCATGCGCAGGTTAATGCAGAGCAGATACCGTTTGCTCTTTCCTATCAACTCAAGGCTTTGGAGGTTCCGTTTGCAAGCCCCTACCAATTACCCTGATTTCCGAAGTTCTGAATCTCCGGATTTGACCCCTTTCATGTGGCGCGTCGCTGTTACGGCCGCGCTCGGCGGTTTCCTATACGGCTACGACACGGGCATAATATCTGGAGCGCTTCTTTCTATCAGTTCCGAGTATCAGCTCTCACATTCCACGCAGGAGATGGTTGTTGCGGCAATCCTCCTTGGGGCAACTCTCGGGGGACTGAGCACCGGCTGGTTTGCAGATCGGTTCGGTCGTCGACGCACCATCATCGCTATCGCGGCGGTCTTTACCTTCGGTGCCGTAGGTGCCGGCCTGGCGCCGAATCCCGGTTTCCTGGCATTTGCGCGTGTCATCCTCGGCATCGGGGTGGGTGCATGCTCCCAGTCGATACCAGCTTACGTCGCCGAGCTGGCACCGGCGGAGCAACGCGGTAAGCTGGTCGTAGCTTTCAGCGTAGCGATTGGTTTGGGGATCGTGAGCGCGAGCCTTGTGGGCTACGGTCTGCATGGCATAATGTCGTGGCGCTGGATGATCGCGATCGCTGCCATTCCGGCCGTGATCCTATTTGTCGCGATGTTCGATCTCCCCGAGAGTCCGCGTTGGCTGATCGCCCATAACCGGGGGGAGGAGGCTCGCGAAGCGCTTTCGCGCGTCCGCTCATCTGGCTTCACTCTGGATCCCGAGATGGCGGCCATCCGAGAGACAGTTCGGCACAGCCGCGCTTCCGATACCCTAGGGTGGCGCGGACTCGCCGCGCCCTGGGTTAGGCCCGCCGTGATCGCCGGTTGCGGGACTGCAGCCTTTACTCAACTGGTCGGTATCGAGATGATGATTTACTACACACCGACCCTGCTTAAGGGGGTGGGGTTTGCAGAAACGAGCGCGCTCCTGACTAATGTGGGCATCGCCCTTATCTACCTCGTCATGACCGCGCTGGGACTCGCCATTGTTGACCGGGTAGGGCGGCGTCGCCTCTCGCTTCTGACGCTTCCGGGTGCGGCGGTGTCGCTGGCGATCCTCGGTTCACTGTTCTTCCTGGGACGGACCGGCCCAGCGGACACGCCATACATTATCGGCTGCCTTTTTCTATTCATGGTATTCCAGGCCGGTGGCCTGCAAGTCATCGGCTGGCTGACCGGATCTGAAATCTATCCGCTTTGCGTGCGCGGGGCTGGTACGAGCGCCCAGGCAACCATGGTCTGGGGCTCGAACCTACTCTTGACGGGCACCGCTCTTACGCTGATCCACCACCTCGGAGCGGAAGGAGCGATGTGGGTGTATTCTAGTATGAATGTCCTGGCATTTATCTTCGTGTGGCGCTTCCTCCCCGAACTGAAAGGACGCAGCCTTGAAGAGGTCGAGGAAGCTCTTCGTCAGGGGTGTTTTACGCCTAACGACTTCGATGCAGGCCATTCTTCAAGGGCGATATCAACGTCAGCAACAGCGGGGCGGCTGGGGGATGCTGAGAAGGTTGCGTGAGGTCCCAGCGGATACTTTAAGACCTCACATTTAGGAATTGTCCCGCTTTTAGGGGCAATGGAGGTAACTGATACGCCCCCGGAAGCGGGTGCCGACTTGCAAAACGCGGAGACACATGCTGCCGCCAAATGAAGGTACTCGGATCCCGGCGGGATACTTGTGCAGTTCCTGGTCACTCGCGTCGCGGCTATAGCACCGAAGTCGGCATAATGTCCGACCAGCCGGGCTGCATCATACCTTTCGGACTGCCGCGAGCGCAGGACCGTAAACAATTTTATGCGGTTATGCGGCTCAACCAACTGCCAGACGTGCCCAAGTGGGTCCTCGGAGACTCTGGCTGCGCCAGCGGGGCTCTTAGCATCTGTATCTGGGGCATGCGACACGCAGTCTTTGGTCCTGCCTCAGCATCATGGGAAGCTTTTTATTCTCTTTCAGGTTTCGATCAACGTGGTATCGACGGTGCAGTGGTCGCTCCACGGGAGCCGCTCGACCGGCTTCAGCGATAGCAAGCCCGGCATTTAGGCATAGGCGACATTCCCTTTCATCAACCGGTCGTGGTTGTGCGTGAACGCCGTTGGATACCGGACCGCGGCATCTATCCCCGGGCCGATGTCCGTCGAAAGGCTCAGGATGGGGCCAGCGAAACGCCAGATTGTCGTCGATCCGCTCCATCGGCATTCGCCCTGAGCGCACCGAGAAAAACGCCTGCAACAGCCTCCCCCACAGCATGACCTTCGTGGGATAGAGGGCCGCCTCATCCCCGGATACGGCGCCTCGAATCGTCCGTTCAGCCTCCCCGCAGCGCTTCATCGGCCACAGCTCGGATCGGCCGAAGCGGGTGGTTCGCCGGAACGCGCTCCTTCAGACGAACATCGCTGAACAGGCTCTTCAGACCGTTCCTTGCGCCCACGCATCACCCGACCTCAACCCTGCCACGGACCGAACAATTCAAAGGCGCATCGCTTCAATATCACGCGAGCGTCACGGCATTGCCCCGACCGCGCCGCAACAAACCGCAAAATTTCCCTACTCTTGGCACGCTGATGGGCAATGACGAGGGCCCGCATCCAAAGCGCTCATGGCTCCCTCAGCAAGACCTTCGGCATGACATTCCTGGCTTCCTGGCTCCTGATCTGGCAGATGTTAGACCTGTTTGGCCTGCTCGGCCTCCTCTGTGGAGTAGCCACGGGACTGATGCCGAGCCGTCGACTGATTCTCCTGAGTTCCGCGTTGTGCAGCGTCTGTTTCAGCGTGCATTTCCTCCGCCTCGGCTCTACGACCGGCATGGCGATGAATCTCATCGGAGTGGCCCAGAGCCTGCTGGCCGCTCACTACGTGACCGCTCGGGGCTACCCATCCTGGCTTGGCGCAACCTTCGCGGCGACGTTCCTCCTGGCTGGGGCCCTCACTCTCTCGACTTGGAACGGCTGGCCCTCGGCTTTCTCGGGCCTCGGCACCCTCATATCTACCGCTGCACGCCTGCAGGCCGCGCCGCAGATCATGCGTGGGCTCCTCATGGGATCGAGCCTATGCTGGGCCGCTCACAATCTGATGGTGAGTTCCGTCTGCGGTCTGACTTGCGACTGTCTCGGCTTAATCGGCTTCACGCTGGCCGCCCTGCGTGAACACGCCGCCTCCCGGCGCGCGGCACCCGGTCTCGCGGCGGGCGCTTGAAGGCCACCTGCCTCACGCGGCGATTGGGTCGGCAAAGGCCTGCGGCAGAAGCGGGGGCAAGTCACTCATCGAGGCGAGTATGCGCTCTGCGCCAGCGGCCAAAAGCCGTGCGCCAATATCGCTCGCGCAGTGCCCTCCCCCAACGAAACCGAAGGTGCGCAGTCCGGCTGCCCGGGCCGCCGTCACGCCAGGCACGCTGTCCTCGATCACCACGCAGTCGCGAATATCGGCTCGCATCCAGCCGGCGGCGTAGAGAAAGACATCCGGTGCCGGTTTGCCCCGCACGACGGAAGAGGCGCTGACGACGTTTCCGCCGAAATACGGCAGTAAGCCTGTAGTCTCAAGGCCCAAGCGCAGCTTTGCCGGCGCGCTGCTGGACGCGACGCAGGCCGGCGCCCGAACTCGGCACAGGATATCGGCCACGCCCGCCATCGGCCGCAACTCCGTAGCATAGGCCTGCGTGATCCGCCTGTGCATGCAGGAAATGAAGCGCTCCGGTAGCGGACGGCCGCCGCGATCGCGCTCGATCTCAGCCAGCATCTCCGGCTCCGGGCGACCGGCGAACCGGGTGATCACCTCCGACGTCGTGATCGGATAGCCGTGTGCCGTCAATTCGCCGGCGACCAACTCGCAGACCAGAATCTCGCTATCGATCAGGACGCCGTCGCAATCGAAGATCAAAGTCGGCATGACCGCGGTGTTTCTGCTGGATAGGGGCAAGTGTTCAGGCTCCGTCGGACGCGAATGGTGGAGGGAAATGTGGATCAGGGGCGGAACGAACCATCCCGCAAGGAGCCCTCTATCTCCTCAAGGCTCCGGCCGGCGGTCTCCGGTACGAAGCGAAGCACGAACAGGAAGGCGAGCACGTTCAGGGCACCGTAAAGCAGCATCACGCCGCCCGTCCCTAATGCATGTACCAGGGTCAGCGCCGAGGCCGTCACGACGAGGTTCGAGCCCCAGACCATGGTTGCCTGCGCACTGGTCCCCGCGGCTCGCACCGAAAGCGGATACATCTCCGATCCGCTGAGCCAGCCGACGACCTGTATGCCGCCGGCATTGAAGAACATGAAGGTTAGCAAGCAAGCCAGGACCGGCCACGACCGCTCGCCGCCCGCGAAGCCGAAAATCAGCGTGAGGCCCAGCACGAATAGGCTAAGGGCGGCGCCGGGAAGCATCCATAGGGAAAGGTTGCGGCGTCCAGCCCGGTCGACGATGACAAGACCGACCGCGGTCATCAGCGCGTAGACGAGGCCGAGCCAGAGGGTTGAGCGCAGCGCCGTGGCGTGATCGACCCCCACGCCTGTGAGGAGCGTCGGCGCGTAATAGATCATCATCTCGATACCGGTCAGCTGCGTGAAGGCCGCGATCCCAAGGGCCGCCAGTACGGCCGGGCGTACCCAACCCTGCGCGAGGCCGCGCCAACCCTTCACGGGTGCGGCGCGCTCGGCCTCCACCACCCGCTCGATCTCGGAAACCTCACGGTCGAGATCCGTCTGCGATGGGCGTACCCGGGCGAGTTCCCTGCGCGCGGCATCTGGCTGGTCTCGCCCGATGAGCCAGCGCGGGCTCTCGGGTAAGAAGAAGGTGCAGGCACACAGGATCGTGGCCGGGATGACAGCTCCGCCGATCATCCAACGCCAGGACATGACCTCACGAAACTCGGACGCGACGAGGTTTGCCGATAGGATGCCGAGTCCGATCGCCACGTTGAACATTGTCACGCAACGACCACGTCGGTCCGCCGGGGCCAGTTCGGCCAAGTAGACCGGGACTGCCTGAGAGGAAGCGCCGACGGCCAACCCCAGCACGGCCCGTGCGGCGATAAGAATCCACGCGCTCGGCGCGAAGCTAGACGCTAGGGCGCCGACCACGTAGACGGCCGCCAAGATCGTCACGGTCCGGCGCCGCCCGATGCGCTCCGTGAGCCAGCCGCCCGCGAGCGCCCCCCCTATTGCACCCACCAAGATCGCGGCCGCAACCATTTCCTGCATGCGATGGTCGAGGTCGAACTCGCCGCGAATCGCCAGGAGCGCTCCCGAAATGATGCCGGTATCGTAGCCGTAGAGGAAGCCCGCCATGGCACCGATGCCGACGACGAAGATCAGAAAGCGGCTGAAGCGTTCACCCTGCGCCATCGCCCGGCCGCATCCCTCCAACCCCACATTGGTCGTAAGAGCACGCTGGGCAGCCTCAACCCGTGTGGGCATCGATGAAGGTCCCGGATTCCACGAGGCGAAGAAGGCTGAGAAGCCCGCGCCCGGCGGCGGGCGGAACGAAACCCTTCTCAGTCTCGTAAGCGCCGATCGGATCGTTGATCCGATCGGCGAAACGCCGGCTGAAAGCCTCAATCGGCGTGATGTCTCCGGACGTTGGAGCCTGGAATCGCGCCAGAATGCGGGTGATCGGGTCCTCGGTCGAGAAGAATCGCTGCAAGATTGCAGTCGCGGCACCCGCGAGATAGGCGTCGACGTCAACTTCCCGCACGAAGGTCGCATAAGCCGGGTCGCGTCTGAGTAGAATCGCCACACCCTCGCGCATCTCGTCCATTACCGCGATGGCGTAACGGCGATGCTCGGGCGAGGCCGCGATGAAAGCATTAAGCTTCATCGCTCGGTCCCCACCGCTGGCCCGGAAGGCTTCAAGGGCAATAAGCCAGTGGGTGCCGTTGAGGAGCCAACTCTTAATCTGCTTCTCAACATCAAGATGGCGGCTGAACACTATATCGGTTCCGCTACACAATTTCCGCAGGGGTTCCGTCCGATCAGTCAGTTCCAGCTTCAGTGATGCATAGGGTTCGGTCCGGACGCAAACCATCGGATGTGCACCGGAGGTGTCCTCCTCGAGGTCGACGCACATCCGGTCGACAAGCGCCTCGACTGGGACCACCTGTCGGAGCGCCGAGGGCATCACAACCGCATCGAGGTCTGAACCATTCAGCACCGCATGGGCCGAGACGGTATTCTCACAAGCAACCAGAAAGATCGGGCCAATGGGCTCACCGGCCTCCTTCATCTCGGATAGCGTATTCAGCGCCTCGATGACCGCACCGTAATTCTCAAGCTTCAGCACGGAGGCCGTGACGACGACGCCCCGGCGCAGGGCAGCCGAGTCCCTGGCGATGGTGTGTATGCGCGGTCCTATCGTCATCTCGTCGTAGGTATGGAAGGCGTCGTAAGACATTGTCTCACAATGACCGCCCGTGCTGTCGAGCATACGCAGCAGGTAGGTTCGGCCAGGATTCTCCCGCAGAAGCGCATTGCGACGTGCAGCCCCGAGCGCAGTGTCACCGGTCGCGTTGGCAGCGGGGACCGCCCTGTTAAGGAGAACGGTTTGCGTATTAGGCGATCGGAAAACCGGTAGAACAAGGCCCAACCCTAGTCGACCCGCGCCAAAATGCAGATGTAACATGGAATGAGAGACCTCATGATCGCGACGTCCAGTTTCGACACGGCCGCTTGAAACAATTGTCATCCCAGCTACGCGGCTGAGCCTCGGTCGGTTAAAAAGCCACGCTGCAATCCGGATCGACCGGAATCGACGCGATCCGACTGCGCAACGCGCCGAGCCGTGGGGATATTTCGTAATATGATGTCTAGGATCGCCGCCTTATCGGTTTGATCTAGATTTATTTTATGATTGCTGTCCATGATTGCCTCATGTCCGAGAGAAAAGACGTGGAGGTAACGGCAAGCTTTCGTTGTTTGCTCCCGTCCGAATTCACACCAAAATCCCATCTGACGCAGTTTGTACGGTGTCAGACTGTTCAGGCTGCCGCACGGATGTTGGAACGCATAGCTTGCCCCTGGAACGCGCACGCCTTCGGCTCGTCGAACACCGCAAGTGTAGAGCAGTGACAATACCATCCCCTGAGCGTCGGCTTTGTGCTGATGCAGGCGGCATAATAGCCGGCCGATTCATGAGGCCTTCCTTTCGGGAGGGACCCAGAATGTTTGCTGTGAAAGTCTACGGGGCCGTTCGGCAGTTCGTCTTCATCGACGGCAACTCTCGTCGCGAGGCGGCCCGAGTGTTCGGGCTGAACCGCGAGACGATTGCCAAGATGTGCCGGTTCTCGCTGCCGCCGGGCTACACGCGCTCGAAGCCGGTCAAGACGCCGAAGCTGGGTCCGCTGCTACCGGTGATCGATGCGATCCTGGAGGCGGACCGGACCGCGCCCGTCAAGCAGCAGCACACGGCCAAGCGGATCTTCGAGCGTCTCCGCGACGAGCACGGCTACGGCGGAGGCTACACGGCCTTGGAAGGACCATGTGCGGATCGCACGCGCGAGCGGGCGAGAGACCTTCGTGCCGTTGGCGCACCCGCCGGGTCATGCCCAGGTCGATTTCGGTGAGGCGGTCGCCACCATCGGCGGTGTGCGCCGGAAGATCCACTTCTTCTGCATGGACCTGCCGCATTCCGACGCCTGCTTCGTGAAGGCGTATCCACGGGAGACCACGGAGGCGTTCCTCGACGGGCATGTCGCCGCCGTCGGGTTCTTCGACGGCGTGCCGCTGTCGATCCTCTACGACAACACTAAGATCGCGGTCGCCAAGATCTGCGGCGGGGGGCAACGCGAGCGCACCCGGGCCTTCACCGAGCTGGTGAGCCACTACCTGTTCCGAGACCGCTTCGGGCGTCCAGGCAAGGGCAACGACAAGGGCAAGGTCGAAGGCCTGGTCAAGTACGCCCGGTCCAACTTCATGACCCCGGCCCCGGTGGCGGCCTCCTTCGAGGCGCTGAACGCGGATCTGGAGCGACGCTGCCGGACCCGGCAGGATGAACGGGCCGGGCAGCATGCCGAGAGCATCGGCACGCGACTGGTCGCCGATCGTGCCGTCCTACGTGCCCTGCCGGCGGTCCCGTTGGAGCCGTGCGAGAAGCGGGCTGGGCGCGTCTCCTCGACCGCGCTGGTTCGCTACCGCTGCAACGATTACTCGGTGCCGACCGCCTACGGCTTCCGGGACGTGCTGGTGAAGGGCTTCGTCGAGGAGGTCGTGATCTTGTGTGCGGGGATCGAGATCACCCGGCACCCGCGTAGCTACGGCACCGGTGTGTTTGTCTTCGATCCGCTGCATTACCTCGCGCTGATAGAGACCAAACCGAACGCTCTCGACCAGGCGGCCGCGCTCTAGGGTTGGGATCTGCCCGAGGCGTTCCAGCGCCTGCGCCACCTCCTGGAGGCGCGCATGGGCAACCGCGGCAAGCGCGAGTTCATCCAGGTGCTGCGCCTGATGGAGGCGATGCCCAAGGACGTCGTGGCCTCGGCCGTCACCGACGCGATCCGGCTCGGGGCGACCGGCTTCGACGCGGTCAAGCTGATCGCGCTGGCCCGGCTCGAACGACGACCGCCCCGGCTCGACTTGGCGGCCTATCTGCATCTGCCCAGGACCATGGTGAGGACGACCGTGGCCGCCGACTACACGGTGCTGGTGCCGGAGGTGGCGGCATGAGTACGGCGCGTGACGAGACGATGCCGGGCGGCACCACCGGTGGCACGCCGGGGATCCTGCTCGCCCACCACCTCAAGCAGCTGAAGCTGCCCACGGTGCTGCGCGAGTACGACAAGGTCGCCCGGGAGTGCGCCCAGGGCGGCATCGACCATCCGCGCTACCTGCTCCGTCTGGTCGAGCTGGAACTGATCGATCGCGAACGCCGCATGGTCGAACGCCGGATACGGTCGGCCCGTTTCCCGGCGGTGAAGAGCCTCGACACCTTCGACTTCACCGCAATCCCGAGCCTGAACAAGATGCTCGTGCTGGAGCTGGCGCGCTGCGGCTACATCCTTGGCCGGGAGAACGTCATCGCGCTCGGCAACTCCGGCACCGGAAAGACCCACATCGCCTTGGCTCTCGGCCTGGCGGCCTGTCAGAAGGGCTTCTCGGTCGCGTTCACCACCGCGGCCTCTCTGGTCAACCCGCTTTTGGAGGCTCGTGACGAGCGCCGTCTGCTCCGGCTGCAGCGCGAACTCGCTTCGGTGAAGCTCCTGATCGTCGACGAGCTCGGCTACGTGCCGCTGTCGCCGACGGGGGCCGAGTTGCTGTTCGAGACCTTCTCGCAACGCTACGAGCGCGGCTCCACCGTGGTGACCTCGAACCTGCCGTTCGAGGACTGGACCTCGGTTCTGGGCTCGGAGCGGCTCACCGGCGCGCTGCTCGACCGGCTTACCCATCACGTCAGCATCCTCAGCCTGAACGGCGACAGCTACCGCCTCAAATCCTCCCGCAGCCGGGGCAGTCGCGCCGACGGCAGGGCGGAGCAAAACCAGGCCACGGCCGACCCCCACGATCCCGAGACGGGCGAGATCCTGCCAACTTGAGCTTCACGATCGGCGACGAACGATGAAGGGGCCCGATCGGGCCCCTTCATCGTTCAAACAGCCAGCCGCCATTGGCCTAGTTTTACTCCGCCGCAGCGGCCTGGAATTGGTCCGCCCTTTACAGCTCACTCTGCGTTTCTCATTGCAGTCCGTCAGCCAGACGGGGCCGATCATATCTATGCGATCTTGGCGCAGTCAGTGGACGAGGCAATCAGAGTAGCTGCCGCACAAGAGCCGGAAGGGCCTGCACCACGGCACGTCGGCTCGCTAGGCTCCCACACCGTCGAGCGTATGAAGCTGCAGATCGGCGAGGCACGGATCATCTAATGCTCCCTAGCGCGGCCAAAGCTTCGCGTACCCATCCTTCATCTCCGGGCCTATCGCTTTCATTTGCTGCATGCCGAGCAGGGGGTAAGATCTGATGCGGGAGCTCTATGCCAGCTCAAATGGCGACCGGTGGCACCTTATGATTGAGGAATCCACCGGACACACGTTTGTCCGACACACTGCCAACGAGGCCTCTGGAGGGCATACCGTAGACATGGCATTGCCCATCTTCCTGAGTCTCGACAGGGGCAGCCCAGAGCATCAAGCGTTCTGGGCTATGATCCGTCCCCTCGTGAGCAGTAGCGGTCAGGGCAGGGCTGAACCCGCCACTGCATGGGTCGAAGTCGGATTTGGAAAGCGCGCGACGCCCGTTAGGCAGCGACTGTAGCCTTACGAGGCCGACCGGCCTTCTTGGGCTTCTCAGGGGCCGAAGCGGCCTTTTCAGCGACGGCCTCTTCCGGTGCTGAGGCTTTCGCGTTGGCTACACCCTTGCGCTGCTGCCCAAGACCGAGGGACCGAGCAAGCTCCGAGCGCTGCGCCGAGTAGCTTGCGGAGGTCATGGGATAGTCGGCGTGTAGGCCATGCTTCGCACGGTAAGCCTCAGGGCTCAGTCCGCGGAGCGTCAGATGCCGGCGCAGTGTCTTGTATGGCTTGCCATCCTCGAAGCTGATGAGGTGGTCTGGCGTGATCGACTTCTTGATCTGAGCCGGCGTCGCCTTCTCGATCTTGTCCACCTCCGGCGCGCTAGATCCACCGTTGGTAAGGCCGCTGATGGCGGCGTGCACGCTGCTCAGCAACTCGGCCAATGATCCTACCGGAACCGAGTTGTTGGAGACGTAGGCGGCGACGATGTCAGCCGTAAGCTCGATATGGCTGGTCGGCAATTCGGGGGTCTGATCTGTCATATCGCTGTTCTCAAGAGGAGCTGTGAAACCCCCATAGAGCAATGTTTAGTGGCGTTCTCAATAGGATTGTCATCGGATAGCAAAATACATTGGTGATATACGCGCTCTTCGAAGCCAGCCGCGCCGACTTAGAATGAGAAGCAATAGGCCATCGATGACGCACGAACTCCCGCCCTGGCGCGAGATCACGACGGACGACTATGCACCCCGCATTTTTACGGATCTGGGGTCTTTGGAAGCGTGGATCGCTTCTTCGGAGACCCTAAGGGCCTTGTTGGCTCGCCAGAATGAGGGGGAATTTCGCCTGCGCCTGATCATTCGGCAGGGCGTCGATCTCAGATGGGGGCCAACCGCAGACCCGAACTGGTGGTGGGATTACACCCACGGTCCAGAGCTCGCCCTCGACGCCGCTGAAATCTGGATCGAGCGGGCCGATGGCCGACGCAAGCGTGTGGATCAGATGGAGACGCGGCCGCAGCCTTGGTGAGGCCTACCTTGGCGTCTGAGTACGGACGCTACCGCTACCGCCGCGTCACCGCGCTGCTGCAGGCAGCGGGGTGGCAGGTGGGCAAGAACCGGGTTCAGCGGATCTGGCGTCGTGAGGGGCTCACCGAAGGCTCGTGACGCATGCTTTCATGGGTGATGCGGACGTGTCGTAGACGCTTGTCTGGCGCTGGCAAAACCGCTTCGCGCAGGAGGGCGCCGAAGGGATCCTCTGAGATAAGCAGCGAAAGTTCGAATAGACTAAAGTCTGACACTGCTTGACATCTGGCCGGGCAATGACATGCCTGGGCCGCTGAGAACCTGCATGCTGAGAAGAAATGGGCAAACCGGCCTAGCTAACAAGACATCACTCGGACCGTAACAGCACCGATCTCATGACAAGGCGCAAGGGAATGGCAAGAACTACCTCCCTATGCGCCTAAGCTGCGGAAGAATACTTATTGCGGCTGAATGGTGCTGCAAAGCGGGCTGTGTTGTGAGATTCTGACTGACTCAGGCACTCACGGAGATGCGATTGGAACTCACACTTCTGCACACGCCCCAGCCCCGCCCCTTCGGTGGCTTCTACCTCGAAGTCGCCAGCAAACTCGACATCGCCTGCCCTGGCTACCTCAATCGCGTGCTGCACGCCTCGACCCTGAAGCGGTCGATCCAGTTCGCCGCCTACCCCGAGATCGACTTCTCCCAGCCCGAGCTGATGGCGGCTCGTCTCTGTGTCTTGGCACCGGATGCTTGCTGCCCCAGCCTTGATCCGGTTGCGCAGATCGCCCGCGGGCTGCTCGCGCTCTACCCGCGCAATATCGCGCGTGCAGCGTTCGGTTCGGTGCCGGAGGGTTTCCTCGGCATGCTCGGTCGCATCGGTGACGATCCGCTGCCTGACCCGGCCGATTACCGGCTCGCCTACAACCTCTTCGCAGTCCCGGTCAATAAGGCGCGGGCTAAGCTGCTGCGGCAGAAGGCCGGACAGATTTCTGCTAAGCACCTACGAGTCGCCACGGTCCTCTCGCCCGTGCTGGTCCATCAGCAGGTGTTTGAGCGCATCCGCAGCGAGTTCTCGGCCGAGAGCCTGAATATGGCTGCGGATCTGATCCGGCAGCTTCACCCGGCTGTAACCGATGAAGCGCTACACGCCTCTCTCGATGGTCTCTCGCCCAAGGATCGCGATCTGTCCGAATGGGTCGGCACCTGGCTGAGCAAGGCCGAGATCGTGCCGATGACGTCACCCTTTCCCATAGAAGATCCCGACCTGCAGCTGATCACGCCGGCCAAGCTCGCTGAACTCGGGCGGCGCTTCAAGAATTGCGCTGCTTCCTACGCGAGCTATCTCGCACTGGGAACGCACCTCGTCTTCGAGTGGACGCGGCCCGGCCAGACCGCGGTGATCGTGCTGCGCAGCCTCAGCGACGGCCGTTGGCTGATCGAGCAGGTTCGCTCGCAGAGCAACGACGTGCCGGCTCATGACACCCTGTTGGCGATCCGGGCGAAGCTCCAGAGCCATGGCATCCTGCGATACGGCGGCTCGGGCCGCGCAGAGATCACGAAACGACTAGTTCACTTCCTGCGCCTGTATGGCCTCGAGGGCCACGGTGATCTGCTCGACGAAGGCCTGCCGGATCCCTTCGAGGACCTGCTGGACGCGGCTTGATGCTGGTCGCTCGAAGAGGCGGGCGCTGATATGAAACGCGCCCGATGCCTTGATCATCGGGGCAACGATCCAGACCACACCCTTTCCTCTCGAGCCGGCGATCGATCCCCCGCTGTCACGAATTCTAACTCTCGTTTTTTTCGAGTATTTACAATTTTGAGTCAGATCCGCCGTTGGTCGAGGTGAAGCCGAGAGCGACGTAGGGTCGAACGGCGAGCGAAAAGCCAAGGGATTTCCTTATTGGTCGAGTGTTACGAGACCTGACGTAGTCGAGAGCGGGCGAAGCTCGCGATAGGTAGTTGCTGCTGAAGGCGAAACACATATTACTACATAGTTACCCTGCAGGTAGTACTACGTAGTACTATGTGTTATGACAGCTTTCCTCCATATGAGCGGAATCCAAATCAAGTTGAATTCGCCATCAAGCTGAATCACGTGCCGATCATTGATCTACTGAATTGCTTTCGCATCAGCTCGGATCGGGGCGATCGATTGCTCATTGGTCATTCGCGTAATCGCCCCGCATGGTATGGGTCTGGATACCACCGTCAGGGAACTTGTTCCCGGCGTGATCGGTCTCTAGCGCCTCGACCATGAGCAGTTCACGGTTTCGGTAGATGTAGGCGACAGGCTTGTTCGGATCGGCCATGTCCACCCGCAGAAGGTGTTCGTCATAATAATGCCAACCGTTGTTGTTGTCGTGGAATAACCCGTAGAGGTCGCTCAGGCGGGTATTTGGCTTCCGGTCCAAAACGATCGTCATGGCCCAATCGGCGAAGGCCTGAGTGACGAACTGGCTACCGACGGCGCCGGCCAAGGTCTTTTCAAACCCTGCCTCGGTGCGGAGCTGGGCGAACTTCCGCCACTGCGTACTCCGCTTGTGTCTGACGATCGAGTCATGTGGCACGGTCCACACCTCGACGCAGAGTGCATGCTTGCACGACGGTGTCTTCGGCTTGCGCTTCGGCGCTGGCTTCGTGGCTTTCAGGATCAGCCCGATCTGGACGGAGGTGATCATTCGCGGAGGTGGCATGGGCGTGTGATCGTGCGTACCGTTCTCCTTAACGGCCTTCCAAGCGTGGAGCGCGGCGTAGTAGTCGGCCTTCCAGTCGAGGGATGGAATCTCAGCATTCGATGGATTCATATCGGTCGGATTCAGCAACGCAGAGGAGGAATTGGGCTGAATCTGGTTAAGAACGGCGCTGAAGATTACAAGCGGGTTAAGATGCATCATGTGTCCTGGCTTGGTTGAAAGCCAGATCTAACCACGTGGCCCGCCGTGAGAGGTATATAAAACTGACAGGACTAGATGATTCTGGGCAGAACGGATTCACGTGTCCTGAATCGCGCTAAATCTATGAATCCACCATTTTTAATATGGAACATAGCCCAACAGTCGGCTACGAATCGATTCGTTAAGACAAACACATTATCGAAAAACGGATCATTCACCATGAATCTCTATTACATCAAGGCAGAGTTCGCCGGCGACGGCTGCATCGAAAACCAAAACCTCTGGATCCGCGCGGATAGCGAAGACCGTGCCCTGGAACTCTGGGACGCCTACTACGCGATCGTCGATACGTTCGTGGATCGCACCTCGTACGTGCCCGGTCCGGTGACGCGTGCGGAAGCCAAGTCAGCCTTCGACTGCGGCTTCCAGATCGATTTGCAGAAGACCTACGCGGTTCCGGCGCCGGCCGAAGGCCCAATCGACTGGGACGAGGTGAAGCGCCTGACCGTGACAGAGTCGTGAAGGCCGCCCAGGCGTTCAATACAGCGCTGTACGATCGGCCATCCTGATCATCCGCATGAACCGGAAGCACCGCCGCGTTTGGATCGCGCGTTAGAGAACAGTAGAGCCGGTCGGTGGTCAACCTTGGTCCCCACCGGGGCCTGACCACTTGAGCTTGAACATCATGGCATTCAGGGTGCGGCAGAAGCCCAAACAGAGCCGATCTTCAACGTGACACATGTCCCAGCCCACGCCGCCGGAGTCGTTCTCGCTCACAAAATCATCGACCGCCGTCGGATCGAAGCTCCTATACCCTTGGTTCCACCTTATATCCATCAGGCGGGGGAACGTCGTATGGGTGATTTCAACGTAGGAGTCCCATTCCTTCAGGAACCAGCGCTCCCGCCCGTTCATCTGCGAGGTGATCTCTGGACCGGGCCATTTGTCGTAGAGCCCGCTCGCCCGGTCCTCCTCCCGGGCCGCATACGCTTCCTCAAAGATCCTGATCGACTTATCGATTGCGGCGTGGGAGGCGGCTCGTTCCGCGTCTGCTTTCTCATCCGGCTCGGAAGATAGTACGCCGACCCTCTGCCGCTCTACCGGCAGGCGCAGATCCTCGCCCGGCACGGCGTCGACCTCGACTGTTCGACGCGGGCCAATTGGGTTGGACGCGCCGCCTTCCTTCTTCGACCGGTCCACGAGCGTTTTCTGGAGCAGTTGAAGGGGGCGCGAGTTGTCTGACGACGGGACCGCCGCGCCGATGCTCGATCCCGGCCGGAGCCGTACCAAGACGGGCTAGCTATTCGCTTATGCCCGCGACGATCGGCACTGCGAGCCACCGATCCGCCGGGCGTGGCCTGCATCTACGCCCCCGACCGCACGGCCCGGGAGCCGATCCTGCACCTGTCCGGGGTCCGGGACATGCTGCAGGTCAACGGCTACGCTGGCTATAAGGCGCTGGCCCGGCAGGGCTAGGTGCAGCTTGCTTTCTGCTGGAGCCACGTGCGCCGGGGCTTCTACGACTTGGACGGACCGATCGCGATGGAGGTGCTGGCTCCCATTGCCGGCCTCTACCGGATCGAGGCCGAGATCCGCGGCCGCTCTGCTGACGAGCGGTGCGCCGTGCGTCGGGCCCGCAGCCGTCCGATCTTGGCGGCGAGGGAGCCGTGGCTGCAGGAGCGGCTCGAGCCGATCAGCCAGAAGAGTAAGTTGGCTGAGGCGATCCGCTACGGGCTGACCCGCTAGGCGGGCCCGAGCCTGTTCCTCGACGACGGGCGGGTCGAAATCGACTCACACAGTGCTGCGTCTCCAACACGGCCCCCAGTCGCCGACGGTGAGCCCACTGCGAGCGGAGAGAATCGCGGCCGCCGCCATCACGTGGAGCGAGCAGGATCCGGAGACGGCGTAGTGCGCTGGCGCCGCAGTTCGCGGCCCTGATACGTGGCCGCCATGCCGGTGAATGGCAGACGGCTTTCAGGCCCCCCCCACGGCAGCGCCAAATATGGCTCGACGGCGCATCCCAATGCCGCATCGGGGCACAGAATAGTCCTGCAGCACGCATTTGTACCTCATAGCCTGATGGGAAAGAGGCTTTGCGTGTGCATGCCTTCGTTTCGTGCCGATGGAGGCGAATGAGGTACACCATGCTGCCAGGTTGAGACCGCAGTAGCTCATATGCATCGGAACTGTTCACTGCCACCGATCGAATCTGCACAGTGAATCCACGAGCTTCCATCAAGCAGTCCAAGATTCGATGATATATTTCAGACATTTATGAAGCTTCATGGCCATAAATCCGCCCTATAGCGATCGGCGCAGTAATCTATCTCCACAAAGATTCAGGGATAGACCAATCGGGTTTGAAAAAATTGTAGACACTACGTGTGATGCCCGATATAAATTGTCGGGTTCATTAGATGCTGTTGATTTTAACGGCAAAGATTTAGATTCATAAAGAGACATATTGTATTATGAGCAACGATTCGCAGATGGTTTTTGGCATGTGCCCGTACGATGACCTCGTGCAAATGACCAGCCGTATCTCTCAGTTCCAGGCTAGGCCGTTGGGCATGCGCTTCAATGAGTACTACGACGACCTCGATGAGGTTGGCGAACGGGACGACGTTGAAGACGGTGACGGCGAGGATGCCTTCGAGTGGGGCAGGGGCAGCCCCGAAGGGGCCTTGCGTGACATCGAAACGGATGTCGGACTTGAAAGCATCCAGACGTACTTCAGAACGGAGAGGTTCTGATGCCGTGCACACTGAGCGTTCAGCCCAATAAGCTCATGCGAGAAAAACTGAGCTCTACACCCGACCCGCGCACCCTGTGGATCGTCCGCATCGCCAACGAGGATTGCCGGCATCTGAACGACGTAGAGGTGTTCTCGACGCGCAAGGAAGCTGAGGTCTACTTTCGTGAAACCCTGATCTGGCATCTGACCATCCTCATGGCAGGTGACGAAAGTAGGGAGGAGAGCGCCGTACAGGTGCAGCTCGAGGCAAAGTCAACTGATGAGCTGATCGAGCTCTTCATCGCGGACTCTGATACGGTCATGTTCGCGGTCGATGTCGTAGAACGCATCCTCGATCCAGGAGTCGAAGTGAGAACGGCGTGATCGTTTGGGCTACGGCTCATCGTACCGCATAGGGAGGACAGGGATGAAGATCTGGCAGGTCTACTTCGGCAATGACGGCGACGGCTGGAGCACCTTCCATGCCACACAGCAGAGCGCGCAGCTCTGCTACTCAGAGCAGATGATTTCCGACATCCTCAACGTTGATGAGGATGCGGTTGAGGTGGATCTGCGGGGCCTGTCTGAGGATGCTTTACATGAGCATTACGAGGAAGCGACTGGGCACGGCGGGTGGTATGAGGAAGTGGATCTGCACACGTTCACGACCGCGGAGGGAGCGAAGGCTGGCGTGACATGATCCGTTGCGTCGCGCCGCGGCACACTTCTCGTGCCCTTCGGATCGCAGTCGCCACGTTTCCGGCCGTCCATCAATATGAATATGAATCAATATCCGTTTTGAGCTCATTCAGCTTGCACTTATATATTATTGCTTTCTTGTTATAATTTCATTGTTTACGAAAGATTTTCTAATGCCCAATTACATTCCGAACCGGCTGGTCCTTTCCGGACCTGTCGACGAGATCAGGCGATTCCATATTACCTGTATACGGCAGCAGGCTGATGCGGATTCGGTTGAGGTGAGCCTGGACTTCGATGCCATCATTCCAATGCCGGCCGAAATCTTGGCCACAATGGGCAACTACACGGACGCTGCTCGCGCACACGCGCTTAAGGCAACTGGCTTTGATGACTGGTACTCTTGGGCCGTCGCCCGATGGGGCACGAAGTGGAACGCATCCTCCTTCGCGATCCTGAATGCCGGCCCTGAGCTGATCGATGTTGCCTTTGATACAGCCTGGAACGGTCCTGAGCCGATCTTCCGGGCTCTCGCTGCTCAGTACCCGCTGCTAAAAGGCTTTTCCTTAGGAGCTGATCCGATGATGGATTGGGCGAACTTGGGCGTTTTTGATCATGGGACGTACGCCTCCACTTGCTCGGATGCAGCCGAGCTGAGCTTCCTAACCAACGATTGCATGTTCGGTCTAGAGCCAAGCCGTCTCAGTGCTCATGCTCTCGTGCAGGAATGGACGGCCATTACATCTGGCGGTAGCCCTGATGGCCCGACGCTAAGCATGGCCGCTGCCGCCACCGCCGCAGTCAAAGCTGCCTTTTCTGCTGAGGCGGTGGTCAAGCTGGAGTTTGCAGTCACTCACCAAGCCTACGCCGAATCGTTTTCTGAATGTGATGCCGGCGAGCTCGACCAGGAGGCTGCGGCAGATCTCGCATTCTTCACAGCGCAGGATCGCAGCCGGACCGGCCTCGATCTGCGATTGCTTGAGGAGCTTGCAGGCACGATGAGCGTGGAGGCCGTGTCGGTGTCTTGTCGGGATGCGGGACGCGTGAACTTCTCGGCCAGGGCCAAACGGCTTGCCGAACGGTGCGGTGACGGAGAACTCCATGCTTGGGCGGCTCTGGCGATGTACCGTCCTGGTGTCTCGCTCGACATGAGCGACTCCGAAAGCATACGGGCCGGCCTCATTACGTATGCCGGGCGGCTCTACGAGGAGGCCGTGGCTTACCTGAATGGTCGTGCGCCCGTGCTGATGCTGCAGGCACCCGATGCTGCTGTGCAGGGAGCCTGAGTCATGGCCAAGTCGATCCGCACCAGGCCGAGCAGGACTAGCCGTGCGACCGTGAAAGAACTCGCTGCTAGAGGCGTTCTGTCGAGCAGCATGGTTGGCATCCGCTCCATCATCCGAGCCGCGACTGGCGAGATCGAGGATCAAGGCTTTGACCTCTTTCACCTCTACGCGGACCGTGAGCGCCTCATCAATTTCGGAGCCGGTTTTGTCGAATGCCGAGCCCAGGTGAGCTACGATGGAGGACGCGCCACACTCGATGCAACTACCGGCAAGAGATATTGGTGCAGCCCGACTTTTCCCCCGGGCTCAACCTTCCCCGTAAACGAGCTCGCCAGCCGCCTCATCCGTCAACCTGATACGAAAGCTGCGTTCGGCATGCCACTGGATGGAGTGCTGTGCGGTGACGCGTATCTGGTTAGGGACATCCGTCGCCATTGGAGCCTGGGTCGGCGAAGCACCGAGCAAGGAGAAGTCGAACTCTTTAACGAATTGCTGAGCACGCCGCGTACTTTAATTAATGGCTGTAATGGGGGGCGCTGATCTTTTTTCATCAAGAACCGTACGCGGACGATTTGATCTTAATGAAGCTCAGATTCGGCTGAAGCAGCTGCATGAGATTCTGCCTCTGTCGCTGCTCAAGTTCATGCCGCCCAGTCATATGGCGCACTTCATGCGCCACGCGGTATGGAAAGCACTCGAATTGTAGGCCACCCTCGATGGCTTACAGTGAGGACCGCGACTACCTGCCCTACCATCCTGACATGACGGTGGCGATCCTGCTCTACGGTTAAAGCCGCGGCCTGCACGCCTTGCGACACCTGGCTCGAGTCTGCGAGGAAGGGGCGATCTGGTGGCGGTGACCAGGCTGGAACTCGCCGGATTTCCGAACCATTGCCGCCTTTCGCAAACGCCACCTCATGGCTCCGTCGGACCTGTTCGTGCAGGTGCTGCGCGTGTGCAGGCCTTCGGTCTGATGCACTTCGCCCACGTGGCGGTGATTTGTACTGATCCTCCCCGGGCTTCGCAGACACGGGGGTGAGCTCGCGTTCCTCTCTGCCTGCTCGGAAGAGATGTAAGAAAAAGGTGAGTGGATGCGCTGCCAATTGATGTCGTCCTGAATGGGGCGAACAAGTTGCCTCGGGCCTCGTCGCGGGTCGGCCCTCGTTGCTGGTGGACGAGCTCGACCTTAAAAGTGTGGAAGAAGCTTTTCATGGTGGCGTTGTCTTAGCAGTAGCCGGTTCAGCCTATGGAGGGTGTTGCCTTCATGGCGGCAAGCTGCTTTTGGAAGGCCTCGGTGGCTTATTGGCTGCCGCGATTCGAGTGACAGATGGGCGAGCAGGATCCCCGGCGTGCTGCTGGTGGTGCCGCCCGGCATCGTCTCTTCACGCGCCGCGGTCATGCCGCCATCTCCGGCTCCAGCACCATGTAGTCGGCGGCCACGGTCGTCCTCACCATGGTCCTGGGCAAATGCGGGTAGGCCGCCAAGTCGAGGCGGGGCGGTCGGCGTTCGCGGCGGGCCAGCGCGATCAGCTTGACCGCGTCTAATCCAATTGCCCCGAGCCGGATCGCGTCGGTGACGGCCGAGCTGATGACGTCCTTCGGCATCGGCTCCATCAGGCGCAGCACTTGGATGAACTCGCGCTTGCCGCGGTTGCCGATGCTCTCGGCATGCTGTCAGGCCCGCTCACCCTGCTGTATCTGGCTGCGTTGGTCCAGATCCGCGTTCAGCGTCTCGAAGGAGGCGGCCACCGGAGCCGGGGTCATGATGTTGGAAAGGGCGTACTTGACCAGCCCCTGTCGTTGCCCTTGTCTAGCTCTTCGATTCAGGGGCATGCAAAGTGGACAATGCCTGCTCGACGCTCATCCCGGCCTTACGAACCAGGGTTTGCATCTTCATCATCGCCGCGGCCTTCTCGCCCGGACTGTCCGAGCGATCGTGAAGGGCGCGGACCTTGGCGAAGTTCTCCAAACCGGCAACCATCAGTTTACCCTCGCCAGGAGGGGCGTGCCCCCCAGCTCAGCCAGGAGGTGCGCCGGAACCTTGGTTCCCGGATCGTCCGGCGGCTTGGTTCGATTGGCTAGGGTCCACTGTCCGCCGGTGCTACGCCAGCGGCGAAGGTGGGTGCGCCAGTCGTCGTCGGAGAGGCTGGCGAGGTAACTGTCTGGGCCAGCCGGCTTCCCTTCGGCAGTACCTGGCTCGGGCTGGTAGTCGTTCCAGAGCTGGTTCCGCAGCCAAACCTCGGCGGTTTTGACGAACTCGGTACCGGCCTTGCCGATCCGGGCTTGCTCAGCAGCATACGACTTAGCGCCGGCTATGATTTGTTCCGGATTTGCGCCTCGCTTAAGTGCTTCCAGCCACCGCTTCCGGGCAGGTGTCGCTTGGAAACGCACGTTCCGTGGCGGGTAGGCTGCCCTGAACTCCTCGAACCGATCAATCCTGGTCCCCTTGGGGACTGTAGGGGACTCTTCTCTTCTCTTCTCTTTTAGGCTTGGAATGTATTCGAGCGGTGCTTGAGGTAAATTCTTTGTTTCCAGAGGGTTAGCGGCTTGGCTCCGGTTGTTTTTCTCAGTTTCTACGCGGATTGCTCGGGTTTTTCCGCCTTTTCCAGCATTTTCCCGGTTTTTCATGACGGATTCGAGCTCACGATCCGCCCGGGCGTTGTGAATGCGCCCGTCTTCTACCGCGACCTTGCCCGCTGCGATAAGCTCAACGAGAGCCCGTCCGAACGCCTTCACAGTCATGTTGCAACGGCCGGACAGGCCACGCTCGTTCAGGGCGATCGGCCCCTCGTTAAGCATGATCAGTTGAATGACGACGTGGTAGGCGCGATAGGCGCTGTCGCTCAGCGTCTCAGTGCCATCCATCCAGGCCGGGATGTCGTGCTTGTAGAAGCCAACCATCAGCGCGCCTCCGCCAGGACGTTGCAGGCGATGTCGCAGAAGCACTCGACCCGGATGGTTGGCCCAGAGCGCTGCTTCAGGATCTCGATCTCTAGGGTGTTGAGGCAACGGACTAGGCGGTCTTCCTCTACGTCAGTCCGGTCGGCCTTGTGCTCCAGGTAGTAGGCCTCCCTGTACAGGCCGAGCACCACGTCGGCGTCTTGCTCGATGGACCCGCTCTCACGCAGGTCCGAAAGGACGGGGCGCTTGTCCTGGCGCTTCTCCACTTCCCGATTAAGCTGCGACAGCCCGAGGACCGGGATGCCGAGTTCCTTCGCCAATCCTTTCAGGCCAGAACTGATCTCGGTCATCTCCTGCACTCGGTTGCCCGAGTAGCGCTTGGACGGACAGATTAGGCCGATATGGTCGATGATGAGGGCTGCGAAGGGGAGACCCCGACGCTCGGCTTTCAGCTTCATCTGTCGGGCCCGCGCCGAGATCTGCGAGAGGGTCAGGCTGGGCTGCTGTTCAATCCATATCGGGATGCCGGCGCAGATCTCGGACGCCTCCTGCAGGCGGACCAGCGCAGCGTCAGACAGCCCACGTGCTTCGGCGATGGCTCGATATGTGATTTGGTCCCACTCTCGCGGATTGTAGGCCAAAGCCGAGAGTACGCGCTCGGACAACTGGTCAGCATCCATCTCCAGTGAGATGAAGCCGAGCGCACCGCGGTGGCGTGCTGCGGCCAGGGCGATGTGCATCGCCACCGTCGTTTTACCCATGGCGGGTCGGCCTGCGAGCACGATGAACTGACCAGGTCGCATGCCGAGCGTAGCGGCATCGAGCTTCGGCACACCGAAGGGAACCCCGATGATACCCTTGCCGCGCCGGGTTTCATGGACGCGAGCGAGAACACTCGTGACGCTCTGACCGAGGGTGACGCGCCGGGCACTCTCACTGAGGCCTGCGCTGGCTACCTCGTCCAGCCGCTCGATCATGTGGGTGGCGTACTCAGTCGGGCTGTGCACCGACCCCGTCGTCATCGCGGCGGCGCCCGCCATGGACGTGTCGAACACCAGCCGCATCCGCGCTGCCTGAGCAATCAGCCGTGCATAGCTCGCTGCCCCGCTCACTGTGATGGCTTCTGCAATGAGCTTTGCGAGGTATCCCCCGACCGTGATGCCGCCAAGGTCGGCGTTGCCCAACATGGCTTTCATCAGTCCGAAGTCGATCGCCTCGCCAGCGTCCCGACGCTGGATCATCACCTCGAAGATGTGCCGGTGGATCGGGTCGAAGAAGTCGCTGGGCTGCACATGATCACGAGCGCGATCCAATGCATCGTTGTTGTGCAGGATCGCCCCAAGTAGGGCTTGCTCAGAATCGAAGGCCGTCGGGGGTTGCGCGCCACCAATTGTCATAGAGGCGGTCATTGCGACACCTCCCGCTCTGCAGCCTGCAGAGCCTGGATCAGCTCCGGCAGCTTCGCCTGGGTCAGGCAGATCCCAGCTGCTGTTGGGTATGGCTCTCCACTCGCCGCGCGGCGCGGCGCTTCGAATATCCGCATGTCCACGAGGGCATACCCGTCGCGGATGCTGACGCTAATCCGGATCTCTTGGGTGTTGTTCTTCCGGACAGTGGCGATGGTGCGGAGGTTGCTCATGTGCAGCCTCCTGCCAGGAATGCACGCATCCCGGCCGGGCGGCGGAAGAGCCCAATGACTGTTCCATCCCGACCGATGACCGCCACCATGCGGCTTGCCAGCGAGATGGCGGGGGCAGTATCATTGCCGCTGGGTTTCTTGCTCGAGACCTTCCGTTTAGCGCCGTTGCGGGCTCCAACCCCCGCGACGGCGTTTTTCGTTTTTGCCCTGTCCGGCACCCCGTCATCGGTCGGATTTCCGCTTCTAACCCTTTGATATTGCATAAGCGCTTTTCTCCTCGTTCGGAGAAAAAGCGTTGTTATTTCAATGGGGCAGGGGGGACTCTTAATCAGCGGGTCCAAGGTTCGAACCCTTGTGCACCCACCAAATATTTCAATGACGTAGCTGCTGATTGCTGGCTTCCTGAAAAGCCCTGGCAACCACATAGCTACCGGTTCGTTGCAGCGACCCTCCTTATGTTTCGAAGCTGGTGTTGAGCGAACGGAAACCCGTGAGCGCGGTGAGTTCGCACCATCCTACAATTTTTCGAGTCGGGTCGATCCAAGCTGAGTCGGATGAGTTTGAATGGCAGGTCGCTGCCTGAAGCTTGCGGCGCCGTCGGATCCGTATGGCTACTTTCTTCACCTCAGACACCCATTTCGGGGATGCTCACATCCTGCGTCAGCGTGGAGGGGCGTTTGGATCACTCGATGATCACGACGCGGCTCTGATCGAGGGTTGGAACGACGTTGTCGGCGCGGACGATGACGTCTGGCATCTCGGTGATTTCGCTGCCGGAGCGAGCCGGGGGCGCTGCGTGGAGATCTTCGAGGCCCTGAGAGGCCGAAAGCGGCTGATCCGCGGCAATCACGACACCAATCGGGTTCTTGAATTGCCGTGGGTGAAACCGCCGCAGGAAACTGCGCGGATCACTGTCAGCGATGCCGATGGCACGGAATGGCGGCTGTTTCTCGCACATTACGCGCATCGCGCCTGGCCCGGCCTGTGGCGCGGGACGCGGCACCTGTATGGCCACACACATGGTTCGCTGCCCGACACCCGCTTCTCATGCGATGTCGGCGTCGATGCATGGGGCTACCGACCCGTCGGTGTCGGCGAACTCATAACTCGCCAGAACCAGGCTCACGCTGTCCCGGAAGAACTTCAACGGCAGAATGAGACTCGGACCATATGATCAGCTCCGACGCTGACGTCTCGGCGCGAAAAATCCACCTGCGTCTCCGCACGGAGGCACCGCGTTTGCGGATATGGCAGCCGCCGAGGGTCAGGCCGTCGGCGTAAGGTCGTCGGTCGACCACGTCTCGCGAACGCCGCCGACATCGACCTCGTAGGCTTCGCCGAGGTTCCAGACGCCGACGATGGCTCCGACCCGACCGTCAGGCAGTCGGACGAGGTCGAGCTTTATGAATGGGGAAAGGGTCATGGCACGGCTCCTCTCTCCATCAAACGGCGCGCAGGCGTATTTGATCCGGACCAAGCTCCACGACAGCGGCGGAACGGCACTCGCCTGCTCCGCCGATACCATGACGGCAAGCGTGAGTGATTTCGCCCCAACCCGTTTCGGCCAATCGGGATCAGGACCTTCAACCTCTTTCAGCGTGGCGTTCATCGATGGCGACCTCGTCGTACATCCACGACCGACCGGTGCCCCTTCGTAAGCAAGCATTAACGCTGAGCGGGCATTCTCTCTTACTCAATCGATCAGCCGTTCGGACCATTCGGGTCCGCCCAGTTGAGATGGGAGTCAAACGGCCATGCCTCGCATGCTCGAACTGCTACGCTGGAAACTCCAGCTGCTTTTTGCTTGGACGCCGACACGTACTGTCGCGCTCAATCTGATCCTGGGAGTTTACGCTCTGGCAGGATGGGGTGCATTCGCGAATAAAGCTTCGCTCAACCGTGATCTGACGAATCAGGTCAGCCTCTTGCAGACAGAGCGAAACGGGTTGGTCGACCGGCAAAAAGAGCTGGAGCAGGCAAACGGCGACCTCTTGCGGGAATGGCAAGGTAAGCTCGCCTCTGCTCGAGAGGAACTCAGCCAAGCCGTTTCGGCTCGCGACGCAGCCAAAGGCCAGCTTGCCAGCTCTCAGCGCGCAGCTGCCGCTTCCAGGAAGCGCGTCGAGCAGGCTCGGGATCGGGTATCGGAGACAGGCAGCATCAAATCCGCGGAGCCGTCGAAGAAGGCTGCGGTCAAGCCGTAGGATCGTCTGGCCTGTCTGCCTTTGGTGTCCCGAGCCCTGACACGTGCTGTCTCCATCGGGCACCAAGGCTCGGCTCGTCGCGTTGAGCCAACGCAACCGTGTCTATCTACGAGCAGGTCACGGCCTTGAAAGGCCACGCGACGGTGAGCTTGAAGGCAAGGAAACGGTCGAGGTGACGCAACCCGTTCGGCACGCATTGCTTGCGTGCTGGAGAGCGGAGGCGAATACCGTGTGTTGCGGAGGGTCGAACCATTTGCCGGTTGCTCCGATCAGCCGACCGAGTCCGCGTTCATTAGCCTGATCCTCGATACGCCGCTCCTAGACGGACCGATCACCGGGATCTGCTTCCGCCGCTATGTCGAAGAGACCTTGGTGCCGACCTTGAAGCACGGTGACACGGTCGTGCTCGACAACCTGACCGCCCACAAGGTCAGCGGCAGTGGCGCGACCATTGGGCGGCAAGCGCCCGTCTGCTCTACTTGCCGGCCTAATCGCCCGAACCGAAGGACCGCACGGCCAGGACAGCAATCCGGACGGTGAGGTGCATCATCCCGCCACCCTGAATGGCGTGTGTGCAGAATTCGCCAGCGAACAGTTCCTTATCGCGACGGCCATGCGCGTCGAAGGTGACCTTGCGTTGTGAGCACCTCCCAAACGGCGGAGGCACTGAGGCCATTACCCAGCCCGGCGTTCACGGAGCCCGCAACGGCACCTTGGTCCCGAGGTTGTCCACCGAGGGGCAGGAAACCCTGCGCCTCCCTCTCACTCGCGGATCTCTTCACCGGTGGGCTTCCCGCCCCGAAATGTTCCCTGATCGAAACGAAAAGGGGTTGCAGTGATGGCAACCCCTTCGAACGTCTGTCGGAGACCCGGCCTTATTCCGCCGTGCCCCATTCGTCCTTGGCTTGGGCGGTGGTTCGGTTCAGCTTCACCGTCCCGTCCTCCACCGTGTCGATGGAGTCGACATGGATGAAGTGGTGCTGACCCTTGGCCTCGGGATCGGTCCGGGTGAGCTTGATGCGCTGCCCATCGAGATGATCCACCGTGCCCACATGCCCGCCATCCGAACCGATGACCGGCATATGGTCCTGGATCTTGCTGGGATCGACCATGATCGGAACTCCTTATTCGGCCTTGGCCTTGGCGCTCTTCTTCCGGGGGGCCGCCTCGTCCTCGGCCGGAGCCTCGTCCGACCCTTCGACATTGATGCTCTGTGCGATCTGCGTCAGGAGCTCGTCGGTCTTCTTCTCCTCCTGAAGGGTCTCGTCGAGGAGCTTGGCGGCATCCTCGTAGCCGAGCTGGCTCGCCCAGGTTTTCAGGGTGCCGTAGCGCGCGATCTCGTAGTGCTCGACGGCCTGGGCGCAGCCGATCAGGACCGCATCCGCTGCCGGGCTGCCGCCGAAATCCTCGAGATCCTCTTCCATCTCGGCGGTCAGGCCCTGCATCGCCTCGCAGGTCTTCGAGCGCGCGGACTTGCCGATGATCTCGAACACCTGCTGGAGGCGCTCGACCTGCACGGCGCTCTCCTCGGCATGGGTCTCGAACGCCTGACGCAACTCGTCGTGCTCGGCGGCCTTGGCCGACTTCTTCAGAGCGCGAACGGATTGCCTCTCAGCGTAATAGACGTCCTTGAGCGTCTCGTAGAACGCATCGTGCAAGGTTTTCTGCTTGGCAGCCATAGATACCATCCCACTTTGTCGAATGTCTTATTTGATACCGACGCGTCGCAGCGCTGTCCGTCTCCTATGAACGCTCGCGTTGCCTTGCGGGTCCCAAAAAAGAAACGTCGGGATTTCGGGGAAAACTATGAAGAGCGCTGCCGTGCGGGGAACCTTTCGCCGCCAGCCTGGCTCCCCCGCCGACGCCCGGTCGAGCCACGCCGGTGGTTGGCTTCAAGGCGCCGTGGCAGAATCGTCCGCTGCCTCCTGAAGCAGTCCGGGGGCGAGGCCGGAGATCTCCCGCGCGAGGAAACCCAGCGGGCCGATATCGGCGGCAAGGCGATGTCCCGCTTCGCCGTGCAGATAGACCCCCCAGAGGGCCGCGGTGAGGGGAGCGGCTCCTCGGGCGAGGAGCCCGACCACGAGACCCGCCAGGGCATCGCCGGAACCGGACGTCGCCAAGCCGATGCCGCCGCCCTCGTAGAACCAGTGCGCGCCCTGCGGATCCACGATCCAGGTCTTGGCGCCCTTCATCACCACGACGACCTGCAGCGAAGCCGCTGCGTCGACGGCCGCGCGCAACGGATCGGCCTCGATCTCATCCCGGCTGCGATCCAGCAACTGGGCCATCTCACCGGCATGGGGCGTGATGACGGCCCGGCTTCCGAAAGCGCGGATGTCGGCCGCGTGGGCACCGAGCCCACAGATGGCAGCGGCATCGAGGATGAAGGCGGCGGACGAGTGCTGCTTCAGCAAAGCCATCGTCAGAGCGGTCGTTTCCTGGTCCTCGACCATGCCGGGTCCGATCAGGATGGCATCGCAGCCCTTCGTCACCGCCAGCAGCCGATCGAGGGCGCCCTGGGCCTCGACGACGCCCGATGGCGTTTCCGGCAGGCCGACGACCATGGCTTCGGGAATCGCGAGGGCCAGGGGGATGGCCACGCTGCGGACGGTGGCGATCTTCAGCTTGCCCGCGCCGGCCCTGAGAGCCGCGACCCCTGCCAGGAGGGCGGCCCCGGGCACTTCCGTGGAGCCGCCGAGGACGAAGGCGCTGCCGCGTTCGTCCTTGCTGCCTTCATGGGGGATGGGAAGCCGAAGCGTCCGGAGCCGGGCGAGGGTGAGGCTCTGCGTTTCCATCACCGGGCCGCCACGTTCGCGTCGGGTTCGGAGGTGACGGGTGCGCCCGCCTCGAACAGGGGCGCCACGAAATTGTAGCGTTCCAGCCTCAGCTTACCCGTCGTCTTCTCCTCAGGCTGGAAGCTGTATTCCGTGACGGAGCAGTTCACGACGTCGCCAGCGGCGTCGATGGCAAGGATCTCCGCCTCGGTCATCTCCTCCAGCAGATAGCGCAGGCATAGAACGACGACCTGATGCGCGACGATGAGGACGCGCTTCTCGCCGTGATGCAGGGACACCGTGTCGAGCGCGCTCCTGAGACGCAGGATGACGTCGCACCAGCTCTCGCCGGACGGTGGCCGGTGATAGAATTTACCAAGGCGCCGGCGCATCTCGGCCTGTTCGGGATTCAGCTGTTCGACGCCCGAGCGGGTCAGGCGGTCGAGGATGCCGAGCTCCTTCTCGCGGAGCCGCTCATCGACGAGATCCTCCGGCGCCTCATGCGCCAAGCCGCCTGCGGCGCGGATGCGGGAAGCGGTCTGCCGCGCCCGCCTATAGGGCGAGGTCAGCACCGTCTCCGGCCGCTCATCTGGGGGGAACGTCGCGAACCATCGGCCCAGCGCGTCGGCCTGTTCCTCGCCCCGTCGGCTCAAGGGGACGTCGACGTCGCGCTCGGCGATATCGATCCGCGCACGATTGGCCCCATGCGCGGCCTCGCTCGCGACGTTGCCGGCGCTCTCACCGTGGCGAACGATCCAGATACGGTTCGGCCAGCATTGTCCCATTCGCGGATCCTATTTCGATGTCGTTGCCTAACGTCCGCGATATCCTCCGGGTTCGGCAATGCTCGCTCTGTCTCTGTGACGCGGCCCCAGGAATTCGGGTGGAATAGACTGCGTCGACTTGTCGGGATCGCCGCCTAAATGACGCTTCATGACGGAAACGGAGACAAGAAAAGCCGCATGGCGCTCGGCCTGCACATGGTCGAAGCTTGTTTGGGCCCGTGATCGCCTCGGGTTCCAAAACGGCAAATCGCGTGCTGGCCCTGCCGTCGAGGGCCCGGGTTCGGAAACCCTATGGTTCTTCATCGGGAAGGGGGATCGACGATCCGGGCACCGTCCGTTCCATGGCGTTCAGGCTGCCGGCGAGGGCGTGAGCGGCATCACGGCACAATCCGACCTGTCGAATGCCGTCCACCATGGCGGGCTCCAGGGTCTTCGTGTCGTAGACCGTCCAGCCGCCGAGTTCAGGGGCGATGGCGTAGACGGCATGTTCGTTGTCGTTCACGGCACGCCTCGCTTCCAGGGAGAGAGGAGGGGGCGCGGAGGCCGGTTTCCCGCCTCCTCGCCGGTGACGACGGCACCGTGCGCAGGCAGCGCCCTTTCCCGGTTCGCCAACGGCCGAGCGCGTCGCGGGTTGCGGAACGACGAAAAAACCCGCCTCGGCTCACGCCGGGCGGGTAAAGTTTTGCTCATAGGAAGGCTCCTCACGAGGAGCACTCACACCATGTGCCTTCTGGTATACCAGCGTCAAGCGCAGAATGCCGAAGATTACCGGGATCCGACATCGCTGTGTCTCGGGAAAACGGAGCGGGATCATCTCGTGACCGACATCGATAGTGGCGAAGATCGTGATCGTATCCTGCTCGCGGGAGAATGACGACGCTTAGAGATCGTTGAAGAAGGACGGGGAGCCACCGGCCCCTCGCCCTTCCCTGGTCATTCTCGGAGGCTCGGACCGTCAGACGATGAAGGATCCGCTGTCGAGGACATGATGGCCCTTGAGGAGGACGGCGAAGTCCGCCCCTCCATCGCCGTTGGTGTCACCCTGTATCAGGGTGTTGCCGCCACCGAACTTCATTCGCAGTTCACCCGCCTCGCCCGAGAAGGCATCGGTTCCAACGAAGTCGAAGCTCTGGTTTCCGTCCTGCGCGCCGTTCGCGTCAATCGCGCTCAGGTCGATGCGGTCGCCGGCGGCGAAATCGAAGTCCTTGATGATGTCGCGTCCGCCGACAGCGACGTCACTGTCGGTCACGTCCTTGAAGACGAACGTGTCGGCTCCGGTACGGCCATAGAGGAGGTCGCGACCATCGCCACCGTAGATCTCGTTGTCGCCGGCATTGCCGTAGATCTGGTTGTTGCCGGCATTGCCATTGGCGGTGAGATCCGCGGTTCCGCTGAACACCATCTTCTCGATGTTGGCTTCCATCGTGTGACTGACGGTCGAGCGGATCGTGTCGAAACCTTTGCCCGGCTGTTCGATGGCGCGATCCCCGGCATTGTCGATGACGTAGGTATCGTTCCCGGTGCCCCCGCGCATGGTGTCGGCGCCGCTGCCGCCGAGCAGGGTGTCGTTGCCGCCGTTACCTGTCAGCACGTCGTCGCCGGCACCGCCGCTCAGACGGTTGCTGCCGTCGTTGCCGGTGATGTCATTGTCGAGGGCATTGCCAGTGCCGCTGACGTTGCGAGAGCCCGTCAGCACGAGGTTCTCGACATTAGCGGAGAGGCTGTAGGTCACCGAGGAGTAGACCGTGTCGTTGCCCTCGCCCGGGAGCTCCACGATCTTATCGCCGACCCTGTCAACGAAGTAGGTGTCGTCGCCGAGACCGCCATGCATCGTGTCGTTCCCGGTTCCACCGTCGAGAATGTCGGCTCCGCCCTTACCGAACAGGATGTCGTTGCCGCCGCCACCATTGAGCACGTTGTCCCCGCCGGTGCCGAAGATGGCGTTGTTCAGAGTGTTGCCCGTCCCGTCGAGATCCCCGGCTCCCGTCAGTACGAGCCGCTCCACATTGGCCCCAAGGGTGTAGTCGATCGAGGAGCGAACGGTATCGTTGCCTTCTTGGGTCAACTCGATGACTCGATCGCCGGCATCGTCGACCACGTAGGTGTCGCTGCCGGTGCCCCCGCGCATCGTGTCCGCGCCGGCCCCCCCGACAAGGGTGTCGTTGCCCGCGCGTCCAGAGAGCGTGTCGTCGCCGCTGCCCCCGTCGAGACGGTTGTCACCGGTATTGCCGGTCAGGCCGTCGGCGCCGCCGGTTCCGGTAGCGTCGATGGCGCCGGATCCGGTGAGAATGACGTTCTCGACATTGGCGCCGAGGCTGTAGGTCACCGAGGAGCGGACGGTGTCGTTGCCCTCGTCGGCGGCCTCGATGACCTGATCGCCCGTGGAATCCACGACGTAGACGTCGTCACCGGCCCCGCCACGCATGATGTCGTCGCCGGTGCCACCGATGAGGACGTCGTCGCCGCCGCGTGCGGTGAGGCGGTCGTTGCCGCCTGCGCCATCGAGACGGTTGTCCCCGCCATTGCCGACGATGCTGTTGTCGAGGCTGTTGCCCGTCCCGTCGATGGACCCGGTGCCGGTGAGGACGAGGTTCTCGACGTTGTCGGGAAGCGTATAGGTCACCGAGGAGCGAACGGTGTCCTCGCCTTCGTCGGCATCCTCCACCACGGTGTCGCCGGCCGAATCGACGATGTAAGTATCGTCGCCGCGGCCACCGATCATGGTGTCGTTTCCGGCCCCCCCATTGAGGGTATCCCCACCGATGCCGCCTCGCAGCGTGTCATTGCCGTCGCCGCCCGTCTGGGTGCCGCCGGCATCGATGACGATGTCGATGAGATCGGGCGTGGCGTCGAGGTTGAGCCCGACCAGGGAGACGGTCTCGTCCAGGGTTCCGAGGAGGAGATCCACGGTCTCGCCCACGAGATCCGTGGCGAGGTTCACAACGTTCGAGAGAATGCCGGCATTGGTTTCCGTCCCGAGGTCGACCGGCTGGAATGGCAGGTCGAGCGTCGCCAGGACCGTATCGCCGAGCTTCACCTCGACGCCGTCATAGCCGCCGCTGGCCGAGACCGTCCCCGTAGAGAGGCCAGTCGAGGCTTCGATCTCCCAATTGCCGGTATAATTGTACGTGAGTCCGTTCGCTTCGACGGTGAGAACCTCGAACGTATCCGTGCGGTTGCCGCCGAGGAGGAGGTCGCCGACACTGTCGATCAGACCCGTGAACGTGACGCTGTCGGCATCGCCGAGATTGGGCAGGAAGAAATCGCGGACGTCGAAACCGGTATTGGTAAGAATCGATACGGTTGCCATAATATTCTCCAACCCCAGGGACTGTGACCAGCTGGTTAGTTTGAAGACCATGCTTGATCGCTTGGCATGGGCAGGCTTGTCGCCTGGGCAGATAAGCTTCACCTACCCCAATACCGTTCCGCGAAAGCCTGGGTTCCGCAATTGATATCTGGGATATGTAGGATAGGGTACTTAATGAAATATTTAATCAGTCATGATGACTTTGATGGATTGGATGGCAGGGTCATCGATTGATGCAGCGCAGCATAGATGAGGTGCATAGCGATAAAAGATTGTATCGGCTAACGTATTCGGGACAACCAATGCGTGGTTCGGCTGCGTATGAGCTATTCGATAGCCCGGTCTGGATCGCTCTATGGCCGGAATGGGCGTTTTCCGCTCCGGACCGACTTGAGGCTTGGCCGTGATGACATGCGAGAGGGCGTGATCGAATAGTCTCACACCCCGCCGCGTTGCGTGCCCATGTCGGCAGATCGGTTTCGTCGCGGACCGCGAAACCCGTGGGCAACCGTCCCTCGACGAGCGCATCGGCAGGATGCCGGTCAGGTCGGGGCACGCACCGTCGGCGACAGAGATTGTCTCGATGGCATCGAAGTTCAGTTTGCCGGCAGACTTGGATGTGTCCTTGCCCTGCAAGAACGGCGTATCGCCCTCCTTGGCACCGACGGCCTCGTCACTCCGTCCACACGGCCGGGAGCGCTCACCGCCGAAGTGGATGCCGGTTCGGCGAAAAAGAGCGCGCTAAACAAAAGCGTGGAGCTGCGCCCGACACAAACTGGTCGGGCGTAGCTCCAGCGTTCTCATGAGCCTGATCGAAAGGGTCGACCGCGCCTTACGGCCACCGCCGGAATGTCGTCATTTGGCGATGGGTCGGTAGAAGGTGCCGTCGATCTCGGCGATGTCGTTCTGGTCGAGGCGGGGAACCTCGAGCACGGTGCGGGGTGGATATGGACCGTCACCCCAGATGTCTTTCTGTACTTTGTTGACGATCGGACGCAGCCGGGCGACGTCCGTGACGAACACCGTCAGGCGAACGGCATCGGACTTCGTTGCACCCGCCACCGCGGCGGCGGCGAGCATGTTGTCGAACATGCGACGGATGCGGGCCTCCTCGCCCTCGATGAGTTCGCCGGTGGTCCGGTCGACACCGCGCATCCCGCCGATGAACACGAAATCTCCCGCCCGTGCGCCGATGCTCCAGGTGCCGCTGGGGGTGATCGTCTCTGCGTTCGGAGCGAGGATCTCGACGCGGCGTGTCTCGTCGGCGCAAGCCGCGACGGGAACGAGCACCGCGAGAAGCGCGGTGAGCAGGGAGCGAAAAACGGGTCTCATGGAATCATCCTCGGATTCAGGGGAAAGCATGCCGGCGGGACCAGAAGGGAGCGTCGGTAAAGCGTCGCTCGGCGGCGTAGAGGGTCCGCTGCCCGGAGAGGTGATGCGCGATGCCTTCGAGAAAGGCGCGCTCGTAGGCGAGTGCCGGAGCCGGATCGTCGGCGATGAGGGCCAGCGCGGCGTCCGCGGCCTGGATGCCGCTCCAGAGCGCCGTCGCGAGGCCGTTCGCCCCGAGCGGATCGAGGGAGGCCGCCGCATCGCCCGAGCGCAGGACACGCCCCTCGATCAAGTGGGTCGGCACGATCGAGGCTGCCGGCGCAACTTGGGGAGACAGCGAGGCACAGGCGGTGTCGAGGTCCAGGCTCTCCAGACGGGCGGCGATGGCGATGGTTTCCCTGGCCGCATCCGCCCAGAGCTTGCCATCCTTCGCCGCCCCTGCGGGCAAAAGATCGGAATCGGTGAACAGGCCGATCATCATGCGCCGGCCTGGCATCGGTGCCATGTACCACCAGCCCAACTCCACCGCCTCCACCAGGGTCGCGGCGGCAAGCTCGGCATCATCGGGCACGTCGTGCACCTGATAGGCGCAGACGAGCCGGTCGAGGCGCCGCCGGTGGGCGGTCGGTCCAGCCGAGAGCGCAGCCCGGCCGCTCGCATCGATCACCGCCGCCGCATCCAGCCATCGCCCGTCGGCCAAGCCGATGCGGACGCCGCGGGGAAGATGCTCCAGGCCGACCACGGCCTCCGCCAAGCGCTCGACCCCGCGCTCAGCCAGAGACGCCGCCATCCGTCCTTCGAGGAGGGAGCGGTCGATATGGGCGCCGTGCTCGTGCCCGGCCGCCCTGCGCAGGGCGCTGTCACCCCAGATCGAGAAGCGTCCTTGACTGGCCATGGCGGTGTCGCCGTCGATCAGGGCGGACCAGCCGAGCCCGTCCAGAAACGAAGCTGCCGTGGCGGAGAGCGTTTCCCCGCGGCTGGGCACGACGCGATCCGGCGCGACGAGGAGGGGAGAATGTCCGGCGAGGGTGAGACGCCGGACTGCGGACAGGCCGGCGACTCCCGCCCCGACGACCACGATACGGTCCACGCGCCTCGCGCTCAGCGGCGGGGGAACGGGGCTGCGATGTCCATGGAGCCGCGCTGGGTCTCCACGTAGATCACTTCCGGCACGCCGGTCAGGCCCTTGGGGCCGGGGCGGCGGACGAGAACACCCATGCGGGTCCACAGCTCGATCATGCGGCGCAGGCCATCGGTGTAGCCCGCCTCCACGTGAAGGCCGATACCGGCCGCGCCACGCGCCCAAGGCACCCGCGCATGGTAGAAGCGCAAACGCTCCTCGTCGCTGAGATCGGTGCGCATGACGTGCTCGTAGAAAGTCTCCGGCAGGACATCCACCGGCAGCAGCGCGGGCCACCAGACCGGGGTGGGGAAGCCCGAGGCTGTCAGGACCGCCTGACAGCTGAAAGCGTCGCCCTGCCACGGCACACCCATCCAGCGGGTCAGGTCGCCGGGGGCCTGCGGGCCGATGGGAGCCCCTTCGCGCGGCTTGGCGGGATTGCCCGCGAACACGTTGGTGGCATTGAGCTGCAGGCCGAGATCCTGGATCAGGCCCGGTCGATCCGAGATCTTGATGCGGAAGGGCAGCTTCGTCTCGTCACGGCCGCGATAGAGGGCGGCATGACGGATCGGCCACGTGATCTCGACCCCGGGGTGGAAGGCTCCGCCCGAGCAGGCATCGAGCGCGGCACGGGTGAGGGCCTCCGGCCGGAGGGCGAGCGGCAGGTCGTCGAGGCGCGTGACGGAATCGGCGGCGGCGTCTTCGTAATCGTCGGCGAATTTTCCGTCCGCCCAGAGTTCGAGCTGACGGTACTGGGTCGGCGTGAGGGTGAGCCAGGTGCGCTGGCTCTCCGGGTAATTCACCCCGTCGCCCAGCATGATCGGCATGGCGGCGGCCCGCTGGTCCTCGCCGCCTGGACGGCGGAAGGCCTGGAGAACGTTCTGCCGCATCGCGCAGCCCTCTTCATGGGGACGCGCCAGCTTGGCGATAAGCGCCGGACTGGAGAGGTCGCCGATCTGGTTCCAGGCCGCGCCGAGGAACGAGGAGGTAGCCACCCATTGCATAGAGCCGGCCCGGCGCAGGATCGGCAGCACGTCGCGCCGGAACGAGACGGTATCGGAGGGGGCCTTCAGATGGCCGAGCTCGACCATCGCTTCGCGGGCGGCGTCATAGAGCGTGACGATGGGTTCGAGCTGGGGCGCGAATTTCGGACCGCAGCAGACGATCCAGGCCGGTTCGCAAGGCACGGAGGCGCCGTCGATTTCGACCCTGGCCTGTACCCAGCCGTCGCACCAATCGTCGTGCCAGCCGTCGTTGTTGGTGAAGTCGCGCACCGGGTTCTGCGGCAGGGCCGTGCGCGAGATGCCGTTCGCGGCGAAGACCAGCAGGCGGCCGTTGTCGTCTGTGCGCAGGTGGCCGAGATCGACATCGAGGGTGTTCCAGAACCGACCCTGCATGCGGCAGGCCGGATCCTTGCCCGCCGCATTGGCGGAGATGCCGCCGATCTCGACGATGCCGGGGTCGATCACCAGGAGATCGTCGCGCCGGTCGGCCAGGACCAGGGGGTTGCGCTGGGTGCCGGGAATGCCGGGCGCCGCCGGGCCCTGATCGAGCGCGTTGATGAACCCGTACCAGGCCGCCTTGGTGTTGGCCACGTGGACGCTCCAGCGGACGCCCTTCGACGCGTCGAGTTCGCGCACCACGCGGCCTTCCTCGTCGTAGCCATAGAGGCGGAACCGCTGAACCTGCTTCTTGATGCGGCCTTTGGAATCCTTGAAGCCGCCCTCCGGCTCGTCGAGGAGGCCCGGCACCTCGGGTGCGGGAAACCATGCGTCGGAATTGCCGACCCGGGAAAAGCCGATCGCCGGGTGTATGGCGACCCGCGCGATCCGGGCTCCCGCGGGCGCTGCTGCCGGCGCCTGGAGCGGTGATACGGCGGCCTTCGCGAAGGACGAGGAGGCCAAGCCAAGGGCGGACGCCCCGATGAGGAAATCCCGACGTTTCAAGGCACTATCTCGCTTATACGAACGACAGACACGTCTCGACCGGTCTGTGTCTCGTCT
Source organism: Methylobacterium sp. CM6247 (assembly GCF_054817925.1). Taxonomy (NCBI): domain Bacteria; kingdom Pseudomonadati; phylum Pseudomonadota; class Alphaproteobacteria; order Hyphomicrobiales; family Methylobacteriaceae; genus Methylobacterium; species Methylobacterium sp. CM6247. Next base: position 1,553,282 of record NZ_JBTXKX010000003.1, read on the forward strand.
GGGACATAGCGCAGATGCCCTTAACATTGAGTTGCCTCTGCTTGTCCTGAAGCTCCTCTAGACCCAAGCCCGAGAGTTCCTTGTTGGGCTATCCAAGTATCGGTCCTGGCTGCTGTTTCCTGACCATGGAGCGATGCAGCAACGGTCGAAGCTCGCGCTCGATCTCGTCCTTCTCCACGTTGACATGTTCAGGATCGGGGTGGAGGGCGCAGCCGGCGAAGGCGGGGCTACCGTCGACGAGCATCTCGGGGATCTCCCTGCCTAGCGATGGTGGCGAGGCTCATCACGGCGCGTCGCTCGTCCCCGAAAGGCCTGGACGACCGACGACAACTCGAGCGTGGAAAGCACGTCATGGCTGACGAGATCCCACCCGCCACGCCTCGCCCCATACCTGAATCACCGGGGCGATCTGCGCCGGTCACCGGATGCGGATTTCCAAGAGACGTCTCCGACCATCGAGCAGCCTCGCGGGCACGCGGCATCCGGAGGCGGACAAAATCACGCGGAACCCGACGCGGATCATTCGGTCCGCGAAGCGGTCCATGTAAGGCTTGGATTTTGGGGGAGCAGTAAGAGACTGCAAGCTCTCGGGAAATTTGGTCGGAGTGGCAGGATTTGAACCTGCGACCCCCACGTCCCGAACGTGGTGCGCTACCAGACTGCGCTACACTCCGACGGCCGGCGTCACCACCGGCGAGCGGACGTATAGCGAGGCCGGCGCGGAGCCGCAAGCGTCATCATCGACCTTGTTGCCATATGGCTGCCCGCCCGGTGGGCCAGTCGGGCGGGAGGGACTGGTACAGGCAGCCGATATCCGCCGCCCGGATGGCGAGGGCCGCGGAATAGCCCGGCGCGGCGGGGAGTGCGTGCAGGCTCCACTCCTTCGTCCCGCCCGGCATGGCCAGCAGCTCCGCTATGTCCGGCGTGACGGAGACGGCGAAGCTGTCGAGGCGCAGGGAGAGGCCCTGGCCGGTCGCTTTCGCCACGGCCTCCTTGCGCGTCCAGCAGGCGAAGAACGCCGCCGTCAGCTCGACCGGCCCCAGCGCTTCCAGGGCTGCGATCTCGCATCCGGCGAAATGGGCGCGGGCGATGCGGAGAAGATCGGGCAGCGGGCGGACCTCTTCCACGTCGATGCCGATCTCGGCGGAGGAGGAAAGGCCGATCAGGGCGCGGCTGCCGGAATGCGACAGGCTGAAACGGCATGCTCCGGCTGCCGCCCCCGCCAGATGCGGCTTTCCCGACGGCTCCACGCCGAAGACGATGCCGCGCGGGTCCGATCCGAGACGATGGCCGAGGGTGAGGCGCAGGGCCGCATGGCTGGCCTCGAAGCGCCATCGATCCGCATCGCGCACGAATCGGTCCGCGCGAGCCTTCTCGTCATCGGAGAGGAGATCCCGGCAGCGTGCGCGATGCTCGTCCGAGAGGGTCAGATCGACATCCCAGACCGTGACAGACCCGTCGGAGCGGGCTCGATCCGATGCACGGTTCCCCGAACGCGTGTGGTGAAAGTCGACGGCCACTTTAGCGGCTCGATGCCGTGCCGCCCGATGTCATCGTTCCCGATGCCATCGTGGGGCTATCGGATCGAGGGCGGCCTGGACGCGCCCGGCATAGGTCGTTCGGACGCTCCATCCCGCGTGAAGGCGACGACGAGGGTGAGATAGGCGATCTGACAGAGAGCGACGATGCCGTAGAATGTCCCGGCGGCGGCCAGCCAGGACAGGCTGTGCCTGACGGCGATGATTCCGACGAGCGCGACGCTCAAGGCGAGAATCATCGCGAGGGTGAGGAGAGGCCTCTGTGTCGCGACGTCCATCTCTGCCAACCTGCCCGTCCACGTGCCATCACGCCCCGGCTTCCCACAGACGGGATGCCGAAGCGTTAATGTGCAGCGCACTGGGTCAGGCGGCAAGCGACATCCGGTCAGACATACACGTTACCGGCACTCTGTGGAAAACGCTCCGCCAGGGCACGGCGCAGCTTCTCCAGGGCGCGGTTCTCGATCTGGCGCACGCGCTCTTTCGAAATCCCGAGACGGCGGCCGAGGGCTTCGAGGGTGGCCTGGTCTTCCGTCAGCCGGCGCTCGCGGAGGATCCGCAACTCGCGCTCGGACAGGACGGTGAGCGCCTCGTTGAGCCAGGTGAGCCTGCGCTCGCCATCCACCGAGGCGGAGACCGTCTCGTCGGGAAGGTCGGAACCGTCCACCAGAAAGTCCATCCGTTCGGATGAGGCTTCGCTTTCCTCGCCCACCGGAGCGTTCAGGGACATGTCCGGCCCGGACAGTCGCGCGTCCATCAGGGCCACATCTTCGCGGGAGACGCCGATGGCCGTAGCGATTCGGCGATGGATCTCGTCGCCCACATGCTCCTCGGTGGATTGCATCAACCGGGCGCGCAGGCGGCGCAAATTGAAGAACAGCGCCTTCTGCGCGGAGCTCGTGCCGCCGCGGACGATGGACCAATTGCGAAGGATGTAATCCTGGATCGAGGCTCTGATCCACCAAGTCGCATAGGTGGAGAAACGGACCTCCCGCTCCGGCTCGAACCGGGCCGCCGCTTCCATGAGGCCGACATGCCCTTCCTGGACGAGGTCGGCCATCGGCAGTCCGTAATGCCGGAACCGCCCCGCGATCGCGATGACGAGACGCATATGCGCCGAAATCAGGCGATGGAGAGCGTGTTCGTCGCGCTCATCCTTCCAGCGGACGGCGAGACCGCGTTCCTCGTCCCGCGCCAGGAAGGGCGCCTCCATGGCCGTACGAATGAACTGTCGCCGTATCCCCGCGATATCCGCCATTCCCGCCTCCGCCTTTCGTCCGTTGCGTGCGCGCGCCGCGACGGACGTTCGGGGTCGGTCGACCCGAATGGTCCAGAAAGCGAGGGCACCAGCCCGGGGGCATCGCCCAGGCACCGAACAACGGAGCCGTTGCGTGGATAGTTCCGCAGGCCGGGGCTGACAGGGGGCCGTGACCCTGCGGCGCATCGGAGCAGCCGGGCGACGGTCCTCGGCGGAACCGGCCGATGCGGTGCCGACAAAGAAAAAGGCCCGGCGCTGGTGCGCCGGGCCCGATCGTCGAACGGATCCGTCTGGGATCTGCGGGCCGCTCAGGCGGCCTCTTCCCGGATCTCGTCGCTGTCGCCATCCGTCTCGGCATCGCCCTCGGCTTCCGCCTCGCCCTTGGCGCGGCGGGGCGACTTGGCGAGGCTCTGCTCGATCAGCTTGAGTGCCTCGGTCTCGGTGATGCGGTTCACCGACGAGATCTCGCGCAGCACGCGGTCGAGGGCGGCCTCGTAGAGCTGGCGCTCGCTGTAGGATTGTTCCGGCTGAGCCTCCGACCGGTAGAGGTCGCGGACCACTTCGGTCACCGACAGCAGGTCGCCGGAATTGATCTTGGCCTCGTATTCCTGGGCGCGGCGCGACCACATGGTGCGCTTGATCCGGGCGCGGCCGGTCAGAACGTCGAGGGCCTTCTTGACAAGCTCGGGCTCGGCGAGCTTACGCATGCCGACGCTGTTGGCCTTCGCGGTCGGAACGCGCAGGACCATCTTGTCCTTCTCGAAAGAGACGACGAAAAGCTCGAGCTTGTAGCCGGCGATTTCCTGCTCTTCGATCGCAGTGATGCGGCCGACGCCATGAGCTGGGTACACCACCGCTTCGCCGGTCTTGAAGCCTTGGCGGCCTGCCGTCGTCTTCTTGGCTGTGGTCATGCGAGAAGCGCCTCCAGAACATCGCGCGGGTCGAATCGCGCCGAACCTTCATTCCCGGGGTGGGTGACCCGGCTTGAGCCTCTTGTCCGCCGGCCATCGATGCAGCATGCATCGGCCGGGCGGGTCCCAGGCTAGCCGATCATCCACACCATGCGACCGGTGCCGCGGGAAGCGCATGCGCCTCCAGCGGTCGATCACATGCCGCCTCGTCTCGGAAAGGTAGCGTCCCAATGGAATGGGATGCCGACTCTGTCGAAAGGTTTGGAAACCACCGCTTGGGCGGCCAAAGGCAGCACGTCAGGCACGAACGACGGCAGACCCTTGATGTACCACAAACCGGGCACCGAATCAAAGGATTGCCGACGCAGGGCATGCGTGCGCGATCTGCCGGAGGGATATCCTCAGGGAGCCGGTCCCGTGCGGAGAGCGCGATCGCAACGGCCTCAGGCGGCGGGTTGCACGACCGCCTGCGACGTCATGAGGCGCATGCGATCCACCGAAATCCGACAGGGCCGGACGCATCATCGCGGGCAGGCGCACGATTCACTAACGCGCGGACCAAAACCTGCGAGACGCCATCCGGGTGGAGCCTTCGCTCGATATCGCCTGCTCGGGAGCCGGCCTAGTCGCCCTTGCCCGGCGAGGCGGAGAAATGAGCCTCGAACTTGCCGCTGACGCCGTCCCAGTCCTTCGCATCCGAAGGCGCGTCCTTCTTCTGCGTGATGTTGGGCCAGCTCCGCGCGTAATCGGCATTGAGCTTCAGCCAGGTCTCCAGGCTCGGCTCTGTGTCGGGCTTGATCGCCTCGGCGGGGCATTCCGGCTCGCAGACGCCGCAATCGATGCACTCGTCGGGATGGATGACGAGCATGTTCTCGCCCTCGTAGAAGCAATCCACGGGGCAGACTTCCACGCAGTCCATGTACTTGCACTTGATGCAATTGTCGGTGACGACGTAGGTCATGTGCCCTTCAGCCTCAATCCATGGTCGGGCGAGTCAACCACCTCGGCCCGTTCGGGCGCGATCCTAGACCCGGCCCTTGCACGGCCTCGTTAACGCGCCCGTGGGTCGCGCGAGGCCTCACTAATTCCGCACGGCTCTAGCCCCTGCCACCGGGGCTGACAAGCAGTGGCCGCATCATGGCCGCTCGGGCGATGTTACCGGGACACACTCCCGCCGCTCGGTCTTCGCGGCAACGATCAGTCCTGATCGTCGGGCACGGCGTTCCGGCCCGCCGATAGGTCGGCATAGAGCCGTTGCGCCTCCGGCGCGGGACCGCGCCGCTCTCCGAGATCGACCACCCTCACCGCCGCCGTCCCATGGGCGGCGGCGACCGTCACCACGTCACCGATGGCGATCCCCTTGGCGGGGTTGTCGATGCGCGTCCCGTTCACCCGCACGAAGCCGTCCTCCACCAAGGCGGCGGCAAGAGAGCGGCTCCGCGCGAAGCGGGTGAACCAGAGCCATTTGTCGAGACGCTGACGCCCCGGCTTCATCCGCCCTCTTCAGATCCCCGGTTCAGCGCTTGCCGCCGTCGCCGGCTTCGAGCTGGGCCTTGAGGGCGGCCAGCTTGGCGAAGGGCGAATCCGGATCCGGAGCCCGTTCGCGTCGCTGCGGACGCTGTTCCTGCGGTGCGGCGGAACGACCCTCGTCCCGGCGCTCGGGCCGGACCCGGCCGGGCTCGAAACGCTCGCGACGCGGCGGACGCCCGCCATCCGGCCGGCCGCCATCGCGACGCCCACCATCCTGCCTCTCGCCTTGTCCGCTCCGCTCGCCCTGGCCGCCACGGTTGCGCTGGGCACCGTCCGGGCCGCCGGCATGAGCGGGACGACGGTCCTGGCGGCCTTCGCCGGGACCACGATCGCCCGCCTGAGCGTTATCGCGACCGCCGCGTGGGCGGTTCTGCCGCGGAGCGGAGCTGCGCTGATGCCGCTGCAGGCGCCAGACCTCGACCATCACCGGCTCGGCCGGGGCGGATTCCACGGGCGTTTCGCCCTCGGCCGCATCAGGAGAGGCCGTCTCGGCCGTTTCCGGCTCGATGCCGGCGAGGGCTGCGGATTCCGCTACGGGAACGGGGGCCGCCTCGGGTTCCTCAGCGGCATCGACCGGCGCTTCGGCGGCCGGTGCCGGCTCGTCCTCCGCGGGTGCGGCCTCGGAGGACACCGTCTCGGGATCGGGCACGCCTTCCGCCACGGGCTCGGCCGTGTCGGGCGAGGTCTCGTCTTCGGTGGTCGTCCCGTCTTGAGAGGCCGTCTCGTCTTTCGAAGCCGTCTCGGCGTCCGGCTTGGCCTCGTCTTCGGTCGCGGGTGCGGCCTCCTCGGACGCCGTCACCGCGTCGTCGGTCGATGCGGCTGCGGGTGCGATGGGGCGGGTCGACGCGGCCGGAAGAAGCGGCACGGTGATCGCCGGGCCGGGGCGCGTTTCAGGTGCATAGCCGAGGGATTTCAGGATCGAGCCGAAATCCTCGCCCGAACAGCCGACCAGCGAGGTCATGCCCACGGTGGCGACGAAGGCGTCGCCATCGGCGGTGCCGGCGGGCGCCTCGCCCGGCGTGGTGCCGGGGCGGTAGGTGACGGCCGGGCGGATCAGGTCGGCCAGACGCTCCAGGATGTCGACGCGTACGGCGCGCTCGCCACAGACCCGGAAGCCGGCGGCGCGGTAGAGACCCTTGGCGATCTCGGGATCGACCTTGATCGAGGTCCGGCCGGAGCCGGCCAGATGCGCGATCTCGTCGAGGCCGCGCTGGTCGAGGCCGCCGTTCTTCAGCGCCCAGAGCTGGGCGGCGAGGGTCCGGGGTGCCGGCTTCAGCAGGGCCGGCAGGAAGATGTGATAGGCGCCGAAGCGGACCCCATGGCGGCGCAGCGCGCCACGGCCCTCCTGATCGAGGGTGCGCATCTCGTGCATCACCTTGGCGCGCTCCAGCACGCCGAGGGATTCCACGACCTGGTAGCCGATGCCCTTCGACAGGCCGACGAGGTCGGCGGCGGTCTCGATCTCGATCAGCGGACCGAGGAGCCTGACCACATAGGCCTTCAGCCAGGCGACCAGCCGGGCCTCGACCTTGTCGCGGGCCGGGCCGGTCAGCTGCTCGTCGGCGAGCAGCCGCACATGCGGCTCGAACAGCTTGTCGCCCGGCGTCAGCTTGGCGACCGGGTCTCCGGTCCAGCGGATGATGCCGTCATGGGACAGGACCAGGGACGAATCCGCCGCGGCCGAGAAGCGCTCGGCGCGCGCCTCGATCTCGCCGCCCAGCGCCTTTTCGGCGGCGCTGCGCAGGGTCTTGGCCTCGTGGCCTTCCGCGCCCGGGTCGGCGACGAACTGAAACCCGTGCAGATGGCCGACATGCTGGCCCTCGACGGTAACGTCCCCGCCGGCGGTGATCTCAGCTTCCAACATCGTATTCTCTCTCAGGCGCCGCATCAGGACGCTAGTGCGCCGATCGACGAAACGGCTCGCAAGGCGCTCGTGCAGGGCGTCAGACAGCCTGTCCTCTACCCGACGCGTCTCGCCCTGCCAATGCACCGGATCAATCAGCCAGTCCGGACGGTTCGCGACGAAGGTCCAGGTTCGCCCTTGGGCGATGCGCTGGGACAGGGCGTCGATGTCGCCGTCGGTGCGGTCGATCATCGCCACGTGCTTGGCGAACCAGTCGTTGGGGATGCGCCCGGCCATGCCCCGCATGAGGAATCGGAACAGCTGGGCGACGAGATCCGCATGGGTCTGGGGGTGGACCTTGCGGTAATCGGGCACGCCGCAGGTGTCCCACAGGCGTCGCACCACCGTCGGATTGGTGGCGATGTCGCGGATGTCATCCTCGCGCATCAGGATTTCGAGGGCCGACTGGTCCTCGCCCATGGGCGCGCGGGTCAGTCCCTTCTCGTTCGGATGCTCGTCCAGGCTCTCCTGAAGGGCCTTCAGCGAGGAGAAGTCGAGATCGGGGTTGCGCCATTGCAGCACCCGCACCGGCTCGAAATCGTGGTTCTCCAGGGCCTCGATCATCTCGGGCTCGAACGGGGCGCAGCGCCCCGTGGAGCCGAAGGTGCCGTCCGAGAGGTGGCGTCCGGCCCGTCCCGCGATCTGCCCCATCTCCGGGGGCGTCAGCCTGCGGAAGCGCGTGCCGTCGTATTTCCAGTTCGCCGCGAAGGCGACGTGGTCCACATCGAGGTTGAGGCCCATCCCCACCGCGTCGGTGGCGATCAGATAATCGACATCGCCCGATTGGTAGAGCTCCACCTGGGCGTTGCGGGTGCGCGGAGACAGCGCACCGAGCACCACGGCGGCCCCGCCGCGCTGGCGCCGGATCAGCTCGGCGATGGCATAGACCTCCTCCGCCGAGAAGGCGACGATGGCCGTGCGCCGGGGCAGGCGCCCGAGCTTCTTCTCTCCCGCGAAGGTGAGCTTCGACAGGCGCGGGCGGGTGGTGGTGTGCACACCGGGAATCAGCGACTGCACCAGGGGCAGCATGGTGGAGGAGCCGATCAGCAGCGTCTCCTCGCGCCCGCGCTGGTGCAGCAGGCGGTCGGTGAAGACGTAGCCGCGGTCCATGTCGGCGGCGAGCTGGATTTCGTCGATGGCCACGAAGGCGACGTCGAGGTCGCGCGGCATCGCCTCGATGGTGGAGATCCAGTAGCGCGGCCGGTCCGGCTTGATCTTCTCCTCGCCGGTGACGAGGGCGACCTGCTCGACCCCCACCCGCGCGACGACGCGCAGGTAGACCTCCCGCGCTAGCAGGCGCAGGGGCAGCCCGATCATCCCCGTCGGATGCGCGAGCATCCGCTCGATGGCGAGATGGGTCTTGCCGGTATTGGTCGGCCCGAGCACCGCCGTGACGCCGCGTGAGCGGGCCTGCGGGGGGAGGGAGCGGCGCGTCATGTGTGCGGGACGGGTCCCTTCGGCGAAATCGGCCGGCGGCAGGGTCTCATGACGGCCCGTCGAGATGGCCGCCTCGGGTCAGTCGCCGCTGCGCAGGGGCCGTCCGGACGGTCGGACCCCACGCTGCGTCTCACCGCCATATGGGGCGTCACCCCCGCGATAGCCACCGCCCCGGTACCCATAAGGATCGACATAGATCTCCACCGGGTTCGCCGGCTGCTGCGGCGCGAGATCGGCGCAGAGCGTGTCCGGCATCGCCACGAGGGGGCCGCGCCGTGGCGAGCGGCCCTCGATCACCTCCGCCGAGGAATAGGCGTCGCCCCCGCAGGGCGAGATGTCCGAGCTGAGCTCGCCCGCATGGCCGGGACCGGCATGGCCCGCCACCGCGACGAGGCAGCCCGCGAGGGCGAGGAAGCGAAGAGAGCGGGGCAGAGGCGACATCAGCGAGTCCCGGTACCCGAAGGGGCCCGCCAGAGGGCAGTGCCGGACAGGGCGTCGCCGAGGGCCGCGAACCCGCCCTGGAGATCGGCGCCGCCGATGGCATAGCCATAGGCGCCGAGCCCGGTGAAGGGGGCCATCCTGCGCCGCCCTTTGAAGATCGGCAATCCGGCCGAGCGTTCGGGATCGACGCGAAGCACGAAATAGCGCTGGCGTCCCCGCATGACCGGTTTGAGGTCCTCGACCGCGTCCCAGGGGATCCAGCCGCTCGACAGGCGGCGATCGAAGATCCCCTGCCGCCCGACGGAAACCAGCGTGCCCGAACGGAACATCCGGGGGGCGCTGACGACGCTGGCGGCGCCGAAGAAGAACAATCCGAACCAGATCAGGAATGTATGAAAGCTGCCGGGCTCGAAAGCGTGCCCGTGGATTCCGGGCCGGGCGTAGAGGATCGAGGCACAGCCGACCGTGAAACACAGGGCGATGACGAACATGCCCACCGAGCGAGGGCGCGAGACCGGAATGTCGATGGCCTGGTCCATGGTTCAGGCCCGATTCGCCGTCATGGATCGACCGAAGCCGCCTGCGCCACCTGGCTCGGCGCCCCGCCACGGCTCCACCGGGTCGCCTCGATGATGTTGGTGCCGAGTGTCGTCCGCACGGCGATGCGCACCGGCAGCAGCACGCGGGTGCCCTCGACCGGCGCCAGCCACACCGACATGTCGCGGTTGTCCTCCATGAACTTCACGCCCGGCCGGTCGGGGCGATGCCCTGCAATGGCCTGGTAGCGAGCGTTGCAGACGAGGACCGGCCCGGAATAGCCGGGCTTCTCGACGTTGCGCGTCTCGCCGTAGCTCAGCACCACGTTGAAGCGCGTGGCGCCGTCGAAGATCGGGATGGTGCGGTTGCAATTGGCCTGGTCGGTGAGCTCGCCCCGGCTCACCGCCGGCATCATCAGGGCGCTGGCCGGATCGACGATGCCGCGCTTGTTGGCCGGGGTCACCGGCACGCGGTCGCCCATGTCGATCAGGGGCGGCGTCACCTCGGATTGGGTGACGTTGCCGCGCGCCAGCGCCATCCGCACGGCGATGCCGGAATTCGAGGTCTTGGTGGAGATCGCGAAGGTGTTCGGCTGCGGCCCCTCGGCGATGAGGCCGTTGGCCCGGGCCGAGCCCATGCCGCCGGTCACCGCGCCGACGAGGCCGGTGAGGCGGGCCGACACGTCCATGCGGTAGCGCGTGGTCTCGAACAGGCCCGAGACCTGCGCGGTGCCGATGGGGATGCCGGCCAGCGCGATGCCGTAATCCACCGTCACCGTCGCCGGCGCAGCGGTCTTGGCGGAGGTGGCCTTCGGCCGCGCGAATCCCTCGGAGGCGGGAATCACGCCGAGGGCGGCGAGGAGGCTGGCGCGGAGGAGGCGCATGGCGCACATGGCGTGAGGCTCTGATGTTCCAAGGCTTGGAGCCGCGCGGCAGTAGAGACCGGGCGGCATCGTTCCGTCATCGTCCCCGTTCGTGGTTAATACATCGTATGGATGCCGCGGCGCGGGGCGCCTGGATGGCGCTGCACCGGCCTCGGAGCGCGGTTATTCCGATGGGCAAAACGCAGCGCCGCCCTTGACGGATGCCCTGCCCGTCACCTATAGGCTCGCGCCTTCAATGAGACGCCGCTCGATCGGAGTTTGGCGTGCGTGAGGCCCGTGGCGCGTTGCGACCGGTCTTCCGCCATCGCCCGATCAGACGCGGAACGAGACGGGATTTAGAACAATGTCGCGCCGTTGCGAACTCACGGGCAAAGCCGTGCAGACCGGCCACCTCGTGAGCCACTCGAACCGTAAGACCAAGTGCCGGTTCCTGCCGAACCTGTGCCAGGTCACCCTGCAGTCCGACGCCCTGAAGCGTCGGGTTCGCCTGCGCGTCACGGCTCACGCCCTGCGCTCGGTCGAGCATCGCGGTGGCCTCGATGCCTTCCTCATCAAGGCCCGCGAGATCGAGCTGTCTCAGACGGCCCGTCTGATCAAGCGCGAGCTGCACAAGAAGCTCGCCGAAGTCGAGACCCCGGCCGCCGCCTGAGGCTGCGATATCGAAGCGTCGGCGAGAGCCCGCTTCGATCACGCTCGACGTCTCATTTTAATCTCGAACGGCCGCCGCATGCTTTGTGCATGCGGCGGCCGTTCGCGTTGATTCCGACTGACCCACTATCCGGCTCTTCCCGATGACCGTGCTGTCGCTCATCGCCCCGATCTTCGGGCTGATCCTCATCGGCTGGGTCGCGGCACTGGCCGGGTTCCTGTCGGAGAAGGTCAGCGACGGCCTCTCCGAATACGTCTTCGCCATCGCGGTGCCGGCGCTCATCATCGCGACGCTGACGCGGCCGGGTCTCACCGGCGAGGTCACCTGGGCGTACTGGTTCAGCTATTTCGGCGGCGCCGGCCTGTCCTGGCTCGTCGGCTCGCTGATCGGCCTGCGGCGAGAAGGCGTCGGCCGGACGGGCGCGATCCTGCACGGATTCGCGGCCAGCCAATCGAACACGATCTTCATCGGCGTGCCGATGATCCTGCAGGCCTACGGCGACGCGGGTGCCTTCCCGCTCTTCATGCTGCTCGCCGTCCACCTGCCTCTGATGATGGGCTGCGCCACCTTCCTCATCGAATCGGACGGACAGCAATCGATCCTCAAGCGGCTGAAGGGGCTCGTCCTCGTCCTGTTCCGCAACCCGATCTTCCTGTCATTGATGATCGGCCTGGGTCTCAAGTCGTTCGGCCTCGCCCCCGGCGGCATGGTCAAGTCGCTGGTGGATGCGCTGGCCGGCACTGCCTCCACCTGCGCGCTGATCGCGCTCGGCGCCGGCCTCGTGCGCTACCGGGTGCTGCACGACCTGCCCGGCGCCATGGTGGTGACGACCCTGAAGCTCGTCCTGCATCCGCTGGCGGTCTGGGTGCTGGCCTTCCATGTCTTCACCATGCCGCCCGCCTATGCCGGGGTCGCCACCCTGTTCGCGGCGATGCCCGTGGGCATCAACTCCTACCTGCTGGCCGTCCGCTACAAGGCCGAGACCGGGTTGATCGCCGCTGCCGTCATGCTCTCGACCCTGCTCGCGGTCGCCACCACCGTGGCGTGGCTCGCCATCCTCGGTCACACCTGAACGGTTCGACGCCTTGACCCACGTGCGGAGTGTTTGTACCGATCGGTACAGACAAGCGCAGGAGCCCTAGCCGATGTCTGAATCCCGTCCACCGCTGCCCCCCTTCACCCGCGAGACCGCGATCCAGAAGGTCCGCGCCGCCGAGAACGGCTGGAACGGCTGCAACCCCGAGAAGGTCTCGCTGGCCTACACGGCCGACAGCCGCTGGCGGAACCGCTCGGAATTCTTCTCGGGCCGTGCGGCCATCGTCGAGTTCCTCACCCGCAAATGGGCGAAGGAGCACGAATACCGTCTCATCAAGGAGATCTGGGCCTTCACCGAGGACCGGATCGCCGTGCGCTTCGCCTACGAGTTTCACGATGCGGCCGGCGACTGGTTCCGCGCCTATGGCAACGAGAACTGGGAGTTCGACGCCAACGGCCTGATGCGGCTGCGCCATGCCAGCATCAACGACCTCGCGATCTCCGAATCGGAGCGCAAGTTCCACTGGGACCGCGCCGCGCCGCGCCCCGACGACCATCCGGGCCTCACCGAACTGGGGCTCTGACAGGACCATGACGAAGAAGCCGGGGGCGCGGGAGGACGCGCTGCCCGCCATCGCCGAGGTCTTTCGCGAATATGGCTACGAGGGCGCGAGCCTCACCCTCATCGGAGCGCGCACCGGCCTCGGCAAGGGCAGTCTCTACCACGCCTTTCCCGGCGGCAAGGCCGAGATGGCTGAAGCCGTCCTCGACGCCATCGGCGCGTGGTTCGAGGAGAAGGTCTACGCGCCCCTGCGTGACGATCCCGATCCACGGGCGGCGATCCGGCTCATGCTGTCGGAGACGGACGCCTATTTCCGCTCCGGCCGAAGGGTTTGCCTTGTCGGCGCCTTCGCCCTCACCGAGGGACGCGACGGGTTCGCGGACCGGATCGCCGGCTACTTCCGGGATTGGCGCGAGGCCCTGGCGGGGGCGCTGATCCGCGCCGGGCGCCCGGGTGCCGAGGCGGATTCCCTCGCCGAGGATGCCGTCCTGGCGATCCAAGGCGGCCTCGTCCTCGCCCGCGCCCTCGACGATCCGGCCGTGTTCGGGCGGATGCTGGGGCGGTTGGAGATGCGGTTGGTGGCGTGATGGGCGACTTCCAATCGGGCGTGCCCGCTCGGAACGTCCCAGATGGGTGGGGAGCGGCCCCTGGTCCTTCGCCCCGAAGCGGACGTTCCGCCTTCGACCCAACCTATTCGAAGACGCAACTCCCAATGGTCGCCGGAACCAGACGTTCGCTAGTGGAGCTAACGAGCGAGTGTCTCAAAACGATCTCAGGAGGAGGCGTCCAAAGCTTTCTGAGCGACGGCACGAACAACTTGGCGCAACTCTACCGGCTTGCGCAGCCGTACCACATCCGAGAACGCCTTCGGGATGACGACGTCGTCATAGCCGGTGACGAAAACGAACGGGATCCCCTTGCTCTGCAGGGCCGACGCCACCGTGAAGGAGGCGCCCTGTCCCAAGTTGATGTCGACCACGGCATAGCCTGGGCTGTCATGTTCGATTACCTGCAGCGCGGTCCGCTCGTCCGGACAGGGACCGAGGACGACCGCACCGGCTTGCTGCAAGGCTCGCTGGCTATCGAGAGCCAAGTAATAATCATCCTCGACCACGAGGACACGAGCGCCTGCGAGGTTCGCCTCACCTGTCATGTCCAGTTCGCCTCCCGCGATGGTGGTTTGCAGGGTCACAGCGTCGGTTTCCAGAATGCTGTCGCCTCGCACGAGCGGAAACTCCAGGCAGCACCGAACGCCCGTCCGTTCGAACGCGAGACTGCCTCGCCCATGCAATTCGTAAGGCACGCGCCGCGTGATGAGTTCCGTACCGAACCCCTTTCGCTGCGGTGGCGAGACACCGGAGCCTTTGTCCTCGTCCCAGTCGAAGCGCAGCCAGGGCTCTCCACTTTGGTAGATCACCATCCAGGCGATGATGACCCGGCCATGCGGCTCAGCCAGAGCCCCATACTTCAGGGCATTGGTCGCCAGTTCATGGACGGCCAGCGTGAGGACTTCCGCGGCCTTTGGAGCCAGTAGGAGTTCCGGTCCGGAGAGACGGTACTGGTCGTCGTGCTCCGCCTGACCCCGGATCTCTTCGCGGACCAGGGTGGCCAGATCCACGCCGGCATTGGCTGTTCGGGTGAGCAGCGTCTGCGTCCGGGCGAGTGCACGAAGGCGGCCCTCCAGGCGGTTGCGGTAATCCTCGACGCTGTCTGCCGTGTCGCCCGTGCGGGCCGTCACTGAGCGGATCATGGCCAGGAGATTGCGTACCCGGTGCTGCAGTTCGGCCAACAGGATCGCATGATGTTTGATCGACTGCTTGGCCTCCGTGATATCCTGCGCGATGCCACCGACACGCTCGATCCGCCCGTCTTCGTCGTAGAGCGGGAAGTCGGTATTCCGGATCCAGCGGAAGGCCCCGTCGGAAACGCGCACGATCCGAAACTCGTGCGTGACGGCCTCGCCGTTTCGACCTCGTTCCAGATGTTCCAAAGCCGCGTCGCGATCCTCGGGTACGATCAGGGCGGCCCAGTGCTTGGGGTCACCGAGGAGAGCCTCAGGCGGCACACCGTAGATCGTCTTGATGGCGGGGCTGGCATACTCCATGGCGAGCGTCCGCGCGTTCCGAATCCAGAGCGCGTCCGAGGATGAGGCGGCAAACTGGGCGAAGCGTGCCTCGCTCTCGCGCTGCGCCGACTCCGCCCGGGCGCGCTCGGCTGCGGCCCAGGTACGCTCGGCGACGTCCGCAATGAGCGTGATCTCCGCGGAGGACCATTCCCGAGGACGGCTGGCGTGGACGCCGATGGCGCAGACTACCCGCCCGTTCTTGATGAGGGGCACCGCGGCCTGCGCGGCGATGCCTCCTGCCAGCCAGACGTGTCTCACATCCTCCCGCAGCCGCGGATCGGAGGCGACATCGGAGACGATGACGCGTCCGTTGGCCTGGAACGTCTCGTCCGCAAAGCCCTCGCTGACCATCTTGTAGGGAAAGCGCTCCGGAAAGCGAGTTCCCTCGCGAACGTGCTGGCTGCGAATGATGACTTCGGCATCGTCGCCCACTCCATAGACTTCGGCATACATGATCCGGCTGGCGCCGAGATGTTGCCCGAGCAGGTACGATGCGGCCTGTTGGATGTCGGCGGCCTCGGCCAGAGGCTGCAGCGCGTCACTGAGCTCGAGCAGGAAAGCCTGACGTTCCTCGCTCTCGCGAAGGGCTTCCTGGTGAGCCGCGCGCCGACGCTCGGCGAGCACGTGCTCCGTCGTCTCGAAGGCGGTGTTGAGCACGCCGACGATCCTACCCATTCCATCCCAAACCGGGCTGAAAGTGTAGTTGAAGAAGGCTTCCTCCGGACGCCCGAGCCGCTCGAGTGTGAAGGGTGCATCTTCTAAGCGGATCGTCTCGCCTGCGAAGGCGCGTTCGATCTGTGGTGCGATGGTGGCCCGCGCTTCCCCCCAGACCTCGAGGAAGGAACGGCCGAGCGCTTCGGGCTTTTTGCCGAGCAGAGGGCGGTAGGCGTCGTTGTAGAGCGCGATGAGTTCCGATCCCCAGCACAGCACCATCGGCAGCGGGTGGTCGAGAACCATGCTCGATGCGATGCGCAGCGAGAGCGGCCACAGCTCCAGGGGGCCGAGAGGGGTGGCCGACCAATCGTGGCCGCGAACGGCCCGAGCCATCTCGCTATCGCCCGTGAGCCAGTTCGACACGACCTTCACCATGGATGCACTAAGCCGCATCCTGGGGGCCGCTTCATCACTCTAGGTTAGTCGACTCCCTCGAAACGACTGATTGCGGCATTCCTCCCACACGGCTTCGTGTCTTCGCTCCACCCGATCACGCAACGCCGGGCCGGCATCGACGTGATGTCATGCGCGAACGCCCCATCGGTTCCGCCCGTGAGCGGGCCTTCGTCAATGAAGGCCGGCTTCTCAAGCCCCCTCGATCAGACGGGCATACTCGGCCTCGGGTGCACCGTAGCTGCCATCTGCGAGCGCGATCAGGCTCGCTCGGTCGCGGAGGATGACGCGACCCCGCTTGGCTCTGATCATGCCGTCACCCTCGATCTCCTGCACGGCTAGCGTGGCGCTAGAGCGCCGGATGCCGAGCATCAGGGCCAGGAACTCGTGCGTAATGATGAGTTCGTCACCCTCCGTGCGGTCGTGGCACATCAGAAGCCACCGAGCGAGCCTGACCTCGATCCGATAGGTCGCATTGCTGTAGGCGGTTCGCCCCAGCTGTACGATCTGCGTCTGAATGTAGAGAAGCAAAAGCCCGCGAAGCGAAGCACTCCCGTTGCAGGCCGCCATCAAGGCAGCCGCTTCGATAGCCAGCATCTCTCCGGGCGCCTGGACGAAAACGTGGTGCGGGGTACGGTCGGCGCCGAGCAGGACGGG
The DNA here is from genome assembly GCF_054817925.1 of Methylobacterium sp. CM6247. Lineage (NCBI taxonomy): Bacteria > Pseudomonadati > Pseudomonadota > Alphaproteobacteria > Hyphomicrobiales > Methylobacteriaceae > Methylobacterium > Methylobacterium sp. CM6247. The sequence continues at coordinate 1,569,855 of NZ_JBTXKX010000003.1, forward strand.
CGTGGCGCCAATCAGGCCCTCTCGGCCAACGATGCCGATCTCGGACTTGCCCGGCAGCCCATCCGCCACGACGGAGCCATACCCGATCTCGGGGAAGAACAGACGATGGATGGGTTCGTCCGGTGTGACAAGCGTCTGGCGCAGTTCGGTTTCGACAGTCGTCAGGTGCGGCTGCAGCAGTGCGAAGTCCGAGGGCGAAAGCGCACGGAGCAGGCGATTGCGAACAGTGGCTTGTCGCAGCAAGGGCACGGCACTGATCCCGTCAGGGCAACAGTACCGGGGAGGCTCCCAAACACCTGCATCCGGATTCTCCGGTCGACGTTCGCTCAATAAGGCAGGGCGCCGCTCAGCTCGCCATCACAAAAGTTGGCCCTCATCGACCGGTTGCCGAGGCCTCAATCCGGATCGCCTGCCTGCGCCTTGACGCGGATGTCCGCTTATCCGCTTTGCCGCCCGGAAGCAGACCGGCAAAAAGCCACCCATCCCGGTCGTAGGACATCCTCCACCAAGCTGCCGCGAAGCGGACCTTCCGAGGATCTGCGAAGGGTCCAAAGCCGCCCCGGTAACAGGCCCCGTCCGCCGACGCCTGACGTCTACCGCCGCCCGCCTGCAGCCCTGCGCACGGGCACGGCACCACCCGCATCTTCCTCGAACAGCTCCGCCAGCTTCTCCGTCATCGCGCCGCCGAGCTCCTCGGCGTCGATGATGGTGACGGCGCGGCGGTAGTAGCGGGTCACGTCGTGGCCGATGCCGATGGCGAGGAGTTCGACCGGTGAGCGGGTCTCGATGTCCTCGATCATCCAGCGCAGGTGGCGCTCGAGATAATTGCCCGGATTGACCGAGAGGGTCGAATCGTCGACCGGCGCGCCGTCCGAGATCACCATCAGGATCTTGCGCTGTTCGGGCCGGGCGAGCAGGCGCTTGTGCGCCCAGTCCAGGGCCTCGCCGTCGATATTCTCCTTCAGCAGACCCTCGCGCATCATCAGCCCGAGGTTTTTCCGCGCCCGGCGCCAGGGAGCGTCGGCGCTCTTGTAGATGATGTGACGCAGGTCGTTCAGACGGCCGGGACCGTTGGGCTTGCCCGCCGCCAGCCACGCCTCGCGCGATTGGCCGCCCTTCCAGGCGCGGGTGGTGAAGCCCAGGATCTCCACCTTGACGCCGCAGCGCTCCAGGGTCCGTGCCAGGATGTCGGCACAGGTGGCGGCCACCGTGATCGGCCGGCCGCGCATGGAGCCCGAATTGTCGAGCAGCAGCGTGACGACGGTATCGCGAAAGTTGGTGTCCTTCTCGCGCTTGAACGAGAGCGGCTGGAACGGGTCCGTCATCACCCGCACGAGGCGGGCCGGATCGAGCTGGCCTTCTTCGAGGTCGAATTCCCAGGCCCGGTTCTGCTGGGCCAGGAGCCGGCGCTGCAGCCGGTTGGCCAGCCGGCCGACCACGCCCTGGAGATGGGCGAGCTGCTTGTCGAGATAGGTGCGCAGGCGCGCGAGCTCTTCGGCGTCGCACAGATCCTCGGCGTCGATCATCTCGTCGAAGCGCGGGTTGAACACCTTGTATTCGGGGCCGCGCGGCTCGACGGGCCGGTTGTTGGGCGGACGCTTGGCCTCGGAGGCCTCCTCGGATTCGGCGTTCTCGGACTCGTCCGGCAATTCGCCGGAGGGAGCGTCGGCGGCTTCCGTCGCGCCGTCCTGCAGCTCGTCGGAGGCTTCCTCGGAGGTCTCCATCTCGGACTTGTCGCCCTGAGACTGCTCCTCGGCCTCGCCCTCGCTCGGGGTCTGCTCGTCGTCCTGCCCTTCGTTGTCGTCCTCGTTGTCGTCGTCCTCCGGGTCGAGCGGCGTCTCGTCCGCCATGTCGAGGGAGGACAGCAACTCGCGCACGGAGCGGGCGAAGGAGCGCTGGTTCTCGAGATTGCCGATGAGACCGTCGAGGCTGGGGCCGGCCTTCTCCTCGATATGGGAGCGCCAGAGGTCGACGATCTTGCGCGCGGCCTTGGGCGGGGCTTCGCCGGTCAGGCGCTCGCGCACCATCAGGGCGACGGCATCCTCCATCGGGGCATCGGCCCGGTCGGTGATGTCCTCGTACTTGCCGCCGCGATGGTAGCGGTCCTCCAGCATGGCCGTGAGGTTCGAGGCCACGCCTGCCATGCGGCGCGAGCCGATGGCCTCCACGCGGGCCTGCTCGACGGCATCGAACACGGCGCGCGCACCGGCATTCTCGGGGGCGAGGCGGCGATGGACGGCGACATCGTGGCAGCCGAGGCGCAGCGCCATGGAATCGGCGTTGCCGCGCAGGATCGCCACATCCTCCGGCGTCAGCTTGCGCGGCGGCTCGGGCAAGCGCGCCTTGTCGCCGGTGAGCGCCGGCCGGTCGCTGGCATAGACCACCTCGATCTCGGAGCGCTTGGCGATGGCGCGCAGGCATCCGGCGACCGAACGCTTCAGCGGTTCGGCGATGGGCTCCCGGCGTTCGCCGGCTTTGCGGTTCGAGATGGCCACGATCGCTACTTCTTCACCGAGTCGAAATCGAAGGGGCGGTCCAGGATGTCGTCCCAGCCGTAGGGGCATTCCGCGGGAAACTCATCCGGCGGCAGATGGGTCTCGTCGGCGGCCCAATCGCGTGCGTCCGGGTAGGCGTCGCTCAGCGCCTCGTCGATACGAGGCTTCAGCCCGGGATTGCTGGACAAGATCCGCCCGTAGCGCCGCCGTTGCTCACGGATCGAGAAGATCCAGCTCGGCGTGCGGTGCTCCGGCTGCTGGTCCCATTTCAGCATGTGCATGACGAGGACGCGCAGGGTGCTCTGAAGCTTGGCGAACTCGCTCTTCGACAAATCCTCGAGTTCCTCGGCCATGTGCTCGAGATCGAGCTCCTCGAAGCGACGGGCGCGCAGGAGATCGGCTTGCTGGATCAGCCACGAATAGAAGTCATCCTCGTAGCGCGCACGATTCGGTGCGCGCTCGGACGGTGACGATTCCCGTATCTCACCCTTCAAGGCCGGTTCGGCCATCGCGTCCTCCGCGTCGATCCTCAGCTCAGCGCCACGTTCATCGCGCTCTCGGGCAGCTCCTTGCCGAAGGCACGCTGGTAGAATTCCGCCACCAGGGTGCGTTCGAGCTCGTCGCACTTGTTGAGGAAGGTCACCCGGAAGGCGAAGCCGATATCCTGGAAGATGTCGGCGTTCTCGGCCCAGGTGATCACCGTGCGCGGGCTCATGACGGTGGAGAGATCGCCGTTCATGAAGGCGTTGCGGGTCAGGTCGGCGACGCGGACCATGCGGCTGACGATGTCGCGGCCGCCGTCCCGCTGGTAATGCAGCGCCTTCGACAGCACGATGTCCACCTCGCGGTCATGGGCGAGGTAGTTCAGCGTCGTCACGATGGACCAGCGGTCCATCTGGCCCTGGTTGATCTGCTGGGTGCCGTGATAGAGGCCGGACGTGTCGCCGAGGCCCACCGTGTTGGCGGTGGCGAACAGGCGGAAGGCCGGGTGGGGGCGGATCACTCGCTTCTGGTCGAGCAGCGTCAGGCGGCCCGAGACTTCGAGCACGCGCTGGATCACGAACATCACGTCCGGGCGGCCGGCATCGTATTCGTCGAAGACCAGCGCCACGTTGTTCTGCAGCGCCCAGGGCAGGATTCCGTCCTGGAAGGCGGTGATCTGCTTGCCGTCCTTCAGCACGATCGCGTCCTTGCCGACGAGATCGATGCGGGAGACGTGGCTGTCGAGGTTGATCCGGATGCAGGGCCAGTTCAGGCGGGCGGCGACCTGCTCGATATGGGTCGACTTGCCGGTGCCGTGATAGCCGGTGACCATCACGCGCCGGTTACGGGCGAAGCCCGCCAGGATCGCCAGGGTGGTCTCGCGATCGAAGATGTAATCCGGGTCGAGATCGGGAACGTGCTCCTCGCTCTGCGAGAAGGCCGGCACCTTGAGGTCGAGATCGATGCCGAAAGCCTCGCGGACGGAGACCATCCGGTCGGGCAGCGAGGCGGGGGTGTCGTCAGAAAGCATACGGGACCTCGTCGGGGCGGGCGCCGGCATGGACCGGGCTCGCGGATCTATCTCGGTGGGCATTGCCGGGTCCCGCACGGGGCGAGACGTGGAATACCACCTTTAAGGGGCTGCGTCGGCGGACGCCAAGGGGTGCGAGAACTCGATATAGGGCCTCCCGCGCGGTTTGCCGCCTCCCACCGCACGTCATTTGCAAAAACGTGCATCGTTCGTGCCGGTTCGCGGCACCCGGCTCAGCACAGGCCGGCGGCACGCAGGGTGTCGTGGGCGCGGATGATGTCGCGCAGCCGCTCCTCGAACGAGCGGTCGCCGCCATTGGCGTCGGGGTGGAAGCGCTTCACCAGCACCTTGTACTGCGCCTTGATGGCGGCCGTGTCGGCGTTCTCGTCGAGGCCGAGCACGTCGAGGGCCTTCAGGGCGGCCACCGTGAGGCGCGGCCGGCTCGGCTCGGGCTTGGCCCGGCGCGAGGTCTCGCCGACGCCTTCGCTGCGCAGGATGTCGAGCGGGTCGACATAGGCCCAGTCGCGCTTCGGGTCGCCCGGTTTCGCACCGGCGGCCCGCGTCGCCGGGTTCACGCCCATCGCCCAGGTCGGGCGGTGCCCGATCACGGCGTCCTTCTGGTAGGCCTGGACGGCGGCGTCGTTCATGCCGTCGAAGTAGTTGTAGGTGGCGTTGTAGGCGCGCACGTGGTCGATGCAGAAGCGCCAGTACTGGCCTTCCGCCTTGCGACCCTTGGGAGCGCGGTAGAGCCCGGCATTGGTGCAGCCGGGGGTCTCGCAGCCCGTCTGGGACGCAGCCTTGGGCTCGTCGCAGGAGGGTTTGCGCTTGATGCGGATGCTGTCGAACAGACGCGAGTTGAGATCCATGGTGGGGCGATTATGAGAGGGCGGGTCCGAGACACAAGGGCGGCGGGCCTGATGACGCATGCGGAGATCGGGGGTTGACGACCCCGAAGCCTCCGGACGCCTACAGGCTAGGAACGAAGCGACGGAAAGACGAGGACACGATGGCCGGCACGCTCAAGGATTGGATCACCGGAGCGCTCGACGCGCAACTGGCGCCGCAAACCCTGGTGGTCGTGGACGAATCCCATCTGCATGCGGGTCATTCGGGCGCACGGCCCGAGGGCGAGACGCATTTCCGTGTCGAGATCGTCTCCGCCGCATTCGAGGGGAAGAGCCGGGTCGAGCGCCACCGGATCGTGAACGGCGTTCTCGACGAGGCGTTCAAGCGCGGGCTCCACGCCCTCGCGGTGAAGGCGAAGGCGCCGTCCGAGGCCGCCTGAACGGCTCCGGCATACGAGGAATATGGTGGCGATGGCCCTGCAATGCACCCCGCATCTCGCCATCGACGAGGCCGAACTCGAAGAGACGTTCGTGCGCGCCTCGGGACCGGGCGGGCAGAACGTCAACAAGCTCTCCACGGCGGTGCAGCTGCGTTTCGATGCGCGTCGCTCGCATTCCCTGCCCGACGCCGTGGCGGTGCGCCTCATGCGCCTCGCCGGGCGGCGGCTGACCCAGGACGGGGTCATCGTCATCATGGCCCAGCAGTTCCGCACGCAGGACCGCAACCGGGCCGATGCGCGCGAGCGCCTCGCCGCCCTCGTCGCCGAGGCGGCGGTGCCGCCGACGCCGCGCCGGGCGACGCGCCCGACCCTCGCCTCGAAGAAGCGCCGCCTCGACGAGAAGTCCCGGCGCGGCGCCACCAAGCGCCTGCGCAGCGACGGCGGAGGCGATTGAACTCATCGCCAAGCGGCGCCGATCCCGACCGATGGTCGTTCTCGACGCGTTCGGCGGACGGGGACGAAGTCCATTCATCATTCGCCGGTCGCAGGGCTTATTTGAGGTGTTTCTCCAAGGCTTTACCTCATCTTGAGGTGCTCTGCTGGGATGATCGATTTCGCCAGACGATCGGCTCCGGCATGAAGATCCGCCCGGAAATCCGATGAAACACGCGCTTACTTCACCGGTCCCCTTGCGTCCGGCGGATGGTATTCTTCCGCGCCGGTGACATAGGCGCTGCCGGGCTTCAGCACGGTGAGGGCGATGGCGATCAGGGCGAGGAGCGCCGCGAGGGCCGCCGGGAACAGGAAGGCGTCCTCGCCGAAACGGGTCTGGAGGAAGCCGCCGATCACCGCCCCGGTGCTGAGGGCGCCCCAGAGCGGCGCCTGGATCCAGAACGACGGCGCGACCTTGCCCATCAACAGGTTGGCGAGCCCGGTTCCGAAGCGCACCACCGCGCCCGTGACATAGGTGAGGGCGAGGCTGCGCCCGGCCTCGTCCTGCAGCGTGGCGTTCTGGAGGCCGAGCGCGATGACGATGGGATAGACGTGCAACGGCCAGGAGAAGGTGCCGTAGGGCATGACGAGACCGATCGCGAGGAGCACCGCCTGGAGTAGCAGCATCACCGAGAGCCGCCAGCGCCCGACCCAGGCCGCGATCAGCGTGCCGATGAAGGCGCCGAAGCAGAACATGACGATGACCGAGCTGACGCGGGCCGTGCTCTCCCAATCGAACTTGCTCACCGAGACGCCGAAGCGGGTGGTGTTGCCGCTCATGAACGACATGAAGAGCTGTGAAAATTCGAGGAAGCCGATGGAATCGGCGCATCCGGCCAGTGCCGAGAGGGCGAGTGCGAAGGGAATGCGCGTGCTCGGGCTCGCGGGAAACGACTTGTCGGTCTTATCGGCCATGCGTCTGAACAGGCTCCTGGAAGAGAACGGTAAGCGTCGGGAGAAGGCCGGACCTTACCGATCGGACGCGACGGATAAACCGCCTGCGCCGCGTTGGTGCGGATGAATGGGGGAGTGTCGTGCCGTGCAACACATACCGGCCCGCTTCGGTTCAACTCAATCGCGCACAATTGGGATTAAGGCGCCGGAGGACCCGGTTTGCGCAACAGGACGACGCGCGCCGCCACCTCGCTCCCGCGCTCGCGGCGGATCACGGCGGGTTCGAGACCGAGCATGTCCAGACCGGCCTCGTCGGCCAGCCGGCGCAGGTAGCGCTCGCCATGGGCGTAGCGCGCATCGGCACCGAGAACGAGGCCGCCATCGGGGTTCCACTGCACCGTGAAGGCCACGAGGCCCGTGGGCCTGAGTATGCGGGCGGTCTCGGCCATGACCGGGGAAAGGCCGCCGACATAGATGAAGACGTCCGCCGCGATGACGAGATCGGCGCTGTCTTGCTTCTCGCCTCGGAGAATGGGGACGAGATCGCCCTCGATGAGCCTGTCGTAGCGCCGCCGCCGGGCGGCTTCGGCGAGCATGCCGGGGGAGATGTCGATTCCCGTCAGGGTTCGCGTGCGCCCATTCAAAGCCTCGCCCACCAGGCCGGTGCCGCAGCCGAGGTCGATCACGTCGCCGAAATCCGCCCGCGCGCCGTCCAGCCCGTCGAGGGCCCTCACCAGCAGTTCCGGCCCGCGATATTGCAACTCGCCTACGAGGTGGCGCTCGAATCGCGGAGCGTAGCCGTCGAACAGGGCGCGGATATAGGCCGGCGAGATCGCCCCCAAAGCCGCGCCCTCGCCGATCTGGACGAGGCGTAGCCGGGCCCCGAGTTCGTCATGCGGGTCGAGGTCGAGGGCATTGCCATAGGCCCGCAAGGCGGCATGGTGGTGGGCGACATCCGCTGTGGCGAGGTGGCGGGCCTCTCGCGCCCGTCCGAGCAGGAACCACGCCGCGGCGTAACGCGGCGCGATCTCCAGGGCCTGCTCGGCCATCTCGGCCGCGCCCTCCGCATCGCCCTCGGAGAGACAGGCCTCCGCATAGGCGTAGCGCCGGTCGGCGAGGAGATCGCCCGAACTGTTCTGAAGTGACGTCTGCGCTCGCGGGTTCATGCGAGCGCCCTATATCACGTCGCATGATCCGCCATCCCCATGTTCGGCCCTTCGCAGTTCGGCCCTTCGCAGTTCGGCCCCTCGCAGTTCGGCATCCCGCATGAGCCTGAGTGCGAGCGACCTCCTGACCCTGACCCGCGAGGGGCTGTATTGCCCCCTCGGCGGGTTCCACGTGGACCCGACCTGGCCGGTGCCGCGCGCCCTCATCACCCACGGCCATGCCGACCATGCCCGGTCCGGCCACGGCAAGGTGCTGGCCACGGGCCAGACCCTGCGGATCATGGCCGTGCGCTACGGCGAGGATTTCTGTCAGACGCGCCAGGAGGCGGTGCTCGGCGAGGACATCCGCATCGGCGACGTGACGGTGCGTTTCGCGCCCGCCGGCCATGTCCTCGGCTCGGCCCAGATCTCCATCCAAGCGCAGGGCGTGCGAGTGGTGGTCTCGGGCGATTACAAGCGCGCCTACGACCCGACCTGCCTGCCCTTCGAGGTCGTGCCCTGCGATGTCTTCATCACCGAGGCGACCTTCGGCCTGCCGGTCTTCCGGATGCCGGACACGGCGGGCGAGGTACGTAAGCTCCTCGATTCCGTCGCCCTGTTCCCCGAGCGCGCCCACATCGTCGGCGCCTATGCGCTCGGCAAGGCGCAGCGGGTCATGGCCCTGCTGCGGGAGGCCGGCTACGACGAACCGATCTATCTCCACGGCGCCATGGAGAAATTGACCGAGCTCTACAAGCGCGAGGGCATCCCGCTCGGGGAGACGCCGAAGGTCGTCGCGACGGAGCGCGGAAAACTCCACGGCGCCATCGTGCTCTGCCCGCCTTCGGCGATCCAGGACGTGTGGTCGCGCAAATTCCCCGATCCCGTCACCTCCTTCGCCTCGGGCTGGATGCGGGTGCGGGCGCGGGCCCGGCAGAAGGGCGCCGAACTCCCCCTCGTCATCTCCGACCATTCCGACTGGCCGGACCTGTGCCGCACGATCCGCGAGACCGGGGCCGGCGAGGTCTGGGTCACCCACGGGCAGGAGGACGCCCTGGTGCATTGGTGCGGGACGCAAGGGATCAAGGCCAAGCCGCTCCACATGCTGGGCTATGGCGATGACGGCGAGGGCGAAACCGCCGCGCCGGCCGAGGAGGCCGCCGCGTGAACGACTTCGCCCATCTCCTCGACCGCCTCGCCTACGAGCCGCGCCGCAACGCCAAGCTGCGCCTGCTGCAGGATTATTTCGCCCATGCGCCGGACCCGGAGCGGGGCTGGGCGCTCGCCGCCATGACCGGCAACCTCAGCTTCCGCGAGGCCAAGCCGGCCATGATTCGCGGATTGGTGGAAGCGCGGGTCGACCCGGTGCTGTTCGCGCTCTCCCATAATTACGTCGGTGATCTCGCCGAGACCACCGCGCTGATCTGGCCGTCTCAAAACCCTCCCCCCTCTGCGGGGGAGGGTGGCCCTCGCGTGAGCGAGGGTCGGGAGAGGGGAGCGCCATCTCCGGAAAGGTCGTCCCCTCTCCCGCCTGCTCCGCAGGCACCCTCCCCCGCAGAGGGGGGAGGGGATGCAGCAGCGGCCGGTCCGGGCCACAACAACCCGCCCCCGCACATCCCGACCCTCTCGGAAGTGGTCGAGACCCTCGCCACCGTGAAGAAGGCCGACCTGCCGGCCCATATCGCCGGCTGGCTCGATGCCCTCGACGAGACCGGGCGCTGGGCGCTGTTGAAGCTCATCACCGGGGCGCTTCGCGTCGGCGTCTCCGCCCGCCTCGCCAAGACGGCGGTGGGGGCGCTCGGCGGCCACGAGGCCGATGCGGTGGAGGAGGTCTGGCACGGGCTGGAGCCGCCGTATCTCGGCCTGTTCGCCTGGGTCGAGGGGAGGGGGGAGCGCCCCACCACCCTCAACCCCGCGCCGTTCCGCCCGCCGATGCTCTCCCACCCGATCGACGAGGAGACGGATTTCGACAAGCTCGATCCGGCCGCCTTCTCGGGCGAGTGGAAATGGGACGGCATCCGCGTCCAACTCGCGGGGGGGCGCGACGAGGCCGGGGAGCAGGTGGCGCGGGTCTATTCGCGCACCGGCGAGGACATCACGCATGCCTTCCCCGATCTCGCCGAGGCGATCACCTTCTCGGGCACCATCGACGGCGAATTGCTGATCCTGCGGGAGGAGCGGGTTCAGAGCTTCAACGTGCTGCAGCAGCGCCTCAACCGGAAGGCCGTGACGCCCAAGCTGTTGGAGGAATTCCCGGCCCATGTCCGGGCCTACGACCTCCTCACGGCGGAGGGCGAGGATCTGCGCCCGCTGCCCTTCGCGACCCGCCGCGCGCGGCTCGAGGGTTTCGTCGCGGCCCTGGATCACGCCCGCATCGATCTCTCGCCGCTCGTGACGTTCGAGACCTGGGACGATCTCGCCGAGGCCCGCGCCGATCCCGCGAGCGTGGGGGCGGGCGAGGATGCCGACGCCATTGAGGGGGTGATGCTGAAGCTGCGCGACAGCCCCTATCTGCCCGGCCGCCCCAAGGGTCCGTGGTGGAAGTGGAAGCGCGAGCCGCATCTCGTCGACGCCGTGATGATGTATGCCCAGCGCGGCCACGGGAAGCGCTCGTCCTTCTATTCGGACTACACCTTCGGGGTCTGGCGCGAGCGGCCGGAGGGTGGGCGAGAACTGGTGCCTGTGGGCAAGGCCTATCACGGCTTCACCGATGCGGAGCTCGCCAAGCTCGACCGCTTCGTCCGCAACCACACGACCAAACGCTTCGGCCCCGTGCGCGAAGTCGCCTACGGGCCGGAGGAGGGCCTCGTCCTGGAGATCGCCTTCGAGGGCGTGCAGCGCTCCACCCGGCACAAATCCGGCGTCGCCATGCGTTTCCCCCGCGTCCACCGCATCCGCTGGGACAAGCCCGCCGCCGAGGCGGACGGGATCGGAATTCTGGAGACCATCCTGGCGCGCGGCGAGCGGGAAATCGCGCCGGGCGCATCGATCGACGAGGAGGCATCATGACGGCTGCAGGCAGGATCGGCGGGATCGAAGGTTTTCAGGAAGGCGAGATCCGGCGCCAGGCCAGCGCCCGCTTCACCGTCTCGACGCCGGGCCAGGGCTTCACCGATGTCACGGCGGCGGTGGCCGATTTCCTCGGGCGCAGCGGTATCGAACAGGGTCTGCTCACGCTCTTCTGCCGGCACACCTCGGCCTCCCTGACGATCCAGGAGAATGCCGATCCCGACGTGCAGAGCGACCTGATGGCGGCCCTGGACGGGCTCGCCCCGCGCCATCCCGGTGGCGGGTACATCCATTCGGCGGAAGGCCCCGACGACATGCCGGCGCATATCCGCACCCTGCTGACGGATTCGGGGCTGACGATTCCCGTCATCGACGGACGTCTCGTCCTCGGCACGTGGCAGGGCATCTATCTCATCGAACACCGCGACCGGCCGCACCGGCGCGACATCGTCCTGCACGTCGCCGGCGCATAGGCGGCGGTAAGGGACCGGCGGCGCGCCGTCATCGGGCGCGCCGCCGGTCCGGGTCACGCGGCCCGGCCGTTCCGGCGGCAGCCGACCGTCGGGGTGCCGTGTTTCGAAACCCAGACCGCCGCCTGGGTCCGGTTGCTGACATTGATCTTTCTCAAGACGTTCTTGACGTGGATCTTCACCGTTGCCTCGGAGATCCGCAATTCCCGGGCGATCGACTTGTTGGAATGCCCGGTCGACAAGCAGGCGAGGACTTCGATCTCGCGATGCGAGAGATCCGATGCCGCTGCGGGCGCCGTCTCTACGCCCTTGGCGAACCGCATGAGAGCCGGCCTCGGGAAGCCGTTGCTGCCCCCGGTCAGATGCGAGGCGGCACCGATGGAGATCACGATGTTACCGCCCATCACGACGTTCAACGATCGGATCAAGGCGATCGGCTGCGCGCTCCGGTTCAGGCAGGCCTGGATGCCCCGCTGCAGCAGGTACCGCGGCACCGCCGGATCGGTCTCGGCCGTCAGGGCGACGATCCGGGCCGTGGGAAAGTGGGATTGCACCAGGGGAACCAGCGCTCCCTCGATCTCATCCTGACCGAACTCGCTCAGAATGATCAGCTCCGGCATGTATCCGATCTGTAGATCTGCAATATCGTCTATCGAATCGAGGACTGAATATCCGTTCTGGTTCAATATTCCAACGAGACCGTCCCGTTCGAGCCCTCTCGGGCCAATGACAATGGCGGGTATGGTCGTGGTCGCAGAGGTCAGACTATCCGGTCCGACGATCATGCTGGGAAGGAAATCGGATTGGGGAGGTTCGGAAGAAGCATTGATACTGAGTGGCATCGGGCTAACTCCAATGAAGACTTGGAAATAGATGGCATGGCCATCGCTCTGCCGGCATGAATGAAATGCCGCCGTATGAACGTCGCACTGTCGTCCTGCTGCGAAGGCGAGACGCAGTCTCATAGCAGTCGATCGAAAATCGGGTCGTCGTGCTGAGCAGGTGATCGTGATGAAACAAATGTTATTATTTCAGGTTACAAATATCAGCGGATCGTTGTTGCCCCCTCCCTCAGTGTCGAATTCTATGACGATTGAATAACATGGGGACATCGCGTGCAACAAGAAAAAATGAACACTTCAAATCTGTCGTGTCGAGCGCGTATGACTGCCTGTAGGTCAATGATTCCGCGCTCGCTGAAGCCTCGATTTCAGCAAGCCTCGGGTGGTAAAACGCTCTTGCACGTAGGCGTGGAAGCCGAAACCGACGTCTTGGAGCGGCCCCCGTCATGCCGGCCTCCGAAGCCTGGAACAGTCGAGACCTGCGAAAGGCCGTACCGTGGTATGACTACTTAGATCCGGTCCGAACCAGGGATTGTTCAAGGTTAGAGCAGGTTACTGGCCCTCATGGACCGGCCTTCATGGACCGGCGCGATCCTCGCCGTGCCGAAAGCTGCGCCCGAGGGGGGAGCGGAAGATCATGCTGGCGCCGATGCCGAAGCCGAAGACGCACCAGAACCAGATGCCCAGCATCGGTCCTTCGAGCGCCACGTCGAAACACGCGTCCACGAACATGCCGAGGCCGTAGCAGCCGATCCAGATGAACAGCTTGGCCCAGTGCTCCTCCCCGCGCCGGCGGGCCCAGAGCAGGCTGTGGAACAGCATCGTGAACCAGGTCGCCAGCACGCCGAGCCACAGCACGAGGCCGGGGACGCCCGAGCGCGCCAGATAGGTCATGTTGACGTTGTGGGGGCTGCGCAGCACCGCGTCGGCCGTCACCCATTGCTTGTAGCCGTCCTCGAGGGCGATGTTCACGCCGAAGCCCTTGCCCGTCCAGAAATACGGCCCGCGCAACGTGTAATCCTGGATCGTCGCCCACCAGCGCAGACGGAACTCCTTGGTCGCCTCGAAATTCGAGGCCTCGCTGACGCCGACCACGCTCTTCAGGCCCTCGACGATCTGCTTGGGTCCGGTCGCCCGCTCGTTGCCGGGAAGCTGGACGCTGAGATCGAACAGCGTCGCGATGATCGCGGCGACGAAAAACACCAGGACGATGGGCATGAACTGCCGCAGCCGCCGCCCGGCGATGGCCGCGACCACCACCGGCGCGAGGCAGGTCAGCATGGCGCCGCGGCTCGAGGTGACGACGATCATGCTCGCCATCAGCACGGCGATCCAGAGGCGCGAGAAGCGGCCGAGCCCCAGCAGGACGAAGACGGCGATGGCCGCGAGGTGGCTGGCGGCCTCGCCGGCCCGGACGCTGGGGATCTGGATCTCGGTGCCGGGGATTTTCAGGAACGCCGAACTCAGGCCGTACACGATGCCGCCGGCCAGGGCATAGAACCGCGCGAACCGGCCATAGGCGTCCATGGCCCGCCCGAACCGGCCGGGTTCCTCCAGCAGCAGGGCGACGACGATCAGGGCGAACAGGCCGTAGAGGGCCAGCACGCTGTCTCGGGGGGCGTCCATCCCGTAGGGGCCCAGATACGGCACGGTCCGGTAAAGGACCCAGCCCATCAGGACGATGAGCATCCGGCTCGCCGGCGTCGCCAGGATGGCGAGCCAGCATCCGGACCGCAGCAGCGCGATGAGCCCCCCGGCCAGGGCCATCTCGCCGACGAAGAGCGGCGGGATTCCCAGATAGGCGAAGGTCTTCCCCAGCACCGCGTAGCCCAGGAGCACGATGACGAGGGCGCGGGAGTAGCGTTCGGTGAAGTCGTCGGCGGACCGGCCGAGGGGGAGGGCGGTGTCGAGAGGGGACTGGATCACGCGGGCGACCTCATTCGACGGGCCGGGAGTTATGCGAGCACTCTGAGGGGCGTTCGATGGGATGTTTCGGCCGGTTCACTTGCGAAGGTCGATCGTCCCACCAGATCATCTCGTCCTGATGTGCCCTTTGCTTGAGCAAAGGGCCTCGAAGGAGCGCTCCAGCCACCAAAGCGATCCCTGGAGGGCTCCTTCGAGGCCGCTACGCGGCACCTCAGGATGAGGTCGAGCCTTGGAAAACGGTTCAAACAGGCTCCCGGAGCTAAGCCCCGACCACGTTGGGTCGGGGCACATCTCCAGGCCTTTGTTTTGCCGCGCTCTCTTTTTCGCCGAACCGGCATCCACTTCGTCGGAGAGCGCTCTAGACCGCGATCGGCATCGTCCGGTGCGAGTCCATCGCCTCGGCGTAGATCCCCAGGAGCTGGTTCGTGGTGACGGTTTCGCTCCAGCAGGTTTCGTATTTCAGCCGTGCCGCCCGGCTCATGCGCTCGGACGCGGCACGATCGGTGAGGATCCGCGTCATGGCGCGGGCGAGATCGGCGGCGTCGCCCGGGGCGGCGTGCAGGCCGGTCAGGTCGTCCGAGACGATCTCGGCCAGCGAGCCGATCCGCGACGCGATCACCGGCAGGCCCATGGCGAAGGCTTCGACCACCACCATCGGCAATCCCTCGTACCAGAGCGAGGGGACGATCAGGGCCCTTGCCCCCCTCATCGCGGCGCGAACCTGCGCGGGGGTGACCTGGCCCCGGTCGTCGAGATCGGGCGAGGCGGCGACCTGCGCGGCCAGCGGCCCCGTTCCGATGACCGTGACCCTGCAGCCGGCGATCCTGGCCGCGGCATCGAGGGTCTCGACGCCCTTCTCGGTGGTGAGACGTCCCACGAACAGTAATCCCTCCCGCGCGTCTGCAGAGACCGGGCCGGGATCGGCGAGCCCGTTCGCCTTCACGGCGATGCGGTGTCCGGGCAGGCCCGCCGCGATGAACCGGCTGCGCTCGAACTCGGTCAGCGCGATGAAACGGTCGACATGGTTCGCCCAGGTGCCGGTCTGCCTGTGATGCTGGATGGACCGCGCCACCGCGAGCGATCCGAGCCGGGAATCCCGGTAGCACCGGTGCAGCACCGCGTTGTAGGCGGAGCCGCCGACGCAGACCTCGCAGGGCGAGCCGTTCCGCGTCAGCATCGCGTTGGCGCACATGATCCGGTAATTGTGCAGCGTCTGGATCGTGGGCGTTCCCGTCTTGCGGACGGCCACATGCACCATCGGCGAGATCAGCGGGAAGTAATTGTGGACATGGACCACGTCCGGCCGGAAGAGATCGATCTCCTTCAGGACGAGGCCGATGTTCTTCGGAGAATTCACCGATTGGAACGCCGCGCGCAGGCGGTCGACCGGCGTGACGATGGACTTGTTGCTCAAGGTGAAGAGGCGGACGTCGCAGCCGGCCCGTTCGAGGGCGCCGATCTCCTGGGCGACGACGGAATCCTCGCCCCCGTGGAACTGGTACTCGTTGTGGACGATCAATACGCGTTTCGACATCTCGATCGCCTCACAATCGTTGCTGTGACCGCTGGTCAGTCTTCATCCGGCCGCGGGCGCGGCGTTACTCGGCCGCCACGGAATGCAGGACCGGCTGAGACTGCGCGATCTCTTCCTCGATCCAGCGGTAGGTCGGCACGAGCCCCTCGCGGATCATGATCTTGGGCTCCCAATCGAGAACCTTGCGGATCAGGCTGTTGTCGCTGTTGCGCCCACGCACGCCCTGCGGCTTCGTCAGGTCGTGGCGCTTGGTGATCGTCTTGCCCGCGATCTCCGCCGCGATATCGACGAGGTCGTTGATGCTGATCATCTCGTCGGTGCCGAGATTGATCGGCGCGCAGTAATCGGAATGCATCAGCCGGTACAGGCCCTCGACGCAATCGTCGATATACATGAAGGAGCGGGTCTGCAGGCCGTCACCCCAGACCTCGATCTCACCGCCATCGGGGCAGAGCACCACCTTGCGGGAGATCGCGGCGGGCGCCTTCTCCCGGCCGCCGTCATAGGTGCCGAGCGGACCGTAGACGTTGTGGAACCGTACGGACCGGGTCGGGATCTTCCAATCTTCGGTCATGTATTGGCACATCTTCTCCATGTAGATCTTCTCGAGCCCGTAGCCTTCCTCGGGCTGGGCCGGCCAGGCGACGTCCTCGGAGAGCGGGGTGACGTCGGGCGAGAGCTGGAGATGCTGGGGATAGACGCAGGCCGAGGAGGAGAAGAGGAACTTCTCCAGGCCGCTGTAGCGCGCCGCCTCGATCATATGCGCGCTGATCAAGGTGTTGTTGAGCGTGATCTCCGCATGCGAGCCGCTGATGAAGCCGATGCCGCCCATGTCGGCCGCGAGGTGGTAGACCTCGTCCATGTCCTTGACGGCGATGGCGCAATTGTCCCGCATGCGAAGATCGACCTGCATGAAGTCGTGCGCGGCCGAGGCTTCGTATTGCGGGAGCTTGATGTCGGCCCCGCGGACCCAATAGCCCTTGTTGACGAGGCTTTTCACGAGATGGTGTCCGATGAAACCACCGGCCCCGGTCACAAGTATCTTTTTCATGACAGACAGCCCTTATTCAATGCGTGTCGTCAGAAGAACTGCATGATCGCCGAATGTATTGGTAGGAACCTTGAGGGTTAGATCGAACGCGCTCACGGTGTCGCGTATAGTACCCTTGCGCCGGATGTGGCGACTTGGCGGTCAGAGGTGCCGGGCAAATGTGAGCCCACGGCCTCCGCCATCCTCCGGATGCCCTGCTTGATGGGACTTCTTAGCGGATGCTCATGCCGAAGTCGGTCATCTGCCAGAGCAGTTCATCCGATCCGACCACCTCAGGATCGGGGCTTCGATTTCTGGTCAATGGGGGTTTCGACAAGACCATGAGCAGACCAGCCCGTCATTCCGGGCTCGCCTTTGGCGCCCCGGAATGACGGGCTGGGTGTCAAAACCGATGTGAACTTTCCCGCAGATCGGATGAGATTAACCCGAGTTCGGATCTCTGACCTCAGGATGAGGTCGTGCCTTGGAACAACAACGCGAAGAGGTCCTGAATTCCGTCCCGCGCGGACCCTGTCGGGCCACCGAATCGGGATGACGAAATGTCGGATCGCGTGTTCGCCATCAATCAATATCGCCGATCCTGTAGCTTTCGGACTAATTTCCGGCCACTCGGAAGAGATGTTCTCCAAGTCAGGGTGATATTTTAAGGTTGTCGCTTGCGGCGGTTGCTGTTCCAAACCCGTGACCGCCTTTGCTCATCTGAATGATCCATGGAGGCTGGAATGCGGGTGGCGGTCATCGGCGTCGGATATGTCGGTCTCGTATCCGGGGCGTGCTTTGCCGAATTCGGGCATCATGTGCATTGCGTCGACAAGGATCCGCAGCGGATCGCCGCCCTGCGCGCGGGTCGCATGCCGATCTACGAGCCGCATCTCGACGCGCTCGTCGCCAACAACGTCGCCGCCGGGCGCCTGAGCTTCGGCACCGATCTCGCAGAGGCGGTGGGCGACGCGGAAGTCGTGTTCATCGCCGTCGGCACGCCCGCCCGGCGCGGCGACGGCCATGCCGACCTCGCCCATGTCTTCGCCTGTGCCCGCGACATCGCGCAAGCGATCCGGGGTTATACCGTGGTGGTGACGAAATCGACCGTCCCGGTGGGCACGGGGGACCGGGTCGAGCACATCATGCGCCTCGTCCAGCCCCAGGGAGCCTTCGCCGTCGTCTCGAACCCCGAATTCCTGCGCGAAGGCGCGGCCATCGCGGATTTCCAGCATCCCGACCGGATCGTCATCGGCACCCAGGACGAGCGGGCGCGGGCGATCATGACCAACCTCTACCGGCCCCTGGCGGAGGCCGCGGTGCCGCTGTTCTTCACCACCCGGCGCACCGCCGAGCTGGTGAAATACGCGGCCAACGCCTTCCTCGCCATGAAGATCGGCTTCGTCAACGAAATGGCCGATCTGTGCGAGCGGGCGGATGCCGATGTGGAAGGGGTCTCCTACGGCATCGGCCTCGACCGGCGGATCGGCGCGCAGTTCCTCCAGCCGGGGCCGGGCTTCGGCGGCTCGTGCTTTCCCAAGGACATCCAGGCGCTGATCAAGTCGGCGCAGGATTACGGCGTCCCCTCCCGGATCATCGAGACGGTGGCGGCCGCCAACGAGCAACGCAAGCGATTGATGGCGCGGCGGCTGATCAAGGCCTGCGGCGGCTCCGTCAGGGGGCTGACCATCGCGGTGCTCGGCCTCACCTTCAAGGCGAATACCGACGACACCCGCGAGGCGCCGGCTACCTCGATCATCACCGCCCTCCAGGACGAAGGCGCCGAGGTGCGGGCCTATGACCCCCAGGGGATGGACCAGGCGAGGGCGCTCATGCCCGACATCGCCTACGCCACCGACCCCTATTCCTGCGTGGCCGGCGCCCATGCCGTGGCGATCGTGACGGAATGGAGCGTGTTCCGCACCCTCGACCTCGCCCGGCTCCGCTCGCGCATGGCGGGGTCGGTCCTCGTCGATTACCGCAACATCATCCCGGTGGCGGAGGCGACGGAGGCCGGTTTCCGCCATGTGGGAATCGGCCGGCGCAGCGTCACGGCGGAGCGCCCGGCGCCACGGATCGACCTGACGCAGCCGCAGGGAGCGGTGCTGCCGGAGCTCGCCATCGCCGCTGGGTAATCCCCCGAAGGCACCGACCGAGCGAAAGCCGCCCCGCGACTGCGGGGCGGCTTTCGTGTGTCGGTTCTACTTGAGGAGTTTACTTGGGGAAGTCTGTATCGTTGCAAGACGACGGATCTTCCCGCCCTCTCACCTCATCCTGAGGCGCGCTTTGCGCAAGCAAAGGGCCTCGAAGGAGCCCTCCAGTTCGCTGAGCGAGGACTGGAGCCCTCCTTCGAGGCCGCTTCGCGGCGCCTCAGGGTGAGGTAATAGGTTGGAAAGACGGAAGAACAGGTTTCGGTGGGAACGCGCTCACCGTCCGGTCGCGGTCCTCAGGGCGGGCTTCGGCCAGAACGCGGAGGCCTGGGCCAGCACGGTCTCGATCACCTCGTCCTGCTCGTCGATGCGGAGATCCGGGAAGAGCGGCAGCGAGAGCGTGCCCTCGCCCCATTCCTGCGCCACGGGCAGGGACGAT
Source organism: Methylobacterium sp. CM6247 (assembly GCF_054817925.1). Taxonomy (NCBI): domain Bacteria; kingdom Pseudomonadati; phylum Pseudomonadota; class Alphaproteobacteria; order Hyphomicrobiales; family Methylobacteriaceae; genus Methylobacterium; species Methylobacterium sp. CM6247. Next base: position 1,589,079 of record NZ_JBTXKX010000003.1, read on the forward strand.
GCTTCCGGCACGTCGCGGTAGAGGGTCAGCGTGGGCACGCTGCGGTAATTCACCGTCGTGCCGATGCGGGCCTCGCCCAGCGCCCGGAGCATGTCGTCGCGGCGCCCGTCGGGCACGTGGATCGGGAACAGGTGCCGGGCCGAGACCACGCCCGGCTCCATGGCCGGCCAGGTGAACGGGGTGCCGGCGAGCGCGCTCTCGTAGCGTCGGCTCAACGCCTCGCGCCGGGCGCACTGAACCTCGATCTGCTCGATCTGCGGCGCGAGCAGGACCGCCAGCAGGTCCGGCAGGTTGGCCTTGGTGCCGAGGCGGTCGATGTCCCAATGGTTGTAGGTCCCGCCCTGGAAGCGCTGGGCCGCGCCGGCGGACATCCCGTGCAGCACCGTCTGGACCAGGGTCCGGGCGAGGACCGGATCGCCGGTGACGACGGCGCCGCCCTCGCCGCAGGTCACGTTCTTCGTGGCGTAGAAGGAGAAGATCGCCGCGTCGCCGTCCTGCCCCGGCCGGCGCCCGTTGCGGCTGCCCTCGAAGCAATGGGCCGCGTCCTCGATGATCCGGATCGAGGAGGGGATCGCCGCCCGCAGAGCCGGGATGTCCACCATCTGGCCGTAGAGATGGACGGGGATGATGGCCCGCGTCCGCTCCGTCACGGCCGCCGCCGCGAGACCCAGGTCGATCAAGAGCGTGTTCGGGTCGCTGTCGACGAAGACCGGCGTCGCGCCCACGAGGCGCACCACGTTGGCCGTCGCCGCGAAGGTCATGGCCGGTACGATGACCTCGTCGCCGGGGCCGATCCCCATGGCGAGGAGGGTCGCCACCGCCCCTTGCGTCCAGCTCGAGGTGAGCTTGGCATGCGGCACCGCGAAGAAGTCCCGCAGCAGGTCCTCGACGCGCGCGCCCTCGGGGCCGGTCGTCAGGAACGCGCTGCCGAGGACCGAGGCCACCCGCACGGCGTAGTCGGGCGAGAGCGCATGCCTATAGAACGGGACTGCCATCGGTTGCCTCCATGTCTTCGCTGAGAGCCGGCGATGCCGGTGTGGTTCGGTAGAGGGCGTGCAGGCGCGCCGCGACCACGGTCCAGTCGGCCGAGCATCCCATCCGGTGGGCGCCGCGCGACATCGCCCGCCATTCCGCGGAATCGAGGGAAGCGGCCCGGGCGAGCGACCGGGCCACGGCCTCGGCCGTCAGATCCTCGATGAGGAGGCCGGCGCCGTGCCGCGTCATCGCCTCGGTCATCCCCGCCTCGGCGGTGATGAGGAGCGGCACGCCGAGAATCTGGGCTTCGAGGGCCGCCGTCGGCCAGCGGTCGAGGCGCGAGGGAAAGGCGAAGAAGTCCCAAGACCGGACGATGTCGTCCCGCTCGGCCCCGTAGCGCGGCCCCTCGAAGGTCACGGCGGATTCGATGCCGAGGCGGCGGGTCGTCGCCATCAGCTCGTCTCGCTCGTCGCCGGGGCCCATGACGACGAGGCGGCCGCTGCCGCCCTGCCGCCGGTAGAGGGCGAACCCTTCGATCAGCAGGTCGAGCCCCTTGTGGAACACCGCCAGCCGGCCGCAGAAGCCGAAGACGGGCAAGCCGCCGGCAGGGCCTGATAACCCGCCGGCAGGGCCGGACCTGTCGACGAATCCCGGACGTCCGCCGAGCGCGCTCGAATAGACCCCGTGGGGCACGAGGACCGACCGGGCCTTGGGCGCCAGGCGGCGGAGTTCGGCCTGTTCCAGGGCGGTGATGACGTGGACGAAGCGCGCGCCCTCCAGAACCCGCCGCTCCAGCAGCCGGACGTAGAGGGCGGTCGAGGGTTTCACCAGCCGGCCGGCCCGGTCGTAGAAATGCGAGAAGCAGGCATGGAGGCTGATGACGTAGGGGATGCCGCGACGGCGCAGCATCCGCGTCAGCGAGACCAGGAGCGGCTGGCGCGCGCCGTGGAAGTGGAAGATCGTCCGCGTGTCGGCCCCGTCGAGGAAGGCCTCGCGGGAGCGGCGCGACAGGCTGACCGTGCGGCCGAGGATCCTGAGCCCGTCCAGCGGGACATGATCCATCCGGATGCCCGCCGGCACCGTCATCCCGTTGGGATCGCGCGACAGGAACAGGATGCGGGATGCCTCGCCCGACACGGTCTGCTCCGTGACGAGGGAGCGCGTATTCTGGTGAATACCGTTGGCGAAGGAGGGATATCCCTCCTTGTTCTCGATGATGACGTGGCGGACGGACAAGGGGGAGCCACCATCCGGCCGTCGGACCGTGGACGAGGGAGGCACGTCATAGGCTCGCATGGATGTCCTCTCGGGCCGGCCGGTCGGAGATGCGGGTCCGGGCGGACGCGGACCCGTTTCGTCTCAGGCGCGCGCCGCCTCGGCGCCGGCCTCGAAGGCCGGGCGGGGAAACACGCCCGGGGTCGCGGCGATGGCCTCTTCGGCCGGGATCGGCAGGCTCAGCCGCTGGAGCGGGTCGGCGAGCAGCATCTTGTACCACTTGACCGTGTTGCAGACGGCGGTGTTGCGCAGGAGCTTGGCGTCGATGGCGTTCTGGATCTCGATGACGGCATCCTCGATCCGGTGTCTCGCCCCGAAGCCGAAACTTTCCCGCGCCTTGGCGAAGCTCACATGGTAATCGCGCCGGTCGAGCCCGCAGGGCATGAACTCGATCTCGCTCGCCTTGGTGACGGTGTTCTTCACCGCGAGCGCGATGTCGACGATCTGGCGGTTGTCCCAGCCGATGTTGAAGGCCGCACCGGCGACGACGCCGGACGGGGCGCGCAGGGCGCTGAGGAAGGCGGCGGCCACATCCCGCACATGGACCACCGGACGCCATTGCGATCCGTCGCCCCCCACCGTGATGCGGCCGCGATCCAGGGCGTCGAAGGTCATCTGGTTGACGACGAGGTCGAAACGCATGCGCGGCGACAGGCCGAACACGGTGGCGTTCCTGAGCGCGGTGGCGGCGAAATGGCCGGTATTCAGGGCGAGCACCGCCTCTTCGGCCCTGGCGCAGGTCTGCGCGTAGATGGTGAGGGGCCGCAGAACCGCGTCCTCGGTGAGGAACATGTCCTGGCCGGCGCCGTAGACCGCGCAGGAACTGGCGAAGAGGTAGCGGCGGACGCCGGCGCGCTTGGCCGCCATGGCGGCCCGTATCCGGCCCTTCTCGTTGATCGACCGTGTCAGCTCCGGGTCGAGATCGCCGGACGGATCGTTCGATAAAGCGGCCAGATCGATGGCATAATCGCAATCGTCATAGGCATGATGGTCGATGAGTCTGATGTCCTGCTTGACGATCTCAAGCTTGGGGTGGCCATCATATTTCGAGAGAGCAAGGTCTCCGAAATAAAAGGCATCTATGGCTCTGACCCTGTACCCGTTCCGAAGTAATTCTCCGACCATGACGGAGCCAATGTAACCGCCGGCTCCCGTGACAGCAACTTTCGCGTTCATGATTGTCATCCATCGCAGTCTTGAGAACAATGCTTCAGTCTTGATGTTCAATTTAATGTGATGAATTTCGTAAGGCAAAAGAACAATGGGACTAGCAGCGATGGTTCGGGGTGCAGTTCAGTAATACGAAATCAAGATGCCGCGGCGCGAATGGATTAGCCGGGGGTGTTTCCTATGTGGCGCGTCTCGTCGGCGACGATCGACTGAACAAGGAGCGCTCGCGCTCGGTATCGACGCGCGTCAGCGCACGGGCCGTCCTTCGACGATTTCGGCGAGCGCATGGCCGTTCACGGGGAGCCGACCTCGCGGGAGGCGGGGTTTCCCAGGCGTGAGAGCGTGGCGGTGGTGTCGAGCGGGAGGAGCGTCAAGCCGGACGCCGAAGGCGTCGAAAGGCACCGGGCCAAGTATGATTGGCCCGGGGACCGCGTAAGACGGCACGGGTCCGAAGAGAGATGTAGGACGATAGATCTGAGACGAGAGATGGGATCAGTCTCGTCCGAATCCGCGCCTCTGCTCGGCGCGGGTCATGTCTTGCGAGATCCACCCCGTCGAACGGGATGGATCCGCCCGGATGGCGGCGCCTCTATACGGCCGCCATCCCTTCGAGCGTGTCGTTGAGCGATGCCGCGCCGGGATGATGCTTGGCGAAGCTCGCTCGGTCGCCCGAGTTACAATATTTGATACCCCAGAGGGCCGCTTGTGTCCTGTTCCGTACGTTAATCTTTCGGAGGATCGCCTTCACATTACCCTTCACCCGTCCTTCGGCGATGGACAGGCGCTCGGCGATGGCGCGGTTTGAATCGCCCTTGATCAAGCAGGCGATGATACTGAGTTCCCGGTCTGACAGATGAAGTGTCTGATCCTGAGAGGGGAACGGCTCGTCGGTCTCCGGTTCCCCGCTTTCCTCCTCACCGGGGAGGGGGTCGGCCTCAGCCCCAATGCACAGATGGGGCACCACGCAGTGGTCGAGCAGGATCAGTTCCAGGGCCTGCACCAAAGTATCAGAACAGGCACTGTACAAAAGAATAGCCGCCGCACCGCATTCCAGCATGGGCGCTACATGCTCGGCCTCGCAGGTCGCGCAAATGCAGATGATGAAACTGTTGGGAAAACGAAGACGAGCGTTCAAGATTTCCTCGGTCGGGGCGTTCGCCGTCGAGGGAATACTCATGATGACAATAAGGTTCGAGTCGGAAGATTCGGGTAAATCCTGAGCCTGGTCGAGATTTCCGACCATGGAGATCACGTCGAACCCGCTCTTCAGCAATATGTATCGTAACCCTTCTCTGTAGAGCGCCGTTCCCCCGCTGATCACGGTTGCGGGTCGCGCCGTAGATGCAAAATTGGGTCGTGGAAAGGTAGTTCCGGAAACGTGAATCATCGTCAGCCCCCCACCAATTCGTACTGATAAAGTCGACCGCTCCACTTACAAGTAATGTACAAATCGATACATTAAAGTGAGAGTCTGGTATGGATCGGAACAATCTGACCGTCAATGAAAAAACGATTAAATAATCCTTTTTTGGTCATCCCATTTGATCGATAGCCGCGCCCGACTGTGATCTGCCATCCGAAAGCTCTATACGGATGTTAATTGCGGATGGTTCTACGAGCGAACATTGGGGAGTGTGCCCGCGGATTCCTGGCATATCTCGAAGTCATCGATTGTATAGATTCCCTCGTGTTCGTTCAGACTCGCTCCTCGTCCCAGATCGACCGTTCGGAGTAGGTCTCTTTCGATCTCCGTTGTCTGGCAGCGCGAGGTACAATCACCGGCATTCAGTTGCGGTGATGTAGGATTCGCTATGCTGGGCAGGTGGTTAGACAAGCAAAACAGCTTTGCCGGCTCTCAAGGCGCGCAGGGTGCCGGTGGGCGGTGCTTGGCCGATGCGGCGCAGGCTGGTTCGGCATCCTCGTCGGCCGGCGTAGAATCAGGGTCCGGCGGGGCAGGAAGCTGGGCCGAGTCGTTCAGGCTCGACCATGCCGAGCTCATTGGCCCGCACCGGCCGGGCCCCCGTATTCCCGGCAGTCTCACATGGCTGCTGGCGACGACATCGATCCTTTCCGCGCTGGTCTTCGGTCTCGTCGTCGAGACGACCCGGTCGGTCGGTGCGCGCGAGGCGCGCCAGAGCGACGACGGACATCGCGTCGCGTTGCAGCAGGCCGAAGACCGGATCGCGACGCTCGCCCTGGAACTCCGCTCCGAGAAGGACGCGGCCGAGATCTCGCGCTCCCTCCTGAGCCGGCAGCTCGATGAGGGAAGCCGGGCATTGGAGACCGTCGAAGCCGATCTGAAGCGGGCGCAATCCGAGCGGCAGGCACAGGCCGCCCGCGCGGACGACCGCGAACAGGCGCTCCATCGCCTCGAGGAGCAGTTCGAGGCGAGCCGTCGGGAAGCCTCGACCCTCCGGTCCGAAGCCGCGGATCTCCTGGCGCGCACCGATGCCGCGATGCGCGCGCAGGCCGCGGCGGATGAGGCGCGCCGGGCGGCCGAAGCGGTTCTGGCGAATGCCGGGGGCGCCCGCGACGGCGATGCGCCGGTACGGACGGAATTGGCCTCGATCGATGACGACGCGAAAAGCGATGTCCGGTCTGCTGCGCTGCCGGTCGCCATGGACAGGTCAGCGGAGGCCGCGCCGCTGGCGGTCCCGCCCGTCACCGATCCGCGCCCGGGATGGTTGACGCATGGCAGCGCCACCTTCGCTTCCCTCGACGCAGTCGCCCATTCCCGTGGCCTCGGGCCTCTGAAGGCCCAGCCACAACCAACGGCCTCCGCCGTTCGCCGCGCGCCCCCGCGCCCGAACCGTGGGCGGCCTCAGGCGAGCGACGCGGCGTCGATGCCGGCCTCCTCCGGCGCTCAGCCCGTGGCGAAAGGGGGCCTCGACGACGGTGAGGCCGGTCCGGGACCGGACGGCGCGCCACAGCGTGTGCCGGTCTCCGCCCTCTTGCGTCCGTCACCGGTCCGGGCCGCGCCGCAACAGAAACCCGCCCGTGGCGAGGGAGTATCCGCGGAGAAAAAGCTAAGTAATCCCAAGTAGCGCTTCTCCTGGGCGCATTCGCGCCGCATTCTCCTTGCCGAGCTTGGATTAAAGTCATTCTCTAAGTCGCGCTGAGTGAAAAATCGTTATCCAAGTGATTTAACGTCAAATTTGTGTCGGTTATATTCCGCGATGATGCATTTATAGTTTGGTTGTGTCGATGTATTCGTGATTTTTTCGAATGACGGCGCGATGCATCGCCGTCTTTGCGCGGTGAATGCGAAGCCTTGGATGCGTCATCGCCAAACATCGATCTCTGTGACGCGCAGCGATGCCGGAGCCTGTCGAGATGGAATTCATCGAGAACCGTTCCCAGGACGAAACGGATATCCGTCAGGCCGACGACGATGGGCGGTCCACCGCCTACTTCATCGGCGACGGAACCTTGCTGATCCGATGCGCGGAGCTCTTCCTGGCCGCCGGGCATGCGATCTCCGCCGTGATCACGCGGGATCGGCGCGCCGCCGAATGGGCGCGCCGCGCCGGGATCGCGATCATCGACAAGGATGCGTTCCTGGCCGCCGGCCATCGCGATCCTCCGGTGGATTTCCTGTTCAGCGTCGGCAATCTCGACGTGATCCCATCGGCCGTGCTCGCCCGCGTCCGGCGCCGGGCGATCAACTTTCACGATGGCCCCCTGCCGAGACATGCCGGCCTCCATGCCACGACCTGGGCGATCCTCGCCGGGGAGACCTCGCATGGCGTCACCTGGCATCAGATCGACGAGACCATCGATACCGGCGCCATCCTGGCGCAGGAGCATTTCGACATCCTGCCCGGTGACACCGTCTTCAGCCTCAACGGCCGCTGCTACGAGGCCGGAGCCTCCAGTTTCGCCACCCTCCTCGACGGGCTCGTCTCGGGCCGCGTGGAAGCGAGGCCGCAGCGGGGCGAGCGCCTCTATCATGGCCGGCTCAAGCGCCCGGATCGCGCCGCGACCCTGGATTTCCGCCAGCCCGCCGCCCGGATCGCCGCCCTCGTCCGCGCCCTAGATTTCGGCCCGGTGCACAATCCGCTGGCGCGCCCGAAGATTTTCACCGGGCAGGATCTGGTCCTGGTCCGGGGCGCGGAGATCGGTCCCGCCTCCGCTCACCTCCGGCCCGGTACGATCATGCGGGTGGGCCCCGACCTCGTTTCGGTCGCGACGGCTGATCGCGAGATCGTCCTTTCCGGCCTCACCACTCTGCTCGGCGAGCCGGCCGACATTCTGTTCAGCCCCGGCACGGTCCTGCCGGAGATCGAGGAGGCGCGCGCCGAGGCGCTCGCGTCCGCCCAACGCCTCGCCGCCGTCCACGAAGCGTTCTGGATCGAGCGCCTGGAGACGGTCGCCGCGCCGACCTTGCCTTATCCCCGTCGCGGGGGCGGTGGTTCCGATGCCGCCCCTCACCGGATCGCGATCCCGCTGGCCCGCACGGCGAGCCCGGACGATGCGGCGGCGGCCTTCCTCGCCTGGATCGGCCTCGTCTGCGACACACCTCGCGTCACGCTGGCGTTGAGCGAGGCCGCCAAGGCCCAGGACGAAACGGGGACCGGGCTTGAGCCGTGGTTCCTGCCGGACCGTCCCCTGACCCTGGCCGTCGACCGGGACGGCTCGGTTGCGGAGCTCCGGGCGGCGTTCGCAGCCGAGCGCGCCGACCTCGCCGCGAGGGGCATTCTGGCCGCCGATCTACCGCAACGCGCCGCCTCTCCCGAAATGCGCGAAAGGGCCGTCGCATGGCGCAAGATAGGCCTGGTCCATGGCGGTGCGAAACCGGGTCTCCTGACGCGTTCCGGCTCCGAATTGTTGCTGGTTCTGAGCGAGGGCGAAAGCCGGGCGGAGCTCCTCGTCTGCGGCCGGACCTTCGAGGTCGAGGTGGCGCAAGCCATGGCGAGGCAGTTCGCGGCCTTCCTCCAGGCCTTCCTGGCCGATCCCGAGATTCGCCTCGGCGCGCTCCCCCTCGTGCCGGAGGAAGAGGCGGCCATCGTGGCGGCGCTCAACGCCACCACACTGCCTTTCCCGCACAATCGCACGATCCAGGACGAGATCGCCGCCAGGGCGGCCGAGCTGCCCGAGCGGGACGCCGTCGTCGCGGGCAAAACCCGCCTCACCTATGGCGAGCTCGACCGCGCCGCCGGGGAACTCGCCGGCCGCCTCGTCGCGGCCGGAATCGGGCCGGGGACCATCGTCGGCATCTGCCACGAGCGGGTGCCCGATCTCGTCGTCGCCGTCCTCGCGACCTTGAAGGCCGGTGCGGCCTACCTGCCCCTCGATGCCGACTATCCGCGCGAGCGCCTCGCCTACATGCTCGAAGATTCGGGCGCCGAGGTCCTGCTGACGAGCCACCCCATCCAGGATCGCCTCGCCTTCGCTCCGGCGCAGGTGCTCTACACCGCGGAGGCCAGCGGCGAAGCCGCGCCGCCCCCCGGTCGCGCCGGCGGGCAGGATCTCGCCTACGTCATCTACACCTCGGGTTCGACCGGCCGGCCCAAGGGTGTGGCGATCACCCATCGCAACCTGATGAATTTCTGCGCCGGCATGGATGCCCGCATCCCGCACGACCCCCCCGGCACCTGGCTCGCGGCGACGAGCCTGTCCTTCGACATCTCGGTGCTCGAAATCCTCTGGACCCTGGCGCGCGGCTTTACGGTGGTGCTGCACGGCCAGCGCTCCGAGCGGAGTTCCGGCCCCGGCTTCAGCCTGTTCTACTTCTCGAACGACGACGCGGCGGACCCGCAGGACAAGTACCGTCTGCTGCTCGAAGGCGCACGTTTCGCCGATCGCAACGGTTTCGAGGCGGTGTGGACGCCGGAGCGGCACTTCCACGCCTTCGGCGGCCTTTACCCCAACGCCGCCCTCAGCGCCGCCGCCCTCGCCGCCTGCACCGAGCGCGTCAAGATCCGCGCGGGCAGCTGCGTCCTGCCGCTCCACCATCCCCTGCGCGTCGCCGAAGACTGGGCGATGATCGACAACCTGTCGAAGGGCCGGGCAGGGATCGCCTTCGCGTCGGGATGGCAGCCGAACGACTTCGTCCTGGCGCCCGAGCGCTTCGCCGCGCGCAAGGAGAGAATGGCGGGGCAGATCGATGACATCCGCCGCCTCTGGCGCGGCGAGCGCCTGCCGTTTCCCAATCCGCTGGGCAAGGTCGTGGAGATCGGCACGATGCCCCGCCCGATCCAGCCCGAACTGCCGATGTGGCTCACGGCGGCCGGCAACCCCGACACCTTCGTCCAGGCCGGGCGGCTGGGATGCGGCGTCCTCACCCATCTCCTCGGCCAGACTCTCGAGGAGCTGGCCGACAAGATCCGGCAATACCGCATGGCCTGGCGGGAGGCCGGGCATGCCGGTGAGGGACACGTGACCCTCATGCTCCATACCTTCGTGGGCGAGGACGAGGACGCGGTCCGCGAGACCGTCCGCGAGCCCATGAAGCGCTACCTCGGCAGCGCGATGGATCTGGTCAGGCAGGCCGCCTGGACCTTCCCGACCTTCGTCCAGCGCGCGGCCTCCGACGGTCGCACCCCGGCCGAGATCCTCGACGCCGAGGATTTGTCACCCGCCGATCGCGACGCGCTGTTGGACCACGCCTTCGAGCGCTATCACCGCACCGGCGGCCTGTTCGGCACCCCGGAATCCTGCCTCGGCATGGTCGAGGCGGTGCGGCGCATCGGGACCGACGAGATCGCCTGCCTCATCGATTTCGGGGTGCCGACCGATCTCGCCCTCGACCATCTCGAGCACCTGAAACGGCTGATGGTTCTGGCCGGAACCCTCACCGCGACGGTGCCCGCCTCGGTTCCCGAGGAGATCGTCCGGCACCGGGTCACCCACTTCCAATGCACCCCCTCCATGGCTCGGATGCTGGTGGCCGATGCGGCGGGCCGGCGCGCCCTCGCGCAGCTCGGCACCATGATGGTGGGCGGCGAGGCCCTGAGCGTGGACCTCGCCGGAAGGCTGCGCGACCTGCTGCCCGGTAAATTCCTCGGCATGTACGGCCCGACGGAGACGACGATCTGGTCGGCCGTGGTCGAGATCGACGGCGTGGAACGCGGCGTGACCCTCGGCGAACCCATCGCCAACACGGTGCTGCACGTGCTCGACGCGCACCGGCGCCCGTGCCCGGCCTATGTGGCGGGCGAGCTCCATATCGGCGGGGAGGGCCTCGCCCGTGGCTATCTCGGCCGCGACGAGCTGACGGCCGAGCGGTTCATTCCCAATCTCTTCGGTCCGGGGCGGCTCTACAGGACGGGCGACCTCGTCCGCCGGGACGCCTCGGGAGCGCTGATCTTCCTCGGGCGGCTCGATCACCAGGTCAAGGTCCGGGGGCACCGTATCGAGCTCGGCGAGATCGAGACCGCATTGGCGCGCCAGCCCGGCATCGCCGCCGCCGTCGTGGTGGCGCGCGAGGATAGCGACGGCGACCAGCGCCTGGTGGGCTACGTCACCGCCAGGGACGGCGCGACCCTGCGGCCCGAGGCCCTGCGCGAGGCAGTCGCCTCGACGCTGCCAGCCTTCATGGTCCCGGCCGTGATCGTCGTTCTGCCCGCCCTCCCGATGACCCTGAACGGCAAGGTCGACCGAGGCGCGCTGCCCGCGCCGCATCAGGCACCGGAGGCCGCTGCTCCGCCCGAAGTGCCGATGAGTTCAGTGGAGGCGCTGATCGCCGGCATCTGGGGCGAAGCGCTCGGCCGGCCGGTCGTCGCCACAACCGAGAACTTCTTCGACCTCGGCGGTCACTCCCTCCTCGTGGTGCAGGTCCAGCGCCGTCTCGGCGAGGAGCTCCGCCGGGAAATCGCGATCACCGACCTGTTCCGCTTCCCCACGATCCGCACCCTCTCGCTGCATCTCGGAGGATTCGCCACCGGCCCCTCGGCAACCGACCGGGGACACGATCGGGCCAAGGCGCGGCAGGCGCTGAGACGGCGCCAGGAGATGCCGGCGCCCGTCGCGTAGCCATCGGCCAGTAGAGAAACGTGAGGTACGTCATGATTTCGCCGACCCCTGAAACGGCAGGTGATGCAACCGGCAGGATCGCCATCGTCGGCATGGCGGGGCGGTTTCCGGACGCAGCCACGACGGGCGACCTCTGGCGCCTGCTGAGGGCGGGGCGCGAAGCGACGCATTGGTTCAGTGACGAGGAGCTGTTGGCCTCCGGTGTCTCGGCCACGCATCTGCGCGACCCGCGCTACGTGAAGGCCGGAATGGTCCTGCCCGACATGGAAGCGTTCGATGCGGGATTTTTCGGCCTGAGCCCTCGGGAGGCGGCCATTCTCGACCCCCAACACCGCCATTTCCTCGAATGTACCTGGGAGGCGCTGGAGGATGCAGGCCATTGTCCCGAGACGTTCGCGGGAGCCATCGGCGTTTTCGCGGGCTGCGGCATGCAGGCCTATTTCGCCAACAACCTGCTCACCAATGCCGAGCTCCTCGAACAGGTGGGGCTCTTCCTCCTGCGTCATACGGGCAACGACAAGGACTTCCTCGCGACCCGAGCCTCCTACCTCCTCAACCTGCAGGGGCCGAGCATCTCGGTGCAGACCGCCTGCTCCACATCCTTGGTGGCGGTCCATTTCGCGATCCAGAGCCTACTGTCGGGCGAGTGCGACATGGCCTTGGCAGGCGGCGTGACCATCGAGGTGCCGCACCGACAGGGCTACCGGGCTGCTGAGGGCGAGATTCTCTCGCCGGACGGGCATTGCCGTGCCTTCGACGACGAGGCCAACGGCACCCTCTTCGGCAGCGGGGCCGGTATCGTGGCCCTGCGCCGCCTGGAAGACGCCATCGCCGCCGGCGACCACATCTATGCGGTCATCTGCGGATCTGCCGTCAACAACGACGGCTCGACCAAGGCCGGCTACCTCGCGCCCAGCGTCGAGGGGCAGGCACGCGCGGCGGCCGAGGCCCTCGCGGTAGGGGGAATCGACCCCGGCAGCGTCAGCTACATCGAAGCCCACGGCACCGGCACGCCCGTGGGCGACCCCATCGAACTCGCGGCCCTGAGCGAGGCCTATTCCGTTCCCGGCCGGCGCCAGTTCTGCGGCATCGGCTCGCTGAAGACCAATATCGGGCATCTCGACACGGCGGCCGGGGTGGCGGGCCTGATCAAGGTCGCCCTGGCGATGCATCACGAGGAACTGCCCGCGAGCCTGAACTGCGCGCGGCCCAATGGCCGGTTCGATTTTGCCGCGAGCCCGTTCTCCGTGGTCACGTCGGCCAGGCCCTGGCCCCGCACCGGCACGCCTCGGCGCGCCGCGGTGAACTCACTAGGGGTCGGCGGCACCAATGCCCATGTCATCCTGGAAGAAGCCCCGGCCGTGCCTGTGCCGGGTCCCGCGCGGGACTGGCAGATCCTCGCCCTGTCGGCACGAACCGCCGAGGCCCTCGACGGGGCAAAGCGCAAATGGCGGGAGGCGCTGGCCGATCCCTCGCCGGACCTCACCCTGGCGAACGCGGCCTTCACCACCCAGACCGGCCGTCGCGCCTTCCCGCATCGCTGCGCCGTCATCGCCGGCGATCGCGCGGGGGCGTGCGAGATCCTGGCCGGCCACACGCATCGCCGCATGGGCACGGGGAGCGTCGGCGCCGGGACCGTCGGCGCGGTCTTCATGTTCCCCGGCGGCGGGGCGCAGTATCCCGGCATGGGCCGCGATCTCTACCGGGAGGTCCCGGCCTTTCGGGAGGCGCTGGAGGCCTGTCTGGCGCTGCTGCCGCCCGATGCCCCGGACGGCCTGCGGGCGCTGCTCCTCGACAGCGAACCGGGCGATGCCGCCGCCGCCGCCCTCCTCGCGCGGCCGCGCTACACCATCCCGGCCCTGTTCATCGTCGAATACGCCACGGCGCGCATGATGCTCGCCTGGAACATCCGCCCCGCCGCCGTGATCGGGCACAGCATGGGCGAGTATGCCGCCGCCTGCATCGCCGGCGTGATGTCCCTCGCCGATGCCCTGTCCGTCGTCGTCCTGCGCGGGCAGATCTTCGAGGCCGCGCCCGCGGGCGCCATGCTGGCGGTGTCGCTGCCCTCGGCCGAGCTGCGCGAGCGGATCGGTGACGCCCTCGACATCGCCGCGGAGAACGCCGCGACGCTCACGGTGGCGACCGGCTCCGTCCACGAGATCGCCGCCCTGGAACGGCGGCTGGCGGAGGACGGGATCGAGTTCCGCCGCCTGCGCATCGACGTCGCCGCCCATTCGCGCATGCTCGACCCCTTCCTCGACCGGTTTCGCGCATGCCTGGCATCGATCGCCCTCCACGAGCCCACGCTTCCCTTCGTCTCGAACCTCAGCGGCGCGTTCGTCGGTCCGGGTGAACTCACGCGGCCGGACTATTGGGTGTCGCATCTCAGGCAGACGGTCCGCTTCGCGGCCGGCGTTTCGGCGATCCTGGCGGAGCCGGACCGGGCGCTCCTCGAGATCGGGCCGGGCCACAGCCTCGGTGCCCTCGCGCGTCTCGCGGAGGGCGGGGGCTTCGCGCCTCTGGCCATCGCTCCGACCATGGGCCAGCCGGGGGACACGGAATCGGACGTCTCCGTCGCCCTGACCGCGATCGGCAAGCTCTGGGCCTGCGGCCATGCCGTCGATTGGGCGGCGGTTCGCGGCGGCGATGCGCGCCGGGTTCCTGCTCCGACCTACGCCTTCGAGAAGCACAGGCATTGGATCGAGCCGACGCGGTCGGGTGCGATACCGGTCGTCGCCGAGGCCGAGGCGCCCGTGCTGCAGCGCCTCGACGCGATGGAAAACTGGTTCTCGGTGCCGCAATGGTTGCCTGCGTCGGTCGCGCCGAACCGGGCCACGCCGGACCGGACATGGCTGGTCTTCGCCGACGCGTCGCGCCTGAGCACCGCGATCCTCACGGCTCTCGAAAACCGGGGCGTCAGCGTGGCGGTCGTGCGCTCCGGCGAAACCTTCACCGTCCGCAACCGCCTGTTCCAGTTGCGGCCCGACCAGCCGACCCAATACCGGGACCTGATCACGGCCCTCGACCGCGAAGGAATGGTGCCGGATCACATCCTCCACCTCTGGTCGATGAGCATGCCCGACCCATCCCTGGATCGCCCCTCGGCCGAACAGATGCTGGGTTTCGACAGCCTTCTCTCCCTCTGCCAAGCGATGCAATATTGCGACGTCGCCCTGCCCAAGCGCCTGACCATCGTGACGCGGGAGAGCCAGTCGCCCCCGAACCACGCGGCCCGCTACCCGGAGCGCGCGACCCTCCTCGGCTTGTGCCGTGTCCTGCCACGCGAGATGCCGGGCCTGGCGACGCAGGTCATCGACCTCGGCGGCGAGGATGGCCCCATCCGCGACGCGGATCCGGTGGCGGAGGCCGCCCGTATCCTCGCGGAATGCGATGCGGAGCACGGCGTCGATTTGGTGGCTCATCGCGCCGGCATACGCCTGGTTCAGCGGATGGTCCCGGCGCGGATCGAGGATCCTGCCGGGCTACCGCACCGCCTGCGCCAGAGCGGCGTCTATCTCATCACCGGCGGGTTCGGCGGACTCGGCCTCACCCTCGCTTCGTGGCTGGTGCGCGACGTGAAGGCGCGCCTCGTGTTGGTGGGACGCAATGCCTCCGCGCATGCGGCAGCGATCCACACTCTGGAGGCGGAGGGAGCCGAGATCCTGTCGCTGAGCGCCGATGTGACCGACTACGCCGCCATGGAGCGGGTGATCGCCGCCGCGCGGAAGCGTTTCGGCGCGATCCACGGGGTCTTCCATGCTGCGGGCTCCATCGACGACGGCCCAATCTTGGAAAAGACCCTGGAATCCAGCCGGCGGGTCATGGCGCCGAAACTGGCCGGCGGTTTGGTCCTCGATGCCCTGCTACCGCAGGGAAGCCTCGATCTGTTCGCGGTGTTCTCGTCCACGAGCGCCCAGATCGGTCCGCCCGGACAGATCGATTACGCCGCCGCCAACACCGCCCTGGACGCCCTGGCCGCCCGCCGTAGCGATGGCCTGTCGGTGGCATGGGGAATCTGGGGCGACATCGGCATGGCGGCCCGGATCCACGGGGGAGCGTCCCTGTCCGGTACCCGGGAAGGGCACCCGCTCCTCGGGGCCGAGACGGGTCGCACCGAGACCACCATCACCTTTCAGGCGCTCTACGATCCTGCGCGTATGTGGGTCCTGGCGGAGCACGTCCTCGACGGACGTCCGATCCTGCCCGGCGCGGCCTATGCCGAGATCGCTTTGGCCGCCGCCACGGCGGGGTTCGCATCGACGGGTGTCGACCTGCGCGGGCTCACCGTCGATCTTCCCCTCGTGTTCGAACCTGAGGTGAAGCGTCTCGTACGGACCACGCTCACGGTTCTTGCCAGCGGCGGGTACAGAATGTCTGTCGAGAGCCGCCCCCTCCTGGGCGAAGAATGGGTCGAACATGCGCGCGCCACCCTGTGGCCGGGATCGGCCCTGCCCTGGGCTGTCCGGAGGGTGGCCCGCCGGGCGGCGCGTCGGGAGGGGGTGCACGCGCTTCCGGGCCTTGGTTTTCCGCAGGGTGAGACCGTGACGTTCGGGCCGCGCTGGCACACGATACGCTGGATCGAGCGCGGTGATTGGGAGGCCGTGGCCGAACTGGAACTGCCCGCCGAGTTCGCTGCCGACCTCGACGGCATCACGGCGCACCCCGCGCTCACGGATCTCGCGACCACCTTCGGGCTGCATCTCCTCGCGCCCCCGGCCGACGACATGGTCTACGTCCCTACGTCGATCGAGCGCATGCGGCTTCCCCCGGGGCGCTGGCCTCGCCGAATCCGCAGTCACGTACGACTGACGGCGCTTCAGCACGGTGCCTCCGCTCGGTTCGACGTGGTGATCGGCGACGTGAACGGGGTACCGCTCGCCGTGTTCGAGGACTTCACCCTGCAGAGCGTGTCCCGATCGGTGAAGTCCTCGCAGGCAGATGCCCGTCCGCCGAGCCTGGAGGCGCGGCTCAATGCCGGCATCATGGCGGCCGACGCTCCCGAACTGCTCCGCCGGGTGCTCGACTGCCGGGGCGCCGGGATCGTGGCCTCGTCGATCGCCCTGTCAGACCTGCGCCGGGAAACCCTTGCAGCCATTCGTCCGAAAACGATGTCGGCGCAGCGTTCGGCCAAGCCGGTCGGCGGCGATCTCGACTACGCGAACGCTCTCGAGCGTCAGATCGCCGGATACTGGGCGGACCTGCTCGGCATCGCCGTCGTGCGTCCCCAGGACGACTTTTTCGAGCTTGGCGGTTTTTCCTTGCTGGCAGTGCGGTTGTTTGCCCGGATCCGCAAGAATCACGACGTGGATCTGCCGATCGCCACCCTGTTTCGTGCATCGACCCTGCGCCAATTAGCGACTCTGGTCGGCGGAATGGTCGCGCCGGAACCCACGGACGAGGGCGCCGCCGGGGGAGGCGAGCCGGACAAGGTGCTGGTCATGCCGTCCGTCGCCTGGTCGCCTTTGGTGGAGATCTGCCGGGGCGTGCCCACCCGTGCCCCGATCTTCTGCATCCATGGCGGCCAGGGCAACGTCCTCAACTTCGAGAAGCTGAGCCGGCGCCTCGGCCGGGACCAGCCCTTCTATGGATTGCAGGCGCGCGGTGCCGATGGGCGGCTCGCGCCGCTGGAATCCATCGAGGAGATGGCGGCCTCCTACATCGCGGCCATCCGCGAGGTCGATGCGCACGGTCCCTACCGGATCGCGGGTTATTCCGGTGGCGGGGTGATCGCCTACGAGGTCGCGCAGCAACTGACGCGCGCGGGCTATTCCATCGCGCTCCTGGTCCTCTTCGACACTCTGTCGACCACCAGCGTCGCGCAGCATCACAGCACGGTCGAGCGGCTCTGGGCGGTCCGCCGCTGGAGCCTCGGCTACACGCTGGGATGGCCGTCCCGCCTGATCGAGCGCCGCCGCCGCGCCGCGGAATTCGCGCGGGAGCGCTTCGACCCGAACGTCCCGATCCCCGACATGTACCGCGCGCAGTTCATCATGAACGCCTATCTCGTCGCGCAGAGCCGCTACACGCCTGAGCCCTACGCCGGGAGCATGCTGCTGTTCCGCTCGACGGATGCGTATGTCCCCTATCTCCTCGCCGGCCCGGATCTCGGCTGGGGCGGTCTCGTCCGGGGGGGGATCGACATCCACAAGATCGCGGCGACGCACGAGACGCTGTTCCAAGAGCCCGCCGTCGACAAGCTCGCCGCCATCCTCCGGCGCAGGCTCGACGGCCTGATGCATTATCCCGTGCGCAAGAGCGCCTGATCCGGGGACCGCATCGTCCGTCGGTACCGTCCCGTTCCGCGATGGACGACACCCCGTTGCCCGGCAGGGAGACCGAAGATGGATTTCGTCGATCGCGCCTACAGGCACTACAGCGACGTCAAGCAACTCGGCCTGCCCGTGCTCCTGCGCGGGCTGCACCGCCGCGCATCCTCCCGCGGGGCCCGTCTAGTCCGGACGATCCACGGTGCGTTCTACATCCGGCCGCACACGTCGGACATGGAGGTGCTGAGATCCGTCTTCGGCCGCATGATCTACGACCTCGACCGGGTCCGCCAGGGGGCGGCCACCCGGAGCGAGTACGAGCGGATCTGCGCGGCGGGACACACGCCGATCATCATCGACGGAGGCGCCAATGTGGGAATCGCGGCGCGCTATTTCGCGCGGGCCTATCCGAGGGCGGTCGTGCTGGCGGTGGAGCCGGACGAGGACAACCTCGTCGTCTGCCGGCAGAACACCGAGGTCTGCGCCAATATCTGCGTCGTCCCCACCGCCCTCGGCGGCCGGAGCGGCTGCGTGAACCTCGAACACGGCAACGGCAACGCCGACAGGGGACGGACCGAGCGCTCCGACCACGGCATCCCCATCACCGTCATCGCGGAACTCAAGGACCTGATCCCCAATGGCGAGTTGCTGATCGTCAAGATCGATGTCGAGGGCTTCGAGAAGGACGTGTTCTCCGGCGAGATCGGCTGGGTCTCCGAGCCGCATGCGATCATCGTCGAACCGCACGACTGGATGCTGCCGGGCGACGGAACCAGCTTTCCGCTGCAGGACATCCTCCTGCGCGAGCGGCGGGAGATGATCTTGTCGGGCCACAACCTGATGCTCTTCAAGTCCCGCGCCGCATCCGCGAGGGGCGACACGTCGCGCTGGCCGACGAGGGGGCTTCTCAAGGTGGTGCCGTCCGCGTGACGAGGCGGCCGAGCTTCTCCTGCCCGGCATCGCGAAAACCGGCATAGTCGATGGGCGTCCGCCCCCAGATGAAGACCGGCTTCACGTCGGCGGGCGCGGCGTAGGTGTTTCTGTCGAAACTGTTGCCGCCCTCCTCGATGATTCGGGCATTCGGGGCGGCCTCGTTCGTATCCGTGACGCCGCCGGCGCTGCCCCTGCCGGTGAACAGGATCCGGTTGTCGTGGACGCGGTTTCCGGTCGTCCTGTAGAAGCCGCCGCCGTCCTTCTCGCGGCCCTGGTCGACGAGCACGATCGCGCGGCCGTCGGGCCGGACGGTGATGGTGTTGTCGAAGACCTCGACGCCGCTCGAGGCCGCCACCTGGATGTCGGCCCCCCAGAACCAGACCGGATGGCCCGCGCCGTTGAAGCGCAGCGTATTTCCGCGGATCACGGCGTCGTAGGAGATCTCGAAGAAGATCCCGGCGGTGGAATTGTTCTCCACCGTATTCTTCTCGAACAGGACGTCGCGGCAATCGATGTCGCACCAGAGGCCCGGACCCGCATTGTCGTGGACGCGGTTCCCGCGCAGGACCACCTCCTGGCTCTGGGTGATCTTGAGGCCGCCGGCCTCCCATTCGGGGTCGAAGCCGGCCGTGTTGTTCCAAGCGATGCGGTTGTTCTCGATCAGGATCCGCTGGCCTTGCGCGGCCGCGCCGAGCTGGCCGTTCCGCTCGATCGTGCTGCCGGTGATCGCCCCGTCGGAGCCCACATCGACGCCGAGCCCGGCATTCAGGCGGATCTGCGAATCCTCCACGCGCCACCCGGTGCCGTCGCCGCCGCGGATCGCCCCCATCTGGGTCGGCGTGTCGTATTTCTCCACGACGAGCCCCTTGATCCGCACATCGGCGGCCCGGCTGCGGAAGGCGAAGCGCGCCGCGCTGACCTCGACGCGGCGTCCCTCCGGGTTGTCGGCGAGGATCGCGCGGCCGGCCGCCGCCTCCACTACGTAACGTCCGGGACCGAGATCGCCGCGCGACGCGACGCGGGTGAGCGGCTGTCCGTCGAGGAACACGGCCAGCGACAGGAGGCAGAGCGAGCCGCCGCCGCGACACCGGCCGGCGCCCACATGGCGCGGGTACAATCCGGTGAGGGACCAGTACGGGCCCGCCCGTTCGAACTGCCGGACGATGCGCGAACCGTCGAGGACGCTGCCGGGCTCGCCGAGGAACGTCTGACCCCGCAAGGGCGCGATCTCCTGCATCCGGTAGAGGCCGGCGCCGATGCAGATGGTCCCGCCCTCTCCGGCACGGATCGCGGCCCGCTGGATCGATTCGCCGGCGGCGACGCGCACGGCCTTGCCGGGGCAGCCGCCCTCCGCGCCCTCTCCCCGCGCCGGGTCGCCCCCTTGCCAGAGGATCAGCCCGGCGAGGGGCAGCGCATGGCGGAGCGCGCGCCACGTCATGGCTCCCGCCGTCCGGTGAGCGAAGTGCGCGACGGGGATCGCTGCCGGTGAGGGCTGTGCCGAGCGGTCATCCACCAGTTCGATCCTGCAGGGAGCAATTATCACCTTCCGTTACAGTTGCGGCCGGAACGAGATCTCGATGCCGCCGGCCCTGTACCGGTTTCTGCAAAACAGTGAGGGTTACTTTTCGCCGAAAGGAAGTTGAAAAACGGTCTAGAGCGCCGGGGCGAACGAATTAGTCCGTGATCTCACTTCCCAAGCCAAGTCGAAATCCCGCTCAATCACACCGACCAGACGGTGGATCGGCCGGATGGTGGATGAAAGCTCCGCCGTCATGGCCCGGATGCCCGGAAGACGGCCGATCCTCCGACCGGAGCGCCGCACATGCCACGATCAACGAGGACGGAATGAACCGGGTTCTGGACCACTCGAAGAGCGGGGTCAGCGTCGTGCTCCGCCAGACCTACGAAGCCCAGACCCTGGGGTTCCTCACCGCGATCCTTCGGCATCGCCGGGTGATCGTCGGGCTCGCCGCCGCCGCCCTGGTGCTCGCGACCGCCATCTGCTGGTCGCTACCCGACAAGTACAGCGCCGAATCCCTGATCCAGGTCGATCTCAGCCGCGTCGCTGCCTCACAGGCCACGTCGCCGAACCAGCAGGCTGCGACCAGTCTCGACGCCGGGGCCATCGTCGAGAGCGAGGCGCGGGTGATCCGTTCGCTGGCCACCGTCAGACATGCGGTCGAGGACCTCAAGCTCCAGGACGACCCGGCCTTCGCGCGGGGGCCGGGCTTCGTCTCCCGCATCCTTTCCACGGTACTACCCGGATCGACGAAGGAGGCCGCCGATTCCATCGCCTCGGTGGAGGCGGTGACCCGCGAAGTCTCGCGGAACCTCACCGTGACCAACGACACGCGGGCCTACCTGATCAACGTGTCCTACAACTCGACCTCGCCGGAGCGTTCGGCGCGGATCGTCAACGCCGTGGTCGACGCGTATCTGCGCAACCGCCTGGAGATGGGGGTGGCGGCGGCCGAGCGGACGAGGACCTGGCTCGAGGAGCAGATCGGCGAGAGCCGGAGGGAACTCGAGAACGCCGAGGCTGCCGTCGATCGCTACAGGCGGCAGACCGGCTATGTGGAGGGCGGCACGCAGGGCATGAGCCTGCCGCAGCAGGAGGTGCGTGATGCCGTGGCCCACCTCGCCGCCGCTCGCCAGACCCGGATCGCCGCCGAGGCGCGCCTGTCGCGGGCGCAGGAGGTCTTCGCCGCCGGCGGCACTCCATCGGCGCAGGACCTTTCCGGCGCGCCCCTGATCCAGAGGATGCTGGAGAGCGCGGAATCGGCCACGCGGGAATTCGCCAACGTCGCCGCGACCGGACCGCGTCATCCGGCCTACCTGCAGGCCAAGGCCAATATCGAGGCCGCGCAATCGCGGCTTCGCGAGGAGATCAAGCGCGCGATCGGCAATCTCGAGAGCGACGTCAAGGCGGCCACCGCCGACGAGGCGAACCTCGCCGACAGGGTCGACGTGCTGAAGGCGAACCTCGTCGAGGGGATGGGGCAGGACGCCAAGCTGCAGAGCCTGCAGACCAACGCGGTGGCCATCCGCGAGCGCCTCAAGTTGCTCAGCGACGGCCATGCCCAAGCGCTGGCGCTCACGGGAATGAAGTCGTCGACCACGCAGATCGTCATGGCGGCCAAGCCCGTGACGGTCCCGTCGGGGCCGAACCGACTCATGCTGATCTGCCTCAGCGTCCTCGGGGCGAGCGGCGTGGGGATCGGCTACGCCGTGATGATGGACCGGCGCGACACAGGCTTCCGGTCCGATGCCGAGATCGCGCACGAAACCGCCCACCGCTGCCTCGGGATGGTACCGGAACTCACCGGCAGCTCGTCGACCGCCGAGGTCCGGATGTTCGACGAATCGATACGCCTCGTCAGCGCATCGCTCACCGGAGCCCGCGCTCTGGCCGAGCCCCGGGTCGTCATGGTGACGTCCTCGGTACCTGGCGAGGGCAAGTCGCTTCTCTGCATGGCGATGGCGAGTCTCCTGGCTCAGCGCGGCATCCGGACCCTCGTGATCGACAGCACGCCGCGCCGCTACGCGGAGGCCGACCAGCCCAGCCTCGAGGATGTCGTGTTCGGCGACCCGGCGGGATTCCCAATGCGGAACGACCCCGGCAGGGTCGTGGTGCTGCATCGCGCCGAGAACGGCGACTCGCACGACCTCTTCCTGACGCCGGCTTTCGAGAGTTTCATAGAGCGGGCTCGAGAGAACTTCGATCTCGTCCTCATCGAGGCTCCCCCGGTGATGCTGTCCATCGATGTCCTGACGATGGGCGGTCTCGCCGACGTCACGGTCATGGCCGTTCACTGGAACCGGACCCCGCGCGAGACGGTCCAGGCGGCGTTGCGGCGGCTGCAGGACAATTCCGTGCGCCTGCGCGGCCTGGTCCTGACGCATGTCAATCTGACGGAGCACAAGGACTTCCGCGTGGTCGACCAATGCTCCCACTACAACGATTACCGGGGGCATTTCGAGGAAGCAGGGTCGCATCACCCCCGCGGCAACCTGCTGCCGTCCAAGCTGTCCTCATAGGACCGGCCCAACGGGCCCGTTCCCTTTCTGCACGACTTCTTCTCGGCGGCCATCCAGCGGATGTCGATCATGGCTTCGATCATCATCGTGTTCACGCCTGTCGGCGGAGGCGGCGCGCCGCTGTCCCGCGCGGCCGTGGCCTGCCCGACGCCGTCGGCGGTGGAGCCGGCCGGTGCTCGCTAGAGTGCGGGCTGCACGGATCGCCTGGCCCCTGATCGATCAAGGCGTCGCGAGCCTCGGCAACTTCCTGTTCACGATCGCCCTCGCGCGGACATTGCCGCCGCAGGAATACGGTGCCTTCGCGCTGCTCTTCGGGATCCTGATGATCCTCTACACCGTCATGGCGTCGGTGCTGTTCTATCCGATGTCGGTCCTGGCCGATCCCGCGGACAGGGACCGCATCGGCGAACTGATGAGCGTGAGCTTCATCCTTCTCGTCGGCCTGTGCGTTCCGGCCGGTCTCGTCCTGGCCGTCACGGCCTTCCTCATCGGCCGGCCGGATCTCATCGCGGCCCTGCTCGTCTACTTCCTCGTCTGGCAGGTGCAGGAGGCGTTCCGGCGCTACCTGTTCGTGGAACTGCGCTTCGGAGCCGCCGTCCCCGGCGAGATCGTCAGCTATATGGGGCAGATCCTGATCGCCCTCTGGCTCGCGCTCCGGGGTGACCTGACCCTGGAGACCGCCCTCTATGCCATGACCGTCACATCGGCGGCGGCGGCCGTCCTCCAGGGGATACAAGTGGGGTTCTCCCTGCGCCGGCATGCGATGACCCGCATCCGGACCGTCGCCCTGGAATTCTGGCGCCTCGGCGGATGGGCGCTGGCGAACAACCTCTGCGCCGCCCTGCGGGTCCAGTTCCTGTTCTGGTTCCTGGCCGCCCTGTCCGGGGCCGCTCTGCCGGCGCTGCTCCAGGCCGGCTTCAACATCGTCAACCTGCTCAACCCGCTCATGATTGGGCTCGGCAACGTCATCCTTCAGGTCTCCTCACGGGCGCATGCCGGGGGAAAGGCGGAGGCATGGCGCGCCACCCACCCCCTCGCCCTGTCGGGGATGCCCATCGTGATCGTGTTTCTGGCGGCCATCGTGGCATTTCCCCACGAGGTGCTGGGCCTCATCTACGGCGCCTACTCGCCCTATGCGGACATCGCGACCCCGGTCCGGCTCCTTGCTATCGCGGCCCTCGCCGCGTTCGTGACGGACATCGTGTGCGCCTATTTCCACGGCGTCTCGCAAGCCAAGCAGGCCCTGATCGTGAACGCGGCCGGGGCCGTGGCGACGATCCCGATCGCCATCCCGCTCATCATCGGGTTCGGCCTGAACGGAGCCTGTATCGCCCTCTGCCTCGCCAACGCCGTCCGCCTCGTCGTACTGCACCTCCTCTTCACCAGGATGATCGCTACCGACACCGCCGACGCTTCCTCCGGCCGGGTGCGGGACCAGGCCGTCCCGGCCCGCTCCGCGGACGATCCGGGTGAGGCCATAGGCAACGCCGTGGCGTCACGCGTGGCTGCGCTGCCGGCCTCGAAACTGAGGCAGACCTAATCGGCGCTCACGCCGAATCCGGCCCCGCCGCAGACGAGTGCATCCGCCGGTGCCGAAGGGCCTCGCCGTACCTGTCCGACCAGCTTTTGCGAGGACTTCCATCCGGCCGACGCGCGAGGTGGGTCACTTCCATCCGAGAGCCTCATCGTCCGGCGCCCTTCGAGACCACTGCGCGCGCCTCGGCGGTTTGGACATGTAGACCTAACGCGCCGACAGGGAAATCGACGCTGGTTCCGTCCGATGCTTGGCCTCGGCGCGTTCGGCGGACGCCCGCCGTCGCACGGGCGGCGGGTGATGAGTTCCCTCACCTCCGTCTGGTCTCAGATGAAGGGGCCGATCAGTCGTTCGTACTCGGCCTCGGCGAGACCATAGCTGTCTCCGGCCAGTTCGACGAGCTTGAGCCGGTCACGGATCGTGATCTGCCCGCGCCGCATCACGATCATGCGCGTGCGCTCCAGTTCGTGCAGGGCGACGGTGACACGCGGGCGGTGCATGCCGAGCATCAGCGCCAGCATCTCGTGAGTCATGACCACGCGGCCCTCATCGAGCCTGTCGCTAGCCAGGAGGAGGCAGAGCGCCAGGCGTTCCTCCACCGAATGGTGACGGTTGGCCAGCGCCATCTGGCTGGTCCAGAGGATGACGACCTGGACGTAGCGCAGAAGGATATCACGCAGAGCACTGCTCTGAGCCATCGCCTGGCGCAGGGCGCCCGCGCCGATCCGCAGGGCCCGGCCCGCCACGCGGACCTCCACAGTGAGCGGCGTATGCTCGATGCCAAGCACCAGGGCGGTGCTGACCATGCCGTCGCGCCCGACGACGGCGATCTCCACGGTGCCGCGTTCGGCGATGGCCATGGTCACGGACGCTAATCCGCTTTCGATGAAATAGGCGTGCGGGATGGGTTCGTTGGCGATGACGATCCGCTCGCCGACGACCAGAGCCACCTCCTCCAACTGCGGCAGCATCTGGTTGAAAACCTCGATGGGGAGCGCCCGCAGGAGACGGTTCTCGACCAATGGTGCCTGGAGTGGCTGGAGTCGTGAGTTCATCAATGACGCTCCGCCAAGCATCTCGCCTGTACTTTCAAGGAAATCGAAATCCGCGTAGGCGGGAGCTAGTATTCTGCAGGGTAATGAATAAAATTCCAGTACAATAATGCAATATTAAGTACTATAATTTCTGTAGTAGAGCAATTTGTTTCAATGTGTTTGCAGGTGCGCCGCGTGTCTGAGCAGTTCGGGTGTCGAGGTGAAGCTGCGATACCGATACGTCCGAGGAAGTGTCCGGTGCCAGCCTGTGCCGATGTGGGTTCAGTAAGCAGTTGGCGGATCGCCGTCTCGGCATCGACGAGCCAGCGGCATCCGGGGCGAGCCGGTCTTCGCTGGGAAGAGTCTGCGTCTTGGATCAGCGCGGGGGGAGGGCGCCCGGTTCGGGTAGGACAAGGCTCGTCCTGATCGATGCCGTCGGCGGCTCGCGACGCACATCGATGATGTCGCCTGGCTGGAGGAGCGCCCGCTCATCGGCCTCGAAGGTTTCCGTCCGCTCTCCTACGGTTCGCGTGATGAAGACCTTTCGCGCCGGGGCGCCGGGGCTGGCGGCACCGAGCGTGCCGCCGGATTGGAGGCGCGCCTCCCGGATCTCGCGGGCGCTGGGCAGCTGCATCTCTACTTCGGTCAGACGCGTGGTGACGTCCTGCAACTCGGTGAGGATTCGGCGATGATAGGTGTCGGTGAGTTCCTGCACCCTCAGTCCGAGATCACCGATCGCCAGGTCGAGCCGGGCGAGTTCGGAGTTCAGCCGAGCGATCGTACCCTTGTTCCGGGCCTCCTCCCGCTGCAGCTCGATGCCTTGGTATCGTCGTGCCAAGCCATTGCTGATGAGTTTCTCGTAATCTTCGAGATGGGACTGAATCAGCCGGAGTTGGGTTTCTTCCGCCTTCCGTTGCGCCTCGACGCCGCCGATCTCGGCCTCGATCCGCGGTTTCTGCGCTCGCAGCATCTCCGCGGATTGCACGAACGCACTCCGCTGCGCCTTCAGGATCCCGCGTTCCTCCGCAAGCAGGCGGGAGAAGCCCTCGTCGTGCCCGCTGCCGCGCGGTGGCGTGAAGTCCTCCCGGTCGTGTCGTTGCGCCTCCAGCCTCTCGCGCCGGAGCATCAGAAGGCGCTGGGTCGCCTCCAGCACACGGACGCGCTCGTCTGAGCTGAGGAACTCCGTGCGTTGGCCGATCTGCGCCTGTTCGGGCAAGGCGAAGCCGCCGGCCAGGGCGATGCCGCTGAGGACCGAGGCGCCGTAGCGGAAGGGATAGCTCCCCGCCACGCGCACGTCGCCGAGGAGGTAGATCGGCCGCATCTCGGTGATGCGCAGGCTCACCACCGGCTGCTGCAGAAAGCCGTCGGCCAGATGGCTGACGATCTGCTTCTGCGCCTCCGGCAAGGTCATGGCGGACACGGAGACTTCACCCACCAGGGGTAGGAACAGAGCGCCGCTGCCATTGACCACGAACTCGCCCGACAGTTCGGCCTGCCCATAGACCGATAACCCGACCCGGTCGCCGGGCGCCAGGCGATAGGTCGAATCCTGGGCCAGCGCCGCCCCGCCGAGGGCGACCCATAGGGCAAGCGCTGCGATGCGATGGGATACGCGCCCGGAGCGCGTCCGCTGATGCTGTTTCATCCTGGATCAACCGACCGCTCGTCTCGTGAGGCCCATCCCGCACGTTCGCCGATATTCTAAACGTCGGGAATTCGAGCTTCGGCATCGCCTTTCGGACAAGCTAGGTTCTACGACGAGGTAATCCTTTCGAAAATACGTATTCATGCGACGGAAAAACAGTTATTCATAATCGATTTCATACGATTATTCGATAGTACTATTCCTTATTCGGGGAATGTGATTGTCAAATGCACCGGATGCGCCACTTGTAGTCAACGGTCATTGCCCGCCATGGTTCAACAACGCTCCGAGTTCCCCGGCAAGGGAGCGGTAGGGCGAGATCACCGACGGAACGCTCATTCAACGCCCGGACGGGACCGTCGTCAGTCCAGGGAATGAGCCGGAGGGGCACCGACAATGAAGCGCATCCTCGTAACGGGTGGGGCCGGGTTCATAGGGTCTCATCTCTGTGGAAGGCTGATCAAACAGGGAAATGAGGTTCTCTGCGTCGATAATTTCCTGACAGGTGCGCGCTCGAACCTGGATAAGCTGCTCACGCATCAATCTTTCGAGCTCCTTCGCCATGACGTGACGTTCCCGCTCTATGTGGAGGTCGACGAGATCTACAATCTCGCCTGTCCGGCTTCT
Source organism: Methylobacterium sp. CM6247 (assembly GCF_054817925.1). Classification (NCBI taxonomy): domain Bacteria; kingdom Pseudomonadati; phylum Pseudomonadota; class Alphaproteobacteria; order Hyphomicrobiales; family Methylobacteriaceae; genus Methylobacterium; species Methylobacterium sp. CM6247. The sequence continues at coordinate 1,616,550 of NZ_JBTXKX010000003.1, forward strand.
CCGGTTCACTATCAGCGTGACCCCGTTCAGACGACGAAGACCAGCGTGATGGGCGCGATCAACATGCTTGGCCTGTCCAAGCGCCTCCATGCTCGCATCCTCCAGGCCTCGACCAGCGAGGTGTATGGCGATCCGGACGTTCATCCGCAGCCCGAGGGCTATTGCGGCCATGTCAGCATCGTCGGGCCGCGGGCTTGTTACGACGAGGGCAAGCGCTGCGCCGAGACGCTGTTCCACGATTACCGGCGGCAGCACCGGATGTCGGTGCGCGTCGCGAGAATCTTCAACACTTACGGACCGAACATGCATCCGCAGGATGGTCGGGTCATCTCGAACTTCATTGTCCAAGCACTGACGCATCAGCCGATCACGATCTACGGCGACGGGTCCCAGACGCGCTCGTTCTGCTACGTGGACGATCTCGTCGAAGGCTTGCTCCGGCTGATGGCGGTGGATGAGGAGCCCGGCGACGCGGTCAATCTCGGCAACCCTTCCGAGATCAACGTCCTCGCTCTGGCCGAACGCATTGTACAGCTGTGCAATTCGCGCTCGACCATCGAATGCCGACCCTTGCCGCAGGACGACCCGAAACGGCGTTGCCCCGACATCTCCCGCGCCCGCGAGAAGCTGAGATGGTCGCCGCGTGTCGATCTCGACACCGGTCTGGTGCGGACCATCGCGTATTTCGAAGCGAGGCTCATCCAGAAAGGTTCGCCGATTCACGCTCTGCGCGAACTGGCCCGTTCTGAACCCCTGACGCAGGCCGTGTGATGACCGAGGATCTCTCGCCGACCGGCGCCGACCTGAGTCGCTGGGCGCGATCCGTGCTCCCAGCGACTCACCTGCACCACGCGGTCGAGGCGATGGGGGGAGCATCGCCGGCCGCGGTGGAGCACCGGGAGTTGCCCCGCGCCGAGGTTCTCGGCCTTAAGGTCAGCGCGATCACCTTCGCGGATGCCCTCGCTGCCATCGATGCCTTCGTCCGCTCGCGGACGCCGCATTACGTCTGCATCACCGGCGCCCATGGGGTGATCGAGAGCCGGAGCGATCCGCGATTGCTTGCCATCCACAACGCGGCGGATCTCGTCACGCCGGATGGCATGCCGCTCGTCTGGATGTCGCGGTTGCTGGGCCACAAGGCGACCGAGCGGGTCTACGGCCCCGACCTGATGCGTGCCATCACGGGCCTTTCTCCGGCCCGCGGCTATCGACATTTCTACTATGGCGGAGCGCCCGGCGTGGCCGAGGCGCTGAGCGCACGCCTTCAGGACGCGCATCCGGGGTTGTCCGTGGTCGGAACGTGCTGCCCTCCCTTTCGCAGCCTTTCGCGGGAGGAGGACGAGGCAGTGGTGGCGCAGATCAATGCCGCGCAGCCCGACATCGTCTGGGTCGGCCTGAGCACGCCCAAGCAGGAAAACTGGATGGTCTCGCATCTTGGGCGCATCGATGCGCCGGTGATGATCGGCGTCGGCGCCGCCTTCGATTTCCTGGCAGGCACCAAGCGCCAGGCCCCGGTCTGGATGCAGAAGCGGGGCCTCGAATGGCTGTTTCGTCTCGTTACCGAACCGAGGCGGCTCTTCGCCCGCTACATGAAGATCGTACCCCTGTTTCTTTTGCTTGCCGCCGGCCAACTTTTGAGGCGCTGGTTCGCTGCTCGCTTCCGGGCGGGAGCCTCACCGGCGCCTCATCGTCCCGGGTGATGCCTGCTCCTGCGCCGTGCCGGGTTTTTAGCCCAGACGCGACGGTGTCCCGCCTCCTCTCGTTCCAAGGCCGGCATGGCCTCGCGCTTCCGGAATGGCTTCCCATGAGCACCACCGACAGCATCGTTCTCGTGGGCCCTACGGTCGAGCGTACCGTGCCGGTGCGAGCAGAACTCCGGCCGGGACGGCGGCGGGCAATCGTCACCGCCGTTCTGGTCGGAGGCGACCTGTTCTTTTCCGGATTGGCCGGTCTGTTTCCCCAACTGATCACCGGCTGGCTACCTGCCGAGCATTGGCTTGGATCGTCTACCCCGGTGCCGATTCCCCCGGTCGCTCTTGTGTTCGTCCTGGCGGCGTTCGGGCTCTATTCCAGCTACGGGCCGAGCCCGCCGGAGCGGTTCCGGCTACGCGTTCTCGGTATCGGAATCTACGCGATCAGCTGCCTGCTGGTCGCAAGCGCTCTCGGGACATCCGCGCGTGGCGTCGCCGATATCGCGGTGGTGTCGGCGCTCCTCATCGTGATCGGGTTCTATGGCGAATCCGCGCTGAGGAGCGCACTGATCCGCTGGAAGCTCTGGGGGGCTCTCACCGTGATCGTGGGGGCCGACACTGCCGGACGCGATCTGGCCAATACGCTCCTCGCCCAGCCGGAATTGGGGTTCCGTCCGGTGGGCTTCCTCGTCGAGCATGGACAGGAGTCGATCCGGACGGAGGGACTGCCCGTCCTTGGCGGCATCGACGAGAGCCCGGCGGTGCCCGCGGAGGTCTTGCTGTTCTCGTCCTGCGCGACCCTTGCCCTGTATGATGGGAAAGGCACGGGCCAGCTTCCCGCTCCGCGCACCGTCCTGGTTCAGCAGATCCACGAGTTGCAGAACATGTGGGTCCAGGTTCAGCCCCTCGGCAGCGCCATCGGCCTGGAGATCCGGCGCGAACTTTACCGGTCGCGAAACCTGGCCCTCAAGAGGGTGATCGACTGCACGCTCGGAGGGATCGGCCTGATCCTCGCCCTGCCGGTGATCGCGATCCTCGCCGCGACGATCCGTGTGCTCGATCCCGGCAGCCCGTTCTATGTCCAGATCCGCGTGGGACGGGACGGGCGCCCAATCAGGGTCTTGAAATTGCGGACCATGTATTCCGACGCCGAGCGCCGGCTGCATGCCCATCTCGAAGCCTGCCCGGCCGCCCGCGAGGAATGGAGGCGCTTCTTCAAACTCTCCGATGATCCGCGAATCTTGCCGAAGATCGGGAACTTCATCCGGCGAACGAGCCTGGATGAGCTGCCTCAGCTCTGGAATGTCGTGCGCGGCGATATGAGCCTCGTCGGCCCGAGGCCATTTCCCGCCTATCACATGGACGGGTTCGATTCCGATTTTCGAACTCTTCGCACCAGCGTCCCGCCCGGGCTGACTGGCCTATGGCAGATTTCGTCGAGAAGCGACGGAGATCTTGGGGTCCAGCGTAGCCAGGACACCTATTACATCCGCAACTGGTCACCCTGGCTCGACTTATACATCCTGCTCGCAACGGTCTCGGCCGTCCTTGGCGCCAAGGGTGCCCGGTAGCTTCCCAACGTCGTGACACGGTCATGTCCTTCGCTTTCGTCACGACTTTGTCTTGATGGTGCGCTTGCCGTGAAGTTGATTTCCTTGAAGCAGGCCCTTGCGTATCTGTGATCTAATTGGTCGAATGATCATCCCATTCGATGCGTTGGCGTTTTTCGGGCCATAGAAATATACATATCAACCCGATGCTGCCGAACACGGACACAAGGGCGGAGATCCAAAATATGATTTCCAGCAAGGCACCCTCCGGTGCTGCAGTGGCACCGGATATCTTTTGCGGATGATGGATTGACTGTCAATTGCCCCGCGAATTCTATGGTGCCACGGTTGAAGTCTAGGAGGGCTAGTGACCATAGTCCTGGTTAGGACTGATTTCGCCAGTTCAAGCTTCAGACGATTGGGGGGCGGTGAAGTCACCGGACGGACGGGCAGCGTTCGCCACCGCCTCGGCCACGAATTTCGCATGGCCCTTCGCGCGCAAGTCACAGGCGGGGCAGGTGCCGCAGCCATAACCCCAGGCATGGCGCTGGCCACGCTCGCCGAGGTAGCAGGTATGAGTGTCCTCGACGATGAGGTCGACCAGCGGCGGGCCGCCGAGATCCTCGGCGAGTTTCCAAGTCTCGGCCTTATCGATCCACATCAGCGGGGTGTGGAGTACGAAGCGTCTGTCCATGCCGAGATTGAGGGCCACCTGAAGCGCCTTGATCGTATCGTCGCGGCAATCGGGATAGCCGGAATAATCCGTCTCACACATGCCGCCGATGATGTGACCGAGGGATCGCCGGTAGGCGAGAGCGGCGGCGAAGGTGAGGAAGATGATGTTGCGGCCGGGCACGAAGGTGTTGGGCAGCCCCCCCGCTTCGAAGGCGATCTCGGTGGTGCGGGTGAGGGCGGTTTCCGACACCTTTCCCAGCGCATCGAGCGAAATCGTGTGGTCGCGGCCGAGACGTCGGAACCAGCCTGACTTCATGCCGGCCATGCTCTGGCGCAAGGTCGCCCGCCGGTCGAGCTCGACCTTGTGGCGCTGGTTGTAGTCGAAGCCGAGGGTTTCCACCCGCGGGAACCGCTCCAGTGCCCAGGCTAGGCAGGTCGTGGAATCCTGCCCGCCGGAAAACAGGACCAGGGCGCCTTCGTCGTTCATCGTCAGCCTTCGTATTCTGCCCAGGACATCGGGGTCTCCAACACCTTGACCGAAGATAGGCCGGGCAGAGCCGGCTTCGTCCGATGCCAGATCCAGGCCGCGATGTTCTCTGCAGTGGGGTTCTCGAGCCCCTCGATCTCGTTGAGGCAGTAATGGTCGAGCTGGAGCAGGATCGGCGCGAAGGCATGCTCCACATCGAAGAAGTCGATGACCCAGCCAGTTTCGGCATCGACCTCCCCCGAGATCGTCAGCTCGACCCGGTAGGAATGCCCATGCATGCGATGGCAGCGATGGGTCTCCGGCACGTTGGGCAGGCGGTGCGCCGCCTCGAAGGTAAAGGCTTGGGTGATCTTCATCGACTGACTCTGGGGTTCCTCACGCGCTGACGTGACCGGTTCGGGATTACGGAATACCGATGATCTTGTGGGTCTGGAGCGACAGCCGCCAGCGCGCGTCTCGACGGCAATACTCCACCGCAGCCTGCGTATGGGCAACCCGGTCCGGCCCGTCCATGGGCTGGAGCCAATGGTGGCGGAAGCCGAGGGTGGCAAACAGATCGGGCATCGCCGCAGCCTGCGGATAGACGAGTTTCAGTTCGTGGCCCGTAGTCTGGACGAGGGCGTTGCCCGCCTTCGGGCTCACGCAGATCCAGTCGATCCCCTCGGGGGCCGCCAAGGTGCCGTTGGTCTCTACCGCGATCTCGAAGCCGCGCGCATGCACCGCCGCGATAAGTGCGGCGTCGAGCTGCAGCAACGGTTCGCCGCCAGTGAACACCACGTAATGATGGGAGGCGCCGCCCTCCCAGGTGGCGGCGATGGCGTCGGCCAAAGCCTCCGGCGTCGAGAAGCGTCCGCCGCCCTCGCCGTCCATGCCGATGAAATCCGTATCGCAGAAGGTGCAGGCGGCCGTGGCGCGGTCCTCTTCACGGCCGGACCAGAGATTGCAGCCGGAGAACCGGCAGAACACCGCGGCGCGGCCCGCCTGGGCCCCTTCACCCTGAAGGGTATGGAAGAGTTCCTTGACCGCGTAAGCCATCGATTCCTCGGCCGATCTCCTTGTGGAACCCGTATGGAATTCCGTCCCGCGATGGCGAACGGCCATCCTCAGCGCCTGAACGCGGTGAGACAGCCCATAGACTCACCGCCGCTCCGAGGCCATGGCGCAAGGCCCAACACATCCATGCACTTACGGCAACGTCGTTTTATGCAAACCGTGCGGCGCACCATGATCCTGGCTGCGCCGCCATGCTGTTGCCACGGAAACAGCGTTGGTACCCTTGCCGGATCTCTCCTATGGGGAACGGTCGAGAGCACGATCGACGATTGGCATCCCTCGCCAAAGCTCGGCCGTTGCGCTAACTTTTTCCGGACGCACCGGCCGTTATGGCGTCGGAGCGTTCCCAGCCGAGACAGGCCCGATGTCGAACCGAGTGTTGAGCCGCGTTGTCCTTGGTCTAGCGGTCGCGGCGGGACTTCTCGGGTCGGGTACTGCTGGCGCGGTAACCTCGCCTATCCTGGTGGTCGAGGTCGATTCGGGCAAGGTCGTCTACGCCCAGGGCGCCACCGACCCGTGGTTCCCCGCCTCCATCACTAAGCTGATGACTGCCTACGTCGCCCTGGACATGGTGCGGCAGGGTAAGGTCTCCCTCGATTCCCTCATCACGATCTCGCCTGCCGCGGCCGCGGAGCCGCCTTCGAAGATGGGGTTCCGGCCGGGAACGAAGCTGACCCTCGACAACGCCCTGAAGATCATCATGGTCAAGTCGGCGAACGACGTGGCCTGGGCGATCGGTGAAAATCTCGGCGGCTCGGTCGAAGGCTTCGCCGCCATCATGAACGAGACTTCCGCCCGAATCGGCATGCATGAAAGCCGCTGGACCAATCCGAACGGCCTGCCCGATGCGCGGCAATGGACTTCGGCCCGCGACATGGCAGTGCTCGGACGAGCGCTGATCCGCGATTTTCCCGAGAGCCGCGCGCTATTCTCCATCAGCGCCATCCAGTTCGGCAAGTCGATCATGGCGAACCATAACGGCCTGCTCGGGCGCTATGCCGGGGCCGACGGCATGAAGACCGGATTCATCTGCGCGGGTGGATTCAACGTGGTGGCGAGCGCCACTCGCAACGGTCGCCGTCTCATCACCGTGGTGATGGGCCAGCCCAGTGCGCGCGAGCGCGACCTGAAGGCCGCCGACCTGTTCGACCACGGGTTCAGCCAGTCCGCCGGCTGGACCGCCCAGACGCTCGATGCGCTGCCATCCTCGTCCATCTCCGAGCCGCCGGATATGCGTCCCTATATCTGCGACAAGCGTAGGCCGATGCCGGTCGACGAAGGGCCGGGGGCCATCGCCTCGCAGGCCGGCAACGAGAACGCTTCGATCCTGGCCGCCGCGGCACCCGTGGGCTCGGCCCTGGCCTTCGCCACTTTGAACAATGGCTCGATGAAGGGCCGCGCCCTGCCGCCGCGCGCCCCGCTGCAGCCCATCCTGGTCTGGATCGGCCGCGATCCGGCCGAAGGTGCCATTGCCCTGAACGAGCAGGCCGAGGCGGAGAAAGCCGAAAAGGCCGCCAAGCTCGCCGAACTCCGCAAGGCCAAGGTCGAGGCTGCGAACGCCAAGCGCGAGGCATCCAGGCTCACTAGGCCGGACGCGAAGTCAAAGGCTGCGAGTGGAAAGGCTGCCGTGCCTGCCAGCGCCAGCGCCTACGCTCCGGTGGAAACGACGCCTGTCATCGCAGGGGGCGGAAAGCCGTCGACCAAGGCTGAGGCCGGGAAGAAGCCTGCTGGAAAAGCCGTTGCCAAGCCGGGCCAAAAGACGTCGGATAAGCCCGCACCGAAGGTTGAGGCCAAGCCCAGCGCAAAGCCTGGCGTCAAGCCTGCAAAAAGCGCCGCCAGGACGTCGGGTAACAATAAGACGTCTGCTGCCAGTTCGGCCGAGGATTGAGCCGGCGGCGTTGCCGGGGTAGGGCGGGTTCATGCCGAATCCTTCCTCGACCGCTCCGGTAGACACCGCTTCCCGTCGTCCCGAGCCGATCCCACTCACGGTCCTCACCGGCTTCCTCGGGGCCGGGAAGACCACGCTCCTCAATCGCATGCTGCGCGATCCGGCCCTGTCGGACACCGTGGTCATCGTCAATGAGTTCGGCGAGATCGGTCTCGATCACCTGCTGATCGAGACGGTGGACGAGGACATGATCCTACTCAGCGCCGGGTGCTTGTGCTGCACCGTGCGCGGCGACCTCATCGCTACCCTTGAGGATCTGCTGCGCAAACGCGACAACGGACGGATTGCGCCGTTCCGCCGGGTCGTCATCGAGACGACGGGCCTCGCCGACCCGGCTCCGATCCTCCATGCCCTGATCTATCACCCCTATCTCGCCATGCGGTACAGGCTGCAGGCGGTCGTCACGGTTGTGGACGCGATCAACGGCGCAGCCACACTCGACGTTCATCCCGAAGCCCTGCGCCAGGTCGCCGTAGCCGACCAGTTCATTCTCGCGAAGGAGGATCTCCTCTCGGGTGGCAGCGAAGCCTTACGCGCCCGGCTTCATGCCGTGAACCCGATGGCGCCGATCCACGGCTCCGACATCGCTCCGACCGATCTGCTTGGCGGGTTCTTCGGCCTCGATGGCAAGAGCGAGGGGGTCCGGGCCTGGCTCGGCGCTGAAGCCTTCCTGGATCACGATTCCCATCATAGCCACCACCATCACGACGTGAACCGGCACGATGCCGCGATCCGCGCTTTCACACTCACCAGCGACGTGCCGGTAAAGCGGGCGGCTTTCGAGATGTTCCTCGACCTGCTGCGGTCCGGACATGGCCCCAAGCTCCTGCGCTTGAAGGGGCTCGTCGCGCTTGCCGACGAGCCGGATCGTCCCGTGGTGGTTCACGGTGTCCAGCACGTGATCCACATGCCGGTCCAACTCGCCGCTTGGCCCGACGACGACCATCGCTCGCGTCTCGTCCTGATCGTGCGCGATCTGGAGCCCGCCTTCGTCACCGGCTTATGGGATGCCTTCCTCGGACGGCCGAGAATTGATGCGCCCGATGCCGCAGCCCTGACCGCCAACCCCTTGGCGATCCCAGGGGCCTGATCCATCAGAAATCTCCGCCAAGACCGTCCCGTTTCAGGAATAATCGGGCGGCATTCGATTTGATTCTATATACCATGCTTCGCCGCGAGGCGAAGAATTCTGTCCCGTTTCGGGACGGATCGGTAGCGGGATCGCCGAATGAAACAGGGGCTGAGCATCATTGAGGGCGGGCTGCTCATAGAGGCGGGTAGCATCGGGGCGGATCAGGAACCGGCGGAGTGGCACATCGACCTGCGGCGGCCCAACCTGGTGGAGCCGATCGAAGCCGAGGCGTGGCGTGCATTGCTCACTCGCATCCGCTGGCCGGAACCGATCTACGCGGATCCCGACTACCTGCTTACGGCTGCCGTGCACCAGTCCGGCGGCCGTGACTTGGTCTTTGCCTTTGCCTGGAGCGGGTCGGGCGAGCGCGCTCGCCTACGCGGCGTCATTCCACTCGCCATGCCGCACGGCCTGTGGGGCAATGGTCGGGTACAGGCCTGGTATCCGCCCGGTCCGGTTCTCGCGCCCACCATCGAACCCGGCTTCCTCAATGAGGTCGAAGCCGCGTTGCGGGCCGCGATCAAAGCGGTCCATCCCCGCTCGACCCTGATCATGGTACCGTCTCCGGCCGCGCCCGCACCGAGACAGGCGGCCCTTCTCGCACAGCCGGTGCCTGCGGAGGTCGTTCCAGCTAGGGATCGAGTCAGCATCCGCCTTGTCGGACCTTGGGCCCGTGATGGCGTTGAGATCGAGCGCATCACCGAACCCCGCAGCATTCGCGATGCCGTCGAAGCCTATCTCTCTTTCGATGCGCAGGTGTCTGGAAACCCCATCGTCGCGGATCCGTCCGCCTCGTCCATGGTCAGGGTGGTCACGCGGCGCTTCGCCCAGCGTCGCCAGACCAGCGTCGATTTCGCGCGCAAGGACGGCGTCATCGTCGCGGCAGCCCTGCGCCTCGGCGCCGGTCCGGGCTCGATCGTGTGGCGCCAGGCCGAAGCGCGAGCGGCCTGACGCGATCCGCCGGATCGTCCGGCCCAGTTGATGCCGAGGGCGAGACCCGCGACGTCGATCGTCTCGAGAATCGACGTTCGTCTCTTGGAACGGGCCCTATTCGTCCTCGCCGAACTTGTTGGCGAGGAGGTCTGTGATGGCCGCCAGGCACGCCTCGGCATCGCTGCCCGATGCCACCACGGTAATCGAGGTACCCTGTGCCGCGCCGAGGGTGAGCAGCCCCATGATCGAGCGCCCGCCGACGGTTTCGCCGGAGCGCGTCACCGTCACTGCGGCCTCGAACTTCTCCACGGTCTGCACGAACTTGGCCGAGGCCCGCGCATGCAGGCCTCGCCGGTTGATGACCGGGAGAACCTTCAGGTGGCCGCCATCGGGAACCGGGACTTCGGCCTCGGCATCATCGTCGTAAGCGTCGCTCATGGGCCTGTGCCGTCCCTGTCGCCGGTGCGCCAACGGTAAGCCCGAGGCGACCGGTCCGATCCTCGTTCAGTGATGGCACGGCCGCGCCGAGGAAAGGCCGCGCGAAATCGCCACGCTTGCCTGATAGGCCGACAAGGGATGTTTGGGAAAGTCCGATCGTCTCGCGGAAGTGTTATTTGCCGGCGAGGACGCGAGACGCGACGTTGATGTACTTACGACCCGCTTCCTGGGCATGAAGCACCGCATCGCCCAGGGGCTCTGCGTCGCGCACGCTGGCAAGCTTGATCAGCATCGGGAGGTTGATACCGGCCACGACCTCGACAGTCCCGCCATTCATGCAGGAAAGGGCCAGATTCGACGGCGTCCCGCCGAACATGTCGGTGAGCACGACGACGCCTTTGCCGGAATCGACGCGATCCACGGCGGAGACGATGTCGAGCCTGCGCAGCTCCATATCGTCCTCGGGACCGATCGTGATCGTCTCGATCTGCTTTTGCGGACCGACCACATGTTCAAGGGCAGCCTTGAACTCCGTGGCGAGCAGCCCGTGGGTGACGAGCACCATTCCAATCATAGTTACGTGTTCCGACACCCAGTGGGAGCCGCCATTTTGTGCAGCGCAAGGTCGGGCGCAAGACGAGAGTTGCGTTCTCACGCCTCCTAGCCCCCTGATCATGTCATGTGGGTCGTCGCCACGCTACATGGGAGAGCCGAATTCGCATGAGACGGTGCTGAGGTGCGTCCATGGGGCAACGCTCGCCTGCTCGAATAGGGTATCGATGACGATTCCCGGCGCCAGCCCCCGGTCGCGAATGCTGCGGTCCAGCATGATTCGGCGAATCGCCACGCCGATGAGATCGACGGAATTGACGGGCGCTTCGGGCAACCGAGGCAGCGTCTCGACGAGATCGACGACGAGCCGGATCACCGCCGCATCCGCCAGAGGGAGTGCGCGTGCGAGGCCCAGGCCCCGGACTTCGATGAGGCCATGCAGGGCCGGATGACCGTGCGCGACGATGCGGTCGTGATGCCGATCGAGCCCGATACGGTCGTCGCCTACCAGCGCGGCATAGGAGCCGTTCTGAATAGCCCGGTCGAGAAGGGCGAGGGCCAAGCTCGATTTACCGGCCCCCGATTCGCCCCTGATCAGAAGCCCCGCCTCTCCCATGACGAGGCAGGTGGCGTGGATCGTGACAGCCCGCGAGGAAGTTGGCCGTTCCACGGGCGGGCTCGTCTAGCGGGAAGCGGCGGGGAGGCGCACGACGAACCGCGCGCCGCGCACCGTTGCCTCGCCTTCCTCGTCAGCCGGGCCGGGGCGGTTTTCCGCTCTGATGGTGCCCCGATGGGCCTGGACGATCTGGCGCGAGATCGACAGGCCGAGACCGGAATTCTGGCCGAACCCCTGCTCCGGCCGGTCGGTGTAGAAGCGCTCGAAGATCCGCTCCAGGGCATGTTCGGGGATGCCGGGCCCCTCGTCCTCGACGATCAGTTCCACATCGCCGCGGACCCGGCGCAGGGCCACCCGCACCTTGGCGTCCGGGGGCGAGAACGAGCGGGCGTTATCCAGGAGGTTGTTGACGACCTGACCGAGCCGGCTGTCATGCCCGAAGATCATGAAGGGCGCCTCCACATCGCCGGGGGGCGTGTCCACGTCGAACTGGATGAGGGCGTCCTTCGGGCGTCGCCGCTCATTGGCGACGGAGACCACCGTGGTCATCAGCTTGTGCAGATCCACCTTGCGCGCTTCGGCGCGGGCGAGTTCCGCGTCTAGACGCGAGGCGTCCGAGATGTCGCTGATGAGGCGGTCGAGGCGCTTCACGTCGTGCTGGATGATGGCGAGCAGGCGCGAGCGGGAATCGTCGGTCTTGGCGAGGGGCAGCGTCTCGACAGCACTGCGCAGGGAGGTGAGGGGGTTCTTCAGTTCGTGACTGACATCGGCGGCGAAGCTCTCGATGGCGTCGATGCGCCGATAGAGGGCCTGGGTCATGTCCCGCAGGGCGCCTGACAGGTGGCCGATCTCGTCGGTCCTGCCGGTAAAATCGGGGATTTCTTCCCGCGACTTGATGCCGAGGCGGACCTTCTCGGCGGCATCCGCGAGGCGGCGGACCGGCCCGGCGATGGCTCCGGCCAGCAGGATCGACAGGACCAGCATGACGGAGGCGGCGATGAGGAAGACCTGGAGCAGGCCGAACCGCTCCGAGGCGATGACCCGATCGATGTCGCCGCCTTGCGTCGAGAGCATCAAGGCGCCCCGGACCGTGCCTGACCGCAGGATCGGAACCGCTACGGAGACGTTCGTCTCGCCGGCTTCGTTGCGGCGGACGAGGGTGCCGCGGGCGCCGCCGAGGGCGACCTGGACTTCCTTCAGGCTGTGGCCGCTCGCCGGTCCGACATCCTCCAGAACCGGCGTCCGAGCGGTGCCGAACAGCTTCGCCTGGATGAATTCCCAGGCCTGTTCCAGCAGGTTGCGCTTGCTCCTGACGACGATGCCGTCGCTGCGGCCCATCTCGCCGCGGGCCGAGAGCGTGCGGGTGTCGAACAGCAGGCCGCCATCCTGGTCGTAGACCCGCGCCCGGTTGCCCGTCGGTGTGATGAGGCGGCGCAGGAGCGGCGCCACCCGCTCGGGGTTGAGGGAGAAGGTGAGCGGGGAGGGGTTGTCGTCGCCCGCACCGCCTTCCCCGGCCTGCAATTGGAGCAGCTTGTCGGGGTCGATGCGGATCGCGTCGGTATCCACCGAGGCCGAGGAGGAGATCGCACCGGCGATGATCTCGCCCTGGATCAACAGGCTCTGCACCCGCGCCTGGATCAGCCCCTGCCGGAACTGGTTCAGGTAGAGGAAGCCGAACAGCAGGGCGATCAGCCCGACGAGGTTGAGAACGACGATCCGGCGGGTCAGGCTCGACGAGGCGCGCTGGCCGATGCCGCGCCAGATCGTGCGCGGCAGGGCCAGGAGGCCGCGTTGCGGGGCGTCGGCTTGGTCTTGGGAATCCACGATCGTCCGAGGTTGGAGAGTCGGCCCGGAATGGGCGCCATCGTTGCAGCAAAAGCACCGCCACGGAACGCCCGAAACCACCGCCACGCGACGGCGAAACTCTTCCGTTCGAGCGGGCGGCGCGTGGCGGTGCCGGGCGGGCGGGAGTTCGGCGTCCGTGCGCCGCGCTCAGCCTTCCTTGAAGCGGTAGCCGACCCCGTACAGGGTTTCGATCATGTCGAAATTGGTGTCGACCACTTTGAACTTCTTGCGCAGGCGCTTGATGTGGCTGTCGATGGTGCGGTCGTCGACGTAGACCTGGTCGTCATAGGCCGCATCCATCAGGGCGTTGCGGCTCTTCACGACGCCGGGCCGGTGAGCCAGGGCCTGCAGGATGAGGAACTCGGTCACCGTGAGGGTGACGGCCTCACCCTTCCAGGTGCAGGTGTGCCGCTCCGGGTCCATCATCAGCAGGCCGCGCTCCAGGGAGCGGGCAGCGGCATCGGCCTCGCGCGCGGCGGCGCCCGGCCCGTCCTTGGGGGCGAAGCGGCGCAGCACGGCCTTCACCCGCTCCACCAGGAGGCGCTGCGAGAACGGCTTATGGATGAAGTCGTCGGCGCCCATCTTGAGGCCGAACAATTCGTCGATCTCCTCGTCCTTCGAGGTGAGGAAGATCACCGGCAGGTCGGATTTCTGGCGCAGGCGGCGCAGCAGCTCCATCCCGTCCATGCGCGGCATCTTGATGTCGAAGATCGCGAGGTCGGGCGGGGAGTGTTTCAGCCCGTCGAGGGCCGAGGCGCCGTCGGTGTAGGTCTGGATCCGGTAGCCTTCGGTCTCGAGGGCGATCGAGACGGAGGTGAGGATGTTTCTATCGTCGTCCACGAGGGCGATGGTGGGCATTTCGCGTTCCCTGTTGCTCGGATGCGGCCTTCGCGGACGTCAGTTCGCTCATGTCGTCTCCGCATCCCGCCCTCCGAAGACGAGGGCCGGCAAGACGCGCTGGCGAACCATTCGAGAAGCAGGGTCGCATTCGCGCGGAGAGTCAGGCTGTGTAAAGACTTCGGTTGAAAAAAGCGAGCTTGCTCGGTGGATAGATCGGTTTGACGCTTGACTGAGGCCGTCGTGCCGCAGTCCGGCGGCCTCGCGTAAGCGGTCCCAGTACCCCTATCATCGCGATTCTGAATGAAGGCCGGCGGTCGAAAAGTCCGGTCCGAGACCTCTGGAGGGCAGGGTGCACCATGGCTGACGGAAACCGGATCGAAGAGGGTCGGGGCGAGGCGGGAGGGGCACTGCCGCAGCGGCGGGGGCCCGCCGCACCGCTCACGGCCTCCGAGGCCCCGTTCGATGCGATCGGCCTCGCCCGGCATCTCCTGCGCAGCATCCGCTCCGGGGCGCTGGCGAGCCTCGACGCCCAGGACGGGACGCCCTTCGCCTCGCTGGTGACGATCGCCACGGATGTGGACGGCACGCCCCTGATGCTGCTCTCGCGCCTCTCGGCCCATACGCGCAACCTCCTGGCCGATCCCCGCGCGTCGCTGCTGTTCAGCGCCGGCGGCAAGGGCGATCCCCTGGCCCATCCCCGGCTCACCGTCACCGGCCGCGTCAGCCAGACCACGGAGCCGCGCATCCGCGAGCGCTTCGTCGCCCGCCACCCGAAGGCGAAGCTCTATGCGGACTTCCCCGATTTCGGCTTCTTCGCCCTCGAACCCAGCGCCGGGCATCTCAACGGGGGCTTTGCCAAGGCGGCCACGCTGACGCCCGCCGAACTCCGCCTCGACCTGTCGGGAGCCGAGGCCCTGATCGCCGGCGAGCGCGGGGCGGTGGAGCACATGAATGCCGACCATGCCGACGCCCTCGCCCTCTACGCGAAGGGCGAGGGCGGCGGCGACGGACCCTGGCGCCTGACCGGCCTCGATCCCGAGGGGATGGACCTCCTGGCCGGCGACCGGACCGCGCGCATCCGCTACCCCGCGCCGGTCACCGACATGGGCAGCCTGCGCAAGGTCCTGGTGGAGATGGCCGCGAAGGCCCGCGGCGCGGAGGAGGATCGCGGCCCGGTTCCGACCGGCGGTTGAACCGGGCCTTCCGCCACGCAATCGACGGGCCTTCCGCTACGCAATCGAAACGACTCCGCGTTTAGGTGAGGCGAGGCAGGCCTCCCGTCGGGGCGCCCATCGGCAGGGTGGCGAGCGGTGATCGGAGGCAGAGAGCGGAGGCAACACTCGGCCGTGGCGACCATGATGGTCTTTGCCCTGGCCATCGCGCTTCCTCTCATGGTGCTCACCGTCATCACCACGGATTGGTATGTCGCGGCGGAACGCGCTCGCCTGCAGACGATGGGGCAGCTCACCGGAGACCACCTCCGCGAGCGCCTCGACCGCGATCTCTCCGAGATGAGCGCGATGGCCAGGACCCTGGCGACCTCGCCCTCCATCGACGCCCAGGATTGGGCGCGGTTCGACGCCCAGGGCCGGGCGCTGGTGGACACCACCGAGTTCACCGTGTCCCTCACCCGCTTCGACGGCCGCCACATCGTGAATACGCGTGTGCCCGCCGGTCAGCCCATGCCGACCTCTCCCCGGCCCGACATCGTCGCGGAGCTGCTCGCCACCCGGCTTCCGGTCATCTCGTCGGCCGTCAAGAGCGCGGTGACCGGGGCCGACATCATCCTGATCTGCGCCCCGGTCCTGCGCGGCGGCCCACCGGACATGTACGTCTCCGTCGCCGTGCGGGTGGATCACTTCGCCCCGCTGATCGCCCAGGCGGCGATCGACGATTCGTTCGCCGCCGTCTTCGTCGATGGCGCGCAACACGTGATCGCGCGAACGAGCGATGTGCCGAAACCGTCCGCATCGCCGGCCGGCAGCCCGTTTCCACCCATGTCGAAGCTCCAGCTGCTGGAGGATTGGGAGAAGGCGGAAGCGAGCGTCATGGAGTTCCGCCATCGCTCCGGCGTCTCCGACTGGACGGTGGTGACCGGGCTGGACCGGGACGCGTTCGAGGTTCCCCTGCGGCGGTCCCTCGTGATCCTGTCCCTCCTCGCCTTCGCGCTGCTGGGCAGCGGCGGGATCGTCGCCTGGCTTTATGCCCGTCAGGTGGCGAAGGCGGTGCGAGCGCTGCGGCGGGCCGTCAAGGCGATCGGGCGGGGCGAGACCGTCGAGCCGCCCTCCAGCCAGATCCGCGAGGTGAACCAGATCGGCCTGGCCCTCGTGACGGCAGCCCGCGTCTCGGCCGAGCAGCGCGCCACCATCGCGGAGGCCAATGCCCTCCTGGAGGTCCGGGTGGCCGAGCGCGGTCGTGAGCTCGCGGCGAGCCAGGCGCATTACCAGCTCCTCGCCGAGACCATGACCGACGTCGTCATCCTGCGCCATGCCGATTGGCGCATCGCCTATGTGTCGCCCTCCGGCGCGGCGCTGTTCGGTACGGAAGGGCCGGATTTCGATCCGCGCGCGCGGATCCACCCCGACGACCTGGCCGCCTTCTCGGCCGCGGATGCCCGCCTCGGCCCCGAACGGCCGAGCATCGTCTCCCTGTTCCGGATGCGCCATGCGGATGGCCGCTGCATCTGGATCGAGGCGGTCAACGACCTTCTCACCTCGGCGGAGCCGGGGGACCCCAACGTGATCTCCACCCTGCGGGACGTGACGAAGCGGCAGGATCAGGCCGACGAGCTGCGCATGGCCCGCGACGCCGCCGAACTGGCCCAGGCCAAGGCCGAGAATGCGAGCCGGGCGAAATCCGAGTTCATGGGCCTCGTGAGCCACGAGATCCGGACCCCCCTGACGACGATCAAGGGCTTCACCGACCTCCTCGCGCACACGACCGGGCTCTCGACCGATCAGGTCCGCTATCTCGCCCTCGTCGGGGCGGCCACCGATTCGCTCATCGGCACGGTGGACGATGTTCTCGACTATGCCCGGGCCGGGCAGGGCGACCTGCGCCTCGACCGTGTCCCCCTCGACTTTTCCGCCCTGGTGAGGGGGGCGGCCGATCTGGTGCGGCCCATGGCCGAGGCGAGGGGTGTCGCGATCGACGTGACCGTCACCTGCGAAGGCTCCCGCCACGTCCTCGGCGACGAGCGCCGCCTGAGGCAGATCCTCCTCAACCTGCTCCAGGACGCCATCGGCACGCTGCGCCGGGGCAACGTCGCCCTCGCGCTGCAGGGTCCGCGCGGCGGCGAGCCCGTCGAGCGCTGGCGCGTCTCCGTCACCGCGCAGGCCGACGAAGACCCGGAACAGGCCGCGTCCCGCACCGTGGCTCTCGATGGCAGCGGCCTCGGTTTCATCATCGCCCAGCGCCTCGTCGGCCTGATGGGGGGCGGGCGCATCGACCGGAGCACACCGCTGGGCGAGGCGGCGGCTTATCGATTCTCCCTCTCCCTGGCGCCGGCGCCCGTCCTGACAGACGCCGCCCCGGTCCCCAGCCCGGCCGCGACCGGGGCGGGCCGCATCCTCGTGGTGGAGGACAACCCGATCAACCGGGAGGTCGTCCAGGCGATGCTGCATCGTCTGGGCTACGGCGTCGACATGGTCGCCGACGGAGAGGCGGGCATCCGCGCAGTCCAGGCCAGCGCCTACGACCTCGTCCTCATGGATGTGTCGCTGCCCGGAATGGACGGGACCACGGCCATCCGGCGCATCCGCTCCCTGCAGCACCCGGCGCGTCGGGTGCCGATCGTGGCCATGAGCGCCAATCTGATGCCGGACCGGGTCCGCGACCTCACGGGAGCCGGCGCCAACGGCTATCTCGGCAAGCCGTTCGATCTCCCGACCCTGTCGCGGGCGGTGGCCGAGCAGATCTCTTCCATCGTGCTGCGGGAGCGGGACGAGAGTATGCCGATGCCGGAACGGCCGCCGATCTTCGACCGGGCGGCCTTCGACGCCCTGATCGCCGAGATCGGCGCGGAGGCGGCCCGCGAGGCGGTGCGCGCCTTCGTCCGGCGCCTCGACCATTCCGCGGTGGACCCGGGCGCGGCCAATGCGGAATCACTCGCCGCCGAGGCCGACAGGACCGGATTCCGCGACCTCGCCAAGGCCTACCGGACCCTCGCCGCGCTTTCCCCCGGTGCCGCGCGCGACGAGGCCGAGGGGCGATGCCGCGTCGCCCGCGACCTGATGAACCGCATGGTCCACGAGATCACGGGGCCGACCATGCCCGAGATCCGCCAAACGGTGGCCCTGCTCTGAGAGCCGTCACGCCCTCCGCTGCGCCGTCGTGCTTTACCGGTCGCTTCCGCTACCTGTTGATCGGCGAGTGGAACGACACTCTCGTCGTTGTCATCGTATTGCCCCTCAAGGGAGGCGTTCGATATCGTCAGCATTCGCCCCGCAGATACGAAGGCGACGATATTCACACATTTTGCGGTATGCGCGGGTCCCCTCTCTTGGATGGAAGAACAGCCGTCGAGCAGGTGGGTGAATTCAGTCGGATACGACGGAGGGGACGACCTATGACGACCACCAATCCCAAGCCTGAGGGCGTCAGCTTCTCCCAGGACGACTGGGACGAGGTGGCCGCCTCGCCCCCGATGACCGAGGCCGAACTCGCCGAACTCAAGCCCCTCAAGGAAGGGGCGCCGGAGATCTACAAACTCATGACGAAGCGCGGGCGCGGCCGGCCGCCCGTTGAGTCCCCCAAGGTGAACCTGACGCTCCGGGTCGATCCCGCCGTGCTGGACGCCTACAAGGCGACCGGCGCGGGCTGGCAGACGCGGATGCACGAGGCCCTTGCGAGGGGCGCGGGAGACTTGGCGAGGCGCGCGGGAGACTTGGCGAGGCGCGCGGGAGACTCGGCGAGGGGTACAGGAGACTTGGCGCGATGACGGGCGAACGGATCTATTCGGTGGAGCTTCGCCGAGAGGAGGATGGCGCGCTCCACGCCTATTGCTCTGCCGTGCCGGAAGCGATCGCCTGGGGAGCGACCCGCGAGGAGGCATTGCATGAAATGGGCGAGGCCCTGTTGGCCGTCCGGCGGGGGCATGAGCGCTGGGGCCTTCCTATGCCGCCGCCAAACGAGGGGACTCCGGAGGAGACCGAGCGTGTCGCCTTACGGGACGTCGTCTCTACCAGACGACGATGACACCGACTCACCGTCGGCTGTTATGAGACCCGTCGCACCCGGAACCGAGGGGCGCGACCACGTGCTGACGCGGCTCCGCTTGGCGTGCCGGGGCCACACTGCTATCTCCCGACACGCGTCCACACACCGAAAAGCCGTGCGCCGGGCCCGTCCTTACGCCGACGGACCGCGACCGCGCCGGAGACAGACCCCTCGATGACCACCGTCCCCATCGACAACATCCGTAATTTTTCCATCGTCGCGCATATCGACCACGGCAAGTCGACGCTGGCGGATCGGTTGATTCAGACCACCGGCACGGTGGCGCTCCGTGACATGAGCGAGCAGATGCTCGACTCCATGGACATCGAGAAGGAGCGCGGCATCACCATCAAGGCGCAGACCGTGCGCCTCGAATACAAGGCGGAGGACGGCAAGAACTACGTCCTCAACCTGATGGACACCCCCGGCCACGTCGACTTTGCCTACGAGGTCTCGCGCTCGCTCGCGGCCTGCGAGGGCTCGCTGCTGGTGGTGGACGCGTCCCAGGGCGTCGAGGCGCAGACGCTGGCCAACGTCTACCAGGCGCTCGACGCCAACCACGAGATCGTGCCCGTCCTCAACAAGATCGACCTGCCGGCCGCCGAGCCCGAGCGCATCCGTGCCCAGATCGAGGAAGTGATCGGCATCGACGCCTCCGAGGCGGTGGCGATCTCGGCGAAGAGCGGCCTCAACATCGAGGCGGTGCTGGAGGCCATCGTCAAGCGCCTGCCGCCGCCCAAGGGCGACCGCGACGCGCCCCTCAAGGCCCTGCTGGTGGACAGCTGGTACGACGTCTATCTCGGCGTCGTCGTGCTGGTGCGCATCGTCGACGGCGTGCTCAAGAAGGGCATGAACATCCGCATGATGCGGGCCGACGCCGTGCACGGCGTCGACAAGATCGGCGTGTTCCGCCCGAAGATGGCCGATATCGGCGAGCTCGGCCCCGGCGAGGTCGGATTCTTCACCGGCTCGATCAAGGAGGTCGCCGATACCCGCGTGGGCGACACGCTCACGGAAGACAAGCGCCCCTGCAAGGAGATGCTGCCGGGCTTCAAGGACGTGCAGTCCGTGGTGTTCTGCGGGCTCTTCCCGGTGGATGCCGCCGAGTTCGAGACCCTGCGCAGCGCCATGAGCAAGCTGCGCCTCAACGATGCGAGCTTCTCCTACGAGATGGAGACCTCGGCGGCGCTCGGCTTCGGCTTCCGCTGCGGCTTCCTCGGGCTGCTGCATCTCGAGATCATCCAGGAGCGCCTGGAGCGCGAGTTCAACCTCGACCTGATCTCCACGGCCCCTTCCGTGGTCTATCGCCTGCAGATGACCGACGGGACGATCAAGGAGCTGCACAACCCGGCCGACATGCCGGACGTGATGAAAATCACCGCCATCGAGGAGCCGTGGATCCGCGCCACCATCCTCACGCCCGACGAGTATCTCGGGGGCGTGCTCAAGCTCTGCCAGGACCGGCGCGGCACCCAGGTCGACCTCAACTACGTCGGCAAGCGCGCCATGGTGGTGTACGACCTGCCCTTGAACGAGGTGGTGTTCGACTTCTACGACCGCCTGAAATCGATCTCGAAGGGCTACGCCTCGTTCGACTACCACATCTCGGATTACCGGGAGGGCGACCTCGTGAAGATGTCGATCCTCGTCAATGCCGAGCCGGTGGACGCCCTCTCGATGCTGGTCCACCGCAGCCGCGCCGAGCATCGCGGCCGGGCCATGTGCGAGAAGCTGAAGGACCTGATCCCCCGCCACCTGTTCCAGATCCCGGTCCAGGCGGCGCTCGGCGGCAAGATCATCGCCCGCGAGACCATCAAGGCCCTCTCCAAGGACGTGACCGCCAAGTGCTACGGCGGCGACATCTCGCGCAAGCGCAAGCTCCTCGACAAGCAGAAGGAGGGCAAGAAGAAGATGCGCCAGTTCGGCCGCGTGGAGATCCCGCAGGAGGCGTTCATCGCCGCGCTGAAGATGGACGATTGAGGAAGGCCGGAGGCGGGGCACCGTCTATTTTCAACCCCAGGTAGTTCTGCCGGGTTCGGCAACCCGGCCTTAAGACATCCGGCTTACGATGCCTCGTCCTAGGTATCGTGACAGGGACGGCGTCCTGGCGGGAGCGAGGGCGGCGTTGTCAGAACCAAGACCCCGAGGGGGGCTTGGGAGGGGGTGAGATGATCCTGGTGCGACGACTCGCTCGCAGGTTCCAGTCGGCGCATACGTGGATCGCCTTCGGAATCCTGGCGCCTGTGGGCATGCTCGTCGTGTCGGCCATCATGTTGCTCGACCTCCGGCAGGATGCCTGGGAGAAGGCCGAGCAGACCTCCCAGAACCTGCTGCAGGTCATCGAACGCGACATCGCCCGCAACATCGAGATCATCGATCTCTCGCTGCAGGGCGTCATAGAGAACCTGAAACTGCCCGCTCTGGCCAATCTCTCGCCGGACCTGCGCCAGCTGATCCTGTTCGACCGGGCCATCACCGCGCAGGATATGGGCGTGATCCTCGTCCTCGACGAGAAGGGCGACAGTATCCTCGACGGCCAGGCCATCCCGGCGCGCCCCGTCAACAATTTCGACCGCGACTATTTCCAGGCCCACAAAGCCCGGGCCGGCCTCGGCCTCCTCATCAGCCGGCCGCTGCTGTCGCGCCTGACCGGCGCTCGTGTGATGGTGCTGAGCCGCCGTGTCGACAAGCCGGACGGGTCCTTCGGCGGGGTGGTGCTGGGCACGCTCAAGCTGTCGTATTTCACGCGGCTGTTCGATCGCCTCGGCCTCGGGAGCGAGGGCGCGATCAACCTGTACCTGCGCGATGGCACGCGCATCATGCGCTACCCGTATATCGATTCCCACATCGGGCTGAGCATCGCCGGCTCGTCCAATCTGCAACGATTCGTGCGGGAGGGCAGCGGCAGCTTCGTCGCCCCATCCGCCCGCGACGGGGTCGAGCGGAACTATGCCTTCACGCAGGTCGCGACCTTGCCGCTGATCCTCAACGTCGCCCTGGCGGTGAACGAGATCGAGGCCGAATGGCGCGCGAAGGCGATCGTCATCAGCGCCATCGTGGTGGTGCTGTGCGGCCTGACCATCGGCCTCTCGCTCCTGTTCGGCCGGGAGTTGGAGCGGCGCACCGCGATGCAGATCGAACTCGCCCGCCAGTCGCGCACCGATGCGTTGACCGGCCTGCCCAATCGCCGCCGGTTCGAGGAGGCCCTGGCCGCCCTGCGCAGCGACGCCGCCCTCGCGACCCGTCCGTTCGCGCTTCTGGCCATCGATGCCGACCACTTCAAGCGTTTCAACGACCGCTACGGGCATGCGGTGGGTGACGATGTGCTGCGCGGCCTCGCCCGCTGCCTGCTGGAGAGCATCCACCGGCCCGCCGACATCGTCTGCCGGGTGGGCGGCGAGGAATTCGTGATCCTGCTGCAGGACGGCGCCAAGGACGAAGCCCTGCGCATCGCCGAACGGGTCCATGCCAGGGTGGCGCTTCTGTCGGTGGAGGCGGCCGGGATCGAAGCCGGATCGGTGACCGTGAGCATCGGCGTCGCGACCATGGGCGCGCCCGCGACCGATCCCCTGGCACCATCGGACCTGTACAGTCTCGCCGATGCGGCCCTCTACGAGGCCAAGGCCAACGGCCGCAATCAGACCCGCTGCGTCGAGCGCCGTCGCGGGGAGGCGGACCGGCGGCAGGCGAGCTTTCGTCTGGCGGGCGCCTGACAGAGCGCATCACCACCCCCGGTCGATGCGGAGCGGTTGGGACCGCGATCCCGGCACAGGCCTTCAACGGGCCGAGACGGCCAGTTGCCGCGTCGCTTCGCCGAGGTCGCGACCCTGGTCGCGCAGGTGGCCGGAGGTCGCCCCGAGGGCCTGTGACGAGGCCAGCGCCTCCTCGGTCGTGGCGCGCAGGGCGTCGAGGTGGCGGGTCGCTTCGAGGATCGTGCCGCGCACCCGCGACACGCCTTCGGCGATGCCGCCCGCAGCCTCTTGGTGGGAGGCGCTGACGCGGGAAATGTCGGCAGCGCTGACGCGGACGGATTTCACCTCGTTCCGCACCGAGGCGAGGGAGGCGGTCGATTGGGCGGCGACCTCCCTGAGGCGACCGATCTGCTGCGAGATCTCGGCTGTGGCGGTGCCGACCCGGTTCGAGAGGTCCTTCACCTCCGCGGCCACCACCGAGAAGCCACGTCCGGCGTTGCCCGCGCGGGCCGCCTCGATCGTGGCGTTGAGGGCCAGGAGGTTGGTCTGGGCAGCGATGGTGCCGATGAGGTCGCTGATCTGCCCGATGCCGGCGATCCGCTCCTGGAGTTCGGAGAAGACGTCCACCGCCTGATCCAAGATGCCGCCCGTCCGGTCGGCGATGATCTCGACCTGCCCGGCATGGGCGCTCGCCTCGCGCGAGAGCGCGACGAGGCCCTGAGCGGCATCCGACACGCCGTCGATGTCGCGGGAGGCGGCGAGGTTCGCCCGGTCCGCCTGGGCCCGGCTTTCGTCCACGGTCTCGGCCACGGCGAGGACCGTGCGGGCGCCCGCCTCCACCTGCATCGTCGTGTCCGCGAGCCCGGAGGCGATCCCGTCGAGGGCCGCCATGAGCGAGCGGACGCGCTCGCGCTGGGCATGGTCGGTGATCGTGATGGCGAGGCGGTCGGCCACGTAGGCCATCAGTTCGAGCAGGGCTTCGCTCAACTCCGCCTTCTCGCGGGAGAAGAATTCCAGCACGATCTCGACCCGGTCACCGATGCGGACCGGGAACATGAAGCAGCCGCGTACGCCGTTTTCCCGCGCCGCCGTCGCCCGGACGAAGCCGGGCACAACCGTCACGTCCTCGCAGGAGATCGCGCGTCCCTCCGCGCAGACGCGCCCCACCAGCCCTTGGCCGGGGGCGAAGACCGCCCGCTCCGAACTTGCGACGAAGGCGTCCGCCGGCCCCGGCTCGTCGGACGTGGCGAGGTACCACGCCCTCATCGAGACCATTCCGCCCGCGGCGCCCATTCCACCGGCGTCCACGCCGTCCTGATTCATGCGTCGATAGGCATGGGCGATCGGCCATTCGGTGAAGCGGCCGACGATGGCGAGGCAATCGACGATAGCGGTTTCCGGCGTCGGCGCGTTGGTGCAGGCGCGCGAAATCGCGTTCAGGAAGGCGAGCACTGCGCCGAGGTCGTGAGACAGCATCCCGGCCGCAGGCGGGGTCTCTTCCCGTCGCCGACCGGTCCTGCCGAGCCATCCGTCGACGATCGACCTGACCATTAAACCCTCACGCGAGCCTTGCGAGCCTGTCGGTCCGGGCGACCGGAAGCCGGGCCCGGTCGGCAGCCTCTTTGCAGCCGGAACTTAGCGTCCCTTTCCTTGATCAAGCCTTCGGTTCATCACGCGCGACTGGGTAATTTGGTATCAATCCTGCGCAAATTCTCATCAAAGATCAGGCGCGACCGCCCACGGTGCCGGGAGTTCATGGCGGTTCCGGTCCGGGCGGAATGCGAAACGTACCCGCGACGGGTTTCCTCCAGGTTCACCTCGCCATCCTCGATGGCCTCTCCGCGGTTCGCCCTTCGCTCTTCGCCCCTCGGCAAGGGCGGCCTCCCCACAGGCATCGTGCGCTCGACCCTTGATGGACAACCTGAGGTATACTAACCCGCTCTTCTCTCCTGAGGAGGCGTGGATGTCGATCGACGGTGATTCCCTGAGCGCGATCGTCGCGGAACTCTCGATCCGTCCGGGACATGAGAAGGTCAGGGCGCTGCTCTACCGCCTGCTGACCGAGGCGCTGGGCGCCAAGAGCGAGCAGATCTTCTTCGAGAGAAAGATACCTGAGGTTAGGGGCCGTCTCGATGCCCTGCTCGGCCGGACGATCATCGAGATCAAGTCCGACCTGCGCCGGGAGGGCAAGGAGGCCGAGGCTCAGCTCACCCGCTACCTGCCCGAACGCGAGGGTGCCACCGGTCAGCGTTACGTGGGGCTCGCCACCGACGGCGCCAGCTTCGTCGCCTACGAGATGCGGGACGGCGTCCTGGTGCGGCTCACCGAGCACGAGGTGAGGCTGGCGGATGCCCGTGACCTCACCGCCTGGCTCGAAGGCGTCATCGCCGTCCTCGACTGGCTGCCGGCGGACGCGGCCGGGATCACCAACGAGCTCGGCCGCCAGAGCGCCGCCTTCGCGCGGACCCTCGGCCTCCTCGCCAAGGCCTGGGAGGCGCTGGCGGCGGACCCGGAGGCGGTCCTGAAGCGGCAGCTCTGGTCGCGCCATCTCGGCTTCGTCTACGGCAAGGCCATCGACGACGACACGCTCTGGCTCCAGCACACCTATCTGGTCATCCTCGCCAAGGCGATCGCCGCCGGAACCATGGGCGCCACCGGGCGCTCGCCCGAGGATCTGCTGTCGGGGCGCGCCTTCCACGAGGCGGGGGTCCACGGCGCGGTGGAGACGGATTTCTTCGGCTGGGTGATCCAGGCGCCGGGCGGGGAGGCCATCGTCGCCAGCCTGGCCGCGCATGCCGCCCGGTTCGACCTCGGCAGCGTCGATGTCGACCTTCTGAAGGTGCTCTACGAATCCCTCATCGATCCGGCGCAGCGCCACGATCTCGGCGAGTACTACACCCCCGACTGGCTCGCCCGGAAGGTGGTGCGGCGCGCTCTCGACCGGCCGGCCGAGCAGACCTGCCTCGATCCCGCCTGCGGCTCGGGCAGCTTCCTGTTCCACGCCGTGCGCCTCAAGCGCGAGGCCCTGATCGCGGCGGGCGTGCCCCTCACCGAGATCGCGTCGCGCTGCTGCGCCTCGGTCACGGGGCTGGACGTCCATCCGGTGGCCGTCATCTTCGCCCGCGTCACATACTTGCTGGCGCTCGGCGACGCCCTGCCGGGGCGAGGCGGCGACATCTCCCTGCCGGTCTATCTCGGCGATGCGCTGCAATGGAACGTGAAGCGCGACGCGTTCGAGAGCGACCTCGTGGTCGAGGTGCCGCGCGACCCCCGCGAGGGCCGCAAAGGCGCGCCGACCCTGCGTTTTCCCCTCGGCCTCTGTGCCGATCCGCCCCTGTTCGACCGCGTCGTCACCGCCATGCACGATGCCAGCGAGGCCGGCCGCACGGCGGACGCCTTCGCGCGCGGGCTCGCGGGGCTCGGCGTCGCGGCGGAGCAGCACGCGACGCTCGTCACCACCTTCACGATCTACGACCGCCTGCGCCGGGCCGGGCGCGACCATGTCTGGGGCTTCTTCGCCCGCAACCTCAGCCGCCCGGTGGCGCTCTCGGACGGCGCCAGGGTCGATGTCGTCATCGGCAACCCGCCCTGGCTGTCCTACCGCTACATGGCGCCCGCCCTGCAGGCCCTGTTCCGGGATACCGCGCGACGGCTCGGCATCTGGGTCGGCCCCGACGAGGCGCGGCTGGTGACGCAGACCGACCTGTCGGGCCTGTTCTTCGCACGTGCGGCGGAACTCTATGTCCGGCCGCCGGAGGGCGACCGGCCGGGCGGGCGGGTCGCCATGGTGCTGCCGCTCGCCGCCATGAGCCGGGGCCAGTTCCGCGCCTTCCGCACCGGGGACTGGACCGAGGTCCGTGTCGCGTTCTCGGACGCTTGGGTTCTCGACAATCAGGCTGTCTCGCCCCTGTTCAGGGTTCCCACCTGCGTCCTGTTCGCCGATGTCACGGCGGGGAAGGCCCGACCGACGCCCATGCGGGTCACGGCTTTCGCCGGGCGCCTTCCCTTCAAGGACGTACCCGAGGAGGTGGCGGATCGCTGCCTGCGGCAGGATCAGGCCGATGCGCCGGTGGCGGCGAGTTTCGAGGCGGGCTCGCCCTATCGCCCGCTCTTCCATCAAGGGGCGACCCTCGTTCCGCGCATGCTGTGCTTGGTGGATCGCGTTCAGTCCGGCCGTCTCGGCGGCAACGCCGCAGCGCCGCTCTTGCGAAGCAGGCGGTCCCCACAGGAGAAAGTTCCTTGGCGAGACCTGCCCGCTCAACAGGGGGCGGTCGAAAGCGGTTACGTCCGGCCGGTCTATCTGGGCGAATCCATCGCGTCGTTCCGCGTTCTGAACGCATTCGAGGGCATCGTGCCCGTGGCGTCCGATGGGAATGTTCTCGACGCAAAACAGGCGAGCGATCCTGGTGTGAACCGTCTCGGCGCCTGGATGCGACAAGCCGAGGCAAGCTGGGCGCAACACAGCGCCGGACGCATCACCCTCAAGCAGCGATGGAATTTCCAACGCGGATTGTCCTCGCAATTTCCGCTGCCGCCCATTCGCGTGGTCTTCGCCAAGGCCGGATTATGGCCCGCGGCCTGTATCGTCAGGGATCGCCGGGGAATCATCGACCACAAACTCTACTGGGCGGACATTCCTTCCGAGGACGAAGCCCGCTTTCTTATCGCCATCCTCAACAGCGAGGCGGCTCGCATCCGCATCGCCCATCTGCAGAGCCGGGGTGAGCAGGGCGCGCGGGACTTCGACAAGCTGATGTTCACGCTTCCGATCCCCCGCTTCGACCCGCGCGAGGCGGTCCATGCCGGGCTGGCGGCGGAAGGCGCGGTGGCGGAGGAGGTGGCGGCCGCCGTCGCGCTGCCCATGGGGGCCTCGTTCCAGAAGGCGCGGGCCCTGGTGCGGGACGCCTTGCGGGAGGAAGGCGTGTCGGCCCGCATCGACGCCCTGGTGGAAACGCTCCTCGGGCCTGATCCGCGCCTCGCCCTGCCGGACGACGAAGCCGTTCCCGCCCGCGACGAGGAGGAGACCATCGACGCCTGATACCGAGGCCCGGCGGACGACCGCCGCCGCGCGGTCGCGCGGACAGGCCTGAGTGAGCCGGACCCGGCGAGGCTCGGTTCGAGGCCGCTACTGGGCCTTGTCGCCGGTTTCCGGGGCGGTCCTGTCGGCGGGCGGTTCGGCGGTCGCCACCGCCGTGCGTTCCAGCATCGGCTGGAGGCGGATGGCGAGCTCGCCGCCGAGGTGGCGGGTATAGGCGGCCTTGAAATAGCGCTGGCCGGTGCCGTTGCCGAAGAGCCGGTCATGGGTGCGGATCATCGCATCCACCTCGGGGCGGCAGAGGAAGCCGATGATTCCCGCCGCCTCGTACCAGCGCCCCGCCCGGGCGTGCCGCATGGCAGCCGGGTTGGCCATCACCGTCTCGGCGAAGCAATCCGTGGCGGCGCGCTCAAGCGGCGCCATGGCCGCATGGGCGTGTCCGGGTGTGCGGGGCGCCGCGTTCGCGGCACCCGCCGTCGCGACAAGGGTCAAGAGAGCGCCAAGCAGCCGAGCTTTCATCGCGCACATACCTCGAGGTCGATCGAAATCGATTCGCCCCAAGTATTCATCGAAGACTTGGACAGGAACAGGGCATGGCGCGCCCCGAAACCTGCGATGCGAGATTTCGTGAGCCGACTGTGCCCGGCCGATCACAGGGGCCGGATCAGCCCCGCTTCTCGGCGTTCCAGCGGCCGGAGCAGCGGATCGCGCCGTTGCTCGTCCATGTGCCGCTGCCGTAGCCGCCGCGATCCAGCTGGCCGACCACGGTGGCACCGTCGGAACCGCGCATGATCGTCGCCCGCACGGAGCCGTTGCCGGAGACGCGCCCCCGGATGTCGAAATCGCCGCCGGGATAACTCGCCTCGCCCTTGGCGATCCGGACGCCGTAGCGGTAGGCGCGGTCGCAGGGGCCGTCCTGGGTGATGACCTCGATGCTCCACGCGCCGTCGTAGCGGTTGGGCACCGAGACCTTCCGCGTGGCCGCCTCGGTGGTCCCGAGGGACGTCGTGAGGAGGGCGAGGGAGCCGGCGGCAAGGAGGAAGCGTCGCATCGTAGCCTGTTCTGCAAGGACGTGATCGGGGCTGGGAACGTCCCTGATCGCGTATCGGTTGCGGTTCACGCTCCTGTGGCTTCGCCCAAGGCGGCCTGAAGCAGCGTGAGGAGATCACCTCCCGCGTGCAGATAGGCATCGACCCCCGCGGCTTTGAGCCCCTCCGCGAGATCGCCGGGCTTGCCGGCGAGGTACACGGTCGTCGCGCCCGCTTTCTTCAGAGCCTCGGCCGCCGCGACGGCGTGAGTGGCGTAGAGGGCGTCCGACGAGCAGAGGCAGGCGATGCGCGCGCCGGATACGGCGAAAGCCCTGGCCAGTGCGTCGCTCTCCGAAAAACCCTCTTCGTTCACCGCCTCGATGCCGCCGGCCGCGAAGGCGTTGGCGGCGAAGGTCGAGCGGGCGTTGAAGACGGCGACCGTCCCGAGATTGGCCAGGAACACCCGAGGGCGCCGCCCCGTCTCGGCGAGATAGGTGTCGGAGGCGTCGCGCAGGGCTTCGTAGGGCTCGGCGAGGCGGAAGGAGGGCAGGGCCTCGCAGGTGGTCGTCCCGGCCCCGCCGAGGGCGAAGGCGGGCGCCACGACATCGGAGGGCGGCAGGTCGAGGACCGTCACCGGCTTCTCGGCGAGGAAGGGGAACTCGCTCGCCCCCGTGAGCGGCTCGCGGCGCGTGGCGACGTTCTTCGCGCGGGTGGCGCGGGTCTCGCCGATCCGGGCCTGGATCGCGCCGGCCTGCAGGCTGGCGACGATGCCGCCCTCTTGCTCGATCGCCTGGAAGGCGGCCCAGGCCGTGGTGGTGAGTTCCTCGGTGAGCGCCTCGAACCCGCCGGCCCCTGCCGCCGGGTCGGCCACGCGGGCGAGGTTGGATTCCTCGATTAGGACGATCTGGCTGTTGCGGGCGACGCGCCGGGCGAAGGCGTCGGCGAGGCCCAGCGAGGCGGTATAGGGGATGACGGTGACGGAATCGGCGCCGCCGAGCCCGGCCGAGCAAGCGGCCATGCCGGTGCGCAGAATGTTCACGAACGGGTCGTTCCGGTTCATCATCCGCCACGCGGTCTCGGCATGCAGGCGCAGCGGCTTCGGGTCGAGCCCGCAGGCGGCCTCCACCCGCGCCCAGAGGCGGCGCATGGCGCGGAACTTGGCGATGGTCAGGAACTCGTCGGCATCGGCCACGAGAAGGATGGCGACGGCATCGCGGGCGCGGGCGAGGTCGTGCCCGCCGGCCTCCAGCATGCGCAGATAGGCGACGGCCGTGGCGAGGGTGGCGGCGAGTTCCGCCGCCTCGCTGGCCCCGGCCTCGTGATAGGGGCGCCCGTCGGCGAGCATCGCGCGGCCGGTGAAGCCGGCTCCGTCGAACTCCGACAGGAGCGCCGAGACCGCCGCGCCGATCTCAGGGAGCGTCGCGTCGAGGCGGCCAGTGGCGGCGAGCGTCCCGATCGGGTCGAGGCCGAGATCGAGGTCGAGGCTGCCGAGATCCTCGTTGCGGTGCGCGGCCAAAGTCTTGACCAGACGGGCGGCTTCCAGCCCGCGCCCGCCGGCATCGAGCCGCGTCGCGATGAGGGAGAGCATCACGCCCGACAGGGCGGTGTCGAGGGCCGGGACGTCGTCGACGGCGAGGCCGAAGCCGCGCGCCGAGACCGCGCCCGCGAAGACGAGGTTCAGCGCATCGGCGCCGCCTTCGAGATCGGCCATCGCGAGATCGTGGGCGGCCTGCGCGTCCGGGTGGTCCACCCGCTGGGCGATGCGCCAGGGGCCGGGCGCGCGCATGGGCTGCGCCACCGGAGCGGCGGGCTCGTAGAGCGGTTCGATCCGGATGCCGTCCGCCGTCTTCGAGACCAGGCGCTTCTCGAAATCGCCGCCCTTGAGCACGCCCTCGACCAGGCCGAGCCACCGCTCACGGGTGGGCGTGGGGAACAGGTCGGCGAGGGGGCGATTGTCCATCGTCAGGGCCTTGGCGCACGCTTCCGCCGGCCGCGCATGGCCGGACGCTGTCGGCGACAGCCCTCGCACGGCGAGGCCTGCCGGGCAACACGCCGGACTCATCAAAGAAATCAGCGCGGACTCAAAGAAAAACGAAGGTCGGAGCCAAGTTCCTAACCTGCTGCGTCCCGAGTCTGCTGCCCGAGCCTGGGCCCCGGGGTCCCGGCACGAGCGCGGGTCCGGAGCCGCGAGGCGGGTTCGTCAGCCGAACAGGATCAACCCCGCGAAGCCGAGCGAGCCGACGATGATGCGCCACCACGCGAACAGCCGAAAGCCGTGGGAGGAGACGTAGTCGAGCACGGTGCGGACCACGACGAAGGCCGAGAGGAAGGCCACGACGAAGCCGATGACGATGAGCCCGGCATCGTCCTGCGAGAGGTTCTTGTAATTGTCGAGGAGGTCCTTGGCGAAGGCGCCGGCCATGGTCGGGATCGCGAGATAGAACGAGAACTCGGTGGCCGAGCGCTTGTCCGCTCCCATCAGCATCGCGCCGACGATGGTGGCGCCTGAGCGCGACACGCCGGGGATCATCGCGATGCACTGGAACAGGCCGATCTTGAAATCCATCGGCAGGGTGAAGTCGAAGACGTCGCGCTTCTTCACCTCGAGGTCGGTCTCGTCGAGGACGAGGAGGACGAGGCCGCCGGCCACCAGGGTGGCGCAGACGATCCAGGGATTGAACAGGTAGAACTTGATGGCTTTCGAGAACAGGCCGCCGATGATCGCCGCCGGCAGAAAGGCCAGCAGGATGCCGAGGACGAAGCGCCTCGCGTTCGGATCGCTCGGAAACGCCACGGCGATTCCGAGGAGGCGGCGGAAATAGACGGCCAGGATCGCCAGGATCGCGCCGAGCTGGATCAGCACCTCGAACGTGTTGTTGGGCGATTGGAAGCCGATGAAGTGGCCGACCAGGAGCTGGTGGCCGGTGGAGGAGACCGGAATGAACTCGGTGGCGCCTTCGACGACGGCGAGCACGACCGCCTTCACGATGCTCATGGCATCCATCATGTCTCGCCTCGGTTGTTGTGGGGTGGGAGCGCGGGGTCGCCGGACGGTGTCGGCGATCAGAGTTGACGAGCGGTTACCGGAACATGTCCAGCGTGTTAATGAGGCGGCAATGATCGGGCAATAAGTCTCGACTGGCGACCCTCACCCACCGGCGGTCTCGATACGGCGCGTCCCGCGGTTCCATCCCCTTCGAAACGGCCTCTATGGCGACGCTTCACCACTCCCCCTTCTGTCCGCATTCGCGCTTCATCCGTCTCGTGCTCAGCGAGATGGGCATGGAGCCCGCACTCGTGGAAGAGCGGGTCTGGGACCGGCGCGAGGCGTTCCTCCTCATCAATCCGGCTGGGACGACGCCGGTCCTGGTGGAGGAGACCGGGCTCGCCGTGCCGGGGGCCGGCATCATCGCCGAGTATCTGGACGAGACCCGCGGCCTCGGCCTGTCCGGGCGCCGGCTGCTGCCGGAGGCCACCGCCGATCGCGTGGAGGTCCGCCGCCTGCTCGACTGGTTCCTGGTGAAGTTCGATGCCGAGGTGACCGGCTATCTCGTCACCGAGAAGATCTCGAAGCGCTTCATGACCAGCGCCAATGGCGGCGGTCCGCCGGACATGCATGCCATTCGTGCGGCGCGCACCAATGTGCGCTACCATATGAAGTATATCGGCTACCTGATGTCCCGCCGGAAATGGATCGCCGGCGACCATCTGACCTATGCGGATCTCGCGGCCGCGGCCCACCTCTCCTGCGTGGATTATCTCGGCGACGTGCCATGGGACGAGGACGAGACGGCGAGGGACTGGTACGCGCGGCTGAAATCGCGCCCCTCCTTCCGGACGCTGCTGGCGGACCGGGTGCCGGGCATGGCCCCGGCGGATCATTACGCGGACCTGGATTTCTGAACGCCCCTTCGGGCCAGTTCCGGGCAGAGGGCAAGCAGGCGGCCGGCCGCCGTGAGCAGCGCAAAATTCTCTCCGGCGATGCCCTGAGGCAGGCGCTCGAGGCCCGCGCCCGGCATCTCGGCTTCGACGCGGTGCGGGTGACCACCCCCGATGCGGTGCCGGCCCTGCGCGAGCGGCTGCCGGCCTGGCTCGCCGCCGGGCATCACGGCGAGATGGAGTGGATGGGGGAGCGCGCCGACCAGCGCGCCGATCCGGCGGTTCTCTGGCCGGGCGTTCGCAGCATCGTGATGCTGGGCATGAATTATGGCCCCGAGGCCGATCCGCTTGCGCTGCTGGCCCTCAAGGATCGCGGCGCCATCGCGGCCTATGCCCAGCGCCGCGATTATCACGATGTGGTGAAGGGCAAGCTGAAGGAGCTCGGCGGCTACCTCTCCGCCAAGGGCGACGTGCGGGTGAAGGTCTTCGTCGATACCGCGCCGGTGATGGAGAAGCCGCTCGCCGCCGCGTCGGGCCTCGGCTGGCAGGGCAAGCACACGGTCCTGATCTCGCGCGAGCACGGCAACTGGCTCCTGCTCGGGGCGATCTACACCTCCGCCGATCTCGTGCCGGACTCGCCCGAGGCCGACCATTGCGGCTCGTGCCGGCGCTGCCTCGACATCTGCCCGACCGCCGCGTTCCCCGCCCCTTACCAGCTCGATGCGCGGCGCTGCATCTCCTACCTCACCATCGAGCACGAGGGGCCGATCGCGCCCGAATTCCGCGAGGCCATCGGCAACCGCGTCTTCGGTTGCGACGATTGCCTCGCCGTCTGCCCTTGGAACAAGTTCGCCGCCGCCGCCTCGGAGGCGCGCCTCGGCGCGCGGGCCGACCTCGCCGCACCTCCCCTCGCCGAACTGGCGCGTCTCGACGATGCGGCCTTCCGGGCGCGGTTCGCCGGAACCCCGGTGAAGCGCACGGGGCGCGACCGCTTCCTGCGCAACGTCCTCATCGCCATCGGCAATTCCAACGATCCGGCGCTCGCTCCAGAAGCCGAACGCTGTCTCTCCGACCCGTCGCCCCTGGTGCGCGGCATGGCGGTCTGGGCGTCGAGCCGCCTCACCGACGCGGCGGCGATGCGCGGCCTTTTCAACAGCCACGCCATCGGCGAAACCGATGCCGAGGTCGGCGCCGAATGGCGCGCGGCACTCGATCACGCGGGAAACAGGTCTGCATGAACCTCTTCGTCTTCGGTCTGGGCTTCACGGCACGCCGCTTCGTCGAGCGCGCGGCGGGACGGTTCGGCGAGATCCGCGCCACCGTCACCGACCCTGCCCGGCCCGGCGCCGGCCTCGACGGCGTCGCCCTGCGTGGCTTCGGCCCCGAGACGGACGACGCGCGGATCGCGGGCGACCTCGCCGATACGGACGTGCTGCTGGTTTCGGCACCGCCGTCCCGCGACGGCGACACGGTGCTGGCCCGCTACCGGGACGCCATCGCCGACAGCCGGATCGGCTGGATCGGTTACCTCTCCACGATCGGGATCTACGGCGACCAGCAGGGTGCCTGGATCGACGAGACGACGCCGCCCAACCCCATGAGCGGGCGCTCGCATGGCCGCATCGCCGTGGAGAAGGCCTGGCTCGCCTTCGGGCAGGAGACCGGCAAGGCCGTGCAGGTGTTTCGGCTGTCCGGCATCTACGGGCCGGGCCGCAACCCCATCGTGAAGCTGCGCGAGGGCAAGTCGCAGCGCATCATCAAGCCGGGTCAGGTGTTCAACCGCATCCATGTGGACGACATCGCCACGACCCTGCTCGCCTCCATCGAGAGGCCGAGGGCACAGGCGGTCTACAACGTCACCGACGACGAGCCGACGCCGCCGCAAGTGGTGACCGAATACGCCGCCGGCCTCGCCAACCTGCCGCTGCCGCCCGAGATCGATTTCGAGACGGCGGATCTGAGCCCGATGGCGCGCAGCTTCTACGGCGAGAACAAGCGCGTGCGGAACCGCCTGATCCGCGAGGAGCTCGGCGTCGATCTCGCCTATCCGACCTACCGCGAAGGCCTGGCCGCGCTGGTGGCCGATGCCAGGGCGTGACGCTCGAGAACATATCCCATCGCGAGGACGACGCAGATTTCGGTCATTTCCCTCACAGGAGGGAGCCGAATGGCAGCGAAGCGTCTGTTGTCGCGACTGCTTCTTTGCTCAGGCATGGATGATCTACGGCGGAATGAATGATTTCAGTTTATTTTTAATCGGGCCCCGACCGTAAGAATCTCTCTTGCGCGACCGGTTTTCGGATCGGGCTGTAAAAAAATTCGATGCGGGCT
Source organism: Methylobacterium sp. CM6247 (assembly GCF_054817925.1). Classification (NCBI taxonomy): domain Bacteria; kingdom Pseudomonadati; phylum Pseudomonadota; class Alphaproteobacteria; order Hyphomicrobiales; family Methylobacteriaceae; genus Methylobacterium; species Methylobacterium sp. CM6247. The sequence continues at coordinate 1,651,492 of NZ_JBTXKX010000003.1, forward strand.
GCTAGGTTTCTTGCGAAGACTTTCTCTATTTGAGGAGGAAGAATTCATCTCGACTCGAATTCACGCTGATCTATGGAATTGCAGTATTCATGTCTTGATTCATCGGACCCGTGTGCGATCCGATCATCGATCAATTTTGGCCCCATCCTCTGCATACTAACATCGGTTTATAATAAATGTGTCGCATAGGCAAAGTCACGTCTAGTACATCTATACCGGTAGATTTTTATATTGTTGTAGAAACTTGCCTTAAAATATGGTGCGACAATTTGAATGCAAGTCAAGTACGCTATTTCACGGTCACATTGACTTCTCATTAAGGCGCTCTTCGCATAACGATGCTTGAAGCATGAGGGGCACCGGCTGATTCTGGCGGTTTTGCGCAAGTATTGCCATCGAATGGAAAGCGGGTCGTGGCGGCACACGGTTCATGGTCAGAGCGAAATTCGTTCACCCCGCAAGGGTGCGGGCGATTCTCACATCCGCCTCAGACTTGCATCCGCCTCGGACTTGCCGGGCGTGAGTGAAGCGATGGCGGCGCCGCTGAAGATGGCCGCGTGGCTTCGAACGATGGTCTGGCGGATGCGACCGTGCGCAACCGATGACCGCCCCGCCACCGGGAATCTGAAGACGGACATGTCTCGCCGGACTCATTTCCCCGGCCGTGCCTTCTGCGGCGCGGATGCGGGACGGTCCGGCCCTCGCATCGTCCTGAAGGGCTGGTTGAGATCCGTGCGGGCCTTGCGCGCGAGCGAGGAGAGAAGGCGGCTGGGCGAGGAGCGTCTCGCGCTCGCCCTCGATAGCGGCGTGGAGGGGATCTGGGATTGGAACCTCGCCAACGGGACGATCTGGATGTCCGAACGCTGGCTGGCGCGGCTCGGTTACGCCGTCGATGCCACCGAGGCCCGCCAACCGATGGATCACATCGTCCATGCGGGGGATCGTGAGCGCCTGACCCTCGCCATGGCCGAGCATGTCAGAGGCCTCACCTCCACCTGCGAGTGCGAGCATCGGGTGGTCTGCCGCGACGGCACGTCGTTCTGGGTCCTGACCCGCGGTCGCGTCGTGGATCGTGACCTCGCGGGCCGGGCCCTGCGCGCGGTCGGAACCCAGATCGACATCACCCATCGCCACGAAGCCGAGGCGCGGGCCGAGTATCTGGCCCTGCATGACGACCTGACGGGCCTGCCGAACCGCCGCCTGCTTCGCCACCATCTCGACCGGGCCGTGATGCGCCCCCGCGAGGGCCGCTCCACCGTCGCGGTCCTCACCTGCGATCTCGATGGCTTCAAGGCCGTCAACGACACGCTGGGCCATAGCGGCGGCGACCGTCTCCTCCGGATCGTCGCGGACCGCCTGCTCCAGGCGGTGGGCGACGGCGGCACCGTGGCGCGGCTCGGTGGCGATGAGTTCGCACTCGTGCTCGAGGGACTGACGGGGCCGGACGAGGCGGATGCGGTCGCCGGGCATGTGATCGCGGTGCTCGGTGCGCCGATCGAGATCGACGGCATGGTGGTCGAGATCGGTGTCGGCATCGGCGCCGTGATGATGCCGAGTGAGGCCATTACCGTCGACGACCTGCTCCGGCGGGCGGATATCGCGCTCTACGAGGCCAAGACGACCGGGCGTGATACTTATCGGCTGTTCGAGCCCGCCTTGGCCGCTCGCCATTCCTCGCGGCATCTTCTCGCCTTCGACATGAAGGAGGCGATCCGGCGGGGGGACTTCTTCCTCGTCTATCAGCCGGTCATCGACCTCGTGACCGACAGGGTCACGAGCTTCGAGGCTTTGATGCGCTGGCATCACCCCGAGCGCGGGCTCATCTCGCCCGGCGAATTCATTCCGGTGGCCGAAGAGACGGGATTGATCGTGTCGCTCGGCGCCTGGGCCCTGGCGGAGGCGTGCCGCGAGGCGATGACGTGGCCGGACGAGATCCGCGTCGCCGTCAACGTCTCGACGGTGCAGTTCCAGCACGACCTCGAGCGCTCGGTGTCGAGCGCCCTCGACGGGGCGAGCCTGTCGACGGATCGGCTCAAACTCGAAGTGACCGAGAGCGCGCTGATGCGGGACCCGGAGGGCGTCGTGGCGACGTTGCACCGCCTGCGGGCACTGGGCGTCAAGATCGCCCTGGACGATTTCGGCACCGGATACTCGTCGCTGAGCTATCTCCGTCGGTTTCCCTTCGACAAGATCAAGATCGACCGCGCCTTCATCAAGGATATCGCCGAGCCCGACGCGGCGGCCATCGTGCGCGCGGTGGTCGGCCTCGGCGAGCGGCTCGGCATGGGGATCGTGGCCGAGGGCGTCGAGACGACCGAGCAGCTCGAACTCGTCAGGAGCGAGGGCTGCGACGAGGTGCAGGGTTTCCTGTTCAGCCGGCCGCTCCCCGCCAACGAGGTCGCGGCCTATCTGAAATCCCGCCGCGTGAGCGCGGCGGCCTAAGCAGGTTTCGCAGAAGTGTCCCCCGGTTCTGCGATGTAAACCTACTGGGGGGCTCAGGCCGCGCGCTTGTTCGCGGCCGGGCCGAAATGGCCGATATAGCGGGCGGCGATGGCAGAGACCGGCAGGACGACGAACACGTCCGTGGTGCCGAACTGGTGGTCGATCACCGCGCCGTCGCCGAAGGTGGCCCCCACCCGCAGGTAGCCCTTGATCAGCGGCGGCAGGGATTGGAGCGCGGCTTTCGGGTCCACCACCTCGCGCGGCAGCCTGTCCATAGCGACATGGCGACCGGGCAGTGCCCTGGCGCACCAGGGCTCGGGCGCGCGGGCATGGTGGTGGAGGAAGCTGAGCGCCAGGGCGAGCCTGTCCGGGTCGGTCCCCTCCAGGCTGGCGCAGCCCAGCATCGCGTCGATGCGGTGGTGCTGGACATAGGCCCAGATCCCGGCCCAGAGCAGCTCCACCGTGCGCTTGGTCCGGTAGGGTTTGAGCACGCAGGAGCGGCCGAGCTCGAGGAAGCGTTTGCCCGGATGGGCCGCCAGCAGCGGTGCGATGTCGTATTCGCCGGCGGTGTAGAAGCCGAAATTGCGGTCGGCGGCGTCCTGGCGCAGCAGGCGGTAGGTGCCGACTACCTTCGGCCTCGGGCGCCGGAAGGGTTTCGCCTCCGTCGCCGCATGGTCGATCACCAGCAGATGGTCGCAGACCGTGTCGTAATCGTCGATGTCCCGCCGGGATAGGAGCGACATGCCGGAGGCCACCGCCGACATCTCCTGGTAGAACACCTGGTAGCGCAGGCGCTGGGCGCGGCGGATCTCGGAAACGGTGGTGGCGAGGCGGACTTCGAGATCGCCGATGCGTCCGAGGACCGGGTCGAGCCCCGGTGCGGCGAGGGGCTTCTTCAGGCGCGGCTTGAACCGGATCGGCGTCGCACCGGGGGGAACCAGCGCCCTGGCGCCGAAGCCGGGAAGGCCGGAAAATCCCGGAATGCCCGCGAAACCCGCATGCCCCGCCTCAAGGCGTTTCTGCTTGAACCGGGCGATGGGGGCATGGACATGCGCCTCCCAGCCATTGAGCCACGCCGTGGAGGCATCGCGTGCGAAGTTCGGGACCATCAGTCCATTCCGCTCTGTCGGACCCGCGAGGCCGGCTCCCGATGGAGCGCCGGAGCCTCATATCCGCGAGGTCACATCACCACGAAGCCCGAACGCTTTTATGACAGGCTTTTGCGTGAATCCAGAGACGGTTAGTGTCGCGCCAGAATGGTTCGCCGGCGACCCTTCCATGGGTAGCCGCCGAACCTTTCCCATTCTCCTCTCCTCCGGCTCAGGCACCGGGGAAGAGAGGCCAGCTGAACCGGTCTCAGACGAACTGGTTCAGGCCGGGGATCGAACCGACGATCGGCCCCATCACGTCCTCGCCAGCCTTCTCGCGTCCGAAGGCGAAGAGTTCGCGGCCGAGGGGCTGCATCTGCCCCATGGGCACGCCGGCCGCCATCAGCTTCTGGCCGAGGGCCATCACGCCCCCGCCCATCATGCCGCCGAGCATGCCCATCAGGCCGCCGCCGCCCTCGCCCTCGTTCGCCTGGGCCGCCGCCGCATCCGCACCGGGCATCGCCGCGAAGAGCTGGGCGACCTCGGTGGCCGGGCCTTCCTTCTGCAGGAAGGCGAGGATGTGGCCGATGGCCGTCTGGGCCGTCGCGGCGTCGAGCCCGGTCTTGGTGGTGACGCGGGCGATCAACTCTTCCATGTAACGATGCTCCAACGCATGAGTGTGCCTAGTCCATCTGGTCTGTCCGCGATGAAATCAAGCGCCGGGTGCGGTGCTGCTGGAAAATGCGTCCCCCGGGCGTCATAACCCCAGGGTCGCAGCGCTGGGCGCGACGCGAGGCGGTGGGATCAGGCGACCATGCAGAGCGACGGCACCCTCCTCGTTGGCAAAAGCGGCACCAAGCCGGAAGCCCTCACGCTCAGGCTCGCCAACCGCCACGGCCTCGTGGCCGGGGCCACCGGTACCGGCAAGACGGTGACGCTCCAGGTGCTGGCCGAAGGGTTCTCCAATGCCGGCGTCCCGGTCTTCGCCGCCGACATCAAGGGCGACCTCTCGGGGCTGGCGGCGGCGGGCGAATCGAAACCGGTCTTCGTCAAGCGCGCGGAGGAACTCGGGATCACGTACGAGCCCGACCGTTTCCCCACCGTCTTCTGGGACCTGTTCGGGGCGCAAGGGCACCCCATCCGCTGCACGGTGATCGAGATGGGGCCGCTGCTGCTGGCCCGGCTGCTCGAACTCAACGACACGCAGGAAGGCGTGCTCAACATCGCCTTCCGCGTCGCGGACGACAACCAATGGCCGGTCCTCGACCTGAAGGACCTGCGCGCGCTGCTGCTCTACTGCACCGAGAACCTCAAGGAGATCTCGGGCAAATACGGCAACGTCTCGGCCGCCTCCGTCGGGGCGATCCAGCGGCAATTGCTGATGCTGGAGAACCAGGGCGCGGACCAGTTCTTCGGCGAGCCGGCGCTCGACCTCAACGACTTCATGAAGCGGGATCGCGACGGGCGCGGCATCGTCAACATCCTGGCCGCCGACAAGCTGATGCAGCGGCCGCGCCTCTACGCCTCGTTCCTGCTCTGGATGCTGTCGGAACTGTTCGAGCAGCTGCCGGAGGTGGGCGACCTCGACAAGCCCAAGCTGGTCTTCTTCTTCGATGAGGCGCATCTCCTGTTCGACGATGCGCCCAAGGCCCTTCTCGATGCCGTGGAGCAGGTGGTCCGGCTGATCCGCTCCAAGGGCGTCGGCGTCTATTTCGTGACTCAGAACCCCCTCGACCTGCCGGAATCGGTGCTCGGCCAGCTCGGCAACCGAGTCCAGCACGCTTTGCGCGCTTTCACGCCCCGCGACCAACGGGCGGTGAAGGCCGCCGCCGACACGTTCCGGCAGAATCCCGGTTTCGACGTCGCCTCCGCCATCACCGAACTCGCCGTCGGCGAGGCCCTGGTGAGCTTTCTGGAGGCCAAGGGCACGCCCTCGATGGTGGAGCGCGCCCTCATCGCCCCGCCGCAGGGCCGGGTCGGGCCACTGAGCCCGGCCGAGCGCGCCGAGCTGATCGCGAAAAGCCCGCTGCGCGGCAAATACGACGAGGCGGTGGACAATGAGAGCGCCTACGAGATCCTCGCCGCTCGCAAGGGGCTGGATTCCGCTCCCGCTGAGGCGGCGCAGCAATCGGAAGGCGGCCTGAGTGGCATGCTCGGCGATCTGCTCGGCGGAGTCCTCGGCTCCAAACCCGCCGCGAAGGGAGGCCGCCGCCCGCCGAAGGGCCTCGCCGAACAGGTCATCGGCAACGCGGCCCGCTCGATGGCGCGGACGGTGGGAACGCAGGTGGGCAACGCGATCCTGCGGAACGTGCTGGGCGGGTTGATGAAGCGGTGACCATTCGGAAAGAGCGACTCCTCATCTGTACGTGAAGCGCGTATATGTGGACTACCGATGAGGTTTCGGTCGAGGTCTCCGATGTGGAAGGCGATGTCGTCCTCGTGTCCATCGGGACGCCCGTGGGGCGGATCGACCTGATCGGACGCGTCTTGATCCGAGGCACTATTCTGGTGATCGAGGCGACGCACGTTCAGGGATTGTCTCCCGGCGCACTTGGGCGGGCAGGCCTCAACGCGATCGCACGAAAGCTGATGGAGGAGGCGGGCGCCGATGGCCTTGTCGTTGAAGGAAGCACTCGCACGACGGGGCGTACCAAAGGCCGCATCCAGCGCCCGTTTCGGTACCCCCATTCGTCTGCGGCTGCGCATGAACGCTGAGATCGACCGGCCGGTCGACGTGGCGCGCCTCCTAGTCTCACAGGGCGTGTCCCTCAAGCGGGCGCATGCGTTTCTCCAGCGGATCGCCGCGGGCGATACGGTCGCCGCTCAAATGTGGAGCGAGGATGCCGGCGCTCTCGTGGCCCGGTTCTCGGACCTTGGAATCGAGGCCGTCGAGTTGAGAATTCCGGACGTCAGTCCCAAGGAGATCCGGACGCGGATGAACCTGTCCCAGGCGGATTTCGCGACGGCATTCGGATTCGAGCTCGATACGGTGCAGAACTGGGACCAGGGCCGCAACCGGCCGGACGCCTCCGCGCGCATCCTGCTCGCGATCATCGCGCGCCATCCGTCCATCGTGGAAGCCGTTCTCGCCGAACGGGACGACATCGGATTCAAGCCGGGGTGAGCGGCGCTCCGGCAACGTCGCATTGACAAATCACCCCCTCCACGCTTATCCACCGACGCTCGCGCGGCTTCCTCGACGAAGTCCGCGCGTTTCGCGTTCGCAGCATCGCTCGATCGGTGTCGCGGATGACCTGAACAAGAAGACGGTCCAGGCTCGCTAGGCTGGAGGCCGGCAGAGAACACGAAGAGAGAACGATGTTCGCAGTCATCAAGACGGGCGGCAAGCAGTATCGCGTTGCCGCCAACGACACCATCACGATCGCCACCGTCGAGGGCGAACCCGGCTCCGCCGTGACCTTCGGCGAAGTCCTGCTGTTCACGGACGGCGCGGGCGCCACCCAGGTCGGCGCTCCGCTCCTGTCGGGCATCAGCGTCGCCGGCGAGATCGTCAGCCACGGCCGCGACGCCAAGGTCATCGCCTTCAAGAAGCGCCGCCGTCAGAACTCGCGCCGCAAGCGCGGTCATCGCCAGCACCACACCGTGGTGCGCATCACCGGCATCAGCGCCTGACGTTCTGATCGAGACATTTCGGAGTTTAAGCCACCATGGCCCATAAAAAAGCAGGCGGTTCGTCCCGCAACGGCCGCGATTCGGCCGGCCAGCGCCTCGGCGTGAAGAAGTTCGGTGCCGAAGCCGTCATCGCCGGCAACATCATCGTCCGTCAGCGCGGCACCAAGTTCCACCCCGGCGTCAATGTCGGCATCGGCACGGACCACACCCTCTTCGCCAAGGCGGATGGCCGCGTGCTGTTCCTGACGAAGCGCGGCCGCGCCTTCGTCACCGTCGTGCCGCATCAGGAAGCCGCGGAGTAATCCACGGTCTCCCACGGCGGAGCGGCGTGCCTTCCTAGGCAGGCCGCGCGACGATCGTCCGACAGCGAAGGGAGGATGGCGCGCCATCCTCCCTTTCGTCGTCTCGACGATCGGTCCCGCCCGGAAGTCTGGCGTTCGGGAGCGGACCCGCGATGACGAAGGGTAGTCTCGGTCTCGCGGGGCTCGCCCTGGTCGGTTCGGTCGTCCTCGCCCTCTTCGTTCTGGGGGAAGGGCGCGAACCGCCCGCACCTTCTGTCGCGGAGGTGCCCCGACCGGCGCCAGGGCCGTCGCGCAAGAGTCCGACGCTCTATTGCGAATTCTACAATTTCGTCGGGCGAAGCCCCAAGGTCGGCTTCGCCTTCGCGATCTCCGACCAGGACGAGCGGCCGGTCTTCGCCCAGGTGAGCCAGTTCGAGATGGACGGTAGCCGGGCCGATTTTGGTGAGGGCGTGCCGCGCCCGATCTGGGCTTTCGACGATGCGCAGGTGCCGGCGACGCTCACGTCTCCGGATGGCGCCATCGTCATCAATCTCTACGCCTACGACCGGACGAAGTCGGGTGGGGCGTGGTTCGAGGCGGGCCTGCGCAGCGTGCAGTACCTGAACCTCGACGGGAAGTGCCGTCAGGGCGCAGCCTGAACCCGAACCCGCATGTGATTCGCGTAAGGTCCGGCCCCAGATGGGGGGCAGGGCACAAGCGAACCCAAGACAGAGACGAGAACACCCGTGAAATTCCTCGACGAAGCCAAGGTCTATGTCCGCTCCGGTGACGGCGGCGCCGGCTGCGTCGCGTTCCGGCGCGAGAAGTTCATCGAGTTCGGCGGCCCCAACGGCGGCGATGGCGGCCGTGGCGGCGATGTCTGGGTCGAGTGCGTCGACGGCCTCAACACGCTGATCGACTATCGCTACCAGCAGCATTTCAAGGCCAAGAAGGGCGAGCACGGCATGGGCTCGAACCGCCACGGCGCCAACGGGGCGGATGTGGTGCTGAAGGTGCCTGCCGGAACCGAGATCATCGCCGAGGATGGCGAGACCCTGATCGCCGACATGACTCATATCGGGCAGCGCGTGCGCCTGGCCAAGGGCGGCAATGGCGGCTTCGGCAACGCCTATTTCACCACCTCGACGAACCGCGCGCCCAAACACGCCAATCCGGGCCTCGAAGGCCATGAGCAGTGGATCTGGTTGCGCCTGAAACTCATCGCCGATGCCGGCCTCGTCGGCCTGCCCAATGCCGGCAAGTCGACCTTCCTCGCGACGGTGACGGCGGCCAGGCCCAAGATCGCCGATTATCCCTTCACCACCCTGCATCCGGGTCTCGGCGTGGTCCGCTCGGACGAGCGTGAATTCGTGCTCGCCGACATTCCCGGCCTGATCGAGGGCGCGCATGACGGCGTCGGCCTCGGCGACAAGTTCCTCGCCCATGTAGAACGCTGCCGTGTGCTGCTCCACCTCGTGGAGGCCACGAGCGAGCATGCCGGCAAGACCTACAAGCTCGTCCGCAAGGAACTCGAAGCCTATGGCAACGGCCTCGCCGACAAGCACGAGATCGTCGCCCTGTCGAAGTCCGATGCCGTCGATCCCGACACCCTGAAAGAGCAGGTCGCGCGCCTGAAGCGGGCCTCCAAGGCGAAGCCGCTGATCCTGTCCTCGGCCACCGGCCTCGGTGTGCAGGACGCTCTGCGCGCGATCACCCGGGAGATGATGGAGGCCAAGGCGGCAGAGGCCGAGGCACGGCCGGCTGAGGCTTGGCAGCCTTGATGACGGATAGGATGGTCTGAGCTAGATTTCATGACCAGCCGTGGACGAAGAGGCCGGGATGACGGAAACGTTGATCGTCGAGAATGACGAAGCCTATGCCCTGGCCCGCGAACTTGCTGAACGTCGCGGCGTGAGCCTCGAGGAGGCGGTCGTGGCTTCCCTCCGTTCGTCGCTTTACGAGCCGAAGCCTGCGCGGACACGCCAGGCGCATGGCACAGACATACAGACTGCGCCGCTCAACGATCTGACACCCGGTCAAAGGGCGGATTACGAATCCCTGCGTGCGCTCGCACGACGGAGCGCGGCGAGCAAATGTGCGGGGTCCACGTCGGATCATGGTGATATGTACGGTGAGGACGGGCTCCCGATTTGATCGTGCTCGATACGTCGGCGGTCGTCGCGATCGCCTTGTGCGAGCCTGAAGAGGAGGCGTTCTCCTATCTCATCGCTACGCGGTACGCCCTGATCGGCGGGCCGACGCTCGTCGAAATCCGCATGGTCCTCGAATCCCGGCTACAGGATGCGCCGACCTTTGTGACGGATTTCCTGAACCGGCCTTCGGTTCGGGTCGTGTCCTTCGATGAGGAGATGTTCGGCATCGCATCCACGGCCTTCGTTCGCTTCGGTAGGGGCAGGGGACATCCCGCAAAACTGAACTTCGGCGATTGTCTCGCCTACGCCGTGGCCAAGACCCATGCGCTGCCGCTGCTGTTCAAGGGGCAGGACTTCGTTCACACGGATATCGCGTTCGCCTACACCCCCGTGCCATGACCTCTTCTGCCCAAACCGCCTTGTCCCAGATCCCCGTCCTTCAGGATTTTCGCCGCGTCGTCATCAAGGTCGGCTCGGCGCTTCTCGTCGACCGCGCGCGCGGTCGCCTGCGCCATGCCTGGCTCGCGGCTCTCGCCGAGGACATCGCCGATCTGCATGCGCGGGGCGTGGATGTCCTCGTGGTTTCTTCGGGCGCCATCGCCCTGGGGCGGACGGTACTCGGCTACGCGCCCGGCACGCTCCGGCTGGAGGAGAGTCAGGCCGCCGCCGCCGTGGGGCAGATCGCCCTGGCGCGCTACTGGGCCGAGGCGCTCGGCCATCATGGCATCGCGGCTGGCCAGATCCTGGTGACGCCGCAGGACACCGAGGAGCGTCGCCGCTACCTCAATGCCCGCGCCACGGTGCTGAAGCTCCTCGAAGTCCGGGCCGTGCCGGTGGTCAACGAGAACGATACGGTCGCCACCAGCGAGATCCGCTACGGCGACAACGACCGTCTCGCCGCCCGCGTCGCCACCATGATCGGGGCCGACGTGCTGGTGCTGTTCTCCGATATCGACGGGCTCTACACGGCCCCCCCCGCCACCGACCCGGAGGCGCGGCACCTGCCCCTCGTCGAGCGCATCACGCCCGAGATCGAGGCCATGGCGGGCGGGCCGGCCTCGGAATTGTCCCGCGGCGGTATGCGCACCAAGGTCGAGGCGGGCAAGATCGCCGCCAGCGGCGGCACCCACATGGTCATCGCCGACGGCCGCGAGAAGAACCCCCTGCGCACCATCCTGCAGGGCGGGCGATGCACCTGGTTCCTGTCCGGCTCGAACCCCGTCGCCGCCCGCAAGGCCTGGATCGCCGGGTCATTGGAGCCGCGCGGCGTCCTCGTGGTCGATGCCGGGGCGGCCCGTGCCTTGCAAGGCGGCGCGAGCCTTCTGCCGGTCGGCGTCACCGGATTATCGGGCAGCTTCGGGCGCGGGGACGCGGTGATCATCCGGGATGTGCAGGGACGCACCCTGGGGCGTGGCCTCGTGGCCTATGACAGTGCACAGGCTGCGCAGATCATCGGTCGCCCGAGTCGGGAGATCGCGGAATTGCTTACTCATCCCGGTCGTTCTGAAATGGTGCATCGCGATGACCTCGCAATGGTCGGGGAATAGGCTCGAATATTGAGCAATGTGCTTGTTTTGCTGCCTTAACGCGTGGCATGAGGGCACAGTCAACATGCCGCCATCGCCTTGAACGGTGAGCTGCGAGGAAACAGACCGTGCCCGTTCTGAATCTGAGATCCGATTTCGCCGCCGCTCCCGATCTTACCGAGCAGATGCAGGAGATCGGCCACCGTGCCCGTGCGGCCGCCCGCAAGATCGCCCAGGCTTCGGCTCAGGCGAAGGACGTCGCCCTTCGCCAGGTGGCCGATTGCCTGAGGGCGAGCCGGGACGCGATCCTCGCCGAGAACGCCCGCGATGTCGCCGCCGCCACGGCGAGCGGCCAGACCCAGGCGTTGATCGACCGTCTCACGCTCGACGAAGGCCGTCTCGCCGCCATGGCCGATGCGGTGGCCAAGATCGGCGCGCTGCCCGATCCCGTCGGTCGCCAGCTCGCGGCGTTCGAGCGCCCGAACGGGCTGCTGATCGAGCGGATCGCCGTGCCGCTCGGCGTCGTCGGTGTCATCTTCGAGAGTCGCCCCAACGTCACCGCCGATGCGGGCGCCCTCTGCCTCAAGGCCGGCAACGCCGCGATCCTTCGCGCCGGGTCGGACAGCCACCGCACCGCCATGGCCATCGCGCGTGCCATGCGCGAGGGGCTGGAAGCCGCCGGCCTGCCCGCGGATGCGGTGCAGATCGTCCCCACCCGCGACCGCGCGGCGGTGGGCGCCATGCTGTCGGGCCTCGACGGCTGCATCGACGTCATCGTGCCCCGGGGCGGGCGCGGCCTCGTGGAGCGGGTCCAGGCCGAGGCCAAGGTGCCGGTCTTCGCCCATCTCGACGGCATCTGCCACGTCTACGTGGCCGCCGGCGCGGATCTCGACATGGCGCGCACGCTGGTGATCAACAGCAAGATGCGCCGCACCGGCATCTGTGGCGCCGCCGAGACCCTGCTCGTCGATGCCGCCGTGGCGGAGACCCACCTCGCCCCCCTGGTCACGGCACTGATCGAGGCCGGCTGCAGCGTCCGCGGCGATGCGGCGACCCAGGCGGTGGATGCACGGGTCACCGCCGCCACTGAGATCGACTGGCGCACCGAGTATCTCGACGCCATCATCGCCGTGAAGGTGGTGGACGGGCTCGACGCCGCGATCGCCCATATCGAGGCCAACGGCTCGCACCATACCGACGCCATCGTCACGGCCGACGCCGCCGAGGCAGCGCGCTTCCTGGCGGAGGTCGATTCGGCCATCGTCACCCACAACGCCTCGACGCAATTCGCCGATGGCGGCGAGTTCGGGTTCGGCGCCGAGATCGGCATCGCCACCGGGCGCATGCATGCGCGCGGTCCCGTGGGCGTGGAGCAGCTGACGACCTTCAAGTATCGGGTCCACGGCCGTGGGCAGACCCGTCCCTGATGCGGATGGCCGGCATTCTCCATGCGGCTTGATGCGGCCGGGCTCGCCCGGCTGCCTCCCGCCGCGCCCGGCCTGCGGATCGGGCTCTATGGCGGGTCGTTCAACCCGGCCCATCTCGGCCACCGGCATGTGAGCCTGGTGGCGCTGAAGCGGCTCGCCCTCGACCGGGTGTGGTGGATGATCACGCCGGGCAACCCGCTGAAGGACCGCTCGGCGCTCGCCCCCCTCGATCGCCGGATCGCCATCGCCGAGGCCGTGGCAAACCATCCGCGCATCGCCATCACCGATTTCGAGACGCGAATCGGGGCCCGTTACACGCGCCAGAGCCTGGATTATCTCCGGGCCAGGCATCCAGGCGTCCGCTTCGTCTGGATCATGGGTGCCGACTCTCTCGCGGCATTTCACCGCTGGCGCGATTTTCATGCTATCGCCGCCATGATGCCGATCGCGATCATCGATAGGCCCGGTTTCACCCTGACGGCGACGAGTGCCCGAGGGGCGCAGGCCATGGGCCGGTGGCGCATCGACGAATCGGATGCGGGCCTCCTCGCCGATCTCGAACCCCCGGCCTGGGTGTTTCTCCACGGCCCGCGCTCGACCTTGTCGTCCACCGCCCTGAGGGCGGGACGGTGACGAGCGCGTCGCGACTCTTGAAAACGGAGAGTGATCGTTCCACTCTCTCCAGACTATAGATTGTTCAGATACAATGACCGCCGTCACTTCGGGAATCGAGACACTGACCGATTCGCACCATTCTGGAACCACAGGTTCCGACCACGCCGCCGATCAGAGGATCGGTGATCTTAAGACGCTCGCGCTCGATTGTCTCGAAGACATGAAGGCCGAGGAGACCATCGAGATCGATCTCGCCGGTCGGACCTCGCTGGCCGACACGATGATCATCACCTCCGGCCGCTCGCAGCGCCATGTCAGCGCCATCGCCGACCGCATCCTGCAGGAAATGAAGAGCAAGGGCTTCGGTACGGCCCGAGTCGAAGGCATGCCCGCCTGCGACTGGGTTCTGATCGATACCGGCGACATCATCGTCCATATCTTCCGGCCGGAAGTCCGCGGCTTCTATAATCTCGAGAAGATGTGGGGCGCGGACCGTCCGACCACCGACCTGCTGGCCGGCTGAGCATCGGATCGATGGCGCGGGGCGCCTGACGCGTGCGTCTGCTCGTCACGGCGGTCGGTCGCCTCAAACCCGGACCCGAACGGGACCTCGCATCCCGCTATCGCGAACGTGCGGTCCAGCTCGGTCGTGGCTTGGGTCTCACCGCTTGCGACGTCGTCGAGATTCCTGAGAGCCGCGCCCGGCGCGCCGTCGACCGCAGCGTGGAGGAGGGGGCGGCGATCCTGTCCCATGCCCCGGCCTCATCGAGCGTGCTGCTGGTCTATGACGAGCGCGGGCGCTCGGACTGGACCAGCGAACGCATCGCCGAGCGGATCGCGTCCTGGCGCGACGCGGCCACGGCGACGCTGGTCGTCGCCATCGGTGGCGCCGACGGACTCGCGCCGGCGGTGCGCGCGCGCGCCGACCTCTCCCTCGCCTTCGGGGCGGCCACCCTGCCTCACGGCCTTGTGCGCGTGCTGGCGCTGGAGCAGGTGTACAGAACGCTGACGATCCTGGCAGGGCATCCCTATCATCGGGGCGACATCGACGCATGAGGGGCGGACACGCGCGGCGCGGGCCTGACGGCGGAGCGATCCGTATCGCTGCCTATGCGGCGATGGCGGTGCTGACGCTCGGTCCGGCCTACGCACAGGACGCTCCAAAGCAGCAGGACGCACCGAAACCGCAGGATGCCGCCGGCGCCGACGCGATCCAGCGCGCCATCGACGAGAAAGCCCGCCGCGCCGAGAACCTGAAGCGGATCGAGGAGCAGCTCGCCGCCTCCACCGGTGCGCGGGCGAAGCTCGAAGCGGAGGTCGCCTCGGTCGCCGGAGACCGGGCCAAGCTGAATGCGGCCCTCCTCGACGCCGCCCGTCAGGCGCAGGCGACGGAGGGCAGGATGAGCCGGCTGGAGGAGCGCCTGAAGACGCTCACCGCCAGCGAAGCCGGCATCCGCCGCTCCCTCGAAGCCAGACGGGGCGTCATCGCCGAGATCCTCGCCGCCCTGCAGCGCATGGGACGGAGGCCGCCCCCGGCGGTCCTGGTCCAGCCGGAGGACGTGCTCGCCGTCATCCGCACCTCGATGCTGCTCGGCGCGGTGGTGCCCGAACTGCGCGGCGAGGCCGAGACGCTGGCCGCCGACCTCAGCGAGATGGTGCGGCTGAAGGGGCTCATCGCCGCCGATCGCGAGGGTCTGCAGAACGACCTCGCCGGCTGGGCCCGGGAGCAGCAGCGGCTCAACGCCCTCATTACGGCCCGCCGTACCCGGCTCGCCGAAGTCGAGAGTGGTCTCGTCACCGAGCGCGCGCGCACGGCCGAGCTCGGTGTCCAGGCGAAAAGCCTGAAGGAACTCCTCGACCGGATGGAGAACGAGGTCGCCTCGGCCCGCCGGGCGGCGGAGGAGGCCCGCGCCGCCGAGACGAAGGAAGCGCGGGCGACCCAGGAGCGGTTCGCGGCGGCCGGCACGCGCGATCCCGCGCGGCTCGCCCCCAAGATCCGCTTCGTGGACACACGCGGCGACGTGCCGAGGCCGGTGAGCGGCACGACGCTGCGCAGCTTCAACCAGCCCGACGGCAATGGCGGAACGACCCGCGGCATATCGCTCGCGACCCGCCCGAAGGCGGTGGTTTCCTCTCCATCCGATGGGTGGGTGTCGTTCGCCGGGCAGTTCCGCTCGTATGGACGACTCTTGATCATCAATGCCGGCGATGGCTACTATCTGCTGCTGGCCGGTATGGATCAGATCAACGTCGAGGTCGGACAGTTCGTGCTTGCGGGGGAACCGGTGGCAGCTATGGGTGAGGGCGGCCAGGGCGCCACACCGGGCGACCGCGACGGACCGGTCTTGTACGTCGAGTTCAGGAAAGACGGCGGCTCCATCGATCCGGAGCCTTGGTGGGCGAAGAGCCCCAGCGAGAAGGTTCGCGGATAATGCGCAAGATTTCCCTAGTCCTGGCCGGCGCGTTCCTTGGCGTCGGTTCCTCACTCCTCGCCACCCAGACGCATCTGCTCTCCGGGACCAGCGCGGTGGCGGCTTCCGCCGAGACCTACCGCCAGCTCAGCCTGTTCGGTGACGTGTTCGAGAAGGTGCGGACCGACTATGTCGAGAAGCCCGACGAGGCCAAGCTGATCGAGGCGGCCGTCAACGGCATGCTCACCTCCCTGGACCCGCATTCGAGCTACATGGACTCGAAGAGCTTCCGTGACATGCAGGTGCAGACCAAGGGTGAGTTCGGCGGCCTCGGCATCGAGGTCACGATGGAGGACGGCCTGATCAAGGTGGTCAGCCCCATCGACGACACCCCCGCCTCCAAGGCCGGCATCCTCACCAACGACATCATCACGCAGATCGACGAGGACCAGGTCCAGGGTCTCACCCTGAACCAGGCCGTCGACAAGATGCGCGGCCCGGTGAACTCGCCGGTGAAGCTCAAGATCTCCCGCAAGGAATCCAAGGATCCGATCGACGTCGTGCTCAACCGCGACGTCATCAAGATCAAGCCGGTGCGCTCGCGCGCCGAGGGCGGCGATGTCGGCTACATCCGCCTGACGCAGTTCACCGAGCAGACCTATGACGGCCTGCGCAACGCCATCGACAAGCTCTCCGGGGAAGTGGGCCAGGACAAGCTGAAGGGCTACGTCCTCGACCTGCGCAACAATCCGGGCGGCCTCCTCGACCAGGCCGTGTCGGTCTCCGACGCGTTCCTCGACCGGGGCGAGATCGTCTCCACCCGTGGCCGCAACCCGGACGAGACCCAGCGCTTCTCGGCCAAGTCCGGCGACCTCACCAAGGGCAAGCCCATCGTCGTCCTGGTGAATGGCGGCTCCGCCTCGGCCTCCGAGATCGTGGCCGGCGCCCTGCAGGATCACAAGCGCGCCACCGTGCTCGGCACGCGCTCCTTCGGCAAGGGCTCGGTCCAGTCGATCATTCCGCTCGGCGGCAGCGGCGCGCTGCGCCTCACAACGGCGCGCTACTACACGCCGTCGGGCCGCTCGATCCAGGCCAAGGGCATCGAGCCGGACCAGGAGGTCCTGCAGGAGATTCCCGACGAGCTGAAGGGCAAGGACGAGACCAAGGGCGAGGCCGGCCTGAAGGGGCACCTCAAGCAGAAGGATGTCGAGGAGCGCGGCGGTTCGTCGGCTTACGTCCCGCCGGATCCGGCCAAGGACAAGCAGCTGATCGCGGCCGTGGACTTCATCCGGGGTATCCAGAAGGGCGCGGCCAACACGCCGAAGGCCGCTGTTCCGAACTGAAGATCACGGCTCCATCCTGAAACGCCGCCGGCGTCGCGGGATTTAAAGAAACGTTAACCAGCGCGGCCCGCAATGTCGGTCAGACCGACTCGGCGGGCCGCTTCGTTTCTCACACGATAAGCCCGCCTCGGTCGTTCGCGAGCCCTCAGGGAAACGGCTGACCGTGGCCACCGACGACATCCTGACCCGTCCGCTGGGAACCAAGAGTGCTGCGGCGTCCCGCACGCTCGGCCAGCGGCTGCGCGGTCTCTCGATGCCCCGGATGAGCCCGCCGACCTTGGTCGCCCTCGCGGCGGCCGGCCTCGCCATCGGAATCACGATCCTCGCCGTGACCGGCGATCCCCAGGGCGGCGAGCCCGCCGCCTTCGCGGCGATCACCCTGCGCGAACCGGCGGCCCCTGCTCCCGTGGCGAAGGCCCCCGAGCCTCCGCCCGCGTCGTCGGCGCCGCGTTCGGCCGGCGAGGTCGAGACGGCCTCGGGCGTCCGTGTGGTGCGGCCGGCCGGTGCCGCCGCCACCGATGCGGTGATCATCCGCGTGCCCGACAGCGAGCCCGTGCGCCTGGCCGCCCCCGATCCTCGCCTGCTGGAGCGGGGCCGTCATGGCAGCGTGCCGAAGATCGGCGACGGCCGCCGCCGGCCCCTCGACGTCTATGCCCGCCCCGATCCCGATGCGGGCGCGCCGGGCGCGCGCATCGCCATTCTCGTCACGGGCCTCGGCGTCGGGCAGGCCGCGACGGCGGGCGCCATCACCAAGCTGCCGCCGGCGATCAGCCTCGCCTTCTCACCCTATGGCGGCGATCTCGAACGCAGCGTCGCCCGCGCCCGCGATTTCGGCCATGAGATCCTGGTCCAGGCGCCGATGGAGCCGTTCGATTATCCCGACAGCGATCCCGGCCCGCAGACCATGCTGACGAGTTCGCGACCGCCGGAGAATCTCGACCGTCTGTCCTGGGTCATGAGCCGGTTCGGGGGCTATGTCGGTCTCGTGAACTTCATGGGAGCCAAGCTCGAGGGCGATGCCGCCGCCTTCGAACCGGTGCTGCGCGAGATCGGCGCCAGGGGGCTCGGCTTCGTGGATGACGGCGCGTCGTCGCGCTCGCTGGCGACGTCTCTCGGCGGCAAGCTCAAGATCCCCGTCGCCCGCGCCGAGATCGTCCTCGATGCCTTGCCCCAGGCGGACGCGATCGACCGCGAGCTCGCCCGGCTGGAGGCCCAGGCCAAGGCCAACGGGTTCGCGCTGGCCTCGGCGGGCGCGATGCCGATGACGATCGAGCGGATCGCCCGCTGGGCGCGCGACCTCGAAGCCCGCGGCGTTCGCCTCGTCCCCGTCAGCACCGCCCTGCGGGGAGCGCCACCCGCGCGGCTGTCGAGCGCGGGACCGTGAGAGGGGAGGCGGCTGAGTCCTTCGGCTGAGCTGATCGACCACGTGCGGTCCGGGCGTGAGCATCCCCTCGCCCCGCTTGCGGGGAGAGGGACGCGTCTCCCCCTCGTCGGGGAGCGCGTCGAGGCGGCAGCCGAAGGTGAGGGGGCGATTCCGAAGGAGTCTTCTCCGACTTCGCCCCCTCACCCTCGCTCCGCTCATCACAGGCACGACAACGTGCTTGTGATCCTCTCCCCGCCTGCGGGGAGAGGGGAACCCGCTTATCCGTAGGGTTAGCGCTGCGCCAGGGTCTCGATGATGGCCGGCGAGGTCGGGGCCGGCATCTGCCCGGTGAGGGAGGCCGAGAGCATCGTCGGCAGGGTCTGATCGTAGCGCATGACGAGGGCGGCGAAGCGCGACGGCTCGGTCTCGTAGGCCGGCTTGAACCCGCGCACCCGCATGAGCGCGGGAACCGAAGCCGCCACCATCCAGCGCGACCAGACCGCCTCGGCGACGAGGACCGGGCGGCGCTGGGCCGGAATCACGATCACGTCCTGGCCGGCATAGGCGAGGGCCTCGGGCCGGCTGACATCGCCGAGCGAGACGCCCTTGGCGGAGAGGGCGGCCCAGAAGGGATGCTGTGCCCCGTCCGAATAGGTGGTGCGCACGGCAGCGCTCCCATCCTCCACCAGGCTTGCGATGCGCGCCTCCTCCTGCACCCGGCGCGCCGTCACCAGCGATTCCAGGGCGGGGTCCTTGTAGGGAAGGAAGGCGTAGCGGCCGGCGGTGACGGTGACGTTCGGCTCCTCGCCCGTCGCCTCGAACCGGTCCGAACCTTCCTTGAGCTGGCGCCAGAAGGCGATGTTCGGGTCCGTCCGGTAGCGGGCCATGTTCGCCGCGCTCATCCGGAACGGGTAGGACTGGAACTGGAACGCCGCCTGTCCGCCGGCGAAGGCGTCACGCGCGATGGCGTAGATCTCGCCGACGACCTGGTCGGTCATGGCGAAACACCCCATCGACGAGCAGACGCCGTGGACCATCACGGCCGAGCCGGTGAAGCCGTGCGCGCGGTCATAGGCGTTGGGGTAGCCGACATCGAAGGAGAGGTAGTAGCTCGAATTCGGGTTCATCTGGCGCGGGGGCACCGAGTAGAACCCTTCCGGCGTCTGGCGGTCGCCGGTCTTGCGCTTGGGGCCGAGCTGGCCCGACCAGCGGCAGATCGGAAAGGTCTTGATATGGACGAAGCGCCCACTGGCGGCTTTCTTCCAGACCTCGATCTCGGATTCCTTCTTGTAGGCCCTGAACAGGACCGGCGCCGAGGCGCTGGTGCCCTTCTGGCTCATCAGCGCGAGGGTCGCTGCCGGGATCGGAGCCGTGGCCTTGGCCGATTGCGCCCGTGCGATGTCCGGCGCGGCGAGCCCCAGAGCCAGCAGGAGAAGCCAGGCGACGGCGCGGCGCTGTACGACTGGCGAGGGTAGAACGACCATGCCCGGCCCTGGAGAGGGATGCGCCGACCGACCGCCGACACCGTGCAACAGGGTGCACGAAGCCTTGCTTATCCCATCCCAATGGGGCGGCAATAGGGGAAGCGCCGCCGCCCTTCTTCTTTGGTCGACCGACGATCATTGACGCCGACCGAAATGTGAAGGTGCGGCGGATCGAGGGACGCTCTGTCGCGAAGATCACATCGGAGGGAGATATCGTCGGCCTGGCATTCGTGGGTTGTCACCCCATGCCGGCAATGGAGCATCGAGATGCTGCGACCCATCAATCCGCCCGGTCCCTCGATTCCCGGCATCTCGCAGGCGATGCTGGTTTCGGAGGGCCGATTGCTCATTCTCTCGGGCCATGTCCCCTTCGATGGCGCCGGCGAAGTGGTCAGCGGGGATCTGGCGACCCAGCTCGATCGGGTGTTCCAGAATATGCAGGCGACGCTCCACGCGGCGGGCGCCGATTTCAGCGCCGTCGCGCGTCTCACGATCTATGTCCGGGACTATGATCCAAGCCAGCTCCCAATCATCCGGGCTGTGCGCGATCGCTGGATCAACGCCGAATGCCCACCGGCCAGCGCATTGATCGGCGTTGCGGCGCTGGCATTCCCCGACATGTTGGTCGAGGTGGATGCGATGGCGTTCCTGCCCGCCTAGCCACGCCACTGGTCAGCGGCAGCGGCGTGGCGAAGCGGACCGGAGGGGACAGCGGCCGGCAATGTCGGACGGGCCACCGGCGACGAGTAGGGGCGTGTCACGGCCCCGTCAGGCGGCCATCACCGTGTTGCGCTCCACATGCAGCACCGCGCCGAAGGGATCGTTCGCGTCGAGCGTATCGGTACTCGGCAGGCAGACGATGAGGCCGCGACCGGCTCGCGCCGCGCGCAAGCTGGCGAGGCGCGTCCTGATCTCGGCGGCCTTGCCGTCGTCCAGCGCGATGGCGACGACCACGATGTCCGGTTTGCGCACGAGGCAGCGGGCGAGGTCGATGCCGATGCGCTCGCGCGAGCCGATGGCGTTCTCCCCGAGGCTCGCCCCGCCGCCGCCCATGCCCGGCTCCACGCGGCTGGCGAGGCCGAGCCGGTAGACGGTTGATTCGAGGCCCTGCTGCACCAGGACCCGGCGCACCAGGGCTCGCACCCGCGGCTCCGCCCCGGCCTCCTCGCCGTTGATGCGGCCGAACAGGAGGTTCTCCTCCAGGCTGGCGGCCGGGTTCAGCCGGTCGGGATCGTAGAATTCCACCGCCGAGCGCAGGTTCTGAGGCAGAAGCCGCGCGAAAGAGTGGCGTGCGGCGACGATCCGGTCCTCGAAGGCGGCGTCGATGAGGCCGAACCGGTGTCGCGTCTCGCTGTAGCGAAGCGCCAATCCGATCAGGCGCTTGCGGTCGCGCTGGCCCGCCGGGCCCCGGCGCCAGCCCTTCGCCTCCGGCTGACGGCTGACGAGATCCTCGAAGAACCCGCGCTCGGCCGCGGGAAACAGCGAGAACGCGTCGAAGAGCGGGTGGTCGTCCGGAAGGTCCGCGAAGATCTCGATGGTGCTGCGCGCCACCTGGAGCCCGATCTCGGTGAAGGGCCGGGTCAGGTCCTCGGCCTCGAGCACGGCGCGCAGGTAGGGATGGGCCGCGATATGGCTGCCGGAGAAGGCCGGTCCCACGGCCTCGCCGAACAGGATGTTCTCGCCCACCGTCGCCTGATGGTTGTAGCGGGCGGGATCGAACGGCTCCACCAGCCGCGCCGCCTTGTCCTCTGCCAGGGCCTCCCGCACGGCGTGGCGGGCGGAGACGATGGAATCGGCGATGCCGGGCTCGGCGTTCGGGTCCACCGTTCCCTCGAGGCCGCGCGCATAGACGAAAGTGTCGAGCCCGGTCAGGTGCAGCACCTCGATGAGGTCCGCCTCGGACGGCTTTTCCTGCCGAGCCGCGCCGTAGAGGATGTTCTGTTCGAGCGTGCCCTCGATCAGGATCGCCTCGGCGCCGGCCAGCGCGATGTGGCTGGCGCGCTCGGCCGGGTCGAGGCTGCGCAGGTCGATCCCGTCATAGGTCACCGCGCCCGCGGTGGGTTCGAGCTGTCCGGCCAGCAGGGCGGCCAGCGCCCGCGCGCCGCTGCCGCGCTCGCCCACGATGGCGAGGTGGGAGGGCATCGCCACGGTGACGTCGACGCCGGCGAGGCGTTCGCCGCTGGCGGGATCGTAGACGCCGACGCCGGACGCGGCGAGTTCCCCGCCCTTCGGCAGCGCAGCGAAGGCGCCGGGCCTGTTGCCGCCGCGCCCTTCGAGGGACACGAGCGTCGCCGCCAGATCGCGGAAGACCGGCGCCACGGCCTCATGGATCGAGCGCAGGCGTAGCGTCACCGCCAGGGCCAGAACGGCGAGGGCGAAGCCGCCGCCGGCCGCCACCAGGGCACCGGGCTCCACCGGCATCGTCGTGCCGTCGTGCCCGCGCCAGAGCGCCACCGCCACGACGATGGCAGGCAGCAGGATGACGAGCGCCGTGGACGGCGCGCGCGCATAGGCGAGGCGCGATTCCGATGCCGCCAACGCGTCGCGGGTGCTGGCCCCCTTGGCGGCGAGGCGGCTGCGCTCGAAGGCCGCCGCGCCGTGAGCGCGTACCGCCGGCATCCGCCGGATGAGATCGGCGAGGGCCCGCCCCGCCGCGCCCCCGGCCCGCAGACGCAAAGCCGCGCGATCGTGCACGCGCCGCTGGATCAGGGCGCGGGCGAGCCCAGATGCCAGGAGGCCGACGGCCACGGTGGGCATCAGGCGCGGGGCGGCCAGCGCGGCGAGAATCAGGGCGAGGATCCCGCTGCCGATCGCCAGCGCCGGCACCAGGACCGCCAGTCCGAACAGGGTGTCGAGGCGGCCCAGCATGTCGGCCAGGATCTGCGCCAGGGCGCGGGCCTCGTCGCGGGCGCTCGGCGGCGCGCGCAGGATCGCCTCGGTGACCCGACCATGCAGGGCCGCCACCGTGCGCGCCTGCGCCTGGAAGCAGAGGCGCGCCACCGCCCAGCCGAGGCCGGCCGAGGCCAGGGCCGCCGCCGCCAGGCCGAGGAAGGCCGCGCGCACGAGATCGGCCGTGGGCAGGGCCCAGCCGGCAAAGGCGACGAACGGCTCCGCGTCGCCCGTCCGCCACGGCAGCGTCGCGGTGATTCGCAGGAACCGGCCCGCCGTTTCGGTATCGTGGACCTGGACGCCCACGAGGTCGCGCATGCACAACAGCGCGAGAAACGCGAGGGGCCCCCCGAGACCGAGCGCGAGCCCGACCGCGGCGACATGCTCGCTCCGCGCGGTCCGCCAGGTGAAGGCGATCGGATCCCGGTCCATCGGCACTCTGTGCAAATCGCCCCGGGAAACCGAGGCTCGCTGAGCGGCTTAGAGGATCGGGCCCGGCGACGAAAGCGCTGGCGCGCACCTCGGCGGGCCATGCCGCCATTCTCCCGGCGCCGTTCTTCAGCCTTCGTCCATCGCGCCGGGAGCAGCCATCCGGCGCTACACGCGCGCCACGAATGCTCTGCCGTGTTCGCGCCAGGCGATTTTCGTCACGGCATCGTCTTACGGCCAAGCTAGCACCGCGCCGCCAACAGGCTGCTGCCTTTTTCCGTGCGAGGCTTCCGTGTCCACACCACTCAAGACCGCCCTGCTTGCCGCGACGTGCCTCCTGCCTGTCGGTGCGCAGGCGCAGCAGATTCCGACCTCGCCGGGCATCGGCTTCACGAACAGCACCTCGGTCGTCCCCGGGACGGTCATTCCGCGCGTCCTCGACAGCTACATCGGCCTGATGACGTCCAATCCCGCCGTCATGATCCAGAACTACCAGACGGTGGTCGGGATGACGCAGGCCCGGAATGCGGACCAGACCCTGGCGGCGATCCACGACGACCGCACCGTACAGGCCTACAGCATCCTGAACGGGCTCGGCCCCCTCACCTCCGCCTACCTCACCGGGGCCGGGGCCTCGTTCACCGGCACCCGGCCGACGAGCCTCACGCCGACCA
This sequence comes from Methylobacterium sp. CM6247, assembly GCF_054817925.1. Classification (NCBI taxonomy): domain Bacteria; kingdom Pseudomonadati; phylum Pseudomonadota; class Alphaproteobacteria; order Hyphomicrobiales; family Methylobacteriaceae; genus Methylobacterium; species Methylobacterium sp. CM6247. The sequence continues at coordinate 1,675,250 of NZ_JBTXKX010000003.1, forward strand.
CCTATGCGACGACGACGCTGGCCGACTACGCGGCCAACCTCAGCACCGGCGCGAGCGCGAGCGGAGGCGCGACGAGCTTCGGCGACGGGACGGCGACACCCCTCGCGGCGGCGGTCAGCTTCATCGACAACACGGTCCGGGCCAATGCTTCGACGGAACCGTCGAAGCGGGTCTTCGGGCGCTACCAGGGCCCCAATCCGGCCATCGACCCCCTGGCGCCCCGCTTCAACGATTACAACGCCATCACGAACAAGGCGGGCCTGACCACCGCGGACACGGCGAACTTCGTCGTGCCCGGCTACCTCTCCAATTTCCCCGTTCCGGCGGTCTACGGAACGACCGACCGTTGGGTGAAGGGCTTCACCGTCACCCAGGAGATGATCGATGCCAATGGCGGACGACCGCTGACGGCTCCCAATGTCGGCTCCTTCGGCCCCACCGGCGCCTTCAACCCGACGACGTTCGGGGTCGGCGAGTACGTTCCGGGAATCGGGACCTCGCCCCGTCCGTTCCGCGTCAGCACGGCGGTCGACGTGCCGACGCTGCTCAACCCCCGCACCAACACCACGAATGCCTACGCGGATGGCGGCTATCCGAGCGGCCACACCAATTCCGGCTATCTCCAGAGCCTCGGTGTCGGCTTCCTCGTCCCGCAGCGGATGCAGGAACTCCTGACCCGTGCCTCCGAGCTCGGTAACAACCGCATCCTGACCGGCATGCACTCGCCCCTCGACGTGATGGGCGGCCGCATGCAGTCGACGGCGATCGCCGCCACCAACATCTACGCCGCCCTCTACGACGCGGCCGGCAACCGGATCGACTGGACCAACCCGGCCAATGCCGGCGCCTACGCCGTGTATCAGGCCTACCAGCAGACCCAATCCTACCTGGCCGCGAGCTGCGGGGCGGGGACCGTGGCGGGGTGCCTCGCCGCAGGCGCGGCCTCCGGAGCGGCCGATTCCTTCGGCAACGCCGCGCAGAACAAGGCGGATTACACCGCCCGGATGACCTACGGCTTCCAGCCGACCGGACCCAGCACGCCCCTGACGGCCGCCGAGGTGCCGGTCCAGGCGCAGGTTCTGCTCCTCACCCGCTTCCCCTATCTCAGCGACGCCCAGCGGCGGGAGGTGCTGGCGACGACGGGCCTGTCCTCGGGCTACCCGCTGCTCGACGGCAACACCTATGACGGCTGGGGCCGCCTGAATCTCGTAGCGGCGGCGGACGGCTACGGCGCCTTCAACGGCGCCGTCACGGTGACGATGGACGCCGCCAAGGGCGGGTACGACGCCAGCGACACCTGGCGGAACGATATCGGCGGAACCGGCTCCCTGACGAAGGCCGGCACCGGTACGCTCACCCTCACCGGCACGAACACCTATTCGGGCGGTACCACCATCGCGGGCGGTACCCTCGTCGCCTCCGCCGCCAGCCTCGGCTCGGGTGCCATCACCGACAATGCCAGCTTGATCCTCGACCAGGCCACCGACGGAACGCTGGCGAATTCCATCGCCGGCACCGGCATCCTGACCAAGGCCGGATCCGGTACTCTCAACCTGACCGGCACCAGCACGTTCAGCGGTCTCACGGGCGTCGCGCAGGGGCGTCTCGACGTGAACGGCAGCCTCGCGCATTCCGTGGTGACGGTGGGCGAGGGCGCCGCCATCGGCGGCACCGGCACGGTGGGCGGGCTCGTGGCCCGGTCCGGCGCGGCGGTGGCGCCGGGCAATTCCATCGGCACCCTCAACGTGGCCGGCAATGCCAGCTTCGCGCGCGGTTCCACCTTGCAGGTCGAAGCCAACGCCGCCGGCCAGTCCGACCGCGTCGCGGCGACCGGCACCGCCACCCTCGACGGCGGCACCGTCCAGGTGCTGGCCGGTGCGGGCCGCTACGACCCGCGCACGAGCTACACCGTCCTGACCGCCGCCCGCGGCGTCACGGGGCAGTTCGCCGGCGTCACCTCCAACTTCGCCTTCCTCACCCCGACCCTCCGCTACAGCGCGGGGGCGGTCGACCTGACGCTGACCCGCAACGACATCGCCTTCTCCACCATCGCCCAGACCCGCAATCAGGCCGGCGTCGCCGACGCCATCCAGGCGGGCGGCGCGGGCTCCGCCCTCTACGGGCGCACCGTCGGACTGACCACGCCCGAGGCGCGCGCCGCCTTCGGGGCGCTCACCGGCGACATCCACGCCAGTGCCGCGAGCGCCCAGTTCGAGACCGCCTTCTTCGTCCGCGAGGCCATCCTCGACCGCCTGCGCTGGGGCGCGGCGGAGGTCGCCGATTACGGCAGCCTGCCGGCCACTTACACGGCCGACCTGCCGGGTCGGTCCGCTCCGGTGGCGCCCGTGCCCGTGCGGGTTCTCGACCCGCGCGTGTTCGGGCTCTGGGGACAGGGTTTCGGCAGCTTCGGCCAGGCCCGTAGCGACGGCAACGCCGCCGGGCTCTCGCGCCAGACCTCCGGGTTCGTGCTCGGTGCGGATCTCCGTCTGGAGACCGGCTTCCGCCTCGGCGTGGCCGGTGGCTACACCGCGACCAGCCTCGACAGCGCAGGGCGCCTCTCATCGGGCACGATCGAGAGCGGCTTCGGCGGAGTCTATGGCGGCTTCGAGCGGGGGGCCTTCGCGCTACGCCTCGGTGCGGTCTATGCCGACCAGTCGAGCCGCATGAGCCGGGTCGTGAGCTTCGCCGGGTTCTCCGACAACGACACGGCCCGCTACGGCGGCTCCACCGTGCAGGGCTTCGGCGAGGTGGGCTACCGCTTCTTCCTGGGCGCTGCCCAGCCCGTCCTGGTCGCCAAGGGCGGGGCGGCTCCGGCCCCGGTCCAGCAGACCTATATCGAGCCCTTCCTGGGCGGGGCCTACGTGTCGATCGGACGCGACCGCTTCACCGAAGCGGGTGGGCTGGCGGCGCTGACGAGCGCGGCGCAGACCACCGAGGTGGCGACCTCGACGTTGGGCCTGCGCGGCCAGACCAGCTTCGATCTCGGGTCCGGTGCGCCGGTCTCGCTGAACGGGTTGGTTGGCTATCGCCGGGCCTATGGCGACGTGGTGCCGAAAGCCCTCCTGAGCTTCGGCACGGGGCCGAGCTTCCTCACCACGGGCACGCCGATCGGCCGGGACGCCCTGGTGGCACAAGCCGGGCTCGACGTGCGGGTGGCGCGCGGCACCACGCTGGGTGTGTCCTATACGGGCCAGGTGGGCGAGCGGGCGCAGGACCATGCCGTGAAGGGCAACTTCACCTATCGGTTCTGAACCTTACGGCGGACATTGCGCCGCCGGACCGCGCGGGTCCGGCGGCGTTTACATCCCAGGAGGAAATGGCCTCCGAAGGTCGTGCGCTTTCTCGGTGCCGACCAAGGCTTTCTGCGCGAGGAAGGCTGTTTGCGTGAAGCGGAGCGTTTCGGAAGGATTACCGGCTCCCGCGGGTGGGAAAATCCTCTAGAGTGGGTAGCTTGGCGGTCTCCCCAAGGACTCCGTCCTCCGCAAGCCCACCCGTTCCTCCCACGCGAAGTCCCCGAACCTCCATGTGCGAATTGCTCGGCATGAGCGCGAACGTGCCCACCGACATCCGTTTCTCCTTCGCGGGCCTCGCCCGGCGCGGCGGGGAGACCGGGCCTCACGCCGATGGATGGGGCATCACCTTCTACGAGGGGCGGGGCGCGCGCGCCTTCCACGAGCCCGAGCCGAGCGCGCGTTCGGTCCTCGCCAAGCTGCTGCGCGACTACGCGATCAAGAGCCGGATCGTGATCGCGCATGTCCGCAAGGCCAATCGCGGGCGGGTCGGGCTCGAGAACACCCATCCGTTCAGCCGTGAGCTCTGGGGCCGGCGCTGGACCTTCGCCCATAACGGCCAGCTCAAGGGTGTGAAGAAGTGGCCGCTGACCTGGTTCAAGCCGGTGGGCTCCACCGACAGCGAATACGCGTTCTGCTGGATGCTCGACCGGCTGCAAACCCGCTATCCGAGCCTTCCGAGCCCGGCGCGGCTCGACACTGCCGTCGCTGAACTCTGCGCCGAGCTGCACGGGCTCGGCGTGTTCAACATGCTGCTCAGCGACAGCCGGACGCTCTATGCCCATTGCGGCAAGCGCCTGTGCTACCTCACCCGCTGCGCGCCGTTCGGCACCGCGACCCTCATCGACGAGGATTGGCACGTGGATTTCGCGCAGGAGACGCGGACCGACGACGTGGTGACCGTCATCGCCACCAAGGCGCTCACCCGCGACGAGTGCTGGACCGATGTGGAGCGCGGCCACATGCTCTCCCTGCGCGACGGCATCGTCCGCATCGTCAAGCCGGGAGTGCCGAAGCCGGTGCGGATTCCTCCTCCTTGTTCCGGGGTCGGGCGTCCCGACGGTCAGACCGGCCAGGCCGCCTCGCGATAGGCGCTGTCCCAGAACATCCATTCGAGCTGCGTCGCGCGGGAGAAAGCGCGGTGCATCCGCTCTCGCAGCGAGGGCGAGACCCCGAGCGCCGCGGAATCGGTGGTCGCGATCATCTCGGCGACGGCGGTGCCGAATTCCTCGCCCGCGTAGGTGTCGATCCAGGCGGCGTAGGGATTGCCGGTGCCTGCCCGTGACAGGATGTCGGTGCCGATCTCGGCATAGATCCAGAAGCACGGGAGCAGGGCGCCGAGCAGGACCTCGTAGGGTTCGGCATAGGCCGTGGCGAGGAGATACGAAACATAGTGGTCGCAGGCCGGCGAGAGCGGCGTGGCCGCGAAGGTCTCGGCCGTGATGCCGTAATCCCGGAAGAAGCCGCCATGGAGGGAGCGCTCGACCACGATCGCCGTCTCGGCGGCCTTGGCGAATTGCACGATACCCTCGGGCTCCGGCGACTTCGCCGCCGCCAGGGCCAGCGCCCGGCCGAAGCCGATGAGGTAATGCGCGTCCTGCAGGATGTAGTGGCGAAAGCGGGCCTCACCGAGGGTGCCGGCGGCGAGTTCGGCATTGAACGGCATCGTCCGGATGGCCTCGTAGGCCGTCTCGTTGCGCGCCCAGGCTTCGGCCGAGAAGCCGTTCTCGTCGACGGGGCGGATCATGAGCGGGGACCTTCCAGGGTAAGGCTGACCCCGTGGCGGACGCGCTGGCCGGGGGCGATGAGGCGCTGTGAATCCCGGCGGGTCAGGTCGCCGTCGAACCCGGCCCAATCGGCATGGCCAGTCCAGCATTCCAGGGACAGGAACGGCGCCGTGGGCTTCGTCCAGATGGCGAGATGCGGGAAATCCGAGACATCCATGCGGATGGCGCTGCCGTCGGGCGCGGTGAAGCGCATCCGTGCGCTCGCCGCATCGCGCAGGACGATGGCCTCGGCGAATAGGTCGGGATCGAGGGGCAGGATGCGGCCTTCGAGGGGGAACGGACGCTCCTGGCGCAGGAGCAGGCCGCCATCCCCCACCTCGGGCGCCAGAGCCCGTTCGGGGTGCTCGAACTCCACCGCGTAGCCGCCTCCCGCCTTGCGCTCTCCGCCGGCGAAGGGCCAGGGGAAGGCCGGGTGGAAGCCCAGCGCGTAGGGCAGGTTCGTCCCACCGGTATTCTCGATCCAGATCTCGAAATCGAGATGGGCCGGGCCGACCCGCGTGGTGATGTCGAGCTGGAACGGATAGGGGTAGCGGGCGCGCGTCGCCTCGCTCTCGATGAGGCGCAACGTGACGCTGTCGTCGCTCTGCGAGACGATCGTGAAGGGCAGGTCGCGGGCAAAGCCGTGCTGGCCCATCGGATAGGCCGTGCCATCCACCCGGACCACGCCGCCGGACGAGGCGCCGACCACCGGGAAGAGCCAGGGTGCATGCCGGTTCCAATGCGCCGGATCTCCGTTCCAGAGATACTCTCGCCCACCCACCTGCCAGGAGACGGGCTCGGCACCGGACGCCGCGACCACCGCCACGGTGCCGTCTCCGGCCTTGAGAGTGATGCGGTCGCTCATGTGGTCTTCCTCGGTGCTGTCACGCTCGGGGCTTTCACGCTGACGCGGTTGTGGCCGCAGGCGGATCGCCGGTCCAGCCTCGACAGGGACGATTAAGCGTTCACCGTTACGGAGAAATCCCGGCGCCTCGCCAAATTGCCCATACGGCTGGTCCGCCAAGTCAGGCATACAGTATTATGGCCAAGCTGATTCGGTCGGCCGCACCGGGTCCGTCTGGCTGAAACGTTCCCCATGGCCGACCTCCCGTCATGACGCTCACATCCCGTATCGTCGCGCTGGTCGTGCTCGCCCTCGTCCCTGCCATCGCGGTCCAGAGCTTCAACGAGCACGCGCTGCGCAGCGCCCGCGAGGATGCCGTGACGGCCTCGGCAATGCGCAACGCCCGCGCGGTGGCGGAAGACCTCACCCAGTTCGCCAGCGGCATGCGCCAACTCCTCGATATCCTCGCGGAGGCTCCGTTCATCCGCGACCAGGAAGCGGCGGGGTGCACCAGCTTCCTGCGCTCCATCATCCGCAAGCTTTCCGGCGCCACGATCCTCATCGTGGCGGATGCGAAGGGGCAGCTCGTCTGCAACAGCCTGGGAATGGAGCGGGGCGCTTATTCCATCGCCGACCGGACCTATTTCCAGAAAGCGATGCAGTCGGGCGTGCCGGTGATCGGGGAATATGTGGTCGGTCGCGGCAGCCGGGTTCCCACCATCCAGTTCGCCTATCCGATCCGGGATTCCAGCGACAGGTCCTCCGGCCTGCTCATCTTCGGCTTCGATCCCGCCTGGCTGGGCGAGCGGCTGGCCCATGCCGGGCTGCCCAAGGACGCCGCCGTGACGGTGACCGACCGCAGCGGCACCATCATCGTCCAGAATCCCGATCTCGGCTCCTGGGTCGGTCAGACGATGCCGGCCGCCTTCGCGTCCGGTCTGGACAGGGCCAGCACCCTCGGAAGCGCCGTCGAGATGCCCGGTCTCAACGGAATTCGCCGCATCACCAGCGTGGTCCGTCCCGATGGCGCCCTCGACGGGATGACCGTCGCTGTGGGCCTCGCCCGCGATACCGCCTTCGCCGATATCGATGCGGCGACGCGGCGCGGCGTGATCCTGATCTTCCTCGGGACGCTCGTCGCCATCGTGGCGGCTCTGATCGGCGGCCGCGTCTTCATCCGCAAGCCGGTGCGGCGGCTGTTGAAGGCGTCCCGCGCCTGGCGTTCCGGCCAGCTCTTCGCCCGGTCGGGCCTGACGGGCCGCTCCGAATTCGGCCAGCTCGGCCAGGCTTTCGACGCCATGGCCGCCACGCTCGAGAAGCACGAGGACGGTCTGCGAGCCGAACTCGAACGCACGCGCAGCCTGCAGGAGCAGCAGGTGACGATGATGCACGAGCTGAATCACCGGGTGAAGAACACCCTCGCCACGGTCCAGTCCCTCGCCCGGCAATCGCGCGGCGGCGAGGAGCAGGCGGCGCAGTTCGAGGGCCGCATCCTCGCTCTGTCGAAGACCCACGATCTCCTGACCCGCGACGACTGGACCGGCGCGCCGCTCCGCGCTGTGCTCGAGAACGAGCTCAGCCCCTACCGCAGTTCGGCGGACCATATGGAACTCGTCGGCCCCGATATCGACCTGCCGCCGCGCTACGTGCTGGCCTTGGGGATGACCGCCCACGAACTCACCACCAACGCGGCGAAATACGGCGCCTTGTCAGGTAGCCAGGGCCGCCTGTCGGTGATCTGGCGCGTCACCGAGGATGGCATGGGTGGCCGGCGGCTGGAAATCGAGTGGCGGGAACGCGGCGGCCCGGCCGTGGCGCAGCCGAAGCGCCGCGGCTTCGGCACCCGGCTCATCACCGGCGGCATCGCCCGCGAACTCGCGGGCTCGGTCGAGCTCGATTTCCAAGCCGAAGGCCTGCGCTGCCGGATCGACGTTCCGATCGAGACCGCGCCGACGGTCCGCTTCCACTGATCTACTCAAACCAAGTCTCGATCAGCGCGACGCATGGATCGGGCTCACCGAGACCTGGTTTAGAGGCTGCTCGATCGAATTTCTCGGCGGACGCTCATGCCCGAGTCGATCATCCAATCAGCCCCCTCATCCTGAGGCGCCCGCGTCAGCGGGCCTCGAAGGAGCCCTGCAGTCATCGTGCGATCCCTGGAGCCCTTCCTTCGAGGCCGCTACGCGGCACCTCAGGATGAGGTAAGATCTTGGACAACCACCGCAAACAGGCTTTTCGCAAAATCCTACTTTGCGGCGTTGGGGATGCCTTCGATCGGGCATTCCGGCGTGCCGAGATCGGGGCGGGTGATGGCGCGGACCGCCTCGCGGGTGCCGGCCGGGTCCTCGATCCAGCGACGATAGAAGTCGTAGGGACAATCGGCCTTGCCGGGCTCGTTTTCTTTCGAGTTGATCATGCCCGTATAGCCACGGTGCAGCAGTTTGAAGAGATGGTTCTCCGACTGCATGTTGGCGCGGGCATCGCGGATGAGGAACTTCGACAGGGCGGCATATTGAACGCCCATTTCCTCGGTGCCGCATTCGCCGAGCGTCCGGCCGTCGAAGCCGATGATCGCCGAATGGCCGAAATAGCTATAGACGCCGTCGAAGCCGGCCGCATTGGCCACGGCCACGTAAGTGTTGTTCGCGAAAGCCATCGCCTTCGACATCAGGATCTGCTGCTCTTTGGCCGGATACATGTAGCCCTGGCATCGGATGATGAGCTCGGCGCCCCGCATGGCGCAGTCGCGCCAGATCTCGGGGTAATTGCCGTCGTCACAGATGATGAGGCTGATCTTGAGGCCCTTCGGCCCGTCCGAGACATAGGTGCAATCGCCCGGATACCAGCCCTCGATCGGGGTCCAGGGCATGATCTTGCGGTATTTCTGCACGATCTCACCCTGGTCGTTCATCAGGATGAGGGTGTTGTAGGGCGCCTTGTTCGGATGCTCTTCGTGGCGCTCGCCGGTGAGCGAGAACACGCCCCAGACACCCGCCTTCCGGCAGGCCTCGGCGAAGATCGCGGTCTCCTCCCCGGGCACGGCGGAGGCGGTCTCGTACATCTCCTTGCCGTCGTACATGATCCCGTGAGTCGAGTATTCGGGGAAGATCACGAGATCCATGCCGGGCAGGCCGGACTTCATGCCCACCACCATGTCGGCGATCTTTCGCGCGTTCTCCAGCACTTCTGCCTTCGTGTGCAGACGCGGCATCTTATAGTTGACGACCGCGACGCCGACGCTGTCGTTGCTCGAGGAAATGTCGCCGTGCATCATGGGTGGGGTTCTCCTGGTGTGTGCATCGCCTCTCCCCGCCAGGCGGGGAGAGGAGTAGGCGCCCAGCTTTCAGTGGCTGATCATCCACGGCCGCGCGTTGGGGAAGCTTTTCGCGGCCGCCGGTTGCTTGGTTTTCGAGGCCCCCGAGCAACAGCCGCAGCCGGCCCCGTGCCCCGATGATTTGCGGGGCGCGTGGGCGCTCCGCTCGTTGACCGCATGCGCCTTGCGCCGTCCCGCATCCATGGAGGCGAGGTTGGGTGCGGTGAGGAAGGCGCGGCCGCAGGACGAGCCGCAATCGGGGCAGTCATGCGGGTCCTTGAACTGCGCCATCGGGCGCAGCACCGTGAAGGGCCCGCAGGCGTCGCAGGCGTAATCGTAGACGGGCATGGGGGCCTCTCGAGGGATCGACAATGGGCGACGCGACGGGGGAAACGTACTTCCCCCTAAAGGGCTGTCGGTCTCATGCATCGCATGCGTCGCGCGCCTTCCCTCCCCCTTGTGAGGAGGGATCGAGGGTGGGGGTGGTTGGGTGACCCTCGACCTCTGGAGGCTGGCGGAGCCACCCCCACCCCTTACCCCTCCCCACAAGGGGGAGGGGGACGCGCTCGACTGAAGGGCAGGACCGCCTCTCAAAGATCCGGCGAGAGCGGCATCTGGATCGAGCCGTCGATATGCTTGATCGGCCCGTCGGCGCCGGGATTGATGTCGAAGTCGAAGATCTTCGTCGGAATCCAGAGCGTGGCGCAGGCGTTGGGGATGTCGACGACGCCGGAGATGTGGCCCTGGACCGGGGCGGTGCCGAGGATCGAATAGGCCTGGGCGCCCGAATAGCCGAACTTCTTCAGGTATTCGATGGCGTTGAGGCAGGCCTGCCGGTAGGCCACCGTCACGTCGAGGTAATGCTGCTTGCCGTACTCGTCGACGGAGATGCCCTCGAAGATCAGGTGATCGTCGAATTTGGGCGTCATCGGCGACGGCTTGAAGATCGGGTTCTTGATCCCGTATTTCGACATACCGTCCTTGATCAGGCTGACCTTGAGATGGACCCAGCCCGCCATTTCGATGGCGCCGCAGAAGGTGATCTCGCCATCGCCCTGGCTGAAATGCAGGTCGCCCATGGAGAGGCCGGCACCCGGAACGTAGACGGGGAAGTAGATCTTCGAGCCGCGCGACAGATCCTTGATGTCGCAATTGCCGCCATGCTCGCGGCCCGGCACCGTGCGGGCGCCTTCCGCCGCGGCCTTGTCCTTCGCCTCGCCCTTGAGCCGGCCCATATGGGCGGTGGGGCCGAAGGGCAGCGTGGCGAGCGCCGGCACCCGGCCGGGATTGGTGTCGTAGAGCGCCTTCTCGCGGGTGTTCCAGGTGTCCAGCATCTTCGGATCGGGCAGGCAGCCGATCAGGCCGGGATGGATCAGGCCGGGGAAGCGCACGCCGGGGATGTGGCGCGACTTGGTGAACATGCCCTCGAAATCCCAGATCGACTTCTGCGCCTGAGGGAAGTGTTCGTCGAGGAAGCCGCCGCCGTTCTTCTTGGAGAAGAAGCCGTTGAAGCCCCACTGGCTCTCGGGCTTGGCGCCGATATCGAGGAGATCGACCACCAGGAGATCGCCGGGCTCCGCGCCCTCGACGCCGATGGGGCCGGAGAGGAAGTGGACGATCGACAGGTCGATGTCGCGCACGTCGTCGGCGGAATCGTTGTTCTTGATGAAGCCGCCGGTCCAGTCATAGGTCTCGACGATGAAGTCGTCGCCGGGCTTGACCATGGCCACCATCGGAATGTCCGGGTGCCAGCGATTGTGGACCATGTCGTTGTCGTAGGCCGACTGCGTCAGGTCGACCTTGATCAGGGTCTCAGCCATCGTTGTTCGACTCCCTCTGGCGTGACCGGGGCGTGCGCCCCGTTTGGGCCGGCCGGCTCATCCGGCGGGCCGTGGACGATGGCCGGCGGCGCCCTTGGCGGCGCTGCCCGGCGTTCAGCTCGCGAGCAGCTCTTTGAGCGCGGCGTCGAGCGTGGCGATGTCGTCGGGGCTGGTGCCGGGGCCGCCGGCGAAATGGCCCCACCAGGTCTCGATCACCCGCAACTCGGCGTTCGGCATCGATTCCGCCTCGATCCGGTTGTCCTCCGGCGGGAAGTACAGATCCGTGGAGGCCGGCATCAGGATCGCCTTGGCGCGGATGGCGGCAAGCGCAGCCTTGGTATCGCCCTTGAAGACCGGATTGGCGCCGATATCGCCGTTCTGCCAGGTCCAGAGCATGGCCAGCAGATCGTTGGCGTCACGCGAGTAGAACAGGCCTTCCCAGAACCCGACGAGGAAATCCTCCAGGGACGCGTAGCCCATATGGGTCAGGTCGGCTTCGATCCGGTAGAAGGTCTGCGACAGGCCCCAGCCGGCATAGACCCGGCCGAAGGCCCGCAGTCCCTTGTTCGGCGGCGACGTGTACCAACCCTCCGCGAAGGCGGCGTCCGCCTGCAGGGCGGCTTTCGCCCCTTCGAGGAAGACGAAGTTGTGCCGCGAACACTTGGCCGAACCCTGGAACGGCAGGATGCGCGGAACCATGTCGGGATAGAGCGCGCCCCAATGGTAGGTCTGGAGCGCACCCATCGACCAGCCCGTCACCAGCACCAGCGTCTCGATGCCGAAATGCTCGGTGACGAGGCGGTGCTGGGCCACGACGTTGTCGTAGGCCGTCACATTGGGAAAGCGCGGCCCGTCCCAGGGGGCGGGCGTGTTGCTCGGCGAGGACGAGAGCCCGTTGCCGAACATGTTCGGGATGATGATAAAGTATTTGTCCGGGTCGAGGGCCTTGCCCGGCCCGATCAACCATTCGTTCTCCGTGTGCTGGCCCGAATACCAGGTCGGATAGACGATGGCGTTGTCCTTGGCCGCGTTGAGCGTTCCGAATGTCTTGAAGGCGAGCTTGGCCTTGCGCAGCGTCTTACCGCATTGGAGCACATAGTCGCCGAGTTCGAAGATCTCGTAATCCGCCATGGGGGCTCCCTGGAGCTGTGTTGCGGAACGGCGGGCGGATGCTGCCCCGGCGATCAGACCGAGAGGAAGCGGGCGACCTGTGCCTCGTCGATATCGGCCCGCATCGCCTCGTGGACGATGTGGCCGTTCTCGATGACCAGCACCCGGTCGGCGACGTCGAGGGCGAAGCTCAGCACCTGCTCCGAGACCACGATGGAGAGGCCGCGCTCGTCGCGGATCTTCTTCAGGGTCCGTCCCATCTCCCGGATGATCGAGGGCTGGATGCCCTCGGTCGGCTCGTCGAGGAGGAGCACCTTCGGCCGGCTGGCCAGCGCCCGCGCGATGGCGAGCTGCTGCTGCTGGCCGCCGGAGAGGTTGCCGCCGCGCCGCGCCTTCATTTCCAGCAGGACCGGGAACATCGTGTAGAGGTCCTGCGGAACCTTGCGCTCCTTGGTGACGGTCAGGCCCGTCTCGATATTCTCCTGCACCGTCATGGCCGAGAAGATCATCCGGCCCTGCGGCACGTAGGCGAGGCCGCCCGCCACGCGCTGGTGGCTCTTGAGGGCGGTGATGTCCCGGCCGTCGACCGTGATGGTGCCGGACTTCACCGGGACGATCCCCATCAGGGTCTTCATCAGCGTGGTCTTGCCCATGCCGTTGCGGCCCATCACGGCGACGATCTCTCCGGGGGCGATGCTGATGTCGAGGCCGTGCAGCACCTCGCTCTGGCCATAGGCCGAGTGGAGGTCGCGGATCGCCAGCATCGGCTGAGCCCCGAGGGCGGGCGCCGGCGGGAGGGTGGCCGAGGCGGAACTGGTCTGAAGCATGGCGCCGGTCCTGTTCAGTGGCCGAGATAGACTTCGATGACCTTCGGGTCGTTCTTCACCCGCTCCATCGAGCCTTCGGAGAGCACCTTGCCCTGGTGCAGCACGGTGACCCGGTGGGCGATGTCCTCGACGAACTTCATGTCGTGCTCGATCACCAGCACCGAGCGGCCGACGATGATCTGGTTGAGGAGTTCGGCGGTCTTGATGCGCTCGCCGACGCTCATTCCGGCCACCGGCTCGTCGAGCATCAGGAGTTCGGGGTCCTGGATCAGCAGCATGCCGATCTCGAGCCATTGCTTCTGGCCGTGGCTGAGGAACTCGGCCCGCTCCTTGAGCTGATCTTTCAGGAAGATCATGGTCGCGACTTCGTGGATGCGGTCGCGGACCTCGGCATCGCGTTTGAAGGTCAGCGCGCCCCACACCGTGCGGCCGCGGGGAAACGAGATCTCCAGATTCTCGAACACCGTGAGGTCGTCGTAGATCGACGGCGTCTGGAACTTGCGGCCGACGCCGGCCTGGACGATGGCGCTCTCGGAGATCTTGGTGAGTTCCTGGCCCTTGAACTTGATCGACCCGGCGCTGGCCTTGGTGCGCCCGCAGATCAGGTCGAGCACCGTGGTCTTGCCGGCGCCGTTGGGGCCGATGATGACGCGGATCTCGTTGGGATCGACGTAGAACGACACGTCGTTCACCGCCTTGAAGCCGTCGAAGGAGACGGTGAGGGCCTCCACCGAGAGGAGGAAGTCCTTCGCGTCGGGGGATTCGCCGATGATCGGCGAGCTCAGGATGGCGGCGTTCATCGTCAGTCTCGCTCCTATTCGGCGGGGGTGCCGTGGGGGACGGGCGCACCCACCGGCGCCAGGGCCTTGACCTTGCGGGTCAGGCGCGGCTCGACATAGCTGCGGTAGATGCCGGCCAAGCCGTTGGGGAAGGCGAGCACGACGGCGATGAACAGGGCGCCGAGGCCGAAGAGCCAGAGTTCGGGGAAGCTCTCCGAGAAGGTGGTCTTGGCCCAGTTGACCAGAAGCGTGCCCCAGACGGCGCCGAACAGGGACAGGCGCCCGCCGACGGCGGCGTAGATCACCATCTCGATGGAGGGCACGATGCCGACGAAGGACGGCGACATGAACCCGACCTGCAGGGTGAACATCGCCCCGCCGATGGCGGCGAAGCCGGCCGCGAGGCAGAAGGCGAAGACCTTGAACCCGGCCACGGAATAGCCCGAGAACCGGACCCGGTCCTCCTTGTCGCGCATGGCGAGGAGGATGCGCCCGAGCTTGGCCTTCTTCACGTATTGCGCCGCCAGGATGCAGCCGAGGAGCAGGCCGCCATTGACGAAGTAGAGGATGAACTTCGCGCTGTCGGTGCGGATGTCCCAACCGTGCAGGGTCCGCAGGTCGGTGATGCCGTTGATGCCGCCGGTATAACCCTGCTGGCCGACGATGAGGATCGTCAGGATGGCGGCGATGGCCTGGGTGATGATGGCGAAGTAGGTGCCGCCGACCCGGCGGGTGAACATCGCGAAGCCGATGATGAAGGCGAAGAACACCGGCACGGCCACGACGAGGATCAGCGTCAGCGGCAGACTCTGGAACGGCTTCCACATCAGGGGAAGTTCGGTGATCTGGTTCCAGTCCATGAAGTCCGGGATGCCCGGCGTCGACTGGATCTTGGTGTTCTCGACGCTGGAGGCTTCGAGCTTCAGGTACATGGCCATGCAATAGCCGCCGAGGCCGAAGAACACGCCCTGTCCGAGAGACAGGATGCCGGCATAACCCCAGCACATGACGAGGCCCAGCGCCACGAAGGCGTATGTGAGGTACTTGCCGACGAGGTTGAGGCGGAACGCGTCGAGGGTCGCCGGCAGGACGAAGAGGATGAGACCGGCGAGGAGCGCGAGGCTCACCCACTCCATCGGCTTCATGAAGGGATTGTCGTTCACGGTGAGCGACTTCGACAGGGTCTGGACGGGGCTTGTCATCGGGATGGCCTCCTCAGCGCCGGACCTTGAGGGTGAACAGACCCTGCGGGCGAACCATCAGGATCCCGACGACGGCGAGCAGCGTCAGAACCTTGGCGGTGGAGCCGGACAGGAAGAATTCGAGGGTCGACTGGGTCTGCGAGATCGAGAAGGCCGAGGCGATGGTGCCGAGGAGGCTCGCCGCGCCGCCGAAGACGACGATCAGGAAGGCGTCGACGATGTAGAGCTGGCCCGAGGTCGGACCGGTGGATCCGATCATGGTGAAGGCCGAGCCCGCCACGCCGGCGATGCCGCAGCCGAGGCCGAACGTGTAGCGATCCACCTTCTCGGTATCGATGCCGACCGCGCCGGCCATGGGGCGGTTCTGCATCACCGCGCGGACCTGCTGGCCGAAGCGCGAGCGGTACATCAGCAGGCCGACGCCGACGGTGATGAGGGTCGTGATCGCCATGACGAACAGGCCGTTGATCGGCACCTCGATCGTGTCGGTGACCTGGACCGAGCCGATGAGCCAGGAGGGCAGCTCGACGCCGACTTCGCGGGCCCCGAAGATGGTGCGGTAGGCCTGCTGCAGGATCAGCGACAGGCCCCAGGTGGCGAGCAGCGTATCGAGGGGGCGCTTGTAGAGATGCCGGATGAGCGTCCATTCGACGATCATCCCGAGGGCTCCCGAGGCCAGGAAGGCCAGGATCATCGCCACGAAGAAGTAGATACCGAACAGGCCGGGCAGGTGGGTCTGGAAGAAGGTTGAGCACAGATAGGTGACGTAGGCGCCGAGGATCATGAACTCCCCATGCGCCATGTTGATCACGCCCATCTGGCCAAAGATGACCGCGAGGCCGAGCGCCATCAGCACGTAGACCGAGAACAGGATCAGGCCGGCGAAACCCTGCATCGCGAAGATCGCGCCGAGATCTCCGAGGGAATAGTCACCGAGCATGTTTTCGACCTTCCGAAGAATCCGACGTCTGCTTTGCAAGCATTGGGCCGATCAGCCGTGGCGCGGCGCGACCCGAAAGGGCGCGCTCCCTCCCCCTTGTGGGGAGGGCCGGGGTGGGGGTGGCTCCGCTGGTCTCCGTACCGGGAGGGTCACCCAACCACCCCCACCCCTAACCCCTCCGCACAAGGGGGAGGGGGGCGCAGTCCTACTGGTAGCCCTTCGGGAAGGGGTTCGGCTCGATGAGCGCGGGGCTCTCGTAGACGATCTCGAACTGGCCGCTCGGCAGAGCCTTTGCGACGCGGGTCTTCGACCAGAGATGGTGGTTCGGGTGGATCTTGACGTAGCCCTCGGGGGCTTCCTTGAACTCGATGTCGGCGGAGGCCGCGACCACCTTGTCGACGTCGAAGGAGCCGGCCTTCTCACAGGCCATCTTCCACAGGAACGGGCCGAGATAGGCGGCCTGGGTCACGTCGCCGATCACGGTCTTCTCGCCCCACATCTTGTGGAAGGCGGCGACGAACTTCTCGTTGTTGGCGTTCTTGAGCGACTGGAAGTACTTCATGCAGGAATAGGCGCCCGCGATGTTGTCGCCGCCGATGCCGTCGATCTCGTCTTCCGTCACGGAGATGGTCAGCAGGGTCTGCTTGTTGAGGTCGATACCGGCCGCCTTGAGCTGCTTGTAGAACGCCACGTTCGAGCCGCCGACGACGTCGGTGAAGATCACGTCGGGCTTGGTCAGCTTGATCTTGTTGATGACCGAGTTGAACTGGGTGTGGCCCAGCGGGAAATATTCCTCGCCGACGACCTTGGTCTTCAGCACGTTCTCGATGTGCTTGCGGGCGATCTTGTTCGAGGTGCGCGGCCAGATGTAGTCCGAGCCGATGAAGAAGAACGTCTTGGCGCCCTTCTCCTTGGTCACCCAGTTGAGCGATTCGAGGATCTGCTGCGTGGCTTCCTGGCCGGTATAGATGACGTTCTTGGACTGCTCCAGGCCCTCGTAGAAGGTCGGGTAATAGAGCAGGCCGTTATACTGTTCGAACACCGGCAGCGCGGCCTTGCGCGAGGCGGAGGTCCAGCAGCCCATCACGGCGGCGCAATGGTCGTTGACGAGGAGCTTCTTGGCCTTCTCGGCGAAGGTCGGCCAGTCGGAGGCGCCGTCCTCTTGGATCACCTTGATCTTGCGGCCCAGCACGCCGCCGGCCTCGTTGATCTGCGCGATGGCGAGCTTCTCCGCCTGGATCGATCCGGTCTCGGAGATCGCCATCGTGCCGGTGGCGGAATGGAGGATGCCGACGGTGACTTCGGTGTCGGTCACCGCGAGGCCGGTGGTGTTCACCGCCGAGGTCGGAGGAGCCGCAGCGAAGGCGCTGCGCGGCATCATGGCCATGGCCGGAATGCTCGCCAGACCCATGAGAAGTTTGCGACGGAGGGCCGAGTGCGGTCCGTGCTCGTTGTCGGCTGCCATCCTGCGTGAACCCCTTCCAGGAAATGTCCCGCCGGCTCCTGCATAAGGCGGGCCGTTGCGGATGGCGGAAGCTAGGCGTGATGGCGCGGCGCAGCATATACGCTGTTTTGCGTAGGGAGGGAGGTTGTGCGCCTCGCCTCTCGCCCCCTTCGGAGAATCGTCTTCCCTGTGCGGGGCATGCCTTCCCTGTGGAGCGGGGCCTCGACGCGGCTCTCCTGGTGTACCAATGTCTCCCAGCCCCGCGGCACGGGGATTGCTGATCGACCGCCGTTTACCCGTGACCGCATGCGGGCCGGCTCCTCCCACACGTGACGCTGACCGGGCAGACTGAACGACCCCATGAGCGGCCGCCAGCAGATTCCCCCGATCCGGCGAGCCTATAACCGCTTCGTCGCGGACGAGACCCTCGAAGATTACGCCCTTCGCTTCACCGCCAAGAAGGCGCGGCGCTGGTCGAGCCTGCGGGTGGCGCAGACGGCGCTGGGGTCGCTCTCGTTCCTGGCGCTGGAGGCGATCGGCGGCACTCTCGTCCTGGCCACGGGCTTCACCAATACGGCGGCGGCGGTGCTGTTCGTGGGCGTGCTGATTTTCGCCACCGCCGTGCCGATCAGCCTCTATGCCGCCCGCTACGGCGTCGACATCGATCTCCTCACACGCGGGGCCGGCTTCGGCTATCTCGGCTCCACCATCACCTCGCTGATCTATGCGAGCTTCACCTTCCTGTTCTTCGCCATCGAGGCGTCGATCATGGCGCTGGCGCTGCAACTCTGCCTCGGCCTGCCGCTCTGGATCGGCTATATCGTCAGCGCGGTCGTGGTGATTCCCCTCGTTATCTACGGGATCAGCCTGATCAGCCGGTTCCAGATCTGGACCCAGCCGCTCTGGATCGGGCTCAATCTCCTGCCCCTCGGCTTCATCGCGTGGAAGAGCGGCCCCGCCTTCGGTGATCTCCTGTCCTATCCGGGGGCGTCGGAAGCCGTCGGCTCGATCTCCACATTCATGGGCTACCCGATCTCGGGCTTCGACCTCGCCCAGTTCGGCCTCGCCTCCGGCATCCTCCTCGCGCTGTTGGCGCAGATCGGCGAGCAGGTGGATTTCCTCCGCTTCGTCCCGCCGGCCGAGACGTCCGAATCGGGGAGCAATCCGCGCTGGTGGCTCGCCGTGCTCGGGGCCGGCGCGGGCTGGATCCTGCCCGGCATGTTCAAGATCATGCTCGGCGCCTTCTTGGCGGTGCTGGCCCTGGGGCAGGGCGTGCCCTACGATCAGGCGGCCGAGCCGACGCAGATGTATGTGGTCGCCTTCGGCTACGTGATGCCGTCGCGGGAGGGGGCGATCCTCCTCACCGGCCTGTTCGTGGTGATCTCGCAGCTCAAGATCAACGTCACCAACGCCTATGCCGGCTCCATCGCCTGGTCGAACTTTTTCTCGCGCCTGACCCACAGCCATCCCGGCCGCGTGGTCTGGCTCGTCTTCAACGTCGCCATCGCGCTGCTGCTGATGGAACTCGGCATCGACAAGACCCTCGCCAGCACGCTCTCGCTCTATGCGGTGGTGGTCTCGGCCTGGGTCGGCGCGCTCTCGGCGGATCTGGCCATCAACAAGCCCCTCGGCCTGTCGCCGCCGGGGATCGAGTTCAAGCGCGCGCATCTCTACGCCGTGAACCCGGTCGGCACCGGAGCGTCCGCGCTGGCGCTGGTGGTGGGCTCCCTCGCTTATGTGGGTCTGCTGGGGGGCGGGCTCCAGAACTTCGCGCCGCTGCTCGCCCTCGTCACCGCCTTCGCCGCCGCACCCGCCATCGCCTACGCCACCGGCGGCCGGTACTACCTCGCCAGGCCCGCCACCGCCGAATGGGGTGGACGGCCCGAGATCCAGTGCACCGTCTGCGAGCATCCGTTCGAGGGCGAGGACATGGCCCATTGCCCGGCCTATGCCGGGCCGATCTGCTCGCTCTGCTGCTCCCTCGACGCCCGCTGCGGCGACCTGTGCAAGCCGCATGGCCGCCTGGAGGCGCAGGCCCAGGGCGTGCTCTCGCGGATCATGCCGGAGAAGACCGCCGCCTGGATCGGCGCGCCCCTCGGGCGCTACCTCGCCCTCATGCTCACCCTCGTCTCGGTAATCGGGCTCATTCTCGGCATCGTCCATGGTGGGATCTCGACGACGCAGCCGGAGCATCGCGAGACCTTGCGCGCCGCGCTGACCAGCGTGTTCTTCATCCTCGTGGTCATCCTCGGCATCGTCGCCTGGCTGTTCGTGCTCGCCCAGGAGAGCCGCCGCGTGGCGCAGGAGGAGACCACCCGCCAGACCGCCCTCTACGAGGCCGAGATCGAGGCCCACAAGATCACCGACGCCAAGCTGCAGCAGGCCAAGGAGACGGCCGAGGCCGCCAACCTCGCCAAGAGCCGCTACGTGGTGGGCATGAGCCACGAGCTCCGCACGCCGCTCAACGCCGTCCTCGGTTACGCGCAATTGCTGGAGGGGGACGACGACATCCCGGCCCCGCGCCGCAACGGCATCCGCGTCATCCGGCGCAGCGCCCAGCACCTGTCGGGCCTGATCGACGGCCTCCTCGACATTTCGCGCATGGAGGCGGGGCGCCTCCAGATCCACCGCAACGAATTCCGCCTCGCCGAATTCCTGGACCAGATCGTCGACATGGTCCGGCTCCAGGCCAACGCCGCCGGCCTCGAATTCCGGTTCTCGCGCCCGCCCGTGCTGCCCGCCGTGGTGGCGGCGGACGAGAAGCGCCTGCGCCAGATCCTGCTCAACCTCCTCTCCAACGCGATCAAGTTCACGGAAACCGGTTGGGTCTCCCTGGAGATGACGTATCGCAGCCAGGTCGCGGTGTTCTCGATCCGCGACAGCGGCCTCGGCATTCCCGAGGGCGACCTGCAGCGGATCTTCGGACCCTTCGAGCGCGGCTCGCTGCCCGCCGCCCGCAACACACCAGGAACCGGGCTCGGGCTCACCATCGCGCATCTCCTCGCCCAGGTGATGGGCGGCGAGGTCAGCGTGGAGAGCGAAGTCGGCCGTGGCACCTGCTTCAGCCTCCGGCTCATGCTGGCCTCGGTGCACCGCCCGGCCGGTCCCAAGCCCGCCGAACCGTCCGAGCGCGCCGCCGGCAGCCGGCGGGAGAGGCCGGTCCATGTCGGACCGCCGCGCGTGGTGCTGGTGGCGGACGACGATGCCGCGCATCGCGCCCTCATGCGCGAGGTGCTCGAACCGCTCGGCCTCGTCGTGCTGGAATCCCCCGACGGGCCGCATTGCCTGAACCTGGCGATGGAGCGGCGGCCCGACATCATCCTTCTCGACATCGCCATGCCGGGGATGAGCGGCTGGGCCGTGGCCAAGGCCCTGCGCGATGCCGGGCTCTCCCCCCGCATCGCCATCATGTCCGCCAACGTCCACGAGATCAGCCCGATCCGGGGCGACGACGCCCCGCATGACGAGATCATCCCGAAGCCCTTCGACCTGCGCGACTTCCTGGAGCGAATCGACCGGCTGCTGGCGCTGGGCCAGCCAGCCCCGCCCGCGCCCGCCTTGGCCGAGGCTCCGCCCCGGAGCGGACAAGGCGGCGAATCCCTGCGCCAGGACCATATCGCCGAGCTGATCCGCCTCGGCCGGATCGGCCATGTCCGCGGTATCGAGGCCAAGCTGACGGAGCTCGAAGGCCAGTCGGCCATGCCCGCCGAGATCGCCGCGCAGATGCGCGGGCTCGTGGCCTGCTACGACCTCCGGCGCTACGTGCGCATCCTCGAAGGGATGCGCGATGGCTGAGACGCAGCGCGACATCGTCCTCGTCGTCGACGATTCCCCCGAGACCCTGAGCTTCCTCACCGAGGCGATCGAGCGCTCCGGCGCTACCGTGCTGGTGGCGGTGGCGGGCGACCTCGCCTTGGCGCTGGTGGAGGAGATCACCCCCGACATCATCCTGCTCGATGCGATGATGCCCGGCATGGACGGGTTCGAGACCTGCCGCCGCCTGAAGGCGCGCAGCGACCTCGCCCTCGTGCCGGTGATCTTCATGACCGGTCTGTCCGAGACCGAGCATATCGTGAAGGGCCTGGAGGCGGGCGGCAGCGACTACGTCACCAAGCCGATCGCCCCCGACGAGATTCTGGCCCGCATCCGCGTGCATCTGGCGAGCGCGCGGGCCGCGCAGAGCGCGCGTGCCGCCCTCGACACGACCGGCCGCACGCTCTTCGCCGTGGATCGCCAGGGCACCGTCCTGTGGAGCACGCCGCAGGCCGCCCGCGTGCTGGCCAAGCTCGGCGACGGGGGCTCGCGCCTGCCCGAGGCCGGCCGTGCCTGGCTCGCCGAACAGCTGAAGGGCGGCAACGCGGCCTCCGTCACGCTGCCGGATACGGAGGGCGCCGCCCATAGCCTCAGCCTCATCGGCACCACCGGCGACGAGGTGCTGCTGCGCCTCTCCCGCGATGCTTCCGCCAGCGGCATCGAGCGCCTGCGCGCCAACCTGCCGATCACCGCCCGCGAGGCCGACGTGCTGTTCTGGCTGTCGCGGGGCAAGGCGAGCCGCGATATCGGCGACATCCTCGGCCTGTCACCGCGCACGGTGACGAAGCATCTGGAAAGCATCTACGCCAAGCTCGGCGTCGAGAACCGCACCGCCGCCTCGATGATCGCCTCCCGCTACATCGACGATCAGGCCTGATTTCAGCCTGTTGCCGCCGTCCTCGCGGATCGCGGCGGCGTCTCGGCGACGATGTGGAGCGCTGCCGGGCGGCGGAACAGGAAGACGAAGGGCGTGTGGCGCACCACCCGTTCGATGGCGAGGGGGACGAGCACGGCGACGAGGGTCACGACGAGGCTGGCCAGCCCGATATCGGCGATGGCGCCGGTCTTCACGATGAGCGTCCGGGTCGCCGCCATGGGTAGGAAGAACGCGAGGTAGATGACGATCGAGCGCTCGCCGCAGGCTCTGAGCGCCGCCGTCACCGGCCCCCCGGCGAGGGTGAGCAATGCGCCGACGGCCACGATGGCGAGCGCCCCGGCCCCGCCGAGGGCGAGGCTGACGAGGGGCAGGCTGGCCAGGGTCGGAAAGGTCTCGTGGCCTGTAGCGGTGAAGGCGAAGAGGCCGTTCACCAATGCCCAGGCCGCGAGGCCGCCGAGCGCGGCGCGGGGGTGGCGGCGGACGAGGTCGGCGAACCGGAAGATCCGGGCCGCGAACAAGTAGCCGGCGACAAACCAGACGTAGCGGCCGCAGAATTCGGTGACGAGATCCGAATGACCTTCGAGGGGGAGGCTCTGCAGCAGGGCGGCCCCGCCGAGGAGGAGCGCCGGATGCAGGCGGCGCAGGAGCTTCGTCAGCACCGAGAAGACGGCGAGCAGATAGATGAACCAGAGGGTCGAATAGGGCTCCACCAGAGCGTGCGCGAGATGGGCGAGGAAGGCCCCCGGCCCGCCGCCGTCGACGATCTGGCCGTATTTCACCGTCGACTGGATCAGCACCCAGAGCAGGTAGAAATAGGCGAAGTGGACGACCCGCCGGTCGGCGAAGAGACGCCAGTCCCGGTCGATCACGCGGCCGACGAACAGGCCCGACAGCAGGAAGAAATCGGGAATCCGGAACGGCTTGGCGAAGGCGACGACGGTATGGAGGAAGCCCTCGCCACCCATGTCCATGCCGGTGCCGAGGGTCGAGTGCATCATCACCACGAGCACAATGCACAGGCCCTTGGCGACGTCGACCCAGGCGAGTCTCAGCCCCTCCTCGGGGCCTGGGATTAGGGTCGCTGGGGCCAAAGCTGCACTCCGTCGCAATCCGGGGACGAGCATGGCCGATCCGGAATCAAGGCCGGCTGCCTGTGATGCAGCTTTCCTTGATCGATGCCGAAGGCCCGGTCAACGCGAAGGTTCGGATCGCAGAGCGGTCCATAATGGCCATTTCACATCGCGATGGCCTCGATGTCATGGCGGAATGTCAAGTATTCGCATAATCTATTGCGCTTCGCCGGTGGCGAATCGAAAGACATGGGAGGGATTCGTGAAACTATGCGTTCCCGCCGCAGCGTGGTGCTTCGTCGCCTCGTCTGCCGTCGCGCTCGAAGCGCACGACATTCATGGAACGTGGCGCCTCGCGAGCGCCACCCGCAAGATCGTCGACACCAACGAGACGCTCGATGCTTATGGCGGACCCCGCCCCAGCGGTTGGCTCACCTACGGCAAGGACGGGCGCATGATGGTCATCTGCGCCTTCGAGGGCCGCACGAAACCCATCGCCAACGACAAGATGACCGACGAAGATCGTATCCACCTGCACAAGACGTTCTTCGCTTATGCCGGCACGTACACGCTCGATGGACAAAGGATCACGCACGCGATCGACACGTCGTGGAACGAAGCGTGGAGCGGAACCTCGCAGGTCAGGGATGTGGAACTGAAGGATGGCAAGATCATCCTGACGACCCCTCCCTTCAAGTTCAACGTCGACGGCAAGACGAGCATTCTCACCCTCGTCTGGGAGCGGTACCCTCGATGATCGCCCCGGCCTGGGGAGGCTCGCGGGCAGGGCTCGCCGAGCCCCGCCCGGTTCTACGGCATCAGAAGTCGAGGGAGGCGGACAGGATGAAGGTCCGGGGCGATGCGACGGTCACGAAGGTGCCGGTCGTGAGCCAATAGCGGTTGTCGGCCACGTTCTCGACATTGAACCGGAAGGTGATGGGCCTGTCATAGACCAGCGTCGCGTAGCGAAAGCCGAGATCGACCCGCGTCCAGTCGGGGAAGCGCAAGGTGTTGGCGTCGGTGAGGTATGCGCCGGACGTGTAGATCACCCGGCCGTTGAGAGAGAGGCCCGGTACCCAGGGCGTATCCCATTCGAGGCCGGCAGAGACGGTGAGGTCGGACACGCCGGCGGCGTCGTTCCCCCGCCGCAGGGGATCGATCGGCTTGGTCAGTTCGGGGCGCAGGAAGGTCGCGCTCGCGAACCCGCGCAGGTTGGGCGCGATGGCGCCGTAGGCCGACAGTTCCAGGCCCTGGTTGCGCTGTTCGCCATTGTAGTCCTGGGCACCGGAGGCGGTCTGGACCAGATTGGGCCGGCTGATCTGGAAGAGCGCGGCCGTCGTCGTGATGGTCCCCCAATCGACCTTGATTCCGACTTCCTGCTGGTCAGACTTGTAGGGGCTGAGGATCGCGCCCGCATTGCTGAAGCCGGGACCGACGATGGTGCCCGTCGTCAATCCCTCGGCGTAGTTCGCGTAGAGGGAGACGTTCTGCCAGGGCTTGATGACGATGCCGGCGAGGGGCGATGTGGCATCGGAATCGTATTCGCTCGTCCGTGCCTGGGTGATGGTGTTGTAGCTTTTCTGGTTCACCATCTGGTAGCGGACGCCCGCGGTGAGCAGCAGAGAATCGTCGAAGGCCGACATCGTGTCGACGACGGCGACGCTCGTCAGTGACGTGTCGGACGACCGGCGCGGATCGAGGCGCGCGCCGGTGACCACGGGAAGCGCTGCCGGGCGGTAGATGTTCGACGGCACCGATTCACCGGGTGTGTTCGACACATAGGCGAAGCCGTCCTCCCGATTGAACCCGGTGAAGACGAGGTTCAGCGAGTGGTTGATGGGGCCCGTGTCGAACCGGGCCTTCACGCCGGCATTGCCGCTGATCGTGCTGCTCTCGGAATCGTAGAAGGCGTTGATGAGCCGGAAGTTGCCGAGAGCATCGACTCCGTTCGAGTACCCGAAGACGCGCGTATCCGGGAAGGTCTGCTGATTGGAGCCCGCGCGATAGCCGATTCCACCATAGGCGGTCAGCCAATCCGTCAGGTCGTATTCCACGAAGGAGGCGACGGTGTTGTCGCGTTGCTTGAGCTGCGTCCCCGGAAACCAGTTGCCTCTTGCATCGGGCGGCCGGGGAATGAAGGGGATATCCGATTGTAGACTCAGCTGGGGCCGGAAGTTCTTGGTGTCTTCGTTCTGCGAGATGACATCGAGGGCCCAGCGCAGGCGTTCGCCGCGATAGTCGAGCGAGAGGGCGCCGATGCCGCTCTGCAGGTTGCCGTTGTCGATCGAGGCCTCGCCGGTCCGGCCCAGGCCGTTGAAGCGGATGCCCCATTCCTTGTTCTCGCCGGCGCGGGTACCGGCATCGACATGGACGCCGAAATTGCCGTCGCTGATGAATTGCGGCGTGACGCGCACGAAAGGGATATCGAGCGCGCGCTTGGTCACGATGTTGATGCTGCCGCCGACGCTCCCGCCCGGCGGGATGCCGTACATGAAGGCACCGGGCCCTTTGAGCAGCTCGATGCGCTCGATGTATTGCGCCGCCACGCGGTTGGAGGGGACCAGTCCGTACAGGCCGTTCAGGCCCACATCCTGTGACTGAACGGGAAAGCCGCGGATCTGGAACGTATCGTCGAACCCGTTGCTGCCCGTCGTCAGGCGCACCGAGGAATCGTTGATGAGCGTATCGGCGACAGTGCGCGCCTGCTGATCCTGGATCACCTGGTGGGTGAAGTTGACGGTGCTGAAGGGCGTGTTCAGCACATCCCTGGTGCCGAGGATCCCGAGGGAACCGCCGCGCGCCACCTGACCGCCGGCATAGGGGGGCGGCAGGTCTCCCAGGCGCCCCGACCCCGAACTGCCCCGGCCCGCGGCGCCGGACGAGGCCTCCACCGACAGCTCGTCCAGCCGCACCGCGGTCTGCGCCCACGCGCTCGAGGATGATCCCATCCAAGCGAGACCGAGCGAGGCGGCGCCGATTGCGGAGTAACTCAGGGTTGTTGCCAGTGTCGAGACGCGCTTACGCACCGTTGCATTCCTGCTTTTGCGACGGGCACGCGAGCTTTCGGCTCGGGTCCGGCGCATTGAAGATTCAAAAATTTGGGGGAACGACTTTGTGTATACGCAAGCGGATAATTTATTACATGAAACCGAGCAAGGACTTGGGAATCGTTGCTAAGGCTGCGTGCTTCCGGAGCAACAAAAACGAATTGTTCTAAAGAAAAACAGCCGACTTTACGGAGCGGCGACCACCCGCCCGACGACCGTGCGGGGGCGACCATCGAGGCGGATGGCGGGGCGTCAGGAAACCTTGCGGCGCGAGAGTTTGCGCGCCCGCGTCATCCGCGTCGCGGCGTGGAAATCGTCCGGCTTGGTCCGCACCCAGGCGAGGAAGCCGCTGATCTCGGGATCGGCCCGCAGAACCTCGATATCGGCGAGGCGACGGGCGATCTCGGCTTCGCTGTAGCGGGCGTGGATCGCGGAATGGCAGATCTGGTGCAGGCGGACGGTGCCGGCCTTGGCGCCGCCCTTCAGCTTGGGCGTGAGGTGGTGCAGGCTCGATTTGGCGCGCGGCGGGATCGGCCGTTCGCAGAGCGGGCAGATCGTGGGGCCGGACGAGCGGTTCCCGGTCTCCTCGTCCTCCCGCCATTGCCGGGCGCGTCGTCCCAAATTCCCGTCTCCCATCCTGCCGCTATCAACGCGGCATGGCCGGAATGGGCTCGGCACTCCTGACGGGACGGAACGTCGCTTCCGCCTCCGCGTCGCGCTGGCCGAGGAGAGAGACGTGATCGCCCGGCACGGCGACGAACCGCGCCCTGGTCCCGGCGAGGGCCGCGAGGTCGCGCCCATGCGCCACGGGAATCACGGGGTCGCCGGTGCCGTGGACGATGAGGATGCGCCCCGTCGCCTCGCCGATGCGGCGATCCGAGCGCCAGGTATCGCGCAGGAGCAGCCGGGGCAGCAGCGGGAAGTGTTCGCCGACGAGGCGGGTGAGGGAGACGAACGGCGCTTCGAGATAGAGGCCGAGATGCGGCTCGCGCGCGGCCACGGCCACGGCCACTGCCGCCCCCATGGAATGGCCGTGAAGCAGGATCGGTGCGTCCGGGGCGCGGTCACGGACGAGGCGGTAGGCCGCCAGCCCGTCCTCGATGAGGCCCGCCTCGCTCGGTGAGCCGGTCGAGCCCGGATAGCCGCGATAGGCGATGGCGAGGGTGCCCCAGCCAGCGGCGCGCCAGACCCCGTTGGAGAACCGCGCGGCATGTGGCTCGGGCAGCGAGCCGTTGCCGTGGAAGGTCAGCACCACGCCGCGTCCGGGTTCCGGTGCCCGCCACAGGCCGTAGAGGCGGTGGCCGTCGGCCGTATTCAGCGTGATCGCCTCCGTCCCGGCCGGCACCCCGCGCTCGCCCTCGCCGAAACCGCTCCCGAAAGCGCCGGGATAGATGAGATGACGCTGGAACAGGAACAGGGCGCCGAGGACCGAGGCCGAGAGCCCGAGGGCGAGGAGCAGGATGACGCGGAGCAGGGTCATGCGTGACGGGCTTGGCTCATGGAAGAGTGGTCGAGAAGGGCGGTCGGTGACGGTGCGCTGTTGAGACCACCACTTTATCGTGTCATGCGCACGAAGCTCCCGCGATGCGACGGTGCCTCGCGCGGCGCTACGAGCGTATGAGGCGTTTGGACATGGCGGAATTTGGGAACTCGACCCGCCGCCGCCGGTCCGTCGGTCCGAGGCTCCATCGGGGGTGAGATGTCGTCAGAGCTTCCGCCGAGCCAGGTTCGCGCCGCGACCGTGCCGATCGGCCCCAGTGCGAACTTCCTGCTGATCGCCCTGATCTTCCTCGGGACCGGCCTCGCCATCGGCACCGGCGCCGTGGCGGGCTCGGGTGTGGCGTTCGTCTTCGTGATGGCCGGCTGGCTGCTCAGCCTGTGCCTGCACGAATTCGGCCATGCCTTCGTCGCCTGGAAAGGAGGCGATACGGACATCCCGCAGAGCGGCTACCTCACCCTGGACCCGCGTCTCTACGCCGACGCGCTCTCCTCCATCGTCCTGCCGCTGCTGTTCACGATCCTCGGGGGGATCGGATTTCCCGGCGGGCGCGTGTTCGTGAACACCCATCTCCTGTCCAGCAAGCTCTGGATCTCGGCAGTCTCGGCGGCCGGCCCGGCGATGAACGGCCTCGTCCTCCTCGCGCTGGCCGTGCTCTATTCCCTCACGGGCGAGGAATCCGACACGCTGCGGGCGGTTCTCGCCGTCTCCGCCCTGTTCCAGGGCACCGCCATCATCCTCAACCTGCTGCCGCTTCCGGGCCTCGACGGCTACGGCATCCTTCAGCCCTGGCTGCCCGAGCCGGTGCGGCGCTTCGCCGATCCGCTGGCGGGACATGTCAGCCTGATCCTGGCGGGTCTCTTCCTGTTCTCCGGCGCCTTCGGCCCGGTGGTGTTCCGGGTAAGCCTCCTCCTCATCGGCCTTCTCGGCATCGAGATCGTGGACGCGCGGGACGGCTACGGCCTGATCCGTCTCTGGTAAGGTGTCCGCGCCCGGCCTATGAGGCAGGGAGGGCGGTACGGCCCACGGAGACGGCTATGGCCCTGAAGACGACGTTCGTGGTCCAGACCTTCGTGATCAAGCGCAAGCGCCTCGTGCCCGGTGACCGCGAGGTGGCACCTACGGAGAGCGGCGCCCTGAAGAAGGCGGAGGCCATGTCTGGCCGCCTGCCCGGCACCGCTGCCCTGAAGGTGGTCGCCGACGACGAGACCGGCGAGCTCGAAAGCGCGACGATCCTCGGCCAGTTCGGCGAGGTGCCCGACGATTTCGCCGAAAGTCTTACTGGGGGCTGAGAGTCTCACCGGGGGCTGAGAAGCTCACCGGCGGCCGATGCTGGCGCGCGCGTGAAAACCGCGCAGGCCGGCGCTGCCGGCAACGCATTCCCGACTCATGCGTAGGTTTGGAGATTTTCCAACCCCTGCAGTGACCGGGAGAACGCGCCCATGAAACATAAACCCCTGCGCGAGCAGGTTATCGTGATCACGGGGGCATCGAGCGGCATCGGCCTCGCCACGGCCCGCATGGCCTCGGCGCGGGGCGCCCGCGTCGTCCTCGCCGCACGGAGCGCGGACGTCCTCGCGCGCCTTCGCGAGGAGTTCGGCGGCGCCGGCCGTGCCGCCTCCGTCGTGGCGGATGTGGGACGCCGCGAGGATGTCCAGGCCATCGCCGACGCCGCCATCGCGACCTTCGGCGGTTTCGACACCTGGGTGAACGTCGCCGGCCTCACCGTCTATGGGCCGCTCTCTGAGATCGCCCAGGAGGACCACGAGCGGCTCATCCGGACCAACCTCTGGGGCACGGTGAACGGGTCCCTGATCGCGGTCGAGCACCTGCGCCGGCGCGGGGGAGCGCTCATCAATGTCGGCAGCATCGCCTCCGACCTCGCCTTCCCGCTCCAGGGCCTCTACGCGACCTCGAAACACGCGGTGAAGGGCTTCACCGACACGCTGCGCATGGAGTTGATCGCCGAGGACGCACCGGTCTCCGTCACGCTGATCAAGCCGGCCTCGATCGACACGCCACTCCCCGACCGGGCCCGCAACTACATGGACCGGCGGCCGGCTTTGCCTCCGCCCATCTATCCGCCAGAGGAGGTCGCCAACGCGATCCTTCACGCGGCGGAGCATGGCCAGCGCGACATCATCGTCGGCGGTGGCGGCAAGCTGTTCGTCATGGGCAAGGAATTCGCCCCCGGCGCCTACGACCGGCTGGCCTCCTCCATCATCGCGCTCCAGAAGCGCTCGGAGCCGGCGGAGCAATCCGAGGGGGCCCTGCACGCCCCGCGCGGCGCGGGCGAGGTGAGGGGCGCGCCGCCCTATCCTGTCATGCGGACGAGCACCTATACCCGGGCGACCCTGCATCCCCTCGTGACCATGGGCACCGTGGCGGGCCTCGCCGCCACCGCCGCCGTGATCCTCGGCCGCAAGTCTTTGCCCGGAAGACGATACTGAGGTGGCGTTGAGGATCGATGCCGAACCAAGCCGCGATGCAGCTCTCCTCGAAGCGTCTCCCCCTCCGGTGACGCGATGGGGGGCTGTGCCGCCACGCCGCTTCCTCGACATCCCGGACGGGCCGAGGATCGCCTATGTGGAAGCAGGGTCGGGGCCGGACCTCATCCTCGTCCACGGCGCGGTGATGACCCTGGACGACATGTGGCTCGGGCCCATGGAAGTGTTGTCGCGGCACTTCCGCGTGGTCGCCATCGATCGGCCCGGCCATGGTGAGAGCGAGCATGTCCGCTTGAGCGACGCGTCGCTCTGGCGGCAGGCCGATATCCTGCGGGAGGTCTCGCGCGCCCTGCAGCTGACCCGACCCATCCTTGTCGGCCATTCCTTCGGCGGCGCGGTCTGCCTCGCCTTCGGCATGGCTCATCCCGACGACGTTGGCGGCGTGGTCGCCATCTCGCCGATCTGCTTTCCCGAATTGCGCCTCGAACAGATTCTGTTCGGGCCGCGCGCCAGCCCGGTGGGCGGTGAGACGCTGTCGCGGATGCTGTCGGGCAGCGACGCGATGCTGATGCCGTTGCTGTGGCGGGCCATGTTCCTGCCGCAGGGGATGCCGGAGCGTTTCGCCGCCGAATTCCCCTTCCGGCTCGCCGGCCAGCACCGCCGCCTCGTCGCCGATGGCGAGAACGCCAATCTGCTGTGGGGGGATCTGTCCCGCAGCGCGATCAGTTACGCGACCTGCCGGGTGCCCGTCGCCATCCTATGCGGCAGCGCCGACATCGTCACGAACCCGCTGGTCCATGGGCGTCAGGCCGCGCGCCTGATTCCGGGCGCGACCTTTCGCTGGCTGCATGGGCTCGGCCACATGCTGCACCATTTCGAGGTCGACGCGGTGATGGACGCGGCGCTGGACATCGAGCGCAGGCGGAGAGACGCGACGTGACCGGTGCCGCTGGGGAGCGTTACTCGCTCATCGATGCCCCGTCGCAACCGCCGCCCGGTCGAGGGCGTCGAGGTACGGCGCGGCGGCTTTCTCCGCCGCCGCCTCGATGGCACGGTAATCGCGGACCAGAGCCGTTCCGAAGGCCGTGAGCCGTGCCCCGCCGCCGCTCCTGCCGCCGATCTGCGCTTCGACCACCGGTCGGCCGAAACCGGTGTTCAAGGCTTCGATCAGCGTCCAGGCGCGCCTGTAGGACATGCCGATGGCCCGTCCCGCCGCGGAGATCGAGCCGTGCTCGGCGACCATTTCGAGCAGGCGGACCTTGCCGGGGCCGAGGCGGTTCCCGGGGCCGAGATCGATCCGGATGCTCAATGTCGCCATCTATCTGCCCCTCGCCGGCCCACGCCCTGGAACCGTTCCGGTGAGGATCGACGATAGGCCAGGCGGTCGGGCGATCAATCCTTGAGCAACCGATATATCCGAATGTATATAGCGCTTGGCCGGGACTTCCGTCGATGACGGGGTCGGGCGAGGATGGGGCGGGGTGGCACAGGGCCGCCTCGGCCAGCAGATCGCGGAGATACGAGCATGTTCACCTGCACCGGCTACGCATCCACCAGCGCGGAAGCGCCGCTCTCGCCCTTCACCTTCCAGCGTCGCGACCCCGGCGCCTCCGATATCGAGATCGAGATCCTGTATTGCGGCGTCTGCCACTCGGACCTGCACACCGCCCGCAACGAATGGGGCGGCACGCTCTACCCCTGCGTTCCCGGCCACGAGATCGTCGGCAGGGTGACGCGGGTCGGCGCGGATGTCTCGGCGTTCAAGGCGGGCGACCTCGCCGGCGTCGGCTGCATGGTCGCCTCCTGTCGCGAGTGCGACAGCTGCAGAGAGGGCCTGGAGCAGTATTGCGTGCCCGGCTTCACCGGCACCTATAACGGTCCCGAGCCGCAGACCGGCGGGCACACGTTCGGCGGCTATTCGAGCCATATCGTGGTCGACAGCCACTTCGTCCTGCGCATCCCCGAAAACCTGGATCTCGCCGCCGTCGCCCCGCTCCTCTGCGCGGGCATCACCACCTATTCGCCCCTGCGCCACTGGGGCGTGAAGGCCGGGCAGAAGGTCGGCGTCGTGGGGCTCGGCGGCCTCGGCCATATGGGCGTCAAGCTCGCCCATGCCATGGGCGCGCATGTGGTCCTGTTCACCACCTCGCCCGGCAAGGAGGCCGATGCGAGGCGGCTCGGCGCCTCCGAGGTGGTGATCTCGAAGGATCCCGGCGCCATGGCGGCGCAGGGCGAGACCTTCGACTTCATCCTCGACACCGTGGCGGCCGACCACGACATCAACGCCTATCTCGGCCTGCTCAAGCGCGAGGGCACCCTCGTGCAGGTGGGCGCACCGGAAAAGCCCCTCGCCGTCAACGCCTTCAGCGTGATCTGGCGGCGCCGCAACTTCTCCGGTTCGCTCATCGGCGGCATCGCCGAGACGCAGGAGATGCTGGATTTCTGCGCCGAGCACGGGATTACCTCGGACATCGAGATCATTCCCATCGACCAGATCGAGACGGCCTATGGCCGCATGCTCAAGAGCGACGTGAAATACCGCTTCGTCATCGACATGGCGTCGCTGCCGAAAGCCGCCTGACGACCCGTCCCTGTCTGCTTTCGGGAAGCTCCCCTCCATGCGCCACGCCCTCCGTGCCCTAATGCTCGCCGGCCTCGTCGTTCTGGCGCCTGCCGCCAGGGCGGCCGAGACAACCACCGTCTTCGCCGCCGCCAGCCTGAAGAACGCCCTCGACAATGCCGGCAAGGCCTTCACCGCCAGGAGCGGCGTCGAGGTGAAGGCGAGCTACGCCGCGTCCTCGGCCCTGGCGCGGCAGATCGAATCCGGTGCCCCGGCCGATCTGTTCGCCTCGGCGGATCTCGAATGGATGGACTACCTCGCAAAGAAGAACCTCATCCGTCCCGAGACCCGCGTGAACCTGCTCGGCAACCGCATCGTCGTCATCGCGCCGAAGGACGCCGCGACCGCCGACCTGCCGTTCACCGCCGAGGGCTTTTCCGCCGCACTCGGACCCGAGGGGCGTCTCGCCACCGGCGAGGTCAATTCGGTGCCCATCGGCAAATACGCGAAAGCCGCTTTCGAGAAGCTCGGCCTGTGGGGAGGACTGCAGCCGC
The DNA here is from genome assembly GCF_054817925.1 of Methylobacterium sp. CM6247. Taxonomy (NCBI): domain Bacteria; kingdom Pseudomonadati; phylum Pseudomonadota; class Alphaproteobacteria; order Hyphomicrobiales; family Methylobacteriaceae; genus Methylobacterium; species Methylobacterium sp. CM6247. Next base: position 1,708,451 of record NZ_JBTXKX010000003.1, read on the forward strand.
GCCTCGCCCAGGCCGACAACGTGCGAGCCGCATTGCTCCTGGTCTCGCGCGGTGAAGCGCCGCTGGGCGTGGTCTACGAGAGCGACGCCAGATCCGATCCGGGCGTGAAGATCGTGGGCGTGTTTCCGCCGGACAGCCATCCACCGGTCGTGTACCCCTTCGCCGTCACGGCCGAAGCCAAAGGGGAGGGGGCGGCGAAATTCCTCGCCTTCCTGAAGAGCGCCGAGGCGAGGCCGTTCTTCGAGGCGCAGGGCTTCACGCTCCTCGGCCCCAACGCAGCAAAACCATAGGAAACGTCATGAAGATCAGCGCGCGCAACACCCTCAAGGGCAAGATCGTCGCCGTCGAGAAGGGCGCCACCACCGCCCATGTGAAGATCGAGATTGCCGACGGCACCGTCGTCACCGCCTCGATCACCAATGACTCGGTGGATGCGCTCGGCCTCGCCGTGGGCGGCGAGGCCTATGCCGTCGTCAAATCCTCCGACGTGATGATCGCCGTCGACTGAACGAGCCGACCCACCTCATCCTGGCCGGTACCTTCGTTCCGCAGGGAGCGGCGGTCCCCCGCATGGGAGGTGAGAGGGGAGGTGACGCCGTGGCCCTGAACTTCACCCGGATGGGACCTGCCACCTGGGTCGCACGGATCGACCATATCACCCTCTACCTCGGCGACGAGAACGGCGAGGTGAGCCACGTCCAGGCTGGCCTGGCGACCAAGGTCGCCGCCTCGCTCCCGGCCGTGCGGGACGCGGCCTCGGCCTATCTCGACCTGTTCGTGAACAAGACGAAAGCCTGCGGCCTCGCAGACGAGCCGTGGTGGCTGGACGAGATCGAGTTCCGCGACCCCGCCGGGGAGGGCGGTGCCGCCTACGCACTCCACTTCACCCTGGACGGCGACGATGGCGGGCTGTGGACGGTCGAGATGCGAGCCTTCGAGGACGAGCACCGCCCTTTCCGGTTCGAGCGACGGCAGGGGTGAGGGGCAGGCCGGATTGGCAGTAGGGAGTCCATCGACGGTCCGCGCCGTCTTGGCCTTACCCGCGCATCGGCGGTGGTAGGCGGGCTCATGCCGGGTTTGAACGGTCTCTTCTTTCTCTCACCCTCGCCGCCGAAGACTTTGTGTCGATCCACCTCGAAAATCGAAATTCCATTTCGTTGACAGGGACGGCCCGTGCCTCATGATACGGATGTCATCTTGAGCAGTCGCCGAGCGGCATAGTCGAAAGCCGGAATAGACTTCATCTTCGACGGAACTGTAGTTCCGATCATTCCGGTCGATGCCGGGATCACACCGCTTCTGCGAAGCGGTGACCGATATCCCTTGGCCAATGCCCCCGCCCCGTTCCCTTTCCCGGAGCCACCCCATGTCGAACCAGAACACGACGCCCAAGTCGCCCCGGCCCAAGTCGCCCCGGCCCAAGTCGCCCCGGCCCGCCTCGCTTCACCCCGAGACGATTGCCCTGCATGCGGGCTGGCGCGCCGATCCGACCACGGGCTCGGTGGCGGTGCCGATCCACCAAACCACCTCGTTCCAGTTCCGCGACACGGCCCATGCCGAGAACCTGTTCGCCTTGAAGGAACTCGGCCACCTCTACACCCGCGTGACGAACCCCACCGTCGACGTGCTGGAGCAGCGCCTCGCCGCCCTCGAAGGCGGGGCGGCGGCGCTGGCCCTGGCCTCGGGCCAGGCGGCCTCCGCCCTGTCGGTGCAGAACCTCGCGCGGGTGGGCGACAACATCGTCGCCTCCACCGACCTCTATGGCGGCACCTGGAACCTCTTCGCCAACACGCTGGCCGAGCAGGGAATCGAGGTCCGCTTCGTCGATCCGGCCGACCCGGAGAATTTCCGCCGCGCCACCGACGACCGCACCCGCGCCTATTACGGCGAGACGCTGGCCAACCCGAAACTCGCCGTCTTCCCCATCGCGGAAGTGGCCGAGATCGGCCGGGGCTTCGGCATCCCGCTCATCGTCGACAACACCGCCGCGCCGCTCCTCGCGCGCCCGTTCGACTATGGCGCGGCGATCGTGGTCTATTCCACCACCAAGTATCTCGGTGGCCACGGCATCGCCATCGGCGGCGCGATCATCGATGGCGGGCGGTTCGACTGGGCGGCCAACCCCCAGCGCCAGCCGGCCCTCAACACCCCCGATCCGAGCTATCACGGCGCGGTCTGGACCGAGGCGGCCAAGCCCCTCGGGCCCATCGCCTATATCCTGCGCGCCCGGGTCCGGCTGCTACGCGACCTCGGCCCGTCCGTCTCGCCACTCAACGCCTTCCTCACCCTGCAGGGGCTGGAGACCGTGGCCCTGCGCATCGAGCGCCACAGCCGCAACGCGCAGGCAGTGGTCGATTACCTCGCCGCCCGGCCCGAGATCGAGCGGGTCATCCATCCCTCGCACGCCACCGGCAAGGCGCGCGAGCGGGCGGAACGGTACCTCAAGGGCGGCTATGGCGGCCTCGTCGGGTTCGAACTCGCTGCCGGGCGCGAGGCCGGCCAGCGCTTCATCGAAGCCCTGTCGCTGTTCTACCACGTGGCCAATATCGGCGATGCCCGCAGCCTCGCCATCCATCCGGCCAGCACCACGCATTCGCAATTGTCCCCCGCCGACCAGCGCGCCACTGGCGTGTCCGACGGCTATGTCCGCCTCTCCATCGGCCTCGAACATATCGACGACATCTTGGCCGATCTCGACCAGGCCCTGGCCTCGGTCGGTTCCTTCGCGAAGGCCGCCTGACCATGGCGGCTTCCCCGCTGGCTTCGTGGGCGGCACCGGAATCCTCTGCTTCCGCCGCCTCGATCCCCCGTCTCGACCTGCGCCGGCTGGATACCGGACCGGCCGAGCGGGAGGCCTTCCTGGTCGAACTGCGTGACGCCGCCCGCGATGTCGGTTTCTTCCACCTCGTCGGCCACGGCATTCCGGCGGCGGAGATCGCGCAGGTCCAGGCCCTGGCCCGGCGCTTCTTCGCCCTGCCTCTCCCGGAGAAACAGGCCGTGGCCATGGTGCGCTCGCCGCATTTTCGCGGCTACACGGCGGCCGGCCGCGAGATCACGCGCGGCGCACCGGATTGGCGCGAGCAGTTCGATGTCGGCGCCGAGCGCGAAGCCCTTCCGCAAACCGCAGCCTCGCCCCCCTGGAGCCGTCTGCAGGGCCCCAACCAATGGCAGGTCGGCCTGCCCGAACTCCGCGTCGGCCTGCTGCGCTGGCAGGCGGCGGTGACGCAGCTCGGCATCCGCCTGCTGCGCGCCTTCGCCCTCGCCTTGGGCCAGCCCGAGGACGTGTTCGCCCCGATCTACCAGGGCGCGCCCAACCAGCACATCAAGATCATCCGCTATCCCGGCCGGGAGGCCACGCAGGGAGAGCAGGGCGTCGGCGCCCACAAGGATAGCGGCTTCCTCACCCTGCTGGTCCAGGACGGGCAGAGCGGTCTCGAAGTCGAGGGGCCGGACGGCTGGATCGCGGCCGAGCCGGTGGAGAGGAGCTTCGTCGTCAATATCGGCGAACTCCTCGAACTCGCCTCCAACGGCTACCTGCGGGCCACGATCCACCGGGTCGTCACCCCGCCGGCGGGGCGCGACCGCCTCTCGGTCGCGTTCTTCCTCGGCGCCCGCCACGACGCCACCGTTCCCTTGCTCGATTTGCCGCCCGACCTCGCCGCAGAGGCGCGCGGCCCGGCGAGCGACCCCGACAACCCGCTCTTCCACGAGGTTGGCCGCAACTACCTCAAGGGCCGCCTGCGCTCCCATCCCGACGTGGCGGCGCGGTTCTACGGCGACCTCGCCGTGACGGGGGGCGCATGATTGGCGGCCCCCGGCGTGTGATCTCCGACCTGCTGAACGCGTTCCTGCGCGGTCCGCCCTGGCACGGCGATAGTCCGCCCGGCACCCCTGACGCCGCTCATCTCGGCGGTGTCGCCGCCATGTTCAGCCACGCCACCTTCCTCACCGAGGTTTCCCCTCCATGGCAGCCGACATCGCCGTCTCCGACCCGGAGCCACAGGCCTATCGAGACATCCGCGCGGCCAACGACCGCTACGCGGAGAGCTTCGACAAGGGCGACCTCGCCCTTCCGCCGGCCCGCCGCTTCGCCATCCTGACCTGCATGGACGCGCGCCTCGATCCGGCGAAATATGCCGGCCTCGGGGAAGGCGACGCCCACGTCATCCGCAATGCCGGCGGGCGGGCCAGCGACGACGCCATCCGCTCCCTGGTGATCTCGCACAAGCTCCTCGGCACCGAGGCGTTCTTCGTGATCCACCACACCGATTGCGGGATGGAGCTGTTCATCGATGCCGTGATCGGCGACCTCCTCGCCGACAGTCTCGACACCGCGAGCTTCGACGGCACGGTCTGGTCGAACCCGCATCATGGCGGCGGCTCGCCGGCTGGCTACGCCATCGACTGGCTGACCATCCCCGAGCGGAGCCATGCCGTCACCTCGGACGTCCGGCGCATCCGCGCGCATCCCCTCGTGCCGAGCCGCATCCCGATCTTCGGTTTCGTCTACGACGTCGCCACGGGGCGCCTGAACGAGATCGCCGCAGCCAGCCAAGCCGGCCGGCCCACGCCGCCGCTCCATCTCGGGTAGGGAGAACTCTATGAGACGTGCCTTGTGGCCGATCCGCTCCCGCTCCCGCCGGATGCTGAAACGCAGGCTGCGGAGGGCGAGGGCGTTCCACCCGGCCCTGCTTCGCGAGCGAACCAGGCTCCCGGCCGAGGTGTCGGCCGACGAAACAGCTTCGGATTAGATGCGTCCCGCTCAGAGCCTTTCTTTGATCGGATGTCTCAGCGGATGCTCATGCCAAAGTCGATCGTCTGCCAAAGTCGATCATCGAAGCAGACCTCCTCATCTTGAGGTAACGCCTTGGACAACAACTCAAACAGGCTCTCAGCCGGGCGGGCCCGCCGCGGGGATCGCCGCGATGCCGGCCGAGGCGGCCCAGGCCGTGAGGTCGGATTTCCGGATCGCCGCCGCCATCAAGTCGGGGAACAGGTCCGGCGTGCAGGCGAAAGCGGGCACGCCCAAGGCGGCGAGCCGGCCCGCCAGCGCCCGGTCGTAGGACGGCGCGCCCTCGTCCGACAGGGCCAGCAGCGCCACCACCTGCACGCCCGAGGCCATCATCCGCTGCGCGCGCGCCAGGAGCCCGGCCTCGACGCCGCCCTCGTGGAGGTCCGAGATCAGGACCAGGATCGTGTCCTCGGGGCGGGTGATGCGGGATTCGCAATAGCCCATCGCCCGGTTGATGTCGGTGCCGCCGCCGAGCTGGACCGAGAACAGCACCTCCACCGGGTCTTCCAACTCGTCGGAGAGGTCCACCACCTCGGTGTCGAACACCACGAGCCGGGTGGTCACCGCCGGGAGCGAGGCCATCACCGCGCCGAAGATGCTCGAATACACCACCGAACTCGCCATCGAGCCGGATTGGTCGATGCACAGGATCACGTCCTTGAGGCTGGCGCGCTGGCGCCGGCCATGGCCGAACCGGGTCTCGGGGATGATGGTGCGGTATTCGGCCTGGTAATGGCGCAGGTTGGCCCGAATGGTCCGGTTCCAGTCGATCTCCGCATGGCGCGGGCGCCGGTTCACGCTGGCGCGATCGATGGCCCCGGTCACCGCCTGACGCAGGGGCTCTTCGAGCTTGCGCATCAGAGCGTCCACGACCTTGCGCACCACGAGGCGGGCGGTGTCCTTGGTCTTGCCGCCGAGCAACCCGCGCATGGAGATGAGGGTCGAGACGAGGGCGACGTCGGGGACCACCGCCTCCAGCATCTCGGGCTCGGTGAGCATGCGCTTGAGGTCGAGGCGCTCGAAGGCGTCGCGCTGCATCACCTGCACCACGGAGGCCGGGAAATAATCGCGGATGTCGCCGAGCCAGCGCGGCACGGAGGGGGACGAGGCACCGAGCCCGCCCTTCCGGTCGGAATCGTAAAGGGCGCCGAGCGCCCGGTCGATGCCGACATCGCGGCCCGACAGGCCGCAGCCGGTGCCGTCCGCCGCGCCCCCGCCGAGGACGAGGCGCCAGCGGCGCAGGCGCTCGGTGTCGCTCATGGCGTGTCCTCCGTCGTCTCGTCCCCACTCGGCGCCAGGAGAAGGCGCAGGATCGGCAGCACCCTGGCGGCGCGTTCGGCATCGAGGATGCGGCCCGATTCCTCTCCCTCGGAAACACCCGTCCCATGGCGGTTCAAAGCCTCGCCGATGGCGCGTCGCTCGCCCTGCGAGATCGTCGCGAAGGTGCGTCGCAGGAGGGGCAGCAATTCGGCAAAGAGCGTCCCGTCGAGGCCAGCGAGCCATTCGTCGAGGACCGCAAGGAGGGTGCCGCCGTGAATCAGGACCGTGCCGCTCTCCTCCAGAAACCCCTCGATCCAGGCGGCGGCCGCCACCGTGCCTGAGGCGCGGGACAAAGCGAGGCGAAGCCGGTCCCCGGCCTGCTCCGCATCGAGGGCCCGGTCGTCGAACAGCAGCCGTACGGCCCGTCCGACGACGCGGCCATGCACCTGGCTCTGATCGGCCAGGCCATGAAGCGCCTCCTGCCAGACCGCCTTCAGGTCGGGCTCCTCCAACAGCGAGATCGCGGCATGGACGCCGACGATCCGCGCCTTGGCGGCGCTCGCTGCATCGTCGTCGAGGCTCTGGCAGGCCGCCGTCAGTCCTGCGGCGGCGCGGGGCACGAGTCCGCGCACCACGCCCAGCACCGGCCCCGTGTCCGAAGAGCGTACCGAGCCGTAGCGCGCCAGTTCGGCCAGGGGCGGCAGCGCCTCCATGAGGTCGAACACGTCCGCCGAGACTGCGGCGCGGTCGTTGAGGGCGCGGATCACGTCGTCCGCGGCTCCGGCGAGATCGGCGTCGAGGAGCGTGCCGATGAGGCCCGACAGTTCCGCGACGCGGGTCGCCTCGCGGGCCTGCCTGCGCACCCGGCTGCCGGCGGCCTCGGCCACCGTGCCGCCATCGGCGGAGGCGGCGACCAGATCCACCACCCATTCGGGCTGCCAGGACAGGAACCACGCCTCCTTGAAGGTGCCGCGCCCGCGCGCCTGCTGACGCCGGCCCCAGGGGATGCCGATGAGGTGGAGCCGATTGAGGAAATGGCTGCGGGCGAGGTCGTTCTCCTTGCGCAGGTCGAGCACGAGGTCGCCCGCGACTGCCTCCGGCTTGAGGCGCAGGCTCTTGCAGGTCGCGGCGAAATCCGCCTCCACCGGCGTGCCGGGACTGTCCGGCGGGGTCGCGCCCAGGCGCTCGCCGATGACGAGCTTGCGCCGGATCAAGGCCATCGGGGCCGGATCGGCGAAGCACAGGGTCGCCTGCGCTGCCTCGTGCAGGTCGTCGAGGGAGGGGCGTGCCCGGCCCCGGAACCCGGCCAGCGCCTCGGCGAGGCGGGTTGCCTCGATCACGGAGGCCGGAGAGGCATCGAGGTCTTCCGCACGGAGCAGGGCCGCCGCACGCGCGAGCCACCGCGCTGCGACACGGCCCTCGTGGTTCCACAACGTGTCGTACCATTCGGGCGAGAGCACCCCAGCCCGGTAGCCGCTGGCTGTGGCGAGGCGCTCGTATGACCACGGCGCCCAGGCCGCGGCGACCTTTGTCCGGGGCAATCCCTTCAGGGTCGCCGAATCGAGGCCGACCTGTCCCTTGGCATCGTGGCGCGCCAGCGCCGGGGCGTGCCAGGCGCCACAGATCACGGCGATGCGGGTAAAATCCTCTCGTGCCGCCTTGCGGAGGCAGGTGCGCATATGCGCTTCGCGCACCTCCTCGCGAAACGCGTCCCCGTCGACGTCCTGGCCGGAAGCAGTCTCGGCGCCCTCGCGCAGGGCCGTCATGGCCTCTTGGATCGCCGCGAACACGTCGCCATCCTCGCCCGTGCGGCTCTCGACGAAGGCATCCCACCAGCGCTCGCCATCGGGGAAACCCGCGACCTCGGCCAGTTCGCCGAGGGGATCGCGCCGAACGGCGACGGAGGGCGCCTCGCTCGCCTTGGCGGGCTCAGGCGTATCGAGCTCGGCCGGGGCCGTCTCGCTTTCGGGCGCCTCCCCCCTCGTTTCGAACCCGTCGGCGAGCTGGATCGCGTGCGGCAGGTCGATGAAACGCAGGGTCGCCCCATGGTCGAGGCCATGCCGCATGGCCACCCATTCGGGCGAGAAGGCCGCGAAGGGGAAGAAGGCGCAGGTCTGCGGCCGGTCCGCCCGGTAGACGAGCAGCGCCACCGGCGGTGTCATCGCCGGATCGGCGACGAGCGGGATCAGGGCGTCTGCATCCGGCGGCCCTTCGATGAGCAGGCAATCGGGCCGGAACGCATCGAGGGCCGCGCGCAGCGAGCGGGCCGAGCCCGGCCCGTGGTGGCGGATGCCGAAGATCCGAACCTCAGGCATCGCGGCCGGGGGTGGTGGGACGAAGGCTCATGGCACGCTCGTTACTCTTGGGTGGGGTGTCGCGGTGGATGGCGCGCGGGGCTTTCCCTCCCCCCTCTGCGGGGGAGGGTGGCCCTCGCGTCAGCGAGGGTCGGGAGAGGGGAGCGCCAGTTCCGGAGAGGTCGCCCCCTCTCCCGCCTGCTCCGCAGACACCCTCCCCCGCAGAGGGGGGAGGGTGAGAACGCCCTCACGCGCTCTCGCGGGCGGCGCGGTAGAAGTCCTTCCACTCCGACCGTTCCTTCACGACGGTCTCGAGATATTCGCGCCAGACGATGGCGTCCTGCACCGGATCCTTGATCACCGCGCCACTGATGCCGGAGACGAGGTCGTGGGCCGAGAGGTGGCCGTTGCCGAAATGCGCGGCCAGCGCCAGCCCGCTGCCGACGACGCTGATCGCCTCGGCCGTGGAGAGCGTGCCGGACGGCTGCTTGACCTTGCTCTTGCCGTCCGAGGTCACGCCCTCGCGCAACTCGCGGAAGACGGTGACGACGCGGCGGATCTGGTCGGCGCCGGGCGGTTCGGCTGGGATTTCGAAGGCGCGCCCGAGGGCGGCCACGCGGGTCTCGACGATGGCGATCTCGGCCTCGATCGTGGCCGGCGAGGGCAGCACCACGGTGTTGAAGCGCCGCTTCAACGCGCTCGACAACTCGTTGACGCCGCGATCCCGGTTGTTGGCGGTGGCGATGAGGTTGAAGCCCCGCGCGGCTGCGATCTCCTCGTTGAGTTCCGGGATCGGCAGGGTCTTCTCGGAGAGGATCGTGATGAAGCTGTCCTGCGTCTCGGAGGGGATGCGGGTCAATTCCTCCACGCGGGCGATTCTGCCTTCCTCCATGGCGCGCACGATCGGGCTCGCCACCACCGCCTCGCGGCTCGGCCCCTTGGCCAGCAGTAGAGCGTAGTTCCAGCCGTAGCGGATGGATTCCTCGCTGGTGCCGGCGGTGCCCTGCACGATGAGGCGGGAGGTGCCGCAGATCGCGGCGGCCAGATGCTCGCTGACCCAGCTCTTGGCGGTGCCCGGCGTACCGAGAAGAAGGAGCGCCCGGTCGGTGGCCAGCGTCGCCACCGCCACCTCCATCAGGCGCCGGTCGCCGATGTATTTCGGCGTGACCTCGAAACCGGAGCCGAGCCGCCCGCCCATGAGGTAGGTGACGACCGCCTGCGGCGAGAGCAGCCAGTTCGGCGGGCGCGGCCTGTCATCGACGCCGCGCAGCGACTCCAACTCCTCGGCGAAGGCATCCTCGGCGGCCCGGCGCAGCTGCGTCGTCTTGGTTCCGTTGATCTGGCTCATGCCTCAGGCGAACTCCCGTCTGATGGTGGCGCGCAAAGCGAGGGTTTCGGCGAAGTCCTCGATCTGCCGGCGCAGGTTGTCCTCGGCCTCGTCCGGCAGCCGGGCGAGGATGGCGGCAGCCGATGCCGCGTGGTCCTCGTCGGGCCAGGCCCGTTCGGCGAGGCGGGTGAGCAGGTAAGCGGAGGCGAGGTCCTGGCGGTCGGATTGCGAGGTCCGCGTCACCGAGGCGAGCCAATCGAGGAGGGCCGCCGTGAAGGCCTCCGACAGGGATGAGGGCGCCTGTCGCAGCAGGGTCAGAATCGTATCGATCTCCCCCTTGCCGAGGAGCTGCGCCATCGTCGCCTCCCATTCCGCATCGGGGAGCGACCGCACGGCGCGGGCCCAGGTCTCACGGAGCGCATCGCCCGGCTCGATGCCGGAGAGGCGCCCGGCCGACGCCTCGGCCAGCACCGACACCATCGTCCGTACCCAGTCGAGGTCGCGCTCGCGGCGCGCGGCGGTGAGAAAACCATCGACGATCTGGATCGCCCATTCGCTGCGCAGGGCCAGTTCGATCCAGAGCCTCGGCGGATGATCGGTGAAGGCGTGGAGGGGAGCGGCGGCGATGACGCTCTCGAGCAGACCGGCCCTCGCGCCGCCGCGCCTCCGCTCGTAGGCGTTCGGCTCGATCCCGTCCCGCGCGAGCGTCGGCGATTCCTCCGGCAGCGTCACCACCAGAGTGTGTTTCGTCCCGCCGAGGAGCTTTCGGCTGCTTTCGACCACGAGCGCGGTTCGCGCCCTCGCCGCCATGCGGGAGGCGAAGAGCGAGTGGGTGAGGCGCGGTAGCAGGACTCTCGCTGCCGCGCGCACGCCGCCCGCGCGATCGTCCAGGCAGGTTTCGAGGAAGGGCGCATCCGCCTCCGACAGGCCGATCTCCAGGATGTAGACGAGGCGCTCGCGCATCTCCGCCTTCTCGGCGCGGAACCCAGCCTCCAGATCGGCGCGGGCTCCTTCGGGATCGCGCAAGCGGAAGTCGGCGAAGGCGGCGTGGCGCTCGGCCGGGCTCGCTTCAGCGCCATCCGGGGCCGAAATCGCCGCCTCGGCGCCTCGGGCGGAACAGGCCGCCTCCAGCCAGGCGAGCTCCTCGCCCGCGACCGCGTCGATGGTCTCGTCCCACTCGCGCCGGTAGGGCGCGAGGGCGGGGAGCAGCCAGGGCGGAGCGCGCATGCCCCGCTCCGCCGCGATCTCGCACCACTCCTTCACGCGGCCCCGCGCCTCCGTGCCCGCGGCGAGGAGCAGCCCGAGCCGCGCCGCCGCTTCGGGTGGGCAGGGACGGCCCTTCGCCTCGTGAGGGCGCGTCGGCGTGAAGGCTTCTGGCGGAAAGCCGCTGCCGGCGAGATGGTGGATGCCCGCGACCGCGACCCGCGCCAGCAGGGTCATGCCCGGCTCTGCGCGCGGCAGCGCACCGGCGACCGTCTCGAGATCGACAGGGGAGGGGGAGCGGTCGGCCCCCAGCAGAGCGGAGACGAGGGCCGACTCCCAATCGTCGGGGGCGGAGACGTCGAGGCCCATCAGGCCGCCCTCACCAGGATCGGCCGGGGATCCTGGGCCGGAACCGCGTAGAGATGCCCGCCGGCCACCATGGCGAGGGGCGTGAGCGCGAACCCGTCATAGAGACCGAAAAGATCGACATGGCCCCCCGCCGCCACCGCCATCAGAGGGGGGACATGTGCGGAATCGGCAAGGGTCAAACAGCCGGTGGCGTCACCCGCGCCCATGGCGCCATCCGCGAGATGTCCGAGGCGTAGGCCGGACAGCCGAAGCGGCCAACGGTCGATCCACGGCGCCCGCGCCAGGGCCCCGGCGAACCCGTCGAGGGCCTCGGCGACGCTCGTCGCGCCGGGCAGAGCGCCGGCCGATGCCGGACTGGCGCGCCCCTCGCGAAACGCGGCCCTGAGCGGCGGATCGCCGGGATGGAAGGCGAGGGCGCCCGAGAAATCCTGTCCTGCCGCCGGGACCGGCGGCAGCGGCGAGCCGGAGGTGCCGTAATCGACGACCTGGGCCATGGCGCCACTCGTCCGTCCGGCGAGCCAGACGGTGCGGGCGGTGAGCTTGTCCTCGTCCTCCACCGCATGCGCGAGGACGGCCCACTCGTCGACGAGACCCGGACGTGCTGCCATCTCCTCGGCGGTCACGGGATAGCCGATGGCCGCGCGGACGCCCGCTGCCTGTCCGGGCGTGAGCCGTTCCAGACGCCGGGCGGCCCGGGCCAGCAGGGACAGGCGGCCGAGGGCGAGGGCAAGGGCCGCCTCCGGACGCGCGGCAGAGCCGGGCGCGGCCGCGATGAGGCCCGGCATGGCCCGGACCCTGCGGGCGAGGCCCGGGGCCTGTCCATCGACGAGGCGTCCCGCCATGCGGTCCCAGAAGGCATAGGGCTCGCGCCGCACCGTCGCGAGACCGCGCCGCATCAGGTCGCCGAGCCAGAGATCGAGTTCATCGAGCGCCGCCGAGACCTTGTCCTCGCGGGCCTGACGGCGCTTGGCCTGCGCCTTCTCGTCGACAGGGGCGGAGGCTTGCTGAGACCGCGTTTCGGCGGAGACGGCGCGGCTCTCGCGCCCCCGGATCCAGGCGGCGACCCAATCCGGCGGTTCGGCCTCGGAGATCGGCGCGGCGGCATCTACCAGCATCAGGCCGATTGCGTGCTTGCAGGGAAATTTCCGGCTCGGGCAGGTGCATTTCGAGGCTGGACCGGAGAGATCGGCCACCGTGCGATAAGGGTTCGCTCCGCTTCCCTTGATCTCGCCCCAGACGACGGCGCCTGCCCGCCCGAGCCCGCTCCACTTGGCCGCCTTCGCCTGATCCTGCCCGGCCTTGCGGCTCGACGCATCGGGAGCGAGGTCGAGGATTTGCGCGGAAGTGAGGCTCATATGGCGATGGGACGGCGATTCCGAAGCTGGATGATTCGAGGGAGCCTAGCCGCCCCGAGCCGCAACGCAAGCATAAATCTGTATTTCAAGTTTATAATAAGAATAAAACAAATCTTCATCTGTGAGAAAGAGGCAGCAGAAATGCCGATATATGAGAAAAGCGGCGCAGAGGTGTATTTGTCCTCCCTGATGGCAGTGCTCTGGTGTCCGTTCGTCAACGATCAGCAAGCCCGCCGCCGTCGCTCGACCTCGAAAGGTGCTCTCGATATCTCAGCTACAGTTTCGTTCGATGGTCGTCTGCGAAGTAAAAACGATGGCTCGGTATTCTCAAAAAAATCTCCCGACGGGTCATTCTGGTCTGAGCGCAACCCGTCCGTGACCGGAAGTTCTGTGGGCAGTCTCAACGCTGTGACTTTCTGATCGACGCAGGCGCTGACTTCTGCCGGGAGGTATTCTCGCACTCAGGGGCCTATCTCCGTCGCGCTCGTTCCCTTGGGCGGTAAACCCCGTTCACCGCGACATATGAACCTATCTTCGATCCCGGCGTTCACATTTCTTGTGTTATCGAAGGAGTGGCGATGCTCATTGAAGACTATCGCGAGCCAGCCCGGCCCCGGCCGCGCACCAGGGATCTCAACAGCGCGCTGACCGAGACCACCCGGCGGCGTCTCGGCGAGGAGTTGCAGGCCCTCTACGAGCCCGTGATCGACGAGCCTCTCGACCCTCGCCTTGCCGAGCTCATGAAACAGCTGGAGGCGGACAGGGACCGTTAGATCCTGTCTGGCTAAATCCGGTCCAGGGATCGGGGGTGATCCTGTCGGTGCCGCCCGGCGATCTCCCGACGGCGGATGTCCTTTCTCCCCATGCGGGCTCCGGCCCAACCCGCACCTTGCCGCGGCCCTCGGTTCAACGCTGTTCGGACCCTCAACGCGGGAGAGGCCCCGATCTCGTGGCGATCCGGGTTCGAACCGCCGGAGGCCCGGCGGAACGACATCGTCCAGGGTCGGAGCGGACGAGCGTTCCGCAGCCATGACCGATTCTGAATGGCATTCGATGTCGGCGGGGCACCATCCTGCGTCATTCGTCTGCGGAGCGCGGGCTCAAAGTGCCTCGCCGGCCATGTAGTCGATACGAAGACGTCCTGATCGGTGATAGCGGCATTAATATCCTGACGGGCTTGGCCGGTAACGATTTCCTCCGGGGAGTAGGAGCATCCGATACACTGATCGGCGGCGACGGCAATGATAAGCTGGCAGTTACCAATGCACCAACGCTGGTCGACGGGGGAGATGGGCAGGACAGGCTCCTGCTTCTTGGACCCGATACTTTCACGTTCACCGACGCAAGCTTCAAGAGTATCGAGACGATCTATGTGCGCGGAGCACTGACCCTCGATCTGTCGGGCGTGACCGCAGGCACCACGGTCAACCTGCAGAACGCCAAGGATACCTTCGCCACGGTGTCGGGGACAAAGGGGAACGATATCATCAGGGCCGGCGAGGGTGACACGGTGATCGATGGCGGCACCGGTAACGACAAGCTGTATGCTGGTGGGGGAGCTGATACCTTCACTTTCAAAATGAATTTCGGGATGGATAACGTCTATGGTTTTGCGAAGGGCTTCGATCATTTCGACGTGTCAGCCCTTGTGAGCAGCTTCGAGGATATCAACCTTACTATGTTGAACGGGGGGCGGACACTCTTGTCACGTTCGATGATGTTGGTCTTGGCAACAGTATCATCCCGAGAAATGTTGCTAAGGAATCCTTGAGTGGGGCGGAATTTGGACTCCTGATCTAGTAATATGTCGGTAATTTACTTCTTGAGGGTAGTCTGAATCGTCTTACGAAATGAGGATGCAGGACGGGGCGGAACGAAGCTAACCGAAGAGATGTCCAGCGACGGCCTGCCGCACGCTGGAGGCGAATAGCGACGATGAAGACCTCGGACGACGCGACGTTATTTTCCGCCCAGTCCGACGAACCTCGGCGAAGTGCAGATGCTGCAGGCAAGCACAGGCGATGTTCATCATCACTGCATGCCCTTCCACGAGCGCTTGGCCCAGCACGGCCCGCCGAAGAATGTCGCGCACGCGGCCGTGATGCGAAGGCGACTGGTGACGCTCAGCGCGATCCCTCTCGAATGCACGTCATGATGGCCAATCACCGCTCGACCATCGACGTCGTCGCTCCGCCCCGTCCCTGTGAGTCGTCTGATCCATCGGGAGAATACGATGGCAGCAGACGCGCCTCGTCGTCATCACAGTGTCGCCCAGCCTTGCGATCCAGCGCGATAGTGAGCCGGTATTTTGCCGGCCATGTTCGCCGCGAACGCATTATGCAGCATCTTCTCATTGAGGAATCGTCCCTCCCGGGGCTGATCTTCGCCCTCGCCTTCGACACGGATGGACGGGGACGCCAGGTTGCGCTGGGGGACGAGCTTCCTTCCCTCGGTGACCCGGAACACGGCTTCGTTTGGCTTCACGTCGATCTCGTCGATGCGCGGACCGAGGCGCTGATCCTTGAGGGACGCCTCGGCCCGCCCCGTCTCGCCGCCGCAACCTTCGCCCGCGACGAGCATCAGCGTGTCGTCGTCGATGGCCCTCATGCCGGCTTCGTCATCGCCGACCGGGAACGCGCTTTCGACGGGTCGTCGAGCGAAGAGCCGAACGGCCGCCTCCATTGCGTTCTCGGTCCAGGCTATCTGGTCAGTGGCCGTCGCCATGCCACGGCCTGCGCGGTCGCCGCCCGCGACGCGGTCCTGTCCGGCACCCTCGTTCCCGGCCCGGCAAAGCTGCTGGAGCGCTTCGTCGGCAGCACCATCGCATCGCTCAATGCCACGTCCGATCGCCTGTCCTCCTCCCTCGATGCCATCGAGGACGACATGCTCGACGAGGCCAAGGCCGACGATGCCAGGCCGTTGGGACCGATCCGCCGCCAATCCGTGCGCTCCCACCGTCAACTCGCCGGCTTACGCGCGGTGTTCCACCGGCTCGAGGATGAGGCCGCCATGGAGGGCGACCAATTGCCGGAAGCCGTCGGCGCCATGGCGGCCCGCGTGGTCCAGCGCCTCGATTCGCTCCACCGGGACATGCATGTCCTGTCCGAGCGCAGCCGGCTTCTCCAGGATGAGATCGCCGCCCGCACGACCGCGCTGACCAACCGCCAGCTCTTCACCCTCTCCATCCTCACGGCCCTGTTTCTGCCGCCCACCCTGGTCACGGGCGTCTTCGGCATGAACACCAAGGGCCTGTTCTTTTCCGAATCCGACAGCGGCTCCATGATCGCCCTGATCATCGGCGCGCTCGCGGCGCTGGCCGTCTATGTCGTCATCCGCCGGCTCAATCTCGCCGGCCGGCCTGGTTGATCCCGAACGCGAACGCGCCCACACACCCCCGATTCATCCGACCACCGGAGCCTTCCCCCGCATGGACTTCTTTCGCCGCTTCACCGTGCTCATGTGCGCGCCTAACTTCGACCCGGACGACCTCGAGGGCGTGCGCGTCCAGCAGATCATCGGCTCTGTGGAGAAGCTCGGCTTCGAAGTGGTCCGCGCCCGCCGCGTGGAGGACGCAGCCATCGCGGTCCAGACCGATGCCGCCATCGGCTGCATGGTGGTGGATTGGGGCAAGCGCGGCCTCGACGGCAAGGCGGCGGCCCTCATCAACCTGATGCGGAAGCGCGGGCTCGAAATGCCCATCGTCATCATGGTCCGTCGCAAGCGCCTGGAGGACATCCCCGTCGAAGTGCTCGACTTCATCGACGGCTACATCTTCCTGGCCGAAGAGACCCCGGACTACATCGCCCGCGGCCTGGTGAGCCGCGTGAAGCAATATGCCGAGACCCTGAAGACGCCGTTCTTCGGCGCGCTGGTGGACTATGCCGAGCAGGGCAACCAGCTCTGGACCTGCCCCGGCCATAACGGCGGCATCTTCTACAACCGCTCGCCGATCGGGCGTATCTTCGTGGAGCATCTCGGCGAGGCCGTGTTCCGCGACGACCTCGACAATTCCGTGCTCGATCTCGGCGACCTTCTGGTCCACGAAGGCCCGGCCTTGAAGGCGCAGAAAGAAGCCGCCGTCATCTTCGGGGCCGAAAAAACCTATTTCGTCCTCAACGGCACCTCGGCCTCCAACAAGATCGTGCTCTCGGCCCTGGTGGCGGAGGGCGACCTCGTCCTGTTCGACCGCAACAACCACAAGGCGGCCCATCACGGCGCCCTGTTCCTCGGCGGCGCGGTCCCGGTCTTCCTGGAGACCGACCGCAACTGCTTCGGCCTGATCGGTCCGATGTATCACGAGGCCCTCGACGAGGCGGCCATCCGTGAGAAGATCCGCACCAACCCCCTCATCACCGACAAGGAAGCCTGGAAGCGCGAGCGCCCGTTCCGCGTGGCGGTGGTGGAGCAGTGCACCTATGACGGCACCATCTACAACGCGCAGATGATCCTCGAGAAGATCGGGCATCTCTGTGACTACATCCTCTTCGACGAGGCCTGGGCGGGCTTCATGAAGTTCCACCCGCTCTTCGCCGGTCGCTTCGCCATGGGACTGAAGGGCCTCGACGAGACCTCGCCGGGCATCATCGCCACGCAATCGACCCACAAGCAGCTGGCGAGCTTCTCCCAGGCCTCGCAGATCCACACCAAGGACAGCCATATCCGCGGCCAGACCCGGCGCATCGAGCACCGGCGCTTCAACGAGACCTTCCTCGTCCACGCCTCGACCTCGCCGTTCTACCCGCTCTTCGCCTCGCTCGATGTCGGCGCGCAGATGATGAAGGGCCGCTCGGGCGTCGTCCTGTGGGACGACACGATCCGGCTCGGCATCGAATGGCGCAAGAAGGTCCGTGCCATCCGCCGCGAATTCGAGGAGAAGGAGGGCGATCCTCTGCGCCGCTGGTTCTTCGACCCCTTCGTGCCGGACACGGTGAAGGGCCCGGAGGGCAAGGTGCCGTGGGAGAGCGTCTCGACGGACGAGCTCGCCAGCGACGCGAAATACTGGGAGCTGACCCCCGGTGCCGCCTGGCACGGCTTCAACCATGTGGCGCCGAACTACGCCATGACCGACCCGAACAAGCTCACCGTGCTCACCCCCGGCTTCGACCGGCGCACGGGGGAATATGCCGAGCACGGCGTGCCCGCGCCCATCGTGGCCCAGTACCTGCGCGAAAACCGCATCGTGCCGGAGAAGAACGACCTCAACTCGCTCCTCTTCCTGCTGACGCCGGGCGTCGAATCCTCCAAGGCCGGCACGCTCATCTCCGGCCTCGTGGCCTTCAAGCGCCTGCATGACGAGAATGTGCCGCTCGAGGATGCCATGCCGGAATTCGTCCGGCGCCGGCCGAACCGCTACAAGGGCGTACGCCTGCGCGACCTCTGCGCGGATTTCCACGCCTTCCACCGCGAGCACGGCACCAGCACCCTTCAACGCAAGCAGTTCGAACCCGGCCACCTGCCCGAGATGGTCATGACTCCGAAGGAGGCGGTGCAGCAGCTCACCCGCAACAACGTCGATTACGTGCCGATCGCGGAAGCGGAAGGTCGCGTGGCGACGACCTTGCTTCTGGTCTACCCGCCGGGCATCGGCACGGTGCTGCCGGGCGAACGACTGGACGAACGGGCGAAACCCATGCTGGACTACTTCAAGATGTTCGAGCGCTCCGCGAACCTGTTCCCGGGCTTCGAGGCCGAGATTCAGGGCGTGTTCCGCAACGTCGATCCCGATGGGACCATCCGCTTCTACACCTATGTCATGCGCGAGAATCGCCCGTGAATCCGGAAGGGCCCCCCGCCGCCTCCGATACCGGGGTCATCATCCGGCCCTCCTCGGATGCGGACGTGCCGGCCATGGTGGCAATCTACGCCCACCATATTCGGCGGGGCGTAGGTGATGTGGGGGATTTCGAAGCGGATCCGCTCCATCCCGACGACCTCAAGCGCCGCCGCAAGGCCATGCGCAAGAGGCGTCTGCCGCATCTTGTGGCCGACCGCGATGGGGTGGTGGCGGGCTACGCTTACGCTGTCCCGTTCCGGAAGCGCCCGGCCTATCGCTACACGCTCAAGCACTCGATCTACGTTCATCACGAGCACCTGAACGCCGGCATCGGGCGACGCCTGCTGCCGGCTTTGATCGAGGCCTGCGCCGCCGGCGGCTACCGCCAGATGATCGGCTATATCGACGCGCAGAACGAAGCGTCCCTGCGGCTCCACGAGACCTGCGGCTTCGTCCGTGTCGGCCTGTTGCCGGCGGTGGGCTACAAGTACGGCCGCTGGAGCGACAGCGTCATGGTCCAGCGGGCACTCGGCACCGGCGCCACCGACCAGCCCGGCACCTGGACCCGATCGGTTGAGGCGCTGGTGGCCGGGCACGAATGGATGGGGAAGTAGCACTTCCCCATCGGGCCGGTACGGAGCGCGTCAACTCCCGCGACATCGCTCTCCGTCAGGCATTTTCGAGCCCGGCATCGACCCTCGCCGCCACGTCCTGCGAGACGTCCAGGGCCTCGGCCAATCGCTTCAGGAACTCCCGCTCCTGCAGCGTATCGGCATCGATGGCCAGACGCGCTGCCGCATAGAGGCGGGCACCCTTCTCCGGCGAATCCACGCGTTCGGCGAGTTCGTCGATCTCGGCCGGGTCGGCCAGCTCCTTTTCGAGCCAGGCGCGGCCATCCTTGTCAATACCGGCCGCCTCTACCGCCTCGTCGAGGCGCTGGCGCTCCTGCGTGTCCACGATGCCGTCGGCCAAGGTCGCGGCCACCATGGCGCGCAGCATGATGCGGGCCTCGTCCTCGCCGACTTGGCTGAGATCGGGAGTTTCGGGCTCATGGGAAGGACGGAGTGCTCGAAGGGCCAGGCCCGCGACGAGGGCGAGCCCACCGAGGGCGGCCGTGGCGGCGATCCCGCCCTTGCGTGAGCGCACGAGCGCGTCGACGATCTGTCTTGCATCGGCCATGGTGGTCATCCTGAAGGCGGGTTGAGGATCAGACCGGAAACGGACGAGACCCATCCCGGGTTCAAGGCGGGCCGTGCGGTGGAATGAACATGCCCCGTTTGCCCCCGGCAGAGCGCCCTCCCCCGGCAAGCGGAAGCCGCACGGCCCGAAGGCAGCCAACGAGAGAGGCCACATGACGATCACCCCCATCGAGCCCCGCCTGTCGGTCTCCGGCCAGCCGAACGAGGCGGAGATCGCGGACCTGTCCACGAAGGGCTTTGCCCTACTCATCAACAACCGCCCCGAAGGCGAGGAGCCGGGCCAGTTGGGCAGCGAGGCCGAAGCGGCGGCGGCCGAGGCGGCGGGTCTCGCCTATCTCCACCTTCCCGTCACCGGCCCCGGCATCACCCGTGAGGACATCGCGCGGTTCCGCGAGGCCGTGGAGGGCGCACCCGGCCCGGTCCTCGCCCACTGCCGCGGCGGCACGCGCTCGCTCACCCTGTGGGCCTTGTCCGAAGTGCTGGCGGGGCGTCTGCGCCGCGAGGACCTCCTGGCCTATGGCCGGGAGCGGGGCTTCGACCTCAGCGGCGCCGTGCGCTGGCTCGACACGCACGGCGACGCGCCCGCCGAGGCGTGAGGTCGCCGGCCCTAAGCAGGTTCGCATTGGCAAGCCAACGCTTCACCTCGCTTAGGTCTTTGACACGTCGCAGGTTTTTGAACGCAAAACCGGTGACCACTTTTGCTGAATCTGCTTAGCTTGCCTCACAAAACTCCCCATCACGGCCGGTTCTCGCTCCAGGCACGACAGCGCAGCGGGAGTTTTGTGAGAGACACTTAGTCAGGACCGCCCCGGTCGAGGTGACCGGTGGGGGATCTCGGGTCCGCCCGCTTTACGGTCCGAGGCCTCCACCGTCTGGCGGTCGACTTCGTCCCGGACGCGGCGACCCGCCATCAGGATCTCGATGAGGAAGGCGACGATGGCCGCCACCGTGCAGACCAGGGCGATTCCGAAGCAGCCGAACAGGACGGAGGCCGTGGCGGCATCGCGCAAGGCCCCCACGAACAGCGTCAACACCGCGATGCCGGTCATGATGCTGCCGAGCGAGGCGAGGACCACCGCCACGTCGAGCATGAAGGAGCGCCGGCGCAGATAGGCCAGCTGATACGACAGGTGGGCGGCTTCGTCCGCATCCGCCTTCTGCAACCGGTCGGCGGCGTCATCAACCCGGTCGGCCACCCGCCCGAGGCGCGTGGAGAAAACGTTGAGCAGCGTTGCCAGCGCCGTCAGCAGGAAGGCGGGCGCGAGCGCGATCTGAATGACATGGGCGATGTCGTCGGGAGCGAGGAGAGGACTGGAAGCCATCATGACAGGGCGTTACGCCATGCCGCCCGGCACCGGAAGATGCGCCGTTTCGGACGTGGACACGGGTTCAGGATGCCGGGGACAGGGCCTTGGGCTTCCACGTCGTCCCTCCCCTGCCGAGCGAACGGCTTCCCCCCGAACGCGACGAAGCCCCGCGGCGGGGGCTGCGGGGCTTCTCGAATTGATGAGGTTCAGGCGATCGCGCCCGGACGATGGGCCTTACTGCGGGCAGCGATGACGCAGGCCGTCATTGCCGAGATAGGTGCCCGACCGCTGATCGTAGGAGCGGAAGCGCTGGATGCAGTAGGCCACATCCTGATCGGACCCGCCGACATCCTGCTGAACCTCGACGGCGCCACCATAATAGGCCGGGGCATAGCCGCCGCCGTAATATCCGTTGTCGTAGCCGTTGCCGTAGTACCCGCTGCCATAGCCATAGCCGATCCCGGCGCCCGCCAGACCGAGGCCCAGTCCGAGGCCGAGCCCGCCATAGCCGTAGCCCCGGCCATAGCCGCGGTTGTAGCCATAGCCGCGGTTGTAACCGTACCCGCCTCGGCTGAAGCCGCCGCCCCGGTGGAAACCACCGCCGCCGACATTCGACCCTTGGGCGATACCGCCGTGCCCGCGTCCACCGCCCATTCCCTGACCGCCGCCACCACCGAAGGCGCCGAGACCGCCACCGCCACCGCCACCGCGGCTCATACCTCCACCGCCGCCAAAGGCACCGAGTCCGCCTCCGCCGCCGCCGCGGCTCATACCGCCACCACCACCGCCACGGCTCATACCACCGCCACCGCCACCGAAGGCACCCAGTCCACCGCCCTCACGGGCGTCAGCCGTTGCCGGAAGGAATGCGACCGCGCCAAGAAAGGCGGCGGATGCGAGAATAAGCTTGTTCATGGAACACCAGCCTGATCGTCAAGGGACATTAGGATCGACAACGCGTTGCAGATCGGGATGGCTCCATTGTGTGCGGCCGTTTTAACGTCCGGCGAAAGTCACGCCAATAAAGATCAGTCCTCGCGGATTAAATCCGAGACCACGGTCAACGGACGGATAAAAGCCTGGATCGAAAGACCCGCGATCCGGTCGGCACGGCGAGCGACGATTCACTTCGGCGAGGATGTTCCTCCCGACGATTGACAAAGGCGCAGCGAACGCAGACTTTCGAATCGTTCCGAGGGGGGCCCCGTTCAGGGGGCTGAGATAGGGCCGCAGCCCTGACCCTTGAACCTGATCCGGCTCATACCGGCGGAGGGACGGGAACTACGCTTGGGTTGTCTGCTCCAAACGAGCGGGTGCCCGTCGTCCTGACGTACCGTTGCGAACCGGATCGCCTCCCACGCCAGGAGCGAATCCGATATGAACGCACCCGTCCTTCCCAAAGACCTTTCCGGACAAGAACCCGCCAAGGGGCAGCCGCAAGCGGTGACCACCGGCCCGATCATGGGCTCGCGCAAGGTCTATGCGAGCGTGGCTGGCCGTGACGACATCCGGGTGCCGTTCCGCGAGGTCACGTTGAGTGATCCGAAGGAGGCGCCGGTGCGGGTCTACGATCCGTCTGGCCCCTATACCGAGACCGATGCCCGGATCGACCTGAATGCCGGCCTGCCCCTGCTGCGCGACCCGTGGATCGCCAAGCGCGGCTATGCCACGATCACGCCGCGCGCGGTCAAGCCCGAGGACAACGGCTTCGTGCCGGAGGACAAGCTCGTCGCCCCCTGTCCGGCGACGCGCCAGATCCGCAAGGCCGGCCCCGGCCAGATGGTGACGCAGTACGAGTTCGCCAAAGCCGGGATCATCACCGAGGAGATGATCTACGTCGCCCACCGCGAAAACCTCGCCCGCGAGACGATGCTGGAAGGCGCGCAGACCGCGCTGGCCGACGGCAACAGCTTCGGTGCCTCGCTCCCCGCTTTCATCACCCCCGAATTCGTGCGCGACGAGGTGGCGCGCGGCCGCGCCATCATCCCGGCCAACATCAACCACCCCGAGGTGGAGCCGATGGCGATCGGCCGCAACTTCCTCGTCAAGATCAACGCCAATATCGGCAATTCGGCCGTGACCTCGTCGGCAGCGGAAGAGGTGGAGAAACTGGTCTGGGCGACCCGCTGGGGCGCCGACACGGTGATGGACCTCTCCACTGGTCGAAACATCCACAACATCCGCTCGTGGATCGTGCGCAACTCGCCCGTGCCCATCGGCACCGTGCCGATCTACCAGGCGCTGGAGAAGGTCGGCGGCGATCCGCTGAAGCTCGACTGGGAGGTCTTCAAGGATACCCTCATCGAGCAGGCCGAGCAGGGCATCGATTACTTCACCATCCATGCGGGCGTCCGCCTCGCCCATGTGCCGCTCACCGCGCGCCGGGTCACCGGCATTGTCAGCCGAGGCGGCTCGATCATGGCGCGCTGGTGCCTCGCCGGTCACCGGGAATCGTTCCTCTACGAGCGGTTCGACGAGATCTGCGACATCATGAGGGCCTACGACGTCTCGTTCTCGCTGGGCGACGGCCTGCGCCCTGGCTCCATCGCGGATGCCAACGACGCGGCGCAGTTTGCGGAACTCGAGACCCTCGGCGAGCTGACGAAGATCGCCTGGGACAAGGGCTGCCAGACCATGATCGAGGGCCCCGGCCACGTGCCGATGCACAAGATCAAGGTGAACATGGAAAAGCAGCTGGAGGAGTGCGGCGAGGCGCCGTTCTACACCCTCGGCCCGCTGACCACCGATATCGCACCGGGCTACGACCACATCACGTCGGGCATCGGCGCCGCCATGATCGGCTGGTTCGGCTGCGCCATGCTCTGCTACGTCACCCCGAAGGAGCATCTCGGCCTGCCCAACCGCGACGACGTCAAGGAAGGCGTCATCACCTACAAGATCGCGGCCCATGCCGCCGATCTCGCCAAGGGCCATCCGGCGGCGCAGCTGCGCGACGACGCCCTGTCACGCGCCCGGTTCGACTTCCGCTGGGAGGACCAGTTCAACCTGTCGCTCGATCCCGACACGGCGCGCGCCTACCACGACGAGACCCTGCCAAAGGACGCCCACAAGGTCGCGCATTTCTGCTCGATGTGCGGCCCCAAATTCTGCTCGATGAAGATCACGCAGGATCTGCGCGCCGAGGTGCTGGCGATGGAGGCGGCAGGTCAGGTGTTGGGCGAGGCGACGCCCATGAGCCAGGCCGAACGCGAGGCGGGAATGGCGGCCAAATCCGCCGAGTTCCAGGCCGAGGGCGGCAAGCTCTACGTCGACGCGGCCGAATAGGCCGCCTCGCCTCACCCTCTCGCGCCCGGCGCGAGAGGGCATTACCCCGTTGTCAGGCTCCGCGTGCGTAGCGGCTGACGGCGAGGTCCGGGGTGGCGATGTCCGGCGTGCGGCCGGAGATAAGATCGGCCAGCACCCGGCCCGAGCCGCAGGCCATGGTCCAGCCCAGGGTGCCGTGGCCGGTATTAGTGTAGAGGTTCGACAGGCGCGTTCCGCCGACGATGGGCGTGCCGTCCGGCGTCATCGGCCGCAGGCCGGTCCAGAACGTGGCCTGCGAGAGATCGCCGCCCGCCGGGAACAGATCACCGACGGAGCGGACTAGGGTTTCCCGGCGCGGTCCCCGCAGGACCGCGCTGAAACCGGCGAGCTCGGCGGTGCCGCCGACCCGGATGCGGTCGCCGAGCCGGGTGATCGCGACCTTGTAGGTCTCGTCCATCACCGTCGAGACCGGGGCGGCGTCGATATTGGTGACCGGCAGGGTGAGGGAATACCCCTTCACCGGATAGATCGGCAGGTCGATGCCGAAGGGCCGGAGCAGAGCCGGGGTGTAGCTGCCCATGGCCGCCACATAGGCGTCGGCGGTCAGCACCTCGCCCGCTGCCGTCGCCACGCCGCTGATCCGGTCGCCTTCGCTGCGCAGGCCTGTGATGGCCGTGCCGTAGCGGAAGACCACACCGAGGTCTTCGCAGAGTGCGGCGAGCCGCTGGGTGAAGAGGTGGGCGTCGCCGGTCTCGTCGCCGGGGAGCCGCAGGCCGCCGACGAAGGTCCCGGCCACCCGCGCCAGGGCCGGCTCGGCCATGATGCAGCCGGCAGGGTCCAGCACCGCGTAGGGAACGCCGTAAGCATCGAGGACATGGGTGTCGTCGCCGACATGATCGAGTTGCTTGGCGGTCCGAAACAGCTGGAGCGTGCCCTGCTCGCGATGGTCGTAGGCGATGCCGGTCTCGGCGCGCAGGTCGCGCAGCACGTCGCGGCTGTATTCGGCCAGACGCACCATCCGGCCCTTGTTGCGCTGGTAGGCTTCCTCCGTGCAATTCGCCAGCATCCGGGCAAGCCAGCCGTAGAAACGCGGCTCGAAGCTCGGCCAGACCACGAGGGGCCGGTGGCGCATCATCAGCCACTTCATCGCCTTGAGGGGAATGCCGGGCGCCGCCCAGGGTGCCGAATATCCCGGCGAGACCTGGCCGGCATTGGCGAAACTCGTCTCGAGCCCCGCCGCCGGCTGGCGCTCCAGCACGGTGACCCGATGGCCGGCTTTGGCCAGGTAATAGGCCGAAGTGACGCCGACGACACCGCCACCGAGGATCAGGACATGCATGGTCGGCGTTCCGTAGAGGGTCGGGGTTAGGGTCCGGAATGAGCTTGTCGCCCCGAGCGGGTTCGCATTGGCGGGCCAACACGTCACCTCGCTCAGTCCCTATGGCGTGTCGC
This sequence comes from Methylobacterium sp. CM6247, assembly GCF_054817925.1. Taxonomy (NCBI): domain Bacteria; kingdom Pseudomonadati; phylum Pseudomonadota; class Alphaproteobacteria; order Hyphomicrobiales; family Methylobacteriaceae; genus Methylobacterium; species Methylobacterium sp. CM6247. The sequence continues at coordinate 1,734,046 of NZ_JBTXKX010000003.1, forward strand.
AGGTTTCAGGCCGCAGAAGCGGCGACCCTCGTTGCGAAACCCGCCCAGGGCCTGTTTGATCGGGTTTTCCAGCGGATGCTTGTGCCAGAGCAGATCATCCCAGCAGACCACCTCATCCTGAGGCGCCCTTTGCTTGAGCAAAGGGCCTCGAAGGAGCCCTCCAGTCGTCTCCCGATCCCTGGAAGCCTCCTTCGAGGCCGCTACGCGGCACCTCAGGATGAGGTTAAGCTCTAGAATAAGAACTCAAACGATTGTCAGAGTTCGCCGGTGAGGAACTGAGCCCGGCCGTGGCCGAAGGACCAATCCTCGTCGGTGTTCTCCACCGTCGAGACCATGACGTCGGCCGGGGCGATGCCGCAGGCGGCTTCGAGCTTCTCGGTCAGCAGCCGGTAGAACAGCTGCTTCTTCTCTTTGCCGCGCGGCCGGGTGATCATCTGGACCACCACAACGTCCTTGGTGCGCGGGATGTCGAGCCCGGTATCCTCGACGATCATCCGCGAGGGCTTGTGCTCGGTGACGATCTGGTAGCGGTCGCCCGGCGGAACGTTGAACGCCTCCAGCATCGCCTCGTGCGCGGCGTCGAGGAGCGTCTTCAGTTCGGAATCGGTGCGGCCTTCCAGGATATCGAAGCGCATCAGGGGCATGTCGGTTCAACCTTTGAAGAGAATGGAACGGGTCACGGGCCGTCTATCGGGAGTGCGCCGGCCGCCGGTCAGGCTTCGGCGCGGATGAGACCGCGCAGCATCTCGATCATGCCGGTGATCTCGGCTTGGGTCGAGATGAAGGGCGGGCCCATGGCGATGGTGTCGCCGGTGAAGCGCAGGAGGATGCCTTCGCGCAGGCCGCGCTCGAAGATCCGCAGAGCGCGCGCGCCGGGCTGGCCCGGTGTCGGTTCGAGATCGACGGCCGCCGTCAGGCCGAAATTGCGGATGTCCTTGATGCCCGGTTCGTCGCGCAGCGTGTGGACGGCCCCCTCGAGGATCGGCTCCAACTCGCGCACGCGGGCGAAGAGGTCGCCCTCCTCCATCAGGTCGAGGGAGGCATGGGCGACGGCCGCCGCCAGGGGATGGCCCGAATAGGTGTAGCCGTGGAACAGCTCCACCGCCGCGGCCGGCCCGGTCATGAACGTGTCGTAGATCTCCTTGCGGACGATGACGCCGCCCATCGGCACGATGCCGTTGGTGATGCCCTTGGCGAAGGTGATCATGTCCGGGATCACACCGAGGCGGTCCGCGCCGAAGGGCGCGCCGAGCCGCCCGAAGCCGGTGATCACCTCGTCGAAGATCAGCAGGATGCCATGGCGCGTGCAGATTTCGCGCAGGCGCTGGAGATAGCCCAGCGGCGGCACGATGACCCCGGCCGAGCCCTGCAGCGGCTCGACGATGACGCAGGCGATCGTGCCCGCATCGTGGAGCGCCACCATCCGTTCGAGGTCGTCGGCGAAATGCGCGCCCCAAGTCGGCTGGCCCTTCGAGAACGCCATCTCGGCATAATCGTGGGTATGGCGCAGGTGGTCGACGCCCTGGATCATGGCGGTGGCGAACATCTTGCGGTTGGCCACCATGCCGCCCACCGACATGCCGCCGAAGCCGACGCCGTGATAGCCCTTCTCGCGGCCGATCATGCGGAAGCGGCCGGCCTCGCCGCGCAGGCGGTGATAACCAAGGGCGATCTTGAGGGCGGTATCGACGGCCTCCGAGCCGGAGTTGGTGAAGAACACCCGGTCCAGCCCGTCCGGGGCCATGTCGGCTATACGCTCGGCCAGCCGCAGCGTCACAGGGTTGGTCATCTGGAAGGCGGTACAGTAATCGAGGGTCTCGGCCTGCCGGCGCAGGGCCTCGACGATCCGCGGCTGGGCGTGGCCGAGGGGGCAGCACCACAGGCCCGACAGGCTGTCGAACAGCTCGCGCCCCTCGGCGGTGCGGTAATAGGCGCCCGTCGCCGAGGTGATGATGCGCGGCGTCGGGTCGGCCTTCACATGGCGATTGGGCGTGAACGGCATCCAGTACGGCTCGACATTGAGCTGCCGGTCCGCCGCCTGATCGATGATCGCATGATCCATGTGTCTCTCCGCCGATCCGCGATGCAAGATCCCGACCCTCGCCGCGCTGCGTTATCGCCCGGCCCTGGCTCACCGACTATCGACAGTTGGCGGGTTGGCACGCGCAGCTGTATCTGTTCACCCGCCCATACAGTCGGATCGCCGAGACCGGCCTCGCCCGTGGATGACGGCCCATGATCAGCCTCGACCCCGCCAGCACCGCCCCCCTCGTCGCCCAGTTGGTGGAGGCCTTCTCCGAGCGCATCCGCAGCGGAGGCGTGGCGCCGGGCGCCCGACTGCCCTCGGTGCGCAAGCTGGCCGTTCAGTGCGGCGTGAGCACGCTCACCGTCTCGAACGCCTACAATCGGCTGGTCGCGGACGGCCTGCTCGAAGCCCGACGCGCGAGCGGATACTTCGTCTCGGCCCGGCTGCTCGATCGCAAATCCGTCGTCCCCCGGCGGAAACCCGTGCAGATCTCGGTGGATTCCGGCTGGCTGCTCCAGCGGGTCTACGAGGAGGACGCTTTCACCGTCAAAGCCGGCTGCGGCTGGCTTCCCGACAGCCACCTGTTCGCCGACGGGATCAAGCAGGCCCTGGCGGCCCTGGCGCGGCGCCCCGACCGGCTGGTCTCGCGCTATGGGCATCCCCTCGGCCACGCGCCCTTGCGCCGGGCGATCCAGTTGCTCCTTGCCCAGCGCAACATCGAGTGCGAGCCGGACCAGATCCTGCTGACGCATGGGGCGAGCCAGGCCCTCGATTTGACCATGCGGACCTTCCTCCAGCCGGGCGACGTCGCCTTCGTGGACGATCCTGGCTATTGCAACCTCTACCCCTCGCTCCACGCGATGGGGGTGACCATCGTCGGCGTCGAGCGGACCCTCCAGGGGCCGTCGATCCCCGCGCTCCAGGCACTGGCGGAGCGGCACAAGCCGAAGCTGTTCTTCACCAATACGAGCTTCCACAACCCCACCGGGACGTCCTGCTCGCCGGCCACCGCCTACCAGATCCTCCGCATCGCCGAGAAACACGACTTCCAGATCGTCGAGGACGACATCTATGCGAGCTTCGTCGAGGAGACGGCGCCCAGCATCGCCAGCCTCGACCAGCTCGCGCGCGTCATCCACATCAGCAGCTTCTCGAAGACCATCTCGCCCGCCCTGAGGGTCGGCTATCTCGCCTGCAACCCCGAGAATGCGCAGCGGCTCCTGCGCATGAAGATGGCGGCGAGCCTGACGAGCTCGGAAATCTCCGAGAGCATCGTCCACTCGATCCTGACGGAAGGCCAGTACCGCCTCCACATCGCGCGGCTCCGCGAAAAGCTCGCCGCCGAGCAGAAGATTGTGGCCGAGGCCCTGCTCTCGGTGGGCCTGTCGCTGTTTCACCGCCCCGCCAACGGGCTCTTCCTCTGGGCCGGCTTCGGCGGCGATCCGGACACGGCCGGCCTCGCGCAAAGGGCCGCCGCGAAGGGCATCATGCTCGCCCCCGGACACCTGTTCCGCGCCGATCAGGAGCCGACCCCGTGGCTGCGCTTCAACGTGGCGCATGCCAACGCGCCGGCCCTGTTCCGCTTCCTCGACACCGAGCGGCCCGCGCCCGCGTGACTTACGAGGCCGAACCGGCGAGAACTCCGCATTCCCAACGCATCCCAGCTTGAGCGGCGATGACAAACGATTTCACCCTCGACCCGCGCCTCGTCGCCGACACCGTGCCGGTGGGCGACCTCGCCTTGTGCAGTGTCCTGCTGATGGACGACGCCCGGTTTCCCTGGCTGATCCTGGTGCCGCGCCGGGCGGGTGCCAGCGAACTCACCGACCTGTCAGCGGAGGATGCGCGCGACCTCATGGACGAGATCCGGATCGCCACCGGCGTGATGCTGGCCCTCGCCAAGCCCGACAAGGTCAACGTCGCGGCCTTGGGCAACGTCGTACCGCAGCTCCATGTCCATGTGATCGGGCGTTTCCTGTCCGATCCGGCCTGGCCCTCGCCGGTCTGGGGCGTAGGCACGCGCCAGTCCTATCCGCACCACGCCCGCGCCCAGATGATCGAGCGCATCGGCGCCCTGTTCGCGGCCGCCTGATGAGTGCGCGCCTCGACCAACTCGGCTATGCGGAAAGCCGGCTCGTCCGCCATTCGGCCGAGAGCAGCGACCTCGTGCCGAAGCCGGACGCGCCGGATGCGCGGATCGTGCTGGTGGCGGGGGACCGCATCGTCCTTGCCGGCGATACGGCGCTCCTCCCCTCCGGGCAGGCGGCGAGTGCCTGTCACGCCGATCTCACGCTCTTCCTCGGCCGCCTCGACGGGGCTCCGGTCTTCGCCTGCGCGGTCTCGCCGGAGTCCGCCGACGGGTACGAGTCCGATCCCGGCTTCCGCACCACCGACCTGCGCAGCCTCGCCGCCGAGAATGCGGTAGCGCCGCATGAACTCGGCCTCCTCGCCACGGCGAAATCCATCCTGGCCTGGCATGCCCGCCACGGCTTCTGCGCCAATTGCGGAACGGCCACCCGTTTCGCCGCCGGCGGTTTCCGCCGCGAATGCTCGACCTGCGAGACCCATCACTTCCCCCGCGTCGATCCCGTGGTGATCATGCTGATCCGCCGTGGAGAAACCTGTCTGCTCGGCCGCTCGCCGCGCTTCAAGGAGGGGATGTATTCCTGCCTCGCCGGCTTCCTGGAGCCCGGCGAGACCATCGAGGACGCGGTCCGCCGCGAGACCCTCGAAGAGGCGGGGCTGAGGATCGGCGCGGTGACCTACCACGCCTCGCAGCCTTGGCCGTTCCCGTCGTCGCTGATGATCGGCTGCGCGGCGGAGGCCCTGGACGAAGCGATCACCATCGATCCGGCAGAGCTCGCGGACGCCCGCTGGTTCACCCGCAACGAGGTGGCGGCGATGATCGCCGGCACCCATGGCGAGGGACTGACCGTGCCGCCGCCTATGGCGATCGCTCATCTGCTCATGCGTGCCTTCGTCGAGGAGCGGCTTTAATGGGCTGTGGAAACCGGTCGACAGACTCACGGCAGTGGCATTTTTGTACCTCCCCGAGGAGGAGTTAGCCACGTCGCGTCATGGTTAAAAATTTCGGACGATCGGTCCGAAATTGTGTCTTCCCGGCACTATCCCAGGATCGCTCCGTTGATTCACGTCGCTGCCGTCAATGGAGGCGGCGAGGGGAAGATGGCGAAAGTTTTGTTGGGTGTCGGCGCGATAATCGGGCTGATGACCGGGACCGCGGCTGCGGCGGACCTACCCCGCCGCGCTGCGCCGCCACCCGTCTTCGTGCCGCTTCCGAGCTTCAGCTGGACCGGCTTCTACGCCGGTGTGCAGGCCGGATACGGCTTCACCGACCGGCAGACCGTCCGCACGGCGGCGACCTCGGTGAATGGCAGCAACGCCGATCTCTTCATCGAGCGCGCCGGCATCGCCTCCCTGTCCTCCCGGCAGGAAGGCTTCGTGGCCGGCGGTCAGGCCGGGTACAATTACCAGTTCACCCCCGGCGCGGGCCTCGTCCTCGGCATCGAGACCGACATTGCCTATACCGACCTGGACGAGACCAAGCGCAGGTCGCGCGGCATCTTCGGGTCGGGCAGCGATTCGGCCGTGGTGACCACCACGCGTCAGAGCCTCGATTTCCTCGGCACCGTGCGCGGCCGGCTCGGTTACGCGTTCGATCGCGTCCTGGTCTACGGCACCGGCGGTCTCGCCTACGGCAACGTGAACTACCAGAACGCGTCGAGCTTGCAGTTAGGGGGAACTTCGACCCTCGACCTCTTCGCCGGCGGGATCGACCGTCTCGAGACCGGCTTCGCCTATGGCGGGGGCATCGAATACGCCCTGCCGACCGAGAGTTTCCTCAACGTCTTCCGCTCCTCCGCGGTGACGCTGAAGGTGGAATACCTGCATTACGATCTCGGCAAGCGCAGCGTCCCGCTGACGGGCTCCAGCGGACTCGCCCAGTCCCTCGTGGAGGCGACCTCGCGCTTTCGGTCGGAGGGAAGCGTCGTCCGGGTCGGGCTGAACTACAAGTTCGGCTCCTGAGCCATCGGGACATCCGGCTCGCGATGCCCTCCGGGGCATCGCGGCGGCTTATCCCTCCGACATTGTCGGCAGAGCGACCGTCCAAGGCTCGTCGAGCCGAACCTCTTCCAGGTTGGTGCCCGTCCCGCCGCGATCGATCACCAGGAACTCCTGGGGCGCACCGAAGGGGGTCAGCACGCCGTGCCACGTGCCGATAGCGTAGCAAACCCCCTGGCCCGGCGCCGTGACGAAGGCCTGTGGTGGTCCGGGCCGCCCGTCCTCGTCGGGGCACACGACGACGAGGAACGGCGCGTCGTTCAGCGGCACGAAGGCCTGCGCGCCGAGGGGATGGCGCTCGATGAGACCGACCCTCAGCGGCAGGGGATAGGGCTCGGCTTCGACGAGGCCGATCACCACCCGCGCGCCCTCGCCGATGGCGCGGATTTCCGCCAGATCGTGGAAGCGGCGCGCCATGCCGGCATTCATCGGGCGCGGATCGACGGCCGCCCTGTCGATGACCGTCCCGAACGGGGCGAAGGCCTCGGGCGTGAGCGGGCGGGCGACGATGTGGCGGGCGCTCATCACCCGATCCTGCGCGGTGTCAGAGCCGGGTGGCGGTTGACGTCCTTGTAGAGCAGGTAGCGGAAGGGACCGGGGCCGCCAGCGTAACAGGCCTGGGGGCAGAAGGCGCGCAGCCACATGAAATCGCCGGCCTCCACCTCGACCCAGTCGCGGTTGAGCCGGTAGACCGCCTTGCCTTCGAGCACGAAGAGCCCGTGCTCCATCACATGGGTTTCCTCGAAGGGAATCGAAGCACCGGGCTGAAGCGTCACGATGTTCACGTGCATGTCGTGGCGCACGTCGTCGGGGGAGACGAAGCGGGTCGTGGCCCAGACACCGTTCGTGCCGGTCATGCCCCGCGGCTCGATCTCGGAATCGTGGCGGATGAAGGCGGGGGGCACATCGATGCCCGGCACGGGCTCGTAGGCCTTGCGGATCCAGTGGAAGCGGGCCGGCTCGCCGCCGTCATTGCGCAACGTCCAGGGGGCGCCCGGAGGAAGATAGGCATAGCTGCCGGAGCGGAGGGCATGCGTGGCCCCCTCCAGGACGAGGCTGGCATGACCGCCGACCACGAACAGCACGCCCTCGGCGCGGGCGTCGAGTTCCGGGCGCTCGCTGCCGCCGCCGGGCGCGACTTCCATCAGGTACTGGGCGAAAGTTTCGGAAAAGCCGGAGAGCGGGCGGGACAGGATCCAGGCGCGGGTGTCGTCCCAGAACGGCAGCACGCTGGTGACGATGTCGCTCATCACGCCTTTCGGGATGACCGCATAGGCTTCGGTGAATACGGCCCGGCCGGTCATCAGCGCGGTCTGGGGCGGCAGTCCACCGCAGGGCGGGTTATAGGAAGAGGCGGTCACGGGCTCGTCTCCAACAATTCATGCGACTCGTTCGAGCCGTTAACGTCGCGGGCCCAGCGCGGATCGTGCCAGGGCGGACCCGGATTGGCCTGTTCCGACCTGGGCGCGCCGGATGTCGTCCCGGAGCTTACGCCTTGGCAAGGGGGCTATCGAGCACCGCCGCCGTGTCGGTGGCGACCTCTCCGTTCAGGACGCGATGGGCCTGAGCCCGATCGATATCGCCCTCCCAGGCGGCGATGACCACCGTCGCCACGCAATTGCCGATGAGGTTGCCGAGCGCCCGGGCGATGCCGACGAACCAGTCGATGGACAGAACCAGCACCAACCCAATCACCGGGATTTCCGGCACCGCCGACAGGGTCGCCGCCAGGACGACGATGGCCGATCCGGGGACGCCGTGTGCGCCCTTGGAGGTCAGGAGGGCGATGCCGAGGATCAGCATCAGGTGTCCGAAGGACAGGGGCGTGTTGGTGGCCTGCGCGATGAAGACGGTGGCGAGGGTGAGGTAGAGGGAAAAGGCGTCGAGGTTGAACGAGTAGCCCGTGGGGATCACCAAGCCGACGGTGGAATCGCGGATGCCGAGCCGTTCGAGCTTGCGCATGATCTGCGGCAGCACGCTGTCGGAGGAGGCCGTGCCCGCCACCACCATGAGTTCCTCGCGCAGATAGGCCAGGAGCTTCAGGATGCTGAAGCCGGCCGCGCGCAGGATCGCGCCGAGCACGACGAAGACGAAGAAGGCGACGCCCACATAGAACAGGGCCACCAGCATCCCGAGCTGCCGCAGGGAGCCGATGCCGTACTTGCCGACGGTGAAGGCGACGGCGCCGAGGACACCGAGGGGGGCCAGCCGCACGATGAAGCCGATGATCTTGAACAGGACGGCGGTGATCCGCTCGATGCTCTGCGCCAGGGGCTGCCCGTGCTCGCCGAGCAGCGCCAGTCCTGAACCGAACAGGATCGCGATGATGAGGACCTGGAGGATGTCGCCCTTGGCGAAGGCATCGACGATCGTGGTCGGGATGATCTTCATCAGGAAGTCGACGGTGCCTGTCACCTGCCCGACCCGGTCGGTGTAGCTGGCGATGGCCTTGGCATCGAGAGTGGAGGGATCGATGTTCATGCCGGCCCCCGGCGCGAACACGTAGGCGAGGACGATGCCGAGCACGAGGGCCAGGGTCGTGACCGCCTCGAAATAGATCAGCGCCTTGAGACCGACCCGGCCGACCTTGCGCAGGTCCCCCGCCCCGACGATGCCGTGCACGACGACACCGAAGACCAGGGGCGCGATCGCCATCTTGATCAGCTTGATGAACCCGTCGCCGAGGGGCTTCAGGGCGACGGCGAAATCCGGCCATACGATGCCGAGGACGATCCCGAGGACGAGGGCCGAGACCACCTGACCGAACAGGGACGCAAAGAAGCGCCGCATGCGAACCTCCAACCGTTGCTTCAGGCCGTTCGTCGCTCCGCGTGCCCGGCCCCGGTGCATCGGAAGATTCACTGACAGGAGGTGGGACGTCCTGCGGAGTCATGCAGGAATTACATGTCCTCGCCCATCGCCGAGCGCAGCATTGTTCGACCCGAGGCAGCCGTCAAATATATCTTTCATCGCCATTAAGAGGCTCAGCGTATGAATGGCGGTCATGGAACTTCGCCACCTCCGCTACTTCGTGGCCGTCGCAGAAAAGCTCAGCTTTACAGCGGCGGCGGATGCTCTCGGCGTGGCGCAGCCGCCGCTGAGCCAGCAGATCCGCGATCTCGAAACCGAGATCGGAACCCGACTGCTCGAGCGGACGACGCGCCGCGTGTCGCTCACGCAGGCGGGCCAGGATTTCCTGGTCCGGGCCAAGGCCATTCTCCACAGCGCGCAGGACGCCACCGAGCGGGCGCATGCCATCGGCTGCGGCAGCGTCGGCGTGCTCAATGTCGGCCTGACGGGCTCCATGCTCGCCGGACCGCTCGGCGGACTGATCTATAAGTTTCAGGAGACCTTCGTCGGAGTCGATATCCAGATCCATGAGATGTCGCCTGACAAGCAGATCGCTGCGCTGAAATCGGGGCAGACGGACATCAACTTCCTGCGAACTCCGCCGCAGGACCCGGACCTGACGAGCGAATTGGCCTGGAGCGAGGGAATCAACGTCGTCCTGCCTAAAGGCCACAGCATCACCACCGAATCGGTGACGTTGAGCTGTCTGAAGGACGAGAAGTTCGTCTTCCTGCGTCTGCGGGATTCGCTCTTTGCCAGGCACATCCTGCAATGCTGCATCGGCGCCGGTTTCTACCCGACGATCTCGCAGCAGGCGGTGGAAGCCGCCTCGCTCACCAGCCTCGTGGCGGCGGGTTTCGGTGTCGCCCTGATCCCGGAATTCGTGGCGAAGCTCGCCCATGCGAACGTCACCTATCGGCCCGTCGTCTCGCCGATCCTGTCGGCGGATGTCCACGCCCTCTATCATCTGCGGTCGGGGCCGATGGCGCAAAATTTCCTGGCTCTGATGCGAAGCGACGCGGAGCGCTTGGCTACCGAGTTGCGGCGAGACCGGCCTTCGGTCGGGAGCGGCGTAGAGCGGTCTTAGACTTTGGCTAACCAATCGGGCCCACCCTGGCTGCCATGTCGAAACAAACCGTCAAAACCGCACGATGCGCCCTCTGGCTGGCTTCGCTGGCCCTCTGTTGCGTCTGCGCCTTCCAACTCATGAAGATCCCTAAGACCGCGCCTCAGCCGGGCAATCACGCCACGCTCAGGGGCGAGCCCGAGACGACGGGATCGATTGAGACGCGGCCTGTGAAGATTTGCCGCCCCACTGTCTGTTAATGACTTCTCACCGATCGGAGGGCGTGAGCACCATTCGTTAACCACGGCATCGCAGTGTCGGGGCAACCCAACTTGCAGGTACCCGAGTGTTCCAGGCCCGTTCGATCGGCATCGAAGATTTCAACGACGATTGCCCTGTCTCAGGCGATCAGCTTGGGAAGATATACCGCGCTCACGCGGACGCCATCCCCGATTTGGTGGCGGGCATTCCCGAGAGGACCCGGGCGCGCCTCGCCGCCTTCCTCTATGGCCGGAGCCATACCCGTGAACTCGCGACGCAGGTCGCCGCATCCTGCCAAGCAACCACCCTGCGACAGGTCGCCGGCGACCTCGGCGACGCGATCCACCGGCAATCCCGACAGGGCTACACGCCTCCCACCTACGGCGATGGACACCGTGTGTCGAAGAAGGGCGTCAGCCTTGCGGGGTCGGGTGCAGCATTGGGAATGACGGCCAGTCCCCGTTTCTGACCCGGCTGGAGCCGGCGCGGCTAATCCATACCACGCGCGGCGCGCCATGCCGCCAAGGCGCTCTCACGGGCGTCGTAGAGATGCCGGAGGCGACTTCCCTCCTCGCCCCGGCCCGCGCGCTGAGCCGCCATCTCGTCGATCCTGTCGGAGCCGAACACGCTTGCCAATTCGGCGATCCACTCAGCATCCGCGGCGATGAGATCGGCCTCTGTGGAGGCGAGGGCCGGGGTAGAGAAACCTGGGAAGACGTCGAGATTCATCCGCCCCCATACGGAGCGGCACATAATGAAGTTTCATACCTCATCCCAGGGGCCACCCTGGCGCTTCCGCAGCGTTCCTGCGCTGGAACCCCTGGCGAATGCTGATGGAGCAACCCGCCCCGGACACGATCCACGCCGCCCTCCGCATCGACATGCCAGAGTCGCCCGGATCGTGTCCGCAGCCTGACGGGTGATTTTTCCTAGGAAGTGGCCTATCTGCATGCCCGTTTGCGCTAGAACGCATCCTGGGAGGCAGGCATCGCCGACGCAACGATCACGCGCGCCCCGTCGCGGCTACGCTCTCTCGCCGGCCTCGTGGCCGCCACCGTCCTGCTGCCCCTGGCCATCATGCTCCTCGGCCTCTGGGAACAGGAGCGCGCCGCCGCCGATTGGGCCGAACTCGATGCCGAACGCCTGCAGCTGATGCGGGTCGTCGAAGACCTTGAGGCGCGCCAGCCTCGGGACGGCCGTATCGATTTCCGCATGCAGTTCCGCCGCAACGGCCAAGTCTATGGCGGCCCCCTTGCCCTCGTTCAGGCCCGCGCGGCGCGCGACGAGGCCACCACCCTGACCATGCTGATGGATTGGCGCAGGAGCCTGCCGCCGTTCGTCGTCGCGGCCGGTGCCATCGCGGCCGCTCTGTCGATCCTCGTCCTCCTGGCCGGCGCCGTCCTGGGATGGATGGGCCGGGGCTCGCGGGACGTGCTGGTCGTCGGCTTCTCCCTGGTGCGACGACTCTTGCCTCCCATCCTCGCGGTCCAGGTCCTCCTCACCGCCGGAGGGTTCGTCGCCGCCGTGATCGTCGAGGCCGGCATGCTCGCCCGACCCGGCCTCGGCAGCGGAGAGATCAAGTTGATGTTGGTCGCCGCTGTGGCCGTCGTCGCCGTCCTCGTCACGGCCGGTGCGACCGTCCTCAGCCTGCGCCGGGCCCTCGCCGCGTTCGAGCCCGACCCGCTGCCGATCCTCGGCCGGACCGTCTCGCCAGCGGAAGCGCCAGGCCTGTGGCGTCTCACCGAGGGGCTCGCCGAACGGCTCGGAGCGCTCAAGCCCGAGGCCGTGGTGGTGGGCCTCACCGGGGGCTTCTTCGTCAGCGCCGGGCCGGCCGTGGTGGAGCCGGGCGGTGAGCGGCTGACCGGCCGCATCCTCTATCTCCCGCTGCCCTACCTCGCCCTGATGCGCGGCGACGAGGTGGCGGCGATCATCGGCCACGAACTCGCCCATTACGCCGGCGGCGACACCGCCTACAGCCAGCGCTTCCTGCCGATCTATGCCGGGGTCGGGCGCTCCCTCGACGCGGTGGCTGAGGGGCATGCCGGATCCTTCGGGCTGCTGACCCCGTCCTTACGCCTCGGCGCCTTCGTGATGGAGCGGTTCCACCTCGCCGTGCGGCACTGGAGCCGGGCGCGGGAATTCGCCGCCGACGCCGCGGGGGCCGGGCCGACCTCGGCCGATGCCGCCGCGCGCGCGCTGCTCCGCACCGGCGCGGTTCAGCCGCGCATCGCCGAAATTCTCGATGTCACCGCCGAGAAGCCCGGATCGGCCCCCGCCGATCTCGTCGCCGCCATCCTCGACCACGTGATCGCGCGCGGGCTCGACGACCCGGCCGCGCATCTGGAGGCCGAGCAGCCCCACCCCACCGACACCCATCCGCCGACCCGCGAGCGCATCGCCGCCCTCGGCAGGACGCTGGATGCCGAACTCCTGGCCGCCTCTGCCATCGTGCCGCCGCCGCACGCGCTGGGCCAGCTCGCCGCCTATTTCGCCGACCCCACCGGCTTGTGCCGGGCGGCCACAGCGGATTTCCGCGGGGCGGTGGAAGAGCATGACGCGGCCGTGCGGGCGCATCTGGAGGCGACGGCGGCGGCGATCGACACCGACGAGCGGATCCTGCGCGAGAACAGCCGGCCCGGCGCCATCGTCCTCGCGGTCACCGGCCTGCTCTTCGCCACTTTCGCTCTCGCTCTGGTGACCCTCGGCTTCCCGGGATTGTCGGCCTGGGAGGCGCGCCTCGTAGCGGCAGTCTCCCTTGCCTGCGGGGCTATGCTTGGGGGCTTTGGCCTGTTCAGGCTGTGGCGGGGCGAGCGGACCACGATGATCCTGCGGCCCGAAGCGCTGGTGATCCCCGGCCTGGACCGGGCCATTCCGTGGGACGACATGGCCGACCTCGACATGACGCTACAGCAGACGGGAATCGTCAGGCGCCTGCTCCTGCCGCCGGAGGCGCTCTTTCCGCAGAGGGTGCCGGGGGGCCGGAAGATCCGCCTCGACCCCAAGCGCCGCATCGTCACGATCAGGGCCGGTCTTCCGCGAAAGATGACGCTGCAGGACTTCGCCGACCTGATCGGCCGCTACCGGCACGCGGCCGAGGCGCGCCGCATCCTCGCGGAGGCCGGCTCGCCCCCGGCCCCTCCCATACACGACGCCAGACGAGGCTCGCTTTGATGACCACCCCTGCGAAAAGCCCGGCCTCCTTGCGCCTTCCCCCTCCGAGTCAGGGCTGGGGTAATATCCTCTGGACGCTGTTCGGCCTCGTGGCGTTGGCGGGTCTGCTAGCCGCCTGCCTCGTCTACACGGCGCCGCCGCTGCTCTCGGATTGGCAGGTCCGCGAGACGGCCCATCCCGTCGCCGACGCGCGGGTGACGGACGGCAAGTGCAGCGCCAAGATCGTGCTCCATATCTGCGACGCGACGCTGAACCTGCGCACCTCCACCGGAGCCGTCGCGCGCCGGGTGAACTACGTGTTCAGTGGCTTTCATGTGGGCGATTACAGCATCCGGGTGATGGCCGATCCGGCCCGGCCCGACCTCGTCACCACCGATCTCGGCCTCGACCGGTTGTGGAATCGCACCCTGACTTTCCTGGCGATCACCGGTGCCATCGCGGCGATCATCGTGCTGGCGATCGCCGGCATGGTCCGCAACCGGCGGGCGGCCTCGGGGGGCCTTTGACGGCGGGACCGGTCGTGCGAGCCGGGATTTCGCTCGGACGCGACCCCGTTTCCCACCGCCACGCGGCGGGCCTTCGGCGTGTTTCGTCGTCGCGACGGATGGCGCCGCGCGCGAGGGGGCGGCAGCCACCCGAGCGCGGGAAAACGCGTGATCCGGCAAGCTCTTGAGCCACCCTGAGCGTGGCGCGACCATGGCGGATCGGCGCGGCGTTGCGCCGATGACGGCAAACCGCGCCGCGTTCCGGTCACACAGGTGGGCGACGGACCTCACGCCCCCATCGCCCCCGCTTTCCGAACCGAGGTTCCGCATGGACCAAAGCCTGCGCCAACGTTTCGACGGAGTCTGGACACGGGCGGTGGGAGGGGCCGGCGCGGAGGCCGCATGGCGGGCGCTCGATGCCGGCTACGGCGAGGCGGCGCGGCATTACCACGGCTGGCCCCATGTCAGGGCTCTGCTCGCGGGGCACGATGCCGTGCGGGGGCTGCCCGACGTTTCGGGGCTCGACGGCGACGCCATCGATCTCGCCATCTATTTCCACGACGCCGTCTACGATCCGGCCCGCTCCGACAACGAGGCGCGGAGCGCCGACCTGCTCGTCACCTGCTCGGGGTCCGGCCTCGGCCGGGATGGCATTCGCTCGGCCGTCGCGATGATCCGGGCGACCGCCGCGCATGGACCCAGCGAGGACCCGGAAACGCGGTTGATGCTCGATCTCGACCTCGCGGTGCTCGGCGCTCCGCGGGCGATCTACGAGGCCTATGCGGCGGCGATCCGGCGGGAATATGCGATGGTCCCCGACGCGGCCTGGAGGATCGGGCGCGCGGGCGTGCTCGATCGGTTTCTCGACCGGCCCCGTCTCTACCAGACCGGGCATTTCCACGATCGCCTGGAGAGTGCCGCCCGAGCCAACCTCGCCGACGAGGCGGCGGCGCTTCGGGCCGGAGGGTAACGCGCTCAGGCGCGGCCGAGAAGCCGGTGGACCTGCCACGTGATCATCATGCTCGACGCCATCAGGATCACGTAGAGGAGGTGGAGAAGAAGCGGCGTGTCGTGCATCGGCCCGAACCCGTGCTGGTACGGTGAGGGGGAAACACCCTCTCCACGCAACAACCGGGCCATGCTCTCCGACCTATAGATCACGCCGCGTGCGGCGTGGGCACTGCGAAGGCCTTGTTCGAGACCAGGCGCGTGAGGACCGCGACGAGGTCGGTCTGGGTTATGATCCCGAGGATGCTGCGGTCCTCGGCCGTGACCACCACCGCATGCGTGCGCCCGTTGCTCAGCGGCTCGACCAGCGAGAGCACCGGCTCGTCCGCCATGGCGGTCCTGGCCTCGGACATGACCTGCGCGATGGCCCCGTCGCCCCGCAAGGCCAGCTCGCGCAGGCCCAGCGTGCCTGCGAGCCGGCCCGCGCCGTCGACCACGGGCAGGGTCCGGATGTTGTGCTTGAGCAGCAGCTCGCGCGCCTTCGCGACGGAATCGTTCACGCCGATCGTGACCACGTCCCGCGACATGACCGTGCCGCAGTCCAGCTCCCCATGGGCGCGGGACATGGCCTGGCTCTCGACCTCGCGGAGCAGCCGGTCCAGGTCGGTCCGGTCGATGTCGAGGGTTTCGTTCAAGGACTCGAGCGCCGCGTCGACGTCGCGGGCATTGAAGCCGACGCGAAGCGGAGCGGGCAGATCGGCCGTTCCATGGACGTTGACGGGCGCCGCCTGCGGGACATGCGGATATTGCCGCCCCGACAGCCGATGGAAGGCGATGCCGAGGCCGACCAGGATGAGGGAGTTCAGGCAGACGGGGACGAAGGGAAACAGGAAGCCGGAGGACGCGATGGCCGGCCCGCCGATGAGCGCCGTCAGGGCGGCGGCACCGCCCGGCGGATGCAGGCAGCGCGTGAACGACATCGCCGCGATGGCGAGCGAGACGCCGACACCGATGGCCAGGACGGGGTTGGGGATGAAATAGGCCGCCGTGACGCCGATCAGGGCCGAGATCGTGTTGCCGCCGATGATCGGCCAGGGCTGGGCGAGCGGGCTCGCCGGCACGGCGAAGAGGAGCACCGCGGTCGCTCCCATCGGGGCGACGATCAGGGGAATGTGCGGCCCCTCTCCGACGATCCAGCCGCTGACGAGGCCGGTGAGCGCGATGCCCAGGAGAGCACCGAGGCAGGCGATGAGACGCTCGCGCAGCGTCGCCCCCGCCAGGATCGGCCGAAACAGGCGAGATCCGAGCAGGTCGCCGAGACGACGTCCAGGACCGGCAATGTTGGACATCCTCTCGTTCTCCCCCCGTGCGACCACCCGCCCCGCCGATCAGCGCCGCCCTGGCAGGCTCACGGCTCTGGTATACCAGATGGAGTTTTACAGGCCGCATCGAGATTTGCAATCTCGATAGGCATTCTGCCTGCTGGTGAGGCAGATTGGGAGTCGAATGCGGAGCCCGGCCCGCTTTGGCCCTAGAGGGGCTTACGATTTCGGCCTCGCTCCTTACTGCGGGGTGATGGGTCAGTTTGAAATCTGACGAAGTTGACCCGGCCTTGGAGTGGATGAGCGACCGTATGGAATAAGCGAGTTGGTTGAAAAAATAATCGCAGGCATGATTGTTATTGGCATCGCATCGATAGTATTGTGGATTCTGAATATTAGATGTTTAAGCTTTTTGACGGGTCTTGCGGGGATTGGGCTGGCGCTTGTATTATAAGGATGATCGCAGCAATTGTGTCTCCTACCAAATGCGCTTTTCGTTACAAGTTTCAAACTCTAATTCCCAGAGCTCAACATCGCTTGGGATGAGGTGCCCATGCGTTTTAACATAATAATTAGCAAGGCTTATACCTTGTCGTTCATGCTTTAGCACAAACAAAACCTTTTTAAACTCAGGTGGTGCTACATGAAAATAATACATAGCCTCATTCCACACAGTCATTTTAGCGCTAGGCGTGTTCCCGCCCGATGTCCAAGTGTGGGATTTGCATTCGATAATCACCGGTGGATTTCTTGAGCCAAGATCAAAGCGGTGAAGCTTTTTATGATTGCTGACCCCGACTAAGACAGAGAGGTCGCGCTCAAGCTCAATGCCGATGCGGGCGTAGTGGCCCTTGACCGCGTCTTCAAACGCTCGCCCAACCGCTGCATTGCTAGTCGCTCCAATGCGCTGAAAGCGAGTATCCTTCATGACTGTTTCTGCAGCGTGCTAGCCGGGGCTTTCGCGAGCTTCCTCACGCGCTCGGCAAATCGCTCGGGATCATCATCGGTCCCGAGTTCCTGGGCGGCTTTGATGAAGCGCTCGGACTGCGTGAGCCCATCATCAGTTGTTGGCTTCTCTGCATCGGGCTTAGCTATTAGCTTGGTTCCGCTCGGTCTAGAATTTGACACTATCTAACCTCCTACTTGCGGCGCCGCCCTGACTTTGGTCGTATCGGGGTACTATCAGTCACGTACTTTTGTTCTGGATGATGAACCATTTCTGGGTAAAAATACCTTAAGCGACCATCAGATATCATCGGGCTTATGTACTTCTGAGAAAGATGCACTTGGGTTCTATCCAGTATCTCAGCTAGCTCAGCGGAAGATAACGCTCTCCAAGTGCACAAGTGCGCAATTAGTTCTTGGGCCTGCTCAGGGGAAACTCGCTTTCGCAAGTGCATTGCGACTACTGCTTTGCGGAGTACATAAGGCATGTCCTGAAGCCTCACCCCCTTATCATGGGAGCTAGCATCCATGTTAGCATCGCTATCATGGGAGCTTGATTGTGAAGTCGTTGATTTTACTCTAGAATTTTGAGCGATCTCTCTCGCTAACATCTCGGAGCCAGCAATATAGTGAGTTTTCGCGCCGCTACCTCTATCGCTCAAAAGATTCATCTCACGGAGCGCCCGCAGGCTTTTGCTAGCCGACAGCGTGTCAGCATGGGTTAAACTCCGATATGTCGAATTATTGATTGCGCCGACCTCACGGACAAAGATGAGAGCTTTCATCTGCTCTTCAGACAGTTTTAGTTCAGAAAAGCTGGAGAGCCAATTCCAATCAGTTTCGTTCAAAAAATGGTGGAATAAGAAAGTTGCCGAAAACTCGTCAGAATGGCGGTCGCTTTCAAACGTTGGCGCCGAAAGCCCTCGTTCAACCATCTGAGCGCGCATAACCCTTATGCCGCTTCCCTTCGTTTCGGCAAATCTGGTCTCATGCATAATTGCTGCAATAGTTGGATTTCTGATAGCGGAGCCCGGAGTTCCTAGCCTGTCTTGAGACTTCAGAGAGTGACCGGCATTTTTAATCTCTATTCTATTCGCATACCGTATGATTTGTATAGGCTGAAAGGTCTGGTAGCTCCGGTGCATCAATGCATTGACGACAGACTCACGAATAACCCGGTAAGGCAAAACCGGAATTTCAGATCTTTGGCCCGATCTCCCTCCGTCCACATCTAGAGTTCGCGGAAGATCATCAGATACAGCCGCTATGATCCGTGGAATGAGCGTCATCAATGGCCCTCTCATATCGAGGGACTCCATTGGCTCATCCGAGCTTTTGAACCAAGCCGTTCCCCGGACCCTTACATAATCCACTCGATGTGTTGGGAATAATCTTCTGAGCGAAGTAGACTTACCGAAAGTCAAAAGACCCGTATTGGTAACACGTATATTGTCATCAAATCGCTTAATTGCCCCCAACGAAAACAAAAGATCCTCATCAGACCAATTGAGCTCTTCGGCCAGTGGATTAACTTCTTTTCTTGCGGAGCGATAGGCTGCCAATGCTACTGAGTCTATGTCTTCAATCGAGGCGTCCTTTACGATCCTGATATCGAATGGATCTCCACCCTTTCCTTGATAAAATAAGTGAAGGTCTTCGTCCGTGCAGTGAACATCGGTCGGGCCAATCCGGCGAAATGCGCCTCTTGGAAGACCTGTGGCACGAAAATAGACTGGCTTTTGCGTAGCAGGCAGTTCGGGAACATCAATTCTGATAACAATGGCGTCGCCGATCTGTTCGGGTCTTATGTCGATCCTCAATGGTTGATTAAACATCGTTGAGCAAGCTGAAGCAAGGTCTGATGACAGCTTGTCAGGATCTTTAATGCCTGCCGGACTGTAAAAAGGAAAAAGTGCTTCTTCTTTCTCTACACCAAGAAGGATGGTTCCTCCCCCCAAATCTGGCTCATTCGCAAGCGCACAAATAGTCACATATACTGTTTTGCTTATATTATTACCAGACTGTTCCTTGGCCTCTAATTCCTCGGTCTCATCAGTAGCGTTAAGCTCTTTGATGAGTTGCGAAACCTTTTCTTTCCTTATCATCTTCCTAGCCGATCCGGAACGCGTTAGGCCAAGCGGTATGTAAGGCGTTTGCCGACGATACACTTTGGTGCTCTCTCGGCGCGCTCCGCGTCGCCACAACCGAGCCTAACTCGGTTGTTATACCGAAAGTCGAACTCGGCGAGGTAGCGGTGCAGGTGCTGCTTGCCGCAGTGCTGGTGGGCGCCCTTCATGCCGCGCTTGAACACGGAGAACGCGCCCTCGATCGTGTTGGTTTGGATCGTGCGGCCCACGAGGCCGACGTACTCGCCCTGACCGTGCCGGGTGAAGCCGTGGCCGCCAGTGAAGGTCGCGGATAGCTTGCCGTACTGGCCCGCCTCGTCGGTCATCACACGGGCTTCCTTGGCGATGTTTTCCTTGAGGATGGGAAGCAGGGTCTTGGCGCTGAGGTCATCGACGACCATGGAACGCTTTTGGCCCGTATCGCGGTCCACTAGGCTCAGCACCTTATCCTTATGAACGTAGCCTCGACTCTTCTTCTTGCCCTTGGGCTTCACGGTGCGGTCGTTGCCGATAAAGGTCTCAGCGACCTCGACAATGCCGCCACCGCTGCCGAAGGGAGCAATATCCCCATCACGCATGGCCTCGCGGATGCGATGGGAGAGGAACCACGCCGTCTTGTACTGAACCTCAAGGATTCGGTGGAGTTGGTGGGAGCTGATGCCCTTCTTGGAGGAGCAAATCAGATGCACGGCCTGCAGCATTTTGTGGAGCGGGAGCCGAGCGTGCTCAAACACCGTGCCGACCTTCACCGTGAACTGCTTCTTGCAGTCGCCGCACTTGTGAAGGCCGATGCGGATGCGCTTCTCGGGGTTCGCCTTGATCTTGCCGATCCGGCCCATGCCGCCGCAGTGAGCGCAAACCGGACCCTCCGGCCAAAGGGTCGCTTCAAGCCAAGAGAAGGCGGCTTCTTCGCAATAAAACTGGGGCTGGCTGAGAACGGACATCGCTGAACTCCTGCCAAGGTTGTACCTCAACCAGGCTGGGTTTGCAAACTACACAATCGTCTGAGATTTCGGCCTCTCTCCTCCCTACGGACGCCGAAAACCGTCACATCAATCACTGTCATGCCATCGCCGATGCGGGTAATCCGAGGAGGTTGGCGCCGCTGCGCCCTACGATGCCCCGCAGGCGGTAATGGCCACGACGCGCCATCGCGCCCCTATGACGCCACACCGCCGAGGCATCGACACCGCCACCGGCTCCACCATGAAAGAGGCGCATGGAAAGCGTTACCGTCGTCCTGGCCCTGCTGCTGTCCGTCCTCGTCAGCGGCGCCCTCGGCCGCCTGCTTCCGCTGCCGTTGCCGTTGATCCAGATCGCCATCGGCGTGGCCCTGGCCCTGGGGCCGCTGCCGAGCACGTCGCTCGACCCCGAAATCTTCTTCCTGGTCTTTCTGCCCCCGCTCCTGTTCCTGGACGGCTGGCGCATTCCCAAGCGCGACCTGTTCCGGGACGGCAAGACCGTGCTGGCCCTCGCGCTCGGCCTCGTGGTCCTGACCGTGCTCGGCATCGGAATGCTGATCCACGTCATGATCCCGGGCATTCCCCTCGCGGTGGCCTTCGCCCTGGCGGCCGTCCTGTCCCCGACCGATCCCATCGCGGTCTCGTCCGTGGCGGCGCAGGCCCCGGTCCCGCGGCGCCTCATGCACATCCTCGAAGGCGAGGCCCTTCTCAACGACGCCACCGGCCTCGTCTGCCTGCGCTTCGCCATCGCCGCCGCCCTCACGGGCACCTTCTCGCTGCCCCAGGCTGCGACAACCTTCGTCTGGCTCGCGCTGGGCGGCATCGGCATCGGCGCCGCGACGACCTTCCTCCTCATGGGCGCGCAGGACCTCCTGCGCCGGCGCACGGGGGAGGACCCCGGCCTGCAGATCCTGTTCAGCCTGCTCACGCCGTTCGGCGCCTATCTGGCCGCCGAGCATGTCCACGCCTCCGGTATCCTCGCCGCCGTCGCGGCCGGCATCGCCATGACCTATGTGGAGATCCAGGGGCGCAGCCTGGGGGCCACACGCGTCCGGCGCACCGCCGTCTGGGACACGGTCGCCCTCGCGGCCAACGGCTCGATCTTCGTCCTGCTCGGCGAGCAGCTGCCGGCGGTCCTGCGGGAGGCCGCCAAACAGTCCGACGTCGAGGGCGCGGGCTGGCTCGTCGCCTGGATCCTGGCCATCACCGCCGGCCTGATGGCCATCCGCTTCGTCTGGGTCTGGGTCTCGCTCCAGTTCGTGCTGATGAAGGCGCGCCGGAACGGCGACCGGCGAGAGGCGCCGACCCTGCGCCTCGTGGCCGCGACCACCCTCGCGGGCGTGAAGGGCGCGATCACCCTCGCGGGTATCCTGACCCTGCCGCTCACCCTGGCGGACGGCACGCCGTTCCCCGCGCGCGACCTCTCCATCCTGCTGGCGATGGGGGTGATCCTCACCTCCCTCCTCGTCGCGAGCACGATCCTGCCGCCCCTCCTGCGCGGGCTTCGCCTCCCGCCCGAGCCCAGCCACGATTCCGAGGAGGATGCGGCCCGGGCAGCGGCCCGCGACGACGCCGTGAAGGCGATCGAGGCCCTGCAGCATCGCCTCGTGGAGGAGCAGGAGGATGCCTCCATTGCGGTGGAAGCCGGCGCCCGCGCCATGGATCGCTACGAAGGCATGGAAGCGCCGACGGAGACGCCCCGCAAGGATGTCAGCCGTGTGAAGCAACTGGCGCTCACCGAGAAGCGCCTGCGCCTCGCGGGCATCGATGCCGAGCGCCAGGCGCTCTACCGCCTGCGCCGTTCGCAAGCCATCGACGACGTTCTTCTGCGCCGGCTCGTCCGGGAGATCGACCTGATCGAGGCGCGTCTCGTCGCCTAGAGCTGCGCCCGACCCCATTGGGTCGGGGCACATCTCCAGGCCTTTGTTTGCCGCCCTCTTTCTCGCCGAACCGGCATTCACTTCGGCGGAGAGCGCTCTCGTCGCGTCTCGGTCCGGGAGACGCGCGGGAATGCGAGATCCGGCGGCGCATCTTATAATCCGCGATCGCGCGTGCGGGCCGGCACGTCAAGGATCGCGATGACACCCCATATTGGTTTCCAACAGCAACAAGCAGGCGCTCTTTCAGGTCTGCAGCTTATAGGAGCCAAGCAATCCTCATGAATTCCCGTATTGCCGCCATCGCCACCGCCCTTGTTCTTGGTGTGGCCCCGATCTCGTCGGCAATGGCCTACGATAGTCCTTCCCGTTACACGACGGTCTCGCCTTACGATGTCGAGACGACAGGTTCGATCCAGTCTCGCGACGATCTCTTTTCGCGCAACCCGGCCACCTGCCCGATGAGCTCCGCCGCCGAAGGCAATGCCAACCAGCAGAACTTCCCGGTCCAGCAATACGGCCAGACCTCCGGCGGAAACCGCTGCTGATCGGTGGACCAGGGGGCGACGATAGGGTCCCCGCTCAATGGGCGGGTGAGCCGGAATCGTCGCCCGTCCTGGCATTGACCGGCTGGAACGCCGGCACCTGAGGATCGGCCTGCAATCGCGTCAGGATGGCGCGCGCCAGATCCGCCTGGTCGAACGGCTTGGTCAGGCGCACGAGATCGGTCTGTGCGTGCTCCGTCGGTTCGGCGTAGCCGCTGGCGAGGATGACCGGCAATCCCGGATACGCCGCCGCGATCGCCGCGATGAGCTGCAGGCCGTTCATGCCGGGCATCAACTGGTCGGTCACCACGAGATCGAACGGTTCGGCGCTGCCGAGGACGTGCAGGGCCTGCGGGCCCGACATCGCCTCCTGCACCCCATGACCGAGATCTTCCAGCATGGCCGCCGTGTTCATGAGGACGAGCGGGTCGTCGTCGACGACCAGCACCCGCAACGGCCTCGTCTTCGGCAGGGGAAGCCCGTGTTCGGGCGCTCTCTTGTCCGGGCCGCCGGCCTGGGCCACGGGCAGCCACAGCTCCGCGACGGTGCCTTGGCCCGGAACGCTCGTGAGGATCAGCCGTCCGCCGGATTGCTCGGCGAACCCATGGATCATGGAGAGGCCGAGCCCGGTGCCCTTGCCGACACCCTTGGTGGTGAAGAACGGCTCGGCGGCGCGCGCCAGGGTCCGTTCATCCATGCCTTCGCCGGTATCGGCGACCGAAAGACAGACATAGCGACCGGATGCGAGTCCCGGAATCTCGTGGAGGCCGAGCTGTGCCTCGCGGGCCGAAATGGTGATCCGCCCCCCCTCCGGCATGGCATCGCGGGCGTTGACGCTCAGATTGAGCAGGGCCAGTTCCAGCTGGTTGGCATCGGCGCAAGCGAGGGGCAGCTGCAGGGGAAACTGCGTGTCGACCCGGACGACGGAGCCGATGGAGCTCTGCAGAAGCTCGGCCATGCCGCGCACGAGAGCCGGAACGTCGACGGGGCCGGTCTCCAGGGTCTGCTGGCGGGCGAAGGCGAGCATGCGCCGGGTCAGCGTCGCCCCGCGCTCGGCCGCCTGAATGGAATTGTCCACCAGTCGCAGGAGCTTGCCATCCGGCGGCAGACGCTTGCGGGCGAGGTGCAGATTGCCCAGGACGACCGCCAGCAGGTTGTTGAAATCATGAGCGACGCCGCCGGTGAGCTGGCCGATCGCCTCCATCTTCTGTGACTGGACGAAGCGCGCGCGGGTCTCTTCGAGGGTCTGTTCGGCGTTTCGCCGCTCCGTGACGTCCCGGGTGATCTTGGCGAAACCGATCAGTTGGTCGTGCTCGCCCCGGATCGGATCGATGACGACATGCGCCCAGAAGCGCGTGCCGTCCTTCCGGACGCGCCAGCCTTCCGCTTCGAAACGGCCTTCCTTCGCGGCCGTCCGCAGGGCGTGGCCGGGCAGGTCCGAGGCGCGATCCTCGTCGGTATAGAACCGCGAGAAATGCTCGCCGATGATCTCGTCATCCGCATAGCCCTTGAACCGCTGCGCGCCACGGTTCCAGCTCGTCACCTTTCCCTGCGGATCGAGCATGTAGATGGCGTAATCGTGCACGCCCTGGACGAGCAGGCGGAAATGCTGCTCGCTCTGCCTGAGCGCGGCCTGGGCGGCGTGCCGCTCGGTGAGGTCGCGGGTGACCTTGGCATAGCCCAGGAGGGCGCCGTCCTCATCGCGGATCGGGTCGATCAGCACATGGGCCCACATCAGGCTTCCGTCCTTGCGGACGCGCCATCCTTCCTGCTCGAATCGCCCCTCGGTCGCGGCGATCTTCAGCGCGCGGCCGGGAAGATCGGTGGCCCGGTCGTCGTCGGTGTAGAACCGCGAGAAATGCTCGCCGATGATCTCCGCGTCGGTATAGCCCTTGAAGCGCTGGGCGCCGCGATTCCAGCTCGAGACCCGCCCCTCGATGTCGAGCATGTAGATGGCGTAGTCGACGATGCTCTCAACCAGTAGACGATACCGGTCATCACCTACAATCGATGCATTGCTTGCTTGCGAGGCCTTCAGCTCTTGCTCGGGCATTGCAGAGTGAGGGATTGAATCATCGGGCATGGACCCACCATACGGGATACCGAACGCGATGTCGGCTGCGTCGCATTACGGACGCAGCTCATGGCATGACGGCCGTCACATCGGCCCCGGCAGGGGAGGAGCGGCGCTCAGTCAATCACTTCGACGATGCGGCGGGTGCCCGGCTCGACCAGGACGGGGAGATCGTTGACGATCGTGTAATTGTACCCTTTGAGGGCGAATTCCGGAGGCACGTCGTAATAGACGACGCCGTTCTCGGGCAGCACGGTGCCGACATGGACCTTGCCGCGATACGCGAAGGACGGGCGCCTTTCGCCGCGCGTATAGATGCGGAACCGCTCCCGGCGGTCGATCCCCAGAATGTCGTTCGCGGTCCCGACAGCCCCTCCGATCACACTGCCGACGGCCGCGCCCAGCGGCCCGGCGATGTTTCCGCCGCGCTCCGCGCCATCCTGCGCCCCTCGGGCGAGGCCCTGCGCATGGGCGGCCGTCCCAACGCTCAACGCCGCGAGCACACCCACCGCAACACGCATCCGCATCGGTTTCGCTTCCGTCTCTGATGGGCCGAACGGGAAAGAGCACTTCCGATCCGCGCTGTCCTTCCTTGCCGATGGATGGTTAACATAATCCACTGTCGGGACGGGTTCGCGTGCGAGACGCCCTGCGTCGTCGGACCAAGACCTCATCGTGTCTCGACGCGGCCCCCGTCGCGCTGCCCCGGTCCGCCGGATGGTACGAGACCGGACGAAAGGTCGGAAAAAAACTTAAGTTATTGCCGGACAGGCCTCCTGTGCTTTCGAAAGGCATCAGGTCCCCTGTGCCGTGATGACCCCTGATGTCCGATCCGCCCCAGCCTCCAGCCACGATCGTGGGAACACAGCCACGACCGGCCTACCGGGTGCTCGTCCTGTCCAAGGAGGGAACGATCCTCGACGTGAGACGGATCTCCGTCGATAGCGACGACGACGCCATCCAGCACACGCAAAGGCTCGTGGACGGGCACGCCCTCGAGCTCTGGGATGGTCTGCGCTTCATCGAGCAGTTCCTGCCGACCGAGTGACCGCATTTCCGTCGCCGGGAGGGAGATGTCCCCGATCCCGTAGGGCGACCGAAGCAATCTCGATGACCGGACACCGGGGGAGGGCCGCTAATCCAGCTTCAGGGCCTCCTTGAACGGCACGACGGCGCGCAGTTCACCCGAATCGTCCATGATCTCGAAGCACTGCCCGTCCACGAGCCGCCCGGCCCGGACGAGTTCGGCGAGGATGTCCCGTGCTGATGCCAGCGCTTCCAGGCGAGCCGCATCGACATCGACGAGAACGCTCCCCTCCTGATCTTCGATGAGATCGTCGCCGTCGCGAATGTTGAGGTAAAAACGAGGCATACCAGTCAACGGCAGGCTCTAGCCCAAGTTGCTGTATGAAAGAAGACATAGCTTCCTCCAGTCCGATGCTTTTGCGTCGCCGCGCCGGATGCGAAGGTCGGGATTCGGGCACGCGCCTCTCGAAAATCCTCCCGGCTCGCGCGGACAGGCCTCGATGAGGCGAGCTCACCGAGGCCAAGCGTCATGTCACGAGTCTCACGTCACACGTCTCACATCACGAAAGCGGCCGGCCGTGGACGGACGCTCGCGTGCCGATCACACGACATGCACATCCGTATGGGTGAGCGTGGCGAGGTTCTCCAGCGTGGCGAATTGCTGTTGGGCCTGGCTGCCGCTGCCATCGGAATCGTAGTAAAGGGCGCCGGTGTTGCTGTCGTAGAGCACCCTGTCGTCCCCATCGACGGTCGAACCCGCCGTACCGATGTCCTTGAACGCAGACTCGGTGAGTTCGCCGGGGGCCAGCGCCTCGAAGATCTCCTGCGACAGGCTGATCGTATCGAGATCGTGGGTGAAATCGGTGATCCGATCGACATTCGTCGAGCCCAGTCCCGTATCGAAGACGAAGGTGTCGTCGCCGCCGCCACCCGTCAGGATATCCCTGACCTGACCGCCCGCGAGCACGTCACGGCCCGCACCGCCTTCGAGCTGATCGAGGCCGGCGCCGCCGAGGAGCTCGTCCCTGCCGGTACCGCCGAACAGCTTGTCGTTGCCGGCATCGCCGAACAGGACGTCGGAGCCGTCGCGACCCAACAGAATGTCGTTGCCGGCGTCACCGTCGACCAGATCATCCCCCTCGCCCCCGTCGAGACGGTCGACGTCAGCGCCGCCGGTGACGAAATCGTTGCCGCTGCCTCCGAGAACAGTGTCTCGCCCCAGCTCTCCGACAAGGAAATCATTGCCGGAGCCGCCGCTTATGTAGTCGTCACCCGCATTGCCGGCGATGTAATCGTCGCCGAAGATGCCATAGAGGATATCGTTGCCGTCTTCTCCGATGATCTGGTCGCTACCGGCATTTCCTCTGATCACGTCGTTGCCGAGGCCGCCGGCTATGTAGTCGATACCGTCACCGCCCGTGATCCGGTCGTTGCCGTCCTGGCCATCGATGCGATCGAACCCGCCATTACCATTGATGACATCGTCGCCTGAGAGACCGAGGATGATATCTTCATCATCCGTACCATTCAGAACATCACTTCCAAGAGTACCGTTCAGCTTAGCCATGGCGTTTGCCTCCGCTTCATGCGTGATCGCAGGGTTTTTATAGAGGTAGCTGAAAGATCGTCCATTGCTCATCATGGAAACAATTGTTTGCGGCGCCGCAACATGCTTTGCAGTACCGATGGATATTTAACCTCAGTTTTTCTCATAGTATAAAGAAATATTGGGAATTCGACCTGTCTGGGAGCACATCGCTTCGCGCCATTCGAATGCCTGCGACATTTCATCTCGCATAGACTTCGATGATGCGCTCTACGTATTTCACCTTGGGACGATGGCACGCATCCGGGGAGCGTGACTTACGGTTATTCTGTTCGGACGGATCTTCACCGCAGGAACATTCGCCGTCGAACCGGATTGATGCGTCACTCTCGGAAAACAAGGACGTTCGATGAATAGCCTACGCATCGTCGTGAGCGCGGGAGCGCTCGCATTGTCGGTCATGCCCGCTTTCGCACAGGGGTTGATGTCTCCCAACGGGGAGCGTGGCGTGGTGATCCAGAACCAGCCGAACACGACCGGCAACAGCCGTGATCGCGTCATCTCCTATGGGGCGACGGGGGCCGATACCGTGACGACCAATTCCGCCGCGGGCGGCAATGCGAGCCGGCCGGAGCAGGCCATTCCGAATGGCAGTGCCGGTGGGGGTCAGGGCGGCCGCTGAGAACCGGCGACGCCCACTCCCTCCACGGTCTTTCAGGCCGCGTATCGGGGATCGGCACTGACGCGACCGGTCGCCGGTCGGGCCACCATCACCGAGCCTGGCATCAGCCCTTCGTTCCCTTGAAGGGGCGGAACAGCCAGGCGAGGCGCTTGGCGTCCGCCTCCTCGCCTTCGGCGGGTTCAGGCACGGCCTCCTCGACTTCGCGGTCGGCCGCCGGTTTTGCCGAATCCTCGTCCTCGAGCTTGCCGATCATCTGCTCTAGCAGCGGCGGCAAGTCCCGTTCGTATTTTTCGAGGATGATGGCGGCATCGAGCAGGGCGTGAATATGCGCTTTGGGAATGGGTTGACTGGCGATCTGTGCGCTGAGGACGCGGTCGGCCAGAAGACTGGCGAGCCGCGAGACTTCGGACAACCGACCGATGGGATCCGTGGCGTTGGCGGACGGGTCCGGGCTCTCGTTCATGACAAATGTTCTCCCCCCTCAGATGTTTAACCCATTATCCGCCGTCCCCCTACATGCGCCAAGCACTTCTGCCCCGGTCGACTATGCCGTGGTCGAGTGGGAGGCGCTGCCGGTGCCCTAGAGCGCTCACCGCCGAAGTGGATGCCGGTTCGGCGAAAAAGAGCGCGGCAAAACAAAGGCCTAGAGTTGCACCCGACCCAACGTGGTCGGGCGCAGCTCTAGAGGAACCGGCATCCGCGGGATCGATTGGCCTATCGACCGGGCGGCGATGCAAACCCTTTTACGAGGTGCCCCATGGCGCAACAGGTTCCCGTCGACGCGACTGCGCAGATCGAAACGCCTCTGGGTGCGGACGGTACCCACACCATCACGGAGGATCTCGTCTACCAGCGCCATGCCATCGTGAATGTGATCTTCCATGGTCCGCCGGGAGCGGGCGACCGTGGCTGGACGCTGATCGATGCCGGGATCATGGGGTCGAAATCCGCGATCCGGAAAGTGGCGGAGCAACGCTTCGGCCCGAATGCCCGTCCGGCGGCCATCGTGTTGACCCATGGCCATTTCGACCATGTCGGAGTCGTTGAAGACTTGGCTCGCGAATGGGACGTGCCGGTCTGGGCCCATCCGCTCGAACATCCGTATCTCGATGGGTCCGCCGCCTACCCGCCGCCGGACCCCTCCGTCGGCGGCGGCCTGATGGCGCGGCTCTCGCCCCTCTATCCGCTCGCGCCGGTCGACGTGTCCGCCCATCTCCGGGACCTGCCGGAAGACGGTTCGGTGCCCTCCATGCCGGGCTGGCGCTGGATCCACGTGCCGGGCCATTCGGTGGGTCAGGTCGCCCTCTGGCGGGAGGCGGACCGCACGCTGATCGCGGGCGACGCCTTCGTGACGACCGCTCAGGAATCGGCCTACGCGGTCATCGTCCAGGAGCCCGAGATCCACGGTCCGCCGATGTATCTCACCACCGATTGGGAGGCGGCGGGCCGTTCGGTGGCGATTCTCGCGGCTCTCGAACCGGAGCGGGCGATCACGGGCCATGGACGCCCGCTGGAAGGACCCGCCCTTCGCGAGGCGCTTCATCTGCTGGCGGATCGTTTCGATGCGGTCGCGATGCCGAGGCAGGGCATGTATGTGGATGAGCCGGCCCGAGCCGAGGACGGATCGGCCTACAAGGAACCCTGACGCGCCTGCGTGGCCGCGTCGGGTGACGGATCGGCGATGCGGGCTCGGCCCCATGCTGCTTGGGCGGTCGTGCCCGCGCGATCAGGGAGGACCGGGCCGGCACGACGAATCCCCACGACTTATTCCCTCGAAAAAGCATTCGACCGGACCAGAAGCTTCTTTTCGCGCATCCTGTGGCAGAACAATCGCAGTCATGGACCGGCTCGGCATGGTCTAACGGCCGAGCCCATTCGGCTCATGCAGCGTTGAGTTGCCAAGACATCATCATGCGACTTTCAATCTATTGCCTGCTGGCGGCCTGTTTGCTGGCGCAGCCCTCGCTCGTCGACACAGCCTCTGCCGAGGAGGTGGACACCGAACATCTGTTCGGCTTCACCGAGGGGGCCGATGTGGGCAAGAAGGGCGAACAAGAGGTGGTGCTCGACACCGTCACCCGTATCGGCAAGCGGCGGGCCGGACCGGGTCCGTCATCCTACGACGCGGTCGGTACGAAGCTCAGCTATCAGATCGATCTCGTCGACGGTTTCAGCGTCCAGGTCGGGCTCTTCGGCGACCACCATCGCGTTCGCAACATCGTCGATCTCGACGATAGGAACGCCGGCAATTTCGACGGCGTCTCGGTGGAGTTCAAGTATCAGCTCGTCAAAAGCACCCCCGAGCAGCCCTTCGGCCTGGCCCTGGAATCGCGGCCGCGTTTTGCCCGCGTTCTGCCCATCGAGGGGCGCGGAGCCGACATCTTCGACTTCGAGAATGTCGTGCACGTCGATTGGCAGATCGTGCCGAACAAGCTCTGGTATGGCACAAACATCAGCTTCGATCCGGCCGCCGGACGCCAGCGCGGCTCCGGGGAGGGATACCGCTCCTCGACATTCCTATGGTCGAACGCCCTCGTCGGGGAGGTCGCGGACAAGACCTATCTCGGACCGGAACTGCGCTATCTGCGCAGCTATGAGGGAATTTTCCTGAACGGGCTGCAGAGCGAAGCTCTGACCCTCGGCCCCGCCCTGCATCATCGCTTCACCGAAAAGGCCTGGATCACCGTGGCCTATGCCGGTCAGGTCTGGGGCCGGGACACCGACAAGGCCCTCGCCAACCGGGGATTGGGTCTGAACCAGTTCGAACGCCATGCCCTTCGGGTGAAGCTGGGCATGGAGTTCTAGGGGGCGGTCCCGCGCCGTGGTGATGGCCGTACGGTCGCCGGATCGTCGCGCGCGCTCGTCAACGAACCGCCGGAATGACCGTGGCCCGGCTGGATCAGCCGGTTCCGCCCGTCAGGACCAGCCGTAGGGAGCGGGCGAGTTCATCGCGGCGGTACGGCTTGTTCAGGACGGTGAGTTCGCCCTTGCCGATGATCTGTCCCTCGTCGAGGTTGGCGACGTAGCCGGAGGTGAGGAGCACCTTCAGGCCCGGTCGCAGGCGCTGCGCCTCGACCGCCAGCTGCGAACCGTTCATGCCGCCCGGCATCACCACGTCCGAGAACAGGATGTCGATGCGCTCGACCCCTCTCAGATGCTCCAGCGCTTCGGCGGCGTTGCGCGCGACGATCACCCGGTAGCGCAGTTCCTCCAGGCTCTCGACCGCCATGCCGAGGACCTGCTCGTCATCCTCGACGAGCAGGACGGTGTCGCCGTCCCCCGCCCGCTTGAGCGGGAGCGCGGTGCCGGAGCCCGTCCCCGCTTCCTCGCCGACCGGGTCGGAGGACCGCGGGATGAGAAGTCGGAACGTGGTTCCGGCCCCGACGGTGGATTCGATGGCGACGTAGCCGCCGGCGCTGCGGGTGAAACCATAGACCTGGGAGAGCCCGAGACCGGTGCCCTTGCCCACTTCCTTCGTGGTGAAGAACGGTTCGAACACCCGGGCCAGGGTCTGGGGCGGGATGCCGCTGCCGGTGTCGGCGACCGAGACCTCGACGTAGTCGCCGGGGGGCACGCCCTTGTCGGCGACGGCGGCGGTGTCGAGGCGGACGTTGCGGCTGCGTACGTCGATGCGGGCTGCGCGGTCGCTACCCTCCATCGCGTCGCGGGCGTTGACGACGAGGTTCAGCACCGCGGCCTCGAACTGGGCGGGGTCGATGCGGATCGGATCGAGCGCCGGGTCGAGATCGAACGTCATCTCGATGGCGCCGCCGGCCGCGCGCTGGGCCAGGGGCCGGAAGTCGAGGAGGAGGCGGTTCGGGTTGAGGGTCTGGGGCCGCAGCATCTGCCGCCGCGAGAAGGCCAGAAGCTGCTGGGTGAGCTGCTCGCCCCGGCGCGCCGCGTTCATCGCGGCCTCGGCCAGGCGCACCACCCGCTCGGTGTTCTCCGGCTTGCGGATCACCATGTCGAGGCCGCCGACGATGACGGTGAGCAGGTTGTTGAAATCGTGCGCCACCCCGCCGGTCAATTGCCCGATGGCCTCCATCTTCTGGGCCTGGCGCAAGGCGTCCTCGGTCGCCCGCTGGTCGGTGCGGTCCATGACGATACCGGCGAGGCGGACGGGATTTCCCTCGCGACCGTATTCGGCGCGGCCCCTTGCGGCGATCCATCGGATCGCGCCGTCCGGACGCCGGATCCGGCATTCCATGTCGAGGTTTCCGGTCTCGACCGCCTGCGCGAAGGCCGCCGCGACGATGGAATGGTCCTCCGGGACGACGTGATGGAGGAAGTCCGCCCATCCCCAGGAGCGCAGAGGCTCGTCGTAGCCGATGATCGCGTCGTGGCGTCTCGAACGCCGGGAGGTGTCGTGGACGAGGTCCAGGTCCCAGGAGCCCATGCCGGCGGAATCGAGGGCGAACAGGAGGGTCTCGCGCGCCGCATCGACTTCGCGGGTGCGCTCGGCGACCCGGCATTCCAGCGTCTCGTTGGCGTGCCGGAGGCGCTCCTGCGCCTGTTCCCGCTCCAGGATGTGGCCGCGGGCCTGATATTGCCGACGCCGGCCCCGAAGCGCCGACGCGACGGCGCTCGCCAGAGTCTCGGCGTTGATGGGCCGTTCCAGCAGCACGACGTTGCCGAGCCGCTCGATGATCGCGGCCGCACGCGCGGGGCGGCGACCGACCTGTCGGGTCGCCAGCATGATGAACGGGAAGTCCGACCAGGGCGGCTGGGTCTCGACCCAGGCGTCGAGGGCGGCCGTATCGGCCTCGGCCAGGGCCTCCTCGGTGACGAGGGCCGCGGCCGCGCCCGCGCGCAGGCCGGCGATCAATGCCGGCGCATCCGCACAGATGGCGGCCGGCGTGCCCGACTTGGCGAGCAGCTGCTGGACGACCCCGGCGTCGCGCCCGCGCGGCGCCAGGATCAGCACCCGCTCCTCGATCTCCGACGATGGCGTCACGCGGCGGGTCCGGACGTCTCGGCATTGCCGTCCAGCATCGCGACCTTGCCGCCATAGGCCGGCAGCCCGGTGAGCACGCCCTGGAAGTCGCTCAAGGCCTCGCCGACCTGCAGGCCGGTCGGGGAAATCCGCAATTCCCGGATGGTGCGCTCGTGCGCGTTGACCCGGCTCTTCACCACGGAGATCGCGGTGCGGACCGCGCCTTGGGCCTCGAAATACCGGAACAGCACGATGCCGTCGCTGAGATAGCTCAGGTCGACGTCGGTGCGGACCTCGCCGATGACCCCGTGCTGGCCCAGCACGAGGACGGTCGTGGCGCCCTTCTGGTTGAGGTAGCTCAGGAGCTCGTGCATCTGCAGGACGAGGTATTGCTCGCCCGGCATGGCGTGGACGTAGGCGTTGAGGCTGTCGATGGCCACGAAGGACGATCCCTGCGCCTCGACGGCCTCGCGCACCCGGCAGGTGAACTCGCCCGGCGAGATCTCGGCCGGGTCGATCTGCATCAGGTCGAGCGCGCCGCTCGCGATATGGGGACGCAGGTCCATGCCGAGGAGCGCGGACCGGGCGAGCAGGGTCGCCCTGCCCTCGTCGAACAGGAAGTAGGTCGCGCGCGATCCGCCCTCCAGGGCGGTGAGCAGGCAGCGGATGGCGGTGGTGGTCTTGCCGACGCCGGACGGCCCCATCAGCAGCGTGTTGGTGCCCGGCACGAGGCCGCCCCCGAGCAGCAGGTCGAGCTCCACCAAACCGGTCGAGGTGGTGACCGGGTCGAACTCGTCCGCGTGCTCGGCCGCCACGAGGCGCGGGAACACGGTGAGGCCGCCGGTGCGGAGCACGAGGTCGTGGAAGCCGCCACGGACCTTGACGCCGCGCATCTTGACGACGCGGATGCGCCGACGCTCCGCCCCGAACTCGCGCTCGATCTGCTCCACGACGATGACGCCATGGGCGATGCTGTGGAGCTGGACGTCCGCCGTGTTGTCGTCGAGCAGCAGCACCGTGCAGCCGCGCGACGCGAAGAACTGCTTCAGGGCAAGGATCTGACGCCGGTAGCGCAAGGGATTCTGGGCCAGGAGCCGGAGCTCGGACAGGCTGTCGAACACGATCCGGGCCGGCTGCAGCGCGTCGACGCGCTCCATGACCTCGCGCACGGTCTCGCCGAGCTCCACATCGGACGGGTGCAGGATCGACTGCTCGCTATCGGGGTCGAGGCCGAGTTCGCTGACGAGTTCGTAGACGTCGATGCCATCCAGGGACCAGCCGTGGGACGCCGCACCGGCCCGGAGCTCGTCGGCACTTTCCGACAGCGTGACGTAGAGGCCCTTCTCGCCCCGGGCGACGCCTTCGAGGAGGAACTGCAGCGACAGGGTCGTCTTGCCGGTGCCGGGCCTGCCCTCGACGAGGTAGAGCCGGTCACGGGTGAGGCCGCCGGCGAGGACGTCGTCGAGCCCGGATATGCCGGTGGAGAGCGCGTTGCGGGAGCCGGTCGGGGCGGTAGGCTGACTGTCGTCTGGCATGGTCACTATGATGCGGGAGAGGCGCATCGGGCGGCCGCCCATCGAGGGGGCGGCCCATCGCCTTCTGTCGGAATCTATCATGCATCAGCCCGTGTCAGCGCGATAGGTCGGATTGGACACATCGCCCGGAACAATGGTGGAGGCTCTGTCGTCCTTCACACCAGGACATGGCGTCGGCACGTCGAAGATCAGGCATAGGTTGAAGGCGATCAGGAACCTGCCATTGCGCCTCTTGTTTTCGTTGGGCGGGGTCCCGGTGCGGTGCCGGGACCGTATGGACACTTCAGCCGGTGAGCGGAAAACGTTGGATAACTTGCAAGCCGAAGTCGAAACGTTGCCGCTGGAGACACGCCCATTCCAGGTCCTCGTGGTCGCCGGATCGGCAAGGCGGCTCGATGGATGCCCCGGCATGGACGGCAAGGCCCGGTTTCTGATGCACCGGATGCTCGGGCGCCTGCCGGCGCGCTGGCAGGTCGACCATGTCGATATCGGTAACGAGCACGGCAAGCCCAAGATCCAGGGCTGCAATGGCTGCGTCGGCTCCTCGATGGCGCTCTGCGTCTGGCCCTGCAACTGCTATGGGCCGGACAGCGACCACCAGCCCGACCTGATGTGGAACGAGAAGCTCTACCAGCGCCTCGCCCGTGCCGATGCCTGGGCGATCATAGGGCCGGTCTGGTGGTATGGTCCCTCCACCAACCTCAAGGCGATGTTCGACCGCCTCGTCTGCATGAGCGGCGGCAACCCGCGCCCCGACCTCATCGACAAGAAGAGCACCCTGAAGGCGCAGGCGCTGGAAAAATCGCCGCTCTGGCGGGAGCTGACCCGGAACCACCTGGAGGGGCGCACGGCCGGGTTCTTCTGCTACGGCAACGAGGGCGGCAACGAACTCGACGACGATCGCCGCCCCCGCATCCTCCGGCAGAAGGACTGGTTCGACCCGGCGCGGGAGCCTTACCAGGGCGATGAGCGCAAGGCTTACCAGGGCCTCGTCTGGCAGTGCCGCTACAGCGGCATCGAGGTGCCGGACGAGCTCTGGCGGCATGCCTCGGTCGGTCTGGAGCGGCCCTATGCCGACGATCAGGCCGACGACATGGTTCAGGAACGCGACGCCATGGCCTGCTTCGATTCCTGGGTCGACGCCTTCGTGCGGCACGTCTCGGCCAAGGGCATCGTGCCGGGGACGACCGAGGCCGAACGGGGCGCGCGATCCACGACGGATTGATGCCGGCGGCCTCGGTCTTTCCGCTAGAGCTGCGCCCGACCACGTTGGGTCGGGTCACATCTCCAAGCCTTTGTTTGTCGCGCTCTTTTTCGCCGAACCGGGATCCACCTCGGCGGAGAGCGCTCCAAGGCCGTGTCTCGGATGCGCGCGGCGGGGTCGGATCCCCGCTCAGGCGTTCACGCCGCCATCCACGGTGACGACCGATCCGGTGATCTGCCGCGCGGCCGGGCTCGCGAGGAAGCCCACGGCGGCGGCGACGTCCTCCGGCGTACCGTAGCGGCCGAGCGGCGTCAGCGCGCGGATACCGTCGGATTGGGGACCGTCGGCGGGGTTCATGTCGGTGTCGGTTCCGCCCGGCTGGACCAGGTTCACGGTGATGTCCCGAGGCCCGAGTTCGCGGGCCAGCCCCCGGGTGAAGGCGAGAAGCGCCGATTTGGTCATCGAGTACACGGTCACGCCGGGAAAGGGGACGCGCTCGGCGAGGCACGAGCCGATCGAAATGATGCGCCCCCCTTGTCCGAGATGCGGAATCGCGGCCTGGGAGGCCAGCACCACCGACCGCACATTGACGTTCAGGAGCGCGTCGATGTCGACGAGGCCGATCTCCGCGACCGCGCCGTAGCGGGCGATGCCGGCATTGTTGACGAGGATGTCGAGACCGCCCAGTCCCGCCACGGCCTCGTCGACCGAGCGTTTCACGGCCGCCGCATCGGCGCTGTCGGCCTGAATGGCGAGCCCGTGCCGGCCTTTCGCCTCGATGGCGCGCACCAGCTCGGCCGCGCGGTCGGCCGACCGCTCGTAGGTGATCGCCACGTCCGCCCCTCTGTCCGCGAGATCGAGCGCGATCGCGGCGCCGATGCCTCGTGAACCACCCGTGACGAGTGCGCGCTTTCCAGCCAGTTCCTGCATCACACAACCTTTATGTATCGATCGACACAAAAATAGCTAGGCGTGTTGGTGATCGGGGTCAAGAGATTTATATATCGATCGATGCAGAAATCAGAGCAGAAACCGGGACGCGTCGCGGCAGGGTCGGTCCGGGGGCGCGGACGCCCTCGTGCCTTCGACCGCGAGGCCGCCCTCACGCAGGCGACCCACCTGTTCTGGCGCAAGGGCTACGAGGCGACGTCCATCGCCGACCTCACCGAGGCGATGGGGATCGGATCGCCCAGCCTCTACGCCGCTTTCGGATCGAAGGAGGCGCTCTTCACCGAGGCCCTGCGCCACTACAACACGACCTACGAGGCGCTGGTCTGGGGCAGGTTCCGATCCGCCGGGACGGCGCGTGAGGCGGTGCTGTCCTTACTCATGGACTCGGCCGCGGCCCTGACCGGATCGCTCGCCGACAATCCCCTCGGCTGCATGGTGACGCTCTCGTCCGTCGGCGGCGAAGGGCGATCGGACCTCGGCGATCTGGTTCGGTCGGCGCGTGCCGTGACGCTGGAGCGTCTGGAGGCGTGCCTGGCCGGGGCCGTGTCCTCGGGCGAGCTTGCGGGCGAGACGGACATTCACGCCCTTGCCCGCTTCGTGCAGACCGTCCAGAGCGGCATGTCGATCCTGGCCCGCGACGGCGCGAGCCGGGCCGAACTGGAGGGCGTGGCGCAGATGGCGATGCTGAGATGGGACGCCTGCGGCTGAACTTCGCCGGACCGTGCCAGGGCTGCGCCCGACCGCGTTGGGGCGGGGCACATCTCAAAACCTTTGCTTGGCGATCGTACCATTCGCCCATACGGCCTGACGGTCTGGCTTCCTCTTCATAGGGTTGGCCCGATATCCGCCCATTCCGCCAAGTTCTTTCATCATGAGACCGCAGCTTTCGGGACGCTGGAGGACCTCTTTTAGGCGGAAGTCCCCGTGTGACCTCATCACGGCGGCATGTCGGCAGCGGTGACGGCCTTGTCGAGGCCGATGAGACCTTCGTCGGCAACGACGGCACCGTGAAGCCGGAGGGCGAGAAGAAGGGGCGTGGCTACGCTCACAGGCACAGGGCGACGAGCCAGGCTCGCCGTAACGTGTCCTCCCAGGGCGGCACGTCATGAATCACGGGACACGGATACTGCAAATGCGGGGCTGCCGGATCGGGTTCGGAGGCTTTTTGCTGTCCGCCGCGTTGGCTCTACATTCCTCGACGATTCAGGAGCCACTGTCATGACCGCCGACACACCCTCCAAGCCGGGGCGGACAGCGTACCCGCTGACGCCAGCACAAGCCATGCAGGTCGGTGACGCCGAGTTCCTCGACTTCATCTTGCAATCGGCTGCGGACGCCCGACAGTCCGCCGCAAAATCCAAAGCGGTGATCGAAGAGACGAGGGCGATTCTGGACGAGCCTGAGACCGAACCAAGGCCGCCCGCAAAGCGGGGCGGGGTCGTCGACGCGTGAGGAACAAGTAGCGCCGCTTCATCGAAGCCGCCCGTGACGCCGGGGCGAGCGAGGATGAAGCGGACTTTCCTCGTGCATGGAAGCAGATATGTTATCTGTTCAGATCAGATGAAATTCATGATTGATAGCTTGGCCGTCTTCTCATGGTTTCAACGATAGGCGACTCGATCATCGTAAAATCTAGCCAGATCAGCAAAAGCCCATTTTCATCCGCGACCTCGAGGCGCCACTCATCGCTCGAGCAAATGTGCTTGAAGTTTTCGAGAATGATCCTGCCGGCTAGGCACACTGCCGCAAACCTGGCTTCCTCGATGCTGTTGAGCTCTGTACCCTCCTGATCGAGGGTGCTCTTTCCATCGTACACGTTGAAATGATAGCGCGGCATGTCCCGCCTCATCTTGGTGGAGGCGGGAGCGATGACGCTCTCACTCACGGGCATGCCTAGGATAGGGCGCGCGATTGCCCTGACATTAGGCAACTATATTTGTTGCTGCTATTTCTTGCGTTATTTTTTGACGGCGGTCGACCACATGTCGCATCCGGCTGTGCGATCCGACCATGCCGATGGGGATGATCGGGGGGACGATTCCGGCGCGGGGCGGGAGGGAGGCTTTCATGGCTCAGCCCCCCGCTTGATCGCGAAGGAGTTCAGGTACTCCTCGGGTTTGGCCGGATCGAAGGCCTCGCCCATCACCGAGAAAGTCTTGGTGGTCGCCGTCGGCGGGGTGAGGCCGGCCTTCGTCATCAATCTCGCGGCATCGGTGGCGAGATAGACCTTCTCGGCCACCGCCTTGTAATCGACATCGCCCTTGATCTGACCCCAGCGCTTCATCTGCGTTCGTCGGTCACGCGGTGCACCTCGGATTCGCGATCGACCGTCCGACGGTTTGCAAGCTTCGTACACATTGCCCGACGCGCCGGCGCGTCGGGCAATGTGTACGGCCGCTAGAGCTGCGCCCGACCACGTTGGGTCGGGACACATCTCTAAGCCTCTGTTTTGCCGCGCTCTTTTTCGCCGAACCGGCATCCACTTCGGCGGAGAGCGCTCTAGAAATCGACGGAGGCGGAGACGATGACGGTTCGGGGTGCGCCGACGGCGAGGAATCCGCGTGCGGCGGAGGCCCAGTACGAATCGTCGAACAGGTTCTCGACGGTGGCCCGCAGCACCACGGGTTTGCCCGAGACGCCCTCGAAGGCGTAGCGCAGGCCGGCATCGAAGCGGGTCCAGTCGGGGACCGACTGGGTGTTGGCCTGATTGTAGAACTGGCGGCTGGTATGGATGGCCCGCCCGGTGAGGGTCAGGCCCGGGGCCAGCCACGGCGGCAGGTCGTATTCGCCGTAGAGATTGATCGCCATGTCGGGGACGCCGGGAGCGGCGTTTCCGTCGAACTGCCCTCCGAGCGTCCTCACCAGTTCCGCGTCGATGAAGGCGATGCCGCCGAGCAGGCGGATCCCCGCGACGGGCTCGCCGAACACGGTGAACTCGGCGCCCCGGTTGCGCTGCAGCCCGCTCACGGAGAAGCGCCTCGTGCCGGGATCCGTGAAAGCGCTCGGCTGCTCGATCTCGAATAGCGAGGCGGTGACCGAGACGGTGCCAAAATCGTATTTGGCGCCGACCTCCTTCTGCCGGCTCACGGTGGGGGCGAAGATCTCGTTGGCATTGACCGCGGTGACCGGCGCGCTCGGGCCTGCGTCGAGGGACTCGATGTAATTGCCGTAGAACGACAGGTTCTCGAAGGGGCGGATGACCAGGGCGATGGCGGGGCTGAACCGGCCCTGGTCGTAGCTCGATGCCAGCGACCCCTGATTGGCCACCGGGCGGGTGACGTAGCTGTTGACCGCGATGTCCTGGAAGCGCCCGCCCAGCGTCAGCATGAAGCGGTCTTCACCCAGGGAGAGGGTGTCGGCCACGGCCACGCTGCGTGCGCTCAGCTCCGTGAAGAGGGGTTGCCGGCTGGAGCGGGGATAGACCCCCGTGGCGACCGATCCGAACGGCAGGTAGGTCGGAGCGTAGATGTTGGTCTGGAAGCTCGGGAGGCTCGGGGGGAAGTAGCCGCGCGAGAAGTTCTTGTTCACGGCCTCGGTCGCCGAGACCGAGACCTGGTGCCCGATGAAGCCGGTGTGGAAATGCGAGCGCAGCCCGATCTCGCCGGTCAGGCCCTGCAATTCGAGGGGGGCGATGGCGAGCGTGTTGGTGGCCTGCCCCGAGGCTCCGGTGATCAGGTAATAGGAACTCAGCGAATCCTCGCGGTAGCGGCTGATGCCGCCCGCGGCGTAGATCGTCGTCTCCGGCAGGATATCGAATTCGACCCGG
This sequence comes from Methylobacterium sp. CM6247, assembly GCF_054817925.1. Classification (NCBI taxonomy): domain Bacteria; kingdom Pseudomonadati; phylum Pseudomonadota; class Alphaproteobacteria; order Hyphomicrobiales; family Methylobacteriaceae; genus Methylobacterium; species Methylobacterium sp. CM6247. The sequence continues at coordinate 1,774,430 of NZ_JBTXKX010000003.1, forward strand.
CCGGCGGCCATGCCGTAGGTGGTGTCGATATATTCGTTCGTGTTCGCCGTGTTGCGCCGGTTGTTCGGGGCGCGGGGCACCGCGATGTTCGGTGCGGCCGCGTTGAACAGCGATGTCGGCGCCGTGATGTTCTGGTTGGAATGGTTGAGGTCGAGCGAGGCGCGGAACCGGTCGCCGCGATAATCGAGGCCCAAAGCCGCAATGCCCACCTCGATGGCGTTCTTGTCGAGGGGGGTGCCCCCGTTGCGGTAGGCGCCGTTGAAGCGGATGCCCCATTCCTTGGCGGCGCCGTAGCGGCGTCCGAAATCCAGGTGGGTTCCGACCTGGGAATCGCTGAAATAGCTCGTCGTGATGCGCGTGAGCGGCTCGTCGAAGGCGCGCTTGGGGATGAGGTTGATGGTGCCGCCGACACGGCCGACGCCGCCGTTGAGGAAGGCGGTGGGGCCCTTCAGCACCTCGACGCGCTCGAGGCCTTCGGTGAAGGTGCGGCGCGCATTGGCGATGTAGAACAACCCGTCGAAGGCGGTGTCGAGGTTGGTGACCGAGAAGCCGCGGATGAAGAAGGAATCGCGTTCGCTATAGGGCGGCGCGTCGTTGCGCACCGAGGGATCGTTCTGCACCACGTCGCCGACCGTGCGCGCCTGCTGGTCCGTGATCAGCTTTTCCGTGTAGCTCGTCACGTTGAAGGGCGTGTTCAGCACGGAGCGGTTGCCGAGGAGGCCGAGCCGGCTTCCCGTCGCCACCTGGCCGCCGGCATAGGGAACGGGAGGCTGGCCCACCGTTCCGCTCGACGGGGGCAGCCCCGCATGCGACGCCCGGTTCAGGCGCTGGGCCTCGACGCTCAGCTCGGCGAGGGTCACCGCCCCGGCCGGCTCCGGGCCGAGCTGGACGTAGCTCGGATTGACGAGGGTGATGGTGGAAGGGCCGACCGCCCGGTGGGTCAGGCCGGTGCCTTCGAGGATCCTGGCCAGGCCGTCGAGGGGCGGGAACGCGCCGTCGACGCCGTTCGTGTTCAGTCTCGCCGTGAGCTCGGTGGCATAGACCAGCTTGACCTTCGCCTGTTCGGTGAAGGTGACCAGGGCCGTTTCCAGAGGCCCTTTCGGAATCGACAGGGACACGCTGTCCCCCTGTCGCGGGGCCGAGGCTTCGGGAGCGAGGGCGATGATGCTCGCCTTCCGGTCCTTGGCCGATGGCGGGCGCTTCGCCTCCTGGCTCTGCGCGGCGGCGGGGACCATCACCAGCATCGACACGCCGGCGAGGAACACCCTCGCGCGCCGCTCCCCTGCAAACCCAAGCTCTCGCGCCGCCATTGCACGCCCCATCCGTCGGTTGAACAGGACGGTGCGCTTCGCGCTCTCTCGTCCCTTACCGATTGAGATCAACGGGCCCGCGATCTCCTGACGTCCGAGAACGGAATTATTTCGGCCTCCTATAGCGGCGACCCGACCAGGACGAGGAGGGGCGTGAGACGGGTGACGCGCACGTTCATCGTCGCCGCGATCACGTCCAGCGCCTCGTCCGTATTGTGGGGGTCGAAGGCCCCGGTGACGCGCCGCTCGCCGGCCTTGGCGTCGATGAGGACGACGCGGCCGTGGCGGTAGCGGTCGAGTTCCCCCAGGACGGCGGAGAGCCGTTCGCCCGAGAAGACGAGGCGACCCTCCCGCCATGCCACGCTCCGGCTCGGATCCGCCGCGACGACGCCGAAGGGCGCCCCGTCCTCGCGGCGCACCGCCTCGCCCGCCGATACCAGCATGTGCCGGTGCTCGTCCGCCACATCGACGCGTCCTTCGGTGACCCCGACGGGGCTGTCCGCACCGTCCGCGCGGACGAAGAAGCGCGTGCCGATCGCCCGCACGCTCAAGCCATTGCCGCGCACCACGAAAGGGCGCCGGGAATCCGGGACGACGTCGAAGAACGCCTCGCCGCGCAGGAGCTCGATTCCGCGTTCGGCGTCCGTGAACCGCAGCGCCACCGCCGTGTCGGTGTTGAGGTCGATGCGGCTCCCATCGGCCAGGACGGAATGGCCGATCTCGCCGACGCCGCTCCAGAGGTCGGAGCGGAACCGGTCGATCAGGCCGAGTTGATGGATCAACGCCGCGCACAGGATGGCCGCCACGGCGAGGGCGGCGAGTCCTGTCGGCGAGGTGCGGCGTCTGCGTGGGTCGGGCACATGGCCGAGCCTGCGCCAGAGCGCATCCATCTCGGCATGAGCTTCGGCATGGGCGGGATCGGCATCGCGCCATTCCGCGAAGGCCTCGCGGTCCTCCCTCGTCGCATCGGGGGAGGAGAGCCGCGCGACCCAGCCGGCCGCGGCCTCGAAGACGGGATCCTCGTCGTCGCGCGCGTCCGCGTCTGTGGTTTTGTCCTTGGTCACGGTTCTGCTCTCCGGACCCGATCCCGGCTCGGATCGCCGAGCCGTGTGTCCCTACCGTCTCTGATCAACGAGGCGGCCGATCCCTGACGTCGCGTGTCACGAACGTTCGCGGCTCCGGCTGCGGCAATGCAGGAGGGCCTTGATGAGGTGCTTCTCCACCATGTTGCGGCTGATGCCCAGGCGTGTGGCGACTTCGCCGTTGGAATGGCCGTCGATGCGGACGAGGAGGAACACCTCCCGGCACCGGGGCGGCAACGCGTCGATATCGGCGGCGAGCCGCCGGAGCTCCTGGCGCGCCATCACCTGCCGTTCCGGCAGCGCATAGGCATCGACGATCTCCGACATCTCCGCGTCGCTCACGGAATGGAACAGCGTCCCTTCCAGCCGCTGCCGGTTCCGCATCCGCAGGGCGACGTTGTTGGCGACCTGGAACAGGAAGGCGGAGGGGTTCTCGACGCTGGTGCGCGAGAGCGCCGCGAGCATGCGCAGGTAGGTCTCCTGGTGGGCGTCGGCCGCGTCGGCGGAATTGCCGAGCAGGCGCAGGAGGAAACGCTGAAGCTTCGCGCCTTGGCTACGATGCAGCGCATCCATCGATACCAGCTGCATAAAACCAGCTCCCACCACCTTGGGATCACCGCGGGACCGCACGATCTCTTGGCGTTGAAACAAGCGGGTGGATTCAAAATTATGCAAGCACGTCAATAGTTTATATGATTTCTAAAATGTCCTGCCCCTGACGGATCAAGCCCTTGTGTTTCTGTCGGAAACATCTTGCCGGCCGGCCTTACCCGCCGGGACGCCCTGCTTCTCACTGGGCGCGAAAGCCCCCGTCCTGTTGCGCTGCGGACACAGATATCGGCCATCCGCGTCCGGACGGGCCCCCGAAGCGTGTCGGGATGGCCGGCCCGGCGCGGAACGCCCTGAGGCATCGGCGTCACGCCACGCGGTAGAGGCTCGTCTCCGTGGCGTCGCGGAACTGAACGTTCAAGCCCGCGCCCGAGCGATGCCGGACTTCACAATCGAACCGGCGTCCGTCCTCGTCGATGGTGACGGCGAACCGGTCGGGAACGTCGGCGCGTCGCGACACATGCAACCGCGCGCCTCCCTCCGACAGGTCGCGGACCGAACATGCGATGCGTTCGCCGCCGGGGAGGTGAATATGGGCCGGCAGCAGGACGCGCCTCCGGCGCTCCGCGCGGCGTTCCTCCATGCCGACGGTCCAATTGTCGAGGCCCGTGCTGATGCTCGACACTCCCTCGGCCGCTTGCCGCATGCTGACCAGGATGTCCCCCGTCGTCCGTGCCTGCTCATCCACCGCCTCGGTGACTCCGGCCACATGCGTGCTGATCGTCCCGATCGCCTGTGTGATGGAGGCCAGGGTCGCCGCCACTTCGGTCGAGACCGCCTGCATGCCGGCGATCTCGCTGCTGATCCGGTTCGTGGCGGAGGCCGCCTGACTGGCGAGGCTCTTGACCTCTGTCGCGACCACCGCGAAGCCGCGCCCCGCGCTGCCGGCCCGCGCCGCCTCGATCGTCGCATTGAGCGCCAACAGATTGATTTGCTGAGCGATGCCGGAGATGACCGAGGCGACGCCGCCCATGGCCTCGGTGGCGGTTCGCAGCCGCTCGGTGGCGGCATCCGCTTCGCCGGCACGCCCATGGATGTCGTCCACCACCGTCTTGGACTGGGCCATGCTGCGGGAAATGGCCTCCGCGGACGCGTTCATGGCGTCGGCGGCGTCGGTGACGGACTGGACGTGGTCGAGAGTCCGCTCCGCCGCCTCGACCGCGACGGATCGCGCCTCCATGTTGGCGGTGACGTCCGAGGCGTATTTGACGATCTTGGTCAGCCGGCCGCTGGGATCGAAGATCGGGTTGTAGCTCGCCTGGATCCAGACCGAGCGGCCTCCCTTGCCGAAGCGCTGGAACATGCCGGAGGAAAATTGTCCTGCCCGCAGGCGGTCCCAGAAGGCGGCGTAATCCGGCGTCCGCGCATAGCTGGGCTCGACGAACATGGCATGCGGGCGCCCCCTTATGTCGTCCAATTGGTAACCGACCGCGTTCAGGAAGTTCTCGTTGGCGTCGAGGACCGTTCCGTCCGACGCGAACTCGATCACCGCCTGGGACCGATTGACGGCCTCCAGCTGCCCCATGGCATCGGCGGTCTGCAGCTTCTGCCGGGTGATGTCGCTGGCGAATTTCACCACCTTGATCGGGACCCCGTCCCGGTCGCGGATCGGGTTGTAGGTCGCCTGAATCCATACTTCGCGGTCGTCCTTTGCGATCCGCTTGAACTCGCCCGAACGAAACTCGCCACGGGCGAGCGACGTCCAGAATTCGCGGTAGGCGGCGCCCACCCGCTCCGACGGGTCGACGAAGAGGCTGTGATGCCGCCCGCCGATCTCCTCGAGCGTGTAGCCCATCGCCGACAGGAAGTTCGCGTTGGCGGTCAGGATAGTACCGTCGAGGGCAAACTCGATCACGGCCTGCGAGCGATGGAGGGCGTCGAGTTGCCCGTCATGTTCGATGTTGCGCAACACTTGAGCGGTGACATCGGTCGCAAACTTGACAATTCGGCTGACCTTCCCGGCCCGGTCCAACACGGGATAGTAAGTCGCCTGGATCCATACCTCGCGCTCATGCTTGGCTAGGCGCTTGAACTCGCGCGTCTGTGCTTCGCCGCGGCGCAAGGCCTCCCAGAACAACCGGTAATCGTCGCTTTTCTGATCTTCGGAAGAAACCAGGAGTGAGTGATGCCGACCCTTCAACTCGGAGAGGGAATATCCCATCGCATCGAGGAAGAGCGGATTGGCATCCAATACTATGCCGTCTGGGTTGAATTCGACCCGAGCGCTGGACTCGTCTATCGCGGTCATGAGAGCGCGGCGGTCTGCATCGAAAAATAACACAGGTCTCATTCCCTGTAGCATCGGTGGCGTTCCGCTACCCTTGGCACGACTTGGTTAAATGAAAACAAGTCATCCTTCAGCTTTCGAGCCCGGGGCTCGCCGAAGATGGACGGGCCGCGTGAGGCATTTCGTACCAGGGAGTCTGCGTTCGACGTTCGATGGAGACGGGACGTGAAAGCTTTTCTCCGCAGCCTCGTGGTCGATCCTCGTCGTCGCGACATCCGGCTCTCCTTCGAAACCGTCCGGCTCGCTCCTCCCGGTCCGGTCCGCTGGGGCCACGGTGACGATGTCGCGCTGTCGGCTGACATCGTCGAGCCTCATCGGCCCCTCGCAACCTGCTCGTCCTCTTCGGTCGCCGGTCGCGCGGCGGCCAAGCAGTTGTTTTGCCTCTGGTATATCACTGACAGAAGAGTAGCCGGGTCTAATCCACGATGCTGAGTGCGGCTCAGCACGTCAGGAATGAGATTGCTGCCCCATATTCAAATCACACAAGACGAACGAGCCGAGTTGTTCGGCATCGGCGTCAAGAAGGAGCTCGTAATACAGATGAAGACCCGTATCGCCGCTATCGCCACTGCGTTTGTTCTTGGCGCTGCTTCGATCTCGTCCGCGATGGCTTTCGAGCGCCCGACCCGTTACAGCTCGTTCAATGCCTACGACGTCGAGGCCACGGGGTCTCTCGGTCTCCGCGACGGCAATGCCGGGCGCAACCCGGCCACCTGTCCGATGAGCTCCGCCGCCGAAGGCAATGCGAACCAGCAGAACTTTCCGGTCCAGCAATATGGTCAGACCTCGGGCGGGAATCGCTGCTGAATGAAGATCTTCTCATACGCCATGGCGGCCGCCGCCACCCTCATGCTGGCAGCGACGCTGGTGAGTTCGGCAAGCGTTCTGATGAGTGTCTGAAGTCCGGCTCGAACACGGATCGTCGCGCAGAAAGGCCGCCCCTCGGGCGGCTTTTTTTGCTTTCTCGGATGAGAATGTGAACTAAGTGAAAGATGGGGACTTAAGCAGTTTCGCGGGCAGATGGACTGCCCGTCAGCGAACCGGCGCCGTAGCCGACAGTTTTACCCCATGAACGACAACCCGCTCAATATCTGGCAGCTTCGCAGCCATGCCAGCGAGGCTATGCCGTTCAGGGACGGCGTCGACCGGGCCATGGCAAAGGCTTTTCCGCCGGTCGAGGGGGAAATCCCCGACCGTATCGCGAAGGCCCTGCAGGCCTTGGAAGCCGCGATGGGCGGAACGCTGGCGAGCCGGCCGTCGTCACGCTGCGGGTCGAGCGGCACTCCTCGGGATGCGGCGCATTGGCATCTGATGTCGCCGATGGCGGCGATGACCAGTTCGGCCTTCCTGCCGAACGGCATCCGCCACGGCCTGCGCCATCCCTCCGAGATCGGTATCCGTCCGTAGAACGCAGAGGGTTGTCGGGTGCACGGTTCGACTGTGCGCCCCGGTGACCGCAGGTTGAGCGAATGTGACGAAGCCCCGGCGACCCGAGAGGTCCGGGGCTTCGCGCGTTGAACACACCGATGAAGGATGCGGAGTCAGCTCGGCTGCTCTTCGGTCTTCTCGATCTCCGGATCGTCTTCCTCCGGGATCGAGGGCGGCTGCCGCTCAGGCTTTTCGGGGGCAGCCGGCGGAGTGTCGATGGGCTGCAGATCGGCGCCGGGCTGCGGTGTGTCGGCTGTCTTCACGGATGTGCTCCCTCGTCGTTGCAGGGAGCAAAGCCCCTTGGATCGGAAGCGTTCCAGCGCGCGCCCTGCGTCATCCCCCGCGCGAGCCTCACGGATATCCAAGGCCGCGCTAAGCCGTTGCGCGATCACGGAATGCGCGCTGACGTCGCGAGTCCGATCCACGCTGCCGGCCTCCCTCTCGCCTGTGCCATTCAGCCTCATCTCCGATCCGATGCGGGTAAGCTGTCCGCCTCTGGCTGTCGGTGCAAGTCGTCGGCGCATGTGCCGCCTGCCGGCTCGCTTTTGGAGCGAGGTGGCGGGGCCGGCGATGTCGCGACGACGAGCGACCCCGATCAGGCCCGGCCAAGCTCGATCCGCTCAAGGGTGTCTCAGGAAATGAGATCGCATTCGCTGCGGCTTATGGGCGCCGAGCAAGCGTATCCGCATTTTGAGCGAGGCTTTAAGCAACCGGCTGCAGCGTTAACAGTTAGAGAGACAAGGATTTCGTCCAATCGAGACATAACACAGTTTAATATTCGGAGACAGTCTACATGGCACTCGACCCGCGCTCCATCTATGTTACTGCCCTGAAGAACACGCATGCCCTGGAGTTGCAGGCGCTTCAGATTATGGAAAGGCAGGTCGAACGCCTGCAGCGCTATCCTGAAATGGAAGCGGCGTTGCGTCGCCATATCCAAGAGACGCATGGCCAGCGTGACCGGCTCGAAGAGGCGCTGTCATCCCTCGGCGATGGCCCCTCGGCGATCAAGGAAGGGTTCCTCGGTTTCGTCGGCAACATGATGGCGCTGGGGCACGTGCCGGCTCAAGACGAAATCCTGAAGAACACCTTCGCCAATCATGCCTTCGAGAACTTTGAGATCGCGGCCTATACCTCGCTGGTGACCATCGGGGATGCCGCCGGGCAGAGTGCGCACCGCACCGCATTCGAGCAATCCCTGAGGGAGGAGCAGGCCATGGCGAAGACCGTCGCCGAGCTCATCCAGCCGACCACGTTGCGCTATCTGGAACTCAGCGCAGCCGACGAAAAAGCCGACCGCTGAATACTGGGCGCTGAGTATTCGCCGGGCGCCATGGGGTCGACGATCACCTTGGCGAACGGTGGAAGCTCGGCGCCAATCCGTGTGAGCCGAATACCGTCCGGCTTGGCTGAGAGTCGTCGGCGCGGGGAGCCTCCGCGGACGGTCCAGGGATCAGGATTCAGGGGAGGATCCGAGACATGTTGGCGATGAACTATCGCGGGCCCTACAGGGTTCGGGTCGACAGGAAGCCGGTTCCGATCTGCGAACATGTCCAGGATGCCGTCGTGCGGGTGACCCGCACCTGCATCTGCGGCTCAGACCTTCATCTCTACCATGGTCTTGTTCCCGATACCCGGGTGGGCATGACCTTCGGCCATGAATTCATCGGTGTCGTCGAGGAGGTCGGCTCGCAGGTCGGCAACCTCTCGGTCGGCGACCACGTGATCGTCCCGTTCAACATCGCTTGCGGCCAGTGCCATTTCTGCCGGCAAGGTCTCTTCGGCAATTGCCATGAAGCCAATCCGCAGGCGAGCGCGCTCGGGGGCATCTTTGGCTATTCGCACACGGCCGGCGGCTACGATGGGGGGCAGGCGGAGTATGTCCGTGTCCCCTATGCCGATATTGGCCCCTGCAAGATCCCATCGACGATGGATCTCGACGACGCGGTGCTTCTCACCGATGTCGTGCCGACCGGGTATCAGGCGGCCGAGATGGCCGGTATTCAGCCGGGCGACACGGTGGTGGTTTTCGGTGCCGGTCCCGTCGGGATCATGGCGGCCCGGTGTGCGTGGCTGTTCGGTGCCGGACGTGTGATCCTCATCGACCACATCGATTACCGGCTCGATTTCGCGAGGACTTATTGTCCCGCCGAAGTCTACAACTTCCGCTCGATGGACGATCCCGTCGTCTTCCTGAAGAAGACCACCGATTCCCTCGGTGCCGATGTCTGCATCGATGCCGTCGGCGGCGACGCGGCGGGCAGCGCCCTGCATACCCTGCTGGGCACGAAGTTGAAGCTCGAGGCGGGTGCCGCGACCGCGCTCCATTGGGCGATCAATTCGGTGAAGAAGGGGGGCGTCGTGTCGATCGTGGGCGTCTACGGTCCCACGGGCAACCTCATCCCCATCGGCAATGTCGTGAACAAGGGCATCACGATCCGGGCCAACCAGGCCTCGGTCAAGCGCCTCCTGCCGAGATTGATCGAGCATATCGAGGCCGGACGCCTGAACCCGAAAGCCTTGATTACGCACAAAGTGCCTCTGGAGGAGATCGCGGACGCGTATCACATCTTCTCGGCCAAGCTCGACGGATGCATCAAACCCGTACTCGTCCCCCCTTCGGCGCGCGGGTGAGGAAGACCGACATGCGAAACCTTCCGATCGACCCATCCAAGATCCCCGGCTGGGGTGCCGATGCCAATCCGGAGAACGACCCGACCTACCCGATGCGCGACCGATCGCGCGACGACAAGGGCGGGATGAACTGGCTGCGGCCGCCGCAACAGCGACAGACGGTCGAAATCCTGCAATCCATCGAGCGGAACAACCTCACGGCGGTGTTCGGCACTTCGACACCGCCGAGCGGCGTCAGTGGTGCCATGCGGCGTCAGGCCTTCAAATACAGTGAGTCCGAATGGGCTCATTGGTTGATGCTGATGGCGGCCGACCGGGTGAATGTCGTCGAAGGCCTGGTGCAGGATTTCGGTCGCGGCACGGTTCCGAACATCCCCGCCGAAATGGGTTTCCGTTCGGAACTCAAGCACAACCGTGCCGGGCTGGTCAGGAAAGCCGCGGTTTCAGGGGCCGTTCTGGCCCTCGGTGTCCTGGCCTTCCGCCTGCTGTCGTCAAAGGACGGCAGCCGCCATACGCGGCGGCGTGGTGGTTGAGCATCGCTAGAACCGCCTGACTTTTAAAACCGTCTTCGCTGTCGAAACAATAGCCTTCGCCATGAATTGTCCCATCGAGTGAGGTGATCGAAAGCAAAGCCCAGGGCGCCATGGCTATTGTTTTTGTTAATGCTGTGTGTTCTCGCCATCATTTCTGAATAAGAATGGATAATGGCTTTTCATGGCTTGCCGTGCTGACGGATAAAGCTTGCGGTCACCTCATGCGCCGCCAACGCAGATATGATTGTTCTTGCAAGGATCGCTTGAGATGACCGATTTCCCGAAGCCGCCATTCGAGAATCAGCGGCCCCTGACGCCACCGGGCCGCGATGCCGATATGGACCCGCGCCCGGATTACGGCGAGGCGCATTACAAAGGGTCGGGGCGCCTTTCCGGTCGCAAGGCGATCATCACCGGCGCCGATAGCGGCATCGGGCGGGCCGTGGCCCTGGCCTACGCCCGCGAAGGGGCGGATGTTCTGGTGAGCTATTATGACGAGCATGAGGATGCTGACGAGACCTGCCGGCTGATCGAGTCCGCCGGCCGCAAGGCGGTGCGGATGGCGGGTGATGTGAAGGATCCCCGGCATTGCCGCGCCATCGTCGAGACAGCCGTCTCCGAGTTCGGCCAGGTCGATATCCTGGTCAACAACGCCGCCCACCAGAAGACATTCGCCAGCCCCGAAGAGATCTCCGACGAAGAGTGGGAGATCACCTTCGCGACCAATATCCACGCGATGTTCTACCTGGTGAAAGCCGCACTCCCGCATATGAAGCCCGGGAGTTCCATCATCAACACGACCTCGGTCAACGCCGATACGCCGAGCCCGCAGCTCCTGGCCTATGCGACCACCAAAGGGGCGATCCAGAACTTCACCGGCGGTCTCGCCCAGATGCTGGCCGAACGGGACATCCGGGTGAATTGCGTGGCTCCGGGTCCGATCTGGACGCCGCTCATCCCCGCCACCATGCCGTTGGAGAAGGTGAAGAGCTTCGGATCGCAGGTGCCGATGAAGCGTCCGGGTCAGCCCTGCGAACTCGCCCCCGTCTATGTGATGCTGGCAGGCTCGGAAGCGAGCTACGTCTCCGGCGCCACCGTCGCGGTGACCGGAGGCAAGCCGATCATCTGAGAGGCACCCGGTCTCGGATGGACCGGACTTCGGAGGCGGCCCCAAACGCTGCCCCGAGGGCTTTACCGTCCGCGAGGGCCACGAAAGATCCCTGCCGCCTTCGCGGCAGTAGCAGGCGGCTTCGTCGTGCCGCCTGCATTCTTGCGTCAGTCGATGAACCCACAGCTGGATCTTATTGCCTGCCTCTGACAATAAAAATGCAGATAAATACGGTTCAGGCTTCGCGATGATTTGCCAAGGATAAATATCGGAACTGACATTGCGGTGAATCGTTCTCTCTGCAAGGCAACGCTATTCGATAGGTGTACCGAATGACTGCTAAGCCGCCACCCGTTCCACCTGCCAACCAATCCGACAAGGGGCCCGGCAGCGCGCCGGAGGCGCCCGTGTCGACGGCACCCAAGGGTTCCGCACAGACGCAGAATCCCGACAAGATGGGACAGGCCGGAAATTCCAAGGTCAACACGACGCATCAAGGCTATCAACAGGACCGCTGATGAGCACCTCGAAGAAAACTCCGGCTGCCGATCGTCATCATGGCGGGCCCGGTAGCAGCCACCAGGATGCCACCGAACCTCGGTCCGAACCGGATCGCGGCCCGCGCCCGGGCAGTCCCACCAACGATCCCATCTCGCATGTGTCGGGCGGCGGCGGCGAGCGCGACCGCCACCACGCGCATGACGCGGAAGGGAAGGGCGGTCACCGCTCGCATTGAGCGGCGGCATACGCCTTCGAACTCGGACACAGGAGGAGATGTTTCATGGCCAAGGCCAATCGCCATTCCATGGGGCCGGGTGCTCAGGGCAAGGGCACCGGAACGGGCGCGATGACGGATCTGCCCGAGGGAATCCTCGAAGAGAACATGGTCTTGAGTAACCGCGACAAGTCTCGGCATACCGACCAGCGCGGATTGGACAGCAAGACGGTCCAGACCGAGCAATACCAGGATCACGCGGCCAACCGCGAAATCCCCCCGGATGCCATCGAATCCGGTGTTTCCGGGAACACGAGCGGCCTGGCCAATCCGAAAACCGATCTTTCGGGCGGGGAAAGCAGCCTGAAAAGCCAGGACCGGGACTAAAACCCGTTTCGATCGTTCACCTAGCCAATGGTGCTCCGGTCTTCACGAGACAGCGGGGGCGATCCGGCCCCCGCTGCCTCGACGCTGGGACGTCGAGCACGAGGTGGCGTCGCGTGTGCGGGCCATGAACCGCCAGTGGAGTTTTCTCATGGGCCTACGATCCGAGACGCCTCCGCCGCCCGCCGACCTCGCGGTCGAATCGCCTGCGGATTCCGATCGCCCCACCAGCGCGATGCTGAAAGCCGACATCGATTCCGGCAGGACGGGCGACAAGATCCCCCATTACGATGTCGGCCTTTCGCCGCTTGGCACCGATGACGAGGCCGCCGGGAATACGCCCTCGAAGGAACGGATCGCGATGGCGCGGGGCACGGAGGCGGCCTCGCCTCGGGTTCAGGCCACCGCCCGGGCGACGGGACGCGATTCCTGGGTCATGCCGCTCTATATCGGCCTCGTGGTGCTCGCGGCCGTGGTGATCGGCGGTTCGCTGTATCTGTTTCGGACCTGACGCGACGACACCGGCTGAAGCTGCGGCGCGGTAATCTTACATCGCTGCGCGAGCCTGGCCGCGCCGGTACAGGACCCAGCCGACGACGAGCATCGCCGCGCCCCATAGCAGGAAGCCGACATCCCAATAAATCCACTGCGCCCGTGGCACGGTCTCGTTGACGTGGTGAAGGCCGAGGAGGTGGTGATTGATCGTCCCCTCCACGAGATTGAAAATGCCGAAGCCCATCAGGATGCCGCCCGGAAGCAGCCAGCCCGACCACCGGAGATGGTTCTGCCTCGAGTAACGCCACAGCACGAACAGTCCGGCGAGGGTGAAGAGATAGGTGCAGGCGTGAAACAGACCGTCCCAGAGCGTGTTGATCTGCAGGTTCTCGACGCTGTCCGCGGGATATCCGGCGCTGCTGAGCATGTGATGCCATTGCAGGATCTGGTGGAGCACGATTCCATCGAAGAACCCGCCGATACCGAGGCCGAAGAGAATGGCCGCCGAGAGCGGGAAGCCGGTCGGACGCGCGTCGTCGCTTGTCATGAGGATGTCCGGATGATCTGGGGGAAATCAGGCGGCGAACAGGTGAAGGCTGAAGAGGCCCGCTCGGTCGAGCCAGACCCGCTCTGGCCGCCACCCGGCGCGCTCGGCAAGTGTCCGGAACGTCTCGGGCACGTATTTGTGCGAGTTGTCGGTGTGGATGCTCTCGCCGGCCCGGAACCGGATCTCCATCCCCGCGAGAAGGTAGCAGCCCGGCTCCCGCGCCACGAGATGCGCTTCCACCCGGAAAGGATCGGGCAGGATGCGGGGTTCGTGCCGGAAGTTGTCCAGGTCGAAATCGGCGTCGAACTCCCGGTTCAGCCGCTCGAGGAGGTTGCGGTGCAGGGCCGGCATCAGCCCGTCGGCATCGCCATAGGCGCCGCGCAGGCGGTCCGCGTCCCGGTTGGGGTCGGCCCCGATGAGAAAGCGGCTCGGCCCCAGGGTGGCGCGTGCCCGCCCCAGGAACAGTTCGGCCTCGGCGGGGGTGAAATTGCCGATGCTGGTGCCGGGAAAGAACCCGAGCACCGGCCCTCCCGACAGGTCGACCGGTAGCCGGACCGGCTCGGAGTAATCGGCGCAGACCGGGATCATCTCGATCTGCGGATAATCGCGAGCGAGCCGCCGGATCGCGGCGTCGAGATAATCCCCCGAAATGTCGATGGCGATGAAGCGCGCCGGCCGGTCGAGGGCGTCGAGCAGGGTACGGATCTTGCGGCTCGCTCCGCTGCCGAATTCGACGATGGTGGCGCCGGGTCCGATCAGGGGGGCGATTTCGGCCGATACGGACGGCAACAGCGCCATCTCGGTTCGCGTGGGGTAGTAATCGCCGCTGCTGCAGATGCGGTCGAACAGGTCGGAGCCGGTCTCGTCCCACAGGAGCTTGCCGGGAAGACGCTTCTGCGGCTGCGCCAGTCCCGCCAGAACGTCCTGCAGCAGGTCGGCCTGGTTCGGGGACAGGGCGGCGTCACCATCGATCATGGAAGGGCCTTCCTCGGTTCAGGCTGGGCGCGTCGCCGTCAACACCACCAGGGCGATGCGATCGGCCTCGGCATAGGCCGGGTCCTCGAGTTCCTCTCCGTAAGCATCCGGATCGAACTCGCGATACTGCGTGCGCAGCCCATGTCTTTCACAGGTCGCCAACGCGGCGTCGCGGAAGGGATCGGCGCCATCGACGATGACGGAGCCGGTGAACAGAACGAGGCTGCCCCCCGGGGCCAGACGTTCGGCCGCCGCCTCGACCACGGCCTGTGACAGCCCTTCGCCGAAGGTCCCCCCACCATGGCGGTAGGTACGGCCGCTCCGGTCGATCATGAAGGGCGGGTTGGAGACGATGAGGTCGAAATCGCCCTCGACGTCGTCGAGGAGATTGCTCCGTCTCGGCTCGATGCCGGCGACCCCGGCGGCCCGGGCATTGATCCGGCCGGCCTGCAGAGCGGCCGGATTGATGTCGACGAGGAGTACTTCGGCGCCCGCGGCGCGCTTGGCGATGGCGATCCCGGCCGCTCCCGATCCCGAGCCGATATCGACGGCCCGGTGAACCGGTTTCTCGCGTTGGGCGAGATGAGCGATGACGGCGGAGACGAAGCGCATCGTATCGGGGCCGAAGAAGACCGCGTCCGTCGAATCGGGCGGATAGGCCGAATGCAGGAAGAGTTCGTCGTCGAGGCTCGAGAGGCGGATCGTGGCGCGCCGGAACTCACCCTCGCTGTCGACGACGCCCGCCCGTTGCAGGGCGGCGAGAACGTCCGACGGCACGGCGTCGTCCGAGAACGGGCGGCTCCAGCCGAGGACGTCGCGCAGGTGGCGGGCGCGCGCCGCGTCCGGGCGTGCATTGACACGGGCATGGCTCGCCGGCGTCACGGTCGTGAACGTGTAGCCCGTGTCCCGCACCGTGCGGATGAGATCGACGAGGGCGTCCTCCGTTTCAGGTCCCACACTCTGCACTCCGGTCATCTCCCATGGTCTGTTTGCCGGGTTCGGCCCATCTTTTCGCATCGGAGCCGGATCGCGCATTCGCCCGTATCGGGTTCCTCGTTCGCCGGCCGTCGGGCTCGTCGCGCGGGTGGACGCGCTGGCCCCCTCTTGGGCGGCGTAGATCTCGGTTCACCAGCGGGCGGCGTCCGAAAGGAAAAGCGATCCGTGTTCGGCCAATGTTGCGTCGATGGGGCGCGATCCAGGCTGGATATATGCGACCACAACCGGGCTTGACTGTGGTTGTTCCTAGTTATGGCGGCGTTGCATTGGTAACCTCGGTTAAAACTAACTTCGATCAAGCATTATGCAGATGTTAATCAAGGCGCCTTGCCTGATACTGGATTGGGTTCAGGCGAGGCCGATGACCCGAAGAGCGCCATCCCGGACGTATCGCGCGCCGCCGCTTCACTCACCGATGACGAGCCCGATGGGCCGATGAGGCATGATCGATGGATGCGCGGACCGGCCGACAGCTTCACGGAGAAGAGCGGCGTTTCCGGGAATTGACCCTCCGAGGCCTGGTGCTCGGAGCGGCCATCACAATCGTGTTCATGGCGGCCAATGTCTATATGGGCCTGAAGACCGGCATGACGTTCTCGTCATCGATTCCCGCCGCGATGCTGTCGATGGGCCTGCTGCGGTTGTTCGGCGAGACCTCGATTCTCGAGAACAACATCGTGCAGACGCAGGCCTCGGCCGCCGGGACGCTCTGCAACGTCATCCTGGTCCTACCCGGCCTCGTGCTGATCGGCCATTGGCAGGGATTTCCGTTCTGGCAGACCGGAGGGGTCTGCCTCGTCGGCGGATTGCTCGGCGTCGCCTTCTCGATCCCGCTGCGGCGGGCGCTCGTGGCCGAGGCCGGGCTGCCGTTTCCCGAAGGCGTGGCCGCCGCCGAGGTGCTGAAGGCCGGTGCCGGAACCGAGGACGGAGACGGCAGCCGGCACGGTCTGCGCGATCTGCTCCGCGCCGGAGGGGCGGCGGCCCTGATCGCATTCGCGACGAGCGGCTTGCGCGTCCTCGGCGAGGGTCTCCACACCACCCTGCAGGCCGGTGGGGCCGTGTTCCGGCTCGGGACCGGCTTTTCCCTGGCCCTCGTCGGCGTCGGCTATCTCGTCGGCATCGGAGCCTGCCTCGCGTTGCTCACCGGCGTGATCATCGCCTGGGGGGTGGCGGTCCCGGTCCTGACGACCCTCGGGCAGGGGGAGGGGATGGACCCTGGCGCTGCCGCCGAGGCGGTGTGGTCGGACCGCGTCCGCCTGATCGGAGCCGGCATCATCGCGGTCGGCGGGGCCTGGACCGTGGCGACGCTGGCGCGGCCGATCCTGGCGAGCATCCGCGCCGCCCTGACATCGGCTCGCGGCAGCCATGGGGGCCTGCGCGACCTGCCGCGCCAGGAGCGGGACATTCCGATCACCTGGGTCGGCGGAGCGGCCGTGATCCTCATGCTGCCGATGGCGCTCCTGCTCGGCCAGTTTTCGGCCGGGGCCGAACTCGGCGGGCTCTATCCCGTGCTGATCGTGGTGGCGACCGTGTTCGCGGCGGGGTTCGGCTTCCTGATGGCGGCGGCGTGCGGCTATCTCGCGGGCCTCCTCGGCTCGTCGTCGAGCCCGATCTCAGGGATCGGCATTCTCACCACCATGCTGGTGGCTCTCCTGCTGCCGCTCCTCATCGGACGGAGCGCGGGACCCGAAGGCGACCGTTTCGTCATCGGCCTGGCGCTTCTGGTCGCCTCGGTCATCGTCACCATGGCGTCGATCGCCAACGACAACCTGCAGGATCTGAAGACCGGCCAACTCGTGGACGCCACGCCCTGGCGGCAGGAGGCGGTGCTGGTCGCGGGCGTCGGCGTCGGCTCGCTCGTGATCGGTCCCCTGCTGGCGCTCCTCTACAACGCTTACGGGTTCGTCGGCGCCCTGCCGCGAGACGGCATGGATGCGAGCATGGCCCTGCCGGCGCCTCAGGCGGCGCTGATGACGCAGATCGCCAGCGGCATCGTTCACGGCGAGCTGCCCTGGAACATGGTGCTGACCGGTATGGGGCTGGGCGCCGCCCTCGTCGCCGTGGAGGCGCGGCTGCGCCGAAGCGGGCGCGTGTTCCCGGCCCTCACGGTGGGCATCGGCATCTATCTTCCGCTGAACGTGGTGGTGACGATCGCGATCGGAGGCGTGATCGCGTGGCTGAGCGAGCGGGCGTTCCGGAAGCGGTTCGAGGGGGAGGGGGCCGAGCCCGCCTATGAGGCCGTGCGTCGCCGTGGAATCCTGCTCGCATCGGGCTTTCTCGTGGGCGAGAGTTTCGTCGGCGTCCTGCTCGCCGCCGCCGATACCGTCACCGGACGCAGCGCCTCCCTGACGATCGCCGGTCCCGAGCTTTCCACCGTCACCGAAACGGCGGGCCTCGCCGTGTTTCTGATCGCGATCGGGATCTTCTACCGGGTCGTATCCCGCTCTCCGCGCTGACTGGCACGATCTCGTCATCGGGATCCCGTGCCGCACCGGGCCCCTTTTCGGAACCTCGCCGCCGGACTTGCGGATCGACCATTATCCGGGGCGGTCCGGCGTAGTTTTACTTGAGTGTCATGTTTTCCACTTCACTGCGCGATCAAGGCTATCATTTCCATCGCATTGTAATTCAATATGCATTCTGGCGACTTGCTTTTGTGTCGTGAGAGAATTGAAAAATATGGAAAAGTCTTTTCCGGTAAAAGTCAGTATTATGAGATGGGCACTGATTATATGAGGCGAAAATAAGACGTTCGTTAATAAATGTTTGTGTGCGATGACTGAAAAACAGCGCTCTGTCCGGTTTTATACCAACGGTTCCTGCCCAAGGAATTATAGCTCTTGAAAGATTGTCATTCTCGCCGAAGTCAATCTATAGCCGTTGATGGATTGGCAGGAGTACCTACCACATGAGCGATGATGCCCAAGAATTTCAGGCCGATTATATCGAACTCACGGCCGACCTCGTATCCGCCTACGTCTCCAACAACTCGATACCTGCAAGCGCGCTGCCTGATCTGCTAAACAACGTTCACGCCGCGATCAGTGGTCTGGCTTCCAGAGGATCGGAGGCAACCGAGACCGACAAGATCGAAAAGGCGACACCGGCGCAGATCAAGAAATCGATTTCCCCGGACGCTCTGATCAGCTTCGAAGACGGTAAGCCCTACAAGACGCTGCGCCGCCATCTGACCCTCCGTGGTCTCAGCCCCGAAGCCTACCGCGCGAAATACGGCCTGCCGCCGGATTACCCGATGACCTCCGCGAGCTACTCGGCGCAACGCTCGGAACTCGCCCGGTCGCTCGGCCTCGGGCAGCCGCGCCGGGCCCCTGCGCCCGAACCGGAGGAGACGGTCGTTCAGGACGACGCTCCGGTATCCGAGAAGCCGAAGCGGGCGGGCCGTCCGCGCAAGGCCGCCACCGCCTGAGGGACACGTTCGGCCTGAGCCGAGGCCCGGTCGAAGCCGATCCGCACGCGACAGGCCCGAGCCGGTTGCGCGATCGGCTTCGAGTGACGCCGATCCGAAGGTGAGCGCGCTCGCCTTCGGCAGGCCTTGCGCACGGGGAAGATCAAAGGCCCGGGAAACTCAAAGGCCCAGGAAAATCAAAGGCCCGGGAAGATCAGAGGCGCGGAATGCCCGTTCGGGATCATGGAGACACCTTGATCGGTGCCGGCCTCGCCTTCACCGCGGGGTTCGTGGACGCCGCCGCCTTCATCGCCCTCACCGGCCTCTTCACGGCGCATGTCACCGGCAATTTCGTGCTCATCGGTGCGGAGCTGATTTCCACATCGAGCGGCGTCATCGCCAAACTGCTGGCGCTGCCGGTTTTCATCCTGGCCGTCGCCCTGACGCGACTGGTCACCCTGGTCCTGGAGCGGAGAGGGGTGGCGCCGCTTCGGCCTTTGCTGGCCCTCGAAGCTGCCGTTCTCATCGCCTTCGCGGTTGCGGGCATCGCCCTGTCGCCCCTCGGATCGCCGGACGGCATCGCGGCGATCACCGTGGGCATGCTGGGCGTCGCCGCCATGGGCATTCAGAACGGGATCGGCCGTCTCGTCATCGGTCATCTGGCGGCGACGACCGTGATGACCGTGAATGTCACGCAGGCCGTGATCGACCTGACCGATCGCTTCTGCGGCGCGCGCGCCACTGCCCAGACCAATACCCGCCTGAAGCGGACGCTCTCGGCCGTGCTGGCTTTCGCCGTGGGGGCGTTGGCCGGGGCTTTCGGCGTGGCGGCCCTGTCTTTCTGGTCGATCTTCGTGCCGGCCCTCATCCTGACCGGTTTGATGATGATCCCCGTGCGAAGCCCGAACGCGTGACGAGGCGCGGCGGCTGCGTGGTCAGGGGCGAGGTCGACGGTCGTCTTATCCTGAAGCAGCCCCGCCGCCCCGATCTGCTCACGGGGTCGGCGGGGTGCATCGTGTCGTGTCCACACGACGGGAGCCGATACGCAACTTGGCTCGACATCAGGATGCACCGCTTCGGTTAGCAGAAGGCAAACTCCCCGTCGGGCGACTGGCCCGGATCGGGAATGCGGGATCGTCTCCTCTCGAACCCCCTTGGGTCCGGCCTTCGCGACTTTTCGCAATCCCGAATCCTCGCGGAAACAATCCAGGCGACGGCGCAAGCATGCCGTGCCTGCCCGTGGGAACCGTCTGTCCGCCACCATGCATCCCCGCGGCGTCTGAAGAGTTTGATGGAGGCACGACCGCGTGAATCGAGGGCGCTCGACGAGTCACATCTCGTGAGATCACACTGGGATCGCAGGGAAAGCCTTGGCTGTTTGAGGCCGCGGCCCCGCTGGGAAGAAAGCCGGACATGACGGCAGATCGATCGATGCCTCCGGGGGTGCCCATGGAGCAGGGAGGCGGAGCCGCGGAGCAGCTGGCCTACCGGCTTCGCCAGCAGGAACTTACCGCCGAGTTCGGGTTGTTCGCGCTCAGGACGCGATTCATCGACACGCTCCTGCAGGAGGCGACGCGTGTCTGCGCGCAGGGGCTCCAGAGCCGGTATTGCAAGATCATGGAATACTTGCCCGCCGAGCATCAGTTCGTGGTGCAGGCGGGGATCGGCTGGAAGCCCGGAATCGTCGGTATCGCAAAGACGGGGGCCGATGCGGCGAGCCCATCCGGTTACGCCTTTCAGACCGGGCAACCGGTCATCTCGAACCATCTCGGGGGCGAAAGCCGCTTCCGCACGCCCAAAGTGCTCGAAGACCATGGGATCCAGCGGGCGATCAACGTCATCATCCGTGGCGAGGGCGAGCCGTTCGGTGTCCTCGAAGTCGACAGTCCGACGGAGGGACGCTTCACCGAGGCCGATATCGCGTTCCTCCAGGGGTTCGCCAACCTGCTGGGCGGTGCGATCGACCGGCACCGCAAGGAAGAGGAGCTGCAACAGACGGAAGCCCGTCTACGGCAGGCCTTGGCGCATCAGGAGGTTCTCACACGGGAAATCAGCCACCGGGTGAAGAACAGCCTTTCGATCGTGGCGAGCCTGCTGAACATGCAGGGCGACATGGCGACCGATCCCGTCTTGCGCGCCGCTCTGGGCGACGCGCGGAGACGGGTCCTGACCATCGCGACGGTGCACGACCGGCTATGGCGCACGGACGAGGTCCAGGTCCTCGATCTGGCCGAGTTCCTGGCGGAGCTTTGCGAACATCTGGGCGCATCGGTGGGGCCGAACCAAACACTGATCTGCGAGGTCGCGCCGGTCATGGTGGCGACGAACCATGCCGTTCCGTTGGGGCTCATCGTCAACGAGCTCGTCACGAACGCCTTCAAATATGCCTATCCCGACGGGGCCGGCGAAGTGCGGGTCTCGGTGACGCGGGAGGAGCCGGGACGGCTCCGGCTCGAAGTCTGCGACAGCGGCGTCGGCCTGCCAACGGGCTTCGACCCGTCGCGGTCGAAGAGCCTCGGCATGACGGTGATCACCGGGCTCGGTCGCCAACTCGGCGGTCAACCGGAATGGCAGGATCTGCAGCCCGGCACACGGGTCGTGCTCGCATTTCCGTATCGGGAGGCCAGCGTACGAGAGGGCGCCGAGGACCCGCGCTCCTTCTCGTCCTGAAGCCTCACAGGCCTCAGAGATCTGGGATGAGGAGGCAAGATCTCTTGGTCCGTATGTCCCAATCCCGCATCGCGTCATGCTGTCGATCGACGGGTGACGGTCCGACACGCCGTGCTCTGGCTGGGTCGCTGCATGACGTCCAGCAACGCGGACGATCCCTCTTCCGGGGTCGCTACGGTCATCAGACTTTTCTATCCTACCCGAGGCATCTCAGGCGGACCCGTGACACCCGAATGCGCAGGTCGTACCCGCAGCTAGGGCAAGGTCATCGATCGTAGAGCCGGATCCCGTGGCCAAGCCGCTATCCCCCCAACGTTCGCGCCAGATCCCCGACCCGTTTCAGGTCGGCCACGAAGGCCGCGTAAGCGTCTTCCTTGGCTTCGTCGGGGAGGCGCAGGAGGTAGGAGGGGTGCACCGTGATGAAGCCCTCATAGGGCTTGCCGAAAGAAGCGGGGCCGCGGGCGCGGGTGATCGGGATCGCCTTGCCCGTCAGGGCCAGGACGGCGGTGGCGCCCAGGGCCACGACGAGTTTGGGGGCCACGAAATCCAGCTCCCGGTCGAGCCACCAGCGGTAATGGCTCACCTCGCCGGCAGTGGGCTTCTGGTGGATGCGGCGCTTGCCGCGCTCCTCGAACTTGAAATGCTTGACCGCATTGGTGAGGTAGGCCGCGTTCCGCTGGATGCCCGCATCCGCCATGGCGCGGGACAGGAGCTGCCCGGCCGGTCCCACGAAGGGGCGGCCCTGCCGATCCTCCTGGTCGCCCGGCTGCTCGCCGACGAAGGCGATGGCGGCATGGGCAGGGCCTTCGCCGAGGACGGCCTGGGTCGCGCCCGGCACCAGGGGCTCCGAGCGCCGGATGATGGCATTGAGCTCCTCCAGGGAGGTGGGATCCTGGTCGGACATGGCGGCGACGGCCTTGGCGGGGTTACGCTTGGTCGGCATTTGCGGCTCCCGTTCGATCATGGCTTCCGTGCGGGCTGAGGCGGCGCGGACGAGGCCGGGGATCGCCGCTGTTTCCGGCATGTTGCGCCAATACTTCTTCGGCATTTCCGCCCGCATGGCGACGAGGTTGGTGCGGGCGGGGTTGAACGTGCTCTCATAATAATCGCGCCAGCCGGCCTCGAACCCGTCGGCCTCGGGCGCATCCTCGCGTCGTCCCAGGGGGCCGAAGGTCAGGGTCTCCCCATCCCAGTGGGCGGAGCCGTCCGGCGTGAGGATCGTCCAGTGCAACGACCGGAAACGCGAGACGAAGAACGTGGTTGCCGCCTCCAGGATGTGATGGTCCGGCTCGAACCAGGCGACGAAGCGCTCGACACCGTCGGCCTCAGTCCGCCGGAACCGCAGGAAGGCGTGCATCTTGTGCAGGTCGCGGGCGATGGCCTTGCGCATCCGGTCGAGCCGATGGACCAGCGGGTCGCTTCCCACTTCCAGCAGGCCACGCTCGCCGTGCGTGATGCGCCAGATCAGGGTGTAGAGCAGGGCGTAGCGCTCGGGGTCGCGGTGCGGGACGACCATGCGGATCAGGTCGGCCACCGCGCGCGGCAGGCTTAGTGGCGCATCGGAGCCGGATTCTGGCTGGGAGACCTGTCCGAACAGGCCGGGGGCCTGCCCGATGGACCAGACTACTCTATCGGGCGGGACCGATGCGGCGGCGAGCCGGCGCGCTGCGGCGCGGAACCCGTCGAGATCGGCGCCCTCGCGGAGGGTGATCGTTTGGAGTGATCCACCCGACCTTGCCCCCTCTACGGGGGAGGGTGGCCCTCGCGTGAGCGAGGGTTGGGAGAGGGGAGCGCCATCTCCGGAAAGGTCGTCCCCTCTCCCGCCTGCTCCGCAGGCACCCTCCCCCGCAGAGGGGGGAGGGTGGTGCTCACCATCGCGGTCCATCAGAACAGGCTCAGCTGCCGCGCTGGCTCGACGAGCTTGGCGCGCAGGTCCAGCCGGTCGGTACCGCCGGGGCCCGGGTGATAATCGGCGGCGATCAGGAACGGGCGGGCCCGTTTCAGGCCGGAGGTGAGACGGGCGACGTCGTCCAGGCGCAGCCGTGTGTGGCGGCGCGCCTTCACGATCTTGTCGACGGCACGCGCACCGAGGCCCGGCACCCGCAGCAGCATCTCGCGGTCGGCGGCGTTCACGTCCACGGGGAAACGCCCCCGGTGCTTCAGGGCCCAGGCCAGTTTCGGATCGATGTCGAGGGAGAACATGCCGTCTTCGGCGGCATCCGCCACGTCGTCGGCGGAGAAATCGTAATACCGGATCAGCCAATCGGCCTGGTAAAGCCGGTGCTCGCGCTGGAGCGGCGGGGATTTCAGCGGCAGGATGGCGGAGCCGTCGGGGATCGGGCTGAAGGCCGAGTAATAGACCCGCTTCAGGTTGAACGAGCCGTACAGGAGGGCGCTCTTGCGGATCAGCGCCTCGTCGGTGGTAGTGTCCGCGCCGACGATGACCTGCGTCGACTGGCCGGCGGGCGAGAACCGGCGCTTCTCGGCCTTCGCCTCGGTGATCCGCGCGCCGATCTGCTTCATCGCGTTCTGGATGACCGGGCCGTTCTTCTCCGGCGCCAGCCGGTGCAGGCTGGCATCGGTTGGAAGTTCGAGGTTGATCGAGAGCCGGTCGGCATAGAGCCCCGCCTCCTCCACCAGCCAGGGGCTCGCCTCGGGGATCGATTTCAGGTGGATGTAACCGCGAAAGCCGTGGTCGCGCCGAAGGCTCTTGGCCACCCGCGTCAGCAATTCCATCGTGTGGTCGGGCGACTTGATGATGCCCGAGGACAGGAACAACCCTTCGATGTAGTTGCGCTTGTAGAACTCCACCGTGAGGGTCACGACCTCCTCGACGGTGAATTTGGCGCGAGCGACGTTGGAGGAGCGCCGGTTCACGCAATAGGCGCAATCGAACAGGCAGTAATTGGTCAGCAGGATCTTCAGGAGCGAGATGCAGCGCCCGTCCGGCGTGTAGGCGTGGCAGATGCCGGCCCCGGTGGTGGAGCCGAGTTCGCCCTTGCCCGCCACCCGTTTGGGTGCCCCCGACGAGGAGCAGGAGGCGTCGTATTTCGCGGCATCGGCCAGGATGCGCAGCTTCTTGGCGAGGGTCTCGTCCATGACAGGGACATGCGCGTCGTTCGTGTTTCGTTCAAGTTTTTGTCGGGCCGGGTCGGAAATGCCGCAGGGTGCTGTCCCCTCTCCCCGCCGGGCGGGGAGAGGGCCGCATGGACCTTGTCGTCCATGCGGCGAGCGCAGGCGAAAGCCGAAGCGGGGGTGAGGGGGTGAATCCGGATGAGGCTTGTACGGCTCGGCCCCCCACCTTCGGCTGCCGCCTCGCTTCATGCCCCGACGAGGGGGCATGAAGCCCTCTCCCCGCACGCGGGGAGAGGCGGAAGCACCGCTCGGCTGACGGAGATACCTCCATCACCGGTCGAGCCCGTCCTCCGCATTCACCTCCTCGTCGACGATCGTCTTCGCCAATCCGTACGAGAACCCGGCCCGCGCCATCGAGGCGAGATCCTTGTCGCGGTGGGCGGCACGGAGGTCGGGGCGGCGGAACGGGCCGAGGCGGCGGCGCTTGGCATAGGCGCGGGCCGCCACCTCCTCCGCATTGGTGCCTTCCTCCTCGCCCCGGTCGCGCTCGGTCTCCAGAGTTTCGGCGATCAGCGTCCGGTCGACTCCCTTGGCCGCGAGCTTGGCCGCGAGGCCGCGGGCGGAGGTCCCGCGCCGGCGCAGGGTCGCGGCCCGCGCGGCGGTGAACCGGGCATCGTCCACGAGGCCGGAGGAACGGGCGCGCTCCACGATGGCGGCAATGGTCTCGGCGAAGGTGGCCGGGTCTTCGTCCCGGAGCCGGCACCTCTTGGCGACCCGGCGCTCCAAGGTCTGGCGCAGCATCGCCACGGAGGCGCTGTAGCGCTCCAGATAGTGCAGGGCGACGCGCTCCAGATACGCGGCCGTGACCGGCGGCGTAGGTTTTGCCTCGCGGGGCGTGGGTTTTGCCTCGCGGGTATTAGGTTTTGCCTCGCGGGGCGTGGGTTTTGCCTCACGAGAGGGCCCAGGCCGACCCGCTGCAACGTTTCGAGCGTTCATCGGTTCATCACGCTTCGGACAGGTTTCAGGATCATGTCGCGCATCGTCTCGACCGTGAACCGGTTTCCTGTCTTACCCCGAGAGGACGCATGCATGTCATGCCGGCATTCCTCCTGAAGCGCGAGTGGCTCCTGGTCGCGCTCGGCCTCGGCTTCGCCGTCCTGGCGGCCGCCGTGGTCTACCTGTCGCGCCCGACCGTTCTCACGGTGGCGGTCGGCCCTCGCGATGGGGCCGAGGCGCAATTGCTCGAAACCTACGCCCAGGCCTTGAGCCGGGCACGGGAGGACGTGCGCCTGAATGTGCGGACCTATGACGACGTGCGCGACAGCGCCGCGGCGCTCCAGGCGGGTCGCGCCGACCTCGCCGTGGTCCGACCCGACGTGTTCCTGCCCGATAACGGCCTGACCTTAGCCCTCCTGCACGAGGAGACGCTGCTCATCGCCACGCCGGAAGCGAGCGAGATCGAGAGCTTCCCCGACCTTGCGAAGAAGCGCCTCGGCATCGTCGAGCGCCACGCCGCCGACCGGCCCTTCGTCACCAATCTCCTCGCCTTCTACGATTTCACGGCCGTGCCGGCGCCCGAACCCGGTCAGACGCTCGCCGCCAGCCATATCGCCCTCGTGCCGCTCAAGCCCGGCGAGGTCACGGCCGCCCTGCAGGCCGGCACCGTGGACGCCGTCGCCGTCATCGCGGCCCCGACCTCGAAGGCCGCGATTTCCACGGTGCGGGCGGTGGAGATGGCCTCCCACGAGAAGAAGATCACCATCGTCTCCGTGCCCGATGGCGACGCGATCGTGCAGCGCATGCCGGAACTGCAATCGGCGACGATCCCAGCGGGTACGTTCGGCGGCCGGCCCAAGCGCCCGGATGAGGACGTGAAGACGGTGGGCGCCTCCTACCGGCTGATGGCGCGGGGCGCGGTGAGCCGCTACTCGGTGGCGTCCGTGACCCAGCACCTGTTCGAATGGCGCTCGAAACTCGCGCCGAACGCCCCCATCGCCAACCTGATGAAGGCTCCGGATTTCGAGACGTCGGTGGCCGCCACCAGCGCCCGCCTTCCCAACCATCCGGGGGCGGTCGATTATTTCGAGCGTGAGCAGCAGACCCTGTTCGAACGCTACGAGGATTACGTCTACCTCCTCGCCTTCTTCGGCGGCACGATCGGCTCCGGCATCGCCTGGCTCGGCCAGCGCCTCGCCCGCCAGCGCCGGGAGCGGGTGGACGTGGTCCTCGACCGTCTGCTCGACATCCTCAGGGA
Source organism: Methylobacterium sp. CM6247 (assembly GCF_054817925.1). Lineage (NCBI taxonomy): Bacteria > Pseudomonadati > Pseudomonadota > Alphaproteobacteria > Hyphomicrobiales > Methylobacteriaceae > Methylobacterium > Methylobacterium sp. CM6247. The sequence continues at coordinate 1,800,938 of NZ_JBTXKX010000003.1, forward strand.
CATCCGCTCGGCCACCACGAGGGAGCAGCTCGACGGCCTCGTTCGCGAGACCGACGATCTCGTCACCGACGTCGTTCAGCATGCCCGCGAGCGCAATGTCGACACCCGCGCGATGAACGCCCTGATCCTGGCCATCGATGCGGTGCACGGCGCCATCGCGGATGCCCGCCGTTCCCTCGTCACCGGCGCCGAGCCCGAGCGCCGGCCCCTGCGGACGCGGTCCGCGCGTCTCCTCAGGCTGGATCGGCCGGCGGCGGAATAGAAGAGGCTTTCACATCGCCTCTTCTCATCGAGCGGCGACAACGGAAATCCGGGTCTCGCGCGTGGCGCTGCTTTGCACGCGAAGAGCACTCCGCCTCGGGATGACGGATTGAAACCATGCGAGCGGCCGATTCTCGCTCGGAGGTGAGTCCAGATCAGGGGCTCAATAATGCGGCGGGGGCGGTTCCGGGGCGCCGGTGCCGGTGCGGGCGCCGGCCTCCTCGACCTGCTCTACGAGCTTGGCCAGATGCCGCGTCAGGGCATCGATCTGGCGCCATTGCGCGGTGATCGTCGCGTTGAGGTCGTCGATGACCACGTCCTGCTCGGTCAGCCGCATTTCCAGGGCGTCGATGCGGGCGGAGAGCGTATCGTCGTCGGTCATGGCTGGCCCCGCCTCATCGCAATGTCTCGGAATCGTGGTCGGGCCGCTCGACGAGGCCGGGTCCGAGCGCGATGCGGTGGTCGAAGACGAAGCAGTCGCCGCGCCAGCGGCTCTCGGCTTCCGGGATCGTCTCGAGATAGCGCAGGATGCCGCCCTCGAGATGGTGGACGGTGGCGAACCCCTTGGCGCGCATATAGGCCCCGGCCTTCTCGCAGCGGATGCCGCCGGTGCAGAACATCGCCACCGCCGGATGCTCGACAGGGTCGAGGCCGTCGACATAGGCCCGGAAATCCGAGAACCGCGACAGATGCGGGTCGGTGGCGCCTTCGAACGTGCCGAGATTGACCTCGAAGGCGTTGCGGGTGTCGAGGAGGAGGAGGCCCGGCGTATCGAGCAGAGCGTTCCACGCCTCGGGCGGCACGGGAATCCCGGCCTCGCCCGCATCGGTGGCGCCGTCGTCGAAGGTCACGATCTCCCGCTTCACCCGCACCTTGAGATGAGCGAAAGGCGCGGCCTCCGCGCTCGAAAGCTTCACGTCGAGATCCCTCAGGCGCTCGCCGAAGAGCGGCCCGTCGCGCAGCTCCGACAGGAGCGTGGCCATGCCGGCCGCGCTGCCCGCGATGGTGCCGTTGATCCCCTCCCGCGCCAGGAGGAGCGTGCCGAGGATGCCGAGTTCCACGCAGCGCCGCTCCAACGCGTCACGCAGGTCTGCGGCGTCGGGCAGGGGAACGAAGCGGTAGAGGGCGGCGACGGTGTAGGGCATCGGCGGCAGGGTCTATCAGGCGTGGTCGTCAGGGGGAACCGCTCGGAGGGGCGCTCTCGATCCGGCGCAGGATGAAGGTGGTGCCGACCTCGGGTTCGCGCCGCCAATGGTTCTCCCCCGCCGGCACCAGCCCCACCACATGGCCGCGCCGTGCCACCAGGGTGAGCCGGCCGGGAGCCGCCAGCCACGCGGCCGGATCGAAGGTCGTCAGCCCGCTGTCACGGCAGCCCTCGAGCAGGCGGACCGTGGCGGTCCCGCCTCCCTCCGCGGGTTTCAGTTCGAGGCGGCAGACGTCCTGCTCGCGGTAGCGGTCGAGGGCGTAGATGCCGGCCGTCGGCCGCGGGCCGGCAGGCGTCGCAGCGCTCGTCTGCGCCCCGGTATTCTGGCCGCCTGCCGCAGTCGGATCGTCCCGCTCGAGCTTGTACCCGGAGCCGCCATCCGGCGCCGGCGCGAGAGGGGGCGCCATCGCCACGATCTGGAGAGGAACGAGGCTGTAGACCTCGCCCCCCTCGGTCTTGGCCATGAGGCTGCGCCGGTCGTCCCGCGCCTTGAAGATCAGGACCGGCCGGACGTTCTTGTCCACGAGGCGGACGACGCCGTCCACGAACAGCCAGGCGGCGACCTCGTTCAGGATCGGCAGGGCACGGCGGCACCCGGCGGGAAACGACAGGCGCCGCCCGCTCTCGAAGCTCTGCGACGCGAGGGTCATGACGCAGCGCCGCGTGCTGCCGTCCCGCGACAGGTCCCAGGTGCCGGGAACGCCTTCGATGGTCGGCGGCAGGGTCTCCACGAAGCCGGAGGGTGGGCTCACCGCAGCGGGCGTCTCCGAGAGGCCTGGGGCGGCGGGGGGCTCCGCCGGTGTCGGGGCGGGCGTCGCGGCCGGGGGCGCGGTCGGTGTCGAGGGCGCGGTCGGTGTCGAGGGCGCCTGGGGAGCGCCCTGAGCCATCCCCTGGCCCCCATTCTGGGTCATAGTCTGGGCCTGCGCCGGACCGGCCAGGGCCGCTGCCGTCAAGAGACCGGCGAGGGAGCGTGCGAGACGGATCATCGGGCCGCTCCGGTGCTGGGCGTGTTCGTCGGCGTTTCCGGCACCGGCGTCAGTGGTCCCTTGCCGGAGAACCAGGAGAGCAGGTTGTCGACCACGAGCCGGCCCATGACCTCCCGGGTCTGGACGGAGCCGGAGCCCACATGCGGCAGCAGGACGACGCGTTCCAGGCCGAGGAAGGCCTCCGGCACCTCGGGCTCGGCGGCGAAGACATCGAGCCCCGCGCCGTGGATCGCGCCCGATCGCAGGGCTTCGATCAGCGCCGGCTCGTCGATGAGGCTGCCGCGGGCGACGTTGACGACGATCCCGTCGGGGCCGAGCGCCTCCAGGATCTCGGCATTGACGATCCCGTTCGTCTCCGGGCCGCCGGGCGCCACGATCATCAGGACGTCCACGGCCCGCGCCATCTCCAGCAGGGTCGGGTGGAAGGCATAGGCCACGTCGTCCTGCCGGCGGCGGCCGTGATAGGAGAGGGCCACGCCGAACCCTTCGAGGCGGCGCGCGATGGCCCGCCCGATCCGGCCGAGGCCGAGGATGCCCACATGCCGGCCGCGCAGGGTCGCGGTGAGGGGGTAGGTCCGTGTCGGCCAGTGCCCGGCCCGCAGGTGGCGTCCGCCTGCGGGATTTCTCGCACGGTCGCCAGGAGCAGCCCGAGGGCGAGGTCGGCCACCTCGTCGGAGAGCACGTCCGGCGTGTTCGTGACGACGATTCCCCGCTCCGCCGCGGCGCCGACATCGATCGTATCGTAGCCGACGCCGAAACTCGCCACGATCTCGAGATGGGGCAGTTTCTCGATGAGGGCGCGGTCGACGGGGGCCTGCGCCCCGGTCGCCATGGCGCGGATGCGCGGTCCGATCTCGCGATAGAACGCGTCGGGATCGGGCGCGGTGTCGGCGCGGTGGAGGGTGAAGGCGCCAGCCAGCGCCTCCATCACGCTGGGCTGCATCGGCTTCAGGAGCAACAGGTCGGCAGGCTGCATGTCGCGCTCGTCATCCGTCCCCGGAAGTGGCCAAGAGAGGCGTGGCCATGAAACGATACGGCTGTAATCCGCCGTCCGGGCAGGGTCCAGCCGTCGCGGCGGGTCCGCATCTGCCAAGGTCGCCATGCGGCGCGCGGGCGGCAGTCATGACCGCGATGCGCCGTGTGCGCCGGCCTACTTCCAAGCGGGCCTTTCGAACATTACTAAAGAGGGCGAGACTCACATATCCGCCCGCGATCCGATCAACGACGAAAACCGAAACAGCCACGCCATGACTGCCCCGCGCACCCTCTACGACAAGATCTGGGACGACCACGTGGTCGATGTCGAGCCGGACGGCACCAGCCTCCTCTACATCGACCGCCACCTCGTCCATGAGGTGACGAGCCCACAGGCCTTCGAGGGGCTGCGCGTGGCCGGACGGCGCGTGCGCCACCCGGAGAAGACCCTGGCCGTGGTGGACCACAACGTCCAGACCTCGGACCGCCGCTTCGGCATCGAGGATCCGGAGAGCCGCCTCCAGCTGGAGACGCTGGCCGAGAACGTGCGCGACTTCGGCATCGAGTTCTACGATGCCCTCGACCGCCGCCAGGGCATCGTCCACGTCATCGGCCCCGAACAGGGCTTCACCCTGCCGGGCCAGACCATCGTCTGCGGCGACAGCCACACCTCGACCCACGGCGCGTTCGGCGCGCTGGCGCACGGCATCGGCACCTCGGAGGTGGAGCACGTGCTCGCCACCCAGACGCTGCTGCAGCGCAAGGCCAAGAACATGCGCGTCACCGTGGACGGCACCTTGCCGCCGGGCGTCACCGCCAAGGACATCATCCTCGCCATCATCGGCGAGATCGGCACCGCCGGCGGCACCGGCTACGTCATCGAATATGCCGGCGAGGCGATCCGCGCCCTCTCGATGGAGGGGCGCATGACGATCTGCAACATGTCGATCGAGGGCGGCGCCCGCGCCGGCCTGGTGGCGCCGGACGCCATCACCTACGCCTACGTCAAGGATCGCCCCAAGGCCCCCAAGGGCGAGGCGTTCGAGCGGGCCCGCGCCTATTGGGACAGCCTCGCCACCGACGAGGGCGCCTTCTTCGACCGCGAGGTCCGTCTCGACGCGGCGAGCCTGCCGCCCCTGGTGAGCTGGGGCACCAGCCCCGAGGACGTGGTCTCGATCTCCGGTCTCGTGCCCGACCCGGCCGCCATCGCCGACGAGAACAAGCGCCAATCGAAGGCCAAGGCCCTCGACTATATGGGCCTCACGCCGGGCACCAAGATCACCGACATCACCCTCGACCGGGTCTTCATCGGCTCCTGCACCAATGGCCGCATCGAGGACCTGCGCGCCGTGGCCAAGATGGTGGAGGGCCGCAAGGTCCATCCGTCGGTCTCGGCCATGGTGGTGCCGGGCTCCGGCGTGGTGAAGGCCCAGGCGGAAGCGGAAGGCATCGACCTCATCCTCAAGGAGGCCGGGTTCGATTGGCGCGAGCCGGGCTGCTCCATGTGCCTCGGCATGAATGCCGACCGCCTCAGCCCCAACGAGCGCTGCGCCTCCACCTCGAACCGCAACTTCGAGGGCCGCCAGGGCCATCGCGGGCGCACCCACCTCGTCTCCCCCGCCATGGCCGCCGCCGCCGCCGTGGCCGGCCGCTTCGTCGACATCCGCGAGTGGCGCGGCGAGGCCTGAGCGCCCAGCTTAGGCGGAATCCGCGAAACGGGCCGGAATCGCGATTGACGCGGCCGGCCCGTCCGCCTAAACGAACCTCCGCGTCGGCAAACATCTGCCGACCGGCCCAGGTGGCGGAATTGGTAGACGCGCTGGTTTCAGGTACCAGTCTTGCAAGAGGTGAAGGTTCGAGTCCTTTCCTGGGCACCATCAGTTGGCTAAGCCGCTGATCCGCAAAAAAGCATTTCATCTTGAAGGGTTTTCTCCGCATCTGACTGTTCAACAGATGCGTTCAACATGCCCCTTCGGATGCCACGCCCGATGAGGCGCAAGTCAGCACGACCCACCAACTTATCCAGCGTATCCCAGCTGACGTGCTCGATAGAGAGCGTAGCCTGACGTTGGCTATCCCTATCGGTACTCGTTCGTCACAAAGGTGATCTCAGCGAAGTACGTTAGCGTCTCGCTGCGCACTCGCGAACCGCAGGAAGCCAAGGTTCGGCAAGTAGTAGCAGTGGCGTACCTGGAGGCCGTATGGCGCTCCGTGCGCGAAGGCCCCAAAGGGCTGATTCTTAAAGAGGCTCTGGCGCTTGCAGGCGAAGTCTACTGCGCCCTTGCTGACACCCTGGAGGATGATCCGGGCACAGCGGAGCGGTGGCTCCGGGCTGAAGTAGGAAACCTGAAGGCGAAGGTGGGCAGTTCGGACGTGCCGCACTGATGATCCTGTCAGACGTTGAGCGCCGTGCCAGGAGCATCAAGGAGCGGGCAGGGGGCTTCTCTGCTGGGATGCTCGGTCGCCGTGGTCTCATCATCGACCAACACAGCTGCCGTAGGCTTAATGAGCACATTCCGGCAGCTCTACGACAGGCCAGCCTTGTGCTGGGGCTTGGGTTAGAGGTTGGCCGAGCGCACCGAAGAGACCCGTCCCATGCTTGGCGGCACCGCTTCACGACCCTCGCTCGGTCTGCAAGGATCAACGACAGCGTTGCGGATGCAATCGTGGGGCACGCTCCTAACAGCGCGGCGAAGGCGTATGGTACGGTGCCCCTAATGACGATCACGATCACGATCACGATGACGGAGGCGCTGGAGCGCATCGCCATCGAACTACCCCTGACGCATTTTCGAGTTAGCGCGAACAGGGGAAAGGCTTCTGTAGTGCTTGGCGGGTAGCTCTGCGAATAGCTAGAATGATGCCCCGCAGCGCTTGGTTTTAACGAACGAATGGCACGTCTCACTCCTTCCGCTTTTATCTCATACTCTTGGGATGATGATGATCATAAAACATGGGTGAGAGAGTTATCTGAGCGTCTTGTGATCAATGGCGTCCAAGTTTTCTTGGATCAATGGCATGTTAAGCTTGGAGATAGTCTGACGGAATTTATGGAAAGAAAGCTTTCCGAATGTGACTTCGCGCTCGTGATTTGCACTCCTAATTATCGATCGAGATCACAAGCGAGAAGGGGCGGTGTAGGTTACGAGCAATAGATTATTTCTGGAGAGCTTGCTGCTGGAATCCCCCGACGAAAATTCATCCCTCTTATTCGCTCTGGTGAATTCGAAGCAGGAAACGACTGCGCAATTCCGTCCCATTTTCAAGGCGTAAGGGCCTTGGACGTTAGATCAATTTCTAATTTGGATGAAAGCTTCGAGGAGTTGCTCCGAACGATCTACGATGTGCCACGCTACTCGCCGCCGACTTTAGGGAGCAGGCCGACCTTTATTCTTGAGCAATCAGAACCTAGTCACGAGAAGCCATTCCGGCTTGCTACTGCGGAGCTCGATGGCTGGTACTTAGAGAGCGGGGTAGCCAAGAGTGAACTCTATCCCAAAACATTCAAGATACCCACTGAGCAAGAACGCAGAAATGTGATCAAAGGATATCTGGTCAAGCTAGTTTTTGAAATCGCACTATTAGACGAAGAAAACGATAATCAAGAGATGTTCTTTGGTGAGCGTATGTGGGTTGAGGTTTCCCACTCCGATGGTCCATATATAATTGGCGCTCTGAACAATACTCCCGTCTCATTCGAGGGCGATCACTATCTGCAGCCAGGTGCAGAAATTGTATTTCTGCCTGAGCATATCATTGATATTATCGATCTAGATGAAAAAGAAACTATGATTGAGGAGCAGTCGAGGGGCGTAGATAGAAAAAACGATAACAAGAAAGGCAAAGTTAAATCTAGTCGGTCGAAAAAAATTAATAAGACTTAAGGTTTATTATAATTATAATTTTGCGGCGCTCGCGTATTCGTTGGTGTGAGCGCTAGATTGCTGGGCCTCCTCGCTCGCGACCTCGTCCACGCGCTCGTTCAGTCGTTGTCCGGCGTGACCCTTCCTCACACCCACCTCACGCTCTGATGTTGCGATGCGGCCATCTCTAGCGTCTGCTATAGTTCCTTGTTCGCCACCGACTTCCCGCCGGCTGCCTTCCAGCCCTTGGCCTTCCAGCCAGGAAGCCCTCCGGTGATGCCCTGGATGACATACTTGCTATCACCCAACATGGTGACCATGGCACTGAGGCTGAGAGCTCCACAGGTGACATAGCGCGCGATGCCAACGAAGCGCGGGCGGGCGTTGTGCGGTGTCAGCGGCGACGCGGAGCAGGGTGGACGGTTCACACACGGATCCCGGTGGCTTGACGCTCCGAGCCTCCGCCGGCCAAGCTCTCGGGAATTGCGAGCTGGCGTCGGGGCAAGCTCCGCCGACGCCGATGTCCCACTCTCGAGAGACGCTTCCAGAATGGTTCTTCCCCGTTTCCGCCGCGCCACCGGCCGGCTGCTGGCCCTCCTGGGCCTTGTCGTGTCCTTGCTCGTCTCGGCCCCGCTCATGCCGGCCCGTGCCGCCGAGGCGGTCTTTCCGCCTGCCGGCGGGATCGGTCTGGTGCCGCCCGCCGGGATGACGTTGGCTAAGAGCTTCGCCGGCTTCGAGCATCCGTCCGGCGCCTCCATCGTCATCGTCGCGATGCCGGCCGAGGCGTATGGGCAGCTCGCCGAAAAATTCACCCCCGATTCCCTGCGTTCGACGGGCTTTGCCGCCGTGGGAGCGGCCGAGCCGCTGTCCGTCGCCGGCGGCGAGGGGCGGGTCCTGCGTGGCAGCCAGTCGGCCAGGGGGATCGCCTATACCAAGTGGGTCGCGGTGGTGCGGGGCGGGGATGGCACCGGCCTCGTCACCGTGCAGGTTCCGGAAGCGGCCCGTGGGCAGGTGCCGAACCAGGCGGTGGAGGCGGCGCTGGGCACGATCGCCTTCCGCTCCCCCGGCAGCGTGGCGGATCAGATCGCGGCCATGCCCTATTCGGTGGGGGACCTGGCCGGGTTCCGCCCGGTACGGACGCTGATGGGAAACACCCTCCTGCTCACCGATGGCCCCAAGGACGTCGATCCCGAAGGCACCCAGCCGCTCGTCATCGTGGCGCCCTCCCTGGGGAAGGCTCCGGTCGCGACCGGCCAGCAGAGCGCCTTCGCCCGCAAGGCGCTGGGCACCATCCGCGAGGTGAAGGACATCGCGGTCACCGACGAGAGCCGCACCACCGAGGGCGGCGCGGTCCTCGTCCGCCTGCGGGCCACCGGCAAGGACGTCCGGTCCGGCCGTAAGGTCGGGGTGACCCAGACGATCCGCTTCGAGGGTAAGAGCTACCTGCGCGTCATCGGTCTCGCCGGCGCGGACCAGCCGGACGCCCTCGCGCGGGCCGAGCGTGTCGCCGCCTCGGTGGTCCCGCGCTGAGCAGGCGGGGCGGATGGGGTACGCGCCCATCACGGTCCGCCCCGGCCTCTTAGGGTTGCCCCCGCGATCGCGGGGCGGCTAGACATCCCTGCGACCGGAACGCCGCACGTCACCGGGCCGGTCGCCGCCTCTTCCCCGTCTCGCGAGGAGCCATGATGCAGAGACCCAAGGATCGCAGTGTCGCCCTCTCCGGGTCCGCTGCATGAGGGTCGTCCGCGCGGCGCGCCTCCACCTGAAGGAGGGAGCCTCCGACAAGGTCTACGAGGTGGACCTCGTGGAGAACGACGCGGTCGCAGCACCGGAGCGGTTCCTCGTCAATATCCGCTACGGACGACGCGGCGCGGTCCTGCGTGAGGGATCGAAGACGGCGCAGCCGATCGCGGCCGATGCCGCCGCGAAAGTGTTCGACAGTGTCGTCGTCGCGAAGATCAACGGCGGCTACCGTCGGAGCGACCAGCCCGTAGCATCATCCGTGACAGGCACGGCCGGGGCCCCGGCCGAGGGCCGCGACGGCATCCTTCTCGCGCGGCTGGCCTCCTGCCGTCGCGGGCTCTGGCCGGAGAAGGATCGCGAGCGCCTGCTCTGGCGCATCGGCCAGCTCCGCATCGCGCAAGCGGAGCCGGACCTCGTCGCCCTGGTGCGGGACGTCGGGCCGGCGGGGGCGAGCTACGCCCTGGTCTGGGCGCTGGCCCGCGCCGTGGGCGGCAAGGCCGCACCGATCCTCGAGGCCGTGGCGGCCGAGACCGGCAGCGTCGTGATCCGCGACCTCGCCCGCTTCGCCCTGGTCTCGCCGCTGATGGGCGCGCAACGACGCCCCTCGGGCGAGGAGGCGGACCTGCCGGAGGCGGTCGCCCGGCCGGCCCGCGCCGGCGACGCGGACGGCCTCGTCGCCGCGCTGACTGCCCTCGCCAGGGCCAAGCCCCTCGCCGTCGGGCCGGCGCTGGTGGCGCTCGGCCGCTGCGCGCAGGACGATGCCGTGCTGCATGCGGGCCTCTGCGCCGCGCTCCCGCGCTTGGCCCCCCGGCCTCCCTACCTCATCGGCCTGCGCCGCCTCTTCAAACATGCCGAGATGGCCGACGATGCCGGCCTCTTCGGCGCCACCGCGCTGCGGCTCGAAACCGCGAAGGCGATGTACAAATCCGGCGACCCCATGGTCTACTCGGCCGAGTTGCGGCGGCAATTCGTGGTGCGCGATGAACGGGGCGGTCCGGACGCGCGGATCGGCCTGTCCTCGGCCACCTCCCTCTACCTCAAGCGCCGGATCTGGCGGGCCCTGCGCAAGCGCGGCGAGGTCGGCGATCCGGCCTTCGCCGAGATGGCCGCCGGGCTGCTGCTGAGAGTACGGCCGGAGGATCTGGGTCCGCGCACAGTCTCGACCCTGTGGCGGCGTCAGGCGAACGGCGCCTGGGGCCGCGAGCCCCGCCTGCGCGGCCCCCTCGCGACCCACTGGGCGGCGAGCCATCTCCTGTTCCGCCATGCCCCGCAGGCACGGCCGCGCTCGGGCTCGGCCACGTTCTTCCTCGATGCCGACACCGACCTCGACTCGCGGGACGAGGCCTTCCGCGACCTCTGGAGCGCCCGGCCCGACCTCGCGCTCCGTCTCGCCACGGAGGGGCGGATCGACCCCGTGGCGATGCTGGGGCTGCGCGTCCTGAGGGCCGACACCGCCGCCTGCGCCGCCCTCGATGCCGCCGCGATCGGCCGCCTGCTCGGCGCGACTCTGCCCGCCGTCGCCGCCCTCGGCCTGGAAATCGCGCGGGAGCGGCTCGCCCGGGGCGGGGCCGATCCCGAACTCCTCGCCGTCCTCGTCCAGGCCCGGTTTCCGGAGGCGCGGATGCTCGCCCTGCGGCGGATCGAGGCCGAGGCGGATTTGCCCTGGTCGACCGTGGCGCTGGCCCTCGCGCTGCTCACGAGTGCCGCGCCGGAGGTCGAGGCGGCGCTCCTCCCCCTCGCCCGCGAGCGCGGGCTTCCGGCCGGCGTCGCCGGGCCTTTGGCCGAGCGGCTGGTGGCGTGGCTGCGGGCGATGCCGCCGGTCCTCGACGCGGAGGCGGCGGCATCGGTCCGGGCCATGCGCGCCGGCCTGCCGCTGCTCTGGCCGAACCACGACATGCCGGTGCCCGGGCAGGACATCGCCGCGCTGATGGCGCATCCGGCCCTGGAGATGATGGCTGCGGGCGTCGCGCTGCTGGCCTTGTCCGGCACCGATGCCGATGGCCTGCCCGCCGAGCAATGGTACGCCCTGATCGGCTCGGACTCCCTGGACGTGCGGGACGCCGCCATCGGCCTCCTGTCGCGCCTCGACGACGCCCGGCTCGGCCGGCACGCCGACCCCATCCTCGCCTTCGCCTCCGGTCCTTCGCCCGTCCTGCGAAAGGCGGCGCGGCCCCTGGTGAGGCGCCTGGTCGATGCCGATCCGGCCAGCGCCGGCCCGCTGGCGCAAGCCCTCATCGCGAGCCTGTTCCGCACCGCGCCGGACGACCGGTTCGTCGCCGACATCGTCGCGCTCCTGGGCGAGGCCATGCCGGGGGAACTCGCCGCCCTGGATTCCGGCACCCTGTGGCGCCTCCTGCAGGCGCAGGCCAAGGGCGCGCAGCGCCTCGGGGCGATCGTGCTGGCCGAGCGGGCGCCGGGCCTCTTCAGCGTGCGCCAGATCGCGCGGCTCGGAGGCCATTCGCATCTCGCCGTGCGGCAATGGGCGATGGCCGCTTATCTCGCCGAGCCTTCCCGCTTCCAGGACGAGGCGGCCGAGGCCGTCCTCCTCGTCGAGAGCGACTGGCCGGAGACCTTCGCCTTCGCGGAGAGCCATTTCGCGACCTGGGCGGAGGAGGCCTGGACGCCGGACGCCCTCGCTGTCGTCACCGACAGCGTCAAGCCGGAGGTCCTGGCCTTCGCCCGCCGGCTCCTGCGCAGCCGGCTGCGGCCGGGGGAGGCGGATGCCCAGATCCTGCGCCTCCTCGAACATCCCTCGCCCTCGATGCACCTCCTGGTGACGGAGCTCCTGACGGCGCAGGCGGTGGAAAGCGAGGAGGCCTTCGCGCGTCTCGTGCCGCTCGCCCGCATCGTCATGCTGCAGGTGCTGACGGGGCGGACCGCCAAGGACAGGATGGCCGCCTTCCTGAAGGGGGAGGCCCTGCGCAGCCGCGAGCGGGCGCAAGGTTTGCTGGCCCTCTTCGCCGACCTGTCACTGAGCGTCACGGCGCGCGACCGGAACGCCGCGATCCTGGCGCTTCGCGACATCGCCAACGCCTATCCGGATCTCGATACGCCCCTCGTCCGGCGCCCCTCCGTGGCACGGCCCGCCCCCGGATCCCTGTCGGAGGGTGCCCGATGAACGTCGTCCATCGCTACCTCGGCGAGAGCCGCGCCGTCACGGAAGGGGGAACGACGCGGCTCGGCTTCGCGCCCGATACCTTGCGCGCGCCGACCTTCTTCAACGGCCGGGTCGCCCGCCACCTGCCGTTCCGGGAGGCGATCTCGGCCCTGCACCACGTCGTGGTGTCGGACCTGCGCTTCAAGCCGAAGGACCGCAGCGCCTATTTCGCCTGGCTGCAGGCCAACGAGCAGCAGCTTCTCGCCGAAGCGCTGGCCGGCAAGGACGAGCTGGAGGCCGAGATCGAGTCCCTGCGCCGCGAACTCAGGGACATCGATGCCGCGTCCCAGACGGTGATGCGGCCGTTCTACAAGGCCCGGCAGCTTTATTTCGACCGGCTTTACAAGGAGGATCTCGACGCCTGGATCGTCCTCGACCCGGTCATCACCGTGCATCCGGACGAGATCTTCTTCGAGTGTTTCAGCCTCGACGAATCCACCTACGGGCGCCTCTCCTGCGACCATGACGTGTTCGAGCGCATGGGCGAGATGGCCTTCGGCACCACCAACATCGATTACAGCCACGCTCTGTACGACGAGTTCCAGAAGATCCGCAGCGACCGGGACACCGAACTCGCCATCGACCCCACCGGCTTCTCGGTGCAGACCACCGGGGCGGAGGAGTATCGCGAGGACAAGATCGACCTGCCCGATTCCTGGATGCGGGGCTTCCTGCAGGTCTCGAGCGCCATGACGCAGCCCGCCTGCGTGGTCGATCTCCACCCTGTCGACCTGCACGCGATCCTCACCCGGCTCGCCGCCCGCCGGGAGCGGCACGGCCCGCGCTCCCTGCGCTTCCTGCTCGAACCGGACCGGCCGGTGAGCGTGCTGATCGAACCCTGGAACGAGCGCCTGACCTTCCGGCGCTCGATCTATCGGGGGCCGGCGAGCGCCGAGATCCGGCTCTGGGGCCGGCGGCGGCTGGCGATCCTCGCCCGCGCCCTGCCGCTCGCCAGATCGGTGCGCCTCCATCTCCTCGGCTCCGGTCTGCCCTCCTTCGCGGTGGTCGATTACGGCGGCCTGCGCTTCACCCTCGGATTGTCCGGCTGGACCGCCAACGACTGGTCCCGCGCCGGCCAGTTCGACCTCCTGGCCCCCCGCACGGATGTCGATGCGGGCACCGCCGCGCGGGTCTTCGCGGCGCTCGGCCGCCATCTCTTCGCCGATGCCGGGACCCTCGCCGCCGAGACCGGCCTCGACCGGGCGACGGTGGAGGCCGCGCTCGGCGGCTACGTCCAGGCCGGCCGCGTCATGTTCGACCTCGACAAGCGGGTGTTTCGCCTGCGCGAACTCACCCGCGAGCCCCTCGATGCGGGCGCCCTGCGCTTCGCCTCGGAGCAGGAAGCCAAGGCCGACCGTTTCGTCGCCGCCGGGCTGGTGACCCTCGGCCCCATCACCCGCGCCGAGGGCCGGCGCAGCCTCACCGGCTCCGTGTTGGACGACGGCCGGGCCATGGCGACCGCCGTCGAGATCGACGCGGATGACCGCATGGTCGGAGGCCACTGCACCTGCGGCTTCTACATCCGCAACAAACTGATGCGCGGCCCCTGCGAGCACATGCTGGCCCTGCGCCGCATCGTCCACGCGCAGGTCGAGGGCAAGCCGATGAGGAGTCAGGCGTGAGGAACCGCGTCGGGAACCGATTGATGCCCTCCCCGGCATGCTTTAAGCTTCTTCCCCTGAGGGACGTCGGGTGGAGCGGACCTTGCATTCTGGGCGGCGTTTCGCCGTCTCTGCACCCTGCCTGGCAAAGCGTCACTGGCCCGCTCTTCACTGGGCCGGCACAGACCCCTACCGCGCGCTTTCTGTTTGGGTTCCTTGAACCCAAACGCGCGGTAGGGGTCGTGCCGGCATCGAGTGGACCGGACCAGTCCCGAGACTTGACGAAGGCTTTCCGCCCGGCGTCCCTCACTCGTCCTCCCGTGCGGGCGAGCCGCCCATGAGCGTCCAGCCCGGCTCGCTCACCCGGCAACAGCTCTACGACCGCATCCGCGAGAGCTCGAAGGACGAGGTCGTCCTCGAAGAGATGATCCGGCTCGGTTACTGGCCGGCCGGGACGGATCAGCCGAACCTCCCCGAGGACGTCATCCGCCGAAGGGGCGAGCTCACCCGCGAACTGACGGACCTGCATCGCAACGCGGCGCTCTGGAAGAATCCGGACGCCGCCCTCAAGGCGATGCACAAGCGCCGCAAGAAGGCGGCTCTGGAACGGCGGCGCGAAACCAAGCTCAACGGCGCGCGCGGACGGCACGAACGCGCGCTCGCCTGGCACGGGCGCCGGAACCGGGAGATCCTCTATCTCGGCGAGGGCGTCTCGGCGGGTCTCTCGGGGGGAGACGCCGGAGCGTCGCGAGCCGACGGCTTGCCGGACCTGGCGAGCCCCGTCGCGGTGGCCGAGGCCATGGGGATCGGCCTCGGCGAGTTGCGCTTCCTCGCCTATGACAGGGCGCTCGCCACGGTGAGCCATTACCAGCGTTTCACCATCCCGAAGAAGACCGGTGGGCTGCGTGCCATCTCGGCGCCGATGCCCCGGCTCAAGCGGGCGCAATACTGGATTCTCGATGCCGTGCTGGCTCATGCGGGCATCCACGACGCGGCCCACGGCTTCGTTCCGGGCCGCTCGATCCTGACGAACGCCGCCCTGCATGTGGGGCGGGACGTGGTGGTCAATCTCGATCTCAAGGACTTCTTCCCGACGCTGGATTACCGCCGGATCAAGGGCAAGTTCCGGGGCCTCGGCTATGCCGAGCCGGTGGCTACGGTGCTCGCCCTGCTCTGCACCGAGCCGGATGTCGACGAGGTCGAGATCGACGGGCAGCGCTTCTACGCCGCACGCGGCCCCCGCCGCCTGCCCCAGGGGGCGCCCACGAGCCCGGCGCTCACCAACCTCGTCTGCACCCGCCTCGACGCGCGCCTCACCGGCCTCGCCGCGTCGCTCGGCTTCGCCTACACGCGCTACGCCGACGACATGACCTTCTCCGCTTCGGGCGAGGCCGCGGGCAAGGTCGGCGCGCTCCTGAAATACGTGCACGAGATCGTCGCCGGGGAAGGCTTCACAATCCATCCCGACAAGACGCGCGTGATGCGGCGGGGGCGGCATCAGGAGGTCACCGGGCTCACGGTGAACGAGCGGGTCGCGGTGCCGCGCGAGACCCTACGGCGGTTCCGCGCCCTGTTGCACGGCATCGAGGGGCACGGACCCGCCGGCCGCCGCTGGGGCCGGAGCGAGGGGCAGGCGGTGCTCGCGGCGGCTTTGGGCTTTGCCCGCTTCGTCCGGATGGTCACGCCCGAAGCCGGTGCTCCCCTGGTCGCGCAGGCGCGGCGGCTCGCCGAGAAACACGGGGCGCCGCAGCAATCGGCCCAGCCCCGGATCACCCCCTTCCGCGCGCAATCCGCGCGGGGCGTGCCGCCGCGCGAGGGCTGGTGGAGCCCGGCCGAACGCCCGCCGCCGCAGCCCGATCCCATCCTGCTCGAGGCCGAGCGGCCCGCCCAAAGCGTTCCCGGACGAAGCGGCCTGCCCTCCATCGGCCGTCGCCCCGAGCCGGCCGCCGACCAGCCGCATCCCGGATCGCCGCCCGGCGGCGATGTCGGAGAGGACACGCCGCTGAAGCCCTGGATGGTGGTGCTCGGCGTGTTTGTCCTGTTCCAGGCCGGCGCCATCGTGCACCCGGTCCTGGGATTGCTGGTGCTCGCCGCTTCACTCGTGATCGCAATCCGGCGTTGGCTCCGCCGCCGGCGCGGCAGGTGATCACGGGGCGCTCTAAAGGTGCGGCAAGGCCTCAAATCTGACAAAGCCATATTCGATGCATGGTTTGCCGAGGCTGGACGGCTCGAAACAGACCCGCTCTTACACATCCCGGCGCCGAACATCTCTGACCCGTATCCCCAAAACCCGAGCGGGGTTGTGCGGACGTCGTCGCGCAGCCTGATTTACCTGAGAAAATTGAAATATAACTCACTACTGGCCAATCAAGACTGTAGATATGGGGTTTTTTGAGTCATTATCTGCGTTATAATTTCGTTAATCCGCTATATATATTACGCATGGCATCAATCGTTGCTGATCAAGGCGGGTGCCCGTGAGGAATAAGATTTTTGCACTCATGGCTGTGTCGCTCGTCGTGCTGTGCTCGACACTCGCGATATACATCGGCGCGTTTACGCTACGGCCGATGGCGCGGGACGCCGCAATGACTTCGGCCATGACCGGCATCGCCCGATCCGTCGAAATGTTCATGGTTTCGACAAAGAAGTTCAACGCCGAGTTCGAACAGGCCTCTTCCAAACAAGATAAGGACGCTGTCCGAGAGACGTGGACGACGACGATCCGCGCCGTCGACGACGCTGTCATCCATGATTTTGGCCCCGACAATCTGCGTGTCCGCCTCGTGAATGATCCCGCCATCACGGGCATACCATCGTCGGGCGGAACCGCGACGGCGGTCGAAACGGATTTTGAGCGAAAAGCTCTGCAGCAGTTCATCGACGGTCGCAATGAACCGATCGTCACCGAGGAAGACGGCTTCCTCAAGATTTCGGCTCCACTTCCGGCCTCCGCACATCCGGGATGTGCGAACTGTCATGACTTACCGGTCGGATCGAAGACCGTTCTGGGGTCCATCAATGCGTATGCCCCGCTGAAATCGGCGATCGCAAAATCCGACAGCGAGGCGAGGACCGTCGCTTCCGTTCTCGCCGTCATGATTACGCTGGTGTTCGGCTGCCTGTTCTGGCTCATCCACAAGCTCGTCATCGTCAGGGTTCAAGCCGTGACCAAGACCATGCTCGATCTGGCCCGCGGCGACATCCATGTCGCGATTCCCTTCAGCAAAGGGCGGGACGAACTCGCGCGGATGTGCCAGGCCATCAACGTTTTCCGCGAGAATGCATCGCAACGCCAACGCCTCGAAGCCGAGGCGCGGGCCGATGAGCAGATGCGCATTCGGCATCAATCGAAAACCGAAGAACTGATTGACGACTTCCGGAACCATGTCGGCTCCTTGCTGAAAAAGACGACGTCGGATGCCGCCCGAATGCAGGCTACTGCGGCAAGTCTTGGCGGGATCGCGGCAGCATCCCTCAGCAAAGCCAATGAAGCGACTGACGCAGCCAACGAGTCGGCAGACAGCGTGAGCACGGTTGCGGACTCGGCGAGCAGGATTGCCCTGTCGATCAACGAGGTTGCCGACCGTGTCTCTTACTCCGCCGAAGTGGTTGGCCGCGCAAGCCAGAGTGCCCTGTCCAGCAACACGATGATTGCGGGGCTTTCCCAGGCCGCGGCCCGCATCGGTGACGTGGTTCAGGTCATCTCAACGATCGCCCGACAGACCAATCTGCTGGCGTTGAATGCAACCATCGAAGCGGCGCGCGCGGGCGATGCCGGTAAGGGGTTCGCTGTGGTGGCGAGTGAGGTCAAGCAATTGGCCGAACAGACCTCCGCCGCCACCCAGGAAATTGCCAAGCAGGTGGATGGCATCCAGACATCGACCCGGGACTCCGTCGTCGCGATCGAAGCCATCACGGTGTCGATGCACGAGGCCAACGCGTGCATGAGCCTGATCGCACAGTCGATCTCTCAGCAGGGCGCGGCCACGAAAGGGATCAGCGACAGCGCGCTCGGCGCCTCGGAGGGGACGGCGCGGGTCACCAACGCCATGGAGGAGTTGGTGGGCGCTGCGAACTTGACGACGGTGGCCTCCGGAAACGTCGCCAGCGTCGCGACCGAACTGGTGTCCGCGAATGAAGATCTCGCGAGCACGGTGGAGACCTTCCTCCGGTCCGTGGTCGCGTCTCGCTGATCGGGCGAATGGTCCCCGGATGAGGGGATACGGGTCGATCGTGAAAGCTGGGCATGTTCGCCCTGGCGCTCGGGATGGCCACGGCGAGCGGGCGCCCATGTCGGCGGGACAGCCCGAATCCATCCTGGTGGAGGTGGAGTGACCCCGGCGAAGCGTACCCGGACGAAGCCGACGGACATCCATCGGCCGCTGCCCAGGCCTGTGCCCGCCGGCATCCGGCACTCGGATGTCTCGTGCTCGCCGCTTCCCTCGTGATGGGAATCCGGCGCTGGCTCCTTGGCCGACGTGGGAGATAGGAATTTTGCCGACGGCCCGGCCTTCTGTCGCCGTCCGCCGGGCGCTTTCGGCATTCATGCCGCCGCCGGCGGTCTGACCGAAACATGGGTGGCTCCCCCGACACGTCTTGCAATTATAGATTATGATCATAATCTATAAGCCGAAGCGGTCCCCCGAGGGGGCGCATGGTGGGAGAGCGTCGTGGGCAAAACGGACATCAAGACGGCCATCGTAACCGGAGCGGCATCCGGCATCGGCTTGGCGACGGCCAAGGCCCTGAAAGCGGCGGGCTACCGGGTCTACGGTACGAGCCGCAGACCCGCGCAGGGGCGGGACGGGGACGTCACGATGCTGGCCTGCGACGTGACCGACGACGCCTCCGTCGAGGCCCTGGTGCAGACGGTCCACGGCGAGACCGGGCGGATCGATCTGCTGGTCAACAATGCCGGTTTCGGCATCAGCGGCGCGGCGGAGGAATCCACGGTCGCGCAGGCGCAGGCACTCTTCGACGTCAACCTGTTCGGCGTCATCCGCACGACCCGGGCGGTGCTGCCGCTGATGCGGGCGCAGGCGGGCGGCCGCATCGTCAACATCAGCTCCATCCTGGGGCTCGTCCCGGCGCCCTACATGGCTGTCTATTCGGCCAGCAAGCACGCGCTGGAGGGCTATTCGGAATCCCTCGACCACGAGGTCCGCGGCCAGGGCATCCGCGTCGTGCTGGTCGAGCCCGCCTATACGCGCACGGCCTTCGACGCGAACCTGGTCTCCCCCGATGCTCCGCTGAGCCTCTACGATTCCGATCGCGCCGGCCGGGAGCGTTTCACGCGTGAGGTCATGGCCACGGCCGACGCGCCCGAGATCGTCGCCGAGGTCGTGGTGAAAGCCGCCACCGCGGCGGCGCCCCATCTGCGCTACACCGCCGGATCGATGGCGCGGCAGGCCAGCCTCCTGCGCCGTTTCGTGCCGGCAAAGCAGTTCGACAAGAGCTACCGCAAGCAGATGCGCCTTCCCCCGGTCTCCTGAGCCTCCGCCCTTCGGGGGACGTGGGAAACATGGTCCGCCCGTCTCTCAGCCACGATCGGGATTGACCATCGGGTCGGCCTGGAGCCTCGCCGCGGCCAGATCGATGAAGGCGCGCACCTTGGCCGGCGCGCGCCTTCCCTCCAGGGTCACGATATGGACCGGGAGCGGCACCGCGTCCGGATCGTCGAGGACCAGCCTGAGCCGGCCTTCGGCGACCGATGGCGCCACCTGATAGGACAGCAGGGGCGCGATCCCCTGGCCCGCAAGGGCGGCCGCCAGGACCGCGTCGATCGTGTTGCAGATCAACCGTGATTGCGTGGCGCCACGCGTCGGCCCTTCGGCCGGGGAATGGCGCTCGTAGGACAGTCGCGTTCCCATCAAACCGATGGTCGCGTGGCGGTGCAAATCCCCCATCGATTGCGGTGTCCCGTTCCGGTCGAGATAGTCCGGCGCGGCGCAGAGAACCCTGCGGACGGTGCCGACCCGGACCGCGACGAGCCCGGAATCGGCCAGATGACCGATGCGGATTCCCACATCGGCGCCCTCCTCGATCAGGTTGACCACGCGGTCGAGGAACAGCGCGCGCACGCCGACGGCCGGGTAACGCGCAAGAAAATCCGTGATGGCGGGCAAGACATATAACCGCCCGAACTGCACCGGAGCGGTGATCGTCAAGGTTCCGGAAGGTGTCGCGTAGGCGCCGGCCGCGAGTGCTTCCGCTTCTTCCATGTCCGCGAGGATGCGGCGGCAATCCTCCAGATAGCGTCCGCCCGCCTCGGTGAGCATCAGCGAGCGCGTGGTCCGCGTCAGCAGCCGGGCTCCGATCCGGTTCTCCAGGGCGGCCACCGCACGGGTCACGGCGGGTGGGCTCATGTTGAGTTGGCGCGCCGCAGCGGCGAATCCCCCGCTCTCCGCCACCCGCACGAAGACCCGCATCGCCTGCCACCGGTCCATGCCGGCTTCCTCCTCACCCGCGGATTATTCCAAAAACCGGAATAGTCGATTGCGGAGAATGCCGGTTCACGCGTTCAACGCAAGGGTCTCTGATGTGTCCGTGGCCGGCGCCCTTGTCCCGCCGTGGCGGAGATCCATCATGAAGCTGTTCCACATGGCCCTGTCCGGGCATGCGCACCGGGCGCGTCTGTTCCTGTCCCTGGTGGGCGCGGATTGCGAAATCGTCGAGGTCGACCTCGCCGCCGGCGCGCACAGGACGCCGGAATTCCTCGCCCTGAACCCGTTCGGACAGGTGCCGGTGCTCGTCGACGGCGACGTGGTGGTTCCGGATTCGAACGCCATCCTGGTCTACGTGGCCAAGACACTCGGGCGCACGGATTGGCTGCCCGAGGATGCCCTCGCGGCGGCGCGGGTGCAGCGCTGGCTCTCGGTCGCGGCCGGACCCATCGCCTTCGGCCCCGCCGCCGCCCGGCTGATCACCGTCTTCGGCGCTCGCTTCGACACGGCCGAAGTGATTGCCCGTGCACATCAAATCCTCGGCCGCATCGAGGCGGAACTCGACGGTCGCGACTGGATCGCCGCCGACCATCCGACCATCGCGGATGTGGCCCTCTACAGCTACGTCGCCGCAGCCCCCGAGGGGAATGTCGATCTCGGCCCTTATTCCGAGATCCGTGCCTGGCTCGGTCGGATCGAAGCGCTGCCCGGTTTCGTGCCCTTTCCGACGACGGCGGCCGGCCTGCGCGTGGGCTGACACCACACCCTGCCACGAAACCCTTTCAGTGGGAGATTCCCATGTCATCCGACCATCACCCCGCCTCACCCTGGCATTCGGGCGAGATCGCGATCCAGAATCATGCGGGCGTCACCGAGCGCATGGCCGAGATCGGTCCCCGCGTCATCCGCGACCGGATGATCGACCAGCATCGCGACTTCTTCCGGCACTTACCTTTCGTGGTGCTGGGGGCTGTGGACCCGGAGGGTGAGGTCTGGGCGACGATCCGGGCCGGCGAGCCGGGATTTCTCGACGCGCCGGACCCCTTCCGCCTGCGCGTTCGGAGCGCCGCCGATCCCCACGATCCCGCCGAGGCTGGCCTGGCGGACGGATCGGCGGTCGGTCTTCTCGGAATCGATCTGGCGACGCGACGCCGCAATCGCCTGAACGGGATCGTCCGGCGCGAGGAGGGCGACGAATTCGATGTCCGGGTGCAGCAAAGCTTCGGCAATTGCCCGCAATACATCCGGGTCCGGCAGCAGCCTGAGCGTTTACTTGTTCCCGTCGCGGCTGCCCCGGAGATCGGCCACGGCCTCGACGACCGCGCCCGGGCGCTCATCGCAGGCGCCGATACGTTCTTCGTCGCGACCTATGCGGACGGGGAGGAGGGGAACCGCCAAGTCGATGTCTCGCATCGCGGCGGCCCCAAAGGTTTCGTGCGGATCGGCGAAAACGACGTGCTGACGGTCCCGGATTATTCCGGCAACCGATTCTTCAATACACTTGGAAACATCCGCGCCAATCCTCGCGCCGGGCTCGTCTTCATCGACTTTACCAGCGGTGACCTGCTGCAGATGTCGGGTCGGGCGGAGGTGCTCCTCGATACTCCCGAGATCGCGAGTTTCCCGGGAGCCGAGCGGCTCTGGCGCTTCGCGCCACGCACCCTCGTCCGGCGCGTGGGGGCCGTGCCACTCCGGTTCGAGGCCGCTTCACCCCCCGGGCGTGCCTGATCCCCTGGGCGGGATGGACTTCGCCCCGTGTTTCGCCTCAGCGACGGCGGACCTGGCTCTGTTTCGTATGGAGCACCTTGCGTGCCCGGGCCTCGTGGATCGCGGCAACCTTCATCAGGAGGCGGCGTTCGGCGTCCGAGGGAGCACTCGCGGCACAGTCCCGCAGGGCGATCGCCGCTCGCACATGCATCAGCGCCCGATCCAGCATCCGGTCCTCGCTCTTCGCCTCATTCCCTTCCTGCCTAGCGCCGCTGTGCTTAAGGCATCATCAAGCCGGATGCCGGGGCGGAGCGGTCGCGCGCGCCTAACGAGGCGTCCATTCTTCGCCGTCTTCACGAAGGTCCGGCCCGGCGCCGGGCAGGCCGTCCGGGCGCCGCCGATCCGCTCCGAGAGTTGACGCCGGCCGTCGGGGCTGCCAACCCGGCCGCATTGCGGGCGCGGCCGCTCCCTCGGTCCGCAGGAGTACCGAATCTTCATGTCCGATCTGCTTGAGACGATCCGCAGAACCCTCGTGCCGATCCACAAGGAGGGCTACCCCTTCATCCTGATCGGCATCGTGCTGACCGTGCTGTTCGGCTATTTCGCTCAGTTCGCCGGCTGGATCTTCCTGATCCTCACCCTGTGGGTCTGCTATTTCTTCCGCGATCCCGAGCGGGTGACCCCGGTGGCGGATGGCCTGGTGGTCTCGCCGGCCGACGGCCGGGTGAACCTGATCTCCACCGTCCTGCCGCCGCCCGAACTCGACCTTCCGCAGGAGCCGATGACCCGGATCTCGGTCTTCATGAACGTGTTCGATTGCCACGTGAACCGCGTCCCCGTCACCGGCAAGATCGGCCAGATCGTCTACACGCCCGGCCTGTTCCTCAATGCGGAACTCGACAAGGCCAGCGACGACAACGAGCGCAACGGCCTCGTCATCGAGACCACCCATCGCGGCAGCCCCCTGCGCGTCGGCGTCGTGCAGATCGCCGGATTGGTCGCCCGCCGCATCGTCGGCTGGGTGCAGGCGAACGATACTTTGAACGTGGGCGAGCGCTTCGGCCTCATCCGCTTCGGCTCCCGCGTCGACGTCTACCTGCCGGTGGGGACTCGGGTGCTGGTCGGCCTCGGCCAGAAGGCGGTGGCGGGCGAGACCGTTCTCGCCGATCTCGGCGGCGGCCCCGAGCGCAGCTTCCGCCGCATCTGATCCCGCCCGGCCCCGCCCTGGCGGGGTCGCGATCCTTCGCGGACGGTGCCCTTGAGGCCCGTTCGCCCGTCTTTCTGAAAAGGCGCGTCATGGACGATCTCTTTCCGCCCTTCGAGCCGGATGCCAACGAGCCGAAGCCGCGCCGCTTCAAGGCGGTGCCTTTCCGGATGATCGCGCCCAACATGATCACCCTGATGGCGGTCTGCCTCGGGCTGACCGCGATCCGACTGGCATTCGAGGGCAAGTTCGAGCCGGCCGTGATCGCCATCGTCGCGGCCGCCTTCCTCGACGGGATCGACGGGCGCGTCGCCCGCATGCTCAAGGGAACGTCACGTTTCGGCGCCGAGCTCGATTCCCTCGCCGATTTCGTCAATTTCGGCTGCGCGCCGGCGCTCATCCTCTACGGCTTTGCCCTGAAGGAGCTGCGCTCGCTGGGCTGGATCGTCGCCCTGATCTTCGCCATCGCCATGGCCCTGCGTCTCGCCCGCTTCAACGCGATGCTCGACGATCCCAACCGGCCCGCCTGGAAGAAGGATTTCTTCGTCGGCATGCCGGCGCCGGCCGGGGCCCTGACGGCGCTGCTGCCGCTCTATCTCCACTTCCTCGGCCTGCCGATCGAGCGTTGGGCCGCGCCGGTGGTGCTCGGCTACACGCTCTGCATCGCGCTCCTGGTGGTCTCCACCGTGCCGACCTTCTCCGGCAAGACCATGGGCAAGCGCGTTCCCCGCGAATGGGTGCTGCCGATCTTCCTCGTGGTGGTCGCGGCCTTCGGCCTCTTCATCAGCTATCCGTTCGAGGCCATGGTGGTGATGGCGGCCGGCTACCTCATCACCCTGCCGATCGGGGCGGCGCAGTATCGGCGCCGGGCGAAACACGAGGAGCGCCTCGACGCAACCGACCGTGGACAGATCGGTACGGCGCCTGTCGAAACCTGATCGCCTCGCCTAACGTCCCGGCGGGAATGCGGGCGGCGCAAGTTTTGGAGGCGACGGTGCTGGAAGAATTCAAGAAATTCGCGTTGCGCGGCAACGTCGTCGATCTGGCGGTGGGCGTGATCATCGGCGCCGCTTTCGGCTCCATTGTCACCTCCGCCGTCCAGGACGTGTTCATGCCGATCATCGGCGCGATCACGGGCGGGCTCGACTTCTCGAACTACTACATCGCGCTATCGTCGAGCGTGCAGAAGGGGGCCGCCTACGCGGACGCCAAGAAACAGGGCGCAGTGATCGGCTACGGCCAGTTCATCACCGTGGCGCTCAACTTCATGATCGTCGCCTTCGTGCTGTTTCTCGTCATCCGGGCGATGAACAAGCTCCAGACCCAGGAGGAGGCGAAGCCTCTTCCCGAAACCCCGGCGGACGTGAAACTGCTGGGCGAGATCCGCGATATCCTCGCGGCCAGACCCAAGGTCTGAGATCAGATCGTCGTTGCCGGCGGTGCCTTCAGGTCGTCGAGGAGGCCATCCAGGGCCTGCTCCACCGCCCCGGTGCCTTCCTCATGGGTCTTCAGACGGATCTCGAGACGGCGCAATTGCGGCTCGAACTCTTCCGGCACAGCCGGATCGCCGAGGAATTTCGGCGCATCGTCCTGCGTGGTGAAGACGGAGCGCAGCTGCTGGCCGAGATGATCCCGCACCGGCTCGGGCAAGGCCGGATCGACATCCGCGCCGCCGGCCTGACCGGGGGGCGATTTATCAATGCGGAAGATCGGATCGTTCGCCATATCGGGTCTCTCCTCAATCAAGAGCAATAACCAGCCGGGGCGGAGAGTGTTGCGTGCCTCGACTCACAAATGTTGATGGTACCCGATCCAGCGCCGGTATTTCTGGTATTTCTCGCGCGAACCCCGACGATCTTCCGATCCACGAAAAAGCCCCCGGTGCCGTGGCACCGGGGGCTCTTGCCGAATGGTCAGCTGCGATCGACGATGATTAGTCGATGACTTCGACGATGCGGCGGCTGCGATCCACCAAGACCGGACGGTCGTTGACGATGGTGTAGCGCGCGCCGCGGGCATTGTACTCGGACGGCACGTCGTAATAGGTCACGCCGGTGCCGGGCAGGGTCGCGCCGACGCGGACGTCGCCGTCGTAATTGTAGGAGCTGTGACGCTCGCGGGTGACGTACTGGCGGAAGCGGGGACGGTCGTCGACACCGAGGATGCCACCGACGGTTCCGGTCGCAGCGCCGACGGCACCACCGACAATGGCACCTACGGGACCAGCTGCATCGGCACCTTCCTGGGCGCCACGCTCAGCGCCGCGCACGAGGCCCTGGGCCTGGGCGGCGAGGGGGAGGGACAGAGCGATCGCCGAAGCGGCGAGAAGGGTCTTGATGTTCATGATCGAGATCTCCGTATCCGATGACCCGCGAACGGTGACGCTCAGCGGGGTTCGGGGCAGTAACGCCCCATCTCGGAAAAGGGATGCCTCGAAAATCGATTTTGCCGGAATGTCCCGATCATGCCCCCGATGGGAGAACGATATTCCCCGTCCGCAAGGCGTCGCGGAACGGGTAGCCCGGTGAGCATGGTGGGGAGCCGATCCCGACCGCCCACCGGGCGGCGTCAGGCGTCCTTCGGCATGGCCGACTGGATCAGCCGGTCCGAGCTGAGGTCTTCTTCGTCGTAGCCGAGCAATTCGGCGAGCCGCCCGCGGGCACGGCTGACGCGGCTTTTCACCGTGCCGACCTTGCAGCCCATGATCGTGGCGGCCTCTTCGTAGGACACACCCTCGGCGCCCACGAGGACGAGGGCCTCGCGTTGGTCCGGCGGAAGCTTGGCGAGCGCCGTCTGCAGATCCTCGACATCGAGGCGGTCGCCCTGGTGCGGTGCCGTCGCGAGACGCGCCGCGTAGGAGCCGTCCTGGTCTTCCACCTCGCGCACGCGCTTGCGGTGGTCCGAGTAGAAGATGTTGCGCAGGATGGTGAAGAGCCAGGCATTCAGGTTCGTGCCCGGCTGGAACCGCGCGCGATGCTGCCAGCCCTTGAGCAGGGTGTCCTGCACCAGATCGTCCGAGCGGGCCGGATTGCTGGTGAGCGACAGCGCGAAGGCCCGCAGGGACGGCACCGCCGCGAGCAGACCGTTGCGGAACTCGGGCTCCACCTGCTCGCCGCGAGCTTTCAGGGCGGCTTCCAGCTTCTCGATGAGTTCGGCGAAGCGCGTTGCCGGCTCGTCCGCGCCAAGGCGGTCGTAGACGGTGCGGAGCTGGTCGCCGAGATGTGAGCGGATGGTCGCGGTCAGGCCCGGCCGCCCATCGTCGTTCGTGTCGCTCAGGAGGTCGTCGCTGGTTTCAAGGACGTCGCGTGTCATGGCTCGTCGTATTCTGGTCGTTGGGCAGGAAATCGTCCGGTTCGGGCCGGCCGTATCGGATCGGTCCGCCTGACATCGACGGCGAGGCCGTAGCGTGTCTCGGGTTGTAGCGCATCATACCCGGTCACGCACCCCGCCAAGCCACGCAAATGGCGACCTGCGCCGTTCGCGTCCACATGCGGCGGATGGCATCGGCGGCGGCGACATCTTCCCGATATCGAGGAAGGAGGGCCGCCTCTGCTTGCGCCCCATATCCGGCCATTGTCTCACCTGTCTCTCTGCCATCGCGAAAGGGATCGTCCATGCATCGTCGCGCCTTCACGGCGAGTCTCACGGCGGCCGTCCTGGCCGGGCCGGGCGATGCGGTTCGCGCGTCGGCTCGTAGCAGGCCACCCGTCAGCATTGCCATGCTGATGTTTCCCGGCATGACGGCTCTCGACCTCGTCGGGCCGCAGGCGATCCTGGCGGGTCTGGCCGGCGGCCGGCTCCACCTCGTGGCTCGCCAGACAGGCCCGATCCCCAGCGATACGGGCCTGACAATGGTGGCCGATACGTCCTTCGAGACCTGTCCGGGCGAGATCGACGTACTCTTCGTGCCGGGCGGCGACGCGACCCCCGGCCAGATGCGCGAGGAGGCGACCCTCGCCTTCCTGCGCGACCGGGCGGCACGAGCGTCCTGGGTCACCAGCGTCTGCACCGGTTCGCTCATCCTCGGCGCGGCGGGACTGCTCGACGGCTACCGCGCCACCTCGCACTGGTGCGTGCGCGAGACCGTGCTGCCGCGCCTCGGCGCCATTCCGGTGAACCGGCGCGTGGTGGTCGATCGCAACCGGATCACGGCGGCGGGCATTTCCGCCGGCCTCGACTTCGCTCTCGTCCTGGCCGCCCTTCTGCACGGCGACGATGCTGCGAGGACGAGCCAGCTTGTCGCCGAATATGCGCCGGAACCGCCCTTCTCCGCCGGCACGCCCGAGACTGCCGGGCCGGATATCGCCGCTGGCGCCGGAGCGATTCTCAAGGATCTGGTGGATGGGTCTCTCGCGGCCGCGGCGAGCTACGCACCGCGATGAGGTCCGGGGCTCAGGGCCTCCGGCCGCACATGGTCTCCCTCCCCCGCGACGGCGCATCATTTTGCCGGAACTCCGTTGAATGGCCAAGGTTTAGCCCCTGGCGAGAAAGCTGCATGGTCGCGATGCGCTGGCCGCCGGACTTCCGCGCTCCAACCATGAAGGGCATCGATCCATGGCATCAGGCCTCGCTGGCGATCTCACCCGGACGAAATCCCTCGAGCGACTGAATGCCGATGCCGAAGGGGGGGAGCACAAGCTCGAGCGCACCCTCGGTCCCTGGAGCCTCGTCGCCCTCGGCATCGGCGCGGTGATCGGAGCCGGCCTGTTCTCCCTCACCGGGATCGCGGCGGCCGAGCATGCCGGTCCCGCCGTAGTGATCTCCTTCGCCATCGCGTCGATCGCCTGCGCCTTCGCCGGCATGTGCTACAGCGAGCTCGCGGGCATGATCCCCGTGGCGGGTTCGGCCTATACCTACGCCTATGCCACGATGGGCGAGTTCGTGGCCTGGATCATCGGCTGGGACCTCGTGCTCGAATACGCTGTCGGCGCGGCCACCGTCTCGGTGAGCTGGTCGAGCTACGTCACCCGGTTCCTGCGGGACACCCTCGGCATCAACCTGCCGCCCAGCCTCGTCAATTCCCCCTTCGAGACCTACACGGTCGACGGGGTGACGGCGCATGGCATCGTCAACCTGCCGGCGATCCTCATCATCGTCGCCGTCTCGGCCCTGCTGATGATCGGTATCCGTGAATCCGCCCGGGTCAACGCCGTCGTCGTGGCAATCAAGCTCGCAGTGGTGGCGGTCGTGGTGGGCGTCGGCCTGTTCTACATCAAGGCGCAGAACTACGTGCCGTTCATCCCCGAGAACACCGGGACCTTCGGCGATTACGGTTGGAGCGGCATCATGCGCGGCGCCGGCGTGGTGTTCTTTGCCTATATCGGGTTCGACGCGGTCTCGACTGCGGCGCAGGAGGCCAAGAACCCCCAGCGCAATATGATGATCGGCATCCTCGGCTCGCTGGCCATCTGCACGGTGATCTACATCGCTTTCGCCGGCGTGCTGACCGGCCTCGTGCATTACGACGCCATGAAGGGCGATGCCGCGCCGGTGAACACGGCGATCGCCCAGACACCGTTCCCCTGGCTGAAGAGCCTCGTGACGTTCGGCGTCATCGCCGGCTTCTCCACCGTGATCCTGGTCCTGCTGCTCGGCCAGAGCCGGGTGTTCTACTCCATGAGCCAGGACCGGCTGCTGCCGGGCTTCTTTTCCAAGATTCATCCGACCTGGAAGACGCCCTATCGCTCGAACCTGTTCTTCATGGTGTTCACGAGTGCTCTGGGCGGCTTCCTGCCGATCAGCCAGCTCGGCCACATGACCAGCATCGGCACCCTGCTCGCCTTCATCCTGGTCTGTGCGGGAGTCATCATCCTGCGCCGGACTCAGCCCGATGCGCGACGGGACTACCGGACGCCGCTGGTGCCGCTGGTGCCGATCCTCGGCATCGTCAGCTGCCTCGCCATGATGGTGTCCCTCGACGGCCAGACCTGGCTGCGACTGATTGCCTGGCTCGCGGTAGGACTTGTGATCTACTTCGCCTGGAGCCGACGCAACAGCCGTCTCGGCCGGGAGGAGGCGGCCTGACCGTAGTAGTCTCGGCTGTCCCCGGGGGAACGGGATCCGGTGCTCGGGACGGCGGCCTGATCCGTCAGGCTGTCTTGATCAGCGACAAGAGAGGGCTTTTGGAATCCTTCTCCACCATCACCTCGCCCACATGGACGATCTGCCGCTCGCGCGCGACGAACGCCGTCGGCATTTCGGACTGCATCTCGGCTTCCACGGCACGCAGCATGGCGTCGCTATGGGCGGGATGGAGATGGATGATCGCGAGCGCCTTGGCACCGGCGGCCTTCGCCAATTCAACGCCCTTCTGCCATGTGGAATGACCCCAGCCGCAGCAGCGCGGATATTCCGACTCGGTGAACATGCCGTCGTAGACGAGGAGGTCCGAGCCTTCCACGAACCGGCGCAGGGACTCGTCCGGCCACGGGTCGGAATGCTCGATGTCGCTGATGATGCAGAGGCGTTTTCCGCCATGGTCGAAGCGGTACCCCACCGATCCTTGCGGGTGGTTGAGGAGGATCGTGTCCACACGCGACCCATCGGGGAAATCGAGCGCCTCGCCGGCCTTGAAGCCGTGATGGGCAAGGGTGCAGGGAAGGATGTCCAAGGTCACCGGGAAGAGTGGCGGCGAGAACAGGCGGTCCAGGGTCTCCTTCGCGCTCGCTCCGTCGAGATTGCCGCAATAGGTGTTGATCGTCCGTTCCGGGTTGAAGATGACCGGCTTGAAGAACGGCAGGCCCGCCGTGTGGTCGAGATGCAGATGGCTCAAAAGGAGGTCGATCTCTTTCGGCATCTCCTCGCGGTGATGCAGCCCGCAGGCATTCAGGCCCGAGCCGGCATCGACGATGAACAGGCGCGAGCCGCAGCGGATCTCCAGGCACGGGGTGTTGCCGCCGAACTCGACATAATCCGGCCCGCTAACGGGCGTGGAACCGCGGACGCCCCAGAAGCGTAGGGAGAGGCCGTCTTCGGTCGAGGGCGTGTGCGTCATACTCATGGTTCGACTACCGATTGCCCGATCCGCCTGAGACCCGGTGCCTTTCGGCGCACCGATGCGATCCATTCCTCGCGAGAACGGTCACAAACAGGTTGCCAGGATCGAAGTGGGGTTGACCATGAGGTAGTCAGCCCCCTCCGACATCGATGTGCGGCCACGCACACAGCTTGGAGACGCTCGTCCTCGGCAAAACCGCGCTCACCGGCCAGCTTTCAATCGGAGCGAGCCCAATATTCGCCTGCGTGAAATGGCCGATGCTCCGGGCGGCCGTTGTTTCGGGCAGAGCCAATGTGGAGTTGCCGAGACGGCGAATCCGGCCCTCGTGACGAGTTCGTGCCCGATCCTGACGACAGCATCTCCGTCGCGATTCCAGAGAAAATTGGGAAATGTCTTTGCCGAAGTCTATCGTCCGGGAGACGATGAGAGCCGAGGCTGCGCATGGATTCCGGCCTATGGGGGAAGAACGGGCTGACGGCATGGGCCGTCACGGCCATCGCTGGCGCTGGATGCGGATACAAGGAACCGGAAGTGGAGCAGCTTGGCACTCCCCCGTGCTGCCGCTGATGGGCGGTGATGGCTCGCGAATTCGAATATTTCCAAATCAAGACTGCGGAATATTTCCGCTGCTCGCGTTTTATAGTCTTTCCAATATTCAGGATTACTCTTGATTGATTGGGGTGATTGCCTCTTTATGTCGGTTATCGGGGCAATGCGCGATGAGAAGGCCGTCCAAAATGGAACGGATGCTGGAACTGGTCCGCGGCTATGCACGGCTGGCGTGGTGGGATGGCTGTGCCGCCGACATGCGCCTTCACCGCCTTGCCGACTTCATCGATTTCCTGGCTGCCGCGAGGGAGCCGGTGCTTAGGCACGAGCCGATTCCGATTGTAAAAGGAGAGATTGCGTGAGCGCCTTCCGATCGACCCGGCCATGTATCGAGCCGCCCAAAGAGGGAAGCGAACTGGACGAGGCCTTGCGCCGCGCCTTCTGGACCAGCCTGAACCGCCATCCCCTTCCGGCGCTCCAGGCGCTGGCCACGGCAGCACGGACCATCGGGACCCTGTATCGACAGATTGCCCAGGCACATGAAGGCCCCGGCGGCTGTGGTTGCGGTTGGGAGCCCGATCCGGACAGCGATCTCATCGTGCTCGAAGCCAATCTGGCCGCTTCCCTGCTGAAGCCGCCCGAACCAGACCTCGCCCACATGGTGACGCTCGGACGAGCGTGACGTCCCATCGGGGTCACTGGCGCGCCGGGGCGTCGATCCACCGTCCCCCCTATCGAGACGCAACATCGCGGAAGGGATTGGTTAACCCATCAGCCCGCATGATCGGCTCGATCCTGCAGGGTGGAGGTGGGAATGGACGTGATCTACCGCGGTCTCGAAACGTCGCTCCTCGGCCTCACCCTGGTCCTTGGCATCGCGGCCTTGGCCCTTCCTTCGCTGGCGCCCCGGATACTCGGCGCTCCGGAACTCGCCGTGACCCTGCCCTTGCTCAGTGTCACCGCCGCACATTGAGGGTTTCGCGCCGGATTTGCGACCCGGCAGCCGATGCTTGAGGTGATCGCCTCAGGCGACGATCATGGCGCTGGCTGTGCGGTTCGACACAATCGACCCATGCTGACGACTTTCACAGTGCGTTGCGTCATCGCACTGCAACTGTTTCGCCCTCACGCGACTTTATAGACCAAGCGCTGCGGTGAGCGCACTGGCTTGGGTCTTTAAGGCGCTCCGGACAACGGCGCGCGGGCAAGGTTGCAATGGCGAAACGATTCGGTCTTTCCGCTGCGTTGGGCGTTGCGCTCATCGTCGGCGCCACCTCTATCCCGGCCTCCGCGATGCCGGGAACCGAGGGAGCCTCGTCCACGAGTGTTCAGCGGGACGCGGAAGTCGGCAAGGTCGCATTGACGGTAGAGGCCGAGGACGACGCCCTGGCCTGCACGAAATCGCGCAAGCGGTTGTTCGTCGATGGCGAGGGCTGGATCGTTCGCCGGGTCACCACTTGCCGCTGAGGTGATCGCCGCCGTAGTCGTGCGGGACCGGTTCATGCATGCGGTCTCGTCAGTATCCTTCATTCCGGCTATCCGACCACCGTATGGCTCGGTCGTCAGTCGAGCCATCGTTCCCGGCTCAGGCCTACGCGCTACGAGGTTCGCATGTTGGCGATGAGGAGATGGTCAGCGCATTCAGCAATGCTGGTGCTCACCCTCCTCGTTGTGCCCGTTGCCCATGCGCAGACCGCGGTGACTTCCGGCTACGGTCATTCGGATCTCCGGTTCGATGACCGTTACGCCGGAC
Organism: Methylobacterium sp. CM6247; assembly: GCF_054817925.1. Taxonomy (NCBI): domain Bacteria; kingdom Pseudomonadati; phylum Pseudomonadota; class Alphaproteobacteria; order Hyphomicrobiales; family Methylobacteriaceae; genus Methylobacterium; species Methylobacterium sp. CM6247. Next base: position 1,833,384 of record NZ_JBTXKX010000003.1, read on the forward strand.
CGTATCAGCCTGCGGCGCATGGTGTCGTTCCGCTGGTACGGTTCCCGCGTCCGACCGAACTCGTTCCGAGCGCTTGGGGCTATGGAACTTACGGCATTCCCACCGCGACCGGCATCCGTCCCGCCTCTGTGGGAACACCCGTTGTATACGTGATCGATACGCCCGCCCGACGGGTCATGCGCCAGACCCGCAATCCCGGGCCGCGCATTGTCTCGCGCAAGGCGCGAAAGCCGTATCCGGCATCTCTTGCCATACACCATCAGGCCGGCGCGGAGGTCGTGACCCTGCGCATGGAGCGCACCAGCTCGCGCTGAAGACAGAGCCTTGTCAGTATTGCGCGCGCAGGACCGCTTCGGAGACGAGCTTGATCGGCTTTCCCCTGCCCATCATGATCGCCGCCCGCGACTGTTCCGGGTCGGCCTCGAACCGCGTCCGCAACCAGGCGACGAGGAACTTCAGGTATTCTGAACCGATGAGCTTCGCCGTTCCCGGATGACGCCACCAGCGATCGGCGTCGAAACCTTCCGCGATCACCGGATGGGGGAGGACGCGGTCCTTGCCCATCAATGCGTGGTCGAGCTCCACCAGGGTTCGGGGCATATGATAATTCGACGTCACCACGGCCACGGTGTTGAACCGGTGCTGTCGCATCCAGCGACGGGTCTCGATGGCGTTGCCGATCGTGTTGCGGGCCCGGTAATCGAGATCGACGCAGCACTCGATCCAGTGGCGCTGGCTCGGATTGAGCCGGGCGATCTCGTCGCGGCTGGTCCGCTCGTTCACGCCGGTAATGAGAAGACGTCGGCCATAGCCACCGGCCAAAAGGTCGATCGCGTCGCCGATGCGCTGGGCACCCCCGGTCAAGGCCACGATCCCGTCCGCACGGCCATCGAGAGTGCGCTCGTCACGGGCGATCGATTCCGCGAACACCAGGAAGCCGGCGACCAGGGCCAGGGTAGCGACGGCACCGAGTCCGAGAGCGATTTGACCGAGACGGCGGAGGGTTGAAGACATCACCATGGCGATCCGCGCGGGAGGCACCGACGATTCCGCCCGACCCCGTGGCCAGACCCAACCGAACGCCTCTGGAGGGCGAGTGGTGCCGTGTCCTGACATCCGCGTGGCCATTCTCCAAAGGTAGCGCGGAATGCGTCATCCGCGAGGCGACATTTCCGCCCCGATGGGTTTACGAATGGTTAACGCGGATCCGGCGCGGATGTCTGTAGTCCTATGATGTCATACGGAACCGCTGATCTGGCGGGTCCGGCGACCGGAAAATCGGCTTCAGCGCAGGAAACGCCGGACGGTCAGCCGCGAGACGATGCCGGTGACCACCGATGCGATGACGCCGATGAGGAGGACAGCGGCATAGCCGCGCCAACCGATATGGAACGCACCGAATAAGGCCTCGATCTCGTCCCCGGCGGGTCCCGAGCGCCAGACCTGGGCGAGCAGTCCGGCGAGCGCGAACACGGCCAGAGCCAAGCACGAGCCGATGATCCCGCCACGCAGGCCGAGTCGGAAGAACCGACGCTGGAACGCGCGGGCGATGAAGTCGTCGTTCGCGCCGACGAAATGCAGCACCTCCACGACCTCGCGATTGCCGGCCATGGCTCCTCGTGTGGCGAACACGACGGCGAGGCCGGTGGCGATCAGGACGAGGGTCACGATACCGACTCCGACGCCGACGAAGGTATTGGCCATGGTCGAGAGCCGCTGAAGCCACAGGGCATGGTCGTCGAGGCTCGCGACCCCCGGCATCGCCTCGCTGAGCGACCCCCGCAATCCCTTCAAATCCGGGGGAGGGGATTCCGCGAGCTTCAGGGTGACGAGACGCGGTACCGGAAGGTCCGAGAGGTCGAGACCGCTCCCGAGCCAGGGTTCGAGCAGGCGCTCCGCCTCAGTCTTCGAGAAGATCCGCGTGCTGGCGATGCCGGGCGTGGCCTTGGCCAGCGACTCGGCCCTCGCCACGTCGGCATCGATGTCACGGCCGACGCTGGGCCTTACCTGGATCGTCACTTCCTGCGCGACGCTGCCCTGCCACTGGTTGGCACTGGACGCGACGATCTCGGCCGCCCCGGCGCACAGGGCGGCCAGGAAGGTCAGGATCGCGATCACCGCGGCGAGCGCCCGGCTCGCTGCCGAATCGGTGGGGACAAGGGGCGCGTTGCGTCGCAGGGTCGCCGGCAGGCCGGCCTCCTGGTCGGGTGTGACGGGCATCGCGGGACGCGGGTCTAGGCTAGCCTCGCCCATCAGCGTTCGATCTGAAGCCGGCCCTGGCCCAGAACGAGCCGGGGGGCGTCGACGAGGTCCATCAAGGCGAAATCGTGGGTCGCGATCAGGACCGAGGTGCCAAGGCGGTTGAGTTCGATGAACAGCCGCAACAGACGGCGGCCGAGGCCGGGATCGACATTGCCGGTGGGTTCGTCGGCAAGGAGCAGGTCGGGCCGGGCGATCAGCGCGCGGGCGATCGCCGCGCGCTGTTTCTCGCCGCCCGACAGAAGCGGCGGCAGGACATGCATGCGCTCGCCAAGGCCGACCCAGCGCAGGAGTTCCACCACCTCGGCGCGGTAACTCGTTTCCGCCCGACCCTGGACGCGCAGGGGGAGGGCGACGTTCTCGTAGGTGGTCAGGTGGTCGAGCAGGCGGAAATCCTGAAACACGATGCCCATCCGCCGGCGCAGGCCGGTGAGCGCCTCGTTGGAAATATCGCTGACCTCTTCCCCGAACACCGAGACCAATCCGCGCGTCGGCCGCACCGAAAGCAGGATCAGGCGCAGCAGGGTAGTCTTTCCCGCGCCCGAAGGGCCGGTGAGGAACTGGAACGAGCGCGGGGCGATCTGGAAGCTCACGTCGCTCAGCACTTCCGGCCCGAGGCCGTAGCGCATGCCGACATTCTCGAACTGAACCACGGGCTCCTCGACGCCCGACAGGAGGCTGTCACGGCTCACGCTAGGGTCCCGGATCCGTCGATGCGCGATTCTGCTGACAAGCCTGCCCTCCCATATCCGCCGCTTCACGGAGGATTAACCGCTTCCGGCGATGACGGTGTGAGTCTTTTTCACCGAGCCGGCAACTGCCGATCGAGATATTCGAGGCGGCGATTCGCCATGCTGATCGTATGCCCCTCCTGCGCAAGCGAATACGACATCGCCACTGACAGGGTCGGCGTCGAGGGTCGCTCCGTGCGCTGCGCCGCCTGTCGCGAGACCTGGTTCATCTCACCCGACGAGGTCGCCGCCGCCCTTGCCGAGGAGATGGCCGAGATTCAGGCGGCGATGGGCTCTGTGGAGGGGCGCGGCGAAGCGCAGGCCGATCTCGATGCATGGGAAGCGGCTTTGGCCGAGGAGGCCCAGTCCGCGACGGTAGAGCCGGTGTCCGAAGATAAGCCGGTTCGCAAGGCCAGGGGGCGGACGCCGCCAAAGAAGCGCTGGAGCGCCCCGTCGCCCGCCGCCGCCTTCGGGCTCGCCCTGCTGGCCGGCATTCCCCTGGCGCTCCTCGCGCGCAGCACCGTTGTGCGGGCCATGCCCCAGAGCGCCTCGCTCTATGCCCGGATCGGTATGCCGGTGAACCTTCGCGGCATCGAGATCCGCGATCTCGCGGCCTACCAGACCCAGGGCGAGGGGGCGGCGTCCCAACTCGTCATAGAAGGCGACGTGGTCGGTGTGGCGGGCACCACCGTCCCGGTACCGCCGATCGAAATCCAGGTGCGCGACGCGCAGGACCAGACCATCTACCGCTGGAGCGTGACGCCGCCGCGTTCCAGCCTCGAGGACCGCGAGACGGCCCGGTTCAGGGCGAGCCTGTCGTCTCCTCCGGCACAGGGGCGTACGATCAAGGTTGGGTTCGCGCCGGAACGTGGAGCGCCGGAAGCGGATGTCGCTCACTGACCCCTGACATTGCCGCTGGTTGAGGGCGAAAATCGATGCCAGCCGGCTCTGCTCGTGGTAGGGAGAATGTATGACCAGCCCGACCCGACGCGTCCGCGTCCTCTTCGACGAAGCCGCCATCGCGAACCGCAACGAGGAGCTAGCCGCAGCCATCGTCGCGGCCAAGCCCGAGAACCTCCTTGTCGTGGCGGTTCTCAAAGGCAGCTTCATGTTCGCCGCCGACCTGCTGCGGGCCTTGCACCGCTCGGGCCTGTCGCCACAGGTCGAGTTCGTGCACCTGTCGAGCTACCGCAGCGGGACGGTATCCTCGGGGCAGGTCGCGATCCTGCGGGACGTGGAGAGCGAGGTTCGCGGACGCGATGTGCTGCTCGTGGACGATATCCTGGAATCGGGGCGCACCGTCGTGTTCGCCAAGGACCTGCTCATGGCGCGTGGGGCCAAGCGGGTGCTGACCGCCGTTCTGCTGGAGAAGCCGGGCAAGCGGGCCGTGACCATCGATGCCGATTTCGTCGGCTTCACCTGCCCCGATGTGTTCGTGGTGGGCTACGGCATGGATGTCGCGCACGAATATCGGCAACTTCCCTTCGTCGGTCTCGTGGACCATGTGAGCAGCGAGCCGGATCTCTTCGGCGGAACATGAGCCCCCCTCTTCAGGGAGGCGAGGCACGCGATGAATCGGGTTCGCGAGGGTTCACCCGTGGGTTTATGGCGACAATTGCGCGCGGCCACATATTGCGCAACATTTACGTATTATTTGATGCAAAGCAGCCCTTGACATAGGGGCTGAGTAGAAGCGCAGTCTGGGCGGTCCAGCAGAGACAAAGAGTTGATGGCGCGAATTCTCCTTGTTGATGACGAAGAGCCGGTACGTGGTTTCCTGAAGCGGGGCCTGGAAATTGACGGTCATTCCGTCGTGACGGCATCGGATGGCAGTGACGGGCTGGATCGGCTGACGGAGGCGGACGGGGCGTTCGATTTGATGCTCACCGATATCCGCATGCCGCTCATGGACGGCATCGCCCTCGCCCTCGCGGCAAAGCGCGATTTTCCTAACTTGACCATCCTCCTGATGACGGGGTTCGCCGACCAGCGCGAGCGTGCCCGCGGTCTCGACGCCATCGTCACCGACGTGCTGACGAAGCCGTTCTCGCTGGCGGACCTGCGTTCCACCGTGAGGCGCGCGCTCGCCGCCTGAAGACGCGTCATCCTTGAAAATTTGATTGAAGCTTGGCCGCCGGTCGTTGCGTTGCCGGAGGGAGTAGTACCTCTCTCTCCCCGCCACGAGTGCCCCATGATGTCATCGACGACCACCCGCGCCGCACTGGCCGCGGTGCTTCTCTCCGGCACGATCGTCGCGGGCCCAGCATGGGCCGAAGCCCAGACCGGTTCGGCACCCACCGGCGGCCTCGCCAAGGTCGCCAGCTTCGAGCACCAGGTGACCGGCGTTACCGTGACGAAGGACGGACGCGTCTTCGTCAATTTCCCCCGTTGGACCGAGGACAGCGCCGTCTCCGTTGCCGAGGTAAAGGACGGTCGGATCACGCCCTTTCCCGATGCCGAGTGGAACGCCTGGCGCAACGCGCGCAAGGACGAGGTTTCGGCGGGCGACCATTGGGTCTGTGTCCAGAGTGTCGTGGCGAGCCCCGACGGCAATCTCTGGGTTCTCGATCCGGCCGCTCCCGCTATGGCCGCATTGGTGAAGAACGGGCCGAAGCTCGTGGAGATCGACCTCAAGACGAACAAGCCCGCTCGCATCATCGCCTTCGACGAGGCGGTGGCCCCGCAGGGCTCCTACCTCAACGACGTCCGCTTCTCGCCGGATGGGAAGACCGCCTACATCACCGACTCGGGTGCGAGCGGTGCCCTCGTCGTGGTCGATCTCGCCAGCGGCAAGGCCCGTCGCCTCCTCGACGGCGATCAGACGACCCAACCCGACAAGAGCGTGACGGTGACCTATGAGGGCAAGCCGCTGCGGCGACCCGATGGGCGCGGCGTGGAATTCGCCGCCGATGGTATCGCCCTCTCGCCCGATGGCGGCACCCTCTACTGGCAGGCGATCAAGGGGCGAACCCTCTACAGCCTGCCGACATCCGCGCTCACTGGATGGCTGACTTCGTCGCTCGTGCCGGAGGCGCTCAGCGACCGGAGCCTGTCGGCCAAGGTCGAGACGGTAGGCGACAACGGTCCCGCTGACGGCCTCATCATCTCGCGCAAGGATAGGCGGATGTACGTCACCTCGCCCCAGGACGATTCGATCAAGGTTCGGGACCTGTCCGCCAAGGGCTCCGCCCTCACGACTCTGATTCAGGACAAGCGCCTGCGCTGGCCCGATACTTTCGCCGAGGGACCGGACGGGACCCTCTACGTGACGACCTCTCGTATCCAGGATTCGGCCTTCTACAAGGCCGACGCCCCGGCGGCTCTGCCGACCGACCTATGGAGCATCAAACCGACGAGCGACGCCGCCGGCTCGACGACGAGCCCATCGGCCCGCTGAGACCGAAGGCCCGGCCTGTCGACGAGACCGGCCGGGGCCTCGCCGCTGCCCTCCGTTGCGAGCTTTTCCATGCGCCGACGCGATATCCTCTGCGGCCTCGCCGCATCTTCCCTCTGGAGCCTGCCCGCCTCGGCGGCCCCGATCCTTCGTTCGGACGATCCCCGGTTCGCCGAACTGGTCGATCCCTCCGCCCGGCCGGTGACCCTCTACCGCGAGGGTCGGTGGTGCGAAGGCGTGTGCTGGGCGCCGCACCTTGGGGGCCTCATCGTCAGTGACGTGCGATCGAACCGCATGCTGGTGATCGGCGAGGATGGCGGAGTGAAGCCGTTCCGCGATCCGTCCAACAATGCCAATGGAAACGTTCTCGATGCTCAGGGACGTCTCGTCACCTGCGAGCACCGCACCCGTCGCGTCGTTCGCCGCGAATCCGATGGATCGATGATTGTGTTGGCCGACATGTATGGCGGCCAGCCATTGAATTCCCCCAACGACGCGGCGCTCGCGCCGGACGGTGCGATCTGGTTCACCGACCCCGTCTTCGGCATCACCGTGCCGGATGAAGGCATTCAGACCACGCCTTCCCAGTCCGCGAGGCGGGTCTACCGGATCGATCCGGCCGGTGAGATCCGGGGCATGACCGACGCAGTCGGCCAACCGAACGGCATCGCCTTTTCGCCTGATGGGCGAACGCTCTACGTCACCGAGACCAGTGCCGCCCTCGACAATGCGGAAGGGGCCCGCGCTATCCTCGCCTTTCCGGTGGAAGAGAGCCGCCTCGGTGATCCACGCGTCGTCGCCTCGCTCGAGACGGGCGCTCCGGACGGGCTCGCCATCGACGAAGCCGGGCGGATCTACGCGGCCTGTGACGACGGCGTACGTGTTTACCTGCCCGACGGGACGTTGCTCGGCCGGATCGCCACCGCGACGCCGGCCTCCAATGTCGAGTTCGGCGGGCAGGACGGGAATCGCCTCTTCATTGCGGCGGGCTCCGTAGTGGCGGCCATCGATCTCAAGGTCCGGGGCGCGGTGAAAGCCCGCTGACCGCATTCAAATCCTACAGGATTGCAGCATCCATGACCTTCGCTCGACGTGACATGCTGGCTGCCGGCCTCGCCGGATTTGCCGCACTGACCAGCCAGGCCTCCGCTGAGCAAAAGGGCGCGTCCCAAGCGGAATCCGGCACGGGGGTCGCCAGCGATCAGGGCGTTCCCGGGCTCGAACTCGCCATGGTGGCGAATGCGCCCTCGAACCCCACCGGCATCACCCTGTCGCGAAGCGGCCGCGTCTTCGTGATGATGCCGCGCTTCAACGCCAAGGTCCCTTTCACCCTCGGCGAGGTCATGCCGAACGGGAGCGTGACGCCCTATCCCGACGAGGCCACCAACCAGCCCGACCCGAAGGCCTCTCAGCACCGGCTCCTTCACGTGCCCAATGGTGTGATGGACCGCGACGACAGGCTCTGGGTGCTCGATGCCGGATTGCCGGATGGGTCGGGCCTGCCCATGCCGGGAGGTGCCAAGCTCGTCCGGTTCGATCTGACCACCAACCGGATCGCCCAGGTGGTCCCGCTGGAGGCCGGCGTCACAGCCACCTCCTCGCTCAACGACCTCAGGGTCGATATCCGGGACGGACGGGCGGTGGCGTTCATCACCGACCAGGGCCAGGACGGCCATGGTGCCATCCTCGCGGTCGATCTCGCGAGCGGTCGTGTTACCCGGCGACTCGCCCGGCATGCCAGTACCGAGTCCCAGAAGGGCATCGTCAAAGTAGTCGAGAATCGCCAGATCCTGCAGCGCAAGGCCGAGGGGCCGCCGCGTCCGGTCCAGGGCGGCGCGAACGGCATCGCCCTCAGCCCCGACGGCCGACGCCTCTACTACGCCCCACTGATGGGCCGGCGCCTCTATGCGGTGGAGACCGCTCTTCTCCTCGACCCGGCGGTGTCCGATGCCGAGGTCGCCGCCGCTGTGGAGGATCTCGGCGAGAAGGGCATGACCGGAGGGCTGATCGCCGATTCCAAGGACCGCGTGTATCTCGCCCTGCAGGAGCACAACGCGGTCGGCCGGCGCGAGACGGACGGTACCGTCACGATCCTCGCCACCGATCCCCGGCTCATCTGGGCCGACACGTTCTGGATCACCCCCGACCGCTGGCTCTACATCACGGCCGCGCAGGTCAATCGCAGCCCCGACTACAATAACGGGCGCGACCTCAGGCAGCCGCCCTATGCGATTTTGAGGATGCGCATTGATGCCGACCCGGCCTGATCAGCCGAGCAGATGTGTGAGCAGGGCGCGCAGTTGCGCCGGCTTGATTGGCTTGTGCATGAGCTCCGCCCCGAGCCTCGCCACATCGGCTTCGATCACGGCGGAATGGTCGGCGGTGGTGACGATCGCTGGCAGGTCTGCGCGGGTCACGCCCCGCAGGTAGGTGGCCACGTCGAGGCCGCAGGCGCCGTTGTCGAGGTGGTAATCCAGGATCAGCACGTCCGGTGGTGGACCTCCGGCGGAGACGTACTCTCCGACGCTGGCGAGATCGCGATGAGCACTCACATCGGCATCCCAGTTCCGCAGCAGGCGCGTCAGTGCATCTGCGGTGGCCGGATCGTTCTCCACGATGAGCACGCGCGCGCCCGTCAGCCGCGTCGCGATCGGCGTGGGGCCGGCCACCGGCTCGACCGGAGAGGTGCCGATGGGGACGGTCAGGCTCATCCGCGTTCCGTGGCCGGGCCGGGAATGCAGGGTGAGCGCGTGATCGAGGGCCGTTGCCATGCGCTGGACGATGGAGAGCCCGAGACCGAGACCGGGCTCACCCTCGTCACCCTCCCTGCCGCCCCGGTAGAATTCCTCGAAGACGAGATGCCGCTCGCTCTCCTCGATGCCGCAACCGGTATCGATGATCTCGATGCGGCACGCCTGGTCCCGCCGACGCGCGGCGATCAGCACACCTCCGCGGCTGGTGTAGCGGACGGCATTGGAGACGAGGTTCTGCAGGATGCGCCGAAGCAGGATCGGGTCGCTGTCGACCCGGAGCTCCGGGCAGCGGACCGCGAGGCGCAGGCCCTTGCGCGCGGCCATCGGCATGAAGCTCGCAGCGATGCCCCCGAGCAGATCGGCGAGGGCGATCGGCCGGATACCAGGGCGGACGATTCCGGCATCGAGCTTGGAAATGTCGAGCAACGTCTTGATCAGATCTTCGATGGTCTGCAGGCCGCGCTCCACCTGCCCGGACATCGCCAGGGCTTCCGGGCTGAGCGGCATGTCGGAGAGGGCCGAGGCCGAGAGGCGCGCGGCATTCAGCGGCTGAAGCAGATCATGGCCGGCGGCGGCGAGGAAGCGGGTCTTCGAGCGGTTGGCGGTCTCGGCTTCCTCTTTCGCCGCGACGAGGGCGGCGTTGGAGCGCTCCAGGCTGTGCATCAGCCCGGTCAGCTCCTCGGTGCGCGAGCGGACCCGACCTTCGAGGATGATCGCGGTCTGGAACAGCGAATAGGCGCCGCCCTGCTGGTCCATGTTGCGTTCCACATGCGCCATGAGGGCGGCGTTGATGCGCTCGAGCTTGGCGATGCGGCGGGCGGCATCGTCAGGATGATCGGCTTTCATCGGGCGCGCGGCCGGCCGATGGCGATGCCGGTGAAGGTCTGGTTGAGATGCATCGCCCGGTATTGCTCGCCGTAGGTCTCGAACCCGACCACGTCGTAGCGGCGGTAGAGATCGCAGATGCCCTGGCGGACCTGTCGGCTTTCCGCGTCGAGGCGGCGCAAGACGCAATCGAAGCCGATGATCAGGTCGATCCCACCCAACGCCGCATCGAGGCGGGCGAGGTCGTTGCGGGTGGTCTCCACGATGTCGCGTGGCTGGGCCAGGGTCAGCACGACGCCTTCGTCGATGGCGCAGAAGAAGGTCAGCGAGCCGTCGGCGTTCATGCGCCGGATCGAGCGGCAGAAATACTCGCCGCCGACCTTCACGGCGAGCGGGTAGGCGGCAAAGCTCATCGGTGTCAGCGCTTCCGGATCGAGCCCCACCGCCATGGCGTATTCGCGGGCGGCGGGCTCGGCGTTCAACTCATGGACGATGCGCTGCTCGTCGTCGGAGGCGGTCACCACGAACTTCGTCGATGTCGGCTCGAAATGATCGCTCTTGAAGGTCTGGAACGGGTGATCCGTCTCCACCAGCACCACCACGGCCGCCCTGCGATGGATCGTGCCGCCGTGGAGCAAGACCGTTTCGCGGAAATGCAGATCGTCGCCGGCCGATCCCCCGACCAGCGGAATGCCGTCGAGGGCCCAGGCGATGGTCGACACCACCGTCTCCTCCGCATTGGCGAGCCCGTCGATGAAGGACAAGGCGAAGAGCCGGTTCGTCGCGTGGTCGGTGGGGTCCGTCGCCAGCGCCCGGCGCAGCGTGCGGACCGACGAGGCCGTGCGAGCCACATCAAGATGGTCGATGGCATCGAGGATCGCCGAGACGACGCGAAATCCCTTGGCCGGAAACGCCACCACGACGAGGCCGCCCTCCAGGCCCCCCGCAGGACAGATCCCGCCCGACATCGTACACCCGGTGATGGGGGTGCTGGGGAAGGCCTCACCCAGGGCGGCGTTCAGGGCGCCGACATCGTAATCGGGGGAGAAGAAGGCCAGCATGTGCGAGAGGCCGGCCGGGCCGATATGGGCGGCGATGTCCGCCACGGCGTCGGCCTCCGCCGTCGCCATCGTCCAGGAGGTCTTGATCCCGCACAGATGCCCACGCATCCGCGTGTCCTCCTCCACCGTCGCACTCCCTCCGGCGTCGTGGAATGGCTTTGCGCCTTTGTCGTCACGCCGCCGACGAGTATGTCGGCGCGCCGAGCGGGGTGCAATGGCGGCGCTCTCCCGCGCCGCCCTTACCTGTCAGTCCACCGTCTTGAGGTCCTTGACCGAGACGTCGCCCTGCCGCGACGAGAAGGTCGGCGCGGAACCGTTGCTCTGGGAGACGCCGCTGATCTGGTGATCGCCGGTATCGTAGGTGGTGCGCTTGCCGTCGGTATCGATCACGAGGCGGCGGGCATCGGGGAAGAACGCATAGCGCATTCCGTTCTGGCCGCCGCTGGTGGAGGGCTGGCCCAGCTCCTGCGGCCACCAGGCCTCGCCGCCGGACATCGGTTTCATCGGCTCCATAGGCTTCATCGGTTCCATGGGCTTCATCGGTTCCATCGTCATCCTCCATACAGGGTCGTGCGTCTGGCACGGCTACGCCTGAAAGCCGACATGGTTGCATCCCGGGGGAGCCGCCGACCCATCGATTGCACGACCTGCCGGTTTTTCGCTCCGTTCCGAGTCGGCACACCGGTTCGCTTCTCCCGGCATCCGTTTGCCCGCACTCGGTTGCACGCATTGAATTTCCCCGTTGTAGGGATCATATCGCGCACCGTTCGATCCCCGGAGGCAAACCCTTGAGCGATACCCTGGAACGGCACGAATTCGGTGCCGAGGTCGGCCGGCTGTTGGACCTCGTGGTCCATGCCCTTTACTCCGACCGTGAAATCTTCCTACGGGAACTGGTGGCCAACGCCGCCGATGCCCTGGACCGGCGCCGTTTCGAGGCGCTGACGCAATCGGTCTCGGCGCCGCCGGCCGACGCAAAGGTCACGATCACCCCCGAGAAGACCGCGCGCACGCTGACGATCTCCGATCCCGGCATCGGCATGACCAAGGCGGAGCTGGCGCAGAATCTCGGCACCATCGCCCGTTCCGGCACCCGGGCCTTCAGCCAGTCGCTCGGAGACGCGAAGGCCGAGGACAAACCCAGCCTGATCGGCCAGTTCGGCGTCGGCTTCTACTCCGCCTTCATGGTGGCCGACCGCGTGACCGTGACCTCTCGGCGCGCCGGCTCCGACGAAGCCTGGACCTGGGCCTCGGAGGGCCAGGGCAGTTATACCCTGGAACAGGCGACACGCGACGAGCCCGGCACCGACATCGTCCTTCATCTGAAGGAGGATGCCGACGAGTATCTGGAGAGCTACCGGCTCGACCACGTCGTGCGCAAATGGGCCGACCACATCACCGTGCCGGTCGCCATCGTCGCCGAGGGCAAGACCGAGACCGCGAACCAGGGTACGGCCCTGTGGCGCAAGTCGAAATCCGAGGTCACCCCGGAGCAGTACACCGAGTTCTACCGCCATGTCGACATGAACTTCGACGAGCCCTGGGCGACCCTGCACTGGCGGGCGGAAGGGGCCCTCGAATTCTCGGCGCTGCTGTTCATCCCCGGCATGAAGCCGTTCCAGGCGGTGGAGGGCGAGCGCGCGAGCAAGGTCCGGCTTCACGTCCGGCGCATGTTCATCACCGACGAGGCCGAATTACTGCCGACCTGGCTGCGCTTCGTTCAGGGCGTGGTCGACACCGAGGACCTGCCCCTCAACGTCTCCCGCGAGATGCTGCAGGCGACGCCGGTCCTCACCAAGATCCGTCGCGCCGTCACCGGTCGCGTCCTGTCCGAACTCGGCACCCGCGCCAAGGATGCGGAGGGCTACCAGTCCTTCTGGGAGAATTTCGGCCCCGTCCTCAAGGAAGGCATCTACGAGGATTACGAGCGCCGAGGCGAGATCGCTCCGCTCCTGCGCTTCCGCTCCTCGGCGGTGGAGGGCTGGACCTCGCTGCCCGATTACGTCTCGCGCATGAAGGACGGCCAGGAGGCGATCTATTACCTCGTGGCCGACGATGCCGACGCCCTGGCCTCCTCGCCGCAGCTCGAGGGGTTCCGCGCCCGGGGCGTCGAGGTTCTGCTGCTCTCCGACCATGTGGACGCGTTCTGGCCGGAGCAGCTCGGCCGGTTCGAGGAGAAGCCCCTGCGTTCGGTGACCCAGGGCGGCCTCGACCTCTCGAAGATCGCCGCCACCGAGGAAGCCGGCGAGGCGCCCGCCTCCGTCGATGCCCTCGTCGCCGCCCTCAAGACGGCGCTCGCAAAGGACGTCGCCGACGTGCGAACCACCGACCGGCTGGTGGAGAGCGCCGTGGTGCTCTCGGCCTCAGGTAGCGGACCCGACCTGCAGATGCAGCGTCTTCTGCGCCGGGCCGGGCGTGGAGCCGGCGGATTACCGATCCTCGAGATCAACCCGCGCCACCCGCTGATCGCCTCCCTCGGCGCCAAGGCGGAAGCCGGGGAGGATGTGGCGGAGGCCGCCGGCACCCTCGTCGATCTCGCCCGCATTCAGGACGGCGACACCCCGCGCGACCCCGTGGCCTTCGCCCGCAAGGTCGCCGCTGCCCTGGCCCCCGGCGCCTGAACGTACGACCGCAGGCGCCTGCCGGGAGCAGGCGCCTCCGTTGGCCAGCCATGAGTACCGATGCGGTTCTCGACTCGCGCTTCTCGTCTTGCGATCTCCGCCGCACTCGTGCTAACGAGCCTTCGTCTCATCGAGGCGCCCCGCGGAGAGGTGGCAGAGCGGTTGATTGTACCGCACTCGAAATGCGGCATGGGTGCAAGCCCATCGGGGGTTCGAATCCCCCCCTCTCCGCCACTAAGCCCCTAAGCTACTGCAGTAACGGTATCATTCTGATGCCGTAGGCTTCTAACCGCGCTCCTGCTACGAAGGAGTGCTACGAAGTCATGAGGCAGATGGTGGGTCTGATCCAGCGTCGGGGCATCTTTTATTTCCGTCGCACCATACCGGAAGCGCTGCGCGCGGACATGCCGGCTGTGCTTGGTACCGCGGGCCCTGGAATCTTCGACGAAGACGCTCCTGTCTCGTTGAAGGGAAGCAAAGCGGGGCGAGAGTTTTGGGTCAGCCTTGGGACCCAAGATGAGGATGAAGCTCGTCGCCGAGCGCGCCATCTGGATGGTGAGGCGGACACTCTCATCAGCCTTGCCAAGCGCCGCCTCCTTCTAAGCTCACAGCCGTTGATCTCACAACTCGACGACGAGACCATCCAGAAGTTGGTCGCCATCTTCCGCCACCGCCAGCTCGCCAATGACGAAGCCCTACGTCGTGGAGCGGTGCCGCTGAGCCCCGAAGCCTTCAATGCCCTCAGCCAGGAGATCGCTGCCAGGGAGGCTGAGCTGCGCGATGCAAACGCGCGGGGTGACTGCGCTGCAACTCACTTCAACCACGATGCGATGATGACCGTCATCGATGCCGGATTGAACATCAAATTCGGATCCCCGGCGGATCGGCGCCTCTATATGGCGTTCGTCGAAGCGGAGCTTGAGGTGATAACGATCCTCAGGGATCGACAAGGCGGAGCCACCCGGCCCACGCCTGCCCTGACGTCGATCACTCGTCTCGATGATCGGACGGAGCGCTTGATTCGGTCTCCCCGTGAGAAGGTGGGTGCACCAACCACGGAGGATATTTTGCAGGGTTGGAAACGTGATCATAAGCCGGCCGAGAAGACCTTCTATACGTTCTCCAGCAAGCTGCGCAGATGGACTTCCTTCCTTACGGAGCGACGTTTGATGTTCCACACTGCCAGCTTGTCGGACGCTTCAGATTGGAAGATTGCCTCCCTTGCCGAACGGTCAGCAAAAAGCGTTTCGAATGACATTTACGCTGTCAAAGCGATCTACAGCTGGGCCGTAGCGAATGGAAAATGTCCGAATAATCCCTTTATGGGTCTTAAGCAGCCTCGCGCAGCCGTCAAAGGCAAAAGGCGATCGACGAAGCGCGATTTCACCGATGAAGAAACCGTCCGCGTCCTGATAGCCGCTCGTGACCGCAATGGCTATCGAAAGTGGGTTCCCTGGATCGCCTGTTTCACTGGCGCACGCATTTCAGAGATCTGTCAGTTGGAGCGATCCGACATCTCTTCAGAGATGGGGATTCATTATTTTCGGATGACGCTCGATTATGATGACGACGAAGAAAGCACGAGACCTAAAAAACTGGGAGATGGACTGAAGAGTCTGAAAAGCTTTAGCTCAAAACGTCACATTCCAATTCATCCTCGGCTTATTGAGGAAGGATTTCTGCAATTTGTGGCATCATGTAAAATGGACAATTTATTTTTCGATGCCACGCCCGATCGGTTTGGCAATCGCGGAGGAAACGCAACCAAGGTGATTAGTAGATGGGTGAGAAATAAAATAGGGATTACGGATCCTCGCATTAGTCCTAGCCATTCTTTTAGGCACCGCTTCTCCACTCAATGCAAAAATTCTGGGATACCAGCAGAGATAAGAAATAGACTGATGGGGCATAGTGAGGGTGAGTCAAGCGAACTCTATGGCGATGATTATTCTATTTCGATGCTGTTCTCTCAGATTGAGAAAATTCCAGTGCCGCGTGAGCTAGATTTAGAATTCGGGCTTGAATCATGATAATATAAAAATGGAATGTTATACGAAAATATCAGTCTAGAACGTGGTAAGTGGCATCTGTTTTAGTCGAATTGTGGCTTTGCAGATCCACTTGTGGCCTGCCTCCTGAAAAGTGGTCCTCCCTGAGGTATGACTTCGAGCCATGTGGAGGATGTTGTCATGGGACAGAAGAAGCATACGGCTGAAGAGATTGTCGCCAAGCTGCGCCAAGTTGATGTTCTGGTCTCGCAAGGTCGTAAGGTTGCCGAAGCAATCCGCTCCACTGAGGTGACTGAGGTCACGTATTACCGCTGGCGCTCCGAATACGGCGGCCTGAAGGGTGACCAGGTCAAGCGGTTGAAGTCTCTGGAGACCGAGAACCAGCGCCTTCGTCGGGCGATCTCCGACCTGTCTTTGGAGAAGCTCATCTTGAAGGAGGCAGCTTCGGGACCCAAAGGGCAGCGCCAGCAAAACTTCTGAGCCCGGCTCGCCGCCGGGCTTATGTCGCTTACGTCGTTGCCGAGCACGGTGTGTCCGAACGTTTCGCCTGCCGTGTCCTGGTTCAGCATCGTTCGACGCAACGCAGGGTCGCCGTCCTGGTCGAGGACGAGGCCGCTCTGACGGCCGCCATCGTCGCTTTGGCTCTCCAGTACGGGCGCTACGGCTACCGTCGGATCACGGCTTTGCTCCGGCGTGACGGCTGGACGGTGAACGTGAAGCGGGTCGAACGGATCTGGCGCCGCGAGAGGCTCAAGGTTCCGGCTCGCCAGCCGAAGCGGGCACGCCTTTGGCTCAACGACGGCTCGTGCGTGCGCCCGCAGCGGCCCGACCACGTCTGGTCCTACGACTTCGTCGAGCACCGCACGCACAACGGTCGCAAGTACCGGATGTTGAATGTGATCGACGAGTTCACCCGCGAGTGCCTGGCCATCCGGGTCGCTCGTAAGCTTAAGGCGCAGGACGTGATCGACGTGCTCTCGGACCTATTCAGTCTTCGCGGTGTGCCCGGTCATATCCGCTCGGACAACGGGCCGGAGTTCATTGCCAAGGCCGTACAGGACTGGATCGCGGCGGTTGGATCGACGACTGCCTACATCGAGCCGGGCAGTCCCTGGGAGAACGGCTATTGCGAGAGCTTCAACGCGAAGCTGCGGGACGAACTCCTCAACGGCGAGGTGTTCTACACCCTCAAGGAGGCCAGCGTCGTGATCGAGCAATGGCGGTGGCACTACAACAGCATCCGACCGCACTCGTCGCTCGGCTACCACTCGCCTGCGCCGGAGGTCGTCATTTGGCCAACGGAACCGAACAGCTCAGCGCCGGTCGCTTAACCCGCCATCGTCACGCGACCAACGATGCACTAACTTCGAACCTGGGCCACCGAATGGGGGCAGGCTACTTCTGCCAGCCGCGGGCCGGCAGAGGCTCTGAAAGCTAAAAGCTCAGCGTTACCCGCTCTATCGAGTGCGCCTCATGGGCCGGCTACCAAGGCATGCAATTATCCAAGTCAAGAGATAAACGACGGTCGCCCACAACCTATTAACGGGCATTTACGGTGCA
Source organism: Methylobacterium sp. CM6247 (assembly GCF_054817925.1). NCBI lineage: Bacteria > Pseudomonadati > Pseudomonadota > Alphaproteobacteria > Hyphomicrobiales > Methylobacteriaceae > Methylobacterium > Methylobacterium sp. CM6247. The sequence goes on from NZ_JBTXKX010000003.1 coordinate 1,850,597, forward strand.
TCAAAGTTTGCCTCCGAAAGGGCACCCGTCGTCCTTCAGATGAGCAACGAAGGCCGCTTTCTCACAGAACCGCTTCACCTACGAACAACCCGCCGGGCACGGAGCCGGCCGGGCCTGTCGTCGTGCGTCCGGGGACGGCTAAGCATGCGCGTCGCGACCGTGCGTCCGGTTCTTGATGCCCGTCTTGCTCGATCCCTGGGAGTAGATGGCGGCCTTTGCTCAAGCCGGAATCCCGCTGTCTCGTCCTGGCGTCCTCCAGTGAGTATGCGGACATCAAGCCCATGAAGACGCCGACGTGGTTCGCCCGCGATGACGACCGTCCGCCGCTCGCCTTCGCCGGCATCTGGCGCCCCTGGACGGACGTGCGCGGCATCAAGGCCGAGAACCCCAACCGCCACGAGGCCGAGCACCGGCTGTTCTCGTTCCTTATATGCGATGCGAATGGCATCGTTGGCCCAGGCCACCCGAAGGAGATGCCGGTTCTGCTAACGACGCCAGAGGAGCTGCGGACGTGGCCTGAGGCGCCAACCGAGATCGCCCTCGAGCTACAGCGCCCACCCCCGGGACGCCAAGATGAGGATAGTCGCGACCGGGGCGCGGAAGGACCCTGCAGAATCAGGATCGCATCGCGGCCGGCCTGGTGCTGGGACAGGCCGCCCGGGAAGCCGTCCTAACGGGCCGTGGCTTCAGCGTCGGCAACGAGGCGCCGGGTCGTGGGGGCACGCGGGGTCAGGGACGGCGTGGTCGTCAGCTCGGAAGCCGGACGAACCGATGCTGTGACGCGAGCCTGTTCACGGTAGAGGGTCGGCGTGAGGTTAACGCGATCCTCAGCCATTGCCGTGCCGGTCAGGGTGATGGCGGCGAAAGCGGCAAGAACGATTTTATGGACGGTCATGGTACTAATCCCTCTGGTGTTTCGGGGCCTGCGCCCCGTCTGATGAGAGGGATATGCGCTGCAGTGCACCATCATTCAAAAAGATTGGATCGATAGTCGATATTGATGAAATCGATGTACCTTCATGCCCTCTTCCTTGCCTTGTCACTGGCTCCCGCATTCGCAGCCGAGCCCATCACCGGCCGGGCCTCGGTGATCGACGGCGACACCCTCGATATCGGCAGTACCCGCATCGGCCTTCACGCCATCGACGCGCCCGAAAGCGCCCAGCTCTGCGAAGATAAGGTGGGGAAGGCTTCCGATGCGGGCAGGCCGCTGCCCTCGCGCTGGCCAGCCGGATCAACTCTGAACCTGTCTCCTGCGATCCTAGGGATACCGATAAGTACGGACGCACCGTCGCGGTCTTCCGAAAGGGGGCCGAGGATCTGAACCGCTGGCTGCTCGCGAAGGGCCATGCAATCGCCTATCGCCGGTACTCGGAGGACTACGTTGGATCTGAGGACACCGCGAAGGCGGGAAAGCTCGGGACATGGGGAGGAGCCTTCACGGCACCAGGAGATTGGCGCAAGGGCAAGCGGGCCATGACAATGGGGTTCGCGGCAGCGGGCGGTCCAGTTTGTCCGATACCCTCGCCGACGCCTCCGCAAGCGGCCCCCAAGGCCGGCGGCTGCGCGATCAAGGGGAACATTAGCCGAAAGGGCGAGAAGGTCTTCCACGTTCCCGGATCGCGCGACTATGACCGGACCCGGATCAGCGAGAAGGACGGCGAGCGCATGTTCTGCTCTGAAGACGAAGCGAAAGCGGCTGGGTGGCGGGCGCCGCGGTAATACCAAAAGCACCGATTGAGGCCGGCATAGATCCGGAGAAGATTTCAGCCATAATGGATGAGATACGCCAGAAAATGTTTGCGGCGACTAATCGCCGTTTCTGAGAAGTTTTATGACTGAGTAGGTTACCGCCTCCCTTGGCCTCATCTCCGAAGGCCCGCTGTTTCCGATCCCCTGCTCCTGCTCGTCCTGGCGTCCGAGAGCGCCGAGGTCGTGCTGGGTATTCGTGTGCGCCTCCTGCAAAATACCTTCGCCCTACGAAGTTACGGGGAACGGTTTTACGGTCTCCACCGTACCTAGGCGGCTGAAGGTCAGGCCCAGACAACGAGACCTTCGCGTACTTCGAATGCCCCCACACTGAGGTGTGAGTGCGTCGTGGGTAACCCATGGCCGACGCGCGAGCGGCTTCGCCGATCATACGTGGGAAAGCGGTTGCAAGGGCTCGGTGAACGGGGGGGCGTCTCACCCTCCCGCGTCACCTCCTAGGAGGCATATTTGAGAACCATAGGCGCGATCATCCTGTCCCTCACCTTGCTCCTGGCACAAGACGCCATGGCGCAAACCCTGTCGCAGGATCAGGCCGTGGAGAGTATCGATGACGTAAGGCCGGGGCCGCCTCCGCCGCTCCCGGACCTGTCGGATCCGAACTCTCGCACCGGAGAGGCACTCGCCGAGCCAGATGCGCGCTCCGGCATCCCGAAGGTCCTGCGAGGATCGGCCAGCAAAGCCGGTGGACCCGCCAACGAACTCAACCCGAGCGGGACTCACGAGGATGAGACTCCCGCGAAGGGCGATCTTGCTAACGTCATCGCGGGTAAGGATCTGTTCCATGGCAATTATTGCGGCTCGGGCCAGCGTGGCGCGGATCTTCCGCCGACTGACGCCCTAGATGCCGCCTGTCAGCGCCATGACGCATGCTACGATATGGCCGGACATCGCTCGTGCGCTTGTGACAAGAAGCTGAGGCGCGAGGCGACTGCGGTTTCGGAAAGACCAGACGTCACGCTAGAAATACGTCGCCGAGCCTTGAGCGTTGTCGGGGCTGCGGATGCCATGAGCTGCCAGGCTCCCTGAGGGTAAGCTCCATTAGGGGAGGTCCAGCTGTCACATCCTGGTCTGGCATATCGACGTGATCGTCTGTTGCCGGAACACGGCACCCCGCATCACCAAGCTGAGGGTCGTGCGGAAGGCCTCGATCATCCCGCCGGTACGGGCGACCAGGTTAAGCCGGTTCGGCTGGGCTGCGCATCAGACCCCGGAGGGCTCTGAACGGAAGCATCAACATCGTCACACAGGCGCCCAGCGCCAGGACAACGAAGACCGACAGGATTGCCGTCAGGATTTTGATCATAGGCGTGCTCACTCCGGCGTACAGCGGCATAGGCTCCGCAGTGCGTTGTAGATACGATCGACCCAAAGGTCGGCGAGAGTGTGTGCAGTTCTACGTTCCCGTTAGGATTGATCGCTGCTCGCCATACCGTTTTCTCGGATGTCGCTACTAAATGACTTCAGCCGCCTCTACGGTCCGCTCTGCATCTCAAAACCTGACATCACAGGGCACACAGGCCATATGTTCGAGATGGTTAATTCAACGCTAACCCGCGTCGGCGACGCCCACGGCCTGCTCAATCCCCGGGAGGCCCGCCATTTCCGACGCTCTTCTTTTGCTCACCCTAGCGACCGAGAACGCCGAGCTACGCGCCCAGCTCGCGGAGGTTCAGGAGCAGTGCGTCGAGCTGGCAGTGGATGCGGGCGAGCTTCACGCCGAGGTGGAACGGCTACAGTGGCGGCTTGCCGTAGCCGAGCGCGACCGCGACAGGTGGCAGGCGCGGGCCGCGCCCTGCTGAGCCGTTTGGGAAAGGCCGGCTGTCCGACCTACGCTACTTGGGTTGAGCGGCACACGTGATCTGCGCAAGCAGCAGGATGGGGAAGTCGCGCATCTGATGCTGAGAGATATATGAGCAACACCGAGCAGTTGGTTCTTCCAAAGTATAATTAGACAATTTTATCGCGCTTGACGGTTATAAAAAATTAGGGAGTGCTCCCGGCTCGGCATGCGAGAGGCCGAAACGATGTGCTTAGGTTGATTGTAAGGAATCATACGGTGGATCAGATCGAAAAGATCATGCGTGATCTCACCAGGGATTTCGAAGTCGAGCGGCAGGCATCCGATACGAAGCAGATTTCTGCGCCTTCACTGGCCGGCATTCTGCGGGTCATTGGCTCGACGGACAGGCAAACCACTGACTCCCCCCCTAATCATCACGCCACCCCACAGGATTGGTCGGACCTGATTGATAGGGTCAGGGACGCTGCGCATCGGGTAAGGGAGGCTGAAGCCGAAACTCAGGAGCAGGAGATCCGCGTTCGTGAGCTTCTAGACCGGGTTCGTGAGGATATGACGGCCGCGCATGAGCGCATCAGAGCAGCCGAGAGCCATGCCAAGGATATTCAAACCCGGTCCGATGCGTTGCTGAAAGCCGCCGATGCGCGCGTTAGAGAAGCGGAAGAGCGGGCTCGCACAGCAGAAGCGTGGCTGTCGAAGATCTCAATGACGATCGCCGAGGAATTCTCTTCCAAAGACGAAAAGCGCCTCACGGCCTAAATTTTATTCGCGTGAGGAACGGATGGCTTTCCTCAGAAGCTGCCAATCAGCATATCCGGTGCATCGGTTCCAGCTTCAGGAACTGTCCGATTGGGACGCAGTAAGTCGGTGACCATGATCCGGAGGTTCGAAAGTTCGAGCCTCCCATGCTCATTGTCGCGGGTTCGTTCGTTGGTATCGGGACCTAGTTCCCATCTTCCTCCGCCATCACTGCCTCGACGGCAGCAATCGCATTCTCCAACTCGGCGACGCGCTTCAGCACACTATCGGCTGGCATAGTGTCGTGATCCGCAGCGGCGACGATCAGAACGTGCTGATGGGCCTTCAGACGGTCAAGGAGAGCGACAAGCTTGGACATGACGCTGGCCGTATCCTGCCCCGGCAATCACGGCAACAATTTCCACCAGATCGTTGAATTATTGCTCCTCAAGGGTGCGGTCGCGTCTCCGTCTGATTCACACGCTCGCGTCGGCCATCGGCCCGCTTGATCCAAACCTCAGTAGCGTCGAGGGCGAGCTCTGGCCCATGGGCGTAATCCCACCTCCAGCTCGGGTCTGCGGTTGGCCCCATCTCAGATCGACACCCTCTCGAAGGACCAGGCGCAGGCGGAATTCCCCCTCATGCTTGCGAACCAATAGGACCCTGAGGGTTTCCGAAGAAGCGATCCAAGCTTCCGAAGCCCCCAGATCCGTGAAAAGGCAGGGTGCATAGTCATCCGTCATGATCTCGCGCCAGGGCGGGAGTTCGTGCGTCATCGATGGCCTATTGCTTCTCATTCCAGGTCGGCGCGGCTGGCTTCGAAGAGCGTTTATATCACCTATCTATTTCTCTATCCGATAATAATGCTATTGAGAACGCCTCGAAACATTGCTCTATGGGGGTTCCACGGCTCCTCTTGAGAACAACGATATGACAGATCAGACTCCCGAACTGCCGACCAGCCATATCGAGCTTACGGCTGACATCGTCGCCGCCTACGTCTCCAACAACTCGGTTCCGGTAGGATCATTGGCCGACTTGCTGAGCAGCGTGCACGCCGCCATCAGCGGCCTTACCAGCGGTGGATCTAGCGCGCCGGAGGTGGACAAGATCGAGAAGGCGACGCCGGCACAGATCAAGAAGTCGATCACGCCAGACCACCTCATCAGCTTCGAGGATGGCAAGCCCTACAAGACGCTGCGCCGGCATCTAACGCTCCGCGGGCTGAGCCCTGAGGCTTACCGTGCGAAGCATGGCCTACACGCCGACTATCCCATGACCTCCGCAAGCTACTCGGCGCAGCGCTCGGAGCTTGCTCGGTCCCTTGGCCTTGGGCAGCAGCGCAAGGGTGCAGCCAACGCGAAGATAGCCGCTCCAGAAAAGGCCGTCGTTGAAGAGGCCGCTCCGGCCCCTGAGAAGCCCAAGAAGGCCGGGCGGCCACGCAAGGCTGCTGTCGCTGCCTGACGAGCCTTGAAGGGCGCCGGGCGCATGCTAGGCCCTACCCGCGGTTGGACAGAGGAAAGCGGGAGAAGGTCGAACTGCATCGAGAATAGCAGCTACCCGAAAAGCTAACGGCCACGGACACCGAGCCAAGGTGCGCGTACATCCGGCGTCACCCTGTCCCGGCATCGTGGCCGTCTCCGATCAAGCGACGTGGGTCGCGATCGGCCTAGCCCTCATGTGGGGATCATATGGTTAACGATCAATGAGCATGCCTAATCCGCTACTCCGTAGCTTCGGCCTTTGCGTCGCCCTCGGCAAGGATGCTTTGTAGATCGCCTTTGAGCGCGTCGAACTGCTCGGCGGTCGCCACGATCTTGAAGTTGGTCCCGTTCTCGGCTTCCACCGCGAGCTTGATGTGGTCGCCAACCTTCGCCGCGAAAGCGGGTTTCAGGGTGTAGCTAGTGGCATTGTCATTCGCTGCCACGAGGGTCGCCTTGTTCGGCAGCAGCCAAACCCGAGAACGGCGCGAGGGGGATGCGACAGAACCTCTCGCTAGCATCCATGAGAGGGCCTGCTGTTGGTGTGCACGAGGCTACGCCCCTATTTGGGTCGCCCAGTATCCGAATTGGCTGCGGCAATGGGCCGGACAACGAATGCGATGCTCTACGTCAACGATTTGAGGGGCATCTGAACGGTCGCTGCCATGGTGCCTTCGGCTCCCTCGACATCCCGCAACCCGGCCCAGACCTTCCAATCCTCCCAAGCCTCACGCATCTTGAGTGCCGCCTCGTCGGCAGAGCCAGCGTTTCCGCCTCGCCGGAACGGTGCCACACCAATATCGAGGTGCATCGCCCATGCCCACTGCTGGTCCGCCACAGGTTCGGCTTGAATACAATCGATTCTTCCGACGATCAGGGCCGCGCTGGTGACAATGTATGTCTCACGCGGCTCCTCCAGCATCAAATTGAAAGCTAGCTTTGCCATGGACTGTCACTGTGCGAGAGTTCGATCTGATCCGTGAGGCAACTCGGCGGAGGCTCGCCGGGTGGTCGGGCTCGTCAATCGCCGCCTTCGCCACCCGCTTGTGCTGGATCAATACGCCGGGGCTTCACTGCCCGAGCCTTGCGTGGCTCCTTCTTCGCAGCGCGCCCAGACGGATCGAACGGCACGACGCCACCGCCGCATCCGATACAAACGGACTTCGATAGACGGTCGGTGCGGGCGTCGCGGTCCTTGTCCTTCTTTGCCTGGCTGGCCGAATTCTCCACTTGCTGTTGGTGCATGGCCTCCATCCGCTTCTCCCGATCAGCGTCTGACACGCTTGATGACGGTTGGGACGAAGCGGTGCCAGTGGGCAGCCACAAGCATCCCACGGCAAAGGCCAGGATCGCAGAGCGCTTTAGCAGGGTCGTTCCGCACGGCATGGAGTCTTCCTTCCTCGCCTACCCCTACACCTCAATTAGAAATGCACCGAATGATGCGTTGGCAGCGAGCCGCCTTTCCCCAGGTCGGCCAAGATTGCTGAGGAAAAGGCATGTGACAACGTGTCGACCGGAATCTCAAACTTCGAAAATTTGTCATTTGATTAGTTTTTTTGATCGGTGGTTCGTACGTCCTGTTGTAAAATCAGTCTTATAGAGCAAATGCACCAAGGGGAGCGTGCTACCTCAGCAGCGAAAGCCCCGAATAGCTTAACGTAGCGGAGTAGACAGGACGACTATCCATATCTGTCACAAAGACGACAATCGACATGCGATCTCCATCTGCGGGGATTTCCTCGTATCCGATCGCGGGCAGGAGCTTCTGTGCTGCCCTACGCACCTCCGCCATCGTCTCCAAAATCACCCCCGTATCATCACGCTGGGCTTTGCCGTCGATGTGGAGATCAAAGAAGTAGCGGGGCATAGGCTCTCCCTGTTCGGTTTGCTAGGCCAACCGCGCATCTCCAGCTAGGGTTTCTGTCTGGGTTCATACAGAACTGCTTAGACCAGAAAGGGCCAAATTATGAGAAGTTCCTAATCTTGCAACAATTTGACATATGTGGCTGCGACCGTATTGGGTCGTCGATATCGTTTCTAATCAGCTAGCGAATCAGGCGGCGACTCCTGAGATTAGAATGCTCCCGCCATAGAAGGAGCAAAGCCGTGTCGGGCTCAGCTCAACTCCATCTTAGCGGTTTAGGTGATCGGCAATCGGCGGTTTACCGTGCCATCGTGGTAGCCAAGAGCGGGACGGTCGTGAACGCGATGCGGCTCGCAGCCGACAATGAGGAGCGCGCCGTTCAGCAAGATAAAGCGATGGTGGGCGATGAGACCGTCGAGCTTTGGGACGGCTTGCGCTTTATCGAGAGATTTTCGCCGGTTGATTGAGGCTGGCGCTAGTCGAAGTTCGGCCTTAGATCCGGCATTTTGCGGAGGATTTCCTTCGTTTCGCTCAGAAGGTCACGGCTTCGGGCGATCTCGGCTTTCATCTCCTGCACCAGTCGAACCGAATGGCGGACGCGCTCGGGATCTGATAGAGGGATATACCTACTGCTCAGGTTAATAATTTGCGCCATTAACTTGCCATAGCAGATTAAGAGCGAGGGCATATCGTGCCGATCGCTGGATTGCTGGGGGAAAAGCTCAAGGCTGAATTGCTGCATTGGCCTTTGATGTCCTGCATTTACTTGTGTTGGGTCTACAAAGATTATCCGTGGCCCAAACAGAAACAGCAGCACCTGAGATGCCGGCGAGCCTTCAGTTTTTAAACTGACCCACTACCCCATCTCGCCTATTCTCACGCCGCCATCGGGACGTTGACCACGTCCATAAATCCAAGGGTCATGACGTGCCGGCCGGCGCCGTCGTGGACATCGACGACCCAATCCGACCAGTCGAGATTTCGCCCGCTCAACTCCATCACCTGCCATGCGGCTCGCTCGGGATGGTGCCAGAGCAAGCCAGTGTTCGGTAGTTTCACACCCATCTCGTCGATGATCACGGCGTGTCCGTCGATGCAGTGAAATCGATATGTCTGGCGCGCCATCCACAGCTCTTCACAGGCTCGAATAGGCCGCATACGGTTAAGATTGACCCGGAACCACCAGCCTGTTTGTTCTCTTTTCGTTCTAACGGAGAGGGCCATGGGCGTCCATCGAATCGACGAGTTGACGCCGGGCGGTACCGACGTTGTCCACATCCCCATCATGGGGCCGACGCTCTGCGCTGGCTTCCCGTCGCCAGCTGACGACTTCCTCGAAGGCTCGCTCGAACTGCCGCGGTGGCTCGCACCGAACCCGCCGGCTACGTTCGCCTGGAACATCTCCGGAGATTCCATGCGCGGCGCCGGCATCTTCGACCGCGATCTTGCCGTCGTGGATCGGAGCCTCAAAGCTGTGCACGATAGCGTCGTGGTCGCTGCCATCGATGGCCACATGTCGATCAAGCGTTTCCTCGTGGACGGGAACGTGGCGCGGCTCTCGTTCGAGAACCCGGACCTGCCGGCCTTCGCGGTTGAGGAGAGCGGCGAGGCCGAGATCTGGGGCGTCGTACGGTTTTCGATCCGCTGGCACATCGCCCGGGCCGGCCTGGTTCGATGAGCCGTGCCATCGCGCTGATCGACGGCAACAGCTTCTATTGCTCCTGCGAGCGGGTGTTCGACCCGAAGCTCGCCCGCGTCCCGGTGATCGTGCTGTCCAACAACGATGGCTGCGCGGTGGCCCGCACCGCCGAGGCCAAGGCGCTCGGGATCAAGATGGGCGAGCCTTGGTTCAAGATCCGCGACCTGTGCAAGCGCGAGGGCGTGCGGGCGTTCTCGTCGAACTACACGCTCTATGGCGACATGAGCGCCAGGGCGAACGCGGTCTATCGCGACTTCTCGCCGGCTGTGGAGATCTATTCCATCGATGAGAGCTTCCTCGATCTGTCGGACGTGCGCGAGGATCGGCGCGTCGAGCTCGCGCGTGACCTGCGTGCGACGGTGCGCGCCTGGACCGGCATTCCGACATGCGTGGGGATTGGGCCAACGAAGACGCTGGCGAAGCTCGCCAACCACATCGCCAAGACGATTCCGGATCTCGGCGGGGTGTGTGACCTCTCGGACGAGGACGAGCGGGCGGCTTGGCTCTGTCGCATCCACGTCGGCGAGGTCTGGGGGATCGGCCGGGCCTCGCTGGCGAAGCTAGAAGCCATGGGCGTCGATTCCATCGCCGATCTGCGCGACCTCGACCCGCGTCCGGTCCGTAAGGCGATGACGGTGGTTGGCGAGCGCATCATCCATGAGCTGCGCGGCGTGTGCTGCCTGCCGCTCGAACTGATGCCGGCCCAACGGAAGGGGTGTGCCGTGACGCGCTCGTTCTCCAGCCGGATCGAGGACCGAGCCACGATGGAGCAGGCGGTGTCCGCTCACGCGACCCGATTGGGTGAGAAACTGCGCCGGGGTGGGCTCGGCACGAACCACGTCTCGGTTTTCTACCACACCTCCGAGCACGACCGCGGCGACCCGATGCGCTCGGTCTCGACGACTGTCACGTTACCGGAGGCGACGAACGACACATTGGCGCTGATCAAAGCGGCGCTCGAGGGTGTGACCCGCACTTGGCGCGAGGCACCAGGCGACCGGCCGTGGCGCTACAGCAAGGCTGGCGTCATCACCACCGACCTCAAGCTGTTGGAGGAATCCCAGCGCGCCCTGATCGGCCAGCTCGACCGTGAGCGCAGCGCTCCGTTGATGGCCGCGATGGACGAGTGCAATCGGCGCTTTGGGCGCGGTGCCGTCGTGCCGGCCCGGGCGGGCCTGGAAACGAAGCGGACCTGGTCGACGAAGTTCGAGATGCGGAGCCCGCGCTACACGATACAGATATCAGAGCTGCCAACGGCGCATGCGTGAGAAGAGGCGACAATACCGTTGATGCACACGGCATTTGGCCCATGCCCTTCCGCCTGCAGAGCACCAAGCGCTGTTCATCGGTACCACGTAATCTTGCAGCGGAGGCGCGCAAAACGCGATCAGATTTGATCGGAAGATTTCCAATCTTCACTACCGGTCAGCGGATTGACGCCAACTGCTTTTGATGCCCGTCGTCACTTGTAAAGTTTCCAGTGGGCGCGACCACGATGCGGTTACGGCCCGCCGCCTTGGCACGATAGAGTGCCTGATCTGCTTCAATGAATAGCGCCTGAAAGGGCTGATCTGGCGTGCGGGTTGCAACACCTGCTGAGATGGTAACTGATACGACGGCCGAGCCAGCATGGACGAGTGTTCGAGCTATGGTTTCCCGGAATTCGTCAAGTCGCTGAAGCAGGCTTCGTTCGTAGCAACCCTCGGTGATCAGCGCGAACTCTTCGCCTCCAAGTCGCCCAATTCGTCCAATGGCGCCGAGCTCGCGCTGCATAATTTCGGCTACGACACGAAGAACTTGATCGCCAACCAAATGGCCGTGATTATCGTTCACTGATTTAAAATGATCTATATCGACGATCATAAGTGCCATCAGCGTCGAGCGCTCCTCAACATCTTCGAGAAGGGCCCGCCGATTCAGCAGCCCAGTTAACGGGTCAGTCTGGCTTGCCCTGAAAAGTGCTAAGTGCGCTTTGCCGATAGCTCTAGTGACGGGAGCGGCAACGACGATTACAACTACAACGGTGATGACCCAAGACCGAACTGCGGATGTCCAGCTCTGAAAAAATACAAGCTGCTGAACCACATCGAAGAGAAGCGCGACGCCAATGCAGAAGGCTGTCGTTCGGATCATATAAAATTGAAGATCACGCTTCGACGCAATGCGTAGCTTTTTAAGAGGGTTGCGGATAAGCGGCATGACATACATACACTTTGAAGCGGTACGGCGCTTACGCCTAAGGCGACAGGCTGAATCAATACCTCAGATTAAGCGTCAACGTTCAATTAATGTCCTCCCCGCTTGTCTGGTTTCTGGCGCCTCTCTAAAGGCGGTTCAGAAGCTCGATGACTGGCCTCACGTGGGATGGGGGTAGACTTACCGTGTCCTTCGTTCCGGTTTGAGAACGCAAACGAGTGGCGTGCCGCAATCCGTCCGGGCCATACTTCTTTGCTTCAACTATCAAATCTTGGACTTGTCCGCTCGCTCAGCAGCAAGCGTTTTCACCATCAGTTCCCGGATAACCTTAGACCGGCTCAGCCAGAGCGGGCAGGCCCAGCCATTCCAACGCCGCGTCGAACGATCTGAAAAGACGCTGCCGGATCGTCCCGGCGTCCTCAAGCAGCGACACCCGCCAACTCGACTTGCCTTCCTCTCGCGCCAGATTGCCGACGACCTCGCCAGCCTGGATTAGGTGATGCTCGTCAGGTCCAATGCGGTAGAGGCTCAGGGACATGGCTTCCTGACCGGCACCTCGGTCGTCACCAGCTTGCCCGAGATCGGATCGAAAACGGTGAGCGTCATGGTGGCCTCCGGGCGTAGTCCGAAAGATGCCGGGGGAATGGTTAACGAGGGCTTAAGCGCGTTCCTGAACGACCGGCGGCCGGGCGTAATGCTGAGACGCTGAGATTGGGAAGTCGATTGGTAAAGGGGCGTTCGTAACGCTACCTCAGACCTCGGACGCGCTGCCAATCACTCAGGGCACGGCTTCGGGCATCGTAAAGCGCGCGAAGTCTGGTTCCCTCTTCCCCACGGCCCTCTGGTTGGGCCGAGATTGCATTGACCATCTCGTCACCAAACCGTGCCGCTAGCTCTGTGGCCCAGGCTTCGTCAGCGGCATAGAGGCGACTAGCTGTAACCGATAAGAAAGGGACGGGCCTCGGGCGTGCTTTCGCATTCATCATGCGCGCTGGTACGGCAGACGGATCATCTAGGTTTCAAAAGTGAATACAATATTTCAATCTATTATGGCATCGCTTGTGCCAATCAATCAAATTTGCAGGCAGCCCCGCCCAGGCCGACCCTTAGGGCAGGCGTTCCAGGCGGCGAGAACAAAAAGCCCGGCGCGCCATGACAGCGGCGGGGCTTGAGAAGAAAAATTAAGAGCCGGCTGCTACTGCACTGAACGGATGGTGACCGGATACGACGAAGAGTTGAAACACGCCGCTTATGTCGCGGCACTTCACGGCTTTAAGGCATTAGCCGAGAGCCTCGGTGTTTCGAGGGAGAGTTTCGAGGTGATCTTGCGAGAGGTTGCCGCTGAAGGGACGACCTCGACTACCGGCTCGTCTGAATGGCAACTCACCGCAATTCGCCGCCTTACCGTCAAGAAAGCGGCACGACAGTTTAAGGCGCCCTAGTCAAAACCAAAAACTACCCGCGGCGTGAGCCGGGCGGGTTAATAACCGTTCTTGCAGAAATTCATCTGTACGCCCCGATCGGGCCGTAAATAGCTAAGTCCCGTCCAAGTTACACTCGTTCTGAGCTTCCTCGTCCGCGCGCTTCGCTTTACGCAATGCTGCGCGAATTTTGGCTCGTCCTTCTTTAATTGCCTGAACTCGCGCGCTTCGCTTCGCTTCGCTTCAGCATCAGGTGAACGGACCGGTGGGGTTTGCTCAGTCATCGGCCTAATGCTTCCCGAAAGCAGTCGCGGCGATTGTCAAATGCCAAGGCCCCGACCGAGGTGAATCTTGTGAATTCACGGTGCTTTTCTATCAAGAAGACCGACCTCCGGAAAGGCATGTACCGAATCGAAAGAAAATACCCCGCTCCGGCTTTCGCCGGGCGGAGTCATATTGTGCTCTCGGGACGACCGGCACACGGGGTCGCGCGTCGGGTGGACCAGTGCCGCATGAAAAGCCCCCGCGCCGCCTCAGCCGACGGGTCATGATTACTCAGAGCACTATAGCCCTAACGAGAGCCATTATTTGGGCTTGTCGCCAGGCCCCCATCCCTTCGCTTTGATGATCTGCACGATCTTCGTCTGCATCTCGGGCATCAGGCCCTGCATCCACTGTGTCGTGCCGGCCATCTGAGCCTGAACTAGCTGAGGTTGTGCTGCGGCAAGGCGGCGGCCAGCCGGAGAGGCATAGAACGTTCCCACCGCCTGCAGATCCTCTTTGCTGAGGACACTTGCGAAGCTGCGTGCCTGGATATCGAGGAGTTCGTCGTAATGGGCCGTCAACATTGGAAGTACGGCCTCTTGAACGATGACCTGAGCCCGATCAGCTTCCTTGATTCCCATCTGCTGCATCATGCCGGCCATGGGGGCGGCCATTGAGGATAGCGTAGTCGCGCGATCCCCCTGCATCTGGGTCACGACCTCACGTGCCACCTTTAGCGTCGCCGGATCTTGTGCCGCCGTTGCAGCAGGCTTGGCCGCTGGCGCTGCTGCTTGGGCAAGCGCTTCCGATGCGAGGGGAATGCACAGGGAAAGGCCTGCGATTAGGGGGCCCAAACGGCCGATACGATTCTGCAAGAGGTTTCCTCCAGTTGTGGAACTGCAGAGGTAGGGCAATCCAAACGAAAAACCCGCCGCGGCGTCAGCCGGGCGGGCAAGGTCGGTCTCCAAGGCTAGAGGCTTGAGGCCATCTAGCATTCGATGCATTGTCACATTGCGGGAACGCGATGGCGTCGCGTTTCAGCAGCCCTTTTTGGCGTTTCCTCCCTAGACTCGGGTCGCTCTTCGGGGCGGCCCTTCTTTTTGGGAGCCCCTCCCTAGCAGCATACCCCCTATGCGAAAAGTGGAATCCCGTACTTAGGTATTTGGGTCGCGGGCACCATACGAAAAAACCCGCCGCAGCGTGAGCCGGGCGGGTCAGTTGTTCAGAGGAGCATGAGGGAGGACAAGCTCTCTCAGCGCCATGCACGGGGTGTGCCGGGCGTTGGCGGAGGTCGCTGGCAGGCCGCTTCTTAGCAAAGCACCGGTCGAAGTCCTTCAGCCACCCAATGTAGGTCGGGCGACAAAGCGACCAATCCCGCAACGACGCCGACCGCATTTGCCCAGGCCAGCACGATCCGGAACCGTGTCCATTTCGGCACGCCGACGCCAATGATGTTCGGTGCCGCGACCAGCATGAAGATGCCGAGCGCGATCACCTTCCGATAGTCGCCCTGAAGCTGGACAAGCGAGGCATTGAGGCTGGTGAGCTGCGCCCGATAGGTTCCGCGGTCCGCGGTGGAGGCCAGGGCCGTGCCCAGTCGGGCAACCTCTTTTCGCAGGGAGGCGAATATAGAGGCATTGGCAGTTAGGGTGACAGGGTTAGTCGCCAGATTTTTGATGCCGCTGGCGGTGCCTCCAAGGTCATTTGCGGCCCCACTCGCTTCACGGAGCTTCGTGGCAGTGTTCGATGCCTCCTGCCCAAACTACGCAGAGGCGACACGTGCGGCCTGAAGCAAGCTCGCCATACGCGCGGCGTTCTGCTGGGTACCGGCGGTGAAGGTATCGTTCTGGGACGTAGGGGCCGGTGAGGGGGAAGACGCTGGCGGGAGGATCGTCGGAGCAACCCGGCTCGCGAGTAGAGGAGTCGTCGGCGGAGACGCATCGCCACCACCTCCGCCCGCCGGTGGGCACGGAGACCTGGTGCCGAAACATGCGGCAGCGGCAGCCGACGCGGCGGCTTCTGTAATGGCGCAGGTGAAGGAACTAACGTTCTTCGTCGTGTCGCCGAGCCGCTTCCCAGCCTAGAAAAGCCGCGAGGTGCCGCGCGCCGCCTGGGACATGGAAGTGCCCATCCGGTTCGCCTGCGTCTGAGCGTCGGCTATCTAGCAGGCCGCTGAAGAAGTCTGATTTGGATCTTGTCATGGATGATGTCGGCTGTTTTGGCGGCGACCGGCGCCTTCGAGGGGGGGGTGTCACCTTCGGCGGCCTCTCCGTTTCAGGAGGTGGGCCCCGGCCCCGGGCTTTCCCCTCATCCCGTCGCCTTGGCCAGTAGCCTGCTAGTGGTCAATGTCTGACGGATTGTATCCGCCCTGAACGCCCGAGATGGGTGGGAACCCTCTAGTCAGCTTCCGAGTGAGAATGCAGCGAAGCGGACGTTGCCACCACGCTCGATCACGACCCAGCTCGGACGTTGCGGCCGGGCCGACCCTTTGTTCTCGACCTGGCGCACAGCAGCGATGATGAATGGCTTGGTGGAACGGCTTTCACACGGACTGCTTACAAAGCGCCGAATAAGGAAGGCAGATATTCGAACGAGCGAGAGCGATCGACGGCTTTGTAGCCAGTCAACTCGCGATGGGGCCACCGTCTGTGTAAGGCGGCTTTCCTTATCACCGGCCTATCCATCTCGTTGCATAACGAAGGAGACGGCCTCGTTCACGGCATCGGGCAAAACGGTCATGTGCGTTCGTCCGGAAATCAGCCGGAACTGGCTTGTTAATCCAGGGATCTGACTAAGCCGGTCTGCCATGGCACGGGTAAGCTCGACCGTCCGCGCTGACTTCAAGCGGTCGAGGCGTGCCTCGCGATCGGGCGCCTCGCGCTGAAACGGGGCGAGTTCTTCTTCGAAAGTCCCCGCGAGGAGAAGCGTGCGGACGCGGACGGAGGGACCAGCTTCGAGGCGCTCGATGCTCTTCAGCAAGACGAGATCCTCCCAATAGATGGATGGGCTCGCCGCGACCCAGTGCGAGAACAGTGTGGGCATATGGGCCAAAGCGTAGAGGACGAAGAGCCCGCCGAAGGAATGTCCGAACAAGCCCTGCCGTGACGGGTCGATTCGACAGCGCTGCGCGATCACGGGCTTGAGGTCATCGACGACGAAACGCAGGAACCCCTCGGCGCCCCCCGTCCTCAGCACCGGCTCGTCGGGCGTGGACGTCGGGTAGGACCGGCCCGGCGGAGGCGTGTAATCCCAGGAGCGGCGCCGGCTGTCATAGGCCTCGTCGCCTGGGTATCCGACCCCCACAATGACGAATCGAGACCCGATCCCGGTTGCATCCGGATAGGGGGCCTGCACGCGCTCGATATCGATCGCAGTGGCCGTCACCGCGTTACCGTCGAGGAGATACAGGACGGGCCAGCCGGCGGCCGGCGGCTCGCCGGGTGGGATGTAAAGCGTGATCCGCCACGGGGCCTGCCCTTTGTCGCCCCCGAGATCGAAGCTGACCGCGCCGGCGAGCCGTGCGGGCTCGTCCGGGCCGGCGGCTGCCATCACCGAACGCTGCTCAAGCGTCAGCGAGGCTGCCGCCAGAAGGCCCGCAAGGGCACGTCGCGAGACGAGCGTCGTCACCGGACATGGTCCTGGCAAGTCTCGATCATCATTCACATAGATCCTGCAACGGCGTCACGGAAGATCACGTCACCACCGGTAGATCAGGCTGCCGATGACAGTGGCCGGTGCGCCCCGATAGCAGAAGCCGGCTTGGCAGGTGAAGTAGTCGCGGTCGAGGACATTGTTAGCGTTCACCTGCGCACGGAAGCCCTTATACTTGGGATCGAGGGCGGCAAAATCGTAGGCGAGCAGCACATCGAACAGCGTCACGGTCGGGTTACGGACCGTGTTCTCGTCATTGGCGAAGCTGTTGGCGTTGAAGCGGAGGCCGCCTCCGAGCGTCAGTCCGCGCAAAGCCGAGCCCGGCGGGAACAGGTAGGTCAGAAAGCCGGTGAACGTATCTCCCGGAATGCCGGAGAGCGCGTTGCCGTCCAGGGACTGGCCCGCGAACGAGGTCTGGCTGAGATAGCGCAGGTCGAGATGGGTGTAGGCAAGGGTCAGGTTGGTGCCGGGCGCGAAATTGGCGATCGCCTGCATCTCGAAGCCTCGCGACTCGACGGCGCCCGTCGCCACCTGGAAGGCGACGTTGTTCGGGTCCGTGCGCAGCACGCTGCTCTGGACGATGTCGAAGCCGGCAAATCCCGCCTGGATGTTCGTGCCCGGAATCAGGTACTTGATGCCCGCCTCGATCTGATCGCCGGTCGCCGGCTTGAAGGCGCGCCCGGCGACATCGACGCCCAGCTGCGGCGCGAAGGTGGTCGCGTAGCTGGCATAGGGCACCAGCCCGGGGGCCAGGAGATAGTTGAGGCCGATGCGGCCGGTGAAGGCCTGGTCGTTCTGCTCGGTTGCGGCGGCTGTGGTCGTGTTCTGGGACACCCAGTCGTAGCGGCCAGTCAGTGTGATCACGAAGCGGTCGAATTTGGCCTGCTCCTGCAGGTACAGCCCGACCTGATCCTGGCTCTGCGCGGTGCGGGGCCCCAGCACCGGCGCCAGGATCGGCTGCTGACCGTAATTGCGCGTGACGAGGTTGAGATCGGGGGCCGCGCCGAAGCCGAAGCGGTAGTTGAAGTCGGAATGCGCGTAGTCGAGCCCCGCCACTAGCGTGTGCTGGACCGGCCCGGTGGTGACATGTGCCTCGATCTGGTTGTCGAGGGTGAACTGGCTGAGGAACTGCCGGGAGTATCCGGTCGACCGGCTCGCGCTCAGGCCGTCGGGGCTGAGCATGGCGATCGACGCGTAGCGATAGTCGTTGCTGATGTCGTAGAAGCGGAAGTTCTGCCGGAAGACCAGATCCGGATCGAAGCGGTGCTCGAACGCGTAGCCGACGCGGCCCTGCTGCTGTTTGAAGTCGTTGAAGGCCGGATCGCCCGAATAGATGCGGGTCGGTCGCAGGTTCTGGTTGAAGAACGTCGTCGAGCCCGGAAGCTTGGTTTCCTGGTACTCGCTCAGGAACGTGAAGGTCGTGTCGGCCGAGGGCTTCCAGGTAAACGACGGCGCGATATAGCCCCGATCATCTGAGCCACCGGGGATGAAGGTGTCGGACTGCCGCTTGATGCCCGTGACGCGGTAGGCGAGCGTGCCACCCGTGCCTTCGACCGGGCCACCGATATCGAAATTGCCCTGGTAGAGGTCGTAGTTACCGACCTGCAACTGGACCTCGCCGAAGGGCGTGAAGACCGGCCGCTTCGTGGTGACATCGAGGATGCCGCCGGGCGAGCCGAGGCCGTAGAGTCCGGAGGCCGGTCCGCGCAGGATCGTTGCCGCCTCGATACCGTAGGGCTCGATGCGGGGCACCGTCAGACCCGACGCCACCTGGCGCAGGCCGTCGCGGAAGATGCCGTCATAGGTCAGACTGAAGCCGCGCACAAAGAACGAATCGAAGCGGGGATCGAAGCCGAAGACGTTCGAGGAGACGCCGGCCACGTAGCCGATGGCCTCGTTGAGGGTCTGGACGTTGCGGTCGTTGAGCGCCTCGCGGGTGAGCACCGTGACCGATTGGGGCGTCTCGAGCAGCGGCGTGTTAGTCTTGGTCGCCGTGGGGCTGATGCGGGCGGTGTAACCGGTCACCCCGGAAGGGCCACCCCCGCCGCCACTGGTCGCCGCCGTACCGCCATCCCCACCGCTGAGATTGGCCCCGCCCCCCAGCACGGGCGCAGGTGCCGTACCCTCGACCGTCAATTGGTTGAGCTGCACGCTCACTTCCTGTGCCGTCACAGGTCCCGTGAGGGCGGTCGTGGCAAGAAGCAGAGCGAAGAGCGGGGGGCGATGGGACATGGAGCACGCTGGTAGGCGCCTCAAGCGGCGCAGTGACCGTTCCATTGCTTTTGTTGCGTTGCGAGGCAAGGCGAAAACGTGATAGAAAGCACACACTTAGAGCACTTCAAATCTGAAGTAATTCTAAGTTGATGCATGGCTGCGATGGCAAGAGCGCTTTCACAACCTCTACGTTTCCACCTGCGCGAAAGATCGAATGTCCGCCTCTGGACGGTGGGGCAACTGGCTCAAACGGCGTAGTCGTGTCGGACGCAGCAGGGCTGCATTTCAAGCCTGGCAGCTGCGTTGCACACATCCCGAACGTCTGACCGGTAATGCGCAGGCTACGTTCGCAGCACCCCTTCTCTCTCTGCCGGCATGGGCCGGTTGGGAGATGAGAGATGGGACATTCAGAGCACGACCCAGCCTTCAAGAGCCGCCGACCGTGGAACGCAGGACGCAAGCTCGGCGCCAAACGCGCGCTCAAACCACAACAGGTTTGGGCCATCCGTTTCTGGCTTGATGGAGAGCGGCGCGTACGCGACCGGGCCATGTTCGACCTCACCATCGACAGCAAGTTGCGCGGTTGTGACATCGTCAAATTGAAGATCGGCGAGCTTGTCAGTGGCGGGCATGTGCGGGCGCGCGTCATCGTCGTTCAGCGAAAGACGGGGGCGCCCGTGCAGTTCGAACTGCTTGAACCAGCACGTACCCGCATTCTGACTTGGTTGGGGTGCCGAGGGGGCGGGCTTGACGATTACGCCTTTCCCAGCCGGATCGACCACGAGGCGCACATAAGCACCCGGTAGTACGCCCGCTTGGTCGATGAATGGGTGACGGGCATAGGGCTACGGCGCGAGGACTACGGCACACATTCTCTACGCCGTACAAAGGCGGCATTGATCTACAAGCGAACCGGCAACTTACGCGCTGTGCAGATTCTGCTTGGGCATACGAAAATCGAGAGCACGGTACGCTACCTCGGCGTGGACGTTGAAGACGCGCTCGCTCTGGCAGAAGCGACCGAAATCTGAATCCCGGCCTCCTCAGCGGCAATGTTGAGGAGGCCATGCAGGCTCCAGGAATGCGGCGCATCTGAAGCCGTCGTTTACCCCGACATGATGCCGTCCCAGATATAGGCGTTCTCGAACCAATCCAGCCTTTCCGCCCCGGGTGGATTTTTGCCCATCCGCTTTTAGAGGCCGTAGCCACAAGACCGGACTTTCACCTAGGCCAAGCTGTTCGATGGAGTTGCGCCCGACCCAGTTATTCGCTGGCTTGCAGCGGTATTTTCGGAACGGACCTGGGCTGGCTCTTAGGCGCAGTGTGAAGCAACCGCGCAAGCGCTGACGTCAGGCCTGCCGGACGGCGGCAGCGGCGTCGGCCAATGCGCCTCATCCCGCGCGGTCGCAGCACATGCGGAGCATCAAGGCCCTGTAGATGGCCTGCGCCTCCTCGATCCGGTCGACGAGGCAGTACTCGTCCGTCTTATGGCACTGCGCCGGCTCGCCGGGTCCTACGATCACCGTGGCGACTCCGTCGAAGGCCGGCACAAGAGCCGACGCATCGGTGAAGTAGGGTGCCCCAGCTGGTTCCGCCGACGCCCCAGTCCGCTCGCGCAGCAGCGTCAGGAGCAGGGCGGCGGACGGATCGTCCGGCTCGGTAGCGAACCCAGGGAAGCTTGTGACAACCCGGATCTCAGCCTCCGGTCCGAACAGGCGGCTGAGTTCGGCGATCAGCGTTTCGTGCTTCTGCTCCGGCAGGGTCCGGATATCCACGGTGAACTCGACGAAGTCAGGGACGGAGTTGATGTTTTCTCCGCCGCGGATGGTGGTGACGCAGGCCGTGGCGCTGCCGAGCAGTGGGTGGCGGGCGCCGAACTCGTGGCCCTCAAGTCTCCGGATCCACTCCGCCGCCTTGCTGATGGCGTTTTCGCCCTCATGCGGCATTGAGGAATGCGCTGTCCTCCCGCGCGCGGTTACGATGACGCGGAGAGAGCCCTTATGGGCGAATATGGGGGCATTAGACGTCGGCTCGGCCACTATCAGGAGTTCGGCTGGCCCGAGGACTTTCTCACGGCCGACATGGAATGCGCCTTCACATCCCGTCTCTTCTCCGGCGGTGATCACGAGCGTGACACCGCGGTGGAAGCTAAGCCCGTCCCCGATCAGGTTGCATGCAGCCGCGATGAACGCCGCTACGCCGGCCTTCATGTCGCTGGAACCGCGGCCGTACAACCGGCCATCTTGCACGACCCCTTCGAAGGGTGGGAATTGCCACTCGTTCGACCCAAGTGGCACGACGTCGATGTGCCCAGTGAAGCAGAGCGGCTTGCCACCGGCCGTCCCAGGGATGCGCGCGACCAGTGTTGGTCGGTCCTTGGCAAATTCGTAGCTGGCAACGTCGAACCCGTGTTCGGTCAGCAGCCGGGCAATGAACTCGGAACATTCCTTCTCATCGCCTGGAGGATTGATCGATCGGAACCGGATGAGCTGCTTCGAGAGTTCGAGACCGTTCAGGGGCATTGGTGCTTCCACATGAAGTTTCGCGTCGTTGCCGGCCGCAAGTTCGATGTACCCAGGTTAGACGATGAAGATCCTGCGTCTTCATCAAGAATGACCGCTATCGGGTAGGACCCAAGGCCGGTCGGGCGACCAGCAAGAGTCGCAAGTAGCTGGCCCGTTTCCGAGCAGGTAATTGGGCGATACTCGCAGCTCGTCTGAATTGACTTGAATCGGTTCCTACAGAACCTGGGACAGAAACTGTCGCGTGCGCGGATCGACGGCGGACGAGAACAAAGTCTCGGGCGGCCCGTGCTCGACGATGACACCGCGATCGGTGAAGTAGACGTGGCCGGCGACCTCGCGCGCGAAGTTCATCTCGTGGGTGACGAGAAGGCAGGTCATGCCCTCCTCTGCCAATTCGCGAATGGTGACGAGAACCTCCTTGACCGTCTCGGGGTCGAGTGCAGCTGTGACCTCGTCGAACAGCATCACGTCCGGCCGCATCGCGAGCGAGCGGGCGATGGCCACGCGTTGCTGCTGCCCGCCGGACATCTCGCCGGGATAAGCCGCTTCCTTGCCGGCGAGACGCACCTTGGCAAGGAGAGCGCGTGCCCGGACCTCGACCTCGCGTCTGTCCTGGCCCAGCACGTGGATCGGCGCCATCATGACGTTCTCCAACGCCGTCTTGTGCGGGAACAGGTTGTACTGCTGGAACACCATGCCGACTTTGCGTCGCAAGGCCAGCTTGTCGAGCTTCGGGTCGACCACTTCGATCCCGTCGACCCGGATGGTGCCGGACGTGACCGGAACGAGGGCGTTGATGCAGCGGATCAGCGTCGACTTGCCCGATCCCGACGGGCCGATGATGCAGACGACCTCGCCCCGGCGCACGTCGAAGCTGATCCCCTTGAGGACCTCCACCTCACCGAAGGACTTGTGCACGTCGAGCAGCTGCACGATCGGTGGGCCGGAGGAGGAGACACCCACCATCAGAAAAGCACCATCAGAAACGCACCATCGGACACCCGGGCCTCACGCTGTCTCGAAGCGCCGCTCCAGGCGCGCGGTCAGCCGGTCGATCGGGTAGCAGTATAGGAAGAAGCAAAGCAGGGCGAAGCCGTAGAGGGGGGCGAACAGCTCGGGCCGCCCGCCTTCGGCGGCGTGAACCTGCGCCGTCAATGTCAGCATCTCGGTGACACCGACGATGGAGGCCTGCACCGTTGCCATGGCGATCAGAGCGTAGACGTTCATCCACGGTGGCAGCATCCGCTTGAGGCATTGGGGCAGGATGATGCGGAACAGGGTCTGGCGCCGGGTGAAAGCCAGGGATTCGGCCGCCTCCCACTGTGTGGCCGGCACCGAGCTCACGGCGCCGCGTACGATCTCGGCGACGTTGGCCATAACCGGCAGCGCGAACCCCACCGTCGCCTTGACCCAGTCGGGCAGCGGCACGCGCAGGCCGAACACCGTGACCTGAAACGGCACGAGAAACATCATAAAGAACAGCAGTACCAGCCAGGGCACGTTGCGGAAGAGCTGTGTCACGCCCCAGGCGATGCGTCGCAGGACCGGCCCCTCGCTCACTAGGGCGAGCCCCAGCCCGAGACCCGCCCCCGTGCCGAGGAGCATCGCCACAAGCGAGATCGCGACGTTGAAGGCAAAGCCCGTCAGCAGAAGCGGCGCCCAGCGCAGAACGACCTGAAGCGGCGACAGCACGGCGTCCGGCCCTTGCGCGAAGGCCGGCACCACGAGGACGAGGCCGGCGAGCCACGCCCCGAGAAGCCACCCTTGAGCCGGGCGGAGGGTGAACCGGGTCCGCGTACGCGAGACCCGGAACGGCAGCAGGACCGGCAGGTCGCTTGCAGGCGGCTCCGGCGCCCTCACCGGCTGAAGCCCGGGATCCGCAAGGCCCGCTCCCAGCGATGCATGATCCAGACGAGGACACCGACCAGGACCGCGTAAGTGACGAGCAGCACGATCATCATCTCAAGCACGTTCTGCGATTCCGACCAGATCTGCTTCACCGCATAGAGCGTCTCGGGCACCGCGATGGCGTAGGCCAGGGTGGTGGTCTTGAGCAGGTTGATGAGGTTGTTGTTGAGGGCCGGCAGGCAGACGCGGAGCGCGAGCGGCAGCACGATGTAGAGGTAGGCCTTCAGGCGGGTATAGCCGAGGGCCTCGGCCGCCTCGATGGTGGTGCGCGGCACCGCTTCGATTCCGGAGCGGAAGATTTCGACGTTGAAGGCGCCGGCGAACAGGGACAGCGAGACGATGGCCCATTGCACGTTGTCGAGGATCGGCACGCGCAACCCGTCTGCGGTTTGGGTGGCCGGCAGCAGGGTGCCCAGCCCGAAGTAGAAGAAGAAGATCTGCACCAGGGGCGGCGTGTTGCGGAACACCACGACGAAGCCGTTGACGAATCCGCGCAGGAGCCGCGACGGGCCGCCCTGGAGGAGTGCCCCGACTGCGCCGATGACGAGGCTCGCCAGGATCGTCGTCACCGCCAGCAGCAGCGTCGTCTTCAGGCCGTTGACGTAGCGGTCCCAATCATAGGGGTCGTAGAAGACCGTGAAGTTGAAGCCCGTCGTGTCGTAAAAGGTCCGGAACTTGTTTGGGACGGCGTCCATCGTGTTCCTCAAGACGGCGGGGCATTCGGCCCGGCGCGGCTCAGTTGGTCGCGTTCTTGTACTTCTCGTGCATCGCCTTCGAGTATTCCGTCGGCTCGATGCCCCACTTCTTCTCTGATTCGACGATGAAGCCGGACTTCATCCAGTCCTTGGTCGTAGCTTCCATCATGGTTTGGAGGGAGCCGTTGCCGGGCGCCACCGCCATCATCCAGGGGGCGTCGAGGATACCCTTCAGCGGCAGGGCGTAATCCGCCTTCCAGTCGGCGTCGAGGAGCTTCCCCTGCAGCATGCTCTGATCGTAGACGTAGCCGAGGCAGTTGCCCTGCTTGAGGGCGAAGAGCGGCTTCTCCGAGCCATCGAAGGCGACGATTTCGACACCGTAGGTGCGGGCCACGTCCTTGTTGTACCAGGCGCCGGAGGTGGCGCAGAGGGGCTTGCCCTTCAGCTGCGCCCAGTCGGTGATATTGGCCTTCTTGGGCAGCATCACGTTGACGAAGTCGGAATAATATTGCGGGTCGATAGCCTGCACCACGCGGCGGCGCTCCGGCTTGTCCGAGATCGTGGCGATGAGGAGGTCGACCTTGCCCTGCTGCAGGAACTCGATCCGGTTGGAGGAGACCACCGGCACGAGTTCGAGCTTCACGCCGAGGCGCTTGGCGACGTCGGCGGCAAGGTCCGGTTCCATTCCGATGATCGCTCCGCTCGGATCGCGAAAGCCGAAGGGACGGTAATCCGCCTTCACGCCGACGATGAGCGTCCCGCGCTGTTTGATCGCCTCGATCCCATCCGCAGCCGAGGCCAAGGAGGCAGGGAGCAATGCGGTGGCGGCGAGCAGGCCGCAGCCGAGGAACGCCCTAGTCAGCTTACGCATCGCACCACATCCCTGCTTGGTTCATGCCGATCGACCGGAAATCAAAACCGAGACCCGACGATCCCTCTTGGAGCAGATTGCCTTGTCCGGTCCGAACGGGTCAAGCAATCGGCAGGCCATCACTGGGGGGCTCAGCCGAACCGTCCGAGCGAATACGGTGCGAGATCGATCCGCCCGCTGGTCTGCACCATCTCGTTCGCCACGGCCTCGCCGATCCCGGCAGAGTGCTTGAAGCCGTGCCCCGAACAGGCCGAGACGACGAGAACCCGGTTCATCTGTGGATGGCGGTCGATGATGAAGCCGCGGTCGGGGGTCACGGTGTAGAGGCAGGCGGCGGCCTTGGACACTCGCCCCGTCGCGCCGGCGAGCCGGCCCGACACGTGGTGCCGGTACATGACGGCGGATTCCTTGGAGCTCACGATGCGGTCAAAGGCCTCGGCCCGCGTGGCGGTCTCGTATTGTTCGGTGGCGACCTTGACCTGGACCTCTCCCGGCAGGGGCGGGAAGCCGTAGAGGTAGTCCATGTCGCCGGAACCGTGCATCCAGATGAAGACCGGCGACTCCGAGCCGTAGGCCGAGGCGTCGTCGAGGGCGTACCAGTGCAGGAGTTGGCGGCTGACCGTGAGCAGCTCCGTGAACGGCGCGCCGAGAAGAGGCGCGGTCCAGGCCCCGGCCGAGACCACCACCTGATCGGCCAGGACGACGCCGTTTTCGGTCTCGATGCGGACCCCGCCCAGCCCCTGTTGGATCGACAGCACCGTCGTCCCGGTGCGGATGTCGGCGCCGAGCTCGCCGGCCCGGCGCAGCTGTGCAGCGATACAGCGCTCGGGGCGCACGTAGCCGCCGCCAGGCTCGTAATAGGCCCTCTCGTCGCCGCCGAGATTCAGGAATTGCGGGAAGCGGCGCGCGACATCGCCTCCGTCGAGGACCTCGTGCGGGATCGCGAAGGCCCGTGCGGCATCGATCGAACGCCCGACGAAATCCGGCTTGCCGTGATGGGAGGTGTCACCGCTGCCCGGCCCCATCACCAAGGCGCCGCATGCCGTCAGTAGCGTCTCGCCGGTCTCCGCCTCCAGGGTTCGCCAGATCCGGTGCGAAGCCAGGACGAAGGGGACGTAGTCGCGGCCCTCCCCGACGGCCTGCCGGGTGATGCGGCTCTCTCCGTGGCTCGACCCCAGAATGTGTGGCGGGGCAAAGCGATCGAGGCCAACCGCTTTCGCGCCCTGCAGCCCCAGTTGATAGAGGGCCGCGCTTCCCATGGCGCCAAGGCCGACGACGGCGATGTCAAAACGGTCTTCCATCGCAGGATGCGCTCCGGTTCGTTCTCAAGCCGATCTTCTGCAACGCATGCGAAACCCCGAGCTTCCGAGGGAAGATCGCTACCGAGCGCGGGACGGATCGATCACCAGGATATACTCGCACGGGTCCGTGCCGAGATTCGTGAACGCGTGCCCGGCATCGGCTTCGAAGTACAGGCTGTCCCCCGTCTCCGCGACGACGGTCCGGTCGCCGATCACGGCGCGCAGGCGGCCGCGCAGGATGTAGATGTATTCCGAGACGCCAGGGCGATGGGCCGTGAATTCGCCCGTGCTGCCACCGGGCGGCAAGGTGTTCAGCACCAGATCGATGCCTCGGCCCGGTAGGACCGGCGACAGGCAGCGACGCAGGAAGCCCGATTCTTCGTCCCGAAGGATGGGTTGGCGACGCGCCGGGATCAGCAGGACTTCGAGTTCGGTCGCCGGGGCCATCAAGCGCGAGAAGGTCACGCCGAGCGCCTCCGCCAGGCGGGAGAGTACAGCGGTCGAGGGCACCGCCTCGGCGCGCTCGATCTTCGAGATCATCGAGCGGCTCACGCCGGAGCGCGTCGCCAGCGCCTCTAGGGACAGGTGGAGTTCCCTGCGGCGGCGACGGATCTCCTCGGACACGTAGGCCTGGGAACTCGTTTCGGCCGCTGTCTGCGCCGGGGCAACCATCTCCCTCACCGACATGCCGTCATCCACTCCCATCCTCCCGGTAGACCGGCAAGTAGGGCCGTGCGGGTCAGCTTCGCCCCTGAATAGGGGATCGTCCTGACGTTTGCACGCGCCCCATCCCGCGACGTCCCGGCTTTCGCCGCACGGCCGGGCGCCGTCGTGCGCGCCCGGGGCGCGCCAAACGATCGCTGCCGCATCTGGCACGGCGATTGCCTCCACATAAGTGGAATTTTCTCCAGTTCGGTGGAGGGTCGAAGGCCATGGCGAGTACGGCGATTGTGATGGAGACCGAAGGCGGTCTCGACCGGCATGAGGTCTCGCTCGCGGACCGACGACAGATTGTCTGGTCGAGCGTGATCGGCACGACAGTCGAATGGTACGACTTCCTGATCTACGGCACCGCCAGTGCCCTGGTGTTCAACAAGCTCTTCTTTCCGAGCATCGACCCCGTCGTCGGGACGATAGCCGCCTTCGGTTCCTACGCTGTCGGATTCCTGGCACGCCCCCTGGGCGGCATCGTCTTCGGCCATTTCGGCGACAAGATCGGTCGAAAGGGCATGCTCTCCCTGACGATCATGATCATGGGCCTCGGCACATTCCTGATCGGCTGCCTTCCGACTTATTCCCAGATCGGCGTCTGGGCACCGATCCTGCTCGTCACCCTGCGACTGGTTCAGGGCATCGGTATCGGTGGGGAGTGGGGCGGCGCGGTCCTGATGGTGGTCGAGAGCGTACCGGCCCATCGGCGGGGCTTCTTCGGAAGCATCGTCCAGCTCGGCTATCCTTTGGGCGTCATTCTCTCCATTGGAGCCTTCGCTTTGGCCGGGCTGATGCCCGAGGCCGAGTTCCTGGCCTGGGGCTGGCGGCTACCGTTCCTGGCGAGCGCCTTCCTCGTCGGTGTCGGGCTCTTCATCCGGCTTCGCCTGCACGAGACACCCTCGTTCCAGCGCGTGAAGCAGCGCGCTGCCGTGGCCAAGATCCCGGTCGTCGAGATCCTCACGGAGCATCCCCGCACTTTCCTGAAGGCTGTCGGCCTGAAGGTGTCGGAGATCGCCTATGTCAGCATCGTCACGGTGTTCTCGATCTCCTACGTGACGGGGCAGCTCGGATTGCCACGAAGCGTCATCCTCAACGGCATCCTGATTGCAGCAATCATCGAGCTCTTCACGATTCCCGTCTTCGGATGGCTCTCGGACCGCTATGGCCGACGCACCCTATTCGTCGTCGCCTGCCTGTTCTCCATCGTTTTTGCCTTCCCGCTGTTCCAGCTTCTCGACACCCGCGATCCGACCGTCATCACGCTGACCGTCGCGGTGGCCCTAAGCTTCGGCCAGGGCATCATGTTCGGGACGGGCGCGGCCTGGATGTCGGAGCTGTTCGATGCGCGCCTGCGCTACAGCGGCGCCTCGCTCGGATTCCAGGTCGGAGCAGCCCTGAGCGGAGGCTTCACGCCGCTCATCGCCGCCGCCCTGTTGACCTGGAGCAGCGGCGCGACATGGCCGATCTCGGTCTACCTGATCGTGCTGGCCTGCGTGACGCTGGCCGCTGCGTTCCTGTCGCCCGAAACCGCTCGACGACAGATCGACTGAGCCGCTGGACCGCCCGAGCTCGGCGCATGATTGGGAACTTCGATGCCGCCGATCCTTCACAGTGGATATTTTTCTAGTATCGTAGATTGATCCCGACAGCCCCGTTCACACCGAGGAACACGAATGAACCGAACCATCATCGAGACGGACAAGGCCGCACCGGCCGCCGGACCCTATGCGCAGGCAACCCGTGTCGGCGATCTCGTCTTCGCCTCGGGGCAACTCCCGATCGACCCGGAGACCGGCGCATTTCCCGACGGGATTGCGGCGCAGACCAAGGCCTCGCTCGCCAATCTCGCGGCGGTCCTTGAGGCGGGTGGCGCGAGCCTGGCGACGGTCGCCAAGACGACCGTGTTCCTCAAGGACATGAACGACTTCGCCGCCATGAATGCCGTCTATGCGGAGCATTTCCCCGGTGATGCCCCGGCGCGATCGACGATCGAGGTCGCCCGGCTGCCCCGCGACGCCATGGTCGAGATCGAAGCCATCGCTCTCGCGACACAGTCGGAGGCCACGCGATGACGGACGTAACAGCACCCCGCATGGTCGAGGCGTTCGCACATCCGGCCGGTTCGATAGCGGTCGGCGTTCCGGGAGGCGCAGTGGGCTGGCGGGGCAGCCTGCTCAACATCCATACGGCCTCGGCGGCGAGCTACGAGATGGAAGAACGCACCGAGGCCCGGTGTGTCGCCGGACGCGGCATCGAGGGGGACCGCTACTTTCTCGGTTCCGGCACTTATTCGCCCAAGCCCGACACCCGCGAGGTGACCCTGATCGAGCAGGAGGCGCTGGATGCGATCAACCGCAACGACCCGCCGCTCCAAAGCGGTCCTCTGCACATCGCGCCGATCGACCACCGCCGCAATCTCACGGTTCGGGGCGTCCCACTGAACCACCTCGTGGGGCGTCGATTTCGCGTCGGCGAGGTGATCCTGCGCGGCGGACGGCTCAACTTTCCTTGCAAGTACCTAGAGGAACTCCTGGGCCAACCGGTCTACCTGCCTCTCTACAACCGCTCGGGCCTGAATTGCGGGATCGAGCGCGGCGGAATCATCCGGGTCGGTGATACGATCGAGATGGTGGACTAGGTCGTGAGCGCACGCCTCGTCATGAAGATGCAGGTCGCGGCGGCTATGGCGACAACGCCCGACGTCCTTCATCTCGCCCTGGTTCATCCGCGGCGGCCGGAGCTTCCATCCTGGACAGCCGGCGCCCATCTCGATCTTCGGCTGCCGGATGGACGCGTGCGCCAGTACTCGCTTTGCGGCGACCCTGCAGATCGTACGCGATACGAGATCGCGATCAAGCGCGAGGAGGCGGGACGCGGGGGTTCGACTTGGGTGCACGGCAACCTCACCGTCGGCGCGGTCGTCGATGTCTCAGCGCCCCGCAACAACTTCCCCCTCGCACCCGCCGCACGTCGGCACATCCTTGTGGCGGGCGGCATCGGCGTGACGCCGCTCCTCGCTATGGCACGCACGCTTGCGGCGGAAGGAGCGGACTTCGTGCTCCATTTCTGTGCGTCGTCGGCCACCCATGCGCCTCTCCTCGCGGACGTCCGCGCGATCTGCGGTGACCGACTTCAGGGTTGGTTCGCCGATGAAGGTCGACGCTTCGATCCGATGCGTCTCGGCGACGTCAAGGTGGACACGCATGTCTATGCCTGTGGCCCGCAGCGTCTCACAGACTCCGTCCAAGCTGCCCTCGACTCGCAGGGCTGGCCACCGGAGCAGGTCCATGTCGAGCATTTCGCCCCACTGTCGGACGAAACCTTCAAACCCGAGCCGTTCGAAGTTCGCATCGCATCCACAGGCGCCCAGCTCCACGTAGCTGCGAACCGTTCGCTCCTCGACGTCCTGCGGGAGCACGGCTTCTCCCAACCCTCCTCATGCGAACTCGGAGTCTGCGGCGCCTGCGAGTGCGGCTATCACGATGGCACAGTGATCCATCGCGATGCCGTGCTCTCGGTCGGGAAACGCCGGGACCGGATGACGCCATGCGTCTCGCGCGCTCAGGGCAGCGTGACCCTCGAACTCTGAAAGAGGGTGGGGGGTGACTACCGAACGCGATCAACCGCCTGGACCCAGCATGACCGAAATCGAGACCGACACCTTCCTCCACGACCTGTACGCCTTGCGCGAGATCGGGCGGTTCCGCACCGGCGTCCACCGGCCGACCTTTTCGCCTGAAGATATGCAGGCGCGTCGCTGGCTGATGGGCCGGATCGAGGCTTGCGGTCTCGAGGCGTCGATCGACGGCATCGGCAACGTGCTTGGGCGGCATCGTGGCCCGGGGCCCCACCTCCTGATCGGCAGCCACATTGAGACCCAGAACGAGGCCGGCTGGCTCGACGGGGCGCTCGGCGTCGTCGCCGGACTGGCGCTGGCCCGGGCCGGGCTTCCCGTCGACGTCGTCGCCTTCGCAGATGAGGAGGGACACTTTTCCGGCGGCTTCCTGGGTAGCCGCTCGGCGATCGGTGACCTGACCGAGGCCGAGATCGACGCCGCCCGCAACCGCACCGACGGCACCCCCCTGCGCGTGGCGCTCGAATCGGCCGGACTGGCCGAAAAACCTCGGATGCAGTTGGATCCCGCGCGCTACCAGGGCTTTCTGGAACTGCATATCGAGCAGGGCACGCAACTCGAGTCCGCAGGTCTGCATCTCGGTGTCGTCAGCGGCATCGTGGCGATCTGGCAGTCTCAGATCGTCTTCGAAGGCAAGCAGGACCATGCCGGAGGCACCACCATGGCCGAGCGCAGGGATGCGGGACTCTCCGCGGTACGCCTGCTCGCGGCCATCGATCGGGAATTTCCGAAGGTCTGCGGCCCGCGTAGCACCTGGACGACAGGGCGGATCACGCTCGATCCCGGCGGCTACAGCATCATTCCGGGCCGCGCAGAGGTGGCCTTCCAGTTCCGCGACGTGTCGGTCCCGGTGCTGGAGCGAATGGAAGCTTGTCTCGAAGCACTGGTGCAAGAGTCGAACCGGCGTGAGCGCTGCACTGCCACGCTCATACCCTTGTCGAAGGCGATCCCCGCCCGGTGTGATCCGAACCTGATGCGGGCCCTCTCGGAGGCTGCCGAGCAGGTCTGCCCCGGCCGTTGGCAGGTGATGCCCTCAGGCGCCGGCCACGACGCCCAGAACATCGCCCGTATCCTGCCGGCCGCCATGCTGTTCGTCCCGTCGGTCGGCGGCATCAGCCATCACTGGACAGAGGATACCAGCGATGCAGATCTCGCCTTTGGCGTGCGCGCGCTCGGAGTGGCGGCGCGGGTGTTGTCCAGATAGTTCGGGCACATGTTTCCGGAGCCCCTATCAACGCTTCAGCCGCGAATCCGTCGCGATTTGCAATGAACACGACCTAGGATGTCGGCGATGGGACCGACCCACACCAACGGAATGCCGCGGTAAGATTCCGCATTCGAGCGTCGGCCGAATCCCTCGGCACGTCATGTTTGGGTCGAGATCCGCCCGTCCACTCCACGACCGAACAGGGTGGTTTTCCGCCTGTCCGGTCTCGGAGAGCAAAACACAAGAAACAGACGGTGGCTCGGGCCACAAGGGGGGCGCAACGCTCCAATCGCAGCCACTCGACGGGGGCAGGTGAGTGCTCTCAGCGATGACGCATGCCCTTGCCAACGAGCCAGACCCGAGGAGAGTCGCGGCCAACGCGACAGACCCGGGGCTGGAGGCGATCGAACTGTTCCTCAGCGGCGAACCAAGGAGCAGATTGTACAAGGGACGAGAATGATCCCGCTCGGTCGCCCGAGCGAACCCGGCGACATCGCCGCCGCTATCGCGTTTTTGGTCGGACCGGACGGCGGTTGGGTGAACGGCCCGATTCTACGGGCCAACGGCGGTTTGGTCTGAGCGCGACGGCGCCTGCCTGCAGCCCTGATTGTCCGAGCGTTCAGTCCCTACCGCTCCTGGCGAAGGGGCCGAGCGAGACGCGCGCCACCTCTCGCAGGGCCTCGCGATTAGCCTCGGACGACGCGATGACGCCCATGGCGGAGGCCACCGTCGACAGCAAATCGCGCCAGCGCCAGAGTATCCGCGACCTCTGGCAGATCGCCGTCGGCCTTTGCCTGGACGAAGCGCACGAGGAGTTCCCTCGCTACGCCGAACAGAGGCATCGTTGATCGACAAGGGAACTGGCAACCTGCGCGCGGTGCAGATTCTGCTCGGGCATTCGAAGATCGAAAGTACGGTACGCTACCTTGATATGGACGTCGAAGACGCGTTCGCTCTAGTAGAAGGAACCGAAATCAGAGAGCGAGCCACCTCGACGGCAATGCGGAGAGGGCCTCCGAAGCCGCGTGGCCGGATAAAGCCCATGACTGTCGCTCGACCATGCTGGCATTGGCCGTGAAGTAGAGGAGGCGACGCGGACACGCGCCTTCTCGCGCATACTGACCCACCGGGTTCCCGGAAGGCGCTTGTCCGCCGGCGCGATCGCTCATAGCTCTCGACTATGACCAAGATCCCTTTCGACAACAGCTACGTCCGCTTACCGGACCGCTTCTTCGTCCGCCACGCCCCGACACCTGTCGCAGCCCCGCGCCTGATCCGTTTGAACCGCGCGCTGGCGGCGAACCTCGGCATGGACCCGGATTGGCTCGCCGGACCCGCTGGGGTGGGGATGCTCGCGGGGAACAGCGTCCCTGAAGGCGCCGAGCCGATCGCGACGGCTTACGCCGGGCACCAGTTCGGCAACTTCGTGCCGCAGCTCGGTGACGGGCGCGCCGTTCTGCTCGGCGAGGTCGTCGACCGTGACGGGCAGCGCCGTGACATCCAGCTCAAGGGCGCGGGCCCGACCCCGTTCTCCCGCCGTGGCGACGGCCGGGCGGCGCTTGGGCCGGTGCTGCGCGAGTATCTTGTGAGCGAGGCCATGGCCGCGCTCGGCATCCCCACCACACGGGCGCTGGCGGCGGTTGCCACCGGCGAGTTGGTCATGCGTGAGACCCGGCTGCCCGGGGCGGTGCTCGCTCGCGTGGCGGCTAGCCACATCAGAGTTGGCACCTTCCAATACTTCGCCGCCCGGGGCGACACGGAGGCGGTGCGGGCGCTCGCCGATCATGCTCTCGTCCGGCACTATCCCGAGGCATCCTCCGCGGAACATCCCTACCGAGCGCTGCTCGACGGCGTCGTGGCCCGCCAAGCCGAGCTCGTGGCGGGCTGGCTGCTGGTCGGCTTCGTCCACGGGGTGATGAACACCGACAACATGTCGGTGGCCGGCGAGACGATCGACTACGGTCCCTGCGCCTTCCTCGACGCCTACGATCCGCGCACGAGCTTCAGCTCGATCGACGCGCACGGGCGCTACGCCTACGGCCAGCAGCCCGGGATCGCCCTTTGGAACCTCACCCGTCTGGCCGAGGCCCACTTGCCGCTGCTGGCCGAGGACGCGGCGGCGGCGGTCGAAGCGGCCGAGGCGGTGCTTGCCGGGTTCGGCCCGCGCTTCGAGAAAGCGTATCACGATGGCCTGGCGCACAAGCTCGGGCTGTCCGCGGATCGGGACGGAGCCGTCGCGCTCGCGGACGACTTGCTGGCGCGGATGGCGGAGAACCGGGCGGATTTTACTCTGACCTTCCGCCGCCTGTGCGACGCGGCCGAGCGGCCGGAGGCGGACGCCGGGGTGCGCGACCTGTTCGTCGACCCGACCGAGTACGACGCCTGGGCCGTACGCTGGCGGAAGCTGTTGGATGAAGAGGGACGGACCCCCGCGGCGACGGCGTCAGCGATGCGCACCATCAACCCGGCCTTCATCCCGCGCAACCACCACGTCGAAGCGATGATCGCGGTGGCGGTCGAGCAAGGCGACTTCGGCCCGTTCGAGGAGCTATTGGCGGTGCTGTCGCGGCCCTACGACGACCAGCCCGCCCACGCCCGCTATGCCGAGGCGCCCGAGGGCGGCGGGGCGGCCTACCGGACATTCTGCGGCACGTGAACGCGCGCGTCGGCGTCCGCGTCACTGGAGATCGTCATTCGGCCTCATGGTTCGGAAACCGGTTTCCGTGGCATCCTTGGCGGCATCCGGTGCCCCAGCGCGTCCATGGCGATGGGCGGCGCCTCAAACGTATACGTGGAGAACGGTCAAGTCCGTTGTGTCCCTCGCCGTGTCGACGACGAGCCACTCCTCTTGCTCTCCGGCACGAACTAGGCGCCGTAGCAAACTTCCTCTTTGTACCCTGGGGAATCTTCATCTGAGCTGTGATGGCGCAGCTGAATTCTCAGGGAGGACATGTTCGATCACTCCTGGGCAAGACGAAGCTTGGGAGCCGCTGCGAACAGTGCCTGCGTATAGGCTTGGCGCGGGTTGGCGAAAAGTGCGGCGGTCGCCCCTTCCTCGACGATCCGTCCGCCGAGCATGACCACGAGGCGGTCGCAGAGGCGTGCAGCCACGCGCAGGTCGTGCGTGATGAAAAGGATCGAGAGGTTGAGACGCTCGCGGATATCCTCCAGCAATTCCAGTACTTGGCGCTGCACCGAGACGTCCAAGGCCGATACGGCCTCATCCGCGATGAGCACATCGGGTTCCATGGCCAACGCCCGCGCAATGGCGATGCGCTGGCGCTGGCCGCCGGAGAATTCGTGCGGATAGCGGTCGAGCGCGCCGGTATCGAGATGTACGAGATCGAGGAGGCGCGTCGCGCGCGCCCAAGCTGCCTCTTTCGACAGACCGTAGTTCATCGGCCCCTCAATGATCGACTGCCCCACCGTCCGGCGTGGATTGAGCGAGCGGTAGGGATCTTGGAACACCATCTGGACGCGACGCCGATAGGGGCGAAGTTCCCGCGTCGGCAACAGGGCGATGTCGTCGCCACCGATACGGATATGACCGGCGGACGGATCGACGAAGCGGGCGACGCATCGCGCCAAAGTTGATTTGCCCGAGCCCGACTCTCCCACGATGCCGAGGGTTTCCCCCGGTTGCAGCGCGAGGCTGACACCGTCCAGGGCCGTCACCGCGCGACCGCCACCGAAAAGACCGCGTCCGCCATAGGTCTTGGTGAGGTCACGCACGGCGAGGATCGGCGCCGAAGGCTGCCTGCGTGGCCGGGGAGGCGGCGGCTCGGCCCGAGGAACCGCCGCGATGAGCATGCGGGTATAGGGGTCGCGAGGCTTGGTCAGCACATCCTCGACGCTGCCCTCCTCCACGAGACGCCCCTTCTGCATCACCACCACCCGGTCGGCGATCTGGGAGACCACACCGAAATCGTGGGTGATGAACAGGATGCCGGCGTTGCGGCGGGCCTGGAGTTCCTTCAGCAGCTTAAGGATTTGCGCCTGGGTGGTCACGTCGAGCGCAGTGGTCGGCTCGTCGGCGATGATCAGGGCCGGGTCGTTGGCGAGCGCCATGGCGATCATCACCCGCTGGCGCTGGCCACCGGACAGCTGGTGCGGGTAGGCCTTCGCGAGGCTCGGCGGATCGGGCAGGTGGACATCACCGAGAAGGTCGAGGACGCGGCGACGCCGCGCTTCGCGGCCGCCCCGGCCGGAATGCGCTTCCAGCATCTCGGCGATCTGGTCGCCGACGTTCAGCACAGGGTTCAGTGCTGTCATCGGCTCCTGGAACACCATGGCCATGCGGCTGCCGCGCAGGGCGCGCAGGCGCGCGGAGCCGACCTTCAGCACATCCTCGCCCTGCAACAGGATCTGCCCGGCGGACGGCGACAGGTTCGGCGGCAGGAGCCCCATCACCGCGCTCGCGGTGACGGATTTGCCCGAGCCGGATTCGCCGACGACGCAGACGATCTCGTTCGTACCGACGCTGAGCGACAGGCCCTCGATGGCGTTGGTCCGGTCGGCGCCCCGCGGCAGCGGAACGGTGAGGCCGGTAATGCATAGGACAGGTTCCAGGCTCGCCGAGGCTCCCGTCATCGCAAGGCTCCGAAGCGGCGCGCGGTGCGCGGGTCGAGGGCGTCGCGTAGGCCGTCGCCGATGATGTTGACGGCGAGCACCGTGGCGGCAACGCAGAGGCCGGGGAACAGGATCACCCAGGGCGCGATCTGGAAGGATTGGCGCCCCTCAGCCATGATGTTGCCCCAGCTCGGGATCTCGGTGGGAATGCCGGCGCCGAGGAAACTGAGGATCGCCTCGGTCAGAATCGCCGAAGCGCAGACATAGGTGCCCTGGACGATCAGCGGCGCGATGGTGTTGGGCAGGACGTGGCGGATCAGTAGCATCGGCAGACGGGTGCCGGCACCGATGGCGGCCTCGACATAGGGCTCCGAGCGCACCGACAGGACGACGCTGCGCACGAGGCGCGCCACCCTCGGGATCTCGGGAATGGCGATGGCGACGATCACCGTGCTGATGCCGGCTCCCGACAGAGTCACCATGGCAATGGCCAGAAGGATCGACGGGATCGCCATGATGCCGTCCATGATCCGCATCACCACCGCGTCGAGGCGGCGCAGGTAGCCCGCCACGAGCCCGATGAACAGGCCGATGAGTACGGCGGCGGCGGCCACCGAGAAGCCGATGGTGAGCGACACCTGGGCGCCGTAAACGACACGGGTCCAGACGTCGCGCCCGAATGCGTCGGTGCCGAGCCAGGCCACGCTCGAAGGTGGTTTTAGGCGCAGGCGGGGCCGCAGCAGGATCGGGTCGCCGGTCCAGAGGATGGGTGCTGCTAGCGCCGCGAGCCCGACGACCAGCAGGACGGCGAGCCCGAAAAGCACGCCCGGATGGCGCAGGGCCGGTGGCAGCGATGCGAACCGCGCGGCAAGGGGGGAGGGGATGGGGGAGGGCATTGTCCGATCCTCGCCGCTCAATAGCGTATCCTCGGATCGAACAGCAGGTAGGACAGGTCGATGGCGAGATTGACCACCACGTAGAGGGCGGAGAACAGCAGGATCACGCCCTGGATGACCGGATAGTCGCGGGCAAGCACCGAATCGACGGTGAGGCGGCCGAGGCCGGGCAGGTTGAAGACGCTTTCGGTGACGACGACGCCGCTGATGAGGAGCGCGATGCCCAACCCGATCACCGAGATCACCGGCACCGCCGCGTTGCGCAGGGCATGGCGCCACAGCACCTGCGTCTCCCCAATGCCCTTGGCGCGGGCGGTGCGGATGTAGTCCTCGCCCAGAACCTCCAGCACGCTGGAGCGCGTGGTCCTGGCGATGAGGGCAATGTAGATCACCGAGAGCGTGAGCGTCGGCAGGATCAGCCGCGACAGGAACGGCCAGACGCCTTCGGTGATGCTGACATAGCCCTGCACCGGCAGGAGCCGCAGCTGCATGGCGAAGCCGAAGATGAGGAGATAGCCGAGGACGAAGACCGGCACCGAGAAGCCGAGCACCGAGACCGCCATCACCGCCCGGTCGACCCAGGTGCCGTGCCACCACGCCGCCAGCACCCCGAGGGGGACTGCCACGAGGACGGCGAAGACGATGGTGGTGGTGGCCAGCGCCAGCGTCGGCTCGATCCGCTCCAGAATGAGCTTTGCGACGGGCTGGTTTGATATGATCGACGCGCCGAGATCGCCGTGAAGCAGACGGCCGATCCAGGACAGGAACTGGGTCAGGATCGGCTGGTCCAGGCCGAGCCGCGCCCGGATCGCAGCGATCTGGTCGGGGCTCGCGGCATCCCCCGCGAGGATGGCGGCGGGATCACCCGGCGCCAGCCGCAGCAGTAGGAAAACGATGACCGCCACCACGCCCATGACGGGAAGCGTGGCGGCGAGGCGTCCGGCGAGAAAGCGACCCATTCAGATCTCCGGGTTCTCGGATCGAGGTGCGGTTCCCCCACCCGCGGGGGAGGGGAGGCCGTGCGAACGTCACTTCTTCTCGATGTTCCAGAACACCGGCGCGGGGGCTTCGAGGATGCCCTTGAGCTTGGGGCCGGCTGCCAGCGGGCTGATGAACTGGCCGGTCGGGTAGTACATCCCGACCGCGTAGGCCCGCTCCTGCACCATCTTGGCAATGGCGACCTGCTTGGCCGGATCGATCTCCAAAGCGTAGGCGTCGCGCATCTTCTCGATCTCGGCATCCTCCGCCCAGCCGAAGAAGCCGCCGTTGCGGCCGCGCGCGTTGACGCCGACATTGCTCACCGGGTTCAGCATGTCGGCGTTGACCCAGGTCGTGTGAAAAATGTTCCAGCCGCCCTGGTCCACCGGATCCTGCTTGGCACGGCGTCCCACAAGGGTCTGCCAATCCATCGATTGCAGATCGACGTTCATGCCGATCTTGCGCAGCGCCTGGGCGGTCACCGGCCCCAGCGGCGCGGCGATGGCGAGGTCCGTCGGCTGCATCACGACAATGGGCTTCCCGTCATAGCCGCCCTCCTTCAGCAGTTGCTTGGCGCGGGCGAGATCAGTCTTGGGCGCACCGGCATCGGTGGCGTTGGGCGTGTTGCAGACGAACATTGCGAGACACGGCACCATGTAGTCCGGGTCGCCGATCTGGGCGTCGAGGTAATCCTGCTGGTTGACGGCTAGCAGCACGGCCTGGCGGATCTTCTCGTTGTCGAAGGGCGGGTTGACCCAGTTCATCCGGAGCATTCCAGAGACACCGAGCGTATTGTAGTTGATGATCTGCACACCCGCCCCTGCCTTCAGGATAGGCAGGAAGTCATGTGGCGGCTGCTCGATGTAATCGATCTCGCCGTTGATGAGGGCGTTCACGGCAGTCTGATAATCGGGGATGTTGAGCCACTCGACCCGGTCGACCTTCACCACCTTCGCGCCGGAGGTCCAGCTCGGCGCCTCGCTGCGCGGCACGTAATCCGGGTTCTTTTCGTAGACCACCTTCAAACCGGGCTGGAACTCGGCCTTGACGAAGCGAAACGGGCCGGAGCCGATCTCCTCCGGCACGTTCTTGTCCGCCGGTGTTTCGGCGATGCGCTTGGGCATGATGAACGGCACGTTCGAGGACGGCTTGCCCAGGGAGGTGAGAACGAGGCCGTAGGGCTGTTTCAGCTTGAGGGTGAAGGTCTTGTCGTCGACCACGTCGAGGGAGGCGGTGTAGGCCATGAGTTTCTGGCCCATGCTGTCGCGCTTGCCCCAGCGTTGCAGCGAGGCGATGCAATCGGCCGACGTCACTGGAGTGCCGTCGTGGAACTTCAGCCCGTCGCGCAAGGTGAAGGTGTAGGTCAGCGTGTCGTCGCTGACGCTGTAATCCTTCACCATCTGCGGCTGGACCTTGAAGGTCGCATCGGTGGCGAACAACGTGTCGTAGATCATGTAGCCGTGATTACGGGCGATGTAGGCGGTGGTGATGATCGGGTCGGTGATCCGCAGGCCCGAATGCATCACGGCGCGGATGGTGACGGGCTTGGCCTGCGCCATCACCTCGGTCGTGACCGCTCCGGCCGCCATCGCAGCGAGGGCCAGCGCCACCCGGAAACCCGTCCTGAACGCCTTGTCCATGGAATTCCTCCCCAACGCCGCGATGCGGCTCTTGTGACGAAGTGCATGCAGGATGCAGGCCGTTACCGTCCGTCGAGCCTCGCCATCAGGCCGGCCAGCAGCCTGGCGCGATGCGGCAGTGAGGCGGTCAACACGTGTTCGTCGAGGGTATGGTAGCCGGCGCCGCAGGGGCCGAGACCGTCGAGGGTCGGGATGCCGAGATTGCCGGTGAAATTGCCGTCGGAGCCTCCGCCGAAGCTCTCGTGCGGGAGGGCCGAGCCGAGCTCGCCGGCGATCGTCCGGGCGGTCTGGTAGAGCGCCATGGTGCCGGCATCGGGCTCCCAGACCGGGCGGGTGACACCGCGCGTTACCGTGAGGGCGACGCCGTCCGCCTCTCCGGATAGGGCGAGCATCCGTTGGACGCCGCGGTCGAGATCGCCCTGGCGCTTGGCCATGCTCAGCACCTCGGCCCGGCATGTGGTGGCGACGCAGTTCACCCATTGCCCGCCCTGGACGATGCCGACGCTGAAGGTGCAATCGGCATCCGACATCGCCTCGATGGCGATGATCTGCTGCGCCATGGCCCTGATGGCCGAGCGTCCGTCACCGAGTCGCGCTCCCGCATGGCTCGGACGGCCGGTGGCGGTGAGATCGAAGCGGGCGATGGCGTAGCGGCCCGTGAGCACTCCGTCCCCCGGCTGGCCGGGCTCCGGCACCAGGACGTAGCGATGGCGCTGGGCCTCCGCCTCGATCAGGTCGCGGGTCGAAGGGCTGCCGACCTCTTCGTCGCTCGTGAGCAGGAAAGTAACCGGGAGCGGTGTCTCGACGGCGGCTTTGCGCAACGCCTTCACGGCCTCGAGGGCGATGACGTTGCCCCCCTTCATGTCGAGGATGCCGGGGCCATAGCAGCGATCGCCTTCCACCCGCCAGGGGAGGGTGGCCAGGGTGCCGAGGGGATGGACCGTGTCCAGATGGCCGAGGACGAGGATGCCCGGCTCGTCCCGGCGCGGATGCGGGAACCGGGCGCGGACGCAATCGCCGAAATCCATGCGTCCGGGGATCGACTCCACCGACGCCCCGGCCATGGCGAGGTCGCGCGCGGCAAGGCTCATCATCCGGTTCACCGCCGCCCTGTCATGGGTCGGGCTCTCGCACTCGATCCAGGGGCGAAGGCCGGCGAGCAGGTCGCCGAGTTCGAACGGAAGGTCGTTCAGAGCGAGATCCTCAAGAGCCATCGATCAATCCTGTGCGAACGGGTCGGCGATGCGGGGCCAATAGGCCGGGTCGCGCTTGGTGTAGGGGATCGCTCCGTAATCCGGTGGAACCGCGCCGGGGGCGGCGACGTAGCGAATCTCGCTGGCGATGGGCGCGAAGGCCGCGTGGAAGTGCTGCATCGATTTCACCACGACGATGCGCTTGTCGTCGAGGGTGAGGCCGAGGCCGGTATAGGCATCCGGGGCGAAGGGCTGCTGGCGCTGCGAGGCTAGAACGATGTTGATGCCGTCCGCCTCGATCCAGGCGCAGGGACCGAGCTGCGCGCGCCCGCCGCTGAGGCCACCCTGGCTATGAGACTCGGAGAGCCCGCGCACGGTGATGCGCAGATCGAGGGGATCGCCGGAGGTGACACCGCACTTGCCGGCGATGCGCAGATCGAACGTGGCGCCGATCCCAGCCTCGTGGCAGATGCCCACCGCGCCCGGATCCCAGTACAGGCCGGTGACGGCGTCCCGGATGCCCCGCTCGACCATCCGGGCGAGGAGGGCGGTATTGTCGGAGGGAGCGCCCGCCCCGGCATTGTCCGCGATGTCCGCGAGCACCATCGGGCGCGGATCGGTGGAGGCCAGCGCCGCGTCGAGCGCGGCATCGACCGTATCGACCCGTGTCGCGGCCTCCCCGCGCATCGCCCAGATCTCGGCGGCGAGAATTCGGGCGAGGGACGCGGCCTTGGCCGTATCGCCGTCGGCCACCACGAGCATCCGGGCGCCGACCTCGGCGACGTCCCCCCATGGAAAACCGTGTCCGAACGAGACGGACAGGATGCCATCCCTGCCCTCCAGCGCCTCCATCCGCCGCACGAACCCAGCGACCGGCTCCGCCGTGGTGCGCCACATATTGACCATGCGGCAATCCTGGATCGCCATGACCGGGCGGATCGTCCCCTCGGCCGTGCCGATGACGAGCGGATAGAGGTCGCGCGCCCGCGCCACGATGTCCGTATGCGGGTATTCCTTATAGATCACGACGACGTCGGCCGCCCGGCGGATTGTCTCGGTCAGATGGCAATGCAGGTCGAGTTCGACCCCGACCGCCACTTTCGGCCCAACCAGCGCACGGACCCGCTCCAGCGTGTCCCCCTCGCAATCGTCATAGCCTTGCGCGACCATGGCGCCGTGCATGAACAGCAGCACAGCATCCACCGGCAGCGCCGCTTCGAGGTCGGACAGCAGCGTCTCGCGCAAGTCTTCGTAGACCGCGCGCAGCGTGATGCCGCCGGGCTGGGCGAAGGTGGACAGGCTTTCGACCACCCTGTGCCCGTCGCTCTCGGCCATCTCGCGCCAGGCCTTGAGGCCGATATTGCTCAGGCTCGGCGGGCCGAGGCTCCCGTCGCGGCGGGCGTAATCGGCGAGGAAGGCGGCCCTGCCCGTGGGAATGGGAGCGAAGGTGTTCGTCTCGGTGGCGAGGCCGGCGATGAAGATCTTCACGTGCGCGGCAACTCCTAGCTGGGTCGAATGGGCTGGCTGGGTCGAAGCGAGATGATGGTCTCGGTCGCCGCGTCCACGGCCTCGCGCGAATAGAGCAGGGGCACGGTCTCGCCCGCCGCCCAGGGCACGGCATGGTCGGAGTAATGGCGGCTGTCGGATCGGCCCGACTGGCCCGGTGCGTTCACGAACAGGCTGGCGTCCCAATCACCCACATCGACGACCATGCGGAACGACGCGCCCGTGGTGAGGGCACCGTCATGGGGGCGGTAATCCGCATGCATCACGGAAGCCGCCGAGCCGCCGACAGGCAGCGGACCGACATTCTCGCCGGCCGCGCCGCCGATGCCGGAGAGGGGATGCCGGAAGAAACCATGATGGAACCGGCCCCATTCCCATCCGGCGGGATCGGTGCCGAACCGCGCCTCGCAATCGCACCAGGCCGAGGCGAGGGCGCGGGTGACGAGAGCCGTGCGCGCCGCTTCATCGAGGTTCGGGTGACCATGATCGAGGGCGTCGAGCAGGGTCTCCGTGTCGCCGGGCCGGAACAGGTCGGCATCGTCAGGCGCGGGCGCCAGGGCGGTGACGAGGGCCGGGCGCAGGTGCCAGATCCACAGCGTCTCGATGAGGCAGGCAGCGGCGCTCCTCGCATGCAGGTGTCCGTCGAAGCCGAGGAGCAGGTGGGCGGCAGCGCGGGACGCAGCATCGTCGGCCGGTGGCAGGGCGGACACGAGTCGGCCGAGGCGGAGGGCGGGTTCCGAGAAGACGTCGGCCTGCAGGCGGGTCGAGGCGTTGAGCGTATGCCTGGAAGCGTCCTCGAGGACGCAGCGGATGCGCCGGGCCCGCCAGGGTTCAAGCCACTCGAAGCCCAGCTTGCGCGTCTCAGCCGGATAATCTGCCGGCAGGTTCATCTCGTTCGCACTGAAAACAAAGCCGCATTCCGGGTCCACGTGGTGCGGCAGCACGAAAGGATCGTGGAAACCCGCCCATTCGTAACGCCCGTCACCGGGCACCGGGAGCAGCCCGTCCCAGTTCGAGCGCACGGGCGCCTTGCCGGCCATGAACCATGCGATCGTGCCACCGGTATCGGCATAGACCTGGTTGGTGGAGGGTGCCGACCAATCGCGCAACGCCTCGCGAAATTCCGTCACCGTGGTGGCGCCGAGATAGGCGAGGCTGCCGAGATAGGCGGCTGTCCCCGGCTCGGACCAGACCGTCCGCACGGCTAAGGCCTGGCGCCCGGACACATCCTCACAGATCACCGGCCCGTGACGGGTGAAAGCGAGGGTGACCTCCTCGTCGGGGCCGTCGCGCACCGGAATGCTCTCGACGACCCGCGCCATCGCCTCCCAGCCCGTTCCATAGCGGTAGAGGCTGGGATCATCCGGGTGGGTCTCGTAGACGAAGAGGTCTTCCTGATCGATCGGCGCGATGGTGAGGCTGAAGGCGGCGGTACCGTTATGGCCTATCGAGATGCCCGGCAGCGCCGGTTCTCCGGCTCCGATCACGTCGAGCCCCGGCGCGGTGAGGTGAACGACGTAGCGCAGGGAGGGGAGCTGGTAGGCGCGATGCGGGTCGCTCGCCAGGATCGGACGACCGGTGGCGGTCCGTGTCCCCGAGACCGCCCAGTTGTTCGAGCCTTCGCTGGCCTCCGCCGGCGCCACGACAGGGTGGCGATCCGAGCGGTTGACAGCGCCGAACGCATCGACCTCGCTCCATGCCCAGCCATCGGCGCGTTGGGCGGCGAGGCGGCCCGGATCGAAGCTCACCGGCGCAGTGGCGAGACGGAAGACCGTAAGGAGGTCTTCGGGTAGACGCTCGGGTGCCAATCCTTCCGGAATCACGGGGTCGTGGGTCGGGCTCAGTGCCTTGCGCAGGACATCCGTCGCAAGGCCGCAACGCGCCAGGACACGG
The DNA here is from genome assembly GCF_054817925.1 of Methylobacterium sp. CM6247. Lineage (NCBI taxonomy): Bacteria > Pseudomonadati > Pseudomonadota > Alphaproteobacteria > Hyphomicrobiales > Methylobacteriaceae > Methylobacterium > Methylobacterium sp. CM6247. Next base: position 1,895,220 of record NZ_JBTXKX010000003.1, read on the forward strand.
GCGCGGGCGACTTCCGAGGCGACGTTGCGCACGAGGGCATGGCTGCGGATCCGCACCACGTCCTCCGCATCCCAAAAGGCGGGCCGCGTCCCCATGGAAGCGAATTCCGGCGGCAGTAGATCGTCCCTGTCACGCGTCAGGACGATGAACGCGTTGAGCCCACGGACGAAGGCCTCGACGATGCCCTTTGCGCGGGGATGGCCATAGGCCGCCCATTCGGCATCCATGTCTCCGCGATACAGGAACAGCCGCGCGGCCCGATCCTGGGCGAGGTAGCCCGGACCGAAATCTGCGGCGAGCAGGCCCAATCCACGCTTGCGCCACAGGTCGAGCTGCCAGAGTCGGTCACGACCCGCATTGAACCCCTGCACGAGGAACGCATCGTCCTGCGATTCCGCCCGGATATGGGCGACGCCCCATCTGTCGAGACGGATCTCGGCGGGCGCAGCCAATCCTTCGATGGAGAAGGCAGGGCCGTCCAAGCTCGGTGGCGTCACCATCAGCACGGATTCCATCGGCGCGGCTTCGGACAGTGTTGTCGGCCTGCGGCACGCATCATGTATGCAATTCCATCCCGTATTCGGCGTTCTGGCAAGCCGTGCGCCAACCTGGAGTGATGGGATGAGCGGGACTTCTACGATGCCAAGTCTGCCGCAGGGCGGGATCGTCGGCCTCGACGCGACACGGATGATGGCGGCGATCCGCGACCGGCACATCTCCTGCCGGGAGGTGATGGAGGCTCATCTCGATCGCATCGCGCTGGTGAACGGGCGAGTGAACGCTATCGTGTCCCTGCGCGACCGGGGGAGGCTTTTAACCGAGGCCGACGCGGCCGATGCCGACCTTCGGCGCGGGCTGTGGCGCGGGCCGATGCATGGATTGCCCCACGCGGTGAAGGACTTGGCGCCGACGCGCGGACTTCGCACCACTTTCGGCTCACCGATCTTCGCGGATCATGTTCCGAAGGAAGATGCTTTATTCGTCGAACGCCTGCGCGCGGCAGGGGCGATCCTCATCGGCAAGACGAACGTCTCCGAGTTCGGCCTTGGCTCGCATAGCTACAACCCCGTCTGGGGCACCACGCTCAACGCCTATGATCCCGCTCTAAGTGCTGGCGGAAGCTCGGGCGGCGCCGCTGTCGCAACGGCCCTCCACATGGTGCCCATGGCCGATGGCAGCGACTTCGCCGGCTCCCTCCGTAACCCTGCCGGCTGGAACGGTATCTTCGGGTTCCGGCCTTCTCAGGGCAGGGTCCCATCGCTGCCGGGCCCGGAGGGCTATATCCAGCAACTTGCCACTGATGGTCCCATGGCGCGGAACGTCACCGATCTCGCGCTCCTCTTATCGGTGATGAGTGGGCCCGATCCCCGTGCACCCCTCTCCCTGGCAGAGCCGGGCCTCACTGCCGAGTTGCTGCCGGGCAGAGTGGAGGGTGCCCGCATCGGCTGGCTCGGCGATTTCGTCGGTGCTCTTCCCCTGGAAGACGGCATCCTGCCGCTGTCCCAGACGGGCCTCTCCGCCCTCGAAGCCGCGGGATGCCGCATCGAGGAGACCGGTCTCGGGATCAGCCGGGACGAGATCTGGGCATCCTGGCTGGTCTGGCGCCACGTCCTGGTCGGCAGCCGCTACCGACCGCTCTATGACGATCTAATCAAACGCGAGCAGATGAAGCCGGAACTGATCTGGGAGATCGAAGGCAGCCTCGGTCTTTCCGCCGACGATCTCTATCGAGCGTCGGTGGCGCGGACGCGCCTCTACCAGCGCTTCCTTGCGCTCTTTGCCGATTTCGACGCGCTGGCCCTGCCGAGCGCTCAGGTCTTTCCGTTTGCTCAGGCCGAGCCCTGGCCCACGATCATCGCCGGCACGTCCATGGATACGTATCATCGTTGGATGGAAGTGGTGGTGCCAGCGACCTTGTCCGGATGCCCCACAATCTGCCTGCCGTTAGGTCCATGGGCACCGGACGGACGATCATCGGGGTTGCAGCTCATCGGAAGGCCGGGACAGGACAGGGCGCTGCTTTGCATAGCCCATGCATTCGAGGAAGTGAGTCAGCCATCACAGCGACTTCCTTTATGAAGAGATGGGCATACACGGCAGCGCTGTTTGCCGCCTTCAACGTCCTGGACGGTACCTTGCTCGGCCACTGCACGCAGCATCATCGCCACGGCACGCTCAACCGCCTCCTTAACAATATCCAGGGCTCCTTCTGGGGCCTGACCCGTCGGCGCCTGTAGCGATATACCTTCACTGGCTTCGTCGACTCGCAGTCGATCATCAACTGAGGCACCGTTCACTACAACAAAAAGCCAGTACTGGGTTATGAGGACACGAACTCATTTTACCGTGCGTTCCAGTCCTGGGAAGGAACCACTCAAGCGCGCGGGATAGAGTTTACCGCGTCATGTTTTGGAAACAGCTCAATGGCTCCAGATCAGGTGTAGTCCTGCCCAAGGAGCCGCTTGGCCTAGGTCCATTTTCGAGAACGCAAAAATGTCCGTTGAACGCCCGGGTTGGGTCGGGACCGGTCTTACAGCTCTACGACCGCGTCGGGTGGATTTTTGTCGGTCCGCTTCCGAGAGGCTGGGTCGCCGGAACGGACGTTTGCTCAGGGAACACGAGGGGGCCACTTCACGCACAGATCGGTCATTATGCCGAACGCAGTCGCCCTTCTCGCAAGGAGAGAAGCCGTCTCCGGCTCGACCTGATGGTCGTCTGATCTCATTGCGCGCCCGTGGCGACGAGCCAGTCGACGAATGCCGTAAGGGTCGACGTCTTGTCCGCGTCGTTCGGAACGAGGGCCACGTAGCCGGGGCGTGGGACGACGATTTCCGGGAACGGGGCGACGAGCCGTCGAGACGCCAGGTCGCCGGACAGGACGGGCAAAGGCCCCAGGCCGTAGCCAAGCCCGTCCGCCGTCGCCTGCAGTGCCACAAAGTAGTGGTCGAACGTCCGGCGGCTGCCCGTATCAGGGGGGAGACCTGCGGCGCTCAGCCAGTCGCTCCAGTCGCCCGGGCGCGTCTCGCTCGTCAGCAGCGTGGCGCCTTCGAGGTCGTTCGGGGTGCGCAGGGGGCGGGCCGCGAGGAGGGATGGGCTTGCAACCAGCGTGTTGGCCTCCCGCAGGAAGGGGACCGCGCGGTAGGCGCCCCAGGGATGATGCACCCCCGTTCCGATACGCGGCTCGCGCCGGACCGCGAGGTCGAAGCCGCCGCGCAAGGCATTGTGCAGGGTCGTGGTCGTCGTGACGACCACCTCGGCCTCCGGCCGCGCTGCATGGAAACTGTTTAAGCGAGGGATCAGCCAGCGCATCGCGAAGGTCGTGGGCGTGCTCACCCGCAGGGTCCGTGGCGCAAGCGGCCGGCCGCAGATCTCGGCCGCCGCGTCGAGCCTGTCGAACGTGAGGCTGACCGCCTCCGCGAATGCCCGGGCCGCGGGCGTCGGGACGACGCTCCGACCGACCCGTACGAACAGGCGCTGGCCGAACCACGCCTCCAGCACGGCGACCTGACGGCTGACGGCCCCGTGGGTCAGCCCGAGTTCGGCGGCCGCGGCGGCATGGCTGCCGGCCCGGGCGGCGACCTCGAAAATGCGTAGCGCGTGGAGGGGTGGAAGACGGCGCATCGGACCTCTGGGCTCGCATCCGTGAGTTTAGCGCACGGGTAGCGTGAGTCGAACACCTCTCATCGCCGAAGGCTCACGGGTATAGCCGTCACGGCGTTGGCTGCTGGCGGCCGTGGAAGGGTGATCGATGCCGACGACCATCGCGGAAACGGACGGGCGGGCCGCGAGCGCGACGGATGGGGCGGGTGACATCCACGCGCCTCGGCGGACGCGCACCCTCGCCACGATCGGCGTCAACCACGCCCTGCACGACGGCTACACTGACCTGATCTACGTACTGCTGCCGGTCTGGCAGGCGGAGTTCGGCCTCGGCTACGTCGCGCTCGCGCTGGTGCGCTCTCTCTATGTCGGCGCGCTGGCCGGCCTGCAGATGCCTGCCACCACCCTGGCCAGGACGCTCGGTGCACGCGTCGTTCTGATCCTCGGCACGTCGCTCGGTGCGGGCGGCTACGCGCTGGCTGGTGCCTCGGGCGGTCTCGTCGGCCTCTGCGTCGCCCTGGCGCTCTCCGGCGCGGGCAGCAGTACCCAACATCCCCTCGCCTCGGCGATGATCGCCCGGGTCTACGGGAAAGGGGCAAGGGGGCCGCTCGGCACCTACAACTTCGCCGGTGATCTCGGAAAGGCAGCGCTGCCCGCACTCGCCGGTTTCCTTCTCGGCCACGCCGACTGGCGCTTCGTGCTCTGGCTCGTTGCCGGCCTTGGGGTTGTCGTCGCATTCGGGGTCGCCATCTTGCTGCCCCGTGAGCCCGTCCCGCGCGAGGAACCATCGGCACGCACCCAAGCGGCCGTGCCCAGCGACCCGTCGACGGGCCGGACCGACTTCGGACTCCTCGTGGCAGTCGGCATGCTCGACAACGCCGCACGGCCGGCCTTTCTCGTCTACCTCCCGTTCCTGCTGCAGGAGAAGGGAGCGGTCCTCGCGACGGTGGGTGTCGCGTTCGGCCTAACGGCCGTCGGCGGTGCATTGGGCAAGGCGATCTTTGGCCGGCTCGGGGAACGCTTCGGGGTGACGCGGTGCGTGATCCTCTCGGAAGCAGGCACGGCGGTCGCGATCCTGCTGGTTATTGCGCTCCCGCTCACCCCCGCGCTCGCGGTGCTGCCGGTCCTTGGCCTGATGCTGAACGGCACGTCCTCCGTGCTCTACGGAACCGTGCCGGAACTCGCCCCGCACGGTCGTGTCGAGCACGCCTTTGCGGTCTTCTACACTTGGACGCTCGGAGGCAGCGCGCTTGCGACGCCCCTACTCTACGGCCCGCTTGGCGATGCGGTCGGACCACGTTGGGCCGCGGCCGCGGCCGCGGCCACGGCCTTCGCCGTCGTCCCGATCATGCTCGTTCTGTCACCGCACCTCGCGAGGAAACCATGAACTCTGTCCAAAACCCCGATGCCACCGATGGCGACCGCCCGGATGCCCCTGCCGCACCTGACGCCGCGCGAACTGCACCAGTGATGCTGATCACCGGCGGCAGCCGTGGCATCGGCGCCGCGACCGTGCGTCTTGCGGCACGGCGGGGCTACGACGTCGTGTTCAGCTACCTGTCGAACGAGGCGGCGGCCCAGGACCTGGTCGCTGCGATCGAGATGGAGGGCCGAAGCGCGATCGCCGTACGAGCCGACAGCGCCGATCCCGCCGAGGTCTCGCGGATGTTCGATCGCGTCGACCGCCGGTTCGGTCGGCTCGATGTCCTTGTCAACAATGCTGCTATGATCGCACGACAGGCTCGTCTCGAAGACTTGGACTATGAGCGCGTGCGGCGCGTCTTCGCAGTGAATGCAATCGGCCCGATCCTCTGCGCGCAGCATGCCGTGAAGCGCATGTCGCATCGCCATGGCGGGCGTGGGGGCGCGGTGGTCAACGTCTCCTCGGCCTCCGCCCGCCTCGGCAGTCCCAATGAGTACGTGGACTACGCGTCCTCGAAGGGCGCGGTCGAGAGCATGACGATCGGCTTCGCGAAGGAGGTCGCACGTCAGGGCATTCGGGTGAACTGCGTGCGGCCCGGCCACATCTACACTGAGATGCACGCGAGCGGTGGCGAACCCGGGCGCGTGGATCGCGTGAAGGACAGCATTCCGATGGGACGGGGTGGCGAGCCCGAGGAGGTCGCGCGAGCGATCCTATGGCTGGCCGGCTCAGAAGCCTCGTTCGTCACCGGTACCTCCCTCGACGTCACGGGCGGCAAGTAAGCGCGACCGCTTGCGGAGCGCCGCGGTCCATTGCGGACAGGCTATGTCTCGCTCAACGTCCGTTCTCGGGCGTCGCGTCAGAGAATCCGAACGACTGGGTCGGGTCGGATGCGGAACGTTCGTTTACGGTCAGGCAGACGAGTTCCGCTGTTGGTGCAAAGCGAACGCCAGCTTAGCTAGTGACATCGGGGTACACCCTAGCATGACTTAACGTGACTGGCATAAAACGTCGCAACATCTGGTTTGATACGGGTTATTTGTGACAAGGTAGCCTCGGACCTAAAGCTTGAGGTTACAAACCATAGCCCGCATCGGTTACGCCCACTTCAGCACACTCGATCAGGGCCTTGATGGGTAGGTCGCCCGGCTGAAGGCTGAAGGCTGCGGCGTAATCCGTTCGGAGAAGGTCTCTGGTGACAACCGCGATGGCCGGTCCGAGTTGCCGACCGTATTGGAGTTCCTTCGACCCGGTAACGAACCCATGGTCACGTGCCTCCACCGCCTTGGGCGCGACACCCGTAACGTCCTCAACCTCATTCACGAGGCCGAGCAGCGCGGGGCCTTTGTCATCATGCTTGCCCCCTATCTCAACGCGGGGCGAAATGAGCCACAATAAGCCACGTCGTCCTGACGGTACTCGGCATGGTCGCGCGAATGGAACGGTGGTTCATCAAGGAGCGCCAGCGCGAGGGCATTGAGCGCGCGAAAATCAACGGTGCTTATGCCGGCGGCAGGCACCGCCTCGACAGCGACCGGATCAAGGCCCTGTGTGAGGCAGGCAATAGTGTTGCGGCGATTGCAACTGAGTTGGCCAACTTCCGCATGCAGGTGTACCGTTTTCTACGGGAACCGTAGCAGTCCAACCATCAAAAGTTTGATAGACCAGTGCACTTGCGGCTTTGTTTGGCTGGATGCGGCGCTGGCTCGCCGGGCTCTCATTGTGTCATCGGTGAGTGCCGGCTCGACCGTGACCGGATCATGTCGTTGTCAAAGGTGGGCAACGGGGCCGCAGCGATTGTTGCGGCCCCGTTGCCCCGCATGCAGGTTTGCCCAGCAGCTATTCCGCCGCCATATGCGCTACACCGACGGCAGATACTCGAGCCGCACAGAACTTGAACTCCGGAATCTTGCCCATCGGATCAAGTGCCGGATTGGTCAGAAGATTTGCCGCGGCCTCGGCGTAACAGAACGGCATGAAGATCATGCCGACTGGTACGTCTCGGTCGGATCGAACCTTCAAGTGGACAGCGCCCCGTCGCGTTTCCAGTCTCATCGTATCGCCGGGTTCGAGGCCGAGTCGGTAAAGCTCCTTTGGTGCCAGAAAGGCGACCGCCTCCGGTTCGAGTGCGTCGAGGACGCCTGCACGCCGCGTCATCGATCCGGTATGCCAATGCTCCAGCACCCGGCCGGTCGAGAGCACCATCGGGTATTCTGCGTCCGGCACCTCGTCAGGCGGTACGATGGCCGCCGGTACGATCTTGGCCCGGCCACTCTCGGTCGGGAAGCCGGCGTAGAAGATGATCTCGTTTCCGGGCTTGTCTGGCGCGTCGACCGGGTAGGTCACGGCGCCCTCTCGCTCCAGGCGCTCCCAGGTGATGTTGTTGAACGATGGCATCACCTGCGCCATCTCGGCGAAGATGTCGGCGGGCCCGCCGTAATTCCACACAAGCCCCATCCGATTGGCGAGTTCCTGAATGATCCACCAATCCTGGCGAGCGTCACCCGGCGGCGAGACCACGGGTTTGGCGATCTGAACGCGACGGTCGGTGTTCGTGAAAGTGCCGGCCTTCTCGGCGAAGGCCGAAGCCGGCAGAACAACGTCGGCGTGGAACGCGGTTTCGGTCAGGAACAGGTCCTGCACGACGAGGTGGTCGAGCATCGCCAGCGCGTGACGGGCGTGGTTGAGGTCAGGGTCCGACATAGCCGGATTCTCACCCTCAACGAACATGCCCTTGATTTCGCCCGCATGGATCGCGCGCATGATCTCGACAACGGTCAGGCCATTGTTCGGATCGAGGGACTGCCCCCAGAACTCCTCGAAGAGCTTGCGTACCGCCTCTTTCTCGACGGACTGGTAGTCCGGGTAGACCATCGGGATCAGGCCTGCGTCAGACGCGCCCTGGACGTTGTTCTGGCCTCGGAGCGGGTGTAGCCCCGTACCTGGGCGCCCGATCTGCCCGGTAATGAGCGCGAGCGCTATGAGACAGCGTGCGTTGTCGGTACCGTGGACGTGCTGGCTGACGCCCATGCCCCAGAAGATGATCGAGGACTTAGCCCTTGCGTAGAGGCGGGCGACCTCGCGCAGGGTCTCGGCGTCGATGCCACAGACCGGAGCCATCTTCTCTGGCGTAAAGTCGACGATCTTCTCCTTCAGCGCCTCGAAGTTTTCGGTGTAACCCGCGATGTATTGCTCGTCGTAGAGCCGCTCCGTGACGATCACGTTGAGCATCGCATTCAGCATCGCGACGTCAGAGCCCGGCTTAAAGGCGAGGTGTTTAAAGGCATGCCGCGACAAAACCTGACGACGCGGGTCCATGACGATCAGCTTGGCGCCGTGCTGCTTCACGGCGTTCTTCAGGAAGGTCGCCGCGACCGGGTGGTTCACGGTCGGGTTGGCACCGATCACGATGATGACCTCGGCGTCCAGCGCCGCCGAGAATGGTGCAGTAACGGCACCGGAGTTCAGGCCTTCCATCAGTGCGGCAACTGAGGACGCGTGGCACAGGCGTGTGCAATGGTCGACGTTGTTCGAGCCGAAGCCGAGCCGGACTAATTTCTGGAAGAGATACGCTTCCTCGTTCGAACCCTTGGCGGAGCCGAATCCGGCGAGCGATTTGCGCCCGTGCGTGTCGCGGACCTTGGTCAGCCCACCGGCTGCCCGGTCGAGCGCCTCCTCCCAAGTTGCCTCGCGAAAATGCGTCCATGGATTGGCGGGATCGACCTGGTCGTTGGCGTCCTTCGGGACATTGTCGAGTCGGATCAGCGGTGCCGTTAGGCGATGGGGGTGGTGGATGTAGTCGAAGCCGAAGCGCCCCTTCACGCAGAGCCGGTTATGGTTCGCCGGCCCGTCCACACCCTCGGCGTAGACGATCCGCTCGTCCTTGACCTTGTAGGAGACTTGGCAGCCGACGCCACAATACGGGCACAGCGAGGTGACCTCCCGGTCGGGATAGACCGTTCGGGTATTGTGTTCGGCATCGAGGTAGGCCGAGGGCATCAGCGCGCCGGTCGGGCAGGCCTGGACGCACTCGCCACAGGCGACGCAGGTCGAGCCGCCCATGGGGTCATCGAAGTCGAACACGACCTTGGCGTCGGCGGAGCGGTAGGCCATGCCGATAACGTCGTTGACCTGCACCTCGCGGCAGGCCCGGACACAGAGATTGCACTGGATGCACGCGTCGAGGTTGACGCTCATGGCAGGGTGGCTGAAGTCTCCGGTCCAGCGCTCGGCCGCCGGGAAACGGCTTTCCGTGACGTCGAGGAAGTCGGCCTGCACCCAGAAATGCGACGTTGGATCGTGCGAGGTCTCGCGCTCCGGCTGGTCGGCGACGAGCAGTTCGAGCACCATCGCTCGGGCCTTGGTCGCCCGCTCGGATGCCGACTTCACCTTCATGCCGATGGCGGGGGTACGCTTACACGAGGCGGCGAGCACGCGCTCGCCCTCAATCTCGACCATGCAAGCACGGCAGTTGCCGTCCGGGCGGTAGCCTGGGTCGGGCTTGTGGCAAAGGTGCGGGATGTGCGTTCCGATCCGCTTGGCCACCGCCCAGATGGTTTCGCCGGGCTGAGCCTCGACCTGCCGACCATCGAGCTCGAACGCAATCGACGACGGGGCGACCGGGCCGTCCCTCAAGCCGAACGTCCCGGTCGGATCAGGGGCGGCCTGCCCCCCCGATTTCGCCCCTTGCGAATAGGCGCCGCCCGCCTCGGGTTTCGACCCCTGCGCAGGGCCGCCGGCATCCTGCGCGCCGTCGGCCCGGATTTTGTGCCTTACGGACGTATCGTCGTGCGTTTCGGGGGCGTTGCTCATGCGTCCGCTCCTGGCTTGCGCGTGGAAAGGGTAATCGTGACCATCATTCGGCAGCCAGCGCCTTGGGAGCAGGAAAAAGATCGGGGAAGAACCGAATGACGCTGCTTAGGGGGTTCGAGGCCGCCTGGCCCAACCCGCAGATCGAGGCGTCGCGCATGCATTGGGCAAGTTCCCCCAGAAGCTCGGTGTCCCAGACGCCATCCTCCATCAGGATACGGGCCTTCTGGGTGCCGGAGCGACAGGGCGTGCATTGCCCGCAACTCTCGTCCTCGAAGAATCGCATTAGGTTCAGGGCGGCCCCCCGAACGTCGTCCCGGTCGGACATGACAACGACGGCCGCCGATCCGATGAAGCAGCCGTATTTTTCAAGTGTGCCGAAATCGAGCGGGATGTCGTTCATCGACGCCGGCAGGATACCGCCGGACGCGCCGCCCGGCAGGTAGGCCGAGAACGTATGGCCCTCCAGCATGCCGCCGCAATGCTCATCGATGAGTTCCTGGATGGTGAGGCCGGCGGGCGCCAGCTTCACACCGGGTTCCCTCACGCGCCCGGACACCGAATAGGAGCGCAGGCCGACACGGTCGTTACGGCCATGGCTCTTCCACCAGCCAGCGCCGCGTTCGATCAGGTCGCGCACCCAGAACAACGTCTCGATGTTGTTGATGAGGGTCGGACGATTGAACAGACCGACCTGGAACGGGAAGGGCGGTTTATGCCGTGGCAGCCCTCGCTTGCCTTCGAGCGACTCGATCAGTGAGGATTCCTCGCCGCAGATATAGGCCCCGGCCCCGCGGCGCAGATGGATGCGCGGTCCGCCGGTAGGAATCCGGGCGATTTCTCGGGTCAGGATCTCACGGGAGATCGGATACTCGTCGCGAAGGTAGATATAGACGTCCGTGGCCTCGACCACGTGGGCGCCGATCAGCATGCCTTCGAGGAAGCGGTGTGGGTCGGTGTTGAGGTAGAGCTGATCCTTGAAGGTGCCAGGCTCACCCTCGTCGCCGTTGACCGCCATCAGCCGCGGCCCAGGTTCGCCGCGCACCGATCTCCACTTGCGCCCCGTCGGGAAACCCGCGCCGCCGAGGCCACGCAAGCCGCCGTCGTCGAGCACTTGGAATATGTCGTCTATGGAAAGGTCGCCGCCTCGGAGACGGTCCAGCGTCGCGTATCCGCCGGTCGCCCGGTACGCGTCGTAGTCGATGTATTGGGGCAGATGGGCGTGGGTGTCACCGGCCTCGACGGCCGCCCGCACGGATGCAAAGTCGGCCTTGTGGAGGAAGTTATGCCCGACCTCGACGGCGGGCGCGTGGTCGCAGAGGCCGACGCATGGGGCACGCACGACACGGACCCGGTCCGACGCAAGCTCCCGCTGGAGCGTTGTCAGCAAGTCGTCGGCGCCGAACATCGCGCAGGTGATGCTGTCGCAGACGCGGACAGTCAGTTGCGGAATGTCGGCGTCGCCCTCCTTCACCACGTCGAAATGGGCGTAGAACGTCGCCGTCTCGAAAACCTCGGCGAAGGCGAGGTCCATCTCGTCCGCCAACGCCGCGAGATGGTGTGCCCCGATCTGGCCGTAGGTATCCTGGATCAGATGGAGATGCTCGATCAGCAGGTCGCGTTGGCGCGAGCGCGTCCCAAGGAGTTGCTCAATCTCGACTTTGGCATTCGGCTCGACCTGACGGCCCTTTGGCACGGCTCGGACCTTGTTGCGTCCCGTGCCAGGATGAGAAAAATTCCTGACTGTCCCTGGTGCCTCACTCATGGGCGATCCGGTTTCCATTCGTTCTTGCGGTGATTGGTGCGAGCGCTGCCTATTGGCCACCAAAGGCACGTAGCGGCTGACCGGCTTCGGAGCGATGTTCCATCGTCACAGCACCGGTGGACGTCTCCAGCGACGCGACCCGTGGGCCGACGATGGACCGAAGTTCCGACTCGAAAGCGTCCAGGGCGGCGTTGAGACCGTCCGTCGGGCTTTCGTCCGATCCCGACTTGCCTTTTGAATCGAGGGCCTCGGTCAGTACGCTTTGAAGCCGCTCAATCAACTCTTGCGTGAGTGGCGGCTTGGCCTGCTCAACATAGGCTTGCGTCACAGCATGCGCCTGATCGGTCGCCGTGAGGATGGGAAGCTCGGTCATGGTTGGGCTCGCAAGGGTGCAAAAAGGCGGTGCATGGCGTGCCTGTTGTTTCGGTAACTCGGCATTCTGCCTCTGGCTACCCGTTAATACGCGATATATTTCATGTGGTATATCGCTTTTGCAATGGTTTCGAACTGGCGCTGCGTTGCGGGGGCAAGCCCTGGGAGCATGGCTCGGGACCGACCGGGAAGTGACGAGCTTGAGCTTTGCAGGGCGGTGGTGAGCCAGATGCTCGTTATCATGGGGCATCACTGGACCCCGGTTCACGAGTTCGACGACGAGCCGCAGACGGCTCGGTGCAAGCGATTTGGCGGGCAGGCTCATACAACCTCGCGGTGGTCGAGTGGGCTAGCGTTGGACCAGCCTAGAAATTGGAATCTACTCGCATACGAACGAACGAGGACCGCTGCGTTCCAGCCTTGTACGGATCGTATTGGTCGGTCGTGACGGCCCCTTCGAGCGTGCTTATACGCCGGTGGTATAATCCGCCGAGCAGATGTTTGCAGGGTGGATGAGTTACTTAGCAAATTCCGATGGGGCGATATTCCATGAAATCGCCCAAGCTGCGCGTTAGAGACGGTCGCAGATCGGAGGAGTTCTTCTCGGCTTCTTGGGAAACATAGCCGACATCGATATACCGATGCACATATCTCGTGTGCCGCGAATCTGCGTCGGCTGAGCGAGCAGGTGTGGACGCATCGATGTTTGAAGGGACGTGGCGCAGCGTGGCCGGTGCCGAGCTCCGACTATGGCAATTCGGGGAGGCGGTATCCGGCACGTATGCTGCTGGCCAAGCGGAGGCGATGCCGCCGCATCGTGGTCGCATACTGGTCGGTATGGCGGAAGGCAACGTGATTGGTTTCGTGACGGCATCAGGAGCATCGCACACAATCAGGAGCTGGGCGGGTCGCATCTATCCGTCTGAAGGAGGAATGGGTTTCGAGCTTCACCTAGTGAGCCAAACTGTCGGACAGCAGACGTCGCGGGTTAAGTTTTCGCGGTCGGTCAAGCTTGAGACCGTCGTGTTCACCCAGGTGACCGTCGATTAATTAGCGCCTACCCGAAGCTAGAGGCTGTTATGAACCGTGCCAGTTGAGCGACCTGTTTAAGCATGAGGCAGACGAAGGCGACGATGTTGATGCTGGGTTAGTACGACAAGAGCGGATGCAGGACTGGCCACAGGAACGTCTTGGACGCGTGCTCGGGCGCTGGGACTCTCATGTTTCCCGCGGGCTTGTCCTTCATCTCGGCCAGGGCAGTGAGCTCGACCTCGACCTGCGCGAACTGGGAACCGACGACGTCCAGCGGACGCTTGCTCGCCTCGGTCGGGAAGACACCGCGCGTGGATCGGTCAGCAGCCGCATCCCGAGCTGTTCATCAAGATCCGTCATGGCGCGGCTCAGGGCCGATTGGGGCACGCCCAGTCGTGCCGCGGCAAGGGCGAAGCTGTCCTGCGGCGATACCGTCGCAAAGGACCGGAGGTCGGTCAGGTTCTCACGCGCAATCGACGGTCCCCGGCGCGCGCATCCGAAGGGGTTGATCCTGCACCTGCGGCGTGCCGAACCGGCCCCATAGTCCACGCGCATGACCCTATGTGGGTTTGCAGGGCAAATCGACGAGATCGTGCTTCGTACATTGGAGCCTATCCAAGGTGTGAGTGTTTCCTCCGCACAACCCGCTCGCGCCGGACGGTTCGAAGCGCCGCCCCCGCATCCCTACGGAGGCCGAGATGGGACGATCTGGAGATCATGAATTGAATCGGAGAGACTTGATGGTGGGAGCATCCGCCACGGCGGCCCTCGCGGCCGTACCCTCGGCGGCGGGCGCCGCCCCCGTGAGCATCGACAAGCCGGTGCTGACGAAGGTGTCGTTGACGGTGAACGGCCAGCGCCGCGACCTTGAGCTCGACACCCGCACGAGCCTGCTCGATGCCGCCCGTGAGCACCTGCATCTGACCGGTTCCAAGAAGGGCTGCGACCACGGCCAGTGCGGCGCCTGTACGATGATCGTCGATGGGCGGCGTATCAACTCTTGCCTTACCCTCGCGGCGATGCACCAGGGCGCCGAGATCACCACCATCGAGGGACTCGGCCAGCCCGAGAATCTACACCCAATGCAGGCGGCCTTCATTAAGCATGACGGTTACCAGTGCGGCTACTGCACCCCGGGCCAGATCTGTTCCGGCGTGGCCGTGCTCGCCGAGATCAAGGCCGGCATCCCCAGCCACGTCACCGCCGATCTCAATGCCACCCTCCAGGTGACAGAGGCCGAGATCCGGGAGCGCATGAGCGGCAACATCTGCCGCTGCGGCGCCTATTCCAACATCGTCGAGGCGATGACCGAGGTTGCCGGGAGGCCCGTATGAAGTCCTTCACCTACGAGCACCCAAGCTCGCCCCACGAGGCGGCCGCCGCCGTCGCGCGCACCCCGAACGCGAAGTTCATTGCCGGCGGCACGAACTTGCTTGACCTGATGAAGCTACAGATCGAGACACCGGCGCACCTCGTCGACGTGAACGGCCTAGGCCTGGACACCATCGAACCGACGCCCGAGGGCGGCCTCCGGGTCGGTGCCCTGGTGCGTAACACGGATCTGGCCGCCGATGCCCGGGTCCGCAAGGACTACGCCGTGCTCAGCCGCGCGCTCCTGGCGGGCGCCTCGGGCCAGCTGCGCAACAAAGCCACCACCGCCGGCAACTTGCTCCAGCGGACCCGCTGCCCATACTTTTACGACACGGCCCAGGCCTGCAACAAGCGCCAGCCCGGCTCTGGCTGCTCGGCCCTGGACGGGGTCTCGCGCCAGTTAGCGGTGATCGGCGGCAGCGAGGCCTGCATCGCCACCCACCCGGGTGACATGGCGGTGGCTATGCGGGTGCTCGACGCTACCGTCGAGACCGTGGATGCCAACGGCTCATCGCGAAAAATCCCGATGGCGGAATTCCACCGCCTGCCCGGCGACCGGCCCGAGATCGACACGACCCTCAAGGCCGGCGAGCTCATCACCGCCGTTACCCTGCCGAAGCCGTTGGGCGGCACGCATGTCTACCGCAAGGTCCGCGACCGGGCCTCCTACGCATACGCCCTCGTCTCGGTCGCTGCAGTGCTGCAGCCGGACGGCACGGGTCGGGCAGCATTCGGTGGCGTCTCGCACAAGCCATGGCGCGTCGAGGCGGCAGAGGGTGATCTGCCACGCGGCGCCAAGGCCGTGACCGACAAGGCCTTCGCCGGGGCCAAGCCTACTCACCAGAACGCCTACAAGCTGAAGCTCGCCGAGCGTACGCTCATGGCGGCGATCCACGAAGCGAGGGCCTGAGCCATGAAGTTCGACACCCCCGCAGGCCAGAACCCCATCGACCGTCTTAAGGTCGTTGGCCAGCCGACCGACCGGATCGACGGCAAGTACAAAACCACTGGCACCGCGCCCTACGCCTACGAACGCCATGACGTGACGCCGAGCCACGCCTACGGCTACGTGCTCGGTGCCGGCATTGCCAAGGGCCGCATTCGCGGCATGGACACCTCCATTGCCAGGACGGCCCCAGGTGTCCTCGCCATCGTGACGACGCTCGAAACGCCCCGAATGGAACGGGGCACAATGAACACGGCCTACTTGTTCGGCGGCGACCAGGTTCAGCACTACCACCAGGCCATCGCCGTGGTGGTGGCCGAGACCTTCGAGCAGGCCCGCGCGGCCTCCTTCCTGATCACGGTCGATTATACCCCTGAAACGGGGAAGTTCGACCTGGCCGCCGAAGCGAAGTCTGCGAAGCCGGTGA
The DNA here is from genome assembly GCF_054817925.1 of Methylobacterium sp. CM6247. NCBI lineage: Bacteria > Pseudomonadati > Pseudomonadota > Alphaproteobacteria > Hyphomicrobiales > Methylobacteriaceae > Methylobacterium > Methylobacterium sp. CM6247. The sequence goes on from NZ_JBTXKX010000003.1 coordinate 1,910,965, forward strand.
AGGGCGACAGCGGCGAGGGCAGCGGTGGCAACGGCGAGGAGCGTGTCGGTGATTTTGAGGGTGCCTTCGCAAAGGCACAGGTCACGTTCGACGAGATCTACGCGACCGCCGACGAGAGCCACGCGATGATGGAGCCGCACGCGACCGTCGCGGCATGGGAGGGCGACAAGGTCACGCTCTGGACCTCGAACCAGATGATCACCTGGGCCCATGAAAGCATGGCCAAGATCCTTGGTATTCCGAAGGCGAACGTGCGGATCGAATCTCCCTACGTGGGCGGCGGATTCGGCGGCAAGCTGTTCGTGCGCGCCGACGCGGTCCTCGCGGCGCTCGGTGCCAAGGCGGCGGGACGGCCGGTGAAGGTCGCACTGACCCGTCCCCTCATCGCCAACAACACCACCCATCGGCCCGCCACTATCCAGCGCGTGCGCATCGGGGCGACGAAGGACGGCACCATCACGGCCATCGCCCACGAGAGCACCTCCGGCAACCTGCCCGACGGCGATCCCGAGACGGCGGTGAGCCAGACGAAGCTTCTCTACGCGGGCGCCAACCGGCTCACGGCGATGAAGCTCGCACTCCTCGACCTGCCCGAGGGCAACGCGATGCGCGCGCCCGGCGAGGCTCCGGGCCTGATGGTCCTGGAAGTCGCCATGGACGAGATGGCAGAAAAGCTAGGGATCGACCCCGTGGAGTTCCGCGTTCGCAACGACACCCAGGTCGACCCCCACGCCCCGGATCGCCGCTTCTCGCATCGTGACCTCGTCGGGTGCCTCAAGCTGGGGGCTGTTAGGTTCGGTTGGGCGAAGCGCAATGCCAAACCTGGCTCCGTCCGGGACGGGCAGTGGCTCGTTGGTGTCGGGGTCGCCTCCGCGTTCCGCAACAACATGGTGATGAAGTCCGGCGCACGCGTTCGTCTGGATGAACAAGGGACGGTCACGGTTGAAACCGACATGACCGACATTGGAACGGGTACCTACACCATCATCGCCCAGACGGCCGCCGAGATGATGGGCGTCCCGCTGGACAAGGTCGTGGTGCGGCTGGGGGACTCCGATTTCCCCGCCTCGGCGGGATCGGGTGGCCAATGGGGCGCCAACTCCTCGACGTCCGGGGTCTACGCGGCCTGCGTGAAGCTGCGCGAGGCCGTGGCGCAGCGTCTTGGCATCAACTCGGCCGACGCAGTCTTCGAGGACGGCCAGGTCCGCTCCGGAAACCGCGCAGTGCCGCTCGGCGAAGCGGCGCGGGGAGGGCTGACGGTCGAGGACACCATCGAGTTCGGCGAACTCTCTAAGACCTATCAGCAATCAACGTTCGGAGCCCATTTCGTCGAGGTGGGCGTCGATGTCCACACGGCGGAGATCCGGGTCCGGCGCATGCTTGCGGTCTGCGCCGCCGGTCGCATACTCAACCCGAAGTCGGCCCGCAGCCAGGTCATTGGCGGCATGACTATGGGTGTTGGTGCTGCGCTGATGGAGGAGCTTGCGGTCGACACCAAACGCGGCTTCTTCGCTAACCACGACCTCGCCGGATACGAGGTGCCGGTACATGCCGATATCCCGCACCAGGATGTGATTTTCCTCGACGAGGTCGATCCGATCTCTTCGCCGATGAAAGCCAAGGGCGTGGGCGAGCTCGGCATCTGCGGCGTCAGCGCGGCGGTGGCAAACGCCGTTTACAACGCGACGGGTATCCGGGTGCGGGAATACCCGCTTACCCTCGACAAGTTCCTTGACCGCATGCCCGACGCAGCCTGAGCTACGGGGAACGGCAGGGACAATGTACGGATATGCGACCTTGTTCGGGCTCGCCTCCGTAGCCGGAATGCACAGCATGTCGGCTTGTGCCGCAGTGGCGTGGGCCACCTCGGAGGGCGGGACACGGGGCGCCTCGATCCCGGCCGGCGCGGGAGCACGAGCCATTGTGACGACACTGCCGCGTGGTGAGATGGCAAGGGACAAGATGTCGTTCCCAGCGGATTGCCGCATCCCGCCCTCGTTCGCATTTCGGCTCGCAATCGGCGGATGAGCGTTGGTCGGCCGTCAATCGTCACCCAGGACCGGGGCCCAGGCCGACGCCGTCGCGGGTACACGTATCGGCCGAGCGGCCCGGGGACCGGACTCGCGCAAGTTCCCTGGTCGTGCCCAGGGGCCTTATCGAGGATGCCGCTGCCATAGGGCTTGCGGTTCTCGTCGTTTCTACGGCCGAACGGCATCATGAGCCTATCAGTGCCTATCCCGAAGCTCGTAGTTGGTAAGGCCTTGATGCCCCACTGTAAGGATTCATAGAGACCATCGCGGTCGAAGATGCCCCATCGTGTGGCCGTCATGATGCGGCATGCCGGAACCCGCGTCGCATCTAACCGTGGTGGCTCGCCCGTCCATCGATCTCACGGCCGGATGGCACGCCCCTTCGACGATAGGCCCACTAGGCTGGCCGCCTGCGAACCATCTGCCGTGCCGGAACGGAGAACGGTACGGGCGCCAGGACAGTCCGCCTGCTTCCGGGCGGTCAATTGGTTAAGTAGATCTTATTAGTCGGCCGAAGCTGACCCTTCTCAGACCTTAGGAACGTCCGCTACCGGGCTATTCAATTTATCAGATGGCTATGAAGGGAATGGACAGCTTTCTGCTCATCCGCTTTCAGGCGGATGATAGGCTAATTAAACGTTGGAGGAACCGGTATGCCAATGGTCAAGCTCGCGCCACGCATCCTGCGGGAAACATTCACATCCTGGTAGCGGCCGAGGCAGCTGCCCGTTATCCGTTTGGGCCGAAACCGCGCTTAGGCGGGGATCTTCGAACCGTCCCAAGCGAAAACGCTGCCGGTGTCGGCCGCGCTTAGGCCGTTCAGCACGCGCAGGAGATGAGCCGCGCTCACTTCGGGCGAGAAGACGCCGTCGGCTGTCGGGTCCGGCCGGAAGGGCCGCGACAGACCGGAGGCGACCGTGCCGGGATGCAAGCCCACGACGATCGCCTCCGGTCGGCTGCGGGCGACCTCGATCGCTAGCGTTCGCAGGATCTGGTTCAGTGCCGACTTTGAGGCACGGTAGGTATACCAGCCGCCTAGTCGGTTGTCGCCGATCGATCCGACCCGCGCCGACAGGGCCGCGAACACGCATCGCTCCCGTCGCGCAAGCAGGGGCACGAAATGCTTGGCGACAAGTGCAGGGCCGATCGTGTTGATCGCGAAGACGGTGGCCATCGCGGCGGGGTCGAGCGCCCTGACCATCTTCTCAGGCGAGACGCCCGCCCGGTGAAGAAGGCCGGTAGCGACGATGATCAGACCCACGGGTCCGGCTTCGCCGACCCTGGTCGCCGCTGCCGCAACCGTCGCCTCGTCGCTCAGGTCGATTGGGAGGGTTCGGACACCCGCGGGAACAGATGATCCCGAGCGTGAGAGCGCGAAGATCGGAACGTAGGCTTCGCCCTCGGCGAGCGCGCGGACCACGGCCCCACCGATGCCGCCGGACGCACCGATGACAACCGCGCTGGTCGGGCGTGAAGCGGTCAAGGCGCGGCCTCCCGGTCAACGTCGGAGCCTCGGCGCCCTCGGCGAAAGATCAGACTGAGGTTATTGGCCGGCATCGTGATGCGCTCTGCCAGATGAAGATCATGCGCTTTTGCAGCAGCCACGACCGCCTCGATGTCGCGGACCCCCCAGGAGGCATTCCTCGCGCGCAGGCTGTCGTCGAACGTGGCGTTGCTTGACGCGGTGTGCGCGCCATGCTCCCGGAAAGGACCGTAGAGGTACAACACACCACCCCCCGCTAGCGCCGCTTCTGCGCCAGCCATCAGCCCGATGGTCGCATCCCAGGGTGCGATGTGGATCATGTTGATCGCGACGACCGCGTCCACCCGCGGCACCGGCCACGGCTGACGAATCGCATCGATCGCCAACGGCGACCGGATGTTGGCCAGCCCGGAGGCGTGGGCATGGGCGACGATGCTGCGACGGGCCACTTCATTGGGATCGCTTGGCTGCCAGTCGAGGGCGGGCAGCGCACGGGCGAAATGGACGACGTGCTCGCCCGATCCGCTCGCGATCTCGAGCACGAGACCGCTGGGCGGGAAGACGCGTTCGAGGACCTCGGCGATCGGGGCGGCGTTGCGGGCCGCGGCCGGCGAGAACAAAGCATCGGGCATGGGTCACTTCTAAGCGCGGCCGATGCCGAGTGCATGCCCTTTCGTGGTAGCACGCCTACTTCGGGGAAAAGACGCGTCTTCCGCTCCTGGCGCGCAGCTGCGGTGTAGCCGGATCGCAGTGAGATGCTGATGGCTCCTCAAACGGAGTTCAATCATGACTTCGACCAGCAACACCACCCGCCGACCGTGGAACCTTGGCCGCCTCATCGGCCCCAAGCCGCCGTTCAAGCCCAAGCACATTTGGGCGATCCGGACTCGCCTGCAGCACGAGGGCCGCACGCGCGACCTCGCCTTGTTCAACACCGCCATCGACAGCAAACTGCGTGGCTGCGATCTCGTCCGCCTGCGCGTGCCCGATGTCCATCTCGGCGACGGCGTCCGCCTGCGCACCACCATCGTCCAGCAGAAGATTGGCCGGCCCGTACCCTTCGAGCTGACCGAGACTACCCGTGAGACCCTCGCGGCTTGGCTCAATCTGCTTCTATAGTAACAGATGAGTTGCGCTTTGAGATAAATTTGGGGATAATCTAGCGACGCGATTTCTGCGAGAGTTAATTCAGGAGCCGTCGAATGTTTCGCTCTTCAGCTCTCGCATTCCTGCTTCTGACCAATATCACTGCACTGGCTGGCGAGCTTCCGCGCTACAACGTGGAAGCCACGTGTCGCGCCGCTCCGAGCCTGGAGGTTGGTGACCGGAACACCGACCAGACCTGTGTGCGTGATGAGACGCAGGCCCGCACGCAACTCGGGCAGCAATGGGCCGGCTTCGATGAGAAGCGCCGCGACCAGTGCATCCAGGAGGAGAGTATCGGGGGCACGCCAAGCTACGTCGACCTGCTGACTTGCCTGCAAATGTAAGCTGGCTCGCCCTCCCAAGGAGCACACCGGCACCGAAGCGCACTGACGGGAGGGGACATGTCTACCTGGCTCTTCGAAGAAGTCGCTCCAGCGACGAAGCCCAAGACCTGCTTGGGCATGCGCTACATCCCCGGCGGGACGTTCCGCATGGGATCGGACAGGCACTTTCCGGAGGAAGCACCGGCACACCACGTAACGGTGGACAGCTTCTGGATCGACGAGTCCCCCGTCACGAACCGGCAGTTCAAGACGTTCGTTCAGGCCACCTCCCATCGTACCGCCGCCGAGATCACGCCGGATCCCAAGGACCATCCCGGCGCGATGCCGCACATGCTCTACGCCGGCTCGCTCGTGTTCGTACCGCCTGACCTACCAGTCGATCTGCGGCTCTGGGGCGAGTGGTGGACCCTGCTCAAGGGAGCCAACTGACGACGTCCCTACGGCCCGAAGAGCAACATAAACAGCCTCGACAACCATCCCGTGGTGCACGTGACTTACGCCGACGCACTCGCCTATGCGCGGTGGGCGGATAAGGACCTGCCAACCGAGGCTGAATGGGAGTTCGCCGCCCGCGGCAGCCTCGACGAAGCGGAGTTCGCCTGGGGCGAGGTCTTCACCCCGAACGGGCAGCATATGGCCAACACCTGGCAGGGTCAGTTCCCCTGGCAGAACCTGGCGCAAGACGGCTTTGAGCGCACCTCGCCGGTCAAGGCCTTCCCACCTAATGGGTACGGCCTCTACGACATGACCGGCAACGTCTGGGAGTGGACGAGCGACTTCTACACCGATCGCCACTCGGCCGACGCGCCGAAGGCCTGCTGCATACCGACAAATCCGCGCGGTGGCCCGGTCGAGCGAAGCTACGATCCGAGCCAGCCCGAGAGCCGGATCCCCCGTCGGGTCCTGAAGGGCGGCTCGCACCTGTGCGCGCCCAACTTCTGCAGCCGCTACCGACCGGCAGCGCGCCTTCCAGAGCCCGTCGATACCTCCACGAGCCATGTCGGCTTCCGCTGCATCATCAGGGAAAGGAGCGTTCCATGACCCGTGACAAAGCATTTACGCCGGGTACCGTAGGCCGAAACCGCAAGCGGTCCATGAGGGCGGCGCTGATCGGGGCGACGGCCTTGATCACGACGATGCCGGCGGTGCCGACCTTCGCCCAGGCGCCGCAGCAACAGAAGCCCAACATCCTCCTCATCGTCTCAGACGACACCGGCTATGGCGACCTCGGACCTTATGGCGGTGGACAGGGGCGCGGCATGCCGACGCCGAACATCGACCGCCTCGCCGATGACGGGCTGACCTTCTTCTCCTTCTACGCCCAGCCCAGCTGCACCCCGGGGCGCGCCGCGATGCAGACCGGGCGCATCCCCAACCGCAGTGGCATGACCACGGTCGCGTTCCAGGGTCAGGGCGGCGGCCTGCCTGCGGCCGAATGGACGCTCGGTTCAATGCTGAAGCAGGGCGGCTACAAGACCTACTTCACCGGCAAGTGGCACCTCGGCGAGGCGGACTACGCGTTGCCCAACGCCCAGGGCTACGACGTGATGAAGTATTGCGGCCTCTACCACCTCAACGCCTACACCTACGCCGACCCGACCTGGTTCCCCGACATGGACCCCGAGCTTCGAGCCATGTTCCAGAAGGTCACCAGGGGGGCGCTGTCGGGGAATGCCGGCGGGACGGTGACCGAGGAGTTTAAGATCAACGGCCAGTACGTGAACACGCCCGTGCTGGACGGCAAGGAGGGCGTCGTCGGCGTGCCCTTCTTCGACAGCTACGTGGAGAAGGCGGCGCTGAGCTTCCTCGATGACGCCGCGAAGGCGAGCACGCCTTTTTACATCAACGTCAATTTCATGAAGGTGCATCAACCGAACATGCCGGCCCCGGAGTTCGAGCACAAATCGCTCTCCAAGACCAAGTATGCCGACTCGGTGGTGGAACTCGACACTCGTATCGGCCGCATCATGGACAAGCTGCGCTCGCTTGGGCTCGATAAGAACACGCTCGTCTTCTACACGACCGACAATGGCGCCTGGCAGGATGTGTACCCCGACGCCGGCTACACCCCCTTCCGCGGCACCAAGGGCACCGTTCGCGAGGGCGGCAACCGCGTACCGGCGATCGCGGTTTGGCCGGGCAAGATCAAGCCGGGCAGCAAGAACCACGACACTGTCGGCGGTCTCGACCTCATGGCCACGTTCGCGTCCGTCTCCGGCTTGAAGCTGCCGGAGAAAGACCGCGAGGGTCAGCCGATGACCTTCGACAGCTATGACATGTCGCCGGTGCTGCTCGGGACGGGTAAGTCGGAGCGGAAATCGTGGTTCTTCTTCACCGAGGATGAACTGACCCCGGGCGCGGTCCGTGTCGGCAACTACAAAGCCGTGTTCAACCTTCGCGGCGACAACGGTGCAACAACCGGAGGTCTGGCTGTCGATACCAACCTGGGCTGGAAGGGCGCGAGCAAATACGTCGCGACAATCCCGCAGATCTTCGATCTCTGGCAAGACCCGCAGGAGCGCTACGACATCTTCATGAACAACTACACCGAACGCACCTGGACAATGGTCACCATGAGCGAGGCAGTGAAGGGGCTGATGAAGACCTACGCGCAGTATCCGCCGCGTAAGCTGCAGAGCGAGGTCTACACCGGCCCTGTCACGATTTCACAATACGAGCGGCTGCAATCGGTCCGAGATATGCTCTCCAAGGAGGGGATCAGTCTGCCGATGCACGGAGGCCAATGACGGCTTGATGACGCTTGGGACGGGCGCCTTTTCGTAGGCGCCCGTTTGTCTAAAGCGAGGAAGATCATGATGACCACGCGACTATCCTGCCTCTGGGCCTTGCTGTTTGTGGCCGCGCAATTCTCGTCAGCTTCTGCTCAAACCGATCCATTGCCCTCCTGGAACGACGGGCCAGCCAAGCTGGCAATCGTCTCGTTCGTGAGCGACGTCACACGCGAAGGCTCGCCGGGCTTCACCGCGGTCCCCGAGCGGATCGCGACGTTCGACAATGACGGGACCTTGTGGGCCGAGCACCCAATGTATTTCCAACTCGCATTTGCGTTCGAACGAGTGAAGGCGCTGGCGCCGTTGCATCCAGAGTGGACGGAGATGCAGCCCTTCAAGGCGGTTCTTGAGGGAGACATGAAGATCTTTGCCGAATTGGGCGAGCGCGGGGCCAGCGAAGTCATCATGGCTACCCACGCCGGCATGAGTACGGCCGAATTCGAAACTATCGTGACCGACTGGCTCGCCACCGCGCGCCATCCGCGGTTCCAACGGCCCTACACCGACCTCGTCTACCAACCTATGGTCGAGTTGCTGGCCTACCTTCGAGCCAATGGCTTCAAGACCTTCATCGTGTCTGGTGGTGGTATCGAGTTCATGCGGCCGTGGGTGGAACGGGTCTATGGCATTCCGCCCGAACAGGTCGTGGGCTCGTCGATCAAAACGTCGTTCGAGATGCGTGCTGGAAGACCAGTCCTGTTCCGCCTGCCCCAGGTCAACTTCGTCGATGACAAGGCGGGCAAGCCCGTCGGCATCAACGAGCACATCGGACGTCGTCCACTCGCTGCGTTCGGCAATTCCGATGGGGATCTTGAGATGCTGCAGTGGACGACGATGGTCGGAGGTATCCGACTCGGAGTGATCGTCCACCACACAGACGCGGAACGTGAATACGCTTATGACCGCAACTCGCACTTCGGTCGCCTAGACAAGGCCTTAGACGCCGCCACGGCGAACCAATGGACGGTGGTGGATATGAAGCGGGACTGGAAGCGGGTTTTCCCCTTCGAGGCTCTTGAGAGATAGGCACCAGACGCTGCCGATAGACTGCGCTACGATTCTGCCGGGCAACGTTCAGATGTGCTGTCGATACGTCTTTATCTGGAGTGTGAGGGTACGTCCGCTTGCGCGGAGGACACGCGCTGACGGAATCGTCCCCCAGACCCGCGCTTGCCGTTAGTCAGCAAATCGATTGCGGTAAGCGCCGGCTGATCATTCAACGTCCGCTTAACCAACTCGTCCGTCAAAAGGTGCCGTTTTCGCTTCCCAATCACCTCGGTAAGAGCGTCCGTTCTCTTAGGCTGGCCACGAGCGGACGCTCTGAAGGTCGGACAAGGGTGGTGAGCGGTCATTGGGGAATCGCTCAGAAGCGAACATTCAGCTTATCGCGACTACGCCCCGACCTTCATCAAAGTGAGAATGTCGTCGAGCGCCTCGGCCATGCCATCCCCGCTGTGGCCGAGATCGGAAACATCGTTACCTTGCGCCCGCGCGCCTGAGACCCGCCGACGGGGGCGAGCACGCTGACGTCTTGTGATCGTCCTGCGACTCGATCTGCGGCTCTTCTCTAAATTCAGGCCTGCTTAGACCCGACTCCGGCATCCTGCAGACCGCTGCGTAACACTCGCATGGCCGCTAATTATTTAAATCGATGACCTATTTCGACGCGCGCCGATCCTCAGTCGCCGGCAGTTCCGCTCGATACCAAACGCAGGCCGGTCGGAACTCGGCTGTTCAGAGCAGCGATGACCTTGCTTTCCAACTCGCCGTCCCGGAACGGCTTCTGAACGATCCCCTCCACGCCGACCGACCCGACTTTCATCAGGGTGATGGTGTCGGCATATCCAGTCACGAAGAGGATCTGCATGCCGGGCCAGCGCTTGCGGATCTCGACGGCCACCTCCGCCCCGTTCATGCCGGGCATGGCGAAATCTAGTACTACCAGGTCGACGCAGGGGTCGGCCTCCAGGGCCGCGAGCCCGGCGAGGCCGGATCCGGCCTCGCGGATTTCGTGGCCGGCCTCGGAAAGCCGCGTTGCGGTGACCTCGCGAACCTCGGTGTCGTCATCAATGACGAGGAGCACGGCCTTGCCGCCGGTGGCCTGCCACCCGGCGCAATCGACCTGCCGTCGTGCCTTGGGGAGGGGCTCCGTCTCGCTAGCGACGCGTGGCAGGTAAACCCGGATCGAGGTCCCTTCCCCGATTACGGTGTCAATTCGGATGCCACCCTCCGATTGCTTCACGAAGCCATAGGTGGCCATCAGCACAGACGATCTCGCGCCGACGACGGCTCGGTCGGGCTGACCAGGGCACGTTGAGCGGGGCCAGCTCGATGGCTTCTGCACCGCACGCTCTGTCATCGTGCCCAGTCTCGTCCCGCAGGACGAAGCCGATGGCAAGATGGCTCGGGCGTTCAGTCCGGCGGGACGGGCGATCAACTGGTCGTGGGATTCGGAGGCAGCCTTCAGCAGCGCCTGGTGCGTCTCGTCGATCATTACGGGTGGCCCTTGCGGTGGTTCGGCAGCGGATCTGCTGCCACCAGCGCAACCCCACGGATCGCGAGGGATCGGCAGGGGGTCGAGGGCGCACCGCGTCGGCGGCCTCAAGGACGCTGACAGTTCCGCTCCATTCGCAGCGCAAGTCCAGTCCGAAGTGACGGGAATGGCTCACACACCAGTGCCCGACCGTCAGCGAACCAAGGCTCCGTCGGCCTGCGAACCGGTCTCCAGCTAGGCCACCTAAAATGCCGCGGAAGCTGCATCGGCGGCAGGCGAGAAACCGGCCGAGATCGCATGAAATCAGGGCCGCAGCACCGCCCCGGAGAAGAGGCCTCAAAACGGCAGCTTTTCGCTATGCCCTTGAGACGCCGCACGTCTCCCGCCAAACGCGAACGTCCATTGTTCGCAAGGAGTGAGTGGTGGGCCCGGCAAGACTCGAACCTGCAACTAGGCCGTTATGAGCGGCCCTACTTTACGAAAAAACTGAATGAATTCAGCGTGACGGACGACCTTTGAGACCGTTTGTTCTTCTTATATCCCACTGTTCCTGTGGGGATATTGTGGGAGTACCACGCTGATAAGCGCAGGATCACTACGGAAATCCTCCGCTTCCATTCGTAGCTTATAATTTCGATGAAGCCGTTATTGGGCGGCTTTCACGCGCGCCTACACATGAAATATGTAAAACTTCCCATCGCTTGAGACATTTTTTATTTGCAATACATGCAAAATTTACGCTAAAATACTTCAAAAAAATACGAGTATCATGATAAATTATAGGGGTTTGTATTAATACTCGTGCGTACAGAGCGCTATGGGTTCAGATGCGAGACAAGTATTTTTTAGAGCCCTCCCGAAGCGGACAAACAACTGACCACTTCGGGATTGATAAAAATTATGTGGCTTTTAGCCAGCCATTGACCGAAGAGCAGCCACCCGCGCGATGAGCACAGTGCGCAATCGCTGCACTTCGACGTAGGTCTCTTCAACCGTTTCGAAGGCCGCAAGCCTCTCCTGGCGAATGCGTAGGGTCAAAGCCTCGATCTGGTGAAGGGCCTCGAGGAAAGGGATAGGTGTGTCTGTCGTATCGTTCATGTCTGGGATTCCTTTTTATAATGGGGTCAGTGGGTTGTGATCGGCGTAGGGTGATTCCAGACGCCGACGACGCCATCTGGAAATTGGAGGATGAGGCGGTTGGCGAGACGGGCGTCCGCGGCCTTGGTCATCACGAAGCCGGTCTCAGCTTCAATCACCATTGCCAGGCCAGCCTCTACGACCGGATCGTGAGCAACGTCGAAGTCGGCAAGACGCTCGGCGTCGCCCTTATCTCCGTCTACGGTTTCCTCTCTCGCAGCTGTCTCGGCATGAGCCGCGATCGAGGTGAGCAGGCTGCGCTCGATCGTCAGACCGACCTTGAGAAGCTGCTGTTCGGCATTCGTTACGCAAAGACGAGCCGCTTCTTCAAACCCCATCATGGCGCGTGACAACCTTATGCTGGCGTCCGCCGCGACATCGTCGCGGATGGCCTCGGTCAGGGCCGTAAGCGCCTGCTCGGCACGGATGGCCGTTCGGCGCATGAGATCCCGAATCAGCATGGCTGCCGCGGTGGGCGTTGGTACGGACCGTCCGGCCACCTCATCGAGAACCGTGCGCGGCGTTGCGGCGTGGCCGAGGCCGACGACCAGGTTCGGAAGGCGCCGCGCCGCCGCGGCCGTTGCCCACGCATTGAGCGGTGAGAAGGACGAAGCTGGACCTCCACCTCGGACGATGAGGGTGGCGGACAACCCGTGTTCAGCATGGAGCGCTTCAGCCTTGGCCATCGCTTCGATCAGAGAGCTCTCTGCGCTCGGTCCTTCGAAGCTAGCCCTGATCCGGTGGAGTGCGATCAGTCCCAATGCCTCGAGGGGCTTCAGCACATGCTCCACGTCGCGCAGGGCGTCACCGACCTCCGATGCGATGACCGCGACATGGTAAGTTTCCTCCGGATCCTTCCAGGTAGAAGGTCCGAACCGTACTCCATCCATTCGGAGCAGTCGCAGCATCTCTTCACGTCGGATCTCCAGTTCGATGGGGATTTCGCCGATCGCGTAAAGACCGATGACCTTAGCCTGCACCGTAGCGCCTCGACTGAAGCGTTGCCGAAGCGAGCATCGTATCGCCACCTCGATCCTACGATTGATGAGAGAGATAGGATCGAAGGTCCTGCCGAGCTCGGCTTCGATCATTGTCCGCTCGTTCTCACCGAGGTGAGCCTCGAGCCGGCGGCTCACTTCGGCTTGCAGCCTCAGCCTCACCGAGGAGAAGCACGAAGCCATCCCGTGACGTGGCTTCAACGCTGAGCACACTGGCACTCACGACGTGATCGCCTTTCACCTGTTGTCGTAGCGAAGCGATGAGATTCTGCAGGGGAATGACGGTGGTGTTTGTCGGGAGGGGACGATCCCCGTTGGATAACTGGCTACTGCCGTCCTTTGGGGCAGGATGAGGCGGCAGTGCAGTCGGGAGCGGAGCGCTCAAGCCACGGATTCTGTGATGGCGCATGTTGGGTTCCTGGGCGAAGGATCTATGGAAGGGTCAGTGAGGGGAGGGGGCGGCATGCCCAGTCCATGCCCCCGACGTCCTGGACGTCGAACGTTGCGACCGAGCGATGCTGTTGTTGGAAGCCTGGGCTAGGCGACATCGCGCAGCGGCCCAGGCTTGGCATGAGGGTGTGAAGCGCTGGCAGGGTCACGAGCGTGGACCGAGTGCTCGACAACCGCCCTTACGAGAAGCGGAGGCTCGGACAGCAATGAACCGTCTCAGCCTTTGCCCGGATGCCCAATATGCATCCGGGGCGTAGCGGCGCCTCAGAACGGTACGTCCGTGAACCCGTTACTTTCATTGTCGGGTCGATCGGAAAGAACCTTCTCGATGCGATCGAGGCGGGACCGATCGGCTCGATCGAGTTCCCCGCGTAAGACCGCCTCGATCGTGCCCTGCATTTCGGCAGGGAGACTGACCGAACGCCAGGCGAGATCGTCGATGAGTGTCGGCACTGGACCAGCAAGGGTCAGGAGCGTCGCTCCCAGACCGCAAGCAGCTTCGACAACATTCGGGTCGCTGAAGATCCGGGAGCCGACGCCGCGGTCTCCCGTGGCGACGAGGACGGCGTCCGCACCGGTCCAGTGCACGAACTCCTTAGCATCCTGCAGTGCGAGGAGGACATCCGCGACATCACTGAGATCGACGGGGCGCTCAGACAGAAAGACGATGCGGTTCTCGTCCAGCTCTCTGAGCCGTGGCGCGAGTGACGCCCAATGCCCCGTCCCGGCCTTGGGGGTGAGGGCGTAGAGTTGGCGCAGCTTCTCAGGCGGCCGAGCCGGTCGCCACAGACCTTCTTCCTCCAAGCGTCGGCGCAGATCTGCGTCTGCGGAAACCTGAGCAGGCGTGGGATTATCGCAGATGGAGATAACGAGACGGGATCCGAATTTCACGTCATGCTCGATGGCAATCCGGATGGGGACTTGTTCCCCCGGTCGGATCAAGCCCGGCTCTATTCCCCATTCCTCGGCGAGGGAGGTGAGCCATTCTTCGCGCAGGAAGACATGGCCCCAATTTGGCTGGAGAGCATCGAGTCCCGAGAGGAGGCCGCGGATGCCTGGTTTGACCCTGCGGGGCAGAAGCTCCAGCAAGGCCCCCAGTCCCTCTTGTGAGGCTGTGGGGCATGCGGAGACATGCGCGCCGGTAGGCACTGTAATGGTCATGATGTTTTCCTGAGTTCGAAGGGAGCGGAAGGGACCCGAACTCCGGCTCGAGCGCGACGGCGCTGAAGCTTTCGTCCTGGTGTGTTCTTCCTGGGATTTATGTCGGATACCCCGACACCCTTCTCATCAGTTCATCTCAAAAGGCGGCGCGCAGGCAGCCGGCCACGTCATTTCGGGAGAACAAAAAACCAAGATTATATTCTCTGCTTCCAACCCAGTCCGGCCTCATATGTTTTTGAAAGCGCTACCCGATAGCGGACCTCAGAACTGAGTTCTGATAGACGGTATCTGTTGACCCATTGCCGACCCTCGGAAGGTCCGCTTCCAGGCTGTTGAAACAGAGGCCAACGACCGGGTCGGGTGGGTTTCCGCTGGTCCGCTCTCTGTGGAAAGCCTCGGATACCCGGACGTTCATTCCCGTAACGAATTTCGGACGTTTTGCGCCATACTCGCGGCGCATAGGTTACCCGTGTACGATCTCAAACGCTGGAAATTCTTCGACGCCGTGCGGCATGAGCAGAAGTCAGCAGCTAGTTCGAAAGCGGACATGCTATACAAAACTCAGACAAGCTGTAGCTGCCTCCCTTTTTTATTGGATGCATGGGCGGCGGTAAGTCAATCCCGCCGCCGCGTGCTTTTATTGACCGACGTACTTGCGAATGCCGTCACTCACCTGCTGAAGCGCAGATTCAGTCGATGGCAAATGACGCAGGCCATTTAAAAGTACGAAATCGTGAATTGTTCCGTTGTAACGGACCGCATTCACTTCAACTCCAGCCTCTTTGAGCTTTTGCGCATAGGCCTCCCCTTCATCACGGAGTGGGTCGTTTTCCGCTGTAATCACAAGTGCGGGCGGAAGGCCCCTCAGCCCATCAAGAGTGGCACGTAGCGGCGAGACGTAAGGATTGTCCCGGGCCTTCTCGTCAGGCGCGTAGAGATCCCACCCAAATTTCATGAAGGCGCGAGCGAGGAAGCGGTCTTTGCCATATCTAACATAGCTCTCGGTATCAACGCTGGCATCGGTCGCCGGGATCAGCAACACTTGATAGCTGATCTTTGGACCTTTGCGGTCCTTGGCCATCAGCGTGAGCGCCGCAGTCATGTTGCCGCCGACCGAATTACCCGCAACTGCAATCCGATCACCATCGGCTCCAATCTCGCTGGCATGTTTGGCGACCCATTCCAGCGCCGCGTAGGACTGGTCAAGCTGAGTGGGAAATTTGGCTTCTGGAAGAGGTGTATACTCGACAAAAACACCAACCTGTCCCGATCCTACTACCATGTCGCGAAGCAGACGTTGATGATTAGCGAAGTTTCCAACGATCCACACCCCGCCATGGATAAACAAAATCACGCCGGGCTTGCCCGTCACGTGTTTAGGCTTCATAGCGTAAAGCTTTACAGAAAGGCCGTTCTGATTGATCGTGCGTTCCGAGATGGTCACGCCAGACATGTCAACGGATGTTTGGTTCTGTAGGCCGGTAATGATCTCCTGCGGCTGCGGTTGCGGCAGTTCCCAGAGAGGCGTTGGGCTCGGGTTCTTGTTGACTTGCACGAGAAAAGTGCGGACAGCCGGATCCAGATGGGGATCAGTTGAAACATCCTGTGCGAAGGTAGGCTGTGCCACAATACTTGATCCTATCATAAGAGCAAAGATCCTTATTTTATTTGTCATCAAGGTGAAGTCCTCTGTCAGACTTTGTAACGTCCTAATTGAAAAAAATTATAGTTTTCAGCCATCGGGTAATATTAATACAAACCCTACGTTTCGAATATTACACATATTTTCTATGTATCGACATCGATTTAAGATTTTATATTTTTGAGTGTCTATAATTTTTACTTATTTGCATCAATACCACTGTAATGACGCGAGCACCAATCAGCTCATTGTGGAGCTAAACCACCGGCTTGATAACTGCCCTCAAAGTCACTTCATTTGTTCCATTGCGGAACAGGTGAAGAAGTTAATATTCAATCCTCGAAATTATGTTTGGGCTGGACGCCGCGGATTCGCGGATGGATGCCGCAGGAGTGTGGAGCGAGAAGACCGCAGCGGATAGCGACGCCGTCGACAGGCGCGCCCCGGTCGCTGGTTTCGAAGTGCCTAGCGAGATAGAACTCTTTGGTATAGTTGCGCCGACGGTTTGGATGGGAACCATTCCCCTGCTCCAGGCGGTTGACGATCCGCGCCTGAGTCAGGCCCCCCCGGAGAGAGCCAGCCGCTGGCGTACGCGAAGGCCCCCGTCGTGCCGAAGACAATTGCTCCGATGGCAGCGAGGCGGAGAAAGACGGCACGCTGGCTCAAGCCCGAATCGGCCCCTCTAAGGTCGTCCAGGAGGGGCATGCTGGATCTTCAGATGGCTTTCGCGGTGGTGCGGCGGATCTCATTGGCGAGCGGGTGCAGGACGGTAGGATCGGCCGCACCCAGGGGGCTGTAGCCGAGCCCGTCCTGGGCCAAGGCGTAGCCGTTCGACGTCTCCGTCGTGTGAGCGCGCGTCGGTGCTTCGCCGGGAACGCTCATGGACCGCATCAACATGACAAAGTGCGCGCCGTACCTATCGTGGTACATCGGCGGCCCAGCGAGCCTCCGCTGTGTGGCGATGGAACGCCCGCTCATGAGCCGGTAGCCGGAGCCGCTCAGGTCCAACACAGTGACCGGCCACTTTATCCTGGCCGAGAACCAGCTGGTGAATTCGTCCCGGTCGGCGGCAGCGAGTTCGACTGGACGTGCGTCGTCAGGCGCGTAGACCGCGCAGTTCATGCTTGCGGACAGGGCCAGCGCCTCGATTCCGGTCGGCACAGGCTAAACCTGCTCGCGCAGGCCCCATCCACCGGCGCCTCCGACCAGGAGGAGCAAGCCGGCCGCCATCGCCATCGCCCACCAGATCGGAAGAGGCTGTGCAGTCGGCTGCGCCGAGCGATGGCGGGCCTCGACGATGCGCGCCAAGTTCAGCCGCGGACACCGTCTGTCCGGCACCACGGCTTGACGCTGTTGGACCGAGCAAGAACACCGGAGAGTTAACACGACGATGTGCAAGACCGCTTCGGCCATCGCTTTCGCGTCCGCCTCCACCCTTGTCGCCCTGACCGGTGCCTTATGGCCCGGACCGTCACACAGCCGACGGAGAGCCCAGAAATCACGAACTCGATTCTGCCGGAGGCGCGGTCCGCAAGCTAGCTCGGGGCATGGACATTGAGAGCGGCAACGCTTGGAACCTCGGCCTTCCAGGCTATGCTCAGGCTCGCAATAAGGAGACGGGCACCCCCGCTGGTAAACCGATCTCGAATTAGCCCGTTGCTGCGCGATGACACCGATCTTATGTATTTAGTCTGTCATTTATCCCAGATTGCGTGCATTTACTGCTTGCATAGGCTGCTACGGTCACGTCCCATGGAGCCGGGGACCGAAAGACCTCTCCAAGGAAACTCAGGAAGGCTTTCACGTTTGGATTACCTCGACGGCTCTCCGGCCACAAAGCGGTCATTGCCTGCCGCTCGACTGAAAACTCGTGAAGGACTGGGACGAGTTGACCTCGTTCGACATAGCTCGCCGCAAGGTAGGTCGGAGATATGCCGATCCCGCCGCCGGCGATGAGGACGGACGCGACCGCATCGCTGACGTCGGTGATCATCCAGGCGTCCGGTACGAGTTCAAGCACGCGATCCCCGATGCGGAATGGCCAGCGTAGGGCTTGGCCCGTGCTCTGGAACCGGAAGTTCACGCAGTCGTGGTCGACGAGTTCGTTGGGGTGGCGCGGACTCCCACGCCGCGCCAAGTAGGTTGGAGAAGCAAAAGCGCAGATGCGATGCGGCGCGAGGTGTCGAGAGATGAGGCGACTGTCGCCGAGATCGCCGACTCGGATAGCCACATCGATGCCTTCTCCAACTAAATCAGCGAAACCATCTCCAAGGCGTAGATCCACCATGAGCTTTGGATAGATCTTGCGGAATCTTGGTAGGGCTGGGGCGAGAAGGTGCAGCCCCATGGGCAGTGGCGCCGTGACCTTGAGGATTCCTGCCGGTTCGGAACGCGCCGCAACCGCCATCTGCTCAATAGCCTCGGCATCGCGTAACAGCCGGAGGGCGCGCTCATGCAGATCGCGACCTTCTGGAGTAAGGGATAGCGAGCGAGTAGTCCGGTGGAACAGTCTCAAGCCTAACTGATGCTCAAGCCTTTGGACGCTTTTGCTGACTGCCGAAGGAGAAATTGAGAGCGCACGCGCTGCTGCAGTGTAGCTACCGAGCGAACCGGCGCGAGCGAACGCGATGAGGCCAGTGAGCCTATCAAGGCTAAGTTGTTCCGTCATGGCATGACTGAAACGCCGTTTGGCGCAATTATCAAGCCCGAGGACCGCCGTTATTTAAGGGCATCGGCGCATCACGAGCGCCCTGCACAAAGATTGCGATCATGTCTGAGGCTCTCCCCTTTACTATGTCCACCCTTAGGAACCGTACTGTCGTAATCTTTGGCGGTACGTCTGGCATTGGACTGGCGGCTGCGATCCAAGCCAAGGCAGCCGGTGCCATAGTTATCGTCGTCGGCTTTAGTCGTGAAGGGGCTGAGAAAGCAGCAGCTGAGAACGCCCTGGATGGCTGGCGAGCCGCCGATGTGACGAAATCTGAAGCCATTGAGCAGGCGCTCGCCGATATCCCGCACGTCGACCATCTTGTTCTACTCGCCGGGACTTTCGTTGCCGGCAAGGTCCTGGAAGCCGAAGTCGATTATCTGAAACGCGCCTTCGAGGAGCGGATCTGGGCTGCAGTCCATACTTTGCGCGCGCTCAGTGGTCGCCTTGCCTCCGACGGGTCGGTGACCTTCATCTCCGGTGCGCTGGCGGATCGCCCGAGCGCGCAGGGAACGGCCGTTCTAGCTGCTGCTTCGGCCGCAATGGAAGCATTTGCCCGCGGCCTTGCGCTGGAACTAGCACCCATACGGGTGAACACGCTCTCACCCGGCACTGCTGACACGCCTCTTCTTGCCCGCACGCTCGGCGCCCATCGCGATGCCTACGTTGCTGCGCTCACCGAGAAGCTCCCACAGCGCCGTCTCGGCACCGCGATCGAAGCCGGGGCGGCGGTCGTTTTCTTAATGAGTAACGGCTTCATGAACGGTGAGACCCTCCATGTGGACGGTGGCTCGCGTCTCGTCTGATCGGGACGGAAGTTAAGACTGAGCGAGCGCTGGTGAACTACTCCCATCGAGTTCGACCTCCGCTCGAATAGCTTCCGTCTCCCCCTTCATGGAGGCTCATATGGAGACTGGGGTTAACCCAGGCCCGGACAGGCATGTTGATCGGTCCTTCGCGCTTTGGCCGATCTGTTAAGCGAGATTGTTCGTCAACGCGCGGAATAAAGCAGACTTCCCGGCGTCCACATCAGCTCAACGGAGATAGACAATGCGTGGAATCCCATCTGCCTTGGTCCTGGTCGCGCTTATGGCAACCGGTGTCATCGGCGGAGGGATGATGTGGTCGCACCCCTCACGGGGAGCCTTCCAGCCGCAAACCTCCTTTGACGCGCTTATGACGCACTCCATGGAGCGGATGCACGCCGACATGGCGCTCGATCCCTCCGGCGACCCGGACCGTGACTTCGCCGCGATGATGATCCCGCACCACCAGGGCGCCATCGACATGGCCAAGGCCGAACTCGCCTTTGGACGTAATCCCATCCTGCGCCGGCTTGCCCAGGGCATCCTCGTCGAACAGCAGCAGGAAATCATGGTGATGCAGGGCGCCCTGGCTGACCTGCCATCACCCGCGAAAGGGCGCAATGTCAGGGACGACCACCATCACGGCGCGACGGAGGCTGGCCGTTCGGATCATGCACACGGAGAGACAGGACGATGAAGACGGTCGCGACACTTGCGGTACTCGCCGCCTTGATGACGGGTCAGGCACTCGCCGGCCAAGCACCTGGGCCCGCAAATGCCCCGGACGTGCCAGTGAGCCACCGCGACCGCTTCTACACCTCGGACCAGTTCTCCAACACGGTCTCTGTCATCGACCCGGCTGCGAACAAGCTCCTCGGCGTCCTTCGCCTTGGTGACACCACCCCGGCGAACCTTAGCCCGCTCTACCGCGGCCAGCTTCTCGTTCATGGCATGGGCTTCTCGCCAGACCATCGCACGCTGCTGGCGGTCTCCATTGGGTCGAACTCGGTCACCTTCATCGACACTGCGACTAACACGGTGCGGCACACGACCTATGTCGGACGCTCGCCGCACGAAGCCTTCTTCACGCCCGACGGCAAGGAGGTCTGGGTCACTGTTCGCGGCGAGGATTACGTCGCTGTCCTCGACGGCATCACCGGCAAGGAGACCGGACGCATCGCCGTGCCCAACGGTCCGGGCATGACAATCTTCTCGCCCGATGGGCTGTACGGCTTCGTCTGTTCCAGCTTCACACCCGAAACGGTCGCCATCGACGTAAGATCCCATGCCATCGTCGGGCGGA
This sequence comes from Methylobacterium sp. CM6247, assembly GCF_054817925.1. Lineage (NCBI taxonomy): Bacteria > Pseudomonadati > Pseudomonadota > Alphaproteobacteria > Hyphomicrobiales > Methylobacteriaceae > Methylobacterium > Methylobacterium sp. CM6247. The sequence goes on from NZ_JBTXKX010000003.1 coordinate 1,931,458, forward strand.
TCCAGCAGGAGAGCCCGTTCTGCCCCGACATCGCGGCGACGCCAGATGGTGAACAAGTTTGGTTCACGCTGAAGGACGTCGGTCGCACGCAGGTGTTCGAGGCGAGGCCGCCGTTCAGATCGCTGAGGACCATCGAGACGGGACCGATCACCAACCACGTTAACATCGTGCGGACGAAGGCCGGGCAGTTCGCCTACGTCACGGTCGGCGGCCTCAACGAGGTCAAGGTGTTCCGCACCGACGACTTTTCGCAAATCGCGACGATTCCCACCGGCTCGCTCCCACATGGCCTGTGGCCTTCGGGCGACGGCAGCCGAGTCTATGCCGGATTGGAGAACGCCGACAAGGCTGCCGTGATCGATACCGCGTCGAACACGGTCGTGGCCGAGATCCCCATTGGCCAGGCGCCGCAGGGTGTCGCCTACGTGCCCGGCGCCGTGCCGGAGGGGACGGGCACCGATAATCTCCAGCCCCTCGGTGTCGCTGGCCAAACGAGCATGCTGACGCTCGTGGACCAGGACGGGAAGGCCGCCACGCAGGTGACCCTATTCGACCAGGGGCCGCTCCAGACGCTCCAGGCCGCCGTCACCGGCCTCGAGCCGAAGCAGCCTTACGTGCTGGCATTGTCCTCCGACCGGGATGGCACGGGAAACGTCGAACCGCTTGCCACCTTCATGACGAACCCAGCCGGAGCGGCCATCGTGAATGCCATCGGACCGATCAGGCAGATCACAAGGATCGAGGGAGATTCGCCGCGCCGGCACATCGTCATCCTGCCCGGAAAGCCGGGCGTGACCGGCAACCCGGCTCAGACCCAACTCGATTGACGGCCGGTGGCCGCATCGAAAGCCCGCAGCTTGGACAGTAAGGATCCTGATATGCCGACCTTCACGACACGCGATGGCACCGCGATTTTCTTTAAGGACTGGGGCACGGGCCAACCGGTCACCTTCAGTCACGGTTGGCCGCTCAATGCGGACGCCTTCGAGGACCAGATGCTGTTCCTCGCGAGCCACGGATACCGGGTGGTCGCTCATGACCGTCGTGGACACGGTCGGTCCGACCAGCCTTGGACCGGCAACGACATGGACACCTACGCGGACGATCTCGACGCGCTCATGGATCACCTCGATCTCAAGGACGCGGTGATGGTCGGGCATTCGACCGGCGGTGGAGAGGTCGCCCGCACAATCGGACGCCATGGCTCTGGCCGCGTCGCGAAGACGGTGCTCGTGGGCGCGGTGACGCCCTTGATGCTCAAGACGGAAGGCAATCCGGGGGGGCTGCCGATGGAGGTGTTCGACGGCATCCGCTCCGGGGTCGCCAAGGACCGGGCGCAGTTCTTCAAGGATTTGTCCGGCCCGTTCTATGGCGCCAATCGACCGGGTGCGGAGGTCAGCCAGGGCCTACGTGATACCTTCTGGCTCCAGGGCATGATGGTCGGCCTGAACGGCGCCCTCGATTGTATCAAGGCATTCTCCGAAACCGACTTCACCGAGGATCTGAAACGCATCGACGTGCCGACCCTGATCATCCATGGGGACGACGACCAGATTGTGCCCATCGACGCAGCGGGCCGCGCTGCCGTGAAGCTTGTGAAGGGAGCGGTGCTCAAGGAATACCCCGGGGCTCCCCACGGGCTCGCTGCCACGCGTAAAGACCAGCTCAACGCCGATCTACTGGCCTTCATTCGCAGCTGAGGGAACGGACGCCGGGACCACTGTGGCTCGTACCTGGGTGGTCCCCATCCAGGAATCGGTACCGCCATGACGCCTGTTGCCACCTTCGAGTTCATCCTGCTCCTGCTGGTTGCGGCGCTCTGCCTGCAGATCCTTGCAAAGCTCTCCAGGATGCCACCGTCTGCCGCCCTGATCGTCGGTGGCATCGCCTTGGCGTTCGTGCCCGGCCTTCCTGCCTTCAGCCTCGATCCTGATCTTGTGCTGGTGGTGTTCCTGCCACCGCTGTTGATGGACGGCGCCTACCTCACCGTGTGGTCGGACTTCCGTCGTCACTTCGGCGGCATCCTCGCCCTGGCGGTCGGGGCGGTGCTGTTCACCACCGCGCTCGTTGGGATCGTCACCCACTGGCTCGTCCCGGGCTTGCCCTGGGCCGCCTGCTTCGCCCTCGGCGCGGTGGTCTCGCCACCCGATGCCGTGGCGGCCAAGGCTGTGCTGTCCCGCGTCAGGCTCCCGCGACGCCTGACCGTGCTGCTAGAAGGCGAGAGCCTGCTCAACGATGCGACGGGTCTCGTCCTTGTACGCTTCGCCGTCGCGGCGTCCCTCACCGGGACCTTCAGTGCCTCCGATGCCTTCCTGAGCTTCTGCGGCCTCGCACTCGGTGGCATCATTGTGGGTGGAGTGATCGGGTTTGCCTGGATGAGGCTACTTCGTCTCCTCGACGACACCTACCTCATCATCGCCTCCTCATTTCTGCTATCCTGGGTGGCCTACATCGCCGGGGAGGACCTGCATGTGTCGGGCGTCATCGCGACGGTCGTCGCCGGCATCCTGTTCGGGTGGTGCCAGCATGAGATCTTCACCGGTGACGTACGCCTGCGCGGGACAGCGACGTGGCAGGTGATGGTCTTCCTTATGGAAGCCATGGTCTTCGTGCTGATCGGCCTTTCGCTGCGCGGCGTCATCGAGCGGCTCGGCGGCGGCGAGGCAGCCATCCGTACCTTGGCGCTGCCGGTCGCAGGTATTGTGGCAGCCGTCATCCTATCCCGATTCGCATGGGTGTTTGGCTCTGATGTGATCGGCAGCACGGTCCGGCAACTCCTCGGTAGGTCCCCGGCCCGCACATCACCGGCCACGTCGCTGGTACTCAGTTGGGCCGGCATGCGGGGCGTCGTGACCCTGGCCATCGCCTTAGCCCTCCCGGAAACGATGCCGGGTCGAGACCTGATCCTGGCAGCGGCCTTCGGCGTGATCCTTGTGACTGTTCTCGTTCAAGGAGCAACCCTCGGACCGCTGATCCGTCTTCTTGGGGTGCGTTCCACGGAGGTGCTTCCAGAGGACGTCCTCAGTCCCGCTTCGGCACGAGCGCATATGGCCCGCATCCAACTGGCCGAGGCCGAAAGGCTGTCACGCGACGCGGACGGGGCCGTTCGCCATCCCCGAATGCTGGAACAGTATGGCTTCCGGGCAAGCACTTTCGAACTCTTGGCCACGGGGTCGATGACAGATGCGCACGACCGGGCGGACCGTTTCCGCATCGTCCTTGCCACTGTGAAGGCGGCCCGCGCCGACATCCTTCGGCTGCACCGGGCGGGACGGATACAGGACAAGACGCTCCACGCCCTTGAGCATGACCTCGATCTGCAGGAGATCTCTGCAACGAATGGCAGGCGCTAAGAACGTAGACCTACTGCGCAACCCTCCAAAGCTTTCGCATTCGGGGCCTGGAGGTGCCCGCTTCAATATCGTTTCACCCACAACGTCCGTTTCACCCATTTCTGGCCGTCCGGTTGAGCTTGAGTCTATGTCCGCTTTCAGGAGACTCTTACAATAACATGTACGATTGAGCTGGGTCGGGTCCTGACCGTCCACTCTATGACCATGTTGGGTGGAATGCGGTCCGGCTGCTTTCGATCAGAAGATGCCATTAGGTAGCCTATCGTGGAGGTCATGGAGCATCGGCCGATTGCGCCACGAGGGGCAGCTTGCCTAACCTCTCACCCCGGATGGACCAGAGCCTCCGCTCCTGAACACCGCAGACTGTCCCAAATCATCTGACGACGGACACTTGAGTGTCCAGGCGGCGCACAACATGAACACGGCGCCGAACAGGTACCATTGCAGTTCGAGCCACGCGTTCGAGGAGGTGCCGAACAGCTTGCGCACGATCGCGTTCAGGGTGGACACGATCACTGCAGCCACGATCGCCCACGCGGCGGCCTTACCGATCCGCTCATTGAGCACGTCAATCCACTGGCTCAAGCGGAGCATGCGCGTCCTCCTCACGGGGTCGTTATTCGACGCCCCTATAAACTTTCTAGCGCGAAGCTCCGCCGAGATCAGCACGCGTTGTGAGAGTTCACAGTCTTTGTTACGGTCACCCGCGTCTAGGCGCCTGTCCCACGCATACCCGCGTCCGCGATCCGATCGGCGTGGGACGCCAGGATGTCCATGGCCGCCCTGGTGCCGACGTTCGTCATCGGCCGCCAGCGGCGCGTTCGGCCATGACGACGGGCATCCGCAAGGGACGCCATCCGCGAATGGCGAAGCTCGCCGCCGAGCACGGGGCGGACATCGAGCTTCGATTGGGCCATTTCCTTGGGCTAGCGAACGGATCGGATTGACGACTGCGATTCCCGAAACGTTTCTGCCTGCCATTCGGCGATCAGACGCTCGGACTACTGCTACGAGTGGACGGTGTTGATGTCCGCTTGGAGCTTCCATCGACAAAAGCAGTCGCACCGCTTTCCACCCGTTCCTGTCGTACCCTCTGTCCCGCTCTGCGGCCTGGAAGCGGACTTTCCAGAACCTGCCAAGGGTCGAATGTGGTCGCTAGAAGCTGAAGGACCAAGGGAAGAGAAGGCGTTGGCCCGGGACCCTTCGAGTAGCCCGAGGTCTACAAGCATGATGCCGGCTAATGCCTACCCGCTCTTTGTTCTGAGCGCAGCATGTCGTGCGGAACGATTGCGCGCCCCTCACCGGAGACGGCAGCGGACCCGCGTTGGTGGTTCTTGGCCCGGTAGAGAGCTTCGTCGGCCCGTTTCATCAAGCCGCTGCGGCTCGCGATTGTCACGTTAAAGTGGCAGGCCCCGATCGTGGCCGACACGGTGATGACGCGTGCTTCCGTTTCTACATCGTGGCGTAACGTGGCGAGGAGATGCCCAAGGCGCCGTTCTAATTCGGCATCGTCAAGGCTCTCGGACAAGACGAGAGCGAACTCGTCGCCGCCTAGCCGAGCCGCAAGCCCGTCCGCTCCGCAGGAGGCCTGGAGCTTCTCGGCCATCACTCGTAGGACGTCGTCGCCGGCAGGATGCCCACAGGCGTCATTCACGGCCTTGAAGTGGTCGAGGTCGATGAGCAGAAGGACGAAGCCACTATCATTCTCGCGTACCAGCCGAATTCGCTCATCGAGAAACAGGTTGAGGCGGCTTCGGCTGGCGAGGCCCGTAAGGTCATCGGTCTGAGCGGCGTGGCGAAGGGCCTGCTCCATGGCGTGCCGGTCTGTGATGTCCTGAAGCACCCCAATCAGGGCCACCGCCTCATCAGCACGGAATTCCAGTTCGCCCTTTAAACGCACGCGCAAGGCCTCGCCTTGAGCATTACAAAAGTCGCTCTCGATGTCGAAGGACTCACCGCTCGAGATTGCGCGCGAGACCGCCGTCTCGATCATGATGCGTCCTTGTGCCGAGTAGAAATCGAGGACTGCTTCCAGGGACACTTCGTTGCCCACTGGCATTCCATGAATGGCATAGGTCTGATCCGAGTAGGCCATGACCTTCGTGCGAAGGCAGAGTCTCCACGAGCCGATCCGGGCCATCCGTTCTGCCTGACGAAGCTGGCGGTTGCTCCGGTCAAGTGCTTCCAGTGTCCGACGGCGCTCTTCCGCGAGCCGGACGAGCGCGAAGGTATTGCTGCGGGCTGTCAGTAGGGCTTCGGCAAGCTGCGCGAGGTCCCGAAGAACCGTCATGCCAGCCTCATCCAGTTCCCGCGGCTGACGGTCGATAACGCAGAGCGTAGCCACAGCGATGGGCCCGGCACCGTGCGGGCGTTCGACGCGAATTGGCATGCCGGCATAGAAGCGAATGTGCGGGTCCCCCGTCACAAGGGGATTATGGGCAAAACGCGAATCGACTGTTGCATCGGACACGACAAGCAGGTCGTTGGCCTTGAGTGCATGAGTGCAGAACGCGTCCTCACGCGGGGTACCGTCGATACTCAGTCCGCAAACGGCTTTGAACCACTGCCGGTTCTCATCCACCATCGGAACAAGGGCGATGGGACATTCCAGCACTTGCCCGGCAGTCCGTACCAGGGTATCGAACTCATGCTCGGGCGGCGTGTCGAGGATGCCGAGGCCCCTGAGGCAAGCGAGCCGTTCGGCTTCACTTACGATTGCGTGCATCATTCCCCACCAATGAATCGCGCAGTTTAACACCCCCTACCACTATGTACGGCATCTGACCGAACTACATTCAGTCCGGCAGCGACCTGTGGAAGGTCTATTCCTGGTTGTGGTCAGCGCTGCCTGGAACATCCCCTGCAGTTACCGTTTTGCTCTCTTAGTCGTGTTTTGCGGGTAAGGGGAGCTTATCGGGTGCAGAGATACGGATCTTCGTTCGGTATTGGAATTGTGGCTGGGATGCGGAGCATGTCCGCGTGCGCTGCCCTGAGCTGGGCGGCATCCCAAGGGCGAACGCGGGATGTACCCATTCCCCATGGTCCAGGCTCGCGCGCAGTTGCGACAGCGGCAGCACTGGCCGAAATGGCGGGCGACAAAATGCCGTTCGCACCTGACCGGCGCATCCCTCCGTCGTTCGCATTACGGCTATGCATTGGTACGGTTGGCGGGTGGGCATTGGCTGGGCAAAGGGCATCGCCAAAAACCGGAGCAATGGCTGGGGTGGCAGGCACGATTGCCGGCACGCTCCTTGGGCGAGCCATGCGGGGACCAGACTCACGTACGACGGCGGGCCGCTCCAAGGGCCTAGCCGAGGATGCAGCTGCCGCTGTCCTCGCGACATTTGTGGTCGCTTCGGCGGAGCGCCGTTCCGGCACAATCACGACCGCTCCCTCAACCTCCGCTCGGAAAGCGGACCCTCAAGACGAGCGCACCGCGCGACTTCGCCAAAACGTTCAGCGAGTTAACGCAGTAAGAGCTGAGGGATAGCTTTCCGCATCCGGGAATAGCCTCGATTCGACAACGGCCAGGCTGCCTCGTCCCAGGCCCGTCGTAGGCGCAGGCAACCCTCTGGTAGCGCCGTGGCGGATGGCCCGACCGGTGCCCAGGCGGTCACGACTGGTAGGCTGTCCGCCCAACCACTAACAGCAAGGCCAGCCGGGCATCCGAAAAGGGGTTCGGCTCGCGCTAGGGCATCCGCCATCGCGGCTTCATCCGCGGCCTTGACCCGGTCTGAGGCGCTCTCGGCATGGGCAACGAGCCCACCGATACGGACGACCCGCGCGGTGCCAAGGCAGAGGCTCTCCGGGTGCAGGTCGTCGAGGTGCAGGAGGAGCGCGACCTCGCTGTTGGGCATGGCATCGACCAGCGGCAACGGCATTTCTCGGGGCGGCATCGGCTCGTCGAGGGCGTCGGGGTACTCATCGAGGCCGACCGGGTCGAAGCGTCCATCAGTATAGCGACGGATATTCTCGGCGCGGGCAACGTAGTGCTTGCCCCGGGTGTGTAGGCCGGCGACCCAGCGCCAGGAGAGCGTATTGCTCGCCGGATCGCCATCGACGAGGTGGCGCATGAAGAATTCGGCACCGATGGCCCAGGGCAGGCGCAGGGTGAAGATCCAGGTCGAGGCGAACCACATGCGCGCATGGTTGTGGAGCCACCCTGTCTCTACGAGTTCGAGGGCCCAGGCATCAAAGCAGTCGATGCCGCTCCGCCCCTCAATCGCAGCCTCATAGGTCCGCCGCAGGCCAGGCTCGACGGCGAGACGCTCATGACCCTCGGCGGCCAGCGCAAGGTACCCCGTCCAGGCGGCAAAATGGGTTTCCAAATGCCCCTTGAAGTAGGTCCGCCAGAATACCTCGCTGACGAACTTCTCGGCGCCCTCATTGCCGAAAGCAGCGACGGCCGCACCCACAACCTCGGCCTCGGTGATCAGGCGTCGGCGGAGATAGGGCGAAAGCGTCGAGGTGGTTGGCCGTGCTTCGGGACCCAGGTCGAAATTGCGAGCCCCGGCATATTCGGCTCCCTCATGTTCGAGAAAGGCGGCGAGACGTTCGAGCCCGGCGGCACGAGTCATTGGGAAACTGCGATCCATGACCATGACTTAGCGCTGGGCGGGGAGATGCCGATGCGACCTATTTTCGAGGGTCGGGGGAACTGCTGTGCGTAGGGCCGCACGCGATACAGGTCGATAACGGGCCTAAGTTCGTCAGGAAGGCGCTCGACCGCTGGGCCTATGAGAAGGGCGTCACGCTGGACTTCTCGCGGCTTGGCAAGCCGACCGACAACGCGCTGGTCTAGTCGTTCAACGGTTTGCGCGACGAGTGCCTGAACGCGAACTGGTTCGTGTCGTTGGCCGACGCAAGGAGCAAGATCGAAACGTGGCGGCGGCAGTACAACGAGAGCCGTCCTCACATAGCCCTGGGGTGGCTGGCGCCCCAGGAATTCGCGTTGGCGACGGCCCAGCAGGCCGCCGGATGAGACCCGGAGGCTCACCTTTCGACCGGACCAAGATCCGGGGGACCCTCATTCGATTTTCACGTTCTGCCCAGACGTTTCGCGTCATGAAGACTGTTAGGCCTGGGCTCACGGGTTCTGCCGCTCGTCAACCATGCCTCCCCGGCACATTGCGGGATTGACGGTTGCACCGAAACGCTGCTACGAAGCTTGCATTGAGCGCCTGAAGAAGCCGTTTGTTTATAGGGCATTAAGGGTGGGGGCGGCGAATCCCCCCCCCTCTCCGCCATTTGCCTATCCATAGTCGTCCGCTCGCATCCCTAAGCCCACTGACAAACCAAGGCTTTTTCGAAGCTGAGGGTTGCCAGCGTCCACGCATGTCCGTCACAAGCCACGTTGCCGGTGTGGGTAGAAGTGGGGGAAGGATGGCCGCGCCTGGAAAGCTCACTGCGCTGGCCGTATCCCGCATGCGCGATCCCGGCATGTACGGCGACGGCGGTGGCCTTTGGCTCCAGGTGTCCGGCGTCGGCGCCAAAAGCTGGATCTTCCGCTTCACGATGAATGGCCGCTCCCGCGAGATGGGGCTCGGCTCGTTCGCTACCTTCACCCTGGCCGAGGCTCGGGAGAAGGCACTCGGCTGCCGGAAGCTGTGTGCCCAGGGGATCGATCCGACCGAGGCCCGCCAGGCTCGACGAGGAGAGGCCCGGATCGAGGCGGCCAAGGCCATGACCTTCCGTCAGTGCGCCGCCGCCTTCATCGACGCGCACAAGGCCGGTTGACCTCGCCAACATGCATGAGTTGATCGACCTTCAGGATGCACAGGCGGCAAAGGCTGCCAGCATCAGGATGAAGGAGATCGACGCGAGCCGAAGGAAGACCCGCTGATGGTCATCGAAGAACTCGTTGCGAAACTTGGCCTCAAGTTTTCCGGCGGAAACGACACAGCGAAGTTCATTCGCGAGCTCGACAGGATCAAGCGAGCGACGAAGGACGTCAGCGAGGGGTTGAACGTCGGCCTGAACGCTCGCGCCACCGGCCTTTCTCGCATTTCAGGTGATGCGGATCGTGCAGCCCGCTCGCTCCGGGCGATGCGTCGAGAAGCTGAGCGCATGGCCCGTGTTCGGATCGGAGCGGTCGGCATTCCTGCTCCAAGCCCCACCGGTGGGCGAGGCCCCGGAGCAGCACGTGTGGCCGCGAGGGCAGCCGAGACCGGCGGCGGAGGGTTGAACCTCGTCGCGACCCTTGGCGGTGTCGTGACCTCGCTCAATCGGTTCGGCACTCTGGAAGCCGCTCAGATCGAACTGGCGAAGACCACCGAAAAGACGAAGGAGGAGACACAGCCGGCCGTTGATCGCTTCCTGACCGAGGGACCGAAGTACGGTACCACCGGCAAGGCCCTGGTCGGGGCCGCCGCCGCCTACGCTGCCGCTGGCGTCCCCTACGACACGTCCATCGCTTCGGCCGAGTTGACGGCCAAGGCGGCGCAGGCTGTCATCGTGTTCATGCAGAACCTCGGCGTGAAGGTCGAGCAGTTGGAAACCGCCTTCGACTACTCGATCAAGGGCGGCAAGCTCGGGAAGGCCGAGTTCAAGGAGTCGGCCAGCGTCATGCCGGAACTCGCGGCATCGGGTTACAAGATTGGCCTTGAGGGGCTGAAGGGCGTTCGCGACATCATCGCGGCCTTGACCGTCGTCCGCGAGGGCACGGCGACCACGGCGCAGGCCGCCGACTTCCTGCGCGACTTCATGGAGAAGATGTCCGCGCCGGTCACGGTGAAAGCCTTCAAGAAGGCCGGCATCGACATCGAGAAGGAGATGAAGGACGCAGACAAGAATGGCGTCTCTCGCATGGATCGCACGCTCGATCTCGCGGCCCGCTACAGCAAGGGCGACGCCTTCCGCGAGGCTGAGAAATTCGGGGATCTCCAGGCCTGCAACGCTATGAGCGGCCTACTCAAGAAGCGCGACAAGTACGAGGAGTTCAAGGGCACCATCGAGCGCGAGGCGCCCGGCACGATGCAGGTCGATCTCGCGAAGACGATGGACGGCTTCAACAGCAGCGTCGAGCGGGCCGGGGCGACGCTGGATCGTGTCATCGTCCGCCTCGGCGAGATGATGGCGCCGGCCGCGAAGGCAGCCTTGGACATGGGAAGCGCAGCGCAGCAGGCTGTCGCCGACGGTAAGAGTTCGACCTCCGCGGAGACGAATGCCACGGTCGAGAAGCTGAACCGCATGCTCGGTGCCCCGCCGACCTACAAGCGCATCCTCGGTGAGTATGGCGGCATCACCGCGAAGGACTTCAACGAACGGTATGCGGGCGCAGCTGAACCAAGCAAGCCAACTTTTACCCTCCCTCAAATCCAGGCCGTCGCAGCGATCCTAGACAAGCGGTCGGCACCGACAGCACGGGGCGCCGACAGTGCCGCCAAATCCGCCCCTGCAACCCCAGCTCAGAAGCCGGCCTTCAATCCGCAGGCTGAAGGTATGACGCCGCCCAAGTTTGGATCGCCATCCGATCGCATGAGCTGGCTGAGCAAGGGCGCGGCCGGGGGCACGACGATTACGAACACCGACACCGACACCGGCAACGACCACCGGACCCAGACTGTGAACATCCACCAGACCGTCAATGACCAAGCGCAGGTGGCTCAGGCGGCAGTGACCACGGCTAAGAATGCGATCTCGTCGATGGGGGCATCCCTGGTGAAGGGAAACCTTCTCACCACGGGAGCGACCACCGCACCCTAACCTTTGGGCGCCCGCCAGATCCAAACGACTCGGAAAAGCGAACTGAACCGACAGGTCTTGGGACCATAAGACCTCCACGGTGAAGGATGAGGCCGCGTTCCACAGAACAGACAAGGACGGCCAGGGTTTCCCCCGGCCGCTGTACTACATATAGCCGAACGACTAAGTCAGTGGCGGCGTTTCGCTTAGATGCTCACCCAGCCCTGCTGCAGCACCGAAGCGAGATGATCCTGAGCCTCGGCGCTCTGGGTGATCGAGACAGCGACATCAGCACGGGAGGTACCGTTGTCCAGTGCTGTCTTATAGTTAGCAAAACCACCCGCGTCGGCTTCGCGCCCGAAAGAGTTTTCGTAAAGCTCATCGACAAAGTCGCCATTGCTCAAATTAGCGAATTTAGACTGGTACTCTGCGGAATTGAGGAAGTTCTGAGCTGCCTGCACTATCGTTCCGCCATTCTCCAAAAAGTCTTCAAGGTTCGCGACCCCCGCAGCATCCCCAGGGCGATCCAGCAGCCCGAAATAAAGCCGTCCAGCGGCGGAAGCTTCCGCGTCCGGAACGTAGATCCCCGTTTCGTCAACGGTCAGACCACTGAAGTTCTCTGCCGAAAGGGAAAGGTTTGCCGCGATTGTAGCCCGCGACGTTCCCCCGTTGAGTGCTGTTACAGCCGCGTCGAAGCCATTCTGGTCCGGGGCACGGTCGAGAGCCGTCTGATATATTTCGTTGACGAATCCCGCGTTGGTCTCTGCGTCCACATCCCCGAAACGACCTGTATACTCGCCTGAATTTAGAAGTGCGCTGGCGACGTCAGTGACGGAGCCCCCGTTCTTCAACAATTCTGAGAAAGTAGTAAGACCGGATGTGTCGACCTCGCGACCTAAGATGCCGTCGTAGAGAGCGGCAACTTGAACGCCCGTGCTATCTGTCCCTGTCTCGATGCTACCGTATAGGTCGGGTTGAAGACCGATCTTGACGTCAGTGAACCGAAACTGATCGATGTTGGTCAACGTATCAACACACTCTGCCCCGCTAAAGGTGGTTGTAGTCCCACCTTGCAGGAGGAGTGCGTCGGCGAACCGGGTGGTAAAGATCGCCGTGTTGAAACCGGAGCCGCCATTGATGGTATCGTTGCCGCCACCGCCAATAAACGAGTCGTTGCCTGCGCCCCCATTGAGCGTGTCATTGCCGGCACCGCCAACAAGGAAATCATTTCCGCTGCCAGCAGAGACCGTGTCGTTGCCCTGGCCGGCATTGTAGTAAAAATCTTGCCCGGCGCGGAATGGCGGGAAGAAGGTTAGGTCGTCGTTGCCGTTTGTACCCAGTACTACGCCCTCGAACGTGCTGCCACGCTGAGTACCAGATACGAGATCGCGGACGTCGAAGGTGATGCCCTGCGTTCCGGCGACGAAGGTGATGCCCTCATCGTCGTAGCGGGAGATGGGCCCGGTCAGATTGCCGTCAGCATCCTCCGCCTGGACGCGGACCGCGAGCCCGCCATCCTGGTTGGTCAGGCTGCCGGCATCGTTGGTGTTGCCGTTGCCCACCTCGGCCGAGGTGAAGGTGAGGCGAACGTTGCCGGTGCCACCGTCGTTGCGATCGAACCGAACAGTGTCGTTTCCAGCACCCAAATCCACTCGGTCACGACCATCGGTGTAGACGTTGACGCCGAATGTGTCGTCGCCGTCGCCCCCAGACACGATGTCGGTCGCGGAACCACCACTAATCGTGTCATTGCCGGCGCCAGTTGAGATGACATTTCTGCCGCCGCCGCCATACACGACATCGTCGGCCGATCCGGTGGTGAGCGTGTCGTTTCCGTTTCCACCCGTCAGCTGCGCCCGGACATTGCCGGTATCGACCACATTGTCGCCGGTGTCGGACAGGTTGAAGTTCACCGACTCAAAGCCATAGATCACGGTGCCGTCGGACGCCCTGCCCGTGCCATTCTCATCGAGGGTCAACCTGATCGGGGTTGCCGAGCCGGCAACCGGTCCGTTGAAATTGAAATTCAACGACAGGGAATCATTGCCCTCGCCGCCGACCAACCGATCGAGCTTGCCGCCAGTCACCGTGTCGTCGCCCGATCCGGCGCGAACGACATCACGCACAGGATTGATCGAACCTGCGAAGATGTTTGCGGGGCGATCGACCGAGTCGATCGTATCGTTGCCGCCGAGGCCATTGATGGTGTCTTCTTCTTCGGTGCCGTTTAGGACATTGTCGCCGTTATCGCCATTGATTGTAGCCATCGCGTCGTCTCCCTTGCTCGCGGCCTGAGATGCACATGCGGCTCGCAGGTTTGCGGCAAGGCAGTTACGCGCCCGCCATCGAAACGGTTTCAAAGTTAATTCATGATATTTGTTGGTTTCTTGGCGAGTGTCTTGACTGTGTTTAATGAGTCGCAGCTATGCCCTTGAGAAAATAAATGGAGATACAGCGGATTAAATCCACAACTGTTCCACGCTGTCCGCCATCGCTCGCCGGTCTCGACACTGTATTCATGTCTTCCTCAGCCTCACCCCCGGCCCCTCACCGTTCTGCTCGATGAAGATGACCCCGGCGGCCTCGAGGGCGGCCTGGAGTGCCGTGATAGTTCGGCCCTTTAGCTCCTCCCCCGCTTCGAAGCGTGAAATTGTGTTGGTCGACACCTGCGCTTTCTCGGCAAGCTCTCGAATGCCAATTCCCAGCCCAGCACGAGCCATCCTGCACTGAGCGGGCGTCAAATCGCGTCTCCGTTTCGAATTAGCGTTGAAACTGCGATTTCAGCGTCTATTTTCGCAACATAGTAGCGAAATCGCTGCTGAACGCAAGAGAGCCGGCGATCTTTTCAGGTCCCCTGCATCTCCATCCACGCCCGCTTCCCCTTCAGCCCCGGAGCACGCCGGTTATGGCAACGCCCACGCTCGCCCCTTTGTATCTGAAACGCCGCCCCAGTGACGGCCTCTACTCACGCCAGGCGCCCATCCTAGAGCCGGATGAGCATGGCCCTAACGCCGGGGAGGATTGGCTTGTTACCGCTCTCATCCGCCCCGAAACGTACCACGTCCGGGCGCCTCGCTACCTCGACATGGCCGGCGACTTCGCCTCGGCCGTCATCATCATCGCCGGGGGCGTGTTCGCCTACGGTTTCGCGCATCTGGCTTGAAGGAGGCCCCGTCATGAAAAGCTTCAGCTTCACCAACCTCATTGCCCCCCATCCCCAGAGGGCGTCCCTGCGCGAGCGTGCCGCCTTGCTGAAGGTATCCGCTGCCCGTGTGATCCGCCGCTCGAAGCCTGGCGAGGCTGTGCCGGTGCAAGCCGCAGTTCCCGCAGCTCCCTTCGATGTGCTGGGCGAAACCGTCGGCGATGACGGTATGGTGAGCTTCGTGGACATCAACGGCACGCCGCGGCGCGCGCCGGTCGCGGACTGGATCGGGTTCGCTGCGTTGCGCATGAACGCCATCGCACGGCGGGAAGGATCACGGCAGTACAATGCCGTCGCCAACGATCTCAACGTCGACGCAGCATCCGAGTTGTGGGATCGCCTTCGGCGCGAACATCGGCTGGATGGCATCGACGCTCTCGCCTTCCGCTGGCGGAATGTGTTCGAGACCGCCAAGCACTTCGCCATTGGACAAATCGAATACATTGCCGCTGCCGATCGGCAGCGCCTCGCAGGCAAGGCCGATGCGGACGCGGATCTGCTTTCCCTGGGTGAAGCCAGACGGGTCGCGCAAGCCGCCTATGATGAGGTGGGGAGCGTCACGACGTTCTAGATGCTTTAGTCGAAAGACCTGAGATTTCGTCGGCCATAGACTTCCGCCACTCGGACGTGGATCTGGAGCTCGCCAGACTCGCGATCAAAAGGGGAGACGGTCAAGCCTGGTACTATGTGGCGGCTCAACCCGAAGGGGCCTTGCGCCGCCCTCGCTTCAAAGACGTTCGTCGCGATCCTTGCCCCCAAGGACAACCTGCCCGATGACGCCACCGGGGTGGTCGAACAGCATCCTTGGCCTGAGGCGCAGGCCCGAGCCGATGAAATCTGTGCAGCATTTGATCGGTGGCACGCCGACCGCGCAGCGGCCGAAAAAGCCATTGGATTGACGGATGCAAACGACCAGCTCGTGGCCCTCGGCAAGGAATTGGCTCGGCTGGATCGAGAGATTGCCGCGACGACGGCCACGACCTTGGCTGGTCTGCGGGTCAAGGTTCTCGTTGCCCAAGATTACTACGAGGAAGACAAGGACCATGCCGGACTTGCTGCCGAACTCTATCGTGATGTGTTGGCCCTTCAGACTGCATCGTCCGTGCTGAATCGCCGCTAACCGCCCTAATCCGTGTAGGTTTCATGGGTAAGAACGTGGGTAGGCCCTGCTTTGCTGGAGCTAAGCCGGTGATTTATAAGAGTAATAATGGATCAACGAGCGGACCTCTTTTCCGCCAAGTCTTCTCGCCTAGGTGAGCTCCTCCCCGAAAAGTGTCTCTGCCCGTCATGTGTACGGGATTGCACGCGCGTGCCGAGCCGTCACCTTACCCGCAATGGGCGGGGCCCTGTCTTCCAGATCCGGGTACCCAAGGCCTTCGATCCTGGTTTGCGGGTGGCCCCCGATTCGGGTCACGATCGGTCACGTGCCGAATTTGCGGTCGCCCCGGATCACCGATATCCTCACGGGGATGGTGCGTGACGAGTTCGAGCGTATCTGAATTAGCCGATTGAACGCCGTCGACCTGTTGTCACTCGCAGGCAGATCGAGAACCGCCTGACGGGCGCGATTCTGGCGCTGCTTGGTCTCACAGTTCTCGACCAATGCGCGCTGCCCGAGGATATTCGCGAGCCCGCGGTGGACGCCGTCTTCGATGCCTCAAGCCACTTCGGCTGCACGCGCGCGATGAGCCAAGTGCCATCGACCTGCGGGCCCTGGATGGAGGTTCCGATTGCGTCAGCATTTCGGGGCGAAAATACCGCTCGTGCAATGCTTGGCATGAACCAAGTAGTGGCCGTCCCGCGACCCGGCCCTGTCATGACTGAACTCGCGGCTATCAGAGCCATTTTAAGCTGACTGTTTTAACGAAAGAGTACGGCCGGACTGAGCGGGGTTCTGCCCGACTGCTTGACGGTAAATCATCGGCAAGGCGGACGTAAACGTTGAGCAGATACTTGTATCTTCGCAGCCATTCGCGTCACGGATAGGGCCCCGTTCAGCTCGTCACGGGTTTGCGTAAAGGTAGGCTGCGATGTCCCGAGCCTGCGTTTCCGATATTCCCGTGATGGGCATCGCGGTTCGCGGGTTCAGGGATTTCGGGTCTACGATCCAGCGAACGAGGTTCTCGGGCGTATTCGTGACTACGCCACCGATATAGACGCGCTCGGCCAGCCCGCGCAGAGGCGGGCCAACCCGGCCGCTGGGGCCTGCGACACCCGGAACGTCATGGCAGCCGGCACAGCCATAAGTGATCATCAGGGCCGGTGCACGTGCGGGATCGCCGCCGGTCAGTCCCTTGGCGAGGTCCACCCGAGCTTGCCCGCGCTCGATCCGATGCACGACGATTCCCACCACGGAACCGATCGCGGCGAGACCGGCGGCAAGGACGATCCATCTACGTCGCATAGGATCGCCGCGTGGGACTTGGGTGCCGTGTGGAACTTGGGTGCCGTATCCAGAGCCCCATCAGGATCAAGGCGGCAGCCGTATAGACCAGACCGGCGGGAACCCACATGACGAGCCCGGCCAGCTGCTGGTCCTCCAGGGGAGTCAGTCCCCATTCGGCGGCGGCAGCGGTTTGGCGTGGATACCAGAGACGGGGCGAGACCGTGAGCAGCACGCCAAGCAGACCGGTATGGAGGCTCGTCAGGAACAGGTAGACGAAGGCCGCGCCAAAACCGCGGCGGCGCGCCGGTCCTCGCAACAAGGCCCACCAGAACATCAGGGCCGACATCAGGAAGCTGACATGCTGCAGCCAATGCGCGAGCGGGCTGACGAGAACGAGGTCGTACACTCCCGGCATATGCCAGGCCCAGAGCGCGACGGCATGAATGAGCGTCGCCGCCAGAGGTAGGCTGACGACGCTCCAGGCGCCCGCAAGACCAAGCCGTTGCGGCAGTCGAACGACCGGTCCGCGCCAGCGGGCGGGCAAGGCCCAGAGCATAGCGCTTCCAGGCCGCGCCAGCACGATCAGGGGCGCGGCGATCGCCATCAGCAATTCGTGCTCGATCATATGCGCCGTGAACAGGCGCTCGCCGAGCCAATGCAACGGCGAGAGCAGTGCGAGGGCGAGCACCGTCCATCCCGACCAGAAGCACGCGACCTGCCAGCGTCGCACACCGCGCCCGTGGCCGGCCCGGCGCCACAACCGGACGGTCCCGATGAGGAACAGGATGGCGCTGCCATAGAGCGGCAGGATGACCCGCAGATCGCTGGTCCAGGCCGCGCCCGTGGCCCAGAGTTCGCCGAGATCGCCGCCATGAGCGGAGGCGCTGCGCGGAAGGAGCATGGTGGCGAGCCCGAGGCCGATCGCGGCGGCAGGTCGGCTCATCGCTCGCATCCATCGAACACGATCCCGGCGACGCCGTGGACCGCGATGACCAGGGCGAAAAGAAGGGAGACCAGGATTCCGATGATTGCGACCAGGCGATGTGGTCGTCCGCCCTCGGGCGGGTCGAGGGGGGCCGCCCTCGACGCATCGGGCATCGGAACGGTCCCGATACCAGCCGCCCTGGACCGCCCGAACGCTCGCCAGGACAGAAAGGCGCCCGCGAGACTGATCATCATCAGCGGAAAGGCGACGAGCGGCACGGCCCGTAGGCCATGGGCACAGGTCCAGGGGACCATCGCGTAGTTCGCCTGCGTGCTCACGAGCCAGGCCGCCGGGCCCGCATAAAGGCCGGCCGATGGCAGCCCGCGCGCGAGCAGTTTCCGTACG
The DNA here is from genome assembly GCF_054817925.1 of Methylobacterium sp. CM6247. Taxonomy (NCBI): domain Bacteria; kingdom Pseudomonadati; phylum Pseudomonadota; class Alphaproteobacteria; order Hyphomicrobiales; family Methylobacteriaceae; genus Methylobacterium; species Methylobacterium sp. CM6247. The sequence goes on from NZ_JBTXKX010000003.1 coordinate 1,949,412, forward strand.
GACGACGTCACCACCGGGGGAGCCAGTACACGACGAGGTAGATCGGCAGCCACGAGGCCACGACGAAATACCAGTAGAAGGCATTGTCGCTCACGTCGCTGAAACGTCGTCCCTTGGCGCGGCCCTTCGCATGGTGCGTGAACATCAGGACGGTGAGGACGAGGGTGTCGCCGGCATCGGTGACGAGATGCGTGAGGTGAAGCGCGAGCAGGACCCAGGTGATCGAGCCGTAGGCGTTCTGGTCCCAGCGGACACCCAGACCGGCGAACTCATAGAGCCGCAGGCCGAGGGCGGCGAGCGCGATGAGCGACATCAGGATCAGCCCTCGCCGGACCCGGGGAAGATCCTCGTGATGGGCATCGCGATCGACGATGGCGTTGGGCCACAGGCTCGCCAGCAGCAATGCCGTGTTGAGCGTGCCCGCCCAATGATCCGGCGCTACGGGTGCGAGCGGCCAAGCCTGGTTCTGCTGGACGAGGTAGAAGTAGGTCCCCAGCGCCAGCGCGAAGGCCATTCCCTCGGTGACGAAGAAGCCGAGGGTGCCCCACCACATCGGGCTCTTGGGCCCGAACCCATAGGTTGGAAGTTGCGAGAGGTCGCGGACGATGCGCGCCGGCGCGACGGAGGAAAACGGCGGCGGGTCGCGAGGCGGGAGGGTCATTCCTCGTCCTCCGGCGTGTCCTTGGGCCAGAACCAGGCGATGAGGGCCGCAGCGATCGGGATCGCTCCCCAGAGGACGGCGTAGGGCGTGAAAATCGACCCTATGAAGGTGGTGCCGACGACGAGAGCGGCGACCAGCGGCCAGATCGAGGGGGCGGGCGAGGTCTCGCGCAGTTGCGGCTCGGCCTCCGACACGCTGGTGACCACCAATTCACGGTAGCGCGTGCTCAGTCCCGTCACCACCGGCAGTCCCTGCCGCTCCGCCCAGAGCGGTTCGCGATGGGTCACGAAGGGAATATGGTCGAAGTTCTGCGGTGGCGGCGGCGAGGCCGTGGCCCATTCGAGCGTGCTGGCGCCCCAGGGGTTCGGGCCCGCCACCGCGCCGTGACGACGACTCGCGACGACATTCCAGAGGAAGACGACGAAGCTCGCCAGCAACAGGAGGGCGCCCGCCGTCGAGAGCATCTGGAGGTTCGCCCATCCCATCTCGGGACCGTAAGTATAGACGCGCCGCGGCATACCCATCAGCCCGCTGATGTGCATCGGAAAGAAGGTGATGTTGAAGCCCGTGAAGGCGAGCCAGAAGTTCCAGGCGCCGAGTCGCTCAGACAGCATCCGGCCGGTGAATTTCGGGAACCAGTAGTAGATCGCCCCGAGGAGCGGAAAGACGTTGCCGCCGATGAGCACGTAGTGGAAATGCGCCACGACGAAGTGGGTGTCGTGCACCTGGGTGTCGATCGGCACGGAGGCGAGCATGATGCCCGAGAGGCCACCCGCCACGAAGATGAAGAAGAAGCCCATCACGAACAGGAGCGGTGTGCGCCAGATGGGGCGTCCATCCCATAGCGTCGCGATCCAGCAGAAGATCTGCAGCCCGTTGGGGACAGCGATCAGCATGCTGGATGCGGTGAAGAAGGCCGCTCCCAGTTGTGGGAGTCCCGTCGTGAACATGTGGTGGACCCACAGCCCGAAGGAAAGGAACCCGGTGGCGACCAAAGAGAGGACGAGCGCGAGGTAACCGAAGATCTCGCGGCGCGCGAAGGTCGGGATGATGGCCGAGACGAAAGCGGTTCCCGGCAGGAAGATGATGTAGACCTCGGGGTGGCCGAAGAACCAGAACAGGTGCTGATACAGCAGCGCGTCACCGCCCTCGGCCGGGTTGAACAGATGCGTTCCGATCAGCCGGTCGAGGATGAGAAACGTCGAGGCGATCATCACCGCAGGCAGCGCGAAGATGATGATGAACGAGTTGATGAACAGCGCCCAGACGAAGAGCGGAATACGGTCGAGGCTCATGCCCGGCGCGCGCTGCTTGAGCACGGTGACGATGATCTCCACCGCCACGCAGAGTCCCGACAGCTCCGTGAAAGTGATCATCTGCGCCCAGACGTCGGCGCGCTTGCCGGGCGAGTATTCGGGACCCGCCAGGGGGACGTAGGCGAACCAGCCGACATCGGGGCCGATGTTGAGCAGGAAGGAGATCCACAGGAACATCCCGCCCGACAGGTAGATCCAGTAGCTGAAGGCGTTGAGGCGCGGGAAGGCGATGTTGCGGGTGCCGACCATCAGCGGCACGAGGTAGACCGCCATGGCTTCCCCGATCGGCACGCCGAACAGGAACATCATGGTGGAGCCGTGCATCGTGAAAAGCTGGTTGTAGGTGTCGGGCCCGACGAGCTTGCCCTCGGGCCGCGCCAGCTGCAGGCGCATCACGATGGCGGTGAGACCGCCCAGGAACAAGAACAGGAAGGCAGTGGCGATGTAGCGGCGACCGATCACTTTGTGGTCGACGCTGGAGAGCCAGCCGATGATCCCCTCCCGGGTGCCCCATATCCGGGCAAGCCGAGCGGTGAGGGCCGGGCCCTCGCGCGCCACATCGGGCGGGTCGCCGATGGCGGTGGTGGCCTCGCTCATTTGAGGCCCTCGAGGTAAGCCGAGATGGTGTTGATCTGATCGGGGTCGAGCTTGACCAGAGGCATGTTCACGCCCGGCTTGATGCCGTGCGGGTCCACGATCCAGGCCGCGAGATTGCCGCGGCTCATCGGCAAGGTGGCGGCGCCAAGCGTGCTGCGCGAGCCCAGATGCGTGAGATCCGGGCCGATGCGGCCGGCGGCCCCCGTCCCGCGAATCTGGTGGCACATGGAGCAGGGGGCGGCGGTGAAGGCGGCCTCGCCTGCGCTGGCAGCGGCGCTCGCCGGCTTGATGCGGGGTTGGACCTGCGCGTCCCGCCAGCGGCCGAAGACCTCCGGCTCCTGGGCGATCACCAGCATACCCATCTTGGCGTGCTGCAGGCCGCAGAACTCGGCGCATTGGCCGCGATAAGTGCCCGCACGGTCGGCGGTGAAACGGAGGGTGGTGCTGCGCCCGGGGATGAGGTCCATCTTGCCCATCAGGCTGGGGGCCCAGAAGGAATGAATGACGTCCGTCGATTCGAGCTTCAGCAGAACCGGCACGCCCACCGGCACATGAATCTCATTGGCGGTGGTGAAGCTGCGGCTGGGGTCGGCAGCCTCATATTCGAGCTCCCACCACCATTGATGGCCGAGCACCCGAATGGTCAAGCCAGGGGCCTCGGACGCGGACAGGCGCCGCTGCCCGGCATAGCTGAGGCCGGTCAGGACCAGCACGACCAGCCCGGTGGCGACGGCCAGTCCGGCCACGAGGGCGGCTGTCCGGTTTTCGCGACTGAGATCGACGCCGAGCGGATCGGCATCGAGAGCGCGGCGCGCCCGCAGGCTCGCAAGCAGCGCCAGCATCACCGCGAGCCAGATCGCGAAGAGGATTCCGGTGAAGACCCAGAACAGCCAGAGCAGGTCACGGGCCTGGGGGCTGACAGGGTTCAGGGGGGACTGCATGAGGTTGCAGCCGGTCAGAGGCAGGATGGAGACCAGGGCCAGGCCATGCCGGGCGGGGAGCGACGCGCTCATTGCGGCATCTGCCCGGACGGCGGGACGATGCCGCCGGAGACCGGTGGGCTCGGGCTGGTCCGGTTCTCGGAAGGGTGCGGGTGCAGGGTGTCGCTCCGGGCGGGTGCTGCGCTCGCCGGAGCGTTGCCGCTCATCGACCGGACATAGGCGGCGAGCTGCCAGATCTGGTCTTCCGTGGCCCGTCCCCGGAAGGACGGCATGCCGTTCGGTCGCCCTTCACGCAGCGTCTGGACGATGTTCTCGATGGAGCCGCCATAGATCCAGCGATCGTCCATCAGGGCAGGGCCCATGCCGCCGCCGCCTTGGCCGTGGCAGCCGTTGCAGTTGAACCAGGTGAACAGCTTCTTGCCCTGGCTCATCTGGTAGGCGTTGCCCTCGAAAAGCCGGGCCTTGCCGCTGGTCTGGACCATCGGCCCGGGCTCTCCGGGCGAGAGCCCGACGAGGGCGACCTGCTCCTGGCTTTCCGATCCGACCGGGCTCGGCCGAGCCTCCCGCTCCTCGCGTTGGCAAGCCGTCAGAACGATGCCGACGAGGATCAGGGCGGGCAGACGCGCCGTCATCGCGCCGCGACGGGTTGCGCGACCGCCTCCTCGGCACGGGGCACGTGGTACTCGGCCAGAATCGCGTCGATCTGCTGGCGACGCCCGGCGAGGGACGCGCCGACTTCCTGGCGGAGCGCCTCGTCCTCCCGACGCACGCCCATGACGATGTCGAAGACCATCGGACGCATCGGGCCGTCGATCAGCGGCGAGACCGGTGTGACTCGCAGCCGGACATCGGATTGCGCCGCGAAATACCCGGCCATCGGCCCCCAGGCGATCGCCACATCGATCTCGCCCTTCGCCACAGCGTCGATGATCCGAGCCGGCGGGTTGGGTTCGGCGTAATCGCCGGTCAGCACGAAGCCGCGGACGTTGTCGGTTAAGCCGCGCCGGGCGAGGGCCTGGCCGGGCGGAGTGGTCGCCGCATCGTTGCCGGCCAGCTGCACCCCGATCCGGAGGCGGGCCAGGGCCGGGTCGTCCAGGGAGGCGACCGCCGGCCCATCCGCACGCGACACGAAGACGTAGGCGGAACGATAATATGGCCGCGTCGGACGCAGTCCCCCGAGCCCTACCGGCATGCCGGGAACGAGATCGCATGTCCCGGCGCGGATCGTGTTGCGCAAGAAACCGCGCCGCTGCGCCCACCAAGTATAGGCGACGGTCGCCTTCAGATCCCTGGCGATGAGTTCGACGATGCGGTTCTCGAACCCTTCACCGCGCTCATTCGAGAAGGGCAGGTTGTTAGGATCCGCGCAGACCCGCAGCTCACGCGCCTGTGCGCCGGATGCAGCAACCGTCGCCAAGCAGCAGAGGAGGGATGCCCCGCTCTTATGGGAGGGCGAAATCATAGAGCATTCCCCCCTTGGTGGTGGCCTCCTTGAGGTCTCGCATGGCGTTGAGGAAGCCGAGGGCACCGGTGCCGTCGCGCGGGTCGAGATCGGCGGAAACGACGACGCCCGGCCAGCCTCCGACGCCGGACAGGATCGCCACGTGCTGGCGCCCGTCCGGACCCCGATAGGTGGTCGGCTGCCCGATGATCCCGGAGCCGGTCTTGAACTGCCAGACGACCTCGCCCGTCCTGGCGTTCACGGCTTTGAACCAGCCGTCCATGGTCCCGTAGAAGGAGACGTCGCCGGCGGTGACGAGGGTTCCGCTCCAGACCGGGAAGTTTTCCTTGATCGACCAGGCCGCACGTTCGTTGGCGACGTCCCAGGCGGTGTAAACGCCCCGGTGGCCACCGGGCCCCGGCTTCATCCGCGTCTCGGAGCCGAGATAAGGCGTGCCGGCGATGTAGTTCGCCTGCATGTGCTCCTCGTCCATGCAGAGATTGGTATGCGGCATGTAGAGGAGGCCGGTCTTGGGAGAGTAGGCCGAGGGGCTCCAGTCCTTGGCACCGGAGGCGTTGGGGCAGATGTCGCGCATCACCTTGCCCATCTCGGGCTTCTTCTCGGGAATGTATTGCAGACGACCGGTTTTTAGATCGACGCCCGTCGTGGTCGTGATGGCGTGGAATGGCTTTGCCGAGAGAACCTCGCCGGTCACCCGGTCGAGGATGTAGACGTAGCCGTTGCGCTCCGGCCGGACGAGCACCTTCCTGGGCTGCCCTTGCCAGGTCATGTCGAGCAGGATCTGCTCGTTGATCCCGTCCCAATCGTAGAGATCGTGCGGGCTCCACTGGTAGAACCAGCGCGCCTGACCCGTTTCCGCCTCGCGGGCGAAGATGCCGGACGTCCACTTGTTGTCGCCGGGCCGCTGGTCGGCGTTCCAGGGACCGGGATTGCCGGTGCCGTGATAGAGGAGATCGAGATCGGGGTCGTAGGAGAGCCACCCCCAGACCGTGCCGCCGCCCTGCTCCCAGGCCTGGGGCGGCCACGACGTCACCCCGAGATCCTGGCCCTTGTCCATGTCGTAGAACGGCTTGAACGCAGGCCCGATCAGCACGTCCTTGTCCGGCCCCGTATTGAAGGCCTTCCAGGCGACCTTGCCGCTTTGCTGGTCGAGCGCCTGGATCCAGCCGCGCACGCCGAATTCGCCGCCTGAATTACCGACGAAGACTTTGCCCCTGGCGACGAGAGGCGCCATCGTCATGGTCTCGCCGATGTGGATGTTACCGACCTTCGTCTTCCACGCCTCACGCCCGGTCTCGGCATCGACCGAGACGACGTTGCCGTCGAGGGTGTTGAAGAAGACATGGCCATCCGCGAAAGTCGGCCCGCGATTGACCACATCACAGCATGCGACGCCCTGGGACGCAGCCTCGGGCTTCGGATTGTACTGCCATTTCAAGGGCGCGCCCGGCTTCGTCAGGTCGAGTGCGTAAAGGATGTTGGGGTAGGGCGAGAGGACGTACATCGTCCCGCCGATCACGAGTGGTGACGATTCCTGACCGCGATTGACGCCCACCGAGAAGGTGAACGTGACGCGCAGGTTTCCGACGTTCTCCGGCGTGATCTCGGAGAGTTCACTGTAACGGGTGCTCGCGACATTCTTGGCCGGCATCGTCCATTGGCCGTCGTCGGGAGGCGCTGCGGACGAAGGCGGAACCGGAAATACCTTGGCGGAGCCACTCGGTTGAGCCGATGCGATCGTACCCTGGGCTGATCCAGGCGTCCCCGGCGTCCAGAGGGACACAAGAAGCAGAGCCGAAACGATGCACCTGTTCACTTCAAACTCGCGGGTCTCACGGCGCAAAGAGTATGAGAGATCCTTATGAACGCTGATATTATAGCCTGCATTGACCTTGGTTAATGCCGTTGATGGCGTCTGGAAGGCACCGCTCTCGATTCGCCGGCTCGACGGAGGGCGCCTTCGTGAAGGCCGCTCCATCCGGTAATCCGGTCCGGCCCGCCATGCTGGGTGCCAGATACAGATAGGTCGGATCGAACCCGACGAGTTCGCTCACGGCTCGCCAGTTCTCGATGACGAGTTCATCACCTGTCAAAGAAATCAGGCCGCGGGCTCTCAAGTCTCGCAGGACCTGACCGGCATCGCCCGCCGTGAGTCCGGTGGCATCGGCAAGATCTCCCGTGGTCAGGGGAAACCTGCAGCGACCATCCTGCGCCAAGCCGATGGCGGTGAGCTTCGTGTAGATCTCACAGAGCAGATGGGCGATCCGCCCCGTCGAGGAGCGTCGGCCGATATTGACCATCCATTCGCGGAGGATCGCAGCGTCGAGCAGAGTATCCCGCCAAAGGGCCGCCGCGATGGCAGGAAAATGCTCTGTCAGACCACGCAGAGCGTGATGGGGAATGAAGGCAACCGTGCATTCCGTCAGGGCGCCGAGGCTATGCTCCATCGCCGGCAAATGGAGCTTTTGCAGATCGGGGATATCACCTGGGAGATGCAGGGACAGGATCTGTCGCCGACCGTCCTGCAGGGTTTTGAAACGGCACGCCCACCCGTCGAGGATGACGGAGCATTGCGATGAACCGTGACCCTCGGACGTGATGTCCTCGCGAGCAGCGAGGCGGCGGTATGTCCTGGGTAATCCTTGGATGGCATGGCGCTCATCCTCGGACAAAGTCATGACATTCATGAGCTTGCGGATCAGCGGCATCGGATCACTGGCGGTTTTGACGCTCGACGGAGCGCCGCCTCTGCCACCCGCGGAGAGACAGCGAGCCTGCACGCACGACCACGCACCGTCGGCGGACTATCTCAACCGACTATCACCCCCGATCCAGCCGAGCGTTAAAATAGATTGGCATCCGCGCAAAATCATCCCTCAACAATGATAAGCACATATTTTAATAAGTGTTGTCGTCATCGAATTTTCGTCGCGCAACCCGTCTCGGCCGCGAGACTCTGTGATGGTCGACAGGGGGCACGGTCATCCATCGCCCCTTTCGCCATACGGGCGCCAAATCAGGGCTTCCTCCGTCACGCGGCATACAACGACATCTCCACGTGACAGCATCCGTCGCCACCGATCTTTCACCAAGCTTCGCCGCGCCGATTGATTCAGGTTGTTGTTCTGCCCCCCGCACCTCCGGAGAATGGCGTTGCTCCTTGTGGGCAGGCTCGGCGATGGCCTGCGATGGAGCCGTGAACCCCTCTCGAATGTGCGGCGACAATGGGGAATCGAGCGGCGCGGCGCGTATCGGGGGTAACTTTCAGGACGGATGACGGGATGACGATAGCATCACCGGTGAGCCGGGATACTTGCCTCGATTGCCTCGTGATCGGCGGTGGTCCGGCAGGATTGACGGCGGCCTTGTACCTGGCCCGGTTCGAACGCCGCTTCCTGGTCGTCGATTCCGGTCAGGCGCGAACGTCCTGGATCCCAACGAGCCACAATATTCCGTTCTTCAGCGCAGGAATATCCGGCCCGGAGATCCTGACGCGCCAGCGCGAGCACGCTTTCCGCTTCGGTGCGAAGATCGTCGACGGGACGGTCACGAAGCTGGAAAGACACAACGGCCGTTTCATCGCTACGGTCGAGGGCGGGGTCGCCCAACACCAGATCCGCGCGCACCGCGTGCTGCTCGCCACGGGTGCCGACGACATCGAGCCGAACCTGCCGGACCTGCCCGACGCGATCCGGCGCGGGCTCGTGCGGTATTGCCCGATCTGCGATGGCTACGAAGCGAAGGACAAGCGGATCGCCGTCATCGGCTATGGCGACCGCGGCCTCGGCGAGGCCGTCTTCGTCGCTCGAACCTATTCCCGGGACGTCACCCTCCTGACCCTCGGCCAGGGCATGGCGCTCGACGCGCGCCAGCGCGAGCAGGTGGAACGACATGGGGTCACGGTGGTGCACGAGCCGGTGCTCGGCCTCGACATCGGGGACGGCCGGATCACCGTGCTGCGAACGGCGGACGGCGCGGAGCACCGTTTCGAGGTGCTCTATTCGGCCCTGGGTTTGACGATCCGCTCCGAACTCGCCCTCGCCATGGGTGCCCGTCATGACGGGACGGGTGCCCTGATCGTCGACGAGCACAACCGGACCACGGTGCCGGGTCTCTATGCGGCCGGCGGCGTGGTGCGGGGCCTCGATCAGGTGGTCGTCGCCATGGGCCACGGAGCCATTGCGGCCACCGACATCCACAACCGCTGCGAATTACCGACCGAAGAAGAAGCGGATGGCGGCGCAGCGGTCTCTGATTGAGCCTCCCGTCGGAGGTCGCGATCCGGCCCCTCAGGCGGGGCTCGGCGCGGCCAGTTCATGGCCCGCCGACGGGCGCGCTCGCCCGTCGCGCCGCGACACCTCCGCATCGATCCGCCGGAACGTCGCCAAAGCCTGCCCGACGATCTGGTCCATGTTGTAGTAACGATAGGTCGCCAGGCGTCCGACGAACCAAACCCTCTGCTCGTCCAGGGCCCGGCGCTCATACCGCTTGTAGAGCGCCTGATGCTCGGCGCAGGGGATCGGATAGTAGGGCTCACCCTCCGCGACCGGATATTCGTAGGTCAGCGCAGTATGAGCGTGCTGCTGCCCCGTGAGATGCTTGTACTCGGTGACGCGCGTGTAATCCTCGGTCTGGGGATAGTTGACCACCCCGACGGGTTGGTGCCAAGGCACGTCTCGCGTGACATGCTCGAAGCGCAGGCTGCGATAGGGCAGCGGGCCGTAGCAGGTGTCGAAGAAGGCGTCGATCGGTCCCGTGAAGATCGTGCGGCAGGCCCGCACGGAACGGCTGAGGCTCCGGTAATCGGTATCGAGAGCCAGGGTGATGTTCGGATGATCGAGCATGGCGGTGAACATCGCCGTGTAGCCATGCTTGGGCATCGCCTGGTAGATGTCGTTGAAGTAGCGGTCGTCTCGGTTCGTCCGCGTCGGCACGCGTGCCGTCACGGATTTGTCGAGCTGTGAGGGATCGAGCCCCCATTGCTTGCGCGTATAACCACGGAAGAACTTTTCGTAGAGTTCGCGCCCAACTGTGGAGACAACGACATCCTCCGCCGTCCGGATCTCCTCCACCGGCTCCGCCCGTGCCGCGAGCCACGCTTCGAGCTGTGAGGAATCGAGATCGAGCCCGTAGAGCCGATTGATCGTGTCGAGGTTGATGGGGATCGGAACGCGCTGGCCATCCACTTCGGCCAGTACACGGTGCTCGTAGGGGCGCCACGCGGTGTAGCCTGAGAGATAGTCGAACACGGATTTCGCGTTGGTGTGGAAGATATGCGGCCCGTATTGGTGGATCAGCAAGCCATCTTTATTCAGGCAATCATAGGCGTTGCCGCCGATGTGGTTGCGCCGGTCGACGAGGAGGACTCGCTCGTCGCGCTCCCGTGCGATCCTCTCGGCCAGGACACTGCCCGCGAAACCCGCTCCAACGATCAGCCAGTCATACATCGCTTTCAAGCCCTCATGCAGCGGCCCGACGCCGTCGCCCGGGCGGCGGCGTGGAGAGGCGCGCGACAAAGTGGAAAAGGAAGATCAGGCCGTCTCGCGGAGCGGCGGCGAATAGGAAGCAAGTATCGGGATGCCCAGGGCGGCCATGATTTTCGCCTCCATGTCGGCCCAGGTCCGCTCCCAGGAACCGCCCGCGAGGCGAGTATCGACCTGGGTGAGCCAGGGCTCTCGCGGGCGCGCCATCAAGGCTTCGGCTGCGAGGACGGCCTGGATCGGCGTTTCGGCAATCTCGACGAGACCGATCTCGCCGTAGCTGCGCACCACGTCGACGATCGGCGTCGAGACGACTGGCAGTCCGGCGGCCAGGAACTCTGGCGTCTTCGTCGGGCTGATGAAGCGTGTCGAGGCGTTGAGGGCGAAGGGCATCAGGCCGAGATCCCAATGCGCCAAGTAGTCCGGAAGCTCGGCGTAAGACTTCGGCCCGAGCCAGTGGATGTTCGGCCCTCTCGGCAATCCGGCCGGATCGATCTTCACCACCGGACCGAGAATGACGAACTGCCAGTCCGGCCGCAGGTCGGCGAGTTCGGCAAGGAAATCGGCGTCGAAACGTTCATCCACGACGCCGAAGAACCCCAGGCGCGGATGCGGGATCGCAGCCTGATCGGCAGGGTCAGCCGTGACGCTTCCCCGAGCGCGGGCGAAATGCGCCGCATCGACCGAGGATGGGAAGCAATGGATGTTCGGATGCCGGTCGCATTTGGCGGCATGGAGGCTATGCCCGCCGGTGAAGACGAGGTCGGCCTGTCCCAGCAGAGCCGTCTCCTGAGCGACCAGCGTATCCGACGCACCCTTGAAGGCCGACAGCTCATCCATGTTGTCGTAGAGCGTCAGATCGCGCGGTAAATCGGAAGTGAAGGCGATGGCAGCCGGCGTATAGTACCAGAAGATCCGCGTCGTATGGCCGAGGGCGTCCAGTTCTTGTGTGAGGAGGCCTTGCAGGATCGAGACGGCCTCACGTGCATCCGCGGGATCGATGACCGGGACGAGGAGCTGCAGGGACGGCCCAATCCGCTTGCGCTCCAGCCGCGCCACGGCTCCCGCCTCGAAGATGGGCTCCTCGATGAAGACGACATCGAACCGTTCCGACGCATGGCTGAGAAGATGCTGAGGACGCTGCCAGACGAAATTCCAGCGTAGATGTGAGAAACAGACCAGCAATGGGCGAGCATCGCTCTGCGACGCGCCCCGATACTCGAAGTCGAGGCGCGAATGCCGCAACGTCGGGATCGCATTGATGGCGGAAAGTCCCTGTCCAATAGATGAAGGCGGCGTCGGTCCAGCTTCTTGCTTCACAGATGAATTCCCTCCTCAACTCCACCAGCCATCGCTCAAGCGAAGCAGCACAGGCAGATCAGGATCAATAAAAAACCAATATTTTCAGCTAAACATGCCGTCTATCGCATAAGTTAATGATATTACCGTGGCCGATGCATATTATTATTCGAATAACATGTGACATCTTTTCAGATATCGGGTCATGATTAGTATGAAACCCGACAAATGCCTAAACCGGCGGTCGCGGATTGGACGATGAATTCATCAGCCGCACCCCCTGAACTGTGGGGTGGTTTCGAATGTACGGTTGCCCGGATTCAAGACCGGTTCCGCGATCAGATCCGCGAGACCGGCCATCGCTGGCGCATGGGGGATATCGATGCCGTCGCGCGGCTCGGAATCCGTACCCTGCGCTATCCTCTTCTGTGGGAGACGGTCGCCCAGCATGATCCGGATGCGCGGGATTGGTCCTGGCACGATGCGCGGCTGGCCCGTCTGCAGCGCCACGGCATCGTCCCGATCGTCGGCCTGCTTCATCACGGTAGCGGCCCGCGCTACACCAGCCTCCTCGATCCGGCCATGCCTCGCCTGTTGGCGGATTATGCCGGCTCGGTCGCCAAGCGCTTCCCCTGGCTACACGACGTCACGCCGGTCAACGAACCGCTGACCACGGCGCGATTCAGCGGTCTCTACGGCCATTGGTACCCTCACCTGCGCAGCGAGGCCGCTTTCCTGCGCATGGTCGTCAACCAATGTAAGGCGACCCTCCTCGCCATGCGGGCGATCCGCCGGGTGATCCCGGATGCGCGCCTCGTCCAGACCGAAGATATCGGGCGGACCTTCAGCACACCCGCCCTCGCCAACCAGGCGGCCTACGAGAACGAGCGACGCTGGCTCAGCCTCGATCTCCTCTGCGGGCGGGTCGATCGTACCCATCCCTGGTTTCGACGCCTCATCGATCATGGCGTCCCGTTGGATGATCTGGCCCTTCTCGGCGAGGGGGAAGGTGCGCCCGACATCATCGGTGTGAACCATTATCTCACGAGTGAGCGCTATCTCGACGGTCGGCTCGGCGCGTACCCGAAGGATCTGCGGGGCGGAAACGGCCGCCAACGCTACGCCGATGCGGAGGCCGTACGCGTCGCCCTCTGCGACGGCGGTACGGGTCCCGCCGCCCGCCTCACCGAGGTCTGGCACCGCTACCGCACCCCCATGGCGATCACCGAGGCGCATCACGGCTGCAGCCGGGACGAACAACTGCGCTGGCTGGCGGAGCTTTGGAATGCCGCCACGGCTCTCCGTATGAAAGACATTCCGGTCAAAGCCGTGACCCTATGGTCCCTCATGGGAGCGGTGGACTGGAACAGTCTGCTCGTCGCCCGGGCCGGAACCTACGAGCCCGGCGCCTACGACATCCGGGCACCGCTGCCCCGCGCGACGGCCTTGGCCAAAGCCGCGGCATTGCTCGCGCGCACGGGACGGTTCGATCATCCGGTCCTCGACATGCCCGGCTGGTGGCGCCGACCGTCGCGCTATTACGACAAGCCCGTCGACACCCCTCCGGTCGCCCATTCGGAGCGGGCCAGGCCTGTCCTGATCCTCGGTTCCGACGGCGCGCGGGCGCGCGGTCTGGCTCGCATATGCGAGGAGCGTGGTCTCCGTCACATCGGCGCTCCGGCCGCGTTCGGAGAGGTATCGGCCCTCGCCGAACTGATCGCCCTGCACGGAGCCTGGGCGGTGATCGACGCCGCCGGCCTCGATATCGATGCGGCGGCAAGGCGTTATCCCGGCGGAACGCTTCTCGTCGATGCCGGCCGGGCAGGGCGGGTCGCCTCCGCCTGCACCTCAGCGGACATTCCACTCCTGGTTTTTTCCAGCGACCGGGTTTTCGACGGCAGCCTCGGTCGCCCCGCCTGCGAGGCCGATCCGGTCAGGCCCGAGGGCCTCTATGCGCAAAGCGTCGCCGAGGCCGAAAGGCGCATCCGGTCCCACGCCCCGCGCGCCTTGATCGTGCGGCCCGGCCTCGTCTTCGATGCGCCCGAACCGGCCAGCGGATCGGAGCAGTTTCTCGGAGCCCTCGGGGAGAGCGGCGGAAGACTGCCCCGGCCGACCGAGATCCTGTCCCTGAGCTACCTGCCGGATCTCGCCCATGCGGCGCTGGACCTCCTCATCGATGGCGAGGCCGGGCCCTGGCATCTCGCCAATCGCGGTGCGGTTCTGCGTGACAGCTTTGCCGCGGAAATCTCAAGCCTTCTGTCGAGTCCTGCGCCGCCTGCCACCCAGGGTGGAGCGCCGACCACCAACCGAGCCCTGACGAGTTCACGGGGCCTCCTCATGCCGACCCGGATCAGCGCCATGCAGCGCCTTCGCGACGCCCTCGGCGCCACTCCGCCGCTCCCCGCGCGCCAGGCCGCGGAATGACCGGCGCCGTGAGCGTGTTCCGCGAGGAACCGGCATGCGGGAGGGCGCGCGCGATCACCCCGACGCCGTTTCTCGGCGGGTTCGAATGTTCGACCCATCGCCGCGCCGATGGACGCCGCCTCGATCTGATCGCCGCTACCGGCCACGACATCTGGGCGGCCTCCGATTACGCGGCCTTGCGAGCTCGCGGGCTGGGCGGTGCCCGCGATGGCCTGCGTTGGCACCGGATCGAGGCCGCCCCTGGCTGCTACGACTGGTCGAGCGCCCTGCCGATGCTGCGGGCGGCCCGTGACAGCGGCCTGCGGGTGATCTGGGACCTCTGCCATTACGGCTGGCCCGACGACATCGACATCTGGTCGGATGCCTTCGTTGCCCGCTTCGCCGACTTCGCCTCCCACGCCGCACGGGTCGTCGCTGCCGAGACCGACGGGACACCCGCCTTCTGTACCGTCAACGAGATCTCGTACTGGGCCTGGGCAGGAGGCGACGTCGCCCGCATGGCGCCCCTGGCACTGGAACGGGGGCCGGAGCTGAAGCGACAACTCGTGCGAGCCTCCATTGCCGCGACGAGGTCCATCCGGGAGGTCGTGCCGGACGCACGCTTCCTCCATGCCGAACCCCTGATCCATGTGATTTCCGGGCATCCCGAGGGCGAGGCGGCCGCGAACGCCTACCGGAGCGTGCAATACGAAGCCCTGGACATGGTGAGCGGACACCTCTGTCCGGAACTCGGCGGTGATCCTGGCTGCCTCGATATCGTCGGCGTGAACTTCTATCCGGACAACCAATGGGTCCATGGCGGGGGGACGATCCCCCTCGGGCACCACGCCTACCGGCCCCTGCGCCACATGCTGGCCGACGTACATGCCCGGTTCGCACGCCCCATTCTGGTGGCCGAGACGGGCGCCGAAGGCAGCGCCCGCCCTGCCTGGCTGCATTACGTCTGCGGCGAGGTCCGGGCCGCCCGCCGAATGGGCGTTCCGGTGGAGGGAATCTGCCTCTATCCGGTCGTCGACTATCCCGGATGGGACAACGAGCGGCCCTGCGCGGTCGGTCTGTTCTCGACGCCCGATCCCGATGGACGACGGTCCTGCGACCCGGACTTCGCCGCGGAACTCGCCCGCCAGCAGGGCCTGTTTGCGGACACATCAGGTACCTCATGACGGACGCTCCCTTCGTCTCCCCGCACCTGTCCGGTCCCGGCCGGTTCATCCTGCATCACATCTCGCGCTGGCGTTGGCATTTCGGCCTGCTCTTCGCCCTCGTGATCGCCTCGGCGGCCTGCGGCGTCGGCCAGCAATACGTGCTCAAGCGGTTCGTCGATGCGATGACGCTGCCATCCGACGCCGCGTCGGCCGTCACCGGGGTGCTGATACTGTTTCTCGGCCTGATCGCCGCCGAGAGCCTGCTCGCCCGGCTGACCGGTTGGCTCGCCTGCCGCACGACGGTCGGGGTCGGGGTCGGCCTGCGCCTCGAACTCTTCGACGAACTCAGCGCGCAATCGATGCGTTACTTCGCCGAGAACCTCGCCGGTTCCCTCGGCCAGCGCATCACGGCCACGGCCGGCAATTTCGGAGCGCTGATCAACACCCTGATCTGGCGGATCATTCCGCCGCTCGTGGATGTCGGCGGGGCCGTGATCATCTTCTCCACCATCGACCTCGCGCTCACGGCGGCCCTCCTCGTCTTTGTCACCGCCGTGACCCTTGGCCTGATCGTGTTCGGGGAGCGCGGCCGGCCGATTCATAGGGCCTATTCTGGGGAGGCGGCGACCGTGGCCGGCGACCTCGTCGACACGATCACCAACATGTGGACGGTCAAGGCCTTCTCGGCGCGCCGCCGCGAATGGATGCGCCTGCGGACCGGCTTCGAGGCCGAGGCCGCCGCCCAGCGACGGAGCTGGATGTATCTCGAAATCGCCCGTCTCCTCCACGACCTCGCCCTCTGGGTGATGGCGGCCGGCATCCTGACCTGGGCGATCGTTCTGTGGGGGCGAGGGCAGGCGAGCCCCGGCGACATCGTGATGGTCGCGAGCCTGACCTTGCGCATCCTGCACAGCTCGAAGGACATGGCCCTCTCGCTCGTGGACGTGGCGCAGCAATTCGGCTTCATCGAGGAAACCCTGGCGGTCATCGCCAAGCCCCGGACGGTCCGCGACGCGCCGGGCGCTCCCGCCCTGCTTTGCAGCGCCGGCCGGATCGAATTGCGGGATGTCTCCTTCGCCTATGGACCGGGCGCGCGCGCGCTCGACGGTGTCAGCCTGACCATTCCGGCCGGGCAGAAGGTCGGGATCGTCGGCCCTTCCGGCGCGGGCAAGTCGACGCTGATTCAACTCCTGCAGCGCCTGCACGACGTGGAGAGGGGGGCCATCCTCATCGATGGGACGCCCATCGACTCCATCACGCAGGATTCGCTTCGCGATGCCCTCGCGGTGGTGCCCCAGGACATCAGCCTCCTCCATCGCAGCGTGATGGAGAATATCCGCTTCGCCCGCCCACATGCCGACGACGCGGCCGTCTTCGCCGCCGCCCAGGCCGCGGCCTGCGACGGTTTCGTCCGGCGCCTGCCGCAGGGCTATCACACGATCGTCGGCGAGCGCGGTGCCAAGCTCTCGGGCGGCCAGCGTCAGCGGATCGGCATTGCACGCGCCTTCCTGAAGGATGCTCCGATCATCCTGCTCGACGAGGCGACCTCCGCCCTCGATACCGAATCCGAGATGGCGATCCGGGCCGCCCTGGTGCGGATCATGCGCCACCGGACGGTCGTCAGCGTGGCCCACCGGCTCTCCACCCTCACGGGTTTCGACCGCATCCTCGTCATCGACCAGGGCCGTGTAGTCGAGGATGGCAGCCCCGCCTTCCTGCGCCACGCCGGCGGCGTCTTCGAGCGGATGTGGCGGCTACAGGCCGAGGGACTTCCCGACGACCGCCATGACGCCGGCGGTGCCGAGGCGGCGGTGGCGGAACACGCCCATCCCGCCTGATACCCAGTCTCGGTGAGGTCCGGCGGACGGGCCTCGACAAATCAGGCTCGTCCAGGCGCTGTGCGAGCCGGACCGTCGAACGCCGACCGGTTCGGGCTCCCCGTCGATCAGATCAGCATCCACAGCAAAAGGTCGGCCGCGATCGCTGTCACGACACCGAGCGTGAGGCCGAGGCCGAACTGAAGAGCGGCTATGATGGGACGGTCGCCGTTCACGTCCTGTCCAACCTGCTGCGTGGTTGCGGGATCGGGCGCATGGCCGAGCGGCGGTGGACCTAATGATGCTTCGGCGCGGAAGGGGTCTGCGGCATCATGTTGTGGTTCATGTTGTTCATGATCCAGATCGAGCCCCCGAACAGAAGGATGACGATCAGGACGCCGAAGGCCAGGGCCATCACGTTGTTGGTGTTGTCCGGCCCGGTGGTGATGTGCAGGAAGAAGACGAGGTGGACACCCATCTGGGCGATGGCGAAGACGAGGAGCGCCACCGGAATGGCCGGGGCCCAGACGAAGTTGGCACGCAGGATCGCGAAGGACGCGGCGGTCAGCAGCGAAGCCAGGACGAGCCCGATGAAATAGCCGCGCAGGCCCTTGCCGATATCCTCCCCGCCGAACTCGTCCCCGGGCGCGGTATCCGTCTCGTGGCGATTCTCGGCGCTCATGCGATCGACCCCATCAGGTAGACGACGGTGAATACGGCCACCCAGACGATGTCGAGGGCATGCCAGAACAGGGAGAAGCACATGACCCGGCGCAGGATGTCGGGCCGGAAGCCTTTGGTGGCGACCTGCGCCATCATGGTGAGGAGCCACAGGAGGCCGGCGAAGACGTGCAGGCCGTGGCAGCCCACGAGCGTGAAGAAGGCCGAGAGGAAGGCGCTGCGGGTCGGCCCCGCGCCCCGATCGATGAGGTCCGCGAATTCCCGGAGTTCAAGGGCGAGGAAGGCCGCGCCGAACAGGAACGTCACCGCCATCGCGGCCTGGAACATCAGGTGCCGCTTGGCCGTGAGCGCCAGGCCGGCGATGCCGCAGACGAAGCTGGAGACCAACAGGAAGGCGGTCTCTATCGCGACGTTGTCGAGGTCGAAGAGCTGCGCCCCTGTAGGGCCGCCCGCGGTGCCCGTCTGCAGCACCGCGTAGGCCGAGAAGAAGGCCGCGAACATCACGATGTCGCTGAGGAGGAAGATCCAGAACCCGTAACCGACGACGATCCGCTTGGGAGAAGGGCCGCCGGTTCCCCGGCCCGTCGCCGTCGCGTGGCCTTCGCCCGACCGGGCATGGTGGCCGAGATGGTGAGGGTCCGTCCGGATCCGGGCCTGTGCCGGGAGAGCGAGGCCGTCCGTCATGCGGCTCTCCGCCGTGCGTTTTCCAGGGCCTGCATCCGGGTCGCGCGGTTGGCGCGGTTGATCCGTGCGACGCGGTCGGCCGGGATCTCGTATTCGAGCCGGTCGCGCCAGGCGAAGACCACGAAGGTCGCGAAGGCGCCGGCGATTCCGAAACCGGCCAGCCACCAGATGTGCCAGATCATGGCGAACCCGATCAGTGTCGCGAAGAAGGCGCAGATGAAGCCGGTGGGGCTGTTGAGCGGCATCTCGACCGGCTCGTAATCCGGCTCCTCGCGCAGGCGCGCCTGCTCGCGAGCCCGCTGCTTGATGGTCCAGTAGGCTTCTTCGCCCTCCACCCGGGGCATCACCGCGAAGTTGAACACCGGCGGCGGCGAGGCCGTCGCCCATTCGAGGGAGCGTCCGTCCCAGGGGTCGCCGGTGAGGTCGCGCAGGCTCTCCCGCCGCCGGATGCTGACCACGAGCTGGACGATCTGGCAGATCACCCCGATGAGCATCACCGCGACGCCGAAACCGGCGATCAGGATCCAGGGGCGCCAGCCTTCGATGTCGTAATGCTGCATGCGGCGGGTCATGCCCATCAGGCCGAGCACGTAGAACGGCGTGAACACGATGACGTAGCCCGCCACCGAGAACCAGAACGCGACCTTGCCCCACCATTCGTCGAGCTGGAAACCGAACGCTTTCGGGAACCAGTAGGTGTAGCCGGCGAACGCCCCGAACAGCACGGCGCTGACCATGACGTTGTGGAAGTGCGCCACCAGGAACATGCTGTTGTGAAGCACGAAATCGGCGGGCGGGATCGCCAGGAGGACGCCGGTCGCACCGCCGACCACGAAGGTGATCATGAAGGCGAGCGACCACAGCATCGGGGTCGTGAGACGAATCCGGCCGCCATACATGGTGAAGAGCCAGTCGAAGATCTTCACGCCGGTGGGCACCGCGATGATCATCGACGTGATGCCGAAGATGCCGTTGACGTCGCCCCCCGCGCCCATCGTGAAGAAGTGGTGCAGCCAGACCATGAAGGCGAGGACGAAGATCGCCATGGTGGCGCCGACCATGGAGCGGTAGGCGAAGAGCGGCTTGCCCGAGAAGGTCGAGATGACCTCGGAGAAGATGCCGTAGGCCGGCAGTGCGAGGATGTAGACCTCCGGATGCCCCCAGGCCCAGAAGAGGTTCATGAACATCATCGAGTTGCCGCCGGACTCGTCCGTGAAGAAGTGGAAGCCGAGGTAGCGGTCGAGGGTGAGCATCGCGAGCGTCGCGGTCAGGATCGGGAAGGCCGCGACGATCAGGAGGTTCGAGGCGAGCGAGGTCCAGCAGAACATCGGCATGCGCAGGTAGCTCATGCCCGGCGCCCGGATCTTCAGGATCGTGGTCACGAGATTGACGCCGGACAGCAAGGTGCCGATGCCGGAGATCTGGATCGCCCAGAGATAGTAATCGACCCCGACGCCGGGTGAGTAGGTCGTCTCGCTCAAGGGCGGCGAGGGCCACCAGCCGGTGCGGGCGAACTCGCCGACGACCAGGGATATGTTGACGAGGAGCGCCCCTGTCGCCGTGAGCCAGAAGCTCACCGAATTCAGCGTCGGAAAGGCGACGTCGCGCACGCCGAGCTGCAAGGGGACGACGAAATTCATCAACCCGACGATGAACGGCATCGCGCCGAAGAAGATCATGACCGTGCCGTGGGCCGAGAAGATCTGATCGTAATGCTCGGGCGGCAGATAGCCGGGGGATTGGTAGGCCAGCGCCTGCTGCGTGCGCATCAGGATCGCGTCCGAGAAGCCGCGGATGAGCATCGCCAGGGCCAGGGCGCAGTACATGACGCCGATGCGCTTGTGATCGACGCTGGTGATCCATTCCCGCCAGAGATACGGCAGGTGTCCGCCGATCACGATCCAGGCCAGGACGCCCAGGACGAGGAGGGCGACCACGCCGGAGGCGACGAGGGGAAGCGGCTGGCTGAGGGGAATGGCCTCCCAGGTGAGCTTGCCCAGCATGTCTACGATCCCCCCTTGGGCCGGACGTTCGGCGGCGCGCCGTCCGCTTTCTCAGTCGGCCCCGGCCCGGGAGGGACGGTCTGGTCGACGATCCCCTGAAACAGTTCGGGATCGATGTCGCCGAAGGTCCGGGGCCTGTCCGCGATGCTCTGCTGGGCCAGCGCGCCGTAGGCCGCCTTGTCGAGACTCGAACCTACGCCCCGGGCCGAGGCGACCCATGCGTCGAAACCGGCGGGCGAGACCGACTTCATGGTGAAGTTCATGTCCGAGAATCCGTCGCCGCTGAAATGGGTCGACAGGCCGAGATGGTCCCCCTCGCGGTCGGCCAGCAGGTTGAGCCGGGTGACCATCCCGCGCATCGTGTAGATCATGCTGCCGAGGCCGGGGACGAAGAACGAGTTCCAGACGCTGCTCGAGGTCAGGTGGAACTGGATCGGCGTATCGACGGGCACGACGAGCTGGTTGACCGCGGCGACGCGCTGTTCGGGGTAGATGAACAGCCATTTCCAATCGAGCGACACGACCTGAACCTGGATCGGCTTCTTGTCCGAGCGGATCGGAACGGCCGGATCGAGATCATGGGCGCCAATCCAGGCGATCCCGCCGAGGAAGATG
Organism: Methylobacterium sp. CM6247; assembly: GCF_054817925.1. Taxonomy (NCBI): domain Bacteria; kingdom Pseudomonadati; phylum Pseudomonadota; class Alphaproteobacteria; order Hyphomicrobiales; family Methylobacteriaceae; genus Methylobacterium; species Methylobacterium sp. CM6247. The sequence goes on from NZ_JBTXKX010000003.1 coordinate 1,970,537, forward strand.
ATCGTCAGCAACGGGATCGACCAGACTACGAGTTCGATACGCCCCGAGAAGGCCCAGTCCGGCCGGTAGCGCGCCTTCGGGTTCGATTCCCGGTACCACCACGCGAAGATGACGGTGGCGATCATCGTCGGCACGATGATCGCCAGCATGATGACCGTCGCGATCAGCAGGATGTTGTTCTCTGCGGCGCCGATGGGTCCCTTGCTGTCGAGGATGCTCGGCTGGCAGCCCCCGAGGAGGAGACCTATTCCGATGGCTGGTGAGGCGGCACGGATGCGCCGTCGGATCGTCGGCGAAGGGAGCTTCGCCATCATGCGCATGCCGCTGAGTCAGCCAACGATCAGCCTCGTCCTTGCCGGAATTCAACGAAGACTTGCGCAGTTCAATCGGGCATACAACAACATGGGTTGAGGCCAAATGAGTGCTGCTAAGTATTTGAATTAACCCTCATTACTTTCGTCGAGGTCGGATCAGGTCGTCATCGGGGCGATGCCGTGAGCGAGGCCCGGATGCCGGTCGGTCCCGGCAGGATGTCACGAGACACCCCCGTCATCCCGGCGCGTGGCCGAGCGGCAGCGGGGCTCACCGGCCGCAGCCCACGACGGAACGTCGCGCGGCTGCGGTGGTCTCTCGCGGGTCTTATCCGTCGAAGGTCGCGATGCTCGGGGGGCCTGGCTGAGACGCGGGGCGGGGCCGCCCTCATCCGGTGGCGTATTCGAGTTGAGGCGCCAGCACGCGGTCGTCATCGGCATGCAGGGTGACCGGGATGGTCTTGGCCGCCGGGGTCTTGCTGCCGATGGCATAGTGCCAGATCGGCATCAGCACGTTGCATTCCGGATAGTAGCCACCGATGCAGCCGATGGGGATGTCGTAGGCGACCACGAGCATGTCGGAGAGCCGGCGATCGATCCCGTCATCGGCGACGGTCTTCAACGTCACCGCCTGTCCGATCTTCAGCCCGAGCCTGTCGATGTCCGAGCGGTTCATCAGCACCACTTTACGGGTATTCTTGATGCCCCTGAAACGATCGTCGTAGCCGTAGACCGTGGTGTTGAACTGATCGTTCGAGCGTAGCGTCATCAGGCGCAGGACGCCGTGACCGACGTCGGGCATGTCGGCGTCCTCGTCCAGGCCGGTCGGCGTCACGAGGTTCGCCCGGCCCGTATCCGTATGCCATTCGCGCTTGTTCGCAGGCAGGTGACGCTGGAAGCCGCCCGGCTCCCACATGCGCCGCTCGTAATCCCAGAAAGAGTCCGGCAGCGTCTCTGCGATTTCCTTGCGGATCTCGGCGTAATCCTCCTGATAGGCGTCCCAGCGCACGCGCGGATTAGGCTCCAGCACCCGCCGGGCCAACTCGCAGATGAGACGGACCTCGCTGATGAGGTGGGGCGAGGCCGGGCGGCGCAGGCCCCGGTTGCCGTGGATGCAGGCGGAGGTGTCCTCCATCGAGAGGACCTGCTGCCCCGCTTCCGTCTCGTCGATTTCCAGGCGGCCGATCACCGGCAGGATGTAGCTGACCGCGCCCGGTAGCAGGGCCGATCGGTTGAGTTTGGTGATCACGTTGACGGTGAGCCGCAGGCGGCGCCAAGCCGGCTCCATCTGGCCGTGGTCGGGGATGGCCCGCACGAAGTTCCCGCCCAGCATGAAGAAGGCCTGTACCTCGTCCTTCAGGATCGCTTCGCAGGCCTCCACGGTGTTGTAGCCGGCCTCTCGCGGTGGCTCGAAGCCGAACTGTTCGCCCAGCCGGTCCAGGGGAAAGAGTTCGGGCTTTTCGGTGATCCCCACCGTGCGCTGGCCCTGAACGTTGGAATGTCCGCGAATTGGGCAGATTCCGGCACCCACGCGGCCGAGATTACCGCGCATCAACAGGAGGTTGACCAGCATCCGCACGGTCTCGACCCCGGCCCGGTGCTGGGTCAGCCCCATGCCGTAGACGCCGATCACGGCGTGCGATTGGCAATAGACGCGCGCCGTTGCTTCCATATCCGCGCGGTGGAGGCCCGAACGGCGCTCCAACTCGTCCCAGTTCTGGAGGCGAAGCCAGGCGGCGAAAGTCTCGAAGCCGTGGGTGTGCTCGGCGATGAAGGCCTCGTCCAGCACGGCCGGGCCGCCCGCTTCCCGTGACGCCTCGTGCGTGTCCAGCACCGCCTTGCAGATGCCGGCCAACGCGGCGAGATCGCCGCCAGCCTTGACCTGGTGATACTGCGAGCTGATCCGGGTATCCTTGCCGGTCAGCATCTCGGTCGGCGATTGCGGGTTCAGGAACCGTTCCAGCCCGCGCTCACGCAGCGGATTGTAGGTGATGATCGGAACGCCGCGCTCGCTCGCCTCCTGCAGCGGGTGCAGCATGCGGGGAGCGTTGCTGCCCGGGTTCTGACCGAAGAACAGGATGCAGTCGGACTTGCCGAAATCCTCCAGGGTCACCGTCCCGACGGCCTGTCCGATGCTGGCGGGCAGCGCCACCGAGGTGGTCTCGTGGCACATGTTGGACGAGTCAGGCAGGTTGTTGTTGCCATAGAGCCGGGCAAAGAGCTGGTACAGGTAGCTCGCTTCGTTCGACAGGCGGCCCGAACTATAGAACACCGTGCCCTTGTGACGGTCCCCGACTGCGCGCAGCTCCTGGGCGATCTCCTCCAGGGCATGCCCCCAGGAGACGGGCACGTACTTATCGCTGGCGGCGTCGTAGCGGAGCGGGTGTGTCAGGCGGCCCGGCTGTTCGAGGTGGAAATCGTCCCAGCCCCGAAGTTCGGTGACGGTGTGCTCGGCGAAGAACTTCGGCGTGCAGCGATGTGCGGTCAGCTCCCAGGCTACCGCCTTGACGCCGTTCTCGCAGAACTCGAACGGCAGGGGGCTCGCGGGCTTCACCCAGGCGCAGCTGTTGCACTGGTAGCCGTCGACCTTGTTGTGGCGGGTCAGCGCGATCGGCACGCTCGCCAGCACCCCTTCGCGCCGCAGGATGTTGCCGACGGAGCGGGCCGAGCCCCATCCCCCTGATGGAAGGCGGTACGGCTTGTAGGTGGGCTTATCCAATGAACGATCTCCGTGCCAATACAGCTGCGGGAACATCGGCCGTCTCGTCAGGTTCTACGTCCGGCCCATGCATCCATGTATAGTTGCAAAATCAGGTGCGGCATTATCGGAGGTTACGATGATGATTGATCGAGATTACCTTCTAAAGAAGCCGGCTGGACCGTCCGCGCCGAAGTTTTTCTTGGATACGACCATCGTGCCGCTTGTCGCAAATCTCGCCGGTGGCTTCGAAGTCGCCTTGGATCGCTCGGCCAGGCGCATGGGAGTCAGACCCTCACGGATCCTGGCAGGGGCAATGAGCCTCGCCGCATTGGGCACTCTTTGTCTGATGCGCCGGCGCGGCGCGACCCGTCATCCTATCGAGAGAGCAATGAAACCTGCAGCCTGCGATGTATAAGCTTGGACTTATCGGGTTCGGAGGGGCCGCGGGGCCGGGACACCGAGCAAGCTTCCGTGCCAACGGGCCGGTCCGGTCTCCCGCAACGTCCAGGCTCCGCCGGATACTGGGACTAGACTCAGACTGAGGTCCAAGCCGTGGCCACCTGACCCAGAGTAGAGAGCAAGGCGCAGGTCGGCCGCGACTTTACCTCCTGATGACATGCGATCAGGACTGGACTTCGTTCCGGTCGCGATCGTGTTTGGGCCGGGCTGCAAGCGCGCTCGGGCGGAGCTCGCCGAGGCTCCTGCGACGGCGGCACCTATCATGTGCGACCTGCCCCGATCCTCCCGAAAGCCGGTTCCCACCGTTCGGGTCGATGCTGTAGACGGGCAGGCATGACATCCGCCCCTCTCGTCCGCTTCGCGCCCTCGCCCACGGGGTATCTCCATATCGGCAACGCCCGTCCGGCGCTGTTGAACGCCTTGTTCGCACGGGCGCATGGCGGGCGCTTCCTGCTGCGCCTCGACGACACCGACCGCGAGCGCTCGACGGAGGAATTCGCCAAAGCCATCGAGGAAGACCTCGCCTGGCTCGGCATCGTGCCCGATCTCTTTGCCCGCCAGTCGGACCGCTCCGCCATCCACGACGCGGCGGCCGAGCGGCTGAAGGCGGCGGGCCGGCTCTATCCCTGCTACGAGACGCAGGAGGAACTCGAGCGTCGACGCCGGCGCCAGCTCGGCCGTGGCCAGCCGCCGATCTACGACCGCGCCGCGCTCAGCCTGACCGATGACGAGCGCGCGGCCTTGGAGGCCGAAGGGCGCACGCCGCATTGGCGCTTCAAGCTCGACGCCCGCACCGTCGCCTGGGACGATCTCGTGCGCGGGCCGGCGCATGTGGATTGCGCTTCCCTCTCGGACCCGGTGCTGATCCGCGCCGATGGCAGCTACCTCTACACGCTGCCCTCCGTGGTGGACGATGCCGAGATGGGGATCACCCATGTCATTCGCGGCGAGGACCACGTCACCAATACCGGCGTGCAGGTGCAGATTTTCGAGGCCCTGGACCAGCCGGTGCCGATCTTCGGCCACCACAACCTGCTCACCACCGCCGATGGCGAAGGCCTGTCGAAGCGGCTCGGCCACCTCTCTCTCCGGGGCCTGCGCGAGGCGGGCTATGAACCCGGCGCGGTGCGCTCCCTCGCCGTGCTCACCGGCTCGGCCGAGGCGGTGCGCGCGGTGCCTAACCTCGACGAACTCGCCGCCCTGGTCGATCTCTCCCACATCTCGCGGGCGCCGGCGAAATTCGATCCGCAGGAACTCGACGGGCTCAATGCCCGCCTGATCCATGCCATGCCGTATGAGGAGGCACGCGAACGCCTCCTCGGAATGGGCATCCCGGGGGAACGGGCGCAGGCGTTCTGGGCGGTGATCCAGCCCAACCTCACCAAGGTCGGGGACGCCGCCGAATGGTGGCGGATCGTGGCCGGGGAGGTGACGCCGGTCATCGCGGATGCGGGCTTCGCCGCTGCCGCCCTGGACGTGCTGCCGTCCGAGCCCTGGGACGGCCAGACCTGGAAAGCCTGGACCAATGCAGTGAAGGAGCGGACCGGCGCCAAGGGCAAGGCCCTGTTCATGCCGCTCCGCCTCGCGGTGACAGGGCTGGAGCACGGCCCGGACCTCTCGGGCCTGCTGCCCCTCATCGGCCGGGACATTGTGGCGGCGCGGCTCGGCGGTCGCGACTGACAGAATCGGCCCGAAAAGCGGATCCCGCTTCTCCTGCCAAGCGGCGCTGATCCCGACCGATGGTCGTCTTCAGCGCGTTCGGCGGACGCCCGCCGCCGCGCAGTCACGCGGGCGGCCGACGATGAGTTCTCCTCATCGTCGGCCGGTCTCAGACCGATGCCGGTCGGCCTCATACCCCCTCCGGTCGGTCGCTTCGGTCAGGTTGGCCGGAGCCGGCTCCCTCTCCCGTGTGGGAGAGGGGACCCGCGCTCGCCGGACACCGAATGTAGCGGCCGGAGACGGCCTCAGGCTGCTCTTACGCTGGCGAGGAAGCGGCGGACCTCGGCGTTCAGGTGCTCGGATTGGCGAGAGAGCTCGCCCGCCGAGCCGAGCACTTGGGATGCGGCGGCCCCCGTCTCTTCGGCGGACCCCGCGACGCCCGAAATGTTGCTCGTCACTTCGCTCGTTCCCGTCGCGGCCTGGGCGACGTTGCGGACGATCTCCTGGGTCGCGGCCCCCTGCTGCTCCACCGCCGCGGCGATGGTGGTCGCCACCGAATCGATCTCGCGGATGCGGGCCGTGATGGAGGCGATGGCCGAGACCGCCTCGTCGGTCGCCCCCTGGATCTGGGAGATCTGACTGGAGATGTCCTGGGTCGCCCGCGCCGTCTGGCTGGCCAGTTCCTTGACCTCGGTGGCCACCACGGCGAAGCCTCGGCCGGCCTCTCCCGCGCGGGCTGCCTCGATGGTGGCGTTGAGGGCGAGAAGGTTGGTCTGGGCGGCGATGTTCGAGATCAGTCCCACGACGTCGCCGACGCGGGAGGCGGCCTGGGACAGTGTCTGCACCAGGGCCGCCGTCCGGTCGGCTTCCGAGACGGCGCCCTGGGCGAGATCGGCCGATCCGCTGACCTGCCGTCCGATCTCCTGGACGGAAACGCCGAGCTCCTCCGCCGCCGCCGCGACGGTGTTGACGTTGGTGGCGGCTTCCTCGGCGGCGGCGGCCACGGTCATGGATTGGCTCGCCGTTTCCGTGGCGGTGGAGGTCATGGTCTGGGCAGTGGCCTGGAGTTCGGTCGCCGAGGCCGACACCATCTGGATGATGCCGCCCACGGCGCCTTCGAAGCTGTCGGCCATGGCGATCATCGTGCGCTGGCGCTCGGCCTGGGCGACCTCCTCGGCGAGACGCCGGATGTCGGCTTCCTCGGCGGCCTTCCGGGCGACCATGGCCTTGATGCCTTCCACCGCCTTGCCCACGGCGCCGATCTCGTCGCCGCGCCGGGCCTCCACGATCTCGGCGTCGATGTCTCCCCGCGCCATACGCTGCAGGACCGAGACGAGGCCCCGCAAGGGACGGGTGATGCCGAACATCACGATGAACCCGCTGAGGGCAACAACAACGGTCAGTCCGAGCGCCGCGATGGCAATGAGGCTCTGCACCGTATTGGATACTTCCAGTTCCAGGGCGTGCTTACGGGCCTGCATCTCCTCCGTGACCCGCTGGCTGCGCTCCTCGATGAGAGCGTACAATTTGGCCCGCGCCGGCCGCCCCTCGTCCTGGATCACCTTCATCGCCTTGGCGGCATCGTTCCGCATCGCGTACACGATGGAACGGTCGAGAATGCCGAAGTAAGTTTCGACCATCTGTCGCAGGTCGTGACCGATCTTGCGGCGTTCCGGCGTCTCGGCCAAGGCGATCAGCTTGTCGACGTAGACCAGCGCCGCCTTGGTCGCTCCGTCATAACGCGCCTTGTACTGGTTCATCACCTCCTGTTGCGTCTCCACCACGATATTTCGGCTGAGCAAAGCGGCGTCCGTGGCATGGAGCTGCGCACGGAGGTAACTCTCCTGCCGGACCGTGGCGACGTCGGCGAAGTGATTCGTCTGCTCCAGGACGCTGTTCAGCGAGGCACGGGCGTAGACGACGAGACCTATCGCCATAAGGCCCATCAGAGTCAGCGGGACGGCAATTTTGAGCATCACGCTCAGATGTCCAATGAACTTCATTGCATGCTCCGATGCCATGTGAATTATTATACAGATATTAGACACAGATGTTATAAGGAATATTAGATAAAAAATTATTAAACTCAAATTATAATAATTATATACAGTACATCTCGATCTCTATCCAGAACACCTCGCGGCGGCGGTGCCTTCTCGGCGATAAAGCTGTTCGGTTCGATCGTTCAGGTGCGGCTGCGATCTGATGCGCTTCGACCAAGGTCGAAGTCATGCGGCTCGGCAAACGCCGACGGCCGTCGAAGTAAAGACGCGACGTCGAGCCAGTCCGTGCCGTTGGGCATAGGCTCCGCGGCACGGCCTCGTCTGGATGAGGATGGACGGGACGCAGGCCATCCACCATTCGTCCGTCGCGAGAACGGTCCGAGACCTTCGGAAAGGCGGGACGGTCAGGCGATCCGCGACACCAGGATCTTGTCCACGCGGCGGCCGTCGAGATCCACCACCTCGAAGCGCCATCCCGCGATGTCACAGGTCTCGCCCGTCTCCGGCAGACGCTGAAGCTTGGCGATGACGAGGCCGGCGGCGGTCTCGTAGTCGCGGCTCGATTCGAGCTTGATGCCGAGCTGGTCGGCCATCTCGTCCACCGGCATCCAGCCGGCGATGAGCCAGGACCCGTCCTGGCGCTGCACCGCCTCGGGTTCCGAATCCTCGGAATGGAATGCGCCCGCGATGGCGTCGAGGATGTCGGCCGGCGTCACGAGCCCGTCGAAATGGCCGTATTCATCGTGGACCAGGGCCATCGGAACGTCGGCCGCCTGAAGGGCCGTGAGTGCGTCGAGGGCGTCGAGCGTATCGGGCAGGACGGGGGCGCTGCGGATATAGGCGCGCAGGTCGAACCGCTCGTTCTCGATGAGCGCTTTGACCAGTTCGCGCACCTGCACGACGCCGAGCATGTTGTCCGGGTTGCCCTCGCCGACCGGGATGCGCGAATGCGGGCTCGACACCAGCATGGCGCGGATCTCCTCCGGCGCCTTGTCGAGGTCGATCCAGTGGACGTCGGTGCGCGGGGTCATGACGCCCCGCACGGCGCGGTCGCCGAGGCGCAGCACGCCGGCGATCATCTTGCGCTCGTCGGTCTCGATCACGCCCGCCGTCTCGGCCTCCGCGACGATGGTGCGGATCTCCTCTTCGGTCACCGCGCTGGCGCTGGAGGCTTCCTGGCCGAACAGCCGGAACACCGCGCGCGTGGAGGCGTCGAGGAGCCAGACCGCCGGAAGCGCGATCCGCGAGATGAGACGCATCGGGCGCGCGACGAAACAGGCGATGCCCTCAGGGTCGCGCAGGGCCACGTGCTTGGGCACCAATTCGCCGATGATCACCGAGAGGTAGGTGATGATGGCGATGACGATCCCGTATCCGAGAGGATCGGCCACGGGTTTCGACAGGCCCGCCTCGAATAGGATTTCCGTGAGGCGCTCGCCCAGGGCCGCGCCGGACACGGCACCCGACAGGATGCCGACGAGGGTGATGCCGATCTGGACGGCGGAAAGGAAGCGCCCCGGATTCTCGGCGAGGGTGAGGGCGGCCTGGGCGCCGGGCCGGCGCGCCTCCACCATCATCCGCAGCCGCGACTTCCGCGACGAGACGACGGCGAGTTCGGACAGCGCGAAGGCCCCGTTGAGGGCGATCAGAGCGACAGCGACGGCGAGCTCGAACACGTTCGGTTCCGTAAGCCGGAGCCGCTTGGACCAAGCGAGCCGGACTTCCTCAGTTGTCGGCGATTGCTCGCCTGTCGCTCCGGTGAGCGACGACGATCGCCTAGATGGGCCGTCGCGGCGGGCGGGTCAACGGTCGTGGCCGGAGGATGTGGCCGGGACGAGGGGCGGCAGGCGCGAAAGTCGGAGCGCGATGGCCAGCGCGAGCCCGTAAAGCCCGCCGAAGAAGGCGACGACCCCCGTCCACCCCGCATGATCGAAGAACCAGCCTCCCGCCGTCCCGAGCACCGACGAGCCCAGATAATACAGGGACAGGTAGACCGAGGAGGCCTGCGCCCGGTCGCGGAGGGCGCGTCGCCCGATCCAGGAACTCGCCACCGAATGGGCGCCGAAGAAGCTCACCGTCACGACGACGATGCCGGCGATGATGACGGGAAGGCGCTCCGACAGGGTCAGCAGAATACCGACGATCCCGAGCAGGATGGCGAGCCACAAGACCCGGCGGCGTCCGAGCCGGCTGGCGATCTCTCCGGTCACCGCCGAACTGAACGTGCCGGCGAGATAGACCACGAAAATCGCGCCGATGGCCGACTGGCTCAGGTTGTAGGGCGGATCGAGCAGGCGGAAGCCGATGTAATTGTAGACGCTGACGAAGCCGCCCATGAGCAGGAACGCCTCCGCAAAGAGCCAGGGCAGGCCCGGATCGCGGAAATGCTGGCCGAACGTGCCCGGCACCTGGCGCCAGCGCATCCGGTTGGCGAGGAAGCGCCGCGATGGCGGCAAACCGCGCCAGAATAGGATGGCGGCGATGAGCGCCAGGATTCCGATGGTCCCGAGGCCCACGCGCCAGGACAGATGATCGGTGACGATGCCGGCGATCAGCCGCCCGACCATGCCGCCCATGGCGTTTCCGCCGATGAGGAGCCCCATGGACAGGCCGATGGCGCGGGCATCCATCTCCTCGCTGAGATAGGCCATGGCTACGGCCGGCAGGCCGCTCGCCGCCAGCCCGGTGAGCGCGCGCAATGCCAGGAAGCCATGCCAACTCGGCACGATCACGGCGATGAGGGTGAGGATCGCCGACGCGAAGAGGGAGGCGACCATAATCGGCTTGCGCCCCCACACTTCGGAGAGCGGGCTGACCACGAGGAGCGCCAGGGCCAGCATCGCGCAGGGAAGCGACAGCGACAGGCTGCTCTCGGCCGGGGAGACGTGAAACTCATCGGCGAAGACCGGCATCAGCGGCTGGACGCCGTAGAGCACGGCGAAGGTGGAGAAGCCTGCGGCGAACAGAGCGAGGGTGGTCCGACGAAAGATCGGCGTTCCCGCCGTGATCAGGCGGTCGCTCTCCTCGGCCATGGTCGCCGGTCTCCTCGATGTCGCGCGCTCGCGGGAGTGTTGGAGAAGCACGGAACGGCGCGGGCCGCACCCCTCTTTCGAGACATGCGGCCCGTGACGTCACGACAATGCAGCTAAGCCGACTTACTTGGGCGGAGCGTCCGCAGTCTCGCCCTGCTGCTGGATCAGCGGGGTGATGCGGCGCACCGTGACCCGACGGTTCTCCCGCGAGGCGTCCTGGGTGTTCACCTTCAGGGATTGCTCGCCATAGCCCTGGGTGGTCAGGTTCTCCGGCGGCACCTGGAAGTTCTGGCTGAGTACCGTCGCTACCGACTGGGCGCGACGATCCGAGAGCGACAGGTTGTCTACCTCACTGCCCACCGCATCGGTGTAACCCTCGATGAGGAACACTTCCTGCGGGTTGGCCTTCACCGCCTGGTTGATCGCCGCCGCGATGTTGCCGAGCCGTGAGGCCTGATCGGGTGTGACGTCGAACGATCCAGTATCGAAGGTGATCGTATCGATGTCGACGCTGCGCATCCGTGCCCGCAGCTGCGGGCTGTAGCGCACCTGATCGAGCGTGTAGCGGCGGTCCACCGCCACCACCGGCGGGGCGGACAGGGCCTCGTAGACCTGCCGCTCGTCGGCGCCCTCGTAATTCACCACGTAGCGGTCGCGGGGAATGCGGATGTCCGGCGGCGGCAGGTCGACGACATCCTCGTAGATCGGACGCTGGGGACCGCCGAAGCCGTTGTCGATGATCACGACCTCGCGGCCGTCGCGGAAGCGGCGCGAACGGCGCACGAGGCGGCCGTCATCGTCCACCACGGTGACGATCTGAATGCCGCCCGGACGGTCGAGATAGGTGATCGTGTCGCCGCCACGACGCTCGCTGCGGTAGGCACCGCGGTCGAGGTACCGGAAGCGCTCGTTCTCGTCGTGACGGATGAAGTAATTGTCGCGGTCCCGCACGATGATGCGGCCGGGCTCGCGGATATAGGTCCGTCCACCCTCGTTGAACTCGCGCCGGTCACGGCGGACCTCGTCGTAGCTGCGGACATCGTTGCCGCGGAACCCGCCCTCGACATAGCCGGGCCGGCCTGGACGGTTGAATACGTCACGGCGGTCCCGCTCGTCCTTGCGCTCGAACGCTTCGCGGCGTTCACGGTCGCGGCGCTCGATCTCGCTGCGCCGATCGGAATCGCCCGCTGCCGGGGTGCGGTCGGTATTTCCGGGAAGGTTGGGCGTGCCGGGCCGGTTGTCGTCCGACGTGCCGCGCCGGTCATCCGGGCCGCGCCGGTCGTCGGAGCCACGCTTGTCATCGGAGCCACGTCGATCGTCAGGGCCCCGCTTGTCGTCCCCGCGCCTGTCGTCACGGTCGTTCTTGTCCTGCGCCTGACCCGGCGGGACGAACGGCTTTCCCGGAACCCCGGGACGGGCATTCGGAGCAGGCTTCGCGTCCGGCGCCTTGGTGTCAGGAGTCCTGGCATCCGGCGCCTTGGTGTCAGGCGTCTTGGCATCCGGGGTCTTGGCATCCGGGGTCTTTGCATCAGGCGTCTTGGCATCCGGCGTCGCGTCCGGTCCGGTGCGGCGGGCGGGCTCGGGCTTCTCGTTCCGGTCCGGCCTTTCATTCCGGTCCGGCTTGTCTCCACGCTCCGGCCGGTTCTCCCGGTCGGGTCTGTCGGCGCGCTCGGGCTTGTCGCCGCGATCGGGTTTGGCGCCCGTATCGGGTTTCTCGTTCCGGGCAGGACGGTCCGGGCGGGCGGGACGATCGGGTGTCGCGTCGCGCTCGGGAGCAGCGGGGGCACGCTCGCGGGGAGCTGGAGCCTCCTTGGGTGCCGGACGGGCGGGGGCCGGATCCGCATCGCGCTCACGCGCGGCAGGAGGGGTCGGCCGTTCGGCCGGCGCACGGTCGGGCTTCTCGGGACGATCAGGGCGCGCGGGCCGCTCGGCCGGGGCGCGCTCCTCGCGGGCAGGGGGCTTCTCCTGGCGCGGCTCGGGACGTTCCGCCCTTTCAGGACGTTCAGCCCTCTCAGGACGTTCGGCGCGCTCGGGACGCTCCGCTTTCTCAGGCCGCTCCGCCCGCTCGGGACGCTCGGCTCTCTCGGGCCGGGCCGCGCCGCCACGGGGAGCATCGCCGCCTCCGCGCGGATCACCGCGCTCGGCTCCGGGACCTGCCTGCGCGAGCAGCATCACGCCCGGCCCACCATTGTCGGGGCTGGCCGAAAGGGGGCCCGATAGGATCAGGGCCGGCAGCATGGTGCCGGTCAGAAAGAGCAGGCGGAGGTTCCGCATGGATGGTCACTCACAAAGGTTGATGTGGCCATCGGAACCGAATGGAGCCGGGATGGTTCCAAATTCATTCCCGGATCATTCGCCCGTACTCTGCCGCCCTGCGCGGCTTCAAAGTCGTGGCAGGCGGAGAAAACCGTTCACCGTCAGGGAGTTACGCCCATGACGCTCGGTGCGATCGGTGACTTCGCGGGGGAATGCTGCCTCGTTCGTTCGGCGTTTCGGCGATGGCCTCTAGGGCGCTATCGACCGAGCCGGCGCCGCGATCATGTTCGGCGCGATAATGCGGATATTGGCGCGCTCTTCGCCGCTAGGGGGGGGCGTCTGAGCCGTGGCTCCGTCGCGAACCGAACCGGATTCGGACAGGATGGCCCCGTTCCGGGTCGCCGCATCGGCGGCGATGGCGGCCACGGTCTTGTCCGCGCGGCCCGCGAGGGTGACGCGCACCTTCGGCCGCGACATGGCCTCCGCCTGCATCGGCGTCACGAAGATGTCGCCCTTGTGCCGGACGAGCATGCTCTCGGCCTTCACCAGGGACTGAGCCCAGGTCTGGTTCGCCTTCTTGCACGAACAATCGGGCGTGAAGCTCTTCTGGTACTTGAACGCGTTGGCGAGGGAGACGTAGGCACGACTGCCCTTGATCGACGCGGCCTGTTTCAGGCCGTCATCGCCATGAGGCATCGAATAGGCCACCGCCTCTGTGCCGGGGCAGAGAGCCTGGCACAGTTCGTTTGCCCCTTCGCGACCGTCGGGCAGATTGTTCATCGGGAAGTAGGCGCCGTCGCAGGTCCGGACACAGACGACCTGCGCCCCGCCCCGTCCGCGCTGCTCGCCCACGGGGCCGTCCACGACCTTCTGCCCGGTCTCGGCGCAGGAGGATGCAATGGCCGCCGTGAGTTGACGCCGCCGGGCGGCGGTGACTTCGCCGTTCTCCGCGCCGTACCCGGCCTGGAGCGCCCGGATGCGCTGCTCCACCGCGCCGCATTGCGGGGGGCGCGAATCGAAGAACAGGAACTTGCCGCCCTCGCAGCTCAGCGTCCGGTAATACGCCTCCAGCCGGCCGATCTCGTTCTGCAGGGCGCGGGCGGTGTTGGCGCCGTCGCTGAGATTGGCGAGCTCGTAGCGGTATCGCTGGCACTGGGCGTTGGGCGCCTGTGCCTGCACGGCTGTCCCGAACGCGATGGCGACCATGGCGGCGCCGAACGTTGCGACGAGCTTGCGGATCTGTGGAGGGATCAGCGGCATGACCTGTCAGGAACGGGTGTGAAGCTGGGCGGTTCCGGCCCTCGGACAGGGTACGGAAGAGCGCTTTAGCAAAGGTTGTCTAACCGCCCTCGCGAGAGCGGGACAGTGTTCCCACATGCCCATCGACAAACTTGAGGGGAATGGTGTGATGATGTGTCTTCGGAGTCTCACAAGCAGGGCGGTGGCTGTGGGGTTGGCCGGGCTGGCGATGGGCGGAGCGGTGGCCCGCGCAGACGATACGGACCGGATCTTCGATAAATCCACCGTGTGGCGTCCGCTCACCCCCAACGACAAGCTGGTGGTCTACGGCATCGACGACCCGGAGGTCTCCGGCATCGCCTGCTGGTACACGCAGCCCGAGAAGGGCGGCATCAAGGGCACGCTCGGCCTCGCGGAGGACGTCTCCGACATCTCCCTCGCCTGCCGGCAGGTCGGCCCGGTGGCGTTCAAGAATCCGAAGGACAAGCTGAAACAGGGCGAGGTGGTCTTCAGCGAGCGACGGTCATTGATCTTCAAGTCGATGCAGATCGTCCGCGGCTGTGACGCGAAGCGTAATACGCTGATCTACATGGTCTATTCCGACAAGGTGATCCAGGGTTCGCCCAAGAACTCCACCACGGCGGTGCCGCTGATGCCCTGGGGCACCACCGACGCGCCGCCCCGCTGCGGCGATTTCTTCAAGAGCTGATCCGGCTCCGGAGGCGGCGCCGGCATCGGGCCGGGCCGCCTCGAACGACCGGGATCGATCCTTGCAGATCAGTCCTTGCCGATCAGTCCTTGCAGGTGATGCGGATCGGCGGCTCGACGGGCTTCGGCGCGGGCGGCTGATCGATGGTGCCGGTATAGTCCTCGGGAGCGGCCACGCCGAAGGAGCCGGCGACGGCGAAGCCTTGCGCCTCGCACCAGGCATCGGCCACGACCTGTCCGCAGGAGCCGCTGCCCGCCACCAGGCATTCGCCGACTCCGTAACCCTCGCCGGCGGGAATCAGGAACGTCTTCTCCACCTGACCGGGCACGCGGGCCGGCTTCTCGCCGTCATCGACGGCCAGGGCAGCGGAGGAAATGAGCGCAAAGGCGCAGAGAGCGCCGAGACCGGCAGCCGAGCGTCGCATGGGCAAGACCTTGATGACGGGATCCACGAAAGGCGGGATTCACCGGATGGGAGGATTCGCGTTTGGGAAAATCTCGGCCTCGTCGGTAAACAAATCCTTTCCGGATCGTCGCGACCTTGACCGAAGCTCTCCCGGCGTCGTTCTCGAATTCATCACCGTTTTGGGGTAGCCCAGTTGCTCGGCAGGGTCCGTCGCCTCCGTGCAACACGCAGGGAGCTTGGCATCCGGCTTGTCCGATCACCTCGGTTCGGGGGCATGTGCCTCGCGAATCGTAAAAGTTGATCGGTTCTCGGGATTTAGGGCATGGGGACGGGCGGCCTCCACAGGTGGCGGCACGGTCGCGTTCCAGGGTTACGAAAGACGGTTTCATGGCGCCGATGTTGCGGCTCTACAACACCCTGACCCGCGAGAAGGCGCCGTTCGCGCCGATCGATCCGACGCATGTGCGGATGTATGCCTGCGGACCGACGGTCTACGACGCGGCCCATATCGGCAATGCCCGGCCGATCATCGTCTTCGACCTGCTGTTCCGACTGCTGCGCCATCTCTACGGCGAGGCGCATGTCACCTATGCCCGCAACGTCACGGATGTGGACGACAAGATCAACGCCCGCGCGGCCGAGCGCGGCATCACCATCCGGGAACTCACTGACGGGACGCTCGCCGCCTTTCACGGCGACATCCGCGACCTCGGCGTGCTGATGGCCGAGGACGTGAACGTTCCGGGCGAGCGCCCGCGCTTCATCGAGCCCCGCGCCACCGACCACATCACCGAGATGCACACGATCATCGAAGGGCTGGTGGCATCGGGTCATGCCTATGTGGCGGAAGGCCATGTGCTGTTCGACGTGCCTTCGATGCCCGATTACGGCGCGCTCTCGAAGCGGCCCCTCGACGAGATGGAATCCGGCGCGCGGGTCGAGGTCGCCCCCTACAAGCGCTCGCCCCTGGATTTCGTCCTGTGGAAGCCCTCCAAGCCCGGCGAGCCGTCATGGCCCTCGCCGGCCGGCATCGCCGAGCCGGGGCGGCCGGGCTGGCACATCGAGTGCTCGGCCATGTCGTGGAAGCATCTGGGCAAGACCTTCGACATCCATGCCGGCGGTCTCGACCTGATCTTCCCTCATCACGAGAACGAGGTGGCCCAGTCGCGCTGCTGCTTTTCGACGGACGTCATGGCCAATGTCTGGCTCCATAACGGCTTCCTCCAGGTGGAGGGGCAGAAGATGTCCAAATCGCTGGGCAACTTCGTCACCCTGCGCGAAGTGCTGAAGGATTGGCCCGGGGAGGTCGTGCGCCTCGCCATGCTGAAGACGCATTACCGCCAGCCCATCGACTGGACCGTGCGCGGGCTGGAGGAGGCGGCGAAGATGATCGACCGCTGGTACGGCATCGTCGGCGACGTGACCGCCGGACCCGAGGCGCCGGCCTCGGTGGTGGAGCCGCTCCTCGACGATCTCAACACCGCCGCCGCCCTCGCCGAGCTGCACCGCCTCGACGACCCAGCCGCGTTGAAGGCCGGTGCGGGCCTGCTCGGCCTGCTCGCAGGCACGAAATCCGCGCGGGAGGATAAAGCCATCGCCGCTGCCGGCGTCGACGTGGCGGCGGTGGAAGCCGCGATCGAGGCCCGCCGCGCCGCCCGCGCTGCCAAGGACTGGCCCGCCTCCGACCGCGCCCGCGACGCCCTCGCCGCCATGGGCGTCACCGTGAAGGACAACAAGGACGGCACCACCACTTGGACGGTGTCGCCATGATCGCCCCCTCGGACCGGAAGCTCATCGTCGTCGCCGATGCGGGGCCTCTGATCCGGCTCGCCGCAGCGGGCATCCTCTATACGCTGCGCGGTCTCAACCGGCGGATCGTACTGGTGGACCGGGTCGAGGAAGAGGTGGTCGGTGACCTCTCCAAGCCCTTTGCTGCCGAGATCGCCGCCTGGATCGATGGCCTCGGCGAAGCCGCGCTCCGGGTCGAGACCGTGGTCGGCATCGGTGTCGCGGCCCTGCGCGCCCGGCCGCGGACTCCAGCGGGGGATGCGTTGCTCAAGTCAGCCCTGCGCGATTCCGGCGAGCAGGCTCTGCGCGAGTTCGTGGCGCATTGGCACCCGACCGAGGCGAGTTCGGCGGTCGTGCTCTACGAAGATCGGAAGGTCGCGACCCTCTTCCTCGACGTGGAGTTCCCCGTGACGCTGATGACGACACGCGCCTTCGTGGCGACGGTGACGCGCTGGGGCATCAATCAGGACGCGATCGCCGCCCTTGAAGCCATTTCCGGTCTCTATGACACGAAGCCGGCCCTCGTCGGTGAGATCGACCCGAGCCAGCCCGGCGACCTGCGGACGTTGCCGCAGCCGATGCCGACACACGCGTAGGGGGGCGCGGACACAAGGTCTTCCGGCGGGCATCGTCCGCCTTCCGCTTCGTCGCCTCCGCCTCAGCGACAGGGTCGGCCCGGATGGCAGTTCGGGTTCCCGCCCGATGGCGGAGCCTGCCTCTGCTGGCGCTGAGCCGCCTGTTGTTGCTGCTGCATCATCTGTTGCCGCTGGGCGGCTTGTTGCTGTTGTTGCTGGGCCTGCATCTGCTGACGTTGCATCATCTGCTGTTGCTGGTGCATTTGCTGGCGCTGGGCCTGTTGCTGCTGCTCCATCTGCATGCGCTGTTGCTGGCGGGCCTCCTGGATCTGAAGCCTCTGCTGCTGGCGTTGCAGGGCATCGGAATCCGGGCCGCGTCGCGGCGGCTGGCCGGGCACTTCGCGATTGGGGTTGGCCGGCTCCCGTCTGACGCGCTCTGGGCCGTTCTGCTCGAAACCCGGCCGGGCCACTCTATCGTGCCCCGGACGCCCCTCGCGGGCGCGGTCGACGAGCGGCTGGTCGAGGGCGGGACGCAGCTGCGGTCGTTCGGCTTTGGCGGCGGCGCGGGCCGCCTCCCGGCGCTCGATCCGTTCCGGGCGCAAGGCTGCGCGGTCGGCTGGATCGGCGTTGCCGCGCCCGGCTAAGGGTCCGCCGGGGTTCACCGCATCGGGCGGGGCACGACGGTCGATGGCGGCCTTCCGGTCCGGCCCGGTCTTGCCGTCCCCCGCGTGCACTCGGTCGGGCGGTCCGCCGACGTCGCCGGACGGGCGCGTGTTCGCGACCGGCCTCGGCTCGGGCAAAGCCTTCGGGTCCGGCCGCGCGGCGCGCGGATCTGGGGTGCTCAATGCGGGGAGCGGGCGGCCGATGCGGGGATCGTTCGGTCTTTCGTCGCGGGCGCCCGGCTGCAGGCCGGAGCGGTCGCGGCGAGGGCCGTCGGCGTTGTGACCGGCGTCGTGACGGCCGGCGCGGTGCGACAGGGAGGGCGGCAGCGCCACTCGGGCGGCGAGTGCCGCCGCTCCGAGACCGGCCGCACCTCCGATGATCGCGGCGGCCGAAGGTCCGCGAGGCCGCTCGATGACGCGCCGGTTGATCTCGTTGATCACGACCGTGTTGTGGATGTTCCGGTAGATCACGTTGTCCGGCGGCGCGACGATATAGGCGGGTGCGCTCACATAGGCCGGGACCGGCTCGAAGAGGGGGACGGGGAGGGCGAACAGCTCGTCCTCGGGCGGCGGCGCCGCGATGTCGACGATATAGGCCGGACGGGGTGCCAGCACGCCGGGGGGCGGCGGGGGCAGGGCATAGGCCGGGTCGTCGAAGGCGACGACCTGCCGGTCGAAATAGCTCTCCTCCTCCGGCGGCGGCGGATGCAGGTCAAAGGAGAGCGCGGTGAAGGCTTCGGGCGGTCGCGGCGGGGCGGAGAGACGGGCGAGGCGGCGGCGCGCATCCGCCGCGTGCGGTCCGCGCGGGTAGCGCGAGAGGTAGGACCAGTAGGCGTCCTGCGTGCCGGACGACAGGGCGCGACGCCAGGTCGTCGCCTCGCGCCGGGCGGCCACGATGGCGCGCACGCGCTTGGCCATCGGGTCGTCGGGATAGGCCCCGAGGAAATCCTGGTAGCCCTGCAGCGTGTCGCGCTCGACCGCCACCGAATAGGCGTCCCGCGCGCCGATCTCGCCTAACGGGCGGTCGCGGAGGGGCGCGGTCGGCTCGGGCTGCGCCTGGGCGGGCGCGTCGGCATTGCGCTCGAAGAACACGAACGGTGCCTCGATCCGGGCATCGTCCCAGGGCATGGCCGCGCCTTTGGTGGTCTCGTTCACCCGCAGGCGCACCCGGTCGAAGAGCGCCGCCGGCTGGAGGCCGCCCTCGCGGATCATTTCCACCAGGGCCTGCGCATAGGCGCCATAGGCCCCCGTCTCGGGCGGCGCCACGGTGCCGGGCGCCGCGTTGTAGGCGATGAGGCTGCCGGGTTCGGCCTCCACCAGGGCGAGACCGCCGGCGAGCGGTTCGCCCGTCTTCACGAACGGGTTGGCGCGGGCCGCGTCGAGCACCACGAACCGGGCCTTCAACGGCACGGTGGAGAGGCGCTTGAGATAGTCCGATACCCGCAGGGCCGCGACCGGAACGTCGACGGCGGTGGCGATGCGGGCATCCACCGGCGCGAAGAAGGTCTCGCCCTCGAGCTGCAGCCCGTATCCGGCGAGATAGACGAAGGCCACCGTGTCCGGCCCCGAGGCCGCCGCCTTGTCGAGGAAGTCGCGCAGGGCTTTGCGCAGGGCATCCTCGTCGAGGTCGCGCGCCCCCACGACGTCGAACCCCGCCGCCTGCAGCGTCTGCGCGATGAGGCCGGCATCGTTGGCGGCGGTGGCGATGGGCGCCCCCTCATAGGCGCCGTTGCCGACCACGAGGGCGATGCGCGTCTCGGTCTGCTGCGCCTGTGCCGGCACGGAGATCAGCAGGGCGGCGAACAGGGCCGCGAAGACGGCGACATATCGGGACAGGACCATCGCCGGGAACCTCCGCCGCATCACGCTGCGAGCGACATCATACGGAGCATCGCGGACGACCAGAGCGCGAGCCATCGCACAATCGTGCAGGAGGGGGGCCTCGTCCAGGGATGACCGGAATCGGCCTTACCAAATCCTCGCTCCGAGCGGCGACGATCGCGACTCAGGGATGCGCCTGTCCGCTGGGCCGGTGATCGAAGGTCTACGTTCGATGTCCGCTCTTACTCGGCACGATCGATCGGTGCCCGGAGTGCTTTCGCCACCCTCGGTGACGTTCCGGCGGCACTTTCCATCACCGAGCCGACCGTTGTGCCGAATGTCGTGTTCCTTATCGGCCCACGCGTCCTTTCAACGTACGACATTGTCGGTCATGGAAGTCTTCGCTAGGCAGAGGGCGTCGCGCTTAGTGCTATTTTTGGGAAAAATATTTACTTATATACTACAATGAACATCTTTAATTTGTCGATAAGGAATAGTTTGGAGCTTTTCCAGAGAGTAGTGGAATTACAACAGGTGTTTAAGAACTTGATTACGCCCACTCATGATGGATGAGGCGTGCTTGTAGCGAACAGCTTTGTCCTTCTACAGATCTCGATGCCGGCCAAGACATGCCGAGACTTGAGACGACGACATCATGAATAAGCTAAAAGAAGAATTATATTGCAGCACAGTGCTGCGCCCGCTCGTCGTCTTGAAGATGACGACCATCCTGGCGATCGGTGTCGTGCCGTTCTCCGGTGCGCGAGCCCAGGTGCTCCCGGCCGAGAGCGCGGTGGTGTTGTCGGAATTGTCGGTGATCGGCAGTGGCGAACGGGCGAACGGCCCCGTCACCGGCTACCGGGCGAGCCGTTCCGCGACCTCGACCCGGACGGACACCGCCCTGCGCGACTCTCCGCAATCGGTCCAGGTCGTGCCCCGTGACGTGCTCATCGACCAGCAGGACGTCCGCCTGACCGATGCGCTCACCAATGTGAGCAATGTCCAGCCCGCCGGCACCATCCAGGGCCGGTCCGACACCTATGTGCTGCGCGGCTTCAACACGCAGACCTACGCGATCGACGGCGTGCTGCTGAATCCGGCCAACACCTTCCAGCCGACACAGCGCGACCTCGCCAATGTCGAGCGCGTGGAAGTGCTCAAGGGCCCCACCTCCGTTCTCTATGGCAGGGGCGATCCCGGTGGCCTGATCAACATCGTCACGCGCCAGCCCATGCTCACGCCCTCCGCGGACCTCACCCTGCAGGGCGGGTCTTACGCATTCCGGCGGCTTCAAGGCTCGGTGACGGGGGCCGTTCCCGGGACGGAAGGGCTCGCCGCCCGCTTCAGCTTCGCCACGCAGGACGACCCCACCTTCCGGGATTTCGGTGGCCCTTCCAATTCGCGGCATTTCTTCGCGCCGTCCCTGCTGTGGACGCCCGATGCATCGACGCGGATCTCCCTGAGTGCCGAGTTCTCGCGCCAGCACAGCCAGTATGACGAAGGTCTCACCGCTTTCCAGGGCCGGGTGCCCCTGGACAATATCCGCCGTTACTACGGCGAGTCATGGTCCCGGTATTACGGAGAATCGAACTCCATCACCCTGCGGGCCGAGCATGACGTCAACGAAAGCCTGACCCTGCGGCAGGTGATCAACGGCCAGTGGGGCCAGTTCGATGTGTTGGCCACCCGCGCCACCGGGGTGAGCGCGAACGGGGCGTCGCTGACGCGGCGTCTCTCCGAGGTCGAGTCCATCTACAATTCGATCGACAGCCAGACGGAGGCCGTCGCCCGTTTCGACCTGTTCGGCTTCCGCCACACGGCCCTGTTCGGCGTCGAAATCGTGGACGGTTACCGTCATCCCTATACGCAGCAGGGGACAGCAAGCGCGGTTTCCTTCCTCAACCCGATCCGGGGTTCGATACCGCAGATCGGAACGCTCGCCCTGCAGAGCGACCTGCGGCAGAACCTGTTCATGGTCGGTACCTACATGCAGGACCAGATCGAGCTGGCCCAGGGGCTGCAACTCGTCCTCGGCGTCCGCGTGGATACGGCCAACCAGCTGTATTTCCAGCGCACCCTCACCAACAACACCGTCCCACCCACGCGGGACGTCACCGGAACCTCGCCGCGCGTCGGCCTGGTCTGGCGGCCGATCGAGCCGCTCACCGTCTATGGAAGCTACACGACCTCCTTCACCCCACAGACCGCCAACGTCATCGGTGGCCTTACGCCGGCGCCGGAGACCGGCGAGCAGGTCGAGATCGGCACGCGCGTCGACCTGATCCCCAATCGCCTCACCCTGAGCGCCGCCGCCTTCCGGATCGTTCGGGCGAACGTCGCCGCGACCGACCCCTCCGACAGCCGCTTCTCCATCATCACCGGCGAGCAGCGTTCGCAGGGCGTCGAGGCCGACATTGCGGGTGAGATCCTGCCCGGATGGAGGATCATCGGCGGTATCGGCTATCTCGATGCAAAGGTGACGCAGGATACGACGATCGCCATCGGCAACCGGCTCCCGGCTGCCCCGACCTTCAGCACCAGCCTGTGGTCGACCTACCAGTTCCAGAGCGGCCCGATGCGGGGCTGGGGCTTCGGCGGCGGCGTCACCTATGTGGGCGAGCGCTTCGGCGACATCAGCAACAGTTACAAGGTCGGCGCCTATGCGCGCCTCGACGCGACCTTGTTCTACGAGATCGACCCGACATGGCGTTTCGCCGTGAACGGCCGCAACCTCACGGATCGCCGCTACATCGAGCAGCCCTTCAATCAGTTCAACAATCTCCCCGGCGCACCGCTCACCGTCCTCGCCAGCGTGACGGCCCGCTACTGAGGTAAGGCTCGCTGCCTGCCGCAAGTCACACCTCGCGCCCGGCCGGTCGCGGGATGTGACGCGGTGCGGCGACCGAGATCGGCGGCCCCATCACCGGCCCCGGCAGGGCCGATCCCGCCCGTGGCGCGGCGGTCTCCTGCGACGGTGGGGCCTGACGCCGTCGCGCCTATTGTTTGCTCGCCTATTGCTTGGCGCGATTGATCAGCGTCTGGAGCGCTCTCGCCACGGGCTCGGTGACGTTCTTGCGGTACTTCTTATGGACGAGCTGGCCGTTGTGATAAATGTCGTGCTCGACATAGAGCCGCTCGCCATCCCACCGCACCACATTGTCGGTCTCGGAGGTCTCCGTCACCCCGAGATCGTCGCGCAGGGTGATGTTGCTGGGCTGTGTCAACATATCGGGTCCTTTCAAGCGTTTCCGGTGCATCGGGCGCGTGGGATGCGGCTTTGTCCCGTGGATGGCGGAGCGGGCTTTGCGAAAACGGTCCGCGCAATGCCGGTGAACCGGGCTGTCCCTCGCCGAGCCGTCATGGCACGCACCTCACCCATCCGGCTCCGACACCTCGTTGTCCCTCTGGCGGGTCGCACGGCTGCAACCCACCGTCGTTTCGCCGATCTTACGGAGCGGCGGCGTTCGATGCCAGCACGAAGCCGGCCTCCATCGCTCAACGCACGGTCACCTGGTTCTTGATCCGCTCATAGGTCGACCGGCTGAGGACGCGTTTCGAGAGAAGCTGATCCACCGAGGCGTAGGGCCTGCGCTGGGTGATGGCGCGGCCGATCATGCCGCCACCCTTGAGGCCGTTGAGTTCCGCCACCGAGGCGGTGTTGAGATCCACCACGGACACCGCCGCCGGCCCCGCATTGTCGATGGCCTGCTGCGTTTCCGACGGGGTCGCGTTCAGCGGAGGGCTCTCGGCCAGGGGCGCCACCGGGCCGCCATAGGGGAGGGGGGGCGGGTTCAGTGTGGAATTCCCCGTTCCTTCCGGCGAGCCGGCCGGTGCGGACTGCCGGGGCAGCGGCCGGATCGGCGAGGGCGGCAGGACGGAGGCCGGTGGGGCTTCCTGCGGGGCGGCGGGTGCCGGTTCCGCGCGAGGTTGCGGCGCAGTCGCGACGGTTCTCGGTGGGCTGGCCTTGGTCGGCTCGGTGCGCTGCACCGTCGGCGCGGGGGGCGGAGCGTCGGCACCCTGCGGCCAGAAGGCCTGGACCAGACCCGCCAGCGCCGCCGCCGCGACGAAGAGCACCACCACCCGTAGAAGAGTCGAACCGCTGAGCATCCAACCCGCCTCACGCGCACAATGCAGGCGAGATTCTAACATGGGACACAAAGCAAAGTCTTGCCGTCATGCCCGATGTCCTCAGGCGTGTGCACAATGAAGCGGATCGACTGAGCCCGCCGGTCGCCTCAGGCCGTCACGCCGACACCGCGTGGGAATCTTATCGTGCACCCTACGACGCATCGACGGGCGCGGTCGCTCCCGTCATGGTCCGCCGCGATGTCCACCGCCTCCCTCGCCCCCTTGCTGAACCGGTTCGTCGTCGAGCGCGTGGGCGCCCTGCGCTACCTGCCGGCGCTGTTTCGCCTCGTCTACGCCGCGAGCCCGCGCCTGCTGATGGCGAGCATCGCTCTGCGTCTCGCACGGGCGAGCCTGCCGGTGCTGATGCTCTATCTCGGCAAGCTCATTCTCGACGCCATCGTGGCCGAGCATGCCCGGCCCCATCCCGCCGGAACCGGCATCGCCGGTTGGATGGCGGACCCGGCCCTCGCCCGATTGGCCGGTCTCGTGGCGGTGGAGCTCGGCCTCGCCATCCTGTCCGATCTGCTCGGGCGGCTGAGCACCCTCACCGACGGGCTGGTCGCGGACCGCTACGCCAATGCCGCCACCCTGCGGCTGATGCGCCACGCCGCCGCCCTCGACCTCGAGCAATTCGAGGACAGCGCCCAGCAGGATCGGCTCGAACGCGCCCGCCGGCAGGTGACCGGGCGCTCCAACCTGCTGTTCCAACTCTTCGGGCAGGGGCAGGACCTCATCACGCTCGTCGCCTTCGGGATCGGTCTAGCCGCCTACGCCCCCTGGCTGATCCTGCTGCTCGCCGGCTCCCTCGTCCCGGCCTTCCTGAACGAGCTCTACTTCAACCGGCAGGGCTATCGCCTCGCCTGGACCCGCACTCCCGAGCGGCGGCAGATCGACTATCTGCGCTATCTCGGGGCCAGCGTGGAATCGGCCAAGGAGGTCAAGCTCTTCGGCCTCAACGCCTATATCGCCGAACGCTACCGGATCGTGGCCGCCAAGCTCCTGGACGACAACCGCTCCCTCGCCATCCGGCGGGCCGGCTGGGGCGGCCTCTTCGCGGCCTTGGGCACGCTCGCCTATTACGCGGCCTATGCCACCATCGTCTGGCGCACGGTGGCGGGCGCCTTCTCCATCGGCGACCTCGCCTTCCTCGCCGGTTCGTTCCAGCGCCTGCGCAGCCTGATCGAGGGCCTGCTGCTCGGCTTCTCGCAGATCTCCTCGCAGGCGCAGTATCTCGAAGACCTATTCTCGTTCTTCGAGGTGGTGCCGCTGATCCGCTCGCCGGAGCGTCCCGTGCCGTTCCCGCAGCCGATCACCGAGGGCATCGTCTTCGAGGAGGTCGGGTTCCGCTATCCCGGCACCGAAACCTGGGCGGTCCGGTCCTTGAGCTTCCGCCTCGCCGCCGGGGAAGTGCTGGCCCTGGTGGGCGAGAACGGGGCCGGCAAGACCACGATCGTCAAGCTCCTGACCCGGCTCTACGACCCCACCGAGGGCCGCGTGCTGCTCGATGGCCGGCCGCTCTCCGATTACGACCTCGACGACTTGCGCGCCCGAATCGGCGTGATCTTCCAGGATTTCGTCCGCTTCGATTTCACCGCCGCCGAGAACGTCGCCGTCGGGCGCATCGAGGAGCGTGAGGACGCCGCCCGCATCGCCCGTGCCGCCGGGCGCAGCCTCGCCGACGGCGTGATCGAACGCCTGCCGCTGGGCTACGACCAGCCGCTCGGCAAGCGCTTCGCCGACGGTGTCGACCTCTCCGGCGGCCAATGGCAGAAGATCGCGCTCAGCCGGGCCTATATGCGCGAGGCCGAGATCCTGATCCTCGACGAGCCCACCGCCGCCCTCGACGCCCGCGCCGAGTTCGAGGTGTTCCAGCGCTTTCGCGATCTCAGCCGTGGCCGCAGCTGCGTGCTGATCTCGCACCGCTTTTCCACCGTGCGCATGGCCGACCGCATCCTCGTCCTCGACGGGGGCAAGGTCATCGAGGCCGGAACACACGAGGAACTTCAGGCGAGGGGCGGGCGCTACGCCGAATTGTTCGAACTGCAGGCCGCCGGCTACCGCTGAGGCGCCGGCGGGTATGCTTCCGCGACAACACAGGGGCGACGCGATCTCCCACGCGGCCCGAGGGCGTTGCATCTCGTCTCCAGAACCATCATTGCACGAAACAGATTTTCGGGCCGTTCGGCTTGCCCTCCCCTGGATGAGGCGAAGTCGAAGAGTCGGCAGTTCGACACCGTCCGTGATCGTCCAGACATGAGAATAGAGATATGAAGACGCGCGCTGCGGTCGCGTGGGAGGCCAAGAAGCCCCTCACCATCGAGACCATCGACATCGAAGGCCCCAAGGCCGGCGAAGTCCTCATCGAGCTGATGGCCACCGGCATCTGCCACACCGATGCCTATACCCTGTCGGGCCTCGATTCCGAGGGCAAGTTTCCGGCGATCCTCGGCCACGAGGGCGCGGGCATCGTCCGCGAGCTCGGCGCCGGGGTCACGGACCTGAAGGTCGGCGACCACGTCATCCCGCTCTACACCCCGGAATGCCGCAGCTGTAAGTCCTGCCTGTCGCAGCGCACCAACCTCTGCACCGCGATCCGTTCCACGCAGGGCCAGGGCGTGATGCCGGACGGCACCTCGCGCTTCTCCTGTGTTTCCACCGGCGGCAGCCCGGGCGGCTCGAACAGCCTGTTCCACTACATGGGCTGCTCGACCTTCTCGAACTTCACGGTCCTGCCGGCCATCGCGCTCGCCAAGATCCGCGAAGACGCTCCCTTCGACAAAATCTGCTACATCGGCTGCGGCGTCACCACCGGCATCGGCGCGGTGATCTACACCGCCAAGGTCTGGCCCGGCGCGAACGTCGTGGTGTTCGGCCTCGGCGGCATCGGCCTCAACGTTCTCCAGGCCGCCCGGATGGTCGGTGCCGACAAGATCATCGGCGTCGACATCAACCCGGACAAGCAGGAGATGGCCCGCAAGTTCGGCATGACCCACTTCATCAACCCGAAGGAGGTCGGCAACGATCACGTCGTCTCGGCGATCCTCGACGTCACCGGCGGCGGCGCGGACTTCTCGTTCGACTGCACCGGCAACGTCCACGTCATGCGCCAGGCGCTGGAATGCTGCCATCGCGGCTGGGGCGAATCGATCGTCATCGGCGTGGCCGAGGCCGGCAAGGAGATCTCCACCCGTCCGTTCCAGCTCGTCACCGGCCGCGTCTGGAAGGGCTCGGCCTTCGGCGGCGCCCGCGGCCGCACCGACGTGCCGAAGATCGTCGACTGGTACATGGAGGGCAAGATCAACATCGACGACCTGATCACCCACACCATGCCGCTCGAAGACATCAACCACGGTTTCGACCTGATGCACGAGGGCAAGTCGATCCGCTCGGTGGTGGTTTACTGATCCCATCGAGACGAAACGCCTCGACCCTCCCCCCTCCGCGGGGGAGGGTGCCTGCGGAGCAGGCGGGAGAGGGGCCCCCTCTCCGGATACGGCGCTCCCCTCTCCCGACCCTCGCTGACGCGAGGCCCACCCTCCCCCGCAGAGGGGGGAGGGAAGAGCCCGCACCGACCATCGCCCATCAGGAGATCACCGCATGGAAACCATCTCGAAGGCCCGCGCCCATGGCGGCACGCAGGGCGTCTACAAGCACGATGCCAAGACCACCGGCTGTCCCATGACCTTCGCGGTGTTCGTGCCGCCGCAGGCCGAGAACGGCCCGGTGCCGGTGCTCTGGTACCTGTCCGGCCTCACCTGCACCCATGCCAACGTCATGGACAAGGGCGAGTACCGCCGCGCCGCCGCCGAGCATGGCGTGATCGTCGTGGCGCCGGATACCAGCCCGCGCGGCGCGGACATTCCGGACGAGGCCGGCAACTGGCAGTTCGGCTCGGGCGCCGGCTTCTATGTCGACGCGACGGAGGCGCCCTACGCCACCAATTACCGGATGTGGAGCTACGTCACCGAGGAGCTCCCCGCCCTCATCGCTGAGAACTTCCCGGCCGACATGTCCCGCCAGGGCATCTTCGGCCATTCCATGGGCGGCCACGGCGCGCTGACCATCGCGCTCACCTATCCCGACCGTTTCAAGTCCTGCTCGGCCTTCGCCCCCATCGCCCAGCCCTCCACGGCCGGATGGTCGAAGCCCGCCTTCGAGAAGTATCTCGGGACCAACGAGGCGGCCTGGCGCGCGCATGACGCCACCGCCCTGATCGAGGACGGCAAGCGCTTTTCGGAGTTCCTCGTGGACCAGGGCACGGCCGACAGCTTCCTACAGGACGGCCTGCGCCCCTGGCTCCTCGAAGAGGCCTGCAAGAAGGCGGGGATCCCCCTCACGCTGAACATGCGCGAGGGCTACGATCACTCCTACTTCTTCATCTCCACCTTCATGGCCGACCATATCGCCTGGGCCGCCGCGCGTCTGAAGTAAGGCCCCAGCCACTCACCCCATCCCCGGCCAACCGCGCCCGGGGATGGGTCCATCGGCCGTCGTCCGAGACGGGCCGCACTCCGCCACGCAAAGCGTCGCGTCGAGAATGGGCCCCGGCCCTCATCCGGTTCCACCCCTTCGATCCGCTGGCTCACGCCCCGATCCCGCACCGTTGCCGCCACCGACATCTCCAGCAGGCTGAGTGCGCACAAGCATTACAACCTGCGCGGCCTGTGTCGAAGCAGCAACGGCGAACGACGAAGAGTGTTCGGTATCTTGCCACCGACCGAGCCGAAAGCTACGGCGGAAGGGCGAATACATGTTGTATTACAGTAGTTTATCATAATTCTAAAGAGCACTGCAGGCCACGTCTCGCCACTTGCGCGAGCCCGTTCTGCTGCCCGTCATCCGGAGCCAGGCCGTCCATGCCGTCGTCCCCATTCGCCCGTTCCGCCGTCCTCGCGGCCGGGGTGTCGATCACGGTGCTCGCCCTGACGGGAGCCGGTTCGGCACAGGAACGGGCCGTGACCCTCGACACGTTGAGCGTCGAAGGGTCGGGCGCGGGGAACGGCACGGGAGGGGGGAATGGCCGCGGCGCGCCCGAGACCGCCCGTGGCCCGGTGGACGGCTACGTCGCCACTCGCAGCGCCACGGCGACCAAGACCGACACGCCGATCATCCGCACGCCGCAATCGATCAGCGTCGTCAGCGCCGATCAGATCAAGGCACAGGGCTCCCAGACGCTGTCCGAGGCCGTACGCTACACGCCGGGCATCTACGCCAACCAGTTCGGCCCGGACACGCGCCTCGACTGGTTCCTGATCCGCGGCTTCTCGGCCACGGAATCCGGCCTGTTCCGGGATGGGCTCCAGCTGTTCCAGACCGGCTTCGCCAATTTCCGCATCGACCCGTTCGGCGCCGAACGCATCGAACTGCTGCGCGGCCCCGCCGCCACCCTGTTCGGCGGTAGCCCCGTGGGCGGCCTCATCAACATCGTCTCGAAGCGGCCGACCTTCACGCCCCTGCGCTACCTCGAACTCGGCGGCGGCTCGTTCAGCCAGCGCTACGCCGCCTTCGATCTCGGCGGCCCGGTAGATGAGTCCGGCCACTGGTTCTACCGCTTGACCGGCCGTTTCCAGAACGGCGACGCCCAGGTGAATTTCGCGCCGGAGGACCGCTACTACATCGCCCCGAGCTTCACCTATAAGCCCGACGGCGCCACCACCTTCACGGTGCTGACGAGCTTCCAGCGCGACGAGACCGGCGGGGCTGGCCAGTTCCTGCCGTATTTCGGGACCGTGCGCACCAACGCTTCCGGTCTCCGGATCGACCGCAAGCTCAACGCCAGCGATCCGCTGGTGGACCGCTACACCCGCAACCAGGCCAATCTCGGCTACGAGTTCGAGCACCATGTCGACGACGTCTGGACCGTGCGCCAGAACTTCCGGTTCTCGTTCACGGAAGTCTCGGATTCCCGCTACGTCGCCAACGGCTACAACAATGCCGCTCAGACGGAGTTGGCCCGCTACGGCTTCCTGACGACGCCCCGCGCCGGCATCTTTACCGTCGACAATCAGGCCGAGGCCCGGTTCAACGATGGAACGTTCGGGCATACGGTGCTGATGGGCGTCGATTACAAGCGCTACAGCTTGTCGGACAATCAGGCTTCGACCTTCCCGGCCCCGCCCCTGAACATCCTCGCTCCGCGATACTTCCAGGCCGCCGCCGCGCCCGCCCCCTATCGCGTGCTGAACCAGCAGCTCCAGCAGGTCGGCCTCTACGCGCAGGATCAGATCGCGCTCACCGAACGCCTGACCTTCCTCATCGGCGGTCGCCAGGACTTCGTCGACAACAACATCGACAGCAAGATCCCGTCGGGTACATCGACCCAGATCAGCGAGAGCGCCTTCACCGGCCGGCTCGGCCTCATCTACAATCTCGACAACGGGCTGGCGCCGTACATCACCTACGGGACATCGTTCAACCCGACGGCGGGCGCCGACGTGAACAACCGGCCGTTCAAGTCGGAGACCGGCGAACAGGTGGAAATCGGAACCAAGTTCCAACCCGTCGGCTGGAACACGCTCTTCACCTTCGCGGCCTTCGATCTCGTCCGCAACAACACGCTGACGCCGAACCCGGACAACATCTTCACCAACCTGCAGATCGGTTCGGTGCGCTCGCGCGGCTTCGAACTCTCGGCCACGGCGACCCTCGCCGAAGGCCTGAACCTCACGGCCGCCTATACGCTCTACGGTCTGCGCACCATCGAGGGAACGGTCCTCGACCTCGGCAAGGCCCCGGTGGGCATTCCGCAGACCCTCGCCTCGCTCTGGGCCGATTACACGATCCCGGTCGGCACTTTCAAAGGCTTCGGTTTCGGTGGCGGCGTGAACTATGTCGGCCAGTCCTACGCGGACGTCGCCAACACCCTCGTCGTGCCCGAATACGTCACCTTCGACGCGGCGGTGCATTACGATTACGCCGGATGGCGCGCCGCCGTGAACATGATCAATGTCGGCGACAAGCGCTTCGTCTCGTCCTGCTCGTCCGCGACAGCCTGTTTCTACGGCACGCAGCGCAAGATCGTCGCGAGCGTCTCGTACAAGTGGTGAGCCCGCCCCTCCTGCGATGAGGGACGTTTCGATCCCGATGAGCCTGGCTCATCGGGATTTATCGTTCGCCGGTCAGGACTTGGTCGGCGCCCAGATGCCGAGCGCCGAGGCATCGACGGCGCGCGGCAGCAGGCCCTCGGCGCGGAACGCATCCGCGATGGTCTGTTGCTCGGCGAGACCGTCCCGGGTCACCGGCTCCACCGCGTAGGTGCGGCGGGCATTGGCCTTCGCGACGATGGCCGGGTCGAGCTTCCACAGCGCGCCGAGGCGGTTCGCGGATTCGTCCGGGTTGGCCTTCACCCAGGTTCCGGTGTCGCGCAGCTTGGCGAAGACGATGTCGAGGATGTCGCCGTGCTTGGCCGCGTACTCGACCGAGGCGAGGTAGTAGCGCTTGTAGAGCGACAGGCCGGTTCCGTCCTTCAGGACGCGGGCGCCCGTCTGCAGCTCCGCCGCCGAGAGGAACGGGTCCCAGGCGACCCAGGCCTCGACCCCGCCGCTGGCCAGCGCCGTGCGCCCGTCGGCTGGGGTGAGGTAGGCGGGCGTGATCGCCTTGAACGGAAGGCCTTCGGCCTTCAGGGCGGCGAGCAGGAGGTAATGCGCGCCGGCGCCCTTCGTCACCGCGACCTTGCGGCCCTTCAGGTCCGCCACCGTCTTGATGGGTGAATCGGCCCCCACCAGGATGGCCTGCGCGGCGGGGGAGGCGGCCTCCTGCGCCACATAGGTGATCCGCGCATTGGCGGCCTGGGCGAAGATCGGCACCGTGTCGGCCACATCGGCCGACAGGTCGATCTGGCCTGCATTGAGCGCTTCCATCACCGGCAGGCCGCTGGTGAATTCATGCCAGGTGAGCCCGACCTTGAGGGGCTCCAGCGCCTTTTCCAGGCTGCCATCCTGCTTCAGCAGGGCGATCAGGGTCGAGGATTTCTGGTAGCCGATGCGCAGCGTCCTCGGCTCGGCGGCGAGCACGCGTCCCGGAGCGAGGGCGAGAAGACTCAGCGCGGCGGCGGCCCGCAGCGCATGGCGACGATGGATCATGGGACGGCGTCTCTCGGTATGGCGCGAAATCAGGGATGCTTGTGGATCGGGTCGACCCAGTGGACCGTCTCGGGACGCTCGACGGGTTCCACATCGGTGATGTTGACCACCACCGCCTCGTTGTCGGAGCGCACCAGGACGCAGTTCAGCGGCTGGTCCGGATCGGCGTTGATCTCCTGGTGCGGCACGTAGGGCGGCACGAAGATGAAGTCGCCGGGGCCGGCCTCGGCCACGAATTCCAGCTTGTCGCCCCAGCGCATGCGGGCGCGGCCGGAGACCACGTAGATCACGCTCTCCAGCGCCCCGTGATGGTGCACGCCGGTCTTGGCGTCGGGGGCGATCGCCACCGTGCCGGCCCAGATCTTCTGCGCGCCGACGCGGGCATGGTTGATCGCCGCCTGCCGGAACATGCCCGGTGTCTGGGCGGTGTTGGAATCGAGCTTGTCGCCGGGGATCACCCGCACGCCGTCATGCTTCCAGCGTTCCGCGCCCAGGGCCGGCTCGTGGTCATGCGCGTGATCGTGGTCGGAATGGGCGTGATCGTGGCTGTGGTCGGAAGGGTCGTGCATGGGTCCAGTCCTCGGCGGCGGTCTGTTCAACGTACCGCGATCGCGGCCGGTTCGAAGCTCCGATCGAGGATGATGTCGGCGCGCGGCGCCCGCGCGGCGGGGATCAGCCCGGAACGGACGTAGAGGTCGATGTTGCGCTGCTCGTCGGCGATCACCGCGTCGTCGATGGGCACCGCCCGATATTCCGCCCGCGAGAACCAGCGCAGGGGCACGGCCTCCGGCAGGCCGATGAGCTTCGACCAGACCGCCGCGTAGGGCGCGGGATCCTTGAGCGCCCATTCGCGCGCGCTCACGAGGCGCCGACCGAAATCGGCGAGCTGCGCGCGCTTGGTCTTCAGGGCGGCGTCGCTCGCCACCGCAAAGCTCAGGCCCGGCGTGATGCCGTTGCCGTCGCGGACGACACGGGCGAGGCCGGCGAGTTCGGCCGTGGAGGTGTAGGGCTCCCAGGTCGCCCAGGCATCGACGCTGCCGCCCGCGAGCGCGATCTTGGCATCCGCCGGGGGCAGGAAGCGCAGGGTCACGGCATTGGCCGGCAGGCCCGCCTCTTCCAGCGCGGCCAGCACCACCTGATGGCCGATGGAGCCGCGATTGGTGGCGATGCTTTTGCCCTTCAGGTCGGCCACCGTCTTGAACGGTGAATCCTTGGCGACGAGGATCGCCAGGCCGTCCTGCTTGTTGCGGAAGGCGACGAAGGCCTTCACCGGAACCCCGGCGGCGGCCGCGAAGGTGAAGGGCGCGTCGCCGACGCCGCCGGCATCGATCGCCCCGGCATTGAGGGCTTCGAGAAGAGGGGCTGCGGCGGGAAACTCGCTCCATTCGAGCCGGTAGGGCAGGTCGGCGAGGACGCCGGCCGCCTCCATCAGGGCGCGGGCATTGCCGCGCTGGTCGCCGACGCGAAGCACCGTCTCGTCGGCGCGGGCGATGCCGGCGAACGCCAGCACGGCGAGGAGAGTGATAAGAGCGCGCATCAGGCTGCCTCCGCCCGCTCGCCCCGCCGGGCGAGGAGCCGCTTGAAGGTGGGAATCAGGTCACGGCCATACGCGATGGCGTCTTCCAGCGGGTCGAACCCGCGGATCAGGAAGGTCCGCACCCCGAGGTCGTGGTAATCGAGAAGGGCGTCGGCCACCTGCTCCGGCGTGCCGACGAGGGCGGTGGAATTGCCCGAGGCGCCCGTCTCCCTGGCGATGGCGGTGTAGAGCCGCTTGTCGAGGCGCGAGCCTTGGGACGCCGCCGCGAGCAGGCGGCGCGAGCCCTCGTTCTCCGGCACCGGCGCCGGCCCGAGGCCCCTGGCGGCGCGGGTGGCGCGGGTGCGGGCCAGGATGTCCTCTGCCCTGGCCCAGGCTTCCTCCTCCGTCGCAGCCAGGATCGGCCGGAACGACAGGCTGAATCGGGGATCGCGGCCATGGGGGGCAGCTGCCGCTCGCACCCTGGAGATGGCCTCCCGGACCTGATCGAGGCTCTCGCCCCACAGGGCGTAGGTGTCGGCGTGACGCCCGGCGACAGTGATGGCGGCCGGGGAAGCCCCGCCGAAGAAGACCGAGATGCCGCGCGGGTCCACCGGCTTCACCTCGGAGAAGCCCCGGTCGATCCGGTAATGCGCGCCGGCGAAATCGAACGGCGCTTCGGCGGTCCAGACCTGCCGGGCGATGGTGAGGAATTCGTCGGTGCGGGCGTAGCGCTCGTCCTTGGTGAGGTGGTCGCCGTCCTGCGCCAGCTCCCTGTCGTCGCCGCCGCTGATGGCGTGGATGGCGACGCGCCCGCCGGTCAGCTGGTCGAGGGTCGCGAATTGGCGCGCGGCCACCGTCGGCGCGGTGAATCCGGTGCGATGGGCGATCATCAGGCCGATCCGGTCGGTCACCGCCGCGATCTGGGCGGAGAGCAGCAACGCGTCGGGCTGGGTCGCGTAGAAGGCCACCAGGATGCGGTCGAACCCGCCCCATTCATGCGCCTGGGCGAGCAGCCGGAGATAGTCCCGGTCGATGGCGGGGCCCGAGGCCGCATGGGTCTCGGAGGTGTAGCGCGGGGCGGCGAAGCCGATGAATTCGACGGCATCCGGCGACGGAAAGCTCATCGCGATCTCCTTGAGTCCGTAACTGGGAAGGGGTCAAAGGCCGAGGGCGGCGCGCCCGGCGGCGATGCGGACCGCATCGGTCTGCGGCCAGTGGATGCGCCCGCACAGGACGTCGCGCAGGTGTCGTTCCAGCGGGTTCGCCCGCGACAGGCCGGGATTGCCGGCGAGTTCGACGGCGCGCTGCACCAGCTGGATCGCGTTCTCGGTGACGGTGGTCTTGAGGAACCCGGATTCGGCGACCGAGGGGCAGGCGCCTCCGTCGACATCCGCGGCAAAGCTCCGGATCAGGCGGGCATTCACGACGAGCAGCCGCTCGTTCTCGCCGATGGCATCCTGGAACCGCGGCAGGGTCGCGAGGCTCTGGCCGAGGCTTCCGGGTTTGCGGTCCCTGGCGAAGGCGATGAACCATGCCTGGGCCGAGCGCGCGACGCCGTCATAGAGGGCGGAGAGCATCGCCGTGCTCCAGGCCTGCTGCTGGAGATCCGGCTTGCGCCAGCCCTCGGGCGGGCGAAGGTCCACCGCATGATCGGTGGGTACCGCCACATCCTCGAAGATCACGTCGTGGCTGCCGCTGGCGCGCAGGCCGAGATGGTCCCAGGTCTCCTCGATCCGCACGCCATCGGAGGCCATCGGCACCAG
This sequence comes from Methylobacterium sp. CM6247, assembly GCF_054817925.1. NCBI lineage: Bacteria > Pseudomonadati > Pseudomonadota > Alphaproteobacteria > Hyphomicrobiales > Methylobacteriaceae > Methylobacterium > Methylobacterium sp. CM6247. The sequence goes on from NZ_JBTXKX010000003.1 coordinate 2,005,645, forward strand.
GATGTTGCCGATGCGCGGCTCCGCCTCATCGGTGCGGACGAAGACGAGGCCATGGGTGAGGGCCGGGCTGCCGGTGGAATAGATTTTTCGGCCGCTGATCAACCATCCGGTGGAGGTCGCCCGAGCCACCGTCTCCGGCATGCCGCCCCTCGAGGGGGTTCCGAGTTCGGGCTCGACCCGCAGGGCGTTGATGAGCGCGCCGTCCTCCACCGCCGCGCGGCCGAGCCCATCGGCGATCGCCAGGGGCCAGCTTTCGTCCGGCGAGGCTGCGCGCGCATGGATCAGCCCATGCTGGAGAAAGTGCATGGTGAGCACCAGGGCGGTGGAGGGCTCGCCTCGCGCCAGGGTGCCGATCACCATCGCGGCCTGCCCGAGACCGGCGCCGGCGCCGCCTAGCCTGCGCGGCACGGTCAGCCCCGGCAGGCCGGCATTCCGGCAATCGGCGATGTTGTCATGCGCGAATCGACCGGCGCGGTCGTGACCGTCGGCCCGTTCGGCGAAAAGCCGGGCGAGCCCATCGGCGGTGTCGCGCAGAGGCGGGGAGAGGATCATTCGGAAAAGACAGGATTCTTCGGACGCGTCGGATCACCGGGCTCACGGAACACGCCGCGAAAGCCCCTCACCAAGTGCCGCAATGGTCCCGCCGAAACCCCGTCCTGTCAACGGGAACGTTCTTTTTTAAGAACGAAGGATCGGAGAAGGCCCTTGCCGTTCATCCGTCCCGATAGCGAAAGTCCTTTCCCGTTGGCTCAAAGCAGAGGGGGAATGCGAATCTCACCCCCGGTCGGCCTTCATCCGTCCGGCGCTCGTTCGGGTCGGTTCGTTCGACAAAACAAACGTTTCTGCGGCTCGGCGCGGCGGCTCGATCTCATCGCGATCGTCGAGGTCGGGGCTGGCGGCGGAGGCGAACTTGGCGAATTCCCAGCCGTCGATCCAATCCAGTCGGTCGGTGGAATCCTCGCCGCCCGGGGCGTGATCGATGGTCTGGCCCTGCCCGTAGGCTTCGAAACCCATCCAGTAGAAATCCGGCGTCTCGGCGGTCGTCACGGCATTCTCCCTCTCCGGGACGGTCATGCCATGGGACGGGCCGCGCCACATCCTCCGGATGGGGTAGCGCGGTGATTGGTATCGGTCGGGCGTATCGAGATTCAGACGACGACGCCCTCGCGGGTCAACAGGGCGCGCTTGCGTGCTACGCCCCAGCGGTAGCCGGACAGCGACCCGTCCGAACGGACCACCCGGTGGCAGGGTATCGCCACGGCGATGGAATTCGCGCCACAGGCCAGCGCCACCGCACGGCTCGCCGCTGGAGCATCGATGGCTCTGGCGATGTCCGCATAGGTCGCGGTGGTGCCGATGGGGATCTTGCGCAGGGCGTCCCAGACCCGCTGCTGGAAGGCGGTGCCACCGATATCGAGCGGCAGGCCGAGACCGCGCGCGGGCGTCTCGACGAACCCCACCACCTGGGCCATCCAGCTCTCGAAAGCCGCGTCGCCACCCAGCAGCTCGGCCTTCGGAAACCGGTCCTGCAAGTCGCGGGACAGTTGGTCGGGATCGTCTCCGAGCAGGATGGCGCAGATTCCCTTGACTGTCGCCGCCACCAGGATGGCGCCGAGGGCGCATTGGCCGATCCCGAACCGGATCGCGACGCCTTCGCCGCCCCGGCGGTAGGTCTCGGGCGCCATGCCGAGGCGGTTCGTCGCCTCCGCGTAGAAGCGGCTGGGTGAGGCGTATCCGGCCTCATAGATCGCCTGCGTGACCGACGCCGCCCGGCTCAAGCCCGAGGCGAGAGCCTCCGCGCGTCGCGCCGCCGCGTAGGATTTCGGCGTCACGCCGGTGACCGTCTTGAACACCCGGTGGAAATGGAACGCGCTCAGACCGGCCGCCTCCGCCAGTGCCCCGAGGTCGGGCAGGGTTTCGGCTTCGTCGATGAGGCGGCAGGCGCGGGCGACGGCCTCCGCCCGGCGCGCGGCGAGGCTGGGCGCGTTGGGGAGGCAGCGCTTGCAGGCGCGAAAGCCGGCTTCTTCCGCCTCGGCGCAGGAGGCGTGAAAGCTCACATTCTCGGGTCGCGGCGCACGCGCGGCGCAGCTCGGCCGGCAATAGATCCCGGTGGTGCGCACCGCATAGACGAAGATGCCATCGGCGGCCGCGTCGCGGGAGGCGAGGGCGGCCCATCGCGCAGCGTCGCCGCCTTCGAGGCGGCATCCTGCAGGATCGGCGATGGATGGGACGTCCTGACGGGCCATCGGTTCGGGGGCGGGCACGGCGTCGATCTCCTGATCGGGCGACGACGGCGCGGGCCGCCGCTTCAGGCCATCATACTGACCCCGAGGCTCGCCGGCCGCATCCCGGTTCTTGCTCCCGCTTTCGTCTCCTTGGTTCAGGCCGTCCTCGGCGCGCCGACGGGGGCGGCTTTCGCACGCTTGCGCGTCTGGAAATGCGCGACCTTGTGGGCGACCAGCGCGAACAGCCCCGCGAGAGCCACCATGGCGGCATCGAACCAGAGGAGGCCCGGATCGTGCCGCAGCAGGGCGCTCGGCGACGGCGCGGCGGCTGCCAGGAGGTCCGCCAGCGCCACGGCGAGGAACAGAATCGCGGTGACGACGGCCATCTCCCGCCAGGCGGCGCGATGAGGCCGGAACAGCGGAACCACGCTCATCACGATCCAGGCGCCGAAAAAGGCCCGGACCTCCCAGTCGAGGCGGCCCTCGAGGCCGGGAGGGAGTACGCGGTTGGCGAGGAAATACACCGCGATCGCCGCCGGCAGGCCGATGACGGTGCCGATATTGAGGGCCTGCACCACGCGAAGGCCGAGGGACGGGGCCTCGCCGGGTTTCGGCAGCCGGGCGACGGACCACAGGATCAGCCCGCTCGCCACCATGACGCATCCCATCAGGCCGCAGAGGAAGAACAGGATGCGCAGGGCCGGCCCGGCGAAATGAGCCTCGTGCAGGCCGACCATGGTGGTGAAGGTCTTGGCCGCCGGCTTCAGCCCGCCCTGCAGGATCTCGACGATCTCGCCGGTGGTGCCGTCGAAGGCGATCTGCGGATGCTGGTGGGCGAGCCCGTGCGGCTCCTCGAAGATCGCGATCACCGTGGATCGGGCATCGCCCGGATTGACGATGGACAGGCGCTCCAGCGGCTCGTGGATCGTCGCCACGGCGCGGGCGACCATCGGCCCGATCGGGGCCAGGGTTCCGGGCTGGCCGAGGGGCGGGCGCTGGGCCGTGATCTGGGCGGTCTCGGCGTAGAAGCGCGTCGCATCGCCGTTATACGCGGCGGTGACCCCCCAGGGCATGTAGATCATCGCCAGGGTGACGATGCCCGTATAGGTGATCATCAGGTGGTAGGGCAGCGCCAGCACGCCGGTGACGTTGTGGGCGTCGAGCCAGCCGCGCTGGGCCGACTTGTCCCGGCGCAGGGTGAAGAAATCGGCGAAGATCCGGCGATGGGTGATGATGCCGCTGATGAGCGCCACCAGCATCACCATCGCGCAGATGCCGACGATCCAGCGCCCCCAGAGCGGCGGCATGTGCAGCTCGAAATGGAAGCGGTAGAGGAAGTCGCCGCCCCTGGTCTTCCGGAAGGTCGCCGGCTCTCCCGTCTGCCCGTCGAGCTGGACGATGTTCGGGGGCGTGCCCGGCTTCGTCCGCCAGAACAGGTCGATGATCGGCCGGTCCGGCTGTGGCAGGCCGATGGACCAGGACCGCGCGCCCGCGGCATGGGCCTGGAGATGGGCGAGCCCGATCTCCGCCGCGCGGGCGAGGTCGGGGGCCGGCTCGGCCCGCGCCGCCTGCCTCAGCTCCGGCTGCATCCAGGCCGTGATGTCGGTGCGATAATAGCTCGCCGTTCCGGTGACGAAGACAGCGAACAGCACCCAGCCGACCACGAGGCCGGACCAGGTGTGCAACCAGGCCATGGATTGGCGAAGGCCGTTCTTCATGCCGCACATCCTTCTGGCATGTCGTTCTCAAGCGGTCTCGGTCGAGGCACCGACGGGCGCGCGGCCATTCTCTACCAGCGATACCGGAGCGTCGCGAGCACGGTGCGCGGTGCGCCGTACCAGCACCAGGCCTGGAAGGCGCAGGATTGCACGTAGGTCTCGTCGAGGAGGTTCTGGGCGTTGACCTGCAACTGCATGCCCTTCAGGCTCGGCGACAGGTAGCTGAAGTCGTAGGACGCGACGGCATCCACGACGAGGTTCGCCGGCACCTTGAAGCTGTTGGCGGCGTCGCCCTGCGAGCCGCCGAGATAGCGGAACCCGCCGCCGAAGCCGAGGCCGGCGAACATGCCCGTGCGGACCTGATAGTTGCCGAAGAGCGAGATCGTGGTGTCCGGCACCTGGATCGGACGCAGGCCGACGAGGCCCACGGTCTGGCGGGTCGTCTCGTTCAGCGTCGTGCCGGTGCCGGCGGAGTTGATGGCGTCGATGAGGGAGAAGCCGCCGACGACGGTGAGGTTCTCGGTGACGTTGGCCCGCGCTTCGAACTCGACGCCCTGAACGCTGACTTCGCCGTTCTGAATGGAGAAGCGCGGACCGTTGGCGATATCGGGAGACAGCGAGTTCTGGCGCTTGATGTCGAAAGCGGCCGCCGTCAGCAGGATATCCGTGCCGGGAGGCTGGTACTTCACGCCGGCTTCGAACTGCCGGCTGGTGATGGGATCGGGCAGGCGGCCGAAGCTCGGGTCGCCGGTGAAGATCTGCCCGGAAAATTGCGGCTCGAACGCTTCCGAATAGCTGACATAGGGAGCGATGCCGCTGTCGAAGAGATAGAGCAGGCTCGCCCGGCCCGTGAAGGCTTCGCTCGGCGCGTCCTGATCGCTGACGAGCTGACCCGCCATGTCCCGGGTCGGGCCGCTCTGTCTCACCCAATCGTAGCGTCCGCCGAGGGTCAGGGTCAGGCGGTCGACCTTGACCTGATCCTGGAAGTAGATCCCGGTCTGGTGGGAGGTGATGTCGGAATAACCCGAGAAGGCCGGGAAAGAGATATTGGTCAGTCCGTAGACCGGGTTGAGCACGTCGAGGCTCTGGGGGACTGTCGGGAACGGTGTGCTGAACGTCTTCGTATAAAGCGTCTGGTGGTCGAGCCCGACGAGGACGGTATGGGCGAGCGGGCCGGTCTGGAAATCGGCCACGATGTTGTTGTCGTTGGTAAAGGCGTCGATGGCCACGTTGGTGCCGCCGATGGCCCGATTGAGGAATCGGCCACCCCAGGCGAGGTTGTTCGAGGTGGCGTCGTAGAGGCTGCGGTAATCGCCGAGGGTGCGCAGGAAGCGCCCCGACGAGTGGACGCGGATGCCCTCGTCGAAACGGTGATCGAAGATGTAGGTCGCCGAGGCCTGGGTGCGGTCCGAGCGCTCGATATTCGGGTCGCCGTCATAGAAGTTGCGCGGCAGGCTGCCGAGCGGTCCGTTGGCGACGCCGAAATTCGAGGGGAACAGCGTGCCCTTGGCGGGCAGGGCGCCGTAATAGCCGGAATAAGGGTCGCGCTGGTACAAGCCGATGACCGTCAGCGAGGTGTCGGCAGACGGGCGCCACGTCACGCTGGGGTTGATGAAGCTGCGCTCGATCGAGGTGGTCTTGGCCGGGCCATCGGCGTTCCAGCCCGCAGCGATGATGCGGTAGGCGAACTGGTCTGCCAGCACGCCGTGGCCCTCGATCGGGCCGCCGACATCCACGCCGCCGCGCACGGTGTTGTAATCCCCGCCCTGGATGAAGATTTCGCCGTGGCGGACGAAGGACGGAACCTTGCTGACGAGGTTGACGATGCCGCCCGGGCCCGACTGCCCGTAGAGGACCGAGGCCGGCCCCTTGATGATGTCGACGCGCTCCAGCCGGAACGGATCGACGGACGGGCCGGCGTCACGGTTGCTCGGCAGGCGCATGCCGTCGAGGAAGAGGGGCGCCTGGAAGCCGCGGATGAGGAACTGTTCGAGGCGGGTCGAGCCGGAGCCGCCGCGCTGCTCGGTGGTGACGCTCGGCGTGTAGCGCAGGGCCTGGTTGACGGTGAGAGCGTTCTGATCCTCGATCTGCTTTCGAGAGATGACAGAAATCGACTGGGCCGTTTCAAGAATAGGCGTATCGGTCTTGGTGCCGACGACGCTACGCGTGGCAGTATAGCCACGCACTGGACCGACCGGACCGCCGGCATCCGCCCCCGATGCGCTCGGACGTCCCTCGACACCATCGACCGACAAGGTATCGAGGGTCACCGCGTGGTCCGCGCCCTGCGCCATGACTGGTTTCGACAGTACAGCCAGCACGGCCACGCTCGACAGCATGGCAAGGACGACACGGCCGCGAACGGACGACATCGCAGCAGGGCTGCGATGATTGAGCGAGAGCTGATGCACAGCGGAACCCGATTTGCCAGGATTTGATGAATCAGAAGCGTTGTAAAGAACGACTGCTCTCTAATTCGTGTTGTGAAATCATCTGGCAAAGAAGCTATTCTGCATGCAAGTGCTATCTTCTAGAACTGTTTTAGATAAAAACTCCGATTTTATAATAGGTTGCTCCTTCGCGGACGGCGTCGGCAGACGATTTTACCCTCCTCCATGGCGCTGGGCGTGAATCCCGCCCGCCCGCGCGGCGCAGTCCCGCAATGGAAGCATGGCCGTTCTGCCCTCCATTCTGGTGTGGATCGCGAGCGTGGCGAGGCGATCGACCCGCCCCGTGGTGGCCCCACCCGCACACAGACTAGCCATCGGGCCATGCATACGAACGGGCGGGAATTTTAATCCGTGGTATATTGTATGCCTTGAATTTTGATGCATGATGGAGTGGGGATTCCACGACACACCCAAACAAGAATGGATTCAGGGATGGAACGACAGGACGCACCATCCGCCAAATGGCGGCAACTCGCCTTCGGCGTTCTCTGCATGGCGATGATCGCCAACCTGCAATATGGCTGGACGCTCTTCGTCGATCCCATCGACGCCAAGTTCCACTGGGGCCGCGCGGCGATCCAGTTCGCCTTCACGATCTTCGTCGCCACCGAGACCTGGCTGGTGCCGGTGGAAGCCTGGTTCGTCGATCGCTACGGCCCGCGCATCGTGGTCTGTTTCGGTGGGGTGATGATCGCGCTGGCCTGGCTCATCAACTCCCAGGCCTCGTCGCTGTGGATGCTGTACGGCGCGGCGGTGATCGGCGGCATCGGGGCCGGGTCGGTCTACGGCACCTGCGTCGGCAACGCCCTGAAATGGTTTCCACATCGGCGCGGCCTCGCGGCCGGCGCCACGGCGGCCGGTTTCGGCGCGGGCGCCGCGGTGACGGTGGTGCCGATCGCCAAGATGATCGCCAGCAGCGGCTACCAGGACGCCTTCCTGTATTTCGGCCTCGGCCAGGGCGCCATCGTCGTCCTGCTCTCCTTCCTGCTGCGCAAGCCGTCCGTCGCCGTGCCGATCCAGCGCAAGAGCCTGCGCCTGCCCCAGACCAGGGTCGACCGCACGCCGCGCGAGGTGGTGCGCACCCCCGTCTTCTGGGTGATGTACGCCATCTTCGTGATGGTGGCCTCGGGCGGCCTGATGGCGGCGGCGCAGATCGCGCCCATCGCCCATGACTTCCGGGTCGCCGACGTGCCCGTCAGCCTGTTCGGCCTGCAGATGGCGGCGCTGACCTTCGCCATCTCGCTGGACCGGATCTTCGACGGGTTCGGGCGTCCGTTCTTCGGTTTCGTCTCGGATACGATCGGGCGCGAGAACACGATGTTCATCGCCTTCGCGACGGCGGCGGCCGCGATCGTCCTGCTCCTGAGCTACGGCACCAACCCGCTGGTCTTCGTGTTCTCGACGGCGATCTATTTCGGTGTCTTCGGCGAGATCTACTCGCTGTTCCCGGCCACCTGCGGCGACACGTTCGGCTCCACCTTCGCCACCACCAATGCCGGCCTGCTCTACACCGCCAAGGGGACGGCCTCGTTCCTCGTGCCGGTGGCGAGCGTCATCTCGGCAACCTACGGCTGGTCGGCGGTGTTCTCGATCATCATCGGGCTCAACGTGGCGGCGGCGGCGATGGCGATGTTCGTGCTCCGGCCGATGCGGGCGCGCTACCTCGCGCAAGGCCCGGCGCTGGCTTCGGACACGATCGAAGAATCCGGCCCCGCCCGCCTCGCGCGGACACCGGTCTGATCCGTCCGGATCGCGTCACCGGTCCGGTCTCAGAAGACCCGGCCTCCTCGGGGAGGGGCCGGGAATACTCCCGCCCCCTCGAGGATCGTCATGCACCTTCCCGCCATCCTGGCGCTCCAGACCGTACCTTTCGCCGGCCTGATTCTGGCCGGCAAAGAGGACAAGGACCTGTTCACGGTCGTCTATATCGCGGCCCTCGGGCTCATCCTGGCCCTCGACTTCCTGCTCGGCGGCACGTTCGAGATCGCCACGGCCTTCGGAGGCGGGGTCCGCTAGGGACACCCGCGCCCGGCCTTCCTCCGAAGCGCCGCTCTCGGGGGGATGGGCGACGGTCCGCGTCCGATTTCCGTCGGGTCAGGCGGCGCGGATGGTCGAGAGGAAGCGAGAGACCTCCGCGCCGAGATGCTCGGACTGGCGCGACAGTTCAGAGGCGGCGGACAGGACCTGTCCGGCTGCCATCCCGGTTTCCTCCGAGGCCTGCGCCACACCGGCGATATTGCCGGTCACCTCGTTGGTGCCTGCCGATGCCTGGGCGACGTTGCGGACGATCTCCTGCGTCGCCGCGCCCTGCTGCTCCACCGCGGCGGCGATCGAGGCCGCCATGTCGTCGATCTCGCGGATCCGCCCGGTGATGCCGCCGATCGCCATCACGGCCTGTGCGGTGACGGCCTGCACCTCGCCGATCTGGCGGCCGATCTCTTCGGTCGCCTTGGCGGTCTGGGCGGCGAGGGCCTTCACCTCGCTCGCCACCACCGCGAAGCCCCGCCCCGCCACGCCGGCGCGCGCCGCCTCGATCGTGGCATTGAGCGCCAGCAGGTTGGTCTGGCTGGCGATGGTCGAGATCATGCCCACCATGTCGCCGATCCGGGCCGACGTGGTTTGCAGGGCCTGGACCAGATGCACGGTCTGGTCGGCCTCGCCCACGGCCGATTGAGCGAGCATGGCCGAACCGGACACCTGGCGACCGATCTCCTGCACCGACGAGCCCAATTCCTCGGCGGCTGCCGCGACCGTGTTGACGTTGGTGGCAGCCTCCTCGGCGGCGGCCGCGACGGTGGAGGACTGAGCCGCCGTCTCGTGGGCGCTGGCAGTCATCTGCTGGGCAGTGGCCTGGAGTCCGGTGGCCGATGAGGACACTGTCCCGACGATACCGCCGACGGCACGCTCGAACCCGTCCGCCAGCTCGATCATCGTGCGCTTGCGCTCGGCCGCCGCAGCCTCGTCGGCCCGACGCTTGATCTCGAATTCCTCGGCGGCCTTGCGGGCGACCATGGCCTTGATGCCCTCGACGGCCTTGCCGACGGCGCCGATCTCGTCACCGCGGGCGGCTTCCTTGATCTCCGCATCGATCTCACCCCGGGCCATGCGCTGGAGAACGCCGACGAGGTTGCCGAGCGGGCGGGTGACCTGCGCGATGATCGTGTAGACGCCGTAGGCAACGGTGAGCGCGGCGAGACCGAGCGCGGCCAGCAGGGTGAGCCGCGTCCAACCGGACGTCGCCTCGGAGCGCCTGTACTCCGCCTCCGCCTCACGCACCTGCAGCGTGGCCAGTTTCGTCAGCATCGGGTTGGTGGCCTGCAAGCCTTTCAGCAAGTCCGCATGCGTCGTCTCGAATTCCGAACCGTCCCGGCAGCGATGCGCTTGAGGATCTCGGCCATGACGACGCCGTTCCCGTCGATCCGCCCATGCAGGTCCTTGGCGAGGGTGTCCTCTTCCGGTGTCAGGTAGGTCGCCAGATAGGCCGACCATTGCGTGGTGATGTTCGAAAGGTCGCGCTCGATCTTCTCCCTGGCCTGGGCCGGTTCGATCTGCCGGCCGCGCAATGCACGCGAGACGTTGGTCAGGTCGTCATAGGAATCCCGGATGACGATGAATTGCCGGAGGGGGATGACACGATCATCGAAGGTGGTTTTGAGACTTTGGCTGCTCCAATGCAGTGCAAGGTTAGCAATGCCTGATGTTGCGAGGAGAAGTAGGCCGATACAAGCCAGAAGTGCTACAAGCCTCAGCTTGATCGTCGTCTTCATCAGTAATGCTTTCAAACTATGCAGATGAGGTGTCGAGGATCCATAAATCGGTCCACGTCCCATCATTCAAGACGCTTAATCTTTATGCAAAGTGCTTATAATCTTCTAAGAACTACCGTTCAGGCGACGAACAATTAGTCTTCTGCGTCAATTTGGCGTCACGGAAAAACAGCGTCGGCACAGCCTGACGCCGTCTCCTTTCGAGCATGCGACAGCGGGGATCGAAGAGGACCGTCACGATACCGATCGAGGACCTGAACGACGCCTTTCGGGCGCCGCTCAAGCCGCGGTGGTCAACGGGTTCGGCGCGACATCGGCCCCGCTCGCGGAGGCTCGGCAACGGGCGAGCCCCAGGCGGCGCACCGGTCTCGCTCAGATGGGCTGGTAGGTATGCTCGTCCGCAGGGAAACGGCCGGCGCGGACTTCTTCCGCATAGGCTTCCACCGCGCCCTCGATCTGCCCGCGCAACGAGCCGAAGCGCTTCACGAATTTCGGCACCCGGTCGCTCAAGCCGAGCATGTCTTCGAGGACGAGGATCTGGCCGTCGCAGGCGGTGGAGGCGCCGATGCCGATGGTCACCGTGGTGATGGAGGGGTTCGTGGCGATGGCGCGGGCCACCGGCTCGACGATGCCTTCGAGCACGATGGCGAAGGCCCCCGCATCGCTGATCGCCTGGGCGTCCTGCATCAGCTTGCGCTCGCCCTCCTCGCCGCGTCCCTGCACGCGGAACCCGCCCATCGTGTTCACGGATTGCGGGGTGAGGCCGATATGGCCCATCACCGGAATGCCCCGCTCCACGAGAAAAGCGACGGTCTCGGCAAAACGCGCGCCGCCTTCCATCTTGATCGCGCCGGCGCCGGTCTCCTTCAGCACGCGAGCGGCGCTCATGAAGGCCTGCTGAAGGCTCGCCTCGTAGGAGCCGAACGGCATGTCCACGACGATGAGGGCCCTGGAGGTGCCGCGGATCACGGCCTGCGCCTGGACGATCATCATCTCCAGGGTCACCGGCAGGGTCGTCTCCATCCCGTGCATGACCATGCCGAGGGAATCGCCCACCAGGATGAAGTCGCAATGAGGATCGAGGATGCTGGCGGTATGGGCGTGGTAGGCCGTCAGCGCGATGATCTTGGCGCCTTCGGCCTTGCGCTTGGCGAGGTCCACGGCACGGATGCGGCGTGACTGAACGACTTGCGACATCGATCTCAACCCGGTTTCGCCGGCGGCGCGAAGGCCGGAGGCATGTCGGGGATGTCTATACGCTCGGAATGCTGAAATCACCCGTCGTGATGACGGTCTTCGACGCTTGTAGGGTATAGAACTGGAGCGGCTGACCGATATCCTGCTGACGATATGGCGATGGCGTCGCCTGTCGTCGCAACCCTTGTCGGGCGTTTCCTCCCTAGACGTCGGGCCGTCTTCGGTGCCTTTATTCTGCCACAACCGGAGCCTTGTCAACGGGCTACTTCGCTTCATAAGCCCCTGACGTTGCTGATTTCGTCGGCTTTCTTCGCCGCTCAGCCCAGTATCGCTTGGTATACCTAAAAACGGGTGGTCAGAGCTGTCAGCCAGTCCGGCGAGGCCGAGACGAGAGCCGTCTCGAGACGCTTGTCGAGCCCGGTCAGAATCGCTGATCCGGTAAGGACGAGAACGATTCCGAGCGCCGCTTTGAGGCCCGCGCCGGCCCGCATCATCCGCGACCGCCACGCCATCAGCACCCGGCGCGACAGCAGGCCGAGGCCGAGCAGGGGCAGGGCGGCGCCGAGGCCGAAGACCAGCATGGTGAGGGCAACCTGCGCCAGATCCTTCCCCTGCGCGGCGAGGAGAGACGCGGCGCCCAGGGTCGGCCCCACGCAAGGGCTCCACACCGCGCCGAGCAGAAGGCCGACGGTGAACTGGCCCGCGAGGCCGGTGGTCGCGATCCCGCCGAAGCGTCGCTCCAGCCGGTCGCTCAGGGGCCCGCCCGCGGCGGCGAGACGGACCTGCAAGGCGGGCACGATGAGGACGATTCCGACGAGAACGAGCAGGAGCGCCGCCACCGGGCGGAGCACGTCGCCGTCGATGCCGAGGCTGAACCCAACGGTCGCCACGAACAGGCCTAGCGCCACGAAGGACAGAGCGAGCCCGGCCGCCAGGGCCGCCGGCCCCAAACGATGCTCGGAGGCCGCAGCCCCCAAAACGATGGGAAGTAGCGGCAGCACGCAGGGAGAGAGAATCGTGAGCAGGCCGGCGAGGAAGGCAAGGCCCAGGGACGTATTCATGTGAGGGACGTATTCATGGAAGGGACGTATGCATGGAAGGGACGTGTGCATGACAGGGATGCCCGCTGGATTCCCGGCGCCGCTCTAAAGGGCCTTCTCCACCAGGGACTCGATCCATTCGCCCTGAGTCTCGCCCACGGAGCGGCCGACCTCCTCGCGTCCCTTGAAGACGATGAGCGTGCTCTGCATGCGCGCATCGAACCGGCGCATCAGTGCCTTCTGCGTGTCGAAGTCGATCTCGTAGATCGCCAGATCCTTGAAACGCGGCTGTTCGGAGAGAGCCTTCAGGAGCGGCCGCTGCGCCTTGCAGATCGGGCACCAGGGGGCGGTCACCTCCACGACGATCGGCCGGCCGGCACCTTGAGCGGCTGCGAAGGCCGCCTCGTCGAACGGTTCGGCGGCGAGGGTCTCGCCGGCGATGGCGAGAAGGGCCGTCGTGAGGAGGAGGGCGCGACGGCTGATCATCGGGAATGTCTCGACAGTGAGGTGTGCGCAGCTTGGAACCGGCCGCGTCACCGAGGCCGGCTCCTCACGCCCGTCTTTATCTCTGTGCCTCGCCGGCGGGCGTCTATCTCTGCGCCTCGCCGGCGGGCTTGGCGGCCCAGGCGGCATCGACCTTCAGGATCGTGGTGTCGTGCCTGTCCTGCCAGCCCTCGACCCCGTCGGCGAACCAGTAGACGCGGGTATAGCCGTTCTGGAGCAGGCGCTTGCCGGCATTCCAGCTGCCCCAGCATTCGGGATGGCAGAAGGTGACCACCGGCTTCGTCTTGTCGCCGCCGGTGAGGTCGGCGACGCGGGCGAGGAACTGCGCCTCCCGCGCCGGGGCCATCGGCGCCGCGCCCGCGCCCGGCATCCAGACGCTGCCGGGAATCGAGCGGTGGGCGGGCAGCCAGGGCCGGTCGGTGGGAAAGCCCACCGGCTTCTGGTCGGCCATGGCCACGTCGATCATCACCGGTTTCTCGGCGGCGACCAGCTTGTCGAGGGCGTCGATATCGACCACCGTCGCCCCCGTCAGGGTCTTGGGGGTGTAGGCCTTCGGCGGCCCGGTCCAGAAGCCTTCGGGCTCCGGCACGTTCACGGGTGAATCGGCGGGGCTCGCCGCCCAGGCCGGGGCGCCCGACAGGATGGCGAGGGCGATGGCTGCGACTCCGATCGATCGAATCATGCGCGGCATCCTCATCGTCAGTTGCTCGGGGTCGGCGTGTTGAAGCTGTGTTCCCAGCGGCTCTGCTGGTTGTCCGTGGCCACCACCTTGATCGGGCCCTTGGCGTCGGGCGCGAGGGCGAAATTGATCACCGGGTTCGACGCGATGGAGATGTCGCCGTTCATGGAGAAGACGAGCTTCCCGTTGGAGGAGACGTCGAGTTTGTTGATGTAGCGGGCCGGCGTGTAATCGCGGGTGATCTGGTTCATCTGCATCCCGCTGAAATTCGGGTGACGGACCATCAGCGTCGCCTCCGTGGGCTTGCCCTGGCCGCCCTCGGCGAACTTCATCTTCATGTCGCCGGCCCCCTTCAGGGCCTCCTCGTCGCTCATCCCCATGGGGGCGGAACAGCCGCCCGAGGCTTTGACGAACTTCACGGCCTCGTAGAGCTTGCCGTCCTTGGTTTCGGCCACGGCGTGGACGTTGGTGTAGTTGTTGATCCGCACCCGGAGCTTCACCTCGCTCGGGTCGGCGGCGGGGCCGAAGGTGATGTGGGCGGCATAGGGCGACGGGTTGTCGTCGATGATGAGATGAACGGCGGCGATCCTGTCCTTCTCCGGCATCATCAGGGTGATCGGCACCAGGGAGGCGTCGAGGGCGCGCGGCGGGGCATCGACCTTGATGGGCGCATCGGTCGGCTCGATCGCGCGGTCGCCGAAGATGGATTTGGCAATGTCCCGCCAGCGCTCCAGCCGCTCCGCATCGGTGTCGCTGGAGCCGGCGGCGAGGGCGGAGCCGCCCATCAGCATGGCGGCGGACAGGCACAGGGCGGCGGTGAAGGACCGTTTGGTCGCGGAGATCGGTGTCGGCGCGTAGGTGGTCATGGCGTCTCTCCTCGTCGTGATGATGTGGCGCTGGCTCATTCCCACTCAAGCTCCTTGTAGGCCTGAGTGACGTTGCGGCCGTTATACGTGTCGAACAGGACCCATTTCTCGCGCTCCGACTGGCCGATACTGTCGATCGCCTTGTCGATGGGCTGATCGGCGGCGATGGCCTTGCGGGTTTCGTCGCGGAGCACCGTGAGGTAGCGCGTCAGGTCGGCGAAGGCGGGCGCGGCATCGACCAGGGTCGGGCCATGGCCGGGCACGGCCTTCGTCGCACCCAGTCCGGTCAGTGTCTCGACCTCCTTCAGCCAGCCGAGCAGGCTGCCGTCGAGGGACGGGACCCGGGTGACGAACAGGAGATCGGCCGGGAACAGGATGCCCGTCCGGGTATCGACCATGGAGAGGTCGCAATTGGTATGGGCGGTGCCGTGGGCGGTGAAGCGCAGGCTCCGTCCGCCGAGGTCGATCTCGGCCGTGTCGGCCACCTCCATCGTCGGGTACACCGCCGATCCGGCCTTGTCGGCCCCGAGGATTTCCACGAGGCGCGTCCTGTAGAAGTCGCCCCGCGAATCGAGGGCGGACCGCAGGGCGTGGTGGCCGATGAAGACCGGCTTGTCCTGCGCGAAGGCCTGCGCGCCGAAGCAATGGTCGGGATGGACATGGGTCAGCACCACGTGGCTGACCGGCTTCGACGTGCGTTTCCCGATTTCGGCGCGGAGCCATTCCCCATCGGCGAGGCTGCCGCCGGATTCGGTCACGAGCACGGATGTCTCGCCGACGACGAAGCCGATATTGGCGATGGCGTCGCCGTTCTCGGGCGTCGCCTCGGCATCGAGGCCGCGCCGCATGAAGATGCCCGGCCCGACTTCGTCCATCGTGAAGGATTCCGCCGCCCGGCCGAGGCTCGGCAGGCAGCACAGGCACAGCCCGCCGAACAGAGCGGCGCGGCGCGTGGCCAAGCTCCGCAGAGGCTGCGGGTTCATGGCATATCCTGCGAGGATCGCCCGGCGAAGCGACCTTTCATGAATTATCCTCCCGTTTTTATAGCTACCATCTAGTAGGTAGATTTTTGCTGCCGTCAACGGCATAAGTGCTGACGCGCGGAGTTGCGCATCACGCCTTCGTGCCTCCCTCCCCGGTTTCGCGAAGCCCCCGACCATGATCGACCGACCATGAGAGACACCAGAGCGGAGCTGCTGGCCCAGGCCGAGATCCTGGTACGGGGCCGGGGCTATTCCGGTTTCAGCTACGGCGACCTCGCCGAGGCGGTGAGCATCCGCAAGGCGAGCATCCATCACCATTTCCGCACGAAGACCGACCTCGCCCTCGCATTGGTGGAGGCCTACGACGCCCGCTACGACGCGGCGCTCGCCGCCATCGTCGCGGCCCAGCCGGACGCGATCGCGCGGATCGAGGCCTATGGCCGGCACTATCTCACCGGGGTCGAGGATGGGCTCGGCTGTCTCTGCGCCGTGCTCGCCATCGAGAGGGACACGCTGCCGGACGCGCTGCGCGCCGAGCTCGCCCGGTTCTTCGACAAGCACATCGCCTGGCTGGAGCAGGTTCTGGCCGAGGGGTGTGCCGACGGGAGCCTGCGCCCCGGTCTCGATCCGGCCGCCACGGCCCGGATGGTGGTGGCGACCCTGGAGGGCGCGCTCATGCTGGAGCGGCTGCTCGCCGGATCGGCCGGCTTCCGCCTCACCCTGGCGGCGTTGTGCGAGAGTCTCAGGCCAGCCCGGACAGGGTGAGGAAACGCCCTTTCATTGCAGGGCGATGATACAATATAACAGGCGCCACACAGCCGACGCGGCCGATTACGCGAACCTGAAGAGCCTTGCATGTCCGACAGCCCGACACCCGCCTCCTCGAAGATCCCCGTGACCGTGCTCACCGGCTATCTCGGAGCTGGCAAGACCACGCTGCTCAACCGCATCCTCACCGAGAACCACGGCAAGCGCTACGCCGTCATCGTCAACGAATTCGGCGAGATCGGCATCGACAACGACCTCGTCATCGGCGCCGACGAGGAAGTGTTCGAGATGAACAACGGCTGCGTCTGCTGCACCGTGCGCGGCGACCTCATCCGCATCATGGACGGGTTGGTGAAGCGGCGCGGCAAGTTCGACGCGATCATCGTGGAGACCACCGGCCTCGCCGACCCGGCACCCGTGGCCCAGACCTTCTTCATCGACGAGGATGTCGGCGCCGCCGCCCGCCTCGACGCGGTGGTGACGGTGGCCGACGCCAAGTGGCTGGCCGACCGCCTCAAGGACGCGCCGGAGGCCAAGAACCAGATCGCCTTCGCAGACGTGATCCTGCTCAACAAGGCGGACCTCGTGGAGCCCGCCGATCTCGACCGCGTCGAGGGCCTGATCCGCTCGATCAACCCCTATGCCAAGGTCCACCGCACCAGCCGCTGCGACGTCGCCCTCGATCAGGTGCTCGACCGCAACGCCTTCGACCTCTCGCGCATCCTCGATATCGAGCCGGACTTCCTCGAAGAGGGCCACCACCATCACCATGACGACGAGATGCAGTCGGTCTCGGCCAGGATCGACGGCCCGGTGGACCCGGAGAAGTTCATGCCCTGGATCTCGACCCTGACCCAGGTCCAGGGACCGGACATCCTGCGCTGCAAGGGCATCGTGGCCTTCCCGAACGAGCCCCAGCGCTTCGTCTTCCAGGGCGTCCACCAGATCCTCGACGGCGACCTCCAGGGGCCGTGGAAAGAGGACGAGGCCCGCGTCTCCCGCGTCGTCTTCATCGGCCGCAAGCTCGACCCCGAGGCGATCCGCGAAGGATTTTACGACTGCAAAGCGGCCTGACGGGCTTTGTCCGGAATCGAACCGCTCGGAGGCAGGCGCATTGTCCGCCTGTCTTCCTTTCGTCCGGATGTCCCGATGATTCTGCGGCTCGCCTTCGCGTCCCTCCTCGTGCTGACGGTGGCGGCGCCCCTCGGGAGTGTCGCGCTCTCCACGCCGGCGCAAGCGAAATACTCGATGGATCGCGAGAAGCGCTTCGGCGGCCTCTGCAAGCCGCCGCTGAAATTCGCGGCCGGGGCCTGCGTCAAGCGCTGCCCCGCCGGATATCGCGATACCGGCCGGGGCTATTGCCGTTTCAAGAACATGAACCGCTGAGATCCCGCCGTCATATCGATGAAGCGGCCTTGACCGAATCGGCGAGGTCGCGGCGGGATACGCTCACGTCTCGTCCATCGGAAACCGCCATGATCTCGCGTCTCGCCCTTCGCGCCGCCCTGTTGCTCGCCGCTTCCCTCACTCTCGGTGGAGAGGCGATGGCGGGTCCGGCACAGGATTACGAGTTCCGGCCGCGGAGCGTCCGCAATGCTTGCCGCCCGCCGCTGAAATTCGCGGCCGGCGCCTGCGTCCGCCGCTGCCCCGCCGGCTACCGCGACAACGGCCCCACCTGCGGGTTCAAGTCGATGAGGCGGTAAGCGCGGCGCACCCCCGCGTCCCGCCACGACCCAGGTTCGGCGACGCATGGCTGTCGTTCAGTCGAGCGTCGTGAAAGACTTGGTTTACCATTCCGGCACAGGATCGAATCCGAGCCGGCTTGATGCTGCCGGCGGCTGTCGGCTGCTCTTTCCGGGCGCCGTAAGGCTCACGGAGAGCGACGCCTCATGATGTCCCGCGCGGAACGCACGCCCCTGACCGACTGGTGGTGGACCGTCGATCGCGGCCTGCTTGCCGGCCTCACCGCCCTGATGGTGGCCGGCCTCGTCTTCCTCATGGGCGGTGGGCCGCCGGTGGCCGAGAAGATCGGCCTGCCGACCTTCCACTTCCTCAACCGCCAGGCGATGTACCTCGCCCCGACGATCCTCATCATCGTCGTGGTGTCGTTCCTGTCGCTGCGCCATATCCGCCGCGTGGCCCTGGCCACCTGGATCGTCGGCGTCACCCTCTGCATCCTCGCCGGCAAGTTCGGACCGGAGATCAAGGGCGCGCATCGCTGGATCCAGTTCGGCCCGTTCGGCCTGCAGCCCTCCGAATTCGTGAAGCCGGCCTTCGTGGTCGTCGCCGCCTGGGCCTTCTCCGAAGGCGCGCAGCGCCGCGACATGCCCGGCGGCCTGCTGGCGATCCTGCTCCTGCCCGTCACCATCGTGCCGCTGATCCTGCAGCCGGATTTCGGCCAGACCATGCTGATCACCATCGTCTGGTGCTCGCTGTTCTTCGTAGCCGGCCTGCACTGGTTCTGGGTCGCGGGCCTGGGTGTCGCCGGCCTCGTCGGCGTCGGCTTCGCCTACCAGTTCCTGCATCACGTGCGCGAGCGCATCACCCGCTTCCTCGACAAGGATTCCGGCGACAGCTTCCAGGAATACTGGGCGCGGGAATCGTTCAATTCCGGCGGCTGGTTCGGCACCGGCCCGGGGGAGGGCGTGGCCAAGCGCCACCTGCCCGACGCCCATACCGACTTCATCTTCTCCGTCACCGGCGAGGAATTCGGCGTCATCGTCTGCCTCGGCCTCGTCTGCCTCTTCGCCTATATCGTGATGCGGGGGCTGAAGCTGGCGCGACGCACCGACGACACCTTCTCGCGCCTGGCCATCACCGGTCTCACCACCCTGTTCGGCCTGCAGGCCTGCATCAACATGGCGGTGAACGTGCGGCTGATGCCGGCCAAGGGCATGACCCTGCCCTTCGTCTCCTATGGCGGGTCGTCGCTGATCTCGCTGGCGTTGGGCATGGGCTTCCTCGTGGCGCTCACCCGCAAGCGGCCGCGCATGTCGACCCTGAGCCAGAAGCCCCCGGGCACCGCGCCCGCCACCGTCGCCGGAGTGATGCGGTGACCGTGATGACGCCGACGATCCTGCTCTGTGCCGGCGGCACGGGCGGCCATCTCTTCCCCGCCGAGAGCCTCGCCCATGCCCTGCGTGCGCGGGGCGTCCGAGTGGTGCTCGCCACCGACGCCCGTGTCGATTCCATCGCGGGTGAGTTTCCGGCCTCCGAGATTGTCACCATCGCCTCGGCGACGCCGTCCGGCCGCTCCATCGTGAAGCGGGCGGGGGCGCTCCTCACCCTCGGGCGCGGCTTCGGCGTGGCCGCGCGCGAGATCCGGCGGATCAACCCGGCCGCCATCGTGGGCTTTGGCGGCTATCCGACCGTGCCGCCGGTTCTCGCCGGGCAGATCCTGCGTGTTCCGACCATCCTGCACGAGCAGAACGCGGTGATGGGGCGCGCCAACGCCTTCCTCGCGCGGGGTGCGCGCGCCATCGCCACCGGCTTCGCGGAGGTGCGTGGCATCCCCCTGAAGGCCAATGCCCCGCGCACCCATACCGGCAACCCGCTCCGTCCCGCCGTGCTCGCCGCCGCGCGGACGCCCTACCCGCCCGTGGGCGAGGCGGATGAGCGCCATCTCCTCGTCTTCGGCGGCAGCCAGGGCGCGGCGGTGATGGGGCAGGTGGTGCCGAAAGCCATCGCGCAACTGCCCGCCGACCTTCGCGCGCGGCTGATGCTGGTGCAGCAGGTGCGGGCCGAAGACCTCACCGAGGTCCAGAACCTCTACCTCTCCCTCGGCCTCGCCGGTCTCGAGACGGCGCCGTTCTTCAAGGACCTGCCGGCCCGCATGGCCCGCAGCCATCTGGTCGTCGGACGCTCCGGCGCGTCCACTGTATCGGAACTCGCCGCGATGGGGCGGCCGTCGATCCTGGTGCCGTTGCCCGGCGCCCTCGACCAGGACCAGGCCGCCAATGCCGCGACGCTCAGCCGGATCGGCGCGGCGCTCGCCATCCAGCAGAGCGCCTTCACGCCGGATCGCCTCACGGCCGAGCTCCTCGACCTGTTCACCGATCCGGCAAAATTGACCGCGGCGGCCGCAGCCGCCAAAAGCGCGGGCATCCACGACGCCGCCGAGCGGCTGGCCGATGTCGTCCTCGAGACGGCGGTCCGCACCTGATTCCGAGCCGGGGCGCCCTCACGCGCTCCGCGACACGACGAGACTGAGTCACACCATGAAGCTGCCCGACAAGCTCGGCCCCATCCATTTCATCGGCATCGGCGGCATCGGCATGTCCGGCATCGCCGAGGTCATGTCGAATCTCGGCTACACGGTGCAGGGGTCGGACGCCAACGACAACGCCAATGTGCGGCGGCTGGCCGAGAAGGGCATGAAGACCTTCATCGGCCATGCCGCGCAGAACGTGGAGGAGGCCGCCCTCGTGGTGGTCTCCACCGCGATCCGGCGTGACAATCCCGAGCTCATCGCCGCCCGCGAGCGCCGCCTGCCGGTGGTGCGCCGCGCCGAGATGCTGGCCGAGCTGATGCGCTTCAAATCCTGCGTCGCCATCGCGGGCACGCATGGCAAGACCACCACGACCTCCCTTGTCGCCACCCTGCTCGATGCCGGCAACCTCGACCCCACCGTCATCAATGGCGGCATCATCAACGCCTACGGCACCAATGCCCGCATGGGCGAGGGCGAGTGGATGGTGGTGGAGGCCGATGAATCCGACGGCACCTTCCTGAAGCTTCCCGCCGACGTCGCCATCGTCACCAATATCGACCCCGAGCATCTCGACCATTTCGGCTCGTTCGAGGCGGTCAAGGACGCGTTCCGGCGCTTCATCGACAATATCCCGTTCTACGGCTTCGCCGTCATGTGCATCGACCATCCGGTGGTGCAGGATCTCGTCGGGCATATCGAGGATCGCCGCATCATCACCTACGGCGAGAACCCCCAGGCCGATGTCCGCCTCATCGACGTGGACCTGCGCGGCGGCCAGAGCCGTTTCCGCGTCATGATCCGCGACCGGCGCCCCGGCTTCCGCATGGAGATGGAAGATCTGGTCCTCCCCATGCCGGGCAAGCACAATGCGCTCAACGCCACCGCGGCCCTCGCCGTCGCGCACGAGCTCGGCGTCGAGCCGGAGGCGATCCGCAAGGCACTGGCCGGGTTCGGCGGCGTCAAGCGCCGCTTCACCAAGACCGGCGAGTGGAACGGCGCGCTGATCTTCGACGATTACGGACACCATCCGGTGGAGATCAAGGCCGTGCTCAAGGCCGCCCGCGCCTCCACCGAGGGCAACGTCGTCGCCATCGTCCAGCCGCACCGCTACACCCGGCTCGCCTCGCTGTTCGACGATTTCTGTACCTGTTTCAACGATGCCGACACGGTCATCGTCGCCCCCGTCTACGCGGCCGGCGAAGCCCCGATCGAGGGCATGGACCGCGACGGCCTCGTCTCGGGCCTGAAGTCGCGCGGCCACCGCGACGCCCTCGCCTTGGAGCGCACCGAAGACCTCGCCGGCCTCGTGGCCACCCGCGCCAAGCCCGGCGATTACGTCGTGTGCCTCGGCGCCGGCAACATCACGCAATGGGCCTACGCCCTGCCGGGCGAATTGGCGGCGTTGCAGGGGTGAGGATGGGATGCGTGCCGGCGATCCGAGACGAACTGGATTTCGCCGGCATCTGAGACGGGAGCAGACCGATGCGGAGCGCCGTCTCTGGCATCACCTTCGCGATCGACGCCTCGCAGGCTTCAAGTTCACGCGCCAGGAGAGCATCGGCCCCTACATCGCCGATCTTGCCTGTCGCGAAGCGAGGCTCATCGTCGAGGCCGATGGCGGCCAGCATGCGGATAGTCTGCCGGATCGCGTTAGGGATGCGTGGTTGTCTGCGAGGGGCTATCGCGTCCTGCGCTTTTGGAATGCTGAGATCATGAACAACATCGCTGGCGTCATGGACACGATCCGAGCCGCTTTGCCCCCCTCTCCCCGCTTGCGGGGAGAGGGTCGCGACGACCTCGTCGTCGGCGCGACGAGCCCGCAGGGCGAGGGTGAGGGGGCGATTCCCGGAGAGTCACTTCCGGTGGCGCCCCCTCACCTTCGCTCCGCTCGCCTCGTCCCCGACAAGGGGGACGAAGCCCTCTCCCCGCAAGCGGGGAGAGGGGAGGTGCTCCCATGACCGCCTTTCCCGACATCACCCCCGCCATCCGCGCCGCAGCGCCCGCCCTGCGTGGTCGGCTCTTGGCGAATCCGTCGCTCGCCGACCTCACCTGGTTCCGCGTCGGCGGCCCGGCACAGGTTCTGTTCACGCCGGCCGATGAGGAGGACCTCGCGCACCTCCTGGGCGCCCTCGACCCGGAAACTCCGGTCACCGTGATCGGCCTCGGCTCGAACCTGATCGTCCGCGACGGTGGCATTCCCGGCGTCACGATCCGGCTCGGCGGCAAGGCCTTCGGGTCCGTGGAGATCGACGGCGAGACCCTGCGGGCCGGGACCGCGGTGCCGGACATGCGCCTCGCCAAGGCGGCGGCGGAGGCGTCCCTCGATGGGTTGGCCTTCTTCCGGGGCATTCCCGGCTCCATCGGCGGCGCGCTGCGCATGAATGCCGGCGCGCATGGCGGGGAGACGACCGACGTGCTGGTGGAGGCGCGCGGCATCGACCGCACGGGCAAGCTGCGGTGCTTCACCCATGCGGAAATGGGCTTCACCTACCGTCACAGCGCCTCGCCCGAGGACGTGATCTTCACGAGTGCGCTGTTCCGGGGCCGTCCCGGCGACCGCCACGCCATCGAGGCCGAGATGGACCGCGTCACCGCCGCGCGCGAGGCGGCCCAGCCGATTCGCGAGCGCACCGGCGGCTCGACCTTCAAGAACCCGCCGGGCGGCAAGGCGTGGCAGCTCGTCGATGCCGCCGGCTGCCGGGGGCTCACCATGGGTGGGGCCCAGGTCTCGGAGATGCACTGCAACTTCCTGATCAACCGCGACGGCGCCACCGCCGCCGATATCGAGGGGCTCGGCGAGGAGGTCCGCCGCCGGGTGCGCGAGCATTCGGGCGTCGAACTGCATTGGGAGATCAAGCGAATCGGTGTCCCGGCCTCGACACCCGGCTAGAGGCGGCCCGAATCGCACGACGATTCTCGGCACAACGATTCTCGGAACCACGAGACCGTCTGCCGAGCAAAACCAAGGGCGAGCGCGTCACGGCCATGGCCAACGACGCGGCATCGGAAGGAATTGGAAATGTCCAAGCACGTCGCCGTCCTGATGGGCGGATGGTCCTCCGAGCGTCAGGTCTCCCTGAACTCGGGCAGCGCCTGCGCGGAAGCCCTCCAAGGGGAGGGGTTCTGCGTCACGCAGGTTGATGTCGGACCGGACATCGCGACGGTGCTCAGCGACCTGCGCCCGGACGTCGCCCTCAACGCCCTGCACGGCCCGGCCGGCGAGGACGGCACGATCCAGGGACTTTTGGAGATCCTGCGCATCCCCTACACCCATTCGGGCGTCCTGGCCTCGGCGCTGGCGATGCATAAGGAACGTGCCAAAACGATCATGAAGGCGGCCGGGGTGAGCGTACCGGAGGGGCTGATCGTTAACCGTCATGATGCCGCGAAGGCACACCCGTTAACTCCTCCCTACGTGATCAAACCCATCGCCGAGGGCTCCTCCATGGGCGTCATCATCGTCCGGGACGGTCGCTCCCATCCGCCCCAGATTCTCGCCTCGGACGAGTGGGTCTATGGGGAGCAAGTCCTTGCAGAGACTTACATTGCGGGCCGCGAGCTCACCTGCGCGGTGATGGGGGACAAGGCCCTCGGTGTCATCGAGATCAAGCCCGCCTCGGGGGAGTGGTACGACTTCGATGCGAAGTACGCCGAGGGGGGGTCGATCCACGTTCTCCCGGCAGAAATTAAACCAAAAATTTACCAGCGTGTCCAAGAGTTGTCGTTAACGGCGCATCAAGCACTTGGATGCCGGGGCATCAGCCGTGCGGACCTTCGATACGACGACACACCGGGTGGAACCGGTGCCCTCGTCGTCCTGGAGGTCAACACGCAGCCCGGGATGACCAAGACGAGCCTTGTGCCGGAGATCGCAGCCTACGCTGGCTTGAGTTTCGGTGAGCTCGTCCGATGGATGGTGGAGGACGCTACTCTGGGTCGTTGAACGCAGCCGGTCAGGCTGGCGTCGACGGAACCCCCGCGCCCGGTCCGGGCTCGCTCGTCGCCGGTCTGGCGGCGCGCTTGCCCCGGCTGGTACGCCCCTTCATGCGGTCGCGCCGTGCGCGGCTCGCCCAGCCGATCGAGCGGCGCATCCCGCGTCATGCGGGCACGCTGACCGTCACGGTGGCCTTCGCCGCCCTGTCGATCACCGGCTTCGTCGCCAGCGGCCGCTACGACCGCTTCGTGCTCGAGAACGGCCGTCCCTCCGACGTCCTCGCCCGCCTCGCCGGTTTCGGCGTCGAGCGCGTCACCATTTCGGGCATCTCCCGGCTCTATGAGCGGGAAGTGCTGCAGGCCGCCGGCATCGACGGTCATTCTTCCGTGGTCTTCCTCGACGTCGCCGAAGCGCGCCAGCGCCTCCTCGACGTGCCGCTGATCGCCAGCGTCTCGGTGCGCAAGGTCTATCCGAACGAGATCGTCATCAACCAGGTCGAGCGCGAGCCCGCCGCCCTGTGGCAGCGCAACGGCGAGATCTCGGTCATCGCCGCCGACGGCACCGTCATCGACGAGATGCGCGACGACCGTTACGCCGCGCTCCCCCTCGTGGTGGGTGAAGAGGCCAACGAGCGCCTCAAGGATTACCTCGCCCTCATCGAGGCGGCGGGCGATCTCGGCGAGCGGGTCAAGGCCGGCACCTACGTCTCCGGCCGGCGCTGGACCCTGAAGCTCGACGGCGTCGACATCCGCCTGCCCGAGACCGGCGCCGCTGAGGCTCTCGCCCGCCTCGCCAAGCTCGAGCGCGACAGCCGCATCCTCGAGAAGGACATCATCGCCGTGGACCTGCGACTGCCCGACCGGGTGGTGGTGCGGCTCACGGAGGAGGCGGCCGCCACCCGCGCCGAATCCCAGAAGAAGAAGCCGAAGGGCAAGGGGACAGAGACATGAGCCGTACGATTCGTCCGGCGCTTCTCGCGTCCCGCCAGCCCGCCCTTCCCGCCTCCTTCGCCCGGTAATCCGATGCACGCGCAACACGGCCTGACGCCGCGTATGAAACCGCTCTCCGCGCGCCGGAGCACCATCCTCTCGGTGCTCGACATCGGCACGAGCAAGGTCGTCTGCCTCATCGCCGAGCTCCAGCCGGCCGAGGCTCTCACGACCCTGCGCGGACGGACCCATTTCGCCCGCATCATCGGCATCGGACATCAGCGCTCGCACGGCCTCAAGGGCGGTGCCATCGTCGATCTCGAAGCCGCCGAAGGGGCGATCCGCCAGGCGGTCCATGCCGCCGAGCGGATGGCGAAGGTCGAGGTCCAGTCGGTCATCGTCAACATGTCCGGCGGCCGCCTCGGCTCGCAGCATTTCGAGGCGCATGTCGGTGTCCGCACCGGCACCGTCATGAGCTCGGATGTCGAGCGCGCCCTGGAGACGGCGAGCGCCCATGGCGTCAGCCACGGCCGGACCGTGCTCCATGCCCTTCCCACCGGCTACGCCATCGACGGCCAGGGCGCGGTCATCGACCCCACCGGGATGATCGGCGAGTCGCTCGGCGTCGACCTCCACGTGGTCACGGCGGAGGCGGCCGCCGCCCGCAACCTGATGCTCGCGGTGGAGCATTGCCATCTCGGCGTCGAGGCGGTGATCGCCACCCCCTACGCCGCCGGCCTCTCCGCCCTCGTCGACGACGAGGCCGAGATGGGCGTCTGCGTCGTCGACATGGGCGGCGGCACCACCAGCTTCGGCGTGTTCGAGGGCGGGCACCTCGTCCATGTGGACGCCCTGGCGGTGGGCGGCCACCACGTCACCATGGACATCGCCCGCGGCCTCTCCACCCGCGTGGTGGCGGCCGAGCGTCTCAAGACCCTCTACGGTTCGGCGATCTCCACCGCCTCCGACGAGCGCGACATGATCGCGGTCCACGGCGTCGGCGAGGACGAGGGCGACGCACCGACCCACGTGCCGCGCTCGCACCTCGTGCGGATCATCAAGCCCCGGGTGGAGGAGATCGTCGAACTCGTTCGCGATCGTCTCCGCAATGCCGGCTTCGCCGCCCAGGCCGGCCGCCGGGTGGTGCTGACGGGGGGCGCGAGCCAGCTCGTCGGACTGCCCGAGGTCGCCCGCCGGGTGATGCAGGGTCAGGTCCGGATCGGCCGGCCGCTGGGCATCCGCGGCCTTCCCGAGGCCGCCAAGGGCCCCGCCTTCTCCGCCGCGGTCGGCCTGCTGGTCTACCCGCAGGTGGCGCATGCGGAACATTTCGAGCCGCGCGGGCACAGCGCCTTCGCGGGCACCGGAACCGACGGCTACATCCCCCGCGTGTACCGCTGGTTGCGCGAGAGTTTCTAGGAACGCCGGGACCGGTTGCCCGACGCCCCAGAAGGGGATCGGCGCCGGACCCGACACAAGCACATCGGCGGTCTCACCGAGAGGCCGTCAAATGAAACGTGAAAGGCACGAGAGGCTCGACACCATGGCCATCAGTCTGCAAGCGCCGGATATCCGCGAACTCAAGCCCCGCATCACCGTCTTCGGTGTCGGCGGAGCCGGCGGCAATGCCGTCAACAACATGATCGAATCGGGCCTCCTCGGCTGCGAGTTCGTCGTCGCCAACACCGACGCCCAGGCGCTCACCTCCTCCAAGGCCGAGCGCGTGATCCAGATGGGTCTCGGCGTGACGCAGGGCCTCGGCGCCGGCTCGCACCCCGAAGTCGGTTCGGCCGCCGCCGACGAGGTCATCGACGAGATCCGTGACCAGCTCTCCGGCGCCCACATGTGCTTCATCACCGCCGGCATGGGCGGCGGCACCGGCACCGGTGCGGCTCCGGTCATCGCCCGCGCCGCCCGCGACATGGGCATCCTCACCGTCGGCGTCGTCACGAAGCCGTTCCAGTTCGAGGGCGTGCGCCGCATGCGCACCGCCGAAGCCGGCATCCAGGAGCTCCAGGCCGCCGTCGACACCCTCATCGTGATCCCGAACCAGAACCTGTTCCGGGTCGCCAACGAGAAGACCACCTTCGCCGACGCCTTCGCCATGGCCGACCAGGTGCTCTATTCGGGCGTCGCCTGCATCACCGACCTGATGGTCAAGGAAGGCCTCATCAACCTCGACTTCGCCGACGTCCGCGCGATCATGCGCGGCATGGGCAAGGCCATGATGGGCACCGGCGAGGCCTCCGGCGAGAAGCGCGCCAACCGCGCCGCCGAAGCCGCCATCGCCAACCCGCTCCTCGACGACGTGTCGATGAAGGGCGCGCGCGGCCTGCTGATCTCGATCACGGGCGGCAACGACCTCACCCTATACGAGCTCGACGAAGCCGCGACGCGGATTCGCGAAGAGGTGGATTCGGACGCCAACATCATCCTCGGCGCCACGTTCGACGAGAGCCTCGACGGCATCATCCGCGTCTCCGTGGTCGCCACCGGCATCGAGCCGGCGCTGATCACCGCGCATTCGCAGAACAACCCCGAGATCGTCCAGACCGAGCAGCGGATCGCTGAAGTGGCCGAGCGCCTGCGTGCGGAAGCGAGGGCCAGGGCGGCACAGCCCGCCCCCACCTTTCGTGCCCCCGGACAAGAGCAGCCGCTGACCGGCAACGCCCCCGCGCCCCAGGCGCAGGTCCAGCCGCAGGCCCCGCGCCCGGTGGCGTCCGAGCCGGTGGCCATGGCCCCCGAATCCGTGCGCATGGAAGCTCCCGCCGCCCCGATCGTTCACGACGAGGTCGTCCTGACTCAGATGCCGTCGCGGACGGCCGTGGCCTACGAGCCCGCTCCGGCCCCGGTCCAGGCTCCGGCCCCGGTGCAGCAGGCCGCCGGCCCGTTCGTGCCGCCGCGTCCGGCCGTGGCGGTGGCCCGCGCCCCGCGCATGCCGCAGATCCAGGATCTGCCGATGCCCGGCCAGGCTCAGCTTCGCGCCAGGAACGCCGTGGAGCCGGCCGAGCCGGCAGGGGATTCCAAGCGGATGACGCTGCTGCGCCGCCTTGCCACCGTCGGCTTCGGCGGACGCCGCGAGGAGGCCGAGACCGCCCCGCTGCCGCAGATGCGCGCTCCTGCCCCGCAGCCGGCGCCCCAGCCGGAATACGCCAAACGGGCACCCGTGGCGGCTCCTCCGGCCTACCGTCCGGCTCAGGGCAACCTCGATCCACAGGGACGTGTGGCCCCCCAGCCCCGTCTGATGGATGACGACCAGCTCGAAATCCCGGCCTTCCTGCGTCGTCAGGCGAACTGAAACGCCACGCTAAGCGTCCGTAGCGGTGTTTATGCAACAAGCCCGGGGTCTCAGGACCCCGGGCTTAACCTCGTTTTAAGTCCTTGTCCGAAAACGGTTATCCAGAACGTCTCCGGAAAGCGTGTCTGTAACAGAGCGTAAGAAAGCGTGATTTGGCTAACGCTTCGGGCCCCGCGTATACGATTTTTGGAACGAAAAAGGCGCGGCGGTTTCGCCGTCAGCGCTCGCAGGGGCTTCAAGCAGCGGACGGATCGCAGAGGCGGCGCAATCCCGTAATCCAGGGAGAGCGAGCCTGATCACGGCCGAGGGCTAGGGAATGCGGACGAACCAACAAACAACTCTCAAGGGCCCGGCCACGCTTCGTGGCATCGGCGTCCATTCCGGCAAGCCGGTGGAGATCACTCTCCATCCCGCTGCGGCCAATCACGGAATCTGCTTCCTCCGTACCGGAATGCCCACCGGTCACGACCGGCTCATCAAGGCCCACCACGCCTGCGTCTCCGCCACCGAGTTGTGCACCGTCATCGGTGACGTGGAGAGCGGCGCGGTCGCCACCATCGAGCATCTGATGTCCGCCCTCTACGGGCTCGGCATCGACAACGTCCTCGTCGAGATCGACGGGCCGGAAATGCCGATCTTGGACGGCAGCGCCCGCCTCTACGTCGAAGCCATCGACGCCATCGGCATCACCACCTGCGGGGCGCCCCGTCGCTGGATCAAGGTGCTCCGCACCGTCCGCATCGAGGTAGGCCGCGCCTTCGCCGAACTCCGCCCCATCGACCGCGGCTTCCGCCTCGACGTGGAGATCGACTTCGAGAACCCGGTGATCGGCCGCAGCCGCAAGGCGATGGACCTGAACCCCGCTTCCTACCGCCGCGAAATCGCCAATGCCCGCACCTTCGGCATGATGAAGGACGTAGAGCGCTACTGGAAAGCCGGCTTCGCGCTCGGCGCCTCCCTCGAGAACACTGTGGCGGTCGGCGACAACGCCGTCGTCAACCCCGAGGGCCTGCGCTACGCCGACGAGTTCGTGCGGCACAAGTATCTCGATGCCGTCGGCGACCTGGCCCTCGCCGGCCTGCCGATCCAGGGCGCCTACCGCTCCTATTGCGGCGGCCACCGGATGAATGTCGGCGTCCTCGACGCGCTCTTCGCTGACCGCGCCAACTACACGATCCTCGAAGCCGCCGGCGCCCGCCGCGAGACCTCCCGCCCGGAATTCGGCGTCGGTCTCGGCCTCGCCGCCTTCGCCAGCGACCTGTAACCTCTCAGCAACACCCTCGCTTCGATTGCGTCAGCCTCTCGGCCGCCGCTTTCACGCCCAAATCGGACGCCACTGGTAAAGCGTCCGTGACAAGAGGCGAGGTCGCGTGTGCCCCATAGAGGCACATGGGCCGTGGCACCGTGCCGTCAGCCGCTCGACCGACATTTGTATGGCTTGACGATGCGGCCCCCTTGCCGGGCGCATCTGTTGGGGGAACCGGAATGCGTCTCAACGATCGTAACCGCGGGGCGACGGCTTTCGTGCTCCTGGCGCTCTGCGGCCTCGGCCTCGGCGGCTGCGACACCCTCGACTCGATCAATCCCTTCGCCGAGAAGTACAAGCCCGAGATCATTCCCGACGTCCCGGCCGACAAGCTCTACAGCGAGGGCTTGGCCAAGATGGAAGACAAGGATTTCGAGGGCGCGTCGAAGAAGTTCGGCGAACTCGACAAGGCCTATGCCTATTCGGACTGGTCGCGCAAAGCGCTGCTGATGACGGCCTACTCGAATTACGAGGGCCAGAAATACGACGACGCGATCAACGCCTCGAAGCGTTACCTGCAGCGCCATCCGGCGAGCAAGGACGCGGCCTACGCCCAGTACCTGATGGCGATGTCGCATTATAAGCAGATCCCCGACGTGACCCGCGACCAGGACCGCTCCGAGAAGGCGCTGGCCGGTCTGCAGGAACTCGTCCAGAAATACCCGACCTCCGAATACGCGGCCGATGCCAAGGCCAAGATCCAGATCACCCGCGACCAGCTCGCCGGCAAGGAGATGGAAGTCGGCCGGTTCTACCTGGAGCGCCGCAACTTCCCCGCCGCGATCAACCGCTTCCGGGACGTGGTGAGCAAGTACCAGACGACCCGCCACGCTGAAGAAGCGCTGGAGCGTCTGGTGGAGGCCTACATGGCGCTCGGCATCACCGCCGAGGCCCAGACCGCCGCCGCCGTGCTCGGCCACAACTTCCCCGACAGCCCCTGGTACAAGGATGCGTTCGCGCTCCTCCAGAACGGTGGCCTGGAGCCGCGCGAGGAGAAGTCCTCCTGGCTCAGCAAGGTCTATCGCGGCGTCATCGGCCGCACCGCCGACGCGCGCTAAGCGCTCTACGCCGAAGCGGATACCGGTTCGGCGACAAACGAGCCCTAGCCGCTCGATCCGGCCCGCGACGACACGCTTTCGTTCGCGGGCCATTTTTCGAGTGAAGCCGCCGCCGCTTCGCCTTAAGACGTGGCCACCGTATCCAACGAGGCCAAACCCGCGGCATGCTGAGTCAGCTCGCGATCCGCGACATCGTTCTCATCGATAAGCTCGCCCTGAATTTCCGCGAAGGCCTCAGCGTCCTGACCGGGGAGACCGGCGCGGGCAAGTCGATCCTGCTCGACGCCTTCGCGCTGGCCCTGGGCGGGCGCGGCGACGGCGGCCTGGTGCGCCATGGTGAAGGACAGGGCGGCGTCACCGCCGTCTTCGATGTGCCCCTCGACCATCCCGCCCGCCGCCTCGCGGCCGAGGCCGATATCGACACCGAGGGCGACCTGATCCTGCGCCGGGTGCAGATGGCGGACGGCCGTACCCGCGCCTTCGTCAACGATCAGGCCGTCGGCGTGCAGGTGCTGCGGGCCATCGGCGCCACGCTCGTGGAGATCCACGGCCAGCACGACGATCGCGCCTTGGCCGATCCCGGCACCCACCGCGCCATCCTCGACGCGTTCGGCGGCCTGCACGCGCCCCTGGCGGCGGTGGGGGAGGCGGCCAAGCGCGTGCGCACCGCCCGCTCCGCCCTGGCCGAGCATCGGGCCAGGGTCGAGGCCGCCCGCAAGGAGGTCGATTTCCTGCGCCATGCGGCGGCGGAGCTCGAAACGCTCGATCCCCAGGCCGGCGAGGAAACCTCGCTGGCCGAGCGCCGCATGGTCATGCAGCAGAGCGAGAAGGTGGCCCGCGAGCTGACCGAGGCGATCGAGGCGGCGGGCGGCCCGAATTCGGCCGTGTCCCACCTCTCCTCGGCGATGCGCAAGCTGGAGCGGCGGGCGAGCCAGATCCCGGCCCTGGTCGAGCCCTGCATCGCCGCCCTGGATGCCGCGCTCGCCGCCCTCGACGAGGCTCATTCCGTTCTCGACACGGCGTTGCGCGAATCGGAATTCGATCCGCGCGAGTTGGAGCAGGTCGAGGAGCGGCTGTTCGCCCTCCGTGCGGCCTCCCGCAAGTATCAGGTGTCGGTGGACGACCTTGCCGCCCTGCGCCAGCGCTACGAGGCGGATGTGGCCGCCATCGATGCCGGCGAGGAGGCTCTCACTGGCCTGGACGCGACCCTCGCCCAGGCCGAGGCCGCCTATGCCAAGGCCGCGACCAAGCTCAGCGAGGGGCGTCGCAAGGCCGCCAAGGCCCTCGACCTCGCGGTGAAGGCCGAATTGCCGCCCCTGAAGCTGGAGCGCGCCCGCTTCATCACCGAGATCGTCACCGATCCCGAATCGCGGGACCCGGCGGGCTACGAGCGCGTGGAGTTCTGGGCCCAGACCAATCCCGGAACGCGGCCCGGCCCGATGATGAAGGTGGCGTCCGGCGGCGAGCTCTCCCGCTTCATGCTGGCCCTCAAGGTGGTGCTGGCCGACAAGGGCTCGGCTCCGACCCTGATCTTCGACGAGATCGATACCGGCGTCGGCGGCGCCGTGGCCGATGCCATCGGCGCCCGCCTCGCCCGTCTCGCCGCCGGGGTGCAGGTCGTGGCCGTGACCCATGCCCCTCAGGTCGCCGCGCGGGCCGAGACGCATTTCCTCATCGCCAAGGACCCGGTGAAGGGCCGCGACCGGGTCGCCACCCGCGTCTCGCCCCTCGAAGCCCCGGCGCGGCGCGAGGAGATCGCCCGGATGCTGGCCGGTGCCACGGTGACCGACGAGGCCCGCGCTGCGGCGGCGCGACTTCTTCAATCCACGGATGCGTGAGGCGCGATCTTAACCTTTGGTTAACCATCTTCGCCGATGATGCGAGCACGACGCAGGGAATCTTAGCGAAACGCGTCGGCACATCGGGAGATCGCGTGATGGATCTGGGTGACGGTGAGACCGATCCCCGGCCTGTGAACGAAGCGGATGGGATGCCGATCCTGTCGAGTCCGACCCGTCACCATCTCGGTGGCACTCTTCGGGCGATCTACGAAGACACGTTCGATACGCAGCCGATCCCCGACGGTCAGATCGACCTTCTCCTGCGCCTCCGGCACAAGGAACGCGATCGCCGCCGCGTGGGCTGATCCCGTTCTCCGGAGGTCGCCGCTACCAGCGGCGAGCTCCCGGCATGCGCTGATACTCGGCGCCGCGGATCAGGGTCATCACCGCGTCGAGCTCCGCCAGCAGGGCGCGCTCGTCCTGGCCCGCCTTCTCCACCTCGCCCGGATCGGTCCCGAATTGCCGGCGTTGCTGGGCAAAAGCCAGGTCGCGTTCGAGGTCCTCCCTGCGCTCGTGCAGGGCGAGGAAATCGGCATCGCCATCACCCCCGGCGGGTGTCATGCTCGATTCGTTCTCCAAGATGCTGACCTTCCAGGACGGCTGGCGAAACGGGCTGCTCCGTCATCGACATCGCCGAATCGTATAACGCACGAGCCCGTCAAACCGTGCCGCGCTCGTTCGAGCCCCGGTCCATACCGTGTTTTCCCCCTGTCCTACAGCGCTTGAGCGGTCGCCGGCCGGCACCTGTCATCGATCTGTCATGGCTCCGTCATAGAGCCAGCATGATCGGGCGGGTAACGGTGCGCTGCAGCAGGATTGCTCTTGCAGCGCGGCACGTATAACGCCCGGCCAGAATACGGAGAGCCACCGTGAAACCCTTCCATTTCGCCCTCGCCATCGGGCTCGCGACCGCACAGTTCGGCGCCGTCGCCCAGGCCGCCGACATCACCGGTGCCGGCGCGACCTTCCCCTTCCCGGTCTATTCGAAATGGGCTGAAGCCTACCGCAAGGATACCGGCACGGGCCTGAACTACCAGTCCATCGGCTCCGGCGGCGGCATCAAGCAGATCCAGGCCAAGACCGTCGATTTCGGCGCCACCGACGCCCCGCTGAAGGGCCCCGCCCTTGAGAAGGACGGCTTCGTCCAGTTCCCCACCGTCATGGGCGGCGTCGTCACCGTGGTGAACATCGCCGGCGTCGAGCCGGGCAAGCTCAAGCTCACCGGCGAGCTCGTCGCCGACATCTATGCGAACAAGATCACCAAGTGGAGCGACCCCAAGATCGCTGCCCTCAACAATGGCCTGAAGCTCCCCGACGCGCCGATCACCCCGGTCTACCGTTCGGATGCCTCCGGCACGACCAGCATCTTCACCACCTATCTCAGCGCGGTTTCCGAGAGCTGGAAGAAGGAATTCGGTGCGGCCACCACGGTCAGCTGGCCCGCCGGCCAGGGTGGCAAGGGCAACGAGGGCGTCACCGCCACCGTCAAGCAGGTCGCGAACTCCATCGGCTACGTGGAATCGGCCTACGCCAAGCAGAACAAGCTCAGCCACACCCTGATCCAGAACAAGGCCGGCAAGTTCCCGGCCCCGGATGACAAGGCGTTCCAGGCCGCTGCCGCCTCCGCCGATTGGAAGGCCGCTCCCGGCTTCGGCATCTCCCTCGTGAACCAGGCCGGCGACGAAGCCTGGCCGATCACCGCGGCCACCTTCATCCTCGTCTACAAAGAGCCGGCCGACGCCGCCAAGTCCGCGGAAGTGCTCAAGTTCTTCGATTGGGCCTACAAGAACGGCGACAAGCTCGCCGTCGATCTCGACTACGTGCCGCTGCCCGACAACGTCGTCGCCCTCGTCCACAGCGAGTGGAAGGAAATCAAGGGCAAGGACGGCAAGCCCGTCTTCTAAGGCACGTCCTCACGGACCGAACCACCCTCTCAGGCCCGGCGAAAGCGTCGGGCCTGCTCCACGAGAAGACATGGCGACACACCTCGCCACCCGTCTCCCCACGCGATACGACCCCTCAAGGTGAAGAAGTAGACGTCGGATGGCCGCCTTGACTGAACAGATTTCGCTGGCCCGCACGGGCTCCCCCGCTCGCAAGAAGCCGGGCGGCCTCGGCGACCAGCTCTTCCGCGCCGCCTCCTACGCGTCGGCGCTGCTGGTCCTCCTCTTCCTCGCGGGCATCCTCGCCTCGATCGCCTATGGCGGCTGGCCGGCCTTCGCGGAATTCGGCCTCGGCTTCATCACCTCCAGCTCCTGGAACATCGGCCAGGAGCAGTATGGCGCTCTCGTCGCCATCGTCGGCACCCTGGTCTCGGCCGTCCTCGCCCTCCTCATCGGCGTGCCGATCTCCATCGGCATCGCGGTCTACCTCACGCAGCTCTGCCCCGGTTGGGCGCGCAAGCCCGTCTCGATGACGATCGAGCTCCTCGCCTCGGTGCCGAGCATCATCTACGGCATGTGGGGCCTGTTCATCTTCGCCCCGCTCTTCGCCCAATACGTGCAGATGCCGGTCTCGAGCGTAGTGGAGGGCATGCCCATCGTCGGCACGCTGTTCTACGCCCGCGTCCCCTCGGGCGTCGGCATCCTCACCGCCGGCATCATCCTGGCGATCATGATCGTGCCCTTCGTCGCCTCGATCACCCGCGACATGCTCGACCAGATCCCCACGGTGCTGCGCGAGAGCGCCTACGGCATCGGCTGCACCACCTGGGAGGTCGTGCGCCACGTGCTGGTGCCGCAGGCCTCGGTCTCGATCATCGGCGCGGTCATGCTCGGCCTCGGCCGCGCGCTCGGCGAGACCATGGCGGTGACCTTCGTCATCGGTAACGCCAACCGCCTCTCCGGATCGATCTTCGATCCCGGCTCCACCATCGCCTCGCGCATCGCCAACGAGTTCAACGAGGCCGACGGCCTGCAGCTCAACTCGCTGATGGCGCTCGGCTGCATCCTCTTCATCATCACCTTCATCGTCCTGATCATCGCACGCCTGCTCGTCCGGCGCGTGAAGGTCGCCTGACCCCGGGAGCCCGAATCATGGACGCCGTCACCACCCTCCCCACAACCGCGGCCCCGGCGCGTGTCAGCCGGGTCCGGTCGAGCCGCCGGGTCGCCGACAAGCTCCTCATCGTCGGCAGCACCGTCGCCACGCTGATCGGTATCGTCGTGCTGGGCTCGATCCTGCTCATGCTCATCGTCGAGGGCATGAAGGGCTTCTCGCCGCTGCTCTTCACCGAGCCGACGCCGGGCCCGGGCTCCGAAGGCGGCGGCATCGCCAACGCCATCCTCGGCAGCCTGGTCCTCACTCTCATCGGCATCGTCATCGCGACGCCGGTGGGTGTCATGGCCGGGACCTATCTGGCCGAGTACGGCCGCAACTCGAAGCTCGCCGACGTGATTCGCTTCCTCAACGACATCCTGCTCTCGGCCCCCTCGATCCTCATCGGCCTGTTCGTCTACACGCTGATGGTGCGGCCTATGGGGACCTATTCGGGCTGGGCCGGCGGCGTGGCTCTCGCCATCATCGCCACCCCGGTGATCGTGCGCACCACCGAGGACATGCTGCGCCTCGTGCCCTCGACCCTGCGCGAGGCCGGCGCGGCCCTCGGTGCCCCGCCCTCCATCGTCATCAAGAGCATCACCTGGCGCGGCGCCAGCGCCGGTATCGTCACCGGCATCATCCTGGCGCTCGCCCGCATCGCCGGCGAGACCGCGCCGCTGCTCTTCACCGCGCTCAACAACAACAGCTGGTTCTCGCCCAACCTCATGGGCGGCATCCCCAACCTTCCGGTGATGATCTACCAGTTCGCGCTCTCGCCCTACTCGAACTGGCAGCAGCTCGCCTGGGCCGGCGCCCTCCTCATCACCGCTACGATCCTCGCCCTGTCGATCGTGGCCCGCTTCGTCATCAAGAGCGAGCGGGCGCGCTGATCCCGCGCCCCCGTCCCACCCCGTTTTCGACAAGGACACGCATCCGATGAACGCCGCTCCCGCGATCACGCAGGCCCAGCTGACCGGTCGCCACCAGGCCGACGACCAGGCCCCCATCCGTATCGCCGTGAAGGACCTGAACTTCTATTACGGCTCGTTCCACGGCCTGAAGTCGGTCAACCTCAACTTCCACGACCGCCAGGTCACCGCCCTGATCGGCCCGTCGGGCTGCGGGAAGTCGACCCTGCTGCGGACCTTCAACCGCATCTACAGCCTCTATCCGGAGCAGCGCGCCGAGGGTGAGATCCTCCTCGACGGGCAGAACGTGCTCGATTCGAAGGTCGATCTGAACGAGCTGCGCTCGCGCATCGGCATGGTGTTCCAGAAGCCGACGCCCTTCCCGATGTCGATCTACGACAACGTCGCCTTCGGCCTGCGTCTCTACGAGAAGCTGCCCAAGGCCGATCTCGACGTGCGCGTCGAAGAGAGCCTGCGCAAGGCCGCCCTCTGGGACGAGGTGAAGGACAAGCTCAAGCAATCCGGCATGGGTCTCTCCGGCGGTCAGCAGCAGCGTCTCTGCATCGCCCGCACCGTCGCCCAGCGTCCCGAGGTGATCCTGTTCGACGAGCCGACCTCGGCCCTCGACCCGATCTCCACGGGCCGCATCGAGGAGCTGATCGAGCAGCTGCGCTCGGAATTCACGATCGTCATCGTGACCCACAACATGCAGCAGGCCGCGCGCATCTCGCAGTTCACGGCGTTCATGTATCTTGGCGAACTGGTCGAATTCGGCCCGACGACACGGATCTTCATGAACCCCGAGAAGCGCCAGACCCAGGACTACATCACCGGCCGCTTCGGCTGAGCCCGCCGGGGCCGCGTTCCGCGGCACCGGTCCCGATCCTATGCGATGCGGGCTGCCAGGGGCGGCCTCGGTCGAGGAGTGCGAGCATGCCCAACCACATCGTCAGTTCCTACGACACGGAACTGGAAAACCTGCGCCGCTCGATTTCCGAGATGGGCGGGATCGCCGAGAAGATGATGACAGATTCCGGCAATGCCCTGGTGCGCCGGGACGTGCCCCTGGCGCAGGCTGTCATCGCCGCCGACAAGCGTCTGGACGCGATCCAGCACGAGGTCGAGGAGCGGGCGATCCTTCTCATCGCCAAGCGCCAGCCGCTGTCCATCGACCTGCGCGAGACGGTATCGGCGATCCGCGTCTCGAACGATCTTGAGCGGATCGGCGACTTGTCCAAGAACGTCGCCAAGCGTGTGGTCGCCATCGCCGATCAGATCCAGCCGCAGAAGATCGTCATCGGCGTCCAGCATATGGGCGATCTGGTGCAGGAGCAGCTGAAGGACGTCCTCGACGCCTATGGCAGCCAGGACGTGAAGGCCGCCCTCGACGTCTGGGAGCGCGACGATTCCATCGACGCCCTCTACAACTCGCTCTTCCGCGAGCTGCTGACCTACATGATGGAAGATCCGCGCAACATCTCGTTCTGCACGCATCTCCTGTTCTGCGCCAAGAACATCGAGCGGATCGGCGATCACACCACCAACATCGCCGAGACGATCCATTATCTCGTCACCGGCACGAACGAGCTCGCCGAGCGGGACCGCCCGAAGAACGACGCGTCGAACTACGCCACCGTGTCGATGCCCGCCAGCGCCTGATCGCTGCCCCTGCCGGCCGCTCCAGCACACGCTCGGCGCGGCCGTCGCGTCCATCCGGGACGGTCGCCATCACCCCGAAAACATCCGCATGAACACGCGCATCCTGATCGTCGAGGACGAGGAGGCCCTCACTCTCCTCCTCCGCTACAACTTGGAAGCGGAGGGCTTCGTCGTCGATTCCGCCGCGCGGGGCGACGAGGCCGATCTGCGCCTTCAGGAGCAGGTTCCCGATCTCGTCCTGCTCGATTGGATGATGCCCGGCCTGTCCGGCATCGAGCTGTGCCGCCGCATCCGCGCCCGGCGGGAGACCGAGCGGCTGCCGGTGATCATGCTGACGGCGCGGGGCGAGGAGGGCGACCGCATCCGCGGCCTCGGCACCGGCGCCGACGATTACATCGTCAAGCCGTTCTCGGTGCCCGAGCTGCTCGCGCGGGTGCGTGCGCTCCTGCGCCGGGCCAAGCCGACCCATGTGTCTGACCTGCTGGTGGCCGGCAATATCGAACTCGACCGGGTCAGCCACCGCATCCGCCGGCAGGGCCGCGAGATCCATCTCGGGCCCACCGAGTTCAAGCTCCTCGAATTCCTGATGCAGAGCCCCGGCCGCGTGTTCTCGCGCGAGCAGCTGCTCGACGGGGTCTGGGGCCACGACGTCTATATCGACGAGCGCACGGTGGACGTCCATGTGGGCCGCCTGCGCAAGGCGATCAACCGTCCGCGCCAGAGCGACCCGATCCGCACCGTGCGCGGCTCCGGCTATTCCTTCGACGAGATGTTCTCCACGGACGAGTGAGGCCACGGCCGGCTTCGCGCCGCTCCGTCCGGAACGAGCGTCCCCATCGTGACGATGGCGGGTCGCCTTGCCCGCGGGCGATCCTCGCGAACCGATGCCATTCCGGCCGCCACGAGATATCGCGTTCGATCTCGGACGTCTGTCCGTTCCGGCATGTGCTCGCCCCCGGAGGGGGCAGGCATTCACCCATCTGGCTGGCAGCATGAGCCCTTCTTCCCTTCCAGGGGAGGGGGAACGATCGCGCCTGTCGAATCCTCCTGGATAGAGGGAGCTGCCATCGGGCAGATGTCTGAATCCGTCAGCCCTGGGGGAGGAGATCCGACGTTTGGTGCCCGCTGCCGGGTCTACTTTCGGCCCAACGTCGACGGACCCTGCGGCCGCCGCCATCCGCTGAGAGCGGACATTGATCATGGGCGGAAAGGACCGCTCCACTATGCGGTTTATCCGCTTTCGATGTCGCTACGTCACCTTGTCAGGTGACGTCGGGCTTCAGCACCCGCGTGTCATACCAACCGAGACGACGGTCATCGGCGGATCGCAAGGTGAGTTGAGCGACCGGAGCCCCGACTTCACGATCGACCAAGCGAGACCGGCGATCGGTCGGCCCATAGAGATGAGCCTCCCCCCATTGTCGAAGCGCGACGATGACGAGGAACAGGCCGCGCCCCTTCTCGGTCAGGACGTATTCCCGGTAGGCGGTCCCGTCCGAGGCGGGCGCCGTCTCCAGAATTCCCCGTTCGGTCAGGTCGCGAAGGCGGGTCGCCAGCATACCTTTGGCGATGCCGAGACCATTCTGGAACTCACTGAAGCGCCGAACACCGTCGAAAGCATCGCGGATGATGAGGAGCGACCACCAGTCGCCAATGACATCGAGCGCGCGCGCAACCGGGCAGCCGGCGTTCCAGAGGCTGACGCGCTTTGCCACGAAGGTACGCTCCCGTTCCAAGCTGGTCTCAATTTAGAACTGGAATGGACCGGCCACAAGTGGTCTCAAGATGAAACCAGATTGGATGTCATCGACAGGACCGCCATGCCGCACGGAAAAGATGAGCGAACCTCTACCGAGCCGGAGGGGGCCTTGCCCAGGACGACGATCCTGATTTTCGCCGTCGCCGCCGGCTTGGGCGTCGCCAACATCTACTACGCCCAGCCCCTGCTCGATGCGATGGCGCAGGAGTTCGGCATCTCGCCTGCCGCGATCGGGCTCGTGGTGACCCTGACCCAGGTCGGCTACGGGCTGGGCTTGATCTTCATCGTGCCGCTCGGCGATCTCATCGACCGCCGTCGCCTCATCCTCGGCCAGGGGCTTCTGTCGGTGCTCGCGCTGGCGGCGGTGGCCACGGCCAAGTCCGGAGCGATTCTGTTCGCCGGCATGGCGGCGGTTGGGCTGCTCGCCGTCGTGGTTCAGGTCCTGGTCGCATTCGCCGCGACGCTCGCGACACCGACCGAACGAGGTCGGGTGGTCGGTACAGTCACGAGCGGCATCGTGATCGGCATCCTGGCGGCGCGCTTCGCGGCCGGGATACTGGCCGATATCGGTGGCTGGCGAGCGGTCTACCTGGTCTCCGCGATCCTGTCGCTCGCCCTCGTCGGCCTGCTCGTGCGCGTCTTGCCACAACATCGGATCCCGGCCGGAACCGGCAGCTACGTCGCTGCACTTCGCTCGGTCCCCATCCTGTTCCTCAGCGAGCCGGTCTTGCTGGTTCGCGGTGTTCTCGCGCTTCTGATCTTTGCGTCGTTCAGCACATTCTGGACCGCGCTGGTGCTGCCGCTCAGTGCGCCGCCCTTCTCCTATTCCCATACCTGGATCGGCCTGTTCGGCCTCGTAGGCCTGGCGGGAGCGATGGCCGCAACGGGGGCCGGGCGGCTCGCGGACCGGGGCCACGGTCAATGGACGACAGGAACAACTCTCGTGCTTCTGCTCGTATCGTGGGCGCCGATTGCGCTGCTGCCGGTATCGATTCCGGCCCTGATCTTTGGCGTCGTCCTGCTCGATCTCGCCGTGCAGGCCGTTCATGTCACGAACCAGAGCCTCATCGTCTCCCTGCGTCCCGAAGCCAGCAGCCGGCTCATCGGCAGCTACATGGTGTTCTATTCAGTGGGCAGCGCCCTCGGCGCCGCTGCTGCGACGTCCATCTATGCCCGGGCTGGCTGGCCCGGCGTCTCGGCGCTCGGAGCGACGTTCAGCACTGCGGCCCTGCTCGTGTGGCTGTTCACCTTGCGCGCGGTGCGGACATGTCGAACGTAACTCGGTGATCCAACCGAAACGGCAGCTCCATCCTCGATCTTCGCGGAGAACGGCCGGTCCGCTCACCACCCATCTCGGACGCTCGGGGCGGGTACCAACCGTCAGAGTTTGACGACGACAGGGCGCGGGTAACGGAGGAGGGCGCTGGCTGCCGTCGATGCCGGTTCAGCGGTCGAAGCGGCGCATCGAACGGCTGTCCCGTTCGGCGTTGCGCCGGGTTCTGTCCTCCGCTCGGGCCCGGTCGCGCTGGACCGTCTCCATACGCCGGAGCGTCTCCGTCTGCTCGCGGTGCGCCCGCGCCAGGTCGCTCACCGCGTTCATCGCGCGCACCCGGTTCGCATCCTGTGCTCGTGCGTCGAAGGACCATGCCGCGAGAAGTAGGGCGACGAGGGCTGTGGTGGGGCGGCGCATCGGGCTGAGACCTTCGGGCAGGGGAGGGGCGGATCGAGCTTGCGGCTCAGCATGCACCATAGTGCGTTAAATGCAGGGCTTCGCAGGATATCGTGCATTCCATGCGCGGACTGCATGAGTGGTATTTGGCGTTTGGTATACCAGCTCGGCGGGCGGGCTGTCATACATGCTGCAACGCAAACGCAACGCCCCGAGGAACACCGATATGACCGCTCTCATTCTCACCGCCGTCGCTGTCGCCGCTGCCGCCAACATCTCCCTGGTGGCCTTCGTCGCCGATCGCCTGACCCCCACCTCGAACACCTCCACCATCACGGCGGGCGAGCTCGTTCTCGTCAACGACAACGCTCCCGAAGCCCTGAAGCTCGCGGCCTGATCGACGTCTCGCGGCTTCAACGGCACCGCCATCGGCCCCGCCTTACCAGGCGGGGCTTTTTCATGTCGCGTACCGCCGGAACCCCTGTCCCATGGCGGTCGAAACGGGGGTCGCGTGGCGGTCGATCCGCCCGTCTCATCCGACGGATTTCGGGGCCGATGCTTCGCTCTCCCGCGCCAGCGAGGCGGCCTCGGCGAACCGGGCGCGGACCGCCTCGCTCATCCGGCCGAGGCCCAGCTGCGCGGCCATCCGCCCCTCGACGCCGGGTGCCGGATCGAGGTCGCGGGCGAGGCCGGCGAGTTCCTGGAGCGGGATGTCGGCGGGCGCTCGCCCATCCCCTTGAGCCGGCCGGAACCTCACCGGCCCGGCGGGCGCCACCCCCGGCCAGAGAACGATGCGGTCGCCCTCGCTCGTATGGGGGCAGCGGGGATCGACGGCCGCTAAAGCGCGCTGGCGCAGGCGGGCCGTGATCCGGGCAAAGCCATGGGCGCGCAGCAGGCGTTCGGCGAGAATGTCAGCGAAAACAGGACCTTCGCGCAGGACCACCTCGCACGCCATCGCCGCCAGCGTGGCCTCGTAAGCCACATCGTGGAAGCGCGCGGCATCGGGTGAGAAGCCCGACAGGTCGGCGGGTTCATAGAGGCCGGGGGGCTCCACCTGCGGGATATCGGGAGTGGCCGGCTCGATCACGACCGGCTCCGGCTTCGCCCTGTCGGCGTCGAGATCGGCCCGCAACGCCGTGTCGAGCCGGTCGAGGGCGCCTTGCGGATCGTTCCACCAATCGGTGCTCCAGACCCGGTGGATGCGCCATCCGAGATCGGTGAGCACCCATTCGCGCAGACGATCCCTGTCCCGCGCCGTCGCCGCCCGGTGATAGGTCGCGCCGTCGCATTCGACGCCCGCGAGGTAGCGCCCCGGAGCGTCGGGATGGACGATGCCGAGGTCGATCCGAAAGGCGGAAACCCCGACCTGAGGTACGATTGTCCAGCCCCGTGCAGCCAAAGCCGCCATCACCGCGCCCTCGAACGGCGATTCGATGTCTCCCCCCGTGGGAGCAGCCGCCGTTTCGAGAGCGCCGGCACCGTGCTCGGCGAAGGCGAGGAAGTGCTTGAAATCACGCACGCCACGGGCGCTGCCACGGCCGAGATCCACCTGGTCGGCCCGCATCGAAGCGAAGACAACGAGCTCCCGCCGGGCCCGGGTGATCGCCAC
Organism: Methylobacterium sp. CM6247; assembly: GCF_054817925.1. Taxonomy (NCBI): domain Bacteria; kingdom Pseudomonadati; phylum Pseudomonadota; class Alphaproteobacteria; order Hyphomicrobiales; family Methylobacteriaceae; genus Methylobacterium; species Methylobacterium sp. CM6247. The sequence goes on from NZ_JBTXKX010000003.1 coordinate 2,049,058, forward strand.
GTTGAGGCGTCGGTGACCGCCCTCGCGGTTGAGCGAACTGATCTGTCCGGTGATCCGGCCCGTGGCATCCGGCCCTGCCGCCACCGAGAACAGGATCACGTCGCGCTCGTCGCCCTGCACGGTCTCGAGGTTCTTCACGAAGACCGGCTCTTTCCAGATCCGCCCGTCGAAGAACTGCTCCAGCTCCGGCCTACCCCGCCTCTCGGCATCGAGCAGGTTCTCGATCAGGCGCTGCTGCTCGCCATTGAAGGTGACGATGCCGAGCGAGCCCTCCTCCGCCGCGAAGGCGGGGTCCGAAAGGCGGGCGACCACCTCTGCCACCAGGGCGCGCGCTTCGGGCCGGTTCACCCGCGCCCCGCCGCGCTCGTAGAGCCCATCGGCCACGAGCTGGAGCCGCACCGCCCGGTCCTCGGTGACGGGGGAGGGGAAGGTGACGAGCCCGCCGCGATAATAGTGGCGGTTGGAGAAGGCGATGAGGCTCTCGTGCCGGCTTCTGTAGTGCCAGGCGAGGCGCCTTTGCGGCAGGTGCGCCGCCAGACACTCGTCGAGGATGCTCTCCTGATCGGCGACGTCGAGACCGTCCGAGATCTCGTCGACCCCGCGATCGCCCACATTGGTGGGCGGCAATTGTTCGGGATCACCGACGATGACCACCTGCCGGCCCCGCGCGATGGCACCGATGGCATCTCACGGCGCGATCTGCGAGGCTTCGTCGAAGATGACAATGTCAAACGGCTTCGCCTCGGCCGGCCAATATTGGGCGATGGAGAGTGGGCTCATCATCAAGCAAGGCGTCAGGCGGGTCAGCGCGTTCGGCATCCGCGCTAAGAGCTGGCGCAGGGGTATGTGCCGGGCGCGCTTGGTGATTTCCCGCGCCAGCGTGCCCCATTCGGGATCGGTGCCGAAGGCGCCGGCGAGCGGTACGCCGCCACCGATGCGGGCACGCACCGCCGCCCCGGCGAGGCCGGAGAGCCGGGAATCTGCCTCGCCGAAGCCCCGGATCGCCTCTTCGTGGCGCTGGCCCATGAAGTCGCGCAGGCGGATGTCTTCGGTCGCCGCGTGGTCGATCCACCAGCGCGCATAGGCGCCCTCGAAGGCCGGGAGGATGGCGTCGTCCCTCAGCGTTCCCGCCTCGATCTCGGCGACGAGCGGCCCGAGCCCCGCCTTCGTCGCCGCGCTCGCTGCCACCTGCCAACCTGCCCAGGCCTGCGCTTTGGGCAGCGCCCTCCGCCAGCCTTCCGCAACGGCGAGGGTGCCGGCCACCCAATCGCCCTCCGTCTCCACCGGGCGGTCGGGCTTGGCCCTGCCGGCCAGACGCCCGAGCGTCTCGATCGCCTTCACGGCGGCGCTTCTCCGCGTCGTGAAATCCTCCTTTGCCAAGGCCAGGCTGCCGCCAGGTTCGAGCCTGCGATCCTCTGTGTCGAGGAACGCGGCGAGCCTCGCGCGGACGATGTCCGGGCCTCCGACGAGCGGCGCCATGGAGGTGATGACCGGTGCGAGCCGCGTCGCCCAGGCCATCGGAGCGGTGAACAGGTCCGCGGGGGCCGCCGGATCCGACCAGGGATGTCCGAGCTTCGCGGTGGCGCTCTCCAGAACTTCCGTCAGAGCGGGTCTTGTCGCCTGCAGGGCCTTGATCTCGGCGAGGGTGACGAGGTCTGGCCCGATATCCTCCGGTGCGTTCCCTTGCGCGAAGGGGGCGAGGAGGTCGCGGACCCGGCCGAGGCGCCACCCCCGCAGGAAGAAGTTCGAGGCTTTCGCTTCGCGCCAGTCGGCCAGCAGGCGGTCGAGGTCGTTGCCGAACACCGAGGGGGCGTAAGGGACGAAGAGCCGGGCATTCAGCCGGGCGAGCTCGTCCTGTCGGGTGCGACGCGCCTCGACGGCTTGGCGCAAGGCCGCGCCTCCGGGGCCGAGGAAGCGCAGGCCCATCCGCGCCTCCGGCCGGAACAGGGCGGTGGCGAGGGAGGAGAGCGCGCGCAGGCCGTCATAGGTCCGGCCGAGGGGCGTCAGGCCCATCGCCTCGGCGAGACGTTGGCCGGATGTCGCGAAGTCCGGCAGGGTGCGGTCGAGTTCGGGAACAGCCTGCTCCATCTCGACCCGCCACAGGGGCGACCAAGCGATGGCGCCGATGCCCCGGAGGGGATGGTTCGCGATGTCCCCGACGATGGGGCGAAGGGCGGCAAGCTCACCGCACTGGACGCGCAGGTTATCCCGGTGGCCGGGCTCAGAGGTCGCGTCCTTCGGCCAGACGAGGTTGAGACCCTCCCGGCCGGCCTGCCGGTCGGCGATGACCCGCGCCATGGCCGTATGGGCGCTGAGGCCGTTCGCCCGTGTGGTGTGCAAGCTCTCCACCACGCCGTTCAGGCCCTCTCGGCGGCGCTGGAGATCGGTGGCCGCTTCCTCCCAGGGGACGCTCTCGCCGCCCCTCGCGGTCCAGGCCTCGCGTAGTTGCGCGATGACATGCGTCTTCTGGGCCTTGGCCGCATGGACTTCGAGGCAGCAGGCGCCCAGCCCCACCGCGTCGAGGCGCCGGCGCACCACCTCCAGGGCGGCGCTCTTCTGCGAGACGAACAGCACCGTGCGCCCGAGCGCCAGGCACTGCGCGATCATGTTGGCGATGGTCTGGCTCTTGCCGGTGCCAGGGGGGCCGAACAGCACGAAATCCTTGCCCGAGGCCGCCGCGAGGATTGCCGAGAGCTGAGAGGAATCGGCGAGCAGCGGCGTAAAGATGCCGGAAGGCGGATGCTCCGCGTCGAGACGTTCCGGCACGGGAAAGCCCATGCCGTCGCCGTAAGACTGTTTCGGCGTATCGAGGAGGTGGCGCACCACCGGGCTGCGCTTCAGGAGGTCCGTCCGCTCGCTCAGATCCTTCCACATCAGAAATTTGGTGAAAGAGAAGACCGAGAGCACCACCTCGGTCGTGACCTCGAACCCCTTCAGGTCGCGGATATGGGTGCGCACGATGCGCCAGACGGCCTCGACATCGATGCCGGATTCATCGCCCGGCAAGCCCTCGGCGAAATCTGGCATGTCGAGGTCGAAATCCTGGCGCAGCATCTCCAGTAGCGTCGGGTTGAGGCGCGCCTCCTCGTCGTGCCGGACGAGACGGAAGCCGGCGCGGACGCTCGCGCGGGTCAGGGCCGCCGGTACCAGCAGCAGCGGTGCCCGGGCAGGCGGCATGCCGTTGCCACGGGTCCAGGTGAGGAAGCCGAAAGCGAGGAAGAGCACGTTGGCCCCGCCCTCTTCGAAACTGCCGCGGGCGAGCCGGAACAGGTCGGTGAGGCGCGCCTCCACTTCCTCCGATCCGACATCGACGGTGATCTCGCCGCGTTCCTGCCCCCACCCGTCGATTGGCGCCTCGGGGGCGGGCCGAGCGACGAGCCGGAAGGCACGGCCCGTCGTGAGGGCATCCTCGAAAGCGCCCGGCTCGGGACAATCGAGGGTCAGCGAGCCCTTGCCTGGTTTGAAGTTGAGGAGCTTGTTGCGCAGGGTCAGATCGAGGAGCCGCAGCTTCCAGGCTTCCAGCCGGTCGCGGGGCTCGCGACGGGGTAGATCGAGGCGGGGAGCGGGGATATCCTCGACGAAGGACGGGGGCGCGCCGAGCGCCTGGACGAGCGCAGCCGCCATCTCCGGAGCCGGCGCCTGTGCGCCGGGCTCGCCTGTGTCGAGGGGAGAGATGCCGGATAGACGGGATCGCCGCAGATCGAGGACCATCTCCATGGGGGACTCGGCATCCGCATCGATCAAGCGCGCGCCGGCCGCCACCGCATCCGCGAAACTCCCTGGCGGATCGGCGGTGAGTACGGTGGTCTCGATCAGGATCAGTTCCTGCAGGTCGCGGCGCTTCCGCAGGGCCTGGGCGTCGTCGCCGACCCTTTCCGGCAGGGTCTCGTCCACGAGCCACAGCCCGAGGAACGCGTGATCGCGGGTGAGAACCAGGAGCGGATGGAGCCCGGCCTGTTCACAGCAGGCCGCCCAGAGCAGGGTGAGGTCGAGGCACGTGGCGAGCCGCCGCTCGACGATGGCTCCGGGCTCGCGGACCTTCTGTCCCGACCGTTCGAAACTCGCGGGCGGCAGGATGTAGGTGATCCGCAGGGCCGCCATCGCCGCGTGGATCGCCTCCGCCATCTCCCAGGCCCTGGCCCTCCTTCCGCTGCGATAGCCGTCGAAGGCGGTGCTCCGCCTTGCCCGCTCCAGGATCGCCGCAGCGGAGCGCAGGATGCCGTCCACGGCCGGGTCGTTGGGCCTGACGAAGGCCGCGAGCAATTCGGGCGCCGCATCCGCGCCTCCCCAATGCGAGGGCGGCAGGAGCCGCAGGTCGAACTCCTCTCGGGCTAACTCGCTCTCCTCGCCCGAGCTCATCAGTGTCAGCGTCACCGTACAGGGCCGGCTTTCCAGTAGTCCGGCCAGGATCGCTTCATCGATCCGCAGACCCGGTGCATCGATGCGCTGCACGCCCCCTGCGGTTATCCGCTGGATCGGCAGGGTGGTAGGTCGGAACAGAAGCGGCGTCGCGCTGATATGGAGGGTGACATCGGCGAGATCGGTATCACCGCCATTGGTCAGAGTGATGTCCCGGATGAGCGGAACCCCATTCTGCCAAGAGGCGACGCTGGCATGATCGACCACCGTGCAGGCGAGAGCACAACGCGTGCGGACCCTGTCGGAGGCCTCGAGCGTATCGGTCATCGCGCCCGGTTCTCCGTCACCGCCAGCGTTCTACAAGCGCGCCGCGCGTGCTCGCAAGCGCCGCCTGCCCGTCGCTCGCGTGTCTGCAGGCTCGTCCAGGCATTGTACTTGGAATCATTCCACAACATAGCGATTGCCCGGGGAAGACGAGGCTTTGTATAGCGTTCGGTGTTCGGCGTTTCAGCAAAGATGCCGACCGTCGTGACGCCGAGGCCATCGGTTCTGCTGGCGCTGCGTTGCTGAGCCCATTTGTCATTCGCTCCTCGACCGGGAGCGCCCGCTTCCTCGCAAACCGGGGCCGACCGCCGATGACGGATATGACCAAGCCGAGTATACCGCCATCGCAGGGTCGCTACCGCCTGATAGTGGCCGGCCGGACCCTCCTTGCGATCTTCGGCGGTTATGCCCTGGCGGCCGTTGCCACGGCCTTCTTGTCCCTGACCTTGCCCCTCGACCGTTCGGAGGCCGTTGCCGCCGCCACCCTGGCGAGCTTCGCGATCATGGCGGGTGCGGTGATCTGGGTCTTCTCCGCCCGCACCCTCGCCCGTGCGGCGATAGGGCTGGCGCTTCCGGCTTTGTGCCTGGGCGCCGGTCTCTGGCTTGCCCTCGGCAGCGCGGTGCAACCCGCATGAAGCAGGGGTTTCGCCAATCGATGGCATGGCTGCACACCTGGGCGGGGCTCGTGACCGGCTGGGTGATGTTCGCCGTCTTCGTCACCGGCACTGCCACCTACTACAAGTCCGACATCTCTCTCTGGATGCGGCCCGAATTACGCGCGCAGGCGGAATACGACGTGGTTCGCGCGACCGAACTCGGAGTCGCGTATCTCAAGGTCCATGCCCCAAAGGCGATGGCTTGGTATGTGGGCGTGCCGCAGCCCGACAAGCCATATATCGGCGCCTATTGGATGGTCACGCCGGACGGCGAGTTTGGAAAGGCTCTCCTCGATCCGGATACCGGCGCGCCGACAAAGGCCCGGGCGACACAGGGCGGCGATTTCTTCTACCGCTTCCATTTCGAATTGCAGATGCTCCCGGCAATCGGCCGCTGGATCGTCGGCATCTGCGCGATGGTCCTACTCGTCGCCCTCATCAGCGGCATCGTCACCCATCGCCGCATCTTCGCGGATTTCTTCACCTTCCGGCGTTCGAAATCCGCCCAGCGCGGCTGGCTCGACGCGCACAACGTCACCGGTGTTCTGGCGCTGCCGTTCCACCTGATGATCACCTATACGGGCATCGTCTCGCTCGCGCTCATGTACATGCCGTGGGGAATGGTGAGCGCCTACAAGGGCGACGAGCTGCGCTTCTACGTCGAGTCCGGTCAGATGCCGGCCTGGCGAGCCGCCGAGGGCAAGCCGGCCGAGCCGGCGCCGCTCGGTCCTCTCATCCGCCGCGCCCAGGCCGAGGTGAGCGAGCCGCTCGAGATGGTCTCGATCAACAATCCCGGTGATGCAAATGCCACCGTGGTGGCGGTGTTCGAGGAGCCCCATGGGCTCGCCCATCGCCATCCGCAGATCGCCTTCCACGCGGTGACCGGGGAGGTGGTCGAACGGACCGGGCCATTGAAGCCGGCGGCGCATGCCTATACGAGCTTCGTCGGCCTGCACGAGGCGCATTTCGCCGGGCCGGCCCTGCGCATCCTGTTCTTCCTATCGGGCCTAATGGGCTGCGCCGCCATCACCACTGGCCTCGTCCTGTGGACCGTGGCGCGGGCGCCGAAGGCGGTCGTGCGGCCCACTCTCGGTTGGCGCATCGTCCATTCCCTCAATATCGGTACGATTCTCGGCCTTCCCATCGGCATGGCGGCGCTCTTCCTCGCCAACCGTCTGATTCCTGCAGGATGGGCCGCTCGTGAATCCTGGGAGGGTGGCGTGTTTTTCGCAGCCTGGTTCCTCGCCGCCCTGGTCTCCCACGCTCGCCCACATCGCCAGGTATGGGGCGAGATGAGCTATGCCGCCGCGCTGCTATTCCTGGCCGTTCCTCTGGTCGATTGGGCTCAGACGGGATGGCGCACCGAGTTCCTGGGTTTCAACGCCGCCATGGTGGCGCTCGCGCTGGTCTTCTTCTTCGGCGCGCGAAAGCTCGGGCGCCACGAGGGGGCGCGGATAGAGTCCGCACGTACCACCGGAGATTTCGCCCGCGTATGACGCCACTTGCCGTCTCCCTTACCTCCCTCCTGAGCTTCTCCGGCCTCGCCTGCCTCTGCCTGAGCATGGACCGGCATGGCCGGACCCTGTTCCACGGGCGCCCCTCCCGGCGGCGCGACACAGCGTTCCGTGTGGCGGGCTGGCTTTTCATCGCCCTGGCTTTCGCGGCCGCCGTCGTCACGGCGGACTGGAATTTCGGTCCGGTGCAATGGCTCGGCTCGCTCACCGGGGCCGCGCTCATCGTCGTGGCGCTGATGTCTTATCGTCCGGCCTGGATCCGTCCGGCAGCCATCGCCGCTCTTCCCCTCGCCATGGCCACCGCGTTCTTCGTCTGAACCGGGGCCGATTTTCCGACCGTCCGGATAGGCCTATGTGAAGGGTTGCCCGACAGGCTTTCACGAGGAGTATCCATGGCGCTCGACCCCGCTCTCGCGGATCGCATCTCCGCCTCGGTCGAACAGGGATTTGCCGATCAGGTCGCCCATATCCAGGACCTCGTCCGGTTCGGGTCAGTGCGCGGCGCCGAGCACGCGATTCAGGACCATGTCTTCCGATGCCTGGAGCAACGCGGCTATGCGATGGAGCGGATCCGCATGGATTCTACGGCCATCGCCGCGCATCCTGGCGGAGGCAGGATTGCACCGGGACATTCGGATGCGCCCATCGTTGTCGGCATCCACCGGCCTCGCCACGAGACGGGACGCTCCCTGATTCTGCAGGCACATGTGGACGTGGTGCCACCGGGCCCACTCGACCTCTGGAGCCAGACGCCCTTCGATCCGGTGATACGGGGCGACTGGATGTACGGCCGAGGTGCCGCCGACATGAAGGCCGGGCACGCCGCCAACCTGTTCGCGCTCGATGCGCTCAGGCGGATCGGCCTTCAGCCGGCGGCGACGGTCACGATCCAGTCCGTGGTCGAGGAGGAATCCACCGGCAATGGAGCTCTCATGGCACATCTGCACGGTTACCGCGCCGATGCCGTGCTGATCCCCGAGCCGGAGGACGAGAAGCTCGTGCGGGCCAATACCGGCGTGCTGTGGTTCACGGTCGAGGTGCAGGGCACGCCGGTCCATGTTCGCGAGATGGGTGCTGGCGCCAACGCCATCGATGCCATCTATCGGGTGATCGGTGCCTTGCGCGAACTCGAAGATAATTGGAATGCCCGCAAGGCAGGCCGCCGCCATTTCGAAGGCGAGGCCCATCCGATCAACCTCAATGTCGGCCGGATCCAGGGCGGAGACTGGGCGTCTTCCGTCCCCGCCTGGTGCCGCATCGATTGCCGTATTGCCATTTATCCCGGTGTGAAGGCGGCGGATGCGGCGGAAGAGATTGAATCTGCGGTGGCGACTTTCGCCCGAACCGATCCGTTCCTGGCAAAGACGCCACCGATGGTGGCTTTCAATGGCTTCTTCGCGGAAGGCTACGAGTTGGACGAAGGCTCGGAGGCCGAGGCCGTACTTGCCGCCGCTCACAAGCGGGCCGTGGGCGTCGATCTTCGGAGCTTCATGTCACCTTGCTATCTCGATACCCGCGTCCACGCCCTCTACGACCGGGTTCCGGCCCTCTGCTATGGGCCGATCAGCGAGAACATCCATGGCTCCGACGAGCGCGTGAGCCTCGCCTCAGTGAAGCGCATCACCAAAGCCATTGCGTTGTTCGTGGCCGAGTGGTGCGGGACCGAACCGCTCGAGCATGTGAGGTAGGCGACGACATCGCGCTCACCGATCCCGCGCGTACCTCATCGTAAGCGCGGGCATTGTGTCGTGCTTAGCGAATACCGCCGCTGGCGGTGATCACCTCGCCGGTCAGCCAGCGGGCATCGTCTGAGGCGAGGAACGCGACTACCCCGGCAATGTCGTCCGGCTGGCCCGCCCTGCCTAGCGGTGTCTGCGCGATGAAGCCGGCCTCCATGTCGGAACCGACGACTCCGGCCGTATGGGTGCCTTCGGTCACTACGAAGCCGGGGCTGACCACATTGACCCGGATATTGCGTGGCGCGAGCTCGTTGGCCAGCACGCCCGAGATAGCGTTCAATGCCCCCTTGGTTCCGGCATAAACCCCTGCGGCCGGTGTATGGACATGGGTGATGGCCGAAGAAATATTGACGATGCTTCCGTTCTCTCCAAGATGCTTCACTGCCGCTTGGGTCGTGAGCAATACGCCGAGCACATTCACGTCAAAGAGACGGCGATAATGCTCTTCGGTCACGTCCTCGATCGTCGCGAATTCGTAGATGCCGGAATTATTGACCAGCACGTCGAGGCGGCCGAACTGATTTACCGCCGCCTCGATCAGCCCCTGTGCCTCTTCCGCTTTGGAGACATCGGCCTTCACCGCGATAGCTTTGCCTCCAGCTGACGTAATGGCCTCGACGACGGCGTCGGCACCCGCCCTACTCGAGGCGTAATTGACCACGATCGCGGCACCGTGCTGTGCGAGATTTTTGGCGATCGCGGCACCGATGCCCTTCGATGCGCCGGTCACTACGGCGACCTTTCCGTCAAGCTTCGACATATGTGCTATCCTTCGACGGGAACTGGCTCGGACTGGTTGGCCTCAGTTCCATAGTTCGGAAATTCGGAACTAATGGAGCGAAGGTCAAGCCCCAAATGGATGAAATATGAGGCCGCTGTTTCACCCGGCGATCGAGGACGTCCAGCCACAGGCAATTCTGCACGCCTTGTCGGATCCCCGCCGTGCAGCGATCTTCGCCGCAATCGCAACGGCAGGCTGTGTTGAGGCCTGCTCGGCGCTGTCGAGTGTCGGGGACCGGACGATTCCGAAATCGTCGTTGTCCAGCCATTTCAAGGTACTGCGCGAAGCCGGCTTGATCCGGTGCGAGCGTCACGGCGTCGAGATGCGAAACCATTCGCGCTGCGTGGAGGTGAACGCACGTTTTCCGGGCTTACTCGCCGCGATCATGGCCGCTTATGCGTCGGGTGGAGAGCCCGGCGCCCATGGGGCAGATGCGTAGGCGCCAGTCAGAATGCTCGCTTCGCCTCGATGATCCATGACGGAACGTTCCTTCGACCGCCGTCTCATTCCGATGCGAGACGCCAATCCGCGCGATCGTGCGCCGACCCGGACTCACCCTATTCCCGTACGGATAAGTATCCGGTGGGATAGGTGCCGTTCGACGGGTTGCGGGCGATCTTGAGAGGCGGCGGCGCGAGATGAGAGGCAGACACGCAGTCACACCCCTTGCCGGAACGCTCTACACCTTATATTGCGACGCGATAGCTCGATCCCGTGACCCGGCGCTGCCGGCCGCATTCCTGCGGCCCGTCGCGTGACGGGCTCTACTCGCTTCCGGATACCTTATGAAGCTTCGCAACATCGCCATCATCGCCCACGTCGACCACGGCAAGACGACACTCGTCGACAAGCTGCTGTCCCAGTCGGGATCGTTCCGAGACAATCAGCGCGTCGAAGAGCGCGCGATGGACTCGAACGACCTCGAGAAGGAGCGTGGCATCACGATCCTGGCCAAGGCGACTTCGGTCGTCTGGAAGGATACCCGAGTCAACGTCGTCGACACCCCCGGCCACGCCGATTTCGGCGGCGAGGTGGAACGTATCCTCTCGATGGTGGACGGCGTGATCGTGCTCGTCGACGCCGCCGAGGGTCCGATGCCCCAGACCAAGTTCGTGGTCGGTAAGGCGCTCAAGATTGGCTTGAAGCCGATCGTGGCGATCAACAAGGTCGACCGTCCGGACGCTCGCATCACGGAAGTCGTCAACGAGGTGTTCGACCTCTTCGCCGCTCTCGATGCGACCGACGACCAGCTCGATTTCCCAATCCTTTACGGTTCGGGCCGCGCAGGCTGGATGGCGACGTCCCCCGATGGTTCTCAGGAAGACGGTCTGGCGCCGCTCTTCGACCTCGTGCTCACGCATGTACCTCAGGCCAAGGTCGAAGAGGGTCCGTTCCGGATGCTCGGCACCCTGCTCGAAGCCAATCCCTTCCTGGGTCGCATCATCACCGGCCGCATCGCGTCCGGCACTGTGAAGCCGAACCAGGCCATCAAGGTCATGGATCGCACGGGCAAGCTGGTTGAAACCGGCCGCGTCTCGAAGATCCTGGCCTTCCGCGGCCTGGAGCGCGCGCCCATCGACATCGGCGAGGCGGGCGACATCGTCTCCATCGCCGGCCTCGTGAAGGGCACCGTGGCCGACACCTTCTGCGACCCGCAGGTCGAGACCCCGATCCAGGCCCAGCCGATCGATCCGCCCACCGTCACCATGTCCTTCATCGTCAACGATTCGCCCCTGGCAGGCACCGAAGGCGACAAGGTCACGAGCCGCATGATCCGCGACCGCCTGTTCAAGGAGGCCGAGGGCAATGTGACGCTCAAGATCGAGGAAGCGGCCGACAAGGATTCGTTCTTCGTCTCCGGCCGCGGCGAGTTGCAGCTTGCCATCCTGATCGAGACCATGCGCCGCGAAGGCTTCGAGATCGCCGTGTCGCGTCCTCGCGTGGTGCTCTCCAAGGATGAGAACGACAACGTCCTCGAGCCGGTCGAGGAGGTCGTGGTCGACGTGGACGAGGAATACTCGGGCGTCGTCGTGCAGAAGATGTCCGAGCGTAAGGCCGAGATGATCGAGATGCGGCCCTCGGGCGGTAGCCGCCTGCGCCTCGTCTTCCATGCGCCGACCCGTGGCCTCATCGGCTACCAGGGCGAGCTCATGACAGATACGCGCGGCACCGCGATCATGAACCGCCTGTTCAAGGCCTACGAGCCCTACAAGGGCGAGATGCCCGGCCGCCGCAACGGCGTGCTGATCTCGAACGACAAGGGCGAGGCCGTGGCTTACGCCATGTGGAACCTGGAAGATCGCGGCCCGATGATGATCGAGCCCGGCGCCAAGGTCTATCAGGGCATGATCATCGGCGAGCACAACCGCGAGAACGACCTCGAGGTGAACGTGCTCAAGGGCAAGAAGCTCACCAACATCCGTACCACTTCGAAGGACGAGGCCGTGCGCCTCACCCCTCCGATCCGCATGACCCTCGAGCGCTCGCTGGCCTGGATCCAGGACGACGAGCTGATGGAAGTCACGCCGAAGTCGATCCGCCTGCGCAAGACCTACCTCGATCCCAACGAGCGCAAGCGCTTCGAGCGTTCGGGCGGCGTCGCGTAAAACGCTACGCATTCGAAGAGAAACGAAAAGGCCGGGCATCGCCCGGCCTTTTCCGTTCATACTGCCAACAGGGCCTGCCTTGATGCCGTTTCGCCTTCCCCGATCGTGAGGTGGGATCGGACGTGGGCTTCAACACGAGGGGCTGGAGTGGATAGAGGCCTCACTCTTCCTTCGCCCGCTCTCGCAAAAGGTATTTCTGCACCTTGCCTGTCGAGGTCTTGGGGAGCTCGCCAAAAACGATCTTGCGGGGCAGCTTGTAGCCAGCGAGACGTTCGCGACACCAGGCAATCAGCGCATCGGCTTCCACGGTCGCGCCGCCTTTGAGCTCCACGAAGGCCATCGGGGTCTCGCCCCATTTTTCGTCGGGTCGCGCCACTACAGCGGCGGCCGAGACGGCGGGGTGGCGGAACAGAGCATCCTCGACCTCAATGGAGGAAATGTTCTCGCCGCCTGAGATGATGATGTCCTTCGATCGGTCCTTGAGCTGGATGTAGCCGTCAGGATGCTTCACTCCGAGGTCGCCAGAGCGGAACCAGCCACCGGCGAAGGCAGCCTGAGTGGCGGAGGGGTTCTTGAGGTAGCCACGCATCACCACATTGCCGCGAAACATCGCCTCGCCCATGGTCTCACCATCGGAGGGGATGGATACACAGGTCTCCGGGTCTCGGATGTCGAAGCCTTCGAGGACGGGGTAGCGCACGCCTTGTCGCGCCATCTTGGCCGCTTTCGCCTCGTCCTCAAGGGCGTCCCAGTCGCGATGCCAAGCATTCACGACTGCGGGGCCGTACGTCTCGGTAAGGCCATAGAAGTGCGTGACGTCGAAGCCAGCCTTGCCCATGGCAGCGAGCACCGCCTGTGGCGGGGGCGCAGCCGCCGTGAGGAAGGCGACCCGGCGGGGGAGGGGGCGACGCTCGTCCTCGGACGCATTCAGAAGAAGCTGCATCACGATCGGCGCCCCGCACAGATGGGTGACACCGTGCTCCGCCAGTGCCGCGTAGAGTGCGCCCGCCCTGACCTGCCGGAGGCAGACATGGGTGCCAGCGACGACGGACAACGTCCACGGGAAGCACCAGCCATTGCAGTGGAACATGGGCAGCGTCCAGAGATACCCAGAGATACCCAGAGATACACAGGGTGCTGCCCGAGCTGACCGGTTATGACGTTGCCGAGCGAGAGAAGGGCCGCACCGCGGTGGTGATAGACCACGCCTTTAGGGTCGCCCGTCGTGCCGGAGGTGTAGTTCAGCGAGATCGCATCCCACTCGTCCGCCGGCATGGCCCAGTCCTGTGCCGGATCCCCTTTTTCAAGGAACGCCTCGTAGCCAATCTGCCCGAGGATCGTGCCGTCCCCGGTATAGACCGGATCGTCGACATCAATGACCAATGGGCTCACTCCCGCCCGTTCCAGGGCGGCACTAACGACGCGGCTGAATTCCCGATCCGCAATCAATACCTTGGCTTCGCCGTGGTCGAGACAGAAGGCGATACCTGCAGGATCGAGGCGGGTGTTCAAGGTGTTGAGCACAGCGCCAGTCATCGGTATCCCGTAATGACACTCGATCATTTCGGGCGTGTTGGCGAGCATGACGGCGACCGTGTCCCCGCGTCCGATACCGTGCGCCGTCAGTGCGGCAGCAAGTCGTCTGCTCCGTGCATACAGTTCGGCATAGGTTCGGCGCAGAGGGCCATGAATGACGGCGATATGTTCGGGAAAGACACGCGCCGAACGGTCCAGGTAGTTCAGCGGCGTCAGCGGCTGATAGTTCGCCGGATTCCGGTCGAGGTCTCGATCATAGATCGAAAGCTCAACCTGTGAGGCTGTAGTGGTCGCCATGGATGTATCTCCCTGGCAAGCATCGTACTCAGGAGATCTACATCCGACAATCGACCCTTCGATACGACGGGCCGACTTGGATCGCCACACCGAACGAAACCTATAGTTCGCTCGTGTTATGCTGCGAAAAGCGGAAGGAAGACACCAACTCTCAACCTCCGCCCGGATCAGTCTCGTCGTCGGGTGTCGTGCCGCCCTTTGAACCTTTGCCGGGCGTGGGCCCTTCACCCGGCTTGCCGTCGGTCTTTTCATTGGGATCCATGACGGCGTCGGGGGCCGAATTGGCTGGCTTACCCGTATTCTTTGCGGTGTTACTCTCGGTCTCGCTCATGGCTGCCCACCTTCTCGAGTGATCTTCAATCCTGCCGGCGATCGGATTGCCCGTTAGACGAGCCGCCTACCGGCGCCGGGTTTCGACCCTTCTGACCGCCGGCCTCGTTCCAGTTCTGATTACGCTCGGCATCTGTGACGCCACCGGCCCCCTGATCGCGCGCTGCCTCCTGTTCAGGCGTTTGTCGGCCGCCCCCGACGGCCGGTGCACCCTGCGAGCCGACATCGTCGTCGGGCTTGCGCGTCGCTGCATCAGTGGGATTGTCCTTCTCGCTCACGCGCCGTCCTCCGAATCCTTGCCGACCGGTGCGGTCGCGCGGTCGAGAGCCTCCGACACGGTGCTCGTCTGGGAAGCATCGCCGATATGGCGCAGGTTCTCTGGTGGCGTCTCGGCCTCGGTGGCCTCGGTGGCGTCCTGGCGCGGTGTGCCGGACGCGATGCGCGCAGCTTCGGCTTGGCCTGACGGATCGCTCTTCAGGTCGTGCTGGGTCCGGGCGGGAGTAGCGATGTCGCGGGCATCGCCCTGGCCGAGACCCTGTCCATTGCGATCGCTGTAAGCGTCGAAATCCTTCAGCGAGGGGCGCTCGCGCTGCTCGTTGCTCATGGTTTCCTCCAATGTTGGAGGTTCAACCTGTCGAAGGCTCGTGAGGTTGCCTGACGCTTGGAGAGCTCACTCCCTTCGGGGGACGACGCGCAGAAAAAAGGCGCTCCCGTGAGGGAGCGCCGATGATCGGGATGGGTCCAAGAAGAGGTCAGATCCCTTCGAAGAGTGCGGACGAGATGTAACGTTCGGCGAAGGAGCACGCGACGGTGACAATGCGCTTGCCCTGGAATTCCGGACGTGCCGCCAGCTTCAATGCGGCAGCGACATTGCCGCCTGTGGAGATGCCGCCGGGAATACCTTCCAGCTTGGCGAGGAGCCGCGCTGTGTCGAAAGCTTCCTGGTTCGATACGGTGATGACCTCATCGATGACCTCACGGTCGAGATTGCCCGGGATGAAGCCGGCGCCAATTCCCTGGATCTTGTGCGGGCCAGGCTGACCGCCGGAGATCACCGGGGAATCCGTCGGCTCGACGGCGATGACCTTGAGGTTCGGCAGGCGAGGCTTCAGCACGGAGCCGACGCCCGTGATCGTTCCGCCCGTGCCGACACCGGCGACAAAGGCGTCGAGCTGGCCCTGCGTATCGTTCCAGATCTCCTCGGCTGTCGTCTTGCGATGGATCTCGGGATTCGCCGGGTTCGAGAATTGCTGCGGCATGATCGCGCCGGGGATTTCGTTGAGAAGCTCCTCGGCCTTGCTAATCGCTCCCTTCATGCCCTGCGGACCGGGCGTGAGGGCCAGTTCCGCGCCGAGGAAGGCCAGCATCTTGCGGCGCTCCAGGGACATGGTCTCGGGCATGACGAGAATCAGGCGGTAGCCGCGCGCCGCCGCCACGAAGGCCAGGGCGATTCCGGTATTTCCAGAGGTAGGCTCCACTAGCGTGCCGCCGGGCTTCAGCTGGCCGGAGGCTTCGAGGGCGTCGATCATGTTGACGCCGATACGATCCTTAACGCTCGCGATCGGGTTGAAGAACTCGAGCTTCAGCAGGATCTCGGCATCGACGCCGCGCTCCTTGGTGATTCGGTTCAGCCGGACGAGGGGCGTGTTGCCGATCGTCTCCGTGATCGAGCCGTAGATATGGCCGTGGCCGGGTTTGCGGGACTGCGAGGGGCTAGTGTCGGCCATGACGAAATCTCCTGAGCGGCGTTTATGCGTTGTGCAGGCATCGATCGACCTTGCACACGGTGCGCGCCGGGATATCGCGTCGTCCTAGGCGAAGCAATCGCTCACAGACTTGACGCAAAGACAAATCTTCTCTGTCGTCAAGTGCGAGTGTTGCCAGTAGACATTTTCATTTGCTTGGTGCGTTATCTGTAGGACGTTGTTCTCCGGCGCCGCCTTCTATCCCGTCCCGTGAAGTATCTGCTCGGTCGCGCCCTAGCCATGGCGGCGAAGAGGCGGCGCCTACGAAAACAGGATCATCGCGGAGAGCACGAGAAAAGTCGCACAAAGCGGTGCCGACAATGCGATCCGGAATGCGGCCGGATGCAGGCTCGGCGAGCAAGTGTAGATCATCTCTTCGGAGACGCCATGCCGGACGATACTGCCGGTCGCCCATTCAAGCCGCTTCACCATTTCGCGTCCCCTGCGCTCAGCCGTGATGGGCAGAAAGCGACAGGGGCATTCAACGAGGGGTAAAGCTGAAGCCGCGACCTTGGATCGTCGTCAATGCGATCTTAAAGAGAGGCTGACAATTGCGAAGGAGTCGGCACTGGCCCCGGCCCGGCCCGGCCCGGCCCGGCCCGGTCTCGTTCTCTGCGACGCCTCTACCAGACCCGAAGACTTCGGAGGTTTAGCCGAGATGCTAAACGACCCGCGCGCCCGGGCCCGTGCCTGTCTGCATGCCGATTCCCGAGAGCATGGGATGCGCTTCGTCCGGGCGATCCAGTTGCACCGCCGTGGTCGCAGGGCTCATGGCTCGGCTGTGCGGGGCAGCCCGCATCAGCAGTAGTCGCTGAAGCAAGTCGCAGACTGTCACGACACTGCCAGCCCCGGGGAAATCTCTCATGGTCCGCTCTACGGCTCGTGAGACGAGCCGTAAAAAGTGAGTGTCTTGCCGGCCCGCGTTTTCACGAGGGGCGGTATGGTCGGCGATTGCCGGTCAAGCGCAGAGATTTAGAGCGCGCGGTCGAACTTCAGTTCGCCCTTCTGGCTCTTGATCACCAGCTGCGAGCCTACGAGGTCCCATTGGGCAGCGGTTCGCAGGGCGATGAAGAAATCCTGCTCGCTCGCTCCGGTACCCTTGTCGCAAGGCTTCTTCGTCAAGGCGAGGGGGCCGACCGCAAGATGCTGCTCGCGCAGGGGGAAGGCCGTGGCGGCGAAGGTGTTGCACCCGCCGTAGCCGCGTGCGCGATACTGCTTGTCGATGATGAAGCTCGGCCGGTCGGTGCCGTTGAACGGCTTGCCATTCAGGCTCACGGCAGTCCAAGTCGCGTCGAGGGGAAACATCTTTTCCTGAGCCTTGGCGGCCGGAACATACTGTTTCTTCTCTGGCTTCTCGCGATTGTCCTTGCCGAAACCCGTGACGTTGGATCCCTGCGCCATTGCCTCCGTCATCGGCATCCCTGCCGTCGCGGCAAAAGCCATCACGGCGAACAGCATCGCTCTCATCGTCAGGCCCTCCTTCGTCATCATCAATCGAACTCGCGTCGTCGCGCGCCTCACCCCGGTTTCGAGGCGTGATCATTTGGACCGTGCGCCACACACCAGGGTCGGCGTCGGCCGATGCGTCGCGTGGACAGGGTGCAACCGCCCTTCGGATAAGATTCCAGCACAAATATGGTCAAGACTGCGGGCGGCGAGATTTCATGATCATCCCCTCCTAAACGACGTTCCATGCTTGCTGTACGTGAACTATCCCGATGCCAGTCTCGTTAAGCCAGCTTAGAGGCTGCGGCAGGTGGAGCGCCGCCGAGGAAGGGGAGAGTTTCTGTGTCGGGACTGGACGAGAGCGGGCGTGGTGGATCAGGGCTGAATACGATGAGCCCTGCGCAATCGCGGGCCGCCCGCGGGATGCTGGGCTGGTCGGAAGCGGATCTCGCTGGCAGGGTCGGACTCGCAGAGCAGGATGTGAAGGATTTCGAGAGCGGAGCCAACGATCCTGCCTCGGGGCAGATCGAGGCGCTGAGAAGTGCTCTGATGAGCGCCGGCATCGTCTTTCACGAGGGGCGCGAGAACGGTGTCAGCCTACGCGCTAAGGGCGGAGACGAAGGTACGCGGCTCTCCTCGCTGACCACCGAAAACGATCACTGAAGTCCGCAAAGGAAACCTTTGGGGCTCCGGGAATCGGCACTGAGCGAATGCGTTACGCGCCGCCTCGTCCCATGGCGAGAGCCTTCAAATCGAACGCGGGATCGGCGGCCTCATCTGGCGTCGGTGAAAGGCCGCGCGCGATGATCCGACGGGCGGCCATGTGCTCGGTCGCCGAATCCACCGTCTCGATTCCTGTCAGGTATGCATCGCGATAGCGGAACACCGCGAAGCCTCCGGCGGTCGGGCGCCGTACCGAAACATCGCCTGGCAATGGCAACCCAACCATTTGCAGTTTGTGTCCGCCCTGATCGCTCCAGAACCACGGGACGGCATCGTAGGGCGCCGGGCGTCCGGCGATGCGGGCGGCGACACAACGTGCCTGGTCGATCGCGTTTTGGACGGATTCTACGCGCGCTACGCCATGCGCGGCGAAACGTGTTGGAAACCTGGCGCAATCGCCGATAGCCGAGATCGACGGATCGTCGGTGACGAGGACAGGATCGACGACGATGCCGTCTTCTACACGGAGCCCCGCCTCGGCTGCGAGCTCCTGGTTCGGAAGCACACCGATGCCGATCAGGACCAGATCCGCCGGGCACGCGGTGCCGTCGGACAGGCGGAGGGCCTCGACCCGACCGGTGCGGCCCTCGATGGCCTGGACGCCGCTGCCAAACAAGAAGCGGATACCGGCTTTCTCGTGAGTCTCTCGGAAGAAAGCGGCGATGGGTTCGGACACGGCCCGCGCCATGGGTCGGTCGGCGGCTTCGATGACGGTGACACAAAGACCACGCGCGGCGCAGATACTGGCGAATTCGAGCCCGATGAACCCCGCACCGACGATGGCAATGTTGCGCGCCTCGCCGATGGCCTCCTGGATTCGATCTGCATCCGTGATCGAGCGCAACTGGTAGACGCCCGTAAGTTCGGCTCCCGATACGGGAAGAGGCCGGTTCCGCGAACCTGTGGCGAGGACGAGATGATCGTAGGCAATCTCGCGTCCGTCGCCGAGGCGGATTCGGCGCCCGCCACGGTCGATCGAGACGGCCATGGACGAGGTTTCGCAGCCGATGCGGTGCTCCACATAGAAGCCGGGTGCGCGCAGGAACAGGCCGGCGGCGTCCACCTTGCCAGCGAGATAGGCTTTCGAGAGCGGCGGTCGCTGATAGGGAAGGATCGGCTCGTCGCCGATCATCGTCACCGGTCCGTCGAAGCCCGACTCCCGAAGGGAGGCTGCCGCCTGCAAGCCGGCCTGACCGGCACCGATGATGACGATCCCGCCCTCGTTCACGCCTCGAACTCCGCGGTCACCGGGCTGACGGCTGGCGACAGCGCCAGACGCGGCAGTTTCCGCCCGCCTTCCTTCACCGTGAAATCCCAGAATGCCGCCGCCGCCGGACCCAGCACCTTGTCGGCGCGGCGGACCACGTACCAGTCGCGACGGATCGGCAATCCCTGCACGTCGAGCAGGATCATGCGACCGCTTTCAACCTCGGCCGCTACCGTGTGGGCGGAGATGAGTGCGATACCGAGTCCGGCCATCACCGCCTGCTTGATCGTCTCGTTCGATCCCGAATCGATTCCGAGCTTCGCGCGCTGAATCATGATGCCCGACATGAACTCCTCGAACACCGTGCGGGTGCCGGACCCTTCCTCGCGAACCAGGAAGGATTCCTCGGCCAGATCCGCCCGCGTAAGATTGGTGCGCGTGCTGAAGCGATGGTTTGGCGCGGCGATGATGACGAGCGGATGCGCGCCGAACATCTCGGCCTCGATCGCGAAATCGCGGGGCGGCCGGCCCATGATCGCGAAGTCGATCTCGTAGTTGCGCAGGGCCTCGACCATGGCGCCGCGATTGCCGACAACGAGGTTGATCTCCACCGCTGGAAAGCGCGCGACGAAGCCCGCGATGATCTGAGGCGTAAAGTACTTGGCCGTCGAGACCACTCCCATGGCGACCCGGCCGCCGCTCCCGCCCTTGAGTGTCTGGAGCTTATCGGCGCAGGTTTCGAGCACGGTGTTGATGCTGTCGATTGCCCAGAGCATTTCGCGCCCGGCATCGGTGGGTTTCAGGCCCGTCGGCGTGCGGTCGAACAGGAGCAGCCCCGCCTCCTCCTCGAGCTGGCGGATGCGCGCGTAAAGCGCCGCCGAGGTGACGTTGAGTTCCTGGGCCGCGCGGGTCATCGTTCCGAGGCGGGCGACCGCTGCGACGGCCTGGAGTTGCTTGAGCGAGAGGTTGCGCATTCGCCGTTTTTAGTTTTTTTGGAACTGCCCGCAAGTTTTTTCATAATTCCTTCTTTGCACGGGGATTGCCCGTCTGGCGCTCTGGTTGATGGCAGCGCTATCGTGCAAAGGGCGCTATCAGGCCGTGGAAGCTTGATGCCGGGTTGGGCGCTGAATGGCCGGGTTCTCCCGGCAGGTCGATGAAGAGGACGTGAGCCGATGTCGTTGGGGTCTCTGGAGATCGGGTCTCGTCTCGATGCATGCCTCGCTCAGGCCGTTGCGGCCAATCCGGCCCTGACCGATGTGGCGGCCGTGATCGCGGCCTGCGCCGAAGCGGCCGTGGATGTGAGCGAGGTCATCGGTCGCGGCGCCCTGGGCGGTGGCGATCTCGCTGCGCAAGGCGAGCAGAATAGCGACGGCGACGTTCAGAAGGCCCTCGACGTCCTAGCCCACGAGCGTTTCACCGAGGCTCTGCGCGGTGCGCCGGTGGCGGAGGTTGCCTCGGAGGAGGCGGAGGGGATCATGCTCCTGAACGCGGGCGCCCCCCTTGCCGTCGCGATCGATCCCCTGGACGGCTCTTCCAACATCGGCGTCAACATGGCGGTGGGGTCGATCTTCGGCATCCGTCCGGTCGCCGCCACCCCGGATAATCCGGCCGGTTCCTTCACGACACCCGGTACGGCACAGCTCGCCGCCGGCTTCGTCACCTACGGCCCGGCGACGTCCCTTGTCGTTACCCTGGGCTTCGGCACGCAAATCTACACCCTCGATCGGGCCGAGCGCGTATTCCGCCTTACCAGCCCGCGGATCGAAGTCGTGGCGACAGCCAAGGAATACGCAATCAACGCCTCGAATGCCCGTCATTGGGACACGCCGGTCAAGGCGTATATCGAGGATTGTCTGGCCGGCGCTGACGGCCCCCTCGACAAGAACTTCAACATGCGCTGGCTCGGCTCGCTGGTGGCGGACGCCCAGAGGGTTCTCATCCGCGGCGGAGTGTTCCTGTATCCAGGCGACAACCGGAAAGGCTATGCCCAGGGTCGTCTGCGCCTCCTCTATGAGGCAGCTCCCATCGCGATGCTGATGGAGCAGGCCGGAGCCGCTGCAACGGACGGTGCCAACCGCATCCTCGACATCAGCGCCACCGGCATTCACGAGCGCGTGCCCTTGGTCTTCGGATCGACCGAGGAAGTCGCCTGCGTCGCGAAGTACTACGGCGGCCGCAATCCCGCTGCCGGCCGTTCACCCCTGTTCGGCCAGCGCGGCCTGATGCGCGGCTGACAGGGCAGAGACTGGAACCGGTCGGGCATCGTTCATGTCGGCGCGTCACCCCATCATCTCGGTGACCGGCTCGTCCGGGGCCGGCACGACGTCCGTACGCAACACGTTCGAGCAGATCTTCCGCCGCGAGGATGTCAGTGCCGTCTATATCGAGGGCGACGCGTTCCACGCCCTCGATCGCAATGCCATGCGCAAGGCGATGGCGGAGGAGCCGACGCTCAGCCATTTCGCGCCACGCGCCAATCTTCTCCCCGAACTGGAGGAGGTGTTCCGCACCTATGGCGAATCAGGCATCGGGCGGACGCGTCATTACGTCCACGACGCCGCCGACGCTCAGGCGTATGGGGCGGAGCCCGGCACGTTTACCCCCTGGGAGGATTTCCAGCCGGGTTCGGACCTGCTGTTCTACGAGGGACTCCACGGTTGCGTGGTCGACGACAATGTCGACATGGCCCGCTACGCCGATCTCAAGATCGGCGTAGTACCGGTGATCAACCTCGAATGGATTCAGAAGCTGCACCGGGACCGCTCGTTCCGCGGTTATTCCACCGAGGCGGTCACCGACGTCATCCTGCGGCGCATGCCGGATTACGTCCAGACGATCTGCCCGCAATTCACCTGGACGGACATCAACTTCCAGCGCGTACCCACGGTCGACACGTCGAACCCGTTCATCGCCCGCTGGATTCCCACCGCCGACGAATCGATGGTGGTCATCCGCTTCAAGGACCCGAAGGGCATCGATTTCTCCTACCTGATATCGATGATCCAGGGCTCCTTCATGAGCCGCGCCAATTCCATTGTGATCCCGGGCGGCAAGCTCGATATCGCCATGCAACTCATCCTCACGCCGATCATCATGCAATTGGTGGAGCGCAAGCGCCGGCTTGCCTGAGACCGCAGAACGTCCGGGCTCATGCTCTTGCCGGACCGACAGAGTGAACGAGATAGTCCGAATGACGACCCGCACGACCGGCCCCATCATCTCCCCGTCGATCCTCTCGGCTGACTTCGCCGCCCTTGGCGAGGAGGTTCGCGCGGTGTCCGAGGCGGGGGCGGACTGGATTCATCTCGACGTGATGGACGGGCATTTCGTGCCCAACATCACCTTCGGGCCCGATGTGGTGAAAGCGCTCCGGCCCCATAGCGACAAGGTGTTCGACGTTCATCTGATGATCGCGCCGGCCGACCCGTATCTCGCGGCGTTCGCCGAGGCGGGAGCGGATGCGATCTCGGTCCATGTGGAGGCCGGTCCGCACATTCACCGCTCGCTCCAGACTATCCTGAACCTCGGAAAGCGCGCCGGAATCGCGCTGAATCCGGGCACCCCTGCGAGCGCCATCGAACCCTTGATCGACATGGTCGACCTCGTCCTGGTGATGACGGTGAATCCGGGGTTCGGAGGGCAGAGTTTCATCCCTTCGACGCTGGAGACCATCGCCCGGATCAAGGCGATGAGCGCCGGACGCGACATCGATATCGAGGTGGATGGCGGCATCACGCCCGAGAATGTGGGCCTCGCCGCTGCCGCCGGAGCCAACGCGTTCGTGGCCGGCAGCGCCGTATTCAAGGGCGGGCCCGCCGGATATGCCGGGCGCATCGCCGCCATCCGGGCGGGCGCCAGCGGCACCGTCGCATGCTGAAGGCGCTGATCTTCGACGTCGACGGGACACTCGCCGAGACCGAGGACCTGCACCGACAGGCATTCAACCGGGCCTTCGCCGAACTGGGGCTCGACTGGAACTGGTCGCCGGAGGCCTATGCCGACCTTCTCACCGTCATGGGCGGGAAGGAGAGGCTCGCGCATTACGTGCGGACCGAGCATGGCGAGCCGGATGCGCAGCGTCGCGTCCAGATGAGCGAGATCCACGACCGCAAGACCAGGATCTATGGCGATCTCGTCACGCAGGGGGCGCTCGCCCTGCGCCCTGGCATTGCGCGCCTGGTCGAGGAGGCGAAACGCGCGGGCCTACGTCTCGCGGTGGCCAGCACCACGAGCAGGCCCAATATCGATACCTTGATCGCCGTGAATTTCCCCGAGGGCAATCCGTTCGACGCCATCGCCTGCGGCGACGAGGCCGAGCGCAAGAAACCCCATCCAGACGTGTTCGTGCTCGCCCTGAAGCGCCTCGGGGTCGAACCGGGCGAGGCCATCGCCTTCGAGGATTCCGCCCCCGGCATTCGCTCTGCCCTGGATGCCGGCCTGCCGGTCATCGCCACGCGCAGCCTCTATACCGGTGGTCACAGCCTGGAGGGCGCGTTCTCGGCAGTCTCGGATCTCGGCGAGCGGGAGGCCCCGCATAGCCATCTCGCCGGATCGGCATGGCCCGGCGACGTCGTCACTCTCGCAGCGTTGAAGGACTGGCACGCCCGGCACGCGGGGTGACCCCTTTCGCGGGCCGCGGAAACAAAGTCGAGCCCGCGACGATGCCGAGGCAGGCGGTAAAGGCAAGGCGCCACCAGGGCCGCACCGCGCCGCCGTTTCCTTCGTCTGCCATCGCTTCTGTCCCCGTTGCGGGGAGAGAAACTCCCCTGCCGCATCAACGCCGGGGGCCTCACCGCGTTGCCTCGATGAGCGGACCCGGCCTATAACCCGGCCCAACCCCGCTGCGGTGACGCGCGCGCGCACTTCCGCTCCACCTCCGACACGACCCAAGGTCACGCTATGGCCGGCCATTCCCAGTTCAAGAACATCATGCACCGCAAGGGCCGCGTCGATGCGGTCCGTTCCAAGATCTTCGGCAAGCTCGCCCGCGAGATCACGGTTGCGGCCAAGCTCGGCATGCCCGACCCGGCGATGAATGCGCGCCTGCGCGCCGCCATCATCGCGGCACGGGCCGAGAACGTGCCCAAGGACAATATCGAGCGCGCGATCAAGAAGGCCTCGGGCGCCGACGCCGAAAGCTACGACGAGATCCGCTACGAGGGCTACGGCCCGGGGGGCGCTGCCCTCATCGTCGAGGCGCAGACCGACAACCGCAACCGTACCGCCTCCGACGTGCGCTCGGCCTTCACAAAGTCCGGCGGCAGCTTGGCCGAGACCGGCGCCGTCTCCTTCATGTTCGACCATGTCGGCGTGGTGGAGTTCGACGCCAAGGTGGCGGATGCCGACACGATGCTCGAGGCTGCCATCGAGGCGGGCGCCGACGATGTGCGTTCCTCCGAGGATGGCCACGAGATCACCTGCGCCCAGGATTCCTACGGCGAGGTCTCCAAGGCCCTGGAGGCCCGATTCGGCGAGCCGCGCCGCACGGCCCTGATCTGGAAGGCCCAGAACACCATTGAGGTCGACGACGAGACCGGCGAGAAGCTGATCCGCCTCGTCGAAGTCATCGAAGACCAGGACGACGTCCAGAACGTCTACGTCAATTTCGCTCTCTCCGACGCTCTGGTCGCCAAGCTCGAAGGGTGAGCGGCCCGGAGCCACAAGCGATCGTTCCAGATCCGATAGTCCCCCTCGTGATGGCGGATCCGGGATTCGGTCCGGTGCCGCGCGTGCTCGGCTGATCCGGCATCCGCTTCGTTCGAGCGAAGCCAGGATCAGGCTGCTTTTACGGTGTGGAGGAAGCGGTTGACCAACGCCAGCGCGTCAGCGTTCCGAGCCCCGCCAGAACGGTTGCCGCCAGGATCGGCCCTGTCGGAACGTTCCCGCTGAACTGAGCTCCGGGCCCGGCGATCGGCAGGATTAGCCAGAGGCAGATGCTCAGGAATCAGTCGGAGCTCCGCCGGCAAGTCTCGATATCCGCATTGGAATTCTGATTTTTCGGATACGTCGGGCTTATGGAACGGGAGCTTACGCGCGCGTCGCCGGTATCCGCGACGAGCTACGCGCTGGAGACGTAGAGACGGGCGACGAGATCCGGTGGGACGGCGGTGACCACGACGCTGTGGGTCCGTCCCCCCATGGATAGGATCGTTTCCCGCCAGCTCAGGCGACGAGGGCGGCAATGTCTTGCCCATGCCATCGCCCATGCCTTGGCACAAGACTTCGTTCACGATATGTCCTTAACGCTCAGATCGGCGCGGCGCTCGCGCCCGGACCTGTCCAACCCATGATTTTGTCACCTCTGGTTTTGAGCGCATGACCGGCTTCATCCGCATCCTCGGCATCGATCCCGGCCTGCGCCGGACCGGCTGGGGTCTCATCTCCGTCGTCGGGACGAAATTGACCTATGTCGATTGCGGCGTGGTGACGTCGGATGGGGACCTGCCTCTCGCCCTGCGTCTGCGGGAATTGCACGAGGGCATCACCCGCGTCGTGTCGGGTTTCTCGCCCGACGAGGTCGCCGTGGAGGAGACCTTCGTCAACAAGGACGCGCAGGCGACGCTGAAGCTCGGCCATGCCCGCGCTATCGCCCTGCTGGTGCCGGCTCTGGCGGGTCTGCCGGTCTTTGAATACGCCGCCAACCTGGTGAAGAAGACCGTCTGCGGCTCGGGCCATGCCGAGAAGGTGCAGATCCAGGCGATGGTGAAGTTTCTGATGCCCAAGGCCGAGTTCAAGACGGCGGATGCCGCCGATGCCCTCGCCATCGCCGTCACCCATGCCAATCATCGCGGCGCGCATGCGCTGAAGAAGCTCCACGCTCCCGTCGCCGGGGTGAGCGGGCTTGCCGCCGCACGGATCGCGGCGGCTCTGGCGAAGAGGTGAGCATGTCCTCTCCCGGCGCTGGGCGCGGGGAGAGGGGGCTTTACGTCCTGGGCGGGTTTACTGGGCCTTGAACTCGCCCTCCAGGCGCAGGCTCACCTCGTCGCTCACTGCCGGCACGAAGGCCGAGACACCGAAATCCGAACGCTTGATCACGGCCCAGCCATCGAAGCCCACGGTGTAGCGCTTGTCGACGGGGTTGGTGCCGGCTTGGTTGAACGTGGCGTCGAAGGAGACGGGTTTCGTCACACCCTTCAGGGTGAGGGTGCCGGTGATCCGCGCCGTGGTCGGGCTGGTGGGCTCCACCAGGGTCGCCGTGTAGGTGGCGGTGGGGAACTTGGCCGTGTCGAAGAACTCGGGGGCCTGGAGATGCTTGTTCAAGGCATCGTTGAGGCCGTTGATGCTGGCCATGCCGATGGTGACGCTGAGCTGGCTCTTTGCCGGCTCCTTCGGATCCAGAACGGCCTTGGCCGCCACATCGGTGATCTGCCCATAATAGGTCGAGTAGCCGAGATGAATCACCGACCAGGTGATCTTGCCGTGTGCCGGATCGAGCACGTAGGTGCCGGGCTTGACCTGGGTCGGGTCGCGCGACGGGCCGGCATCAGGTGGCGTCTCCTGCGCGTAGGCGCAGGGCGAGGCCAGAAGCAGGAGGGCGAGGAGGCGCGTGCGCATCATGCGGTCACTTTCTCTATGGCTGGTCGGACAGGAGGGCCGGTCCCTGATAAGACCCTGTCTCTGATGACGAGATGATGCATGATCGGCAAGCTGAAGGGTGTGGTGGATTCCTACGGAGAGGATTTCGTGATCCTCGACGTGCAGGGGGTCGGCTACGTGGTGCATTGTTCCGCCCGGACCTTGCAGCGGATGCCGGGCGCGGGCGAGGCCGCTTCCCTCGCCATCGAGACCCATGTCCGCGAGGACATGATCCGGCTCTATGGTTTCCGCTCCGATGCCGAGCGCGAATGGTTTCGCCTGCTTCAGACCGTTCAGGGGGTCGGCTCCAAGGTGGCCCTCGGCCTGCTCTCCGTGCTGGAGCCGGAGGCCCTCGCCACCGCCATCGCCATGGGTGACAAGACCGCCATCGCCCGCGCGCCCGGGGTCGGGCCACGCCTCGCCGCCCGGCTCACCGCCGAATTGAAGGACAAGGCCCCCGCCTTCGCGCCGATCGACCCCGCCGTCCTGGCCCTCTCCGGAGCGGTGGAGGATCGAACCGCGCCTCAGCCCGCCGCCGATGCCATCTCGGCCCTGGTCAATCTCGGTTACGCCCCGGTCCAGGCCTCCGCCGCCATCGCCGCCGCGATGAAGGGAGCCGGTGAGGGCGCCGAAGCCAAGACCCTTATCCGCCTTGGCCTGCGCGAACTCGCCCGGTGAATCGGATGGTCCAAGGCGCAAATCCTCGTCCGGCTCGACGCCTGTTTTAACGGTTTATGCTACATAGTTGCCCATCGTCCCACGGGAGAACCAGCTTTCGTCCTTCCGGTAAACTGTCTAATCCGCTATTGACCGGAGCCCCGACTGGGCGGACCGCGCTCCGGGATTGAATATGACGGGCTTCTGGACATTCCTGGCGACCGCGCTGGTCTCCTGCGCGGCAGTGGCACCGGCGCTGGCCGCCGATCCGGCCTGCGCGCAGCCACCCCTTCCGGATGCGCCTTCGCCGTTCTTTCTCTTTACCGATACCCAGGTGAGCTACCACTACCAGTTCCCCGCCGCCGAGCCGGGTATACGGGTGCGGGACGCCGACGGGTCGTTCCGCTCGCGCGGTATCCCCAAACAGATCTTCAATGTCGCGCATGCCAATGCCTGGGCCTACGGCACCAATCTGTTCTCGCTCGACATCCTGAAATCTGGAGCGCAGGAGCGAGCCGGTACTACCAACGCGCCTGGCGGGTTCCTGCTTCGCGATGAGGGTGCGACGGAAGTCTACGGCCTCTACCGCGGCACACTCAGCCTCAACGCGCTCACCGGGACCAAGGCGTTCGTGGTGCCCGGCCTCGTCAAGGATATCTCCCTGTCCTACGGGTTCGACGCCAACACGAAGGATACCGCCTTCGGCCCCCGCAAGCGCAATGTCGTCGGCGGTCTTAACCTTTCCTTCGACGTGCCGGCCGGTTTTCTCAACGCCTCGGTCCATGCCTACAAGGAGTGGAACCGCAACGGCTTCAATCCCTATCCGAACCGGGACATCAGCTACGATACCGTCCCCGAGATCGAGATCGCCTATAGCTTCCCGTTGGCCTTCACCGGCCTGCCGCTCAGCGTCACCGGCATCAACAACATTGTCCTGCCCAAGGGGCGCGGTGTCCGTAATCCAGCGATCTTCGCCTTCAATCGAGAGACGGGGCTCGAATTCGTCTCCCGCACCAATCTGGTGCTCGACCTCGGCAAGCTCGTCTACGACCAGCCCAACCGCGTCGATGTGTTCATCGGCTTCCAGTACTGGCTGAACAAGTTCGGCAATCTCGAAACGGCGACCCTGAAGGGTACGGAAGAGAAGAGCTTCCTCGCTGGCGTCGCGTTCCACGTCTTCTGAGCGGGTTCGTCCCCGCCAGGATATTCGCTGCTGCGAGGACGGTCGCGGTACCGATGGCCACGGCTGTGTGACCTGCCCGACTTCGACCCGAGAGACTGCGCCCCAGAGACGGCGTTGCACGCCCACGGGGCTGGCTCCTGTCGTCGCAGGCAGGTCCGCGCGCCTTGCGCAAAAATCCCATGCCAGTTAAGTTATTGAGAATGCAGTAGATTTTAAGAGTTCTAAAGAGGCGCTCAAGTCGATGCACGAAACGGGGAATCTGCCTCGCGCACGATTCTTTCGTGGTCGATCGAAGCCTCTCATCCCGTCCAGCGAGCTGTCATGATCGTCTGTTCCTGTAACGTGTTGTCCGACGGCGCCGTCCGCGCCTGCCTCAAGGATGGGCCTGATTGTCCGCGCACGCCGGCACAGGTCCAGGCCTGTCTCGGTTGCAGCCCGAAATGCGGTCGCTGCGCCCGGACGATCCGCTCGATCATGCAGGCGGCCCTGCAGGGTGCTCTGCAAGACGCCGTGGCGGAAGCCGGCCATGCGTGCGGAACGGGTTGCGCCAGCGCTTGTAGTTTGGTTCAATTCCAAACTGCGGAGGAGGGGATCGCCGCCTGAGGGCCTGTGCGAGGCTCCACGCTCCCCTTCATGCTTGAGAAGCTGAACGGGAGTGAGTGTTATGAAGGGTGATGTGAAGGTCGTCGAGTACCTCAATCGAGGTCTCCGCAGCGAGCTGACGGCCGTGAGCCAGTACTGGCTCCATTTCCGGATGCTGAACGACTGGGGCTACATCGACCTCGCCAAGTTCTGGCGCAAGGAATCAATCGAAGAGATGAACCATGCCGACCGGTTCATCGACCGGATCCTGTTCCTCGACGGGTTTCCGAACCTGCAGGAGCTTGATCCGCTGCGGATCGGCCAGAATATCGAAGAGATCATTGCCTCCGATCTCGCGGCCGAGACCGAGGCCCGCGCGCTCTATCTCGAAGCCGCGCAGTATTGCGATTCGATCAACGACCGCGTGTCCAAGATCCTGTTCGAGGAGCTGGCCGCCGACGAGGAGGGCCATATCGATTTCCTCGAGACCCAGCAGACCCTGATCGCTCAGATCGGCCTGCCGCTCTACGCCCAGAAGCATATCGGTGGCCTCGAGGCGATCGCTCCCGAAAAGGACTGACATCACACCAACACCCCGGAATGCAGGCGGCATTCCGAGGGGGTTCGTGGGACGATGAAGGAAAGGCCCGCCCCGGAATGGGGCGGGCTTTTTTTGCATTCAGGACATCTGCTGCGTCTGGGCGCCGCTATCCGGGCGTGCCGGACCAAGAACCGGCTCTTCGCCCATGGGGGCGTTCTTGACCACGTTGAACATACCCTTTCCGTCGAGAGACGGGCCGCTGGTCCAGCGTCCTTCGGGGAGAGGCGAATCGTCGGCGGTGGAGACGAAGAAGCTGTAGCTGTGCTTCTGGCTCTCCTCGCTCTGCGGGAAGCTGTTGGGGATCGGAAGGTTCGCTTCCATGCCGCCCATATCCTCGATGACGGCGAGCCATTGCTGCTGGTGCATCGTGTCGCGCGCGATGAGGAAGCTCCACATGTCGCGCATGCCCGGATCGTTCGTCGCGGTCATGAGGCGCACGGCGAGGGTTCGTCCCGTAGTCTCGGCGGCGACGTTGCAATACATGTCCGCCGCGAGGTTTCCGCTGGCGTAGATGTGGGACATGTCGAAGGGGACGCCGTCGCAATTGGCCGGGAAGGCGGCCATGCCGGTGGAGAGGATGTGGCGGTGGAGCATGCCTTCCACCACATGGCGCGGATTCTCGCCATTCATCACAGCGCCGACTACCGCATCCTTCACGCCCGCTTCCTGCAGCTTGGTCGGAGCTGTCTCCAAGTTGAGGGCGACGGCGGTGGCGAGCATTTCGATATGCCCGATCTCCTCCGTCGCGGTGTTGAGGAGCATATCGCGATACTTGGTCGTCGGTCCGCGTGCGCCCCAGCCCTGGAAGAAGTACTGCATACAGACGCGGATCTCACCCTCGATCCCGCCGATGGCCTGCTGCAACATCCGCGCATAGACCGGATCGGGAGACTCGACCCGAACGGGATATTGCAGACGCTTGTCGAGATAGAACATGCTGGTCGGCCCTTTCGAGTGAGATGATGCGGCCATCGGCGGATTGACCGCCGAAGGATCGCCAATTTAAGAAGTTAGTCCTATAAGCGGCCGTAAAGTCGTTCGGCCGGCCCTGGCCCAGAGGTGAATCCGCCAGCCGCGACGCTGCCCGGAGCGCCAACGGTCTCCGGTCATCAAGTCGCGAGCAGATGTGTCGGAGATATCGCCGGTGCGGCCACGATCTCCAGAACTGCCATGGTTGTTGTAGACAAGACCATGTTGTCTTGCCGCAATCGCCCATCGTCCTGGCTTGATAAATCTCTCTGGAGCGTAGAGTTCCAGAAAATTGTCGTTGTGTCAGGCATAAGACATAGAAAAATCGGCGTTAACCTGGATCATACACTGTGTTTACATAAGATAGTCGCTCTCGCGGTTCGGGCTCGTCATAGGCGTTGCTGATCCGTGACGCTTGGAGCGAGGTCGCACTGGACCGAGGCCACTCTGCTTTGTTCTTGCGGGAAGAAGGCGGGATGGTGCCGATCCGTCACGCAATTAGGTGCGCAGGGTCACCGTGAGACCCTCGTGCCACGCATCCGCCTTCGTGGCGGCGGGCGCCTGTCGCCGGCCGGCGAAGTAGCGCGCTCGGCGGCGTTGTGCGACATCGGGCGAAACGCCCATCCACCGGAGCAGGCCCTGTGCCGGGCCCCGACCGAGAGCACGTGTGAGCAAGCTCCCCAGATCGCCGAAATCCCCGACCCTTCATCCGCTGCCGGAATCGCTCCTGACGCCGGAGCGGCGGCCGGACGATGTGGAGCAGTCGATCCGTCCGCTGAGCCTTCCCGAATTCATCGGGCAGCGCGCGGCGCGGGCAAACATGCAGATCTTCATCGAATCCGCGAAAAAGACCGGCTCGGCCCTCGATCACGTCCTGTTCGTGGGGCCGCCGGGCCTGGGCAAGACCACCCTGGCGCAGATCGTGGCCCGCGAACTCGGGGTGAATTTCCGCTCCACCTCCGGCCCGGTCATCGCCAAGGCGGGAGACCTCGCGGCGCAGCTCACCAATCTCGAGGAACGCGACGTCCTGTTCATCGACGAGATCCACCGCCTCAATCCGGCGGTGGAGGAAATCCTCTATCCGGCGATGGAGGATTACCAGCTCGACCTCATCATCGGAGAGGGGCCGGCCGCCCGTTCGGTGAAGATCGAACTCCCGAAATTCACGCTGGTGGGCGCCACTACCCGCGCCGGCCTGCTCACCACACCGCTTCGCGACCGGTTCGGCATCCCGATCCGCCTCGAATTCTACGATGTCGACGAGCTCGAACTCATCGTCTCGCGCGGCGCGCGGGTGCTCGGCATCGGCATGTCGGCGGAGGGCGCGAACGAGATCGCCAAACGGGCGCGGGGCACGCCGCGCATCGCCGGGCGCCTCCTGCGCCGAGTGCGCGACTTCGCCATCGTGGCCGACGCTCCCACCGTCACGCGCGCCATCGCCGACCGGGCGCTCCAGCTTCTCGACGTGGACCCGGCCGGCCTGGACGTGATGGACCGCAAATACCTGACCATGATCGCCACCTCCTTCGGCGGCGGCCCGGTGGGAATCGAGACCATCGCGGCGGCGCTTTCCGAGCCGCGCGACGCCATCGAAGACATCATCGAACCCTTCCTCATCCAGAAGGGCTTCGTCCAGCGCACCCCGCGTGGGCGCATGCTGACCCCGCACGCCTACAAGCATATGGGTTTTGCCGTGCCCCGGCGCGATCCGGCCTCGCAGTTCGGGCTGTTCGGGTCGGAGGATCCCGATGGCTGAGGCAGCCGATGGCGTCTGCGTTCTGCTCCCTGCAAAGACAGTGCGATGACGGATGGGCAGCGTGTTTGAAGTGAGACGATGTGTGCACATCCCCTCTCCCCGTGGGCGGGAAGACGGGGGCTAACGTCGGTCCGAACAGCAAGTCCTCTGCGATAGAACCGGCCGAAAAGCGACCTCCACCCCATGAGCTCCGACCCCGCATCCTCCCCGGTCCGGATCACCCGCCGCACCGTCGTGCTCGGCCTCGGGGCAATGGCGCTGGCGGGCAGCGGCACGGCGGCCTATGGAATCGGGGTCGAGCCGATGCGTCTCGCCATCACGCACTACCGGATCACCCCGATGGCGCCGTGGCCGGCGGGACTGTCCCTGCGGATCGTCGCCGTCTCCGACGTCCATGCCTGCGATCCGTTCATGACCCCCGCGCATATTCGGCGGATCGTCGAGGCGGCCAACGGCCTCGGCGGTGACGTGATCGTGCTGCTCGGCGACTACGTGAGTGGCATGGACCGGCTCGCCGGCATCGTGGACTCCGCCGATTGGGCGCCCGTCCTCGGGGCGTTGAAGGCGCCCCTCGGCACCTTTGCCATCCTGGGCAATCACGACTGGTGGGCCGATCGCGCCGCCTGCGAGCGAGGGCACGGCCCGACCTTCGCCGGGGAGGCCCTGACCCGCGCCGGCATCCGCGTTCTCGAGAACGAGGCGCTGCCGCTTCGGGTGAGGGGACACGAAGTCTGGCTCGCCGGGCTCGGCGATCAACTGAGCTTCGAGCGCACATGGTGGCGCTTCGGTATCCCCCGGAAGGGCAGCGACGACCTGCCGGCCACTCTCGCCGCCATCCCCGATGGCGCGCCCTCCATCCTCCTCGCCCATGAGCCGGACATCTTTCCGCAGGTGCCCGCCCATGTGGCCCTCACCCTCTCGGGCCATACCCATGGCGGACAGGTCCGGTTCCTTGGCTACGCCCCCGTCGTCCCCTCCCGCTATGGGCGTCGCTATGCCTATGGCCATGTGCGCGAGCAGACCGACCTCGTGGTTTCCGGTGGCCTAGGCATGAGCGGGCTGCCGGTGCGCTTCGGGGTTCCGCCAGAGATCGTGGTGGTCGACCTGTCCTCGGAGCCCATGGCATGAACCCGGTTGACGATCGGATCGGCGAGGAGACTCTGCCCTCTAGGACACAAGCGGTGAGGATCACGCGCCGGACGGTTCTCGCCGGCCTTGGCGGCATGGCCCTCGCGGGAAGTGCGACGGCGGCCTACGGCGTCGGCATCGAGCCCATGCGCCTGTCGGTGACGCGCTACGCCATCACGCCGAAGGGCCACTGGCCCGCCGGGCTGAAGCTCCGCATCGTGGCGCTGGCCGATATCCATGCCTGCGAGCCGTGGATGAGTGCTGCCCGCATCGCCGGGATCGTCGAGACCGCCAATGCGCTCGGCGGCGACCTGACGGTGCTCCTCGGCGACTACGTCACCGGGCAGAACTTCGTCACTCGCACCGTCGAGGCCGCCGAATGGGCGCCCGAACTCGGCCGCCTCAGGGCGCCGCTGGGCACCTTCGCCATCCTAGGCAATCACGATTGGTGGGAGGATCGTACGGCACAGGCACGTGGCGCCGGCCCGACCATCGCCGGTGAGGCCCTGACGCGCACGGGCATCCACGTCCTCGACAACGAGGCGATCCGCTTGGAAAAGGACGGGCGCGGGTTCTGGCTCGCGGGTTTGGGCGACCAGCTCGCCCTCCTTCCGGGCGCCAAGCGCCACGGCCATGCCCGTATCGGGGTCGACGATCTCGACAAGACGCTCGCCGCCGTGCCGCAGGGCGCACCGACGATCCTGCTGGCGCATGAGCCGGACATCTTCCCGCAAGTGCCGGCTCATGTGGCGCTGACCCTGTCCGGCCATACCCATGGCGGGCAGGTGCGGTTGTTCGGCTATTCTCCCGTGGTTCCGTCGCGCTACGCCAACCGTTACGCCTACGGCCATGTCCGCGAGCAGGCGGATCTCGTCGTCTCCGGCGGCCTCGGCAACAGCATCGCGCCGGTTCGCTTCGGCGTTCCCCCCGAGATCGTCGTGGTCGACCTGTCCTCGGAAGCCATCGCATGACCTCTCATCGCATCGACATCCGCGTCTATTACGAAGACACCGATTTCTCCGGTTTCGTCTATCACGCCAATTACCTGCGCTACATGGAGCGCGGCCGCACCGAGCTGCTTCGCGCCCTCGCCATGGAGCAGGTCGATCTGCAGCGCGATGCCGGGTTGATCTTCGTCGTTCGGCGCATGGTGCTCGACTTCCTGAAGCCGGCGCGGATGGACGACATGCTCGCCATCATGACCACCGTCGTCGAGCTGCGCGGCGCTTCGATGCCGATGATCCAGGAAGTGCGGCGCGGCGACGAGGTCCTGCTGAAGGCCGAGGTCACCGTGGCGGCGGTGCGGGATGGCCGCGCCGTGCGCCTTCCGGACAGCCTCCGCCGGGCCATGTCGCAGCGTTTCGAGAGCCCGTCGCTTTAGGCTCTCGCGGGCCGGCCTGGCTTTCCGTCGGTTAAGCGATGTGCCCAGGACAGCGAGAGGTCCGGCAAGAGAGAATCCGACACTTCCTCATGGTTCATTAACCTTGACGGACGAGGAAGGTGCGGCGTGCATTTTGCGATGCACCCCATACTTTCGACAGATTCACCAGCGATCTGGGGAACATACCGCCCGGGTCAGGTGGAGCGCGGGAGTCGACCGCCCGGTCGACCCGGGACGAGGACGAACGCATGAATCCCGCCGATGCCATGCAGGCGCTGCCGCCGCCGGACATGAGCCTGTTCAACCTGTTCTGGCACGCCCATCTCGTGGTGAAGCTGGTGATGGTGGGCCTGCTCGGCTGCTCCGTCTGGTGCTGGGCCATCATCGTCGACAAGACCCTGCTGTTCCGCCGCACCAAGACCGAGATGGACGCGTTCGAGGAGGCGTTCTGGTCCGGCCGTTCGCTGGAGGAACTCTACCGCTCGTTCAACGACCGGCCCGCCACCAATCTCGGCGCCCTGTTCGTGGCCGCCATGCGCGAATGGAAGCGCTCGTTCGAGGGCTCCGGCCGGCAGATCCAGAGCCTGTCCCAGCGCATCGACAAAGTGCTCGACGTCACCATCCAGCGCGAGGTCGAGCGTCTCGAGTCGCGCCTGCTCTTCCTCGCCTCCATCGGTTCGGCCGGTCCCTATGTCGGGCTGTTCGGCACGGTCTGGGGCATCATGACCTCCTTCACGGCCATCGCGGCTTCGAAGAACACGTCTCTGGCCGTGGTCGCACCCGGTATCGCCGAGGCCCTGTTCGCCACCGCCATCGGCCTGTTTGCCGCCATTCCCGCGGTGCTCGCCTACAACAAGCTGCAGTCGAACGTGTCCAAGGCCCAGTCGCGGCTCGAGGGCTTCGCCGACGAGTTCTCCGCCATCCTCTCGCGTCAGATCGACGAGCGCCTGTCGCTCGCCGCCTGATCCAGACCGACAACAGAGCGAGGCACGATCATGGGCATGGCCCACGGAGCGGCGCAGGGTGGCAGCAGGCGGCGTCGTGCGCGCCGCGGCGGCGCCATCAACGAGATCAACATGACGCCGTTCATCGACGTCGTGCTCGTGCTGCTGATCGTCTTCATGGTGGCCGCGCCGATGATGACGGTAGGCGTGCCCCTCGACCTGCCGCAATCCAAGGCGAGCCCTCTCAACTCTGATTCGACGCCGGTGACCCTGTCGATCCGCCAGACCGGCCAGGTCTTCATGGGCGAGGCCGAACTCACCGACGACACCATCGTGCCGAAGCTGGTAGAGACCTCAAAATCCGGCTTCGAGGAGCGGGTCTTCGTGCGCGGCGACAAGCGGGTGGATTATGGCCGCGTGGCCCAGGTGATGGCGATCGTGACCGGAGGCGGCTTCAAGAAGGTCGCCCTCGTCACCGAGCCGGACCAGAAGTAACGGGCGCGGCGGATCGTGAAGCTTCCCTCCAAATTCCGGGAACCGGGCGTCTGGGTGTCGAGCGGCGTGCATGTCGCCGTGCTCACCGTGGCGCTGATGTCCGTCGCCGCTCCCGCCCTGCCCGACGCCCAGGAGGGTGTGCCGGTGGAGGTGATGACCGAGCAGCAATTCTCGGAACTGACCAAGGGCGAGAAGAACGCCGACAAGCCGATGCCCGACGCCAAGCCCCGCGCCG
Source organism: Methylobacterium sp. CM6247 (assembly GCF_054817925.1). Taxonomy (NCBI): domain Bacteria; kingdom Pseudomonadati; phylum Pseudomonadota; class Alphaproteobacteria; order Hyphomicrobiales; family Methylobacteriaceae; genus Methylobacterium; species Methylobacterium sp. CM6247. Next base: position 2,085,827 of record NZ_JBTXKX010000003.1, read on the forward strand.
ACAAGGTCGCGGAGAAGGTCGAGGAGCGCGAGCCCGAGAATTCCAAGGTCGATGCGCCCGCGCCCCCGAAACGCCCTGCCGACATGAAGGTCGCCAGCGCCGAGGAGATGCCCTTGCGCATGCCCGACCACGAATCCGAGAAGGAAGCGGCAGAGGCCGCCGCCAAGGCCGAAGCGGCGAAGCTCGCCAAGGAAGCCGCCAAAGCCGAGGCCGCGAAAGCGGCGGAAGCCAAGGCTGCGGCGGAAGCTAAGGCTGAGGCTAAGGCCGCCGCCAAGGCCGAGGCTGCCAAGGCGGAAGCGGCCAAGGCTGAAGCCAAGGCCGAGGCAGTGAAGGCCGCCAAGGTCGAGGCCGAGAAGCGCGAGAAACTCGCCGAGCTCATCGAGCGCCAGGAGGCCGAGGCCATCGCCAAGGCGGAAGCCGCCAAGGCCGAGAAAGCCAAGGCCCTGGCGGAAGCCAAGGCCCAGGCCGAAGCCAAAGCTCTGGCCGAAGCGAAGGCGCGGGCCGATGCGAAGGCCAAGGCCGAAGCGCTCGCCAAGGCGGAGAAGGCCGAAGCCGAGGCGGAAGCCAAGGCCGAAGCGAAGGCGAAGGCCGAGGCCGAACGTCAGCAGGCCGTCGCGGAGGCCAAAGCCGCTGCGGATGCCAAGGCCCAGGCCGAAGCGAAGGCCAGGGCAGATGCCGCCGCCAAGGCCAAGGCGAAAGCCATGGCGGATGCGCGCGCCAAGGCCGATGCGGAGGCCAAGGCGAAGAAGCAGGCCGAGCTCGCCGACAAGTTCAATTCCGGCGACATCAAGCAGCTGCTCGCCTCGCGGGCGCCCTCGCAATCCACCGGCGCTACCGGCCACGAGGTCCAGCGCACGGCCTCGCTGGGAGCCGCCAGCGGCACCTCGCAGCGTCTGTCGCCCTCCATGCGCGATTCGCTGATCGGGATGCTGACCCAACAGATCGAGCGCTGCTACTCGGCGCCCCCCGGCGCGTCGCAGGGCGTGGTGCTGCCGATGCTCGATATCCGCCTCTCGGCCAACGGTTCGCTGAGCACCGAGCCGCGGATCATGCGCGGTGGCGCCAACGCCGTGGACCGCTCCCTCGCCGAGGCCGCGCTTCGTGCCGTGAAGCGCTGTGCGCCCTACAAGATCCCGCCCCAGTTCGCGCCGTATTATGACGACTGGAAGGCGATCAACGCGGAATTCGAGTTCTCGCGGGTGTGATACAGGTCGGTGATCCTTCCTTCGGATTCGTCCAATCCCTCTCCCTCGACCTGAGGTGCCGAAGCGTGAGCGAAGGCCTCGAAGGAAGCATCCAGGGCCCTCGTGCTGTCTGGAAGTCTCCTTCGAGGCCCGCTGACGCGGGCACCTCAGGATGAGGTCGAGGATAGGAAGAACCGACGCTCCCAGAATCCCTGTTCAAGGTTTTCGGAATCTCTTCATGACCGACATTCTCCACCGGCGGCTCGCCTCGCCCCTGGCGTCGCTCCTCGCGGTGCTGGCCCTCGTGCTCGCCTTCGCCGTGCCCGCACAGGCGCAGCTGAACCTGCGGATCGGCGGCGGCTCGTTCCAGCCGATGCCCATCGCGGTGGCCGATTTCTCCGGCGATCCGAGCCTCGGCCTGCTGGTATCGAGCGTGGTCACGAACAATCTGAGGCGGTCCGGCTATTTCGTGCCCCTGGAGAAGGGGAAGTTCCCTGAGAACCCCGGCTTCGATGCAGTGCCGGGTTTCGACAAGTGGCGTGCCGCCGGAGCCCAGGCCCTCATCACCGGCCGGGTCGGGCGTGATCCTTCGGGCAAGCTCAAGGTCGAATTCCGGCTCTGGGACGTGACCTCGGGCCAGCAGCTCACCGGCCAGCAATACGGCGCGGATGTCGCCAATGCGCGCCGCACCGGCCACCTCATCTCCGACGTGGTCTATACCAAGATCACCGGACTCGGCGGCTGGTTCGACAGCCGCATCGCCTTCGTCGACGAATCCGGATCGAAGGAGAACCGCCGCAAGCGCCTGATGGTGATGGACCAGGACGGCGCCAATGTTCGCGCCCTCACCAACGGCGAATCCGCCGTGGTGGCGCCGCGCTACTCGCCCTCGACGCAGGACATCGCGTTCATGACCCAGTCCACCGGCCAGCAGCCGCGTGTCCAGGTGATCAACCTCGAGACCGGCGCGCGCCAGGCCATCGGCCGGATGGATTCGATGAGCACCAGCCCGCGCTTCGCGCCGGACGGTCACCACCTCGTCATGAGCGTACAGCAGGGCGGCAACGCCGACATCGTCAAGATGGATCTCGGCTCGAAGGCGCAGACGCCGATCACCAACGGCAACGCCATCGACACCTCGCCGACCTATTCGCCGGATGGGCGGCAGATCGTCTTCGAATCGGATCGCGGCGGCTCGCAGCAGATCTACGTGATGGGCGCCGACGGCTCGAACCCGACCCGTATCTCCTTCGGCGAGGGCTCGGCCTCGCAACCGGCCTGGTCGCCCAAGGGAGACCTCATCGCCTTCACCCGCCAGCGCAAGGGTGGCTTCGCTATCTGCGTGATGAAGCCGGACGGTTCCGGCGAGCGCGTGCTCACCGAAGGCTTCCACAACGAAGGGCCGACCTTCGCGCCGAACGGCCAGTACGTGCTGTTCTTCCGCGATCCCGGCGGCCAGGGCGGCGGCAAGCTCTACATGGTCGACATCACCGGCAAGGTGGAGCAGCCCGTCCCGACGCCGTCCTACGCCTCCGACCCGACCTGGTCGCCGCTGCTCGCGGGGAAATAGGGGGAGCGGCTGGCGGCGTTGTCGCCGGCATTCCCCCAAGCCAAGTGCTTCAGTCGAAAGGTATTATCCCTTGCCGAGCCCTTGCGTGACGGGAAAGGGATAATGCCACCACAGGACGTGGTGGGGATGCGTACCCCGGGGCTACGGCGTCCCGATCACTCCGCCGGCAGCAATCGGTCCCGCGCCTTGCGGGCCGGGAACAAGCGGCCCCACAGCACCGCCACGAGGATCGTCGCGAGCCCGCCCGCTACCACGGCCGGTACCGCGCCGACGAGGGCGGCGAGCGTGCCGGATTCGAACTCGCCGAGTTCGTTGGAGGCGCCGATGAACACCGTGTTCACTGCCGAGACCCGTCCGCGCATGGAATCGGGCGTCTCACCCTGGACGAAGGTCTGCCGCACGTAGACGCTGATCATGTCGGCCGCCCCCGTGACGAACAGGCAGGCCATCGAGAGCGGGAGGGATGTGGACAGGCCGAACGCCGTGATGGCGACGCCGAAGACGGCCACCGCCTGCAGCATCCGCTTACCGGCATGGCGTTCGAGGGGGCGATAGGCGAGGAGAATGGCGGTGACCACCGCACCGGCCGCTGGCATGCTTCGCAATGCGCCGAGCCCAAGGGGGCCGACATGAAGGATCTCGGCGGCGAAGATCGGCAGCAGGGCGGTCGCTCCTCCCAGCAGCACGGCCACGAGATCGAGGCTGATCGCGCCGAGCACCACCGGCTGCGAGCGGATGTAGGACAGGCCAGCCGAGAGGGTGGCCCAGGTCACGGGTGGACGCTCCATCACAGCAGCGTGGCGAAAGCGGATCGCGACCACGAGGGCGCTTGCCAGGGCGAAGCTCGCCGCCGCCGCCCCGAACACCGCCGCAGGGCCGAGCATGTAGAGAAACCCACCAGCGGCCGGGCCGAGGATCGACGCGCTCTGCCAGAGCGAGGCGTTCCAGGCGATGGCCGATCCGAACAGGGGGCGCGGCACCAGGGTCGGCAGAAGCGCCTGGAGCGCCGGGTTGGCGAAGGCGCGCGACGTGCCGATGACGACGACGAGGGCGTAGATGGGCCAGATCGAACCGGTGCCGGACAAGGCGATGGCGACGAGGCCGAGATCGGCCGCGGCCAGGGTCGCATAGGCGATCGCCGTCACCAGACGCCGGTCGTAGGTATCGGCCACGTGCCCGGTGATCAGGGCGGAGAGCATCGCCGGAAAGAAGCTCGCGAGCCCCACGAGGCCGAGGGCGAGAGCCGAACGGGTCAGGTCGTAGACGAACCATCCCACCGCCACGGCCTGCATCTGGTAGGCGAGGCCGGTGAGGAACCGTGCGGCTCCGTACAGTCGGAAATCGCCGTTGCGGAAGACCGACCAGCGGGGCGCGGCGGATGCTGTCATGAGCGATGGGCCAAGGGCGTGAAGGGAGAGCCGCACCGCATCGTCTCTACAACGCCGAGGGTGCGACAGTGGTGCCGCAGCTATGCCGCATGCGAAATGCGGCCTTGTCGAATTGCTAATCTATCGGCCGAATAATTGCTGGTCGGGACGGAGCGTCATCGGGTTGTGCCAGCATGAACCAAACTAGCCTTGGGCTGAACCCGGAAGGCCAAGCTCAGCTTCCGGCTGACGTTCAAAATATCGTGGCTTCGTCTTCACGCGGCTCGATCCGTGCGTTCCAGAGGAGCGATATTCCGCAGGTCTGTCACCTGTTTTCGCAGACGTTCCGCCTCGGCAAGACTTATCAGGCGGCCAAGCTCGCGGCCTGCCTGGAAGCGACCTATTTCGATTCGCCCGGCTATACCGAGGGCACCGGCTCCATCGTCCATCTGGATAGAAACGGGGCTGTGAACGGTTTCATGGGCGTCATCTCCATGACCATGGTCGTCGGGGAGCGGACCCTGCGCGCCGGCATCCTTAGCGCCTACATGGCCGCCGATCCCGACAACAACCCCGGCATCGGCGTCAGCCTCATCCGGGGCGTAACCGCCCGCGATTTCGACCTCCTCTTCACCGACACCGCCAACCGCACGTCCCTCGATATCGCCCGTGCCACTCGCTTCGTGATCCTGCCGGCGCAGAGCCTCGAATGGGTGAAGATCCATCGGCCCGTGGGGACGGCGGCGTATTTCCTGGGTAAGCGCCTGCCCCGGCTCGCGCGCTGGATCATCCCGATCGCCCGCGCGGCGGATAGCGTGCTCCGGCGATTCCTGCCCTTCGGCTCCCCGCGCCCCGACGGTATCGTCTCGCGCCCCATCACCGCCGCCGATTTCGCAGAGGCCGCCCGTCCCTTCCTGGCTCACTACGATCTCAAGCCGGACCCGGCCGAACTCGGCTGGTTCGTCGAACAGGCCGGTCTCCAGACCAAGTATGGCCCCCTCCAAATCCGCGAGGTGGTGGATCGGATCGGCCGCCGGATCGGGTTGTATCTCCTCTACGCCCGCCGGGACGGCGTCGCCTATGCACTCCAGATCTTGGCACTGCCCAACCGCGAGGAACTCGTCGTCGGCCAGATGTTCGTCGATGCGGCTGAATTCGGGGCCGTGGCCGTGCGCGGGGCGACCTCACCCGACCTGATGAAGGGGCTCTTCCGCCAGAAGGGCCTTCTTTATCACCACGTCATGGGAACGATCGCCTGGACGCGCGATCCGGAGGTGGCGGCGACACTTCGCGGCGGCAACGTGTTTCTCGGCGGTATCGCCGGCGAGACCTGGGCGCGGATCGTCACCGAAGATTTCTCGTAACGGGGCGGCGTCCCTACGAGGCGTACTTCACCGTGCAGCCATAGGGCTTTGCAGTCCTCACGCTCACCGGCTTGCCGGCGGCGATCTCGGTGAGGGCAAGGTCCACGTAGTTCTTCGCGGTCTTGAGGTCGTCGAGATTGGCGGAGGGCTTGTCGTCGATGCCGCCCTGGAAGTGCAGGATGCCGTCTCCCGAGACGATGAACATGTGCGGCGTCGTCCGGGCAGCGTAAGCCCGACCGATCGTGCCGGATGGGTCGAGGATGACAGCGGTGGGGGAGGCGCCCCGGGTCTGTGTCAGACGGTTTGCTGCCTGCCCGTCCACCGCGCCCTGCTCGCCGGGAGCAGACGAGATGACCGACAGCCAGACGATCCCGGCCTCGGTCCACTTCTTCTGCAGGGCCTGCATCGCCTGGCCACCGTAATGCTTCATCACGAAGGGGCAATCGTGGTTGGTCCATTCGAGGACGACGGTCTTGCCCTTGTAATCCTCGAGCCGGACGGTCCGGCCATCGGCATCCGTGCCGGTGAAGAGGGGAGCGGGTTTACCCACCTGTGGGCCTGCCGCCATCGCTGCGTGCATGCACAGTGAACCGGCCAGCGCGGCGGCGATGGCGGCTCCGAGAAACATCCGGCGGGGCAGGGCCATGGCTCTCACCTTTTCGTGGTTTCCAGGGCGGCGCGCTGGTTGGCGGTATTCTCAGGGATCTTGGAGAGTTCGTCGAGGACGATTCCCGATGTCAGGATCTGCGGCAGCACGATGGGCTCGCCCGTGCCGGTATAGAGCAGGTAGAGCGGCACGCCGCTGCGGCCATGCTTCTCCAAGAGGGCGGTGATCTCTGGGTTCTGGTTGGTCCAGTCGCCCTTGAGATAGGTCACGTCACGCGCCTTGAACGCGGCCTCCACGCTCTGCGTGCGGAGCGCCGTGCGTTCGTTGACCTGACAGGTGATGCACCAGGCGGCCGTCATGTTGACGAAGACCAGCTTGCCTTCCGCCACAAGGGAATCGAGGCGGGCCTGGGTGAACGGGGTGATGCCCTCGGCCGTCGCATTCCTCATATCCGTCGAGGCCCGATCCTGGTCGAGGCCGAAGGTCAGCGCGAGCGTCGCTGCCAGGGCCGCGACGGAGGTCAGGCGGGCGAGCCCGGCGCCGATCCCGCCCGCGTGGCGGGCCCGCTCCCAGGCCCAGGCGGCAAGGCCCACGAGGACGAGGCCGATCAGCGCAGCGAGGAGCCCGGCCGAGCCGACCTGCTGCGACAGCACCCAGACGAGCCAGGCCACGGTGGCGTAGATCGGGAAGGCGAGCGCCCCTTTCAGCGTTTCCATCCAGGCCCCCGGCCGTGGCAGGCGGCGGACCGCCGCCGGCCATGTGGTGAGGACGAGGAAGGGTAGCGCGAGGCCGAGGCCGAGGCTCGCGAACACCGCGAGGCTCACCGGCGGCGTCTGCGTCAAAGCGAATCCCACCGCCGACCCCATGAACGGGGCGGTGCAGGGGGTGGCGACCACGGTCGCCAGGATGCCGGTGAAGAACGAGCCTTCGAGCCCCGCCCGCCGGGTCAGCCCATCGCCGAGCCCGGCGATTCCGCCGCCCAGATGGACCACACCGGAGAGGCTGAGGCCCATCGCGAACAGCAGGTCGGCGAGGCCCGCCACCACGAGGGGTGATTGCAGCTGGAAGCCCCAGCCGATCCCGGCGCCCGCGCCCTTGAGGGCGATGAGCAGCCCCGCCAGGGAGAGAAAGGCGGCGAGGACGCCGGCGGTATAGGCGAGACCGTGCAGGCGCACGCGGGAGGCCGGCTCGCCCGAATGCTTGACGAGGCTCAGCACCTTGATCGACAGCACGGGAAAGACGCAGGGCATCAGGTTGAGGAGGAGCCCGCCGAGGAAGGCGAGGCCGGCCGCACTCCACAGGGTCAGGCTTTCCTCGGGCGACGCCTGTCGCGCCGTGGGCGCTGTCTCCCCCGGAATTGCCCCACCGGGAGACGCCGCCGGCGCGTCGCCGATGGCATAGGAGCGCTGGACCGTGCCATCGGCGGTTTGCTCGTCGAAGGTGAAGACGCCGGGAAGCTCCGTCGGCGCGGGCTCGCCGGGTGTCGCCCGCGCAAGGCTCAAACGGAACCCCTTGTCGTCGATGGTCAGGGTCTGCGGAGCGGCGTTCTCGATCGCCGTCTCGGAATAGGGGAAGAAGGCCGGCTGGCGGATCGCGTCGGGTTTCAGGCCGGGCGCGTCGGCTGTGAGGACCAGCCTGTCGCCCTCGCTCGTGAGTTTCACCGGCCAGGGCGAGGGAACGGGGAGGGCCGCGCGGGCATCCTCGAACAGCAGGATGTTGGTGGCCGAACTGCCGGTGCTGGTTCCTGGAGCGGCCACCGGCACGCTCAGCTTCAGGTCGGCGGACCCCGGAATGCATTCGCGCTCGCAGACGAGGTAGGTGAGCTTGGCCGTTAGTGTCACGGCCTTGCCGGGCGGCAGCACCGCCGGCGGGGTCACCTCGGCCAGCAGCACCGTCTCACCTTCGAAACCGAAATTCACCAGATGGGCGACCGGGATGCGGCTCGGCGTCGGCCACTGGATCGCGCCCGCCGTGAAGCCCTGCGGCAGCGACCAGGCGACTTCCGGCGAAAGACCGGAATCGCCCGGATTGCGCCAGTAGACGTGCCAGTGCGGGCGCATCACCATGCGGATGCCGATGGTGAAGGGCTCACCGGCCCGGATCGCCCCCGGCTCGGCCACGAGGTTCGCCTTGACGAGATCGGCCGGCGGCTTGAGGCCTTGCGCCGAGGCGCCAGCCGCACCGATAAGCGCGAGGAGCAGGAGGGCGAGGAGCCGGATCATCGAAACCTTGAGGCGGAGGGGGCACCGAACATGGCACCCTGACGCCTAGATATGGCCGTTTGGTGCCGGGGTAAAACCGGCGGCGCGCGATTGCCCGCGACGGAATCGCCGCAATGGGGCGCTTCACGTGAGTCGGCGAGGTTCACAGGAAGCGTCGGGGGTCGAAGGGCGCGAGGGGGATTTCCGGTGTCGCGCCGCCGACGAGCTGGGCGACGAGGCGTCCGGTCCGCGCCGACCCGACGAGACCCACATGGCCATGCCCGAAGGCGTAGACGACATCCTTGGTCTTGCGCGCCATGCCGATACAGGGTCGGCCATCCGGCATGCTTGGGCGATGGCCAAGCCAGACCTTCAGGCGCTCTTCCGGTATCGGGTTCGGCAATTCGGGAAACATCGAGATCAGGTGGTCGTGCAGGATCTCCGCGCGCTTCCAGTTGGGGGCCGCCGCCAGCCCCGCGAACTCCACCTGACCGGCCGCGCGCAGGCCGCCATTCATGAAGTTCACGATCATCTTGGCATCCGATGCCATGACGGGCGTGCGCGGCCCCGCCTCGGCACCGGTCACCATGACGTGGTAGCCGCGCTCACTCTCCAGGGGGAGCGTGTCGCCGAGGGACGCGGCGAGAGGCTTCGACCGGGCGCCCGCCGCGACGACGGCGCGGTCGCAGGGTATCTCGCCCTGTTCCGTCGTGACGGCGGCGAGGCGCCCGCGTTCAAGCCGGAATCCCGTCGCGCGGGTGGCGATCCGGGTGGCGCCGCGCTCCTGTGCTAGTTCGGACAGGGCGGCGACGTATCCGCCGGGATCGCGGCAATGGCCGGCCTCCTCGACCACGAGGCCGAACGTGTAGCGCCGATGCAAGCTCGGCTCCCTCTGCCGCAACTCATCGGCCGAGAGCTCGAGCCAGGTGATGCCGACCCTGCGCCTGATCTCCCAGGACCGCGCCTCGCGCTCGAAGGCCGCCCGGTCGGGATAGACATGCAGCACGCCGCGCCGCTCGACGAGCTGCGGAACCCCCGCCTCCTCGGCGAGCGTCGCGTGGAGCTTCGGCGCATCGACGAGGAGTGTCCGCATGGCACGGGCGGTGCGCTCGATCCGGGGTGTCGTGGAGGCGGCGAGCAGAAACCGCGTGAGCCAGGGCATCACCTTCGGCAGGTAGTCCCACCGGATCGAGAGTGGCCCGAGCGGATCGAGGAGGAAGGAGGGCACACGCTTCCACATGCCGGGCTCCGCCGGAGGGATGACCGAATGCGACGAGAGCCAGCCGGCATTGCCATAGCTCGACGCCTGCTCGCCGCCAGGAGAGCCGGGATCGACTACGGTGACCCGGTGGCCCGCCCGCAGGCATTCGATGGCGCTCACCGTCCCGACCGCGCCGGAGCCGATGACGACCACGTGAAGACCCGTCTGGGCGGTCATCGGTTCTGTTCCCGCGTGGATATGTCGATGAGCCTCTTCATCAAGCGCGGCGCCCGCTCGCCTGCAAAGGTCGCGTCGCCGCTTCGAGCCACACCCGCGTCTCGTCGTCGAGATCGGCGTTCAGGGCGTCCCGCACCCGCGCGTGATACGAATCGATCCAGGCGATCTCGGCCTCGTCCAGCAGCGAGAGGTCGATGAGGCTGGCATCGTAGGGGGCGAGCGTCAGGGTCTCGAAGCCGAGCATCGGCCGGTCCCCGCCGGGGATCGCCCGTTCCTCCACGAGGACGAGGTTCTCGATGCGGATGCCGTAGGCGCCGGCCCGGTAGTAGCCGGGCTCGTTGGAAAGGATCATGCCGGGCGAAAGGGCGGTGGTGCCGGTCTTGGCGATCCGCTGCGGGCCTTCATGGACGGAGAGGAATGCACCGACGCCGTGGCCGGTGCCGTGATCGAAATCGAGCCCCACCTCCCAGAGCGGCGCGCGGGCGAAAGAGTCGATTTGCGCACCCGTGGTGCCCTTCGGGAACATTGCCCGCGCGATGGCGATATGGCCCTTGAGCACGCGCGTGAAGCGATCGCGCATCTCGTCCGTCGGCGTGCCGATTGCAACGGTGCGGGTGATGTCGGTGGTGCCGTCGGCATATTGCGCGCCCGAATCGACGAGGAACAGTTCGCCCTCGCCGACCGTACGGTCTGTGTCGCGGGTCACGCGGTAATGCACGATGGCGCCGTTCGGGCCGCTGCCCGAGATGGTCGGGAAGGAGATGTCCCGCAACAGGCCGGTCTTGCCGCGAAAATCCTCCAGAGCCTCCACGGCGGCGACCTCGGTCAGGCGGCCGCCCGGCGCCTGCCGCGAGAGCCAGGCGAGAAAGCGGGTCACCGCGATCCCGTCGCGATGATGGGCCGCGCGCGATCCGGCGATCTCGCCCGCATTCTTCACCGCCTTCATCAGCGTGATCGGATCCGGGCCGGGATCGACCCGGCCCCCGGCCTGTTCCACCAGTGTCGCCAGCGCCGACGCGCCGGTGGCGGAATCGAGCCTGATCCTGGACTCTCCGGCAGCGAGAGCGGCAAGGGCGGCGTCGAAATCCGCCCGCCCGGCGATGTCCGCGGCGGACGAGAGCGCGTCCCGCAAGGCGGGATCGATGGCGGACGAGGTCAGGTAGAGGGCGGCGCGTCCCGTCCGGGGGACGACGGTATAGCCCAGCGCCAGGGGCGTATGCGCCACGTCGCCGCCGCGCAGGTTGAAGGCCCAGGCGAGATTGTGCGGATCGGAGATCACCAGGGCGTCGCAGCCGCCGCGTCCCAACGCTTCGCGGATGCGGCTCAGCTTGGCCTCGACGGATTCCCCGGCGAGTTCGAGGGGATGCGCCACCACCGCGCCCGCGGGAGAGGCCGGCCTGCCCGTCCAGACTGTATCGACGAGGTTCTCAGGGACCGGTGTGATGCGGGCCCCAGCCTTGGTCGCCGCCTTCTCCAATTTGGCGACGCCCTCGGCGGTGTGAAGCCATGGATCGTAGCCAAGTACGGAACCCTGCCTCAGATGCCGGCCGATCCAGGCTTCGAGACTGGTTTCGGCGAGCTGAACCGGGGTGAGGATCGTGGTGTCCACCTGGGCGGGGGCCTGCAGCGTGTAGCGCCCGTCCACCACCAGGGCCGCTTCGTCGGCAAGGATCACGGCAGTGCCGGCCGAGCCGGTGAAGCCCGTGAGCCAGGCGAGGCGTTCGGCATTCGCGGGCACGTATTCCGACTGATGCTCGTCGGCGCGGGGCACCACGAACCCATCGATCCCCGCCCGCCGCATCGCCTCCCTCAGGGCGGCGATGCGCGTCGCGCCCTCCCGGTGGCTCGGATCGTCGAAGGTCTGGAAGCGGGCGCGGCTCATGGTGCCGAGAGTTACGCGCCGCCGGACGAGGCGGCAACCGCTCTCAGAGCGGGCGCGGTGCCGCTCCGCCGCGCTTGAGCACGAGCGTCGCCCAGCCTTCGATCAGGCCATGCCGGGCGAGATGGAAGCCGCGATGGCGATAGGTCGAGAGAACGCCGGGGACGTCGCGCTCGATCAGTCCGGAAAGGATGAGCACGCCGTGATCCGCCACCGTCGCGGTGAGGGTCGGTGCGAGGCGCTTCAGGGGCCGGGCGAGGATGTTGGCGAAGACTACATCGAAGCGTCGGCTCCGGTTCGCGCTCGCATGGCGCACGCCGGGTCCGACATAGAGCCGGACGAGGCCGCCGAGACCGTTCAAACGGGCATTGCCCTTGGCGGTAGAGACCGCCTCGGGGTCGAGGTCGCCGGCATGGACCGGCTGGTGCAGGGCCTTGGCCGCCGCGAAGGCGAGGATGCCGGTGCCCGTGCCCACATCGAGCACATGTGCCGGTCGGCCTTTCTTCATGACATCGACCAGGGCCTTGAGGCAGCCCAGCGTCGTGCCGTGATGCCCGGTGCCGAACGCGAGAGCCGCCTCGATCTCGATGGCGAGGTCGTTCGGACGTATCGTGTGGCGGTCATGCGAGCCATGGACGAGAAACCGCCCGGCGCGGACCGGATTCAGCCCCTCCAGGGAAGCTCGAACCCAATCCTGCTGGTCGATCGTCTCGAAGATGGCGGCGTCCGCCTGTTCGCCCACGAGGGGGCGAATCAGGTCGCGGACCATCTCCTCGTCCGGTGCATCGGCGAAATAGGCCTCTAGCCGCCAGGTCTTGCCATCCTCCGCCTCGAAAGCGGCGACGGCCGTCTCCGTCGGGTCGAACATCTCGCCCAGGATATCGGTCATGGCCCGCGCCGACCTCTCGTCGGTGAGGAGGCGCAGCACGTGGGTCGGACGGTTGGGGTGAAGGCCTTCGAGCATGAAAGGGGCTCTAGCATCCGTGAGGATTCCCCGCCACCGTCGCGGAACCGTGCGCCGCGATCGGCGTTTTCCTGCGCTTCTCCTGTCGTCCCCGTGGCGTTCGAGGGTGCGGTGTTGAGTACGAACCAGAAGAAAAACATGACCCGGGCCCCCGTGGCCATCGTCGGCAAGAGGACCGCCAGGCGTCTCCGTCGCAACGGAACGTCGGGTCTCCTGGATTCCGAGCCGAATTTCGAGCCTGTCCCGGGCTCGATGCTGGTGCTTCTCAGCCGGCTGCATCGCGCCGAGCGTCAGGCAGCGAGTGAGGACGACGTCTCGAAGCCCTGATCCTGGACAGGATTTCGTGCTATTGACGCCTCCGGCGGATGAGGGAGCGCGCGTCGTCATGATCCAGTGCAGAGGCCCTCGGTTCCCTGGAAGCCGGCGCTGATCCGTCGCCGGTGATCGCTCTGACACCCGACGAATGGACAGCCATCGGCCTCAGCCTACGGGTCGCCGCCGTGGCCACGCTGGCGAGTTTGATCCCCGGTCTCTTCGTCGCCATGCTTCTGGCGCGTGGGCGTTTTCCCGGCCGCGCCCTGCTCGATGGCCTCGTCCACCTTCCCCTGATCCTGCCGCCTGTGGTGACGGGATATCTTTTGCTCCTGTCGTTCGGGCGGCGCGGCACCTTCGGTGCGGCGCTCGCCGAGGTCGGGATCGTGTTCTCGTTCCGCTGGACCGGAGCAGCCCTGGCCTGCGCGATCATGGGGTTCCCCCTCATGGTCCGGGCCATGCGCTTGTCCATCGAGGCGGTGGACCGACGCCTCGAACAGGCGGCCGCCACGCTCGGAGCACGGCCGAGCGCGGTCTTCCTCACCGTCACCCTTCCGCTCGCCATGCCGGGGATTCTCGCCGGGGCGGTGCTGGCTTTCGCCAAGGCGATGGGCGAGTTCGGTGCCACCATCACCTTCGTCTCGAACATCCCCGGCGAGACCCAGACGCTGCCATCCGCGATCTACAGTCTGACACAGGTGCCGGGCGGGGAGGCGGGTGCTTTGCGCCTCACCCTGATCTCGGTGGCGCTGTCGATGACGGCTCTTCTCGTGTCCGAGCTGCTGGCCCGCCGCCTCGCCCGCCGCCTCGGAACCGGGTGAGGCCCCCTATGTCCGCGACGCTCGGTATCGACGTCTCGCTGAACCGGGGTGCCTTCAGCCTCGAAGTCGCGTTCGCCGCCGGCCCTGGCCTGACCGCCCTGTTCGGTCGCTCGGGCTCGGGCAAGACCACGGTGATCGATCTCATCGCCGGGTTGGCGCGACCGGATCGGGGTCGCATCGCGGTGACCGGTGAGACGTTGCTCGACACGGAGCGCGGCATCGCCGTGCCGGTTCATCGCCGGCGTATCGGCGTGGTGTTCCAGCAGGCGCGGCTGATGCCGCATCTCTCGGTACGCCGGAACCTTAGCTATGGCCGAGCCTTCGCCCGCGGCCGCAGCGACGGCATCGCCTTCGAGGGCGTCGTCGACCTGTTGGGGCTTGGCCATCTGCTCGAACGGCGACCGGCGGGTCTCTCGGGTGGTGAAGCGCAAAGAGTAGCGATCGGCCGGGCCCTGCTCAGCCGGCCCCGGCTCCTGCTCATGGACGAGCCCCTCGCTTCCCTCGATGAGGGCCGCAAGGCGGAGATCCTTCCCTATATCGAGCGCTTGCGCGACGAGGCCGGCTTGCCCATCGTCTATGTCAGCCACGCGGTCTCGGAGGTGGCGCGACTGGCGCGCACCGTCGTCGTGCTCGAGGCGGGTCGCGTCGCTGCCGTGGGAGCGGCCGATACCGTCCTTCGGCGGGCCGATCTTCTCGCTACGCAGGAGGCCGAAGCCGGTGCGATCCTCGACATGATCGTGGAGGAGACGGATTCCGAGACCGGCCTGACCCGTCTGAGCGGACGCGTCGGTCGCCTGTGGGTTCCCCGCTTGCTACGAAGCATCGGCACAGCCGTCCGCATCCGCGTGCCGGCGCGGGACGTTCTCCTCGCGACGCAAGCCCCTGTCGGATTGAGCGCGCGCAATATTCTGGAAGGGCATGTCGTCTCGATCCATGCCTTCGGGGAAGCGGCCGCCATGGTTCAGATCGATTGCCACGGCGTGCTGCTCGCCGCCCGCCTGACCCGCGCCTCGGTGCGCGATCTCGCCCTTGCGCCCGGCCGCGCCGTCTATGCCGTGGTGAAAAGCATCGCTTTCGATCCCCAGGGGGTGGGGACGGCCGGGCCCGCGCCGGTGGAGATCTGATGGCGGGCTGGTAGGATCGTTAAAATTTCATGCTTTCTCTGAACGACTTCTTTACCGTTCTGGTGAACAGCCGTGAGTAACCGGCCCATCTTAAGAAGCGATTCATCCTCGCCATCGTTTTTGGTTGCATGACACGACCACCTTCGAAAGGGCGTGCAATGACGATCCTGAGTATTTCTTCGGTGTCGACGGCTCCCGTCGCTCCAAATAATCCATCCGTGAATTCACCGACGCCGGTGCGCAAGGCTGCGCCCGTGACGCGCGTCGCCACGCCTCTGGACCCGCCTGTGAAGTTCGATGTTCGCCGGGACGAAACACCCGCCGCCGATGAACCGGCGTCCAAGTCGGATATTGGACTGCCCACCGCGGATGAGCGTCGGGTCACCGTGGATCAGGATACCAAGAGCATCGTGTATCAGGTGGTGGACCCCGATTCCGGCGACGTGGTCGTGCAACTGCCCGAGGCCACTCTCCTGAGAGCGCGCGCCTATGCGGAGGCGACGGCGAATCGGGCCACCGCCTTCCGGGCGACGGAAGACGAGCAGCCCGTGGATCGGACCGCCTGATCAGGGCCGACGCATCGCCCCATTCATCGATAGGAAACACGTAAGGCTGGAGCGAAGGCTCCGGCCTTTTGGTACTTGCGCAGCACGTCCAACTCAGGCTCGCTGAGCCTGCGAACGATCGAAGCCGATCTGCTGCGGCCGAGACGAACCCTGTCTCCCAAATGGATGCATTCGGGCGGTGTGTGCGTCACAAGGCGCGGCGGGCTCGCCGCCCGAGCCCGCACTTATCCGGGCTCCGCCGACCTCGTAGCGAGGCACGTTCCGCTGCGACGCCAGTGATGGGCGTTCGCTTCGCGTCGTGAGTGCCCAGCGAGGTGTCAGGTCCGTAGGCCGGCCGCAATCTGGTGGTTGATGTTGATGAGTGCCGTCAGTTTTTCGGCCTTGGGCTCGATCATCGTGTCGATCATGCGCTTGAACACGAAGGTCGAGAGTTCGGCGATGCTCGTCTTGATCGAATCCGGCAACGGATTCTCCGGTTCGGTCGCGGAGCCAGCGATGATGGTCCAGACTTTCTGGTTGAAGTTCAAGGCGTCATTCAAAGCCGGGCGCTGATTGTCCCAATCGGCCTGAATTGCCTGGAGCCTACCTGCCGCCTTGATAAGGACAGCTGCCTCGGCGCCGCGAGGCGTCAACGCGGTCTGCGCGACCCGCGCATAGGCATTGGCTCCATAGGACATGATCGCTCCTTCTCCCGACGCGGCCATGCCGATTCGTGCCGCTCGAATCAAACCGTAGTCGAGGTAAGGTTAAAAGACGGTAAGGCGGCGGGATCGCCCCAATCATGCCGGGAAGCTGGGGGAGGACGGAGCGACGGGGGAGCGGCCCTGATCAATCCGGCGGGATCAACCTATATCGATGGCGTGCATTGCAACACATAGTCACCGAGATCCGGCTTTTTGCAACGCATCCGTCAGGTTTTGCGAGCATCCTGGAGATGGGCCGAGTCGGGCCCCCGATGGGTACGCCCCTTCACTGACATGATGAATTTTCTGCTCGGTACGCTCGCCGGAGGTCTCATCGCCGGAATCGTGACCATCGTCGCCGTGCGTCATCCGGAGGTACAGACCAAGCTCGGTCTCCATCCGGTCTCGTCGGCGCTTCTGCTCCCCGCCGCACCGCCGCGGATCGAGCCTCCCTGCAGTCTGGTCCCGGCTCGTCCCCAGGGCGACCAGAGCGTCGGCAACGCGGACATGCTGTTCTCCAGGCGACGGTTCTGGTTCGTCGCCCCGTAGCCGCGGCGCTCGATCAGAGGCTGCTGAGCAGGAACATCACCATCGTCGTGGCGACCGTCGTCGAGAGGAAGCCGCACAAGGCTGCGGCGAAGGACGGACCGGTTGCAGCCGTATGCGTAGCCTGGGACGAAAGCAGGGAGAGATCGCTATGCTGGGCGGATGCGTTCATGGGTTTGGCCTCCCGACGGACAAGTCCTCCGTCGTTCCTTGATCTGTGATGTGAACGGAAAAGCGTGGCTGTGCGTGGCCGCACCGAGTCGGCACGTGCGGAAAATATCCGCATATGGGAAAGTGTTGTCAGATACTGATATTCGGTAGTGCGTGGCCGGAAAGAAGTATCGGCATCCCGGCCGCAGAGTTCAGTCGCAGCGATTGACAGATTTTGCTGCGCGCAAAGCCCGCGTTTCGCTGCGTAGGTCGATGGCGACGATGCCGGCACCGCAATCCTCGAACGCGTCCTTGGCCTCCTCGTAGCGATCGCCCACTTCATCGAGTGTTTCGCAGACCCGGTCGCGATTACCGAGCCGCGCTTCTTCACGGGCCTGATAGCGAAGGGCTGCGGCTTCCTGGACCTTCCGTTCACCCTGGAGGCATGACGGCGCCGCCAGTGTCGGAGTGATCATGCACAGCACGAAGCCAAATGCGGCGATGGGCGTTGCAGGAGCGAAGCGCATGGGGAAATCCAATTGTGCGTCTCGTTGAAGGCGGATGTCCGTCTTTCGAGTTCAGTGCCAGAGCAAGGTTAGCGCCAAAGACACGTCCCTATCGTCCAGTCTGCGTCACAAACGGCGAACTCACGGCGAAGGTTCCGCAGGTTTCCTGCGCCTGCGAGAAACCAGAATTTCGTCGAGTCGCACCGGGGCGCAGGCATGAACGTCGACCCCGACATCGTACTGGCGCGGGGCCGGCGCGAGCTTGCCGTGCGAATGTCCGTGTAGGTTGAGTGCGCCCCGCCCGATGCCGTTCCAGGTCCGGAACGCATAATGGCAGAGCACGAGCCGGCGACCGTCCACGTCGGTCTCGGCATAATGGCCCACCGAGGCCCAGGCTTGCAGCGCCAGCGTGCCGGGCCCGTCATTGTTGCCGATGATGAGGTGCTTCACGCCGTTGAGTGAGCCGACGATCTCGGCGATGCGCGTGTCGGAGGGGCCGAGCGCGACGTCGCCGAGATGCCAGACCGTGTCGTCGGGTGCGATCCTCTCGTTCCAGTTGGCGATCAACCCGGCATCATGGGCCGCGAGGTCCGGATAAGGGCGGCGGTCGATATTCAGCGCACGCCGGTCGCCGAAATGCGTATCGCTGGTGAACCAGACTGCCACCGCCCCTCCTGGCTCAGCCGCCTGGCCGGAAGCGCATGGGGACGGTGACGGCAAGGCTGCTCACGGTGACGCCAGGAGGAGCCGCCGGCAGCGATCCGCGCACAGCAGCAAGCGCCGCCCCGTCGATGACGCTGATGCCGCTGCTGCTGGCGAGCCCGGCACTGAGCACCTGACCCGACCGCGAGACGGTGAAGCGCACCACGGCGGTACCGCCCGCCGTCCCCGCCGCCGCGTTACGGTTCATGCGCCCATTGATGGCCGAGGCGAGAGCTCCCTGCCATTGACGCAGGGCGCTGGGATCGTTGCCGGAGGCGGATGAGCCCGTGCTCGCCTGCCTCGCGGACGAGGCCGAGCTGCTCGGACCGCCCTCCTGAGCGGCGCGTCGGCTGGTCTCACGCGCAGCCCTCAGCTTGGCCTCCTTGGCCGCCTTCAGCTTTGCTTCGCGAATGGCCTCGCGCTTGGCTTCCAGTTCCTCCCGACGCTTCGCCTCGATCTTGGGATCGGGCTTCGGCTTCGGTTTGACGATCTCGACGGGCTTGGGCGGCTTCACCGGCTCGGGCGGCTTGGCCACGACGGGCGGCGGGGGAGCGAGGGGCTCGGCCACCTCGGCGGTGGAAGTCACGACCTGCTCCTCCGGCGGCACCTCCGTGATCGTGTCGGGCGTGACGATGGGCTGAGTCTCTTCGGGTGGGACTTCCGCAGTCTCGGGCGGCGTCACCTCCGCCATCTCCGGCGGCTGCACCTCTTCCACGACGTCCGGCGTCTCGACGGGAGATTCTTCCGCCGGGGGAGGCACCGCCTCCGTCATGGCGGGGGCGGACGGGGCTTCGGCCTCGGTCGATTGCGGCGCCAGATCGATGGTGATCGTGTTCTCGCCGGGGGGCGCCTTGGGCGGCTGGCCGAACAGCATCATGCCCGCCAGAACCGTCAGGTGCAGGACGAAGGCCACGAGGAAGGCCGCAGCGAGGCCCGTGGGACCTCGCTGTTCGGGCTCACGTGTCGAGACGAGGGCGTTCATCGGGTCTACCGCGTCGCTCCGCTCGCCGCAGGCGCCGCCGGAAGCGCTCCGCCCGGGGATTGCGCGATGAGGGACACCTTGGTGAAGCCGGCCTGGCCGACGAGGCCCATCACTTCCATGATCTTGCCGTAGGGCACGTCCTTGTCGCCGCGTACCAGCATGACCTGGGACGGGTCTTCCGCCGCCAGCGCCTTCAGGCGCGGCATGATCGTCTCCGCTGTCAGCTCGTCCTTGGCGAGGAATGGCTTACCTTCCTTGTCGATGGAGATTTCCAGAGGCTTCTTCGCCTGTGCGACCTTGGCGGCGGTGGTCTTAGGCAATTGCACCGGCACGCCCGTCGTCATCAGCGGTGCCGCCACCATGAAGATGATCAGCAGCACCAGCATCACGTCCACCATCGGGGTGACGTTGATCTCAGACATCGGCGCGGAATCGAGGTAATCCTCGTCATCGCCGCCGCCGCTGGCGCGGACCGAACCCATACCCATCGTTTAGCCCTCCGGGGCTTCGGCGGCCGGCTCGATGGCCCGCCGCATGTCGTCATCGTGCCGTCGCGTCCGCGCCGGCCATGGAATGTTCGTTGCGTGGGAGACGCCGTGCTACTCGGCGGCCGCGGCGTGCGGCACGCTCTTGCGGTCCCGCGCGAGGCGGTTGCCGAGGGTGCCGATGCTGGCGACGAAGGCGGATTGCACCCGGCCGAGATCGTTCGTGAGCTTGTTGTAGGCCATCACCGCCGGGATCGCGACGATGAGGCCGATCGCCGTGGCGAAGAGGGCCTCGGCGATGCCGGGGGCCACCACGGCGAGCGAGGTATCCTGGCTCTGGGCGATGGACGAGAACGAGTTCATGATGCCCCAGACCGTGCCGAAGAGACCGATGAAGGGGGCGGTGGAACCGGAGGTCGCCAGGAGCGGCAGGCCCGTCTGAAGGCGCTTGACCCGCAGCGTCAGGGCGGCCCGCATGGCGCGCTCGATGCGTTCGCGCCGCTCGGCGCGGGTCTCGGTGGCGTCCTGGTCGCGCCAGGCTTCGAGCCCGGCCTGCACGATACCGGCATCGATACCCGATCCCGTCGTTTCGAGGGAGCCGCCCGAGCGCACCAGCGTGTCGAAGGCCTTGGCCTGACGCTTGGCGGCGGCGAAACGCACCAGCTTCTCGAACACCACCGTCCAACAGGCGATCGAGGCGATCACCAGTAGAATCATGACGCTTTTGACGATCGGGTCTGCCTGAAGGAACAGGCCGATGAAGGAAAAGTCGTGGGCGACAGCGGCCGGCGCGGAAGTCGGATCCATGGCGGGCTCCTCGGGGTTCGTTGGGTGGTGGCGATCGCCGAGGGGCGACCGGATCGGCAATCAGAAGGTCGGCGTGTCAGCCCGTGGGATCAGCGCGTGAAGCTCGCGCTCGTCTTGCTCTCGGTCTCGATCCGGTCGAGGCATGTCTCGCGGCTGGCCTCGCCGCCTTCGCAGGCGAGCACGTCGTTCAGGAGGACGCGGCCGATCTTCGGGCAGGAAAGGGCCGGGAAATCGAACAGCCGCACCATGGTCTTTCGGTCTTGGATGGGGCCGAGTTCGACGGCGAGGCGCTTCTGCGCGACGCCTTCCGTATCGAACGCGAAGAGGTCGAGCTTGAGGGATTTCAGCGCGGGGCCGCGGCTGTTGTCCACGAGGAGATAGGTGCGGCACGCCTCGCCCGCCGGCTCGAGACGGTTGAGCTCGAGCTTCAGAGGGCTGGGTTTCGCATCCTGGGCGACGGCGGGCGCGCCCCATCCCACCGAAAGGGCAGCAGCGATCAGCGCGGCGCCAATGGCACGGCCGGCCGGGAAGGATGGGAATTCGGTCACGCAGTGCGCCTCGTTCATAACGGTCCGATTCTCCTCGGTTACGGCAGTCCCAAGTCGCATGCCCAAGTTGCCTGCCCAGGTCGCCTGCGTCGATGCGCCTTCGCGAACGGCAATCGCAGAGACCCCCAGGGGGATCGTCTTCGGCGGTTCCTCTGGCATTGAGCGCGACGCTCGCGGTGCGGTGCCGCTCCAACCTGACGCATGACGCCCGGCGCTCGCACCGCCGCATCGTTCGACGTGGCGCGGAGTATCCGAGTTGTCCCTGTAAGATCAAGCTTTGCGCTGAAAATCAGAGCAGTTCCAAACTGTTACTGCGACGCTCGGCGCAGCGAAGGGATTGCCTAATGCTCCCATGTCCATTGCTTGATCATCCCGGGTTTCCCTTCTTGGCGACATCCACAGCCTCTTCCTGTCCGCTCCGCTGATCTTCGGGCTCGACATTTCCGTGCGGTCAGGGAGGCGAGTCGACGCGAGGACCGGTCTGACGGCGGTGCCCTTGATGCCGCTTTTCCACATCTCCATATCGCGGTGACCGGCAGACGACCGCCGGGAGGAGTGCTGCTTCAGGCGGGCTCCGACAGATCGAAGTGCCTCATCTATCGACCCCGGGGCTTCGCCAAGGACTAGATCACGTGACCACACGGCCTTCACCGTTCGGACATCCGTTTCTTCTCGGCTTCGACGAAATCGAACAGGCCCTCGACCGCGTGTCGAAGGCGGCCAATGACGGGTATCCGCCCTACAATATCGAGCGGGTGGCCCGTTCCGACGATCAACCGGAGCGGCTGCGGATCACTCTCGCGGTGGCCGGGTTCACCCGGGACCAGCTCGACGTGATGCTGGAGGAGAACCAACTCGTGGTGCGAGGGCGGCAAGTCGACGACAAGGCGCGGCAATTCCTGCACCGAGGCATCGCCGCGCGTCAGTTCCAGCGTGCGTTTCTTCTCGCCGACGGCATGGAGGTGATGGGCGCGGACCTTTCGAACGGGCTCCTGTCCATCGATCTGACCCGCCCCGAGCCGGAGCGGATCGTCCGCAAGATCACCATCGCGTCGCGCGACGAGGTCTGAGGGCACACTGAGTTTTCACCCGGATACGGGCCGAACGCGGCGCCGATCCTATACGCTCTGCCTCGAAAGGAGGGCATCATGACCGATTTCAATGCGAACCCGATCACCCAGGCCGATCTCGACCCGGCCGAATTCAACGCTGCCGATCTCGCCGCCCTCGGCGAAGGCCACATTGCCTATGTGCGCCCGATCCGTTCCGATGAGGTGAAGCGGCTGTTCCCGCAGGCTCCCGAACTGTCGCCGGGCCTCGACCTGTTCGCCCTGCTCTCGGCCAGCGGGGCTCCGATCCTCCTCGCCGATTCGCGGGATGCGATCGTCGCCAACGCCATGGCCAACGACCTTTTCGCCGTCAGCCTCCACTGAGGCGCAAGGGGGCGCTCAGGCGATCTCGGCCACCGCTGCCGTCAGTCGGGCTAGATCCTGCGGACGAGACAGCCGGTGGTCACCATCGGCGATGAGGGTGAGGACTGTGCCGGCGGCTGGCAGCCGGCCCACCGTCGCGATCGCGTGTTCGTAAGGCACATCCTGGTCCTTCATGCCCTGCAGGATGTGGATGGGGCAGCCCGGATCGATCGGCGCATCGAGCAGTAGGTGCCGGCGTCCGTCATCGATCAGCGACATGGTGGTGGGGACCGGGTCGGGCCCGTATTCCGTCGCCCGCCACCAGACGCCGTCCCGTTCCATCGTCGCGCGGATCTCCGGCGGGAAACGCTCCCACATCAGCGTCTCGGTGAAATCGACGGCCGGTGCGATCAACACCATTCCGGCCGGTGCGGCGTCGCCGCGCGAGGCTCGGGCTCGCGCGACCAGACAGGCGATCCAGCCCCCCATCGACGAACCGATGAGGATCGGTGGCTTCGTGACGGTCGCGTCCAGCACCGCCATGGCGTCTTCCAGCCATGTGGAGATGGTCGAGGCGGCGAACTCGCCTTCCGATTCTCCATGTCCGGTATAGTCGAACCGGATGAGGGCACGGCCGTGGTCCCGCGCCCAAGCGTCGAGGACTGTCGCCTTGGTCGCCCCCATGTCAGATCGGAATCCCCCGAGCCAGACGAGCGGAGGCCCGTCCCCCTCGCGGATCCGTATCGCGATGCGGCGCGCGGCGTCTCCCTCTCCAACCGAGATGAAGATCGGGTTCTGGCGGGTCGCGAAATCCATGCTTCATCCGTAATCCGAAGAAAACCAGAATTGAATGCCTCGGAGTCGCTTTTCGTTTACCGAGACGTAAAGCGTGCCCCCGATGCTGGAGACCATGATCGAGACACGAGACGAATACCGGGCCTGCGCCGAAAACCAATGTCCGTCGTGTCTCCGGTTCCGAAAAGGATCACCGGAGTGAACGGCGGCGAGCGGTCGGGCGCAGGCTTTCCCGGTGACATCCAGCCTCTGGCAGGCGCAACGATCCTGCAGATCATTCCTGCCCTCGATGCCGGCGGCGCGGAGCGCACGACGGTGGATGTAGCAGCGGCATTGGCCGCCGTCGGGGCCCGTGCCCTGGTGGCGACGGAAGGCGGGCGGCTCGTCGGCGAGATGCAGGCCAAGGGTGGAACCTGGCTTCCCTTTCCGGCGGCCTCCAAGAACCCCCTCGCCATGGCCGTGAATATCGGCCGCCTCGCCAGCCTGTGCCGGCGAGAGGGGGTTCAGATCGTCCATGCCCGCTCACGTGCCCCCGCCTGGGTGGCGCTCGGGGCGGTACGGCGGCTGAAGATCCCCTACGTGACCACCTATCACGGCAGTTATTCGGGCCGGACCGGGGTGAAGGTGCTCTACAATTCGGTCATGGCGCGGGGCGACGTGGTCATCGCCAATTCCCACTACACCGCCGACCTCATCCGGATGCTTCATCCCGAGCAAGCCGGTGACCGCGTGCGGGTCGTCCATCGCGGTACCGACCTCGCCCAGTTCTCACCCGGCGCCGTGGCGCCGGCCCGCGTCGAGGCCCTGCGCCGGTCCTGGGGGGTCGCCCCGCACCAGCGCGTTGTTCTTCTCGCCGCCCGGCTGACGGCCTGGAAGGGCCAGCGCGTGCTGATCGAAGC
This sequence comes from Methylobacterium sp. CM6247, assembly GCF_054817925.1. Lineage (NCBI taxonomy): Bacteria > Pseudomonadati > Pseudomonadota > Alphaproteobacteria > Hyphomicrobiales > Methylobacteriaceae > Methylobacterium > Methylobacterium sp. CM6247. Next base: position 2,109,739 of record NZ_JBTXKX010000003.1, read on the forward strand.
GGCGGCCGTCCTGCGGGACCGGGGTGTCGCCGATGTCGCTTTCATCCTGGCCGGAGACCCGCAGGGTCGCTCTGCCTACGAACGTGAGCTCGATGCGCTGATCGAGGCCCGCGGACTCAGCGATATCGTGCTGCGGGTCGGTCATTGCACCGACATGCCGGCCGCCTTCCGGGCGGCCTCGGTGGTGGCCGTCCCTTCCGTGGAGCCCGAGGCATTCGGGCGTTCGGCCGTGGAGGCCCAGGCTCTCGGAACTCCAGTGGTGGTCTCGGACCTCGGCGCGGTGCCCGAAACGGTGCTTGCCCCGCCGGAAGTGCCCGCCGCGCAGCGAACCGGCTGGCGCGTGCCTCCAGGCGACGCACCGGCCCTGGCGGAGGCCTTGCTCGAGGCGCTGAATCTCGGGGCCAGTGCGCGGGACGCCATGACCCGCCGGGGACGTGCGCATGTGGAAGCGCATTTCTCCCTCGACGGCATGGTGGGCGCCACCTTGGACATCTATGCGGAGCTCCTTGCGGGCCGCGCGCGATGATGCCGTATCGACGGGTTCGTGAACCAAAGCGGTTCGAGCCTGTTGACACGGGACGCAGTTCGGACATGGTGTCCGCAACCGGATTGCCGGAGCGATTGGTGGCCAGGTCTAGCCCTCGGGGCGATGTCCGCAGGCTGCCGTTTCGTCGTTCACGAGGAGATTGAAGCCATTCGTAGACCAATGAGAGCCATGCCGGCCCCGCAGAAGGACGGGCCGCGCGCCAACAGGGACATCCGTGGCGTCCGCGAAGTGCAGCTCATCGATGATACCGGGCAGAACCGCGGTGTCGTCGCCTTCTTCGACGCGTTGGCCCTCGCCGAAGAGGCGGGCCTCGATCTCGTGGAGATCGCGCCGAACTCCGTTCCTCCCGTCTGTAAGCTGCTCGATTACGGCCGCTTCCGCTTCAACGAACAGAAGAAGCAGAACGAGGCCCGTAAGAAGCAGAAGACGGTCGAGGTCAAGGAGATCAAGCTCCGCCCCGGCATCGACAAGCACGATTACGACACCAAGATGAAGGCCGTCATCCGGTTCTTCGAGGAAGGCGACAAGGTGAAGGTCACCCTGCGCTTCCGCGGCCGTGAGATGGCTCACCAGGATATCGGTCTGCGCCTGCTGGAGCGGGTGAAGAACGAGACCCAGGAAATCGCCAAGGTGGAAAGCGAGCCGATGCTCGAAGGCCGCCAGATGATCATGATCCTGGCGCCGCGCTGAGACGCTTTCCGTCCTTTCACTGGACTTGAGAACATTGAAAGCCGCTTCCCGATCCGGGAAGCGGCTTTTTTATCGCCTCGTGACCACTCACGGTATCCCGTGATTCGGCACGGCTTTGCATCCGCGGAGAGGGGAGGGGCGGCGTGTGAACCGCCCCCCGGGTTACTTCACCACCGACACCTGCGCGTCGCCGACACGCCTGAGCACGTTGACCGTGACATCGCTTCCGTAGCGCTGGACACGCAGGTCGATCCGCGATTCGCCGAGCTTGAGGTTGAAGATCGAGACGCCTTCGAGGAAATCCGGCAGGGTGGGGTTGCGAAGCCGGATGCGGTTGCGGTCGTGCTGGATCTCCAGGCCGATACAGGCGGAGAGGAAGGCGAAGGGTGCCGCTGCCGCCCAGGCCTGCGGCGAACAGGCGACCGGATAGGAGACTGGTCCGCGCTGGTTGCGCCGCATGAAGCCGCAGAACAGCTCCGGCAGGCGCTTCTGGTCCTGATAGAGCGCAGTATCGAACATGCCCTGGAAGATGCGCGACGCTTCGGGCTTCAAGTCGTAGCGAGCGAGGCCCATCGCCACCATGGCGTTGTCGTGCGGCCAGATCGAGCCGTTATGATACGACATCGGGTTATAGCGGGCCTCGCCACGCGCGATGGTCCGCACGCCCCAACCGTTGAACCCGTCCTTCGACAGGAGATTGGCAGCGACGCTCGCGGCCCGCTCCGGCAGGGCGATGCCGGTGAAGAGGGCGTGGCCGGCATTGGACGAGCGCACGGCGCATTGCTTCTTCGCCCCGTCGAGGGCCAGCGCGTAGGTGCCGATCTCCTCGCACCAGAATGCTTTGTCGAAATTCTCACGCAGGTGCCGGGCCTCGTCTCCGAGGCGGGTGGCGAGAGCGTCATGGCCGAGCAAGGTCGCGAGTTTGGCCATGCCGTTCTTGGCGGCATAGACGTAACCCTGGACCTCGCACAGAGCGATCGGCCCCTTCGCGAGCTGTCCGTCGGTGTGGAAGATCGAATCGTGGCTGTCTTTCCAGCCCTGGTTCTCCAGGCCCTTGTCGGTGTCGCGGGCGTATTCGACGAAACCGTCGCCGTCCCGGTCGCCGTACTTGTTCATCCATTCGACGGCGAGTTCGAGGGCCGGCCAGATCCGCGCAATGGTCTCCCGGTCGCCGGTGACGGCATAATACTCATAGGCCAGCATGACGAAGAGCGGCGTGCCGTCGATCGTGCCGTAATAGTGGCGGAACGGCACCTCGCCGAGCATCGCCATCTCGCCGCGCCGGGTCTCGTGTAGCACCTTGCCCGGCTGGGCATCGGCGGCGGGGTCCACGGCCTTCGCCTGGGTCGAAGCCAAGTAGCGCAGGACGCCCTTGGCGAAATTCGGGTCGATCCAGAGGGCCATCATCGCGGTGATGATGCCGTCGCGGCCGAACACGGTGGAGTACCAGGGGATGCCGGCGAAGGGGTAGATTCCCTCGGGCGTGCGGCTCGCCAGCATGTAGAGGTCGGCGGTGGCGCGGCAGGCCGCTTCGTTGAACTGGTCGTTCGACGAGATGATCGTGGTGATCCCGGCGGTGAGTTGGCGCAAGTCCCGGCGCGCGTCGCGATAGGCGCGGGCGAAGATCACGCCTTCGCCGAGGCCCTTCGGGTGACGTGCTCCGGCCCCGCTGCCCGCCGCCTGCGACAGACCGGCGGCTGCATCCTCGCCCACCTTTTCGGCGGCCGGGGCACTGGTGAAGGCGCGGTGCGATTCGCAGACCACGCGGATGAACAGCGACGTCCGGCCGCCAGGGGGCAGCGAGACTTCGAACTCGGCCCGGCCCGGCTCGATATGTTTCGGCTTCGGCCCGAAATGCAGGCTCGTGGTGCGGACCACCTCGTCGAGACCGACATAGCGGAACTGGACCTCGGTCTCGCTCGCCACCTGGACGCTACGCTTGCCCCGAATGGGACGGTCCATTCCGCGCACCTCGAACAGGTCACGGTAATCGGCGTCGAAGGTGATGCCGATCTTCAGCTTCCAATGCCGAGAATCATAATTGCGCAGGCCGATCCGGTCGTAGCAGGCCCCCTTGAACAGGAACTTGGTACGCTCGATAGCGATCAATTCGCGTGGGATCGTGGTCTCGTCATGAGCGTCGATGCGGATGTCGGGCGTCGTCATATCGACGCTCAGCGCACCGTTATCGTCCTGCATGACCGAGGACAGGAGGAGTGGCCGCTGGTCCTCGATGGTGAAGCCGAGGCGCGAGAGGTAGCGGGTATCCTGGAAATACAGGCCTTCCGGCCCAGGTAGCACGCCGATATCGCCGTAACTGTCGAGGACGGCGAAGGCCTCTCCGTACTTAAGCGAGCGCAAGGGACGCTCCACCAGCGAGGTCTGCGCCTCGATATGATATTGCGGCAGCACCGCGTCGGCATCCTGGAAGCCTTGCCCCAGGCCATTCGCGCTGGAACCGTCCTGTGTCGTCGCCGTGGAAGTGTTCGCCGCCATGCCTGAACGTCTCCGGGAAGTGGGCTGCCGGACCTGCAGCATCGAGGCGAAGCCATACCCGGCCCGATGCCGCAGATCATTGTTTAAGTTCGGACTCGCATGAAACGCGGCCATGCGTTTCGGCCCGATACGTTCGATCGTAGCCCGCGAATCAAAAGGCCGCCGATCGCGACCAGGCGACTCGGCGGCCTTCTGGAACCGGTCTCGGCGGATCCGCTCGAAGCGGCACCGATACGGGGAAGGTTAGCAAGGCTGATGCCCGATGGCATCAGCCTTTCGCTAGAGATTTTCAGGCGGGCATCGCCGCGGCTGAGAGCGAGGGGCGGGCCGAACCGTTCAAGTCGCCATAATGCGGAGTGAAGGCGCCCGCATGCGGCATCGTGATCACGTTGGGCTGACCCGCGATCAACTGCTCGTAGACCGCCACGTACTTCTTCACCATGCACTCGGCGGTGAACTGGGTCTCGAAGTGGCGACGGACACCGGCGCGGCTCATGGTCTTCACCTTGTGCACGGCCGCGATGGCATCATCCATCGTGTCGCAAAGGACACCGCTGACGCCGTCGGCGATGACTTCGGGAACCGAGCCGTTGCGGAACGCGATGACCGGAGTGCCGGCCGACATCGCCTCGATCATGACGAGGCCGAAAGGCTCCGGCCAGTCGATCGGGAAGGCCAGCGCCAGCGCGTTGCCGAGGAAGTCCTTCTTCTGTTCTTCGTTGATCTCGCCGATGAACTCGACGAGCGGGTGATGGATCATCGGCTCGATGACCTCGTCCCAGTAATCCTGGTCTGCCTTATCGACCTTCGCGGCGATCTTGAGCTTCACGCCGGACTGGATCGCCATCTGGATCGCGCGGTCGGGACGCTTCTCCGGAGAAATGCGACCGAGGAAGGCGAGGTAGCCACCTTTGGCGTCCGGGTAATACGGGCAGTTCTCGGCCGGCAGACCGTGATGGATCGTCGACTGCCAGTTCGAGTTGGAGGGCATCGGTTCACGCTGATTGTCGGAAATCGACACCAGCGGCATGCCCGTGAAGGTACGGTAGACCGGCATGAAATCAGGCACGTCGAGGCGACCATGCATGGTCGTCACGCACTTATGGTAAAGATCTTCGAACATCGGATACTGAAGCAGATCGATGTGGAAGTGCAGCACGTCGAATTCGTGGGCCCGCTTGTGCACGTTGTGCAGCATGGCGAGATGGCTGGCGGTATGGTCCCGGTAGCCGAGAAGGCGAAGGCCCTCCGGCGTGCAGGCCGCCAGCTTGGCCGACGTCTCGGAATCACCGCTAGCGAACAGCGTGACGTCATGGCCCTGGCGGACGAGTTCTTCCGTGATCCACGATACGACGCGCTCGGTGCCGCCATAGAACTTGGGAGGCACGGCCTCCGAGAGCGGAGCAATCTGGGCAATGCGCACGAAACGTCTCCTGTAAGGTCGAATGTTGCGACGACCTAACGCCAACCGGCCTGAGTGGGACATGAACGGAACTCACGGCCAAGGTTATGGTTCCGAGCGCTTGCCGAGCGCCATGTTTACCTTTGCGTTAACCTTGGATGTCCCCGGTATCCTCGTTTCCACCCGGCCCATCGACCCGGCCCGGCCAGGCGCGGTTCCATGCAGGAAGCCGGCCAGAATTCCCGGTCGGCAGGCCCGGTGGGGCCCATCTTGGAGGGGCCTGCGCGGATCGGTCGTGTTGAAGGATGCGATCCTTGGCATACCTCCGTGTCATGCCTGGATTTGTGCGACGCAGGACGCCCTTGTTTCGCTCAAGGGGGTCGTCTAAGCCTCGCGCCTGCGCAGTCTGGCATTGGAGCAATTCCATACCATCCCGGCGCTCGCGAGGCGTTTCGCTCGCCACGAACACGAGAGGTGTCGCATGACAGGCCTGTTGGCGGATTATCTGCCCCTCATCGTCTTCATCGGCGTGTCGCTCTTCATTGCGGTGGCGTTGCTCGTGGCTCCCTTTCTCGTGGCCTATAACAGCCCCGATCCGGAGAAGCTTTCGGCCTACGAGTGTGGCTTCAATGCCTTCGACGACGCCCGCATGAAGTTCGACGTGCGGTTCTACCTCGTTGCTATTCTTTTCATCATCTTCGACCTGGAAGTGGCATTCTTGTTCCCCTGGGCGATCACCTTCGGTGAGCTCGGCTGGTTCGGGATGTGGTCGATGATGGCCTTCCTCGGCGTGCTCACGGTCGGGTTCGTCTACGAGTGGCGCAAGGGCGCCCTCGAATGGGACTAACTATCCCGTCGACCTGACAATCGCATTGCCCGAAGCCTGATCCCGAGAAACCGATGGCCTTCAGCCCCGATATCACCCGGATCCCCGCCGTTGCACCGGCACCGAAAGGGATCATCGACCCGAATACCGGTCGCCCTATCGGCGCCGACGATCCGACCTTCCTGTCGATCAACAGCGAACTCGCCGACAGGGGTTTCCTGATCACCTCGACGGACGACCTCATCAATTGGGCCAGGACCGGCTCGTTGATGTGGATGACATTCGGCCTCGCCTGTTGCGCCGTCGAGATGATGCAGATGTCGATGCCGCGCTATGATTGTGAGCGCTTCGGCTTCGCTCCGCGCGGTTCGCCCCGGCAATCCGACGTGATGATCGTCGCCGGCACGCTGACCAACAAGATGGCTCCGGCCCTGCGCAAGGTCTACGACCAGATGCCCGAGCCGCGCTACGTGATCTCCATGGGCTCCTGCGCCAATGGCGGCGGCTACTATCACTATTCCTACTCGGTGGTGCGCGGCTGCGACCGGGTGGTGCCGGTGGACATCTACGTGCCGGGCTGCCCGCCCACGGCGGAGGCGCTGCTCTACGGCGTGCTTCTGCTCCAGAAGAAGATCCGCCGTACCGGCACGATCGAGCGCTGAGGGTCCGCGATGAGCAACGGCATCTCGATCCTCGCGCATACGGCCGCCCCCGCCGACGGTTCGCTCCAGGCGCTCAGCGACCATGTGGGCGCGGCCCTCGGGCCGGCCATCGTCTCGCGCGCCATCGCCTTCGGTGAGCTGACGTTGAACGTTCAGGCGAGCGATATCGTCTATGCGCTCACCTATCTGCGCGACGACCCGACCTGCGCGTTCCGCTGCTTCATCGATATCTGCGGCGTTGATTATCCCAACCGGGCCAAGCGCTTCGACGTGGTCTACCACCTGCTCTCGTTGCGCCATAACAGCCGCATCCGGGTGAAGGTGCAGACCGACGACCAGACCGCCGTACCCTCCGTTATCGAGGTGTTCCCGGCGGCGAACTGGTTCGAGCGCGAAGCCTACGACCTGTATGGAATCCTGTTTTCGGGGCACCCGGACCTGCGCCGGTTGCTCACCGATTACGGTTTCGAGGGCCACCCCCTGCGCAAGGACTTCCCGCTCACCGGCTTCGTCGAGGTTCGATACGACCAGGACGAGGCCCGTGTCGTGTACGAGCCGGTGAAGCTGACACAGGAATTCCGGAACTTCGACTTCCTCTCGCCGTGGGAGGGCACCGAATACGTGCTCCCGGGCGATGAGAAAAAGTCGGCTTGAGCAGCGGAGCGAGGCCATGACCGAGCACAATATCCGCAATTTCGCGATCAATTTCGGGCCGCAGCACCCGGCGGCACACGGCGTTCTGCGTCTCGTGCTGGAACTCGACGGCGAAATCGTCGAACGCGTCGATCCGCATATCGGCCTGCTCCATCGCGGCACCGAGAAGCTGATCGAGCACAAGACCTACCTGCAGGCGACGCCGTATTTCGACCGGCTCGACTACGTCTCGCCGATGAACCAGGAGCATGCCTTCTGTCTCGGCATTGAGAAGTTGCTCGGGCTCCAGGTGCCGCGCCGGGCTCAGCTGATCCGCACGCTGTTCTGCGAGATCGGCCGCATCCTGTCTCATCTCCTCAACGTCACCACGCAGGCCATGGATGTGGGCGCGCTGACGCCGCCGCTCTGGGGCTTCGAGGAGCGTGAGAAGCTGATGATCTTCTATGAGCGCGCGTCGGGCGCTCGTCTCCATGCCAATTACTTCCGGCCCGGAGGCGTGCACCAGGACCTGCCGCCCGCGCTGATCGACGATATCGAAGCCTTCATCGACCCGTTCCTGCAGGTGGTCGACGATCTCGACGACCTCGTCATGTCGAACCGCATCTTCAAGCAGCGCAACGTCGATATCGGCATCGTCACTGTGGACGAGGCCATGGCCTGGGGTTTCTCGGGCGTGATGGTGCGCGGCTCCGGCATCCCGTGGGACCTGCGTAAGTCGCAACCCTATGAATGCTACGAGGAGATGGAATTCGACGTCCCCGTGGGAAGGAACGGCGACACCTACGATCGGCAGGTCATCCGCATGGAAGAAATGCGCGAATCGGCCAAGATCATGCGCCAGTGCTGCATCAAGCTGCGCGAGCCGGCGGGAATGGGGGCGATCGCCGCCACGGACGGCAAATTCGCACCGCCGCCGCGCCGGGAAATGAAGCGCTCGATGGAAGCGCTGATTCATCATTTCAAGCTCTACACCGAGGGCTTCCACGTGCCGGCCGGCGAAGTCTACGCCGCCGTCGAAGCGCCCAAGGGCGAGTTCGGCGTCTATCTCGTGGCCGACGGCACCAACAAGCCCTACCGCTGCAAGATCCGCGCTCCGGGTTTCGCCCATCTCCAGGCCATGGACTGGATGTGCCGCGGCCACATGCTGGCCGACGTGTCCTGCGTGCTCGGCACGCTCGACATCGTGTTCGGCGAGGTGGACCGGTGACGGTATTCGAGGTTTCGCACTGATGGCCAATCGCAGACTCGCCCCCGCTTCCGAGCAGCCGGCCAGCTTCGCTTTCTCGCCCGAGAACGCCGAATGGGCCAAAGGGCAGATCGAGAAGTATCCCGAAGGCCGTCAGGCCTCCGCGGTGATCCCGCTGCTGTGGAAGGCGCAGGAGCAGAATGGCGGCTGGCTTCCGCAGAAGGCCATCGAGGCGGTGGCCGCCGAACTCGGCATGCCGCATATCCGCGTGCTCGAAGTCGCGACTTTCTACACGATGTTCGCCCTTGAGCCGGTGGGCCGGTTCTGGATCCAGCTCTGCGGCACGGTGCCGTGCGATTCCTGCGGTGCGCGCGAATTGAAGGGCTATCTGCAGGAGCGCCTCGGCGCACCCGGCCATGTCAGCGCAGACGGCAATTTCTCCTGGCTCGAAGTCGAGTGTCTCGGCGCCTGCTGCAACGCGCCCATGGCTCAGATCAATCAGGATTACTACGAAGACCTGACACCCGAACTTCTCGGCAAACTGATGGACGACCTCGCGGCTGGACGCCCGGTCAAGATCGGTTCGCAGGTCGGGCGCACGTCATCCGAGCCGATGGGCGGGGCCGACACGCTGAGCGACGAGACCTTGTTCGACGGGTCGCGCGTGGGCGCATGGCGGAAGCGGTTCGAAGATCAGGCCGCGAAATCCGACGATGCAATGGGCAAGTCCGAAGCTGTCTCGTCCGAGCAGCGCGCGGCGTCGGACCCGAAGCCGGCTAAGCCCGATTCGGGCCGCGCCGTGGAGGAGCCGCCGACCGACGCCCCAGCTCAGCGTAACGCATCCGGCGAGACGCCGGTGAAGCCGGGCGACAAGGCCGATGCGGCCGACCCGAAGGAATCGACGGCCCAGCCGAACAAGCCGGCTCCGTCCGCGCCCGAGACGATCGCCGAGGCCGAGGTCGCTGGAGCCGAAGCAGGGACGCAATCCGATCTGCCACGCGATGAACCGCCGCCGCAGCCGGTCGCCTCCGGCGCGAGCGCGGACGAATCGTCACCGAAACCGACCGAACCGAAGACGCCGTCCGCCAACGCGAAGGAGATCTGACATGCTCTCCGATCAGGATCGCATCTTCACCAATCTGTACGGTCTGCATTCGCCCGGTCTGGAAGAGGCCAGGAAGCGCGGCGCGTGGGACGGCACCAAGTTCCTGCTGGAAATGGGCCGCGACTGGATCATCGACGAGATGAAGGCGTCCGGGCTGCGCGGGCGCGGCGGTGCCGGCTTCCCGACGGGCCTGAAATGGTCGTTCATGCCCAAGAAGTCAGATGGGCGTCCGCACTACCTCGTGGTCAATGCCGACGAATCCGAGCCGGGGACCTGTAAGGACCGGGAGATCATGCGGCACGATCCGCATCTCCTGATCGAGGGCTGCATGCTGGCCTCGTTCTCCATGGCGGCCCATGCCTGCTACATCTACATCCGCGGCGAGTACGTTGCCGAGAAGCACGCCTTGCAGAAGGCGGTCGACGAAGCTTACGCGGCTCGTCTCGTCGGCAAGGACAATGTCCACGGCTACCCGTTCGACATCTACGTCCATCACGGCGCCGGCGCCTACATTTGCGGCGAGGAAACCGCCCTGCTGGAAAGCCTCGAAGGCAAGAAGGGTATGCCGCGGCTGAAGCCGCCTTTCCCCGCCAATATGGGCCTCTACGGTTGCCCGACGACCGTGAATAACGTCGAGTCGATCGCGGTAGCGGGGACCATCCTGCGCCGGGGCGGGGCCTGGTTCGCCGGTCTCGGCGGCAAGAACAACACCGGCACCAAGCTGTTCTGCGTCTCCGGCCACGTCAACAAGCCTTGCAACGTCGAGGAAGAACTCGGCATCACCTTCCGCGAGCTGATCGACAAGCATTGCGGTGGCATGCGCGGCGGCTGGGACAACCTGCTCTGCTCCATCCCTGGCGGCTCTTCAGTGCCCCTGGTGCCGGCTGAGCAGATCATCGACGCCAAGATGGACTTCGACACCCTGAAGAATCTCGGCTCCGGTCTCGGCACGGCGGCGGTCATCGTCCTCGACCGTTCCACCGACATCGTGTCGGCGATTGCCCGCATCGCCTATTTCTACAAGCACGAATCCTGCGGCCAGTGCACGCCTTGCCGCGAGGGCACGGGCTGGATGTGGCGTGTGATGCTGCGCATGGCCGAAGGCCGCGCCCAGCGTCGCGAGATCGACATGCTCCTAGACGTGACGAAGCAGATCGAGGGCCACACGATCTGCGCGCTCGGCGACGCGGCGGCCTGGCCGATCCAGGGCCTCATCCGCCATTTCCGTCCCGAGATCGAGAAGCGCATCGACCGCTACAGCGCCAACCCGCACAGCGATCCTGTGCGGATCGCCGCGGAGTGATCGCCATGTCGTTCGGACCGAAATTCGTTACCGAGAAGCACGCATGACCAAGCTCATCGTCGACGGCACCGAGGTCGATGTTCCGGCCGAGTACACCCTGCTCCAGGCCTGCGAAGTCGCGGGCGCGGAGATCCCGCGCTTCTGCTTCCACGAACGGCTGTCCATCGCGGGCAATTGCCGGATGTGTCTCGTCGAGCTGAAGGGGGCGCCTAAGCCCGTCGCCTCATGTGCCTATGCGGTAAAGGACTGCCGCCCCGGACCCAATGGTGAGCCGCCAGAGATCCTGACGCGGTCCGGAACCACGAAAAAGGCCCGCGAGGGGGTGATGGAGTTCCTCCTCATCAATCACCCGCTCGATTGTCCGATCTGCGACCAGGGCGGCCATTGTGACCTGCAGGATCAGGCGATGGCCTACGGCGTGGATTCGACCCGTTACGGCGAGAACAAGCGCGCCGTCGAAGAGAAATATATCGGCCCGCTGGTGCGGACCGCCATGAACCGCTGCATCCACTGCACCCGCTGCGTCCGCTTCCTGGCGGAAGTGGCCGGCGTGCCGGATCTCGGCGCCATCGGGCGCGGCGAGGACATGGAGATCACGAGCTATCTCGAGAGTGCCATGGGCTCCGAGCTTCAGGGCAACGTCGCCGATCTCTGCCCCGTGGGCGCCCTCGTCCACAAGCCACAGAGCTACGAGGTGCGGCCCTGGGAGCTGTCGAAGACCGAATCCATCGACGTGATGGACGCAGTCGGCTGCGCCATCCGTGTGGACGCCCGTGGCCGTGAGGTCATGCAGATCGAGCCTCGGGTGAACGAAGACATCAACGAGGAGTGGATCTCCGACAAGACCCGCCATGCGGTGGACGGGCTTCGGGCGCAGCGTCTCGACCGGCCGTACCTGCGTGAGAACGGCCGCCTGCGCCCCGCCTCCTGGGGCGAGGCGTTCGCCGCCATTGCCGCCCGGATGAAGAGCGCCGACCCGAAGCGAGTTGGCGCCATCGTCGGTGACCTTGCCGCCGTCGAGGAGATCTACGCCCTAAAGACCCTGATGGGGTCGCTCGGCGTGACCAATCTCGATTGCCGTCAGGCCGGCGAGGCGATCGACCCGGCTTGGGGGCGCGCCGCTTACACGTTCAATCCCACCATTCCGGGTATTGAGGAGGCGGATGCGATCCTGCTCGTCGGGACGAACCCGCGCCTGGAAGCCTCGCTTCTCAACGTTCGTATCCGCAAGCGCTGGCGCATGGCGCCTCTCGCTGTGGGCCTGATCGGCGAGGCGGCGGATCTTACCTATCCCCATACCTATCTCGGCGCCGGCCCCGAAACCCTGGCTGATATCGCCGCCGGAAAGCATAGCTTCGCCGAGGTTCTGAAGAGCGCCAGTCGACCCCTCGTGGTCGTGGGAACCGGCGCGCTGACCCGGCCCGACGGCGCTGCCATCCTCTCGTTGGCGGCGGCGCTCGCCAAGGATATCGGTGCGGTCACCGCCGAGTGGAATGGCTTTGCCGTGCTCCAGACCGCTGCAGCCCGCGTCGGCGCGCTCGATCTTGGCTTCGTGCCGGGGGAGGGGAGCCTCGGATTCGGGCGGATGGTGGAGACGGGCGCCCTCGACGTGCTGTTCAACCTCGGTGCCGACGAGGTCGAGATCGGCGCCGGCGCGTTCGTGATCTACCAGGGCACCCATGGCGATCGCGGCGCGACCCGCGCGGACGTGATCCTGCCAGGCGCGGCCTATACCGAGAAGAACGCCACTTTCGTCAATCTCGAAGGCCGTGTTCAGACGACCAACCGCGCCGGTTTCCCGCCGGGTGACGCTCGCGAGGATTGGGCGATCCTGCGGGCGTTCTCTGATGTCCTCGGAAAGCGCCTTCCCTTCGATTCGCTCGGGGCTCTGCGTCGCGACCTCTATGCGGTGTACCCGCATTTCGCTGCCCTCGACGCGATAGCCACGAGCGACGTGGCCGCCACCGTCGACACGCTTACGGGGCTCGGAGGCGAGCCGGGCCGTTCGGCCTTCGTGTCCGCGGTTCCGGATTTCTACCTCACCAACGCTATCGCCCGCGCTTCGCGGGTCTTGGCCGAATGTTCGAGCCTCGCGCAGACGCGCGGTCTCGAAGCGGCGGAATAAGGGCTGCCGACCATGCTGGAAATCGTCGGCACCGTCCTACTGCTGATCCTGAAGAGCTTCGTGCTCCTCGCCTTGCTGCTGGTATTCATTGCCTATGCGCTGCTGGCCGATCGTAAGATCTGGGCGGCGGTGCAGCTGCGGCGCGGCCCTAACGTCGTCGGGCCATGGGGCCTGTTCCAGTCCTTCGCCGATCTGCTGAAGTTCGTACTGAAGGAGCCGGTAATTCCGGCGGGCGCCAATAAGGGCCTGTTCTTGCTGGCGCCCCTGGTTTTCGCCACCCTGGCTCTCGCCGCCTGGGCGGTTATCCCTCTGGCGGAAGGCTGGGCCATCGCCGACCTCAATGTCGGCATCACCTACATTTTCGCGATCTCGTCACTCGGCGTCTACGGCGTGCTGATGGGCGGCTGGGCCTCGAACTCGAAATACGCCTTCCTCGGCGCGCTCCGCTCTGCAGCGCAGATGATCTCGTACGAGGTCTCCCTTGGATTCGTCATCATTTGCGTCCTCCTTTGCGCCGGGTCGCTCAACCTCTCGCGCATCGTGATGGCGCAGGACACCTCGCTGGGCATCCTCGGCTGGTACTGGCTCTGGCTGTTTCCGATGTTCGTGGTGTTCTTCGTCTCGGCGCTCGCCGAGACCAACCGCCCGCCCTTCGATCTGCCGGAAGCCGAGTCGGAGCTCGTGGCCGGCTACATGGTCGAGTATTCCTCGACGCCCTACCTGCTCTTCATGCTCGGCGAGTACGTGGCGATCATGACCATGTGCGCGTTGGGAACGGTGCTGTTCCTCGGCGGCTGGCTCTCGCCGATTCCCTTCGCACCGTTCACCTGGGTGCCGGGCCTGATCTGGTTCGCTTTGAAGGCCAGCTTCCTCTTCTTCATGATCGCCATGGTGAAGGCCATGGTGCCGCGCTACCGCTACGACCAGCTCATGCGGCTCGGCTGGAAGGTGTTCCTTCCGCTTTCCCTCGTCTCGGTCGTGGTCGTCGCCTTCGTCCTCAAGCTGACCGGCCTTGCGCCGGGCGTCTGACAACCCCTCACGGAGATCCGAGCCATGAAGCTCGATCAGGTCGCAAAGGGTCTGCTGCTGAAGGAGTTCGTGTCGGGGTTCGCCCTGGCTATGCGCTACTTCTTCAAGCCCAAGGCCACGATCAACTACCCCTTCGAGATGGGGCATCGCGGGCCGCGCTTTCGCGGCGAGCACGCGCTGCGCCGCTATCCGAACGGTGAGGAACGCTGCATCGCCTGCAAGCTGTGCGAGGCGATCTGTCCCGCGCAGGCCATCACCATCGAGGCTGGCCCGCGCCGCAACGACGGCACGCGCCGCACCACACGCTACGACCTCGACATGGTGAAATGCATCTATTGCGGCATGTGCCAGGAGGCCTGTCCGGTGGATGCCATCGTGGAAGGGCCGAACTTCGAGTTCTCCGTGGAGACCCGCGAGGAGCTTCTCTACGACAAGGAGAAGCTTCTCCTGAACGGTGACCGTTGGGAGCGTGAGATCGCGCGCAATCTCGCAGTGGACGCACCATACCGGTGATGACACGGCGCTCCGGCGGTTGTGCACCGCAGGGGTGGGTTCTATAGACGGGCGGCCTGCACGGGCTGGTTTGAATTTAGGCAGAAGGGGCCGTCCTCGGGACGGCTGATCTCCATAATCGCATGAGTGCAGCCGCAGCCTTCTTCTACCTGTTCGCCGGTGTCGCGATCGCGTCCGCGTTCATGGTCATCACCTCGCGCAACCCTGTCGCGTCGGTACTCTTCCTCATCCTCGCCTTCGTCAACGCGGCCGGCTTGTTCGTGCTGATGGGAGCCGAGTTCCTGGCGATGATCCTGGTGGTCGTCTATGTCGGCGCCGTCGCCGTGCTGTTCCTCTTCGTCGTGATGATGCTCGACGTCGATTTCGCGCAGCTGCGCCAGGGCTTCCAGCAGTACTTGCCGATCGGCGCGCTGATCGGCGCGATCTTCCTCATCGAGCTCCTGCTGGTGGTCGGCTCCTGGACGATCGATCCCGGCCTGATGCAGGCGCCGCTCGGTCCTCTCGCCAGTGTCGAGGGTGTCACCAACACCCAGATGCTCGGGCGCGTGCTGTACACCGATTACGTTTTCTTCTTCCAGCTGGCCGGTCTGATTCTGTTGGTGGCGATGATCGGGGCCATCGTGCTCACTTTGCGTGACCGGCCCGGCGTGAAGCGCCAGAACATCGCCGTGCAGAATGCACGGACGCAGGGGATGGCGGTAGAAACCCGCAAGGTGCCGTCTCGCCAGGGCGTCGAGGTCTAATGTCGGCTCAACACAAGGATCAGCGCTCATGATCGGCTTGAGCCATTACCTGACGGTGGCGGCGATCCTGTTCACGCTCGGCGTGCTCGGCATCTTCGTGAACCGCAAGAACATCATCGTCATCCTGATGTCGGTCGAGCTCATCCTACTCGCGGTGAACATCAACCTCGTGGCGTTCTCCACCCATCTGAACGACATCACTGGCCAGATCTTCGCCCTGTTCGTGCTCACGGTGGCGGCGGCGGAGGCAGCCATCGGGCTCGCCATCCTCGTCGTGTTCTTCCGAAACCGCGGCTCCATCGCGGTGGAGGACGTGAACATGATGAAGGGCTGAGCTTCACCCAAGCCGAGCCGCGCGGCTTCCCGCGCGATCCCATTGACGAGAATGGAGCGAGGCCGGGTATCCGGCACGCTTCCGGAGGCCGGGCCAGCCAGCGATGTATCACGCGATCGTCTTTTTCCCGCTCATCGGCGCCCTGCTCGCCGGCCTGTTCGGCCGGCAGCTCGGCCCTCGCGTGTGCGAGTACATCACCACCGGCTTCCTCGCCTTCTCCGCCCTCCTGTCCTGGGGCGCCTTCTTCGAGGTGCCTGGCTCGGATCACGCGACCCGTGTGCAGGTGGCGACGTGGTTCACCGCCGGTGACCTCGTGGTCGACTGGGCTTTCCGGATCGACACACTCACCGTGGTGATGCTGGTGGTAGTGACGACGGTCTCGACCCTCGTCCACCTCTACTCCGTGGGCTACATGGCGGAGGATCCGCACCGGCCGCGCTTCTTCGCCTATCTGTCGCTGTTCACCTTCGCCATGCTGATGCTGGTGACGTCGGACAACCTCGTTCAGATGTTCTTCGGTTGGGAGGGCGTCGGCCTCGCCTCCTACCTGCTGATCGGGTTCTGGTATGAGAAGCCTTCGGCCAATGCGGCGGCGATGAAAGCCTTCATCGTCAACCGGGTCGGCGATTTCGGCTTTTCGCTCGGCATCTTCCTCGTCTTCGTCCTGTTCGGTTCGGTGGCCTTCGACGGCATCCTGCCGCGCGCCGCCGAGTTCAAGGACGCCACGTTCCACTTCCTCGGCTACGACTGGAACGCCATGACCCTGGCGTGCCTGCTCCTGTTCATGGGCGCCATGGGCAAGTCGGCGCAGTTCCTGCTCCATACCTGGCTGCCGGATGCCATGGAGGGACCGACACCGGTCTCCGCCCTGATCCACGCCGCCACCATGGTGACGGCGGGTGTCTTCATGGTGGCGCGCCTGTCGCCCCTGTTCGAAGTGGCGCCGAACGCTCTCATCGTCGTGACGATCATCGGCGGTATCACCGCGTTCTTCGCGGCCACGATCGGCATGGTGCAGAACGACATCAAGCGGGTCATTGCCTACTCGACCTGCTCGCAGCTCGGCTACATGTTCGTGGCGCTGGGCGTCGGCGCCTATTCGGCCGCCGTGTTCCACCTCTTCACCCACGCTTTCTTCAAGGCGCTTCTGTTCCTCGGCGCCGGCTCGGTCATCCACGCGATGCATCACGAGCAGGACATGCGGAACATGGGGGCGCTCCGCCGCTACATCCCCTTCACCTCCGCGATGATGACCATCGGCACCCTAGCGCTGATCGGCTTCCCTTTCACTGCCGGCTACTATTCGAAGGACGCGATCATCGAAGCGGCCTATGCCTCGACGCGGCCCGGCCACACGCTCGCCTTCCTGTGCACGGTCGTGGCCGCATTGATGACCTCGTTCTATTCCTGGCGCCTGTTCTTTATGACGTTCGAGGGACCGGCCCGCTGGGCGGGCCACGGCGCCGCTCACCATGACGATCATCACGCTGCACCTGCTTTGGCTCACGCCGCCTCTGCTACCGCCGACGGCGCACCGGGACACCACGAGGGTGTCGCGCACGACGACAAGGGCCATGACGTGGAGCCGGCGTCACACAGCGCTATCGAGCATCACGACCATGCGCACACGCCGCATGAGAGCCCGTTGGTGATGACGATTCCCCTGGCGATCCTGGCCTTCGGTGCCCTGTTCGCCGGTCTGCTCTTCAAGAACCGCTTCATCGGCGAGGGCATGGAATCGTTCTGGGGGCACGCCCTCGGTCATGGCCCCGACAACCACATCATGCACGACATCCATTCGGTGCCGGCTCTTGTGGCCTACTCGCCCTTCATCATGCTGGTGATCGGCTTCCTGTTGGCCTTCTGGATGTATATCCGCCGGCCCGAACTGCCGGGCCGGCTCGCCGCTCAGCAGCCGAGCCTGTACCAGTTCCTGCTCAACAAGTGGTATTTTGACGAACTCTACGACCGGATCTTCGTGCGCCCGGCCAAGAACTTCGGCAAGTTCCTCTGGAAAGAGGGTGACGGCCGGGTCATCGACGGACTAGGCCCCGACGGCATCGCCACCCGCGTGCTCGACGTCACCCGCGGGGTCGTCCGATTGCAGACCGGTTACGTCTATCACTACGCCTTCGTCATGCTCATCGGCGTCGCCGCCATCGTCAGCTGGTACATGCTCACCGGCCTGCCCAAGGTCGGACACTGATGTCGCGCGCAATGACGGCCGCCAACCCGTATCGGAGTGCCCGCTAGATGTTCGGCCTCGGCATTCTCTCCGGCCTGCTGATCGTGCCGCTCTGCGGCGCGGCCTTCATCCTGACCCTCGGCAACGAATCCGAGAGCGTGAAGCGCAATGCCCGCTGGGCGGCGCTCGCGACCACTATTGTCACTTTCCTTCTCAGCCTCGTCGCCTGGGGCCGGTTCGACCCGTCGACATCGAGCTTCCAGCTTGTCGAGACCCATGGCTGGCTCGCCGAGACGATCAAATTCAAACTCGGTGTCGACGGATTCTCGATGCCGTTGATCCTGCTCACCACGTTCCTGATGCCGTTCTGCATCGGTGCGTCGTGGCTCTCGGTGAATACGCGGGTGAAGGAGTATTTCGTCGCGTTCCTCGTCCTCGAGACGACGATGATCGGCGTGTTCTGCTCTCTCGACCTCGTGCTGTTCTACCTGTTCTTCGAGGCTGGCCTGATCCCGATGTTCCTCATCATCGGTATCTGGGGCGGCAAGCGCCGGATCTACGCGAGCTTCAAGTTCTTCCTCTACACCCTGCTCGGCTCGGTGCTGATGCTCCTCGCCATCATGGCGATGTACTGGCACGCCGGCACCACCGACATCCCGACCCTGCTGCAAACCCGCTTCCCCGTCGGCATGCAATACTGGTTGTGGCTCGCCTTCTTCGCCTCCTTCGCGGTGAAGATGCCGATGTGGCCGGTCCATACCTGGCTGCCCGACGCCCACGTGGAAGCGCCCACCGCCGGCTCGGTGATCCTCGCCGGCATCCTGCTCAAGATGGGCGGCTACGGCTTCATCCGGATCTCGCTGCCGATGTTCCCGGATGCCAGCGCCTATTTCGCGCCGATGGTCTTCGCCCTCTCGGTCATCGCGATCATCTTCACGTCGCTGATCGCGCTGATGCAGACCGACATCAAGAAACTCATCGCCTATTCGTCGGTGGCGCATATGGGCTTCGTGACGCTGGGCCTGTTCACCCTCAACGAGCAGGGCATCCAGGGCGCCCTGTTCCTGATGATCTCGCACGGCATCGTCTCGGGCGCGCTCTTCGTCTGCGTCGGCGTGGTCTACGACCGGATGCACACCCGCGAGATCGCGGCCTATGGCGGTCTCGTGAAGCGCATGCCGCTCTATGCGGCAGCGATGATGGTGTTCACCATGGCCAACGTCGGCCTGCCCGGCACGTCGGGCTTCGTCGGCGAGTTCCTGGCCATGATGGGGGCCTTCAAGGCCAACCCGACGGTCGCGTTCTTCTCGGTCTTCGGCATCATTCTTTCGGCCGGCTATGCCCTCTGGCTCTATTCCAGGGTGATCTATGGCAAGCTCGAGAAGCCCAACCTGCAGGGCATCCTCGATCTCGACCTGCGGGAGAAGCTCATCCTCGCGCCTCTCGTCGCCCTGACGATCTATTACGGCGTGCATCCCGCGCCCATCCTCGACACCTTCGCCCCCTCCACGGAGGCGCTGATGCAGAGCATGAAATCCGCGCTCTCGAACACGCAGACCGCGGCGGTTCTTCCGCCCGTGGCGCGCTGAAGGTCGACGTAAGATGACCGCTATCCAGGCCGTCCTGCCCTCGCTCTCGCCGGTGATGCCCGAGCTGATCCTCGCGATCGGCGTGCTGGGACTGATCCTCTACGGCGCCTTCCGGGGCGAGCGCTCGGTCGAGACCATCAATGTCGGCGCGCTCATCCTGTTGATTCTCGCCTTCTTCGTGGTCGTGTCGCAGTCGGGTGCCAAGGTCACGACCCTCAACGGGTCGTTCATCATCGACAACTTCTCGAAGGTGATGAAGGCGCTGATCCTGCTCGGCTCGGCCGCCACGATCCTACTCTCGCGCGACTATTTCCAGCGCGAACGCATCGACCGGTTCGAGTTCCCGATCCTGATCGTGCTCTGCACCATCGGCATGATGGTGATGGCCTCCGCCAACGATTTGATCGCCCTCTATCTCGGCCTCGAATTGCAGTCGCTTGCTGCTTACGTGATCGCCGCCTTCCACCGGGACAACCTGAAATCCACCGAGGCCGGGCTGAAGTATTTCGTCCTTGGAGCCTTGTCTTCCGGCATGCTGCTCTATGGCTCGTCACTGGTCTACGGCTTCACCGGCACCGTCTCCTTCCCCGGCATCGTCTCGGCACTGAACGACAATGCCGGTTTCGGCATCGTGCTGGGCATCGTGTTCGTCGCTGCGGGCGTCGCCTTCAAGATGTCTGCCGTGCCGTTCCACATGTGGACACCGGACGTCTATGAAGGGTCGCCCACACCGGTGACGGCGTTCTTCGCCTCGGCGCCGAAGATGGCCGCCGTCGCCATGACCGTGCGGGTTTTCATCGGCGCCTTCCCGGACGTGACCGCGATCTGGCAGCAGATCATCGTCTTCGTCGCCATCGCTTCGATGACGCTCGGTTCTTTCGCGGCCATCGGCCAGCGCTCGATCAAGCGTCTGATGGCCTATTCCTCCATCGGCAATATCGGTTACGCCCTCATCGGTCTCGCCGCTGCCTCGGAGGTGGGGATCCGAGGCGTGGTGATCTACATGATCATCTATCTCGCCATGACGCTCGGCGCCTTCGCCGTGCTTCTCTCGCTGCGTCGCGGCGGCCAGATGTACGAGACGGTCGACGATCTCTCCGGTCTTTCCCGGACGCATCCGGTCATGGCGTTCTGCCTCGCCGCGATGATGTTCTCACTCGCCGGCATTCCGCCGCTCGCCGGGTTCTTCGGCAAGTTCTATGTCTTCGCTGCCGCCATCAAGGCCGATCTCGTGGGCCTAGCGGTGATCGGTGTCGTGACCTCGGTGGTCGGCGCGTTCTATTACCTGCGTCTGGTCAAGGTGATGTATTTCGATGAACCGCAAGCTCCCTACGAAGTGATGCCGCCCGGCCTGCGCATCGTGCTCGGTCTCTCGAGCGCCGTCGTGGTCCTGTTCTTCCTGGTGCCCTCTCCCCTCGTCAGCGCGGCAGGCGCCGCGGCCAAGTCGCTGTTCTAGGATTTTGTCTCTCGAAAGGCCGGATTATCGGCTCGGCCCGGCTGCGAGAGCGGCCGGGCATCGGCTTCACGTTTACGAGAGCCTCGGCTCCACCAACACCCGGGCGATGGAGCTGTCACGCGAGGGTGAAAGGGGCCCGCTGTGGGTTGTCGCGCTCCGGCAGGAAGCGGGGCGTGGCCGCAGGGGGAGCGCTTGGACGTCGTTGCCGGGCAACCTCAGTGCCAGCTTGCTCTGGCCGGTTTCGGACGTCGATCCAGAACAGGTTCCGAGCTTGGGCTTCGCGGCGGGCGTCGCGTTGATTTCCGCCTTGAAGAGAACGATCGGACCACGTCACCTCGAGGCGGCCGGCATGGCACCTCAGGATGGGATCGAGGATCGGAAGTCCGGTCGGGCAAGCCCCTTCCGCCTGAAATGGCCCAATGACGTGCTGGCATCGGGTGCCAAGCTCGCGGGCCTTCTCCTGGAGGCGGAAACTCATCCGGGCGGGCGTCGCTCGGCGGTGATCGGGTTCGGCGTCAACGTCGCCGCGTCACCGCAGGACTTGCCTTATCCCGCGACAAGCCTCAGTCAGATAAAGCACGAACCGCGCGCCGAGGATCTGTTCGACCATGTGTCGGATGAGATCGTCGTTGCAGCGCGACGCTGGAATCGAGGCCGCGGGTTTTCATCGATCCGTGAGCTTTGGCTCGATGACGCCGCTGGGATCGGCGCACCGGTCTCGGTGCGAACGGGCGGCGAGATCGTGCAAGGAATTTTCGAGACGATCGACGAGGCGGGGCGGCTCGTCGTCCGATCGGATGATGGGACGCGACGGACCGTGACGGCGGGCGAGGTGCATTTGGGTTCGGCCGCGACGGCGGCTTGAGGTTGAACAGTGATGACGACAGGGCAAGACGAACTCGTCTTCGTGCCGCTCGGCGGCGTGGGCGAGATCGGCATGAACGCGGCGCTCTACGGCTTCGGGCCGGAAAAGCGCCGGAAATGGATCATGGTCGATTGCGGAATGGGCTTTGCCGGGGAAGAGGGCTTCCCGGGCATCGACTTGATGTTTCCCGATCTCAGCTTCATCGAGGAGCGCAAGGACGACCTCCTCGCCATCTTCATCACCCATGCGCACGAGGACCATATCGGCGCGATCGGTGAATTGTGGCCCAAGCTTAAGGCTCCGGTCTACGCCACCCGCTTCGCCAAAAACCTGCTCGAGGCGCGTCGCCTGAGTGAGCCGGGTGCCCCGAAGGTGATCCTGCGCGAGATCGCGGCGCACAAGCCGGTAACGGTCGGACCGTTCGAGATCGAATACGTTCCGGTTTCGCATTCGATCCCGGAATCGAACGCTGTCGCGATCCGCACCGCCCATGGCCTTGTCCTGCATACGGGCGACTGGAAGCTCGACGCCACGCCGATCCTCGGCGACGTCACCTCGGAAGCCTCGTTCCGCAAGCTGGGCGACGAGGGCATCATCGCCATGATCAGCGATTCGACCAACGTCGTACGCGAGGGCCGCAGCCCGAGCGAGGCCGAGGTCGCCGCCACCCTGCGTGAGCTCATCGCAGAAGCGCCTCACCGGGTCGCCGTCACCACCTTCGCCTCCAACGTCGCCCGCATGCGGGCGGTGGCGGAAGCCGCGCGTGATTGCGGCCGCGAGGTCGTCGCCGTCGGCAGGGCCATGGACCGGGTGATCGGTGTCGCCCGCGAATGCGGCTTCCTCGACGGCCTGCCCGATTTCCGCTCGGCCGACAGCTACGGCTACCTGCCGCGCGACAAGGTGGTCTGCCTGCTCACCGGGTCGCAGGGCGAGGAGCGCGCTGCGCTCGCCCGCGTCTCCCGCGACGACCATCCCGACGTGACGCTGGCCGCCGGCGACCGCGTGATCTTCTCGTCTCGCGCCATTCCGGGCAACGAGCGGGCGGTGGGTGCGATCATCAACGATCTGGTCAATGCCGGCATCGAGGTGGTGACCGACCGGACGAAACTCGTTCACGTCTCCGGCCATCCCCGTCGCGACGAAATGGCCGAGATGTATGCGTGGACCCGGCCGAGGACGGCGATTCCCGTCCACGGCGAGGCGCTCCATCTCGACGAGCATGCCCGCTTCGCCCTGGCCCAGGGTGTCGGCAACGTGGTCAAGGCCCGCAACGGCAGTGTCGTGCGCCTCGCCCCCGGCACGCCGGAGATCACCGACCACGTGAAAGCCGGGCGTCTGTTCAAGGATGGCAACATCCTGATCGATGCAAAGGATCGCGCGATCCCCGAGCGGCGCAAGCTGTCTCAGGCCGGTGTCGTCTCGGTCGCCATCGCCATCGACGTCCAAGGTGAGGTTCTCGGTGAGCCGGCCATCGACATCATGGGCCTGCCCAATCGCGGCAAGAACGGCCAGCCGATGCTCGACGTCGCCGTCGAAGCCGTGTCGCGGACCCTCAGCGGCCTGTCGAAGCAGAAGCGTAAGGATGCCGAAGCGGTCGAGAAGGCCGTCGATCGTGCGATCCGCTCGGCCGTGAACGAAGCCTGGGGCAAGAAGCCCGCCTGCCACGTGCAGGTCGTGGAGGTGTGATGCTGCCTCCCTCCCCCTTGTGGGGAGGGAATGAGGGTGGGGGTGGTTCAGGACAGGGCGCAACCTCTTCGGAGCCACCCCCACCCCTAACCCCTCCCCGCAAGGGGGAGGGGAATGCGCGCACAGATGACGCAGAGAAGAGAGCAGACCATGATCGGACGCCTGAACCACGTGGCCATCGCCGTGCGCGACCTCGACGCGGCCTGTGCCATCTATCGTGACACCCTCGGCGCCACGCTCACCGAGCCCCTGCCGCAGCCGGAGCACGGCGTCACGGTGGTTTTCGTGAACCTGCCCAACAGCAAGGTCGAGCTGATGTCGCCGTTGGGCGAGGGTTCGCCCATCGAGAGCTTCGTGGAGCGCAACCCCAATGGCGGCGTGCACCATGTCTGCTACGAGGTCGACGACATCATCGCCGCCCGTGACAAACTGAAGGCTCAGGGCGCCCGCGTCCTCGGTACCGGCGAACCGAAGATCGGCGCTCATGGCAAGCCGGTGCTGTTCCTCCACCCCAAGGATTTCCTTGGTACCCTGGTTGAACTGGAGCAGGTGTGAGCGGCGTGAGCGCCCTCGTTCAGACCGTCTCGGCCACGATCTGGCGGACGCTGGCCACCATGATCGTCATCGTCTCGGCGGTGGCGATCCTCTCCGTCGTATTGTTCAAGCTGACGGTGTTCGGAGCCTTTGCCCTCTATTTCGTGGTCTGGTGGACGCTGCTCTTCGTCATTCTGCCCATCCGCAATCAGGTCGAGACGGACCCGACGCTGATCGTGCCGGGACAGGACCCAGGTGCGCCCGCGGCGCCGCGGCTGCGCGAGAAGGCGATTTGGACGACGCTCCTCGCCAGCGTCGTGTTTCTCGTCGTCATCCCGATCTTCGAGTTGTCGGGGCTTTAGCGCCGCGATCCGGCGAGCTGTCGGATCGTCCTGCGCCCACATCCGGAGAGCCACGTCGGCCATAAAAAAAGCAAGGCTCGCGCCTTGCTTTTTGAGACGACAGATGACGTGTCAGCCTATTTTATCTCACGCATTTCTGGCGGCGTGGCGGCTGAAATTTCCTCCCGAGACTCGGACCTCGCGCTGCCTCTCCGGGCGTCGCGACCATCACGGTGGCGCTTATAGGAACTGGATTGCGCATTGTCACGTCTCAGGAGATGGTTCCTGGCGTTTTTTTGCAAGAGTTGAGCGTTTTTCGCTCTCGTTTCGCGGAATGCCCGAGTTTCGGACCACCCGGCGTTTTTCTCGACGCCGCAGGACGCTTGTATTTTCCCGACGCAATGTGTTGTGTGCCCCGCAACGATGCGCGGTACGATCGCGCTCCAAAACGATCCAGGGCCCCCGATGCGTCTCTCCCGCTATTTCCTGCCGACCCTGCGCGAGACGCCCAAGGAGGCGGAGATCGTCTCCCACCGCCTGATGCTGCGGGCCGGCCTGATCCGTCAGGAAGCGGCGGGCATCTATGCCTGGCTGCCCTTGGGGCTGCGCGTGCTCAACAGGGTCTGCGCGGTGGTCCGCGAGGAGCAGGATCGGTCCGGCGCCATCGAACTGCTGATGCCGTCGATCCAGTCGGCGGAGTTGTGGAAGGAATCCGGCCGTTACGAAGCCTACGGCAAGGAGATGCTGCGCATTTCCGACCGACATGACCGCGAGATGCTGTTTGGCCCTACGGCCGAGGAGGTCATCACCGAGATCTTCCGCGGCAGCGTTCGCTCCTACAAGGACCTGCCGAAGAACCTCTACCAGATCTCGTGGAAGTTCCGGGACGAGGTACGCCCGCGCTTCGGCACCATGCGCTCGCGCGAATTCCTGATGAAGGACGCCTATTCGTTCGATCTCGACCAGGCCAACGCCCGGCACGCCTACAACAAGATGTTCGTCGCCTACCTGCGCACTTTCGCCGGCCTGGGCCTCAAAGCGATCCCCATGCGCGCCGATACCGGACCGATCGGCGGCGATCTCAGCCACGAATTCATCATCCTGGCCCAGACCGGCGAGAGCGAGGTGTTCTGCGACCGGCAGTATCTCGATTTCGACGTTCCGCCGGTGACCACGGATTTCGATGATGTCGCCGGCCTCCAGGGCACTGTCGACCGATGGACCTCGCTCTACGCCGCCACCTCCGAGATGCACGAGCCGGCGGCCTTCGCCGAGGTCGGCGAGGACAAGCAGATGGCCGCGCGCGGCATCGAGGTCGGGCACATCTTCTATTTCGGCACCAAGTATTCCGAGGCCATGGGCGCGAAGGTGACCGGACCGGACGGCGTCGATCGCCCCGTTCATATGGGTTCCTACGGCATCGGCCCGAGCCGGCTTGTGGCCGCGATCATCGAGGCCTCGCATGACGAGGCCGGCATCATCTGGCCGGATTCCGTGGCGCCCTTCGACGTCGCTCTCATCAACCTGAAATCCGGAGACGCGGCGACCGATGCCGCTTGCGCCGAAATCCAGACCAACCTCGAGGCCAGCGGCCTGACGGTGCTCTACGACGACCGCGACGAGCGTCCGGGCGCGAAATTCGCCACCGCCGATCTGATCGGCCTGCCCTGGCAGGTCGTGGTGGGCCCGCGCGGCCTTGCCGAGGGCAAGGTCGAGATCAAGCGCCGCGCCGGGGGCGAGCGTGAGAGCGTGGCACCGATCGACCTGATTTCGCGCCTGAAGCGGAACTGAGGCCGGCATGGCTCTGGCAGAGACGGTGAAGGAACGGCTGGCGGGTCTCTCCGGCCTGTTCAAGCGCGGCAGCACGCCGCCCTTCGCGGCCTTCGAATGGATCATTGCCGGGCGCTACATGCGGGCCCGGCGGCGCGGCGGCGGCGTCTCCGTCGTGGCTTTCTTCTCGGTCCTGGGCATCGCCCTCGGCGTCGCCACCCTCATCATCGTCCTCTCGGTGATGAATGGGTTCCGCACCGAACTGCTCTCCAAGATCGTCGGTATCAACGGCCACGTCTTCGTCACGCCGATCGACAAGCTGTTCACCGATTACGTCGACCTTTCCGACAGGCTCTCCAAGGTGGCCGGCGTCCGCTCGGCGATCCCGCTGGTGGAAGGGCAGGCCTTCGCGTCCTCGCCTTATGGCGGCAGTGGCGTGCTGGTCCGGGGTATCCGCGGCGAGGACATCGGGTCCATCGGATCCATCGCCAAGACCATCCGGGGCGGCACCCTCGACGGATTCGACGACGGAACCGGGGTCGCCATCGGCCGGAGGCTCGCCGAGTCCCTCGGCGTCCAGGCCGGCGACCAGATCACCCTATCCACCCCGAAGGGGGCGACGACACCGTTCGGCACAGCGCCGCGCACGAAGGCCTATACGGTCAAGGCGATCTTCGAGATCGGCATGACCGAGTTCGACGCCACCTTCGTGTTCATGCCGCTGGCCGAATCCCAGGCCTTCTTCAACCGTGACAGCGATGTCAGCCTCATCGAGGTCTATCTCGACAACGCCGATGCGGTGGCGCAATTGCGGCCCGACCTTGAAATGGCGGCCGAGCGGCCCGTGCTTCTCACCGACTGGCGCCAACGCAACCGAACCTTCTTCGGGGCGCTGGAGGTGGAGCGGAACGTGATGTTCCTCATCCTCAGCCTGATTGTTGTGGTGGCGACCCTCAACATCGTCTCCGGCCTGATCCTGCTGGTGCGTGACAAGTCCAGCGATATCGCGATCCTGCGGACGATGGGCGCCACGCCCGGCACGGTGATGCGGGTCTTCCTCATCAACGGGGCGCTGATCGGCGTCGTCGGGACGCTGAGCGGACTCGCCCTCGGTGTCCTCATCACCCTCAACATCAAGCCGATCCAGCGGGTCCTGTTTCCCTCCGCCTGGGATCCGACCGTGCGGTTCCTCGCGGAGATTCCGGCCGAGATGAATTCCAGTGAGATCACCGTGGTGGTCCTCACCTCCATCGCCCTGTCGCTCGTGGCGACGCTCTATCCCTCCTGGCGCGCCGCCCGGCTCGATCCGGTCCAGGCCCTGCGTTACGGCTGAGGGGAGATTCAACCATCATGACCACCTCTGCCGACGAGGCCGGCGCGCCGCCGGTCCCGGCCCTGTTCTTCGCCAAAGTCGAACGCCGCTACGCGCAAGGAACGGGAGCCCTCGACATCCTGCGGGGGGCCGATCTCGCGATCTGGCCGGGCGAACTCGTGGCTCTGGTGGCACCCTCAGGGGCCGGAAAATCGACGCTTCTGCATCTCGCGGGCCTGCTGGAGCGACCCGATGGCGGCGAGGTCTATATCGGCGGCCAGCCCACGGCGGCGATGCCCGATGCCGAGCGCACGCGGTTCCGCCGCGAAGAGATGGGCTTCATCTATCAGTTCCACCATCTCCTGCCGGAATTCTCGGCCCTGGAGAACGTGGTGATGCCCCAGCTCATCCGTGGCCTCGGCGCAAAGGAGGCCAAGGCGCGCGCCACCGAACTTCTGAGCTTCCTCGGCCTGAAGGAGCGCCTTGTTCACCGCCCGGCCGAATTATCGGGCGGCGAGCAGCAGCGCGTCGCCATTGCCCGTGCGGTCGCCAACGGCCCGCGCCTGCTGTTGGCCGATGAGCCCACCGGTAATCTCGACCCGCACACGGCGGCTCATGTCTTCGGCATTCTTGTCTCGCTGGTGCGTGCCTCCGGCCTCGCGGCCCTCGTCGCCACCCACAACATGGAGCTCGCCGCCCGCATGGACCGGCGCGTCACCATCCGCGACGGCATGATCGAGCAACTGGCGTAAAGCCGAATCTGCAGCTGCATTTGTATAATGGAGCTGCCCCCGTCAGCGACGGCGGGGCGCCATTTGTTCGATCGCGTCGCAGGCGGCCGACACGCCGTCCAGCCCGTTGAAGCGCAACCTCAGCTCCTGGCAGGCCTGGGCCACCTCTGGCGAAGCGAGGAGGCGGCGGAGCCGGCGCGCACCGGGCCCGGGCGTGAAACGCCGCCGGCTGAGGCTCGTGCCGGCACGAAGGTGTTTCACCCGCGCCGCCTCGTCGAAATGGTCGAACGCCACCGGGACGATCATCTGCGGCGTTCCGGCGGCCAAAGCCTGCGCCACGGTGCCGATGCCGCCATGATGGATCAGCGCCGCCGCGTGCGGCAGCAAAGCGCTGAGCGGCGCGTAGGGGACATGGATCAGGGTCTCCGGCAGGGACTCTGGAACCTGACCAAGCTCTGGAGCAAGCAGCACGCCCCGCCGCCCCAGACGCTCGCAGATGGCGAGGGCGGTTCGGAAGAAGCCCGATGCCTGGCGCATGGCCGATCCGTAAGTGAAGACCAGGGGAGCATCCCCACCCCTCAGGAACCGCGTGAGACGGGGCGCGAGGTGGTCCGTGTCACCGAAGCGATCCGCGATGGGAAAGCCCACATGCATGGCCTGCCGGGGCCAATCCGGCTGCGAGGCCGCGAACCAGTCGGGAAAGAGCAGCAGGACACGGGAGGGGCTGTTCCACCAGTAGCGCAGCCGACGTACGGGTTTGAGGCCGAGTTCCTGCCGAAACGCGTTGATGGTCGGCAGGGCGGCCGGGCCGATCACGTATTTGTCGGCGCCCCGGCCGACCCAGTGGCGAATCCGGGACGGCGTCCAGGCGGGGAGCGGCACGCCCGGCAGGATCGGGGAGGCATAACGGCTCTCCATCAGCAGCGGCATCGCGTGGATGGTAATGACAGGAAGGCGTAGCTTCTCCTGTGCCACGCGTGCGCCGAAGGCCAGCGTCGAGGCGACCACGATCGAGTGGCTCTTGCGCGCGTTCGCGGCGATCCAGCGATAGGTCTGCTCGGTGGCGGCGGCCATGTTTCCGAACAGGGCGGCGGCCCCGCGGCGCGGATGCCAGAGCTCGGGATCCGCGGTGATGCGGCGGTAGTCGCAATCGTCCCCGAGGGAATGGAAGGGCAGGCCGATTCGCGCCGCGTGATCCGCGAACGGGGCGGGGGCGGCCAGGATCACGTCTTGTCCGCGACGAAGAAATTCCGCGCCAATGGCCAGAAAAGGAAGGATGTCGCCGTGAGAACCAATGGCAACGAGATGTATTCGCATTCGACCATTCACATAGGATAGCGAAAATGGCCAAGAATGGAGTGTTGTCCGCGGTTCTTCGGCCCGATCGTCCTTTCAAGTGCTTTAGAATCGAACGGGTTGCGCGGGGAGGACTATTTGTCTCCTCTCGCACGAAGCTTGGCGGGCGATCGTGAGGATCCCCCGCCCGGTGTGAGGGGAGCATTTCGGCAGGCGGAGGAGACCCTCGAG
The DNA here is from genome assembly GCF_054817925.1 of Methylobacterium sp. CM6247. Taxonomy (NCBI): domain Bacteria; kingdom Pseudomonadati; phylum Pseudomonadota; class Alphaproteobacteria; order Hyphomicrobiales; family Methylobacteriaceae; genus Methylobacterium; species Methylobacterium sp. CM6247. The sequence goes on from NZ_JBTXKX010000003.1 coordinate 2,139,350, forward strand.
GCCGGGCGCATGGGGTTAGGCGCCGCGCCCTGTCCGTACGTTAACGGTGTGCTAACCACATCGCGACGCAAACGAAATGCCCGCTTTACACAGAACAAAACAAGAACAAAGATCGCCGCGTCAACGAGAGGCGATCACAATGCTCAAGCGGATGATCCTGACCGGCGCGGTGGAATTCATGGCCTTCGGGTTGCTCTCCGGCGCGTTCGTCGTCTGGGCGGTGGCGCTGGCACCTTTGCGGTAGGGGGCCCGCCTTAACGTTCGGTGAGCTTCAGCTCGATGCGGCGGTTGCGGGCGTAGACGTCGTCGCTGGTCCCGGCCTCGATGGGCTGGAACTCGCCGAAGGCAGCAGCGAGCAGGCGCTGGGGCGGGATGCCCCTGCCGGCCATGTACTGCACTACGGCGATGGCGCGGGCCGCCGAAAGCGACCAGTTCGACGGGAATTGCGAACTGGCGATGGGACGGGCATCGGTATGCCCGTCGATACGCAGGACCCAGGGAATGTCCGCCGGGATCTGCTTCGACAGATCGAGGATGGCCGTGGCGATCCGGTCGAGTTCGGGCGCCGCCTCGGGCTTCAGGCTCGCCGAGCCCGCCGGGAACAGCACCTCAGATTGCAGGACGAAACGGTCGCCGACCACGCGGATATCGCTGCGGTTGCCGAGAATCTGGCGCAGGCGGCCGAAGAAGTCCGAGCGATAGCGTGCGAGTTCCTGCACCTTCTGGGCGAGGGCCACGTTGAGGCGGCTGCCGAGATCGGCGATGCGGGCCTGGCTCTCGCGGTCGCGGCTTTCGCTCGCGGCCAGCGCATCCTCGAGGGCGGCGAGCTGGCGGCGCATGGCGCCGATCTGTTCGTTGAGGAGATCGATCTGCGACGCGGCGCGTGCATTGGTGGCACGTTCGGCCACCAGCTGCTTGTCGACTTCGCCCTGGCGACCGTCACTGCTCGCAGCAGCGCCCGCATGTTCCTTCAGCTTGTCGCGCTCGGCCTCGGTGCCGAGAAGCGTCGTGCGCAGGTTCGAGGCCTTCTCCTCCTGCGCCCGCCGATTGGAGCGTTCCAGGGCGAGAAGATCGGTGAGATCCGCGATCTGCCGGTTGAGCCGGTTCAGCACCGAATCGCGGCCGGTGATCTCCTGGGACAGGAAGAACTGTCCGACCACGAAGATCGTCAGCAGGAAGACGACGGCGAGCAGCAGCGTCGCCAGGGCGTCGACATAGCCGGGCCAGACGTTCAGGCTCCGGTCCCGGCGCGTGCGCAGCGAAGCCATCAGGCCTTCTCGCGGCCGAGCCGGTCAAGCACCTGCTTGAGTTCACGTTCCCGCGTCGCCTGCGCCTCGACCCAGTCGCGGATCATTTGCTGCTCGGCCCGCATGTGCTGGACGAGACCCTGGATACCCTCGGCGAGGTTGGTCATCGCCTGAGTCGCCACGCGGCCGTTGGCGCCCTCCGAGATGATGGCCGCCAGCTTGTCCACCGCCTCGGTGAGTTCACGGGCCGAGGCCGGCTCTTGCGCTGTCACGGGACGCGCCACCGCGGCCTGCTCCTCGCCGGAGACCAGCCAATCCTCCAGCTCGTTGTGGAAGCGGGCATGGGCCTGGCCTGCCTGTAGGTCGAGGAAGCCGGTGATGAGCGAGCTCGCGAGGCCGAACAGCGAGGCCGAGAAGGCGAGGCCGATGCCGGAAAGCGGTTTGGCGAGGCCGCTCTTCAATTCGTCGAACATCGCGCTGGCTTCGCCGCCGCCGCGCATGCTCTGGATCACGCTGCCCACCGCGCCCAGCGTGTCGATGAGCCCCCAGAATGTGCCGAGCAGTCCCAGCAGGATGAGAAGCCCGGCGACGTAGCGCAGGATCTCGCGGCCCTCGTCGAGGCGGGCGGCCACGGTGTCGAGATAGGAGCGGACGCCGGCCTGCGTCGTCCCCTCACGGCGCGCCAGGATCGCCGGGGAGAGCGGCGCCAGCAGCGAGGGCGGCTTGGCCGACCCCTCACCGGCTGCGACCGCGTTGACGTAGGCGACCTCGCGGAAGAGGCGGATCACCTGGCCGAAGGCGAGCAGGATGGCGATGAGGAGGACGCCGAGGATCAGCCCGTTCAACCCGGCATTGGCCAGGAAAGCCGGCGTGATCTGCCGGAACAAGACGAAGGCGAGGAACCCGACGAGGGTCAGGAAGACCAGCATCCGGACCAAGTAGATGCCCGGGCGGCTCAGGGGGGCAGTCGCGGAGCGGGTCGCCATGGGTTGTCTGGGACTCTTCTGCGCTGGGGCATAAAATGGGCGGGGCGAATGTGCCCGCACATTGGCTTCATGCCACCGCTCGATCAAGCCGCCGCGAAACTCATCACCAGCTCAACAGGGTTAATCCCAGGCGCGAGGCCAAGTTTCTTCCAGATGAGGCCCGAGGCGTACTGCCGAGACCATGGTGGCGAGCCCCGTGGCATTGTCGGTCTCGACGGCGATCCCGCATAACGTGCCCTTACCCTGCGCCGCTTCCAGGCGCGTGCCGGGGGTCTTCTGCAGGAAGCGCCGCAGGGGCTCGTCCTTCTGCATGCCGAGGATCGAATCGTAATCGCCGCACATGCCCGCATCGGACAGGTAGGCGGTGCCGCCGGGGAGAATGCGGTGGTCGGCGGTGGGCGTGTGCGTATGGGTGCCGACGACGAGGCTGGCGCGGCCATCGAGGAAGTGGCCGAAAGCCTGCTTCTCGCTGGTGGCCTCGGCATGGACATCGACGATGACGGCGTCCGCCACCTCGCCGAGGGGGCAGGCGGAGAGTTCGCGCTCGGCGGAGGCGAAGGGATCGTCCAGCGCATCCATGTAGATGCGGCCCATGACGTTGAGAACGAGGACGCGGGCGCCGCCCCGCGTCTCCACCACGGTGGCGCCGCGTCCCGGCGTGCCAGGCGGATAGTTCGCCGGGCGGACGAGGCGCGTCTGCCGCTGGATGAAGACGAGGGCTTCGCGCTGGTCGAAGGAATGGTTGCCCAGCGTCACCGCATCGGCGCCCGCCTGGAGGAGTTCGTCGCAGATCGCCTCGGTGATGCCGAAGCCGCCGGCCGCGTTCTCGCCGTTGATGACCACACAATCGAGGCGCCAGCGCTCACGCAGCTTCGGCAGCCGGTCCATCACCGCATTGCGGCCGGGGCGGCCCACCACATCGCCGAGGAAGAGAAGTCGCATGCGTCGCTGTCAGTCCCGGACGAGCGGGACCGGTCCCGCTTCCGTAATGAGGTGGTCGAGGGGTTGGTCGTGCGGCTCGGAGGGCACGTACTCCACCTCCTGCACGGAAAAGGCGATGCCGATCGTCAGGACGGGGCCGTTGCGGGAGAGCCGATCGATGGCCTGATCGTAATAGCCGCGTCCGTAGCCGATGCGGTGCCCGCGCCGGTCGAAGGCGGCGAGCGGAACGATGAGGGCGGTAGGATCGAGGGGGGGCAGGTCGTCGCGCGGTTCGCTGAGACCGAAGGAACCCGGAACCAGCGCCTCACCGGCGCGCCATTCGCGGAAGACGAGGCCCTCCGGCGTCACCTTCGGCAGGGCGACTCGCTGGCCGCGCGCGAACAGCATCCCGATGAGAGGGAGGGGATCGACTTCGCTGCGGATCGCCCAGAAGGCACCGACGATGGGAGCCTGGGCGAGGGGCTCGACCTGCATCACGCTCTCGGCGATCCGTAATCCGCCGACCCGGCGGGTCTCGGGGGCGAGGCCATCGCGGCGGGCGAGGGCATCCTTGCGAAGGGCGGCCTTCAGGGCGGGGAAATCAGAGTGCGGAGCCACGTGAGCCGTTGGAGTTGCGATCCCGGGAAACCTACAGTGTAGGTGGGCGCCGTGTTGGCCAAGTCCAGGGACAGGGCCAGGGACAGCTCCCTGGGGAGTCGATAAGGCCCCGGGGAAAAGTACTCCTGACGAACCCCGCAGCACCGCATCCCTCATGTAGCGTCGGCCGGCCGTGGGCGCCAGGGGGGAGCGCGTGCAATCATGCGCCAGAGGCCCTCATCCCGCCGCCAGCGCGTGAGCCAGACGCTCGATCCGGTCCGCCGCACGGCCGAGCCCGTCCGCGATGCGAGCCTCCTCTTCGGCACGGAGGGAATCCGCACTCTCGACACGGTCCCGGAGGGCCGCCGTCTCTGTCTCGAGGTCTGCGAGACGGCGCTTCAGTTCCGCCAATTCGTCCGCCTGAGTCAGGGCGGCCATGACGTGAAGACGCATGTCGCCGATCTCGCCGAAGGATTTCCGCATCCCAGTCACGCGGGTGTCGAGTTCCGCGGCCAGCGCCGAGAGATGCGCCTCTTCGCCTTCGGCGCAGGCCATCCGGTAGCTCTTGCCGTCGATGGTGACGCTGATCTGAGGCATGTCCGATAGGGTTGGTGTGAGAGAGGCGGGTTTAACGCGCGGCGCGGGGATGGGCCAGCACGCCCTCCACCGCTTCGATCGCCCGGCCGAGGCGGTGGCCGACATCGCTGGTCGTCGCCTCCACCGTGGCGAGGCGGGCGCTGGCAGCGTCGAGCTCCGCCGCGAGGCGCGCCCGGTCCTCCGCCATGATCGCGAGTTCCGTCTCCAGGTCGCCGGGCTCGCGCTCGGCTTCGAGGCGATGGGTCACCGACGCTTCCAGCCGGGTCAGGGCCGTCTCCAGCCGGGCAAGGGCGTGGTCGACGTTCGGCCGCTCGGGCGTCGGGATCATCGTTGTACCTTCCGCCGGGTCATGGATCTGCCCGTCCACTTGTTTCGGAAAATCGGATTTGTAGCCAAATCGCTACCGATACGCGCGCGAAATCGCTGCTTTGCCATCATATGCGGGGAAGGAGAACGAATCGATCAGGCAAAACCTTTGCCAGCGGTTTCCCTCATGTTAGAGACCGCGCGCTCCTCGAACCGACCGTCGGATTGGGAATTCGAGCCCGTGACCCGTTCAATACTCGTTCCCGCATCGGTCCATTCATGGGCGCATGAGGGGTCGAGGACGGGCGATGCGGTTCATCTGACGTTCAACGGTGCACATGACACAGCGACGCCGAATGGCGGCTCCGCCCCTCCGGCCCGCTGTCTCGCTCTTGCTGCTTACGGGTTCCGCGAGGTCGGCGCCCGGTACATAGAAGGATTCACGCCGTGTCGGTGAAGGTTGCCATCAACGGGTTCGGACGCATCGGCCGCAACATCCTGCGCGCCATCCACGAGGCCGGCCGCAAGGATATCGAAGTCGTCGCGATCAACGATCTCGGCCCCGTCGAGACCAATGCCCACCTGCTGCGCTTCGACTCCATCCACGGCCGTTTCAACGCCAAGGTCGAAGTGGATGGCGAGTTCATCGTCGTCGACGGTCAGCGCATCAAGGTCACCGCCGTGCGCAACCCGGCCGAGCTGCCGCACCGCGAGCTCGGCGTCGACATCGCTCTCGAATGCACCGGCATCTTCACCTCGAAGGACAAGGCCAAGGCCCATCTCGATGCCGGCGCCAAGCGCGTCATCGTCTCGGCCCCCGCCGACGGTGCCGACCTGACCGTGGTCTACGGTGTCAACCACGACAAGCTGACCGCCGACCACCTCGTGATCTCGAACGCCTCCTGCACCACCAACTGCCTCGTACCGGTGGCGAAGGTGCTCAACGATCTCGTCGGGATCGAGCGCGGCTTCATGACGACGATCCATTCCTACACCAACGATCAACCCTCCCTCGACCAGATGCACAAGGACCTGTACCGGGCCCGTGCCGCCGCGCTGTCGATGATCCCGACCTCCACGGGCGCTGCCAAGGCCGTCGGCCTCGTCCTGCCGGAGCTGAAGGGCAAGCTCGACGGAACCTCGATCCGCGTGCCGACCCCCAACGTTTCGGCCGTCGACCTCGTGTTCACCGCCAAGCGCCAGACCTCCGTCGAGGAGATCAACAACGCGATCCGCGCCGCGGCCGACGGTCCGCTGAAGGGCGTGCTGGCCTATACCGACCAGCCCAACGTCTCCATCGACTTCAACCACGATCCTCACTCGTCCACGTTCCACCTCGACCAGACCAAGGTGATGGACGGCACGTTCGTGCGTATCCTCTCCTGGTACGACAACGAGTGGGGCTTCTCGAACCGCATGGCGGACACCGCCGTGGCGATGGGAAAGCTGCTCTGAGAGCAGCGCTTCCGGGCGGCCCGTGGGCCGCCCGGGATGCCTCGTGAACGACACCCTTTGATCGACCAGCAATGGTGCGTCCGACATGACCGAGCCTTCGCCGACCCCGTCGACCGGAACCAGCTTCATCCCGGGCGCCAAGAATTCTGAGAGTAAGACGTCCGAGAGCACAGCGGGTGCGGCGCCGTCGCCGGTGCCCGAGACCCAGGCGATCGCCAACCAGCAGGCGGTGCCGCCGGTGGTGGTCGGCAAGGCCGAGCCCCTGGCTCAATCCGCGCCCACCCCATCCTCGCCCGGCAGCGACCAACTCGCTCGCATCGAGGATAAGTGCGCGCGGATCGAGGACAAGTACGCCCGCTCCGAGGCCCTGCTCTCCCGCGTTGAGGAGAAGATCGAGGGGGCGACCACCCGCATGAGCGAGGCGGCGCGCCAATCCGATCTCGCCGCCCTGCGCAGCGAAGTCCGCGCCGTCGCCGACCGCACGCGCCGGCTGCCCGGTTCCGGTGCCCTGGTGCTGACGGCGATCATCACCGCCGTGCTCACCGTGGTGCTGACCATTGCCGCCCAGCGCTTCCATCTCGACGGGCTCATCACCCCGCGCTGATATTTCTCTCGACGACACTGAAGGCCAGGATGACCGCTTTCCGCACCCTCGACGATGCCGGCTCCCTCCAGGCCAAGCGCGTGCTTCTCCGCGTCGACCTGAACGTGCCGATGGAGGGGGAACGCGTCACCGACGCGACCCGCATCGAAAGGATCGTCCCGACGATCCGGGAGATCGCCGATGGCGGCGGGCGCGTGGTGCTCCTGGCGCATTTCGGTCGCCCCAAGGGCAAGCCGGTGGTGGCCGATTCGCTGAAGCAGGTGGTCTCCGCGCTATCCCAGCATCTCGGCCGCCCGGTCGCCTTTGCGGTGGATTGCATCGGGGAGACGGCGTCGTCGGCCGTGTCGGCACTGAAGGATGGCGACGTCCTCCTCCTGGAGAACACCCGCTTCCACACGGGCGAAGAGAAGAACGAGGCCGATTTCGTGGCGGCGCTCGCCGCCAACGGCGACGTCTTCGTCAACGAGGCCTTCTCGGCCGCGCATCGCGCCCATGCCTCGACCGAGGGCCTCGCCCATGTACTGCCGGCCTATGCCGGCCGGCTGATGCAGGCGGAGCTCGACGCCCTGACCAAGGGGCTCGAGTCGCCGACACGGCCGGTCATCGCTCTGGTCGGCGGCGCCAAGGTGTCGTCGAAGATCGATCTCCTGCAGAACCTCGTCGCCAAGGTGGACATGCTCGTCATCGGCGGCGGCATGGCCAACACCTTCCTGCACGCCCAAGGGAAAGCCGTCGGCAAGTCCTTGTGTGAAAAGGATCTCGCCGAGACGGCGCTCCGCATCCTCGACGCCGCCGCAGCCGCCAAGTGCCGCATCATCCTGCCGGTCGACGCGGTGGTCGCGGCCGAGTTCAAAGCCAACGCGGCGCATGAGATCGTGGGCGTCGACGCCGTGTCGGAGACCGGCATGATCCTCGATGCCGGCCCGGCCTCGGTGGCCGAGATCGACGCTGCCATCGACGAGGCTGCGACCCTGGTCTGGAACGGCCCTCTCGGCGCCTTCGAGCTGACCCCCTTCGACGCCGCGACGGTGGCGGCGGCGCGCCACGCGGCCGAACGCACCAAGGCCGGCAAGCTCGTCTCGGTGGCGGGCGGCGGCGACACGGTGGCCGCCCTCAACCATGCCGGCGTCGCCGACGATTTCTCCTACGTATCCACCGCCGGTGGCGCGTTCCTCGAATGGCTGGAAGGCAAGGTCCTGCCCGGCGTCGAGGCCCTGCGCGTCAAGGGGTGACCGGTTCCATCCCAGGTCCCATCACCTCATCCTGAGGCGCCCGCGGCAGCGGGGCTCGAAGGAGGGCTCCGGCATCCTCCGGGCGAACCAGAGGGTTCCTTCGAGGCCTTCGCTCCGCTTCGGCACCTGAGGATGAGGTGTTTGGGGTGGGAATTTGGGATGACGACACAGCGCTCTGTCGCCGAAGGCTTCGGGATGGAGTTGCGACGGACCCGGTAAGGTCCGACAAGGCAGGCATATTTCAGTGGATGGCGGCCTATCGCGTCGGCCCCATCGTTTGAGGAGAGACCAATGGCACGCATCACCCTGAGGCAGCTCCTGGATCACGCCGCCGAATACGAATACGGCGTGCCGGCCTTCAATTTGAACAACATGGAGCAGGGGCTGGCCATCATGGCGGCAGCCGATGCCACCGATTCGCCGGTGATCCTGCAGGCGAGCAAGGGTGCGCGCGCCTATGCCAACGACGTGGTGCTCGCCAAGCTCATCGACGGCCTCGTGGAGATCTATCCCCACATCCCCGTCTGCATGCATCTCGACCACGGCAACAACGAAGCCACCTGCGCCACCGCCATCCAGTACGGCTTCACCTCGGTGATGATGGACGGCTCGCTGAAGGCCGACGGCAAGACCCCCGCCGACTACGCCTACAACGTCGAGATCACCGGCAACGTCACCCGCATGGCCCATTGGGCCGGCGTTTCGGTGGAAGGCGAGCTCGGCGTGCTCGGTTCGCTGGAGAGCGGCCAGGGCGAGGCCGAGGACGGCCACGGCGCCGAGGGCGTGCTGAGCCACGACCAGCTTCTCACCGACCCGGAAGAGGCGGTGAAGTTCGTCTCCGCCACCAAGGTCGACGCGCTCGCCGTCGCCATGGGCACCAGCCACGGTGCCTACAAGTTCACCCGCCAGCCCGATGGCGACGTGCTGGCCATGAACGTGATCGAGGAGATCCACCGCCGCCTGCCGACGACCCACCTCGTCATGCACGGCTCTTCCTCGGTGCCGCAGGACCTGCAGGACATCATCAATTCCTATGGCGGCCAGATGAAGCCGACGTGGGGCGTGCCGGTGGCCGAGATCCAGCGCGGCATCAAGCACGGCGTGCGCAAGATCAACATCGACACCGATAACCGCATGGCCATGACCGGCCAGATCCGGAAAGTGCTCACCGAGAACCCGGCCGAGTTCGACCCGCGCAAGTATCTGAAGCCCGCCATGGACGCGATGACGAAGCTCTGCCGCCAGCGTTTCGAGGCGTTCGGCACCGCCGGCCAGGGCTCGAAGATCCGCCCGATCTCGGTCTCCGAGATGGCCAAGCGTTATGCCAACGGCTCGCTCGACCCGAAGATCGGCGCCGCCTGAGTCGCTGTTTCATGCTTTCGGATCGCATCCGGAACCACGCCGTGACGCGGTGATCTCGCATCGCCTGTCCCCGAGACGCGGAGCCCGCGTCTCGGGATGATGCTGTTAGGACGAGAAGAATGGCCGAACCCCGCACCCGCCTCGCCCTGCTGTCTCCCCACCGGGTGGATTCCGACCGGGCCGATGCCCTCGCCGAAGCGCTGACCGCCGCCTGTGCGGCGGGGGACGTAGCGGCGGTGCTCCTGCGGCTCGCCCCGGCCGACGAGCGCAGCCTCGTGAACCTCGTCAAGCGCCTCGCTCCGGCGGCGCAGTCGACTGGCGCCGCCCTGGTCATCACGGTCTCAGACTTCGCTGGCGACGTGGTCAGCGTGGCCGCGCGGGGTGGGGCGGACGGCGTTCATCTCGACAAGGCGCGCGACGGTGCCCTGCAGGATCTGCGCGAGCGCCTCAGCGACGGTCGTATCCTCGGGGCCGGTGGGCATGAGCAGAAGCACGCGGCCATGGAAGCCGGCGAGGCCGGTGTCGATTACGTGATGTTCGGGGGGATCTACTCGGACGGGATCGCGCCCGATGCCGATACCGTGCGCGAGCGCGCACAATGGTGGGTCGAGATCTTCGAGACACCGTGCATCGCCGTTGCCCATGACCTCGCACAGGTGGATGGGCTCCTGGCGACGGGAGCGGAATTCCTCGGGCTCGAGAGCCATCTGTGGATGGGAGAAGGGGCCGATATCCGCGCCATCCAGGCACAGGTCGCAGCTTCGGAGGCTGATACGTGAGGGCGCTTCGCAAGCTCGCCCTCGCTCTCGCCCTGGCCGAGGCTTGGTCGTCCGCCGCCTTGGCAGAAGCGCCGAAGGTGATGCCGACCGATCCGGCCGTGCCGCAATCCCTGACGTCTCGTCCCAAGGAAACTCTGAAGGGGCAGCTGCGGGACCTCCCGACCCCGTATTCCATCGGCGCGGCTGGCGCCGTGCCACCCCGCTCGAAGACCGAGCCGGATATCGCGTTCGGCGCTTACCAGCGCGGGCAATATACCACCGCCTTCCGCGAGGCGACGAAGCGGATCGCCGCCGACAATAAGGACGCCGCGGCGATGACGCTGCTCGGCGAGCTCTACAACCAGGGCCTCGGGGTCAAGCAGGACCCGGTGAAGGCGGCCGAATGGTATCGTCTGGCCGCCAACCAGGGCGACACCCACGCCATGGCCTCCCTCGGCCTGATGTCGATCGATGGCCGTGGCGGCACGAAGGATCCGAAAGCCGGGCGCCGCTGGCTCGAACAGGCCTCCCTGAAGGGCGACACCACGGCCGCCTACAACCTCGCCTTGATCCTGATCGGGACGGGGACCGAGCCGGACGAGGCCAAGGCCGCCGACTTGTTCCGCAAGGCGGCCGAGGGCGAGATCGGCCCTGCCCAGCACGATCTTGGCGTGCTCTACCTCCAGGGGAGGGGAGTACCGAAGGATCCCAAACAGGCGGCCGAGTGGTTCCGCCGCGCGGCCGATAACGGCGATCTCGCCGGCGAGGTCGAGTTCGCGATCCTGCTGTTCAACGGCATCGGCGTCGAGAAGGACGAGGCCCGCGCGGCCCGCTACTTCCTCCACGCTGCGTCGCGCGGCAACGCCATCGCGCAGAATCGCGTGGCCATCCTCTATGCCCTGGGACGGGGTATCCAAAAGAACCCTGTCGAGGCGGCTGCCTGGAATCTCGCCGCCGCCGCCCAGGGGCGCTCCGATCCGAAGCTCGACGAGACCCTAGCCGGCCTCACCGCCGAGGAGCGCGGCCGCGCCGAGCGCCTGGCCGAGGCACGGATGAAGGTGGAGTAAGCCCGCGCAACGCGGGCAAGTGTCAATTCGGCATCCATGGGAGCCTGCGCGCGTTTCTCTTCTGCCCCGCATCGGCGAGGGGTGAGACGCGCCGCAAACATGCTATGGCCGCGTGAGACCGTTCTTTGAATCGACCCGGACCTTTGCATCGATGATCAGCTCACCCCTCATGACCGTCATGGTCGACGCCGTCCGCAAGGCCGCCCGCGGCCTCAAGCGTGACTATGGCGAGATCGAGAACCTCCAGGTTTCGCGCAAGGGCCCCGGCAACTTCGTCTCTGCCGCCGACCGCAAGGCTGAGGAGGTGCTGCGCGACGCCCTGATGAAGGCGCGTCCCGGCTACGGCCTGATTCTCGAGGAATCGGGAAACATCGAAGGGCAGGACAAGAGCCACACCTGGCATGTCGACCCGCTCGATGGCACCACTAACTTCCTCCACGGCATCCCCCATTTCGCGATCTCGGTGGGTCTCGAACGCGATGGCCAGATCGTCGCTGGCGTTATCTACGATCCGGCCAAGGACGAGCTGTTCGTGGCCGAACGCGGCAAGGGCGCCTATCTCAACAATCGCCGCCTGCGCGTCTCCGGCCGGACCGACATGGCCGACGCCCTCGTGGCCTATGGTTCGCCTTATCTCGGACGCGGCGACCACCCGAAGCTCCTGCGCGAGGTCGCGGCCGTGATGGCGGTGACCGGCGGCGCCCGCCGCTTCGGCTCGGCCGCCCTCGATCTCGCCTACGTCGCCTGCGGTCGCTCGGACCTTTACTGGGAGCGTGACCTCCAAACCTGGGACATCGCGGCCGGCATCATCCTGGTGCGCGAGGCCGGTGGCTTCGTCACCAGCGCGGATGGCGGCGCGGAGCCTCTCGCGGCTCGCTCGGTGGCCGCCGGCAACGAGAGCCTGCACGGCGACCTCGTGAAGATCCTGCGTCGCGCCAACGCCTGAAGGCGCGAAGCCGGGCCTAGGTCATGTGCTCGGGCGCCGGGCTCCGTGTCTGACTGTCAGGATGACGACCGCGTCCGCGCGATCGTCGACCGTGTAGTAGATAAGATAGGGCAAGCGAGGCACTGCGAACCGGCGCACGCGCTTTGGCAGACGCCGCCCCACCTCCGGATAGCGGCCGACGAGGTCGAACGCATCTTCGATGGCCCTACCGACGCTTCGCGCGGCAGCGGGATGCCGTTCATGGATATAATCCGCGATCTCTCGCAGCCTCCGCGTGGCCGTTGCGGAGACGAGGAGCTTCACCGTTCGAAGCTCCGAAAAGCCGCTGAGACTTCTTCGGCCGAGGCGTATTCACCGCGGCCGACCTCCGCCATGGCGTCCAGCACGTCTTGGAGATGGTCCGGGTCGATATCGTCCGCGCCGCCGATCTCCGTCATGCTGATGATGGCCTGTGCAATCGTGTCCTGATCTGCAGGCGGCATCCGCCGGACTGCTTCGACCGCCTTCTCCAGTAAATCCGTCATGTTTCACCTCGCTGGCGCATCATAGTCAGTTCCAACTGTCCACGAGAAGGGGGGCGAGGGCCGGGAACACTGACCGCGATGGCGCCATGCGGCGCCGGGATCGGCGACCGGACGGGTATGCCCCTCTGGTCCCGGGGCACCGCATCTGATCTAAGCCGCGACAGAATTTGCTGAAGAGAGCCACCCAAATGGAAGCCCGCCGCCACTCCGCGCTGAAGGATTCGATCCGCTCGATCCCGGATTACCCGAAGCCCGGCATCGTCTTTCGCGACATCACCACGCTGCTGAGCGACCCGCGCGCATTCCGCCGGGCGGTGGATTCGCTCGTCCACCCTTTCGCGGGCGGGCGGATCGATCAGGTGGCGGGAATCGAGGCGCGGGGCTTCATCCTCGGCGGCGCGGTGGCGCATCAGCTCTCATCGGGCTTCGTGCCGATCCGCAAGAAGGGCAAGCTGCCCCACAAGACCGTCTCCATCGCCTACGCCCTGGAATACGGCACTGACGAGATGGAAATCCACGTGGACGCCATCAAGCCGGGCGACAAGGTGCTGCTGGTGGACGACCTCATCGCCACCGGCGGTACGGCCTGCGCGGCGGTGAACCTGCTGCGCCAGATCGGCGCCGAGGTGGTGGCTGCCTGCTTCGTCATCGACCTCCCCGAGATCGGCGGAGCGCAGAAGCTGCGCGACCTCGACGTTCCGGTGCGGACGCTGATGGAATTCGACGGGCATTGAGTGCGCGCCGCTTCCTTCTCTCTTGTGCGGGAGAAGGCGGCCCGCGCCGGCGGGTCGGATCAGGGGAGTGCCATCTTCGGAAGAAGTCTTCCCCTCTCCCGCCTGCTTCGCAGGCACTCTCTCCCGCAAAGGGGAGAGGGGCTCTCGAACTAAGCCGCGAGGCTCTCGAACAACCCGCGCCCGTCGACCCCGCCGATGAGACCTTCGACGAAGTTCTCCGGGTGGGGCATCATCCCGAGCACGTTGAGCTTTTCGCTGTAGATGCCGGCGATGGAGTTCAGCGAGCCATTGCGGTTGGCATCCACGGTCAGCTCGCCAGCCGCATCGGCATAACGGAAGGCCACGCGGCCTTCGCCTTCGAGCCGGGAGATGGTCTCGGGATCCGCGAAGTAATTACCCTCGCCATGCGCCACGCAGACGTCGATCACCTGTCCCTTGGTATAGGCCGAGGTGAAGCGGGTATCGGCGCGCTCCACCCGCAGCATCTGGCGATGGCAGATGAAGCGCCGGTCGACGTTGCGCATGAGCACACCGGGCAGCAGGCCCGATTCGCATAAAATCTGGAATCCGTTGCAAATGCCGAGCACCAGTCCGCCGCGCGCGGCGTGGTCACGAACGGCGTCCATCGCGGCTGCTCGGCCGGCGATGGCGCCACAGCGGAGATAGTCGCCGTAAGAGAAGCCGCCGGGCAGGACCGCGAGATCGGTTCCGGCGGGAAGCGCCGTATCGGTGTGCCAGACCTTGACCACCTCCGCGCCGGCGAGGCGCAGGGCGCGGGCGACGTCACCGTCGCGGTTGGAGCCGGGAAAGACGACGATCGCGGCGCGCATCAGACGATCTCGATCTCGTAATTCTCGACGACCGTGTTCGCCAGAAGCTTCTCGCAGGCGCTCTTCAGAATCGCTTCGGCGCTGGCAGGATCGGTGTCGGCGATCTCGACATCGAACACCTTGCCCTGGCGGACACCTTCGATCCCTGAAATGCCGAAGGACGAGAGCGCGGCTTCGATCGCCTTGCCCTGAGGGTCGAGCACGCCGGTCTTCAGGGTGACGATGATGCGGGCTTTCATGGGTTCGGACTCGATGCTGTGGCTCGGCCCGTCAGGCGATAGTCGGGAAATGCCGACCATGCAACGCGGCGGGGCCATCGTAGCGGTGGTGCGCAGTCCAGCCCGAGACGCAGAGCGGACCCGAGTTCGAGATGCGACGCGTATCGCCCGATCAGCGGCGTGCCGCGGGCGCGGCGTTGCGAATCGGTTCGATGCTCACCGCCCGGCGCCAGAGCTGCAGCATGATCCAGGCGGCGATCGAACTGAACAGGACCATCAGCACATGGCCAACGGTGTCGCCGAGATCGAACAGACCGGCCAATGCCCAACCGGCAGCGATAGCCACTGCGAAAACTTCGGTGCCCACCAGCACCATCATGCTGACGATCGTGATCAGGTTGCGCGTGTTCACGGGGATACGTCTCCGTCGGCCCCGGTGCAGCGATTGCGGCGGGAGACCGGTGCTTTACAGCGCCGGTCCGGTTCCACGCAACATCACGCCACCGAGCCCGTCGTCGGGGTTGGATCAGCGCGGCGCGCGCTTGGCGAGGATGCGCTGTAGCGTGCGCCGATGCATGTTGAGCCGGCGGGCGGTCTCGGAGACGTTCCGGCCGCACAACTCGTAGACGCGCTGGATATGCTCCCAGCGGACGCGATCCGCCGACATCGGGTTTTCCGGCGGGTCGGCCCGCTCGCCCGGCTGGGCCATCAGCGTGCCATGGATTTCATCCGCATCGGCCGGCTTGGCGAGATAGTCGAACGCGCCGAGTTTCACCGCCGTTACGGCGGTGGCGATGTTGCCGTAGCCGGTCAGGATGACGCCCCGCGCTTCGGGGCGCTTCTCCTTCAGCCGCGCGATCACGTCGAGGCCGTTGCCGTCGCCGAGCCGCATGTCGATGACCGCGAATGCGGGTGCGCGGTTCTCGACGAGCGAGACGCCTTCGGCGACGCTTTCGGCCACCTGCACGTCGTAACCCCGAGCTTCCATCGCCCGCGCCAGGCGGGTCGAGAACGGCCGATCGTCATCCACGATCAGCAGCGAACGGTCGGAAAAAGCCGCCAGCGGATCGGATTCCGAAGTCTGCAGCACATCGGCGGCAGGCGCCGGACTTCCACTCTGCGTCAGCATCTGACGCTCCTCCATTTTCCAAGATCGAATTGTTAGCAACTTATATAGGGGCCGTACTGCGTTCCGTCAGGGGCACCTGAGCGCTCATTTCGGTACCGCGCCTCGGAATCGTGTCACGCTCGAAGATGTGGCGCGCCCAGGATACGCGGACTACGGCTCCGGTTGCTTGGTGCCCGGATACGTTTGAGAGCGTAAGCTGTGCGCCGGAGCGTTCGATCAGTGTCTTTGCAATGAACAATCCAAGGCCGAGGCCGGCGCCGACGCTGTTCCCGCCACGCGTTTTGTCGGGGCTGCGGGTGGTGACATAGGGCTCGCCCGCCCTCAGCAGGATCTCGCTCGAGAAGCCCGGGCCGTCGTCGCTGATCTCCAGGGAGACCCTGTCGAGGGTCCAGCGCGCTTCGATGACGACGCGGCTGGTGGCGAAGTCCACGGCGTTGTCGACGATGTTGGCGAGCCCGAACAGGACCCCCGGATTACGCCGGCAGGCAGGTTCGACCCCGTCGCCCCGGCTGGTGACGTCGAGCGCGATGCCCATGGCGCGCTGGGGCGCCACCAGTTCCTCCACGAGATGGCTCAGCGTGACGGTCTGGAGGATGCCGGCTTCGTCGCCATCGAGGGATGTCAGTTTCGACAGGATACCGCGGCAGCGGTCGACCTGGTCGCGCAGAAGGTTGAGGTCGTCCTTCACGGCGGGGGACGCCGTGGGGGCGAGCTGGCGCGTGAGTTCCTTGGTGACGAGCATGATCGTGCCGAGTGGCGTGCCGAGTTCATGCGCGGCCGCTGCCGCCAACCCGTCGAGCTGCGACAGGTGCTGTTCCCGCGCCAGCACGAGTTCCGTGGCCGCGAGGGCCTGCGCGAGCTGCCGCGTCTCGTCAGCGACCTTCCAAGCATAGACGCCGGTGAAGGCGGTGCCGAGGAGGATCGCCGTCCAAACCCCCGAGACGTAGAGGAAGGGGAGTTCGAGCCGCCCGTCCGCGAACCACGGCAGTGGCCGGTGGATCAGCGCCAGCATGGTGGCGAGACCCACCGCGAGGAGTCCGAGCGCCAGCGTCCGTTCCGGCGGAAGAGCCGTCGCCGAGATCAGCACCGGGGCGAGGAAGAGCAGCGAGAACGGGTTCTGCAAGCCGCCGGTGAGGAAGAGGAGGGCGGCGAGCTGAATGATGTCGAAGGCGAGGAGCAGGGCCGCCGAATCGTCGCTGAGACGGTAGCTCGCCGGAAACCGGATCCGCAGGGCGAGATTCAGCCAGGACGACGCCGCGATGACGAGGAAGCACCAGCCGAAGGGCAGAGGCAGGCCAAGGCCGAATTGCGCCCCGACGACGGCCGCGCTCTGCCCGGTGATCGCGAGCCAGCGCAGGCGCACGAAAGTGTCGAGACGGAGATGCCGGGCATCGCGAACGAAGCCGTTGGTGCTCATGTCGATCATGTCTGCTCAACGATAGTGCTCGGCTGGCGGGAATCCATGGCTCGCCCTCCGATTGCACCCGTCCCTGCGCAATCATGCCCCGCGCGGTCTCACCTCGCACACGCGTCGATCCGAACGTTTCCCGGCGCGCGGCGTTCTCTAGCGCGCCCGGTCGCGAGGGACGACGCGACGCGGGACGACGAGGAGGGGCGGATATGAGCTTGGCCTACACCTGGTATGAGTTCGGGCGGATGATGACGGCGCCGGCCCGTCTCACCGCGGACATGGTCAAGCACAGCCTGCAGAATCCCGCCAACCCGCTCGCCTACTCGCCCTACGCGAAGTCCATGGCCGCCGCTTGCGAGATGTTCGAGCGCGGAACCCGCCGTTATGCCAAGCCGGCCTTCGGCCTCACCGGAACCTGGATCGACGGCGCCAGCGTGTCGGTGAGCGAACGGGTGGTGTGGGAAAAGCCGTTCTGCCGGGTCCTGACCTTCGACCGCTCGTTCGCGCGCGGTCCCTCCGAGCCGCAGCCCAAGCTCCTGATCGTGGCACCGATGTCCGGGCACTACGCCACGCTCCTGCGCGGAACCGTGGAGGCGATGCTCCCCAACCATCAGGTCTTCATCACCGACTGGACGGATGCGCGCCTCGTGCCGATCACCAACGGGCGGTTCGATCTCGACACGTATATCGACTACCTGAAGGAGATCTTCGTCGCTCTCGGGCCGGACCTTCACGTCATGGCCGTCTGTCAGCCGGCGGTGCCGGTGCTCGCTGCCGTGGCACTGATGGAGGCGCAGGGCATCACGCCGGTGCCGCGCTCAATGACCCTTATGGGCGGCCCCATCGATACCCGCCGGTCTCCCACTGCCGTCAATGGCCTGGCGCAGGAACGCGGCACGGAATGGTTCGAGCGCAACTGCATCACCATCGTGCCGCTGACGTATCCGGGCGCCTTGCGGAGCGTCTATCCCGGCTTCTTCCAGCTCGGCGGCTTCATGGCGATGAACCTCGATCGCCACGTCAACGCCCATACCGAGATGTTCGACCATCTCGTGACCGGCGACGGCGATTCCGCCGAGAAACATCGGGAATTCTACGACGAGTATCTCGCGGTGATGGATCTCACGGCCGAGTTCTACCTGCAGACGGTCAAGACCGTCTTCGTGGACCACGCCCTGCCCAAGGGTGAGATGCTCCATCGCGGCGAGCGAGTGGACCTTGCTGCCATCCGGACCTGCGCGATCCTCGCCATCGAGGGCGAGAACGACGATATTTCCGGCGTCGGGCAGACCAAGGCCTCCCTCGACCTGACTCCGAACCTGCCGCCCGAGCGCAAGGCTTATCACCTGCAGGAACGCGTGGGGCATTACGGGGTGTTCAATGGCTCGCGCTATCGCACCATCATCGCGCCGAGGATCGCTTCCTTCATCCGCGACATGCAGGCCCTTCCGGCCATCGAAGAACGCCCGGCAGCGTGATGCGGGCGGGGCGCGCGAAAGTTCTGGACGTGAACCACGCACAGATGGCGGTGGCGGGAGGCTGCCGTTAAGCTGACCCGATGAGAGTCGCCCTGCTGCGCGGGTCCGATCCCGACCATATCGACATCCTCCACGAGGGCGTGAAGTTCCGTGTCGTCCTGCGCCGCCGCCCGACGGCGCGCAGGCTGACATTGCGCGTCTCGAGCGCCACCGGCGAGGTGGTGATGACCTTGCCGGCGCGGACCTCCCTGGCCGTGGCCCGCACTTTCGCGGTGAGCCATGGCGGCTGGATCGCCATGCGGCTCGCCAAGGTTCCGGATCGGGTGGCGTTCGAGGCGGGGGCCGAGCTTCCCTTACGCGGCGTGCCTCATCGCATTCTCCATCGCAGCGAGCGCAGCGGGGTAACGCTCGTGACGGAGGCGGAGAACGGACCTGCGCTCTCCGTGGCGTGCGAAGCTCCTCACCTGCCGCGCCGTGTCAGGGATTTTCTCGAACGGGAGGTGCGCAAGGATCTCGCTCAGTCGGTCTCCCACTATACGGAAAAGCTCGGGCAGGGGCCGAAACGGATCACCGTCCGCGACACCCGCTCGCGCTGGGGATCCTGCACCGCGCGCGGCGAGCTGAACTTCTCATGGCGCTTGATCCTGGCGCCACCCCTGGTGCTCGATTACCTCGTGGCGCACGAGATGGCCCACCTGCGCGAGATGAACCATTCCTCGCGCTTCTGGTCCCTGGTGGGATCCCTGTGCCCGCATGTGGAAGAGGCCGAGCGCTGGCTCAAGCGCAACGGCGCCAGCCTTCATCGCTACGGCTGAGGCGCAACCGGACACCCGTCGGTCCGGAACCGGCATCTGGTACCACCCGCCTCCGCCCCCAATGCGTCTCGAGGCAGTGAAGCACCGTCGGATGCAGGTTCGTATTGGCAAGCCGATGCTTCACCTCGCGGAGACCTTTGGAGCATCATGGATTTTCGAACGTAAAACCGATGAGCGCGTTCGCGAAACCTGTCCGCAAGCGAACGTATGCCATCCCCCCTGCACATCCGGGGCATTGCGGATCCCGTCGGGCGTGCGCCTACCATGCGTGTCCTCGACGAAGCCGTGTTTGGTCCACGAGTACGGGAATCTCATGGAGACAGTTGGCTTGGATCAAGAAACGGACGACAGCTGTGCTTCACGCATTTGAGCTCGGACGACCGATGGTCGCCTCGCGATCCGGCTATGGTAGTCGTCGATCCTCGGCCAACGCATGAGGTCGATCGAAAAGCCCGGCATCCAGCCGAGGACCGTGTAGAGGTAAGCATCCGCGACCGTAAAGCGGTCGCCCAGGAGATATGCCTTCTTGAGCAATGTCGCATCGATCAGATCGAGCCGCCTGAAAAGGCGTGTCTCGAAGGTGCTTCGTACAGGTTTGGGCAGGGTCTGGTTGAACAGGGGCGCAGCACCCGCGTGGATCTCGCTCGTGATGAAGTTGAGCCATTCCTGCAGACGGACCCGTTCCAGCGTTCCGTTCGCCGGCGCGAGACCCAGTTCCGGCCGGAGGTCGGCCAGATACTGAACGATGGCCGGTCCCTCCGTTAGCACCTCCCCATCATCGAGTTCGAGCGCAGCGACATATCCTTTCGGATTGACGGCGAGGAAGTCGCGGCCCTCCGAGGTCCGCTTGGTGCGATTGTCCACCCGCACGAGATCGTAGGACAGATTCAACTCCTGCAATACGATGTGCGGCGAGAACGAGCACGTGCCGGGTGCGAAGAACAGCTTCATAGGATCGCCTGACAAGAAGAGGAACGTACTCGACATTGACGAGCGATTCTGGTGAAGGGAAATTAATTGGAGAGAATGTCACATAAGCTGAGCTACTATGAACCTAACCCAACTCCGCGGCTTCATCGCTGTCGCTGAAACGGGCAGCTTCACAGCGGCAGCGGCCGCCATGGGCATCACCCAATCCGGCCTAAGCCAAGCGCTCGCCGCCCTCGAGGAGGCGCTCGACATGAAGCTTCTCGTGCGGCAGCGGCAAGGGGTCGAGTTGACCGCATTCGGCGAGCGGGCGCTCGAACATGCGCGGGCCGCCTGCGCACATCTCGATGCGATCGGGCGCGAAGCGCGAGAGGCTGCCGGCCAAGAGCATGGATCGCTGCGGATCGCTGCTTTTCCCAGCGTCATCGCGACCGTTTTACCTCCGCTCCTGCGGCGCTTCCACGCGCTACATCCTGGCATCGAGACCGTCATCCTGGAGACCGATGACCGGGAGGTTGAAACGTGGCTAGAGAGTGGCGCCGTCGATCTCGGGGTTGTTCTCAACCCGCCGCGGGACGTCGAAGCGATTCCCCTTGGGGAGGACGCGTGGGTCGGCGTCTTGCCGGCGGCTCATCGTTTCGGACGACATAGCAAACTGTCGCTCGCTACGCTTGTGGCCGAGCCGTTCGTCCTGGCTACGGGTGGGTGCCATCATCATGCGCGCACGCTCGCAGAGCAAGCGGGTCTGTCGCTGGCGGATATTCGGATCGAGGTTAGGGACTGGTCGAGCGCCATCGCCTTCATACGAGAGGGGCTCGGCAGCGGCATCGTGCCGGAATCTACGTTGCCCGAGACACGGAAAGGGTTGAAGGTCGTCCGGCTGGATCCCGCGATCTCCCGGCATTTCGGCTTGCTGGCGACCTCGGCTCGCAAACCATCCCGGCCTGCCGAACTACTAATGGCGCTCGCGCGGCATCGAGCCGTGTGACCGGTTCCATCGGTCTTAGCCTGGCAGGCGCTTCGTGTGACGACTTCCAGAGTGTGTCGCTGTATGACGCGTGCGATCAGCAAACCACGCGTCATGAGCCGCCGCTTTCGCTCCGTACTCATACGACCGCATACGGACGGTAGCTTACTGGCAACCAATCTGGACACGGACTGGCGAGAACCCATCCGAGGCGGACGATGTCCGTCGTCGGGTCTGGGAGGCTACCCGCGAGCGCGCAAGATCCGGCGTCGCTCGACCTGCTCGACCGGCCAGGTCGGGCGGGCGTCGACATCGCCCGGTCGCATGGTGCGAGGGGCGACGCTGTCGCAGACCTCACGCTGGCGCAGGATCGTCGGGTTGCCGAACTCGTCGAGGCGGCGGACATATCCACCATCACGGCAGAAACCGGCGATCTCGGCCGAATTGCTGTTCACGCGGCCGCCCGGCATGCGCCGGATCGGCCGATGCTCGACCACGAGCGGACCGTCGCGGTTGAGGGACCGCTCGACATAGGTGGTCTCGTCCACCGGCAGCGACTGAGCCGCGGCGGAAGTAATGCCGGCGAAAGAGCCGCCGGCCAGACAGGCACTGGAAAGGATCAGGAACGCGGCGGTAGCAGGATATCGCATGGGCTCGGTCCGTTGGAACTGGTGGCTTTACACTCGGAACTAGGGCGTGTTCCCGCGAAACGATAGTCCGTGTTCGTAAACTAGTGGTCACGCTTGACACAGAATAGCCGCGCATGGTCGGAACACCGCTGGTTTCATCCGGTGCCCCTGGCCAGAAGGGGTGAGGCGAGAGGGATCGGCGCGTGGGTTTTCGAGGAATGCTGAGGCGCGCAAGGCGGGTCGCCAAGGGGCGGGCGACCGATGCGGGGCGTCTCGCACGGATCGGCCTCTTTTGCCTGGCTGGATTGGCCGGTGCGATGCTGGCGGGGAGCGACCGCGCCGAGGCGCAGGGCATGGTCCGCAACACATTCGGTGATTGGCAGCTTCGCTGCGAGACGCCGGCGGGGGCGAAGGCCGAGCAATGCGCCCTGGTCCAATATCTGGCGGCTGAGGACAGGCCGAACCTGACCCTCGTCGTCATCGTCCTCAAGACAGCGGACAATCGCGGGTACCTGCTGCGCGTGGTGGCACCGCTCGGCGTGCTGCTGCCCTCGGGCCTCGGGCTGAAGATCGACAAGACGGATGTCGGGCGGGCCGGGTTCGTGCGCTGCCTCACCACTGGCTGCGTCGCCGAGGTGGTCATGGACGAGAACCTCATCAAGCAGTTCAGCGCCGGCGTGCAGGCCACGTTCATCGTGTTCCAGACCCCGGAGGAGGGGGTCGGCATCCCCCTTTCGATGAAGGGCTTCGGCGACGGGTTCACCAGCTTGAAATAGGTCTGTTCCGGCGCCCCGCGCCGGCAATTCAGCGGGATCTGAGGATGCGGACACGCGCGAAAACGGTAGGCATGGCCCTGATGGCGGTCCTCCTGCCCTGGTCAGCCAAGGCCGAGGACGGCAACTGGTTCACCAATATGCTGAAATACGGCGGGACCACAGTCCCGCCGTCGCAGCCGGCCGACCTCGGCGAGGTCTATTGCCCGACGGTCGATGTCGCGGAAAACGGTGCCGCCCTGCGCAGCTATGGCGGCCGGGCCGACGACAATGCGGGCCTGCGCAGCCAGATCACCTTGGGGCGTCTCGCCCGCGAATGCGTGCGGCTGGCCGATGGCTCGGTGAGCGTGAAGGTCGGTGTCGAGGGGCAGGTCCTCCTCGGACCGGCGGGCCGACCGGGTCGGTTCGAGGCCCCGGTCTATTTCACCATCAAGGCCGGGGACCAGATCATAGCGACCAGGGCGCGCAAGGTGTCGGTGTCGATCGGGCCGAATGAGGCGCAGGGGCTGTTCACGGTGATAGAGGAAAATCTCGTGGTCCCGCGCCCCTTGAGCGAGAGCTACGACATCGGCGTCTCGCTTCACGGAGCACCGGGCAAGGTGGCGGTAAAGCGCAAGCGCAAACCCGCGCCGGCTGCCGCCCAGGCCGAGACCAGTCCCGAAGCGGCGCAGTAGCATTCGGCCACGAGCTTCGATCGATCGCGCATGGAAAAAGGGGCCACCGCTCGCGCGGGGCCCCTTTTTCATACCATTCCGGTAGAAGCTTCTACTGAACCAGGCGTGGACCGCCCGACTGAACCTTCTCGTTCTCGGACATGATGCCGAGACGCTTGGCCACTTCCGTGTAAGCCTCGATCAGGCCGCCGAGATCCTTGCGGAACCGGTCCTTGTCGAGCTTGTCCTGGCTCTTGATGTCCCACAGCCGGCACGAATCCGGGGAGATCTCGTCGGCCACGACGATGCGCATCAGGTCGCCTTCCCAGAGGCGGCCGGTCTCGATCTTGAAGTCCACGAGGCGGATGCCGACGCCGAGGAAGAGGCCCGACAGGAAGTCGTTGACGCGGATGGCCAGGGCCATGATGTCGTCGATCTCCTGGGGCGTCGCCCAGCCGAATGCGGTGATGTGCTCTTCCGACACCATCGGGTCGTTGAGCGCGTCGTTCTTGTAGTAGAACTCGATGATCGAACGCGGCAGCTGCGTCCCTTCCTCGAGGCCGAGGCGGGTGGCGAGCGAGCCGGCGGCGACGTTGCGCACCACGACTTCGAGCGGAATGATCTCGACTTCGCGGATCAGCTGCTCGCGCATGTTGAGCCGGCGGATGAAGTGGGTCGGCACGCCGATATCGTTGAGGTGCTGGAAAACGAACTCGGAAATCCGGTTGTTCAGCACGCCCTTGCCGTCGATGACCTCGTGCTTCTGCGCGTTGAAGGCGGTGGCATCATCCTTGAAATGCTGGATGAGCGTTCCCGGCTCGGGTCCTTCGTACAGGACCTTCGCCTTGCCCTCGTAGATGCGACGGCGGCGGTTCATAGGCGTATACCGTGGTTTGAGGAAGTCCATGGCCGTGACTCCTTCGGACAGTCGATGTGCGGAATCCGCGGCGTGGCGGTCTCGATTGAGACCGGGCCGCGAGAACACATCGTTTGTCGAAAGCCTCGACGACCGTGGCGCAAACTACCCGAAGCGGGTTTGCAGTACAACGCGTCCGCCCGCAGCCCGGCCCTGCAGGGCGAGCCGGATGTGTATGGCGGTGGGCGACCACGCAGTCCCGCGAATCCCACGGCCGATGGATGAGCCAAACCCCTCAGGCGACGACGGTCTTGCTGGGATAGCGACAGAGGTCGGCGATGAGGCAGGTCGGGCATTCGGGGCGCCGCGCCTTGCAGACGTAACGTCCGAACAGGATCAGCCAATGATGCGCGTTCAGGCGGAACGGCTCCGGCACGATCGCTTCCAAACCTGCCTGGACCTTGTCGGTCGTCGGCGCGACGACGAGGGGAATGCGATTCGAGACCCGAAAGATGTGGGTGTCGACGGCGATGGTAGGCACTCCGAAGGCGACGTTCATCACCACGCTTGCGGTCTTGGTGCCGACACCCGGTAGGATTTCGAGATGCTCTCGCGAAGCCGGGACCTGCCCGTCATGCTGGTCCACCAGGATGCGGGACAGTGCGATGACGTTCTTCGCCTTGGTGTTGAACAGTCCGATCGTGCGGATGAACGCGCGGACGCGCTCTTCCCCCAATTCCAGCATCGCGGCCGGCGTGTCGGCAATGGCGAAGAGGGGTGCGGTGGCGAGGTTCACGCTTTTGTCGGTGGCCTGGGCCGACAGCACCACCGCGACCAGAAGCGTGAACGGGTTGAGATATTCCAGCTCCGCCCTCGGTTCCGGATTGGCGGCGCGTAGCCGGGCGAAGATCTCGGTGACTGTCGCGGCATCGACAGGGGAGGGGGCCGTCTCAACTTTCGCAATGAGCGGCTCGGTGATGGTCGCGGCGATCTTCTTCCTTGTCCGAGGAGCTCCCGGAGCGGGTGATGTCGTCGCGGTCGCGGACTTCTTTGGGCGCTTCGACTGTCGGCTCTTCATTGGTGGGTTATATGTGTCCCATGGAGAGCGGCAACATGGTTCGCGACACGATCCCATCCCATCCCGACGGGCTCGACCCCAACAGCGTCGACGTCCCGGTTTTCCAGGCCACCATCCGTCCGCACCAATCGCTGAGCCATATCGGCTTCCGCAATGTGATGATCGGATGCGGGGCGGTGTCCCTCGTTACGTCCATCGCCTGCGTTCAAGCCGGATTCTGGCCGGTGGCCGGGTTCTTCGGTCTCGATATGATCGCGCTCTACATGGCGTTGAAGACGAGCCTGAAGCGCGGGCGCTCCTTCGAAGAGGTCATGATTTCGCCGATCGAGGTGATGCTGGCCCGAGTGACCCATCGCGGCGAGCGTCGCGAATGGCGCTTCAATCCCCTGTGGACCAAGCTGACCAAGGTCGAGGATGAGGAATACGGCCTCCAGACCCTGACGCTGGTGTCCCGCCGGGAATACGTGGTGGTAGCACGCGATGCCTCTCCGCCGGTCCGTGAGCGGATCGCCGAGGGACTGACGCGGGCACTGGCGGATGTGAAGAGGGGG
>NZ_JBTXKX010000003.1:2172500-2177500 GCF_054817925.1 Methylobacterium sp. CM6247
CGAAGGTTTCCGGAAATCGCCGCGATAACCAGAGATAGGCGCTGGCGAGCCGCACCGTTCGCTCCTGGTAATCGAGCTCCCCACTGAGATTGGCACGCAGCGCCGGAACGGTCGTATGCGTGGCCCGGGCCTCCGCCCAGCGCTCCAGCATGGCGACGGCGACTTCATCGCGGCGGTTTACCGGGCAAACCGAAAAGGCGAACTTTTCCTCGATCGGCAGGTGGGCCCGATCGATGACTTTCGCGACATCGAGGATCTCGTCGAGGGCCGAAGGTTGGAACGGCGACCCGGCATAGAATGTGGAGCGCGCGAAATGGGTCATGACCTCGCGGAGACTCTGCGTTCGCATCTCCTCGGCGACGGAGCGAATCGCGATCAGGTCTGGCCGCACGAAGAACCGCGTATCGGCAGCGGGAGCCGTGGGGGCACCTGCTAGCGCCGCGCGGATCGGTTCGATGCCGACCGCATCTGTGGCTGCGACGTAACCGACATCCTGATGTCCGAACCGTCCGGCGCGACCGGCAATTTGACGAATCTCTGAGTTTGTCAGCGCACGCTCGCCGACACCGTCCCATTTCCTTGTGGCGGAAAAGACGATGCGTTTCAGGGGACCGAGGTTGAGGCCCATGCCGATCGCGTCTGTGGTCACCAATACGGTGGCCTCACTGGTACGGAAGCGTGCCGCCTCCGCCCTTCTTACCTCGGGAGACAGGGCGCCGTAGATCGTCGCCACGCTATGTCCGGCCGCGACCAAGATTTCACGATTCTCGTGGACGGCGCGACGCGAGAAGGCGACGACGGCGTCACCCGGCTCCACATTTTCCAAGGGAACCGGTTCCTCCATAAGAACCAGGGGTGTCTTGCGAACGAAGGTGATGACCTCGAGCGATTCGTTGGCGGCCTCCGCCGCGCGCCGGACAGCGGCGAGTGCATCGTCCGACCCGCAGACGATGACGGTCTTCGCCGGGATGCCGAACAGAGCATTGGTCCAGGCCCAGCCCCGGTCCGGGTCGGAGAGCATTTGAATCTCATCGATCACGGCAACATCGATGGGCCGCGTCAGGTCGGCGGTTTCGATGGTCCGCGATGTGTGGGTCGGTCTCTCCTCACCGAGAACCTCTTCGCCGGTCACCATCCCGGCCTTCAGGCCGCGCTCGGCCAATCCCTCGTAATTCTCGAGTGCGAGCAGGCGCAACGGCGCGAGATAGGTGCCGGTCGGGGCGGCCGCCAAATGTTGCAGGGCCGCGTAGGTCTTGCCGGAATTGGTCGGCCCCATATGGAAGATGATGCGGCGGCCAAGGCGTCGGGCGGCCGTGAACTTCTCGATATACGCACCGAACCCGACCTGGTCGCGCAGGCGCCGCAAGCGCGAATCCTCCCTTGCGACGAGCTTCGCGCGTTTCCGCACCGGAGCCAGCGTATCGCTCATGGATCGGCCGAGATTCGGTCCGTCATGGAACACCCGTGAGCGGAGCGAGCGGTCCATATGGTCGATATAGGTGACGGCGTCGGCGCCGACCTCTCGCAGATCCCCGGCGATAGTGTCCCTGAGGCGTTCGAGCGAGGGACGGAGCGTCCGTCCCGTCTTTGCGGTGATCTCGGCGACCGCCGTTCGCAACGTCTCGATGCGCCAGGCCGGGTCGTTGCGCTCCGCCATGCCCGAGACGATGTCACTGGCAACGCCGTCCAGCGGGACCTCGACCCGCACGTCCATGCGACCGCCATCGAGGAGCGGTAGCATCACGCGCACGCGCCATATCAGCGTGTCGTTAGCAGTGATCGTCACCTTCAGCCCCGGCACGCTTCTGGCGACCGCTTCCGCTCCAGCCTTGGCGAAGGCATGCACGGCCTTCATCCGCCGTAGCGCCTTGCCCACACGCGCATCGTCGACGTAACCGCCGAATTCCGGAAGGTCGAGTTGGAGCCGCAGCCCCTCAATATCGACGGAACGTGGCGGAAGGCCGAGGCGGGCGACGGCTTCCATCAGGAGATCGACGGTGGAAGGAACGCGCTTTCGCGCCATGGGGACCGATCCTGGAACGGGTGAGGCAAAAGCCCGGACATGAAGCTCGGCAAAGCCGCGCCGAAGGCGATTGCAGAGCCGCGAGGAGGCTGCCCGATCTCGGACCCGCCGCCTATAACCGATATGGGGATAAACCGGCTTTTTTGGAGTTGTGGATCCCTGGCTGCGAGGATGATGCACGTCATGGGAGGCGATGCTGCCGAACCAGCCCGTCCTACGGTCGTTCACACGTGACCAGCGTTGCCGCCGGTCTGGCGGCCCGGTGGAGCGTCAGATCGCCCGTCATCGGCCGATTAAGAATCCAAGGTAAATCGTAGAATGTCCGCGCCTGGGTGTCGCACGGTGGAAGGCAGAACGAAGTATATCTGTCACGCTATTCCTATGTCATAAATATTTATCATAACGGATGCGACGCCCGCGTGGAGAGGATGAACAGCGTGGACCAACCGACACCGGTCGCCCACACCACTTTCGATCCTACGGATGCAGCGAGGATTGCCGCCAGGGCAGCGGCTGCACGGGCGGCCGAGCATGATCACGATGGCGGGTTTCCCGCGGCCGATGTGGAGCATCTTCGCACGCTCGGCCTGCTTGCCGCGCCGATCCCGCGGGACGAGGACGGCGCCGGGCTTGGCGAAGAACCGGGGGCCGCGGACCTCTGTAGCGTGTTGCGCATCATCGGGAGTGGAAGCCTCGCCCTCGGCCGCATCTATGAGGGCCATGTCAACGCGCTCCAATTGGTCGCGCGCTACGGCGACCGTTCCCAGCGCGCGCGACTGTTCGAAGACGCGCGGCAGGGGCATCTTTTCGGCGTCTGGAACACCGAACTCTTCGATGACGGGCTGAAGCTCGAGGAAGTGGCCGGCGGTTATCGCTTGAGGGCCGGCAAGATCCTCGCATCCGGGGCCGGTTTCGTCAGCCGCCCCTTGGTCACCGCCCGCACGGTTCCCGGCGATCTCGCCTTCATGGTGATACCGGAACTGACGCCTGGGACACGGGCGGATCTGTCCGATTGGCGGGCGCATGGCATGCGTGCCTCGGCGACGGGAAAGGTCGATCTGACCGGCCTCCCTATCGGATCGGGTGAGCTGCTGGGCGAGCCCGATTCCTACTCGCGACAGCCTTATTTCTTCGGTGGAGCCTGGCGTTTCGCTGCCGTCCAGCTCGGTGGGATCGAGGCGGTCATCGACATTTGGCGAGATCACCTCCGCCGGACCGGCCGGGGACCTGATCCCCATCAATCGGCGCGGCTGGGAGAGGGGCTGATCGCCACCGAGACAGCCCGCCTATGGGTGGAGCGCGCCGCCCGTATCGTCTTCGAAGACGATCTCCATCCCGAGCGGATCGTGGCCTATGTTCATCTGGCGCGAACAGCCGTCGAGACAGCGGGACTTGCCGTGCTCCAGCTCGCCCAGCGCTCCGTGGGGCTGCAGGGTTTCCTTCGCGATCATCCCCTCGAACGCGCCTCGCGCGATCTCGCCACCTATCTTCGCCAGCCGGCACCGGATTTCGCGCTGACATCGGCCGCGCGTTATGTCCTTGGTGAGACCGTGTCCGCCGGAGATCTCTGGCGTGATTCCGGAGATGTGCCATGACGCGTCATTCGCAGACGATGCCGCCCGATTATTTCGACAACCGCTACGCCGAGGATCCCGATCCCTGGCAGTTCGCCACAAGCGAATACGAGGCCGCCAAGTATGCGGCGACGCTGGAAGCGTTGCCGAAGCCGCATTACGCGTCGGCGCTGGAGATCGGCTGTTCGATCGGCGTGTTCACCAAGGCGTTGGCAGCCCGATGCGACGCCCTCATCGGTGTCGATACCGCGGAGAAGGCCCTCGAACAGGCACGCGAGCGCTGTCGGGAGGCGCCACATGTGAGCTTTCAGCGGTTGCACGCTCCCGGCCAATGGCCTGCCGGCCGGTTCGACCTAATCCTGATATCCGAGGTCCTCTACTTTTTCGACGCAGCCGACATGCCCCGCCTGGCTGAGCGGATTCTCGGCACGCTCGACACGGGAGGCACCATCGCGCTGGTCCATTGGACCGGGCCGACCCATTATCCGCAGACGGGGGATGCGGCCTCGGACCAGCTCATCGACATCCTCGACTCGTCGATCCACGTCACTCATCGTCATCGCACCGATCGGTACCGGCTCGATGTCCTCACCCGCATCTCCTGACCTTCGCGCGGTGGCGACGGAGGCGGGCCCACAATCCCGCCGCACCGTATTCCGGCATCCGGCCTGGCTGCGATTGACCCATTGGGTGAATGCTGCGGCCTTCCTGGTCCTGCTGATCAGTGGAATCGCCATCCTTCTCGCCCTGCCGCGATTGTTCTGGGGCGAGACGGGGGCCAACGGCGCCCCGGCGTGGCTCGAACTTCCCCTACCGGTGAATCTGGAACAGACCGGCTGGGGCAGAAACCTGCACTTCCTCGCTGCCTGGATCCTGGTGATCAACGGGATCGCCTATCTTCTCCTCGTTCTGGCGAGTGGACATCTTCGCAAGAACTTGGTGCCGAACAGGGATCAACTGTCTGCCGGGCATCTCGCCCGGGAAATCAGTGATCACGTCAGGTTCGAGAAGGCGCGCGGCAACGAGGCGCTCCGGTACAACGCGGTGCAGAAATTCGCTTATCTCGGCGTTGTCCTGATCCTGTTTCCGCTCATGGTGTTCACTGGCCTCACCATGTCGCCGGGCTTCACGACGGCGTTTCCCGAGCTCTTCACCCTGTTCGGTGGCCGCCAATCCGCGCGGACGATCCATTTCCTGGTGGCCAGCCTGCTCGTGTTGTTCCTGCTCGTTCACGTGGCGCAGGTCTTCGTCGGCGGCGCGGCCAATCTCATGCGTTCGATGATCACGGGGCGCTTCACCATCCCCAGGGAGACGGAACGATGACCGATCTTTCCCGGCGTCGGCTTCTAACGGGATCGGCCGGTCTCGTCGGGGCCGGTTTCCTCGGCGGTTGCGATGCGCCG
>NZ_JBTXKX010000003.1:2185000-2245000 GCF_054817925.1 Methylobacterium sp. CM6247
TTCGACAGCGACGATATCGATCTTGTCGTCTCCGCCAATCTACTCTCACAACTGCCGATCCTGCCCGTGGACTGGTTCGAGTCCCGTGGCATTCCGCTTCCCCATGGGTTGGGAGCCGAGATCGTCGCCACGCATCTCCGGGGTTTGGCGGGTCTGCAGGCACATGTCTGCCTCATCACCGATACCGAGGAGCTGACAGAAGACCGCGACGGCCGAGTCATCGAGCGGTTCGATCTTCTCCACGGCGTCGCTTTACCGCCTTCCGATCATTCCTGGATTTGGGAGATAGCGCCATTCGGAGAGATTGGACGCCGCCGCAGGCAGCGCCATCACGTCCGTGCCTATTGCGATTGGCGTGGATGAAAAAGCAGCAAGACTTTTGTCTGCGGCAAGAAAAAAGCCGCCCCACATGAGAGGGCGGCTTTTGTAAAACTTCATCCGGTTGTCCGCGCCTGGAATAGGCGGCGGGTCCTTTGCAAACTATTCGACGGTGGAGGGTGTATCGTCGGCGTTCGTGCTGCCGCCCTCTGAGCCTTCCGGTCCCTCGAAGCGAGGACGACGGCGACGACGCGGCTTCGGTGCTGCCGGAGCTGAATCGTCCTTCGTCACCTCTCCGGCGAGATCGCGTTTCGGCTCCGCTTCGCCAGCGGGTTCGACAAAGCGTTCTGCCACCGGTGCAGTGGCCGGACGAGGAGCTGCCGTCAGGAAAGCCGGCAAGGCACTGACATCGTCTTCAGCGCGAAGATCGGGTTCCTCGCGGCGGCGGGAACGGCGCGGAGCCGTCTCCGAACGGCGGCTGTCACTGCGCGAGGATTCCGGGCGCGGGCTCTCCTGGCGCGGGCTCTCCTGGCGCTGGTTTTCCTGGCGCTGGTTTTCCTGGCGCTGGTTTTCCTGGCGCTGGTTTTCCTGACGCGGTGAATCCTGCCTCACAGGCTCGTTTCGAAGCGCAGGCTCCTGTCGAGGATTGTCCTGGCGATAGGCCTCCTGCCGGGGAGCTTCCTGGCGAGACACGTCCTGAGACACCTGGTCCGGCTTCGGCGCGGTGTCGTTGCCCTGGAACTCGCTGCGCTGGGTTTCGTAGCGGGAGCTGTCGTTGCGGTTCTGAGCGCGGTTGAAGTCCGTGCGCGGCTGATCCTGGCGGCCGTAATCCTGCCGCGGCTGCTCGTGCCGGGGATTGTCCTGCCTCGGATTATCCTGCCTGGCATTCTCGCCACGGAAGGAATCCTGCCGGTTATACTCCTGGCGGCCACCGTCGCTACGGTGTCCCTCATAGCGCGAACCGTCTTGGCGCGAACCGTCTTGTCGGTTCCCGTCCTGCCGGCCGCCTTCCTGGCGCTGACCGTCCCGATTGTTCTCGAAACGTTGGGGGCGGTCGTTACGATTCTGGAAACGGTCGCGCCGCGGGCTTCGCTGGTCGGACTGGGAGTCCTGGCGGTGATCGGGGCGGGAATCTAGCCGGGAATCCTGCCGCGAGTCTTGGCGTGGCGCTTCGTAGGACTGAGGCTGCGGCTGCTGCGCCGGATCGCCGTATTCCTCGCCGTAGCTGTTGCCGTAACCGTTGGCGGCATAGCCCTGGCTCGCGCCCTGGCCCTCGTCTTCGCCATCCTCGTCGTCATCGTAGCCGTTGCGGGCGTAACCGCCATTCTGCTGGCGGTTCTGCTCCTGGGCACCGGAGATGATGCGGAAATAATGCTCGCCGTGCTGGAAGTAATTCTCGGCCGCCACCGGATCGCCGCTCGCTTGCGCATCACGCGCCAGCTGGGCGTATTTGTCCGCGATGTGCTGAGCCGTCCCGCGGATTTTTACATCCGGCCCGTTGGACTCGTAGGAACGCGTCAGCGGATTGGGACCTTTGGGGCGGTTGCGACCGCGCATCCGTCTATTCTGGTTTGGTCTCATCGGTCTCGATTGACCCTCGTTCAAATCGGAGCGTCTGATGATGCGGCGGGGCTACGAGCGAAGGAGAATGAACCCGCTCGGGCTCTTTCCTGTCCTCGTAAGATCCGGTCGATGGTTCCGCGATCGATTGTGCCGTGCTCGCCGTATGTCCGGCCAACCGATTCCCACGCTCGCATCTCGGCGTCGATCGGATGTCTGGAACTCAGTTCATCAAGCTTCCACACGGAATCTCGTGCGTATCGGCTCGATGGTGGGGAGATCGTCTAAAAACATCGCGTGCTAGACGCCGCCGACATTTCTACCTCGATCCGCCTTAACGGACCGTTCGCGACCTGACTGTGACATTAGCGGCTCCCCAAGCCCACAACAAGCTTTTTTTCCGAGCCTTCTCGCGGTTTCCGGTGGTCAAAGGCCCGATAATGTGACGACGCGGGCGTGACCGGCCAGATCGTGCCGGATCGAACCTTGCGCGAAGCCCGCCTCATGGCCGATCCGGACGACGTCCTTCGCCTGATCGTAACCGACCTCGAACACCAGGGCCCCATTCGGCGCGAGCAGGCGCCGGCCATCCGACGCCCCGCTCACCTCCGCGGTGATCCTCCTGTAGGCGGACAAGCCATCCTCCCCGCCATCGAGGGCGCCAATGGGATCATGGTAGCGAACTTCGTGGGAGAGCGTCGGAATGGTGGCGCTCGGGATGTAGGGCGGGTTCGAGAGAATGATGTCGAACGGCTTGCCGAGAGCGGAGCACCAATCGCCGGCAAGGAAAGCGGCACGCCGTCCCACACCGTTCATCCGGGCGTTGCTACGGGCGCAACCGAGCGCTTCGTGCGAGCGGTCGACGCCCACTCCGAAGGCCTGTGTCCATTCGCTCAAGAGCGCAATGAGGATGCAGCCGGATCCGGTTCCGAGATCCATGAGGCGTAGGGGCCGGTCGCGGGTGGCATGAAGCGACAGTGCGGCATCCACCATCGTCTCGGTATCGGGCCTGGGAACCAGGGTCGCGGCGTTCAGGATGAAGGGAAGACCCCAGAACTCCCACTCGCCGAGGATGCGGGCGACGGGCTCACCCGCGAGGCGCCGTTGCATCGCCTCGCCGAGCCGCTTGGCGCCCTGCTCGCCCAGAGTCTCCGCGCCGGAAAGGACGAGCTCGGTCTGAGTGATGCCAAGGACATGAAGGAGAAGGAATCGGGCATCGCTGGCACCGCCATCGATCCCGGCCGCGCGGAAAGCCGCCGTGATTCGGCTGAGCGCCTGCGAGCGAGACAGCCATGGGTCGATGCTCGTTCCATCCGCCCCGCCGCCCGTGACGCGAGAGGCACTCAGACCATCTTCCGTCACGCCATGCCTTCGGCGGCCATGAGTTCGGCCTGGTGCTCGGTGATGAGGGCATCCACGAGTTCGTCCAGCGCTTCACCCGCGAGAACCTCTTCCAGTTTGTAGAGGGTGAGGTTGATGCGGTGGTCGGTGACCCGCGCCTGTGGGAAATTGTAGGTGCGGATACGCTCCGAGCGATCTCCCGAACCGACCTGCGACTTGCGGTCTGCTGCGCGAACGGCGTCTTTTGCCGTCCGTTCGGCATCGTAGAGCTTGGCCCGCAGGAGCGACATGGCGCGCGCGCGGTTCTTGTGCTGCGAGCGCTCTTCCTGGACGAAGATGACGATGCCGCTCGGCATATGGGTGATTCGGATCGCCGATTCCGTCTTGTTGACGTGCTGGCCGCCGGCACCCTGGGAGCGCATCGTGTCGATCTTCAGATCGGCATCGTTGACGACGATATCGACCTCCTCGGCCTCGGGCAGGACCGCTACGGTGGCGGCGGAGGTGTGAATGCGTCCCTGGGCTTCGGTATCGGGCACACGCTGGACCCGGTGGGCTCCGCTCTCGAATTTCAGCTTGGCGAAGACGCCCTTGCCCTTCACCTCGGCGATGACTTCGCGATAGCCGCCGACCGTGCCTTCGCTCTCGGAGATGACATCGACCTTCCAGCCCTTCAGATCCGCGTATTTCGCGTACATCCGGAACAGATCGCCGGCGAAGAGCGCGGCTTCGTCGCCACCGGTCCCGGCACGGATTTCGAGAATGGCGCTCTTCTCGTCGGCGGCGTCCTTGGGCAGCAGGATGACCTGGAGCGCCTTGTGTGCCGCCTCGAGCCCGGCTTCCGCATCGGGCTTTTCGGCGGCGGCGAGCGCACGCATCTCGGCATCGCCCCCCGGCTCGTCGATGAGGGCCTCGATTTCGGCGAGGTTCGTCGCGGCTGCGCGGTAGGCATGGATGGCCGCCACCACGCCGTCGAGTTCGGCGAGTTCCCGGGACAGCTGGACGAAGCTGTCGGAATCGGCCGAACCTGCGCTGAGCGTGGCGGTGACGATATCATGCCGCGTCAGAATGGCGTCGAGACGGTCTGAAGGAATTGGGGTCATCGCCCGGAGGATACTCTCAACTTTGGAAAGGGAATGTCGAACGGACGTGCGAAAAGCTCAGCTGCCGGCGTAAGCGCCGTCACGCTCGCTAGATAGGCACGCCGTGGGCCTTGGCGAAGGCCGTCAGGACCGGCCGCAGGGAAGCGCTGTCGCTGGAACGCTCCATCTCGGCATCGATCACCGCCGCCACGGCGGACGCGTCGATTCCGAGAACCATGGCCTTCACCGGGCCGATGGCGGCGGGCGACATCGACAGGTTGCGGAAGCCGAGGCCGATCAGGGCCATCGCCTCCAGGGGCTTGCCGCCGATCTCGCCGCAGATGGTGACGGGGCAGCCGGCGGCAGCCGCGCGCTCGGCGATGAGGCGGAACGCACGCAGGGCCGGCACGCTGAGCGTGTCGAACCGGTCGGCCACGCGGCGGTTTTCGCGGTCCACCGCGAAGAGGAACTGCATCAGGTCGTTCGAGCCCACCGACAGGAAGTCGGCGACCTTGGCGATCTCGTCGATCTGGAAGAGGAGTGAGGGCACCTCGACCATCACGCCGAGGCGGCAATCGCTCGGAAGGATATGGCCGTGGCGGCGCAGATGCGCCTTCTCCCGGTCGACGATGGCCTTGGCGCGGACGAACTCGTCCACCGTCGCCACCATCGGAAACATGATCTTGAGAGGCCGGCCGGACGCCGCCCGCAGCAGCGCGCGCAACTGCACCCGCAACAGGGCGGGGCGGTCGAGGCCGATGCGGATGGCGCGCCAGCCGAGAGCCGGGTTCTCCTCTTCGAGGGCCGGCATGTAGGGCAGGATCTTGTCGCCGCCGATATCCAGGGTACGGATCGTCACGGGCAGGTCGCCGGTGGCGGCGAACACCGCCTCGTAGAGCGATTGCTGCTCGGCGGCCGAGGGCATCCGCTGCGCCACCATGAACTGCAATTCAGTGCGGAACAGGCCGATGCCCTCCGCGCCGGTCTCATGGAGATGGGTGAGGTCGACCAGCAGTCCGGCATTCAGCTGCAGGCCGATGGCGACCCCGTCCCTGGTGACGGCGGGGAGGTCGCGGAGCGCCCGGTACTGTTCCTGACGGCGCGCGCGCAGGCGGACCTGCTCGGCATAAGCCGCCTCGATCTCCGGGCCGGGACGGACCTGGATCTCGCCGGTGACACCATCGACGATGATGGCGTCGCCTGCATCGCAGAGGGCCGTGGCATTGGCGATCTCGCCCACCGCCGGGATGCCGAGCGCCCGTGCGACGATGGCGATATGGCTCGTCGGGCCACCTTCCTCCAGCACCACGCCGCGCAGGGAGGCGCGGTCATAGTCGAGGAGGGCGGCCGGCCCCATGGAGCGGGCGACGAGAATCGCGTTTTCGGGAAGCTCGCGATGCGTGCCGTTGTTTTCCGTGCCGATCAGCGTGCGCAGAAGACGGTTGGCGAGATCGTCGAGGTCGTGCAGGCGGTCGCGCAGATACGGATCGCTCTGACGCATCATCCGGGCGCGGTTGTCCGACTGGACGCGCTCCACGGCGGCTTCCGCGGTCAGGCCGGAATGGACCGCCTCGCGCATCCGGCGCAGCCAACCCTTGTCGTGCGCGAACATCCGCACCGTCTCCAGCACCTCACGCGATTCGCCGGTGCCGATGCTGTCGCCGCGCTCCACGAGGTCGTCGATGGCCGAGCGGACCTCGCCGATGGCCTCCTCCAGGCGCTCGACCTCGCGCTCCAGGTTTTCGGCGATGAGCTGCTTCACGATGATGCGCGGCTCATGCAGCACCACGTGGCCAAGTCCGATGCCATCGGCGAGCGCGACACCGCGCTGGCTCACGGCGCGGCGCGCGGCGGAGCCCGCACCTGGGGCCAGGGATTGCAATTCACCCGAAGCGATCATCTCGGACAGCACCATCGCCGTCGTCTGGAGCGCTTCGATCTCTTCCTCCGAATAGACCCGGTAAGTGAGGTTCTGCACCACGAGGACGCCGAGCGTGTTCCCGGCCCGCAGCAGCGGCACGCCGAGGAAGGCGTGATAGGCCTCTTCACCGGTCTCGGGGCGGTAGGAGAAGGCGGGGTGGGACTGTGCGTCCGAGAGCGAGAGCGGCTCGGCGGTCTTGGCGATGAGGCCGACGAGGCCTTCATCGGCCCGCATCCGGGTCAGGTGGACGGCCGAACGGTTCAGTCCCTCGGTGGCAAACAGTTCGAGGGTGTTGTCATCGCTCAGGACATAGACCGAGCAGACCTCGGCGATGACGTTCGCCGCGATGAGGGTGACGATGCGGTCGAGGCGAGCTTGTGGACTGACCGGCTCCGCCATCGCTTCGCGGAGGCGGCGCAGCAGCAGGCGCGGTCCTCCGGGCGCAGCAGGCATGGTCTCCTCGATCCGAATTCAGTCCCCGGTTCCGCACGCGCAAGTTTCATGCGCGGCGGAGAGGGCAGGCGCTCAAGCCTGATCGAGGCCGTATAGCGAGTGGAGCGTACGCACGGCAAGCTCCGTATAGGCCGCGTCGATCAGGACCGAGAACTTGATCTCCGATGTGGTGATCGCGCGGATGTTGATTCCCTTCTGCGCCAGGGCCCTGAATGCCTTGGCGGCGACACCCGCATGGCTGCGCATGCCAACGCCGATGGCCGAAACCTTGACGACATCGGTGGCGCCCTCGATCTGGGCGAACTCGATGATACCGCTCTGGGCATCGAGAATCGTGCGGGCGCGATCGTAATCGGCCGAGGGCACCGTGAAGGTCATGTCGGTGGTCGACTGGTCGCCGGACACGGTCTGGATGATCATGTCGACGTTGATGTTGGCATCCGCCAGCGGTCCGAAGATCGCGGCCGCGATCCCGGGGCTGTCCTTGACGCGGCGAAGGGTGATCTGCGCCTCGTCCTTCGAGAAGGCGATCCCGGTGATGATCTGCTGTTCCACGATGTCGTCCTCGTCGCAGATGAGGGTGCCTGTGCGGGCGTTGTCGGGCGGGTCGAAGCTGGAGCGCACCGTGGTCGGCACGCGATGGACCATGGCGAGCTCGACGGAGCGGACCTGGAGCACCTTGGCCCCGAGAGAGGCCATCTCCAGCATCTCTTCGAAGGTCACGCGCTCCATGCGCTTGGCCTTCTGCACCACGCGCGGGTCGGTGGTGTAGACGCCGTCGACGTCGGTATAGATGTCGCAGCGCTCCGCGCCGATGGCGGCGGCGATGGCGACCGCGCTGGTATCCGAGCCGCCCCGGCCGAGCGTCGTCACGCGGCCGGTCTCGGTATGGATGCCCTGGAAGCCGGCGATCACGGCGACTTCGCCGCGTTGGAAGCCAGCCTCGAGATTCTTGGGATCGATGGCGGTGATACGGGCCGAGCCATGGGCGTCCGAGGTCTCGATCGGGATCTGCCAGCCCTGCCAGGATCGGGCCTTGATCCCGTTCTTCTGGAGCGCCGCGGCGAGGAGACCAGCGGTGACGAGCTCGCCCGATGCGACGATGGCGTCGTATTCCGCCTCGTCGTAGAGCGGGTTGGCGTCCTTGACCCAGGCCACGAGTTCGTTGGTCTTGCCGGACATGGCCGAGACCACGACGGCGACGTCGTAGCCGGCCTCGATCTCGCGCGCCACGTGGAGCGCCACGTTGCGGATACGGTCCACGGTCGCCACCGATGTGCCGCCGAACTTCATCACCAAACGGGGCATGTCGGGTCCGCGTCGATCCATTCCAGGCTGGCCGCCCGCTGCGGGCACGACGCCGGCGGCAATCGCCGCAGCCGTGTCCCGCCGCTATACCGGCCGGTGCCTGGGCGGGTACAAGGGCACTTCGGACGTGTCAACAATCGGGCATGCGGGCGGGATGGCCCGCATCCGAGTCGGAAGGTCAGGCGAATGAATCCAGCGGCACCCTCTTCCATCGACGCCGAGGAAGTCGCGCGCTTCGAAGGGATCGCCGCGACCTGGTGGGCCGAGGATGGGCCGATGAAGGTGCTTCACCGCTTCAACCCCGTGCGCCTCGCCTATATCCGCGACGCGATCTGCAGGACCTTCGACCGAGACCCGCGCGCGCCCTATCCGCTGAAGGGGCTGACCATCGTCGATGTCGGCTGCGGCGGCGGCGTCCTGTCCGAGCCCCTGGCGCGGCTCGGCGCCAGCGTCACCGGGCTCGATCCGGCCCCCACCAACATCGCCGTGGCGCGATCCCATGCGGAGGCCGAGGGCGTGGCGGTGGATTACCGCTCACAGACCATCGAGGAGGTGGTAGCGGCGGGCGAGCTTTTCGACGTCGTCCTGATCATGGAGGTGGTGGAGCACGTGGTCGACATGCCGGCCTTCGTCGCGAGTGCCTGCCAGGCGGTCAAGCCGGGCGGTCTCCTGTTCGCCGCCACCCTCAACCGCACGATGCGCTCCTTCGCGCTGGCCATCGTCGGAGCGGAATACGTCCTCGGCTGGCTGCCGCGGGGAACCCATGACTGGAACAAGTTCGTGAAGCCAGAGGAATTGTCCCGCGCCATCGCGCGCGGCGGCCTCGCCGTCACCGATACCACCGGCGTCGTGTTCAATCCCCTCGACGGGAGCTGGCGGCCCGCCCGCGACACGGCAGTGAACTACATGGTCGCGGCAGCGCGTCCGGCCTGAACCGGGCTCTACGAGCGCCGCTGACGACGAGCGCTTGCGCTGCTGCCGCCATTCGGTGCAAGCGCGCTCAAGCAAAAGGCGCTGCGGCTCAAGGGAGGATCGGCATGAAGGCTTTGCTCTGCACCAGGCTCGGCGGCCCCGAGGATCTTGCGATCGCCGAGGTGGCCGATCCAGTGCCCGGACCCGGCGAGGCTCTGGTGCGGGTGACGCTGGCGGCACTGAACTTCTTCGATACGCTCATCATCGCAGGGCGCTACCAGGTGAAGCCCGATCTTCCGTTCTCGCCCGGCGGCGAAGCGGTCGGCATCATCGAGGCCCTGGGGCAGGGCGTCGAGGGGTTCGGGGTCGGCGACCGCGTCATCGTCCACCGCACCTACGGAACCTGCGCCGAGCGCATCGCGGTGGGCACCCGGCATCTCACTGCCGTCCCCGATGCGGTGAGCGACGAGCAGGCCGCCGGCCTCACCATCACCTATGGCACCTCGCTCCACGCCCTGCGGGATCGCGCGCGGCTCCAGCC
Source organism: Methylobacterium sp. CM6247 (assembly GCF_054817925.1). NCBI lineage: Bacteria > Pseudomonadati > Pseudomonadota > Alphaproteobacteria > Hyphomicrobiales > Methylobacteriaceae > Methylobacterium > Methylobacterium sp. CM6247. The sequence continues at coordinate 2,194,437 of NZ_JBTXKX010000003.1, forward strand.
CGGCGAGACCTTGGCGGTCCTCGGTGCCTCGGGCGGCGTCGGTCTCGCTGCGGTGGAGCTCGGCGTGATCATGGGGGCCAAGGTAATCGCCTGCGCCTCCTCGCCTGAGAAACTCGCGGTGGCGCAGGCGCACGGCGCCGAGATGAGCCTCGATTATAGCGCGGGCAATCTGCGCGAGGGGTTGAAGAAGCTCACCGAGGGACGGGGCGTCGACGTGATCTACGATCCGATCGGCGGCGACTACGCCGAGCCTGCGCTACGCTCGCTCGGCTGGAAGGGACGCTACCTCGTCGTCGGATTCGCGGCCGGCGATATCCCACGCATCCCCCTGAACCTCGCCCTCCTGAAGGGCATCGATATCCAGGGCGTGCATTGGGGCGTGTTCGTGGAGCGCGAGCCCGAGGCTCACCGGGCGAACCAGGAACAGCTCCTCGCCTGGGTGGCGGAGGGGCGCCTCAAGGCCAAGATCCACGGCACCTATCCGATGAGCGAGTACGAGAACGCGCTCGGCATCCTCAAGCGCCGCGAGGCCGTGGGCAAGGTCCTGCTTCGGCCCTGAGGGGGCAAGCCCTCCTCCCCAGCGGATCTCGTGCCTGCTCAAGATCCGTCGAGCTTGTGGGGAGGAGTTGGAGGTGGGGGTGGTGGGGTTACCCTCATGCTGCGGAGGCTGGCGGAGCCACCCCCACTCCTGACCTCTCCCCACAAGGGGGAGAGGGACGCGCTCTGCCTGCAAAAGCAGATGGGTGAATCCGGTAGCCGCCAGCGGGGAGAGGGGATGCGCACCGCCCCTCAATGGAAATCCCGGCTGCGGTAGACGCGCCGGTCGGGCGGGGCCCCGAAATCTGTCGTCTCAGGGGGGAGGGGGAGGCCGCCCTCCCGTAGGGTCCGCAATTCCTCCGTCAGGTCGCGAAACTGCTCGGCCAAGAGATGAACCACCAGCCCTGAGCGCTGGATGCGGCCGCGCACGGCAAGGAAGCGCGCGCTCATGGCGATGCGCCGGTTGGCGTCGAACACCTTCTTCCAGACGATGACGTTGCAGATGCCGGTCTCGTCCTCCAGCGTCAGGAACACCACGCCCTTGGCGGTGCCGGGGCGCTGCCGGGTGAGGACGAGGCCCGCCACCGTGACGCGGGCATTCTGCGCCCATGAAGGGTCGTGGTGGGCCGCCGCAGGTATCGCGCCGATGCGGGCGAGGCGCGCCCGGAAGAACGCCACCGGATGGCCTTTGAGCGAGAGGCCGGTGGAGACGTAATCCTCCGCCACATGCTCGGAGAGCGCCATGGCGGGCAGCTCCACCGCGGGCTCGGCCCGGAACAGGCCATCATCGGCATGGAAGGCGAAAAGCGGCATCGGCGCATCGAGGAGATGGGTGCGCCGGTCGGTGGGGACGCCCCGCCCGGCGCTGGCCCGCATCGACGTTCCTTCCAGCGCCCGCACCGCCCAGAGCGCGGCGCGGCGGTCAAGGTCGAGGGAGCGGAAGGCATCCGCTTCCGCCAAGCGCTCGAGGGCGTTGCGGGGCAGCGTCAGGGCGGCCTGGAGGCCCTCGACGCTGGCATAGCCGTTGCCGCGCAGGGCCACGAGCCGGGCCATGGCGGCTTTCGGCAGGCCGCTCACCTGCCGCAGGCCGATGCGGACGGCGAAGCGGCGCTCCGGCCCACGCTGCTCCGAGGCCGGTTCCAGGGTGCAGTCCCATTCGCTGGCGTTGACGTCGGGCCCGCGCACCTCGACCCCATGGGCGCGGGCATCCCGCACCAGCTGGGCCGGCTGGTAGAATCCCATGGGCTGCGAGTTCAGGATGGCGGCCAGGAAAACGTCCGGGTGCCGGCATTTCATCCAGGCCGAGGCGTAGACCAGCAGGGCGAAGCTCGCCGCGTGGCTTTCGGGAAAGCCGTAGGTTGAGAATCCCTCGATCTGCTTGAAGCAGCGCTCGGCAAAGTCGCGTGGATAGCCGCGCCCGACCATGCCCTCGATGAACTTGGTCCTGAAATTCACGATCAGCCCGTTGTGCCGGAAGGTCGCCATGGCCCGGCGCAAGCCGTCGGCTTCAGACGGCGTGAATCCGGCCGCCGTGATCGCGATCTGCATGGCGTGTTCCTGGAACAGCGGCACGCCGAAGGTCCGCTTCAATACCTCTTCGAGTTCGTTCTTCGGCCCATGGTCGGGGGAAGGGGATGGGAAGACGACAGGTTCCTCGCCCGAGCGGCGCTTCAGGTAGGGATGGACCATGTCGCCCTGGATCGGGCCGGGGCGCACGATGGCGACCTGCACCACGAGATCGTAGAATTCCTTCGGCTTCAGGCGCGGCAGCATCGACATCTGCGCCCGGCTCTCGACCTGGAATACGCCGACGGAATCGGCCTTCGAGAGCATCGCGTAGACGTCCGGCTGCTCCGGCGGGATGTCGGCCAGGGTCTCGTAGGCGACGCCGAAATCCTCGCGCAGGAAGTCGAGGCCGCGCTTGAGACAGGTCAGCATGCCGAGCGCCAGCACGTCGACCTTGAGAAGGCCGATCGTGTCGATGTCGTCCTTGTCCCATTCGATGAAGGTGCGGTCCGGCATCGCCGCATTGCCGATGGGCACGGTCTCGTCGAGACGCCCCCGCGTCAGCACGAAGCCGCCCACATGCTGGGACAGGTGGCGCGGGAAGCCGATGAGTTGGATCGCGAGGTCCACCGCCTGCCGGATCGCCGGGTTGGCGGGGTCGAGCCCGGCTTGCGCGATATGCTGGTCGGGCAGGCCGTCTCCCCATGAGCCCCACACCGTGTCGGCCATCATGCCGGTGATGTCGGGGGTGAGGCCCAGCACCTTGCCGACCTCGCGGATCGCGCTGCGGGGCCGGTAATGGATCACCGTCGCACAGATGGCCGCGCGCTCCCGCCCGTAGCGATCGTAGAGGTGCTGGATCACCTCCTCACGGCGCTCGTGCTCGAAATCGACGTCGATATCGGGCGGTTCGTCGCGGCTTTCGGAAATGAAGCGGGCGAAGAGCAGCCGGATCTTGGTCGGGTCCACCGAGGTGATGCCGAGGCAGTAGCAGACCACGGAATTGGCCGCCGAGCCGCGGCCCTGGCACAGGATTCCCCGGTTCCGGGCGAATTCGACGATGTCGTGGATGGTGAGGAAGTAGCGGGCGTAATCGAGCTGGCGGATCAGGTCGAATTCGTGGGCGAGGGCCGTCTCCACCATCTCGGGAATGCCATCCGGATAGCGCAGCCGGGCCCGTTGCCGGGTCATGTATTCGAGATGCCCCTGGGCCGTCCTGCCGGGGGGGACGGTCTCGTCGGGATACTCGTATTTCAGCTCCTCCAGCGAGAACTCGCAGGCTTGCGCGATCTCGACACTGCGCGCGATCGCCTCCGGGTGGTCCGCGAAGAGCCGGGCCATCTCCTCCGGCGGCTTCAGATGGCGCTCGGCATTGGCCTCCAGCCGGTAGCCGGCCTCGACCAGGGTGCAGCCCTCGCGGATGCAGGTGGCGACATCCTGCAGGGGCCGCCGGTCGGGGTGGTGGTAGAGCGCGTCCGACACCGCCACCATCGGCGCGCCGAGGCGTTTCCCGAACCCGGCCAGCCGGCCGAGGCGGCGGCGCTCGTCGCCACGGTAGCGGTGGCTGACACCGAGGAAGACGCGGCCCGGCGCCGCCTCCGCCAGATCGGCGAGGTGACGGGCGAAGGCCTCGTCCGCCATTTCCGGCGGCGAGCCGTCTTCCGAAGGCAGAAAATCCTCCGGAGAAATGGCGATGAAGATCTGGCCCCTTGCCGCCGCGAGCACCTCCGCGATGCCGAAGCGGCATTCGCCCTTCTCCGAACGGCGGTTGCCATCCGTGAGCAACCGGCAGAGCCGGCCATAGGCATCCCGGTCCATGGGGTAGGCGACCGCCTCAAAACCTTCCTCGGTGACGAGACGGACGCCCGGCAGATACCGGACCGTCGCTTCGCCCGCCTTCTTCCGGCGCTTGGCCTCGGCATGGCCGCGCACCACGCCCGACAGCGTGTTGCGGTCGGCGATGCCGATGGCGTGAAACCCGAGTTCGGCACCCTGCGCCACCATTTCCTGCGGATGCGAGGCTCCGCGCAGGAACGAGAAATTCGTGGTCACCGCGAGCTCCGCATAGGGCGGGGTCATGCGCAGAAAGATGGGCCGTTCGCGCAATCCCCTCTCCCCGCGAGCGGGGAGATGGCCGCGACGACCCCGTTGTCGACGCGGCGAGGCGGCAGCCGAGGGTGAGGGGGCGCGTCCGAAGGAGCCTCATCCGAAGAGTCCCCCTCACCCTCGCTCCGGCTTCGCCTCCGCTCATCGCAGACACGGCAAGGTGCCTGCGATCCTCTCCCCGCCCGGCGGGGAGAGGGGAGGGCACTCATCTCGGCACTCACGCGAACAATCCCTGCACGAACCAGCGTGCGGCCTGCTGCGCCGTGTGGAAGCCTTCCCGGTAGACCCAGAGCCTCCGGCCGGATTCGTCCTCGACCACGTAATAGTCCCGGGCCGGTGCGGGGGCGTGCCACCAGGCGTCGGCGATGCGCTCCGGTCCTTCGGCATGGGCGATTCGGTGCAGACGTCGGCGCCAGCGGAAACGCTGGGGCGGCCCGTCGGGGGCCAGCGAGAACACCTCGTCGGCCATTTCGCTGCGAGGGAAGAGGACGAGGGGGCGGGACGGCACGGGGCCGCCCGGGCGCGCATTCCCCCGCCCGGCCCAGTCGAGGGCCACATGGTTCACCCGCCACGGTTCCAGGGCGTCGGCGCGTTCGGGGATATGGCTCGCTCGTGGGCTCACCCTTATCACCCTGGCCCTGATGCGCTGGCGCAGGGCATCGGCGAGGCGGGTGGTTCCGTTGCCTTCCGCGCGTCGATCGAGGCCCGTATCCGCGAGGGAGTCCTGGCGCGCTTCCAGCCGGCCGATGCCGGTCACGTCGAGCCGCACGGTCTCGAAGCCGAAGCCGGCATCGAGGGCCGGGCCGAGCCGGTCGAGGCGCAGGTCCAGCAGCCGACCGATCTGGATGGGGCACAGGGTCGGTTCCGACAGGCCGAGATCGAGGGTCTTCTCGATGCCGTCGACCCGATGCAGGCTCAAGCGCAGGGATTGCGCGCCCATGCCCGATGCGCCGAGACGGGGAGCGATCTCCCGCATCAGCCGGATGGCGGTGGCGACGATGCCGGCCTGATGTCCGATCGGGTCGAGGAATCCCTGGCTCGCGCCGAAGGCGGCAGGCTCGGCCAGGGAGACTAGCGGTTCGGGCCTCCTCCCCAATGCCTGATCGAGGCGCAGGAGCAGGGTCTCGCCGAAGCGTCGGGCGAGGGGAGGGCGGGGCGCGTCGGCCAACGCTCCGATCCGGCGCAGGCCGAGGCGACGCAGCGAGTCCGAGATGGACGGCTCGATCCGCAATGCGGCGACGGAAAGCTCGCGCAGGGACGGTGCATTGTCTCCGGGCGGCACGATGACGGGCCTCGCCGAACCGCCGTGGCGGGCATGGGCGAAGGCGCAGGCGGGCGTGTCGGCCAGGGCCAGCCGGGCGGGAATCGCATTGGCCGACAGGCGACCGGAAAGGTCGGCCATCAGGCCTTCCTCTCCGCCGAACAGATGGCTCGCCCCCTCCACGTCGAGGAAGAAGCCGGCAGCCCCCTCTGCCGGTCCGAACGGCGCGACCACGGGCGTGTAGCGACGGGCCCAGAGGCAGAGCCGTGCGAGGGCGGCGGCATCGGCCTCCGGGTCGGCGGGGTGGACGGCGATGCCGGGGCCGATCCTCGCTCGGGCTCGCGCCAGGGGCTCTCCCGGGCGCAGGCCCAGGGCCCAGGCAGCGGCATCCACTGCCGTGATGCGCAGGCCCCCCGGGCCGATGGCGGCCACGACGGAGGGCGCGGCCGCTTCTGGCGCCGCGTGTTCAAGCCGTGTTCGAGCGCGCCTGAGGCGCGTCAGCGGCCACTGCTCCAGCCAGACCGAAACGATGCGCGGCATGATCCCACTCCAGAAGCCAATCCCCGGTCCGTCCGTTGCGGCAGCGGTCGAGCCGTGCCCGCCAGCAGGGCCGCTCGATGCAGCCGAAGCGGTCCCGCAGGGCCGCCCCCGACCCGATCCGCCAGCGGGTCGCGGCCATGTTCGGGTTTTCCGCCTGCGGTGGCCGCAGGACGAGGAGGAGGCGGGAGGCCGCCTCGCCCGCCAGATGCAGCCGACGGCTCTGTTTCAGCGGCAGGCCGGCATCCACCAGCCCCGCCACTGCCCTCAGGCCCTGAGACCGCAGGGCTTCCTCCACGGCGCGGTAGGCATCCGCGTCGTTCTCCACCTCCAGGATCAGCAGGCGGCCCGGATCGAGGCCGAGCCCGGCGAGCCCATGGCCGTAGGGCGTCGGATGGCCCTTGCCGATGACGAGGAGCGCCTCTCCCTCGACCCGCGCGAGGTGACGCGCCACGAGGGCGAGGGTGAAGCCCAGGGCCGCCGCCTCGTCGCCCTCGGCTTCCGGCGCGATCTCGTGCGGTCGCCCGAGAGTGAGGCCGTTGCCGGGAAGCCCCGAATCGATATGGGCGATTCCCAGGGGCAACGACTCGACGCGGAGGGCGTCGGAATGTCCTCCCCCGTGATCGCGCAGGGCGGCCATCGCAACCCTCCGGCGCCGCGCGAACTCGTCCGTGTTCGTCTCGCCCTCATCGCGCATTGTCCGTTGAGCCAAAGCCATCCTGTCCGCACCGTCGCCGGACGATAAGAACAAAACAAGAACACACTCAACAGGTTTCAGGGGTCTGAAAAATTTCCCAACGCAAACAGTCGTTTCCCCTGTGGACGGCTGTGGATGAGTGTGGACGGCCGAGAATCGGCAGGGCGTTCGAGCCCTTCGTTGTGGACTTGACCCCATGGCCGGACCCGGCATTGTCCCTCCGCCGTGCCGGACCCCCGGCGCATCAGCCGGGAGAGAATGCCCATGCGCCTCGACCAAGCCGCCCAGTGCCAGGCCCTTCATCGCCCGTCCGGAAACAGCCAGAAGGCCGGTTCCCTGTTCGGCAAATCGCTGATCGGCCTGATGCTGCTCGTGGGCTCCTTCTCCGGGGCCGCCTTCGCGCAGGCGCCAGGCCAGGTCAGTCCCGGCCAGCCGGGCCGTGGGATGAGCGCCGCCCCGGCGACCGATGCCGCAGCGGCTCCGGGGCCCAGGGCCAGGACCAGGCGGGTCGTGACGCCGTCGCAGCCGATCCAGGTTTACGATGCGCGGATCGAGGGGGGAGACCTGCGGATCTCGGGCAGCGTGCGCAAGGCCGGCACCGTCGTCATTCTCGACGAAGACATCTCGGTGATGGCCGATTCGCGCGGGCGTTTCCTGTTCCGCCTTCCCTACCGGCCGGCTACCTGCGTCGCGGCGCTGAAGGCCGGTGAAGACGAGAGGGAGGCGGTGGTGGCCAATTGCGCACCCACGGGCGAGCCCGGCCCCAAGGGCGATGCGGGCCCCGCAGGCGAAACCGGGCCCCAGGGCATGGCAGGGCTTGTCGGACCGCAGGGGATTGCGGGCCCCGCGGGCGAGGCCGGGCCGAAAGGGGAGACGGGACCGAAGGGCGAGGCCGGGCTCAAGGGAGAGACTGGTCCCAAGGGCGATGTCGGTCCTAAGGGTGATGTCGGTCCCAAGGGTGAGGTTGGGCCAAAAGGCGATGTCGGCCCCAAGGGGGAAACGGGTCCCAGGGGCCCTGCCGGTCCTCAGGGCGAGCCGGGGGCAGCTGGCATTACGGCCAGCGCCGCCAACTCCAGCCTTCGTCCCGTCCGCAACGAGACGTGCTCGACAAGCGGCTGCGAGTTGAGCTGTGCCAGTGGCGAGGCCTTCGTCTCGGCCTATTGCCTGTCCTCGGGCAGCCCGTCCTTCGCCAATGGCGGCGCCAGCGCGTCCTGCCCGTCCGATGCCAAGGGCATGGTCGGGTTCTGCACGCGTCTATAGTTCCGGATCGGCCTCATCGAGCCAGTCCATCATCCCGGCGGCCGCCGCGCGACCGCTGGAAAAGGCGCCCTGCAGCAGGTAGCCGCCGGTGGGGGCTTCCCAATCCAGCATCTCGCCGGCGACGAAGACCCCCGGCCGCGCTTTCAGCATGAAGCGGTGATCGACGGCCTCGAAGGCGACGCCCCCCGCCGTGGAGATCGCCCGGTCGATCGGACGGGGAGCGAGCAGGCGCAAGGGAGCCGCCTTGATCAAGGCGGCGAGATCGCCCGCCGAGGATGGAAGCGCGCGGCCGGCCGCCTCGCGCAAAATTCCCGCCGCCACGGGGTCGAGCCCCGCATCCTTGCGCAGGCGCGTGGCGAGGGAGGCGCCCTGTTTGTGCGTCGCGAGGCGTCGCATCAGCGCATCCTCGGTCAGGTCCGGTCGCAGATCGAGGACGAGACGGGCCTCACCCTTGGCCTCGATCGCCTCGCGGATGAGGCGCGACAGGGCATAGACCGCCCCGCCCTCGATCCCGTCCGTGGTGATCATGGCCTCGCCGCGTACGCTCTCCTCGCCGAGCCTGAGCACGACGCGCTTCAGGGGCGTCCCGGCGAAGCGTTCGCGGAACACATCCGACCATGGCACGCCGAAGCCGACATTGGCGGGTTTGAGCGGCGAGACGGCGATGCCTGCCCCGGTGAGAAGCGGGACCCAGGTCCCATCCGAGCCGAGCCGTGGCCAGCTCGCTCCGCCAAGAGCCATCAGGGTCGCCTGGGGGGCCACCGTGACGCGTCCGTCCGGGGTCTGGAAAGCCAGGCTTCCATCCGCCTCCCAACCCAGGAAGAGATGCCGTGTGAGGATGCGGACGCGGGACGCATCGAGCCGCCCCAGCCATGCCCGCAGGAGTGGGGAGGCCTTGAAGCTCTTCGGGAATACACGGCCGCTCGACCCGACGAAGGTCGGCTGGCCGAGCCCCTCGCACCAGTCCCGCAAGGCTTGCGGAGGAAACGCGTCGACCGCTTTCGCGAAGGACGGATTCGCCGGGTGGTAGCGGCGGTGGAACGCCTCCAGCGGCTCGCTATGCGTGAGGTTGAGGCCGCCCCGCCCGGCGATGAGGAACTTGCGCCCCACCGAGGGCATCCGCTCGTAGATCGTGACGCGGTGACCGGCCTCGGCCAGAATCTCGGCGGCCGCCAGCCCGGCCGGGCCTCCGCCGATCACCGCAATGTCTCGTGACGTCAATCCTGTCATGGACGTTGGGAGGCCGTGGCGGAGCCCGGCTGTCAAGGGCGGAGGTCGGTTTGTTGGCTCAGCCTGCCTCGGCGGCGACCAAGGCGAAGGTGAGGACATCCACCGAAGCCGCTCCTCCCCGCAAGAGCACCCGCGATGCGGCATTGGCGGTGGAGCCGGTGGTGGTGACATCGTCGATGAGCAGAACCCTTCGCCCCTGGAGCCTGGGCTTCGCCGATGCGGGGACCCGGAACGCGCCCTGGAGATTCGTCGCCCGCGCCGCGCGGCTGAGCCCGACCTGCGAGCGCGTCGCCTTCACCCGGGCGAGAAGCGAGGTCTCGCAGGGTAAGGAAGCAATGCGGCCGATACCGCGGCCGAGGAGGGCGGCCTGATTGAAACGACGGCGCCACAGCCGGGTCCAGTGCAACGGCACGGGAATGAGGCAATCGGCCTCCCGCAGCAATTCGGCGCCCGCCGATGCCATCATCCGCGCCATGGGGGCGGCGAGATCGAGCCGGTCCTCGTATTTCAGGCGGTGAACGAGATCGCGCGCCACATCGTCGTAAAGCGCGACGGCCCTGGCCCGCCCGAAGACGGGGGGATCGGCGATGGCGCGCGGGGACAAGAGGGGGCCGAGCCCCAGATCGACGGGAAACGGCGTGCCCAGGCGCGGGCAATAGGGCTGTTCGATGAGGCGCAGGCTCGACCAGCAGCGGGGGCACAAAGCATGCGGATCCGCAGTGGCGGCGCCGCAGCCGGCGCAGGTCGGCGGGTAGATCAGGCCGAGGGCGCCCGCCGAGATCGAACGGACACCTCGCCGAAGAAATTGGGCGGCGGACACCATACTGCGTGCTTAGGTCCAGTTCGTCGCATCGCGAAGACCTTACGCAACATTGTCCCGGCGAAGCGACGTCCGGAAAGCGGCGCCTTACTGTGCCGCGGGCTGCTGGCCCTGATTCTGCTGCTTGTCCTTCTTGCTGGCCCTGTGGTGGCCGATGGCGCAGCCGGCTGCCGCCCCCATCTTGCCGTGTCCGGCCATATGGCCGGCGACGCCGCCCACGAGCGCGCCCTTGATGCAGCCCTTGGCTTCGGCGGCCCCACTCAGCGAGAGGGCCGCGAGGGTGGACAAGGCGATTCCCGTCAGAAGTCGAATCATGAATCCGGTCTCCGGTTTTCGTTATGATGCGCCAACCTCCCGCCGCTCTGCCCCGTTCCGGTTGGCAGGATCACGTTTTCGCGCCAGCTATAGGAGCGAGATGACCAGCCCACCGCCCCTCTTCGATACGGCCCTTGCCCGTCTCCGCCTCCTGCGCGCCATCCGTGCGGGCTATGCCGATTTCCTGCTGGCGCGACTCGCCGAGGATCTCGACGATCGTCTCGCCGCGGTGCTGCGCCCCTTTCCCGAGGCGCTCGACCTCGGGACGCCGAGTTCCGCCCCCGCCCGCCGTCTTCTGCGCTCCGGCCGCGTCGGCGCCGTCACCCGTGTGGCGCCACTGGCCGAGGCCGGCGATGGTCTCGCCGTCGCGGTCGGCGATCCGGAGGCGCTGCCGCTGGCGGCGTCCCGTTTCGATCTCGGCCTGTCGCTGCTGGCCCTGCAGCACGTCAACGATCTGCCGGGTGCGCTGGCCCAGTTGCGGCGGGTGTTGAAGCCCGACGGGCTGTTCGTCGGCTGTCTCCTCGGCGGGCGCACTCTCACAGAACTGCGCCAGTCCTTCGGGCAGGCCGAGGTCGAGATCGAAGGCGGAATCAGTCCGCGCGTGGCGCCCTTCGCCGAGGTGCGCGAGATGGGCAGCCTGCTCCAGCGCGCCGGCTTCGCCCTGCCGGTGACGGATGTCGACACGATCACCGTGCGCTACGCCGATCCCTTCGCCCTGATGCGCGACCTGCGCGCCATGGGCCTCACCAACGTGCTCATCGAGCGCCGCCGTACGCCCCTGCGCCGCGATACCCTGATGCGGATGGCCGCGATCTATGCCGAGCGCTTCGCCGATCCCGACGGGCGCTTACGGGCGACGTTCGAGATCCTGTGGCTCTCCGGCTGGGCGCCGCATGAGAGCCAGCAGAAGCCGCTGAAGCCCGGCAGCGCCAAGTCCCGTCTCGCCGACGCCCTGGGCGTTCCCGAGATCACGCCCGGCACAACCAGCGATTCCTGAGGAGACTACGATCAAACAGCCCGGCCCGGACCATCCCATCACCATCGAGACGAGCCCTCTGCGCGTCCGCGTCATCCTCGCCGGCACCGTGATCGCGGAATCCGGAGCCGCCCTCGTCCTCCGCGAGGCGGCTTACGGGCCTGTCTATTACCTGCCCCGCGCCGATGCGCGCTGGGAGCATTTCACCCGCTCGGCGCGCAGGAGCCACTGCCCCTACAAGGGCGAGGCCAGCTACTACACGCTGACGGTCGGCGACACGGTTCGGGCCGACGCAGTCTGGAGCTACGAGACTCCGTTTCCCGCCGTCGCCGAAATCAAGGATCATCTCGCCTTCTATCCCGACAGGGTCGACGCCATCGAGGTGAGCTGAGTTCCGTCATACGCGGGATTGTCCAGCCTTCTCCCAGAAGGCCGATTTCCGCCCGTGCGCCTTGCGTAACGCGTCGCGATAGGCGGCGTGGTCCGGCGTGAGGTCGCCCGGTTCGAGGCGCTGCGCCAGGGTATCGAGGGTCAGGAGGTGGCGTGCGCCGTAACCGTAGGCGCTGGAGCGGCCCTTGCTCAGCATGTCGTCGATCATGCAGCGGTAGAGCAGGCTCGCCGCCTTCGGGCTCGCCTCTTCCAGAGCCTCGGCCGCGGGAGCGAGGATCTCATAGCGGTTGCCGTCCCATGTCGCGGCCTTGTCGATGACGAGGCGCGCAGCACGGTCGCGCTTTGGCCAATGCACGAGGAAATGCAGGGCGCGGTAGGGATCGTCGTGAGACGCCGCATGGTCGAAGGCACGCTCCAGCGCCTCCTCGTCCTCGAAGTCAGGGAGCTTGGCGACGTAGTCGCGCAGCATCTCGCGGTCGAGACGGGCTTCGAAACAGGCCCAGCGCTTTGCCTGGGCCTCGTCCCTGCGGCCGAGAGCGTCGAGGATGCGGATTTCGAGGGAGGCCCGCTCACGCTGGGGGGCGTCCGGGTCGAAGCTTCCCGTCAGCATCTGCTCGCGGGTGACGACGACGATTCCGCGCTTCTGCGGCCGTCCGATCCAGTCGAGGGCCTCGGCGGCGCGGTTCGCCGAGAGCAGACGCTCCGCCACGGCCATAGTGTTGGGATGATCGGGGGAGATCGCCTGTTCCAGGGCGATGAAAGCCTCGACGTCGCCGCGCCGGTCGGCCAGGGCCTGTCGCATCCGCAGCAGGCGCATGCGCTCCATCTTCCGGTCCCAGCCCTGCGTGCTGAAGGCGGCCGAGCGGGTTGCCGGCTTGCCCGATGCCTTCGGTTCCGGCGGCGTCGCCGATGCGAGGGCCGCGTCGACCGGCGCCAAGGCCGTATCCGGCAGGCCCTCCACCACCGTGAGAAGCAGGGCATCGAGGATGCCGAACCCGTCCGTCTCGAGGAGCGGCACCAGTCTCACGGCCAATTGGGCGGCCTCGGCCGGAGGGAGCCGAAGCGCCAGATCGGCGGCGGCATGCGTCGCCCGTTCGTAGACGCCCGCCACCTGACCGCTGGAATCGTCGACGCGCTCCAGCACGCCCTGCGCCCCGCCCAGGAAACGGATCAACCGGTTGAGGGCGGCGTCCACGTCGAGAGGAGCCAGTTCCGAGACGATGGTGGAGATCGTGGCGTCGAGATCGGCGGCGAAGCTACGCCGTTTCTGCCAGTCGATGTAACCGTGGGCCCGTTCGAGGGCGGTCAACCGTCTGTCGATCAGGGCGGCGACGGCATCGGGTCCCTGCAATCCGGCGATCGCGGCGGTGACGAGCTTCTTGAAGGCGGGGTTACGCGCGGTCTCGTCGAGGACGAGGCCGATCAATCGGTCGAGCCCCAGCGGCGCCAAGGTCTCAGGCGACGGCGTGGTCTTGCGCGTGACGCGCTTCGGCTTCTCCGCCGCGACCGCGCTCGGCTTGGGGGCCGTCTTTACCGCTGCCTTGCGCGCCATGCTTTCCGTCTCCCGCCTCCGACGGACAACCTGTGGCGGCAGGGTGCAGCCATCAAGGTCCGAGGAGATCGACCAGGAACGGGATCAGCGGCGCATCGGCGGACGGCATCGGCTGGTCCTTGAGTTCGCGCGGGCGCACCCATTTCAGCGCCTGCCCCTCCATGGAACGGGCCATGCCCTCCCAGCGTCGGCAGACATAGAGCGGCATCAGCAGGTGAAAGTCGGGATAGGCGTGGCTCGCGAAGGTCAGCGGAGCAAGGCAGGCCTCCTTCACCTCGATCCCGATCTCCTCGCGCAATTCGCGAATCAGGGTCTCCTCCGGCCGCTCTCCCGGCTCGACCTTGCCGCCGGGGAACTCCCACAACCCAGCGAGCTGCTTGCCCTCCGGGCGCTGGGCCAGGAGAACGCGGCCATCCGTATCCACCAGGGCGACCGCCACGACGAGGAGGATGCGGAACGGAGGCGGCGTCACGGCGGAGTCTTGTGTCACGGCAGGATCGCGAAGCTGGCCGAGACCTCGGCACTCGTCTCGATCGTGCCCGCCGCCAGCGGCACCGGCACGCCGGAGCGTTTGGACCGCATCGGGGCCGCCGCCATCGCCATCGGCATCCCGCCGCCCTGGGGCGTTGTCTGGATCAGCAGGGGCGCTCCGAGCTTCACGCCGGCGGCCTCGGCGAGGCGTCCCGCCTGCGCCATCGCATCCTTCATGGCCGCTACCTGTACGGAGGCCTCCGCCGCATTCGGATCCTTCAGGCCGAACGCCACGCCCTCGATCCGGTTGGCGCCCGCGTCCAAAGCCTTGCGCATCAGCTCGCCGAGCTTGCCCATATCGGAGAGGCGCACCCGCACGCTATTGGCGGCGCGGTAGCCGTCCGGCTTCTCGGTGGTGCTGCCGTCGGGCTGGCGTACCTCCCGCGTCGCCTGGGTGAGGGTGACCGCCGTCGTGCCGATATCGCTCTCGCCGACGCCAAACCCGGCCGACAGCGTGATGAGCGCGCGGACGACACTGCTCGCTCCGTCGAGGGCGGCAGCGGGCGTCGCGCCCTTGGCTTCGATCCCGATCTCAACCGAGGCGAAATCCGGTGGTGTCTCGGCGCGGGCGCGGCCGGTGACGACGATGCGGCTCTCACGCTTGTCGTGCTCGTCCGCCCATGCGGGAAGCACCAGGGCGGCGAGCAGAACGGATGCGACGGCGATCCGGAACCGGCGCGGAGCGCGCTCGGACGAGCGGCTCATGAACGGTAATCCCCGTTGATCTCGATATAGCCCTTGGTCAGATCACAGGTCCAAACCCGCGCCGTGCCATTGCCCAGGCCGAGATCGACCGTCACGGCAACGTCCGATTCGCGCATGACGGCGCTCGCTGCCGCCTCGCTGTAATCCGGGTCGCGGGCGCCCTCGCGGGCGACACGGACGTCGCCGAACCAGATCGCGAGGCGATCGCGGTCGGCGGGCTCGCCTGCCTTGCCCACCGCCATGACGACGCGGCCCCAATTGGCGTCCTCCCCGGCAATGGCCGTCTTCACCAGGGGCGAATTGGCGATGGACATGGCGATGCGGTGGGCCGAGGCATCGTTCGTCGCGCCCTTCACGTTGACGGTGACGAACTTGCGCGCGCCCTCGCCATCCTTGGCGACGAGCTGCGCCAGCTCGATGAGCAGATCGTCCAGCGCCGCGCGGAAACCCGACAGGCGGGCGTCGCCCGGATCAGTCACGGGTGCGTTGCCGGCGGCTCCGGTGGCGAACAGCATCAGCGTGTCGGAGGTGGAGGTGTCGCCATCCACCGTCACGCAGTTGAAACTCGTCTGCGTGCCGGCGCTCAGAAGGGTCTGGAGCACGACCTGCGGCAGGGCCGCGTCGGTGAAGACGAAGCTCAGCATCGTCGCCATGTCGGGCGCGATCATGCCCGCGCCCTTGGCGATGCCGTTGATCGTCACCGTTGTCCCGTCGATCGTCGCTGTGCGCGTGCCGAGTTTGGGGAAAGTGTCGGTGGTCATGATCGCCTGCGCCGCCGCCGCCCAGGCCGCTGGGCCGGTCTCGGTCCGGGCCGCGCAATCGCTCAGCACACCTTCGAACTTGGTCGCGTCGAGGGGCTCGCCGATGACGCCGGTGGAGGCGATGAAGACCTCGTCGGGCCGGCATCCCGCCGCCTCGGCACCGATCTTCGCGGTGAGTTCCACGGCGTCCCGTCCACGCGCTCCGGTGAAGGCATTGGCATTGCCGGAATTGACGATGAGGGCGCGGGCGCCTTCCCTCGCCAGGGCTTCGCGGCACCAATCCACCGGTGCGGAGGGGCATCTCGAGCGGGTGAACACGCCCGCCGCCTGTGTCCCCGGCTGCAACGCCAGATAGAGCACGTCGGTGCGCCCGGAATAGCGGATGCCCGCCTGCGCGGTGGCGATGCCGACGCCGGCGATGGGCGGCAGGTCCGGCACGGATTTCGGTGCGAGGGGCGAGACGGGGGGAGTTTTGGCGGATGACATCAGTCGGTCGGGCTCCGGCAATCCGCCGCTATCGATTCTCTGGCGGCGCGGCGGTGTTGCATCGCCCACCGCCGCCACGTCAACACCGGCGGGCGCATTCGAGGGAACAGTCAAGCTCCTCGGGGATTTCCTGTATCCGACGCGACGGACATCTGCGGACGCCTTGTCCTGCAGTGCAAACGTGTCCTACGATGACGCGTCGCACAGAAGATACGTGCTGGAACCGGCTTGAGCCGATCCAGGCGCGCCCAGGCGGAAACGAGGAGTTTCGACCATGGAACCGACGGCTTCCACCGGTGGAGCCTACGGCGTTCAGGTTCTGATCGCTGGACGACAGAAGCACTGGCGCGACGAGGTGGCATCGCAGATCCGGCGTGCCGGATACGCCGCCACGACCGTCGATTCCGGCGTCGATGCGATGACGGTTCTGGCCCTCGGCCTCCCGGTCGACGTGCTCGTCACCGATATCAGCCTCAAGGGCGAGTTGTGTTCGACCAAGCTTGTCCTCGAAGCGCGCGCCCTTCGGCCCGACCTACGGATCGTCTTCGCCAACGAAGCGCCGCGCGACCCTCTGCCCGAGGTGATCGAGGACGGCCATGACGACGTCTACGTGACGAACGAGGTCAGAAACGACGCGGTCGCCAGCACCGTGCGCGAGGCTCTCGGAAACCGAGATTGACCTTTAGGACTCTTCCGATCGGGTAACGAGAAGGGCGGCCGAGACATCACTGTCTCGGCCGCCCTTCTCGTTACATCGCCACGGCTCCAAGGCACGCTATGCCGGCGTGCCTTCGGCGTCAGGGAGCCGTCTTGGTTTCCGCCGGCTTGGCGTCGGGCGCCCTCGTCTCCGTCGACTTGGTGTCGCCGGAATTGGGCTTGGCCTGACCGAGATAGACATATTCCGGCGCGGCGCGGAGCTGGTCCTTGTTGGTGTCGATCGTCGCCTTCATCGCCTTGTCGTCGACTCGGGCGAGCTTCAGGGCGCTCGGATCCACCGCCACGTATTTCGTGCCGATGCCGAGGAATCCGCCGACGCCGACGACCCAGGCTTTGATCGTGCTGCTCTCGTCGAGAACGATGTCGGCGATCTCGCCGATCGTCTCGTTGGCGCCGTTCTGGATGGTCAGGCCGATCAGCTTGGAGGTGACCCGGTCGGACGGCGCCTGTGCGACGAAGGTCGGACGCAGGTCGTTGTTGAGAGTGGCGGGGGCCGCCGGAGCCGGAGCCGAGCCCGCATTCTGCGGATCCGCCGTCTGAGCACCGGCAATCGACGCTCCAGCGAAGACGAGGGGCGTTGCGAGGGTCGCTGCAAGCAACAGGATGCGCATAGGGGCGTGTCTTTCCGCTCTGGGTTCGGTGGTCGAACTCGGTCCTCGCTCAAGCTGAGCCCTTGCGAAAGGTTCCACCCGCGATGCACCCGATAGTGGACAGTCCGGATCGCCGGACTAGTTTCCGTCAGGGCGAAAGCGGGCCGATTCCAGCCTCTGTCCGCCCAGGGAGCGACCCCCGATGACCCTACTTCGCCGACAGGCCCTGTTTCTTCTCGGCAGCGTCATCGCAACCGGTGCGCGCGCCGCGACCAGCGAGGGCAATGCGAGGGCCTTCGCCTTCGAGAAACCGGAAGGCGGGCTGATCGCTCTCAAGGATTTCGCGGACAAGCCGATCCTCATCGTCAACACCGCCACCGCCTGCGGCTTTGCCGGGCAGTTCTCCGGGCTTCAGGCTCTGTGGACGCGCTTCGGCGGGCGCGGCCTCACGGTGATCGCCGTGCCGTCGCCGGATTTCGGCAATCAGGAGCCCCTCGACGGCGTTGCCATCGCCGAGGCGGCCCGCCGGAATCACGGCGTCACCTTTCCGGTCGCCGCCAAGACCCATGTGCGCGGGCCGCAGGCCCATCCGTTCTATCGCTGGGCCGCCGCCGAGAAGCCCGGTTCCACGCCGAACTGGAACTTCCACAAATACCTCGTCGGCCGCGATGGCGGCCTCGTCGGCGCCTATCCCTCGTCGGTGGAACCCAACGATCCGCGTATCGTCACCGCCATCGCCGGTGAGCTGAGCCAGAGCTGACGCTCCATGGGCGCGTCACCGAGGGATGTCGCGGGGTGGGAGAAACGAATCGGCCCGCTCAGGTCTCACGACGCGCCGCCGCCCCTCTCCGCCCGGTAAGCGTTCATAGGCGGGGTGGCTGCGGGGTGGAGCGGCCGAGGGGTAATTCGACGCGAACGGATTGGCCGGCACGCGATCGGGGCTCCCGAACAGGCTTCCGCCCGATTGGGCAAAGGCCTCCGGACAGGCGAGAACCGCGCAGATGGACGCAGCAGGCAGGAGAAGGCGCATCGCCGGATCTTTCGCATTCCGTTGGGTCGTTGACGCCATAGCCCGGCTTCCCACATCCGGCGAGGCCCACAGGATGGGCCGTAATCCGCCGGCCCGGAAGGAAGACAGAGATGGACCCTCACGAATTCGAGCATGACGGCACACGTTACGAGGTGCATTTCGAGCGGGTGGTCGAGGGCTGGATCTGTAGGATTCTCCGGGAAGGGGGAGACACCGCCCATATCATGGCGTTCCCTGACGGAATCGGCTTCGACCAGAGAGAGGTCCGGGAGTCTTTGATCGCGGGTTGTGAGGCCGCCGTGGACGTCCTGGACCCCATTCCACCCACCCGGCACTGATCCCACGACGGAACCTCGGACAGCCCCGCTCCGTTCGCCATGCCAAGCACGTGGCGCAAGAACGCAGGCGCCGTGAGGAGGAACCAGCATGTCCGAGATCACCTATCGCATCGTCGAGCACGATGGCGGCTTCGCCTACAAGGTCGGCGACGTCTTCTCCGAGACCTTCCCGAGCCACGACGAAGCGCTGCAGGCCGCCCAGGCCGCCGCTGCCGAACAGCAAGTGCCGGGCTCCACCGAGGGTATCCGCTACCAGGACGGCAAGGGCGACTGGCACGACGAAACAGCTCAGGGCAACGACCGTCCCACGGCGAAGGTCGTCGATTAATTCACGCTCAACTCACGCCGGTCTCGTCCTGTCGTGGGACGGGACCGGCACGGATTTTCGGTCGACTCGCTCTGAGGCCGCTGCCTCAGCCCTGACATTAATGCTTGCCGCTCAGCCGGTTTTGGCGACCGGCTGTTTTTCGGTGGCGCTCCACTGCGCGGCCGCCACGTATCTCGTCGGGCCTCCTTCGCCGTTGCCGTTCTTACCGCTGTGGCAGGTTCGATTCCGGCCGGTGCCTTTTGCCTCGTAGAGAGCCATGTCGGCCGCTTCGACCAGCGCTACGGCCGTGGCGGCGTGGCCGCAGCTCGTCGCCACGCCGATGCTGACGCTGACGAAGCCGAGGTGATCGTTCCGGTTTCCGTGAATCAGGCCCTTCTCCGCGATGCTGCGGCGGAACCGTTCCGCGACCCCATAGGCCTCGTCGGGATCGCTGGTGTGCATCAGGACTGCGAATTCCTCGCCACCATAGCGGCTGACGAACGCACCCGACCCCGCAGCCGTCTTCGCCAGCAGGGCGGACACTTCACGCAGGCACGTATCGCCGGCGCCGTGGCCGTAATGGTCGTTGAACAGCTTGAAATAATCGACGTCGATCAGCATCACGGCGAAATGCCGGCCTCCGAGGCTCGCTTCCCAGAACTCGGAGAGCTCGCGCGCAAAAGCGCGCCGATTGGCGATGCCGGTAAGCGGATCGGTGGTGGAAAGATGGGCGAGGGTCGTGTTGTCCTCGGCCAGGCGCTTGGCGCGCAAGCTTTCCCGCAGGTTGACCAGGTAGTCACGCCGGTTCGCGGCTTCGATCTTGTAGGTGGCGACGAGGCTGAAGAGGATGCCCGTCATCATGTCGAGGCCGAGGACGCCGCCCACCGGCGCTGCGATGTCCGGCTTCAGATACAGTCCCGCCGCCACCGCGATGGCCGTGATACCCGACAGGAAGCAGGCCCAGAAGAACCGCAGCGGCAGGGTGATGTTGGCGAAGAGCACACTGAGCCAGATCGTCGCCGTGGTCAGCGAGACCAGCGGACCCGTTCCCATCCAGAAAATCAGGATGGGGATACCGGTGGCCGCAAGCATGCCGATACCGCTGATGGCTTCCCGAACCGGTCCGGTGACTCGTCCTACCGCCCAGATGATCAGAAGAGCCAGCGGCGTCATCGCCAGAGCCCGCAACCCGACATTGAGAAGGGCGAGGTCCGGCGTCGTCACGAAACCCGCGACGTTGTAGACGTGGAAGACCACCATGCCGAGGACGATCGTGTAACGGATGTCCCGGACGCGCTTCTCGCGCGTGTCGTACTCGAAACGCGCTTCGAGCTCGGATTCGAAGGCGAGTTTGAGGGTCCTGGCACGCAACTGCCTATCGATGGCGCTAAGCAGGCGCATGTCTTTACCGGCACCGGGAAAATCGGGTGCCAGAGTTCCGCCTGCACTAAGCCGGCGTACCGGTCTTTCACTCACGCGATCCGCCCACGGCTCAAAGTCGTTCGCCCCGAATTCATTGTCGTCCAAGCCTCAGACAGCACCGTCTTCAACCTCGACATTGCCGTTCGGTCGCATCGTCACGTCGATAATAACGCCAATACGCATTATGATCCCTAACAGTGCTGAACCCCCTTGAAAAAGATCGTTCAAATTCGAACGATCTTGCATGCAATCCCGGGGAAATTTCCACATTGCCGGAAGCCGGATGCGCAAGGGGCATTTGCGCTTTGCACCCGACCTCGTGCATCTCGCTAGGAGTCCCCTGCCGGCCGATGGCGCCAGGTGGGGTCGTCACGTTCGGAGATAGCCTTGCCGCCTCGTCAGACCGACCATGAGATCGATCCGCTCTTCGTCGAGCGTCGCTCGCCCCGCGCCTTCACCGGCGAGGCCGTGCCGGAAGCGGAATTGCTGCGGATGTTCGAGGCTGCCCGATGGGCGCCGTCCGCGTATAACTCGCAGCCCTGGCGCTTCCTCTACGCCCTGCGCGACACGCCCGATTGGCAGGTTTTCTTCGACCTGATCGTGCCCGGCAACCAGAAGTGGGTGAAGGATACCGGCGCCATCGTGATCCTGGTGTCGAATACGCAAATGAAGGTCGGCGACGAGCTCAAGCCGTCCTGGAGCCATTCCCTTGATGCCGGCGCGGCATCCGCGAACTTCCAGCTCCAGGCGATCCGCCAGGGCTGGCACGCGCACGGAATGACCGGGTTCGACCGGGAGCGTACGATCACGGCCCTGAACGTGCCGGAGACCTACCGGGTCGAGGCCGCCTACGGCGTCGGCCGTATGATCGAAGCGGGCAATCTCACCGAGGAGCAGACGGCGAAGGAGAGCCCGACCGGCCGTCGTCCGATCACGGATTTCGTGTTCGCCGGCGGATTCAAACCCACTGCGGCGTGAGGTCTCCGCCGTGCTGAAACCGGCTTCCGATTACGATGCCCTGGTGTCGGGCTTCGCCTGGGACATCCCCGAGCGGTTCAATATCGGCGTCGATGTCTGCGACCGCTGGGCCGGGATCGAGCCGGGACGCGCGGCGATCCACGACGTCTCGTCGTCGGGGGCGGTGACGACGACGACATTCGGAGGCTTGCGCGAGGCGTCGAACCGCCTCGCGCAAGCCCTCGTCGGGCTCGGCCTGCGCCCCGGCGACCGCATCGGTGTGCTTCTGCCCCAATCAGCCGCCGTCGTGGTCGCCCATGCCGCCGCCTACAAGCTCGGCGCCATCGCCCTGCCGCTGGCGGGCCTGTTCGGCCCGGAGGCGCTGGAATACCGCCTGTCGGATTCCGGCGCCGCCGCGCTCATCACCGATGCGGCCGGACTGGCGAAGATCGAGGGCATCCGCCATGCCCTCCCGGCTCTGGCCCATCTCATCTGCCTCGACGGTGCCGTCGGCGGAGCCCTCGCCTATGCCGATCTGATCGCATCCGCTCAGGACCGCTTCACCGCCATCGACAGCAGGGCCGACGATCCGGCCCTGATGATCTACACGTCCGGCACGACCGGCCTCGCCAAGGGGGCGCTCCACGCCCATCGCGTGCTCCTCGGCCATCTGCCGGGCTTTGCCATGATGCACGACTTCCCCCCCAAACCCGGCGACCTGATGTGGACGCCGTCCGATTGGGCCTGGGCGGGCGGTCTCCTCAACGCGGTCCTGCCGAGCCTGCATCACGGCGTGCCGGTGGTGGCGCGGGCCGCCGCGCGCTTCGCGCCGGAGACGGCCCTGGCGCTCATCGCCGAACTCGGCATCACCACGACCTTTTTGCCGCCCACCGCCCTCCGGATGCTGCGCGGCGTGCCCGACCCGCGCGGACGCTTCGATCTGTCCCGGCTCCGCAACATCGCCTCGGCCGGCGAGGCGCTGGGGCCCGAGACCTTCGAATGGGTCCGTAGTGAACTCGGCCTCACCATCGGCGAGGCCTATGGCCAGACCGAGTGCAACCTCGTTCTCGCCTCCTGCAAGACGGCCGGCATTGCGCGCGCCGGCTCCACCGGCCGCCCGGTTCCCGGTCACCGGGTGATGATCCAGCGCGCCGACGGCAGCGAGACGGCGGTGGACGAGCCCGGTGAGATCTGCGTCGCCCGGCCCGACCCGGTGATGCTCCTCGGCTACTGGAATCAGCCCGAAGCCACCGCCGCGAAGTTTCGCGGGGAATGGATGCTCACCGGGGACACCGCCCGGCGGGATGCGGACGGCTACGTCCATTTCATTGGCCGCGAGGACGACCTCATCACCTCGGCGGCCTACCGCATTGGCCCGGTGGAGATCGAGGATTGCCTCCTGCGCCATCCGGCTGTCGCTTCCGCGGCGGCGGTGGGCAAGCCGGACCCGCTCCGCACCGAAATCGTCAAGGCCTTCGTGGTCCTGCGTGAAGGGTTCGTCGCGAGCGAAACCCTGGCCGACGAGATCAGGGCCTTCGTCCGCTCGCGTCTCTCGGCCCACGAATATCCCCGTGAGATCGCCTTTCGCGAGTCCCTGCCGATGACGACTTCGGGCAAGATCATCCGGCGGCAGTTGCGCGACGAGAGCTGAGGCTCATCGACCGCGCGCAGGAGGGACCGGCACGGTCGCTTCGACCGTCGTCGGCGCGATCACGCCCGGCGCTGGCAGGCCGAGGAGGAAGGCGAGATCGGGCGCGGCGCCCTCCGCGAGAAGATCGGCGAGCGTGTACCGGTCCAGCACCGCGAGGAAGGCGGCGAGGGCCTCGCCCAGCGCCTTCCGGAGTCGACAGGACGGGGTGATCGCGCAGGCCCCGTTCGCGAAGCATTCGACGAGGGCCAGATCCTCTTCCGTCTGCCGCACCACGGCGCCGACCACGATCTCGGCTGCGGGACGGGCGAGTCGCAGGCCGCCGCCGCGACCGCGCGTGGTCTGGACGAGGCCGATCCGGCCGAGCTGATGCACCACCTTCGTCAGATGGCTTTCCGAGATCCCGTAGGCGCGTGCGATCTCGGCGATCGAACTCACCCGGCTCTCGTTCAGCCCGAGATAGATCAAGGTGCGCAGTGCGTAGTCGGTGTAGCGGGTGAGGCGCATTTCACCCTCCTACAGGGTTTTAAAGATACATTCCGCTTGCATCTTCTAAAACACATCGGCGATAAGGTTCATATAAATTGAACCTTTGGAGCCTGTCTTTGTCCCAGCCCCTGGCGCCCGCCACCATCGCCCTCATCAAGGCCACCGTTCCGGCCCTCGAAGCCCATGGGCTCACCATCACGAAGCGGATGTACGAGCGCCTGTTCCGGGACGAGGCGATGCGCGCCCTGTTCAACCAGTCGCATCACGGCGAGACCGGTTCGCAGCCGAAGGCGCTGGCCCTGGCGGTGCTCGCCTATGCGCGCCACATCGACGATCTCGGCGCGCTGAGTGGCGCGGTCGAGCGGATCGCCCAGAAGCATGTGGCCCTGAACATCCTGCCGGAGCATTATCCCTTCGTGGCGGACGCGCTCCTCGGTGCGATCCAGGACGTGCTCGGCGATGCGGCCACTGCGGAGATCTGCGCCGCATGGGGGGAGGCCTACTGGTTCCTGGCCCATATCCTGATCGGCCGCGAGGCGGAGATCGCGCGCGACCTCGCACACAAGCCCGGCGGCTGGAACGGATGGCGGGACTTCGTCGTCGAATCGGTGACCGAGGAGAGCGAGACGATCCGGTCCTTCGTGCTGGCGCCGCGCGATGGCGGGCCGGTGCTGCGTCACGAGCCCGGCCAGTATCTCGGTATGCTCATCGACCTGCTCGGCCAGGGCGTGCTCAAGCGCAACTACTCGATCTCCTGTGCGCCGAACGACCGGGCCTACCGCATCACGGTCAAGCGTGAGGAGCGGCCGGGTGAACCGGCCGGGATCGTCTCCAACTGGCTGCATGCGGAGGCAAAGCCGGACACTGCCCTGCGCCTTGCGCCCCCCGCCGGCGATTTCTTCCTCGACCGTTCGACGAAAACGCCCGTCGTCCTCGTCAGCGGTGGTGTCGGCCTCACGCCGATGCTGAGCATGCTGGAAACGCTGGTCGAAACAGGGGCCGACCGGCCGGTCTGGTACGTCCACGGCTCCATCAGCGGGCGCTTCCATGCGATGCGCGAGCACGTCCGTGGCTTGGCGGCCCGAGCGCCGAACATTGAGGTCCGGACGTTCTACGCCGTGCCGGAGGACGGAGACCGCCAGGGCATCGATTACGATGCCGACGGCCTGATCACGGCGGATTGGCTGGCACGGGAGACTCCGCTCACCGAGGCGACCTACTATCTGTGCGGCCCCAAGCCGTTCCTCGCCTCCCTCGTCCACGGCCTCGCCCGGCACGGCGTTCCGGCCGAGCGAGTGCGGTTCGAGTTCTTCGGCCCCGCCGACGAACTCGTGGAGGAGCCCCGTCAGGCGGCCTGAGATTAGGCAGGCCTCAGGACGAATCAGGGGCTGGGCGGGGCGGCCCCGTCCCTGGCTTCCTGCAATCGGCGAACCCATTGCCAGAACGGGTCGTCGCTCGCCTTGGCGAAACTGTCCGGCGGTGTCGGCACGATCTCCGAGACCGTCCTGGGTATCGTCACGCCGTAGGTCGTCGTCAGCCAATCCCGGAAGGGCGGGTTGTCGACCTCCATCTCGTAATCCGGTTCGTCCTCCGGCTCCGCCTCGGGATGCGCGAGCCCGGTCCCCAACTCGTTGTGCCCGATGGCCAGAAGCCGCAGGAAATCGAGCGGGGTCCGTCCGAGCACGCAGAGACCATCTCCCTCTGAACCGAGATGGACGATGCGCTGATATCCCTCGTCATCGAGCCAGAAAGCCGCGTAGGAACCGTCCGCGCCCGTCCGGGCGAAGGGGATCAGGCGCGCGGCAGTGTCCGGGTTTCCGAACCAGCCCTCGGCATAGGAGCGGGCCTCTTCCTCACGCTCGACCCGGAACAGAACGACCGCGCCGCGGTAAGGCGCCTCCAGCGGCTGAAGCGTCCCGAACCTGTCGCCGGGCACACGCTGGCTTTCGTGCAGAAGGCCCCGCTCCTCGATCCAGTCGAACAGCGAGGCGATCTCCGGCGGCAGCGTGAAGCCGGCCGGCAGGCGCGCGCGCATCTCGTCGGTGAAGCGTCCCATCTGCTTTCTCCTTCCCGTCCCGCTATCCCAATCCCAAACCGGCGCAGCCTGGAACACGTATAAAGACATCTTTATGTCTTGATTGCTTCGCGCCGGTTCGCCTGCTATAGGCCTCGCCATAACGACGCGAGAAACGGAGAAGCGACCCCATGGCCCAGGATTACATCGTCAAGGACATCGGTCTGGCCGATTACGGCCGCAAGGAAATTTCCATCGCCGAGACCGAGATGCCGGGCCTGATGGCGACGCGCGAGGAATACGGTCCGTCGCAGCCGCTGAAGGGCGCGAAGATCGCCGGCTCGCTGCACATGACCATCCAGACGGCCGTGCTGATCGAGACCCTGAAGGCGCTCGGCGCCGACATCCGCTGGGTCTCGTGCAACATCTACTCGACGCAGGACCATGCCGCCGCCGCCATCGCGGCCGCCGGCATCCCGGTCTTCGCCATCAAGGGCGAGACGCTCACCGAGTACTGGGATTACACCTCCAAGCTGTTCGACTGGCATGACGGCTCGATGCCGAACATGATCCTCGACGATGGCGGCGACGCCACCATGTTCGTGCATCTCGGCCTCCGCGCCGAGAACGGCGACACCGCCTTCCTCGACAAGCCCGAGTCGGAAGAGGAAGAGATCTTCTTCGCGCTCCTGAAGAAGAAGCTCGCCGAGAAGCCGAAGGGCTGGTTCGCCGGCCTCGCCGATTCGATCAAGGGCGTCTCGGAAGAGACCACCACGGGCGTGCACCGCCTCTACAATCTCGCCAAGGAGGGCAAGCTGCTCTTCCCGGCGATCAACGTGAACGACGCCGTCACCAAGTCGAAGTTCGACAACCTCTATGGCTGCCGCGAATCGCTGGTCGACGGCATCCGCCGCGGCACCGACGTGATGATGGCCGGCAAGGTCGCCATGGTCGCGGGCTTCGGCGATGTCGGCAAGGGCTCGGCCTCGTCGCTGCGCCATGCCGGCTGCCGCGTGTTGGTCTCGGAAGTCGATCCGATCTGCGCCCTCCAGGCCGCGATGGAAGGCTACGAGGTCGTGACGATGGAAGATGCCGCGCCCCGCGCCGACATCTTCGTGACGGCGACCGGCAACAAGGACATCATCACCCTCGACCACATGCGGGCGATGAAGGACCGGGCGATCGTCTGCAACATCGGCCATTTCGACAACGAGATTCAGGTCGCCGGCCTGAAGAACATGCAATGGTCGAACATCAAGCCGCAGGTGGACGAGATCACCTTCCCCGACGGCCACCGCATCATCCTCCTGTCGGAGGGACGCCTGGTGAATCTCGGTAACGCCACGGGCCATCCGTCCTTCGTGATGTCCGCCTCGTTCACGAATCAGACGCTGGCCCAGATCGAGCTCTGGACCAACCCCGGCAAGTACGAACGCCAAGTCTACACCCTGCCGAAGGCCCTCGACGAGAAGGTCGCCATGCTCCACCTCGAGAAGATCGGCGTGAAGCTCTCGAAGCTCCGCCCCGACCAGGCCGCCTATATCGGTGTCTCCGAGAACGGCCCGTTCAAGCCCGACCATTACCGCTACTGACACCGCTTCCGGGAGCCGGCGCTGCCGGACCCTTGTGAGCGACATCGAAGAAAGCCCGGCCTCGCGCCGGGCTTTTTTTTCGCCGCGGCGGCCATGGCGCACCCGTGGCACAAGTGTGTCCTTTCTGCGCCGATGGCCGGGCAACCGATCGGCGACATGGTGAAGATAAGCTTAACCCTCTTCCGGCAGGATTCCGGCTCGCGCTAGTGTGGGGTGATTCCTCATCTGGAGGTAACCCCGCGGCCGCCTTTCGGGCGTCTGGCGGGATGGGCGCAACTGCGCCTCAGCGACGGTTCGTAGGGGCGGTACGTGTCATGAGGGTCGATGAAACGGCACGCCTGAACGGGCGTGTCGGCGCTGCCGTCGTCTCTGTCGCTGCCGGTGTGGCGGCGGGCGTCATGGTGGCCGGTCACGCCATGGCGGCGTCCGGCGAGAGTACGGCCATGCCGTCGCCCACCGCCGCGACGCTCGGAGCCGGCTATGTCGGCGACCAATCCTCGTGGGTGATCGGCCTGCCCTTGCACATGCACAATGCCACCGGCCTCGCGATCCTCATCGGCCTCATCATCTTCGCGACCATCCTGTCCCTGCTGCACCTGCGCGAGCGCGGACGCTGGACCCGGCGTGAGCGCGAACTCATCGCCGATCTCGACACCCTGCGCAGTTCCGAAGACCGGGCCGAGATGCTGCTCGGTGCCGAGCGGCAGGTCATCGTCACCTGGTCGGGGCGTGGCGAGCCCGTCATCGAGGGCGACCTCACCCTCGCCTTCGACGGCAACCGCGTGAAACCGGGTCCCGCCGGGCTGATCCTGGCTTTCGGGACATGGCTTCTGCCGGCGGATGCGGGCGCCATCGAAGCGTCTCTCGACGCTCTGCGCGAACGCGGCGCCGGATTCCGCATGACCGTCCGCGCCCAATCCGGGCGGATCGTCGACGCGCACGGGCAGGCCCTGGCCGGTCGCGCCCTGCTGCGCCTGCGCGAGACCACCGAGGAGCATCGCGAACTCGCCGAATTGCGCGAAACGCTCGACGAGACCAAGCGCGGTCTCTCCGCCCTCGCGAACCTGCTCGACGCGATTCCCCAGCCGGTCTGGCGGCGCAACCGAGACGGCGGCCTCGCCTGGGTCAACACCGCTTATGTCGCCGCCGTCGAAGCCGGCAGCCGCGAGGCGGCGGTCGCCGAGGGGATCGAACTGCTCGACCGTCAGGCGCGGGATCTCATCGCCCGCGGTGAGGGCGACCGCACCGCGTCCGGGGGCAGGGCGGCAAAGCGACTCTCGGCGGTGGTGGCCGGCGGGCGCCGCATCCTCGACGTCACCGAGGCGGCCATCGATTCAGGCCGCGTCGGAATCGCCGTGGATGTCTCCGAATTGGAGAGCGTCCGCGCCGACCTGCAGCGCCAGATGGACGCCAATGTCCGCACCCTCGACCAGCTTCCCACCGCCGTGGCGATGTTCGATGCGCGCCAGCGATTGATCTTCCACAACGCCGCCTACCGCCAGCTCTGGAGCCTCGATCAGGCGTTCCTCGATTCCGGCCCCCTCGACGGCGAGATCCTCGACCATCTGCGCGCGGCCCGGAAACTGCCCGAACAGGCGGATTTCAGAGCCTGGAAAGCCGACGTGCTCGCCGCCTACCGCGCTGTCGAAGCCAGTGAGACCTGGTGGCATCCGCCGGACGGACGTTCGCTGCGCGTCGTCGCCGACCCGAACCCGCAAGGTGGCCTGACCTACCTGTTCGACGACGTCTCCGAGAACGTGAAGCTCGAATCCCGCTACAACGCCCTGATGCGGGTCCAGGCCGAGACGCTGGACACGCTCAAGGAACCGGTGGCGGTGTTCGGCGCCGACGGACGCCTGACTTTCGCCAATCGCGCCTTCTCGACATTGTGGCGCCTGGATCAGGAGACCCTTGGCGAGCGTCCGCGCGTGGATGTGGTGATCGAGGTCTGCCGGAGGCTCTCGCCGGACGAGGAGCCCTGGCTCGACATCCGTGGCGCCATCACCGGCCTCGAGAGCCGGGCAGGCCTCACCTGTCGTCTGGAGATCGTGGATGGCACGGTGCTGGATTGCGCCGCACAGCCCCTGCCGGAGGGAGCGACGCTCCTCACCCTCATCGACGTCACGGCCAGCGTGAACGTGGAGCGGGCACTGACCGACAAGAACGATGCTTTGGAACGGGCCTCTCAGCTCCGCGACACCTTCGTCCACCACGTCTCCTACGAGCTGCGTTCGCCGCTCACCAACATCATCGGCTTTACCCAGCTTCTCGGCGACGAGACCGTGGGCGCGCTCAACGAGCGCCAGCGCGAGTATTCCGACCACATCATGCGCTCGTCGGGTGCGTTGCTCGTGATGATCAACGACATTCTCGATCTCGCCTCGATCGATGCCGGCTCGCTCGAACTCGCCCGCGAAGTCATCGACGTCCGGGCGACCGTAGAGGCGGCCACTCGCGGCCTGGAGGATCGCCTCGCCGAATCCGCCATCAGCCTCGATCTCGACATGCCCGACGACATCGGCAGTTTCGTCGCCGACGGAAAGCGCGTGCGGCAGATTCTGTTCAACCTGCTCTCGAACGCCGTCGGTTTCTCCTCCCCCGGCCAACTGGTTCGGGTGACGGCCCGCCGGACTGAGTCGGAACTCACGCTCACCGTGCGCGACGAGGGCCGCGGGATGCCGGAAGACGTCGCCGCGCGGGTGTTCGACCGGTTCGAGAGCCGCACGCTGGGAACCCGTCATCGCGGAGTCGGCCTCGGCCTCTCCATCGTGCGCTCCTTCGTCGAGCTCCACGGCGGCTGGGTAGAGCTCGCCTCCAAGCCCGGTGGCGGCACCCGCGTGACCTGCACGTTTCCCGTGGACAATCCGGAGCCCAAGCGCGCGGCGGCGGAGTAGCCGCATCCGCGTCATCCCTCGTAAAAACGCGGCCGCGCGGATTGCGCCGCTGGCCCGGACGCGCGGCACCCCTTAGGGTGCGTGACGATTTTGTTTAAGGATGCCCGCGTTAGATGAGCTGCTCGCCTTGCGTCCCGGCCATTCCATGGTCCGGCGTCGAGGCGGTCTAGCGAATGGCGCGGACGGAGGATGTGGCGGTGAGTGAGGACGGTTCGGGCGAGACCCGGCGCGAGACCAAACCCGCCTGGGCCTTTGTCCTTCCCGACGAGGGCGCGACGGAGGATCTCGGCCGCTTCCTCGCCGAATTCCTGCAGCCGGGCGACATCGTCGCGCTGTCCGGAGGGCTCGGTGGCGGCAAGACCACCCTGGCGCGGGCGTTGATCCGCGAACTCACGGGCGATCCGGAACTCGAAGTGCCGAGCCCGACCTTCACCCTGATCCAGCCTTACGAAGCGAAGAATGGCCGGCAGATCGTCCATGCGGACCTCTATCGCTTGCGCGGTCCGGACGAGTTGGTGGAGCTCGGCTTCGACGAGATGACCGATACGGCGATCACCCTGGTGGAATGGCCCGAGCGCCTCGGTCAGCGCGATGGCCCGATCCTGACCGTGGACCTGTCGCTGCGGCCGGAATTCGGGGAGGGCTCGCGTTTGGCCCGCATCGACGGCCAGGGCGAGATGCGCGCCCGCATGAAGCGCGCCCGCGCCCTGCGCGCTTTGCTCGACCGCAGCGGCTGGGACGAGGCGGAACGCATCCTCATGCAGGGTGATGCGTCCTCCCGGCTCTATGAGCGTCTGGTGAAGCCGGACGGGACCAAGGCCGTGCTGATGATTTCCCCGGCCCGGCCCGATGGCCCGCCGGTGCGCAACGGCAAGCCCTATAGCGCCATCGTCAAGCTCGCCGAGAGCGTCCACGCCTTCGTCGGCGTCGACCGTGGCCTCCGCGCCCTCGGCTTCTCGGCGCCCCGCATCTACGGCGAGGATCTCGACGAAGGCCTGCTCATCATCGAGGATCTCGGCTCGGAACCGGTGGTGGATGCCAACGGGCCGCGCCCCGAGCGTTACGCCGAGGCGGTGCGCCTCCTGGCCAAGCTCCATGCCACCGAGCTTCCCGGGGTTCTCCCCGTCGCCGACGGCATCGACCACGTCCTGCCGCCCTACGATCTCGAAGCCCTGCTGTTCGAGACCGAACTCCTACCGGACTGGTACTGCCCCTCGGTGCGGGGTGCCTCGCTGCCCACGCCCGCCCGCTCCGAATTCGTGGCGCTCTGGGCCGAGGTCCTGCGCGGGGTCGAGCCGGAGCGTCCGACCTGGACCCTGCGCGACTATCATTCGCCGAACCTGATCTGGCTGCCCGACCGCGAGGGGCTGGAGCGCATCGGCGTCATCGACTTCCAGGATGCCGTCCTCGGCCACCCGGCCTACGATCTCGCCTCGCTGCTGCAGGACGCCCGCGTCGACGCCACGGCGGATTTCGAGCTGCGCCTGCTCGGCCTCTATGTGCGCGAGCGGCGCAACCGCGAGCCCGATTTCGACATGCAGGGCTTCGCGCGAGCCTATGCGGTGATGGCGGCGCAGCGCGCCACCAAGATCCTCGGCATCTTCGCTCGCCTCGACAAGCGGGACGGCAAGCCGGCCTATCTCGCGCATCTGCCGCGGATCGAGGGCTATCTCGCCCGCAATCTCGCCCATCCGGCGCTCACCCGCCTGCGCCTCTGGCACCAGGAGCACCTGCCGCATCTCGTGAGCGAGGCGGCTCCGGACGAAGGCGAGGCCTGACGTAGCTCCCGCCCGATAGCCGGGGGGTGGGGCCGCGCTTTCGGGCTTGACCCGGGGAGCGAGTTCCCCACGATGCCGCCGCACCCGCTGGTGCTTCGCGATCATCGCCCCGGATGTCTCATCCGGGACGATGCCACAGCCCTCGCGCCCGAGACGCCGACGGAATGTCCGACAGCCCCGTGCCCGCCATCAATCAGGCCTTCGTCCTTGCCGCCGGCCTCGGCAAGCGCATGCGTCCGATCACGGCGACGGTGCCCAAACCGCTGGTCGAAGTGGCCGGCCGTGCCCTGCTCGACCACGCGTTGGACAGGGCGGCGGAAGCCGGCATCATGGATGCGGTGGTCAACGTCCACTACCTCGCCGACCTGCTCGAAGGGCATCTGGCCCGCCGCCGCACCGCTCCGGCGATCCGGATCTCCAATGAGCGCGAGGCGCTGCTCGAGACCGGAGGCGGCGTGAAGAAGGCGCTGCCGCTACTCGGCGCCGCTCCCTTCGTCGTGCTCAATTCGGATTCGTTCTGGCTCGAAGGGCCCAAGCCCAATCTCGGCCGTCTCCTCGAAACCTGGGAGCCGGAGCGGATGGACATCCTGCTCCTCGTCGCGCCGACGGCGACGAGCCTCGGCTACGAGGGCAAGGGTGATTTCGTGATGAATGCCGGTGGCGCGCTCCAGCGTCGCGGCGAGCGCGAGGTGGCGCCCTTCATCTATGCCGGTGTCGCCATCCTCAAGCCGGAGCTCTTCGCCGACACGCCGGAAGGTTCGTTCTCCCTCAACCTGCTGTTCGACCGCGCCATCGAGAGGGAGCGGCTGTTCGGCCTGCGCCTCGACGGCCAATGGCTCCATGTCGGAACCCCGGAGGCGATCGAGGCCGCCGAGGCGCGGGTGAAGGCGAGCGCGCAGGTACAGTGACGCGAACCGATCGGACTGACGGAATGACAGAGTCCCACGTCTTCACGATCCCGCCCAGCGCCCCTTTCCTGCCGACCCTCGCCGAGGCGCTGATCTCCGGTCAGCTCGTGGGGAATGTCTCCGGCGATCCCTTCGCCCTTGCCAGCGTCACCCTCTATCTCCCCACGCGACGCGCCACGCGGGCGCTCTCCGCGATCCTGGCGGAGCGGGTCGGCAGTGCGCTGCTGCCACGCCTGATCCCGTTGGGCGAGGCGGACGAGGCCGAACTCGACGTCGCCGCGAACCCCTTGCTGGAAGACGGCGCCGACCAACTCGCCCCGGCGATGCCGCCCCTGGAACGCCGGCTGATTCTCGCCCGCCTCGTCCAGGCCTGGGCCGAGACCATCGATCGCAAACTTCTCCCCATGGGCGACGATGTCCCCTTCGTCGTCCCCTCCTCGCCGGCGGATGCGGTCTATCTCGCCTCGGATCTCGAAAAGCTGATGGACGCCCTCACCGTGGAGGGTGTGCCCTGGACCGAGATCGCCGGGGCGGTGGAGGCCGAGTACTCGCAGTATTTTGGCCTGACCCTGGATTTCGTGCGTATCGCAGCCGAGAACTGGCTCAAGATCCTGCACGACCGCGCCTTGAGCGATCCGGTGGCCCGCTCGCGCACCCTCATCCTCGCGGAGGCGACGCGGCTGCGGCGCGACAAGCCTGCGGATCCAGTCATCATCGCGGGCTCCACAGGGTCGGTGCCGGCGACAGCCAAGCTGATCGCCGCCATCGCTGCCCTGCCGAGGGGCGCGGTGGTGCTGCCCGGTCTCGATCTCGATCTCGACGAGTCGGGCTGGAACGCCATCGAGACGGGGGAGGGGGCGGAGCGTGAGATCGCCCACGGCCATCCGCAGGCCATCCTGCATCGCCTCCTCGGCCCCGGCTGCCTCGATCTCGACCGGGGCGCGATCGCCTCTCTCGGACAAGCGACGCCACACGGCCGAGCACGGACGGCCCTGTTGTCCCAGGCCCTGCGCCCGGCCGAGACCACCGACGCCTGGTCGGACCTCACCGCCGATGAACGGCGCGAGACCGCCGAGACCGGCATGGCGGGCATCGCGGTGATCGAGGCGGCCGACGAGCGCGAAGAAGCCCTCGCCGCCGCCATCGCGCTGCGCGAGACGCTGGAGACGCCCGGCGCCACCGCCGCCCTCGTCACCCCCGACCGCAACCTCGCCATACGGGTGGCGGCCGAACTCGCGCGCTGGGGCATCGTCGCCGAGGATTCGGCCGGCGAGGCGCTCTCCGTCAGCCCGGCCGGGCGTCTGGCGCGCATGGCGGCCGAGATGGCGGCGGATTTGAAGCCGCATCGGGTGATCTCACTCCTGGCGCATCCGCTGGTCCACCTGTCGATGACGCGGGAGGAGGTCCGGCGCGGCGCGGCCGCCCTCGAGATCGGAGCCCTGCGAGGGCCGGCACCGGCTCCGGGATTCGACGGCTTGCGTCGTGTGCTCGCCGACCGGCGAAAGGCGACGGGACGCATCCCCCGCGCCCAGCGCCGCCTCACCGACATCGATTGGGACCTGGCGGCCCGGATCGTCGATGGCCTCGAACAGGCGTTCGACGGATTCCTTCGCTCCGAGGAGGAGGGGAGCGCCGATCTGGTGGCCCTGGGGCGCAGCCATGCGGCGGTGTTCGAACGCCTGATCGCCCGGCCCGAGGGCGAGGACCCGGTGGAGGACAACTCGCTCTGTGTCCTCGATACCCTGTTCGACGACCTGTCCACCTCGGAGCCCGGCCTCCTGCCGGGAATGCCCCTCGACTATCCGGCTTTCTTCACGGCGTTGGCGCGCGAGCGGGTGGTGGCCTGCGGCGGCGAGCGCCCCCATCCGCGCCTGCGCATCCTCGGCCTCCTCGAAGCCCGACTGCTCGATGCCGACCGCATCGTTCTCGGCGGGCTCGACGAAGGCGTCTGGCCGATGAAGACCGTCACCGATGCGTTCCTCAACCGGCCCATGCGCGAGCGCATCGGCCTCAATCCGCCCGAGCGGCGGATCGGGCAGACCGCCCATGATTTCGTGCAGGCGCTCGGCTGCCACGATGCCGTCATCACCCGCTCGGCCAAGCGCGAAGGGGCGCCGACGGTGCCGTCGCGCTTCATCCAACGGCTTCAAGCCTTCGCCGGCGAGGCCTGCTGGGACCGTGCCCGCGAGAACGGCCGGCGCTTCCTCGGCTATGCCGGAGCGCTCGACCGCGGGGAGGGGCCAGTCCCCCCGCGCCTGACCCAGCCGAAGCCGAAGCCCGACCCGGCCTTGTTCCCCCGGAGCCTCAGCGTCACCGAGGTCGAGACCCTGGTGCGCGACCCCTACATCATCTTCGCCCGGCACGTGCTCGGGCTCGATCCGCTGGAACCCGTTACTGGCCGCCCCGGCGCCAGCGAGCGCGGAACGCTGATCCACGCGGTGCTCGGCGATTTCGCGCAGACCTATCCCGACATCCTGCCGGAGGACGCGGCAGAGCGTCTGCGCGCCCTCGCCGATGACGAATTCGCCGAGATTCGGCAGGACTTCCCGGAACTCTACGCCGAATGGTGGCCGCGCTACGAGCGCCTCGCCGCCGAGTTCCTGGACTGGGAGACCGAGCGCCGTCCGGCCCTGGACCGGGTGCGGGCCGAGATGTTCGGCCGCTGGGCGCTTCCCATGGGCAAGGACACGTTCACGCTTCGCGGGCGGGCCGACCGGATCGAGCAGCGTCGCGACGGAACCGCCTGCATCGTCGATTTCAAGACCGGACAGCCGCCGAGCAACAAAGAGGTCTTCGCCGGTTTCTCACCCCAGCTCACCCTGGAAGCGGCGATGCTGAAGGCCGGCGCGTTCGACGGCGTGACGCGGACCCGAGAGACGCCGGACCTGCTCTACGTCCATGCCACCGGCGGCCGGAAGCCGTTCGAGCCGCTCGCCGTCAAGCCGCCGCGCGGCGACCCGCGCACCCTGGACGCCATCGTCGAGGAGCATGAGCGGCGGTTTCGCGGTCTCGTCGCCCGCTTCATGGCGGGGGAGGCGGCCTATGTCTCACGACCCTACCCGAAATATGCCAGGTCCTACGGCGATTACGACCACCTCGCCCGCGTGCTGGAATGGTCGCTGGCCGGGGAAGGCGAGGGGTGAGGACGTCCTTCCTTCCCGAGAATGCGGACCCGAGACGATCGAGGGTGCTTTGATGTCCCACCCGAGGAAATCCGCGAATCGCGGGGAGTGCGTCTAAGCGGGAATCCGTTCCGCCCCATGGTTCGGGCAGAGATTCGCCTCCACGGTGATGTGCGAGAGCCCTTCCAGATCGGCGAGCTTCGCCTTGTACGCCGCCGGTGCCTGCGGGTGGTCGGACACCAGCGAGACGATCAGCCCGGTATGGCCGGGGCCGAGGCGCCAGAGGTGGAGATCGGTGATCGTGTCGCCGTTCGTTTCCAGCCGCGTCCGCACGGAGTGGGCGAGATTCCGGTCCGGCACCGCATCGAGCAATGTCGCGCCGGCGGAGCGGATCAGGCTCCAGGACCATGCGACGATCACCGCCGCGCCGACCAGGCCCATGGCCGGATCGAGCCAGGCGATGCCGAGATAGCGGCCCGCCAGCAGGGCGGCGATGGCCAGCACCGATGTCAGCGCATCGGCCAGGACGTGGACATAGGCCGCCCGTAAGTTTGTATCCCCGTGATCGGCATGGCCGTGCCCCTCGTGATGGGCGTGGCCGTGATCGTGATCGTGGTGATGTCCGTGGTCGTGCCCGTCGCCGTGAAGCAGCCAGGCGCTGGCGAGGTTCACGAGGAGGCCGAGGATCGCGATCGGCAGGGCTTCGCCGAAGGCGATGGCCTGAGGATTGCCGAGGCGCGTGAGACTCTCGTAGCCGATGGCCAGCGCGATCATGGCGAGGATGATGGCACTGGCGAAGGCGGACAAATCCCCGAGCTTGGCGGTGCCGAAGGCGAAGCGCGGGTCGTCGGCATGAAGACGGGCGAAGCGATAGGCCAGGGCCGCGATACCGAGCGCCGCCGCGTGGGTGGACATGTGCCAGCCGTCGGCGGTGAGGGCCATCGAGCCGAAGATCGTCCCGCCCACGATCTCGGCCACCATCATCGCCAGGGTGAGGCCGACGACGAGAACGGTCCGGCGCTCGTTGCGCGCATGCGATGTCCCGAGGAAATCGTGGCGGTGCCGCCAGGTCTCGATGCTGTGGCTGTGCATGAACGGGGTGCCCTGAAAGAATCGTCCCGCCGAACATAGGGTGCTTTGGCGGGGCGATCATCCTTCTCTATGAAGAGACGGAGCCAAGCCCGGAGCAGACAGGTTGCCCTTCGTCGTCGACGATCTCACCAAGGCGAGCCAGCGCCGCGCCGCCGATCCCCTTGCCTCGGCCTGGGTCTCCGCCAATGCGGGGGCGGGAAAGACCAAGGTTCTCACCGACCGCGTCGTGAGACTCCTGCTGAACGGCGCGCCGCCGGCACGCATCCTGTGTCTCACCTTCACCAAGGCCGCCGCCGCGAACATGTCGATCCGGGTGTTCCGCACCCTCGGGCGTTGGGTCACCCTCGACGATGCCGCGCTGACGGCCGAACTCACCGAACTGACCGGCAAACCGCCCGCCCGCCGTCTGCTGAAAGTGGCGCGGCGCCTGTTCGCCCGTGCCGTCGAAACGCCGGGCGGCCTCAAGATCGAGACCCTGCACGCCCTGTGCGAGCGTCTGCTGCACATGTTCCCGTTCGAGGCCAACGTTCCCGCCCGTTTCCAGGTGCTGGACGAGAACCAGGCCTCCGACATGTTCGCCGCCGAGACCGACAGGGTGCTCGCCCTGGCGATGACGGCGAGGAACCCCGAACTCCGTGCGGCCTGGGACCGCGTCGGGCCGGAGGCCACGGGCGACACCCTGCGCTCGGTCCTGCGCGCGGCGATGCGGGCACGCGCCCTGTTCGACGGATCCGACGGGCTCGCCGCGCCGGTCGCGGCCCTGTCCGAGGCCCTGGGCCTGCGCGCCGCCGACACCGCGGAATCGATCCTGGAGCGGATGCTCACCGGGGGGCTCGACCAGTGGAGCGAGCTGGCGCAGCGCCTGCGCACGGGAAAATCCACCGATGAGGGGCTGGCCGACAAGCTCGTGGCCGCCGAGGCGGCGAAGGACCCCACTGAGAAGCTCGATCTCTACCGTTCGGTCTTCTTCACCGAGAAGGGGACGCCCAAAGCCGACAAGAGCCTCGGCACCAAGGATGTCCCCGCCGAGGTCAAGGAGGCCCTTCTCGCCGAGCGTGACAGGCTCGACCCGCTCTTCGATACGCTCCGCGCGGCGCGGGCGCTGGAGCGGACACAGGCCCTTTTCGTCCTAGCCTCGGAGATCCACCGCCGGGTGGAGAGCCAGAAGGCGCGGCTCGGCGCCCTCGATTTCGACGACCTCATCCACAAGGCCCTCGATCTGCTCTCGCGGGTCGATGCGACCTGGGTCCTGTACAAGCTCGATCGCGGCATCGATCACGTCCTGGTGGACGAGGCCCAGGACACCAATCCGCGCCAATGGGATATCCTGCGCCGCATCACCGCCGATTTCGCCAGCGGCGAGGGCGCCCGCGAGGTTCTTCGCACCCGTTTCGCGGTGGGTGACCCCAAGCAATCGATCTACAGTTTCCAGGGCGCCGAACCACGCGAATTCTCGACCGTGCATCGTGAATGGCGCACGGCCTCCGAGCAGGCCGGTCTGCCCTTCGAGGACGTGACGCTGAACCTGTCGTTCCGCTCGACGAAGGGCATCCTCCGCGCGGTGGACGCCACCTTCGCCGTGCCCGAACATTACCAGGGCCTGTCCTTCGACGATGCCGCCGTGGGCACCACGCATGAGACGGCCCGGCGGGACGCGCCGGGGGTGGTCGAGATCTGGCCGGTGGAAGTGCCCGCCGAGGAAGAGGAGCCCGATGCCTGGGCGGCACCGGTGGACGCCCCCGAAGCCAACGCGCCGTCCATCGTCACCGCCCGCCGGGTGGCGCGGGCGGTGAAGGCCTGGACCACCACCGGGGACGAGGGCGGCCGCGTCTGGCGTCCCGGGGACGTACTCGTCCTGGTGCGCAAGCGCTCGGCGGCGTTCGAGGAGGTGATCCGCGCCCTGAAGCTCTGCGGTGTGCCCGTGGCGGGCCAGGACCGCCTGGACATCACCGCCCATATCGCGGTGAACGACCTCGTCTCCATCGGCCGGGCGGGGTTGCTGCCGGCCGACGATCTCACCCTGGCCGGCGCCCTGAAGACGCCGCTGGTCGGGCTCGACGACGACGACCTCGTTCGCATCGCCGCCGGCCGCGAGGAGGCGGAGACGCTCGAGGATGCCCTGGCCCGCCACGCCGAAGCGGGCGATCCGGCCGCGAGACGCGGGCATGCGGCCCTCACATTGTGGATCGACCTGGCGGTCCGGCACGGGCCGTTCGGGTTCTACGCGAGCCTACTCGGGCCGCATGAAGGACGGATGCGGCTGGTATCCCGCCTCGGTGGCGAGGCAGGGGACGCCATCGACGTGTTCCTGATGAAGGCGGCCGAGGCCGAGCAGGCCTCCGAGGCTCCGTCCCTCGATTGCTTCCTCACCCGTTACGACATCACTCCCGGGCGCGGCGTCAACGGCCTCACCGTCAAGCGCGACCTCGAATCCGGTCGCAACGAGGTCCGGGTGATGACGATCCACGGCGCCAAGGGGCTCGAAGCACCCGTCGTGGTGATGATCGACGGATGCGAGCCGCTCGGGCGCAACGATCCGCAACTCCTCGCCATGCCGGGCGTGCGCGGCCAAGCCCTGCCGCCGGTCTGGGCCGGGTCGAAGTCGCAGGATACGCAGGCCGTCGCCGCCGCCCGGGCGGAGCATCAGGCCCGTGCCCGCGAGGAGCACAACCGTCTCCTCTATGTGGCCCTGACCCGCGCCGCGGACCGCCTCACCATCGCGCCCTATCGCGGCCATGAGGAGCAGGGCGAGAATGCCTGGTGCGAGATGGTGCGGAAGGGGTTGGAACAGGTCCTGGGGGCAGGCGAATCCATCGAGACCAGTTACGGCCCCGCGCTCCTTTGGCGCGAGGGCACAGCGGAACCCGTCGCCGCCCGGTCCTCTGCGGGTGATGAGGCGATCTCGTCGATTCCCCCATGGTTGCGACAAGTGGCGCGCAGCGAGGTCGAGGTCGCGCCGCCGCTCAATCCCTCCGGCGCACTCGGAGCGGCGGATGGGCAGCGCACGCTGCCGCGTCGGCAGGCGAACCCGCATGCCCGCCGCCGCGGTATCCTCATTCACTCGCTGATCGAACACCTTCCCCGCCTCGAGCGGCATCAGCGCGCGAGCGCTGCCTCCGCCTTCGTCAAGGCACGGGCGCCGTCTCTCTCGGTGGCGGAACAGGAAAGGTTGGTGAGGGACGTCCTGCGACTGGTGGAGGATCCTGCCCTGGAGGCACTCTTCGCCAGCGATGCGAGGGCTGAAGTCGCGGTCTCGGGACGCGTCAGCGTCGGCGGCGAAGACCGGGCGGTCTTCGGACGGATCGACCGCCTGAGCATCCGCCCCGACAGGATCGTGCTCGCGGATTTCAAGACGAGCCGACCACCGCCTGATCGCGCCCCGGTTCCGGGCGACGAGGCGGCGCAGGTCGCACTCTATGTGGCACTCCTACGGGACATCTATCCGGGACGTCCCGTCGAGGCGCTGCTGGTCTGGACCTCGGGGCCGGTCATCCGCCATCTCGGCGAGCCCACCATTTCGGCGGCGCTCGCCTCGCTGTCGAATCGTCCGGCTCAGCCCGGCATCAAGGCGTGAGCTTGAGGATCTGTCCGTCCGGGCCGTCCGTCACGGCATAGACCGACCCATCGCTGGCGACCTTCACGTCGCGGATGCGGTGATCGAGGGGGATGCGCTCCTCGGTCACCACCTTGTCGCCGTCGAGCTTCAAGGCGACGATGCCGCCGCTCACCAAGCCGCCGACGAGGAAGGCATCCTTCCAGGCCGGGAACAGGGTGCCGTTATAGAGTGCCATCCCGGACGGGCCGATGACCGGATCCCAGTAATAGACCGGCTGGACGGTGCCGCCCGCCTGGGTCTTACCTTCGCCGATCTTCTCGCCGCTATACTCGATGCCGTAGGTCACTTCCGGCCAGCCGTAATTCAATCCGGGCCGGGGACGATTGAGCTCGTCGCCGCCGCGCGGCCCGTGTTCGACGGTCCAGAGGCGTCCCTGCCCATCCAGGGCCGCGGACTGCACGTTGCGATGCCCGTAGGACCAGATTTCGGGCTTGGCCTTCTCACCACCCGTGAACGGGTTGTCCTTCGGTGCATTCCCGTCGGTGTCGATGCGGAAGACCTTGCCGAGGCCGCTGGTAAGGTCCTGGGCCTGGACGCGAGGTCCCTTGTCCGAGCGCTCGCCGACGGTGACGAACAGCTTGCCGTCCGGCGCGAAGACGAGGCGGGAGCCGAAATGCTTGTCGCCCTCATAGGACGGCGTCTGGCGGAAGATGACCTTCAGGGCGTCGAGACGGCCGCCATCTTTCTCCTCGATCAGCTTGGCGCGGGCCACCGTCGTTCCGTTGCCCTTATCGCGCGGCTCGGAATAGCTGAAATAGATGAGACGGTCGGAGACGAAGCTCGGGCTCAGCGCCACGTCGAGGAGACCGCCCTGGCCTCGCGCGTCCACCTTCGGAACGCCGGCGATGGGCTGGCCGAGCGTGCCGTCCTTGGCGACGATGCGCAGCTTGCCGGCCTTCTCCGTGACCAGCATGCGGCCATCCGGCAGGAACTCCATGGCCCAGGCGCTGTCGAGGCCCTTGGCGACGACGGCGCTCTGAACCTTGGTGGCCTCGAGGGGCTTCGGCGCACGGGTCTGGTTGGGAAGCAGGGGCTTGTAGGTGGTGTTGGCGGGTTCCGTTTCGGCGGGCTCTCCCCCCTTGGCCTCGTGCTGGGGCGCCGCGAAGGACTCGCCTCCGATCCTCGGCTGAGGCGTTCCGGAATTGCCATCCTGGGCGAACGCACCGGTGCCGAGGCTCAGGGCGGCGAAGGAGGCAAGCAAGGTCGGAGAGATGCGCGTCACGTGGTGATATCCTCCATGGCCGGCTTTCAGGAAACCAGCTCTTGGCCTGTTGCGAAGCTCGATCGCCGGACGGCGGCCGAACTCATCTCGCACCGGCTTCATAGGGGCGTGCGTGATGGAACGCTCGCCTCAAGGATCGCCGATCACAGGGTGAGATGGGGCGAGGCGATGGCTTTGGCGAGGGGCAACGTGATTCATGCGCCCCACATCCCGCCGGGTCGAACATCGGTGGATGATGCATGCGGGAATCGGACGGCTGTCCCGCCTTGGGCATCTTACGCCTTGACCGTCCCGGTTCACGTCGCC
Source organism: Methylobacterium sp. CM6247 (assembly GCF_054817925.1). Taxonomy (NCBI): domain Bacteria; kingdom Pseudomonadati; phylum Pseudomonadota; class Alphaproteobacteria; order Hyphomicrobiales; family Methylobacteriaceae; genus Methylobacterium; species Methylobacterium sp. CM6247. The sequence continues at coordinate 2,236,149 of NZ_JBTXKX010000003.1, forward strand.
AACTCTCGTTCTCAAGCTGGCGCAGGCGATGTCGCGCCGCCCGTGGAATGTGAAAGGGATCGTGATGGCGACGGTAAAAGTGACCGACGCGAGCTTCGAGCAGGACGTTCTCAAGTCCGTCGAGCCCGTGGTCGTGGATTTCTGGGCGGAATGGTGCGGCCCCTGCCGTCAGATCGGCCCGGCTCTCGAAGAAATCTCCGCTGACATGCAAGGCCGGGTGAAGATCGCCAAGGTCAATGTCGACGAGAATCCCGGCATTGCCGCCAAATATGGCATCCGCTCGATTCCGACCCTTCTCATCTTCAAGGGCGGTGAGCTCGCGAGCCAGAAGGTCGGTGCGGCTCCGAAGGGCGATCTGTCCCGCTGGATCCAGGCCAGCGCCTGAGCGTACGCGCTAAGCTTTCGAGAAAAAGCCCGGCCGTTCATGGCCGGGCTTTTTTTTATGTCCGGTGGAGCGCATCGGCCGGTGCTTGCCGTGGTTCGGAAACGAAAAAACCCGGCCATAAAGGCCGGGCTTCTCCGTTTCGAGACCTGTGTCGACGTTGCGACGTATCGGCTTAGTACGAGCCGAACTTGTAGTTCAGACCGGCGCGGACGACAGCGAACTCGGACTCACGAGCCGTGACCGAACGGCTGAGCGAAAGGACGCCGTTGTCCGGGTTCAGCACCGAGCGCTCGGTGGCGTTACCCTTGTTCTCGAGGTTCACGTAGAGACCTTCGACCTTGAGCGTCACGGCTGACGAACGGAAGAAGTTCAGGAACGAGTCGACGGGGAGAGCGTACTCGATACCGCCACCAGCGGTATAGCCGGTGCGGAAGTCATCACGGCCGGTGCCGCCATCGCCATAAGCGAAGCCGCCGGTGCCGTAGAACAGAACGCGGTCGAAGGCGTAACCGACGCGGCCACGAACCGTGCCGAAGAAGTTCATCTCGTTGCCGGGAAGGCGAACCCGGACGCCAGCGGTGTCGACACCATTAGTGATGCTACCGTTTACGATCCGGCTCTTGTTGCCGAAGTCGGTGTACTGAGCGTCAGCCTCGAGACCAACGACCAGACCCGAACCGGGCGTGAACTGGTAGTTGTAGCCAACCTGACCACCGCCGACGAAGCCTTCGAGGTTGCTGTTGTTGTTGGTGGTGAGAACCAGCGTGTCACGGGTGAACGAGTTCAGCACCGAACCGCCCGGAAGAACGAAGCGATCGCTGTTGCTGCCGGCGTCGAAGCCGTAACCGGCGTTGATACCGAAGTAAGCGCCGGTCCAGGTGAACACCGGCACCGGCACGAAGACCGGCGGTGCAGCGCGACGCGGAAGGTCGGCGGCGGTGGCCGCTGCCGTGAGGGCCGTGAAGGCCGCGAAAGAGGTAAGAAGCTTTTTCATCGTTGATCCCCAGCGAGTTGCCCGATCCACAATCAAACTAGTCGATTTTGGGCAGCTGAGATGTAGCGCAGGAGCCACACCCAATGCCCGATGCCACAAGTGTGGCTGCTTCGGTGAAAAGCGGGGATCGTTTCGGGGCTTCGGCGAAGGACAATAAGGACAGACGTTGTCTCCGTCACGCCGCATCGGCGCCCGAGACTCTCGATCGCGGCGGTTGTCCAAGAAAAACGATGTTTTAACCCTGTCGGAAGCTGGCGACGATCCCGCCGGAGGGTTCGCCGGACTTCGCAATCGCGACGAACGCCCGAGCCGGCGACGAATCCACCGGCGCGATCAGGTCGGGGGCGTACCGTTGGCGGTCAGGACGTTGCCCGCGAGATAAAGCGAGCCGCAGATGAGGATGCGCGGCGGCTGCTCGAAGGCGAAGTCGGCGAGGCTTTCCAGGGCGGCCTCGACGCTGGAGGCCACATAGGCGGTGAGGCCGACATCGGCGGCGATCTGCGCCACCTCCTCGGCGGGGCGTGCCGCCATCTGACCTCCGATCGGGACCGCGATCAGACCACGCGCCAGCCCGACGAAGTTTCGCAGGAATCCCTCCGCGTCCTTCGTGCCGAGCAGGCCCGCCACCAGGACTAGCGGCACGTCGCTGCGCTCGCCGAGATCCGCCATCGCGGTCGCGAGAATGCGGCCGCCGTCGATATTGTGGCCGCCGTCGAGCCAGAGTTCCGCGCCGGCCGGTGCCATGTCGGCGAGGCGGCCGCGGTTGAGGCGCTGCAGGCGACCCGGCCACTCGACTTTGTTCAGACCGGTCTCGATGGCCTCGACGCCGATATCGCCGAATCCCGCGGCGCGCAGGGCGGCGATCGCCGTGGCGGCGTTGGTGAATTGATGACGTCCGTTGAGCCGGGGCTGCGGCAGGTCGAACAGGTCGAGCTCGTCCTGGTAGACGATCCGACCGCGCTCGGCATGGACGGAGAAATCCTGGTTGCCGACCCGGATCGGCGTGGCGCCGATCTCTTCGGCGAAGCGGCAGAGGACCGAATCCGCTTCCTTGTAATCCTGGGCGGCGATGATTGCCGGGCAGCCGCGTTTGAAGATGCCGGCCTTCTCCGTCGCCACCGCCTCGACGGTATCGCCGAGATATTCCGCATGGTCGCGGCCGATCGGCGTGACGACGGCCGCCGCCGGACGATCGATCACGTTGGTGGCGTCGACACGCCCGCCGAGGCCCACTTCGAGCAGGAGCACGTCCGCCGGAGCTTCCGAGAACAGGAGGAGGGCCGCGGCCGTGGTGATCTCGAACACCGTGATCGGTTCGCCGGCATTCGCGGCCTCGCAGCGCGCCAGGGCGTCGGCCAGCTGGTCCTCGGGCACGTAGCTGCCGCCGCCCACCGCGCCGATGCGGATACGCTCGTGGAATCGCACGAGATGCGGTGAGGTATAGACATGCGCTGCGAGACCGCCGGCTTCGAGGATCGCCCGCATGAAAGCGATGGTCGATCCCTTGCCGTTGGTGCCGGCCACATGAATGACCGGAGGCAGCTTGCGCTCAGGGTGTCCGAGCCGTTCGAGCAGGCGCTCGATCCGCCCGAGGGACAGATCGATCGTACGCGGATGAAGGGCCAGGAAGCGCGCCATCAGCGCGTCGGAAGAATCCATGGATCGGCTCGCCGTATCGCGCGTGGGCTCAAGCCGGTTCGGCAACGGCGCCCGCGCGCGCCGGTGTCGCCGCGGGCTGGTTCATCAGCAAACCGCAGAGCCGTGAGATCGTATCCTTCAGGGCATGCCGATGCACGACCTGATCGACCATTCCGTGTTCCTGCAAATACTCGGCACGCTGGAAACCGTCGGGCAGTTTCTCTCGGATTGTCTGTTCGATGACGCGAGGCCCGGCAAAGCAGATCAGGGCGCCGGGTTCGGCGAGATGGACATCGCCGAGCATGGCGTAGGAGGCGGTGACGCCCCCCGTGGTCGGGTTGGTGAGCACGACGATATAGGGAAGCTTCGCCGCCTTCAGCCGACGGACCGCCACCGTGGTGCGGGGCATCTGCATCAGCGAAAGGATGCCTTCCTGCATGCGCGCGCCGCCGGAGGCCGAAAACAGAATGTAGGGCGTGCGCTTGTCGAGGGCCGTCTCGGCGCCCCGCACGAAGGCTTCGCCCGCCGCCATGCCGAGGGAGCCGGCCATGAAGGCGAAGTCCTGCACGGCCAATGTCATCGGCAGGCCCGAGACCCGGCCGAAGCCGATCTTGAAGGCGTCCGGCATCCCGGTCTTCGCGCGGGCATCCTTCAGGCGGTCGGCGTAGCGCTTCTCGTCGCGGAACTTCAGCGGGTCCGTCGCCACTTCCGGCAGCGGCACGTCGATCCAGGTGCCCTCGTCGAACATCATCTTGAGGCGCGCTTGCGCGCTCATCTTCAGATGGTGCTCGGAGCCCGGGATGACCCAATGGTTCCCCTCGACTTCCTTATGGAACACCATCTGCCCGCTATCGGGGCATTTGACCCACAGGTTCTCTGGGGTCTCGCGCTTGAACAGGGTCTTGATCTTGGGGCGCACGACCTCCGAGATCCAGTTCATGGGTTCAACCATCGTCGACTGACCATTCTTGAGGGAAGGGGTCTCGGATGAGCCGGAGACCGGCTCGCGGAATTATCGGTCCGGGGCAGCGCTCAGGCGGAACGCCCGCGCACGCCCTCGGCCAGTTCGCGCACGAGGGCGCTCACCGCTCCGGCGGCGTCCCGGCCATCCACGACGGCCCGGTGGACCACGTCGACCAGAGCCGACCCGACGACCACCCCGTCCGCGCCCTTGGCGATCTCGGCCGCTTGCACGCCCGTCCGAACACCGAAGCCGACCACGACGGGCAACTCCGTATGATTGCGGATACGGCCCACCGCCTCGGCCACCCGGCCGAAATCCGGTGTCGCCGTGCCGGTGATTCCGTTGATCGACACATAATAGACGAAGCCGGCCGTGTTCGCGAGGACGGCGGGAAGGCGGCGCTCATCCGTGGTGGGCGTCGCCAGCCGAATGAAGGCCAGGCCCTTCGCCAGAGCCGGCAGACAGAGCTCGTCATCCTCCTCGGGAGGAAGGTCGACGACGATCAGCCCGTCGAGTCCCGCAGCGACCGCATCGTCGAGAAAGCGGTCGACGCCGTAGGCGTGGATCGGGTTGTAGTATCCCATCAGGATGACCGGCGTGGCGGTGTTGCCTTCGCGGAAACGACGGACGAGGCCGAGGGTCTTGACCAGGTCCTGTCCACCCTTCAGGGCGCGCAAGGCCGCCGCCTGGATGGCCGGCCCATCGGCCATCGGGTCGGTGAAGGGGAGCCCGAACTCGACGATGTCGGCGCCGGCCTCCGGCAGCGCCTGAAGCACCTTCAAGGAGGTCTCGGCATCGGGATCGCCCGCCATCACGTAGGTCACCAAGGCGGCGCGCTTCTCCGCGCGGCAGCGGGCGAAGGTGGCCTCGATGCGGGTCGGCATGGAGCCGGAGGCGTCCGGGTGCGAAGAAGTCTCTGACAGCGAAGGGGTCATGGTGCCTGCGTCTCGCGGGCTACCCTCGGGGGAGGGGCGGCCCAGGAACAAGCCGTCGCGCCTACACCATCGCGGCCTGCCCGTGAAGCGCGACGCGTCGAGCCGGCCGGCATCCGATGCGTCCACGACGTCGCCGGTGCGGATCGGGCGATGCTCCGTTTCGCGGCAAGAAAGCCTTAAGCTCCTTTCGAAAGTCGTCCTTCAATCTCACATGCGATCAAGGGGGTATGCGAGGGACCGGAATGGAGCGAGAGCGGGACGATGGGCGACGATGCCCCGCTGCGCCATGTCCGGGCCGGCGGCGATCCGCCCACGCTTCCGGACGGAGAGGTCGATGATCGCGCCGGAGGTCGTTCTCGTCCTTATCCCGCTGGCGGCCATGGCCGCGATTTACGCGGCTGCCCGCGCCCGGCGGCAACCGGCCGCCGACACGACCGAGATCGAGCGGCTTCAGGACAGCATCTGGCGGATCTCGGAGAGCGAGGAGCGCTACCGCGCCCTCGTTGAGGCGACCACCGACGTCATCGTCCAGCGGGACGCGCAGGGGCGCATCACATTCGCCAATGACGGATTCGGGCGTCTCTTCGGCGTGGAGCCCCTGACGTTGCTCGGCTCGACGGCCGAACTCGAGATCCTGGAGCAGGGAGTCCGCCACCAGCATCCCGACGGCGTCACCCGCGTGGAGATGCAGGTCCGCCCCGTCGACGGCATTCCACGCTGGTTCTCCTTCATCGAGACGCGCGTCACCGGTGTCGGCGGTCGCACGCAATGGCTGCGGGCGGGCTCCGACATCACCGAGCGGATCGAGTCCGCCCGCTCCCTCGATGAAGCGCTCCATCGGGCCGAGGCGGCCAATGTCGCCAAGTCGCGCTTCCTCGCCACCGTGAGCCACGAAATCCGCACGCCGCTCAACGGGATCCTCGGCATGGCCGATCTCGTCCTCGATACCGGCCTCGATGCCGAGCAGCGGACCTATGTGGAGGCGGTGCGGACGTCGGGCCGGGCCCTGCTGACGCTCATCGACGGCATCCTGGATTTCTCGCGGATCGAGGCAGGACGCCTCGACCTGTCGGCGGAGCCGTTCGATCTCCGCGCCGTGGTGGAGGGCGTGGTGGAGCTCCTCGCCCCCCGCGCGCAGGACAAGGGTATCGAGATCGCCATCGACGTGGCGGACGACGTCCCTATCGAATTCATCGGGGATGCGGACCGAATCCGGCAGATCGTGGTCAATCTCGCCGGCAACGCGATCAAGTTCACCAATCAGGGCGGGGTCGGCGTCACGATACGGTGGGCCGCCCCCGACATCGTCCTGGCGGTCTCGGATACGGGATCGGGCATTCCCGAGGCTCGCATCCCCGCTCTGTTCGAGGAATTCGAGCAGGGCGACAACAGCGCCAGCACCCGCCATGAGGGAACCGGCCTCGGCCTCGCCATCACCCGCCGCCTCGTCACGCGGATGGGTGGGGGCATCGATGCGCATTCCGTCATCGGCCGTGGCAGTATCTTCACCGTACACCTGCCCCTTCCCGTCGGCGTCCCGGCGGATAGTGAACCATCGACGGTGTCGCTGCAGGGCCGCAAGATCCTGATCGTCGCCGATTCGCCCTATCAGGCTCCGTTCCTCGCAAGGCGGCTGTCCCGGTCCGGCGCGTCGGCGGTGGTGGTGGCGAATGTCGAGGCCGGGCTCGATACGCTGTCCGGCGTGCCCTTCGACGCGGTGATCGCCGACCGTGCGCTGGGTGACGAGAACGTGCGCAGGCTCGCGGCGGAGGCGAAGCGACGGGGCGTGCGCTGCAGCCTCATTCTGCTCTCCCCCTTCGATCGGCGCGAGTTCGGTGCGCCGGGGGCGGCCGGCTTCGACAGCTATCTGATCAAGCCGGTGCGGGCGCGCTCCCTGTTCGACAGGCTCCTCGTGCCGACCTCGTCCATCGAGCATCCAGGCTCGTCCATTTCGGGTCCCAGCGCTGAAGCGGAACCGACGGAAAGCCCGCGCGCGGCCCCGCATATCCACGTGCTCCTCGCCGAGGACAATCCGATCAACGCACTCCTGGCCACGAGGGCGCTGGAGCGTCTCGGTGCCACGGTCGTTCTGGCGCGGGACGGGTCCGAGGCGTTGGCCCGGCTCGATCATCCCGCATCCCGGTTCGACCTCGCTCTCATCGACATCCGCATGCCGGGGATCGACGGTCTGGAAACGGCGCGGCGCCTGCGCGCCAGCGAGGCCGAGCATGGTCGCGCTCCGCTTCGATTGGTGGCCCTCACGGCCAATACCGGCCGCGAGGACGAGCGGGCGGCGCGCGAGGCGGGGTTCGACGAATTCCTGGCAAAACCCCTCGACCTCAAGGCCTTGCCCGCTCTCCTCGAACGCCGTTCCGCCGCGGCGGCCTGAGCGGCAATTCGCGTTGACAGCGCGCGGCGAGCAAGCGAACACGGGGCCATGCACGCACCCAACTCGCCTCCTCCCGATGCTTCGGCACCGTCGAACCGGGATGGTCTCGTGGCCTGGGCCGTGGCGGCAACGGTGGTGGTCACAATCCTGATCGGCACGTTCGCGCCTGCTTCGCACGGACGTTCCGGGCATGGTGCGGCGGCCATCGACGCATCCTGCGCCGAATGGAGCGACGGCTGCACAATCTGCCAGCGTTACGGCGAGGAGACGGCCTGCTCCCTTCCCGGCATCGCCTGCGTTCCGCAAGCAAAGCAGTGCCTGCGCCATTCCGGGGGATGAGCGAAGCGTCCGTGCCAGCCCGCCTTCGGTTCGCGCCGAGTCCCAACGGGCGGCTCCATCTCGGACACGCTTACTCGGCCCTGGTGAACGAGACATTCGCCGCGCGGCTCGGCGGTGACCTCTGCCTGCGGATCGAGGACATCGATCCGGTGCGCTCGCGCCCGGAACTGATCGCCGCCATCGAGGAGGATCTCGCCTGGCTCGGGATCGGGTTCAGCGGTGCCGTCCGGCGCCAGTCGGAGCATCTCCCGGCCTATCGGCATGCTCTGGAGGGGCTGCGTTCGCGCGGCCTCGCCTATCCCTGCTTCTGCTCCCGCGCCGCCGTGATCGAAGCCGCCGGACCTGTACCGTCCCGCGATCCGGACGGGGCGCCTCTGTATCCCGGCACCTGCCGCGTCCTGTCTCACGAGGAACGGGCGGCCCGCCTCGCCGCCGGCCTGCCGCATGGCTGGCGGCTCGACATGGCGCAGGCTCTCACGCGGAGTCCCGGCCAGCATCGCTTTCGCTGTCTCGATGCCGATCATGCGGAAACGAGCCATGTCGCCGATCCCGCCCGCTGGGGCGATGTGCTGATCGCACGCCGTGACGTCCCGACGAGCTATCACCTTTCGGTGGTGATCGATGACGCCGTCCAGGGGATCAGCCACGTGGTGCGCGGCGCGGACCTGTTCGCCTCCACCGATCTGCATGTCCTGCTGCAGGCTCTGCTCGGCTATGACGGCCCGGCCTATCATCACCACGCCCTCGTCCTCGGGCCGGACGGAATGAAGCTCGCCAAATCGCGCGGCTCGGAATCCCTCGGCGATCTGAGAGGGCAGGGCGTCACGCCGGCGGAGATACGACGACGACTCGGATTCGCGTGAGGCGAGGGCGCCTCATACCAAGTCTCACTGAACCCGACCCTTAAGTCGGGTTCAGTGAGGTCCGGCGGATGAAAGCCGCCGCGCCGTCGCGCGGGCAGACCTCGATGAGTCAGGTTCAGCGAGCTCTGGTATCAGCGCGTGGTCGTGCTCTGGGCCATGGCGGCGCCGGTACGGGATTTCTGCATCGTCCCGTCGATCTGCTCGCGCTGGCGCGTGAATTCGGTGAGCATCCGCCCATCGAGCTCGCGTCCGCGCGGTACGCGGATCTTCATCGGGTCCACGAAATGGCCGTTGATGATGACCTCGTAATGCAGATGCGCACCGGTGGAGAGGCCGGTGGAGCCG
>NZ_JBTXKX010000003.1:2255000-2487500 GCF_054817925.1 Methylobacterium sp. CM6247
GGCCATCGAGGCGCCCGAAGGGCTCATGATCCGTGGCAATCGCGAACTCGTGGGCCAGGCCCTCGCCAACCTCATCGACAATGCGGTGAAATATGGCGGCGCCGGCGGAACGGTGCGTGTCACCGCCGAAGAGCGCGGATCCGGCATTGCGGTCATCGTCTCCGACAATGGTCCAGGCATTCCCGAGGAGGCGCGCGGGCGCGTGCTCGGCCGGTTCGTCCGCCTGGAGGAAGCGCGGTCCCTGCCGGGATTCGGTCTAGGGCTCAGTCTCATCAATGCGGTGGTGCGCCTTCATCAGGGCACGCTCGCGCTGGAAGACAATCGGCCGGGACTTCGCGTCGTCATGACCCTCCCGGCCTGAAACTGCCTTACAAAACTTACCGTCGTCCCTCGCTCACGGCACAACGGCGCAGCGGGAGTTTTTTTGAGAGATACAAAGCAGGTTCGCGTTTGCGAGCCCATGCTCCATCGGGTGGTCGACATCCGACGGATGGAACCGCCGGCCTGGGTCCGTCCCGACCCCCTTGCCGATTCTCGAAAGGTCCGCTCCCAGGTTGTCGAGGCAAAGGCCAACGACCGGGTCGGGGTGGATTTCAGAATGTCAGCTTGCTGACGTGGATCTTGAAAAGCCGACGTTGTTCGAACGCAGACTTGAGCTTCCCGCCGGGCGTTTGCTCAGGCGAGCGCTGCAAGCTTAAGCGCGTGGTCTCGTATGTTCGGGGGCCATGCCGTCATGTGGCTGGCAAAGCCTTTGGCGTCCCCGGCGAACAGCGCCCGGATTGCCTCCTCAAACCCGGGTAGATCGCCCGCCAACGCTAAGAGGAAGCGGTATGCGGCCTCTTTCGCTGCCTTCATCCGGGTTTGCCCACCATCTGCCTTCCGCGCTTCGTCAACGAGGCGCCTCAACGCTTGCGATGCGCCGCCCGGCTGGGAGGCAAGCCACTCCCAATGACGGGGAAGCAGCGTCACCTCGCGAGCGATGACCCCGAGCTTCGGGCGACCACGGCTCCTTGGTGCACCATCGGGATCCGGTCGGCTCTCGACGGTACTCGTGGCGTCTCCCGCATCCGCGAGTTCGGCGAAACGTGCGACGATCTCCGCCTCGGTTCCACGCAGATCGAGGTCAATGACGGCGCCCGACCTGTCGTCGAAGGCCAAGATCGGATCGCTTTCTTCCGCCGCCTGCGCTTTCATGGCGAGAGCCACGTCTATCAAGCGACCGCTGGCGAGCCGCCGCACCCCCACAAACGCGGTGAACGTCCTCATCTGGTCTTCTGACATGGCACCTCCATCCTGACCGTCATAACCACAGCGAGCCCTTGTCGTCAATTTTACCCGGATGATATTGCGCGTAAGTATCGGCTTCGATAGCGTCGCTGCCGATCTACGAGGGCATGTGATGAGAACCGAAGACAGAAAGGTGGCTGTTAACGCCTACAAGAAGCGGGAGGTCGAAGGTGGCATCTACGCCGTCCGCTGCGTGGCGTCCGGTGAGGTTTGGGTTGGTGGGTCGCCCGACCTCTCCAAGATCCAGAACCGCCTTTGGTTTACCCTCCGGCAGGGCATGAACACGCACCGTTCGCTCCAGATCGCTTGGAATGCGCATGGAGCAGAGGCGTTCAGCTTCGAGATCGTCGAGCGGTTGGATGCTGAAGAGATTGGATACGTCCGCGACCGAGTGATGAAGGAGCGTCTTGTCCTATGGGCAGAGCAGCTTCGGGCTGTACGGATATGAGCACAGAACCGAGTCCAGCACGTTTGACGGCCAACGGCGTCACCCTGGCCTATGACAGCTTCGGAGACGAGGCAGCTGAGACGATCCTTCTGATCGCGGGGCTCGGCACGCAGATGATCCGCTGGGCCGTCCCCTTCTGCCGCGAGTTGGTGACGCGCGGCTATCGTGTCGTGCGGTTCGACAACCGGGACACAGGACGCTCGACCCACTTTACCGAGCACGGCGCGATGGATTTCGCGGCCTTGGCCGCGACGCTTGCTGAGGGGCGACGGCCGGAACTCGCCTACACGCTCGACGACATGGCCTCAGACGCGCTCGGCTTGCTCGATGTCCTGTCCATACGCCGAGCCAACGTCGTCGGTCGCTCGATGGGCGGCATGATCGCCCAGATCATGGCAAGCGAGCACCCGTCCCACGTTCTCTCGCTTACCTCGATGATGTCGAGCACAGGCAACCCGTGTCTGCCACCGGCTGCGCCCGACGTGTTGGCAATGATGATGCGTCCCGCTCCCGATCCCGTCTGGGACGAGGCGGGCTTCCTCGATCACGGCGTCACCTTCGCACGCCGCATTGCTGGCACTGCTCATCCGTTCGACGAAGGGGGCTTCCGCGCTCTCCTCCAGGAGGAGGTTCGGAGAGGCCGTGCGCCGGGTGGGTTCGGACGACAGGTCGCGGCGGTTGGGGTGGCTGGTGACCGTCGCTCACGGCTTGCCGCGATCACGGCGCCGACACTCGTCATTCACGGGACGGACGATCCTCTCTTTCCTCCTGCCTGCGGCGAGGACACTGCAGCTTCAATCCCGGAAGCGGAGATGATGTTGATCGCCGGGATGGGCCATGATCTGCCGCCATCCTTGTACCGAGCCATTGCCGATGCAATCGAGCGAACCGCTCGTCGTTCGACCATCTCGGCATCAGGAGGGTAGAAGAGTACCATCTCGAGGGTTCGAACGACCGCTTTCGAGAAGGCAGCCGCGCCCATCCTATGACGTTGTCGGGTCGAATACGGAACGTCCGATTCCGGGCGGAGAGCGAAAGCCCGCTTCCCACCCATCGCGGATGCTCAAGGCGGGCACCATCCGTCAGATTTCCACCACGAGCTTGAGCTTTTGAAGTGTCGCGCGTTTTCTGACGTAAAATCAGTGCCCGCTTTTGCTGAACCCGCTGAGCCGGGAAAGGACAGCCTGTGACCGAGGAAGCGCCTTTGACCCAGCGCCTGACGAGGGCGCCCGTCCTGAGGGATCCCGAGCGTGCGGCGGCACGGCTCAGAGAGGTCGAGCCCTCGTTCGCCCATCTCGACGGGGCGGGACGAGCCCTGCTTCTCGGCCTTGCCGACCATTCTCCCTTCCTCTGGCAGCGTGTGGTGCGGGACCCCGGGCGCGTCGCCGCGATGCTGGATAGACCCCCTGAACGCGTGGTTGCCGACCTCATTGCCCGGCAGCGCTCTGCCGCACGCCAGGAATCCGGAGAGGTCCGCGATCTCGACGCCGTCGCCGCCGAGCTTCGACGCAACCGCGGTGATCATGCCCTATTGGTGGCCCTGGCCGATATCGGCGGCCTCTGGCCCCTGGCGACGGTGACCAAGGCGCTCTCCGATTTCGCCGATGCCTCCGTTCATGCGGCGGCCGAAGCTCTTTTGTTGCAGGCGGCCGAAGCCGGGCGGTTTTACCCCCATGACATCGCGAGCCCGCAGCTCAAATCCGGCCTCGTCATCCTCGGCCTTGGCAAGCTCGGGGCCGGCGAGCTCAACTATTCCAGCGATATCGACCTCGTCGTGTTCTTCGATCCCGATATCGCGCGGTTGAAGGAAGGCCTGGCTCCGACGCCGTTCTTCTCGAAACTCGCGCAGGGGATCGCCAAGCTGCTGCAGGAGCGCACCGCCGAGGGTTACGTCCATCGCGTGGATTACCGCCTGCGCCCCGATCCCGGATCGACGCCGACGGCCATCTCGCTGAACTCGGCCTATCTCTACTACGAGAATCTCGGCCAGAACTGGGAGCGCGCCGCCTATATCAAGGCGCGCGCGATCGCCGGAGACATCGAAGCGGGCGAACACTTCCTGACCGGCTTGCGGCCCTTCGTCTGGCGCAAGTATTTCGACTTCGCCTCCATCGCCGACGTCCATGCGATGAAGCGCCAGATCCATGCCGTGCGCGGGCACGACACGATCGCGGTCGCCGGGCACGACATCAAGCTCGGGCGCGGCGGCATCCGCGAGATCGAGTTCTTCGTCCAGACCCAGCAGCTCGTCTTCGGCGGGAGACGGCCGGACCTGCGCGGCCGCCGCACCATCGCGATGCTGGCGGCCCTCACCGAGGAAGGCTGGATCGACGGCACCGCGCGCGACGAGCTGGGCCAAGCCTACGATTTCCTGCGCACCATCGAGCACCGCCTGCAGATGGTGAATGACGAGCAGACGCAACGATTGCCGACCGAGGAGGCGGGGCTCGAGGGCTTCGCCCGTTTCGCCGGTTTCACCGACGCCAAGGCCTTCGAGACGGAACTGCTCCATCACGCCCGGCGGGTGCAGGCGCATTACGCGTTGTTGTTCGAGGCGGAACCGGACCTGTCGGCTTCCGTGGGAAATCTCGTCTTCAGCGGGACGGACAACGATCCCGCGACCCTCGCCACCCTCCGGACCCTGGGCTTTGCCGATCCCGAGCGCGTGGCCGAGACGGTGCGCGGCTGGCATTTCGGTCGTCGCCCCGCTGTCCGCACGGCGCGTGCCCGCGAGGTTCTCACCGAACTCGTCCCGGCCTTGATGCAGGCGCTCGGCGGCACGCCGAACCCCGATGTGGCGCTGGATACCCTCGACCGGGCCTTCGCGCGGATGCCGGCGGCGGTGGAACTCCTCACCATCCTGCGTTCGAACGATCGTCTGCGCCTGCTCTTCGCCGACCTGCTGGGAAGTGCGCCGCGCCTGGCCGAGACCGTCGCCTTCAGCCCCCATGTCCTCGACACGGTCATCGACCCGGCCTTCGTCGTGCCGAAAGTCGATGCCGAGGACATCGCCGCGCAGTATCACGGGCTCGTCGGCAAACCGGCGGCCTACGAGGATTTCCTCGACCGCAGCCGGGACGCCGCGCGGCAATTGCGTTTCGTCACGGGGGCGCGGCTGCTCACGGGCATCCTCTCGCCGCAGGCGGCGGGGCGGGCCTATGCCGGTATCGCCGATGCCGTCGTGGCGGCAAGCCTCGATGCGGTCTCCCGCCAGTTCTTCGCCGAGCATGGGGAGGTGCCCGGCGGGCGCTGTGTGGTCCTCGGCCTCGGGCGGCTCGGCGCCAACCAGATGACGGCGGAATCCGACATCGACCTCGTCGTGCTCTACGATTTCGATGCGGAGAACCGGACGAGCCTCGGGCCGAAATCGATCGACGCGGTCATGGCCTATAACCGGCTGACGCAACGCCTCGTCGCGGCGCTGACCGCACTGACCCGGCGCGGCGGTCTCTACGAGGTCGATCTTCGCCTGCGTCCCGGCGGCGGGCAGGGGCCCGTGGCGGTTCAGGTGCGGAGTTTCCTCCCCTATCAGCAGGGGGAGGCCGATCTGTGGGAGCATATGGCGCTCACCCGCGCCCGGGTCATCGCCGGGGATCGAAGTCTCGGCGACGAGGTGATGGCGCAGGTCCAGACCATCGTCGGGCTGAAGCGCGAGACAGCGGAGGTCTTCCGCGCGGTTCGCGACATGCGCCAGGTCGTGGCCAGCGAGAAAGGATTTGCGGGCCCGCTCGATCTCAAGCTGGCCCCCGGAGGTTTGCTCGATCTCGACTTCATGGCCCAGGCCCTGACCCTGGCTAATGCCGAAAGCCATCCCGGTCTCATCGGCCTCGATGCATCCTCCGTCTTCGCCGAGGCCGGCGATGGCAGCCTTCTGCCGGTGAACGAGGCGCGACGGCTCGGCGAGGCCTATCGCCTCTTCGACGACGCGCTCCATTGGCAGCGTCTCATGGGCGAGGCGGAATCGAAGGCGGGCGCGTCGGTGGCGCTGACGCGGCTCGCCATCGCCATGGGCCTGCCGGATGCCGCGACCCTGGCGGCGGAACTCGATGAACGCCGCGCCGAGGTCAGATCGCTGTTCGAGCGGCTGCTCGGTTGAGCCTCGCAGGCCCGCACTCGCGGGCCTGCGGCACCGGAATCGGACCCATCTACCGCTTCGTCGTTAATCGCGTCCAATGGCGGTCGAAAGGGGGGGGGGCTATGGCGGTGATTTCAGAGGAGGCCGCGCGCCTTGGCCAGGGCCACGAGGTCGTGCTGCGGCCGGGCACCGATATGCTGGATCACCTCCGCCGCCGCCAAGGCTCCGAGCCGGGCGCTCGACACGTTGTCGAGGCCGCGGGCATGGCCGGCGAGGAAACCCGCCGCGAACAGGTCTCCGGCGCCGGTCGTATCCACCACTTCGGTCACCGGTGCGGCCTCGATGGCGCGGATCTCACCGCCCTTCACCACGATCGCGCCCTCGGCAGAGCGGGTGACGAGGCCGAGGAGATGCATGCCGCGCTGGTTGCGCTCGTCGCGCAAAGCTTTGATGGCCGCTTCCTCGTTGTCCGTCTCGTAGAGGCTCTTCAGCTCGCCAATATTGGCGAACAGGATATCGATGCTGCCGTCGCGGATGAGGCCCAGGAACTCCTCGCGGTAGCGGCCGACGCAGAACGCATCCGATAATGTGAGTGCGACGGCGTTGCCGGCATTGTGGGCGATCTTGGCGGCCTTGCGGAAAGCCTCCTTGGCCGCCGGCGGATCCCAGAGATAACCTTCGAGATAGACGGTGCGGGCGCTCGCCACGGTGGCCTCGTCGACATCGGCCGGTGACAGACCCTGGCAGGCACCGAGATAGGTGTTCATGGTGCGCTCGCCATCCGGCGTCACCAGAATGAAGCAGCGGGCGGTGGCGGGCCCTTCCGGCGCGGCCGGCACGGCGAAGGAGACGCCCGTCGCCTTGAGATCATGGGCGAAAAGGCCGCCGAGCTCGTCGTCGCGGACCTTGCCGATGAAGCCGGTCTTCGCGCCGAGGAGAGCCGCGCCCACCGCGGTGTTCGCGCCAGAACCGCCGGAAACGATGGTGGCCGGTCCCATCACCGAGAACAGGCTCTCCGCCCGGTCCTCGTCGATGAGCTGCATCGCGCCCTTGGCGACGCCCTGCTGTTCGAGAAATCCATCATCCGTCCGCGCGATCAGGTCGACGATGGCGTTGCCGAGGACGAGAAGGTCGAGGGGAGCGGACATCTGACATCCTGTCTGGCGCTGGCGATGCCGCAGGCTGTGGCATTGCACCCAAGGAGGGTCAAGCGAGGGAAGGCGTCACGGGTCCGCGAAGCCCCCACTATTGCAGCGATTTTACCTCGCACTGCGCGTAGTCGCCGCTCGCTTTTACATAGGCGTTCAGCGCCTTCACATAGGCTTCGGCCAGGGGACGATAGGCCGCGATCTGGAGATTGTAAGCCTTCACCGCGTCGTTGAACGTATAGGCCTCCCAGCCGGGGCATCCTCCCTTGGCATCGAGGCAAGCCGGCTTGGCGGGGGCGGTCGGCTTCGTCGGGCGCGTCGCCGGGTCCGGCGGAACGGCCTTCGCGCATTCCGCCATGGCGAAGGACGGAAGAAGGACTGTCAGAACGAGAGCCGCTCCAAGAAGCCTGACACGCATCGCTGGAATTCCCTCACGTTCGAGACGCCCACTCACCCGGACGGCGCTGAGCTTGTGCGCGAGGGATTTGCCTGTCGCAAGCGCTCAGCTCGCCTGGACCGCTTCCCGCCCGGACTGGTGGGGGGCAGGTCTGCCCTTGCCGCCTCTAGTCATGGCGGGACGCATCACGTTGAGCAGGGGCAGGGCGATGCCGGTGACGAGCACCCACCAAGCCGGGCGCAGGCCATCGTAGAATTCCAAATTAGCTCCGAGCACCGCGCTGGCGGGTACGCCGCTCTTCACCCCATACCACGCCGCTTCCACCAGGGCGGTGACGAGGGAGGCCGCGATGGCGAGGCCGAGGAGGGTGATCGCGTTCATCGGCAGGCGGAAACGCTGCATTCCCCGCCATCCCATCAGCAGAAGAAACAGGCCCGTCCAGTAGACCGGCGCCGACACGTCGATCTTGGCCTGAAGGAAGTAGTGGAACAGGCCGAGCACCGCAATGACGTAGACGGTTTTATGCAGGCGCGGCCAGGCTTTGCCGAGACGGCGGATCATCCCGTCCGTGGAGGTGATCCCCAATACGGTGAGACCGAGCAGGGCCACGAAGCCGATGGTGAGATAGAACCGCGAGACGATCTCGCTCACCACCTTAGACAGGATGAAATTCTGGTCCACGACATAGAGACCGAGATGGACGACACCATAGGCGAGGACGGTGAGGCCGAGCATGCGCCGGACCAGGATCAGCTTCGGATAGTTCGCGATCCGCCGCAGCGGCGTCACCGCCAGCGACAGCAGCAGGAATCGCACCGCCCACTCTCCTGTGCTGTGAATGAGGGCGGTGATCGGCTTTGGCCCAAGGGCGTCGAGCCCATAGGCGGCGGCGAGCCAGAGGCCTGGCGCCAGCGCGAACAGGAAGGTCGCGAGTTTCAGGCCCGAGACACGACCGGCGCGGTCACGCCAGGGAGCGGAGAAAGCAGGTGTGGCAGGCATGAAGGTCCGTCAGCGGAAAAGTCTTCACCCTCAAATAGGCGAGCGTGGAGACGATATAGGGTGGCCAGTCACACGTTCGCGCGAGAGACTGCCTGTTCCATTCGTATGGCTTCCGCCGAAGGTTACCTCTCCACCGTGCCGCTGCGGCGCATCCGTGGGGCCTCCCGTCGCCGTGCCCGGTTGTGATAAACCCCGCGATGCCCCAGCCAAAGCCGTGAAACGTGTTCATGCCCGCATCCGCCTTGCCCGACCCGATCGATGCCATGAGCGCCGAGGAGGCTCGGGCCGAGCACGCCGCATTGTCCGAGCAGATCGCGGAGGCAGACCGGCTCTATCACGGAGAGGACGCACCCGAGATCACGGATGCGGAATACGACGCCCTCCGGCGTCGCCTCGAGACGATCGAGACCCGCTTTCCGGATCTTGCCGGCACCGGACAGGCAAGCGCCTCCGTCGGCGCGAAGGCCTCTGAGAAATTCGCAAAAGTTCGGCACGCGGTGCCGATGCTGTCGCTGGGCAATGCCTTCGCGGATGAGGAGGTCCACGATTTCGTGGGCCGGGTCCGTCGCTTCCTCAACCTGCCCGATGAGCCGCTCGCCTTCACCGCCGAGCCCAAGATCGATGGCCTGTCCCTCTCCCTGCGTTATGTCGAGGGTAAGCTTGTAACGGCGGCCACCCGCGGCGATGGCGAGGTCGGCGAGGATGTGAACGCGAATGCGAGAACCGTCTCGGGCATCCCAGAGGTGCTGGCTGGGACGGGTTGGCCGGAGATCTGCGAGGTACGCGGCGAGGTCTATCTCTCGCATGCGGATTTCGCCGCCATCAACGCTCGCCAGGAAGCGGCAGGGAAGGCGCTCTTCGCCAATCCTCGCAATGCGGCGGCCGGGTCCCTGCGCCAGCTCGATTCCCAGATCACCGCCTCGCGGCCGTTGAAATTTTTCGCCTATGCCTGGGGTGAGATGTCGGAGATGCCGGAGACGACGCAGCACGGCATGATCGCGGCCTTTGCCTCTTGGGGATTCGCAGTGAACGACCGCACTGTGCTCTGCACCGACGCGGAAGCCATGCTGGCGCATTACCGCACGATCGAGGAGGATCGCTCCGGCCTCGGCTACGACATCGACGGCATCGTCTACAAGGTCGACGATCTGGCGCTTCAGCGACGCCTCGGCTTCGTCTCACGCAGCCCACGCTGGGCGCTGGCGCATAAGTTTGCGGCGCAGAAGGCCTTCACGATCCTCGAGGCCATCGAGATCAATGTCGGCCGGACCGGGTCATTGAATCCGCTGGCGCGGTTGAAGCCGGTAACGGTGGGCGGTGTCGTTGTTTCGAACGCAACGCTTCATAACGAAGGCTACGTCCAGGGCGTTGGCGGGGACGGCGAGCCGATCCGCGACGGTCGCGACATCCGCGTCGGCGATACGGTCATCGTCCAACGTGCTGGCGACGTGATCCCGAAGGTGATGGATGTCGATCTTGCGCGGCGGCCGCCGGAATCGAAGCCCTACGTCTTTCCGGAGACCTGCCCCGCCTGCGGCAGCCGCGCCGTCCGCGAGGTCAATCCACGCACCGGACAGCGCGACGCGGTACGCCGCTGCACTGGCGGGCTCATCTGCCCGGCGCAGGGACTGGAGCGCCTGAAGCATTTCGTCTCGCGCAACGCCTTCGATCTCGAAGGCTTTGGCCAGACCTCTATCGAGGTGCTGTTCGAGGCCGGACTCATCAAGCAACCTGCTGACCTGTTCCGCCTGGAATTCGCGCCGTTGAAGGAGGCCATCGTCGCTCGTCGAGAAGCGCTTTCGGCCGAGCGTCGCGCCGAAGGTGAGCCGCCACCGAAAAAGGCGAAGAAGAAGGGGGACGACGAGGACAAGGCCATTAAGAACCTGCTCGCCTCCATCGACGAGCGCCGCAGCCTGGCCCTCAACCGGTTCCTGTTCGCCCTTGGCATTCGCCATATTGGCGAGTCCACCGCCAAAGCCCTGGCCAAACGCTTTCCGGATATGCCGAGCCTGATGCAGGCCCTTGCCGCCGCTGCCGCCGCTCAAGCTGGACCGGACTGGCTCGAACTCTCGGCGGTACCGAGGGTTGGGCCGACGACGCGGGACCGGTTGCTCGAATTCGGTTTCGTGGGCGAGGCGGAGGGCAGCGAGGTCGGGACGGGCCGGCGCCCGACTACGGCGCAGCGGGCTAACCTGATCGCCCATTACGGCGACGAGGCCGCCGTGGAAGCAGCCGTCGCCCGCGCCCGTGACCAGCGTCCGGGCGATCCCTATCGGGTCTTCGCCGACGATGGCGAGATCGGCCCCGTGGCCACCGATTCCCTCATCGCGTTCTTTGCCGAACCGCACAATGCCGATGCGGTCAACGCCCTGCTCGGAGAAGTGAAGACCGAGCCGATGGCGGTGGCCGCCACTGCGACCGCTTTCGCCGGCAAGACCCTTGTCTTCACCGGCACCCTGGAGCGCATGACCCGAGGCGAGGCCAAGGCCACGGCTGAACGCCTCGGCGCCAAGGTCTCGGGCTCCGTCTCGGCCAAGACGGACCTTGTCGTCGCGGGGCCCGGCGCGGGCTCAAAGCTGAAAGATGCCGAGAAGCACGGGGTCAAAGTGGTGAGCGAGGAAGATTGGATCGCCATGGTGGAGACGGCGTGACGACGCTCGCCATCGATTTCGAGACGGCCAACGAACGGCGCGACAGCGCCTGCGCGGTCGGGCTCGCATGGATCGAAGGTGGTGCGGTGGTCCGGCGTGAATCACGCCTGATCCGGCCACGTGAGATCCGGTTCTCGCCGGGCAACATCCGGGTCCACGGTATCCTGCCGGCTGATGTCCGCAGGGAACCGGAGTTCCCGGATGTGATGGCAGAGTTCCTTCCCGACCTCTCGTCCGGGCTGGTACTCGCTCACAATGCCGGCTTTGACATGGGTGTGCTCCGTGCCTCGCTCCACGCCTATGGCATGACCGTTCCAGCCTTCGCTTCGCTCTGCACACTTCAAATCGCGCGAAAAGTGTTTCCCGCACCGGAGGGATGCGGCCTCGGCAAGGTCGCCGCCCGGCTCGGTATCCGTTTCGAACATCACGATGCGGGTGAGGACGCCTATGCCTGCGCGGAGATCGCCCTCGCTGCGGCGAGGCAGCACAAAGCTCCCGACATCACTGCCCTGGCGAGGGCGATCCACCTGCCGGTCACCCGACTGCCGGCCGGATATGTCGAACGGGAGACAAGGTCGTTCGAGTCACCCGTCTCGCCGATCGGGGCGATGCGGTTCTCCGTGCGGGGTAGCAGCGGCAATCTGTACGCGGTGACCCTGGAGGACCGCCCGAGCGGCCCGCGTCTGCGATGCACCTGTATGGCGGGACGCTACGGTGTCGCCTGCCGCCATGCCAAGGCGCTTCTCGTCGGCGACATCACCGATCTCGTATCGGGCAACCACGCGGACGTGGTCGCCCTCAGCCGGATGTTCGACGAGGCCGCGATACCGCGACCCCGGGACATGTGACCGTTCAGATGACCTTGAGCAGGGCGTCGACGCCGGAAATTTCGGTCTTGGCCGGGGATTCTTCGACGTTAAGGACCCGTACGACGCCGTCATCCACGAGCATGGAATAACGCTTAGAGCGCGGTCCGAGACCGAAGCCGGCCCCGTCCATGTCGAGGCCGATGGCCTTGGCGAACTCGGCATTGCCGTCGGCGAGGAACTCGATCCCGTCGGCATTGCTGGCCTTCTGCCAGGCTTCGAGGACGAACACGTCGTTGACGGAGGTCACCGCCACGGCATCGACGCCGCGTGCCTTGATCTCTTCCTGCTTCTCGACGAAGCCGGGCAAGTGGTTGCGGTGGCAGCTCGGCGTGAATGCGCCTGGTACGCCGATCAGCACGATGCGGCGCCCTTTAAAGATATCGTCGGTGGTCTTAGCCTCGGGGCCCCCGGCGCCATTCACGCGAAAGGTCACCTGTGGAAGGTGGTCGCCAACCTGGATCGTCATCCGTCGTCGTCTCCTCAGATCGCCTGGAGCCCATGCCCGGTCTCGATGACCGAGTTCTGACACCACAACGCGCGAGAGCTCATGGGCCAAGGGAGCCATGATGGCCCCCTATAGGTGGAAACGGTCTAGCCCGAGCCCAGGGGCGTGTCGAGGCGAGCCTCTGAGAAGCGGGGTCCGTCCACATTCCATTGACGGAGGGCGATCGTATCGAGCGGGTACGGATAGGTTGTCGTCCTCAGCCCAGTCGGGTTCGAGCGAAAAGCGGGATGTGAGAGGCCGTTCCGGTTTCCCGAACTAGCAAGGGCTAAAAATCCGTAGGGAAGGATGATGATTCAGCCCTTCTCGACGCCGTGGACCTCCAACTCCCCGCTTCGATGCTTACGTCATCGAAGCTTAGGAACTTCGAATTTTCCAGAGATGCATCCTTCACTCACCGCCGCCTCAGCAGTGACAGTGAGGTCGCCATCCTTCTTATCGATGGGCTGGATCGCATCCCCGCTGGACAAGCCATCACGCCCAGGTAGCATGATGCAATGCGACATGATCCGGTCTCCGCCTATCTCGACGGTCAGTTCCTCGTGGCGATGCCCGGCCTCACGGACGAGCGCTTCGCAAGGTCTGTGATCTATCTCTGCGCCCATTCCGCCGATGGTGCGATGGGGATTATCCTGAACAAGCCGGCCAGCGACCTGAACATGCCCGACCTCCTGGTCCAATTGGACATCGCCAGTGAGGACGACGCGATCCGCCTGCGTGAGAAGGTGGGCCATATTCCGGTGCTCATGGGCGGTCCGGTGGATGCCAAGCGCGGCTTCGTGCTTCACACCGACGACTTCCACATCGATCAGTCGACACTCATCATTGATGATGGGATCTGCCTCACCGCGACCGTGGAGATTTTACGGGCCATCGCGAACGGGGCGGGGCCTACCAGCGCAGTCCTCGCCCTCGGTTATGCAGGGTGGCAGGCAGGCCAGCTCGAGAGCGAGATTCTCGCCAATGGCTGGCTCAACTGCCCTGCAGACCCAGAGATGATTTTCAATGCTGCGCTCGAAACGAAGTACGAACGCACTCTGCGCAGCAACGGTATCGACCCGGCGATGCTATCCTTCAGCGCAGGGCGAGCCTGAACGGATCGGCTCGTATCGCTTCATTCTCCGATCGGCGAACCGTCGCTGTCTGGGTTCATACCCTCCACCGGCGGCTTCGCCTTACGAGGCCTGGGCGTCGTGCTCGCGGTCGGTGTGCTCGTATTGGCGCCAAGCCTTGCCGCGAGGGAAAGTGCCCGCGCCTCGGTGAAACGCACGTTGCAGAAGCCGTGGGCGCCCTCCCGGGCATAGGTCCGGCACGTTTGCTCACGGTCGGAGGAGAAAGCCGCCTGTTCGGTGACGATGGTGCGGACGTCCTGCCCGCGGGCGCGCTGGGTCATCACCTTATAGTTATCACGCACAGCCTTGTCGGCGACGCCTCGTCCAGAGTCGAATTCGGCGGAGCGAGGGATTAGGGTCGCTGCTGCAGGACCCCATAGGCCGCCCGGATTGGTGGCGCAATCTGCCGATGCGAAGCTGCAGACACGGCCACCGCCAATCGGTGTCACCAAGACGCTGCCTTCGAGGATTTCGAACCGAAGCGGGCATTCACCGCCGGTGATCTCGTAGCGCGCCACGCCCTGGGGACGTCCCTCGGAGGAAAGAGAGATCGGCGAGCCCCCGGATAGCGGTACCTTGCAGGTCTCGCTCGGCTGCGAAATCTTGGTACCGGGCAAGGTGATCCGCGCGGTGGCCGCATTGCCAGCCTTGTCGATCTTGAGGCTGCCAGTCAGGCCATTGAGCAGGAGTTCCTGGCCAAGGATGTTGTCGTCGCTCGGTGTTTTCAGGACGACGGGGCGCGGGGGCGCAGGGGCCGGCCTTGGAGCTTCAGGGGCTGTTTCTCCTGGTGCGCCCGGCGGCAGCAACGTCCCCGGCTGAGGCGCTCCGGCCGGAGGTACCCCGCGAGGTGGTACTGGAGGCTTAGCCGCCTTGCCGATGCCGAACAGCTCCTCGAAAAAGTTCTGCGCCCCGGCTTCGTTCGCCGGAAGGGCGACGAGAGGCAGGACGAGGAGTGCAGGGAGCAGGTGGAAGGCGCGGGATGGACGCATCAAGTCTTTCATGCCTTTGGAGCTCGCGGCACCGGACTGGTGAACGGTGAATGTGCGTCGGGCTCTCGTTCTTGCATCAACTGTTTCGAAACCCTGATGTCACATCCGGGGCTGATGCTTTCGCCGACAAACTGACTTTTGACCCGCTTTGACGGGCCGGAAGCCCGTCTTCCACGTTCCAGACTAGCATGTGATGGGTGGCGCGGACGTGGCGTCCCTGCAACATTTTTGAGATCCATGCTGCCGAATATCGATCATCCCCCGTGCAAACATCCCGATTCGCGAAGGAGATAGGATCGGCGTGGCAGTTCGGAACGCTTCGCCTTGCGGCTCCGCATCACCCTTCTTATATCCGGCGGGACGCGGGATTAAGACCTGGATTGGCGCGTTTCAGGCGCTCTGGCTGGTTCGAATTCCGCTCTCACAATCTTTCGTTCTTCACCGCCATGGGCCGGGCCGCTTCGGGGCTCGGCGGTCTGCTTGACCAAATGACATGAGAGGGATCCCGCCATGGGTAAAGTAATCGGCATCGATCTGGGCACCACCAATTCCTGCGTGGCCGTCATGGAAGGCACGCAGCCCAAGGTCATCGAAAACGCGGAAGGCGCGCGCACCACGCCGTCGATCGTCGCCTTCCTCGACGACGGCGAGCGTCTCGTCGGCCAACCGGCCAAGCGTCAGGCCGTCACCAATCCGGAACACACGTTCTTCGCCATCAAGCGTCTCGTGGGCCGTACCTACGACGACCCGATGACGCAGAAGGACAAGGGTCTCGTACCTTACAAGATCGTCCGCGGCGACAATGGCGATGCCTGGGTCGAGGCCGACGGCAAGAAGTATTCTCCCTCGCAGATCTCGGCTTTCACGCTTCAGAAGATGAAGGAGACTGCTGAGGCACACCTCGGTCAGCCGGTGACGCAGGCCGTCATCACGGTCCCCGCCTATTTCAACGATGCACAGCGTCAGGCGACCAAGGATGCCGGCAAGATCGCCGGCCTCGAAGTCCTGCGCATCATCAACGAGCCGACAGCGGCCGCCCTGGCCTACGGCCTCGATAAGAAGAAGACCGGCACGATCGCAGTTTATGATCTCGGTGGCGGCACGTTCGATGTGTCGATCCTCGAGATCGGTGACGGTGTGTTCGAGGTGAAGTCCACGAACGGCGATACCTTCCTCGGCGGCGAGGATTTCGATAACCGAGTCGTCGAGTACTTGACCTCCGAGTTCAAAAAGGAGCAGGGGATCGATCTGACGAAGGACAAGCTCGCCCTTCAGCGCCTCAAAGAGGCCGCTGAGAAAGCGAAGATCGAGCTGTCTTCGGCTACTCAGACCGAGATCAACCTGCCTTACATCACGGCCGACGCCACGGGGCCTAAGCACCTCGCTCTGAAGCTCAGCCGCGCCAAGTTCGAGTCCCTGGTCGACGACCTCGTCCAGCGCACGATCGAGCCCTGTCGCAAGGCTCTCAAGGATGCGGGCGTCTCGGCTTCCGAGATCGACGAGGTCGTGCTCGTCGGCGGCATGATCCGCATGCCTAAGATCCAGGAGGTCGTGAAATCCTTCTTCGGCAAGGAGCCCCACAAGGGTGTCAATCCGGATGAGGTCGTGGCCATCGGTGCGGCGGTCCAGGCCGGCGTGCTCCAGGGCGACGTCAAGGATGTGCTGCTTCTCGACGTGACCCCGCTGTCGCTTGGCATCGAGACGCTGGGCGGTGTCTTCACCCGTCTGATTGACCGCAACACCACGATCCCGACGAAGAAGTCGCAGACCTTCTCGACGGCCGAAGACAACCAGAACGCGGTCACCATCCGGGTCTTCCAGGGTGAGCGCGAGATGGCGGCTGACAACAAAATGCTCGGCCAGTTCGATCTGATGGGCATCCCGCCGGCCCCGCGCGGCATGCCGCAGATCGAGGTGACCTTCGACATCGACGCCAACGGCATCGTCAACGTGACGGCCAAGGACAAGGCGACGAACAAGGAGCACCAGATCCGCATTCAGGCTTCGGGTGGTCTGTCGGATGCCGATATCGACCGGATGGTGAAGGACGCCGAGGCCAATGCCGAGGCGGATAAGAAGCGTCGTGAGTTGGTCGAGGTGAAGAACCAGGGCGAAAGCCTGATCCACGCCACCGAGAAGTCGGTGAAGGAGTATGGCGACAAGGTCTCGGCCGACGACAAGGGCGCCATCGAGACCGCTATGACTGCCCTTCGCACGGCCCTCGAGGGTGATGATGCCGAGGTCATCAAGTCCCGCACCACGGATCTGATGCAAGCTTCCATGAAGCTCGGTGAGGCGATGTACGCCGCCAGCCAAACGCCGGAAGGCGGGGCGGATGCCGCTGCCGGTGAGGAGACTAAGAAAGACGATGTCATCGACGCCGACTTCCAGGAAGTCGATGACAAGGACCAGAAGAAGCGGGCATAAGGCGCACGCTGCATGCGGGGCCGGAGTGATCCGGCCCCGCATCACGTCTGGTTACCGACAATGGCGTGATTCCCGTGACGATGGGTGAGATCCGCCGGGGACTTTTGAGGACGGGGAATGTCGAAGCGGGACTACTACGAGATTCTTGGGGTCTCAAAGACCGCGACCGACGGCGAGATGAAGGTCGCCTTCCGCAAGCTGGCAATGACCTATCACCCGGATCGCAATCCGGGGAATGCGGAAGCAGAACTCAAATTCAAGGAAATCAACGAGGCCTACCAGACGCTCACCGATGGGCAGAAGCGCGCGGCCTACGATCGTTTCGGTCACGCTGCCTTCCAGCAGGGGGGAGCGGGTGGCCCCGGATTTGGAAACGAGTTCGGCGACTTCATGTCGGACATTTTCGATAATTTCTTCGGTGATGGTCGAGGGGGGGCAGCGGCCGGCGGCGCGCGAGGCGGTCGCGGTGGCGCGACCCGTGAGCGCGGCGCAGACCTGCGCTACAATCTAGAGATCTCTCTTGAGGATGCGTTCGCCGGCAAGACCGAAACCATCACGATGGCGACGGCGGTAACCTGCGAAGTCTGCTCCGGCAGCGGTGCGAAGGCCGGGTCCAAGCCGAAGCCCTGCCAGACCTGCGGCGGCTACGGCCGCGTGCGGGCTGCCCAAGGGTTCTTTGCCATTGAGCGTACCTGCCCGGCTTGTCACGGGCGCGGAGAGATTATCGATAATCCGTGCGGTAATTGCTCCGGCGCGGGGCGCGTCACACGGGAACGCACGCTGTCCATCAACGTCCCGGCGGGGGTGGATGACGGTCTGCGCATCCGTCTGGCTGGAGAGGGCGAGACGGGACTGCGAGGTGGGCCTGCAGGCGATCTCTACGTCTTTCTGTCGATCAAACCGCATACCTTCTTCCAGCGCGATGGTGCCGATCTTTTCTGTCGCGTCCCGATCTCCATGGTGACAGCCGCCTTGTCGGGCGAAATCACTGTGCCGGTGATCGATGGTTCGCAGACGGAAGTCCGTATCCCCGCGGGGACGCAGACCGCCAAGCAGTTTCGCATAAAGGGTCGTGGCATGCCGGTCCTGCGGTCGCGGGATGTCGGCGATCTTTATATTCAGGTCTTCGTAGAGACCCCGCAGAACTTATCGAAGCGTCAGCGCGAGCTCCTCCAAGAATTTAATAGTACGGCCTCCGAAGAGAACCACCCTGAGAGCGCAGGCTTCTTTTCTAAGGTGCGGGACTTCTTCGACGGTCTCAGCGGGGCAGCCCGCTCGTGACCGGCGTCTTCATCCGCGACGGCGGATCGAAACGGGCTCTTCGCCGTTGTAGCTGTGGCGGTGTTGCATCGCCGCCGCGAGCACGCTCCGCCCTTCCTGATGATACGAGGCTTGTGTCTTGACGGACATCGCTCTTTTGTCGTCTAGCCTTAGCCTCCCACGCGTGATCTGAGGATAGTGGATCTTGTTGCCGCTACGCCGACCCAGCGCCAAAGCCTACGCCGCTACCGGTTCTGTCCGTGAACGGCGGGAGCCGCTGGAGGATGAAGCTCGCTTCCTGCGCTCTTGGTTCGAGAGGCCGCTCGTTACCGGTTCGGTGACGCCGTCGGGCAAGATGCTCGCGCGGATGATGGCATCCTATGTCGATCCTCGTACGCCGGGCCCCGTGATCGAACTCGGACCCGGTACCGGTCCGGTGACCGAGGCACTCATCCGCCGGGGCATCGAGCAGGAACGTCTCGTGCTCGTGGAGTACAATCCGGATTTCTGCAAATTGCTGCAGAAGCGTTTTCCTCGCGCTACGATCCTGCGCGGCGACGCCTACAACATGAAACAGACGATCGGTGAGTTACTCACTTCAAAGGCCGCTGCAACCGTCTCCAGCCTGCCGCTGTTCACCAAACCTCTCGAGCAACGTCTCGATCTTCTCAATGCCGCGCATACGATGATGCATCCGGGTTCGCCCTTCGTGCAGTTCACTTATGCGGTGGTGCCGCCGATCCCCGAACGCTGCGATGCCGGGAGCTATACAGCCAGCCGCTCGAGCCGTGTTTGGCTCAACCTTCCGCCAGCACGGGTCTGGGTTTACCGCCGTCCCTGAGTCATTGCTGCCGAACGTTGGCTGAAGAGCCGGCTCATCCACGGTTCAGCTCATCGCTCCTACGGTCTGGCTACAGCGCCGGGATCGCCCTGGCGTAGCAATCGACGGAGGCTGACATGGCGTTTCGCGCATTCGCACATCGGATGAGAGGTTGGTTTGCCGCTGCGGCCCTCGCCGTCGGCGTTGTTGGCATGTCACCGGGCATCGTTCAGGCAGCACCCCTTTCCCCTTCCGTAGCCTTGGTCGATCCGGCACAGGCCGGTATCGTTCCTGTTCAGTACGGTTGGGGCGGGCACCATCACCATCACCATCGTAGGCACCATGGCTGGGGTGGACATCATCGCCATGGCTGGGGCGGGCACCGTGGGCACGGCTGGGGCGGTCATGGTCATCATGGATGGCGCCCGCGCCATCACGGTTGGGGCCACCATCACCATCACGGGCATCGCCACGGCGGTTACTATCGCTTCTAGTAAAAAAAGCCCCAGCGGGCTCGTCCGCTGGGGCTTCTTCTTGGTTTCCCATAGGACCAATCTATCCCATTCCAGGGCTTAAAGAATTTCGCCTTCGGCATGGGCATCGGTGCCATTCACGACACTCGCGTTCTCTGGCGAGGCCGGCCAGTTCTTGAACTTAAACGGCGCGGGCCGTTCCTCTTTCAACGCCAGCCGTCGTGCTCCTCAAGCGATCCGTTGGGCAATGTCCGGAGGCGGTTGAGGGGCATCGGGTGCGATCCGGTAGGCAGCACGGAGGGCTACTTCAGCGGTATCGGCCTGGGCTTCTGTCCGCGCATGAATGATGCCGAGGAGATCGGCTGTATCTCCCGGGCGGGCGAGTGATGAGAAGCCGACTGCCGGGTCGATATCGTCTTGTGGCCGGGTACGGCCGCCGCCGAGTGAAATGACGGCAAGCCCGAGTTTGCGAGTCTCTACCCGAGCGACTGTACCGGTCGTGGTCATCTTCACCCGGCGGATCACCGGTGCGACGGAGCAATATTGGTCGGTTTTTTCGATGAAATCCGCAGGCCCCCCCAACTCAGCCAGCATCCGTCCGAAGATTTCGAGCGCCCGTCCGGAGTCGCGTGCCTGCTCGACCCTGCGGGATGCGTCGTCGAAATCCTTGGCAAGGCCGCCCAGCATCAGCATCTCGGCACAGAGCGCCACGGTTACGGCATGGAAGGCTGGTTCACAGGAGCGACCGGCGAGGTAATCCACCGCATAGGAGACTTCGAGGGCGTTGCCGGCAGAGGAGGCCAGGGGAGCGTCCATGTTAGTGATAAGCGCGACGGTTTTCAGCCCAGCGCCCTTGGCGACGGTAACGATGCTTTCTGCGAGAGCCTGTGCCTCCTTCGTCCCCGCCATGAACGCTCCGGAGCCCGTCTTCACATCCATCACGAGACCGTCGAGCCCGGCCGCGAGCTTCTTCGACAGGATCGATGCCGTAATCAGGTCGAGGGATTCGACCGTGCCGGTGACGTCACGGATGGCGTAGAGCCGCCGGTCCGCTGGAGCTAGGTCGGCCGTCTGTCCGATGATGGCGCAACCGACGGAGCGGGTGACGCTGCGGAAACGATCGAGGCCGGGTGTCGCGTCGTAGCCGGGAATGCTCGCGAGCTTATCGAGGGTTCCGCCGGTATGGCCCAGGCCGCGGCCGGAGATCATCGGTACGTAACCACCGCAGGCAGCCACCATGGGTGCCAGAGCGAGGCTGACCGTATCGCCGACGCCGCCGGTGGAGTGCTTGTCAAGCACCGGGCCGGGCAAATCCCAATCCAGCACTGAGCCCGAATGAGTCATCGCCCGCGTTAGGGCCACGCGCTCGGCCAGTGACAGGCCACGGAAAAACACGGCCATGGCGAAGGCGGCGGCCTGCCCCTCGGTCACCCGCCCATCGGTGAGACCGGAGATGAAGTCGGCGATCTCGGCATCAGCGAGAATGCGTCCATCCCGCTTGGCCCGGATCAGCTCCTGCGGCAGCATCAAGCGTGGCCTCCGAGGCTCGCAGTCAGCGCGTCATGTAGGCTGCTCGCCCCAATGCGGAAAGTCTGCGGCTCGACCCAGCCCGGCCCCATGATCCGGTCGGCGATGGCGAGATACAGAGCGGCATCGGCCACGGTTCGCAATCCGCCCGAGACCTTAAATCCGACAGGGCGATCGCTGTCCCGGATGGCGGCGAGCATCGCCTCCGCGGCCTCCGGC
Organism: Methylobacterium sp. CM6247; assembly: GCF_054817925.1. Classification (NCBI taxonomy): domain Bacteria; kingdom Pseudomonadati; phylum Pseudomonadota; class Alphaproteobacteria; order Hyphomicrobiales; family Methylobacteriaceae; genus Methylobacterium; species Methylobacterium sp. CM6247. The sequence continues at coordinate 2,276,204 of NZ_JBTXKX010000003.1, forward strand.
GTTGCGGAGATGACGCTCTTGCCCGTTGAGGTCTTGAGGAAATCCGCCCCCGCGGCGATGGCGAGGCGGCTTGCCTCGGTGACTTGGCCGAGCCCCGGCATCGCTCCGGATTCGAGGATCACCTTGAGAATGGCGCGCCCTGCAATCTCCCGCACGGCCTCAATCATCCCTGCCGTAGTCCTCGTGTCACCGGCAAGGTACGCCCGATAGGGTAGGACGAGATCGATCTCATGCGCGCCGTCATCCAGCGCTTCGGCAGTATCCTCCACCGCGCGCTCGATATCCGTGCCTCCGGCTGGGAAGTTGATCACCGTGGCGATACGCACCGGAGTCCCGGCCAGCAACTCGACGCAGCGCCCGATATGCTGGGGCCAGACGCAGACAGCGGCAACACGGCTTGCCCGGGCCTTGCCGCAGAGCGTCGCTATGGCCTGATCCGAACAAGAATCGCCGAGATCGGTGAGATCGAGAAGGGGCAGCGCGCGTCGCGCAACGGCGGTTTCGGAATGATGGGGATCGTCGCTCATGCTCTTTCCTACAGCCGTGCGACGAACGCGTCGATGAGACGGGCGAGGTCGAACGCGGCAGCGACGGCCGCGCGCTTGGTCTCGTCGTGGTGCGGATCGCCGTCTCCGATACCGGCGGCAAGGTTCGTAACCACCGAGATGGCCGCGACCCGCAGGCCGAAGAAGCGGGCGAGGATCACCTCCGGAACTGTCGACATGCCCACCAGATCGGCGCCGAGGCGCCCCGCCATACGGATCTCGGCCGGAGTCTCGAAGCTTGGCCCCGAGAACCATGCATAGACTCCGTGATGCAAGGGAATCCCGCATTCCCTTGCCGCTTCGTGGAGGGTTTCGCGCGCCGCCGAATCATAGGCGCCGACAAGGGGGACGAAACGACCATCACCCGTCTCGCCGATCAGCGGATTGAGGCCCGACAAATTGATGTGGTCTGCGACAGCCACAAGGCTGCCCGGGCCCGCCTGCGCCATCAACGATCCAGCCGCATTGGTGAGGAGTAGGAGCGGGACGCCAAGCGCCTTTGCGACCCCCAGAGGCACCTTCATGACGGCGGCGTTGCCGGTTTCGTAGGCGTGGCTCCGTCCTTCGAAAACCAGCACCCGTCGCCCGGAGAGGCGCCCAGCATGGAGGGTGCCGCCGTGACCGGTCACGCCAGGGGAGGGAAAGCCTGGAATCCCCGAATAGGCGAGGGAGATGCTGTCTTCGAGCTTGCCGGCGACCAGCCCGAGGCCCGTGCCGGTGACGATGGCGGCATCGTAGGGCCCGCCGAAACCGTGGCGACGCACCGTGTCCACGGCGAGGGAGATGGCTGTGTCAGACATCGGCGCACGGCTTGGTACGGTGCAGATTGTCCGGCCCGAAAGACTGAGGGAGTAGTGCCTCCAGGGTGAAGCTGTGTCGGATACCCTCTGGGCCGGCGATGTGGATCGGCGTTTCGGGGGTGGCGAACTCCCTGATGCGCTGGCGGCAGGCGCCGCATGGCGTCACCAGAATCGGGCCGTTGCCTGTGATGAGGATAGCGCCGATGGCGCGTCCGCCGGCCGCGATCATCGCGGCGACGGCGCCCGCCTCGGCGCAGGTGCCGACGGGATAGGCCGCGTTCTCTACGTTGCAGCCGGCATGCAGGCGGCCGTGCTCGTCCCTCAGGGCGGCGCCGACGGGAAAGTTCGAATAAGGCGCGTAAGCGCGGGCTTTCGCCGCGCCGGCGGCATCGAACAGAGCAGCGAGATCCGCGTCGATCGTGTCCGCCATCGCATGGGGTCCGGTAGGAGGCTTCGACGGCTGTTAGAACAGGAACGCGACCGGCCTGTCGAGCGCCATCGGACGTCATCAAGCGCCATCGACATGGCGTCGGCGCGATCCTAGAACGCTCCTTCGATGGTCGCAGTTGAGAAGCGGGCGAGACATGCTGGGTCGGTTCGAACGCAAGGCCTCCGGCGAGGCGACGGTGGAGTACGGCGACGGCACCATGCGCGTCGTCAAGCCCGGAAGCTTCGTGCGCTGCGCGGTCACCGGCGAGCCGATCGCCCTCGACAATCTTCGTTACTGGAGTGCCGAGCTCCAGGAGGCCTACATCACGCCCGAAGCGGTAATGAAGCGTCTGGCCGAACTCGGTCGTTCGGCGGGCTGAACGTCTCGACGACGCGGCTCACCTGCGCAAGCAGTAGGCTCTCGTCGACGAACCGAAGGGTCACACCGAGCGCCGTCACCCCCGCGGCGAAATCCGCGGGCAGGCGCACCATGTCCTTCTGCGTCGTTACCAGCATCGCGCCCAAAGCCTGGGCCCAAGCCGCGAGGCCGGCGACATCCGCGGCGCGATAGGGGTGGTGATCCGGGAAGGACCGGGTCTCGACTAGGGTCGCTCCGGCCTCCGTCAGCGTATCGAAGAATTTCCGCGGCCGCCCGATCCCGGCGAAGGCGAGCACGGGCTTTCCCGCAACCGCAGCCGGCACTGTCGGGACCAGCTTGGCCCGATGGACCGGCAAGCCTCGCGACGCCGCCTCCGTCGCGAGGTCCTCGCCCCGGCCGCCATCGCCGATAACGACGAGGCCGTGGACGTGACGCCATTGGCGCGAGAGCGGTGCGCGGAGAGGACCTGCCGGAAAAGCGAGGCCGTTGCCGATTCCGCTGACGGCGTCGACCACGGCGAGGGAAAGGTCCTTGGCGAGGCTCGGATTCTGGAGCCCGTCATCCATCACCACCACGCCGGCACCGAGCGCGCGGCAGAGTTCCACCCCGGCAGGCCGGTCGCGGGCCAGGATCGTTAAAGCGCTGCGGGCTAGCAGGAGCGGCTCGTCGCCGACATCCGCCGATCCATGCCGAGACGGATCGACGGCGATCGGCCCGGTCAGACGTCCGCCGTAGCCGCGGGTCAGGAAGGCGGGCTCCAGGCCGATCTCCCGCAGCATCGCTGCCAAGGCGAGAGCGGTCGGGGTCTTGCCCGCGCCACCGAGGGTGAAGTTGCCGACGCAGATGACGGGGCAGGCCGCCTTGTTGCCGGCGCGCTCCATGCGGGCGGCGACGCGCGATCCGTAGATTTCCCCGAGCGGCGCCAGCAATCGGCCGAGGGGATGGCCGGGCAAGTCCCAGAAAACCGGGGCTCGCATCAGGAGGCGATCAGGGCAGAGAGTTTCATCTGGGCGATGAATGGATCGAGGATCGCCAGGGTGCGTTCCACCGCCCCTTCGAACGGACGCAAGGCGGCGTTTCCGGCATCGGCCATGGCGCGGGACCGTCGGGGGTCGAGGAGGAGTGCGCCGACAGCCGCTGCCAGCTCCCCAGCATCCGCCACCATCAGGGCCCCGCCGGCCTCGTCCAGGGCGTGGTAGACCTGTGCGAAGTTCTGCACGTTCGGCCCATGCAGGATCGCCGCATCGAGACGGGTCGGTTCGATCGGATTCTGGCCGCCGCGCTGCGTCATTGAACCTCCAAGGAAGACCAGCGGCGCGAGGCGATAAAACAGACCCAATTCCCCGAGCGTATCGGCGACATAGACGTCGATGTTGCCGTGGGGGCGACCGCCGCGGGAGCGAAGCGTGCTTCGAAGCCCGAGGGCGGAGGCGCACGCCGCCACGTCTTCGCCGCGCTGGGGATGACGCGGCACCACCACGGTGAGAAGATTCGGCACTCTCTCCTGCAAGGCGGCGTGAGCTTCAGCGATCGTGGCATCCTCGCCGGGATGCGTGCTGGCCGCGACCCAGACCGGACGGTCGCCGATGACGTCGCGCAGATAGGCGAGCTGCTGATCGTCTGCAGGGGGCACGGCCGAATCGTATTTCAGGTTGCCGGCGATGCTCACGCGCGGTGCGCCGAGCCTTTCGAAACGCTCCGCATCGTCCCTGGTCTGCGCGAGGCAGATGGCGATGCGCGAGAGCAGGGCTTCGGCGGTGCGCGGCGAGCGAACCCAGCCCTTGAACGACCGCTCCGACATGCGGCCGTTGACGAGTAGCAGCGGGATGCCGCGCCGGTGCAGGGCGATGACGGTGTTCGGCCAGATCTCCGATTCCGCCACCAGCGCCAGGTCCGGTTGCCAGTGATCGAGGAACCGTTCGATCCAGCGCGGCGCGTCGAGGGGCATGTACTGATGGACCGCGCCCGCCGGCAGGCGCCGCCCGATCAGTTCGGCGGCGCTGCGTGTCCCCGTCGTGACGAGGACGCTGAAGCCCCGGGCGATCATGCCGTCGACCAATCCGACGAGCGAGAGGGCCTCGCCCACACTCGCTCCGTGCATCCAGACCAGGGACCCGATCGGGCGGGCTCGTCCGGCAAGGCCGCGACGCTCAGGCAGGCGCCCGGGATCCTCCTTGCCCTGGCGGGAGCGCCAGGCCAGAAGGCCCGCCACCGCCGGTTCACCGACATAGAGGCCGAAGCGATAAGCCCGTAGAGCGATGGTGAGCGGGGGAGCCTTCACGAAAACGGCCCGAGGGCCAGGGACCCGGCCACCGGATCGACGACCCGGTCCGGGCGGCCGACGAGGGTGTAGGCCCGGTCGTGAACCCGGTTCATCTCGTTCTCCAGGCGCTGACGCAAGCGCTCCAATTCCTCCGGATCGACGTCGCGCGGGACGAGGACCGGTTCACCGAAGACCATGGCACCCCTGCCGAAGGGCAGCCCGAAACAGGCCTTGTCCCAGCTGTTGAAGCGCAGATGCCGGCTCGTGACGACCGCGACGGGAATGACCGGCCGACCGGAGAACCGCGCCAGTGTCAGGATGCCGAGATCGCAGCGGCGCGACACCTTCGGCACGTCGGCGCTGAAGGCGACGCTCTCGCCATCCTTCAGGGCACGGATCATGGCGCGCAGGCCTTCCGCGCCGCCTTTCGCCTTGGCATCACGCACGGCGCGTCCGCGTGCCCCGGAGGCCCGAATGACGCGGACACCCATTCGGGTGAGGGCGATGGTGTTGATGTTGCCATCCGCCGACCGCGAGATGATCGTCGCGATCCTATCTTGCGGGCGGCGCATGAACGAGATCATCGTATGCTGACCGTGCCACATGCCGGCGATGAACGGCGATTTCCCGTCGAGCCAGCGGTGCGGCTCGGCCGGTTCGACCGTGAAGCGGTTCGTCGCGCGCACCAAGCGCAGATAGTGGAAGGCGACGAAGCCGAGGCTTTTCTGAACCGGTGGCGACCGGCCGACGCGTTTGAGAAGGCTCATACACTCGGTTCCGCGGGCCGGACGTTCGGCCCTTCGTCCGGTCGGCCCTCAGGGCGCACGCGCGGCCGGTTGCGTCGTCTGCGCATCCGCCGAACGGCGCTCGCTCGGGAGCATGGCCGGTCCCGCGTGGTCTAGCGCCGTTCGAATTACCGGCGCAACCTCGCCGGGGCGGGCCCGACCTCATCCGTTCGACGGAACGGCCATCATGTAAGGGAGGAAGCACCGTATCGGAGCGCCGGCGTGGTTCTCTATGACGTGCGGGCTTACGCCGTTGCGATCCTGGATTCGAAGGCGCGAGCGACGATTTGCGAGGCTTGACGCGGCAGCCGCCAGTGGCGAAGGCGAGGCCCTCATCCGAAACGGAGACCGATGTTTCGCCTCGCCCATCTCACCGATCCGCATGTCGGCCCTATCGCACGTCCTCGCTTGCGCCAGCTTCTGGGCAAGCGCGCCACCGGCTATGTGAACTGGCGCCGCGGGCGCAGCCGACACCACGACATGGAGATCCTCGCGGCGCTGGTGGCCGACTTGCGGACGCAGCCCCACGATCACATCGCCTGCACCGGCGACCTGTGCAACATCGGTCTGCCGAGTGAGTGGTCGACGGCTAAGGTCTTCCTCGAAGCGCTCGGCGCTCCAGACGATGTGAGCTTCGTTCCGGGCAATCACGACGCCTATGTGCGCGGCTCACTCGAAGGGCTGTTGAAGGCGTGCCGCGCCTGGACCTCCGGTGACGATGGCACCGACGGCATCTTCCCCTATCTCCGGCGCCGTGGACCGCTCGCCCTGATTGGGGTCTCGTCCGCGATTCCCACCAAGCCCTTCGTCGCCAGTGGGCGCCTCGGCCCGTCGCAGATCGAGGCTGTCGAGACCATTCTGAAACGGCTGGGCGCCGAGCCCGAACCACCGTTTCGCGTGGCGATGATCCATCATCCGCCGCAGCCAGGGGGGGCGTCGCCCGGGCGCGAATTGAAGGACGCGGATGCGTTCACGGCGATGATCGCGCGCGCCGGCGCGGACCTGATCCTGCACGGGCACAACCATGTGGGGAGCATCGCCTTCGTCGAAGGCCCCGGTGGTGCCGCCGTCCCGGTGGTCGGAGCGCCTTCGGCCTCGGCGGTGTCGCACGGCGGCACCTTGCACCGCCGCGCGAGCTATCATGTCTATACGGTCAGAAAGGCCGACGACCGCTACGTGATCGAAGCCAAGGAACGCGGGTTGACGGAGGCCGGGGCGATTGCCGACCTCCGGGTGTTGCAGCTGACGCGGAGATGACCGCTCACCCGCCGGCTATGCCGGATCAGGCCGTCAATCCCACCAGGGGGCGCTGGGCCTGGCGGGAGATGCTGGCCTGATACAGCTCTGCCTGAAGCCGCGTCAGGCCGCTCACGAGGGCCGTCGGACCCCGATAGACCGTATAGGTGCCGTCATGGGTCGGTTTGACGTGAATCGTCTGGGACATGGACTGTCTCCCGGCCTCGAGGAATCGGTCGATTCATTCTTTCGGAGTAGGTAGTGTTAATCGGGCGTTCATCCGCCGCAAGTGTGGCAGACGCCTATTCAGTCTACATTCGTCATTGCATCGCACTCCGACCCGAGCGGTGCTCACTCACCTCCGGCACAAGAACACGTTCACGATCAACGACGGACAGCAGATTGGTGCGTCGCACAACGATGCATATTCCGCGTCGGTAGCGCCCTGTGCTCAGGCCGATTTGGGCAGTGGCGAAAACTCTTACGGATCATGAGAGCGACCTGACGGTCCACCCTGCGCTGAGCAAGCTGCCGGGCGGAGGCCTCGTCATATCGATGCGCATGAAGCCGTGAGGGGATCACGTAGGCCGCTGCCGGCAAGGTGCGGTGATGGGCTGTCAGAACACAACTGGAAACGACATCGTCACCACCGTGCCGCGCTCGAACCGCGACGCGATCTCGAACTCGCCCGACCATCCCATGACGATCCCCTTGACGATGGCGAGCCCTAAGCCGGTGCCCTGACCCTCGGTCTTTGTGGTGAAGAAAGGATCGGTCGCACAGGCCGCGACCTCTTCGGACATGCCACACCCGTCGTCGATCACCACGAGCTGAAGGCATGGCACCTCGGCAGGACCCGCGGTGAAGCGCCGGTTGCAACGGTCGACCCGCACCGTGATGCGCGATGCCTCGGCCTGCATGGCGTTCTGGACGAGATTGAGCAGGATCTGGGTGACCTCGCTCTCCGTGGCGAGAACCGGGCTCTCGGTATCCCGAATCGCGACATCGAGAGGCGGACGCAGCATTGGCTGGAGGAACGCGCAGGCATTCTCCACCGCATGGCCCAAGGGTATAGCTTCGGGTACCCTGCGCTCCTGTCTGACATAGGCCAGGATGTTGCGGATGACCCCGACCGCCTGATCGGTGCAGGCGAGGATGGTTTCGAGGTCTGCCCGCTCGGGCGCATTCGCCTCGAAATCCGCGAGCATGATCTCCGTCATGCCATGGACCGGCTGAAGCAGGTTATTCAGTTCGTGCGCCACCGAGCCGACCATCTGGCCGAGGGTCTCGAGGCGCTGACGCTCCCGTTCCGTTCGCTTGCTCTCCTCCTGCCGCTGCCGTTCAAGCAGTTCGAGCTTGCTCCCGAAGGCAATGGCCGCTGCGATGGCCAGGGCGCTCAGACAGGCCGACATCCGGCGGATCATGGCCGGCTCGCTGATGGCGATTCCCATCTCCGACAGGGATAGAGTGGCCCCCTCGTGAAGGCCGACAATGTCTTCGAGCGAGACACCTGTCGCGATGGCCTCGCGGCCAAGCTCCTCGATATCGACGAGAGCGGCCTCCCCCTCGGTCATCACGTAGGAGGCCATCCCGGCGGCATAGCGGTCGAGGAAGGCCTTCACACCACGGCTCCGTCGAAGGCGACGCAGAGGACGGAGCAATCGTCGCTCTCGCATCCGAAGCGTGCGAGCAGGCAATCCGCGAGCCTTTGTGGTTCGTCGCGAAACCGCCAGCAGGTCTCGTCGATATCCACGTGCCGCAGGCCGTCGCTCCATAGAACCAGCACGTCCGCCGGATCGAACGCGAATGTGAGGGGGCGGATCGCTCGGATTCCCGCCCCGACGATGCCTGCGGCCCCGTCGAAGCGCCGCGTTCGAGCGCCGAATATCCCGCCCTGAATGTTGCCGACCCCCGCAACGGTCAATGTCATTGCGGTGAGGTCGATCTGCACGAGGGTGGCAGCTACGCCCCGTGTGCGCACGATCGCCCGATCGGCCCGTTGCATCCGTTCGGCCAGGCCGAGGCCGGAAGAATCCTCCACGGCGGCCATGAAGGATTCGGCGGCGAGCCGCGCGGAGGTGCCATGCCCGAGGCCGTCCGCCACGGCGATGAGCGTCGCGTCATTCTCCCGCCACCAAGCGACGACGTCACCGCAAGCGGTCTCACCCGGGAATGAGCGCAGGGACGAGGCGATCTTCATATGCGGGTCAGGCTGCAGGCGATGCGGGTTCCCTCGCCGGGACGCGTCGTCACCGCGAAGGTGTCGACGAGGCGCCTTGTCCCGGGCAACCCGCATCCCAGGCCTCCGAGGGTCGAGTAGCCATCCTGCATGGCCAGAGCGAGATCGGGTATGCCGGGGCCGTCGTCCTCTGCGGTGAAGCCGATGGTTGGAATACCGTTCACCAGCGCGGCTATCAGGTGGATGACGCCGCCACGGTCGGCATGGAGGACGAGATTGGTCGCGATCTCGGACACCGCCGTGGCGAAGCCATAGGCCTGCACCGTCTTGAAGCCATGTCGGCCGGCTATATGCCGCGCGGCCCGCCGGGCCTCGGCCACGTCGATCTCCGCGATGATTCGGAACGTCATCGTTTCGAGGGGGGCCTCGTCCGGACGTTCGGATCCGATGGGCGTCGTCATGTATGCCGCACCATCTGCGCCCGGATCATGGTTCGTCCCGGCCGCGTCTCCACGACCATGTCGTCCATCAGCCTGAGGACGGCGGACATGCCGAGACCGAGTCCTCCGCCGGTCGAGAAGCCCGGGGTGAGGGCGGCGGTCACGTTGTCGATGCCGGGTCCCCGATCCTCGATTTCCAGCACGATGGTGCGGGTCAGGGCCGCCACCTGTGTGGTGATGCGGCATTGGCCACCGCCGGCGTATCGGAGGGCGTTGCGGGCCAGTTCGGAGATCACCGTGGCGAGGCGGGTCTGATCGACGGTGCCGAGCCCTATGTTCCGGGCTGCGTCCCGCCCGGCCTGACGCGCGATCAGGATGTCTTCCTGTCCGTGAATCTCCACGACCGATACCAGGGTCGCCGACGTCTCGTCGGGAAATTCAGACCTCGGGTGGTTCGTCACGGTGACCTCCGCGGGTGGCCATCGCCCTCTGAACCTTCGCGACGCCGCCTTCGAGGTCGAACGCCGTTTCCATCTGGATCAGGTTCTGGCCCATCTCCACCAGAGTCAGCGCCACGGCGGGGCGCATGCCGGCGAGTACCGCGACACCGCCCATGATGCCGACCATCTTGGCGGTCTCCGACAGCACCCGCGCCATGTACGAATCCACTACGTCGACGGCGGTGATGTCGATGACGAGCCCATCCGCACGGTCGTCGCGGAGCAGGGCCAGCGCATCGATCTGTAGATCCATGACCTGCTGGTCCGTCAGGTCGGCGGGCAGGGAGGTCAGCAGGACGCGCCCGAGCTTCAGGATCGGGACGCGCATTAGAACCCCGCCTTGCTGGGCGGTGCCTGGCCATCGGCGGAGAGCAGGCGGAAAGCTTCGCCGAGGCCGGCCCGCAAGGTGCCCCGGGTGATCATGCTCGTGAGGTTCACATCGAGCTTCACCAGGGTCTGCGCCGCATCCGGGCTGATGCCCGTGACGATGACCTTGGCGCCCAGAAGGCGTGCCGCCTCCACGGTCTTTGTGAGATGGAGGGCGACGCGGCTGTCGATCACCGGCACTCCCGTCACGTCGAGGATGGCGATGTGGGCTTCCTCCCGCGTCAACGCTTCGAGCAGCCATTCCATGATCTGTCGCGCCCGCTGCGTATCGACGATGCCCACGAGCGGCATCAGCACGATTTGGCGCCAGATCGGCAGGGCCGGTGTCGCAAGGTCGAGAAGCGCACGGCTCTGGCGCTCGATCAGCCGCTCGCGGGTCTCGACGAAGGCCGAGAAGGTCACGAGGGCAACTCTGTCCACCGTGGCATCCAAGTGCGCGAGAGTCTCGAGGAGTTCGGACGAAAGACCGCCGGCTTCGCGCTGGATGACCGCGCTGACGACGGGTTTGAGCGACATGACGAGGGTCGCGGTCTGGGCGGGGGTGTAGCCGTCCCGAGCCCGCGCCGAGCTGATGATGGTGGCCTGTGAGGCGACCTCGCGGAAGCTGTCCTCGGTTCCTTCAATGCCGCTGAGGAAGAACGCCGTCAGCGCGTCGAGAAAGGCGGCGAGCTCGATCCGCAGAACGCGGGGTGAAGCACTCGGTGTCACGCCGGCACCGCGATCGTCGCGTAAACGCTCGATCCATGAATCGATCACCGCATCGCGGTGCTCCGACAGGATACGTCCGAGACTGTGCATCAATTCACTCCCTTCAGACGGGCGGCGAGCAGTTCCGTCACGCAGTTCAAGAGCTCTTGCATGCCCACGGGCTTCATCAGCACGCGGTCGGCTCCGGCCCGGATCGCCTCTTCGGTAGAGAAGAGCTGGGGCATCCGTGGCGCCCCGCCCGTGATCGCCACCAGGGGAAGCGGCCGGGTGCGCGATTTCACGTGCTGGATCAGCGTCAATCCATCCTGTCCCGGCATCCAGAGATCGGTCACGATCAGGTCGAATGAACCCGATCCCAGCGCCTGTTCCGCTTCGCCCACGGAACCGCATTCGGTCACCAAATGACCGCCGCGTTCGAGGAATTTGCGGATGGTCCGCCTGACGACAGGGATGTCGTCCACCACCAGGACGGTTGCCATGCGCGCGTGATCACTTTCTGCTTGTAGACGGTACCAGCGGAGCCAAGAGACCGGACGTTAATGTAGGTTACCATTATCCCGCTCTAGGCGCAGCACGGTGACCCATGGTTTGTGGCTCAGGCCCCATGCGTTTCATATGCAGGGAGCCTAGAAAAGCTCGATCTCGTCGCCGCCTCCGACAACGAGTTTGCGCGGTGGAGATGGGCCATCGGCGTTCGCCACAGCGGCGAACTGATCGAGATCGGGCAACTCGCCCGTGGACTGGGCGGCGTTGCCCAACGCATCGAGATTGTGGCGTGCCGCCGCGAAGATCGTCTCGAGATGTTCGAGACGCTGGCGCGTGACATCCTGGAACTGAATCGAAGCCATAAGCTCGACCACCGGCTGAGCGATGCGTGCGCTTTCGTCCTGAACCTTCACCAGTGTGTCGCGCTGATGCGAGATCAGTCGCTCCATGTTCTCGGTCAGGTCCGATATCGCCGTCGAGATCTTCCCGAGTTCCACACGCTCACCCGCGATGCGGTGACTGACGAGGGTCGTCAGGTTTTCCCGAATCGAGCCACGCAGCGTCATCAAACCCTCGTTGATGCGGGTCGCCGCCTGATCGGAGGCTTGCGACAGCTGCTTGACCTCGGAGGCGACAACGCCGAAGCCGGCCCCGAACTCTCCAGCGCGCGCCGCCTCGATAGCGGCGTTGAGAGCGAGGAGATTCGTCCGCCTTGCTATGTCGCGGATACCGCCGACCAGGCCGCTCAGTTGATCCGTCGCGGTTTCCACGTCCTCGAGCCGCACGCGGCACTCCTCGATGTCCCGGTCACGGCTTTCGAGAAAGGCCGCGATCAGGTTCCGGTTCGTCACGAGTTGCCGGTCGGTCTCCTCCACGATCTCGATCACGCGGGTGTTGGACCCGGACGAATCGAGGAAGCTCAGAAGGTCCGACATGGCGATGTCGACCGCTCGCAGGCTCATCATGATGTTATAGGCCGCCGCTTCGGTCTCGGATGTCACCGAAGCGGTGTCACGCGAGGCCCGCGCGAAGAGCTGATCGTAGACGCCGAAATGCTGCGTCAAGGCATGGTTGAATGGCGGAGGCTCGGTGCCAGACGGCCTGTCCGGCTCCTCCTCACCCGCCTTCGTCTCAGTCTGCTCATGGACGTCGTCGTCCGCGGCAGGGGCGGAAGCAGGATCGTCGGTTCGACGGCGGGACAGACGTGTCGCAGTGGAAGCCAGCCACGTCGTCGCGAACCCTGCCGCCGCGATGGCGAGGAGGGCCGGCGTGAGACCGAGCGTGGGCAATCCGGCCGCGCCGACTGCGAGGGCCGAAAATCCGGCCGCGAGCGGTGCGATCCGCTCCGGCGGTGGAAGGATGGCTTCCCGCCTCATGATTCAGGCGCCCGGCACGAGCTGGCGAATGACCTTGATGAGCGCGGTCGCATCGACTGGTTTCACAATCCAACCGGTGGCTCCGGCCGATTTAGCCTCGTTCCGTTTGTCCTGCTGCGACTCCGTCGTCAGCATCAGGATCGGCGTGAATTGAAGGCCAGGAAGCTTACGTACACGGCGGATCAGCTCGATCCCGTCCATCGCGCCCATATTGAGATCGGTGATGACGAGAGAAGGCTTGGTTCCGGTCTTTAAAGTCTCGAGGGCCTGCTCACCGTTCGCTGCTTTGACAACTCCGAGTCCAGCTTTGGTCAGGATTCCCTCGATGCTCATGAGCATCGTAGGGGAATCATCGACGATCATGATGGTCGCTGCCATGAATGCTCCTTAGACAAATAATAGAAGTCAAGTTCAGTCGCAATTTTCTGGAAACCACTCAATAGGTGGCAAATCATTGATTAGTGGTTTCATTGTTCCAGATCCATCTTCTTTTCCCCAGCGCATTTCAGGATAAACGGGTATCAAAAGCCTGATCGGGGTTGAGTTCAGACCAGAGTCCCCCCAGTTCATCCGCCAACGCGCGATAATCGGCCGCACCACGACTGCGCGGGGCGTAATCGTGGATTGGCCGCCGAGCAGCGAAGGCCTCCGCGAGCTGAATGTCGGATCGGATCCCGCTGCGGAGGCGGTTGAAGCCGAACTCCGTGCCAACATCCTGCAGGGTATCCCGGTGATGGCTCGTGCGCGGATTCAGCATCACGGGAAGCAGGCCCGCCAGCGTCAGCCCCGCATTCACCGTCGTGGCGATCCGGAAGAACAGCCGCGTCAGTTGCCGCACGCCTTCGGCTGACAAGGCATGGGGGATCATTGGGATCAGGACGCTATCGGCGGCCGCCAGGGCATTGACCAGGACCATGTCGAGAGAGGGCGGCGTATCGAGGATGACGAGATCGAACCGCTCGGCGATGGCGGGGGACCGTAAGTTACGTCGCAGAGCCGAGACACTTCGGTCGGCTACGCCCGTCCCGTCGAAGAGCGGGTCAGCGGGCGCCACCGCGACATTGGCCGATACGCTCGGCCGGATGGCCTCCTCGAGCGAGAAGCCCGTCTTGGAGAAGATGTGATGCGCCGTCGGCTCGTCCCGACCCGCCACCACGCCGAATCCGAGCCCGGCATGCCCCTGTGTGTCGAGATCGACGAGCAAGATGCGATGGCCGCGTGCCCCCCACTCCGCCGCGAGGTTGACAGCCGTCGTGGTCTTGCCGCTGCCTCCCTTCCGGTTGGAGATGGCGAGAATGGCGGTCACCTGTCGGCTCCGATCCCGCTGAGGAACGGCATGATTGCCTGGGCGAGCATGGGATCCGAGGGCGGCGCGATGCTGGCCGGCCGTGCGGCCGCCAGCACCTGAAGCAGCGCCGTGTGCAGGCCGGCGCATTGCGTCAGCACGACCTTGGGCACCTTGACCCGGCCGAAGAAGGCCTGGAGGTCGAGGGCTTCCTCCACTGAGCAATGACCTTCGAAATGCACGGTCGTGCGAGCAATTCTCAGCGGCATCAGATCAATTCCTTGAGGTCCAGGATGAGCAGGACGCGGCCGTCTCCCAGGAGCGCGGTCCCCGAATAGCCCCGCATGCCCGCCAGGGCGCCCTGGAGGGGCTTGAGGATCACGTCCATTCCCTCGCGGAAATCGTCGATGACGAGGCCCACATGACGGCCGTCGATCTGGCAGACGAGGACCGCCTCCTCGGCTTCCTCGTCGCTGCTCCGCTGGCGCGCCGGCACGCCCAGCAGGGTCGACATCCGCATCAAAGGGATGACGATGTCGCGCAGGACGAAGGCTTCGGCGCGCTTGATCCGCTGGATCCGGCTTTCCGGCACCCGGACCGTCTCGGCGATCATGTCCATGGGCACCCCGTAGACGCCATCCGCGGCCTCCACGACCATCACCCGCGTCACCGCCATGCTGAGCGGCAGTGTGAGTCGGGTGGTGGTGCCTTCGCCCAGGCGCGATGTCACGGAAACACGGCCGCCGAGCTTCTCGACCGTGGTCAGCAACACGTCCATGCCGACGCCGCGACCGGACAGGTCAGAGATCTCTTGCGCCGTGGAGAAGCCCGGCCTGTAGATCAGGTTGATCGCCTCCTGATCGGACAGCCGGCCGGCCTCCTCGGCATTGATGACACCCTTCTCGATCGCCGCGGCGCGGATCCGGGCCGGATCGATACCGCGCCCGTCATCCTGCACCTCGATGACCACGCCATCGGCTTCTTGGCGGGCCCGCAGACGCAGGCTCGCCGTGCGTGCCTTGCCGGCGGCCTCGCGTATCTCGGGCTGCTCGATGCCGTGATCGAGGGAGTTGCGGACGATATGCAGCAGCGGGTCGCCGAGCGCTTCGATGATCGTCTTGTCGGCCGCCGTGTCTTCCCCTTCCACGGACAGGCCGATCTGCTTGCCGAGCTTGCGGGCGAGATCGCGAACCAGACGTGGGAATCGATCGAAGATGTCCGAGACCGGAAGCATCTGGACCTGCATGATCGCGCCCTGCATTTCCTGCGCGAGGCGGTCGATGACAGCGTATTGCTCCTTGATCTCCCGCGACATGTCACGGGAGCCGTAGGTTTCCTCCGCCCGTTTGGCCAGGAAGGGCAGGCTGTTCTTCGAGACTACGAGCTCGCCGATCAGATTCATCAGCAGATCGACTTTGGCTTGCTCGACCTTGAGGGTCTTCTGCGGCGCGCGCACCTCCGGAGCTGCATTCCGTGCGGCTCCGTCCGGCCCCGGCCCCGGCACCGGCGCGGTACTCTTTGGGAGGTCGGCAGCCTTCGGCAGGTCGGTTGCCGAGGTAATCGAGGTGAGTGGATCCGAGGGAGGGAGGGTATCCGGCGTCCCACCGCTTTCGAGCACGTCCAGGAAGATTAGGAGCGGAAGGGTCGAGCGGCTCTCATGCGTATCCACGATCGCCTGCTGGAACGCATCACGTTGCGCGTCCAGGCCGAGGCCGACAAGCAGGTTGCCGACGACCGCCGCGACGGAGGCCAGCCGAATCTCGTCATACCCGTCCTTGCCGAGGGCTTGCCGTTGGCCGGCAAGAATGCTGCGTGCCACCGCGCCGTTGGGGCCGTCCAATAGCGTGGTCGGAGCCCCCGACGCAGTAGCGGATACGGTGGAATTCCCTACGCCGCCGAAACGCCCGGTTCCGGCCGCGTGGATCAGGGCGCGGACGAGGTCGTGGTCCGGAGCGGTGGCGGAGATTGCGTCTTCGAGCCAGGATAGGGCGTCGTTGCGCCATAGACCCGGCCCGGTGAAGCTCCGAAGCGTCGCCGCGCTGGCACGGATGGCCGCGAGATCGCCCGCGGCGTGCTGGGCCGAGGCGGCCTCGTAAAAATCGTCCCAGACCGGCCCGTCGCTCGGCTCGCCGGCAATCTGGACGAGGTCACGGGCAGAGACCGGGCTGAACGAAACCTGATCCAGCTCGTAGCGTATCGCCTGCTCCACCTCGGTCCGGGGGGCGTCAGTGAGGATGTGGAAGCGCAGGTTGCAATGGTAGGGGTCGAGATCAGCTACCGGTCCCCAGGGGGCCACCGCCTCGATGGTGAAGGCCATGGCCTCGGGAACCTGGAGAGCGGCCTGAAGCGGGTCGGTGCCCGCATAGAAGCAGCCGGGGTCGGGCTCGTAGCACAAGGCTAGAACGGTCGCGCCTCGACAGGCACGACGGAATCCCTCCCGAAGGGATTCCACGGGCAGGCGATGCAGCCAGATCGGCGGCGCTTCGGCCGGCAGCGTTGCGTCAGCTGTCGTGGCGGTTTCCGGCGAATCCTTGGAGGCGACCCGAGCGCGCAGGCCCGATGCCATCCGGCTGGCTACGCCATCGGCATCGGCGGGAAGCTCGGCGTCGCCTTCGAGCCGGTCGACCCAGAGGCTGACTTGGTCCAGGCTGTCGAGCAGCATGTCGACAAGGCTCGAATCGAGAACGATTTCCTGCGCCCGAACCGCACCGAGCAGATCCTCGGCGGCGTGGACGAGACGGGTCAGCGCGGTCGCGTCGAACAGCCCCGACGACCCTTTCAGGGTATGGACGGCCCGAAACACTTCATTGATCGCAGGTCCGTCCTGCGGGTTCTTCTCGAGCCGCAGCAGGCCGCCGGCGGAGGCCTGCAACAGTTCCCGCGCTTCCGGAATGAAGCGCTGCAGCAAGGGGTTGTTACGGCTCGGGTTGCTCATGCCGCTGCACCGGTGAGAAGGCGGGCGGTCTGGACCAGAGCGACGGGATCGGCGGGCTTCACGAGGTAGAGGTTGGCGCCTGCATCATAGGCTCTGGCGGCATCCTGGTCACCGGCTTCGGTACTGATCGCCACCACGGGAATCGCCCGTAGTGCCGGCTCGTTCCGAAGGCGAGACAGCAACTCGTAGCCGTCCATCTTCGGCATGTTGATGTCGACGATCAGCATGTCGAAACGGCCGAGAAGCGCCCGCTCCAATCCCTCGAATCCATTCGCCGCCTCCTCGACGACGAAGCCCGCCCGGCTGAGCACGTCGCGGTAGAACATGCGCATCGTCGCGCCGTCCTCGACCACGAGGATCTGTTTCTGTTCGGCGCTCATCTCAATCGTTCCCGAGAGGCTTCTGATAGACGATCGTGTCGCCGAATTTGCGCGGCTGAAACATCGACGAGATCCGGCTCATGCTCTCGGAATGCCCGAGGCAGATGAAGCCGCCCGGCGACAGGCAGTCGTAGAGTGCTTCGACGGCCAGCCGGCGCGACACGTCGTCGAAGTAAATCAGAAGGTTACGGCAGAAGATGACGTCGACGGCGCGGTAGCGGGTCGTATGCAGGGGGTCGACGATATTGGCGATGGAGAAGTCGACGGATTCGCGTAACTCCTCGCGGAGTTGGAAGCGATCCGGTCCGACACTTTGGAAATACTTCGCACGCAGTGCCGGAGTGAGCCGGTGCAGCGAGCGCTCGCCGTAAATGCCCTGGCGTGCCTCGTTCAGCACGCGGGTGTCGATGTCCGAACCCCTGATCTCGATGGCGAAATCATCGGCCCGCGACCAGTTCTCGATGATCTGGATCGCGACGGAATAGGGTTCCTCGCCGGTCGAGCACGGCATCGACCAGATCCGCAGGGTATCGCCGATCTTACGCGAGCGTGCGATCTCCGGCAGCATGCCCTGGACCAGGGCATTGAACTGATAATCCTCGCGGAAGAAATAGGTCTCGTTCACCGTCATAATGTTGACGAGGCATTGAAGCTCCTCGCCAGAGGCCTGGAAGCGAACCAGATCGAAATAACGCCGGAAGCTTGTGCTTCCCGTCTTTTCCATACGGTCATACAGGCGCTTCTCGACGAAGTACCCTTTCTTGTCGTTGAATAAAATGCCTGTCCTACGATAGAAGAACTCGAAGAAGATGTTGTATTCTTCTTCGCTGATCGGAGAGTGCCCCTGTCTCATCGTCATGGCGCTGGAGAGCGGCATTACAATCCTCTGATCCGGCGGATCACGGCCGAAACCGCGAAGGCAATGAAGGGGACGTCAGGGAAACGGCCGGGGGGGCTTCCAGCGCGGGAATGGCGTGTTCGGTGCCGATCTCGGCCAGTCCCTCGACGGCGGCCGCGCAGACATTCACGTGCTCGTCCTCGGCCACGACCTGCGTCAGCCAAAGCGGCGTGCTGGGATGCGGCAGCAGGCTCACGATGTTCACGGCGAAGATTCGCACGTCGCTATCGGCATCGGCGAGCAACTCGGCGACGAACGGCTCGGCCTCGGAGGGCATCTCCTGAAGCGCCTCGACGACGGCATTGCGCAGGCCGGTATCCTCGCTGCGCAGGAACGGCAGCAGGCCTTCCACCACGCGCTCGGATTTCAGCCGAATGAGAGACGTGACGATGGCGCTCCGGACACTGAGGGCGCTCTCCACTGCCAGCCGATCGCATAGCAGCGGCACTGCTTCCGGGACTGCGCCGAGGGTCCGCGCGGCACCGCGACGCGCCGAAGCCTCCAGGGAGGCGAGTTCGAGGCTCAGCGTCGCCAGATCGATGGTGGACGCAGTCGCCTGCGTGTCGCCGAGTGCGGCGGGTTTCCTCAGTGCCATCCTAGGCTCCCTGGGCTCGAAGGCCCGCCTGTGGCCGAAGCCAGGCGGTGAGTTGTGCGGCGATGGCGTGGCTCGGCAGCACCATGCTGGCGCCTCCGAGCTTGATGAGTTCGTTCGGCATGCCGAACACGACGCTGGTGTCGGCATCCTGTGCGATGGTCAGGCCGCCGCGCTGGTGGATCCGGGCCATGGCCTCGGCGCCGTCATTGCCCATGCCGGTGAGTTGCACGCCGATGAGCTGCTCGGCCGGAAAATGATCGAGGGCGCTGACGACCAGGCGGGTGACGCTCGGATGCCAGAGATGATCCTGAGACTGGGGCAGCGGGGTCGCCGAATGACCGGTGCCGCGCTTCGTCACGACGAGGTCGGCGTCGCCCTTGGCGATATAGATCGTTCCTGCCGCCAGCGGCGTCTGGCGCGCCGCCTCGACCACGGACAAGGCGCAGAGCTCGTTCAGGCGCCGGGCGAAGACGCCGGTGAAGCTTCCGGGCATGTGCTGGGCCACCAGGACCGGCCAGGGGAGATCGGCAGGCAGAAGCGGCAGGATTTCCTCCAGCACGCTCGGGCCGCCCGTGGAGACGCCCACCAGGACGAGGCCCATGCGGCCCCGCGCGCCGGCCCTTACGCGGTTCGAGACGCTGTCGACGGGAGCCGAAGCGGGTGCGGGGCGCCTCGCCCCGATGCGCTGGCGCAGACCGATGCTACGCCGGATCCGCACCCGTGCAGCACCGCGGATCTTGGTGAGCAACTCGTGGTGGATGCGGTCGATCGACAACGAGATCGTACCGCCGGGCTTCTGGACGAAGTCCACCGCACCGAGCCGCAACGCCTGGAGGGTCGTCTCTGCGCCTTCCTCGGTGATGGAGGAGACCATCACCACGGGGCGCGGGTAATCGCTCATGATCCGGGAGAGGCAGGTGATCCCGTCCATTTCCGGCATGTTCACGTCGAGGGTGATGACCTGCGGGTCGAATTCCTCCAGGCTCGCCAGGGCCTCGACGCCGTTGCGTGCGGCACGGACGATGAAATCGCCCTGGCCTTCGAGCAACTGGGTCAGATGCCGGCGCATGAGCGCGGAATCGTCGACGATGAGCACCTTGATCATGCAACTGTCTGACGGATGAGGTGAAAAGGAGCAGAAGCGGAAGAACGGCACGATCCGAATTCGTGGATCGATGTCCCGTCCCGCGAAGGTCAGCCATGCCCGGGACCGACCGTCATCCGACGCCCATCGAGGGCGGCCGAACGACGGGCGGATTTCCGGAGCCGCCGGGACCGTGAGGCCGGTCCCGGCCGGGTATCAGTGCGTGACCTGTCCGATGGAAGCCGCTTCGTCGGTGTCCAGAAGCTGCAGGATATCCAGCAGCAGGATCATCCGCTTCTGATCCTCGAGGTTGGCTACCCGGCGGATCAGTCGCTTCTGCGCATCCGAGAGGTGAGGGGCATCTCCGATCACCTTGCCGGAGATACGCATCACCTCGGACACGGAATCCACGATGAAGCCCGTGCGCACGTCGCGGATCGTGAAGACCATGATCCGCTGGCGGTCGCTGCGGTCGGCCTGGGCAAGGTTGAAACGCCGCCGCTGGTCGATCACCGGCAGGACGACGCCCCGGAGGTTGATGACCCCCTCGACGAAGGCCGGCGCGCGGGGGATTCGGGTCAGCTCGTCGGGGACGCGGACGATCTCCTGCACGGCTTCGATCGGGACGCCGTATTCCTCGTCCATCAGGCGGAATACCACGAACTGTTCCTCGTCGAGGCTGTCCTGGACCGTTTCCCGCTCCGAACCGGTGCTGGTGCCCATCATCGTCTCCCCGGCCTTCACGGCCAACCGCAGATCGGCGGTGTCGAACATCCGCCCCGCCGAGAGGACCGAGACCAGGCGCTTGCCGCCCTGAAGGCGGCAGATCGCCTGGATCTCGTCCATTGTGCCGTCATGGCTGAGAAGGGTCGGCATGGCCTCCACGAGGCTGCGGTTGACCCGCAGGACCTCCTTGACGCTGTCCATCACGACGCCGACCGAAAAGCCGGACTCACCGCCGAGGGACACCACCACCACCTTGTCGGTGCCGCTGAACGCTTTCGCGGGCAGGCCGAACATCTCGCGGAGCGAGACGAGCGGCAGGAGTCGGTTCCGCAGGGTGATCACTCCGAGCACATGGCCGGGAGTGTTCGGGATCTGGGTCACGTGCTCGGGGAGCTGCACGATCTCCTGCACCTGCTCGATGGGAAAGGCGTATTCTTGCCCGGCCACCTCGAAGCTGACGAGCTGGTCCTCATCGACCACCGCGTCGACCGATACGGAGACGGATGCCGTCCCGTCCGAGCCGATGAGGCCGCCCGCCGAAGACCGCTGGGCAGCGATGGAGCTGAACTCCCGCTGCACCAGCTGCACAGAGTCGAGGATCATGACCATCGATCCGCCCTTGGCGTCCTTGATCATGCCGGTGAGCAGCTCGGTATCGACGGTGCCGCGGAGCGAGGAGGCGGGCTCGATCCGCTCTGCATCTACGGTCACCACATTGGCCATCCGATCGACGACGAAGCCGATCGGACTGCCCTGGTCGAGCACCACCACGCGGGTCGCGTCGTCGTGGAGCACCGGCGGGAAGTTCAGCACGTCCCGGAGGTTGAGGACGGGTAGGACCGTGCCCCTGAGGTTGGCGAGGCCGAGGAGGGAGCCCGGGCTGAGGGGGACTCGGACCACGGTCGGGACCCGGATGATCTCCTGGACATCTGAGAGGGAGACGGCGAACATCTCGGTCTCGATGTGGAAGATCACGAATTGCCGTGCTTCCGTAAGTGCCGCGTCCGAGACCGGCGGCGGGGCGGCGCGAGCCGCTGGAGGCGCGAACTTGGCCTCCAGCGTTTCTAACGCCTGGGCAACTGCTGGTGCCATGGGGGTGTCGTCCCTTCGAGAGAGCTCGGTTCAGGCGGCCTGGAGCTCGTCTGCGAGGGAGGCGATCTCTTCGATGGCCGCGGCGAGTTGTTCGGCGCCCTTGGCCTGCTCGCGGGCCGCGTTGCCGGCCTCGCCCGAGGTGCGCACCGCCTGCTGGGCCGCCGCCGCCACCTGTTCGACGGCGGTTTGAACCTCCGTCACCATGCGGACGATCCCGTCCGAGCCGTTCAGGATCTCGCGGTTGCCGGTGATGATGTCGCCCATCTCCTTGGCCACCAACTCCAGGTTCTTGGAGATGATCGCCGACTTCTCCACCTCGACGACGGCCGCCTCGGCGATTTCCTGGATATCGCCGCGCACGAACACGACCGTGTCCTGAATCGCCTTGACGGTATCCTTGATCCGCTCGGCATTCTCTGCGGAATCCCGGGCGAGGTTGCGGATATCCGTCGAGACCACTGCGAAGCCCTTGCCGAACTCGCCGGCCCGTGCGGCCTCTACGGAGCCGTTGACGGCCAGCATGTTGGTCTGGATCGAGACCGTGGTAATCGCATCGACGATCTTGTCGATGCGGCGGCTGACCTGTTCCAGGGCCGCGATCTGATCACGGCTGAGGCGACCGGCCTCGACGGATTTCTGGATTCCGCTCACCATCGTGTCCACCAGGGACTTGTTGTCGGTCAGGATGTCGGCGATGGACTGCGCCTTCTCGACCGCAGCCGTCGCGAAGGCGCGCGATGTCTGGGTCCGCCGCTCGATCTGGGTGATCGCGGCGGAGGATTGCTGGGTGGCCGCCGATTGCTGCTGTGCGCCCTTGGTGATCTGGTCCAGGGCGGTCATGATCTGGGTCGACGCCCGGTTGATCTCTTCCACGGCGCTGGACAGTTCTTCCGCTGCGGAGGCCACCTCTTCGGCGCTCTTGCCGATATTGGCGCTGCTCTTGAGCTCTTCGGCGAGTTCGGAGAGCTCCTGGGACGCCTGTTCGCTCTGCGACAGGGCCGTCGTCTGCTGCTCGATCATCTTGGCGGCCTCCTGGCAGGCGGAACCCTGCTCTTCGGCCGCCGCCGCGATGATCTCCGCGCCCTTCTGAGACTCCTTGGCGGCGATGCCCGATTCATCGGCCGCCTTCGCCATATCGCGGCACCCGGTGATGATCTCGGCCATGTCCTGACGGATGCGCTCGAGCTGCCCCGTCACGGTCACGCCTTTCTCGGCCTCGCTCCGCGAGGAGGCGGCCGAGCTACCGATGCCGTCCGCCACGATCTTCACGTCGCGCTGGATCTGGGCGACCAGCTCCTGGATGTCCCGGGCCGACTTCTCGCTGGTTTCAGCCAGGGTCCGTACCTCGTCGGCGACGACAGCGAAGCCCTTGCCGTGCTGGCCGGCGCGGGCCGCTTCGATCGCCGCATTGAGGGCGAGTAGGTTGGTCTGATCGGCGATACGAGCAACGGCTTTGACGATCTCACCGATGGTGGTCGCCTGCCGGTCGAGTTCCTCGACAATCTTGACGGAGGCTTCCTGGCGCTCGGATGCCTTGGCGATGGCCGCGATGGTGTTGCCGATCTGGCCGGCGGTCTCCGCGAGCAGGGCGGACAGGTTCTCGGTCTTACGAAGGGACAGATCGGCATTGTCCTTGGCGGCGAGGATCAGGATTGCGCCTTGGTTCACCGCTTTCATGGTCTCCTGCGCGGCGCTGGCTGCCTCCTCGGCTCCGACGCCGATCTGCTCTGCGGCCTTGCGCAGTTCTTCCGCGGCTGAGGACGCCTCGGCGACGCCGCTGGACAGCTGCGAGGTCGCCGAGGCGATCAGCTCCGCAGCCTTCTGCTGGCGTGCGAAGGTCCGCGCCTTGCGCTTCTCGGCTTCCGCCACGAGATGCGATTTGGCCGGAGGCGAATGACCCTCATCCCGCATGCCATGGGAGACGGGCAGAGCGCGCATCGTCGCCTTCTTCGCAAGAGCCATCTGAGTAAGACCTTCCCAATGTAGCAAGCGGTTGGGAAGGCTCGCTTCTGCTGAAGGCGCTCCAAACCCAAGATAAATTTGAAATTTCCCGGTGGGCTGTGGTCGGAACCAAAATTTACTTAAGTAATGTTCCGTTCCAGCGCGATCTAATTGGCCTATATGAATTAAAGAACCGTTAATGAAGGCATTGATCTCGCTTAATGGAAGTCCGATAGGCAAACGTATTCAATTTTCTGGAATATACCTGTAAATAGTATCCCGTACGACGCATAATGGTGACATTAGATATCGATTGCCGATTTGGTTTGACGGGTTCCTCGGATTGAGGATCGCAAAGCGTTAATTCGCCAATTTTGCTTCGCGATGAGGCTGAACCGACTCTACGAATTGCTTGAGCTTCCGCACAGAAACGCGACGTCAACGCATGCGGCAAGTCAGGCGACCTGCTTCGTTATGTAATCCGTTGGGCGTGCCAGAACGGGGCTGACTATGCGACCTTCTGGCTCATCATTCGAATTCGGGATGCAGACGGCCGGCGCGGACATGCGGAGCATGTCGTTGGCGATATCGAACAGGTCCGCACGTTGACCGACGTGAACCGGGATCGGCCAGCACCGTACCAAAGCGCAGCCCCTCCGCCCTCAGACGATCGAGTTCCGACTGAGCAATCTCGCCCTTGCTCCGTGGCGCGGTCGCGATCGCGGTCTCGGGTACGCCGGCCCGCACGCACCGCTGCGAATTGCTCGTCCACGCTTGCGGAAGGAACAGGCGCAAGCCCACCGGCACGGGCACCTCGCCCTGTGCCAGGGTGAGCGAGACCAGAGACTGACAGTTGGCCTGCTTGCCCAGCGCGCCGCAGTCTTGTCGCGCCACCCCGACCGAGCGCGTGCCCTTCTTCGGCAGGGCGATGTCGTCGATCACCACAGGCATCGGGGCCGCCCACCAGCCGATCCGCCTGGCGGCCCAGTTCCCTCCAGAGCCGCCCGTCGTCCAGGCCGGGCTGGCGATGAAGTGCTGCAGCTGATCGTGGCCCGGCAGCCCGAGGCGCGCCGCCATCGGCTGCAGGCTCTTGCGATCACCCGGACCGAGCAGGCCACGCAGGTAGAGCGGCGCCCAGGTCCTCCGGGTCTTGCGGCCCCATCACCGCCAGGAACGGCGCCAGGCACGCATCGAGCTCGTTTGTCCCTTGGCGATCCTGATCCACCGCTGCCTCTCGAACCATCAAGGATGACAACGCGTTGCGACCGGTCAAAATGCCCAGGTAGCGCTAGGAGATGGGAGCTGAACTTAGGTGAGGAGGAACCCGAAATCGTTCGCATCCAGCGACGAGGCGGCAACATCATGAAGGATGATCTTGTTGCCTGACCCAGCGCCGTCGAAGGTGATGAGCGTACTCGCTCCGCCATTCAGTCCGCCGATGTTAATATCAGTGAAGCTGTTGACGAGGGCTGACACGTCAAAATGGTCTGCGCCTGACTCAAAGCCATAGACATTGTCGCGTCCAAAGTTTGCTTTGAAAGTGAAGGTATCAACCCCTGCGCCGGCATAGAGTTTGTCGCTCCCGGTGCTACCGTCAATGACCGTGTCACCCGCGCCGGCCGTGATCGTGTCGTTACCCTTGGTGCCCGTCACCGTAGCGAGCGTCGTTTCGGCATTCTGTACAGCGATCGCGACTTTCGTACTCACACCAGACATATCGAGGGTCAGCGCATCGCGCACATAGACCGTCTCGATCTCCTTGAAGTTCGTGTCGGTGAACGTGAAGGTTTCGATTCCTAGAAGGAAGAGCTTGTCGTTGCCGGCATCCCCCTGGACCAGCGTCGGCGCCTCGATGACCACCAGCCTATCGTCGCCGACTCCCGCGACCAGCGTGTCGGAGCCAGCGTCTCCGCGCAGGGTATCGTTGCCCTCGCCTCCAAAAAGCCGGTCATTTCCCGCCCCCCCAGCGAGGACGTTGGCCGTCGCATCGCCCGTCAGCGTATCCGCGTTCTGGCTTCCGCGAACGTTCTCGATATCGGTCAGGCTATCGCCTTGCGCGTCACCCCCGCTGTAGGAGCCCGTCGCCAGATTGACGGTCACACCGAGGAGGGAATGCTCGTAGCTCGCCGTGTCGCTGCCACCCGCGCCGAAAAGCTGGTCGGCTTTCGCGCCGCCTTCGAGCACATTGGCCGTCGCATCGCCCGCCAGAACGTCTTCGTATCGACTGCCGCGAAGGTTCTCGATGTCGGTCAGGATATCGCCCTCAGCGTCGCCACCGGTGTTGGCCCCCGTCGTCAGATTGACGGCGACACCGAGAAGGGAATGCTCGTAGCTCGCGGTATCGCTGCCACCCGCTCCGAAAAGCTGGTCGGCTTCCGCACCGCCTTCGAGGACGTTGGCCTTTGCATCGCCTGTCAGGAAATCTGCGTAGCGACTGCCCCAAACGTTCTCGATGCTCTCAAGGATGTCGCCTTCTGCATCCCCACCAGTGTTGACCTTGGTCGTCAGGTTCACGCCGACAGAAAAGGCTGACGTCTCGTAGCTCGACGTGTCGATACCGGCGCCACCTCGGATGACGTCGGCGCCATTGAGACCTTCGAGGATATTGTCACCCGCATCGCCGACCAAGATATCGAGGAAACGAGTGCCGACGGCGTTCTGAACGTCGATGAGAGTGTCATGAAAAACGAAGCCTGTCCTATTGTAGGCTTCGCGTTCGTCAAGAAAGACCTCGACCCCTAAAGTGTCGGGCTCGTTCGGCCCATCATAACCTATATAACTGGCGGTATTGTTTCCGGCACCGCCTCGAATGATATTGGTGCCGAGATTGCCGACCAAGGTGTCGTCACCGCCGCCGCCATTCAATACGTCGTTGCCTGAGCCACCGTATATGAAGTCACCAAGTTTACTGCCTTGCAGAACGGAATCGCCAGTCCTGTCGTTGTAGAAGAGCAATAAAGGTCCTACTCCATCGGCAACATTTATCTGCGCGCCGCCGCTTGGATAGGTATATTTTACTGAAGGGGTTCCCCCTAATGATAAGCCCAGGAACCCGCCGACGAAGCCTACCTTGAGAGGCGCGTCTATATTTGAGTCTGGATCGGCGCTATTGCTCAAAACAATCAAGTTTTTGAGGCGACCGTCGTCCAAAATTGCTAATCCCGCCTGGCTCATAGTGTAAAATCCTATCTCGGCGCAGTTCAGGCGCACTAAATTTTTCTGAATATACAGACCTCACAATGGACAAATTTGCACCAAGCGCCCGTCGTCACGGTCGCTTCACAGGGAAATCCAGATTGTGATCCGATCATCAAGGCACTGTTCAATTGCTTGCACACATGCCTATGTCGGAGGCGGGGATACAATGAGGGCTGAGACGCCAGGAATAGAGAAAGGCGGTTCGATCAAGCAAAATTTGATGGTGTGCCTAAATTGATCCTCTGGGTTTTCTCGCAAATTGTAAGGCCATCAGAGAAGCTTGGCGTGGCCCCTGGATCGTTTTGTGCACTGCTGACGTTTCTTGTGGTGCGTTACAGCATGAGTGTGCCGCAATGCCGTCGTTGCTCGAAGCCGCCGAAGACGCATTGACTGCCATGGCGCATGCGGAGAGGAAAGCCATCGATCTTCGCTTGCAGATGTCTCCAGCCAGTCCTCGCGTGCGGCCTCCACATCCAGCCGCTCCTGCTCGGCCGCGTGGACAGCCCCTTTTTACGGGTGATGCCATGCGGGGCGAAGAAGCGTGACAGGCTGCTCGTGCTTGCCCGGACGCCTCGTTCCGAGAGCCTGTCGCGCAGTTCCCGCAGGAACGAGAGCGGGTGCTCTTCGTAGATCCGAAGGATCAGGGTCGCCTGCGCTTCCAGGCGCTGCGAGTTGCGGTCGCCGCCCATGGGCCTGGGCGCGATCCGCCCGTCCTGCCGAAAGCGCTCGTGCCAACGGATCGCGCTGGCTGCCCCGACCCCGAAGCGTTTGGCAGCCTGACGCCGCGATGCACCCGCTTCAATCGCGGCGACCACACGCTCGCGCAGATCGACTGACAGGGCCTAAGGCATGGCAATCCCCCCTCATAAGCCCGTCCAGTGACTCACACGCCAGCCAGATCGCCTACCCCAAACGATTCAAACCGCCAGGGCACGGCTCTAGAGCGTTTTCGGGCTGGGCTGAATCGGACGGGAGGGGTTCACGCGGCGCTGGTGGACTGATTCACTGGTCGCTCTTGAGAAGGAGCGAGGCATGGGCCGACCCTACAGCCAGGATCTGCGCGAGCGGGTGGTGGAGGCCGCCGCAACGACTTCGCGTCGGCAAGCGGCGGCGCGGTTTGGGGTCGGCATCGCAACGTCGATCCGCTGGATGGCCGCGCTCACGACGACCGGGACGGTGGCGGCCCGTCCACAAGGGCGGGCGCGCCGCTCGAAGCTCGATCCGCACGAGGACTTCCTGCGCGGCCTGATCGACGAGAAGGACGACATCACCCTGGAAGAGATGCGCGCTCGGCTGCGGGACGAGCAAGCTCTCACGGTCGGGCTCGGGACCCTGTGGAGCTTCCTCGACGCGCGCGACCTCACGTACAAAAAAAGACAGCCCACGCGACCGAGCAGGACCGCCCCGATGTGAGGGCGGCGCGCGAGGCCTGGTTTGCAGGCCAGCCCGATCTCGATCCAACCCGCCTCGTATTCCTCGACGAAACCTGGACCACGACCAACATGGCCCGCACCCGCGGGCGTTCACCGTGTGGCGAGCGGCTACGCTCACCCGTGCCGCATGGCCACTGGAAGACCACGACCTTCGTGGCGGGCCTGCGCCTGTCCGGGATCGCCGCCCCGTTCGTGCTGGATGGGCCGATCAACCGGGACGCCTTCCAGGCTTACGTCGATCGCGTCCTCGTGCCCGAACTCGTCCCCGGTGACATCGTCGTCATGGACAACCTCGGAAGCCACAAGGGACCGGCCGTGCGGGCGGCGATCGAAGCGGTCGGCGCCCGAATGCTGTTCCTCCCGCCCTACAGCCCCGAACCGAAGGACCGCGCAGCGACTTCAACCCGTGTATGGATGACTCCTGCGGGTCAAGGATGTCGGATCGGTTCGGGTGAACTGGTCGGTTGCGGCCATGTATACGGCGTCTGATCTGCAGCGGGATCGCTGCGCGCCCTGATGAAGTCCGCTTGGAGAACAGGTCCCATTCAATCGAGCGCGCTTGAAGCGCTTCGGATTGATCGGGGTGTCCTGGTTCTTCCTCTCCGTTTGTTCGCCATCACCTCACGTCGCCCTGACCGTTCGTTTAGCCGTTCAGGCGGTGGTCGCCTGCGGCTGGTAGCGTGAGCCGTCCCTGAGGACAGCGAAGATCGTTCTTGCCATGCGATGTGCCAACGCGATGGCGGCGACTTTCGTCTTCTTTCTGGCCAGCAGGTCGGACAGCCAGTCCTGTCTCGGACCGCACCTGGATCTCACCATGATCTGCGACATGGCGCCCAGATAGAGCAGCCGCCGAATATACCGGTTACCCATCTTTGAGATCCGCCCGATCCTCTGTTTACCGCCGGTGGAGTGCGGCTTGGGGGTCAGGCCGAGCCAGGCGGCATAGTCCCTCGCGCAGTCGAAGTTGCCGACGTCCGGCGTCGTCGCTGCGATGATCGTCGCCGAAAGCTTGCCGACGCCCGGGATCGTCGCCAGACGCTGGCTCGTCTCACTTTGGGCGTGGGTCGCTTCGATCTCGTCCGTCAACCGCTCGATCCGCGTATCGGTGTCGACCAACTGCTCGAAGAGCAGGTTGACGGGCAATCGGGCCGCTTCCGGTAGTTGGTGCAGTTGCGTTCGCAGCCGATCGACATTCTGCGCGCCCTTGGCTGCGATGACACCGAACTCCGTCATGTGAGCGCGGATCGCGTTGCCGATCTGCGTGCGCTGGCGGACCAGAAGATCCCGCGTGCGGTGGAGAACCAGGACCGAAGAGCAAGCTTCGCTCTTCACGGCGACAAACCGCATGGAGGGACGTGTGACCGCTTCACAGATGGCGGCCGCATCGGCTGCGTCCGTCTTCCCGCGCTTCACATAGGGCTTTACGTAAGACGGCGGCATCAGCCGGACATCATGCCCCAATCCCTGAAGCCTGCGCCCCCAGTCGTGAGCGCCTCCGCAAGCTTCCATGCCGATCAGGCATCGCGGCTGCTTCTCGAAAAACGCGAGCAGCTGGCTTCGACGGAGTTGGCGACGCACGAGAACACGACCGCTCTCATCGACACCGTGGATTTGGAAAACGCTCTTCGCGAGGTCGATACCGACCGTAACAAGCTTGGACATGGGTGGCTCCTCAGCTTGAGGCGACAACATCCCGCCTATGCCCCAGCGCAACGCCGGGAGCAGGAGCCATCCACACCATCAATCGAGTGGCGTTCTCGAAGCTGAAGGCGCTGCTGCGCAAAGCGGCCGAACGCAGCGTCGAGGGACTGTGGTCTGCCATCGGGCGCCTCATCGACACGGTCACACCGAACGAGTGCGCCAACTTCTTCGCCGCCGCTGGATACGAACCAGATTAAACCGAAAACGCTCTAGCGCTGGGTTGGTTTGCTCTTCGCGGGTAGCTTGGCCGTCGGAGCCGGTCGGATGGGGGCAGCCGGCCAACCGGATGAGGGCGGCACAAACACCTCCGGAGCCGGGGGGGGCGGTAGCCGAGTGAGGCGCGTGGGCGCACGCCGTTGTCGTGGCGTCGCCAACTCTCGATCACGATCTGTGCCTCCTCGAGCGTGTAGAAGATCTTACCATTCAACAACTCGTCCCGTAGCCGTGCGTTGAAGCTCTCGATGTCCCCATTTTCCCATGGCGAGCCCGGAGTCATGTAGGCTGTTCTGGCGCTCACACCGGTGATCCAGGCCTGTACGGACTTGGCGATGAACTCCGGACCGTTGTCGGAGCAGATACGGCTGGGCACACCGCGCAGGATGAACAGGTCGGAGAGTACGTCGATGACGTCCGCTGCCTTGAGTTTGCAGGTGACGCGGATCGCCATACACTCGCTCGTGAACTCATCAACCAGGTTGAACATCCGGAACCTGCGCCCGTCATGGGTGCGCGCCTCGATGATGTTGTAGTACCAGAGGTGATCGCGATGCCCCGCCCGCAGTCGTAGACAGGATCCGCCCCCGTCCCAGATCCGGCCGCGCTTGGGTTGCGTGGCCGGCGCCTTCAGGCCCTCCCGCCGCCAGATCCTCTCCACGCGCTTGTCGTCGACCAGCCAGCCTGCCGCCTTCAGCAACGCGCCGATCTTCCGATAACCGTAGCGGCAGTACTTCTCGGCCGACGCGACGAGGTCGGCGGTCAACGCGGCCTCGTCGTCTCTGCCACGCGGCACCTTGCGCTGTGTCGAGCGATGCTGACCGAGTGCACGGCATGTCTGGCGCTCGGAGACCTGCAAGACATCCATAACGTGCTCGACACAGGCGCGCCGGTGCGCGGGGCTGATCAGTTTCCCGTCGCCGCCGCCTGAAGGATCAGCTTGTCCAGTGTCACGTCGGCAATCGCCTTGCGCAACCGTTGATTCTCGATCTCCAAGTCCTTCATCCGTCGGACTTGATCTGTCTTCAGGCCGCCGAACTCCTTGCGCCAACGGTAGTACGCCACCTCCGTCACGCCGAGAGATTGGATCAAGTCGACCACGTTCTCACTCTGCGCGATCAACACGTCCGCTTGCCGCAGCTTGGCAACTACATCCTCGGGCTTATGACGCCTCATTCCCGTCTGTCCGTCCTCGTCCTGGCCCGTAGGCCATACCTCAGGGCGGACCACTTCGATGGAGGCGGATCACATGGACGGTCGCCGCTTTAGCAATCCAGACTTCGCTGAGAGTCTTAAAAAGATCGTCCAGAGCTAAAAAGATTAGATTGGCGCACGTAAATACTTGGTACGCACTACGGAAATCGAACCCGCCTCTCTAGCGTGAAAGGCTAATGCCCTCACCGATAGTCGAATGGCGCTAAAGGGATTTTTCGATGTGAATGCAAGTAAAAGCCAATTTATTGGCGCTCCCTAGGGGAATCGAACCCCTGTTTTCGCCGTGAGAGGGCGACGTCCTAGACCGCTAGACGAAGGGAGCGCATATACTCCTAGTACACCGCTAGGACTACGCTTACTAACAACACGAAGTCAACTCCTTGGGATAGGACTTTGGCAGCCAACCTTCGGCCCGCAGGCATCAATGGTAGGGATACCAACCCTAACCCCTTGAACCTACACACATGGCAGGATGATTAGGGGTATCGAGACGTCCTAAACCGCTAGACGATGGGAGCTTTCCGGGCGGCTGGCGATCGTATAGCGACGGTCGGGCGGGGGAGCAAGGCCTCCCGAGCGCCTAAATTTCATCGGCATCGAAAGAGATCATATCGTGCAAGAACCGCAGGACCGCCGTGTCGTCCTCGACCTGGACGCACAGGCGGAGCGCATCGACAGGGCGCTCGCCCGCGCGCTGCCGGACGTGTCGCGTTCGCGGTTGCAGGAGCTGATCCGTACCGGTCAGGTGAGCAAGGATGGAATCGTCGTGCTGGACCTCTCCCTGAAGGTCAGCGGAGGTGCCGTCCTCGACGTGACGATTCCTGCGCCGGTGGATGCGACGCCAATGGCGGAGGCCCTCGATCTCGCTATCGTTCACGAGGACGACGACCTGATCGTCATCGACAAGCCGGCGGGGCTGGTGGTTCACCCGGCGCCCGGTCACGATGCTGGAACCCTTGTGAATGGCCTCATCGCTCATTGCGGCGAGAGCCTGTCGGGGATCGGCGGTGTACGGAGGCCTGGTATCGTGCACCGGCTCGACAAGGACACGAGCGGTCTCCTCGTCGTCGCGAAGAACGATCTGGCCCATAAGGGGCTCACGGCGCAGTTTGCCGACCATGGCCGTAACGGACCGCTGGAGCGTGCGTATCTCGCCCTGACCTGGGGAGCGCCGGAGCCCCGGCTGGGCACGATCGATGTCGAGCTCGCGCGCAGCCAGCGCAATCGCGAGAAGATCGCCGTCATGCGCCCGGGGGAGGGCCGTACAGCCATCACCCATTACGTCGTCGAGGAGATCCTGGACGCTGGCGCCGAAGTCGCCCTCGTCCGTTGCCGGCTCGAGACCGGACGGACGCATCAGATCCGCGTCCATCTCAGTCATCGCGGCCATCCGCTTCTCGGCGATACGGTCTATGGCAACGCCTTCAAGACCAAGGCCGGCCGACTCGGCGAAGCGGCGCGGGCCAAGCTCGAAGCTTTGGGTCGGCAGGCGCTTCACGCTGCCATATTGGGTTTCGAGCACCCACGCACCGGCGAGGTGCTGCGGTTCGAAAGCCCGATCCCGCCGGATATGGCTGCCCTCATCGCTGCCTTGCGGGGACCATCGAAGCCTTGAGGAGCCGAGCAGCGACCCCAGGTATTCGGACGGAATCGTCGATTCCCGTCACTGTTGCGGAGTTGCGCCTGTCAAGGATGGCCGGCAAACAGGTGTGCGGGCGCACCCCGGCCCGCGGCCTTTCGTGTCACCTTCGAGCCATCGGCTCACTGGCGCGTTGTTAGCCACGTTCGAGTCACGGACCGCTACCGTACCGTTTTCTTTCCGGGTAGGCTCGGGGAGTGGGACGGTCGGCTCATAGAGCGGCGGTTCGTTTCTGGTCTGCCCGGATGGGGGACCTTGTAGGGAGAGATGACTATGGCAGGCGCACTACCCGTGCTCGCCACCGAAGGTGGACTTTCGCGCTACCTCGATGAGATCCGCAAGTTTCCGATGCTCGAGCCGAACGAGGAGTTCACGCTTGCCAAGAGCTGGCGTGAAAAGGGCGACCGCGATGCGGCGCACCGGCTCGTGACATCGCATCTCCGACTCGTGGCCAAGATCGCCATGGGTTACCGCGGTTATGGCCTTCCCATCGGCGAAGTCGTGTCCGAAGGGAATGTCGGCCTCATGCAAGCGGTCAAGCGGTTCGAGCCGGACAAGGGCTTCCGACTCGCCACCTATGCTATGTGGTGGATCAAGGCTGCGATCCAAGAGTACATTCTACGCTCTTGGT
Organism: Methylobacterium sp. CM6247; assembly: GCF_054817925.1. Lineage (NCBI taxonomy): Bacteria > Pseudomonadati > Pseudomonadota > Alphaproteobacteria > Hyphomicrobiales > Methylobacteriaceae > Methylobacterium > Methylobacterium sp. CM6247. The sequence goes on from NZ_JBTXKX010000003.1 coordinate 2,309,683, forward strand.
CGCTGGTGAAGATGGGCACCACCGCAAACCAGAAGAAGCTGTTCTTCAACCTCCGTAAGGCCAAGGGCAAGATCTCCGCCCTGGATGAAGGGGATCTGAAACCCGATCAGGTGGCTCAGATCGCGGTCAAGCTCGGCGTGCCTGAGCAGGACGTAATCGACATGAATCGCCGCCTGTCCGGCGATACCTCCCTCAACGCTCCCCTCCGCGAGGAAGGTGAGGGCGAGTGGCAGGATTGGCTGGTGGACAACAGCCCGAGTCAGGAAACCGTGCTCGCCCGCGAGGAAGAGGGCCAGAACCGGCTGACCGCCTTGCGCGATGCGCTGTCGGTCCTGAACCCGCGTGAGCGTCGCATCTTCGAGGCGCGCCGACTGGCAGACGACCCGATCACCCTCGAAGACCTGTCAGGCGAGTTTGGAGTCTCGCGCGAGCGCGTCCGACAGATCGAGGTTCGAGCCTTCGAGAAGATCCAGGAGGCGGTGAAACGCAACCTCGCTACTCGCGAGGCCCCGCGGGCGGCAGCTCACGCCTGAAGTTTCCTCCGAGAGGCACTTAGAAAGAAGGCCGGTTTCGCTGATGCGGAAAAGGCCTTTTTTTGTGCCTATCGACGCCATTGCTCGAAGGCCGAGCGGACGACCTGATTGCCCGAAGTGCCCTTCTCGAAAGTCAGTACGCCACGAGGGCCCGAGACGAACTTCATCGGTAGGTCGAACCAGTTGCGATGCTCCAACAGGTCGGTGTTCCGGTCTACATCGGCCTGAAGCGAGGACAGGCCGATCAGGAACAGGTTCTCCTTGACGCGTACCGGCAGGCCCGAGACAGGCGATCCCCGGCCCCCTTCTTCATCCTTCGCACTCAGAAGGCCGACATCCTGCACCGCATGCGTATCCCCGGCGGGGCTGGTGGTGGTGAAGGCAAGTTCGATGGTGTGGGACGCAGGAAAGGTGGGATCAAGGTTCCGTCGGATCGTCATCACCAGCGACAGGCCAGCATCGGCAAAGGTCACACGCCCCCGGATCACGGTCTCCAGTGGCTGGCCCTGTTCGCCATTCATCGCCTCGAGACGCCAGACCACCATGCCCTGGAAGGTGATCGGCTGTGCATTTCCGCCCGCTGTATTCTCTTCGAAAAGAACGGCCCGCTGTGCGACCGCCACATCGGGCTGGGTCGGTGCCTTGCCGGCATCCGGCGTTGCCGTCGTCGGGCGGGCGGGAGCCTGACGAGAGGTCTGGTCGCGTCGCTCCGGGAGGGCGGGAGCGTCACCGCCGATCCGATCTGCATATTTCGATGCCGCCGGATCGGACCCCTCCTCTTGTGTCTCCGTGATTCCAGGCTGCAGGTCCGAAGGTTTGTCGCGAAGCATGAAGGCCGCTACCGCGATGAGCCCGACGACGACCAGGAGAACGCTTCCCACGAAGACATTCCGGAGAAGGCGAGGGCGGCCCTTACGCGGGGCGACGACGTCGATCCGTGGACGATGCCGCGCATTCGAGGAATCGACAGGCATGCCCGCCGCGTCACGCTCGGCGGGCGGCGCTTCGATCGATGGTTCTATGGGTGATTCCGACTCCGTGGATTGACCAGATGGCGTCTCAGCGCCCGAGGTCATCTTCGCAGCGTCTCGCGCAGCCTTCCGGTCGGCGACCCTGTCGGCAGATTTCGCCTTCCGCGGCTTGATCGGCAAGACCGTAGCAGGGCCGTCTGAGACAGGCACCTGTTCCGCTGCCGGGGGAAGAGACTTGGGTGGCGACGCGTCTGCGTTTGCAACACGCGAGCGATCCGGCCGCGAGGGCCGAATGCCCAAGTTTGGCTCAGGTGCGGGCGGCAGGGTCGGTTCGGCGAAGTCGCGCTTGGTCGGTTCCGGTAATCGATCCGGAGCCGCCGCTTCCGGCAGAGTGTCGCGCTCCTCGGGGGCAACGAAGATCGGCGGCACGACATAGTTGGCCGCGGCGGCCGGCGGCTCGCCAAATTCGTTCTCGACCCGTTCGATGGCGGTTTCGAGGGCTTTGCTCTCGAGGTCGATGTCGGCTTCGGATAGCGGTGGTTCGAGCGACCGGAGCTGTCCGATCAGAGCGCCGCGCGCCCGGTCATAGACCGCCTTACGCAGGGCGGGAGACCGATCCGGCATCGCTTGAAGCGCTCGTGCCAGCAAAGGGTAATAATCGGCCATCGAACCTCGGTCCGCCCTGTTCTCACCGTCCAGATATGGGCGCCCGGCGGGGCGCGACCGCATGATCCGCGATGCCTGTCCCTCGAACGAGGCACCCACCAGCCCTACAGCGCTTGATCACTCGGGAAATTGCCACCGGTCGCCTTGTCGCTACCCCAAGTGCTGAAGCCTCAGCCGGACGCTCAATCCTCGAAGGGATTGTGCATCAGGATGGTGTCGTTGCGCTCCGGCGACGTCGAGAGCAACGCCACGGGTGCCCCGATCAGTTCTTCGATCCGCCGTACATACTTGATTGCCTGGGCGGGAAGATCGGCCCATGAGCGCGCACCCGCGGTGGTGCCGGACCAGCCTTCGATGATCTCGTAGATCGGCTCGACCTTAGCCTGTGCCGCTTGATTGGCGGGCAAATGGTCAAGAACCTGGCCATCGAGGCGGTACCCGGTGCAGACCTTGATCTCCTCGAACCCGTCGAGGATGTCGAGCTTGGTCAAGGCGATGCCGTCGATGCCTGAGGTTCGGACGGTCTGGCGCACCAGAACGGCGTCGAACCAGCCGCACCGACGTTTGCGCCCCGTATTGACGCCGAATTCGCGGCCCTTGGCCCCGATCGTTTCGCCGATTTCATCGAATAGTTCGGTGGGGAACGGGCCTTCGCCCACGCGCGTCGTATAGGCCTTGGCGATACCCAGCACGTAGCCGATCGCGGACGGCCCCATGCCGGAGCCAGTGGCGGCCTGGGCGGCGACGATGTTGGAGGAGGTGACGAACGGGTAGGTGCCGTGATCGACGTCGAGGAGGGCACCCTGCGCGCCCTCGAACAGGATGCGCTTGCCCGCCCGGCGCTCGTCGTCGAGGAGCTTCCACACGGTGGTGGCGTAGGGGAGGATCGTCGGCGCGATCGCCTTCAGTTCGGCGAGGAGCGCGCCGGCATCGACCTCGTCGATCCCGAGGCCCCGGCGCAATGCGTTGTGGTGGGTGAGGACCCGCTCGATCTTCGATTCCAGCGTGCTTTCGTCGGCCAAGTCGACCACGCGGATGGCCCGACGGCCGACCTTGTCCTCGTAGGCTGGGCCGATACCGCGCTTCGTCGTGCCGATCTTGAGACCGGCATTTGACGTCTCGCGGAAATGGTCGAGTTCCCGGTGAAGCGGAAGGATCAGCGTCGCGTTGTCGGCGATGCGGAGGCTCTCGGGCGAGATCTCGACGCCCTGCGCCTGAAGCCGGGCGATCTCGTCGACGAGGTGCCACGGATCGACCACGACGCCATTGCCGATCACCGAGAGCTTTCCGCCCCGGACAACGCCGGAGGGGAGAAGCGCCAGCTTGTAGGTCACACCGTCGATGACCAGCGTATGCCCGGCATTGTGGCCGCCCTGAAAGCGAACCACGACGTCGGCCTGCTCCGAGAGCCAGTCGACGATCTTACCCTTGCCTTCGTCGCCCCATTGGGCGCCCACGACGACGACGTTCGCCATTCACTTCAACCTGTCCGGTGCCCGCGTGGAAACTCCCCGCCTCGAAGGCGGGCCGACACGCATCTCCGGGGTCTTTCCGCGATCCCTCGCAGGAAATCAAGCAAACCGCGCCCGAAGGCTTGGGGCACGCCCAATTCCTAGCGCGCTTCCGTCCCCGGTTCGCGGCCCGGCAACTGGCCCGGCTTGATCACCGGCATGCCGCTGTTCTCGGACTCGGGAGGCTTGACCACCAGGCCCGGTGCGGAATTACCGGGCGGCGTGATGACGCCGTCGTTCTTCTCGAGCTTGTCGCTCAAGGTCGAGCCGTCGGTCCCTTCCTCGGACGGACGAACCTTCTCCGGCACCGTCTCCGTGGAGGGCGGGATGTTCGGGGAGGTGTCGCGCCCTTTCAGCGGTGCATCGGGCGACTGGGCATAGGCGCCCGACGCCGTCAGGGCGAAAGCAAGCAGTGCGGCGTGACGAAACGGTCTCGGCATCGATGTCCCCCAGAAAGTCGGGAGACAAACCGCTCCGGCGGCGATGCAGTTCCTATGGCGGCGCCGGATGACGGATGAGACCGGCCCGCCCTTATGCCCCGGCCATCTCCAGATAAAGTGCGCGCAGCCGCTTCGTCAGCGCGCCCGGCTTGCCGTCCCCCAGTTCGTGCCCGTCGATGTCGATGACGGGCATCACGAAGGCGGACGCGCTGGTGTAGAAGGCCTCCTCAGCCGCGAACGCCTCCTCCACGGAGAACAGCCGCTCCTCGATCGTCAGGCCTGCTTCCTCGGCAAGGCGCATGACGGCGAGGCGCGTGATGCCGGGCAGCAGGGCGGTGGAGAGCGGGCGGGTGACCACCTTTCCGCCGGTGATGATGAAGGCGGTCGACGAGGAGCCCTCGGTGACGAAACCGTCCTCCACCATCCAGGCCTCCGCGACGCCGGCCTTGGCCGCTTCCTGTTTGGCCAGAACCTGGGCGAGGAGCGCCACCGACTTAATGTCGCGCCGCTTCCAGCGGATATCGGGAACGGTGATGACCTTGGCGCCCCGCTCCGCCAGCGGGTTCCTGGCCACCGTCTTGGCCTGGGTGAACATCACCACGGTGGGTTCGGTCTCGGCCGGCGGGAAGGCGAAATCCCGCTCGTAGGCGCCCCGCGTCACCTGCATGTAGACGAGGCCCTCGTCGACGCCGTTGCGACGGACCAGTTCGGTCTCGAGCCGGATCCAGTCTTCGGTCGGGTAGGGATTGCGGATGCCGATCTCGCCCAGCGACCGGTCCAGCCGGGCCAGATGCGCCGCGTTGTCCACGAGACGGCCGCCAAGGACGGCCGACACTTCATAAATGCCGTCCGCGAACAGGAAGCCCCGGTCCATGATCGACACGGTCGCGGCCTCGAAGGGCACGAACTCGCCGTTGACGTAGACGATGCGCGACATCGAACTTCCTCTTCTCCGGGCAGAAACGGCGGCTATGCCGCTACGCGATCCACGAAGCACGAAATGTGCTCCGCGGATCGCCGCGTCGGGTACGATTGACGATCAGGCCGTACCGAAAACGCGCGAAAAAATCGTGTCCACGTGCTTGAAATGGTAGCCGAGGTCGAAGCACTCCTCGATCCGCTCCGGGCTCAGCGACGCGGTGACGTCCGCATCGGCCTTCAGCAGGGTGAGGAAGTCGCCTTCGCCGCGCCAGACCGGCATGGCGTTACGCTGGACCAGGCGATACGCGTCCTCGCGGGATACGCCCGCCTGCGTCAGGGCCAGCAGCACCCGCTGCGAGTGGACGAGGCCGCCGAGCTTGTCGAGATTTCGCTGCATCTGCTCGGGATAGATCAGCAGCTTGTCGATCACGCCGGTCAGTCGCGCCAGAGCGAAATCGAGAGTTACCGTCGCGTCGGGGCCGATCATGCGCTCCACCGAGGAATGCGAGATGTCGCGCTCGTGCCAGAGCGCCACGTTCTCCATGGCGGGGAGGGCGAAGGAGCGCACCATGCGGGCGAGACCCGTCAGATTCTCGGTGAGGACGGGATTGCGCTTGTGCGGCATGGCCGACGAGCCCTTCTGGCCCTCGGAGAAGAACTCTTCCGCTTCCAGAACTTCCGTGCGCTGCAGGTGGCGTACCTCGATGGAGAGACGCTCCACCGAACTCGCGACGACGCCCAGGGTGGCGAAGAACATGGCGTGGCGGTCGCGCGGGATGACCTGCGTGGAGACCGGCTCGGGGGTGAGGCCCATCGCCTTGGCGACATACTCCTCCACGCGCGGGTCGATGTTGGCGAAGGTGCCGACGGCGCCCGAGATCGCGCAGGTGGCGACTTCCTCGCGGGCGGCGACGAGACGGGCGCGGGCGCGCTCGAACTCGGCATAGGCCTGGGCGAGCTTCAGGCCGAAGGTCACCGGCTCGGCATGGATGCCGTGCGAGCGACCGATGGTCGGGGTCAGCTTGTGCTCGAAGGCCCGGCGCTTGATCGCGGAAAGAAGCGCATCGACATCTTTGATCAGGATGTCGGCGGCCCGGACGAGCTGCACGTTGAAACAGGTGTCGAGGACGTCCGATGAGGTCATGCCCTGGTGCACGAACCGCGCATCGGGGCCCACAATCTCGGCCAGATGCGTCAGGAAGGCGATGACGTCATGCTTGGTGACCGCCTCGATGGCGTCGATGCGGGCGACGTCGAAGACCGCGTCGCGGCCCTTTTCCCAGATCGTCGCAGCAGCTTCCTTGGGCACGACGCCGATCTCGGCCAGCGCCGTGGTGGCGTGAGCCTCGATCTCGAACCAGATGCGGAAGCGGCTTTCGGGTGACCAGATCGCCGTCATTTCGGGGCGGCTATAGCGGGGGATCATGCGACGCCTCGGGCAGGACGGGTTGGAGTGATGAGGCTGGCGCCTAGCATGAGCAGAGGCTGCGCTCAACGCGACGTCACAGAAGCACTCTGTATGGAGTGATACATTTATGCATCGCAGTGGCGAAACCAGAGGCGTCCGAATAGCCGAGCTGATGCACTAACGACGGGATTTCCATCGCATGTCCTGAAACTTGGGCGATATTCTGGAATAATTATCAAAAGATTCCAAAATCTAGGTCGCTGTCAAACTGGCCGCAACCGGTTGCCGATCAATCTAGCGTGTCTATTAGACAAATAGCATCTGCACGATGAGCGGAGTATATCGCTATTTATGCAGAATATTGCAAATATAACTGAGGCGCACCGATGCACCCCTTTGCCCGCCTACGTCTGATCACGGTTCTAACAGCCGTACCTTTCATGTCGGACGTGCGGGCAGCCAAAGCACAGGCAGATATTCCCGATTCCGGTCATCATGCTGAAGTCACGTTAGACCAGCTCAATGTCGAGGGAACAGGGGGACATACTACAGGCTACCGCGCCAACCGCAGCCGGAGCGCGACGAAGACGGACACCCAGCTGATCGACACCCCGCAGGCGGTGACGGTCGTGACGCGCGAGCAGGTCCAGGATCAGGGGTTCCAGGGAGTCACCGAAGCCCTGCGCTACGTGCCCGGCGTGTTCCTGCACCAGGGTGCCGGCAACCGGGACGAGGTCGTGATCCGCGGGCAGCAATCCAGCGCCGATTTCTACGTCAACGGCATGCGCGACGACGCGATGTACTACCGCGATCTCTACAACGTCGAGCGGATCGAAGTGCTCAAGGGACCGAACGCAATGATCTTCGGTCGCGGCGGCGGCGGGGGCGTCGTCAATCGCGTGCTCAAGGACGCCACCGGAACTCCGGTTCGGGAAGTCATCCTTCAGGGTGGCCAGTATTTCAATAAAAGGGTGGCCGTGGATGTCGGCGACCGGGTCTCGGACAGCGTGTTCTTCCGCCTCAACGGAATGTTCGAGGATAGTGGCACCTATCGTGACCACGTCGATCTGCGGCGCTGGGGCATCAATCCGACGGCGACGATCCTGCTCGGGCCCGAGACCACGCTGAAACTGTCCTACGAGTATTTCCACGACGATCGGACGGCGGATCGCGGGATCCCGTCCCAGTTCGGGCGGCCCTATCGGTATCGCGACAACATCAGAACGTTCTTCGGCAATCCCGACCTCAGCTACTCCCGCGTGGATGCACATATCGCGACGGCGGTTCTCGATCACCGCTTCGCCTCGGGCGTCGAGATGCGGAGCCAGTTCCGCTACGCCGATTACGCCAAGGCCTATCAGGTCGTGTATCCGAGCATCCGCGCCGGCGGTGCGGTGAACGCCGCCGGGACGACCGTCGATCTCAGCGCGTTCAACAACGACACGCCGAGGACAAACTTCTTCAACCAGAACGATTTCACGTACAAATTCGCCACGGGGCCGCTGGCCCATACGCTGCTCGCGGGTTTCGAACTCGGCAAGCAGGAAGGCATCACCTACCGGGAGGAAGGCTTCTTCGCGACGACCGGAACGCAGACGCTGACCGTCAATCCGCTCTCACCGGTTTCGCGAGTCCCCGTCAGTTTCCGCAACCTGGCTTCGTCCTCCAACAGCCGCTACGACCTCGGACTGGCTGCGGTCTACGTCCAGGATCAGATCGAGATCGGCCCCCATGTCCAGGTGATCGGTGGCCTGCGCTACGATCATTTCGATTTCTCCTCGACGGACCGGCGCACCAACGTCACCAATTCCCGCATCGACGATCTGCTGTCGCCCAGGGTCGGATTGGTGTTCAAGCCGGTGGACAGCCTCGCCTTCTACGGCAACTACAGCATCTCCTACCTGCCATCCGCCGGCGACCAGTTCAGCGCCCTGTCCGAAGGGCTCGCCATCGCCGAGCCGGAGCGGTTCGAGAACCGCGAGGTCGGCGTGAAATGGGACCTCTCGTCGACGCTCCAACTCACCGGCGCGCTCTACGACCTCGACCGGTTCAACCAGCGGCTCGCCGATCCGAACCGCCCTGGCTTCTTCCTGCTGAGCGGCCAGACCAACGCGAAGGGTGTCGAGATCGGCGCGAACGGCTTCGTCACCGATTGGTGGCGGATCGCGGGCGGCTATGCCTTCACCGATGCGCGCATCGTCAGCGGGTTCAGCTCGGCACTTATCGTCCCGGGCAACCATGTCGGACTGGTGCCGTTCAACGCCGTCACCCTATGGAATAAGTTCGCGGTCACGCCGTCCTTCTCGTTCGGTATCGGCGCGATCCACCAGACCCACACGTTCGCGGCAGCCGACAACACGGTCAGGCTCCCAGGCTACACCCGCTTCGATCTCGGCCTCTTCTATCAGGTCACGGATCTGGTGCGGGCTCAGATCAACATCGAGAATCTTTTCGACCGGGGCTACATCGCCACGGCGGACGGCAACAACAACATCAGCCCGGGCGCACCGAGGATCATTCGCGCTCAGGTGATCGCCAAATTCTGACGCGTGGTTCGCGTCGACGCCGCTCCGGTGAGCGATCGGGGCGGCGGACTAATCCACCCGCTGCCAGCCCGGCCCCATCAGGCGCTCCTGAGGCCGGAAGCGGGCCTTGTAATCCATCTTGCGCGAGCCATCGACCCAATAGCCGAGATAGAGATACGGCAGGCCGAGAGAGGCGGCGCGGCGGATATGGTCGAGGATCATGAAGGTCCCGAGCGAACGCTGGGCCTCCGCCGGATCGTAGAACGAGTAGACCATCGACAATCCGTCGGAGAGCACGTCTGTCAGGCACAAGGCCACGGTCGGCCCAGTGCCCCGCCCGTTGATCGCCGTATCGGGACCACGCCGGCGATAGGCCACGAGATGGGTGTCCACATGGCTGTCCTCGATCATCATGGCGTAGTCGAGCACGGTCATGTCGACCATGCCACCATCACCGTGGCGCGCGTCGAGATAACGGCGAAAGAGAGCGTATTGCTCCGAGGCAGGACGATTGGGCTCCGGATTGCCGACGAGATCCGCGTTCCGCTGGAGGATGCGGCGATGGCTCGCCGAAGCGACGAAATCCGACACCAGAACTCGCACGGAGATACATGCCCGACAGGTCTCGCATGCCGGGCGATAGGCTATGGTCTGCGAGCGTCGGAAGCCGCCCTGCGTGAGGATCTCGTTGAGGTCACGGGCGCGCCGACCTACGAGATGGGTGAACACCTTCCGTTCCTCCTGACCCGGCAGATAAGGGCAGGGCGAAGGTGCCGTCAGATAGAATTGCGGGGTGTCTCGGGGATGGCTCGTCACGCTTGCAGCTGACCTCGGGGCCGGCGGGAGCGTTCCCCGCACTCAATGAGTGTACCCGCCCCGCGCCAGGTCTCAAGTGGGTGAACGTCGCGGTATCTCATTTTCAGCGTGAAGGCTGGCATGGTCGGCCCGCCGAGCGTATCACCGCGCCCGGGTGGGGAGCGACCGTATTTCGGAGGCAATTCAGGACGAAATCATCCCATGTCGTGACGGGGCTGATGTCGGTGAGTTGAAACACGATAGCAAAATTCTCACGGGAATTGTGTTCGTCGCCATCAGCGGGGGCAAGATCGTGACGCGACATCGGAGGATCGCGAGATGACCGGCATGCGACTCGGACGCGGTCGATCTACTTTTGCAAGACTGGACAAGGAATTAGTCAGATCAGCTCCCTCCAACTAACGCCGATGCGCTACGATCCGCCGAGTGCCGCGAAGGCCCATTCCTTCGGGGATGCCGCTCGATCGGCCGATTATACGCATCACGTCATCGTTATCTTGATCGTCTCGTTCATCGCCCGGCTGGTCGCGGTGCGGTTTCTCGACCTTACCTTCATGGAGACATACGGTGCCGTCGTCGCGAGGAACCCGTCGATCTCGTTCTTCGACCAGCCACCCCTGACATGGTGGACGATCGCCGGTGTCATGCGTCTGTTCGGATCCGACGATGCAGTGATCGTGCGCCTCCCATTCCTGGTGATGTCGGTGGTTTCGGGGTGGTTGATCTATCTGATCACACTGCGGATCTTCAATTCGCGTGCCGGTCTCTACGCTGTCTGCGCCTACTCCCTGTCTCCGCTTCTCGGATTGTCGGATGGGAGTCTGGCCCAGACGAACGGGCCGATGACCCTTTTCATCCTCGCCGCCCTGCTTGCCTTCCTTCACATCGATTTCGGCGCCCGAAGACTGCAGGACAACGGGATCTGGTTTGCCTGCGCCTTCCTGTTCGGTTGTGCCCTTGCCTCGAAGTATCTCGCCGTCCTTCTTGTGCCGGGCCTTCTCGTCGCAGTTGCGAGCCAAGCCGAGGGAAGGCGCTGGCTCCTTCGGCCGGCCACCTATTTCGGCCTCGTCTTCCTGTTGGTGCCGCTCCTTCCGGTCATCATCTGGAATGCGGAGCACGGCTGGGTTTCGTTCCTGTATCAGGGCGCGCGCGCCGAGGGGAACGGGAGCGTGAACCTCACGAGAGCGTTCCGCTGGACCCTGACTCAGGTGATGATCGTCCACCCCCTCGTGTTCTTTCCCGCGTTCTACATGCTGTATCGAAGCCTGAGAAACGGCCCGAGGGAGGCAGGACCCTGGCTTCTCGCCTGTCTCGCGGCGCCCGTTTTTCTGTTCATCCTCGGTGTGATGGTGTGGAGCAGCCATCCACTGCGCGGCTATCACTGGGCGTCCATGGGGTATCTTCCCCTGCTGCCGCTCGTAGGCGCCTGGGCGGACGGCCTCGCAGCCAGCGACCGGCCGGACGCCGCGCGGCGCTGGCTCGCGACGCTGGCCACCACGACGATCGTAGCGATCTGCCTACTCCTGTCACATGCCTTTACCGGCTGGGCCGAGCGGGTCGCTCCGGCTAAAGCGTTCCGAAACCAGGATCCAATCCTCCTGGAACTCTACGATTGGAGCGATCTTCCCTCCGCGCTGACCGCTCGCGGTGTCGATCCCGCCCGCACCTTCATTGCCGCTACTCGTTGGGAAGATTGCGCCAAGGCCTTCTATGCCATCCGACAGCAGTTCCACAGCCTGTGCCTCGCCGGGGACAATATCCACTTCACCTATCTCGCGGATCCGGCGCGCTTCAGGGGTATGGATGCCATCATCGTCGACAGGTATGCCAATCCCGATGCAATCCGGTATAATCTCGACGGTCATTTCGAGACGTTCTCGGAGGACTCGCCCATCCGTCTGACTTTCAATGGGCGCAAGATGCACGATCTGAAGATCGTCCGGGCGAGCCGTTTCGATGGTACCTGGCCGAAGCCCAGGATCGGCGCGAAAGGCCGCCAGTGACTCTCACTCTGCCCCAGGCGACGTTCGCACCCGATGCGGATCAGCCTCTCGTCACGATCGTCATCCCGACATTCAACGAGCGGGATAACATCGCGGTCATCTGCGGCCGGATCGCCTCCTCGCTCGACAGACATCCGTTCGAGGTGATCGTCGTCGACGACGATTCCCCAGATGGCACCTCAGCCGTCGTCGAGAGCTTGGCCAAGGCCGATTCCCGGATCAGAATCATCACGCGGACCGGCCGACGCGGGCTGGCGGGAGCCTGTATCGAGGGGATGCTCGCGGCGCGGTCCGAACTCGTCGCGGTCATGGATGCGGATCTGCAGCACGAGCCTGCGACCCTCGTGCCAATGCTCGACCTGATGGCGTCGACCAAGTGCGACATCGTCATCGCCAGCCGTTATGTCGACCATCCCGACGTGGCGGCCTTTTCGTCCGTCCGACAAGCCTTGAGCAATGCCGGCAACCGTCTGGTACGCGCTCTGCTGCGGGTCCAGACCAGCGATCCCATGAGCGGTTTCTTCCTCATGCGCCGAAGTATTGTGGTGAAAGCCGAGCCGCGCCTGAGCCGCGACGGCTTCAAGCTTCTCGCAGACATCCTCGTTCAGGGGGGGCGGGCGATGAAGATCGAGGAGGTTCCCTACGTCTTCGGGCCCCGGCTTACCGGGCAAAGCAAGCTCGACGAGAGGGTTCTCTTCGACTTCGCCGTCCTTCTCATTGCGAAATCCGTCTTCGGAGCACTTCCGACGCGGTTCGTCTCCTTCGCCCTGGTCGGTGGCCTAGGTGTCATCGTCCATCTGGCCCTTCTGGGGCTGATGCTATACGTCCTGAACGATAATTTCCTGCTGTCTCAGACTGCTGCCACGCTCGGCGCCATGACGGCCAATTTTTTCCTGAACAACGTCCTGACATATCGGGACCAGCGGATCGTCGGGATCGACCTGCTGCGAGGGCTTGCTGTGTTCTGCCTGTCCTGTTCCTGCGGTGCGTTCAACAATATCCTGGTCGCACACCTCATCTACACAGCGACGGGCATCTGGTGGCTGGCTACGGGGGTGGGCATCCTGGTGGGTGCCGCCTGCAACTACGTATTGTCGGCCCTCACGGTCTGGCGGCGCTTCGACAAGCGGAAAGATCGGGAGAAGCAAGCGTCTGAGGGAGACGCCGTTCTATCGAAGGGCGGCGGAGACATCGGTATCGCGCAGCCCCCTTACGTCTCGCGGTAGAGACGAAGTCCTCCTTGGACCTCGTCCCCCGGTGTGGTCAGAGCCGCACCACCGCGAGGCCGACGAGAACGTCGTGGCCTAGGCGCCGGTCCGATCTCATGAGGCCGAACAGGATATCGACGAACCACAGCAGGAACGTCGAGATGGCGACGTAGAACAGCAGGGCGTGGATTGCGGCGGTGAGGAAATCCACCCGCAGGCCGCTGGCCGGAGTCACCACGCGCAAACCCATCATCCGCATGCCCCAGGTGCTCTGGGCGGCGCCGCCCACCGTCACCGCGCTGTAGAGGATGCCGCTGGCGGGAAGGATCGCGAACAGGGTCCAGCCGAGCCCGAAGGTCAGCACCCCGAGCACCGTGATCGCCAGGGTGAGGAGCGCGGTGAAGCCCAGGATGAAGAGAATGTCGAGGAGATAGGCGACGAAACGTGCGCCGAGGCTCGCCCGCACGAAGGGCATCGGAAGGTTGCTCGGAAAGCCGGTCCCGAAACGCTCGGCATAGCCGGCGGGGTCGTAGCCTGGGGGCGTGTTGAGCATGGCCGGTAGCCTTTGAGAGGGGAGACGGTTCTCCTTCATGAGAAGACATGGGAGGGCCCATGCCTCCACTCAAGGTCACATGGGCTTCACTGCCACTCCGTCAGGCGGATTGCTCGATCACGCCGCGCCATCCCAGTCCGCGATACGTCTCGTAGCCCGGGGTCTCGTGGAAGGCGACGAGGCGCCCCGCTGCGTCGATGTAGCTTCCCTGGCTCCGTCCCTCCGTGCGGAGGGGATAGCGCTCGGTGAGGAGTCCGTTGCCCTTGGAACAGGCGATGACGCGGTTCTCGGCATCGAGCAGCATGACACGGCTATGGGCCCGCTCCGCCGGCGCGAGGCGGACACCCTCGACGATGGTGCGTGCCTGCGGCTCCCAATCGAAATGGATCGCGAGAAAGCCGATCGCCTTGCCGTTCGTCTCACCACCTGCTCGCACGGAGGCGACATAGGTGGCGCTCTGCGCCCCGTTGAGCGCGGCGACCCGCGCCACATTGGCCACGGCGAAGTCATCGCCCGAGGCTAGCGGCTTGGCGCGGGCGAACCACGGCTCATGGCTCACATCCTGGCCGACCACATTGAACCGGTCGGGCCGGCCATTGGCAATGACCTTGCCGTCGAGGCTGCACAGCCAGAGATCGAGATAGACCGTGTAGGCGGAGAGGATGACTCCGAGCCGGTGCGAGGCGTGTTTCCGTGCGGCTTCTGACGGGGCGAGCGCGCACTCGACGACCGCAGCATCGGTCGCCCACCACCTTACGTCGCATGTGCGCTCATAGAGGTTCCGGTCGATGATCTCGACGGCGTTGAGGGCAAGATCGATACAGCGGGCCGAGCGGGTCTCGCTGGCGAGATGCTCCACGGCCTGCGTCAGGTTGTCGACACCGTCCCCCAGGGCGTTGCCGAGGCCTGAGACGAGACCCTCGATCTCACCCGCAACGGTGCGGACCTCATTGGCGACGACGGAGAAGCCGGCCCCGCGTTCCCCCGCATGAGCGGCCTCGATGAGGGCGTTAAGGGCCAGCAGATTCATACGCCGGGTGATGGACTTGATCGATCCCACGCTGCGGTGAGTGAGGGCTTTCAGCTGCTGGGTCGACGTCTCCACGAGCATCGAAAGACTGTCGGCTGGATGATCTGCCTCGTTGAGTTTTGTCGACATCGCATCCTCAAAATGGACCGCCCAAGCTCAGCGCTTGGTCTTTAAATATCGATTCAAGATCGAGATTGGCCGGCAGGCGACTGCGAACGATTCGAGGTCTGCCGGTCAGAGACAATCCTGTCGCCTCCCCAAGGAAACCCAAGCAATAAGAATGCCAGGACCGTGCGAATGCCTAGCGCGCCGGCACGGGGTCGTTTGCTTCGGAATCTAATGTTTCGAGATAGTATTTCTTAAGCATGAAAAGCGCTCCGCCCGACACCGCCTTGTGGTCCATGCGGACGCCGATGAGACCCGCGCCGCCGTCGAACAGGCAGTCGATGCGGTGCTGGCGTTGGCCCAAAGCGTAATCGACGCGCACGCTGTCGGGCGCCGATCCACGGCCGACATGGAGCAGACGGGGCGGGAGGTCCGATGCCACCAGCGCAGGAAGCGTTCGCCGGCAGGTGGTGATCCGCTGCCGGTCGATGGAGCTGTCGCAGCCTGCCAGGAAGGGGGCGACCAGAAGCAGGAGCGCAGCAGGGCCGATGACGGCCCGTCGGCGCATTTCAGAGGCCGTCGCGCAGGCGCTCGGCCACGCGGGGGGCGTAGTAGGTCAGGATGCCATCGGCGCCGGCACGTTTGAAGGCGAGGAGGCTCTCGGTCATGGCACGGGTGCCGTCGAGCCAGCCGTTGAGGGCGGCGGCCTCGATCATCGCGTACTCTCCCGAGACCTGGTAGGCGAAGGTCGGGACGCCGAACTCGTCCTTCACCCTCCGGATGATGTCGAGATAGGGCAGTCCGGGCTTCACCATCACGGAATCGGCACCTTCGTCGAGGTCGAGGGCGACTTCCCTGAGGGCTTCGTCCGAATTGCCCGGATCCATCTGATAGGTGCGCTTGTCGCCCACCAGGGCCGCCGTCGTGCCGATGGCATCGCGGAACGGGCCGTAGAAGGCACTGGCATACTTCGCCGCGTAAGCCATGATCTGGACGTCGCGGAAGCCGGCCTTGTCGAGGCCGCTCCGGATCGCGCCGACGCGACCGTCCATCATGTCTGAGGGGGCGATGATGTCGGTTCCCGCCTCGGCCTGGATCAGGCTCTGCTCCACGAGGAGCGCCACCGTCTCGTCGTTGAGGATGGCCCCGTCCTCGATCAGGCCGTCATGGCCGTGGCTGGTATAGGGATCGAGGGCGACGTCGGTCATCACGCCGATCTCGGGCACGGCCTTCTTCACCGCCCGCACCGCGCGGCAGACGAGGTTATTGGAGTTCAGGGATTCCGATCCGGTCGGGTCGCGCAGGGCGGGGTCGGTATAGGGAAAGAACGAAATCGCAGGGATTCCGAGCCGGGCCGCGCGCTCGGCGTCGCGGACCACCTCGTCCACGCTGAGGCGCTCCACCCCCGGCATCGAGGCGATGGGCTCGCGTCGGCCGGTCCCTTCGATGACGAAGAGCGGCCAGATAAGATCATCCACCGTCAGGGTATTTTCCCGCACCAGGCGGCGCGACCACTCCGCCTTGCGGTTGCGACGGGGGCGCTGCGTGATGCTCAGCGACGCGGCGGAGCTCGCCTTGGCCGTCTCGATGGCGAGGGGACGCGGGGTCGGGGTCGCTTCGGTCATGGTCTTCGTCTCGAATGCTCGTCGCGGGCGCGTCGGAGCCGGCCTAACACATCCCCAAAACTCTTCGAAACCCGGGCCGATCGCCGCTCCCCGATGGACGGCGCATGTTGACGGGTCTCGGCAGAGTTCGTCTAAGCGACCCAGCGAGCGTGGCATGTCCCGATGCTCGCACCACGGACCGCGTGGAAACCCGCGAGCCCCCCGAGGGGCGAGACAGCCCCCGCCGGAGGCCAACCGGAGACGATGGATGACAGGCGCAGACGAGCCGGAGATCCTGTTCGAGCGGCGCGGCGAAGCTGGCCTCATCACTCTGAATCGGCCTAAATCCCTGAATGCGCTCACCTTCTCCATGTCGACGGCGATGTATCGCGCCCTGGCCGAATGGGAGCGGGACGACAGGATCACCCGCGTGGTCGTCCGTGGCCGGGGCGGCCGGGCCTTCTGCGCCGGTGGTGACATCCGCCAGATCTACGACCTCGCGCGGCAGGGGCTGGACGAGGAGGTGAGGCAGTTCTGGCTCGCCGAGTACCACCTCAACGCTTATGTGAAGCGCTATACCAAACCTTACATCGCCCTGATCGAGGGGATCGTGATGGGCGGCGGGGTCGGACTGTCCCTGCATGGCAGCCATCGGGTCGCCTCGGAGCGCTACGCGCTGGCGATGCCGGAAGTGGGAATTGGGTTCTTTCCGGATGTGGGAATGACTCATGCGCTGCCGCGTCTGCCCGGTTACGCGGGACATTATCTCGCCCTGACCGGCGCCCGGATCGGTGCCGGAGATGCCCTCGCTCTGGGGCTCGCCACCCATCATTCGGCGGCGGAAAACTTCGACGCGATCACGGATGACCTGGCCGAAGGTGGCGTCATCGGACGGGCTTTCGACCGCCACGCGACCGCCTTTCAGGAGGTTGGGCCGATCACGTCGCATGGCGGTACGATCGAGGCCTGTTTCTCCGCCGACAGCGTCGTCGAAATCCTGGCGAGACTCGATTCGGACGGGTCGCCCTTCGCCACGGAGGCCGCCGCATTGATGCGCACGCGCTCCCCGCATTCCCTGTGCATCGCCCACGAACAGATGAAGCGCGGCCTCGCCATGGATTTCGCCGAGGCGATCCAGGCGGAGTATCGCCTCGCTATGCGCGCCATGCACTGGCACGACTTCCGGGAAGGGGTCCGCGCCGTGCTCGTGGACAAGGACAACCGCCCGGACTGGCGACCCGCGACCCTGGCCGAGCTGGACCCGGCGGCGATCGCCGAGGCCTTCACCGATCTGCCCGATGGCGACGCGCCGAAGTTCGATGGATCAGAAAGGATCTTATCATGAGGGGACTGACCAAGGTCGGTGCGACGCGGGACGGGCGCGGGCGCGCCAGCGAGATGGCCGGCGACCGGATCGAGCGGTCGCCGCGTGCACCGCAGACGGGCTGGGACGTGGTTCTGGTCTGGTTCATGCGCCTGACGGCGATGTTCTGGCTGGCAAAGGGCGTCTCTACCTGGGCGACGATCCTCGATATCTTTCCCGGAGCCCGTCCTTTCGAGGCCGAACCCCTCGGCCGCCAAGCCGTCATCGTCTATTTCGCGGTGATCGACTTCACGGCGGCGATCGGGATGTGGCTGACCAGCGCCTGGGGCGGTGTGGTCTGGTTGTTGGCCGCCACGAGTGCCGTCACCCTGGCGATCCTCACTCCGCATCTGCTGCCGATGTCGGTCCCGTCCCTTGCTGCGCATGCAAGTATCATTGTGGTCTACTTCGCTTTGTCTTGGGCTGCGGCTCGCGAGGTCAGGTAAACAACACCTTACTGGATTACTTTCATTTTGCATTTACCGACAGAGGTAAATCGCATATTCATCCTATCGCTTAAATCGTCTTTCATCGGTCACTCGTAAATTGGCTTCATAAGCGGTGCCGAACACCACGGCGCCCGAGCAAGAACCCTGACGAGGCAATCAGATGAAGTCCCAGTCCGCCAAGGTGATCGAGACCAATACTTCCACCGAGACCACCCCGGTGCATGGATCCTATCTCGAAGCGCTGCATCTCGTGGAACGCCTCCACCGCCGCCTGCTCGATGTGATCAAGGACGAGTTCGAGCGCCGGGGTCGCGAGGACGTCAACAGCGTCCAGGCGCTGCTGCTCTACAACATCGGCGACAAGGAACTGACGGCCAGCGAGCTGCGGACGAAGGGCTACTATCTCGGCTCCAACGTCTCCTACAACGTCAAGAAGCTCGTCGAGGCCGGCTACCTCCACCACGCCCGGTCGAAGACCGACCGCCGCTCGGTCCGGATCAGCCTCACCGACAAGGGCCGGTCCATCCACGACATCATCCAGGGCCTCTACGACAAGCACGCCCGGACCATCCAGCCGATCGGCGGCATCTCCGACGACGATTTCGGGCGCCTCAACGTCGCCCTCGGCCGTCTCGAGCGCTTCTGGACCGACCAGATCCGCTACCGCCTCTAAGCAGGGTCCCGTTGGCACGCCAACGCTTCACGCTGCTCAGCGCCTTGATGTGTCGCAGGTTTTTATCGCGGAACCGGGGGCCACTTCTGCGAAACCTGTTTAGGACGACAGAGATGGCGAATCGCCGGGAACGAGATATGAACCGGGGCGGCCAGGCATGACCGGAGGCCGCCCCGCGCGCAGCAGGTTCCGATTGGTTTCCTGGGGCCGAGCCTCGCTATCCAGTACCGAAGGCGTGCCGAACCGAAGGACAATGAAGCGATAGCCGCAGAGCCCTCACCGGACTCGCTGCAAACTATATTACCCTGAATCGATTTAGGCGGTTCTGTTGAACGTTCCTAACCCGCAGCGGGAAATTCTTGATTGAAGCTTGTTTGGTGCGCTCTGAGCAAGCTAATCAGGTATGATGACCGTCTCGATTCCAACTCTACAACTGACCGAGCTGATCGTCTTCATGACGTGCGGGCTCGTGTTCGTATACGGCTGGTTTCTTCGTAGAGATGAGTTCTCATTCCTCTGCTTCGGATCGAACTATCTGATCAGCGCCGCGATAACAGTCGGCTTCGACGACTTCGGCCGCTACGGGAGTTGGCTTTCTTCGCTGGGTTGGTCGCTGACGGCTTGCATGTTCTGGGTCGGTTTTCGCGTCTTCGACGGGCGAAGACCTCTGACGCCCGTCATGGCCGTTCTGACCTTGCTGCCGGCTCTCCTGCATGTCGGTCTGGCGGCGATCGGTCGGGATGCCGATACGGTCAATACGGTGAGTACGCTGGCTTATGCGCAGCTTGAGGCCGCGATAGCCATTTACGTGCTTTCGACCTCGCGGGGATCGGCCATACGGCGCATCGCAGGCCTTGCGCAGGCTGCCATCGCCGCTGCGCTCTGTCTGCCGATCCTGCCGTTCTCGCCCAACGTCGAGCAACTGACGGTGGTGATCGTTGCGATCAACGATCATGTGACGTCGATCGTGCTCACGACAGCGATCCTCGCCCTTCAGTCCGAGAGGGCCTATGCGGCGTTGGAGCAGATTGCGAATCACGATCCCCTGACCGGCGCCCTGAACCGCAAGGGCCTCGATCGCGAACTCAAAAAAGAGCGGAAGGTGGCCGGGGTGATCGTCGCCGATCTCGACCACTTCAAAGCCATCAACGATCGATTCGGCCACGCCGCCGGAGACGACGTTCTGCGCGAGTTCGTCAAATGCGCAAAGTCGGTCCTACCGGAGGCGGCTATTCTCGCTCGCCTCGGCGGCGAGGAATTCGTGATCGTCCTTGAAGGGCACGATCGCCACGCGACTGTCTTCCTCGCCGAACGCCTTCGCTTCACACTTCAAGACAAGCCGATCGCATGGAACGGTCACTCGATTGCGGTCACGGTCAGCCTCGGCGTCGAGATGACGGATGACGGAGCGCAGGTCGTGGCTGCTATCGAACGAGCGGATGCAGCTTTGTACAAGGCCAAGATCAGCGGGCGGAATCGGGTCCAAGTCGTATGAGGGCCAATGCGCGGCTCGTCGCAAATGATGTCTCGGAGCGCCAAACCGCACCGTCCGATCTGGTCGAGCGTGACGAGGCTTGCCGCGAGGCCTGTGAAGGCCTCGTGGATGTCGCGAAATCGTGTTCCCTCGCGTAGCTTTTGGCGGCGCAATACGAGGACCGGCTGAGGTCGGGAAGATAGCTCTGCCGTGGCCGACCCGATGACGGGGGTTGCCGGGCGTACCCCGCCAACCCAGTCATCGTCCAAAGTCGAGACCAACCCGAATTCGTCTCGGGGCAATCGAACGTTCGGCCCGTCGTTACGAAGGCTGCTCCTCCCCGACACGCTCTTCCTCCTCAGAGAGAGCGGGAATGTCGTCGGCATCGTCTCCGACCAGTTCATCGAGTTCATCGATCAGGTCGTTCACCTGATCCTCCGTGGCGAGGATACGGAAGATCTCCCCGTCCACGGTCTCGATGGTCAGTCGATAGCCTCCCGCCGTCTCGTCGGTGAGGACGCGAGCCAGCTTCTTCGTCAGTGTCATGCGAGTTTCCTATCGTCAGGCATCGCCCGACCCCTCTCGTCACACCGTTCGACGTGGCGAGGGAGGTCGTGCGAACGGGTTCGGCCGAGGGTCAGATCAGGTCGGAAAAGACGCGATGGGACCAGGCCGCGAATGAGGCGGGACGAGACGGGGCCTGCTGCATTTCGGCCCGTGCCAGTTTCGGGCGTCTCGGACCGGGCGTCGTCTTCCCCTGCCGCTGGGGCTTGGGAGGGCCGCCCACCGCGTCCCGTTCGAAGAGCAGGCAGGCTCCGTCCTCGTCCGAGATCCAGCCGCGATCCGCCCAGCCGATGAAGCGGCCGTGGTAGGCGTAGACCTTGTCATCGTGGATGAAAGCCGCGGCCTTGCCGTTCCAGAGATAGAGCGAGTGCCCGTCGTGGCAGAAAACCGCCTCGCCGCCATCTCTGTCGAAGAACTCGATCATGGACGGCTCAAACCCCGATCTGGCTGTTGTGTAGCGTGCGGAGGTCGACGTAGCTCATGGTCTCGCTGCTCCAGGTCGGTCCGTCATCGTCGTGCAGCCTCTTGGCGAGCGGCTTGTGCTTGTCGCCCTGATAGACCCCCAAGATGACGGTCTGGCCATCGGTGTCGTCGCTCTCGATCCGGTAGTGCGGCTGGACTTTCGATCCGACCCGGCTGAGGCGAACACGCAGCGTCGGGTTGCGCGTCTGGTCGGGGACCATGTTGAGGTAGACGCCTTTCAGATATTCCAGACGCTCGGCTTTCCGGCCGGCGAGATCCGCGATGGAGACGTTCTCGGCGAGCAGGTCGGGTTGGTTCATGATGGATCTACTTTCCAATTGTTGTGATGGCACGTGGTCCACCCGCAGAGACTGAATGCATCGACGCGCGATGTCCCCTGCAGGGGCGTTCGTCCTTGGGCGTGACGTGGACTTTGTTCGGCCGGCACTCGAATGTCGGCATGAGGGGCAGGGCGGCGCTGCCATCCACGCCGCGAGATTCCGCGGTGCGGGGGCTACGATATTCAAACATCTCGCAGGTTGCGCAGCCCTCTTCCCCAGCGGATATCGGGCCTGCCCGAGATCCGTCGAGCTTGTGGGGTGGAGGTGGGGCTGGTTGGGCGACCCTCAAGCTGCGGAGGCAAGCGGCGCCACCCCCAATCCTGACCTTTTCCCACAAGGCGGAGAGGGAGGCGTTTTGCCTGCACAAGTAGATGGGGGAATACCGTCTCCTTGCAGCAGAGGGAACCCGTCGCCACTATTGTCGAACCCGCTTGGATGAAGCGAACGGCGTTTGAGTCGCTGTGCGAAGCCGGTAGGCGCGTGCGGCGGCGGAAGGCCGATATCGATCTGCGTCAGTGCAAGGTCGGCGGCGGTTCGAGGAACGCGCGCATGCCGTCACCTTCCTCGGCGGCCTCAATGAACGCGTCGAGGGCATCTTCGTCGGAGGCGAAGGTGGTGGCCCAGACCGTCGACCAACCCGTCTGATCGATGACTTCGAGTGTCCACCGATCCTGCGTGCCGGCGAAGCGATAGACGTTCACCGTCACCGTGATGCCGTCCTGGGTCGCCCGTCCTGTGAGGTCCGAGAATTCCATGGCTGGCATCTCGTGGGTCATGGGGTGTTTCTCTCGAATGACGAGTTCACCGCAGGGACCCGAACGTGTCCCCATCTCATGAGCCGAAGTGACCATCCTAGCAGAGTTCTCGACGGAACTGTCTCGTAAAGTTCACCCTTGCGGCGAGACCAGTGACGTCGACATTCCATGGGTGACATGACTGACGATCTCTGCACCGACCCGATCCCCGGTCCCGAGCGAACACGAAAAAGGCGGCATTCCCGATGGAATGCCGCCCCTTCAAATCGCTCCAGGGAGCGATCGACTTGGTCGCGATCGACTTAGTTGAAGGTGTCGATCTCAGCCGACTCGTAGCTGGTGACTTCCATGCCGACGCACACTTCCTGAACGATGGGGGCAGACCACGTCATGACGTTTCTCCTGGTTGGTAGTGATGAGGCTTGGTGACACGGGCCCGTGAGGGCGCCGATCCCTCAGTTGAAGGGATCGATTTCCGCCGACTCGTAGCTGGTGACTTCCATGCCGACGCAGATTTCCTGAACAACGGGGGTAGACCATGCCATGGCAGAACTCCTTCGTGTCCGACGCACTCAACATAAGCAATGAGTTGGGCGCAATACAAGCGGGCACGAGACTTATATTTTTCATATGATGGATCGTAAGGGCCGGATTTCATCCGATAAGAGGACAACTTTCCTTCTTTAGGGAACTATGATGCAGGATTGCGCTGCTTCGGTACCCGATCCCGGCCGCGGCGCTGCCCATTCCGAACGTCGAAACAGCGGCTCCCACGGCCGTCCCGGCCATCGCGTCGACAGGTCTGAAAGACAGGAGGAAATTCATCTTGACGCGCCCCGTGGCGGAGCGCATGGGGGCGCCGCCGACGGCTTCCCCTCGGCGATCCGCATGTGCGCATCGCAGGTGGAAGCTTTGGAGCCCGAATTCCCCATCCATGCCCAGCGACAGTCCCACCGATCCAGCCCGCCCGGCCGATATCGTTCTGACCGCCTGAAGCCCTGACGGGTTCACACGCGGCTCACCGCGATCCGGCCGAACACGGCCCGATCGCACTCCTCCCCCGAGGTGAGCCCATGAACCAGATCGCCCCCTTTCCGACCAAGATCGATCCCTCCGTGCTGGCCGCCCGGTTGTCGGACGAACGCGCGCCCGACATCGTCGAGGCGCTGAACGAGGAGGCACCCGAGGTCGCCGCCGCGATCCTGCTCGGGCTGCCCCATGACCGGGCGGTGGAGGTACTCGACCAGCCGGAACTCGACCTCGCCGCCGACATCATCGAGATGCTGCCGCGCGACCGGGTCGCCTCCTACCTGTCCGGCATGTCGGCGGACCGGGTGACGGACGTGTTCCGCGAGATCGAGGAGCCGGGCCGCTCCGATCTGAGGGCGCGCCTCGATGCGGAGACGCGCGGCACGATCGACCGGCTCAGCGCCTATGGCGAGGAGAGCGTGGGCTCGCTGATGACCACGGAATTCGTCAGCGTCCCGGGCAACTGGACGGTGCAGCAGACCCTCGACCATGTCCGTACCGTGGAGAAGACCCGCGAGACGATCTACGCGATCTTCGTCCTCGACCCGCGCACCCAGGCGCTGACGAAGGCCGTGCCCCTGCGCCGGCTGATCTCCGGCAATCCCGACGACAACGTCCTCAGCGTCGCCGCCGGCCGGCGGCCGCTCGCCGTCTCACCCACCGCCAGCCGCGAGGAGGCGGCGCGGCTGATCTCGAAATACGATTTGCTGGCCCTGCCGGTGGTGGATGCGGTGGGCCACCTCATCGGCATCGTCACGGTGGACGACATGATCGACGCCATGGTCGAGAAGCAGACGCAGGACGTCCAGCGTTTCGGAGGCATGGAGGCCCTGCCCGAGCCCTATATGGATATCGGCTTCGGCACGATGATCCGGAAGCGCGCCGGCTGGCTCTGCGCCCTGTTCCTCGGCGAGATGATGACGGCCACTGCGATGCAGGGGTTCGAGGGGCAGCTGGAGAAGGCCATCGTCCTCACCCTGTTCATCCCGCTCATCATGAGTTCGGGCGGCAATTCGGGAAGCCAGGCGACCTCGCTGCTCATCCGCGCGCTCGCGCTCCACGAAGTCCGCCTGCGCGACTGGTGGCGGGTGGCCCTGCGGGAAGTGCCCACCGGGTTGCTGCTGGGCGCCATCCTGGGGACGATCGGTGTCATTCGCATCGTCGTCTGGCAGAAGGCCGGCCTCTACGATTACGGCGAGCATTGGATGCTGGTGGCGGCGACGGTGGGGGCCGCCCTGGTGGGGATCGTCACCTTCGGTTCGCTGACGGGATCGATGCTGCCCTTCGTGCTCCAGCGGCTCGGCTTCGATCCGGCGACGGCCTCCGCGCCCTTCGTGGCGACGCTCGTCGACGTCACCGGCCTCGTCATCTACTTCTCGGTGGCGATGCTGATCCTGCGCGGCACGCTGCTCTGACCCTCATCGATCCTCCCGGGCGGAGCGCGCCCGGGAGGAGACGACGCCTCAGGCCGGAACGCGGCCGTCGGGGGTGTAGCGGTCGACGGCCTGCGGCAATTCCCGCGACAGGCGGGACAGCAATTCCTCGCGGGTCAGTCCCGTCTGCTGGGCGAGGGTGGCCAGGATGTCCGGGCCGATGGCCTTTTCGAGGTTCTGGGGCGCGATTTCCTGGTTCGGACCCTGGTTGACCCAGGACGAAGCGGTCTCGCCGTGGCCATTCTGGGTGAACCGCTCGACGAGTTCGTTCAAGCCACCGCCGAGGAGGCCGCCCGCGCCGGCACCGCCGAGGGCGCTTCCCAGCTGGCCGAGGATGCCGCCGAGCCCGCTTTGATTGAGCCCGCTCTGGCCATCGGTGACGGCTCCCGGCGTGCCCGGAGCCGCGCTCTTGTTCGACGTGCCGCCCAGGAATTCGGCGATCTTGTCCCTGTTTTGGTAGCCCGCCACGGCGAGCAGGCCCAGCAAAGCGGTCATGGACGGATATCCGCGGCTCATGCGCTGTCTCCCTTGAGGTTCGCCGCCGGCTCATCGGCGAGGCGACGCTCATCAACGTGCATGTGGCGCTTACCGATGCATCGCGCCGCCGGAACGGGCACAATCATGGATCAATGGCGCGCTGCACATAAAACTTCTCTGCCCGGCGGTTGTCCGCCGCGACCCGCGCATTACGTCGCAAGCGAAGCTGTTCGGTGAGGGAACCAGAGCACCGCGGACAGCCTTCTCACCGCAGGCGGGTGCGACTCCGCCGCGAGGTTTCCCAATGAGCGAGATGGCGGTCTGATGCGGCGCACACACGACATGAACTTCGGTGCCGCCATCGCGGCGGACGGCGTGCGCTTCGCCCTCTGGGCACCCACGGCCAAGGACGTCGCCCTCGTGGTCGACGGGGCCGAGCATCCTATCCCCGAGGCCGGCGAAGGCTGGCGCCGCGCCACCGTGCCGGATATCCGCGCCGGCGCCCGCTACGGTTTCCGCATCGACGGCGACCTCGTCGTGCCGGATCCCGCCTCGCGCTTCCAGCCCGACGACGTGTCGGGCCTCAGCGAGGTGATCGATCCGAAGGCGTTCGACTGGAGCGACGGAGAATGGACGGGCCGCCCCTGGGAAGAGGCCGTCCTCTACGAGCTGCATGTGGGCACCGCCACGCCGGAGGGCACCTACGCCGCGCTGGAGGCCAAGCTCGAGGACCTGACCCATCTCGGGGTCACCGCCATCGAGCTTCTGCCGCTCGCCGATTTCAAGGGTACCCGCAACTGGGGGTATGACGGCGTGCTGCCCTACGCGCCGGATGCCGCCTATGGACGCCCGGACGAGCTCAAACACCTGATCGACAAGGCCCATTCGCTCGGGCTGATGGTGTTCCTCGACGCGGTCTACAACCATTTCGGCCCGGCCGGGAATTACCTCCACGCCTATGCCAAGACCTTCTTCACCGAGCGTCATCAGACGCCCTGGGGCGCCGGCATCAACTTCGACGGCGAGACCAGCGGCAAGGTCGTGCGCGACTACTTCATCGAGAACGCGCTCTACTGGCTGGAAGAATACCATTTCGACGGCATCCGCTTCGATGCGGTCCATGCCATCCTGGACGATTCGCCGAAGCACTTCATCGGTGAGCTCGCCGAAACGATCCGCGCGCGCCTGCCCAGCCGGCACATCCATCTCGTCCTCGAGAACGAGGCCAACCAGGCCCGCTGGCTCGAACGCGACGACAACGCCCAGCCGCTCCAGCACACGGCGCAATGGGCCGACGACCTCCACCATTGCTGGCACGTGCTGCTGACCGGCGAGGATGCGGGCTATTATGTCAGCTTCGCCGACAAGCCGGTGGATCATCTCGCCCGCTGCCTCGCGGAAGGCTTCGCCTATCAGGGCGAGCCGTTCCCGAGCCTCGACAACCACCCGCGCGGCGAGCCCTCTTCCCATCTGCCGCCCTCGGCCTTCGTCACCTTCCTCCAGAACCACGATCAGGTCGGCAACAGGGCGCTCGGCGAGCGCCTGAGCGCGCTCAGCGACCCCGACAAGCTCAGCTTGGCCAGGGCCGCCTTCCTGCTCGCTCCGCAGATTCCGATGCTGTGGATGGGCGAGGAATGGTCGGCCACGACGCCGTTCCTCTTCTTCGTCGATTTCGCGCCGGACGAGGAGCTGAACAAGGCCGTGCGCGAGGGGCGCCGTCGCGAGTTCAAGAGCTTCGCCGCCTTCGCGGACGACACGTCGGTGATCCCCGATCCCACGGCGGAACAGACCTTCCTCGATTCGAAGCTCGACTGGTCCGAGCCGGAGCGGCAGCCCCATCGCGGTGTCTGGGCCGACACCCGCAACCTGTTGCAGATCAGGCACCAATCCGTCGTGCCCCTGACGAAGACGCAATATCTCGGGGCCGACGTGACCCGGCCGTCCCCGGATTCCCTCGACGTGACTTGGCGCTATGCGGGGGGCACCCTGCGCTTCGTCGCCAATTTCGGCGCGGATCCCCTCGCCGTCGATTCCCATGGAGGTCAGGTGATCTGGTCGAACGGTCATACGGGTAGCGAGATCGAGCTTCCCACCTGGACGGGCATCGTGCTGACGGGAGCCGCCCGATGAGCCGCGATCTCGAACGTCTGGCCGATCTCCTCGGCATCGCATCCGGCTATACCGACGCGTTCGGCCAGCCCGTGGCGACCGATATCGAGACCCGGCGCGGCATGGTCGCCGCCCTGGGCTTCCCGGCGAGCAACGACGACGAGATCGCGAGCAGCCTCGCGGAGGTCGAATCCGTCCGGCTCGGGCTCGTCCCGTCTCTGAACCCGGTCGAAGCGCGGCGTGCCTCGACGATCCCGCTTCAGGCCGCGGAGGCGCACGGCGCCGTGTCGTGGCGCCTCGTCGACGAGCGCGGCCTCGCGCGGGAGGGGAGGGCGTCGATCACGGGCGCTGGTGAACCCCGTATCGAGTTGCCGCCCCTGACGCCGGGCTACCACCGGCTCACCGTGGCGCTCGGCGAGCGGAAATCGGAAGCCTGGGTCATCTCCGCGCCGCAGCGTTGCTGGCGCCCCGCCGCCTATGCCGACGAGGGCGCGCGGGATTGGGGCCTCGCCGCGCAACTCTATGGCCTGCGCTCGCCGCACAACCTCGGCATCGGCAGCTACGCCGATGCGGGCCGCGCCGCACGGGATGCCGGCATTCGCGGTGCCTCGTTCCTGGGCCTGAGCCCGGTCCATGCGCTGTTCGAATCGGATCGCAGCAAGATCTCGCCCTATTCGCCGTCCTCGCGCTTATTCTTGGAGACCC
This sequence comes from Methylobacterium sp. CM6247, assembly GCF_054817925.1. NCBI lineage: Bacteria > Pseudomonadati > Pseudomonadota > Alphaproteobacteria > Hyphomicrobiales > Methylobacteriaceae > Methylobacterium > Methylobacterium sp. CM6247. Next base: position 2,337,811 of record NZ_JBTXKX010000003.1, read on the forward strand.
TGTTCATCGAACCCGGCGCGTTGCCCGGTTTCACCAATTCGCGTGCCGCCGCGCTACTGGCGGACAAGGCCACCGACATCGCCGGCCTTCAGGCCGCGACCCTGGTGGACCATCCCGGCATCTGGGGCGTGCTGTCCCCCGTGCTGGAGGCGTTCTGGCAGGAATCCCCGGCTCGCGCGGGGCAGGACCCCGCCTTCTCGGCCTTCCGCGAGGAGGGCGGGGCGGATCTCGAAGCCCATGGGACGTTCGAGGCCTTGTCGGCCCATTACAAGGCGCTTGGCGCCTATTGGTCCGGCGACTGGCCGGAGGAGATGCGCCGCGCCGGGACACCGGCGGTGGAGGCGTTCGCGATGGCCCATGCCGAGGCCGTCACCTACCATATCTGGCTGCAATACCTCGCCGATCGCCAATTGGCCGATGCGTCGAAGGCCGCCCTCGAAAGCGGGATGCGGCTCGGCCTCTACCGCGACCTCGCCGTCGGCGCGGATCGCGGCGGGTCGGAAGTCTGGTCGCATCCTGAGCGCTTCGCCAATGGTGTCTCCATCGGTGCGCCGCCGGATCTCCTCGCGCCCAAGGGCCAGGATTGGGGCCTGCCGGCCTTCCACCCCCTCGAAATGGAGCGCAACGGGCTCGCGGCGTTCCGCGCCCTGGTCCAGGCGAACATGCGCCATGCCGGTGCGATCCGCATCGACCACGCGTTCCAGCTCGCCCGGCTCTTCCTCATTCCGGTCACCGGATCGGCGAAGGACGGGGCCTATGTCGCCATGCCGTTCGAGCCCATGCTCGCGGTGCTGCGGCTGGAGAGCCACCGGGCGAAATGCCTCGTCATCGCCGAGGATCTCGGCACCGCGCCGGAGGGCTTCTCCGACGCGCTGATGCAGGCCGGCATCCTGAGCTACCGCATCCTCGCCTTCGAGCGCGAGCATGGCGGCCGGTTCAAGGGACCCGGCGCCTATCCGCGCGATGCGCTGACGGCGATCACCACGCATGACCTGCCGACCTTTGTCGGCTGGTGGCGCGGCGTCGATACCGACACTCGCCAGGCGCTGGGCCTCTACGACGCCGAGCGGGCGGAAGCGGAGCGCCGCGAGCGCGTCACCGAGCGCGCCCGCCTCACCGAGGCTCTGGCCTCCGAGCAATTGCTGCCGAGCTACGACGTGCCCGAGACGGCGCCGTTCGAAGCGGCGGCGCGCTACCTCGCACGGGCGCCCTCGATGCTGACGGCAGTGCAGTACGAGGACGTCATTTCCGAATTGAGCCAGGCCAACGTGCCGGGCTCGACGGAGGGCTATCCGAACTGGCGGCGCAAGCTCGACCGCAGCCTGGAGGCCATCGCGGCGCCGGGCGGTCCGCTGGCGAAGCTCGCCGCCGCCCTCTCGGCCGAGGAACGCGGCCCCCGTTCGGGAGCCGCGCGTCTCGCCTCGCCGCCGCCGCGCGCCACCTACCGGCTGCAGTTCCACAAGGACTTCACCTTCGCCGATGCCGAGCGGATCGTGCCGTATCTGGCCAAACTCGGCATCAGCCACGTCTATGCTTCGCCGATCCAGAAGGCGCGGCCCGGCTCGACCCATGGCTATGACATCGTCGACCATTCGACGATCAACCCGGAACTCGGCGGCGAAGAGGGCTTCGTCCACTTCTCCGACGTGATGCAGCGGCACGGCCTGAAGCTGCTCCTCGACATCGTGCCCAACCATATGGGCGTCGGCGGGGCCGACAATCCGTGGTGGCTCTCCGTCCTCGAATGGGGCGATCTCTCGCCGCTCGCGCATGCCTTCGACATCGACTGGCAGCGCCAGGGCGCGCGCAACAACCTCGTCATCCCGTTCCTGGGCGACCGCTATGGCGAGGCCCTCGAACACGGCACGCTCGACCTGAAATACGATGCCGCCGCCGGCGCCTTCAGCGTCTGGCATTACGAGCACCAATTCCCGATCTGCCCGCTGCAATATCCCTCGATCCTCAACCGCGCCCTGGCGGCGCATGGCGAGATCGGCGACGACGCGGCGGCAGAAGTTCTCGCCGTCTCCGAGCGGCTGCGGCTGATGAGCGAAGAGACGAATGCGGAGCGCCGCCGGGGCTTCCCGGAGGAGGCCGACGGCCTCAAGCGCCGGCTCGCCGACGCGGTGGAGGCTTCGCCGGCCATCGCGAAGGCCATCGACCGCACGCTGACCCTGCTCAACGGTTTCGAGGGAAGGCCCGACAGTTTCGGGCCGCTCCACCGGCTCCTCGAGCAGCAATCCTACCGTCTCGCCCATTGGCGCGTGGCGGCCAGCGACATCAACTACCGTCGCTTCTTCGACGTGAACGGCCTCGCGGGCCTGCGCGTGGAGAAATCCGACATCTTCCACCGCTCGCACGAGACGGTGTTCCGCCTCATCTCCGAGGGGCGGATCGACGGGCTGCGGATCGACCATATCGACGGTCTCGCCGACCCGCAGGGTTATGCGCGCGCCCTGCAGAGCGCGGTCGGCCCGGGTTTCTACGTCGTGGTCGAGAAGATCCTCGAACCCGGCGAGAAGCTGCGGCCCTGGCCCGTCGCCGGAACCACCGGCTACGACGTGCTGAACCAGCTCGACGGCATCCTGGTGGATCAGGAGAAGCACACTAGGATCACCCGGTTCTATCGCTGGGCCACCGGCATGGACGAGCCCTACAAGGCGCAGCTCCGGGCGGCCAAGGCGGAGATCCTCGAGATCAGCTTCGCCAGCGAGCTCGAAGTGCTCACCGCCGACCTGAAGCGGATCGCCGATGCGGACCGGCGCACGCGCGATTTCTCGGTGAACGCCATCCGCCGCGCGCTGATCGAGATCATCGCGCGCTTTCCCACCTACCGCTCCTATCTGCCGGGCGATCTCGACGAGAGCGATGTCGAGGGCGAGGATATCCGCCTGATCGAGGGCGCGGTGGCCAAGGCCAAGCGCTGGAGTGCCCTGCCGGACAGGTCGGTCCACGATTTCGCCTCGCAGGCTCTGCTGGGCCGGGTCGATTCCGGCGGGCCGGGGCGTCCCGATCCCGCCGTCATCCTGCGGTTCCGCCGCCGGTTCCAGCAGCTGACCGGGCCGGTCATGGCGAAAAGCCTGGAAGACACGCTGTTCTACCGTTTCTCCGAGTTGCTCGCCCTCAACGAGGTCGGCGGCGATCCGGGCGAATACGGGATCGATCTGGAGCATTTCCACGCGCTCCAGGCGGCGCGGGCCCGCGACTGGCCGAACGCCATGATCACCACGGCGACCCACGACACCAAGCGCGGCGAGGATGCCCGCTCGCGCCTCCTCGCCCTGTCCGAGATCCCGGAGGTGTGGGCCGAGGCCTGGACCATCCTCGGCCAGTCGGCCCGGACCCATCTCACCGCCATGGAGGAGGGCCCCGCGCCCGACGCCAACGATCAGTGGATGTTCCTGCAGGCCATCCTGGGCGCCTGGCCCTTGGAATTGCTGGAGCGGGACGACGAGGCCGCCATCGCGGAATTCCGCGAACGTCTCGACGCCTATTCCGAAAAAGCCCTGCGGGAGGGCAAGCGCCGTTCGAGCTGGGTCAATGTGGACGAGCAGTACGAGGCGGCGGTCAAGCGGTTCTTCGCCGGCCTGATCGCGCCGGGCGCGAAGTTCATGACGCTCATGCGTCCGATCGCGCGCCGGCTCGCCCATCTCGGCATGATCGCCGGCCTCGGCCGGACGGTGCTGAAGGCCACGCTTCCGGGCTTGCCCGACGTGTACCAGGGGACGGAATTCTGGGACTTCTCCTTCGTGGACCCGGATAACCGCCGCCCCGTGGATTACACGGCCCGCGCCGAAGCCCTGAACGGAAGCGCCGACATCGCCGGCTTGCTCGATCACTGGCCGGATGGGCGGGTCAAGCAGGCGACGCTCGCGCGCCTCCTTGCCGACCGGGCGGAGCGACCCAGCTTCTACGCGGATGCCGACCATCTGGCGGTGACCGCAGAAGGCCGGTTGAGTGCCCATGTCATCGCATTCACACGGTCCGATGCCACAAGCGGGGAGGGCGATCTCCTCGTCGCCGTGCCGCGACTCGTCTCCGGCCTCGTCGGCGATGCGGCATGGTCGGGCGAGGCCTTCTCCGGCACCACCTTGCCGGTGCCGGCGGAGAGCTGCTGGGTCGACCTGATGTCGGGGGCCGAGGTGCAGCCGGAGGGAACATCGGTCGATCTCGGCCGGTTGTTCGCGCGTTTGCCCTACGCAGTCCTGAAGCGGATCGCCTGAGCCCGAGTTCGGGACGGCAGCCGAACCCTGAAGGGCGGTCCTCGACGGGTACCGCCCATCCCCACCTCACCCGCCGCCGCGCGGGAGGCTCCTTCGGGAGACGGGGACACGCTATTCAAATGAACGGAGTACGCATGAACGCGCCGAGCCCAGCCAAGATCTCCGCCGCGCGGACCGAAGCCGGAACCGTGGCGCTGCCTGCGGGCCTCGCCCCCCGGGCCGAGGGGCCGCGCATCTACAACCTGTTCCCCCTCCTCGTCGGAAAAGTCTCGGCCTGGACGGCGGAGCTTCCGCGCATCGCCGGGATGGGTTTCGACTGGATCTACCTCAATCCGTTCCACCAGACCGGCGGCTCGCGCAGCCTCTATGCGGTCTCCGACCCGGAAAAGCTCGACGAGCGGTTCCGCGACGATGACGGCACCTCGGACGATGAGCAGATCCGCCGCTTTTGCGCCGCCGCCACCTCGCACGGCATCCGGGTGATGACCGACCTCGTCATCAACCACACCGCCAAGGACGGCCCCCTGGCGCGGGAGCGGCCGGACCTGTTCCTGCGCGACGAAGCCGGCAACATCGAGAGCCCCGCCGCCATCGACCCGGACGATCCGTCGATCCGCACGGTTTGGGGCGATCTCGCCGAGCTGAACTATCATTCGGCCGGTGCGCGCGAGGAGCTGACCCGGCTCTGGGCCGGCTACATCAACCGGATGCAGGATCTCGGCGTCGGCGGGTTCCGCTGCGACGCCGCCTACAAGGTGCCGCCGGATGTCTGGCGCTCGCTCATCGGCGCCGCCAAGGCGCTGGAGCCCGATTGCCTGTTCGCCGCCGAGACCCTGGGCTGCACCTTCGAGGAGGCCCAGGCCACGGCCGGCGCCGGGTTCGACTACCTGTTCAATTCCTTCGCCTGGTGGGACCTGAAGGCGCCGTGGGCGCTCGAACAATACGACCGCCTGCGCGTGATCGCCCCCTCCATCGCCTTCCCCGAGAACCACGACATGCCCCGCCTCGCGGGCGGGCTTTCCGGTGGGCCGGACGCCATCGCGCGTCGGCTCAAGGCGCGCTACGCCCTGGCCGCCTTCTTCTCGGCCGGCGTGCTCCTGCCCATCGGGTATGAATGGGGCTACCGCCGCGCCCTGCACGTGGTCGAGACCAATCCGGATTCCCGCGAAACCGACACCGGCATCGACATTTCCGGCTATGTCGCGGCGATCAACGCCCTGAAGGCCAGCCTCGCTTCCGCCAATGTGGAGGGCGCGCAGTCGCGGATCTCGGCGCCGGATGCGGCCTATGTGGCGCTGCTGAAATTCGACACCGGACACGGCGCTTCGGCACGCCACGCCACCCTCGTCCTGTTCAATCCCGGCCCCGTGGCGGTGGCGGTGGATGCCGGGCCGCTGGTGGCCCGGACGGGCGGCATGCTCGGCCGCTTCAAGGACCTCACCCCCGAGGCGGAGCCGATCGAGTTCCTCCCCGGCACGAGCCTCGACCTCGCGCCCGGCGAGATCCGCATCCTCGCCGCCGAACGTCGTGTCGTGGCAAAGCCGCCGGCACCCTCCACGCCATCCGGCGAAGGCCGAGTGGTGATCGAGGCGGTCTCGCCCGAGATCGACGGGGGCCGTTCCCCGGTCAAGCGCGTGGTCGGCGAGCAGGTGGCGGTTTCCGCCGACATCTTCAGCGACGGCCACGAGATCATCGACGCCGCGATCCTGTCGCGCGTCGTCGGCGAGGAGGAATGGCGCCGAGACCGCATGGTGTTCGTGGACAACGACCGCTGGAGCGGCTCTTTCCCCCTCGAGCACAATGCCCGCTACGAATTCACCATCGAGGCCTGGCGCGATGCCTTCTCGTCCTGGATCCGCGACACGCTGAAGAAGCGGGATGCGGGCGTGGACGTGCGCCTCGAGACCATCGAGGGCGTCACCTTCGTGCAGGGGGCGGCGGACCTCGCCACCGGCCCGGACCAGGCCCGGCTCCAGGCCATCGTCTCGGCCCTGGGGGCGGAGAAGACCGGATCGGCAGCGCAGCTCGACCTCATCCTCGCCCCCGAGACCGCGTCCCTGATCCGCAGGCATGCGGACCGGGTCAACCGTTCGCGCTACCCGGTGGACGTGCCGGTGATCGCCGATCGCCTCGCAGCCCGGTTCTCGGCCTGGTACGAGATCTTCCCGCGCTCGCAATCCATGGACGTCAACCGCCACGGCACGTTCGACGACGTGATCCGGCGTCTGCCCGAGATCCGCGAACTCGGTTTCGACGTGCTCTACTTCACGCCGATCCACCCGATCGGGAAGACTAACCGCAAGGGCAAGAACAACACCCTCACGGCGCTGGAGGGCGATGTCGGCTCGGTCTATGCGGTCGGTTCGGAGGCGGGCGGGCACGAGGCGGTGCATCCCGAGCTCGGCACCCTCGACGATTTCCGCCGTCTGGTCGCCGCGAGCCACGCCTACGGCATGGAGATCGCGCTCGATTTCGCGATCCAGTGCTCGCCCGACCACCCCTGGATCAAGAACCACCCGGAATGGTTCGAGTGGCGCCCCGACGGCACGCTGAAATTCGCCGAGAACCCGCCGAAGAAGTACGAGGACATCTCCAACGTCCACTTCTACGGCGGCGCGCTGCCCTCGCTCTGGATCGAACTGCGCGACATCGTCATGGGCTGGGCCGAACTCGGCGCCCGCATCTTCCGCGTCGACAACCCCCACACCAAGCCGATCCCGTTCTGGGAATGGATGATCGCCGAGGTGAATGCCCGCTATCCCGACGTGATCTTCCTCGCCGAGGCCTTCACCCGGCCGAAGATGATGAAGAAGCTCGCCAAGGCCGGCTACCAGCAGAGCTACACCTACTTCACCTGGCGCAACACGAAGCAGGAGCTCATCGACTACTCGACCGAGCTCGCCGGCGAGATGGGGGAGTATTACCGGCCGAACTTCTTCGCCAACACGCCGGACATCAATCCGGTCTACCTCCAGACCAGCGGCCGGGCCGGATTCATCGTGCGGGCGACGCTCGCGGCGACTCTGTCCTCGGTCTACGGCATCTATAACGGCTTCGAGATGTGCGAGGCAGCACCTTATCCTGGCAAGGAAGAATATCTCAATTCAGAGAAATACGAGCTGAAGGCCTGGGATTACCATGCGCCGGGCAACATCCGCGCGCACATCATCAAGCTCAACCGCATCCGGCAGGAGAACCCGGCACTCTGGGACTTCCGCAACATCACCTTCACGGCGGCCTATAACGACCAGATCGTCGCCTACGCCAAGGCGACGCCCGAGGGCGACAATTGCATCTTCGTGATGGTCAATCTCGATCCGAAGAACCGCCAGGAATGCACCTACGAGGTACCGCTCTGGCTACTCGGAGAGCCCGACCACGGCGCCGTCGAGGTGGAGGACCTGCTGCTCGGCTACAAGTTCGAGCTGCGCGGCAAGTCCCACCGCATCGCCCTCGATCCGGCGGAGCGGTCCGTCATCGTCTGGCGGCTGCGCGCACCCCAGCGGGTTGCGGAGTAGCCGCCCGCGTGTCAGCACAAAACTTCGAGTTTTCAGCCGTCCGTCGCGTTGTCGCCCAGAAGCTGGTGCCAAAGCTGCGGCCGACGCGGCCAAGCCCTTCGTTTCGGCGAAGGGCGCGCGCCGCGAAGCCGAACACGCCCTTGAACCCGACGCATGAGGCAACGACGCGATGATCGATCGTAGCGATCCGCAATGGTACCGTGACGCCATCATCTACCAGATCCACGTCAAGTCGTTCTTCGACTCGAACAACGATGGGATCGGCGATTTCGAGGGCCTGACGCAGAAACTGGATTACGTGCGGGACCTCGGCGTCACCGCCATCTGGCTGATGCCGTTCTATCCGTCGCCCCTGCGCGACGACGGCTACGATATCGGCGATTACCGCGACGTGAATCCGTCCTACGGGACGATGGAGGAGTTCCGGAAGTTCGTGGAGGCCGCGCATGACCGTGGCCTGCGCGTCATCACCGAGCTCGTCATCAACCACACCTCGGACCAGCATCCGTGGTTCCAGCGCGCCCGCGAGGCGCCGGCCGGCAGCCCTGAGCGCGACTTCTACGTCTGGTCGGACACCGACACGCCGTATTCCGACACGCGCATCATCTTCCTCGACACCGAAACCTCGAACTGGACCTGGGACCCGGTCGCCAAGCAGTATTTTTGGCACCGGTTCTACAGCCACCAGCCGGATCTCAACTTCGACAACCCCGCCGTGCTGGAGGGCGTGATCGAGGTCATGCGCTACTGGCTCGACATGGGCGTCGACGGCCTTCGCCTCGACGCGATCCCCTACCTGATCGAGCGCGACGGCACGAATTGCGAGAACCTGCCGGAGACCCACACGGTCATCAAGGCGATCCGCGCCGCGCTCGACGCGAGCTATCCCGACCGCATGCTGCTGGCGGAAGCCAACCAGTGGCCGGAGGAAACCGCGCAGTATTTCGGCGACGGCGACGAATGCCACATGGCGTTCCACTTCCCGCTGATGCCGCGCATGTACATGGCGATCGCCCGCGAGGACCGGCACCCGATCACCGACATCATGCGCCAGACCCCGGAAATCCCCGAGGGCTGCCAATGGGCGATCTTCCTGCGCAACCATGACGAGCTCACCCTCGAAATGGTGACGGCGGAAGAGCGCGATTACCTCTGGTCGTTCTATGCCGCCGAGCGCCGCGCCCGCATCAACCTCGGCATCCGCCGCCGTCTGGCTCCGCTGCTGGAGAACGACCGCCGCAAGATCGAGCTGATGAAGTCCCTCGTCCTGTCGATGCCCGGCACGCCGGTGCTCTACTACGGCGACGAGATCGGCATGGGCGACAACATCTATCTCGGTGACCGCGACGGCGTGCGCACCCCGATGCAATGGTCGCCCGACCGTAACGGCGGCTTCTCCCGCGCCAACCCGGCCAAGCTCTTCCTGCCCTCGGTGCAGGACCCGATCTACGGCTTCGATGCGATCAACGTCGAGGCGCAGACCCAGTCGCAGACGAGCCTGCTGAACTGGACGCGCCGCATGATCGCGATCCGCAACAACTCGGTCGCCCTCGGGCGCGGCGGCATGCAGTTCCTGTATCCGACGAACCGCAAGGTGCTGGCCTGGATCCGCGAGTTCGAGGGCGAGCGCGTCCTCTGCGTCGCCAACCTGTCCCGCGCGCCGCAGGCCGTGCAGCTGGACCTGTCCGAGTTCCGTAGCGCCGTGCCGATCGAGTTGACCGGCGGTTCGGAATTCCCGGCCATCGGCGAGTTGCCCTACCTGCTGACCCTGCCATCCTACGGGTTTTACTGGTTCTCGCTGAACGCGGCGAATGCCGGGGAAATCGGCCCGCAGCCGGAGACACCGGAGCTCTTCACCCTGGTCCTCACCGGCGGTGTCGAGACCCTCATGGCCGGCCGCGAGCGGACCGCCTTCGAACGCACCGTGGCGCCGCGCTTCATCGGCACCCGCCGCTGGTTCGGCGCCAAGGGAACCCGCATCAAGTCGGTCTCGGTGATCGACAGCGCCACCCTCAAGGATGCCGGCGGCTTCACCCGCTTCCTGCTGCCGCGCGTGGCGGTGCATCTCGCCAATGGCGAGCGCCAGGATTACTTCGTGCCCCTCGGGGTCGATGAGGGCCGCGAGGACGAGACGCTGCTGTCGCATGCGGTCGCCCGCGTCCGTCGCGGACCGCGCACGGGCCTGCTGTTCGGAGCGTCCGCTTCGCCGGCCTTCTCGGTCGCCCTGATCGACGGCATGCGCAACGGCGTCGAGTTGCCGACGGAGACCGGCAAGCTCGTCTTCTCCCATACCTCGGCCTTCGATCGCGACGTCGCCGTGGATCTGGCGGAAGTCCGCAGCCTGAATGCGGAGCAGAGCAACACCTCGATCGCCATCGGCTCGAAGATGATGCTCAAGCTCCTGCGTCGCATGCAGACGGGGGTGCATCCCGAGATCGAGGTCGGCCGGTTCCTCACCGAGCAGGCGGGCTTTGCCAACACTCCGGCCCTGCTCGGCGTCGTCGAGCACGTGGACGGGGACGGGACGCGGACGGCGCTCGCCGTGCTCCAGGCCTTCGTGCCGAACCAGGGCGATGCCTGGACCCTCATGCTGGAGGGCTTACGCCGCGACTTCGATACCGTCGTGCTCGCTCCCGAGAGCGAGGCGCCGGAGCCGACCGAAGCCTTCGCCCCGCACCTGCGCTGGGCCGAACTCCTCGGCCGCCGCACCGCCGAGCTCCACAACGCTTTCGCCATCGAGACCGACGACCCGGCCTTCGCGCCCGAACCGTTCACGCATGACGATCTGCGCGACCTCGGGGAAGATGCACGCCGGATGGGCGAGAGGGCGTTCCGTGCCCTCGACGCCCTGGCGGGCCGCACCTCCAGCACGGCGATCACCGAGCTGGCCGGTCGCCGCCGCGAAGTCGAGCTGTTGATCGAGGACATGACTTCGCGTCCGCCGGTTGGGGCAACGAAGACCCGGATCCACGGGGACTTCCACCTCGGCCAGGTTCTCGCATCCGAGAGCGACCTCATCATCATCGACTTCGAGGGTGAGCCCGCTCGCCCGGCCGATGAGCGCCGGGCCAAGTCGACGCCGCTGCGCGACGTCGCCGGGATGCTGCGCTCCTTCGCCTATGGGGCCGAGACGGTCACCCGCGAGATCGCGGCGCGGTTCGCGGATTCGGAAGACCGGGCTCGCAACGCGTCGATCGCCTGGCGTGGCATGATCGATGCCGCGTTCCTCGATGCCTACCGCGGCGTGGCCTCGACCAGCCGTGCGGCAGTGACCGACCCGGAGACCGAGACGCGGCTGCTCGCGCTCTCGCTCCTGGCGAAGGCGCTCTACGAGGTCGATTACGAGGCCAATAACCGGCCGGATTGGATCGAAATCCCAGCCCGTGGGGTTCTCACAATTCTGGACGACACCAAGAGAGGCGTTTGAATGACGGATATCGACGAGAGCCTGGCGAAGACGTCCGAGCAGGAGCGGAAGCGGTCCGAACGGATCGCGGCCCGCTCGGCCGCGTCGGGGAGTTCCCGCCAGGCCGATGCCGATACGTCGACCGTTCAGGGCGTCCATCCGGACGCGGTCGCCGCTGTGATGAGGGCGGATCACGGCGATCCGTTCTCGGTGCTCGGCCCTCACCAGATCGGCCCCGGCCTCTGGGAGGTGCGTGTCATTCTGCCGGAGGCGAAGTCGGCCTCCCTTCTCACCGCCGGCAAGCGCATCCCGTTCGAGCGGCGTCATCAGGACGGGTTCTACGTCGCCCGGGTCGAGAGCCAGGGACGGCCGCTCTATGAGCTGGCCGTGGAAGGCTGGGACGGTACCGAGCGTCCGCGCCACGACCCCTACAGCTTCGGCTCATCGCTGAATCAGCAGGATATCGACAACCTGCGCGAGATCGGCAGCGACGTGACCTATCGGGTGCTCGGCGCCCAATCCATGGAACTCGATGGCATCGCCGGGTTCCGCTTCGCGGTCTGGGCGCCGAATGCCCGCCGGGTGAGCATCGTCGGCGATTTCAACGAGTGGGATGGCCGACGCCACCCGATGCGGCTCTGGCAGAATGGCGGCATCTGGGAATTGTTCGTTCCGGGCCTCGCCGCAGGAGCCCATTACAAGTTCGAGATTCGTGGGGCCGACGGCTCCCTGCTGCCGCTGAAGGCCGATCCCGTCGCCTTCGCCGCGCAGAAGCCGCCGGAGACGGCCTCCGTACTCCAGGGCACGAACGCGCCCGTCTGGAGCGACGACAGGTGGATGGCGACGCGCGGCGAGAAGGATCCGCGCCACACCGCCATCTCGATCTACGAAGTCCATCTCGGCTCCTGGGCACGCGTCGCCGAGGAAGGCAACCGCTACCTGACCTACAAGGAGTTGGGCGAGCGCCTGATCCCCTACGTCAAGGAGATGGGCTTCACCCATATCGAGATGCTGCCGATCACGGAATATCCGTTCGACGGATCATGGGGCTACCAGCCGGTCTCGCTCTTCGCGCCGACGAGCCGCTTCGGCACGCCGGACGATTTCGCGGCCTTCGTTGATGTGGCCCACGAGGCCGGTATCGGCGTGATGCTGGACTGGGTGCCGGGGCACTTCCCCCTCGACGCGCATGGTCTCGGCCAGTTCGACGGGACGCATCTCTACGAACATGCCGACCCGCGCCAGGGCTTCCATCAGGATTGGGGCACCTACATCTACAATTTCGGCCGCACGGAAGTGTCGAGCTTCCTGGCCGCCAATGCCCGGTTCTGGCTCGAGCATTACCATCTCGACGGCCTGCGCGTGGATGCCGTCGCCTCCATGCTCTACCTCGACTATTCGCGCCGGCAGGGCGAGTGGATCCCCAACCAATACGGCGGCAACGAGAATCTCGACGCCATCAACTTCCTGCGCAAGACCAACGAGGCGACCTATAGCCACGCGCCGGGCACGATGACGATCGCCGAGGAATCCACCTCCTGGCCGGGCGTGTCACACCCGACCTATACGGGCGGTCTCGGCTTCGGCTTCAAGTGGAACATGGGGTGGATGCACGACACCCTGGAATTCATGTCGAAGCAGACCATCCATCGCCGCTATCACCACCACGACCTGACCTTCGGCCTGCTCTACGCCTTCTCCGAAAACTTCATCCTGCCGCTCTCGCACGATGAAGTCGTTCACGGGAAAGGCTCGCTTCTGGACAAGATGCCGGGCGACCGCTGGCAGAAATTCGCGAATCTACGCGCCTATTTCGGCTACATGTGGGGCCATCCGGGCAAGAAGCTGCTCTTCATGGGCGGCGAGTTCGGCCAGCAGAAAGAGTGGAACCACAACCAGAGCCTCGACTGGCACCTGCTCGACGACCCGCTGCATCGCGGCGTGAAGGATCTCGTCCGCGACCTGAACCATCTCTACACCTCCACCCCCGCCCTCCACGTGAGGGATTGTGAGGCCGCCGGCTTCCAGTGGCTGGTCTCCGACGACCAGGACAACAGCGTCATCGCCTGGGCCCGCAAGGGCAAGTCACCGGGAGAGGTCGCGGTGGTGGTCTCCAACTTCACGCCGATTCCGCGTGAGGGATACCGGATCGGCGTACCGGAGGCGGGGTTCTATCGGGAGGCGATCAACTCGGATTCCGAGCGCTACGGCGGTTCGAACGTCGGCAACATGGGCGGTATCCAGGCCGAAGCCGTGGAGAGCCACAGCCAGCCCTATTCGCTGGTGCTCTCGGCGCCCCCTCTGGGGACGATCATCTTCGTGCGCGAGGGCTGAGATCGCCTCGTGTTTTAAAGATGCCATGAGTAAGGGCGCCGGTTCGATGAACCGGCGCCCTGTTGTGTTGGAGGCTGTTTGATCGGATTGCTCAGCGGATGCCGATGGGAAAGTCGATCATCCAAACCGACCACCTCATCCTGAGGCGCCGGAGCGTAGCGGAGGCTTTGAGGGAGCCCTCCAGAGACCGAAGCGATCCCTGGAGGGCTCCTTCGAGGCCGCTGCGCGGCACTTCAGGATGAGGTAAAGCTTTGGAAGACAATGCAAATCGGCTGTTCGGACGCTTAGATCGGTCGGAGACCGACTCTCAGACAGTCTGGGCCCGTAGACCACCACCATTCCCCAAAGCCCGGGCGTAGAGCGCCGAGTAATCCATGGCGGCGCCGTCCCAGGTGAAGGAGCGGGACATCGCGCGGCGGCGCATGGCGTTGAGGCGCTTCTTCTCGCCGAACGTGTCGAGGGCGCGGCGGACCGCGCCGAGGAAACCCGTCTGCGAGGCTTCGCCGAAGGTGAAGCCGGTCACGCCGTCCTCCACCGTGTCAGCGAGGCCGCCGGTGCGGCGCACGATCGGCAGCGAGCCGAAACGCTGGGCGTACATCTGTGCGAGTCCGCAGGGCTCGAAACGCGAGGGCATCAGCAGGAAGTCGCTTCCGGCGAACATCCGCCGCGCTTCCTTCTCCTCGAACCCCACATGGACCCCGACGGCATCTGGATGGCGGCGGGCGAGATCGCTGAGCGCGGTCTCGAAGCGGCGCTCACCCTCGCCGATGACGACGATCTGACCGCCCTCGGCCACGATGGTCTCGGCCGCGCTGAGGCTGAGGTCGATGCCCTTCTGGTGGACGAGGCGCGAGACGATGGCGAAGAGCGGGCCGCGCGACACGGCGAGGCCGAACTTCCGGCGCACCGTCTCGGCATTGGCGCGCTTGCCCTTCCAGTCGTCCGCCTCGAACCGAGTGGCGAGGTGGGGATCGGTGCGCGGGTCCCAGCTCTCGTCGATCCCGTTGAGGATGCCGGCGAGGCGCCCCTGGGCGGCGCGGGTGCGCAGCAATCCGTCGAGGCCGCAGCCGGATTCCGGCATCATGATCTCGCGGGCATAGGTCTCGCTCACCGTGGTGACGTGCGAGGCGTAGTAGATGCCGGCTTTGAGGAAGGAGAGATGACCGTAGAACTCGCAGCCATCCATCTGGAAGGCCCCGTCCGGGATGCCGAGGCGAGCGAGGGAATCGCTCGGGAACAGGCCCTGATAAGCGAGATTATGGATCGTCAGCACGCTGGGAACACGCTGCCCGGTCCATTCGAGATAGGCGGGGGCGAGCGCCGTCTGCCAGTCGTTGAGGTGAAGCAGGTCGGCCGACCAGGAAGGGTCGACCCCGCCGGTGAGCTCCGCAGCGGCGAGGCTGAGGCGCGCGAAGCGAAGGTCGTTGTCGCGGAAATCCCCCTGCGCGTCGCCATAGGGCGTCCCGTCGCGCTGGTAGAGGTCGGCACTCAGGATGATGTAGACCTTGAGGCCGTCACCCGTCTCGATGAGGCCGAGATCGCAGGGCGGGATGCCGGCATGGCCGCGCAGATGAGCGACGACGGGGATGTGGTCGAACCGGTCCACCACCTGGCGATAGCCGGGGATGAGCACGCGGACGTCGTAATGGCGGCGGAGCGACCGGGGCAGGGCGCCGGCGACTTCGCCCAGACCGCCGGTCTTCACGAAATCCGACATTTCCGGGGTGGCGTAGAGGATGCGCGGCTGGAGCGAGAGGCTCCGGATCACCTCGGCGTCGGCCGCGCCGGAGGCGAAAATCGGCGAGGCGAGGTCGGCACTGGAGGTGGTCGTCGCCGGCATATGATGGAGACCTCTAGGGCAGATCGTGCTCTTCGCGATGCACAACTCAAGCCACTGGGTCGGTTAATACTACGTTCAGTTTGCTGCGGCGCGGGGAAAATGTCGCGCCGCGATAGTTTTTTCGGCCTCCCTCAGCGTGGGAGGTTTCAATCCGGGTGTTTGAGCAGAATCACGCCCTCGTTTCCGGCCATGTCGAGCACCTCCGAGGCGCCGATATCGGCTCGCCCAGGATGGGTGGAGAGGAGAACGCTCCAGCCTGATTCGCCCGCCAGGGGGAACTGGACCGGTGAGGCTGAGAAGTTCAGCACGATCCGCACGGTCTCGCCGGCCTCCACCCTTTCATAGGCGAGGACGTGTTCGAGCCCGTCCGTATCGAGCCGGCGGTAGCTTCCCACCGCCAAAGCGGGATAGGCGCGGCGGAGATGCAGGAGCCGCCGGTAAAGGGTGAGGATCGAGGTGGAATCGTCCCGCAACGCCTCCACATGCCGCCTGTCCCGGTCGGCGCTCAGGGGCAGCCAGGGTTCGGCTTCGCTGAAGCCGGCATGTTCGGTGTCGTCCCACTGCATCGGGGTCCGTTCCGGGTCGCGGCCATGGCCCGGTTCGTTGAAGCCCCACGGGTCGCGCATCCGCTCCGGCGGGATCTCCACATGGGCGAGGCCGATCTCGTCGCCGTAATAGACCGTGGGCGTGCCGCGAAGCGTAAGGAGGAGGATCGCCGCGATCCGTGCCTGCGCCTCGCCGATCCGCGCGGCGATGCGGGGCTGGTCATGGTTGCCCAGCACCCAGTTCGGCCATCCGCCCGGGGGCAGCGCCTCCTCGTACTCGTCCACCAGGGCCGCCACGGCATCGGCCTGCCACGGGGTCTGGATGAGCTGGAAGTTGAAGGGCAGATCGACGCCGGTCAGACCGGGGCCATAATAGGCCACCAGCCGCTCGATCGGCAGGTAGATCTCGCCGATCAGCACCCGGTCGTCGTAACCGTCCAGCACGCGGCGCATGCCGGCGATGATGTCGAACACTTCCGGGCGGTCGGCGGAATAGACCTGATCGAACCGATTGATCTCCGGTTGTTCGGGGTGGAAGGCCGGGTTCGCCGGATTGTCGCGAAAACCCTCGTCCTTCATCAGGTGCCAGATCACGTCGACGCGGAACCCGTCGATCCCCCGGTCGAGCCAGAAGCGCAGCACGTCGTGCATCGCTTCCCGCACCGCCGGATTGCGCCAGTTCAGGTCCGGCTGCTCGGCCAGGAAGGCATGGTAGTAATACTGGCCGCTCGCCTCGTCGAAGGTCCAGGCCGGGCCGCCGAAATTGCTCAGCCAGTTGTTGGGCGGTCCGCCATCCGGCGCGGGATCGCGCCAGATGTACCAGTCCCGGCGGGGATTCTCGCGCGACGCGCGGCTCTCCGTGAACCAGGGATGCGCGATGGAGGAATGGTTCGGCACGAAATCGAGGATGACCTTGAGCCGCCGGGCATGGGCCTGGGCGACCAGCTCGTCCAGATCGGCGAGGCTGCCGAACAGCCGGTCGACGCCGCAATAATCGGCGACGTCATAGCCGTAATCGGCCATGGGCGACGGATAGATCGGCGAGATCCAGACGGCGTCGACGCCGAGCCAAGCGAGGTAATCGAGGCGGCGCGTGATGCCGGCGAGATCGCCGACACCGTCGCCATTGGTGTCCTGGAACGAGCGTGGATAGACCTGATAGACGGTCCCCCGCTTCCACCAGACGGCTTTCGCCAGATCCGGAAAAGTCGTCTCGCCTGACGTCATCCGTCCCCCGGTCTGACCCGATTCACGCCCTGATGGCAGCAACAGCCTAGCCTGCGCGGGCGCGTCAAGCGACCCCGCCTTGGCTGTGTCCGCCTCATGGCGCACCAGCGCTCATCTGCCGCATTCATGAAACCTTCAGCGCGAAATGGTCTCATTCCCGCGCTGTTTCGATGTGAGGTTGGCGAATCGCGAGGATCGGGCGCGGGCAGCGGGACCGCTTGGTCCCATGGGCCGACCTCATCGATATCGCCATCGCCGAGCGGTCACCGCCGGAAGAAGCGGGTGGCGAAATCGGCGTCGCGGCAGCGACACTATGGGGGAACGAGACCATGCTGAACGAAATCCTGGCCGCCTCCGCACGGAGTGACGAGACCGGCACGCGCGCCGCAGCGGCGGAAGCGCCGGCCCGGCCGGGCTGGACCGCTCCCGCCAAGCCCGCTTCCGGCGACCCAGTGGCGGATCTGCGCGAAGCCATCCTCGCCAAGCTCGCCTATGCCATTGGCAAGACCCCCGAGACGGCGCGCGAGCGCGACTGGTTCGCCGCCACCGCCCTGGCCCTGCGCGACCGGATCGTCGACGCTTGCATGGACGGCAGGTCCACGAGCATTCCCAACAAGCGGGTCTATTACCTCTCCCTCGAATTCCTCATCGGCCGGCTCCTGTCCGACGCCATGAACAATCTCGGCCTCGTCGACACGACCCGCCGGGCCTTGCGCGATCTCGGCATCGATCTCGGCGACGTCGAGGCGGCCGAACCGGACGCGGCGCTCGGCAATGGCGGTCTCGGTCGTCTCGCCGCCTGTTTCATGGAGAGCATGGCGAGCCTGTCGATCCCCGCCATCGGATACGGCATCCGCTACGATCACGGCCTGTTCAAGCAGTCCCTGGAGGATGGCTGGCAGAAGGAAGCGCCGGAAACCTGGCTCGCCGAGGGCAATCCCTGGGAGTTCGTGCGGCCCGAGGCGACCTACACGATCGGGTTCGGCGGCCATGTCACCATGTCGGCGATCTCGGACGGCGTGATCCGCCGGCACTGGCACCCGGCCGAGACCGTGCGGGCCGTGGCCCATGACGTCCCCGTGGTCGGCTGGCGGGGCAAGCACGTCAACACGCTGCGGCTGTGGAAGGCGGAGGCGGAATCGCCCCTCGAACTCGCGCAGTTCAACGGCGGCGACCATGTGGGCGCGGTGGCCGCCCGGTCCAAGGTCGAAGCGATCTCGCGGGTGCTGTATCCGAGCGATTCCTCCGAGACCGGCCAGGAACTCCGCTTGCGCCAGGAATACTTCTTCACCTCGGCCTCGCTGCAGGACCTCGTTTCCCGGCACGTGGCCGAGCGTGGCGACCTGCGCTCGCTGCCCGACCATGCGGCGATCCAGCTCAACGACACCCATCCGGCCATTGCCGTGCCGGAACTGATGCGCATCCTCCTCGAGGATCATGGCGTGACCTGGGAGGATGCCTGGCACATCACCACCAACACGCTGAGCTACACCAACCACACCCTCCTGCCGGAGGCGCTGGAGACCTGGCCGGTGGAGCTGATGGAACGGCTGCTGCCGCGCCACATGCAGATCATCTACCTGATCAACTGGATGCATCTCGAAGAGCAGGGACGCCACGGCAGGGCCGATGCGGCACAGCTCGCCTCGGTCTCGCTCATCGACGAGGCCAACGGCAAGCGCGTGCGGATGGGCCATCTCGCCTTCCTCGGCGCCCGCCGGGTGAACGGCGTCTCGGCGCTCCACACCGACCTGATGCGCTCCACGGTGTTCAAGGACCTCCACGCCCTCGACACCGACAAGATCGTCAACAAGACCAACGGGATCACCTTCCGGCGCTGGTTCCACAACTGTAACCCCGAGCTGACGAAGCTCGCCGTGGAGGTGGTGGGCGAGCGCGTCCTCGACGATCCCGAGGCGCTGCTGGGGCTGGCCGATCACGCCGCCGATCCCGCCTTCCAGGCCCGCTACGCCGCCATGCGCACATCCCGCAAGGAGGCCCTCGCCAAGGTGGTGGCCGAGAATACCGGCATCGTCATCGATCCGTCGGCCCTGTTCGACACGCAGATCAAGCGGATCCACGAATACAAGCGCCAGCTCCTCAACGTGATCGAGACCGTGGCGCTCTACCAGGCGATCAAGGCCGAGCCACACAAGGACTGGACGCCGCGCGTCAAGATCTTCGGCGGAAAGGCGGCGCCGAGCTATGTCCAGGCCAAGCTCATCATCAAGCTCGCCTGCGATGTCGCCAAGCTCGTCAACAGCGACCCGGATATCGCCGGCCGGCTCAAGGTGGTGTTCCTGCCGAATTACCGCGTCAGCCTCGCCGAGGCGATCATCCCCGGCTCCGATCTGTCTGAGCAGATCTCCACCGCCGGCATGGAGGCTTCGGGCACCGGCAACATGAAGCTGGCGCTGAACGGCGCGCTCACCGTGGGCACGCTGGACGGCGCCAATATCGAGATCCGCGACCATGTGGGGGCGGACAACATCTTCATCTTCGGCCTCGACGCGGCCGGGGTGCAGAAGCGGTCGGCCGAGCCGGATTACGCCGCCCGGGCCATCGCGGCCTCGCCGCGCCTCGCCGCTGCCCTCGATTTCATCGAGGCGGGTGGGTTCTCGCCGGAGGAGCGGGGCCGCTTCCAGCCGATCGTGGACGACCTGCGCCACAACGACCGCTACCTCCTCACCGTCGATTTCGACGATTACTGGCGCGTCCAGCGCGAGATCGACGCCGCCTGGATCGACAAGGCGAGCTGGTGGAAGAAGGCCATCCTCAACACCGCCCGGATGGCCTGGTTCTCCTCCGACCGCTCCATGCGCGAATACGCCGACGACATCTGGCGGGTGAAGGTGGGGTGAGCCGGAAGGCTCAACCCCACCCGCCGGGTGGTCGAAGGCCGACGCAGGGGCTCCGCCCGGAAGGACCCTGCGGGGCCGACTTGCGTCGGTCTGCTTGCACGCTGTCACAGACGACGTCGTCCGGGTCGCGTCGATGTCCCGAAGAGGCCGGTCGCGCCGGCCGCCATGCGCGACCGGTCTCGGATCGCGGACGGAGACGAACCTCCGTTGCCGCGGAAGGGGTTGGCGCTTTGGTGCCTACCCCAAGAGAATCGTCGCCTTCGACAGCGTGCTCCATATCCCCCAGGCAATGGGCAGGCCGACGGCGACCCAGGCGAGAACCGCGATCGGCGTGACGCCGCCGCGGCCGATGCCGAAATCGCCGACCCCGCCCGGCAGAGCGGCGACCCCGTCCTTCGCTACGGCGGCACCGCCCTTCGCTGCGGCACCGAGTTCAGCGTCGCTCATGAACCAGCGCGCGGCCAGCGGACGGACCAGCAGATTCGCCACGAAGCCCGCCGCCAGGAAACCGGCGAGGATGTACATGGTCCGGGTGTAGAGCGCCGCGCCCTCGAGGCCCGCATCCACCTGAGCCTGCCGGATCGCCGTGACCACGAAGGGGCCGACCACGCCCGCCGTCGACCAAGCGGTGAGCAGGCGCCCGTGGATGGCGCCGACGAACTGCGTGCCGAAGATGTCGGCGATGTAGGCCGGGATCGTGGCGAAGCCGCCGCCATACATCGACAGGATCACGCAGAAGAACGTGACGAACAGCGCCTTAGAACCGATCGACGCCGCCCAGGGCGCGCCGGCATAGAGCAGGCATCCGAGGACGAAGAAGGTCGCATAGGTGACCTTGCGACCGATCTTGTCCGAGATCGACGCCCAGAAGAAACGGCCGAGGATGTTGAACAGCGACAGCAATCCGACGAAGCTGGCCGCCACCGCCGCGATTTGCGTCTTCTGGCCGGCATCGAGCTCCCCGAAGCCGAGGCCGGGCAGGCCGATCAGCGCGCCGCCGAAGATTTCCTGCAACATCGGTGAGGCGAGGGCGAGGACGCCGATGCCGGCGGAGACGTTGAGGCAGAGGATCGCCCATAGCAGCCAGAATTGCGGGGTCTCGTGGGCCCGGTCCAGATGGACGTGGCCGGAGCTGATCATCGCGCTCTTCGCCGCCGGCGCGGTCCATCCCTTGGGTTGCCAGCCGGCCGGCGGCACGCGGTAGCCGAACGCGCCGCACAGCATCGCCACGATGTAGATCCCGCCCATCACCGAGAGCGTCTGCCAGACGCCGGCTGAGTCCGGTGTCTTGAAGGTGTTGATGAGCAGCGTGGCGAGCGGCGAGCCGATCATGGCGCCGCCGCCGAAGCCCATGATGGCCATTCCCGTGGCCATGCCGCGCCGGTCGGGGAACCATTTCACCAGGGTGGAGACCGGGGAGATGTAGCCGAGCCCGAGGCCGATGCCGCCGAGCACTCCCATGCCGATCCAGATCAGCCAGAGCTGATGCAGGTAGACGCCGAGGCTGCCGATCAGGAAGCCGCCGCCCCAGCACAGGGCTGCAGCGAGGCCGGCCTTGCGCGGGCCGGCCCGCTCCAGCCAGCCGCCGAACACGGCGGCCGAGAGGCCGAGCATCACGATGCCGATGGAGAAGACGATGACGAGGTCGCTGACGCGCCAGTCGCAGGCGGTGGTGAACAAGGACGTGGCGATGCTCATGTCCGGACAAGCCGCCGGTGCCGTTTGCCCGATACTGAGCGCCCGGGACAGCGGTAGCCAGAACACCGACAATCCGTAGGACATTCCGATGCACAGATGGATGGCCAGCGCCGCGGGAGGCACGAGCCACCGGTTGAACCCGGGCTTGGCGACCGTGGCCTCACGTGAGAGCCAGTGCGGGGCGGCCGCTCCCGCGAAGGCGGCGTCACCGATACGTATGTTCATGAGGCATCTCTCATCCAGACCGAAAGGTGGCCTGGCCCTCGGGATTAACACAGGTTTATAAACGTATTGCTACGCTATGGTGTGGTCCCGGGGTGAGGGTTGTATGCCGCTCGGCCGCCTCGTGGCCGGAGGATGCGTCTGCGCCTCCGTGACGGGCCATCGTCCGGCGAACGGGGGGATGCTCATGTCCCCACGGAGCGAGGGAGCCTCTCCTTTACGGGTGCCCTCGCGCTACGGCTGCCGCATCGGAATCCCGCTCGACGGAGCAGGACGACCGGGTCAGATCCGGCACGCGCCTTCGAGCGCCCTGTTCTCCGCCTCGGTGAAGATCCGTGAGCGGATGAGGAAGCGCTTGTCGCGGCCGTTCTCCAGCGAGAACATGCCGCCGCGGCCGGGCACCACGTCGAGGATCAGGTGGGTGTGCTTCCAGACCTGGAACTGAGGACGGCTGATCCAGAAATCTGCGCCGGCCACCTGGCCGAGATGGACGTCGCTGTCGCCGGTGAGAAAATCTCCCACCGGGTAGCACATGGGCGACGAGCCATCGCAGCATCCGCCCGATTGGTGGAACATCACCGGCCCGTGCTCGGCGCGTAATTCCTCGATCAACGCGATGGCGGCCGGTGTCGCGGTGACCCGCAGGGGCGTTCCGTCGGCGCCGACCTGATCGGCGGTGGTCGCTTCGGTCGTGCTCATGGAACGCTCCCTCCCGTCATGTGACCTCGGCCGGGGAATGTCCCGAGCCGAGGTGTTCGTTCACGCCGCCTTCTTGGCAGCGGCGTCGCCGTAGAACGTGCCGCCGGCCTCCGCCATGCGCAGGAGGTTGTCCGGCACCGCGAAACGCGACCCGTGCTTTGCCTCCAGGCCCTGGGCCAGGGCCACGAACGCTTTCGCACCCATGAAGTCGATGTAGGACAGGGCGCCGCCGGTGAAAGGGGCGAAGCCGAAGCCGAGGATGGAGCCCACATCCGCCTCGCGCGGGTCGGTGATCACGCCTTCACCCACGGTGCGGGCAGCCTCCAGGGCCTGGACCACCAGGAGCCGCTGCTTCAGCTCGGTGAAATCGACGTCGTCGGGATCGATTCGCGTGGTCTGGAGCTCCGACAGGCCGGGCCAGAGCTTCCTCGAGGCGCCTTCCGGATAGTCGTAGAAGCCCTTCCGGTTCTTGCGCCCGAGCCGGCCCTCGCCCTCCACCAGGGTGGTGAGGAGCGCCTTCTGGGCCGGGTCGATCGCCTCGGCGCCGAGCTGCGCTTCGGTGGCCTTGACGATCTTCAGGGCGAGATCGACGGCGACCTCGTCGGTGAGGGAGAGGGGTCCCACCGGCATGCCCGCTTGCCGGCCGGCATTCTCGATCATGGCGGCGGGGATGCCCTCGATGAGCATCTTGTGGCCCTCGTACAGATAGGCGCCGACGCAGCGATTGGCGAAGAAGCCCCGGCTGTCGTTGACGACGATGGGCGTCTTCTTGATCGCGCGGACGTAGTCGAGAGCGGTGGCGAGCGCGGCGTCGCCGGTCTGCTCGCCCTTGATGATCTCGACGAGCATCATCTTCTCCACCGGCGAGAAGAAGTGAATGCCGACGAAATTGGCCGCGCGCCGGGACGCCTTGGCGAGGCCCGAGATCGGTAGGGTCGAGGTGTTGGAGGCGAAGATCACGTCCTCGCCGATCACCGCCTCGACCTTGGCGATGACTTCGGCCTTCACCTTCGGGTCCTCGAACACCGCCTCGATCACGAGATCACAGGATGACAGGTCGGCGTAATCGGCGCTGGTGGTGATGCGCGCCAGCAGGGCCTCGCGGTCGGCGGTCTTGGCGCGTCCCTTGTTGATCTGGTCGGTGACGAGCTTTTGGGCGTAGGCCTTGCCCTTCTCGGCCGCCTCGGTTGACTGGTCGAGGAGGATCACCTCCATCCCCGCATTGGCGGTGACGTAGGCGACCCCGGCCCCCATGAAGCCGGCGCCGACGACGCCCACCCGCTTCACGCTGGTCTTGGCGATCTCCTTCGGCCGGCGCGCGCCCTTGTTCAGCTCGCCCATGGAGATGAACAGCGTGCGGATCATCGCCGCCGCCTCCTTGGAGCGCAGGATCTTGGCGAAGTACCGGCTCTCGACCCGCAGGGCGAGATCCATCGGCAGCTGCAGGCCCTCGTAGACCGAGGCGAGAATGGCCTTGGCGGCCGGATAATTGTCGTGGGTCTCACGACGGTAGATCGCATTGGCCGGGGGCCAGATCATCATGCCGGCGGGCGAATAGACCTTGCCCGAGGGGGCCTTGAACTTCGGCTGGTCCCAGGGAGCCACGGGCGAGCCGCCGGCCTTGATCCAGGCCTTGGCCTTCTCGACGATCTCGTCCTTCGGCGCGACTTCGTGGACGAGGCCCATGTTCTTGGCCATGAGCGGACGGATCTGCTCCCCCTTGAACAGCATCTGCAGGGCGTCGCCGGTCTGCATCAGGCGGGGGACGCGCTGGGTCCCGCCTGCGCCGGGGAACAGCCCGACCTTGATCTCGGGCAGGCCGACGCGGGTCTTCGGGTCGTCGGACAGCACCCGGTGGTGACAGGAGAGCGAGAGTTCGAAGGCGCCGCCGAGGCAGATGCCGTTCACCGCCGCCGCGAAGGGCTTGCCGCAGGTCTCGAGCTTACGGAAGACCAGGGTGAGCTTGCGCGATTCCTCGAAGAAGTGGCGCATGGCCTCCTCCTCGCCCTTCTCGGCTTTCAGCTTCTCGTAAGCCTGGCCGAGGCCCTGGAGCATGGTCAGGTCGGCGCCGCCGGAAAAGTTGTCCTTGCCGGAGGTGATGACGCAGCCCTTCACATCGGGATCGGCCACCACGGCGTCGATGACCTGATGCAGGTCGCTCATCACCTCTTCGGTGAAGACGTTCATCGAGCGGCCCGGCATGTCCCAGGTGGCGAGGGCGATCCCGTCGGCATCGACGTCGTAGCGGAAATTCGTGAGATTCATTTCTGACCCTCGAAGGTTCGGCGAAGGAATCGTATCCATTAAGGCGATCTAAAACCTTCCGATGGATAGTTTTCCGAGAAAGTTCAAAGTCTTAACATGGGATAGAGTTGATGGCGTCGAGGAAGGCCTGCCAGGGATGTCGTGATGGCGTCGATCTCGATCTTGATTTTACCATGGCTTTTCAACCGATCGTCGATACCAGGGTCGACCGGATCTGGGGCTACGAAGCGCTCATCCGGGGCCCGGAAGGCCAGTCCGCCGGATCGATCCTCGGGCAGGTGACCGAAGCGACCATGTACCGGTTCGATCAGGCCGCGCGGGTGCGTGCCATCGAACTCGCCGGACGCCTGTTCCAGGCCGACGACGACACAAGATTGTCGATCAACTTCATGCCGAACGCCGTCTACGAGCCCGCGGCCTGCATCCGCTCGTCCCTGGAGGCGGCGCGCCAATTCGGCTTCGCTCATGAGCGGATCATGTTCGAGTTCACCGAGAACGAGAAATTCCGCGACATCGCGCATCTCCAGCGCATCGTCGACGAGTATCGCCGGCAGGGCTTCCTGACGGCCCTCGACGATTTCGGTGCGGGCTTCGCCGGGCTCAGCCTGCTGGCCAACTTTCAGCCGGACCTGATCAAGATCGACATGGACCTGCTGCGCGGCATCGACCGGGACCGGGCGCGGCAGGTCATCACGGCGGGCATCCTCTCGATCGCCCGGCAACTCGGCATCGAGGTCATCGCCGAGGGAATCGAGACGCAGGCGGAATTCGCGACCATGCGCGAACTCGGCGCGAATCTGTTCCAAGGCTATTATTTCGCCCGTCCCCAACTCGAAGTCCTCCCGAGCGTTTCCGGCTTCGAGGCGCGGGAGCCGCGCCTCGACCTCGCGTCCTAGGGCGGGGCGAAGCCCCTCCCAGTCTTCGCGCTCTACTTCGCGCCGGTCTCTACTTGGCGCCGGTCTCTACTTGGCGCCGGGCATGGGCGGCATCGGAGCGGCCGGCTTGTCGCCGGCCGAGGCGATCGCCAACATGTTCAGGATCTTGGTGACCGCACCCTGCGAGATGACGGTGACGGTCGAGGCCGGGTCCGAATTGATCGCCTGGAACTTCTGGTAGATCTTGTCGTCGTAGATGCCGCTGAGGTGCTTGAGCTCGTCGATGTTGAACTTCTCGGCATAGGCCTTCGAGAGACCGTCGATCATGACTTCGCGCTGCTTCTCGAACTCGGCGCGGACTTCCTTGCGCACGGCCTCGGCCTTGTCTTCCGCCATCGGCTGCACGGTCTTCTCGAGAGCTCCGGTGAAGCCGGTTTCGAGGTTCTTGATCAGTGTCTTCTGAACCAGATCCTTGGCGATCGTGACCCGGTCGGACATGTCGTCCGCGCGGGCGGCGAGCGGCGCCATCAATGCCGTGGTCAGCATCATGGTGGCGAGAATGCGTGTCATCTTGGCGTGTCTCCCGATGTTGTCTTTGCGCCGCCGGTTCCGGCGGCGGGAGCGCGCCGTCTAACAGCGTTTCGAAGGGTTTGGGAGGCGGGACCGGCGAAAGCCCGCCCCGGCCCGGTTCTACACCCGCTCGATGATCGTGGCGGTTCCCATTCCGGCGCCGATGCAGAGGGTCACGAGGGCGCGCTCCTTGCCCGTGCGCTCCAGCTCGTCGAGGACCGTGCCGAGGATCATGGCGCCGGTGGCGCCCAGCGGATGGCCCATGGCGATGGCGCCGCCATTGACGTTCACCTCGGACGGATTGAGCCCGAAGGCCTGACAGAAGCGCAGGACCACGGCGGCGAACGCCTCGTTGACTTCGAACAGGTCGATATCGGCGATGGTCATGCCGGCGCGGGCCAGCACCTTCTTCGTCACGTCCACCGGTCCGGTGAGCATGAGGGCCGGATCCGAGCCGATATTGGCGAAGGCGCGGATACGGGCGCGCGGCTTGAGGCCGGCCCGCTCGCCGGCTTCCTTCGAGCCCACCAGCACGGCGGCGGCACCATCGACGATGCCGGAAGAATTGCCGGCGTGATGGACGTGGTTGACCACCTCCACATCGGGATGCGCGTCGACCGCCACGGCGTCGAAACCGCCCATCTGGCCCATCTGGACGAAGGAGGCCTTCAGCCCGGCCAAGGACTGCATGTCGGTGGAGGGACGCATGTGCTCGTCGGTGTCGAGCAGGGTGATGCCGTTGACGTCGCGCACCGGGACGACGGAATTCCTGAACAGCCCGCCGGCCCAGGACTTGGCCGAGCGCTTCTGCGATTCGACGGCGTAGGCGTCGCACTCGTCGCGGCTGAATCCGTATTTCGTGGCGATGAGATCGGCCGAGACGCCCTGCGGCATGAACCAGGATTTGATGGCGATGGCCGGGTCCACCGGCCAGGCCCCGCCGGAGGCGCCGAGGCCGACGCGGCTCATGGATTCGACGCCGCCGCCGACCGTCATGTCGTGCTGGCCGGCCATGATCTGGGCCGCGGCGAAGTTCACCGCGTCGAGCCCGGAGGCGCAGAAGCGGTTGATCTGCACACCGGGGACATGGGTGCCGTAATCCGCCACCAGGGCCGCTGCGCGGGCGATGTCGCCACCGGCCTCACCGACGGGATCGACGCAGCCGAGGATGACGTCGTCCACCTGCCGCGTGTCGAGCTCGTTGCGCTCCTTGAGGGCGCGCAGGGCCGTCTCGGCGAGGCGCAGGGCCGTCACCTCGTGCAACGCGCCATCCGGCTTGCCGCGGCCGCGCGGCGTGCGGACGTGATCGTAGATGAAGGCCTCGGGCATATGCGTTTCCCTGTTGTCCGCTCCTGCGGAGCGACGGCTTTCAAAGTCTGCTCTCGGTCTCGCCGTCATTCCGGGGCCGCGAAGCGGAGCCCGGAATCCAGATCCGCGAACACATCCAGGTTTGTCGCGTCGGCGGTTCTGGATTCCGGGCTCGCTCTGCGAGCGCCCCGGAATGACGTGGTGAACTGAAAGTCTGTCGTCCGCTCTAAAACGCCTCGGCGCTCAACGCCATGGTCGTGTCGGCCCCGGCCTTGATCCGCACCAGCCGCAGGGCGGTCTCGGGAAGCGTCCGCTCCATGTAGAACCGGCCGATGACGAGCTTGTCGGCCATTTCCGGTGACGGGCCTTGCGCGATGCGCGCCAGCGCCGCCTTGGCGATCCGGGCCCACATGTAGCCCATGGCGACGAGGCCGAGGAGGTGCATGTAGTCGGTGGCGCCGGCACCGGCATTGTCGGGCTTGGAGAAAGCGTTCTGCATGAACCACATGGTGGCGCCCTGGAGGTCGTTCAGCCCGGCCTGGAGCGGGCCGGTGAACGGCTTCATCTCGGCCTCCTCGTCATGGTCCTTGATGAAGGTCTGGACCTCGGCGAGGAAGCTCATCATCGCCCGGCCGCCATCCTTGGGCAGCTTGCGGCCGATGAGGTCCATGGCCTGGATGCCGTTGGCGCCCTCGTAGATCATGGCGATGCGGGCATCGCGCACGAATTGCGACATGCCCCATTCCTCGATGTAGCCATGCCCGCCAAAGAGCTGCTGGGCCGCCACCGCGTTGTCGAAGCCCTTGTCGGTGAGCACGCCTTTCACCACCGGGGTCATCAGGCCCATATGGTCCTCGGCCTTCTGGCGCTCGGCCGCATCGTCGGAGCGATGGCCGATATCGGCCTGAAGCGCGGTCCACAGCACCAGCGCGCGGGCAGCCTCGTTGAAGGCGCGGATTCCCATCAGGGTCCGGCGCACGTCGGGATGGACGATGATCGGGTCGGCGACCTTGTCGGGTGCCTTCGCCCCCGTAAGCGAGCGGCCCTGGAGCCGGTCCTTCGCGTAGGCCACCGCGTTCTGGTAGGCGACCTCCGACTGGGCGAGCCCCTGGACGCCCACCGCGAGGCGCGCTTCGTTCATCATCACGAACATCGCATTGAGACCGCGGTTCTCCTGGCCGACGAGCCAGCCCTTCGCGCCGTCATAGTTCATGACGCAGGTGGAATTGCCGTGGATGCCCATCTTGTGTTCGAGGGAGCCGCAGGAGACGCCGTTCCGCTCACCCACCGATCCATCCTCGTTGACGAGGAATTTCGGCACCACGAACAGGGAGATGCCCTTGGTGCCGGCCGGCGCGCCCTCGATCCGGGCGATGACGAGGTGGACGATGTTCTCGGACAGGTCGTGCTCGCCGGCCGAGATGAAGATCTTGGTGCCCGTGAGGCTGTAGGAACCGTCGCCGTTCGGCACCGCCTTCGTCTTGAGGAGCCCGAGATCCGTGCCGCAATGCGGCTCGGTGAGGTTCATCGTACCGGTCCAGGCGCCTTCCACCATCTTGGGCAGATAAGTCGCCTTCTGCTCCTCCGAGCCGTGGACGAGGAGGGCGGCCATCGCGCCCTGCGTCAGGCCCGGATACATGGCCAATGCCAGATTGGCCGAAGAGGTGAATTCCGAGATCGCGGTGTTGATCGTGTGCGGCAGGCCCTGGCCGCCATATTCCTCCGGCACGGAGATGCCCATCCAGCCGCCCTCGGCATAGGCGTCGTAGCCGGCCTTGAACCCGTCCGGCGTGGTCACGCTGCCATCCGCCTGGCGGGTACAGCCCTGCCTGTCGCCCACGGCATTGAGGGGGGTGAGCACGCCCTCGGCCAGCTTGGCGCCCTCGACCAGAACCGCCTGGATCAGGTCGGGCGACGCATCCGCGAAGCCGCGCAGGTTGTTGCGTCCATGGAAGGCGAAGACGTCGTTGAGGAGAAACTGAACGTTCTCGACCGGTGCACGATAACTCGGCATCTCGTCTGTCCTCCACCCGCTTGATCGCATGCCCGATTCGGCCTCTCAGCCCCGGCACGCTTGATAGTTCATATATAAACTATCGCCGTGCGGAGGGAAAGGGGCACCGTCCGCGAGACGTCGACGATAACATAAGGCCAGTTTGGCACAGGCCTTAACCGCCTGTTTACCAAGAGTGCGAAATGTCAGCGGCAATCGATCCGTTTCGCTGCCGCTGCGACACCTCTGCGTTGCACACTGACAAACCGGATTGGGTCACGGACCTCGCTGCCCCGGGTTTGACGATGAAACGCAACGCGACGCTCAACCTGGAAGAGTTCGACCCGGAAATCCTCGATGCCGCCCGCGATGTGGCGCGTCGCGCAGGGGTGCCGGTCGAGACCTGGATCGCGTCGATCGTCACGCCGGACCAGAAGCCCAAGGCACGCCGCCGCCGCTTGACCTCGTCGATGCAGCATCAGACCCGCCCGCTCGTCGACGTTTCGAGCAGCGCGCCGTCACCCGCCGAGGCCAATCCCGCATCCGCCGAGGCCGATCCCGCACCCGTCGACGCCGCGGAGGCCGTCGTCACCGATGCCGCTGACGTCGTCTCGGCTCCCGTCGTCTCGGCCCCTGCACCGGACCCGATCGCGCCCTTCACCACCTCCATCGCCGAGATGATGCGCCGTCTCGACCAGATCGACCATAAGATCGCCCAGGATCACCAGATCTCGCAGGAGACGGCGACGCGGACGATCGAGGAGATCGAGGCCCGGATCAGCACGGTGCTGGATGCCGGTCTGTCCCCGGCGGCACAGATGGCCGAGCGTCTGGCGCAGATCGAGCGCCGCATGGTCGAACTCGGCGAGCAGCTTGCCTCGCCGCGCCCCATCGGCCGGCGCGGCCGCCCCGTCGAGGTGGAGCTGCGCGACGCCGTGGCTGAAATCCGCCAGCGCCAGCGCGAGCTCGATTCCGACGCGGCCACTGCCGAGCAGAAGCCCGTCGCTTCGGCGACACGGGCGCCGTCGCCGGCGCTCTCGGAATTGCAGGCCGAGACGAGCCGTCTTCGCGAATCGATCACCGGCCTCGCCACGGGCCGCGACGTCGGTGCCCTCGAACAGGCGATGCACTCCCTCGTCACCGGGGTCCAGCGCGCGCAGGAGCCCTCCGACCTCGCCGCCATCGCGGCCCCCATCGAACTGATCCGCGTTCAGGTCGCCCGTCTCGCCGACGATGTGGCCGAGAACGTCCATGCCCGCGTCGCCAGCGACGTCGAGCGCCTCGCGGCGAAGGTGGACGGGGCGCTCAGCAGCAGCGCGCCGGGCTTCGCCGACCGTGACGAACTCGGTAACCTGTTCCGCGAACTGGACGAAATCCGCCGCCTGATCGGTTCGCTCGCCGGGCCGGAGCGGATCCAGAGCCTCGCCCAGGGGCTCCAGGCGATCAGCGCCCAGATCACAGAATTGCAGGGCGGCGTCGGCGGTGACGGAGCCAACATGGCCGAGCTGCGGCCGTTGCTCGAAGAGATCCGCCTCGGCCTCCGGACCCCGCCTTCGGGTGGGATCGAGGAACAGATCCAGGCGATGGGCGCCAAGCTCGACGCGCTGCGCGAAGGCGGCTCCGTCGGCGGCGGCAGCCATTCGGACGAGATCATCGTGCGGATAGACGCCCTCGCCGACAAGGTCGAGCGGGTCAGCGTCAATCCGGTCGGCGACCTGATCGGCCGCCTCGAGGATCTCGGCGAAACCCTGCGCCGGCCGGTGATTCCCGGCGGCGACCTCGCCTCGATCCACGGCATGCTCCACGACCTCGCCGACAAGCTCGACCGGGTGGGAGGCCCCGCCGGACCCCGCGCCGAAGGTCTCGACGTGCTGGAGAAGCAGGTTCTGGCGCTGGCCAGCCGCATCGACACGCGCGACGCGGACCCCGCGATCGCCGGCCTGGAACGGACGATGTCCGACCTGCTCGGCCAGGTCTCGGCTTTGCGCGAAGAGGTTCCGATCGAGGCCGCCGTAGAGCGCGCCGCACGCAATGCCGTGGCCGAGAGCATCGGAACCACCGGTGAGACGGGCGAACTCGGAATGCTTCGGGCCAGCCTGGCGGATCTGCGCGCCCAGCAGGCGGCCTCCGAGCAGCGGATGCAGGCGACGCTCGACGGCGTCCATTCCACCCTGGACAGGCTCGTAGGCCAGCTGGGCGTCCTGGCCGAGGCCGGCCCGCTCGCCGCCAGCCGCTCCACCTCGTCTCACGACCTCGCCGAGCGGCTCGGAATCGCCACCGGCCGCGTGGATGAGCGGGCCCCGATGCAGGCGGGCGCCATGATCCGGCGGGCCGAGCCCTTGCGGGTGAGTCCGACGGCCCAATCCTTCGAGCTCGGTCGCGTCACGGACGAGCCGCTGGAGCCCGGCGCCCGCCGTCCCAGCCCCGACCGGTCCGCGGAGAGCGGTTCGGACGCGATCAAGCCGACCGAGAGCGACATCAAGACGAGCTTCATCGCCGCCGCGCGGCGTGCGGCGCAGGCCGCGCAGAACGAGGCCGCGATCGCGGCCCGCTCGCCCGAGATGCAGCGTCGCGGTGCCTCCGACGACGCCCTGGAAACCTCCACCCCCGGGCGCGTTGCGCGTCTGCGCGCCGAATTCGACAAGCGTCGCAAGCCGCTCCTCCTCGGCCTCGCCGCCATCGTCCTCGCGCTCGGTGCATTGCAGGCCATCAACTCCCGCCGCACCGCAACGAATGTGTCGGCGGCCCAAATCGCCGAAGCGCAGGCCGCCCCAGGCCAGCCCTCGGACAGTGCGGCCAAAACCGATTCGGCCAATGCCGACACGGCCAAGGCTGACGCATCGAAGGCTGACCCATCTCCCACCGAGACGGCCAGGGTCGCCGCGGATACGCCTGCGCGGCCGGACCCGGAAACCACACAGTCGATCTCCGAGCCGGCCTCGTCGAAGGCCATCCCGGCCCTGACCGAATCCTCGAGTCAGCCGGCCCAGCGTCCGGTGCCGAAGGTCGCTGCCCTCGGTAATCTGGCGGGCGATCTCGGGGCGGTGCCGACGGGGCTCGCGCAGCTTCGCAAGGCCGCCCTCGAAGGCGATGGAGCCTCCGTCTACGATCTCGCCGCCCGCGCCCTCGAAGGCCGGGGCATGCCCCGCGACTTCGCGGTGGCGGCAAAGCTGTTCGAGGCCCTGGCCGAAGTCGGCTACGCCCCGGCGCAGTACAAGCTCGGCGGCCTCTACGAGAAGGGCTCGGGCGTGGTGCGCGACCTCGCCCAGGCCAAGCTTTGGTACGCCCGCGCGGCGGAACAGGGCCATGCCCGCTCGATGCATAACCTTGCCGTGGTCTACGCCGAGAATCCGTCGGCGAATGGCAAGCCGGATTACACCACGGCCTCGCAATGGTTCCGGCGCGGCGCCGAGTACGGCATGCGCGACAGCCAGTACAACCTCGCCGTCCTCTACGCGCGGGGCCTTGGGTTGCAGCAGGATCTGGTCCAATCCTACCTCTGGTTCTCCGCCGCTGCGGCCCAGGGCGACGACGATGCGGGCCGGAAGCGCGACGATGTCGCCGCCAAGCTGGCGCCGAAGGATCTGGTGGTGGCGCAGAAGCTCAGCACCGCCTTCAAACCGAAGGCATCGGTGGCGGCTGTCAACGAGCCTCCCGCGCCCACCGGCGCCGGCGTGGATGGGTCGATGAGCCTGATCGGTGCACCGCCCCCCGCCACACTGGCTCCGACCACGCCGCGCCGTACCACGGGTGCGTGACACACCGGTCGCACGCGGACATGGACTGCGCGTGATAGCGACGCGCGTAGCGTCGACGCGGGCGGAGCGAAGTCGAATCGACGTTCCTGTTCAGAGCCTTACCTGAACCTGGACGTGAGTCGATCCGTCGGCGGCTCTGGATCGGCGGGGCGTTTCGCGCGGCGAGAACCGTGTATAGTCACGGCAGATGAGATCCTGGCCGCGGATCGCGGACGATCGCGGGATCACGGACCAATGGAGCCGGAGATTAGATGGCGCGTGTGACGCCCATACCGACATCAGCCCTCGTTCTCGGCGTCGCCGGCCTCATTCCCTTTCTGGGGTTCGCAGCTCTTTCACTCAGCGGCAGCGATGGTGGCCTCGGCAATGTCGGGCTGGCCCCACGCACCATCCTCTCGACCTATGGCGCGGTGATCGCGTCGTTCCTCGGCGGCATTCGCTGGGGCGCGGCCGCGTCGGGCGGAGCGGGCGGGCGCGACTACGTCATCGCCATCCTGCCCTCCCTCATCGCCTGGGCGGCCCTGGCCTTTCCCATGCCGTGGGACCTGCGCGTGCTCGGCCTGCTCGTCCTCGGCTGGGGCTTCGTCGATCTCGACCTCGTCCGGCGTGGCCTCGTGCCGACCTGGCTCGGACGTCTGCGGCTCGTCCTGTCGGTCGTCGCCGGCTGCGCGCTGCTGATCGCGGCCTGAGCTTTCAGGGCCGGGCGGGGCCGAGCCGCGAGAGGTAGCGCTCCGCCTCCTCCCAAGCCTCGCCGATGCCGGAAAAGCCCACATAGCCGTCGGGCCGGACGAGGATCAGCTGGTCGCCTTCGGGCGGGCATCGCGGCGTCGGTTCGAGCAGGGCGGGATACCGCGCCGCGAAGCTCGCTCCCCGTGCCGCATCCGCCGCGTAGAGAACGAAGAGCGGCACCGGGCCGGAGCCGGCGGGCAATCCGTCATCGTGCGCCGGGGCCCAGCGCTTTCCCGCCTCGGGGCCGTGAGAGAGCGGGCTGTCGGTATAGGCGATCTCCACCTCGCTCATCGTCGCCGCCATCTTGTCCTGCACGGCGTGGAAGCCGAGCATGAACCGGAGCGCGAGGTTGCGGAATCCCTGCGCCACGGGGTTCGACAGGGTCGCCATATCGGTCAGGCGGGCGGCATTGCGCAGCACCATGTCGCCGACGGCGCTGCGCTCGGGGCTGTAGCTGTCGAGCAGTGAGGGCGCGGCTTGCCCCCGCTCCACCATCGCCAGTTTCCAGGCGAGGTTGATGGCGTCCTGCATGCCGGTATTCATGCCCTGGCCACCGGCGGGGCTATGGATATGCGCCGCGTCGCCGGCCAGGATCGCGCGCCCCTGCGAATATCGCGAGACCTTGCGCTCGTTGATGCGGAAATGCGTGAGCCAGACTGGATCGACGACACGAAAGCCGCCCGCGCGCTGGTCCACCAGGGCCTGTACGTCGCCGAGGGTCGGGTCCGGGCGCGGATGCGCCGGATCGGTCTTGCCGACCTGCGCGATCACCCGCGCGCGGCCGCCGGGGATCGGGAAGACCACGAGCGGCCCGTCCCGGTGGAGATAAGTCGCGATCTCGTCGCCGGGCGGTGCGTCGTCGCCCTCCACGCGGATATCGGCGAGGAGCCAGTCGTCCCCCTGCGCCTCGCCCGCGAAGGCGAGATCGAGCCCGTGCCGCACGGTGCTGTGCGCGCCGTCGCAGCCGATGAGCCAGGATGCCGAAATGGCCTCCTCGGCACCGTCCGCGTGGCGCAGCGTCGCTTCGACATGCTCGTCACCCGTCACGAAGCTCACGAGTTCCACCTCGCGCTCCACCGCGATGCCGAACGTGGCGAGATGCTCGATCAGCAGGCGCTCGGTCTCCCGCTGCGGGATCATAACGGCGAAGTTGTAGCTGCTGGCGACGGCGTCGAACCGGATATGGCCGAGGATGCTGCCGGCGCTGCGCAGGGCCGCTCCATGGACGCGCAGACTGGCATCGAGGAAGGCCTGCCTGCAGCCCATCCGGTCCATGAGTTCGAGGGTGCGCGGCCAGACCACGAGCGCCTTCGAGGTCTGCGTCGGCTGCAGGCTCTTGTCGATCAGGCGGATGCCGATGCCGTATCGGGCCAGTTCGGCGGCGAGGGTGAGGCCGACCGGGCCGGCCCCGACGATGAGCGCTTGAAGCATGACCGTGCCCTGGCTCCGCTACGATTCGCATTCGCCGCCATTGTATCGGAGATTCGATCACCCTCGGTAGAGACAGACCTCCCTGCCTGGAGGGTATGGGGCGACCACCATTCCAGGCCCGGGGGTAACGATGGAGTCCAAGACGACCGCGTGGTGGCCTCCGATCGGTTGCGGACTGGCCTCCCTGCATGCGGGCCTGATCGTCTCGTTCGCCCTCGGCCGCCTCCTCACCTGACCGAAACGCGACCTCATCCTTCGAGGCCTCCGCTGCGATGCGGCGCCTCAGGATGAGGGGATTGGTTAGGATGGTCCATACTCACCGGGTCGTCGACCCATGAACCCGATCGACGATGCCCTTAAATCGGAGAGTGCCCCCATGCCGCCATCGTCGCTCGGCAGCGATGGCCGGGCAGGATTTGCCGCGCGGGACGCCCCAGCGGCGATGGGGTTTCTCTAAGTATCTGACATGAAACAGGATTTCACGCCACTACCGACGGCGGCGTTTTTGCAACTCAGGCGTGTGTCACTGGGAAAGTCGTGCCGCCATGTCCATCGGTCTCAACGGAATATCCGCCCCGGGAGCGAGCTACCCCATCCGCACGACATCGTCCGGATCGACGGAGGCGTCGGCGAAGGACGACTTCCTGAAATATGCCAAGATGACGCCCGCCGAGAAGATCCGCGAAGAGATCCTCAAGAAGATGGGCCTCACGGAGGAAGCGTTGGCCGGGATGCCGCAGAAGGAGCTCGAAAAGATCAACCAGGCGATCAAGGAAAAGATCGAGGAACTGATGAAGCAGAGCCAGCAGAAGATCGTGGGGGCCTTCGCCGACATCAAGGCCTGAAGAGGCGGCACGCGGCCGGCTGGCGCTCAGTCCCGCGCCAACATCGCCTTGCCGATGGCGAAGACCCGGCCGTCTCCCAGGAGATGCGCGGTGAAACCAGCCGGAAACAGCGGATCGAAGGCCGGGTTGCGCACGTTGAGGCCGCCCGCATAGGCACCGAAAGCCGGCATCACCAGGCGTTTCCCGTCGGTGACGAAGCAGCGGCGCCGAACCGCGCGGCCGCGCATGGCGACCTTGCCGCAAGGATGCAGATGCCCGGCGATCTCGCCCTCCGGCGCATCCGGCAGCGGCTCGTGCCGCAGGGTGAGTCCACCGAGCGCCAGCGTCTCGGCATAGCGCCCGCCGACGCCCTCGGAGACGGCATGGTCGTGGTTGCCGGCGATCCAGACCCAGTCCCGGCCGTCCTGGAGGGCGGCGATCATGGCCCGGTCGCCGGGCTCCATCCGCTCGGGGCCGCGCGCATCGTGGAAGGAATCGCCGAGCGCGACGACGCAGGCCGGGTCGAAGCGGGCCACCGCTTCGTGCAGGCAGGCCAGGGTCTCGCGGGTATCGTAGGGCGGCAGGAACTGGCCCGAGCGCGCGGCATAGGCCGAGCCCTTCTCCAGATGCAGGTCGGAGACGATCAGGGTCCGGTGCGCGGCGAGCCACAACCCGCCGCAGAGGTCGAGGGTGAGGGCTTCGCCGGCCAACGTCAGGCCGGGGGTCTTGATGGTCCGTTCGAGTTTCTGGCCGAGCGCCAAGATCACATCCTCTAATCCGGGGAAGGGGCGCGTCACCGAATCGTCACCCGAGCGCTTCTTCGAGAAGCTGCGCCTCGGCCTCCGCCAGGATCTCGTCCGCGCCCTCGCCGTAGACCTTCTCGCGCCCGATTTCGAGCATGACGGACACGGAGAGCGGCGAGACGCGGTCCAGCGCCTTGTGGGTGATTCGCCCCTGGATGCGCCTCAACATCATGCCGAGGCGGGCGACGTCGAGGAGTCCGGTTGCCGCATCCTGCCGGGCGGCGCGCAGGAGCAGGTGGTCGGGCTGGTGCTTGCGCAGCACGTCGTAGACGAGATCGGTGGACATGGTGACCTGCCGCCCGGTCTTCTTCTGGCCCGGATAGCGCCGCTCGATCAGCCCGGCGATCACGGCGCATTGGCGAAACGTGCGCTTCATCATCGAGGATTCGTCGAGCCAGGCTTCGAGATCGTCACCGAGCATGTCTTCGGCGAACAAGGCGCCGAGGAAGCCGGGCTCGCGGGCGATGGCCTCGCTCACGTCGCGGGTCATCCAGATGGCGATGCCGTAATCGTTGGCGGCAAAGCCAAGGGGACGCAGGCCCGCCCGCTCCAGGCGGCGGGTGAGCAGCATGCCGAGGGTCTGGTGAGCCAGCCGTCCCTCGAACGGGAAGGCGGTGAGGTAATGGCGCTTGGCCCGGGGGAACGTCTCCACGAGGAGGCCGTCGGGCCCTGGCAGGATCGAGCGGCTGCGCTGCTGGACGAGATAATCGGCCACCTGTTTCGGCAGCCGGTCCCATTCGAACGGATCGGCGATGAGGGCGCGCACGCGGGCGGCGAGGAAGGTCGAGAGCGGAAACTTCGCTCCCGCATAGGATGGGATCGCCGGGTCGGTGCCCGGCCCGGCCTTGCTCGCCAGGGCCTCGTCCTCGGACAGGCCCTCGAAGCGCAGCACTTCCCCGGCGAAGAGGAAGGTGTCGCCCGGCGTCAGGGTATCGGCGAAATCCTCTTCGATCTCGCCGAGAACGCGTCCGCCCTTGGGCAGGATGGCGCCCGGTTTACCTCGGACGCCGCGCGCGAGGCGCACCTTCACCTTGGCGGATTCGACGATGGTGCCGACATTCATGCGGTATTGCTGGGCGATCCGCGCATCGCGCACCCGCCACAGCCCGTCCGGCCCGCGCAGGATCTTCGCGAACCGCTCATAGGCCCGCAGCGCGTAGCCCCCCGTCGCCACGTAATCGACAACGGCCTCGAAATCCTCCCAGGACAACGTCGCGAAGGGCGCGGCCGAGACGATCTCCTCGTAGAGCTGCAGCGGATCGAACGCATCGGCGCAGGCCATGCCGAGGACATGCTGGGCCAGAACGTCCGGCGCGCCGAGCCGGGCATCCGGCGTGTCCTGTGCGGCTTCCTCCACCGCATCGAGGGCGGCCTGGCATTCGAGGATCTCGAAGCGGTTGCCGGGGACGAGATAGGCCTTCGACGGCTCGTCCATCCGGTGGTTGGCGCGCCCGATCCGCTGCATGATCCGGCTCGCCCCCTTGGGCGCGCCGATATTCACGACGAGGTCGACATCCCCCCAATCGATCCCGAGATCGAGGGTCGCGGTACAGACGATGGCCCGCAATTGCCCCGCCGCCATGGCCGCCTCCACCCGCCGCCGCTGGCTGGCGTCGAGGGAGCCGTGATGGAGCGCGATCGGCAGCGACGCCTCGTTGATCCGCCAGAGTTCCTGGAAGGTGTACTCGGCCTGGAGCCGGGTGTTGACGAAGACCAGCACCGTCCGGTGCGCCTGGATCAGGTCGTAGATGGCCGGCATCGCCTGTGAGGCGGTGTGGCCGGCCAGCGGCAGGGTCAGGCCGGTATCGAGCAGGTGAAGGTCGGGCGCCGCGCCGCCTTTCACCACGACGAGGTCGGCCATGGCATCACCTAACCCTCCCCCCTCTGCGGGGGAGGGTGGCCCGCGAAGCGGGTCGGGAGAGGGGAGCGCCGGTTCCGGAGAGGTCGCCCCCTCTCCCGCCTGCTCCGCAGGCACCCTCCCCCGCAGAGGGGGGAGGGTCATCGAGCCCTGCGGCACCAGATACCGCCTCAGATCGTCCGGCTCGCGCACGGTGGCGGACAGCCCGATGGCGGTAAGGTTTGGGCTGAGGCGGTGGAGCCGCGCCAATCCGAGCGACAGCAGGTCGCCCCGCTTCGAGGTGACGAGGGCGTGCAGCTCGTCGAGCACCACGCAGGAGAGGGTGGCGAACAGGTCGGCCGCCTCGCGATGGGCGATGAGCAAAGCGAGCTGCTCCGGCGTCGTCAGCAGGATGTCGGGCGGGCGCTCGATCTGGCGCGTGCGCTTGTGTGAGGGCGTGTCGCCGGTGCGGGTCTCGACCCGGATCGGCAGGCCCATCTCGGCGATGGGCGCCTCCAGGTTCCGGGCGATGTCCACCGCAAGGGCTTTCAACGGCGAGATGTAGAGGGTGTGGAGCCCCCGCGCTTTTCGCGATGGCGCGCGCTCGGACAGGGCGACGAGGCTCGGCAGGAACCCCGCCAGCGTCTTGCCGGCCCCTGTCGGCGCCACCAGCAGGGCCGAGCGCCCTTCGCCGACGATGCCGAGGAGCTCGAGCTGATGCGGACGGGGCGCCCAGCCGCGCGAGGCGAACCAGGCCTCGAACGGCGCGGGAAGCCGGCCCTCAGGCAAGGATCGTCAAGCCAGAGCCATCAGGAACCGGTCGATCAGTTCGAGGGCGCGCCCGGTCATCGCACCGGGATAGCGGACGAAGATGTGGCAGCCGCCCGGATAGATCGCGGTATGGCCGCCATTGCCGGCCGCCGCCCAGCGGGACGACATGTAGAGCGTGTCGTCGAGCAGCGGATCGTGCGTGCCCACCGAGAACAGGGCAGGCGGCAGGCCCTTCAGATCGGCATAGAGCGGCGACACGTCGGGCCGGCGCCGGTCGATGCCGTCGCGGACGTAGTCGTTGGCGAAGGTGGTGAGGTCCTTGGTGTTCACCACGAGGCGGGTGTCGCCCCAGTTGCGCACGCTGGGGGTCAAACCGAGATCGAAGAACCCAGCATTGAGGTTGGCGCCGCGAAAGGCGCGGGGCAGGTTGTGCCGGTCGCGCAGGCGCAGCAGGGTCATGACCGCCAGATGCGCGCCGGCCGATTCACCGCCGATGGTGAGCGCCGAGATGCCGAACTCGGCCTTGCCGGGGCCTGCGAGCCACAGGGCCGCCGCCTCGCAATCCTCCAAAGCCGCCGGATAGGGATGTTCCGGGGCAAGGCGGTATTCCACCGACAGGCAGACGAAGCCGCAGGTATCGGCGATCCGCTCCAGCCACGGATCCTGCTCGTCGGCGGCGCCCCAGACCCAGCCACCCCGGTGGATGTGGAGGTAGGCTCCGCGGAGCTTCTGCCACTTCTTCGCGTCCGGGCGGATGACCCTCAGGGAGAGCGGGCCGCCCGGGCCGTCGATGACCACCGTCTCGGCGCGCGCGCTGCGCGGCATCGCCGGAGAAGCCTGGGTTCCCTGCCGGCGGCGCGCGCGCACTTCGGAAAGGGGAATCGACCAGGGATCGGCCTGGGCCGCATGGGCCGCGATGATCTCGGCGTTCAGGCGGTGGGTCTCCGGATCGATCGTCGCCGGGTCGAAGAGGGCGTGGTCGATCATGGAACGGTTCGTCTCATCCAGTGTGGGGCCGAAGCAGCGTTCGGGCGGGAGGGTCGAATGTGGGCGAAGCCCGCACCGATGCCAGTCGCCTTGCCGGCACGAGACGGCCTAACGCCCCAATGGACAGACGGTTTCGTTCGGGTGTGTCGCATCGGTCACGCTTCCGCCGGGTTCGCCGGCTTCAGAGAAGCCGATGAGGCCCCATATGTCCGAGAGAGTTCGGCCGTCGGACCACGGCCAGAGGATGACAGCATGATCGTCGACAACGACCCCCGCCGACAGGGACCGTACCAGGGCCGTCCCCCGGTCGGCAGTGGCTATTCCGATGGAGAACCGCGTTCGGCCCTGCGCCGCTTCCTCGGCGGCTCGCCCATGGCCGTGCTGGTGAAGCTGCTGTTCCTGTCCATTCTCGTCGGCGCCATCATGGCGATGCTGGGTGTCACGCCCGGCCTGCTGTTCTGGCACATCTACGATGCGGGCCGCGCGCTCATCGATCTCGGATTCGAGACCTTCCACGATTTCGGCCGCTGGATCCTCGCCGGTGCCGTGGTGGTGGTGCCGCTCTGGCTGCTGTCGCGCTTCCTGTCGGTCTCGAAATAGCCAGGCCGGAACGCATTCTACCGAAGGACATGGAAAAGGCCGGCGTTTCCGCCGGCCTTTTGCTCAGTTCGAAGCCTGTCGAAGACGATCAGCGCTGAACGATGACCTTCGCGCCGACCTTGGCGCGGGTGTAGAGATCGGCCACGTCGTCGTTGGTCATGCGGATGCAGCCCGACGAGACGGCGGTGCCGATCGTCTCCGGCTCGTTGGAGCCGTGGATGCGGTAGATCGAGCCGCCGAGATACATGGCGCGGGCGCCGAGCGGGTTCTCGATGCCGCCCTTCATGAAGCGCGGCAGGTCGGGACGACGGCGCAGCATCTCGGCCGGGGGACGCCAATCGGGCCATTCCCGCTTCATCGTGATGGTCTGGGTGCCGCCCCAGGTGAAGCCGGGACGACCGACGCCGACGCCGTAGCGCAGTGCCTGACCGCCGCCGAGCACGTAGTACAACCGGCGCTCGGCCGTGGAGACCACGATGGTGCCGGGAGCGTAATTGCCGCCGAAGGCAACCTGCTCGCGCTGGATCGCCGACATCTGCGGCACGGCCGAGGCCATCGGGTCGGCCGGGTTGAGCGAGGCGTTGGCGGTGGGCACCGCCACGACGGCCGGGGCAGGCTCCGCCTGCGGACGCACGCGCAGCACCAGCGCGTTGTCCAGGGGCTGACGGGTAAGCGGGTCGATCTCATAGGCGGCGGCGGGCGAGGCCCAGACACCAACCATGCAGACGAGCCCGGACAGGGCGGGGGCGATACGGCGCATCAAAGCCTCTCGAAGGCAGGCGAAACGTTGGGGAAACACGGTCGGTAACGCAACGCAGGATACCGTTTTCCGATCGCCAAGACGTAAACGCTGCCGCCCCAAAGCCAAGCTGAATTCGCGATGAAGCGATGGTTGTGGCGGGGTCGTGACTCCGTGGCCACAGTGTGGCGGCTTAGCCGTATTCGCAGGGATTATTATCCGGGGGGCCTGTCAGCCGGGAACAATATCCGACGCGGCGGAACCGGACCCGCTTCGGACGTCCGAATACGCCGGATCAGACCGCGTCGAGGCCGAGATC
This sequence comes from Methylobacterium sp. CM6247, assembly GCF_054817925.1. Taxonomy (NCBI): domain Bacteria; kingdom Pseudomonadati; phylum Pseudomonadota; class Alphaproteobacteria; order Hyphomicrobiales; family Methylobacteriaceae; genus Methylobacterium; species Methylobacterium sp. CM6247. Next base: position 2,380,193 of record NZ_JBTXKX010000003.1, read on the forward strand.
GATGATCGGTGCACTATGCGTGATCCAGCCGCTGGAGATCAGGTCGACACCGGAGGCCGCGATGGCCCCCACCGTCTCACGGTTGATGCGGCCCGAGGCCTCCGCGATGGCGCGCCCGTCGATCATCCGCACGGCCTCGCGCAGCTGGTCCGGTGACATGTTGTCGAGGAGCACTGCATCGGCGCAGACCGACAGGGCCTCGGCCAGCTGATCCAGCGTATCGACCTCGATCTCGATCTTCACGAGATGCCCGGAATAGGCCCGTGCCCGTTCGATGGCCGGAACGATCCCGCCGGCCACGGCGACGTGGTTGTCCTTGATGAGCACGGCATCGTCGAGGCCGTAGCGGTGGTTGGAGCCTCCCCCGGCCCGGACGGCATGCTTCTCCAGGGAGCGCAGGCCCGGCGTTGTCTTGCGGGTGCAGACGATCCGCGCCTTGCCGTGCGGCCGCGCGGCCTCCACGAGCCCTGCCGTGGCTGTGGCCACGCCGGACATCCGGCACAGGAGGTTCAGCGCCACGCGCTCGGCGGTGAGGATGGCGCGCGCCGGACCGTCGAGCCGGATCACCACGTCGCCGGGGGAGACCCGCGCGCCGTCGCCGCGTTCGACGATGACCGTCACGGCCGGGTCGATCAGCGCGAAGGCGATGATGGCCGCATCGACGCCGGAGATCACCCCGTCCTGCCGGGCGGCGATGACGCCGGAGAGGCGGGCATCGACGGGCACGATCGCGTCGGTGGTGATGTCGCCGGCGCGGCCGAGATCTTCCAGCAAAGCCGCGCGGACGATCGGCTCCACGAGGAGACGGGGGAGGGGGACGAGACGGGCATCGCTCATGGGTTCGCTCGTAAGAGGGTCGCTGGAAGGGGGCCGACGGTCCGCCCACTGACCTCGTCCTGAGGTGGCGGAGCGAAGCGGAGCCCTCGAAGGAGGCCTCCATCTCGCACGGGGTAGCTGGAACTCTCCTTCGAGGCCCGCTCGCGCGGGCACCTCAGGATGAGGTCGATGGGTGGGATCATCCCAAGACGATTCCGATCGTCCGATCTAAACCGGAGCGACCGCATCGGCCGAGACGGTCTCCGCCATCCGCCAGACCTCGGCCAGGGTCACTTCGCTGTGCCGGGCGGGGGCCTGATCCGGGTGGTCGCTGCGCCAATGGGCGCCTCGGCTCTCCAGGCGGGACAGGGCCGAGGTCGCGACCATCAACCCCGTGAGGGCAGAGTCGGAGCCCTGCCTCGCCGCCGGCGCCAGGTGGCGCACAGCGTCGGTCAGGCCTTCGGCGTCGCGCACCACCCCGACATCGGCTTCCATGATCCGGCGGATCGCGTCGTGATCGGCGTCGTCGCGCCGGCACGGCTCGGCGATCGAAGCCGGACCCGGGGCGGCAACGGAGGCGACGGCCTCGGCGATCCAGGGGGCGAAGGCCATCGCCTCGAGGAGGGAATTGCTGGCGAGGCGGTTCGCGCCGTGCAGTCCGGTGGAAGCGACCTCGCCGCAGGCGAACAGGCCGGGCACGGTGCTGGCGCCGGACCCGTCCACCTTGATGCCGCCCATATGGTAATGCGCGGCCGGGCGCACGGGGATCGGCTGGCGCTGCGGATCGATACCGGAGGCGGCGCAGAGGCCGGCCACGGTGGGGAACCGCGTCGCCATGCGGGCGCCGAGGGCACCACGGCAATCGAGAAACACCTCGGTGCCGCGCCGCCTGGCCTGGAAAATCGCCCGGGCGACTACGTCGCGGGGAGCGAGATCGCCCCCGGCGATACCGGCCATCACCGGTTCGCCCTCGCTGTCGATCAACCGCGCGCCCTCGCCGCGCAGGGCTTCGGTGGCGAGCGGCATCGGGTCCAGTCCGACCGAGATGGCGGTGGGGTGGAACTGCACGAACTCCATGTCGCGCAAGGTCGCCCCGGCGCGCGCCGCCAGCGCCAGACCCCGGCCGGTGGCGCCGCGCGGGTTGGTGGTGGAGGCGTAGAGGGAGCCGAGCCCGCCGGTGGCGAGCACGACCGACCGCGCGGCGAGGCGCACCGAGGCACCGTCGCGCTCGTAGATCAGTCCGGCGACGGCGCCGCTCTCGTCCTGCAGCAGGCCGCGGACATTGGCGACCAGGATCTCGATGGAGGGCGTCAGCGCGACGGCCTTCAGCAGCGTGTCGAGCACCATCCGCCCGGTGGAATCACCGCCCGCCCGGACAATGCGGCGGCGCGAATGCGCCGCTTCGAGGCCGAGCGCCAGGGCGCCGGCGGCATCCCGGTCGAAGGGCGCGCCGAGGCCGACGAGCCAGTCGATCAGGCCGGGGCCGGCTTGCGCCACCCGCAGGGCGACGGCCGGATCGGTGAGGCCGGCGCCGGCGGCTTCCGTGTCCGCCGCATGCAATGCGGCGGCATCGTCCTCGGCCATGGCGGCGGCAATGCCGCCCTGCGCCCAGCCCGTCGCCGTGCCGCTTCCCAAGGGAGAAGCGGTGACGAGGGTGACCGGGCGGGGGCTGAGCCGCAAGGCCGTGGCGAGACCGGCGACGCCGGCTCCCACGACGATCACACGGTCCGAACCGGGGAGGGTGAAGGAGAACGGGGAGTGCGCGTTCATCGCGGACGCACCGCGAGCATGCGCTCCACCGCCGCGCGAGCGCGCTCGGCGAGTTCCGGCTCCACCGTCACCTCATGCGTGAGGGTCTCCAGGGCGTGGCGGATGTTCCGGAGCGACATCCGCTTCATGTGCGGGCACAGGTTGCAGGGCTTGATGAACTCGATGTCCGGGTTCGCGGCGGCGATGTTGTCGCCCATGGAGCATTCGGTCACGAGCACCACCTGACGCGGCCGCTTCTCCGTGACGAAGTTCATCATCATCGCGGTCGAACCCGAGAAGTCCGATGCCGCCACCACGTCGGGCGGGCATTCGGGATGGGCGATGACAGTGACGCCGGGATAGCTCTCGCGCACCTCGTCGATATCGGCGGGGGTGAACTGCTCGTGGACCTCGCAATGGCCGGCCCAGGTGAGGATCTCGACCTCGGGCACAAGAACCTGGACGTTCTGCGCCAGGAACTCGTCGGGAATCATCAGGACGCGCGGCGCATTGAGCGAGCGCACCACGTCCACCGCGTTGCCGGAGGTGCAGCACACGTCCGATTCCGCCTTCACGGCGGCGGAGGTGTTGACGTAGGTCACGATCGGCACGCCGGGATACTTCTCGCGCAAGCCCCGCACGTCGGCGGCGGTGATCGAATCGGCGAGCGAGCACCCGGCCCGCATGTCGGGGATCAGGACGGTCTTGCCCGGATTGAGCAGCTTGGCCGTCTCCGCCATGAAATGGACGCCGGCCAGCACGATCACGTCGGCATCCACGTTGATCGCCTCGCGGGCCAGCGCCAGGCTGTCGCCGACGATGTCCGACACGGTGTGGAAGATTTCGGGCGCCTGATAATTATGGGCGAGGATCACCGCGTTGCGGGTCTTCTTCAGCTCCAGGATCGCCGCGACGTCGTCGGCCAGGGCCGGCCATTCGATGGCCGGAACATGCCGGCTCACGCGGGCGTAGATATCGGGCAGAGGCAGGGTCGAAACCCGGTCGATCGGGAAACTCGTGGCCGCCATGGTCGCGTCCTCAATTATGCTCAATCTGAGCATTGTGCCGACTAACGTAGGCGTGTGAGATACGCTTGTCTAGATATGCTGAGCCTGAGCATATTCATTTTGCATTGCGATATTGTGCAAACGTCATCCTCGGCCACCGCCGTCCCTTCCCTCGTGGGCGAGCGCGATAGTTCCAGATCGCATACAGGAACAAGGACGTTCAGACGTCGAGTGCCGGTTCGGTCAGATAGGCACGATGCAGCATGGCGGTGAGTTCGTCGGATCGCGGCAGGGTGACGGTGCCGATGGCCGAGATGGCGACGGCGGGCGTCCATGAATTCATCGCGACGGCTCCGGCAAACTCGTGGAGCCCGTCCGCCGCTACGACCGCCTCGCGCTGGGGGACACCGAGGGCGGTCAATCGACGGCGGAGAATTCCCATCGTGACCCCGGCCAGGATGTCGGCCTTCGGCCATGTCACTGACACTCCGTCCCAGAATGCCAGGTTCCAGATCGTCGCTTCGCCGATCCTCCCCTGACGATCGACGAACGCGGCATCATCGAAGCCCATCCGGGCAGCCTCGCGCAGGAGATGGGTCTTTGCCGATTCGCCCACATGCTTGACCTCCGGGCGCCAGCGCTCATGCGGCGTGAGGGCCAGTTTCAGCCGGCCGGCGGGGCCGTCGCTCGGCGCAAAAGTCCGCACCAGGATCGAGAATATTTCCGCTGCGCCGCCGAGGCGGAACTCGCCGTTGCGCGAGAACACTGTCGCGGTGAGCGACAGGTCGCCGGGGGCGTCCGCGATGGCGATCCGAAGCGCGTGTCGTAATCGCTCCTCAGGAAGGGTGCAGCCGAACAGCGCTTGCGACCCGTCTCGAAGGCGCTCCAGATGAAGGTCCAACCCTCTCACGCGCCGGTCACGGACCTGCATGGCGGTAAAATGCGCGAACCCGGCGAAGGCGAGGGGGGCGAGATCGGAGGCAGTGGCGATCCGCCCGTCGATCCAAGCACGGGTGGCGAAGACGTCTGTCATGGGAAAGCGCTCTCGACTGGTTTCCATCGAAGAGCCGCAGCCTTAATCCGTGACAGCACTGTCAGGGTCAACGGCCAATGCGGATCGGGACGCTATCGAAGCGCACGGGCGTCAGCGTGCGCATGCTGCGCTATTACGAAGGGGAGGGGCTGCTCGCGCCGGAGCGCACCGCCTCCGGGTATCGCGATTACACGCCGCTGGACGAGGACACGGTTCGGCGGATCAGGACGCTCGGCGCGGCCGGAATGACCTTGCCGGTCATCCGCGTGTTCCTGCCCTGCGCGCTCGCCGGGCGCGGCGCATTCGAACCCTGCGACGAGCTTCGGCAAACGTTGCGCCGGCACATCGGCGAGGTGGACGAGCGCATCACGGCGCTCGAGACGAGCCGCGCCATGCTGGAATCGATACTGGCGGCAATGTAGGCTCTACCCGCGATTGCCGCGTCGCCAGGGCCGACACGCGATGCCTCAGGGCGACCGTCGCGAAGGGGTCAGCCGGAACCCCGGCGCGGGGCGCTCCAGCAGCACCTCGCGGCGGAAACGGACGAGGCGGGCAGGCCGCCCTGCGGCGCCGCTGGTGACTTCGTCGGTCTCCTCCACCAGCCCCTGCTGGGCCACGAGTCGACGGAAATTCTGCTTGTGGAGATTGGCGCCCGACAGGGCCTCCACGGTGCGCTGCAACTGGAACAGGGTGAAGGTCGGCGGCATCAGCTCGAACACCACGGGGCGATACTTGATCTTGCCACGCAAGCGTCCGATCGCCGTGGCGAGCACCCGGCGGTGATCGAACGTCATGGGCCGGCCCGTCGTGGCGAATTCGGCAGCATTCGCTTCCCCAGCCTGTCCCCGCGCTTCGGGGATCAGACCGGCCTCGAACAGGAGTTCGTAGCGTTCGAGCACGCGCTCCTCGTTCCAGGCCCCGCCGCCGATGCCGAAGGTGAGGCCCAGCCTGTCCTCACGCCGCCGCCGGACCTTGGCATCGGATGTCCCGGCCGCCCAGGCCAGGAGCTTGGCCTCGATCTCGTCCAGGGTCCCGGGCCGGCCCGCGCGCCAATCCTCCCAGGGAAGGAACGCGTACCAATTGTGCCACGACGCCTCGGCGAGCGCCGCCGACCGCATCTCACGGACCAGAGCGAGATAGGCCACGGACAAAGAGTGAAGGCCGCCCGAATCGTCGCCTTGCCGGTCTCGGTCTCCGAACGTGTAGAGCTGCTCCACATAGCCGAGGCGCTGCTGGGTCTGGCGCTCCACCCAGGCGCGCAGACCGCGTTCCAGCGTAGGGTGCTCCGGCACGAGGGGACCGGACGGCAATCCGGTCTCGCGGCTCGAGGCCTGACCCGGCACCTTCACGGTGAGGGCGCGCGGCTCGCCATCCGTCGCCGCGACGATGACGGCGACGAGCCCGACCGCCGACGGATTGGGAAGCGCATCGGCCGCCTCCGCTGCAAATCCGTCCTGCCCCCTCGTCACCTGTCCGCCCCCCGGTCCGTGAATGGGTCTCATGGCAGATTGCCTGCCGGAATCAACGCGCGAAACGATGTGCGCGTCGCCTCACGCCTTGGCGGGTACCGGTCGCGCCGGGTTGCCGACGACTGTCGCGCCGGGCGCCACGTCGCGGGTGACGACGGCGCCGGCCCCGATGATCGCATGGTCGCCCACCGTGACGCCGGGCAGGATCAGCGCGCCGCCGCCGATCCAGACATTGCGGCCGATGGCGATGGGGCGTGCGAATTCCAGCCCGGCCTCGCGCGCCTCCGCCTCGCGGGGATGGTCCGCCGTGAGGAGTTGGACGCCCGGCCCGATCTGCGTGCGGTCGCCGATCGTCACCGTCGTGCAATCGAGGATGACGCAGTTGAAGTTCAGGAAGACGTGGGCGCCGATGCTGATGTTGAAGCCGTAATCGCAATGGAACGGCGGCCGGATCACCGCCCCGTCGCCGACATTGGCCAACGTCTCGCGCAGCAGAACCCGGCGCTCGTCGGCGGGGCGGCCGAGCATGGCGTTGTAGCGCGCGAGCCAGACCTGGCAGGCGCGCAGGTCGGCACCGAGTTCCGCGTCGTCGGGGTGGTAGAGTTCCCCCGCGATCATCTTCTGCTTCGGCGTGCGCCCGGCTTCGGTGGTCATGCCAATCTCCGTGCTTCGTCGAGGCGGGGAGTAGGCCGATGGACCGGGGCCGGCAAGCGAAGCGGTGCGGATCGGCTTTGCGTGGCACGGCCACCCGTTTAGATTGCCGCCGCTCGAACCTGGGCGCTGGGGCTTACCGGAGGAACGACGTGATCGGACGCGACACCGCCTTGGGCTCGACCGTGCCGGTCGACGTGAGGCTCTACGGTATTCTCGACGTGGACGTCTGTGGCGATGACGGCGACGACCTCGCCGATATGGCGGCCGAGGCCGTCTCGGGCGGATGTACCCTTCTTCAATACCGGGAGAAGTCCATCGAGAACGCGCGCGAGGCGCTGGCGCGCATCCGCGCCATCCGCGCGGCCATCGCGGGCACCGGGGTGCCGCTCCTCGTCAACGATCGCTGCGATCTCGCTCTGGCTGCCGAGGCCGAGGGCGTGCATCTCGGCCAGTCGGACCTGCACCCGGCGGATGCGCGGCGCATTCTCGGCCCGCGCGCCATCATTGGCCTGACGTTGAAATCGGCGGCTCAGGCCGACGAGCTTTATCGCCTGCCCGTGGATTATGCCTGCATCGGCGGCGTCTTCGCCACGACGAGCAAGGACAATCCCGACCCGCCCGTCGGGCTCGACGGTTTCTCGCGCATCGCCTTCCGGGCGCGCCTCGCCCGGGGCACCGGTTTTCCCGTGGGGGCCATCGCCGGAATCGACGGCAGCAACGCCGCCGCCATCATCGCGGCGGGCGCCGACGGCATCGCCCTGATCTCCGCGCTGTTTTCCGCCGAGGAGGTGGAGGCGCGCGCCAGGGACCTGCGCTTCCGGGTGGATTCGGCCCTCGCGGCGAGAGGCACGGCTGTCTAGAGCTGCGCCCGACCACGTTGGGTCGGGCACATCGCTAGGCCTTTGTTTCGCCGCGCTCTTTTTCGCCGAACCGGCATCCGCTTTGGCGGAGAGCGCTCTCGGCAGCGAGCCAGGCGAATGAGCGGTAAAATTCTCTAAGTCTCTGTTCTAAAATCATTTTCAATCGGGCCGGATTCCCTCGTTCCGGACGATGGTTTAGGGTTGCCGCAACGCAAGGGACGAGACACGCCATGACACCCATCGCCGTGACCATAGCGGGCTCCGATTCCAGCGGCGGCGCCGGTATCCAGGCCGATCTCAAGACCTTTGCGGCGCTCAAGGTCTACGGCGCCAGCATCATCACCGCCCTCACGGCGCAGAACACCCTCGGCGTGCAGGCCATCCACGACGTGCCGGCCGATTTCATCGCCGCCCAGATCGATAGCGTCTTCTCCGATCTCACCGTCAAGGCGGTGAAGATCGGCATGCTGTCGAAGCCCGCGGTGATCGAGGCCGTGGCCGCCGGACTTACCCGTCATGCGTCCGGCATCCCGATCATCCTCGATCCCGTCATGGTGGCGACGAGCGGCGATCGTCTCATCTCGGACGACGCAGTGGACGCCATGCGCCGGCACCTCCTACCCCTGGCCGACCTGGTGACGCCGAATCTGCCCGAGGCCGCGACCCTGATCGGAGCCCCCGTGGCGCAGAGCGAGAACGAGGCGGTGGTGCAGGGACGCAAGCTGCTCGCGTTGGGCGCCCGCGCCGTCCTCATCAAGGGAGGCCATGCGGAGGGCACGGAGAGCGTCGATCACCTCATGAGCACGGACGGGACGTTGCGGCGCTTCGCATCGGCGCGCCTCGACACCCGCAACACGCACGGCACCGGCTGCACCCTGTCCTCGGCCGTGGCGGCGGGCTTGGCGCGTGGCCTCTCCCTGACAGAGGCCGTCACCCAGGCGAAACGCTACGTCACCGCCGCCATCGCCGCGTCCAATTCCGTGACGGTGGGACGAGGGCACGGACCGGTCCATCATTTCCACGCCCTTTGGCACTGATACGAAGGAGAAGTTGGCCTGCTTCGCCTTGCATCGGATGCCTGATTGCGTTTGAAGTACCGCACGATCGTTCGATGTACGGAACGACGCGATAGGTTCTGGGACAATGCAAGATCAGGCGACGACGCCCGAACGGGGACGGCAGCGGGATATCCTGAACGGAGCACAGGTTCTCTCGGGCCAGCTCGGCAAGACCATCCAGCGGCTGCGCAAGGCCTACAACCTCTCACTCTCCGAGCTCGCCGAGCAGTCCGGCGTGGCGAAATCGATCATCAGCCAGATCGAGCGCAACGAGACCAACCCGACCCTGGCGACCATCTGGCGCCTGAGCCAGGCCCTCGACGTCTCCATCGAACGCGTTCTCGCGACCAGCGACGAAGAGCCGTTCATCGAGAAGACGTCGCGCGCCGACACGCCGATCCTGCTCTCCGACGACGGCAAGATCCGTCTGGCCATCGTTGGCTGGATCAAGACGGTGGAATGGCTGCAATGGTACGAGGTCACGGCCGATCCGGGCGGCGTCCTCGATTCCGATCCGCACCAGCGCGGCTCGGTGGAATCCCTCACCGTCACCGAGGGTTCGCTCGAAGTCGAGGTGGCCGGCACCTTCCAGCGGGCGCGGGTGGGCGAGACGCTGCGCTATCGCTGCGACAGGCCGCACACGGTGCGTTGCGTCGGCACTGAACCCGCCAAGGCGATCATGGTCGTGATCATGAAAGCAGCGGTGATGGAGTAGGGGCGCCGAGCGTCCTTACCCGTCTCGACCTGCGGTACTCCACGGGGAGTAGCGCGACGCGACGGTCAATGCCCGGAATTGACCCAGCGGACGATGTCGGCGAGCACGACGCTCAGAGCGGCATCGAGACCGATGGCGGCGTTGCCCGCCTCGACCTTGGCCACCGGCACGCGCGCGGTGAAGATGCGGGCGGCGACGACCTTGCCGGTTCCGTCGGTGATGAGCTTGGCCGAGATGTCCACCACCGCTTCGCCCGAGCCGGACGCGATGTCGAACGCGCGGATCTCGCTGATGAGCGCGTAATCGGCCACGATCTTGTCGCCGGGGCGGCTCACGGATTTCAGGCGTCCGGAATTCTCGAGGCTCTGGATCAGCCGTGTCTGGACGAGGCGCGGCAGGCGGTCGGCCCATTGTCCGCCGCCGAGGAACGACAGGGCGCCGCCGGCCTGACGAACGATGATGCGATCCTGCTCGAAGGGCTGGAGGCCGACAGGCTCGGCCACCGAGATCGACCGCGCCGCCACGCTCGGCCGGCCGGAACTCGGCAGGGCGGCGAGGTCGAAGGTCATGGGCGCGCCGCCGCCACAACCGCCGAGCAGGGCGGAGAGGCAGGCGAGCGCCAGGGCATGCGAGCGAAACGTCATCCGAAGGGCCTGGAAACCTGTGCAGCGCTGCAAGAAGCGCAACCGTAAACTACGCCATAGCGGTTTCCGTGCCGTGACGCCGGACACATGCGGCTAGGCTTTGCCAGGTTCAGCGGCCACCGTTGTATTCTGGCAACGATGGCTTGCCGCCGAAGATGACCTGCGACGGGTCGCGCTCCAGGCTCTTCACCGTCCGGTTCAGGGTGTTGAGGGTGCGCTGGCCGTCCGAGGACAGGGCTTCGACCTCGCGCCGTCCGGTCCCGCTGAGACGGCTGAAGCTCGACGCGATGGTGGAGGTGCGCTTGTCGAGATTCTCCGACAGGGTGCGGAAGGCCTTGCCGGCATCGCGGACCGAGATCGCCGCCTCGCGGACTTCGGCGAAGGTGCTGCTCCCGGCTTGGCCCGAGGCGGAGCCGAGGAAGCTTTCGGCCCCCTTCAGCACGTTGTCGACCCGGTCGGCCGAGGCGTTGAGCTTGCCGGCAAGGGAGCGCGCGTCCTTCACCGCACCTTCGATGTCGGGGCTCGCGGTGCTGAGCGCGGCGGAGAAGCGCTCGGCATTGTCGATGACGCGGTTGAGCTTCTGCCCGTCGATGGCCTTCACCAGCGAACTCACGGCAGGCCCGGCATCGTTCAGGGTCTTGGAAAACGATTCGACGTTGGCGAGGGTGCGGGTGATGGCGCCCTCGTTGCCGGCCACCAGCTTGTCGAGGCGCTGCAGCACGTCGTCTGCGCGCTGCGCGATCTGCTTGGCCGCCGCCATCATGTCCTGGATGTCGGAACTGTCGGCGAAGATCGTGGGTGTCTGGTCGCCCGAACCCGGCGTCAGGGGCGGCGAATCGGCGTTGCCGCCGGAGAGCGAGATGGTGGAGACGCCGGTCAGCATCGCGGAATCGAGGCGGGCCCGGGTGTCGGCGCGCAGGGGCGTGGTCCGTTCGACTTCCACCATCGCGACGACGCGGCGAGGGTCCTGCGGCAGCAGGCGAACATCCATCACCTCACCGACCTTGATGCCGTTGAAGGCCACGGTCGAACCCTTGGCGAGGCCGCCGACGCTGCCCGAGAAGACGATGCGCACGCTCTCGCGCACCTGACTGCGCGATCCGCCCTGGAGCCAGAACACGAAGCCGAAGGCCGCCACGACGACCGCGAGTGTGAAAGCCCCGACGAGGGCGTAGTTCGCACGAGTCTCCATCGGATCAGTCGTACTCCGGATGGGCAGCGCCCGTGCGGTGCGCCACGGCACGCAATCGGCGGGCCGTCAGCATGAGGATCTGTTCAAACATGGGCGTTTGCCCCGCCGGTGACGATCGCGCGGGCGCGCTTGCCGTGGAAGTAGGAGCGCAGCCAGGGGTGGTCGCTCGCCAGCATGGCGTCGATCGGCCCCTGCGCGATGATCTGGCCGTCGCCGAGCGCCGCGATGCGGTCGCAGGCCGTGTAGAGACTGTCGAGATCGTGCGTCACCATGAAGACGGTGAGCCCCAGCGTCTGTTTCAAGGTGGCGACGAGTTCGTCGAATTCCCCGGCGCCGATGGGGTCGAGGCCCGAAGTCGGCTCGTCGAGGAACAGGATTTCGGGGTCGAGGGCGAGAGACCGGGCCAGCGCCGCGCGCTTGATCATGCCCCCCGACAATTCGGAGGGGAGCTTGTCGGCCGCATCGGGCTTCAGGCCCACCATCTCGATCTTGAGGCGGGCGAACTCGTCGAGCAGGCGCTCGGACAGGTTCAGGTGCTCGCGCATCGGCATCTGGATGTTCTGCTTCACCGTGAGCGCCGAGAACAGCGCACCCTGCTGGAACAGCACGCCCCAGCGCTGCTCGATCTGCCGGCGGCGGGCCATGGTCATGGTGTCGACGTCCTCGCCGAACACCTCGATCGTGCCCGAACGCTTCGGAACCAGGCCGAGGATCGTCCTCGTGAGGACGGATTTGCCCTGGCCGGACGGGCCGACGAAGCCGAGGATCTCGCCGCGATAGATGTCGAGGTCGAGCCCCTTCATCACGACCTTGCTGCCGAAGCCGACCACGAGGTCGCGCACGCCGATGATGACGTCGCGAGGTGGGGCGCGGTCGAACGGCGCGGGGGGCGGGGACATCTGGTTCACGGCGATCAGAAATCGATGGCCGCGAAGAACACGGCGAAAAGTCCATCCAGTACGATGACCATGAAGATAGACTTCACGACTGAGGCCGTGACGTGACGTCCGAGCGATTCCGCAGATCCTTCGACGGCGAAACCTTCGATTGTCGCGATGATGCCGATGATGAGGGCCATGAACGGCGCCTTGATGAGGCCGACCGCCACGTGGTGGAAGGACACGGCGGCCTGGAGCCGGGCCAGGAACGCGTCGATCGTCATGCCGCCATAGAGCGAGGCGGTGAGGCCGCCCCCGGCCAGGGCTGCCAGCGAGGCGAGGAAGGCGAGGATCGGCAGGCCGATCACCAGGGCCAGGATGCGCGGGACGATGAGGATCTCGATGGGATCGAGGCCCATCACCCGCAGGGCATCCACCTCCTCGCGCATCCGCATCGAGCCGATTTCGGCGGTGAAGGCCGAGCCGGAACGCCCCGCCACCATGATCGAGGTGAGGAGCACGCCGAGTTCGCGCAGGATGAGCAGGCCGATCAGGTTGACGACGAAGCTCTGCGCCCCGAAGCGCTGAAGCTGGAAGATGCCCTGCTGGGCGACGATGCCGCCGACGAGGAACGAGATCAGCATGATGATCGGTACGCCCCGGAAGGCGACCTGTTCGAGCTGGTTGACCAGGGCCGTGCCGCGGAAGGTGCTCGGCCGCGAGGCGACGCGGATACAGGCGGTCACCACCTCCCCGAGGAAGGCGAGGCCGCTGACCATGTCGGATTTCGCGCCCACGACCCGGACCCCGAGATCGTGCAGGAAGCCCATGAGGCGGCCGCGTTTGGGCGGGCCGGCATAATCCTCGTCCGGCAGATTCATTTCGCCGAGCAGGATACGGTGCTCGGCCGTGGCCCCCGCATAGGCGAGGCGACCGCCCGCGGCTTCGATCTCACCACGGGTCCGCTCCAGGACCCAGGCGCCAAGCGTGTCGAGCCGCGCCACCTTCGACAGGTCGACGAGGATGGGAGCACCCTTTGCATCGCTGGCGATGCGCGCGGCGGCCCTCTCCACGGAGGCACCCTGATCCGCCGTCCAGCGACCGCTCAAGACCACGCGTCCGCCCTCGCCGAGAAACTCGGCTTCGGCGGCGTCAGGGTTCGGCTTGGCAGCAGCGTGGCGCACGAAGCGCGACTCCCGGTTCATGCGCAACTAAAACGCAGATCAAGGTTACGGATTGGTCAAGACCCACGGCAAGCGGCGGAGTGCTGACCTACAAACGGGGCGGTGTGAAGGGGGCAAGTGTCGCTGATCTCGCGGAAAGTGACACGAGGCACAGGCCGGATAGGGCGAGCGGCGCCATCAGGGCGAAAGCGAGCGAGCCCCCGCCGGCCTGGTAGGCGACACCGCAGAGAATCGTCGCGCTCGCCGAGGCGCAGGCATTGACGGCGCTCGACATGCCCTGGGCCCGCCCCCGCGCCCCATCGGGCGCGAAGGCCGAGATCGCCGTCATGGCGCCGAGCTGAGTCGCCCCGAAGCTGAATGCGTGGAGGGTCTGCAGGAACAGCGCCGGAACGAGCTCGCCGCCGATCAGGGACAGGCCGACGACACGGATGAGGGACGCGGCGGCGCCGAGGCCGATCAGCCGGAACGGCGTACGCCAATGGGCGGGCCAGCGCCCCACCGTGGCGAAGAAGACGATCTCGGCGGCGACACCCGTCGCCCAGAGCACGCCGATCCACGAGGACGAGATCCCGCTCGCCTGCCAATGGATGCTGCCGAAGGCGTAGGTAGCCGCGTGGCTCGCCTGGATCGTCGCCTGCGCGCCGATGCAGAGCCAGAGCACGCGGGGCAGCTTCGGGCGTGTGCCGGGCGCGATGCGCGGCTGCGCCACATGAGCTTCCACCGGGCTGGCGAAGATGGTGGCCGCGGCGACGAGGGCGAGGCCGGTGAGGAGGACCGGCACGGCGAGGCGTTCCCCCATGGCACTGAGGGCCGCCCCCCCGAGCAGGCTGGCGATGAGGAAACCGATGGACCCCGCCATGCGGATGCGGGCGTAGTCGAGCCGCTTGCTGTGCCGTACGGCGGCCAGGGTGAGGTAGTCGATGGTCGGCACCAGCGGCGCTCCGGCCGCCGCGTTCACGGCAACGAGCACAGCGAGGATGGGCCAGCCGATGGCGGCACCGGCGGGCATCAGCGCATAGGTCGCCGACACCGCCACGCTGCCGACCAGCAGGAGACGGCGCGCGGCCACGCCCCGGTCGATCAACCCCACGAGGGGAGCCGTGGCGATGATCTTCATGGCGATGGGCAGCGCCAGGAGGGCGCCGATGATCCGCGCATCGAGGCCGAGCGCCTTCAGCCAGACCGGCATGAACGGCATGGCGATGCCGATTTCGACGAAGACGACGGCATAGAGCAGCGACAGACGCGTCGCGTTCGGCTCCGTCGGAGAGGATTGAGACAAGGGGGACCGCTCGATCGAGGGGCGAAGCGGCCTCAAGCCGAAGCGTTGCCGGCCGCTGACGATGATTCGACCCGTAAAGGGGGCGTTAAAACCATCGTGTCAATCTACTGGTGCTGGTACCCGCGACTTCGCGCAACGGCGCGAGGCACCATAGAGGACACGAGTTCTATGTCTGTCATGCGTTCGCTCACCCCGGTCGATGAGTCGGAATACGACCGTATCGAAGCGGCGATGAGCGAGAGCGAACGCGGCCGCTGGTTCCTTGCCGAATATACCAGGCGCAACCGCAGTGCCGATACGGACATGCTGCTCGGCGCCATCTCTCGCCTGGAAAGCGCGGTGACGGCGGATCGCCCCTCCGACCGGGAGACCGAGCGGGTCGGACGCATGCGCGGCGACCTGATGGACATGGCCCACGCCATCGCCCGAACCAAGGCCGAGATCGCCGCGATCAGCACCGTGGATCAGGACCACAGCCGCCTTGGCATCGCCTCCGTCGCCCTCGACGCCATTGTCCGGGCCACCGAGCGCGCGACGTCGGACATCCTCGGCGCCGCGGAGGAAGTCCAGGAGACCGCCTGGACGATGCGCGAAACCGTCGCGGATGCGACGATTTGCGACGTGCTCGACCGCCGGGCGACGGAAATCTACACCGCCTGCTCGTTCCAGGATCTCACGGCGCAGCGCACCGCCCGGATCATCCATACCCTGCGCTATCTCGAAGAGCGCCTCGCGGCGATGATCGCGATCTGGGGCGGCGAGGTCGAGGCGATCCCGCCGGCGCCGGGCTCGACGGCGGCGACTGTCGCCCAGGACCTCGACCAGAGCGATGTGGACCGGTTCATCGACATGGATTCCGGGCGATCGGAGAGTGTTCGGGAAGCGAAGGACGAGGTGACGGGGGAGATGGAGGCCGTCGTCGAGCAGCAGGCGGAAGAGACGGTGAGCCCGGACATGCCGCTTTCCTCCGCCACGGAGACGACGGACGAAGAGGCTCCGTTCACCGAGCCGCACGCATCCGAGGCGGGCGAGGAGGCTGTCATTGAGGACGCCATCGCCGAGGAACCTATCGCCGAGGACACGAGCGAGCCTTTCGACGACGAGCCGGCCGACGAGGTCGTTTCTGACGACGAGAGCACCGAGGACCGGGCGACGTCGCCGGCTTCCGAGAAGACCGACATCGCCACGGCTTTCGCCGATATCGACGGCCTGAGCGAGAAAGAGAAACTCGCCCTGTTTTCCTGAGCGAGACGAATGCCCCGCGCGCATCGTCGACGGCACTGATAAGAGGGCCGTCATGGCCCTTCACCTCCTGAAGCTCTGCGTCGGACCCGCGACGATCGAGGACCTCGAACAACGCATCGCCCGCAACCGGGACGACGCGTTGCAGTCCGGGCGCGACCCGTCCACGTTCCACGTGACCCGAATGGTGCCCAAACGTGCCTCGGCTATTGCCGGGCAGGGCTCGATCTACTGGGTCATCAAGGGCACGCTGTGCTGCCGCCAGGCCATCACGGCCATCGAGCCCTTCACCGATACGGACGGCGTCGGCCGCTGTCGCCTCGTCCTCGATTCGGTCGTGGTCCCGGTCAATCCGCGCCCATGCCGGCCCTTCCAGGGCTGGCGCTACCTGACGGTGCGGTCCGCGCCGGCCGATCTCGACATGCGTCGCGCCGACGGCCTCGCCGACATGCCCGAATCGCTGCGGCGCGAGCTCTCCGTCCTCGGCCTGATCTGACCTTATCCAATCTCACCATGACAAGACGACGGAGCGGCGTCGGCCGCCCCGTCGCCGAAGGATGTCAGGCCCCTTCGAAGCGGCCGCTCGCATGGGCGAGCATCGTGTAGACCTTGCCCGTCTCCGAGGTGAGGTAGGCATCGGCACGACGCGAGTCGCGGTCGTTTTTCGAGACTTCGCCGAGGAGCCGCTCGAACTCGCCGACATAGCGGTCCACCGTGCGGCGGAACTCGGCATCGGCCGCGTAGCGCCGGCGGATCTCCTCGAAGGTCTGCCGACCCTGCGCCGTGTAGAGACGGCGATCGAACAGGTTCGGCTCACCGCGACGGTAGAGCTCCCACAACTCCACAGCCGTCTGATGTTCGATCATCTTGGCGATGTCGTTGGAGATCGTCTCGAGGGCGGTTCGGCTGCGGTCGACGGCAGCGCCCTTGCCCGCTTCCAGTTTCGCGGAGCCGGCCTTGGCGGGCTCCGCCTTGTTGGAGCCGGCCTTGGTCGCGTCCGGCTTGGCCTGACCGTTGGGACCGGCGGCCGCGTTCGCCGGATCGGCCCCATCCGTGTCGTCGTCGAGGGAGGCGCGCGTCAGCAGGTCCGACAGCCAGCCGCGATTGTCGCGTCCCGACGGGGCACCCGCACGCGCAGTCTCGCCGGGACGTAGGGCGGGCTGGTTGCCGGCACGGGCCGCCGGGGCGGAGACGATCGTCATCTGCTGGGTCGGGCGAGCGTCGGACGACTTGTCCTCGCGGGCCTTCGGCTCGGAGGGCTTTGCGGCGACCGGTGCCGCGACCGGGTTGGCCCCATTCTGCTTCGGCTTGGCCGGAGCGGGTTCCGAGACCTGCACGTCCTGTTGCTTGGCGGGCTGGACGTCCGCCTTGCGCGGGGCAGGGGACACCGCCTCGGTCACGTCGACGCTGCGCCGCGAGCGGGAGACGAGCGAGGACAGCTCGTTCAGCGCCTTGATCTGGTCAGAGACGACCCGACGCATCTCGCTGGTGGCTTCCTGGGTCTCCCGCGGGATTTCCAGAACGCCGCGCTGCAGGTCCGCCCGCGTCGCTTCGAGTTCGCGACGGATCTCCGCCGCCATCTCGCGCATCCCCGCCACCGAGTCGCCGAAGCGGCCGGCCGCACTCTCGAACACCGTCATCATCTGCTCGGATGCGCCGGAGATGGCCGAGCGAACAGCGGTCGCCGTCCGCTCGCCTTCGCTGCCCGCATCCTTGCGCAGGCCTTCGAAGGCTCCCGTCACACTGGCGCCCGCGCTTTGCGCCGCATCTGACAGGCTGCTGGCGATGCCCCGTGCCCGCTCCTCGGCGGAGCGAAGGGTCTCGGCCATCTGCGTGTCGAACCGCGCGGTCTGCTCCTCGAGGACGCCCGACCGCGCCTCGATGCGGGTCAGCACCTCTTCCACCGCCTTGTCGCGGCTAGCGAGAAGATCGACGAGGCGCGTCTCGACGGTTTCCAGAGAGCCAGCCGCGTTGGTGAGCGTGCCGGAATGAGCGCGGGCGATCTCGGTGAGCGAGGTCCCGCGGGCATCGAGCGAGGCGGCGAGGTCGGCCGCATCGCGCAGGGCGCCCTCGGCCACGGCCTTCAGCTGATCGACCTGTTCGGCGACGCTTCTGCTGGCGCGCTCCGTCTCGGTGCCGATGGCGGAGAGCGTCGCCTGCACCTGCTCGACCCGACCCGACAGGCCGTTCTCGATGGCGCCGAGATTCTCTCCGGCATCGGTGACGAGTTCGCGCAGGGCCGAATTCGCCCCCTCGACCCGGTCCAAGACGCCAGCGAGTTCGCTGCGGAGACGATCGCTCGCCTCGTTGAGGCTCGCCAGCGCACGGGAGGCGCCGCCGTCGATGGCTGCCAGCAGGGCGTTCCTGGACGCTTCGGATTGTTCGGCGAGGTCCCGAACACGATCACGCAAGGTGTCGGCGAGGGGCTTTGCGCTCTCGTCGAGGATACGTGCGATCTCCTGATTGCGCTCGCCCAGGGAGGCGACGAGCTGGGAGGCCGGCCCCTCGACGATCTCGCGGAGGCGCTCGGAATGCGTCGCCATCGCCTCGACCATATGGGTGCCGCGTGTGTCGATCGTCTCCACGATCGATCCCCCACGCTCCTCGATCGCGCGGGTAATGGTCTCCGCGCTCTCGGCGAGGCGGCGGGCCAGGGACTGCCCGCGCGCCTCGATCAGAGAGGCCAGGGCGGTCGAGCGGCGATCGAAGCCGGCGACCATGTCCTGGTTGCGCCCGTCGATCAGCGCGGCCACGGCTTCGTTGCGCTGGTCCAGAGCCGTGGCGAGCGCATCGGCATGGGCCTGGGCGAGGGCGGCGTGGCGGTTCACCCGCTCGTCGAAGGCGGAGAGCATCGTCGCGCTGCGCTCGTCGACCAGGGCCGCATAGGCGTCCTGGCGGTCGTCGAACGCATTGGCGAGAGCATCGCCGCGTGACGCGACGAGGGAGGCGAACACCTTCATCCGGCTGTCGATCCGGTTCGTGAAGGCCTCGCTGCGGGCATCCACGGCCTGTGTCAGGGCGGCGCCGTGATTGTCGATCGCATGAGCGAAAGCGGTCGCACGGCTGTCCACGAGCTGGTCGAGGGCGCGCAGGCACTCGTCGAACAAAGCTGCGATGGCCTGCGTACGAGCATCGACCGACTGGGTCAGTGACTGGCCCTGATCGTCCACCGTGCGGGTGAACGCGCCGGTCCGGTCTTCGACGAGATCGGTGAGGGCACGCATCCGTGCGTCGAAGACATTCCCGATCGCCTGAGCGGTGGCCTCGACGGCCTGGCTGAGGGACGTGCCGCGATTGTCGATGGTCTGCGTCAAATCGGCGGCGCGGTTGTCCACGAGGTGGTCGAGGGCGCGCAGGCGCTCGTCGAAGACGGTCGCGATGGCTTGGGCGGTGGCCTCGACGGCCTGGCTCAGGGAGATGCCGCGATTGTCGATGGTCTGCGTCAGATCGGCGGCGCGGTTGTCCACGAGATGGTCGAGGGCACGCAGGCGCTCGTCGAAGACGGTGCCGATGGCCTGGGCGCCGGCCTCCACGGCCTGGGTGAGCGACGTGCCCTGGTGCTCGATGGTGCGGGCGAACGCCGCCGCGCGGTCGTCCACCAGGGAGTCGAGGGCGCGCAGGCGCTCGTCGAACAGCGTCCCCATGGACTGGGTGCGATCGTCCACCGCCTGGTACAGGGTGCTGCCCTGCATCTCCATGGTACGGGCGAATTCCGCTGTCCGGTTCTCCACGAGGGCGTTGAGCTCGCCCAGGCGCTCGTCGAAGAGGGCGCGCAGAGAGCCTGTGCGGTCGTCGAGGGACCGGGTGAGGTGTCCGCCGCGGTCGTCCACCGTCTGGGCGAAGTCCGCCGTCCTGTTCTCCACGAGGGCGTTGAGGTCGCGCAGGCGCTCGTCGAAGAGAGCGCGCAGGGATCCGGTGCGGTCGTCGAGGGACCGGGTGAGGCTGCCGCCGCGCTCGTCCACCGTATGGATGAGTTGCGTCGCGTGGTTCTCGATCAGCTCGTCGAGGGCGCGCAGGCGCTCGTCGAACAGCGTGCTCAGCATGGCCGTGCCGGCATCGACCGAGCGGGTCAGGACGGAGCCCTTCGTGTCCAGCGTGTGCACGAAATCGGCCGAACGGTTCGCCACGAGGGTGTCGAGGGCCTGCATGCGGTCGTCGAACAGAGCGCCCATCGCGTGGGTCCGGTCGTCGACGGTCTGCGTGAGGGCCGTGCCCTTGGTGTCGATGGTCTGGGCGAAATCGGCCGAACGCTCCGCCACGAGGGCGTCGAGAGCCTGCATGCGGTCGTCGAACAGGGCACCCATCGCGTGGGTCCGGTCGTCGACGGTCTGCGTGAGGGCCGTGCCCTTGGTGTCGATGGTGCGGACGAGTTCGGCCGCGCGGTTCTCCACCAGATCATCGATCGCCCGCAGGCGCTCGTCGAACAGGGCGCTCAGAGCGTGGGTGCGCGCATCGACCCGGTCGGTGAGGGCTTCGGCGCGGCTATCCACCAGGCCGTCGAGGGCGGTGAGGATGTCGTCGAACAGGGTCCGCAGCCCGTGGGTGCGGGCTTCCACCGATTCCGCGATCCTCGCGCCGCGACCGTCCACGAGTTCGTCCAGGGCGCCGATGCGCTGGTCGAACAGCGCGACCAGGTCGCGGGTCCGGGCTTCCACCGCGCCGGCCGCGCCGCCGAGGCTGGCTTCGATCGTGTCGACGAAGGTCCGGCCATGCTGGCCGAGCGAATCGTGCAACGGAGCCAGCCGGTCTTCGAAGCTGCTGGCGAGCACCTGGGAATGATCGTCCAGCATGGTCCGGATCTCGTTGGTCCGGTTGTCCAGGAGCTGGTGGACGGTGCGCACGCCCTCGTCGAGCAGACTGCCGATATCGGTGGTCCGCGTCTGGAGGGTGGAGCCGAGGCGGCCTTCGCCTTCGCTGAGCAGACGGTCCGCATCGGCGACGACGTCGCGCAGGCGGGCGATGATGGTGTCGCCGCGCTGTTCCAGAAGCTCCGCCAGGGAGGAGCCGCCGCGATCGAACAGCTGCGCCAACTCGGTGATACGGGTGCCGAGGGCGCCGAAGACCACGCGTCCCTTCTCGTCGAGCTCCTGGCCCATGGCGGCCGTGCGCTCGTCGATGAGGGCGGCCAGGGCTTCCGCGCGGTGCGAGAAGGACGAGCGGATCGCCTCCGCCTGTCCGGCCAGGGCCTCGTTGGCATGGCCCGTCCGGCTCTCGATCATCTCGACGAGTTCGCGGGTCCGGTTGGCGAGATCCTCGTCCACGGCGCGGGTGCGGCTCTCGATGAGGCGGATCGCCTCAAAGGCCTGGGAGCCGAAGGTCTCGTCGATCAGGCGGCTGCGCTCTTCCAGCGCGGCGGCGATGGTGTCGAGACGCCCGACCACGCTGGTGTCGAAGCGGCCGACGCCCTCTTCGATGCGGCGGGACAGGTCGGTCGCCTGCTGCTCGAAGCGCTCGGCGATCTCGGTGGAGCGGCTGCCGAGGGTATCGCCCAGGGCCAGGCTGCGGCTGGCGATGTCCTGCGCCATGCCGTCGGCGCGGGCATCGAGGGTCTGTACGAGGTCGCGGCTGCCTTCGACCATGATGCGCGCCATCTCGCCGGTGCGCAGGATCAGGGCCTCGTTGAGGGCGGTGGCGCGGGAGCCGAGCTGACCGTCGATCTGGCTCACCAGATGGGTGAAGGTCTCGCCGATCTCGGCGGAGCGCTTCACGGAGCGTTCCTCGAGGGCGCCGAGCTGGCTCTCCACGGTCTCGCGGGCTTCGCGGGTGCGCTCGGCGATGGTGTCGGCCACCGCCTTGCCCTGAACCGTGATGACGCGGTCCATCTCCTGCAGCTGGCCGGTGACGGTCTCGCTGAGGGCGGAGGTGTCGCGGGCGATGCGGTCGGCGAGGATATCGCCGCGCGCAATCGTCTCCTGGAGCGCCGCGAGGCGGTCGTTGAGCACGGTGTCGATGGCCTTCGCGCGGCTTTCCGTCGTGTCGGCGAAGGTGGCGCCGCTCTGCGCGAGGGCGTCGCTGACGCGGGCGCTCTGGGCGGTCACCGCCAGAACGATCTCGCGGCCGGTATTGGCGAGCTGGCCATGCGCCTCTTCGGCATGGGTGGTGATGAGGTCGGTGAGGCCACGGCTATGCGTGCCGAAGGAAGCCTCGACATCCTTGATCCGGGCGGCGAGTTCGCCGCCGACATTCTCGGCCGCGCGGGCGATCGCGCCCGTCGCCTCGGTGGCGCGGCTGACCAGGGTCTGGTCGATCTCGGACAG
This sequence comes from Methylobacterium sp. CM6247, assembly GCF_054817925.1. NCBI lineage: Bacteria > Pseudomonadati > Pseudomonadota > Alphaproteobacteria > Hyphomicrobiales > Methylobacteriaceae > Methylobacterium > Methylobacterium sp. CM6247. The sequence goes on from NZ_JBTXKX010000003.1 coordinate 2,402,233, forward strand.
GGTGCGGCGCAGGGCCTCCATCGCGTCCTGGGCGCGCCCACCCACCTCTCCGCTGAGGCCGCTGGCGGCCTGCTGGAGGAGCTGGGCGGCTTCCTGTGTGCGGGCGGCGAGCTCGGCAGAGGTGGCGGACAGCCGCTGTTCGAAGATCTGCACTGCTTCGACCGTGCGGGCTTCGAGTTCGCCGGTGGCGCTCGCCGAGGAACGCCGCAGGGCCTGGGCGGCTTCCGCCGTGCTGGCGCCGAGGCTCACCGTGGTCTCTTCCGCGCTGCGGCGGAAGATGTCGGCGGCCTCGCTGGTCCGCGAGCCGATCTCGCTGGCCAGGGTGTCGAGGACGGCGCGCAGGCTCTCGATCGCGGTGCCGGACTGGGAATCGAAGGTGCTGCCGAGAACCCCGAAGGCTCCGGTCAGGGTGAGGGTCGCATCCTCGACGCGCTGGGTGACAAGACCGCCGACCTGCTCGCCGGCCTTGGTCAGGCGGCGGATGCTGGCATTGACGACGGAGGCCGTATCCTCGCCGCTGCTGCGCAGCGCGGCCGCTGCCTCGGCCGACCGGGTGTCGATCTCGCCGTTGAGGCCCGCCACGGTGCCCCGGAGGTTCTCCACCGTGCCCATGGCCCGGGTCTCGAAATGGGTGCCGAGGGCCGCCAGGGCCGCATCCATCGCCCGCGCGGCCTCCTCGGCGCGCTGGGTGACGAGGTCTCCCACGCGCTCTCCGGCGGAGGTCAGGTTGCTCTCGAGCGAGCCGCCCTGGACGGTGAGGGTTTCGTGCAGGCGGTTGGCCACCGTATCGATGCGCTCGGCCAGAAGACCGGCGCGATCGTCGATCCCGCTGCCGGCGGTCTCGATCGACCGGATGAGGTCGTCGCGCAGGGCCGTGGTCCGGGCCGCGAACGTCTCGACGATTCCCTCGGATGCCTGGGCCAGACCCGCCTGCGCCTCGCGGGTACGGGTTTCGATGGTCTCGGATACGCCGCTGCCGGCGGCTTCGATCTCAGCGCGAAGGGCCGCGCCCCGAGCGGCGATGTCGTCTGTGATGGTGGCGCCTGTGGCGGCGAAATGCTCGCGGAGCGCCGTGCCGGTCTCGGCGAACCGGGCGGTGATCTGGCCGCCGGTATTGGAGAAGGTCGTGGTCAGTTCGGTGCCGCGGGCGAGGAACGTGTTTTCGAGGCCGCGCGCGGATTCCTCGAAGGTCTGGCGAACTTCGCTGCCCTGGCGGTTCAGGCTCTCGATCACCTCCATGCCGGTCTGGGCGAGGGTGCGGGCGACCTGGCCGGCATTGTCGGCCAGCGTCGCGGTGAGCATGCCGCCGGTCCGCTCGAAAGCGAGGGTGACGTCCGCCGCGCGGCTTTCCAGGGATTGCGTCAGGGTGTTGCCGACTTCGGTCAGGCTGCTGCGCACACCTTCGCTGGTGCTGGCGAGGCGCTGCACCAGGTCGTCGCCACGGTCGGTGACGAGGCCGACCACGCGGTCGCCGGCTTCTCCGAGGGCCGCCGTGATGGCGTCGCCACGGTTGCCGAGCGCCGAAGTGATGGCGTCGCCGCGCGCGTCGAGGGCACCGGTCACCCGTTCGCCGGCGCCGGTCACTGCGGCGACGATGCGTTCTGCCGCGCCATCGAGCTCCTGGGTCAGGTTCTGGTGCGACCCGGTGATCGCGCCGCGAACGCGCTCCGCATTGGCGACGATGGATTCGCGCTGAGCGACGAGCTCGTCGACCAGGGAGCGGATGCGGATCTCGTTGTCGGAATAGGCCCGCTCCAGGGTGGCGATCTCGCCGCGGACCAGGGTTTCCAGCTCGCCGGCGCGGGCGAGCGCCCGCTCGACGCCGTCGCCCACGGCCGCGACCTCGCGGCGGACCGTCTGCGACATGGTGAGGACGGCATCGGTGGAGAAGTTCTCGGGTTCGGCGAGGCGGATCGCGACTTCGCCGACGGCGCGGGCCACGAGGCGCATCTCCTGCGCACGGACGGCGAGCATCGCCATGATCGCGAACAGGACGATGGGGCCGACGATGGCGGTGGCGCCGACGGCGGCCTGAAGCGCCGTCATCCCGGCGAAGAAGCCCTTCAGCTCACCTCCCGACTGATTCCAGGCCAGGGCGAGGAGGGCGGCGAACCAGACAGCGGAGACGATCGCGGCGACGATGTAGGGCGTGCCGGACGGCCGCACGCGCAGGGTCTGCTGCAGGATGCCGATGTTCTGGCGGTCGTCATTGGCCACCATGGAGCGGTCCGGCGGCAGCAGACCTCCTTCGCGGCGCGGCCGGTTGCGGTCCGGCGGCGGCAGGTCGGAAGCGAGGGGCTGGTCGAGATCGAGGCGAGGGGGCGCGAGGCGGCCACCCTGCTCGCTCAGCAGATCGTTGTCGCCCACATCGGGAAGCCGCGGCTCGACCCGGGGCTCCGCCGCCTGCGTCGAGGGGAAGTCCAGGTTGAGGGCCTGCTCGATGGCGGAAAGAGCCGCCTCGGCCGGGTCCTTGAGCTTCTTTTCCGTGGCCATTCAACGCCTCGTTACGCAGATCGTCGAAGCCGGCCGCACCCGGTGATCGACGACATTTTTACCAATTTACCAAGGAAGTTTAGACCTCGGCGCGAGACCCGGATACCCGAGTGGATCGAACCGTCCAAAAAACCTTAACGGAATGGTTACCAAGCTTGGCGCCGGTTTCATTCCGTCGGCATTCTGCATGATGCCCCAAGGCTTAAACGGAAGCGAACGATCTCGGCCGCTCCTGTGGATAGACTGGTCGAGTCGGGCCCGATCGCCCGGTTCGGTTAAGGCGAGGAGACCCGTGACCCCTCTGATTGACCATGCCTACCTCTCCGGACAGACATTCGGCGACGTCGACCTCGCCCGCGAATTGCTCGGGCTCTTCGCCGGCCAGTGCCGCCGGCTGATGCCCGGAATCGCCGACGCGGATCTCGATCCGGACCGGCGGGCCGACCTCGCCCATACGCTCAAGGGCTCGGCCCTGGGCATCGGCGCTGCGCCAATCGCCGACCTCGCCGCGTCCATCGAGGATCGCCTGCGCGAGGGGAGGGAGGTTCCGGTGGAGACGGTCGCCCGCCTCGACGAGGCGGTGAAGGCCACCCTGGCGGAAATCGACGCACTTGGCTGATCTTGCCACGCTTGGAGGGAACGGGACGGCATCTGCGACGTAAGCGCAGGAATGTGGGGCGATAGGTCCGGTGACGCTTGCATTCGATGGGCCGCGCCTTCAAGGCAGTCGCGCTGCACAACCGGCCACAGACGTGTTGTCCGAGCCTGGAGTCTTTGATGCCCAAGATCACCTACGTCGACCATGCTGGTACGGCCAGGACCGTGGAAGCCGACGTAGGATCGACCGTCATGGAAGCGGCGATCCGCAACAATGTGCCGGGCATCGATGCCGAATGCGGCGGCGCCTGCGCCTGCGCCACCTGTCACGTCTATGTCGATGCCGAGTGGGTCGATGCGGTCGGGCCGGCCGAGCCGATGGAGCAGGACATGCTCGATTTCGCTTCCGACGTGCGTGCGACGTCCCGCCTGTGCTGCCAGATTCGGATCAAGCCCGAACTCGACGGGCTGAAGGTCATCACGCCGGCTCGCCAAGGCTGAGCGGACGACGACCGAGGCTTTCGCTGAAGCGCAGCAGATACCCGTCGGGATCCTGAACCAGGAATTGCCTGACGCCGACTTCCGTCTCACCGACCCGGTACCAGGCCTGGTGGGCTGGCCGGAACAGAGGCCAGGGCACGGCGTCCAGGGCCGTCAGGATCGGATCGAGGGCGTCCACCGCGATCTGGAAGTTGATCCCGCGACCGAGCGGAGGTTCCAGGGGGCCCGTCTGCCAGTTCCCGTTGACGAGGTTGAGCATCACCTGTGCTCTGCCCCGCTCGATATAGGCGAAGCCGTTCTCCGGCCGGGCATAGGCCACTGCGAACCCGAGCGCCCCGCACCAGAAGGCGAGCGAGGCGGGAAGGTCGCGGATGTCGAGTTCCGGAACGAGCGGGCTGAACCCGCCCTGGGGCATCCGGTCGTCCGTCATCTCACCAGGGACCGCATGGCGCCGTCGATCCCTTCGAGGTTCAGCGGGAACATCCTGTTCGCCACGATGCCACGGATCATGCCGATCGACTGGGTATAGGCCCAGTGTTCGGTGGGAACCGGGTTGAGCCAGACCGATTTCGGAAACCGTTCCAGCACCCGCTCCAGCCAGACCTGGCCCGTCTCCTCGTTCCAATGCTCCACGGAGCCACCCTGCATGACGATCTCGTAGGGGCTCATGGAGGCGTCGCCGACGAAGACGACGCGGTAATCGGCCGGATAGGTACGCAGGACGTCTAAAAGCGGGATGGCCTCGTCGTGGCGCCGGCGGTTCTCCTTCCACACGCGCTCGTAGGGGCAATTGTGGAAGTAGAAATGCTCCACATGCTTGAACTCGGCGCGGGCGGCGGAGAACAGTTCCTCCGCCACGGCGATGTGCCAGTCCATCGAGCCGCCGACATCGAGGAAGAGCAGCAGCTTCACGGCATTGCGCCGCTCCGGCCGGTGGCGAACATCGAGATAGCCCTTGTTGGCGGTCTCGCGAATGGTGCCGTCGAGATCGAACTCCTCGGCCGCGCCGGTGCGGGCGAAGCGCCGCAGGCGGCGCAGGGCGACCCGCATGTTACGCGTTCCGAGCTCGACGCTGTCGTCGAGATCTCTGAATTCGCGCTTGTCCCACACCTTCACCGCGCGAAAATTCCGGTTGCCGTCCTGGCCGATGCGGATGCCTTCGGGGTTGTAGCCATAGGCGCCGAACGGTGAGGTTCCCCCGGTGCCGATCCACTTGTTGCCGCCCTGATGGCGTTCCTTCTGCTCGGCGAGCCGCTGTTTCAGCGTCTCGAACAGCTTGTCCCATCCGAGCGCCTTGAGCTCCGCTTTCTCGGCATCGGTGAGATACTTCTCCGCCAGCTTGCGGAGCCATTCCTCGGGGATCGCCGTCGATTCCGTGGCCTCGCCCAGGGTCTCGATGCCCTTGAACACGGTGCCGAAGACCCGGTCGAACCGGTCGAGATGGCGCTCGTCCTTCACCAGGGCCGCGCGGGCGAGAAGATAGAACTCTTCCACGCGCTTGTCCGCGAGGTCGCGGTCCAGGGCGTCGAGCAGCATGAGATGCTCCCGCAACGTGACGGGAACCTTGGCATCGCGCAGGGCCGTGAAGAAATGCAGCAGCATGGGCGGAGAACGCGCGATCCCGGCGCTCGGGTCAAGGCCACATCCGCATCGGTGGGAGCGCGTCCCGGTGCCACGGTTCGCGGGCCGATGTCGTGAGCCGGATAACGGAAATAATCTTGAATTCAGTAGGATATGCGGCGCGCTTTCGTCGTTCGGCATCGACGAAGCTGGGTATAAGTCGGGAATTCTGTTGATATCGCCGCAAACTGTGTTCGTTGCACCTTCAACACTGTCATTGGAATCAAACAGCTGAGAGGCAGAGTGAACGTCAAGTCAGGGCCGGGGTATTTGGCAGAGTAAGGGTGGACGTTATGGCGCTCGTCTTGCGCTCCTTGAGTGATTTCAAGCGGTTTCTGGCGAAACCGGGCGCGACGATTCAGATCGTGAGGAACACCTTCATCGAGCGCCAGCCAGCCTCGTTCCAAGAAGCCTATCGCCAGAAGGGCATGTACGAACCGCGCACTGTCCAGGCGATCTCGAAGAAGGCGGCGGTCTTCGCCATCAAGGGCCATCCCTCGACGGTCTGGCTCTATTGGGACAAGGGCACGCGCAACTGGCGCTATTCCGGCGATACCCTGGCGGTCCCGCTGAATACCGGCGTCGGCCCGCCCGATGAAATCATCTATCGCTGTAGCTTCTCACCGGGATCGGAGCCGAAGGCTCGCGCTCCCGCTCGTCCCCGCGCCAAATCCAGCGATCCGGCGCCGGCGGCGCCGACGGATCAGCCGAAGCCGACCATGCCCGAGCGAGGACAGGGCCGCTTGTTCTGATCCCTTACCGTACCGCTCGCCTCGAGCACGATTCCTGATCGACCGGTCCGCATCGTCGAGTCAGCGCCACGTCTTCGAACGAAGTCGATAGCTGAGGCTATCTCGCTTTCAGGCCATCGCAAGAGCATTCGTTGGTCGATCGGCCGAATTTCAGAAGTGTCTTCGAATTATCCACTACTCCGACGACATTGGTACGGCGGTTCGTATGGAACGATACGCTCCGCCAGATCGATCAGGCGCTCTTTGCGGGTTGCTCTTCTTTCGACGGTGCTTCCCGAGCTTCCATCACCTTTCCTGCCTCGAGGTTCTTGCCCACGGTGCGCCGCGCACGGAAAGCCGGCCTGACCTCGGTCTCCTTGCGCTTGAGCATGGCGCGGTACTCGTCGCGCCGCTCGTGGATCGAGGCGATGACGAGGCCCATGGGGACGCCCACATCCACCAGTACGGCTTCCGAAAGCTGCAGGGACGCTTCGATGGTCTCGGGCACGGCGTCGTCGACGCCCAGTTCGTAGAGCGCCGTGGCGTGACGGGCGTCGCGGGCGCGGGCGACGATGGTGATGTCGCGGCGCTCCGCGCGCGCCGCCTCCACCACGGCCTCCACCGCCCTCGGGTTGTCGAGGGTGACGACTAGGGCGCGGGCATTGGCGATGTCGCAGCGCCGCAGCAGTTCCGGGTTGGAGGAATCGCCGAAATAGACCGGGTTGCCGAGGCGGCGGTGCTCGGAGACACGTGCCGCGTCCGCATCGAGGGCGAGATACGGGATCTTGTGGCGGGCCAGCATCTCGCCGACCTGCCGTCCGACGCGGCCGTAGCCGGCGATGATGACGCGGTTCTGCTGCTTATCCGGCACCGGCTCGGCGCGGGCGCGGCCGAGATTGGAGCGGGACATCCGCTTGCCGAGACGGCGCGCGAGGCTCGCCAACCCTGGAATCGCGATCATCGTCACCGTCGTGACGATCAGCGCCGCCTGGCCGAGGCCATCCGGTACGAGCCCGCCCGCGATGGCGCCGCCGATGAGGACGAAGGCGAATTCGCCGCCGGGGCCGAGGAGCAGCGCGGCTTCCAGTGCGACACCGCGCTGGATGCGGAGGAACCGGGCCGCCACGAGGATCACCGCGCCCTTGATGAGGATCAGTCCGATGGACAGGCCGAGGATGGTTTTCGGCGCCGCCATCAGCTGGGCCGGGTCGAGGTTCATGCCCACGGAGACGAAGAAAACCCCGAGCAGCAGCCCCTTGAACGGATCGATCGTCGCCTCGATCGCCCGGCGATACTCCGTCTCCGCCAGGAGCAGGCCGGCGACGAAGGCGCCGAGCGTCATCGAGAGGCCGCTCGCCGCCGCGGTCAGTGCGGTCGCCACGATAACGAGGAGGCAGGCGGCCATGAACAGTTCCGGCGAGCGGGTCCGGGCCACGAGCTGGAACAGGGGCCGTAGCGCGAGGCGGCCGGCGACCACGATGAGGACGAGGGCGATGGCCGCCTGTCCGAGCGCCAGGGCCAGCGCGCCGCCGACATCCGCCCCGTCGCTGCGGCCGAGCACGGCGATGGCGAACAGCATCGGCGCCACGGCGAGATCCTGGAACAGCAGCACGGCGAAGCTGGCGCGGCCCGCGGGCGTGTTCAGGCGCTTCTGTTCGGCCAGGACCGGCAGGACCACGGCGGTGGAGGACAGGGCGAGCGCCAGGCCGACGATGACGGAGGCGGCCAACGGCACTTCGAGGGCGAACAGGATGATGCCGATGACGAGGGAGGAGGCCAGCACTTGGGCCGACCCGAGCCCGAAGACGAGGCGGCGCAGGGTGCGGAGCCGCTCCCATGACAGCTCGACGCCGATCATGAACATCAGGAAGATCACGCCGAATTCGGCCAGATGCGCGATCTCGGACCGGTTGCCGATGGTGAAGATCGACACCCATGGCACCGTGTCGGCCAGTCGCCCCAGGCCGAACGGCCCGAGGATCGCGCCCGCTCCGATGAAGCCCAGCACCGGACTGATGCGCAGCCGGTGGAACAGCGGCACCACCACGCCCGCGGTGACGAGAAAGATGATCGCTTCCTTGTAGGATCCGGCGTGAACGTCCGTCATCGAGCTGGGCAATCTCCCGAGAGTGGTGCGCGCGACGCTGGCCGAGACGGGGCAGCCGAAGTTCTGCACAGGGAACTCCGGCCGCGGGAATCCATCGGGTCGCCGGCAGCGAGGAGAGCATGCAAGCCCATGTACCGCCTGGGCAACCTGCTTTTTGCCGGCCCATGCGGATTTCATCCCTCGCCGCACTCAGCCATGCATGCGGGACGCGCTGGCGCGGAAGGGGTTTTGCGCTGCGATACGGAATGGCGCAAAAACGGCACAATGGCCGCATAGGGCGGAACTTAACGATCGGTTAAGCCCCAGCTTACCTCACGGTTTGTTGCGTCGTTCGTCGCGTTTTTTGAAGACACGAGTGCCTCATGCGAAAGTCGCCGCCCAACCGGGATGTTCAGCGCGAACGACGTGACTGGATCCGTGAGTCCGAGCGCTGGACGCACGAGCGCCATCTCGAGAAGGGCTACCGGATCAAGTGGGGCTATGTCGGGATCGCTTATCTCGTCGAGTTCATGGTCATCGGCGCGTCCCTCTGGGGCGCCTGGCTGTTCGCCGGGGTCTACAGCGACGGGGACGACAAGGCCTTCTACTTCATGCTCCTCGCGCCGCTCGTCTACGCGGCGGTGGAGCTTTGCCGCGTGCCGCTGGGCATCCTGGCCCGCACGCAGCGCTCCTACTTCATCCGGGCGCTAGCCATCGTCGGCATCATCTTCGCCGCAGGCGTCACCACCAAGTCGGTGTCGCAGCTCGGCGAGATGATGTTCCACCCGCGCCTCATGGATGCGGCCAAGGCCAAGACCGCCCTCAAGGACGCGCAGGCCGACCGCTCGACCATCGACAACCGCATCGCCGCCGCCGATGCCCGTGTGGCCCAGTACACGACGGAACTCGACCAGATCGAGAAGCGCGCCGCCGAGAATGCGAGCCAGCTTTCGGCCTTGCCCGCCCAGCGCTGTGAGCGCGTCTCGGGCACCAACAGCAAGGGCCAGCGCTATTCCAACCTGAAATGCGTCACCGATCCGCGCACCGCCACCCTCAATGCCAGTGTCGGCAAGGCCGGCGCCGACCGGGCGGTGGTGACGAAGTCCCTCGAAGAGGCCCGCAAGGCGCGGGCCGAACTCGACCGTGGCGTGGCCGAGCGTAAGGTCGCCGATGCCGAGCAGGCCTATCGCAATTCGGTGAACCGCTCGCAGCTCCACTCCTTCACCGCCATGGTCTACGGCGTCGATCCGATCGACGTCACGGACGCGCAGGTCCACGCGTTCCTCCGCATCTTCGTGTTCGTGCCGGCCCTCTGCGCCGCCTTCGCCTCGACGATCCTGGCGCTCTGCGCGGTCTCGGTGCGCAAGACCTTCATGGACGAGGACGATCTCGGCGCCGCCGTGAACCTCGAGGCGACGCCCTACATGCTCGACTCGATCACCGATTCCATTCGCCAGGAGATGGGCCTGGCGCCGCCCAAGCCCGTTCGCGACGTGACGCCAACGGGTGAGGTGATCCCGCTGGACCGCCGCACCGCGCCCAATATCCACATCCCGCCCGCGGCTAATGCGGGAGCCGGCGCATGAGCATCCACGCATCGGGGACGCCGGAAAACGTCGTCCTGGCCCAGAGCGTCAACGGCCGGCTCCGGGCCGAGACGAGGATCACCGCCGCGCGCGCCTTCCTGTTCCGGGCCATCGGGGCGGGTGCTTTCGCGGCGCTCGCCGGCATCGGCATCGGCGCGGCGTCCTATGGCTACGCCTATATGAACCAGTTCGACTCGGCCGCCGAGAAGATCGCCGCCGCCATGCAGGCCGCGCTGTCCGACGTGACGTTGAAGACCAAGGGTGAGGTGACGCTCACCGACAACGTCCTGAAACTGGAAGGCGGCCCCGTCCGCTCGTCCCCGTCGCCGACCCAGGCCCAACTCGGCAAGGACGCCGCCCCCGCCTCCAAGGCCACGGTGAACACCACCTTCACGGTGTTCAAACAGGTCCCCTACATGGACGGCCAGATCGTCACCGGCTGGAACTTCCGCGCCAATGAGGAGGTGCCGTTCCAGCAATATTGCTACTTCTCCCGCCGGACCAACGAGGCCAAGGGCCAGGTCGAGATGAAGATCGATCTCGCCATGGACGGCAAGGTTCTGCCGCAGCCGCAGAAATCCGACGTGAACCTCGCGATCCTGGCCTCGAACTGCGTCTGGAGCGACGGGAAGTCGCTCTGAGGGCTCTACGCTTCAGCCGAATTTCGGTAGTGGGAGGGCACCCGTCGCCATCCCGCTTCGGGGAAACGCGCATCGGCTGCTCCGCAGAGGCTGAAGCTTCCCAATGGATGAAGCCGCAACAGAAAGCCGACGCCTCATGCGCTTTACCGGTACCGCCGATTACGTCGCCACCTCGGACCTCACCACCGCCGTCAACGCGGCCATCGTGCTGGAGCGGCCGCTTCTGGTGAAGGGCGAGCCCGGCACCGGCAAGACCGTGCTGGCGGAGGAGATCGCCAAGGGGCTCGGTGCGCCGCTCCTGACCTGGAACGTCAAATCCACCACCAAGGCGCAGCAGGGCCTCTACGAATACGACGCGGTCTCGCGCCTGCGCGACAGCCAGCTCGGCGATCCGCGCGTGTCGGAGATCGGCAACTACATCCGGCGCGGCAAGCTGTGGGAGGCGTTCACGCATCCCGAGCGTCCGGTTCTCCTCATCGACGAGATCGACAAGGCCGATATCGAGTTCCCGAACGACCTTCTGACCGAACTCGACCGGATGGAGTTCCACGTCTACGAGACCGGCGAGACGATCCGCGCCGAGCGCCGCCCCATCGTCATCATCACCTCGAACAACGAGAAGGAACTGCCGGACGCGTTTCTGCGCCGCTGCTTCTTCCACTACATCAAGTTTCCCGACGCCGAGACGCTGAAGGCCATCGTCGAGGTGCACTTCCCCGGCATCAAGCATCGCCTCGTGGAGGAGGCCCTGCGGGTCTTCCTCGAGACGCGGGAGGTGCCGGGCTTGAAGAAGAAGCCCTCCACCTCGGAATTGCTGGATTGGCTCAAGCTCCTCGTGTCGGAGGATGTCTCGCCAGAGACCCTGCGCGAGCGCGACGGCCGCAAGCTGATCCCGCCGCTCCACGGCGCGCTCCTGAAGAACGAGCAGGATGTCAGCCTGTTCGAGAAACTGGCCTTCATGATGCGTCGCGAGGGAAGAGGGGGCTAAAGCGGGCGGGTATCGAGCCGCGCCGTCATCCCGGGGCGCCGGAGGCGAGCCCGGGATCCAGAACCGTGACGATGCCAGGAATGGGCCGGACCTGCGTTTCTGGATCCTGGGCTCCGCTACGCGGCCCCAGGATGACGCGGGGACATGAACCAGGGCGTCGCCATCGAGGCCGGGCCTTGGGGTGAGCGAAGGCAGGCCCGGATAGGGCCGACATGTCATCGGAGGATTGTCCATGAAGATGAAGAAACTCGGCCGGACCGGCCTCGACGTGTCGCCGCTCTGCCTCGGCTGCATGACCTACGGCATTCCCGAGCGCGGCCCCCATCCCTGGACCATGCGGGAGGACGAGAGCCGGCCGCTCATCCGGCAGGCGATCGAACTCGGCATCAACTTCTTCGACACGGCGAATTACTATTCCGACGGGACCAGCGAGGAGATCGTCGGGCGCGCCCTCAAGGACTTCGCCGACCGCGACAGCGTCGTGCTCGCGACGAAGTGCTATTATCCGCTGAAGGACCAGCCCAATGCCGGCGGCCTCTCCCGCAAGGCGATCTTCGCTTCCATCGATGCCAGCCTGAAGCGGCTCGGCACCGACCATGTCGATCTCCTCCAGATCCATCGCTGGGATTACGGCACGCCCATCGAGGTGACGATGGAGGCGCTCCATGACGTGGTGAAGGCCGGCAAGGCCCGCTATATCGGCGCGTCCTCGATGTACGCCTGGCAATTCGCCAAGGCCCTGTTCACCGCCGATCTCCATGGCTGGACCCGGTTCTCGACGATGCAGGACCATTACAACCTCCTCCACCGCGAGGAGGAGCGCGAGATGCTGCCGCTCTGCGCCGACCAGGGCATCGGTGTCCTGCCCTGGAGCCCGCTGGCGCGCGGGCGCCTGACCCGCGACTGGGACGAGCGCAGCGCGCGCCAGGATTCCGACGAGGTCGGCAAGCGGCTCTATGCCTCCGCAGAGGAGGCCGACCGGGCCATCGTCGGCAAGGTGGCGGAGATCGCGCAAGCGCGGGGCGTGTCGCGGGCGCAGGTGGCTTTGGCCTGGGTGATCCAGAAACCGATCGTCACCGCGCCGATCATCGGGGCGTCGAAACCCAGCCACCTGACCGATGCCGTGGCGGCGCTCGACCTCGCGCTCGATGCCGACGAAATCTCCGCCCTCGAATCGCTCTACACGCCGCACCCCGTCGTCGGCTTCCAGTAAGGCCTTTAGACTAGGAAGGTTCTCCGTCCATGCGCCGCCTGATGCTCCTGCGCCACGCCAAGTCCGACCGTTCGCCGGGCGTGCGCGATATCGACCGTCCGCTGAACCCACGCGGATTCAAGGCCGCGCCGCAGATGGGGGCCTATCTGGCGGCGCAGAATCTGATCCCCCAGAAGGTCGTCGTCTCTCCGTCCTTGCGGACGCGACAGACTTGGGAGGGCATGTTCGCCGCCCTCGGCAATCCCGAGGTCGAGATCGTCGACGCGATCTACGAAGCGCCGGAAAGCGCGCTGCTCAAAGTCATCCGGTCGACGCCCGCCGAAATCCGGACCCTGCTCATGATCGGGCACAATCCCGGGCTGCAGGATCTCTCCCTCGATCTCGTGGGCGACGGCCCCCGCGAGGCGAGGGCGCGGCTCTCGGTGGAATTCCCGACCGCGGCGCTCGCCATCATCGATATCGAGGGCGATGCCTGGACCGGGTTCCGCCCCGGCGCGGGCCGGCTCGAACGGTTCGTCACGCCCAAGGGCCTCGACCGCGATGACGCCGCCTGAGCCTATGTGGCGAGATTGAACGGATCACCGGCTGGGCCGTTGCTCAGTGCCATGGCCCGCCACCGCTGATCCCGTGTTCGTCACCACGCTTCTCGTCCTGATATCCCTGATGCCGCGCATGGGTATCGGCCTCGATGCCGTGAAGTCCGGCGTCGCTCGTGCGGAATCGGCTGTGGCGATGGTTGCCCCTCCCTCCGAGGCCCCGAGTTTTCTCGCCAGCGAGCGGGCAGTGTCGAACTGGCGGGCGGAAGCGGGGGCGGCCCTGCGTCCGGCGTCCCTCGCCCTGGTCGCCCGCTACGCGCCGGTCCCGCCCGCTTTCGTGGCGCGCTGCGTCAAGCTCAACAATTACTGGTGCATCAAGAGCGCCCGGTGGCGGGGCGAGATCGGCAGCGATGCGGAGGGCCATACCGGGTTCGCCAAAGCCGGCGACGGCGCCGACGCGGCGGCCCTCCTGCTCCGGCGCTATTATCGCGAGTTCGGCCGCCGTAACGCCCTGTCCATCGTCCGTCGATGGGCGCCGGCGGAATGCGCTGTTTCGAGCGCCGGGGTTTCGGGTGGTAAGGTCTCCACCGGTCTCGCGCCGCTCGGTCTCGGCAAGACACTCCGGGCCCGCTACCTCGCCCGCCATGCGCGCGGAGGAATGCGCAAGCCCCGCATGGTCGCGCGGGGCGGGCCGCTTCGGGTTCAGCCCTGGTCGCCGCTGGCTAGGATGGCGGGCGCGCAAAAGCCGAGGCCCGTCCGTGTCGCGGGGGCCGCCGAGACGATTGGCCGGCCGGCGATCACGGCGATCATCGCAAGCCCGTCCGAGACCGGGGCGACATCGCCGTCCTCCCGGCTGGCAGACCGGTTCGCGGCGGAATCCGCGGCTTTGCCCGCACTCGCGGCTGGACTACCGGGTCTACGGCTGCAGGATCTGGCGGCACCGGCACCCCTCTGCGGGAACGACGAGGTCCGCATCCGCAATTACGCCACGCGTATCGCCGCCAGCGTCGGCCTCAAGATCGAGGACGATCTGGCGTTGTTCGATGCGGATGGTCGGCCCTCGCCCCGTCTTGCCCCGGTGATGCTCGCCATGTCGGCGGTGGAACTCGGCGTGCTGCGCGCGGGGCCGGATCTGGTCGAGGCCGCCATCGGACGGCTCGTCGCCGCCCAGGGCGATCCCGGCGCGGTGGACCGATGACGCGTCCGGTTCTTGCGTTCGCTTGACGCGCGCGCCACCTCACCCCTGCATTCGCCACCCATCCTCCCCCTCCGGCCAAACGAGACCCTCGCTTCATGATCAGCTTCGCCTCGCGCGCGGGCTCCGCGATCCAGGCCTTCGCCGAGGCATCGAGCGATCTCCTGATCCAGCCGACCCTGAGGCTCGGCGTCACCGGTCTCGCGCGGTCGGGCAAGACGGTGTTCACCACCGCGTTGATCCATCATCTGGTGGAAACCCATGCCCTGCCGGCCTTCGCCCCGGCGCATGAGGGACGGCTGCGCCGGGCCCGCCTCGTGCCGCAACCCGACGACGACATTCCGCGCTTCCCCTACGAGGATCATTTCGCGGCCCTGACGGAGCAGCGCCTGTGGCCGCGCTCCACCGACCGGATCAGCCAGTTCCGCCTCGCCATCGAGTACGAGCGCAAGGGCGGCTGGCGCTCCGGGCCGGGCACGCTGATGCTCGACGTGGTGGATTATCCCGGCGAATGGCTCCTCGACCTCGCGCTGATCGACCAGAGCTACGCGGAATGGTCCGCCGCCACCATCGCGGGCACCCGGCGCACCGGGCGCGCCGCCATCGCGGCGCCCTGGCTGGCGGTGCTGAAGGATCTCGACCCGTCCGGCCCCCTCGACGAGGTCGTGGCCGAGCGGGCGAGCGTCGCCTTCACCGCCTATCTCACCGCGTTGCGCGCCGGGCCGGAATCGGTGGCGACCACGCCGCCGGGCCGCTTCCTCATGCCCGGCGACCTCGCCGGATCGCCGGCTCTGACCTTCGCGCCCCTCGACGGCCTGCCGGAGACCATCGTCCCGAACAGCCTCGCGGGGCTCATGGAGCGGCGGTTCGAGGCCTACAAGGCCAAGGTCGTGGAGCCGTTCTTCCGTAACCACTTCCAGCGGGTGGACCGGCAAATCGTCCTCGTGGACGTGCTCGCCGCCGTCGATGCCGGGCCGGCCGCCCTCGCCGAATTGGAAGAGGCGCTCGACACCGTGCTCCTCAGCTTCCGCATCGGCCGCAATACCATCCTGTCGCGCCTGTTCGCGCCGAGGGCGGACCGCATCATGTTCGCGGCCACCAAAGCGGATCACCTGCACCAGACCAGCCACGACCGACTGGAGGCTTTGCTGCGGCTCCTCGTCTCCCGCGCCATGCGCCGGACCGAGGCGGCCGGCGCTCGCGTCGGCACCGTCGCCCTCGCCTCCGTGCGGGCGACGCGGGAGACCACCGTCCACGATGACGGCATGACCCTGCGCGCGGTCTCGGGAACGCCCGAGGCGGGCGAGCATGTGGGCGACGAGATTTTCGACGGGCGGAGCGAGGCGGCGGTGTTCCCCGGTGAGTTGCCCTCGCGACCCGAATCCGTCCTCGACGGCGCGGTCCCGCCCGGATCGCTCCGCTTTCCCCGCTTTCGCCCCCCGCTGATCCGGCCCGACGCCCATGGCCGCCCCGGCCACCTGCCGCAGATCCGCCTCGACCGGGCGATGCAGTTCCTCATCGGCGACAAGCTGACGTGAGTGCCGGGCCGAGCGAGTCCCCCTCTCCCCGCGCGCGGGGAGAGGGTCGCGGGGACCTCGTCGTCCCCGCGACGAGCGGAGCGAGGGTGAGGGGGCCGGACCGGATGTGGCATTGTCGCAATCGCCCCCTCACCCTCGGCTGCCGCCTCGACGTGCCCCCCGACGAGGGGGGACACGTCCTTCTCCCCGCAGGCGGGGACACGTCCCTCTCCCCGCAGGCGGGGAGAGGGACGCTCGACCGATCTATCCCACTTCGCGACCATGCCATTATCAAAGGTCCGCCCATGACCTCTCCGAACCGTCCCCGCGCCTTCCGCATCCCCGCCGCCGAGCCGGCCGAGGGCCTGGAGGGCATCGTTCCGCCGCCGGTGCCGCCGAACGCGGTCCGGATCGTCGAAGAGCCGTTCGAGATCGTCGAGGCGGCGGACGGCACCGCCGTGCCGGTGGCTCCAGAATCGCGGGCGCCCTGGTTGTCGGTGCTGATGCTGGCTTTGGGCGGCCTCGTCTCCCTCGCGGTCGGCCTGTCGCTGGAGCGGATGATCGCGGACCTGTTCTCCGCCGCGCCCTGGCTCGGCGGCGTCGCCCTGGCCCTGCTCGTCCTCGCGGCCATCGCCTTCCTCGCCCTGGTGATGCGCGAGCTCGCGGGCATCTGGCGCGAGCGCCGGATCGAGAAGCTGCGGGCGAAGGCCATCGAGGCTATCGCCACGCGGGATCACACCGGCGCGCAGGCGGTGGTCGCCGAGCTTTGCGATCTCTACGCCACGAGGACCGGACTCGCGGCCGGCCGCCAGCGCCTAAAAGCTCTGGGCGATACGATTCTCGACGTTGAGGACCGGATCGGGCTCGCCGAGCACGAACTGCTCGAACCCCTCGACCGGCAGGCCCGCAACGCCATCGCCTCGGCCGCCAAGCAAGTCTCGGCGGTGACGGCGCTCAGCCCGCGCGCCATCGTCGACGTGGCCTTCGTGGTCTTTGCCGCCGTGCGCCTCCTGCGCCAGATCGCGACGATCTATGGCGGGCGTCCGGGCTTTCTCGGATTCCTGCGTCTTGCCCGCGCCGCCTTCGCGCATCTCACCGTCACGGGCGGGATGGCGGTGGGCGAGAGCATGATCCAGCAGGTGCTCGGCCTCGGCATCGCCGCGCGGGTCTCGGCGAAGCTCGGCGAGGGCGTGCTCAACGGCCTGATGACCGCCCGGTTCGGCCTCGCCGCCCTGGCCGTCTGCCGCCCGCTCCCCTTCGTCAGGGAGGAGCCGCCGCGCCTGTCGGATGTGGCCGGGGAGCTGCTGAAGCCGATGGGCGGGGCCGAGAAGGAGTGAGCGGCTCAGAGCCCCTTGAGGAAGCCCGCCAGGCGCATCAGCCCTTCGGGCCAGGGACCATGCCCGCTCGCCACGTTGATGTGGCCGGATTCGCCCGCATCGACCAGGGCGGAACCCCAGGAATAGGCGAAGTCCTCGGCCCGGTCATAAGCGCAATAGGGGTCGTTGCGGCTCGCCACCAGCAAGGACGGGAAGGGCAGGGGATCGCGCGGCACCGGCGCGAAATCCGTGACGCTCGATGGCAGGTTCGGCGTCTGCTCCACATCCGGGAACGCCACCAACAGGGCACCCCGCACCTTGCCCTCGGGGAAGGCGGGCGCGGCCTGCACGGAGGCGACCACGCCGAGGCTGTGGGCGATGAGGATCACCGGCCGCGTCGCCGCCTCCACCGCCTCGACGATACGCGCGCGCCAGGAGCCGGCCTCGGGATGGTGCCAATCCTCCTGCTCGACGATGCGGGCATTGGCCATGCGAGCGGCCCAGCCGGCCTGCCAATGGCCGTCTTCCGAGCCTGCGTAGCCGGGGAGGATGAGGATGTCGCAATCGGCGAGCTTCATTCTGCCCCGATAGCGGCTCGCTCGCGCGGCGTCGAGACGGATGAGGGGAATTGGGCAGGCATCGCAGCTTGGGTGAAGTGCCTCCGGGCTGCGAAAGGTGGCGGCCCATCATTTTCATCGAGGGCCCGCGCGGATCGAGGTTTCCCGCGTTAGCCGAGTGTCGCGCTCGTCAGCGTGGCCGGGAGAATGCACATGACGAAGCTCTTCATCGCCAATATCCGCGCAGCCAAGGGCTTTCGCCCGCTGGTCACGGTCCGGGCTGCCGCCGAGGGGGAGGCCAAGGTCTTTCTCGCCGCGGCCTATCCCGACGACGAGATCGTCGATGTGGTCGAGCCGAGCGACTGGGTCAGCGATGCCGATACCGGGTCCGCGCCCGGCGATATCCGCGAGCATGCCGGTGTCGAATGGCAGGCCCCATAAAGCCTCAACGAGACGAGGGGGCGACGGCTTCCCCTCGCTGCCGGCGCGGCTTTCGTCGGCCAGGCACGTAAGATCACGGCCGTCCCAGACCATAGGCCAGCGCCGACACGGCGATGAGGAAGGGCGTCCAGAAATGGACCAGGCCCAGGCCGCTCCACACCGTGAACCGCTCGTTGCAGCCGGTGGTGTTCATCGCGCATCCCAGGGGGACGAGGTAGAAGAACCAGAAGGCCGTCGCCACGAGCAGCGCCAGGCCGAAGATCAACGCGGCGATCCGCATCCTGGCCCTCCTCCCGCACACAGACGCTCTTCGGCATCGGGGTGTCGCGCACTGCCGAACGAATCAATTTCGGTAAGACCGGATGCCGTCACGTCTTATGGGCCTTCCCGCAGGGCATCGACGGCGTGACCGGCGAGGTTTGCCCCCAGGAGCCGCTCCGCGTCGAAGCCCCCCAGCGGCCGAAGGCGGCCGGGCAGGTCGGCGATGTCGCGCTGCCGCCGGAGGGCGGCCTCCCGCGCTGTTGCCAGGGTGACGGCCTCGAACCGGATCGGATCGCCCGGCCGGCTTTGGGCGATGCGGCGCAGATCGGCCGAGATCACCGTCGCGATCTTCGGGTAGCCGCCCGTGGTCTGCCGATCCGCCATCAGCACGATGGGCAGGCCGTTGCCCGGCACCTGAATCGAGCCCATGACGGTGGCGTCGGAGACGATGTTGTAGCCGCCCGCGCCATGGGCGATGGCCGGGCCGTCGAGCTGGTATCCCATCCGGTCGGCGCGATGCGACACGGTGAAGGTCGAGCCCAGCAGCGTGTCGATCCCGCCTTGGGTGAAGCGTTCGGCCTGGGGGCCGAGCAGGACGCGGATCGGTGCATCCCGGTCGAGGGGAACGGCATCGATGGTCCGGTCACCTAGTGCGGTGCTCTCCATCGCGGCGAAGGTCAGATGGTCGCCGGATCGGAACAGACGTCCCTCGACGCCCCCGATGCCCGCGCGGAGATGGAGTGAGATGCTGCCTAGCACGGCACCCGCTTCGAACCCGCCGGCCACGGCCAAGTAGACGAACGCTCCCTCACGCGGCGGGTCCACGATGAGTTCGGCGCCTCGCGCCAAGGTCGCGGTGCGGTGACCGGCAAAGGGTGCGCCTTCGATACGGAGCGTGCAGGGCGCGCCGGCGCAGGCGAACCATCCTTGTTCCGCCTCCACGATGAAGCTCCCGCCGCCGAGCCCGAATTCGAGGACCGGTGCGTCAGGGGCATTGCCCACCAGCGCGTTGGCGGTCGCCATGGCGAGGCGGTCCATCGCACCGGAGCCGGAAAGGCCGTAGCGCTGGTAGCCCTGCCGTCCGCCATCCTGGAGGCTGAGCGCGCCATGGCATCGGCGGATGACGAGACGCGCGGTCACGGCGCGGTCTCGCATTCGACGATGCGCTCACCGGCGCGCGCGGCCCGGTCGAGTTCGTCCCATCTTTCCGGCTCGATGGGCAGGAAGCGGATGGCGTCGCCGGGCTCGAACAGGAAGACCGGGTCGCGGCCCGGTAGAAACGAGCGCACGGGGGTCCGCCCGAGGAGATGCCATCCGCTCGGGGCGGCGATGCTCGCCACCAGAGCCTGCACGCCGCCGATGGAGATCGTACCGGCCGGCGTTACCGGCCTCGGGCTTTCCCGGCGCGAGAGAGCGAGGCTGGGGTCGAGACCGGAGAGATAGGCGTAGCCCGGCAGGAAACCGTTCATGGCCACCCGGTAATCGGCTGCGGCATGCCGGGACACGACCTCGTCGGCGCTCAACCCATGATGGGCGGCGACATCGGCGAGATCGATGCCGAAGGACCCGCCATACACCACCGGGATGCGCCATAACCGGCGTGGCGTCCTCTCGGCGGGGACCGCACCGACCAGGGCGAGGAGCGAGGCTTCGATCCGGTTCGGCTCGGCCGCGCAGGGATCGAGATGGACGGTCAGCGAGCGATAGGTGGGGACGGTCTCTACGAGCCCTGAAATGTCAGCATCCTGCACGGCACGATCGAGGGCCAGGACCATCGCGTTGGCCTCGGGGTCGATGGTCTCACCGAACTCCACGGTGACCGCAGTGTCGCCGCACCAAAGCAGGCGGGGCTGAGGGGCTGACACGGGTCGCGGGGCCTCGCTCGACGCAATCTCCGTCGGCCCCGGGGGCAACCCCGATTCCGACACTCGCTCCAGTCCGAACACAAAAGGGGCGGCGCTGTCGAGCGCCGCCCCTCTTCCGTCGCGAAATTTGGTTCGGAAACCTGCCCTCAGTGCTGGCGCACCGGCGGCACATCCGGCTTGCGGAACGGCTCGGAACCGCCCTGGGTCGTGGTGTTGAGATTCTCTGGGTCGAGCGCGCTCTCCACGAACTCGCGGCCACGGTCGGCGAAGTCGCGGGCGTAGCGGATGCCCTGGTCCTTCACCTCGTCGGACCAATGTCCCACCGTCTCGTCCTCGCGGCGCGTCCTGGGAAGCAGGGCGCCGAGGAGCATTCCCGCCGCGAGGCCGACGACGCCGACGAGAAGCGGGTTCTCGGTGACGAACTGCTCGACATTGGTCTTGCCGCGGTCGAGGCGCTGGCTTCCACGCTCGGCGAACTCGCCGATGCTACGACGGCCGGAGCGGTGGGCGTCCGACGCCCATTCACGCGCGTCGTCATAGGTCCCGGACGCGCGGTCGAGCAACGATTCCGCCTTATCCTTGACGGTGTCGCGCGCATCGAGGGCCGCGGCCTTGGCGCGGTCGGCATAGCCCTCGGCCTTCGACTGGGTATCGTCGGCGAGGTGGCCAGCCTGGTGGCGGAGGTCGCCGGCCGTGGTCCGTGTTTCGCTGCGTGCACGGTCGGAGATGTCGTGGAGCGAACGGGCCGTCTCGTCGCCATGGGGCAGGCCGGCGGAGACGGCGATGTCGTCGGGGAGGGAGCTCTTCGGCCCGCCCGGAATGCTGCTGGAACTCATGGATGCGACTCCTGTCGAATGGGGATGGGGCGGCGATGCCGCTGCCGGATCAGTCGGGTGTCGATCGGCCCGTGATGGCTCAGATCTGGTTTGCTTCGGCCAGGTCCTTCACGGGCTGGCGGGTCGGCTGGTCGGGGTCGTAGGTCTTCGCGGCCACGCCCGGCGTCACCGGCAGCGCACCGTTGGGATCGATGACCGGACGCTTCGTCAGCGTCTGCCGATCCTTGCCGGTGCGATGCAGAAGCCAGCCGATGCCGGCCGCGATGAGCAGAACGGGGACCGGGTTGCGCCGTATCGCATCGAGAGCGCCGTCATAGGCACCGCTCAGCGGGGTCCGGCGGACATTGCCCAGCATGTCGTCGACGATGCTCGGGACAGAGAGCCTGTCCTGAATGCGATCGATGGTCTGATCGAGGCGGGCACGGCTCGCCTCGATGTCCTTTTCGAGATCGTTCAACGATTCACTCATCCCGAAACCCTTTCCGACAACGCACGCGCGTCCTGGCGCATCTGCCGTGTCGTGCGGGTCGGCGCCAGGGTGGAGAGTGACATGGTGCTCCGCCCGATCAGGGCGAAGACGATGGCGATGACCAGAAGCACGCCTCCGACGATGAGAGCGGACAAGGCTTCCGAATGCACTACCGTCGCGAGCCATTTCACCAGGGCGTCCACGAGGACGAACAGGGCGACGACCCCGAAGACGCCGGCACCGACCATCAGCGCGAGGCCGATGAACAGCGTGCGGACGTTGCTCGTCATCTCATTGCGAAAGAGCGCCATCTCCTTGCGCGCGAGTTCGCTGGTCTCGCGCAGGGCATCGCCGACGAGGCTTTGAATGCTGGATTGAGGGGCGTTCGACATGGCGCCCGCCTAGCTTCGGAAGGAATCGCGGGCATCGCGGTCATGCGCGATGCTCGACGACTTGATGAAGCGCGAGACGACGAAGCCGGTCACGAAGGTGGCGACGGCGACGGCCACCGGCGCACGGCGGGCGAAGGCTTCCGCCTCGTCGTAGAACTCGGCGAAACTGCGGTTCTCGATGGAGGAACCGAGCTGCTCGAGTCCCTCGGCGGCGCTGTCGAAGAACGCCTTGATGTTGGGCTGCTCCTCGAAGGATTTACTCGAATCCCGCAGGCCCTGCGCCAGGTCGTTGACGGACTGGGCCGCGTCACCTTTGCGGCGATCGGCATAGTCGGTGGCATGGGCGCGTGCGGCGGCGACGAATCCCCGTCCACGCTCGACGGCCACGTCGGCGATGCCCTCGACATCGCCCTTCAGCGTCCGCCAATCGCCGGTTGGAGTAGCAGCCTCGCCGGAGCCGATCCCGGGGGCGTTCGCCGCGGATGCCGGGCCAGTGGGTTGATTTGCGTTCACGCGCATACTCCTCGATCACTTGTGGTCTGTGTCACCTGTGGCTCTTCAACATCACGGAAACAGACGCGGTTCCGAAGGGAATGCGCTGCGTATGCAATGCTCGGACGGTGGCGCTGCCAACGGTCGGAACCGCCGGCCCGGCGGGATTCACCTAAGCTTACGTTGGGTGCCGGACCGGGCCCATCCTGGCGCTCGACAGCCGCCGAACCGACCGGCGATCCACCGCCGAACCGACATTCATGGTGCTGAACTCTGGCCGCGGGCGGCGCTGTCGGCTAGGTTGGTCGGCGGATTATCAACATACGTAGCCGTATCCGACGGATCACCGCCGGGTTACGCGCGTTGACTGTCGGAATCATCTTGTCCGGTGCGCTTATGGTGCGCCGCACGCTGAGGACCGGAGCCCGCTGAGTGGCACGCCTTGTCATCGTATCGAACCGTGTGGCCATCCCTGAAGACAGCGGGAAATCCGTTGCCGCAGGAGGTTTGGCGGTCGCCGTCAAGGAGGCCTTCACGTCCTATGAAGGACTGTGGTTCGGCTGGAGCGGCAAAGTCGTCGAGGATCCGTCCGAAGAACCCGAACTGATCGATCGCGGTCGCGTTCAATACGCCGTGGTCGACCTGTCGCCTCAGGATCACCGGGAATATTATAGCGGGTTCGCCAACCGTGCGCTCTGGCCGATCATGCATTACCGGCTCGGCCTGGGGGCGTTTTCGCGCTCGGATTACGCCGGTTACCAGCGTGTGAACCGGACCTTTGCGCGGGCTCTCGCCAAGCTGATCGAGCCAGACGACATCATCTGGGTCCACGATTACCACCTGCTGCCGCTCGCATCGGAGCTGCGCGGCCTTGGGATCGCCAACCCCATCGGCTATTTCCACCACATTCCCTGGCCGGCGGCGGACGTATTTAACACGCTGCCCGCCAGCGGTGATCTCCTGCGCGGCATCGCCGATTACGACCTGATCGGCCTCCAAACCGACCCGGACGTCCACAACCTGTCGCGCAATCTCATCGACGAATTGCGGGCCATTCCGCTCGGCGGCGGGTCGCTCATGGTCGATGGGCGCCGGACCCGCATTCGCAGCTTCCCCATCGGCATCGATGTCGCCGGGTTCAAAGAGGCGGCTGAGAATGCCGGCGCCAACAAGACTGTCCGCGAGACGATGGCGGGCCTGCGCACCCGCAAGCTCCTCATCGGCGTCGACCGGCTCGATTATTCCAAGGGCGTGCCCGAGCGGATGGAGGCGGTGGACCGCTTCTTCGCATCGAACCCCGACCAGCGCGGCAACGTCGTCTACCTCCAGATCACGCCTAAATCCCGCACCGAGGTGCCGGAATACGAGGAACTCAGCCGCGAGGTGAACGAGACCGTCGGCGAGATCAACGGCGCGCTAGGCGAGCCGAACTGGACCCCGATCCAGTACGTGACGAAGGCCTATCCGCGTCCTGTCCTGGCGGGTCTCTATCGCGCCGCCCGCGTCGGCCTGGTTACGCCCATGCGCGACGGGATGAATCTGGTCGCCAAGGAATACATCGTCGCCCAGACAGCGGACGATCCGGGCGTGCTCGTGCTGTCGAAATTCGCCGGCGCGTGCCGGCAGCTGCCCGAGGCCCTGCTGGTCAATCCCTATGACCGGTTCGAGGTGGCGGAGGCGATCCGCACGGCGCTCTACATGCCGCGCGGCGAGCGGATCGAGCGCTGGAAGCCCATGGTCGAGCGGATGACGCGCGAAGATGTGGATTGGTGGGCGCGGAATTTCTTGACGGACCTGGAGAACTTCCGCACCGTCGAGCGCGAGCCACCCCGCGCCGCTGCTGCCGCAGAGTAGCCCCCCGTCGTCCTGTTAACGGCGGGGCGAGCGGTACCGGCCAATCAGGCCGGTTGCGGGACAGGGCTCCGGGGTACCGTTCTTGCGTGACCCGCGCCGACGACCGGCCCGCATTCGTTGGGCCTATGCACCTGCGAAAGGCCTCCATGATCGGCATCGACGAAGGCGTACCCGGACCTCTCGGGGCGCATTTCGATGGTCGCGGTGTCAATTTCGCGCTGTTTTCCGAGAACGCCACCGGTGTGGACCTGTGCCTGTTCGAGCCGGGCGAACGCCACGAACATCGCGTCATCCCGCTCCCCTGCCGCACCGACGACGTCTGGCACGGCTATCTGCGCGGCGTGTTTCCGGGCCAGCTCTACGGCTACCGGGTGCACGGCCCCTGGGACCCGGCCAACGGTCATCGTTTCAATCCGGCGAAGCTCGTTCTCGACCCCTATGCGCGCGAGATCCATGGCCGGATCCGTTGGCACGATTCCCTCTACGGTCACCGTCGCGGCCTCCAGCGCGAGGACCAGATCGACCGGCGCGACAGCGCGGCCCTCATGCCGCGCGGCGTGGTGACGGCCCCCGACCTGACCGAACTCGCGATCACGCCGATCCGTCGTCCCCTCGGGCAGACCGTGATCTACGAAGCCCATGTGAAGGCGCTGACACAGCTTCACCCGGCGATTCCCGAGGCGGAGCGCGGCACCTATGCCGCCCTGGCCCATCCGGCGATCATCGAGCACCTGCTGAAGCTGGGTGTGACGGCGATCGAGCTTCTCCCGATCCAGGCCTTCGCCGACGACCGGTTCCTGGTGGAGAAGGGGCTGGTGAATTTCTGGGGCTACTCGCCGCTCGGATATTTCGCGCCGGAGCCGCGCTATCTCGGGGCGGCCGGGGCCGGTGGTCTCAAGGCGGCGATCCGCGAACTCGCCGCCGCCGGGATCGAGGTCATTCTCGACGTCGTCTACAACCATACCTGCGAGGCCGATCATACCGGACCGACCCTGTCGTTCCGGGGCATCGACAATGCCAGCTATTACAAGCTCAACCCGGAGAACCGGCGGCATGAGATCGACTGCACCGGTTGCGGCAACACCCTCGACCTCGACCACCCGCGGGTCATGCAGCTCGTCCTCGACTCCCTGCGGCACTGGGTGACCGCCTATGGTGTGGCGGGGTTCCGCTTCGATCTCGCCACCAGCCTCGGACGCACGCCGCACGATTTCACCCCCAGGGCGGCGTTCTTCCAGGCCATCGCGCAGGACCCGATCCTGTCGCGGGCAAAGATGATCGCAGAGCCGTGGGATATCGGCATGGGCGGCTACCAGCTCGGCGCCTATCCGCGCGGCTGGGCCGAGTGGAACGACCAGTTCCGCGACGGCGTCCGCGCCTTCTGGCGCGGAGACCACGGCATTCTGCCGAAGCTCACGCAGGCCCTGTCCGGCTCGCGGGAGATCTTCTCCGGCTCCGGCCGTTCGCCTTTGGCCAGCATCAACTACGTGGCGAGCCATGACGGCTACACGCTGGCCGACGTCGTCGCCTTCGAGGAGAAGCACAACCACGCCAACGGCGAGGACAATCGCGACGGCCACGGCCACAACCTCTCGCGCAATTACGGCGTCGAGGGTCCCACCGACGATCCTGCGATTCTGAGCCTTCGCGCGCGGCAGAAGCGCAACCTGCTGGCGACGACCTTTCTGGCCCAGGGCGTCCCGATGCTTCTGGCCGGGGACGAGCGGTCGCGGAGCCAGAACGGCAACAACAACGCCTATGCCCAGGACAACGCGATCAACTGGGTCGATTGGGAGAACGATCCGGACCCCGGCCTCACGGCCTTCGTCGCCAACCTCACGGCCTTGCGCCGCGAGCAACCGGCCCTGCGCCGCCTGACCTTCCTGACCGGTGCCGTGATCGGGGAGGGGCCGCTGCGCGACGTCCACTGGCTCTCGCCCTGCGGTGCCGAGATGGACGACGAGGCCTGGGCCGACGGACACCGGCAGGCCTTCGGCATGCAGATCGGCAACGATCTACCGAGCGCGGACCGCCTGCTGATCCTCATCAACGCTGCCGAGGACGCGATCGATTTCACCCTGGCCCCGGTGATCGGCGGGCCGTGGATGGTCGTGTTCGACACGACCCGACCGACGGGCGCAGTCCCGGCCGGGCAGGCCTTGTTCCCCCCCAATGCGCGCCTGCGCCTCGATCCCTGTTCGCTCTACGTCCTGCGCGGAAGACAGGCCGCGTCCTACGAGATCTGAGGGAAGGGGAGGCGGTCCGGTCCGGTCGCTCACGTCCCGATCAGCGGTCGTCCACGCCGCGCCAGGCCGGACGGCGATCCGTCTCGGCCAGGGTGTCGCGCGACGAGCCGGCGAGAGATCCCGCCACCTGCCGGACCAAGCCGTCGGTGGCCTGGCTCAGGGCCTTCTCGCGCGTATCGGCCGGCAACGCTCCCCAGGCGACGGAGACGGATTTCTCCAGCGACGGCGCCGTCATGCGCGCCGCGAGGTCGGGATCGTCGCGGTGGGCGGCGAGGTAGGAGAGGGCACCGATGGCGAGGCAGACGCGGATGAGGAACGACATGGGCTTCCCGGACTGGTTCGGTGTCGGCCGTGAGCGGGCCCGTGCGACCGAGCCTCCGCGCAGAACGTAAAGCCCCCATCACAGGCGTCCTGAAATCCAGAACCATGGTGAACATGGCTTTGCCAGCACCCTTCAGCGAACCGGCATGTGGTGCCCGGCCCTGTGGATAACGGGCGATGTGCCCCGAAAGGGACCTTCCGCCGAATAGGCCTGGTTACGGACCGGAAAGCATCCGCGAACAATCGGAGGGGTCTGCGCAACACTCGCTTAAGTCGGGTCTGCGAGGTTTGGCATCAGTCGAGTTCAAGTCGAACCCGAGTCAAAGTCGAGCAAGGGGCGACGAAGCGGCCTGTTTGGCACTTCGCGCTGTGCGTGTGCGTATTGCGTATCTACAGCGGCCTGGCTTCCCTGATCGATCTCCGGCTCGCCGGACTCGTGCATGAGTCGGTGATCGACGACGATGCCGTGCGGTTCCGGCACGAGCGGTTCCTGGTGTCGCGCCTCGCGACCGGGATCGTGATGATGGCCTGCCTCCCGCCTTATCTGCTCTGGCGGGGCGTCCCCAGCGGTCTCGAAGTTCTGGCCATCGCCAGCCTGATCCTGCCGATCTTCGCCGCCGTGTTCCTGTCGCGGACCGGAATCCTCTGGGTCGCCCATGCGATCTCGTCGGCGGGCCTCACCGGCCTCGTGGTCTGCCTCGCCCAGATGTCGGGCGGGGTGAATTCCGCCGCCGCGATCTGGCTGGTAGCGATCCCGTTGGAAGCCGTCGTGTCCGGCTCGCGCCGCGCGACGCTGGCAGCCGCCTTCATCGCGATGATCGGCGCCCTGGTCGTCGCCTTCCTGCCGCCGGGCAGCATCTCGCTGCCCCTCCTCGACCTGTCCCGCTCCCTCGCGATGCCGGTCTTCGCCATCACGGCCATCGGTCACGTGGCCGCCCAGGCCCTGGAGCATCTGCGCCACGAGGACCGTTGGCTGGCCCGCATGCGCGACAACGAATTGCGCGACCGCATGCTGCTCTCGGCCATCGACGACCTCGTGACCTGGCACGACCGGAACGGTCGCGTCATCGATGCGAGCGCCTCCTCGACACGTTTCGTCGGAATCGAACCGGGGCGCCTGCGCGGACACGGCCTGCTCGACCGCGTCCATGTGGGAGACCGTCCGGCCCTGCTGCAGACGATCAGCGACGTGGCCGCCAGCGGCAAGCCCGCCACCGTCCAGTTCCGGCTGCATCTCGACGCGGCCGCCCAGCGCGCCGAAGGCGAGCCGCGGGTGATCTTCGCCGAGATGCGGGCCCATTGCATCGTCGGCACCCTGTCGGGGATCGAGGGATCGAGCGTGGTTTCCGTGACCCGCGACGTCAGCGAGCACCGTCGCCACGCCGAGGAACTGGAGCGCGCCCGCGCCGAGGCCGAACGCGCCGACGACCTCAAGAGCCGGTTCCTCGCCACCGTCAGCCACGAATTGCGCACGCCCCTCAACGCCATCATCGGCTTCTCGGAAGTCCTCGCCGGGCAAAGCTCCATGACGCTCGGGCCCGAGCGCAGCCGCGAATATGCCGAGATCATCGGCAGTTCCGGTCGCCATCTCTTGGACGTGGTGAACGCGCTCCTCGACATGTCGCGCATCCAGAGCGGCAATTTCGATTACGTCCCCGAGGTGGTGAATGTCGGCGCGCTCGTGCGGACCTGCTGCGACCTGATGCAGCTGAGGGCCGACCAGGGCGGGATCACCCTGGTGCGCGGCACCGACGGGTTGGGGATCGACATCATGGCGGACCCCCGCGCCTGCCGTCAGGTGCTCATCAACCTCCTCTCCAACGCGGTGAAGTTCACCGCGCCCGGCGGGCGGATCGAGGTCTCCGTCCGGCGCAGCGCGGCGCATCTCGACATCGTGGTGGCCGATACCGGGATCGGGATCGGCGCGGACGACCTGCCGCGTATCGGCGCGCCGTTCTTCCAGGCGGGCAGCGGCTACGACCGGACACATGAGGGAACCGGGCTCGGTCTTTCGGTGGTGCAGGGCCTCGTCGGCCTCCATGGCGGCAGCATCTCCATCGAGAGCGCCGAACGTCAGGGCACCAGCGTGACCGTGACGCTTCCCCTCGATTGCCGGCGCGGGTCCAGCACCGCACCGCCGGCCCCGATCCGCACCGGCATCCGCCGTTCGACGCCCCTGCCGAGCCTCGACGGGACGGTGGTGCCGGTGCGCCGACCGATGGGGCTGTTCGACCCCGCCCCCGAGGCGGTGAGCGAACGCTACATACCGATGCAGCGCGCGGGATGAGAAATCTCCGCGACCTCCAAGGCCCCACGCGCGCCTCGTCCCGGCTTCGATGCCCCGGACGAGGCGCGCGCATTCCGTACCGGCACGGCGTTTCGCCGGGGCCGGTTTTCCGTTCCCGGCTCGATCTGTCGGGCCGTCGTCTGCGTTCGAGGGGATAGACCATGCGCGAACCGCTGCCGAAGCGCGACCAGCGCGAGATCATCGTGCCGACCAGGACGGCACAGGCCTCCGCGCCTCGCCGCAAACCCGCCTCCGGTCCCGCCCGGCGGCCCGCCTCCGGCTGGTTCCGGAACGTCGTGCAAGCCGTCGGCGGGTTCGGGCGGTTGTGCCTGCGCCGGCCGGGAGAAGTCCTTGGCTCGGTCGTTGCCATCGGCGCGGTGGCGGCCGTCGCCCTGAATGCGCTCGGCTACCAGGGTGGCCGCCACCCCGCGCCGCTCTTCCCCACCCTCGGCAAGGGTGCCGGCACCACCGCCGCCAAGCCGGCATCCGGCCAGACAGCCGAGCCGGCGAAACTGGCGGAAGCCGCGCCGCGCAAGATCGAGGTGCCGAAGCCCGAGACCGCTCCCGAGCCGAAAGCCGCGCCGGCCATCGAGGCGGCCAAACCCGCGCCCAAGCCCGCGCCGGCGGCGGCGTCGACCAAGCGCGATGTCATCGCCGACATCATCAAGGCCGGGGAAACCACGTCGTCGGTGACGCCGAAACCCGATCAGGCCGTGGCGCAGGCACAGCGCGCCCTGGTGAAACTCGGTTACGGACCGCTCGTCGCCGATGGCGTCCTCGGCCCCGGCACACGGGCGGCCATCGAGAAATTCGAGCGTGACCGCAAGCTCCCGGTCAAGGGCGTCGCCGCCGGCCGCACCTTGCGCGAACTCGCCTCCCGTGCCGGCTCGACCAAGGGATAAGGGTCGGATCCGGCGTTCTGCCTCAGACCTCGGTGTGTGAGGGACTGAGAGCGGCAAAGCCGCTTTCGGTGTCGACGGCGCGTGAACGCGCGAAGCCCCCGCGATGTCGGCGTGGAACGGTCAAACGGCAATCGTCGTTCCTGCCCGCTCGCGCCTCTCTCCTGACGGTTCAGGATTGGCGGAGATTCTGGCCGAACACCGTTTGGCAGTTCCGGCCAACGAGTCCTTTCTCGAGCAGGGCAAGTCCCTGAACGGTCGGCCACGCTCGGGGTAAATAGAACGGCGTGTTAATCTGCCGTTCAGATAGGCACTTTGCTCAAGTAAGCTGTATTTTGTTGGAACGGTATTTGGCAGGTCTCCGTTTATTGCTCCGTAAAGACTACAACAACTGGAGCAACCTTATGTTGAAGCAGATTCGCATCGTCGCCCTCACGACCACGTTCGTCCTCGGTGGCGCTGCCCTGGCGGTCGCGCAGTCGTCGTCCACCGTCGGAACCGGCGGCTCTTCCTCGGGCGGTGGCACCAGTTCTTCGACGGTCGGTACGGGTGGTTCGTCGGCTGGCTCCGGAAGCGGCTCGGGCACGTCCTCGACGCTGGGCACGGGCGGTTCGTCGGCCGGTGGCGGCAACAGCTCCTCGACCGTCGGCACGGGTGGTTCGTCCGCCGGCACGGGTAGCGGCTCGGGCTCGACGGTCGGTACCGGCGGTTCGTCGGCCGGCAAGGGCACCAGCGGCTCGACGGTCGGCACCGGTGGCTCGTCCGCCGGAACGTCCGGCGGCGCCGGCAAGTCCGGCAGCGCTGCTGGCCACGACAAGAGCGGTCCCGGCAATTCCGAGAACGCGCCCGGCCATAACAAGCGCTGAGCCGCAGGTCTGACCTCTCGGGCGCGGTTCTGCGGAGCCGCGCCCATCCCGCTTCCGAGGAGAGTTGCACCATGGCGCGTATGATCCTGCCGCTTCTCGGCGGCGCCCTCGCCATTGCCGGGGTCGCCGCGAGCCATGCCCAGACCAGCACCGTCACCGCGGGACCGAACGGCGTCTCGGGCGGCACGACGGTCACCACCGGGCCGAACGGAAAACCCTGTAAAATCGTCTCGTCCGATGCGGCGAAGAACACCGGAGCGGTGTCGAGTTCAGTCACGGCCGGTCCGGACGGCGTGAAGAGTTCCTCTACCGGGGGCCCGTCCGTCACCACCCGATCCGCCGATGGCACGAGGAGCAGCTCGGCCTCGAGTTCGAGCTCCGGCAACGGCACCACGATGACCACCACCGGAGACGGCGACTGCGTGGTCACCGTTCCCAAGGACAAAAGGTGAGGCTGACATGACGATCACGAAGGTTCTTCCCGCGCTCGCGGCCCTCGGGCTCCTCCTCGCGCCCGCCATCGCCGATGCCCAGACTCGCGGCAGCGCGACGGGCGGCAGCGCCGGTTCCGCCGCCGCCGGCGGCACGTCCGCCTCGACGGTCGGGACGGGCGGCACCTCGACGGGCTCGGACGGCGCGACGGGCTCCTCGCTCGCGACCGGTGGCAGCGCCGCCGGCGGCAAGACAAAGGATCGCTCGCACGTGAACGAGACCGGTAACGGTGGCCTGAACGGACAGGCGAAGGCGATGTCCCATGACGGCGGCACCTTCTCGAAGTCGCAGACCAAGACCAAGGTCCGCGATGGCGAGAGCGTCGAATCCCGCACCAAGACGATGTCGCACGAGCCGGGTTCGAAGCCGGTGAAATCGACCACCACGACCGGTTCGACCGTCGCCCAGTAGGTCTTCCGGGCAGACCCGATCCTGGCGTGCTCAGGCTGGACGCTTCTCTGGAAACCCAACGGGACCGCCCCTCGCAAGGGTGGTCCCGTTTGTGTCTGATCCAGGCGCAGGAGCCTCGTCGATCAACCCGGCACCGGTCGATTTATAGACCCGAGACGGGCGATCGCCATCGAGCGTCGGATCAGATCCGGGAATTGGTCCACGGAGGCAGATGCTTGCGCCAATCCATCGGTGCTATAGGCGGGCCATGCCTCGCCTGCGCTCCGATTTCTGGGTCTCGGCCCATCTCCGCCGTCTCGCCGTCGAGGGGATCGACGCGGTGCAGCGCCGGCGCGGTGCGCCCGAGGCGGGAGCCATCTTCGTGAAGGTCGACCGTCTGGATGGCCGGGCCGACCTTTATGGTCCGGCACCCCAATCGCTCGTCGATACCGGGGACGGGGCGGACCGCAGCTTCGTCCGGCTGATGAGCGAAGCCTCGCCGCCCGATGTCGAACTCCGCATCGGCAAGGAAGTGCGTTTCGACGACGATCTCTGGATCATCGAGATCGACGACCGCGCAGGCCGCCACCATCTCGATCTCGTCGAATAGAACGACGCGGGCTCCGGCGGACCGTCAGGCCGTTCCGGACTGCCGCACCCTGCCGGGAAGGGCCGGGCGTAGCGGGGCGCGCTCGGTGGCGGGCATGCTGGGACGCACCGCGTCGGGGGCCGCGTAGGGCTGGTGGGCGGAGCCGCCGTTGAGCCGCTCGGCCAGCGGCATGTCGAGAACCGCGCAGAGAAGGTCTCGGGCCGCACCGCGCGGGATGGTGCGGAACAGCTTCACCAGATCGTAGACCCGGTCCACGGAGCGGGCCACGGTCTCGTTGAGGGTGAGGAAGACATACACCGCCTCTTCCTCGTGCAGCCCGACCGCGCGAAGCGCCAGGGTCAGGAGGTCGTAGCGGCGGCTCGGGTCGGGTGTCCCGGCGAGAAAATTGCGCTGCAGCCCGAGCATGTCCGACAGTGCGCCGACGAAGCCGGCCACATCCTTGCGCCCGGAGAAACCGGTGAGGATGGCTCCGGCCTCGCGCGGCAGGGGAGGCGCGGGCCGAAGTGCGGCGCGCGAGCCTACCGCCCGGCCGATCGCCTCGCGGAGTTCCTCGTCGGAGTACAGAAACAGCGGTCCGAGATCGCCAGGAGCGAGGTCGGGACGGGCGAGCAGCGCCTGGGCCAGGTCCGGCCTGGTTCTAGCGCGACCGACCAGGAGCGCGACGGTGGTGCCCTGAAGGCTGAGCTGCCAGTTCTCGGCAAGGGCGAGATCGATGGCCGCGACGTCGCGGGAGGCCATCTCGTCGATGAGGCTGCGGCTCAGATCGGCCCGTCGGGCGATGGCGACGGCGATGTCCGACCCGTCCGCCAGTGCGGCCTCGATCACGAGCGCCGACAGGTCCGGCGCCTGCGCGATCACCAGATCCCTGATCTCGCCGCCGCGTGCGGCGAGTGCGGCGAGGACGGATTGCGGGGTCGCGGGGAAGGGCGCCAGCTTGCGCGCCACGATCTCGGCCGTCTCGTCGTCGACGGTCGGGATCAGGCCGCCGGCCAGGGATTCGAAGGCCTCCACCGTCTTCCTGTCCCGCGCGGTCGCGGTGAGGAAGAGATCGGTCTGCACTCGGAGGATGACAGGTTTCAGATCGAGGTCACCGAGACGCGACAGTTCGATCAGGCCGGAGAAGTCCGGCGCATCGTCGAGAGATGGGGACATGGCACTTCGTTTACGCAGAACTCGCTGGACACAGCTTTAGCGAGCTTGCGTGAACCGACCTTTAAAGGGAGACGCCGCCGCGCCGCCCTTCTTGCCCCATTGCGGGATCAGCCGACCAGACGCGCCTTGTTCTCTGACGTGGAATCGGAACCCTTCGGCGGGGGGAATACCACCGGTGTCACGGCACCGGGTGCCATCGGACCCGTGGCCGGCGCGGAGGGTTTCGACACCATCGCGGCGCCGTTCACCGGCTGGGGTTCGGCGGGTTTCGCAGGTGACGCGACGGGCGCAGGCACCGGTGCCGGCATCTCGCTGCCCTGCAGGGCAGGCGCGAGGGCCGGTTGGCTGCGATCGTCCTTGTCGACGAGGTCGCCGGTGACATCGTCGCTGGAGGGCCCTTCGAGCAACTCGGTCGGCGCCTTCCAGACGAAAGCGTCGAGATGGCCGGTGACCGGCGAGACCGGCGCCCAGCGCTCCGAGGCGATCCCGTCCGCGATCCACATCGGGTCGCGCGGGGCGTGGGCGGCCTTGGCCAGCCATTCGCGTGCCCGGCCTGTTCCCGCACCGTGCTCGGCCTCTTCGATCTTCGCCATGGCGAGGCAGGTGCGGACGGTCGGACGCTCGGCGAGAAGGGGCGCCAGCGCTTCACGGGCCTTGCCGAATTCCTGCGCCTCCAAGGCGGCCTGCGCCATGGCGAGCCGGGCTTCGGGGTGCCAAGTGGAAATCTTGGCGAGGGTTTCGGCCCGGGCGAGTCGGTCGCGCACGGAATCGCCCACGCGCAGGCCGAGATAGACCTTGGCGAGGTCCGGGTGGGGATTGGCGCGCCAGGCCGCTTCGACGATCTTGGCCGCTTTCCTCAGGTCGCCGCGCCGCGCGAGCAGGCGTCCGGCGATGCAGGCGGCCGGGACGAGATCGGGCGCGAGCTTGACCGCGTCCAGGGCACGCTGCGTCGCCGCTTCGGGCTCGCCGGCCTCGCGGGTCTGTGCGGCGGCGGTGAGAAGGACCGCGCGCTGGCGACGGGCGAGCCCCTTCTCGATGAGGCCGAGGGAGGCACGGCGCTCCACCGTCTCGACGGCGCCGCTCCAATCGCCATCCGCGCATTGCGCCTCGAGCACGGCCTCGTTGGCCCAGGTGACGCTGGGTGCGAGGCGCGCGGCCTCGGACGCATAGGCACGGGCGGCCACGTCGTCCTCGCGACGGCGGGCCTCCACGAACAGCCCGCGCAGGCCGAGCACCCGCGTCTCGGGATCGTTGACCATGCGCTGGAACGCGTGTTCCGCCGCCTCGCGGTCACCGGAGATCTGCGCGGCCTGCGCCTTCAGGAGAAGCGCCAGCGGCTCGGCACCGAGCAGACGCTCGGCGTCGCTGGCATGGCGACGCGCCGCCAGGGGATCGCCCGAGCCGACCGCGACCATGCCCCGCGAGAGGGCGGAGAAACCCTTGGCCCGGCGACGCTCCTTGGAGCCACGGACCAGGGCCTCGGGAAGCGTGATGATTCCCCTCACCACGGCCCAGATGAACCCGATGACGATGGCTGCGATGAGCACCCCGATCAGGGCGATGGCGAGGCTCGTGGCGACCTCGTACCCGTTCCACACGATGGTGACCGTGCCGGGCCGGTCGGCGATCCATGTCGCCCCGAAGGCGGCAATGGCGAGGAGGGCTAGAAAGGCGAGGGCGCGCCACATGGGATCACGAACTCCGGAAGGTGGCGTCGGCCGGGGAGGGGACGCGAGTATCGGGAAAGGCGGGCAAGCTGCGCCCGCACACAATGATCGAGACGACGCCGCCCGGCGATCCGCGCGGACGGACGGACCTCACCGGGCGGTACCGGTCGATGGCAAGGCCTTGAACGCGTCCGCCAGCAGCATCCGCGCGGCGTCACCGGCCGCGGCCCGTGAGGCGAGCTTGGTGCCGAACTCGCCGAACTGCCCGCGCACATCCTCGGGCAGGCCGGCAAAGGCCTTGGCCGCCTCGGCAATGGCACCGCGATCCAGGGCATCCTGCACCTTCGGCACGGCATCCTCGGTGACGGTTTCGCCGGGCTTTGCCGGCGCGTCGACCTTGCGGACCTGGACGATGGATTCCGCCATGCTCATCAGGCGCTGCTTGATGTCGCCTGTCTCGGCCACCGATTTCGCCTGGGCCGCCTTGCGGTTCGCGGCGATCCGCTCGGCGATGGGACGGAACTCGGCGGCGAGAGACGCGGCCGTCGGAGCGCCCTTGTCGGCGAAGGCCGCGACAGCGCTGAGCCGTGCCGGATCGCCGGGTTCGGAGCTGCGCAGGGCCGCCAGCGCATCGGCATAGGGCGAGCCGGTGTTCAGCGCACCGACGATGCGGTCCGCCGCGACGACCCGCATGGCGGCCTGGACGGTGGAGGCCTCCGCGCGGCTGGCCAGGGCCTGATCGAGGCCGGCGATCTTCTCGGATTGGGCCTGGATGAGCCGCTCCACGCCCTTGGCCGCTTCGGCCGCCTGCGCCTTGTTGGCGTCGACCGCCTGCTGGCTGGCCTGCGTCGCGGTCTGGACCGCTTCCGTCGCGGCCTTCACCCGGCTCTCGAGGGTTTGCTGCAGGCTCGCGAGCTTCTGGTTCAGCGCTTCCCCGGCCTCGGCATTTGCCTTGGTTCGCGTCTCGAGTTCACCCTTCAGGGCGGTGACCTGGCTCGCAAGGCCGTCGTTGGCGGCGGGCTTGGCGACGGTGTCGACCTTGCCCTCGACGGCCTTCAGTCTGTCCTCGAGACCGGTCAGCGTCTGGGGGGTGATGGCGGTGAGACCGGCATTGCCGGATTGGTCGCGTCCCGGCTCTTCCTGTAGAGCCGCCACGCGCTGGTCGAGCCCATCGAGACGGGCCATGAGATCCGGCGGCAGGGTCGCGGCTGGCGCGGATCCGTCACCGGTCGGTGCCGTAGTCGGTACCGCGGACACAGATCCCGCCTTCTGCAGCGCCTCCTTGGCGGTGGCATCGGCCGAGCGAATGGACTCTTGCAGCGGCTTCAGGCCGGCCTCGTTGGCGCCGATGCGCTTGTCGAGGGCGGCGAGGGCGTCCTTCGGCGCGAGCGCGGCGATCTTCTGGTCGAGGGCGGCGATGCGACCGTCCTCCGCGACGCCCAGGGCACCGGAGCGCTCCACGGCGAAAAGCAGGCCGGCACCGATAACTCCACCGAGGAGCCCGGCCGTGGCGACCGAGCCGAAGCCCGCGCCGCCGCGCTTGGGTTCGGGCGCGGTTACGGCCGGACCGATCTTAGGCGTCGTCGAACCGGCGCTCTTCGCGTCGGAGGGCGCGGACGGCTTGTCCGGGCTGCCCGTGAAAGTGGTGGAGCCCGAGGGTTTCGTCGCGCTCGAAGCAGGACTGGTCTTGGTGGCCTCTGTCGGATCGGAAATCCGCTTCGCCTTCAGGTCGATGATCGGCCCGTCGGTGATCTCCGCCTTCTGCGGCGTGGATTGCGGGCCGCTGGCGGCCGCCCCGGTCTTCGGCGCATCGCTACGCATTGATGACGGATTGCTTGCCGCCGCACCCGCGCCGATGGGGCCGGAACCGGCGGGTTTCACGGGCTCCGACTTCGCCGGATCGGGCTTGGACAAATCGGGCTTGGGGCCACCGGCCTTGCCGGCGTCGAAGCTCGATGCGGCAGATTTCGGCGGCTCGGATTTGACGGGCTCCGCCTTCGGCGCATCCGCTTTCACGGGGCTGGACGGAGACGTGCCCGCCTTCGCGGCATCGGGCTTCTGGTCAGCCGGCTTCACGTCGGCCGGCTTGCCGTCCGAAGGTTTGGCGACCGTCGATACCGGTGTCGTGCTGGCGACAGGCGTCTCGGCCTTGGCCGGCTGGGCCTGTGATCCTACGGGCGGCACGATGGCCTTTGCTTCGCCTGAACTTGCGGAGCCGGGATTCGAAGAGCCAGGATTCGTCGAGCCCGGCTTGGCGGTGGCAGGATTCGTGGAGGCAGCACTCGTGGAGCCGGGAATCGGCGTGCCGGGCTTGCCCATTTCAGGCTTTCCCGTCTCAGGCTTGCTGGTTTCGGGCTTGCCGGTCTCGGGTTTGGGGCCGTTCGCCCCGGTGGGCGTTCCTGGACCTTTTCCGTCGCTGTTGGGTGGATTCACGGGCTTCTTGCTCCCTTCCCGACTTTCGTCTGCCGCATTCCGCAACCTGGCGCGTTCCGCGCTCCGTTTGCCGCCCTGCGGTCACAGCTTGTCATTCGTCCTAGCACCGAGGCCGCCGCCTCGGCGAGACCGCTTGTCAGAAACCTGATGTCAGGCCCGCGAGAAGTGAATCCTCATTGGCCTGCCCGGCAACGAAATGGGGAGCGATCCCAGCCCGAGCCAGGGGAGCCGCCACGTCCGCCGACAAGCAGTAATGCCTGAGCGCCGCGAAAGCTCCGCCATATCCCGCCTTGATGGCGAGTTCGCAAGCCGTCGCCGCGCTTCTTCGTGAGTAGTGCAGCACGCCTGTCAGCGTGGACGGGCGCGCGAGCGCCGATGCCACCAATGCGGGCAGCGACGGCACGGCTCGTGCGCCATAGGCAATGTGGCTCGTCAGCCGGAAGCCGGCTCGTGTCAGGGATGCCTCCGGTTCCGCCTTGCGGTCCTCCCCTGCCACATGCAGCAGGGATGCTCCCGGCAAGACCTCCCGCTCCACGAGGCCGACGAGATCGGCGGCGTTGCCGTCGGCCGTCTTCACCGAGGTGAAACCGCATTCCCGTGCCAGCGCCGCCGTGCGCGCGCCCACCGCGAAGACGGGGACGCTATGGAGCGGGTGCCATCGCGAGGCTTGCCGAAGCGCGTTCGCGCTGGTGACGACGAGACCGTCGAAGGGGCCTTCCGGCAGGGGAGCATCCGTCACCGCCACAACGAGGACCGGCGCCACCAGGGGCTCGAAGCCCAGGGCGGAGAGTCGCTCGGCCGTGCGCGTGGCGCCCGGCTCGGGCCGCGCGATCCAGATTCGTGTCGCCACCATGGCTTCGGATTCGCTCCTCGGCGGGCCGTTGGCAAGCCGCTTCGATGACACGTGGTTGCCGGTGGACGACCATCGCTGGCTCCGGCCGTCGTTGCCCTCCACCGCCATGCCCGGCTAGGGTGGAGAACCTTGTCTCCGTGAAATCCAAAGCATCGTCATGAACGTCCTCGGCATCGAAACGACCTGCGACGAGACGGCCGCCTCCGTCGTGATGCCGGGCGAGGACGGGCGCGGCCGCATCCTCTCCAACGAGGTGCTGAGCCAGATCGCCGAACATGCCGCCTATGGCGGCGTCGTGCCCGAGATCGCGGCCCGCGCCCATGTGGAGGTGCTCGACCGCCTCGTCGCCCGTGCCCTCGACAGCGCCGGAATGACGCTGTCGCAGGTGGACGGCATCGCGGTCGCGGCCGGGCCGGGCCTGATCGGCGGGGTGCTGATCGGCCTCGTCACGGCCAAGACCCTGTCGCTGGTGGCGCGAAAGCCCCTCATCGCGGTGAACCATCTGGAGGCGCATGCGCTGACGGCCCGGCTCACCGACGGAATCGGCTTTCCCTACCTGCTCCTGCTGGCTTCCGGCGGGCACACGCAGCTCGTGGCGGTGAAGGGCGTGGGCGATTATGTCCGCCTCGGCACCACTGTGGACGATGCCATCGGCGAGGCGTTCGACAAGGTGGCGAAGCTCCTGGGCCTCGGCTATCCGGGCGGCCCCGAGGTCGAGCGCATGGCCGAGACCGGCAACGGGGAGCGTTTCGCCCTGCCGCGGCCCATGCTCGGCCGCCGCGAGCCGAACTTCTCCCTGTCGGGCCTCAAGACCGCCCTGCGGATTGAGGCCGAGCGGCTGGCCCCGCTCTCCAGCGCGGATGTGGCCGACCTCTGCGCCAGCTTCCAGGCGGCGGTGGTGGACGTGGTGGTGGACAGGGTCCGTGTCGCCTTGCGCGAGTTCGGCTCCATCGCGGGCCATCCGACCGCCCTCGTCGCCGCGGGCGGGGTCGCCGCCAACGGCGCGATCCGGCGTGCGCTGACGACACAGGCCAACGAGGCCGGGCTCACTTTCGTGGCCCCACCCCTCTCCCTCTGCGGCGATAATGGCGCGATGATCGCCTGGGCGGGGATCGAGCGCCTGCGTCTCGGCCTCGTGGACGATCTCACCGCGCCCGCCCGCGCGCGCTGGCCCTTCGCCGAGGCGGCGGCGGTTGCCTGAGGGTCTTTTGAAAGGGACCGTGCCGCCCGTCGCTCTGCAGAGGCGCTGGCGCGACCTCGTCGACCGGCGTCTTCCCCAAGCGGCCCGCGCCCGACCGGAATGGCCGGTGCGCCTCGATCATTGTTTCGCGCGCATCCTCCTCGACAATGCCTGCGGCGGTCCCTGGCGCGAGAGCGTGGCCCCGCCCGCCTGGGCGAACATGCCGCCGGACCGGCTCTCCCTCGCCATCGATCTCGGCGAGGCGGTGCTGGCAGAGAAGGCCGATCTCGGACTCCTCAACCGGCGTTCCCTCGCCTGGCGCGGCAAGATCCGGCGCAGCGTGCCGCCGCCGGTTCCCGCCTCGCTCAAGGGGCAAGGCTTCGTCCTCCGACGCTGGCTTCGTGCGGACGATCGGCCTTTCGCGGATCTCAATGCCGATGCGGAGGTGATGCGTCATTTCCCCTCCACCAAGAGCCGGGGCGAGAGCCTGATCGAGGCACGCGCCATCGACCGGCGCTTCGAGTCCGACGGGTTCGGGCCCTGGGCGCTCGACGTGCCGGGGGAGGGGTTCGTCGGCTTCGTCGGCGCCATGCGGCTGATCCGACCCATGCCGTTCGGGGGTGGGGAGACGGCGGGCGCGACGGTGGAGATCGGCTGGCGACTGGCCCGCTCCGCCTGGGGACGCGGCCTCGCCACGAGAGCCGCAAGGCTCGCCCTCGACGACCTGTTCGGGCGCTGCGGCGTGCCGGCCGTGGTGGCCTTCACCGCCGCGTGCAACACCCCGTCGCTGCGGGTCATGCAGCGGCTCGGCATGGTGTTCGCCGAGGATTTCCTGCATCCGGCCCTCCCGGCGGACGACCGTCTCCAGCCGCATCGGCTCTATCGGCTGAAGGCGGGCGGGACATCCTCGATCGGGGACCAAGCGCCAGAGGACCATCGATCATGAGCGAGCGGATTGCGGTGGTGGGCGGGGGCGCCTGGGGAACGGCGCTGGCCAACGCGGCGGCGGCCACGGAGCGGCCCGTGACCCTGTGGCTGCGCGACACGGAGGCCGCCGCGCGGCTGCAGGCAACCCGCGAGAATGACCGCTACCTGCCCGGCGTGAAGCTGCATGACGGCATCAGCGCCACCGGCGAAGCGCGCGATCTCGCCGGGGCGGGCATCGTCCTGCTGGTGACGCCGGCCCAGACCCTGCGCGGCGTTCTGGGAACCCTGGGCTCGTCCATCGATCCGCAGGCGGCCATCGTGCTCTGCGCCAAGGGAATCGAGCGGGGCAGCGACGCTTTCATGAGCGCGGTGGCGGCCGAGGCGATGCCCGGCGCGCCCGTGGCCGTCCTGTCCGGCCCGAGCTTCGCGGCGGATGTCGCCCGCAACCTGCCCACCGCCGTCACCCTGGCCGCGGAAGATGGCGCCCTCGCCGGCCGCCTCGCCGCCGCTTTGTCCGGCCCGGCTCTGC
Source organism: Methylobacterium sp. CM6247 (assembly GCF_054817925.1). Taxonomy (NCBI): domain Bacteria; kingdom Pseudomonadati; phylum Pseudomonadota; class Alphaproteobacteria; order Hyphomicrobiales; family Methylobacteriaceae; genus Methylobacterium; species Methylobacterium sp. CM6247. The sequence continues at coordinate 2,443,272 of NZ_JBTXKX010000003.1, forward strand.
GCGTCTATCACACCGACGATGTGCGCGGCGTCGAGATCGGCGGGGCGGGCAAGAACGTCCTCGCCATTGCCTCCGGCATCGTCGCGGGACGCGGCCTCGGCGAGAGCGCCCGCGCCGCCCTGATCGCGCGGGCCTTCGCCGAGCTGATGCGGTTTGCCCGCGCCTATGGCGGACGGCCCGAGACGCTCATGGGCTTGTCCGGCCTCGGCGATCTCGTCCTCACCGCCTCCTCGCCGCAATCGCGCAACTTCGCCTTCGGCCAGCGCCTCGGCGCCGGGGCCACCCCGGAGGAGGCGGCCGGGGGCAAGCTCGCCGAGGGCGCCTTCACTGCCGCCGCCCTCATCGCCCTGGCGCGACGCAACGCGGTGGAGATGCCGGTGGCCGAGGCGGTGGCCGCCATCGTCTCCGGGGGAGCGAGCGTCGATGCCGTGGTGGCGGGGCTCCTCGCCCGTCCCCTCAAGGGGGAAGCCGAATGAGCACGGGGCCGATCCACGCCTTCCTCGCCGGCACGGGTCGTGATGGCGCGCGGCGCAGCCTCGCCGACATCCTCGCCTTCGACGATGCGCGGATCGAGGGCGTGCACGACTATATCCAATGGTGCTTTCCCCTGGCCGAAGCCAGCCGCGCGGTGCCGGGCGCCCCGGTGCTGGGGCGCGACGAGGCCGAGGCGATCCGCGCCGACGAGACCGCGCGAGAAGGCCTGCGCTCGGCGCTCGCACGGATGCGGCTCTTCTATACCCGCACCGACGGCTGGCTCCGCCCCTACGACCACAACCACCTGCGCATCACCCGGATCCTCACCGCGATCCGCAGTCTTCTCGGTCCCGTCGAAGCGGAGGCGTTCCACGCCTTCGTGACGACCCGCAACGCGGAAGCCGGCTCGCCTATCAACGAAGACAGCCTGCGCTATTGGGGATCGGCCCTCCGCGACGCCTGACGGCCACGCTTTCCCGCGCTAAGGAGGGGCCGACAAGCGAGGCGAACGATGGCGTATTGGCTCTACAAATCCGAGCCGAAGACCTGGTCCTGGGACCAGCAGGTCGAGGCGGGAGAGCACGGCACGCCCTGGAACGGGGTGCGCAACCACGTCGCCAAGCTCAACCTCATGGCGATGCAGGTGGGCGAGCGCGGCTTCTTCTACCATTCCAACGAGGGCAAGGCGGTGGTGGGGATCGTCGAGGTGATCCGCCCCTACTACCCCGACGACACCGACCCGACCGGCCGGTTCGGCATGGTGGATCTCCGTGCGGTCGAGCCGCTGAAGAAGCCGGTGAACCTGGAGACGATCAAGGCCGAGCCGCGCCTAAAGGCGATGGTGCTGGCCAACAATTCCCGCCTCTCGGTCCAGCCGGTGACGGAGGAGGAATGGGGGATCGTGCGCGGGATGGGCGGTCTCGGCTAGGGCGTTTGCCCATGGTCCGATCGGGCGATCAGGCTGTCATGAATTGCGCCACGGCACGCTGGAACGACTCCGGCGCTTCCTCGGCGACGAAATGGCCGCTCTCCTCGACGATGATCGTCTCCAGCCGATCGCTCTCGCGGCTCATGGCGTCCGACAGGCGCGAGCCCACCCCGTAACGGCCCGTGATGGCCAGGACCGGCATTGCGAGACGGCGTCCGGCGAAGCTCGCCGCGAGCGCGGCTTCGTCCTTGAGAGCGCGATAGTAGTTGAAACCCGCTCTCATGCCGCCGGGCGATGCGTAGTGCCGCGCGTACTCCGCGATCGCCTCGTCCGTAACGGCCTCCTTGCGGTGGGACCACGCCCTGATCTGGTCGTGGATATAGCCACGCTCCCGACCGGCCGTGAGCTTTTCGGGGATATCGGGGGCCATGTGGAACCCATAGTGCCACGCTCCGCCCCGGAGCGGGTCCATGTTCTCCGTACCGGGAAGAAGGCAATCGGCGAGGACGAGCCGGGAGACCCGGTCGGGGTGCAGATGCGCCAGGACGTAGGCCGCCTTGCCGCCCATGTCGTGCCCGACCACGCCCGCACGGCCACCCGCCTCGTGGTCGATCAGAGCGCGGATATCCTCGGCGATGGTACGTTTGTCGTAGCCCGATACGGTGCGCTCCGAGAGACCGAGCCCCCTGAGATCGGGCGCGATGACGGTGAAGCGGTCGGACAAGGCGGCCATCGTGGCCTTCCAGGCCGCCCATGTCTGCGGCCAGCCATGCAGGAGGACCAGGGGCGGGCCGGACCCGGCGACGACGTAATGCATGAGGATGCCATTGAGCTGCGCGAAGCGACCGGCAGCTCCCGGCGGCAGCACGCCCGCATCCAGCCCGGAATCGGGCACCGCCCCGAGCGCGGGCGCGATCCCGAGCGCGACCGAGGCGCATGCGGCGGAACGGAGGAGGTCTCGGCGCTGGATCGGCATGTCGGCATCCGTCATCGTTGCGATGCAGAATGGTTGTCCGATGCCGACGCAGCGTCTACGCGCTGGACAGCGCTCGTTGCCATAACCAGGGGTTATGCATGGATCTCACCGTCGCCCTGCGCGCCTTCATTCGCACCGTGGAGCGCGGTTCGATGACGGCGGCCGCCGAGGATCTCGGGATCTCGCAGCCGGCGGTGAGCAAGCTCCTTCGCAATCTCGAAGCCCATACGCGAGCCCGGCTGCTGGAGCGAAACTCCCGCGCCATCCGGCCGACACCCGTGGGGTTGCGTCTCTACGAATCCTCCAATGGCGCCCTCGCCACCATCGACGCCGCAATCGACGAGGCTCGGAACGAAGCCGGGACGATTGGAGGTTCCCTGCGCGTGCACGGCCCGGTTTGCTTGGGAGAGAGCCGCCTCCACCGGATCGTCGCCGACTTTCAGGATCGGCACCCGGCCGTCTCGGTCCGCCTAACCCTCGAGAACCGCTCGGCCGATCTCATCCATGAAGGCTTCGATCTCGCCATCCGCATGGGCCGCCCGGTCGACCAGGAGGCGATCCTGCGTCGGATCGGGCTGGTCCAGCGCATCCTCGTCGCGGCACCGTCGTATCTCGCGAAACGCGCTTCGGTCGCCGAGCCGCACGATCTCCCCGACCACAGCCTCCTCGTCACCGACACGGTGTTGTCCCGGGCCGATACATTGCCCCTGTGCCGGAACGGTGAGACGGTCGAAGTCCCGGTGCGGCCGGTGCTGACGACCAACAACGCGCGCGTCCTCATCGACGCCATGCTGTCGGGGCGGGGGATCGGGACGGCGCAGGTCCAACTCGTCGCGGAGGAACTGGCGAGCGGGCGTCTGGTCAGAGTCCTGAGCGATCACGAGATCCGGCCGACCGAGCTTTACCTCACCTACTCCTCGGCGAAGTTCCTGCGGCCGACGGTGCGCGCCTTCGTCGATTTCGTCGTCCCGGCCCTGCGCCGGATCGACGGTATCGTCTGATTGCCGAGAAGGGCTATCTCAGCCCTGCCGCTGCGCCTGGGTCACCGCCACGTGGATGAGTTCGGCCAGCGTTCGCACGCCGAGCTTCTGGCGCATCTGCGAACAGGCGTTGGTGACGGTCTTGTAGCTCACCGACAGGTCGCTCGCGATGACGCCATAGGACTTGCCCTGGGCCAGCCGGGTGAGGATCTGCTGCTCGCGCGGGGTCAATTGCGATTCCGGCGTACGGCGCGGGTCGGTGCGCAGCATGGCGACTTCGGTGGCGAGGCGACGGTCGAGATAGACCTGGCCGGAACGGACCTTCTCGAAGGCTTCGTACAATTCCACCGAGGCGTGGTCCTTCAGCACGTAGCCCAGCGCCCCGGCCTCCAGCGCCCGCGACACGATCACCGGATCGTTGTGCATGCTGAAGACCAGGATGCGGATGCCGGGCGAGGCGCTGCGCATCCGGCGGATGAGATCGAGACCCGCGAGCCCGCTGCCCTGGAAGGTCAGGTCGCAGATCACCATCGAGGGGCGCAGGCGGAAGAACAGGCGGTAGCCCGCCACCGTGCTGGTCGCCTCGGCGATCCGCTCGATACCGGCGTCTTCTAGGACGCGACGGCAGCCCTGGAGGACGATCGGATGATCGTCGATCACGAGGACGGGCGCTTGGGTCGATGTCAGTGTGAACGCGTTCATACGGAAACGATCGGGCTCGTGTCCTCGGTCCGCTCGGGATCGAGCGGTATCACTATCCGGACAACCGTCCCCGGCGCCGCGTTGTCAAGGTGAAATGTGCCGCTGAGCGCTTCCACGCGCTCGCGCATCCCCGACAAACCGATTCCGCCCCGGAAACCGCCGTCGAGATCGGACGTGCGTTTCTCCGCCAGCCCGGTGCCGTCATCGCGGATCTCGACCCGCAACGCGTCGGAGGCGTGGCTCTCGCTCACCTCCGCCGTCACGTGGCGCGCCTCCCCATGCCGGACCGCGTTGGTCATGCTCTCCTGGATGCAGCGGAAGACGGTGAGGTCAACGAGGTCGCCGTAGCCGCGGGCGAGGTCGGTGAAGCGGCCTTCGAACACCGTCTCGGAATGGCGGCTGCGGAAATTCCGCAGGAGAAGCTGCAGGCACTCGGCCAGCGGCACCTGACCTAGGGCATGGGGACGCAGGCGATTCAGGAGGTCGCGGTTGAGGCCCTGCACCTGCCCGACGATGGCGCTGATCTCGTCGGCGCGGGCGGTGAGCTTGGCCCGGTCCGGCTGGCTTTCGGCCTGTGCCATCCGCGTCACCGAGGCGGCATTGGCCTCGAGCGCGAACAGGCAGGGGCCGAACTCGTCGTGGAGTTCCAGCGCGGTGCGCCGCCGCTCGTCGTCCTGCGCCGTGAGAAGCTGGCGGTTGAGGCGGCCATTGGCGGCGCGGGCTTCGGAGAGCGCCTCCGCGACGCTGTTGAAGCGCTCGGCAATGATGGCGAGTTCGCGCGAGGCGGGCGGGTCGAGCCGCACCGTGTAATCGTGCCGTTCGAGCTGGGTCAGGCCGTCCGCCAGCTGCGTCAGCGGGGCGAGGACGCGGCCGAAGGCGATGTAGAGGGCACCGAGAAGTCCAAGATTGAGGCAGAGGCTCGCGAGCGAGAGGGAGACTGTGTAGCCCCAGACCTCGTCGATCTCGTCGAGGGGTTCGGTGGTGATGAGCGCGGTGCCGATCCGCTGGCCCTGCGCCACGATGGGCAACTCGTCCCGCTGTGGCGTCGGGGCGATCAGGGCGGCGAACCAGTGCGGAGCGAGGTGGCTCTCGCGGCGCGCGCGGGGGTTGGCCAGGGCGACCTTACCCCCCTCGGCATCGAACACCGCGACGCGGACGTGGCGGAGGTCCTGCACCCGCAATTCCAGCGTGCGCAGCAGGCTCGCGGGGGAGGCCGATTGCGCGAGGCCGATCGTGTCGGCCACGACCAGTTCGATATTGGCGAGGGTCGCCTGCATCTCGACCTGCACGGCCGAGCGGGCATTGACCACGATGAGGCTGAACGAGACTACGGCCGCCAGCAGATCGATGGCGAGGACGAGGACGACGAGGCGTGCCCGCGTCGGCAGGGAGGCCCAGCGCAGGCGCGGCGAGGCGCGCTTGGCCGGTTCCACAGACGGAGGGCCGGGGGGAGACAGGGTCATCGTCGATCGTACCGGGAAGGATCGGGTGCGGCAGTGCGCTTGTAGCGATAACCCATCCGCTGAGAATGCGCGCATGCGGGAGGGGGCGCACAGGGCCCCTTTCACTTCGGCGCCACGATCATCCGAAAATGGCGCTCGGCCGCAAGTGCTCGACGGATACCGAGCGTTAAGCGCCAATGCTTTATCCAGATACATGTGAGCGACGACACGGGCGTGACTGGCACGATGTCCGAGGACATCTTTGTGCCCGAATGTCGGCATCACGTCCGTTCCGCGCCGTCGCGATTCCGTGACGGTCAAACGTTTTTTCGACCATTGTTAGAGAACTCGCCCGATGATGCAGGTTGCCATCGACCCGAGCGAAAGGCGCGACGCTGGCTCCCGCAAGCCCGTCGCTGACAAGGTTGTTGCTGACAAGCCGGTCGCGGCCAGACCGGTGAAGCCTGGGTCGAAGCTTGGGTCGAAGCCCGCCGCGCGCGGTCGCATGGTCGTTCTCGGAACGTTGGGCTGCGTCGCCGTGGCCGGCCTGTCCTACGCGGCCTATTCGGCGATGGGCAGTCTCGCTGGTCCGCAGGTGGTGCGGCCGAACCTCTACCAGATGCAGAAGGCGCAGGCCCTCCAGGCCAAAGCGGCCGATTGGCCCGACCTGCGCGACGGCGTGCCGGCCCTGGCCTCGGCCGCCGGATCACCCGCGCCGGCCCGGGAGACCGGCATTCAGCTCGTGGAGAGGCGTGCCCTCGTCGAGGAGCCGGCTAAGGCCGAAGCGTCGTCGCAGGTCCAACTTACCGCTCCGGTCGAAGCCAATGCCAAGGTCGAAGCACCCCCGAAGGTCGATACTCCCGTGACGCTGGCGGCGGCGACGCCCGCTCCCTCGATCGTCAAGGCCGAAGCGCCCCGTCCGAAGGCGCTGCCGCCGATCGAGCCGGTGAGCCTGGCTCTGCCGCCCAACGCACTCTCGCCGATCGTGCCGAACCGCGTCGCTTCGGTGATCGCTCCGAGTGCGGCCCAGACCATCCGCGCGCGCTCGGCCGCCACCAGCTTCGCGTCGCTTCCCCCTGAGCCGACCCGTACCGAGGCCGGTGCGGAAACGTCGAAGCCCAGCGCCAGCGTGGTCGTGAAGCCCGCCGCCAGTGTCGCCAAGCCGAGTGTGGCGGTGGCCAAGCCCAAGCCGGCCAAGCCCGCGAAGCCCGTGCAGGAAGCCAGCGCCGAACCCGCAGTGGCACCCGCAGCGGCACCGGAACCTGAACAGAGCGAAATCTTCGGCCTGAAAGTGCCGTCCCTCGCCCCGGCCGGTCGCAAGATCGCAGAGAGCGTGGAAGCCCTCGGCAACGCCGTGAAGAACCTGCCGAACCAGTTCTGACCCTCGACGATAACGGGGGCTGTTGAGCCGAATGGCCCCTCCTGAGCCTAGATCTCGTCCCGTGGCGGGTGCCCGAACAGGGCCTTGTAGGCGCGGCTGAACGCGGCCTCCGACGTATAGCCGACCCGCAGACCGATCTCGCCGACCCGCGCCTCCCGCCTCGCCAGCATGTCGCGCGCGAGGCTGAGCCGCCACTCGTTCTGGTATCGCAGCGGCGAACGTCCCACGAGTTCGGTGAACCGCTCGGCGAAGCCCGAGCGGGACATGCCGGCGAGGCCTGCCAATTCGTCGATACGCCAGGGCTGCATCGGCCGCTCGTGCATGGCCTTGAGCACGCGGGCGATGCGGGCATCGGAGAGACCGCTCAGCCAGCCGGACGAATGCCCGAGATGGACCCAGGTCCGCAGGGTGCGAATCACGAGCAGATCGATGATCCGCGAGATCATCAGGGCCGCGCCGGGCTGCGGGTCGGTCGTCTCCCGCATCATGAAATGCACCATGCCGTCCAGCCATTCCGCCCCCTCTTCGTGTCGGATGTGGATGAGGTCCGGCAGGGCCGCGATCATGCCGCGAAGGCTGTAGGGGTCGAACCAGAACCGACAGACGATGACCGTCGCCGGCTCGGGTGACGCCACGAGCCGCGCCGCCCCGGGGCCGCGTGGTAGGAGCATGAGGTCGCCGGTGTCGAGCACGAGCGGTTGTCCGGCGCTTCCGCCGACCTGAAGCGCACCTGCGGCGACGACGAGAATATGCGCCGCATCGACGTCCAGTTTCAGCGGCTCGCCGTGCGAAACGGTGCGAACCTGGACCCGGTCACCGTTCAGCCGAATCTGGGCCAACACCTGCGACAGCAGATCCGCGTTCCCCGCGCCGGGGGAAACGATCTCCGGACGATCGGTCAAGTCTTTCGGCGGATCCGTCATGGCCGATGCGGGGTCCAAAAATTACACATGCGGTCCTTAGAGACGTTTCCCCGCTGCGGCGATGGGCAAGGTCTCACGAGCACCGAGGATACCGCAAGGCCTTCAGCGCGCTGGCGCTGCTTTGCCGATCCTCGGAGCGACAGGCATATGAGAAGGACATCGACATGCCAGTTCCCGCGTCGACACAATGGCTGACATCTTACTATTTCGTCCGTGCCGGCGTGGCCGTCGCCTGGGTCGCCGCAGCCGTGACCGTGGGACGGAGCGTATCCCCGGTCGCGGCGGCCCTTCTCGTGGCGTATCCCGCCTGGGATGCAGCGGCCAATCTCGTCGATGCGCAGCGCAGCGGTGGGTGGAGAGCCAATCCCAGCCAGATCGTCAACGCCGCGATCAGCGCCATCACCGCCCTCGCGGTCGCCCTCTCCCTCGGCCTCAGCCCCCACGCGGTTCTCGCGGTGTTCGGCGTCTGGGCGGTTCTCTCCGGAATGTTGCAGCTCGCCACCGGCATCCGGCGCTGGAACAGCGGCGCTCAATGGGCAATGGTTCTCAGCGGGGCGCAATCGTCGCTCGCGGGCCTCTTTTTTCTCGCGAAGGCGAACGACGTCGCAACGCCCGGCATCATGGACGTCGCACCCTACGCCGCCTTCGGCGCTTTCTATTTCCTCGTCTCGGCCGTGTGGCTAGCGGTGGCACGGGCGCGGCAAGCCTCGGTGGGGGGCACAGCGTGATGTCGGGATCGGCAATCATGGCCGGGTTCCATGCTCCGCCCTCGTTGCATTACGGTCGCGATGCGGCGTTGCGCATGTGCCGGCTCAAAATCGGCGGGATCGAAACTGAAGGCGATGGCGCGATCGTCGAAGAAGAGGCGACCCGAACATGACGCGAATCCTGCCATGGCGTTTGGCATTCTGGGCGTGTCTTCTGGCGGCCGCCGCTGCGCTCGCCCATCCGATGGAGCGGGAAGGAGCGGTGATGAACGTCGACTGGCGAGTGGTGCCCCATGCCGGGATCGGCCGTCTGGTCTTCGGTCTCACTCCGGGGGAGGTCGCCGCCGCGGCGGACCCGGTCTACGGCACCCCGACTCCGCTCATTCGAGGCGTGGATGCGGCGGCCGATACCGAAGGCCTGATCGCCGCGTTGGGACCATCTCTGTCGGCGGCCGACATCTCCACCATGAGGCGAGCCGCCACCGATCTGGCGAGCCTGGACCGGCAGAACCTCGAGAAGGACCGTACGCCCATCCTTCTGGAATATCGCAACGGCCGGTTGGATGGCGTGACGGTCGAAGCGCGTCATGCCGAGACGCATTTTCGGAACGAACGGATCTTCTCCCTCGATGCGTGGGAGGTGCTGCGCCTGTTCGAGCGGGCGAACGGTGCCCCCGGCCGGTTCCGGTCCACCGAAGCCGCCTTCGACAACCTCGCGATCTCGCTTTTCTCGTTCAGCCGGGTCTCACCGGACGGCAAGGTCATGGTCTTGCGGGCCGATGACCCGGATTTCACCGAGCGCTCCGTGACCCTGCGCCGGGAGCCCTACCGGCCCGCGAACGAAATGGATCAGTTCGTCACCGCGTCGTTCGAGTGACGGGGCGGTGTTGGCAGCGCCCTGCTCCCTCCGCGAGCCGCTATTGGAGGCAATCATTTTGCCGGATGCGCGGCTCTCCTCCCCCTTGTGGGGAGGAGTTGGAGGTGGGGGTGATTGGGCGACCCTCAAGCTGCGGAGGCAAGCGGCGCCACCCCCACTCCTAACCTCTCCCCACAAGGGCTACGGGCTACACAGGTTTTGCCTGAGCGTCCTTTTGAGCGTTGTCGCTTTTTCCCCTGGATGAGGAGGAGCGCATGTCGGGTTTCGGAGGCGGGAACGCGCTGACGCAGGCGCGGGGGTCGTGGTTGTTCGAGCGGATCGTGGAGACCGGGAGCGTGGTGCTGAGCGTGGTGGGGGGCGATCACGCCGGCACGGCCGCGGCACACCGCTACCTGGCCTCGCCTCAGAGCAGCGTTCCCACGGTCCTGTCCGCCCTGCGCGAGCGGGCGGTGGCGGCATGCCGGGGACGGCGTGTGGTGGCGGTGCAGGACACGACGGCGGTGAGCTTTGGCGAGGCAGGCGGGCGGCATGGTCTGGGGCCGGGCGGCGATGGCCGGCATCCGGGCTTCTTCATGCATCCGGTGGTGGCGGTGGACGCGCAGGACGAGGCCGTGCTCGGCCTCGTCGATGCGCAGGTCTGGACGCGCGGGGCGGCGCCGGTGGCGCTGCGCTGGAACCGGGGCGTGAGCGAGAAGGAGAGCCGGCGCTGGCTGGTCGGGACGCAGGCGGCGGACACGGCGCTGGCGGGGGTGGCCGAGCAGGTGGTCTCGGTGGCCGATCAGGAGGCGGACCTCTACGAGCACTTTGCCGATCACTCCGGGCGCGCGGTGCCGGGCAGCGCCCTGCTGGTTCGGGCGCGCCACGACCGGGTGCTGGTCGAGGGTGGACGGATGCTGGCGGTGTCGCAGGACTGGCCGGTGCTGGCGCGGGAGGCCGTGCCCATCCCGGCCACGCCCGGCCGGGCGGCGCGCACGGCGCAGGTGACGCTGCGCGCGGGCCGGGTGGGCCTGCCGCGCCCCGGCAGTGCCGGGCCCGGAACGCCGGCCGCTCTGACGTTGGGGCTGGTGCGGGTGGACGAGGTCGGGGGGCCCGCCGCGGGCGGACTGTGCTGGCATCTGCTGACGACGCTGCCGGTGGAGACGGTGGCGCAGGCCGCGGAGGTGGTGCGCCTCTACCGTCTGCGCTGGCGCATCGAAGAGGTGTTCCGCGCCCTCAAGAACGACGGCCTGCAACTGGAGGCGACGCAGATGCGGGTGCCCTCGAAACTGTTCCGGCTCAGTGTGCTGGCGCTGGGGGCGGCGGTGCGGATCCTGCAGCTGGTGGACGCCCGCGATGGCGGAATGCGGCCGATGAGCGACGTGCTCGACGCGAGCACGCGCCCGGTAGTGGCGGCCCTGGGACAGAGCCGGGAGCGGGCGACGGCGCGCCAGCGCAACCCTCACCGGGCCGGGTCCCTGGCCTGGCTGAGTTGGATCGTGGCCCGCTTCGGAGGCTGGAACTGCTACGGCAAGCCGCCAGGACCCAAGATCATGGCACGCGGCTGGGCAAGCTTCACCGCCGCCCTGACCGGAGCCCTCATCGATCACACAGAGCAAAACCTGTGTAGCCTGTAGCCACAAGGGGGAGAGGAACGCGGTTCCTTTTAGCGCGGACGGCGCTGCGGCGGCTTCTTGCCGGCTTCCCGCTCGTGGCGGGCGGCGCGGGGGCTCTTGAACCCCTTCAGGCCCTCGGCCTCACGCTCGGGCTCGCCGCCGAGAAGCGCCTCGACCTGGATTTCCGGCGAGCCGTTCTTGGCGAAGGTGGCGGCGAAGCGCGAGGCGGCGCCGCCACGGATCTCGAACTTGGTCTCCCGGTCGAAGATGCGGATGGCGCCGATCTCCTGGCGGCCGATATTGCCGCGACGGGTCAGCATCGGCAGGAGGCGGCGCGGGTCGGCATTGTCGCGACGGCCGAGATTGAGCCGGAACCAGACCGAGGGGCCTTCCGCATCGATCCGTGCCGAATCGGCGGGGTCGTAGACCTTGCGTTCCTTGCGCTCGGGGCCGGCGCCCGGATCGGTCACGTCCTCGGGCTCGGGCAGGCGGGCACGGTAGATCTTGGCGAGAGCGGCGGCGAGTTCCTGCGGCGTGCGCTGGGCGAGCAGCGCCTCGCCCATGGCGAGGTCTTCCTCGGAGGGCGTCTCGGTGAAGAGCGGGTCCTGCCACATACGCTCGCCGTCGAGGCGGCGGATCTCGTCGGCCGTGGGCGGGGCGGCCCATTCGGCATTGACCTTGGCGATGGCCAGCATCTGCTCGGCGCGGCGGCGCTTGGAGGCCGGGATCAGCAGCACGCTGGTGCCCTTGCGGCCCGCGCGCCCCGTCCGGCCGGACCGGTGCTGCAGCACCTCGGCATCGTGGGGCAGGTCGGCATGGATGACGAGGCTCACCGTCGGCAGGTCGATGCCGCGTGCGGCGACGTCGGTGGCGACGCAGACCTTGGCGCGGCCGTCACGCAGGGCCTGGAGCGCGGCGTTGCGCTCGCCCTGGCCGAGCTCGCCCGACAGGGCCACCGCCGAGAAGCCGCGCTCGGTGAGCACCGCCTGGAGGTGCCGCACGGCGTTGCGGGTGTTGCAGAAGACGATGGCGGTGGGCGCATCGGTGTAGCGCAGGGTGTTGACCACCACATGCTCGATCTCGCGCGGTACCACCCGCACGGCGCGGTAGGTGATGTCGGTATGGCCGCGCTCCTGGCCCTTCACGGCGATGCGCAGGGCGTCGTTCTGGTAGCGCTCGGCGAGACTGGCGATGGCCTTCGGCAGGGTCGCGGAGAAGAGCAGGGTGCGCCGCTCCTTCGGGGTCACCGAGAGGATGAATTCGAGGTCGTCCCGGAAGCCGAGATCGAGCATCTCGTCGGCCTCGTCGAGGACGGCGACGCGCAGGTTCTGGGTGGCGAGGTTGCGCCGCTCCAGATGGTCGCGCAGGCGGCCCGGCGTGCCGACGACGATATGGGCGCCCTCGGCGAGAGCCCGGCTCTCGCGGCGGGGGTCCATGCCGCCGACGCAGGCGATGACGCGCGCTCCGGTCTCGGCATAGAGCCATTCGAGCTCGCGCTGGACCTGAAGCGCGAGTTCGCGCGTCGGGGCGATGACGAGGGCCAGCGGCGGGCCGGGCGGATCGAGCCGCTCGGCATCGCCGAGGAGCGTGTCGGCGAAGGCGAGGCCATAGGCAACGGTCTTGCCGGAACCGGTCTGGGCCGAGACGAGGAGGTCGCGGCCCTGGGCCGCCGCCTCGATCACGGCACTCTGGACGGGGGTCGGGTCTTCGTAGTTGCGGGCCTCGAGCGCTCGGACGAGCGGGGCCGGCAGGGTAGGAAAGGGCACGGGGCAGAGGCCTTGCAGGCAGACAAGGCAAACCCTGCGGATTCGAGTCACCCTGAGTGGCGACGTCGCTGCATCCGGTCGTGGGTCCGGCCTCGTTCGGTTACGGAGCGTGTGCTTCTAGCCGCAATGCGGCGCTGACGCCACGCCCCATGCTGCAATGCTTCCAAGCGTGGTTTGCGTGCATCCCGTGGCGAAGGCACCGGGCGGACCCTCCCATCCAAATCCTTACCGCGGCCAATGCGGGCACGATCGGTGAAGGCGGATCGCCCAAAACGACGTCCGACACGAAAGGGGGCCCCGACGGTTGCCTGTCGGGACCCCACATTGGTTTCGAGTTCAGCTGTGTAAGATCAGATGCTCGGTGTCCGTTCACACCGAGCATCGTTCATCATGCATGTCGAACGAGCCTGGGCCCGTCCGAAGACACGGATCGGATCAGCTCCAAGTAAACTCGTTGGTCAAATGGGCCATGGGCGTCTGGCCGTTCACTTCGGCCACGTCGATATTGGCGCCGATATTGCCCTCTCCCCAGACGATGTTGCCCGGATTTCCCGCATTCTGATACGAGGAATTGGTCACCACCGTATTTTCGTTCACGCCCCAGAGCAGCGCGTTCGAGAGAGGATCTCCCCGTCCCTGATCCGACGCGATGTTGTCGAAGGAGCGCGTGAAGTCGAAGGTGTTGTTCTGGCCGTAATCCGCGAACGCACCGTTGCCCATATGGATCGTATCGACGTTGCGGACGGTACCGTTGTTCGACCCCTCGAAGATGACTCCCTGACCGCTCGGCGAATTGTTGCCGTCGATCACGCCGTTCGAGACGGTGACGTTGTCGCTGTAGTAGATCGAGATGTTGTCCTCGGTCCAAGCGACGTTCGGGTCGTTGTGGACGTAGAAGTTGTTGAGGCTGCTGTCCGGCGACTGGCCCATCTGCACGAGCTGTCCGCGGGGGAAGGGCCCGCGCATATCGTAGCCTTCGATGTTCTCCAGTTCCGCACCCGGCGAGTATTGGATGAGCACGCCCGTCGAGGTGTCGTGGAAGGTCGCGTTCGTTACGCTCAGGTCGTCGGCTTCGAAGGCCGAGATCCCGTAATGGTCCGGGGTCCGTTCGGCGCCCGTCTCGGGTGCGCCCTCGTTGAAGACCTCCACGTTCTGGATATCGACGTTGTCACCATCCATGACGCGGATGCCGGCGCCTTCCTCGGTGCCGCCGTTTCCATTGAAATGGATGCGGACATTCTCGACCGTCACATTGTCCACGCGATCGATGTCGATGCCGGGACCGCTATCGACGTAGATGTCCATGTCCCGAATGACATCGCCTTCCTGGGCGACGATCGTCCCGTCATGGCGCGTGAGAGGAGCGTTGCCGCCCTCGGTCGGGGGCTCGTCCACGGGTGCCGGCTCGGATGGCTGCGCGACGACCGGGGGTTCTTCGGGCGAGGGCGTCGCTCCGATGTCGGGCACCATTACATCCGGCCCCTCGGGGATGGGAGCCGGAGTGTCGACCTCGGGTGCCGAACCCGAGAAGCCTTCGCTGAACGCGTTCGTGTAATGGGCCATGGGCGTCTGGCCGTTCACTTCGGTGACGTCGATGCCGGCGCCGATATTGCCCTCTCCCCAGACGATGTTGCCCGGATTTCCCGCATTCTGATACGAGGAATTGGTCACCACCGTATTTTCGTTCACGCCCCAGAGCAGCGCGTTCGAGAGAGGATTTCCCCGTCCCTGGTCCTCTGCGATGTTGTCGAAGGAGCGTGTGGAATCGAAGGTGTTGTTCTGGCCGTAATCCGCGAACGCGCCGTTTCCCATATGGATCGTATCGATGTTGCGGGCGGTGCCGTTGTTCGACCCCTCGAAGATGACCCCCTGACCGCTCGGCGAATTGTTGCCGTCGATCACGCCGTTCGAGACGGTGACGTTGTCGCTGTAATAAACCGAGATGTTGTCCTCGGTCCAAGCGACCTTCGGATCGTTGTGGACGTAGAAGTTGTTGAGGCTGCTGTCCGGCGACTCGCCGAATTGTACGAGCTGGCCGCGAGGGAAGGGCCCGCGCATATCGTAGCCTTCGATGCCCTCGAGTGTGGCGCCCGGCGAGTATTGCACGAGGACGCCCGTCGAGGTGTCGTGGAACGTCGCGTTCGTCACGCTCAGAGCCTCGGCCTCGAAGGCCGAAATCCCGTAATGGTCCGGGGTCCGCTCGGCGCCCGTCTCGGGTGCACCCTCGTTGAACACCTCCACGTTCTGGATATCGACGTTGTTGCCCCGCATGATGCGGATGCCGGCGCCTTCCTCGGTGCCGCCGTTTCCATTGATATGGATGCGGACGTTCTCGACCGTCACATTGTTTACGTTGTCGATATCGATGCCGGGACCGCTATCGACATAGATGTCGAGGTTGCGAATGACATCGCCTTCCTTGGCGACGATCGTCCCATCGTGGCGTGTCAACGGAGCCGCGCTGGCGCTGGATGCGGATGTCGCCCCGGCGTCTGACTCTACCACCACAGGGACGTCGGAGGCGGGTTCCGCGCTGTCGATGACCGGAACCGTGCTTGAGACGCTGCCGTCGGCAAGTCCCGAAACGACGTCGGATATCGGGCTCGATCCCAGGCCCGTGTCGGAGGCGGAACGCGCGTCGTCGCACGATGCGACGTGATGATGCGAATGCTGCATTCAATTTCCAGTTGTGTCTGCGGCCGGTCCTGATGCCGACCCTCTCAATCCGCTGCTGTTTTGGCCACGGATCCCCATGAGCATCGGCGTTGTTTGCCGACACTATTCCCAAGATTATTGTCGCACTGATGAGCGAATAATCGGATCGTACGAATTACCAGCCGGCACTAAGAAGAACTTCCTCTGTGCCAATTGGCAAATGTACAGATCGGTACACTTCAGTATTCTAGTTCTTTATTGTCACAACAAATCTTAGTGAGCAGATCTTGTTCAAAATGTGTCACGGATGATTTTCGATCATTGGCGCGAGGTTCGCCGGTCTCGCCTGAAAAGCGGGTCGTATGCCGGTGCGTGCATTGTGGCGGATGATTACTACCGGACGGAAACGGGGCTCTCGCACAGGATGCCGCTTCCCATCCGTCGAGGTCCCGGAACCCCTTGGTGCGCGACCGCTTGAGCCCGGCCCTTCGCAACCGCGGCCATGGCGGCGGCTATGTGGCGTGGCGGATTTCGCCGAGTCCGAAGTGACCGCGGATGCCAGTGACGGCGTGCCTTGCCGCCGTCCGCATTGGCGGATGCTACTTCGCTAAAGACCGAGATAGCCCCGATGCGCACTTTCTCGAAGAACGCGCGGCAGTGATGATGGTGGCGGTGCGCTTCCCATCGGAGCAGTCAAACGCAATCGCCTCGATAGCGTCGAACGATCGTTCATATCATCTCAGTGGAGACGATCCGATGATATACAATGTCCAGACATTGCGGGCGATCGCGGCCTATCTCGTTGTTGGCTTTCACTGCCAAATCTTACTTTTCGGGCACCTGAAATATTCAATGGGGGCTTGGGGTGTCGATATATTCTTTGTGATAAGCGGGTTCGTGATGGCCTACACCACCGGCGGCCGGAACGTGAGCCCACGTCAATTCATCGTCAAACGACTGGTTCGTGTCCTTCCCCTATACTGGTTCATGACAATCGCTGTCTTTCTCACGGCCCTATCGATGCCCTTTCTATTCCGCAGTGTCGATGCCGGGCCGGCGCAGCTGCTCATGTCGCTGGCGTTCATTCCGTTTGAGAAATCGAACGGCTTGATCCAGCCGGTATTGTTCCTCGGATGGACGCTCAACTACGAGATCTTCTTTTATTGCCTCTTCTGTCTGAGCCTGAACATTCAGACGGAATTAAATCGATACCTTTGTCTCAGCCTTGCCATGATCGCTCTCGTGATCCTCGGACCGATGTTTCGCCCCGAGGATGCGCTCGGCCGGTTTTATACGGACCCGATCATACTTGAGTTCGTCGCAGGCATATGGATCTATTACATCGCGCGACACGTCGCGATCTTACCTAGCCTTTTCAACGTCCCGATGATCGGCACCTTGGGCCTCGCCAGTTTCGGTCTTTTGCTGGCGGCGGAGTTTCTTTGGCCGACCGTTCCCCGCTTTATCGGCCTCGGTCTGCCGGCAGCTTCACTCGTCCTCGCCGCGATCTTGCTGGAGACCAAGGGCGTCGTCTTGAAAACCGACTTTGCCATAAAGCAGGGCAACAGCAGCTACGCGCTATACCTGACGCATTTCCTGTCCTATCAACTCTGCGAGAAGATTGTCTTCAAAGCTTTCGATCCGCAGAGCCTCTATTTGAGGTTGGCCGCATTCGTTAGTGCGGTGGCGCTCGCCGGAATTCTTGCCTGGATCGTGCATCGTCAGATCGAAATCCCTCTGACCCAAAGCGTCAGGGACGTGTTCACTGGCTTCTGGCGTCGATCTCCCGCCCGGCCGTAGCATCGGGTCGGTGGACCTGAATGGTCGGTGATTCCAACGGCCGGCTGGGGTCTTTCGAGAAGCCCCATCCCCGTCGTACCCCGGGACCTGCTAAGGGAGGCTCTGGTGCATGGGGCCAAAGAAGACTCTCAGGCAGGAACCTTGATGGACGTGCTCGTCATCGGCGCAGGAATCGTCGGCCTCGCGGTGGCGCGGGCCCTCGGCCGGCGCGGGCATTCCGTCATCGTCGCCGAGACCGAAGGGGCCATCGGGACCGGCGTGTCGTCACGCAGTTCCGAGGTCATCCATGGCGGCATGTACTATCCCGCCGGCTCCTTGCGGGCGCGTCACTGCACGCGTGGCCGCCGGATGCTCTACGAGTTCTGCCGGAGCCACGGCGTGCCCCATGCGCGTCCGGGCAAGCTCATCGTCGCCACCTCCGAGCCCGAGCGGGCCGCCTTGGAGGGAATCGCCGAACGCGGCCGGGCCAATGGCGTCGAGGGCCTCGCCTTCATCGAGGGCCGGGAGGCCCGCGCCCTGGAGCCGAACCTCGCCTGCGTCGCGGCATTGCATTCGCCCGAGACCGGCATCGTCGACAGTCATGCCCTGATGCTCGCCCTGCAGGGGGATATCGAGGATGCCGGCGGGGCCATCGCCTTCCATAGTCAGGTCGGCGCGATCCGGCGCGATTCCGGCGCCTGGCAGGTCGAGGTCTGCGGCGAGGACTTGTCCTTCGACGCCGTCGTCAATGCCGCCGGCCTCGGCGCGCAGGCCGTGGCGCGGGCGGTCGAGCCCTATCCGGGCGAGCGCATCCCGAGGCAGGTCCTCGCCAAGGGCAGCTATTTCGGATGCCTCGGCCGTCCGGCCTTCTCGCGGCTGATCTATCCCGCCCCGATGGAGGGCGGGCTCGGCATCCATCTCACCCTCGACCTCGCCGGTCGGATGCGCTTCGGGCCGGATGTGGAGTGGGTTGACGCGCCGGACTACGCGATCGATCCGGCCCGCACCGAAATCTTCGCCCATGCCATCCGCCGCTATTGGCCGGGACTGCCTAAGGATGCGCTGACGCCGGATTACGCCGGTATCCGCCCTAAACTCACCGGGCGGGGCGAGGCGGCGGCGGATTTTCTCATCGACGGGCCGGCCGAGCACGGCCTGCCGCATTTCGTCCACCTGTTCGGCATCGAGAGCCCCGGCCTCACATCGAGCCTGTCGCTGGCCGAGGAGGTGGCGGATCGGCTGGTCGGGGCCGAGGCGTGAGGGCTACCGGATTCCCACATCTCCCCGCTGGCTTTTCCTTCATCCGAGAGGGTTCAACCCGAAGCGCGACGTGCTCCCTATCCTGGAAGGCAGGGCGATCGCATATGGCACCACGCCGTCATTCCGGGTCGCCACAGGCGAGCCCGGACCCGGAGGGCCGCGCCAGAGGCGTGCAATCCAGAGCCGCTGACAGTGTAAAGTCCTGCACCACTTGTGTTTCTGGATCCCGGGCTCCGCTGCGCGGACCCGGGATGACGGGGTGGTGCCAGCGGGTTTCTGACAGGCAATTCGGCATATGCGATCGCCCTGCCTGGAAGGAGAGGGCTAGGGTGAGGTGTGGTCCATCTCCGGAAAGCTCACTCACCTCACCCTGTCCCTCTCCTTCCAGGAGAGGGGACCCGCGTCTCCTGTGGGATGTGTGACTATCGTAGGCCTGAGGACGGGGCGTCGGCCCGTTGACACTTCTGCTGGGCGCGCAATCGTCCTGAGATGCAGCGTCCGGCTTCACGCCCTAGCGCGCATGGTCCTGAAAGGCCTCAAGCCATGACCGAGATCCAATTCGTCGCCTTTGTGGTGACCCCGCTCCTGGCCCTCGCCGTCGGTGGGGGCGTGGCATTGTGGGCGCGCCATTGGGCGTAGGGCGCCCCCGGCCCGCCAGCGTTTGCCTGTGCGCTCAGCCGCCGAAACGTTCGGTCCTGATGCGTCCCGGTTCCAACCCGACATCGAGGAGCAGGTCCGCCGCGTTGCCGACGAAGGCGTTTCCGCCGCAGATATAGACGTGGCGCGGAGCCCCGAGCTTGCCCAACGCTTCGCCGATCATCGCCCCGTCGATCCGGCGGCCACCGGCGCGCGTCAGATTGAGCATCAGGTCGAAATGCGCCTCGTCACGGGCGCGGACAGCCAGTTCCTCCGCGGCGATCGCTTCATCCGCCTCTCGCACCGAGTAGAGCAGCAGGGCGGGCACCTGAGCCGCCGCCGCCGCGCGGTGGCGCAGCATCGCCAGCAGCGGCACCACGCCGGACCCGCCGCCGACGAGGAGGAGGGGGCCGCCATCCTCCGGGCGCCAGACGAACGAGCCGCCGATGGGGCCGCGCAGCTCGATCGTGTCGCCGATCTCCGCCACGGAATCGAAGAAGCCCGAGACTTCGCCTTCGGGCAGGCCCTCGATCATCAGTTCGATCGTGCCGTCCGTACCTGGCGCCGAGGCGATGGAGTAGCTGCGCTGGGCCTGGTAGCCGTCGGGAGCCGTCAGGCGCACGTCCACATGCTGTCCGGCCAGCATCGGCCGGTCGAAAGCGGTCCGGAACCGGTAGCTCTTCACCCGCCGCGTCACCGGCTTGATGGCGAGGAGGGTGGCTTGTTGCCAGGGGAGGGGCCGCGCGGCGGGATCAATCACCGGTGAAGCGCTGCTCACGCCAGGGATCGCCGTACATGTGATAGCCGCGCAGCTCCCAGAAGCCGCCCTCGTCCTTCTTGGTGAAGCGCAGGCCTTTCACCCATTTGGCGCTCTTCCAGAAATACAGGTGCGGCACCAAGAGCCGGGCCGGGCCGCCATGGTCGGGTTCGATCGGCTGCCCCTCGTAATGGGTCGCCACCATGGCCTTGGGGCCGGTGAGATCGGCGACCGGCACGTTGGTGGTATAATCGTCGTAGCCCTCGGCGAGCAGATAGTCCGTCGGTGCCGAGATCCCCGCCGCCGCGAGGATGTCGTCGATGCTGACGCCCTCCCAGCCGGTGTCGAACTTCGACCATTTCGTCACGCAGTGGATGTCGCCGCGCCAGGAGGTCCGGGGCAGGGCGGAGAACTCGTCCCAGTTCCAGCTCTTGATGGGCCGCGAGCCCTCACGCAGGGTGAAGCTCCAGCTGTCCATGTCGATGCGCGGGTTCGGACCGATCTGCAGAACCGGGAAGTCCTGTTCGAGATACTGGCCCGGCGGAAGCCGCTCCTGCGTCGCCTCCGGTGGCCGTCGTCCCGTGAAACCGCGTGTGGCCATGCTCGTCTCCGTCGTCGCGCTTGCCGTGCGACTTCCTTCGAGCTTCAGAACCAGCGGGTCAAGCGGAGCCCGGAGACTCGCCCTCATCCTGCGGATGTCCCGGCAGGATGCCTTCGGCCACGAAGAGAATACCCTCCGGCCGGTACGAGATCTTCGCCGTGCCGTCGATCTCCTGTGCCAGAGCCCGCTCGATCAGCCGCGATCCGAAGCCCTTTCGTGTCGGCACGGCCACCGGAGGACCGCCTGTCTCCTGCCAGAGAACGCGGAAGGAGAAGGACGCCGTGTCGTCGAGGAGGCTCCAGGACAGCCGGACCAGGCCGGTATCGTTGGACAAGGCCCCGTATTTCACCGCGTTGGTGGCGAGTTCGTGCAGCGCCATGGCGAGCGCCAGGGCACCGCGCGGCGGCAGCCTGATTTCGCCGCCCTCGACATGCACGCGCTCCCGCCCCTTGCTCTGGAACGGGGCGAGGGCGCGTTCGGCGATGTCGGCGATGGAGGCGCTGTCCCAGGCCTCCTCGGTCAGCACATCGTTCGCCGCGGCAAGCGACACCACCCGGGCTTCGAGAGACCGGCCCGCCTCCTCCAGGGTGGGGGCGGTTCGCAGGGTCTGGCGGATGATCGACTGGATCAGAGTGAGGGTGTTCTTCACCCGATGGGTCAATTCGCCGGCGAGGAGCGAGCGATGCTCTTCCGCGTGTTTGCGTGCGGTGATGTCGAGGGACACCCCGGCCATGCTGACGGGCGTTCCATCGGGACGGTAGACGGTCTGCCCGCGGATATGGACCCAGCGCAGGTCACCGGACGGCGTGACGACCCGGTACTCGATATCGTAATCGATGTTCTGCTCGATGGATCGGCGCATCTGCGCCTTCATCCGTTCGCGGTCACCGGGATGGATCGCGGCGCTCATCTCGCCGTAGCTGAACGGCTCATCGGGATCCCGACCGAAATTCGCCCGGAAGTGGTCGGACGTCTCGAGCGTCATCGCGACGAGATCGAGGCTCCATGAGCCGATCTGGCCGGCGGTGAGCGCGAAGCGCAGATTCGTCTCGCTGCGGCGAAGCGCGACGGTGCGGCGCTCCACCTCGGCCTCCAGCTCGTCGTGGTCGTTCTGCAACCGGACCAGACGGTCTTTCTCCAAGGTCACGTCGTATTGCGAGGCGAAGAAATACGCCACCTTGCGTTGCGAATCGAAGACCGGCGCGATGAGGAGGCGGTTCCAGAAAACCTCTCCGTTCTTGCGATGGTTGAGCAGGTCGATCTCGATCGGAACGGCTCTGTCGATGGCATCGCGAATGCGGGCAACGGCCGCCGGATCGGTCTTCGGGCCCTGAAGGAACCGGCGGTTCCGGCCGAGGATCTCGTCGCGGGAGTAGCCGGTGGCGCGCTCGAAAGCGGCATTCACGAAGACGATGGGGATGTCCGGCAGGTTCGGGTCGGCGATGACCATCGGCATCCGCGTGGCCCGGAGGGCCGCGGCGAAAGGGTCCGGTCCGTCGACGGTGCGGGCGATCTCCGAGGCGATCCGCTCCTGTTCGGAAAACCGGATCATGATACGGCGCCCAGGATGGTCCAATGTCTCACGCGTTGCCTCGACCTAGAATCCGACCCGTGCGCGATGAAGCGATTCGGACATTATTCGTTGTACGCGTGAGCTAAGCTTAAGCAAGGCTTCATCTCGACTTATCTGACAGCTCTCTCGTGAAGAGTTCCCTGGCCGTTATTTCGCCTTGATTCGTGTATGTTTACATACAGAACACCGGTCCTTTGGCTGAAGCGGTGCTGTTTGACGCGATCGACGCTTTCAGACGCCGGGACGCTGCCCGGAACGCGGAACGCCCGCCGCGGTCGAACCGGGCGGGCGTCCTGACGATCGGTGAAGGGGCGTTCAGCAGCCTTTGGTGGCATCTGCGGCCGTGGGCTTGCCGTCCTGCTGCTTGGCGACGTCCGAGGCCGAGGTCGCGGTGTTGGCACCGACATTGTTCATGGCGCCGACCGTACCGGGCGACTCAGCCTTCGCGCCGGGGCTGACATTGCCGGTCGCGCCGGGATCGACCTTCGAGCTCTTGTCGTTCATGGCCGCCTTCCCATCCGCCGTGGAGCCGGTGGCACAGGGAGCGGCGAAAGCCATGGCGGAGCTGAGCATCACGATGGCGCTGGCGCCGATGAGCTTGGAAATCTGTCGCATCTGTTCCTCCAGGAAGTATTTCTTAGGTCGTAATGGATGGCATCCGTCATTCGTTCCAATATTTTTCCGGATTGTCCCGCATCTATAAGGACAAAATTGCAGGTCATGCGTAACGTCCGCCACCATTTCCTGCAGCGCTCTGACGGTTGTTTCGAGAATTGTTTTGCGCCGCACAAAAGGCGGTTCCATTGATGGTTCAGGGCTCGAAACCATAGTCGAATCATGCTGTTATCTGGTGATTCTTGACGTCTATCGTATCGGTCAGAACCTCGCGGAGAAGACTTGCCAAGCGTTCTACCGCTGGATTTTTCACCGCCGGCGCCGTGAGCAGCCTCAACGAGAGGGAGGGCAGAGGCGGCAGGCCCGCGTTTAAGGGATCGAGCGCCTCGAGGGACACAGGCAGGCCATGGGGCGTGCGCACGGTCAGGCCGAGCCCGGCCGAGACAGCCGCCCACAGGCCGGCGAGCCCCGGACTGCTGAACGAGATCCGCCAGGGAATGCAGGCCGCGTCGAGCGCTTCGAGGGCCGCGTGCCGGAAGATGCAGGGCGATCCGAACAGGATCAGCGGGAGTGGACGGTCCGCGCTATGCACGATGCCGTGGCGTGGCCCGATCCAGGCCATCGGCAGGGTTCCGATGACGGTGCCATCCCGCTCGACGCCATCCTCGTCCCAGAGAAGGGCGAGGTCGAGCTCCCCGGCCTCCAGGCAGGGTCGCAGGATGGCGTTTCGATCCACATGGGCGTCGATCCTGACGCCGGGATGCAGGCGCGCGAAACGGCCGAGCGTCTCCGGCAGCCAGGTCTCGGCGAAATCCTGGGGCAGGCCGATGCGAACGCTACCCGTGAGGGCTGGCGAGCCGAGGGCGCTCACGGCGGCATCGTTCAGGTCGAGCAGCCTGCGAGCATAGCCCAGCATCATCTCGCCCGCCTCGGTGAGGACGAGCCCGCGCCCATGCTTCTGCACGAGTTGCTGGCCGACCTGATCCTCGAGCTTGCGCAATTGCAGGCTGATCGCGGAAGGCGAACGGCCGAGCCGCGAGGCGGCCCTGGCGAAGCTGCCGAGATCGATCCCGACCGCGAAGGACCGCAACACGTCCATATCGAGGTTGACCGGCAGGACCATTGAGTTTTTCCGAACGGACGCTTCAGAATTACGAGATTTTCCAAATCATCTTGAGGGGTCACCATTCGACCGTCAATCGCGGAGCGTCCGCGATCCGAAGGGGAGGGAAGACCTGATGCCGTTCGTGAATGTGAAGATCGCCGGTCCGGCCATCGCTGCGGAGCAGTTCGACAGCCTGCATCGCGGCGTGACGGAGCTGATGGCCGGGGTGCTCGGCAAGAACGCTGACCTGACGTCGGTGTTGGTGGAAGAGGTGCCGCTGCAGGGATGGCAGGTGGGAGCCCGGCCGCTGGGCTGCGCCGCGCACATTCAGGCGGCCGTGACGGCGGGCACCAACGATGCCGAACAGAAGGCCCGCTTCATCGCGGAGGCCAATGCCCTGCTGCGTCGGGTGCTGGGGGATGGGTTGCCGCTGGCGACCTACGTGGTGGTCCAGGAAATCGCGGCCGAGTCTTGGGGCTATGACGGCCTGACCCAGGAACACCGGCGGCTGGCGCGCTGAGATTCGGCGGGCCGGATGGTACGGGTTCGGACAATCGGCATATTGCCGACCTCGTTCGGGCGACGTTCACCTGTGTCATCCTAGATGAGCACGGTAGAGGCCTTTGCCGGCCTTACTGTCGCGTCGAACGGGACCGTGGGGGCACTCCAGTGTCCGTCGGCCGCGTCACTCGCGGCGTAGGACACTCGAGAAGTGATGTCTGCAGCCCCGTGAAGATCGCCCTCCTCGCTCACCTCAAATATCCCATCGCCCAGCCCTTCTCGGGAGGGCTCGAGATGCACACGCATCTGCTCGCGAGCACCCTGCGTGCCCGCGGGCACAGCGTGACGCTCTACGCCTCCGAAGGGTCGGATGCGCGCGGATGCCTGAAGGCGGTCTGCCCGCCCACCGGCAGCGCCGTCGACGACGAATCCGCCCTGCGGATCGACCGCGCCGAGCTCGCCGCCTACGAGGCGATGGTGGCGGATGTGGCGCGCGGCGACTTCGACATCATTCACAACAACAGCCTGCATTACCTGCCGTTGCTGCGCGCCCGCGACCTCGGCGCGCCGATGGTGACGGCGTTGCACACGCCGCCCTTCGAGCCCTTCGTGCGCGGCGTGAAGGCGCGGGCGGACGACATGACCTTCGCCGCCGTCTCGGAATCCCTGGCGCGCGAGTGGCTGCCGCTCATCGACGAGCCGCTGGTGATCGGCAACGGCATCGATCTCGACGCCTTCGCCTATTCGCCCGTCCCCAAGGGCGAGCCCCATGCGATCTGGATGGGACGCCTCGTCCCCGAGAAGGGGCCGCATCTCGCCATCGACGCCGCCCGTGTCGCCGGCATCCCCCTCAAATTCGCCGGCCCCCAGAGCAACCGCGCCTATTGGGACGCCGAGATCGCGCCGCGCCTCGGCCCGGACATCACCTATCTCGGCCATCTCGGCCATGCCGAACTCGCCCGCCGCGTCGGCGAGGCCCATGTGGCCCTGTGCACGCCGCGCTGGGAGGAACCGTTCGGCCTCGTGCTGGCCGAGTTCCTGGCCTGCGGCACGCCGGTCGCGGCCTTCGCCCGCGGCGCCATCCCCGACATCCTGGACGAGACGTCGGGCGTTCTCGCCGTCGCCGACGATCCGGTGGATCTCGGCCGTGCGCTCGCCCGCGCCATCCGCCTCGACCGGCACGATTGCCGCCGCCGGGCCGAGCACCTGTTCGACGCCGACACCATGACCGACCGCTACGAGGCGATGTACCATGCCGAAATCCGCCGCTGGTCGACCCCCGTCTCCGTCCGTCCGGTCCCGGCCGGCGCTCGCGCATCGCTTCTCGACAATGCGTAACAACCCGCTCTCCCTCGGCCGGGCCGTCGTCTGCGTGCCCGCCCGCAACGAAGCCGAGGTGCTGCCGCGCCTCGTGCGCTCCCTCGACCGGCAGATCGGATCGGGAGACGGCGCGCTGCTGCGTGTCGTGATCCTGGCCAATAACTGCACCGACGAAACGGTGTCGCTGATCCGCGAGATGGAGCGCAACGGCGAGACGCGCCATCTCGATCTCCGGGTGATCGAAGCGGTGGTGCCGCGTGAGGTGGCCCATGTGGGCACGGCCCGCCGGATGGCGCTGGATGCGGGGGCCGACTGGCTGGATTCCGACGGCGTCGAGGACGCCGTGCTCCTCAGCACCGATGCTGACGCCGTCGCCGCGCCCGGCTGGGCCCGAGCCAATCTGGCGGCCCTGGAAAATTCCGAACTCGTGGGCGGCCGTCTCGTCATCGAGACGGAGGAGAGCGAGAACCGGGACCCGGAGATCCACGCGCTCCATCGCCGGATCGAACAATACTGGGTCGCGGTGCGCGCCCTCGAAGAGGCCATCGATCCCCCCGCCCACGATCCCGCGCCTCGCCATGGCGACCATGTGGCGGCGAGCCTGGCGCTTCGCGCCGCGCTCTACCGCGAGGTCGGCGGGCTGCCCGCGATTCCCTGCGGCGAGGACAACGCGCTGGTCGCCAAGGTCCGCCTCGCGGGCGGCCGCGTGCGCCATTGCCCCCATGTCTCGATCTCGGTGTCCGATCGCGGCACCGGCCGCGTCACCGGCGGGATGGCCACCGAGATGGCTCGCCGCGCCCGCGTCGTCGCCGGTGTGGAAGAGTATCGTCTCCCGCCCGCCAGCCATTGGCTGGCCGTGATCGAGCGCCAGCGCGCGTTCCGCCTCGCCTGGAGCGCCAAGGGCGGCCCGGAAGCCGGCTTACGCGCGCTCGGCGTCTCGGCGGAGGATATCGCAGCGATCCAACCGGGGACCTGCGTCAACGCCATCGCCTTCGCCGAGCGCGTGGGAGAGCGGGTCGGCGATATCGGGCCGGAGCCGGCCCATGTCCCCCTCGACGAGGCCATCGCGGGGCTCGATGCCCTGCTCGCCCGGCTGATCGACAGGCGTACGGCGCGCGTCGCGTGAGCGAGGCGGCGGCGCACCGGCGTCCCGTCGGCTACTATGTCCACCATCAGGGCGCCGGTCACTGGCAGCGCGCGAATCTCATCGCCGCCCGCCTGGACCGGCCGGTGACCCTCATCGGCACCTTCGCCGAGATCGACACCTCGCGCGCCAACGGGGCGATCCTAGATTTGCCCGACGACCGCCTCACCGGCTTCGACGGCCAGGACGGCGAGGCGATCCGGCCGGACTGCTTCCATTACGTCCCTGTGGGAATCGACCGCATCCGCGCCCGGATGGGGATGCTCGCCGACTGGATGGCGAAGACCGATCCGGCCCTGCTCATCGTCGACGTGTCGGTGGAGGTGACGCTCCTCGCGCGGCTCCTCTCGGTGCCGACCCTGGTGGTGCGCCTCGCTGGGAACCGCACCGACATTCCGCATCTCGAAGGCTTCCGCTCGGCGGAGCGCCTCCTCGCCTTTAACCCGCCCGAGATCGAGACGGCCGGAACGCCGGACTGGGTGCGGGCGAAGACCCTCTATGCCGGCTTCCTGGCCGATGCCCCCAAGGCAGGCGCGTCGGAAGACGGCTCCATCGCGGTGATCTACGGGCGAGGCGGGGCCGGCGGCTCGGTCTCCGACCTCGCGGCCGCCGCGCGTGCCGTGCCCGACCGGCACTGGCACGTTCTCGGTCCGGTGGAGGCACCGACCGCCGATCTCCCGCCGAACCTGCATCTCCATGGCTGGGTCGCCGAGACCGGCCCCTATCTCGACCGCGCCGCCTTAGTGATCGGCGGCGGCGGCGACGGCGTCGTCGCGGCGGTAGCGACGCGGGCCAAGCGCTTCCTCTGCCTGCCGGAACCCCGCGCCTTTGACGAACAGACGGCGAAAGCGGAGGCTTTGGCGGCTCTCGGCGCGGCCATCGTCCGCACGGAATGGCCCGACGCCTCGGAATGGCCGGCATTGATTCAAGCGGGCCTCGCGCTCGATCCGGAGGTGATCGGCGGGTTGGTCCAGGCCGACGCCCTCGGCCGCACGGTCGCGATCATCGAAGACGTCATTCAGGGAATCGAGCAGCGTCGCGCGCCTCGGATTTAGTGCCTGTTTGAGGTGTTGGTCCAATCCTCCGCCTCACCCTGAGGCGCCGCGGAGCGGCCTCGAAGGAGGCTTCCAGGGACCGCATCGGCCACTGGAGGGCTCCCTCAAAGCCTCCGCTACGCTCCGGCGCATTAGGATGAGGTGAAGGGTGGGATGAACCAGCCCTCGACGTCTGAAAGCAAAGCCGCCAGCGCTTCTACACCAATACCTAAAAAGGCCGGTCCAGCGGTACCCGCGCGGCTTCCATCTCGTCCGCGGTCGGCATGCGCAGGATCGTCGGCGCCTCGCGCCAAGTCGGCGGCAGCAAGCCCAACCGCGCGAAGGCGTCGAGCCAGCCGTCCATGGGCCAGAGTCCGTGCCGGGCATGGAAGCGGGTGGCGTTGGGGATGATGTCGGCGAAATGCTGGAGCGGCGGGTCGAAGGCCCCGTGATACTGGTGGTAGGCGTGGCCCCCGGCACTGAACAGGATCGGGATGCCGGCGGCATCGGCCCGGAAGGCGAGGTCGGTATCCTCGGCGCCGTAGCCGTCGAAGGCTTCGTCGAACCCGCCGATCCGGTCGAAGGTCGCGGCCCGGACACCGAAGGCGAGGGACCAGAACAGGCCGGGATTGTCGGTGCGGGCAAGGCCTGCAGCCGGGAAGCTCCGCACCGGATGGGTATGGCCCGACGCGCGCAACCCCGCCTCGGTCCAGCCATCGTCGACGGCCCGCGCCGGCAGGTAGCTCACCTCGCAGCAGATCAGCCCGTCGGCTTGGCCGAGATCCGCGTCGAGGCTCGCGACGAGATCGCCCGAGGGAATGCAATCCACATCGAGGAAGATCAGATGATCGCCGCAAGCCGCGCGGCGTCCGGCGTTGCGGGCACGGGCCAGCGGCAGGCCTGCGCTCGGCAAGTCGATGCGGCGGATGGGAAAGCCGTGATCGGGGAGGGGGGTGGGGTTCGCCCCCATTTCCACCACGATGCATTCGGCCGGATGCGTTCCCCGGCCGAGCCCTTCGAGGAGGCGCGCCAGATGCGCGTCGCGGCCCTTGTTCAGGGTGATGACGGTCGTGCTCACGCGGCGTCCGCCGGCATGGAGACGAAGATCTCGTGGGGGCCGAGGAAGCGCGCGATCATCTCCGGCGCGAGGCGGAACCCCGTCGGGTCGTCGGAGATGAGGTCGGTGGTCTGCGAGCGATGCGCCGCTACGGCCCGCGCTTTCGCCGCCACATGCGCGCTGACATCGACGCGGTAGCCCGACGGAGGACCGCCGACTTCCGTGCCCTGCGGCAGGGTCCAGCCCCAGACCGGATAGGCAAAGGCCTTCGTCGCGCCGAGCTTCGGCTGGGCGAGCCTCACGATGGCGGCCGCCGCCTGATGATCGCAATGGGGATCGTGCGCCCAGGTCACGCAGACCGCGCCGGCCCCGCTCTCTTTGGCCACGGACGCCACCACATCCGCCGCCACCTGCGCCTCGGGGCCGCGGCTCGGCACCCCCGCATCGGGTAGGCGCAGGAACGTGACGTTGGCGGGCGCGAGGCCGAGCGCCGCCACCGCTTCCAGCGTCTCCTCCTCGCGCAGCGCCCGCAGGCGGAGCGGTGGATAGAGGGCGGAATGGGTATGCGAGCCGCAGCCGTCACTGACGATGACGAGCCGCACCTCGCGCCCCCGCGCGCAGGCCTCGGCGATCAGGCCGCCGCATCCGAGGCTCTCGTCATCCGGATGCGGGGCGACGACGACGAGCCCGCCACCATCGGTGAGGGCATCGAGATCCGCCACGGGGAGATTCTCGGCGGCGGTGAGAAAGGCGTCGGCATGCATGGTAGCGATTAGTCCCTGTGAAAGGATGGCAGCGCCATCGCCATGATTGTCCCAACCCGTTCCCTGTCCCCACGGCATTCACCCATTTCGCGGGCAGCGCGGCTCTCCTCCCCACAAGGGGGAGAGGGACGCGGTCATCCTGAAACATCAGATGGGTGAATGCCGCAGCTATGAGGGGGATTGGGCGGGACGTCCGTAGCGAAGATCAGTGGAGTGTATCGACCGAACCGGAATGTCGCCTGAACAAGTCACGCCGCGCCGTAGCGGTCGTTGAGGCTCGCGGCGAGGCCGTCGGCGAATTTCGCGGCGGCCACGGGCAGCATCCGCCCACGCAGCTGGCCGAGAATCAGGGTCATGGGGGAGAGGTCGCGTTCGTCGATGGGCCGGCTGACGAGGCGCTGGTCGTTGGGGATGCCGCTCGGCACCTGCAGGCTCACCACATCCTCGCGCAGGGCGAGGTTGCGCAGGAATTCCAGCGAGCTCGATTCGACGGCGGGGCGAAACGGCGTTCCCCGGCGCGCCAACGCATCGTCGAGATGATGGCGGATCGCCAGCGACCGGTCGGGCAGGGCGAGGGGATGGGTGAGGCATTCGCGCAGCCGGACGGGCCCTTCCTCCTGGGCCAGGGGGTGCGAGGCGCGCATCACCACGCAGAGCGTCTGCCGGCAGGTGAACAAAGCGTGGAGATCGACCGACGGCGGCGGCTGCAGCACGAGGGCGAGGTCGGCCTCGAAGGAGACGAGCGCCGCCACCGCCTGGGCATGGTCGCGCACCTGGACCGTGAACGAGACGAGGGGGAAGCGCGCCCGGTAGGCCCGGACCTCGTCCGGCACGATCTGGTTCACGAAAGCCTGGCTGCAGGCCAGCGCCACATGTCCACGCCGCACGCCGGACAGGTCGGCGATCTGCGAGCGGACCCGCTCCATGTCCGACACCTGATCCCGGATATGGCGCACCAGCAACTCGCCGGCCGCGTTGAGCCGCATGCCCTGCGCCAGCCGCTCGAAGATCGGCGTCCCCAGCTCGTATTCGAGGTCCTGGATCTGCCGCGTGAGCGCCGAAGGCGCGATGTTCAGGGCCTCCGCCGCCCGGCGGATCGAGCCCCGCCGCGCTACCTCGGAAACGTAGGTCAGGGTGCGCAGATGCTTCATGGCAAAAGCTTTATGGCAAGCACCTCAAGAGGACATAGGGCTTCGGTTTCCCCTGTACGTGAACACGCCTCCGTCATCCCGGGGCCGCGTAGCGGAGCCCGGACCCGAAGGGCGCGCGCAGGCGTGAAATCCAGAGCCGCTACGCGTGCTCGACGTAGCAGCCGGGGCGTTCTGGATTCCGGGCTCGCCTTCGGCGACCCGGAATGACGGTGGGGCCAAACTTCCTGGGCTGTGCCGAGCGAGACTCTGCCAAAAACCGAAGTCCTGCGGCGCATAAGATGAGAGCTCCGCCCTACGCCAGGTGTTGCGAATTTTGCAACACCATAGTCGATAACCAGCACTCGTTTGCAACGGTCTCCCGACATACCCTGTCCGGGTTCACATCACGTCGGAGCCGGCTCAGATGATTCGTCGTCGCACCTTCCTCGCCGGCCTCGGTGCCGGCCTCGTCGCCGCGCCGTCGGTGCTACGGGCCGAGACGCCCATCGTGATCCGGATGGGATCGCTGAAGCTGATCCATTCCATCGCGCCGTACTTCTACGCGCAGTTCGCGCCGCCCGGCGTCACCGTGGAGGTGATCCCGTTCGAGAGTCCCACCGAGTGCAAGAACGCGGTCGTGACGAAATCGGTGGATTTTGGAACGTTCGGCATCGCCGCCGGCACCCTGGGCGCGGCGGCCGGCGAGCCCATCGTCGTCATCGCCTCCACCTGCAATCGCGGCATGGCCATCATCGCCAAGACCGGGTCGGGCATCCAGAAGGTCGCCGACCTCGAGGGCAAGCGGGTGGCGATCTGGCCCGGCTCGACCCAGGAGGTCTTCGCCCTGGAGCGCATGCGCATGGAGGGCGTGAGCGTGAAGGACATCACGCCGGTCCGCATCTCCTTCAGCGAGATGCAC
Organism: Methylobacterium sp. CM6247; assembly: GCF_054817925.1. Lineage (NCBI taxonomy): Bacteria > Pseudomonadati > Pseudomonadota > Alphaproteobacteria > Hyphomicrobiales > Methylobacteriaceae > Methylobacterium > Methylobacterium sp. CM6247. The sequence continues at coordinate 2,474,870 of NZ_JBTXKX010000003.1, forward strand.
ATCGCCCTCGCGCGCGGTGACGTCGATGCCTATGTCGGCGCGGAGCCCGCCCCCGGCGTCAGCCTCTCCACGGGAATCGGCACGCTGGTCGAGTATCCCTACGGGACCGAGATGGGCTCCCTCAACATGGTGTTCGGCGCCCATCGCGACACGCTGGCCGAGCGGCCGGAGGTGGTGAAGACCATGCTGGAGATCCACCGCAAGGGGTCGGATTTCGCGCAAAGCAACCGTGACGCCACCGTGGCGATGGCGGTTCAGAAGCTCGGCCAGAAGCGGGAGGCCATCGAGCTCTCCGTGCCCAATGTCGAGTTCAAGTGGAAGCTCGGAGAAACGGAAGTCAAACAGGCCAAGGCCTATTCCGAACACATGCTGGCGGCGCGGCAGATCAAGCGCCTGCCCGACTTCTCGACGTTCATCGATACCCGCTTCGTCGATGCGATGAGGGATTCGTGAGCGCCCCGGCGGTCTCCGCCCCTGTGGTGCCGGAGGTAGCGACGCGCCGCGCGCTTCCGAGCTTCGCGAGCCTCAAGCAGGCGCTTCTTGCGCTCGCCCTGCCGGTGGCGATGGGCATCGCTTGGCACCTACTCACGGTCGGCAAGCCCTACAGCCTCATCCCGCCGCCCTCTGAGGTCTGGACGGCGATGGTGGATCTCGCCATCGGGGGACCGGAGGGCGACGCCTTCAGCGGCACGCTGCTCTCGCATCTCACCGCCTCGCTCACCCGCGTCTTCGGCGGGTTCAGCCTCGCGGCCCTGGCGGCGGTACCCCTCGGCCTGCTCATCGGCCGGGTGCCGCTCATGCGCCAGATCCTCGACCCGACCCTGCAGATCCTGCGCCCGGTGCCGGTGACCGCCTGGCTTCCGCTGGCGATGATCCTGTTCGGCCTCGGCCCGCGCTCGGCCTATTTCCTCGTCTTCCTCGGCGCGTTCTACCCGATCCTGGTCAACACCATTTTCGGCGTGCGCTCCGTCGAGCCGCGCCTGTTCGAGGCCGCCGCCATGCTCGGCTGCCGGGGGTCGGCGCAGTTCGCCCGCGTGGTGCTGCCAGCGGCACTTCCCTCGATCTTCACCGGTCTGCGCCTCGGCCTGGGCTTCGCCTGGGTGGTGATCGTCGTCGGCGAGATGACCGGCGTTCCCACCGGCCTCGGCGCGATCATCATGGAAGCGCGGCAACTCTCGCGCACCGACATCGTGATCTGCGGCATGATCGTGATCGGCGTCGCCGGCTTCGTCTGCGACCGGGCCGTGATGCTGATCGGCCAGCGCCTCCTCGCCTGGAGCCCCTCACATGGCTGAGCCCACCGTGCCGATCCTCGACATTCGCGGCGTGTCGAAATCCTTCGCCATCCAGGGCCGCACGGTACAGGCTCTCAGCGGCGCCAACCTCACCGTGGCCAAGGGCGAGTTCATCTGCCTGCTCGGCGCTTCGGGCTGCGGCAAGTCCACCTTGCTCCGCATCGTCGCCGGGTTCGAGACGGCCACCGGCGGCGAGGCGCTGATGTGGGGCAAGCCCATCGAGGGACCCGGCCCGAGCCGGGGCATGGTGTTCCAGGATTACGGCCTGTTCCCCTGGCTCACCGTGCGGGACAATATCGGCTTCGGCCCGAAATCGCGCGGCCGGCCGGCGGCGGAAATCCGCGATACGGTGGAGCGCTACATCGCCCTCGTCGGGCTACAGCGTTTCGCCGACGCCTTTCCGCACCAGCTCTCCGGCGGCATGAAGCAGCGGGTCGCCATCGCGCGGGTGCTGGCGAACGATGCCGAAATCGTCCTCATGGACGAGCCCTTCGGAGCGCTGGACGCCATGACCCGCGAGCGGCTGCAGGACGAGCTCCTCGGTTTGTGGAGCCGCACCGGGCTGACGGTGCTGTTCGTGACCCATGCCATCGAGGAGGCGATCTTCCTCGCCGATCGGGTCGTGGTCATGTCCCCGAGCCCAGGCCGGATCGACGCGATCCACACCATCGACCTCGCCCGCCGCCGGGACGTGTCGGGCCCGGCCTTCAACGATGTGCGCCGGATGCTCTCGGCCCAGCTCCACAGCCACCACGCCCCCGTGGCCGCATGAGCAGCGCGGCGTCACGATCCGGCGACTGGCGCCGGATGGACCGCGAGACCCTGAGCCGCGCCTACGACAATACCGGCGCCGTCGCCGATTCTGCCGCCCGACTGTCCGGTTGGCGGGCCCGGAGCGCCGCGTTTCGCGCGCTCCACCCCCACACGCTCGACCTCCCCTATGGGCCGGCCGAGCGAAACCGGATCGACCTGTTCCGAAGCGGGGTTGAGGATGCGCCGCTCCTCGTCTTCATCCATGGCGGATATTGGATCCGGAATACACGCCAGGATTTCGCCTGCATGGCCGAAGGACCGTTGCATCACGGTCTCGATGTGGGATTGGTGGGATATACCCTGGCGCCCGATGCCAGCCTCACCGAGATCGCCGCCGAGATCCGGGCGGCGCTGCGCTTCCTGCGCGACCGGGATGAGGGGAGGGGGCGCCGTCGCCTCGTCGTTTCGGGCTGGTCGGCCGGCGGGCATCTCGCGGCGCTTGCCATGGCGTGGCCCGAGGTCGATGCGGGCCTTGCCATCAGCGGCGTCTTCGATCTGGAGCCGATCCGGCACACCGAGCTCGACGACCGGCTGCACCTGACCGAAGCGGAAGTCGAGACGCTCTCGCCGATCCGGCAGGTGCCGCGTTCGGACAAGCCCCTCGCCATCGCGTGCGGATCGAACGAATTGCCTGAATTGCGACGGCATTCCGCTGATTACGACGCCGCGTGGCGGTGCGCCGGGAACGCCTCGATCGTCGCCGAACTGCCCGGCCACGACCATTTCTCGATCCTTGACGAACTCATCCGCCCCGACGGCGCGCTGACGGCCCTCGCCGTGGAGCTCGCCGGGAAGGGCCCGTAGCGCTCCTCTCGCCGTGCCTAAGCCGGCCCGTCACTCCGAATTTTCGCCGCGCAGGCACGCCTCCTGAGCCTCGCCCGCTCGCCGCGCGCTCCTCGCATGGCGTCCGATGACGGCTTCCCCCTTCTTCGCTGCGAGCAGGTCAGGGTCGCCCCAGCGCGCCAGCATGGCCTGAAATGCCTCGTGCCGCTCGCGCCGAAAGGGAATTCTCCCCCCGGCACTGTCCCTGCACGGATGAGGTGGGTGGATTGCGCCGCAGGGCACCCAGCCGGGCGGGATCGGAGCCGTGGCGGGATGGGTCCGGCCGAGCCGCAGGATGTTCGGCAGGAGATGGGTCCTCGGGCCGACCGGGGCCGATCCCGCTTCGATGCGGATGGGCGAGAACACCTCGATCCGCCCGATTCGGGTGACGAAGACGCGATGAGGACCGGCGGCGACGAGCTGAGCGGCGATGGGATCGCCGGGTCCGAATAGGTTCTCTCCGGCGGCCCTTCTAAGCAGTGCGATCGTCCCGGGATCGTTCGTCCGAATACAGGCATCGACAGCGAGTAGGTTCAGACCGAGATCGAACAATAAACCATCGCTGTCCTCGGGTTTTGCTGCATGGTGATCGGGGCCGAGTTCGGTGACGACCGACCGTCTATTCATGGCGCAGGCATCATCGGGCAGGCATAGGGCTACGGCATGACTCCAGCCGAAGGCGAATCCTGTTTCGTAAGCCACTGGTCGACAGTCGGCGTCTGGGTCGAGGGCGATGGCTCCCCGTGTCGTGGTCAGACCCATCCGCGCGTCCGGCAGGGACCGCGCTTCTTCAGCCGGGTCCCGGAGAAAGCTAGCAACCGCGCCGAAACTGCCGAAACTCCAAGTCGTGGAGGGATCTTCGAGCGCCTTCGCCATCAGATCCATGACGGGGCTCCCGAAGGTTGCGCCCGGTGAGCGCCTTGTCGTGAGAAACGCGTCGGTGAGTAGCTCCATCGCAGCAGATTACCGGGGCGGAGCGTCGTGCGCGAGACGCGATCACAGGCGGCACTGAAATTGCTGCGGACCCGACGCGTTCGCCCTCGCCGGGCGCTTCCCATCGTCGTCTCGACCGGGCAGTCTCTCGGCCTGATCATTCATGGATTTCGAGGATGGACCTGAATTCAGTCGGCGCCGTCGCCACGCCGAGGACTCGCCTCGACTTGGCCGATTGGCAGGACGGCGATGCGTGGCTGGCCGGTGGGACGTGGCTGTTCTCCGAGCCCCAGCCGCATACGCGCCGGCTCGTCGATCTTTCCCGGCTCGGCTGGCAAGCACTTGAGGTGAGTGAGCGTGGCCTTTCCATCGCCGCGACTTGCACCATCGCCGACTTGTTTCGTCTCGATCTGCCGGTGTCCTGGCGCGCGTCGCCGCTCTTCGCGCAATGCTGCCGGGCGCTGCTCGGATCGTTCAAGATCTGGAACATGGCCACCGTGGGAGGCAACATCTGCCTCGCGCTGCCGGCCGCGCCGATGATCGCGCTCGCCACGGCCCTGGAGGGTACATGCCTCGTCTGGACGCCGGAGGGGGCGGACCGTGAGGTCGCCATCGTCGACCTCATCGTCGGCGCGCAATGCAATGCCCTGGCGCCCGGAGAAATCCTCCGGCGCATCGATCTTCCTGTGGCCGCGCTGGAACGCCGGACCGCGTTCCGCCAGATCTCCCTAAGCCCCAATGGACGTTCCGGTGCCCTGTTGATCGGTACCCTGGACCGAGGCGGTTCTTTCGCTCTGACCATCACGGCCTCGACGCGTCGCCCGCTGCGCCTGGTCTTCCCCGCGCTGCCGGATGAGGCAGCGCTTACCGCTGCCATCACCGAAGCGGTGCCGATGGCGATGTATCATGACGACGTTCACGGCGCGCCGGATTGGCGGCGGCACATGACCTTCAGCCTTGCCGAAGAGATCAGGCGCGAATTCGAGAATGAGACTCCGGCATGATCCTGCACGTCAACGGCCAGGAGCAGGCTGCATCGCCACGGCCCGGTCAATGTCTGCGCACGATGTTGCGCGAACTCGGCTGGTTCGGGGTCAAGAAGGGTTGTGATGCCGGGGATTGCGGCGCCTGTACGGTCCATCTCGACGGCGAGCCGGTCCATAGCTGCCTGCTGCCCGCCTTCCGCGCCGAGGGGCGCCGCGTCACCACGATCGAAGGGCTGGCTGGGTCCTGCAAACCGGACCTCGGTGAGACGGCGGGATTACACCCGATGCAGCAGGCTTTCCTCGACGCCCAGGGGTACCAGTGCGGCTTCTGTACCCCCGGCATGATCATGACCGCATCGGTCTTGGATCAGGGGCAAAGGAGCGATCTCGCCACCGCGTTGAAGGGTAATCTCTGTCGCTGCACCGGATATGGCGCCATCGCCGACGCCGTCGCGGGGGTGGCGCGCGTCGAACGCCTCGCGGATGGTGACGGCGAGCCGTGCGGGCGCAGCATCCCGGCCCCGGCGGGGAGGGGAATCGTCTCGGGTGATGCCGCCTTCACCTTCGATCTGGCCGTGCCCGACCTGCTCCATCTTAAGGTGCTGCGCTCGCCCCATGCCCATGCGCGGATCTCGCGGATCGACAGGGCGGCTGCTCTGGCCGTGCCGGGTGTCGTGGCCATCTTCACGCATGAGGATGTGCCGGCGAAGAGCTTCTCCACCGGGCGGCATGAAAATCCCCTCGACGACGCAGCGGATACGCGGATTCTCGATCCGATCCTGCGCTTCATCGGCCAGCGGGTCGCGGCCGTCGTGGCCATCAGCGAGGAAGCGGCCGAGGCTGGTTGTGCGGCGCTCCTCGTCGATTACGAGATCCGCGATGCGGTGCTCGATCCAGACGAGGCCATGCGACCCGGCTCACCCCTGGTCCATGGCAGTGCCGACCGGGCGGGTGAGGATGCGCCGCCTCGCCTCTCTCATCCTAATCTCGCTGCAGAAGTACATGGCGAGGTCGGCGACGTCACGGCGGGTTTCGCAGAGGCGGACCTGATCCATGAGGCGACCTATCACTCCCAGCGCGTGCAGCACGCCCATCTCGAGACCCATGGGGCCCTCGGCTGGCGCGATGAGGAGGGCCGCCTCGTCATCCGCTCCAGCACCCAGACGCCGTTCCTCACCCGCGATGCGCTGGCCGACCTCCTCGAGCTTGAGCGCGATTCGATGCGGGTGCTCTGTGGCCGGGTCGGCGGCGGCTTCGGCGGCAAGCAGGAGATGTTGACTGAAGATCTCGTGGCGCTCGCCGTTCTCGCCACCGGTCGCCCGGTCAAATGGGAGCTGACACGTCAGGAGCAGTTCAGCGCCACCACGACACGCCACCCGATGCGAGTGGCCGTAAAGATGGGTGCCCGCCGGGACGGCACTCTGACGGCGATCGCGCTGAATGTGGTCTCCAATACCGGCGCCTACGGCAACCATGCCGGCGGGGTGATCCATCATGGCTGCAACGAGGTGATCGGCGTCTATCGCTGCCCCAACAAGCGTGTCGACGGATATGCGGTCTATACGCATACTCTGCCGAGCGGCGCGTTCCGGGGCTATGGCTTGAGCCAGACCATCTTCGCGGTGGAATCGGCCATGGACGAACTGGCCCGCGGCCTTGGCCTCGACCCGTTCGAGATGCGCCGCCGCAACGTCGTGCGCCCCGGCGATCCGATGGTGTCGAACAGCCTCGAACCGCACGACGTGGAATACGGAAGCTACGGCCTCGATCAGTGCCTAGATCTCGTCGCAGCCGCCATGCGCGAACTCGCCCCGGCGGACATTCCTTCCGCTGATTGGCTCGTCGGCACAGGGATGGCCCTGGCGATGATCGACACGATCCCGCCGCGCGGGCATTTCGCCGAAGCGCGAATCGCGGTTCGAGCGGACGGGACCTACGCTCTCGATGTCGGTACCGCCGAGTTCGGTAACGGGACGACCACGGTTCATGCGCAGATTGCGGCCTCCGCCCTCGGCACGATCCCGGACCGCATCTCCCTTTGCCACGGTGACACCGACCGCATCGGCCACGACACCGGTGCTTATGGATCGACCGGTATCGTGGTGGCCGGGCAGGCGACGTTGAAAGCCGCACTCGCGCTGGCGCAGGGCCTCCGCGCGGCTGCCGCCGAGAGGGGAGGGGGGGCTCCCGATCAATACCGTGTACACCGCGACGGCGTCTCGAGCCCGTCAGGGGATATTGGCTTCTCGGACCTCCTTTCGGATGGCCCCATCGTGCGCAGGGGCAAGGCAGATGGCTCGCCGCGCTCCGTCGCCTTCAACGTCCAGGGTTTCCGGGTCGCAGTGCACCGGTCGAGCGGCGAAGTGCGCATCCTCGATAGCTTGCATGCCGCCGATGCCGGCCGGGTCATGAACCCGATGCAATGCCGTGGGCAGATCGAGGGTGGCGTAGCCCAAGCGATCGGTGCGGCCTTGTACGAGGCGGTGCGCATCGATGACGAGGGGCGTGTGGTCACGCAGACGTTCCGCAACTATCACATCCCAGCCTTCGCCGATGTACCCCGCACCAAGGTCTTTTTTGCCGACACCTACGACCGCATTGGCCCGCTCGGCGCGAAATCCATGAGCGAGAGCCCGTTCAACCCGGTTGCTCCGGCACTTGCCAATGCCATCCGCGACGCGACGGGTGCACGGCTCACCGCGACCCCGTTTGCGCCGGACCGTATCTACCTGTCGGTGTTGGAGGCGGTAGAGCATCGGGACAGCCCGGTATGACATCGGCCATTTGCCGACGATTTCGTACCGGTGAAGAGAGCTGCGCCCAACCACGTTTGGTCGAGTGCAGCTGTTGAATGTTTTCTGCTACGCTCTTCTTCGCCGAAGTGACTTAATACTTCGGCGGGAAGTTTTCAGAGAACCGTTTCGATCAGCCCGAGACGCTTGGCTTCGTCAGCTTCGATGTACCAATTGTACGGCGCCTTCTCGATGACCTCGTCGAGGGTGACATTCGAGCCGGCGACGAGGTTGGCGAAACCCTCGTTCTGAATCTCGATGGAGGTCTCGATCTCGTGCAACGTCGCTTTTAGGCTGGCGATGCATGTGGTCAGCGGGCCGTGGATCTCGAGGGTCTTCGCCATCTTGCGTTCATGAATCATGAGCCGCGTCCCCCGCGTGAGATAGCGGTTGGGGCGGGCGAAGAAGCTCATGAGGGTCGTGCCGGCGGAGTAGATCGCGGCCTTTCCGAGGAAGACAAGGCGACGGTGAGGCGTGACCTCGCTAGCGAAGCGGATATCCTCGCCCATCATACGGGCTACTTCGGGGTCGCCGCCGAGGGTCGTGAGTTCGACCACCACAAGATCGCGCTCGCAGGCCGCGTCGAACTGGCGACGGAAGTCCTTGTACATCGCATTGTCGACCGGGCCCGACAGCAGGATGGCGGGGGCCTTGAATTCCGGGGCGGAAAGAGGCGAGGTGTCCATTGTCGATCCTTGGCCGGGCTACGCGGGGAGCGGTCTCCCGCAGGACTCATGCCCGGCTCTTATCCGATCAGAATCCCCAATCCCGCCGGCAGTTGCGGTGACGGCGAAAAATCGCGGGTGGGGCGGTGAGGCCATCCGCACGTCCCGGCGACGGATCTGGACTTTTCAGCCCACCAAGCCTATATCGAACCTGCGTTTGATGACCGGTTCGTAATAACGTTTCAGGACCCGGAGGGCAGTACTCCGGCGCCTCCACCAAAAGCGCATCGTGATGCGTTTCTGATGGGGGCGAAATAGGATCGACTGGGCGGTAAAGGGATCGCGAGAGCGTCGGTAAGGACTCGACCGGTTTGGCGCAGGTAACCCCTGTTCCAAGTATTTGGCCAAAACTCTAAATGCCAACGATAACGTTGTCATGGATGCCCGCCTCGCGGCGTAAGCATCTTGCGGTAGGGTAACCGTCGAAACAGAACCCGGGGCTTCGGCCCCGGGACCCACTTTATCTCACTCATTTGATGAATATCAGTCAGCCGCGGCACTGCCGTTTCCGGCTCTATTGTCGTATGTTTGTCGCATAGATCTCCCATGCAAGATTTCAGCGTCAGACCGTCCGGCACGTCACAACAATTCCTGCTGCTTGATCGTGCCAGCAGGTCGTGTGTGCGTACGCACATTCGTGCTCTAGAACTTTTCCAAAGCGTTGCTGTCTGGTGTGTCTGCGCTAATTCGCATCATCAGGGAAAGCTGTTGACCATTGAGCGTTTGCCGGAGGCTGGTCGAAGCTTCGCGAAGACTTCCGCGACATGGCTCAACGGAATTTTATGTCTATGGCTCAGGTTCGGAGAACGCCATGCATGGCACTGAAGACCTCGAACTCAACCGGCGCGATCTGATGGCAGGAGCATCAGCCTGTGCCGTCGCCGTTGCCTGTCCCTCCGCCGCGTGGGCTGCTTCTCGCGATGCGTCAGGCCCCGTCATGTCCAAGGTTTCGCTGACCGTGAACGGAACGGCCCACGAAATCGACCTCGATACTCGTACGACCCTCCTCGACGCCGTCCGCGAGCACCTTCACCTGACGGGTGCAAAGAAAGGGTGCGACCACGGCCAATGCGGGGCGTGCACGATGATCGTCGACGGCCGACGCATCAATTCCTGCCTGACCCTGGCGGTGATGCACCAGGGCGATACCGTCACCACCATCGAAGGATTGGGGAAGCCTGGCGAGTTACATCCGATGCAGGCAGCCTTCATCAAGCATGACGGCTACCAATGCGGGTTCTGTACGCCGGGCCAGATCTGCTCGGGCATTGCGGTCCTCGATGAGATCAAGGCTGGCATCCCAAGTCATGTCGCCGCTGATCTCACCGCGACCGCTTCATTCACCACTGACGAGATCCGCGAGCGTATGAGCGGCAACATCTGCCGCTGCGGTGCTTACTCCAACATCGTCGATGCCATGTCCGAAGTTGCGGGGAGGCAGGCATGAAGTCTTTTACGTATGAGCGGGCAACATCACCGGCCGAAGCCGCTGCGTCCATCACGCGCGTACCCGGCGCGAAGTTCATCGCCGGCGGCACCAACCTCCTGGACTTGATGAAATTACAGGTGGAGACGCCCACTCACCTCGTCGACGTCAACGGCTTGGCTCTCGATACGATCGAGCCGACGGAGGAGGGGGGCTTACGGATCGGCGCTTTGGTGCGCAACACCGATCTGGCGGCTGACATGCGGGTGCGGCGCGGTTACGCCGTGCTGAGCCGGGCTCTTCTGTCCGGTGCCTCGGGCCAGTTACGGAACAAGGCGACCACGGCCGGCAATCTGCTTCAGCGAACCCGCTGCCCCTACTTTTACGACACTGCGCAGCCCTGCAACAAGCGCCAGCCTGGAAGCGGTTGCTCCGCCATCGGCGGTATCAGCCGCCAGCTCGCAGTGGTGGGTGTCAGTGAAGCCTGTATCGCCACGCATCCCGGCGACATGGCCGTGGCCATGCGGGTCCTCGACGCTCATGTCGAGACGGTGAACGGTGAGGGAGTTACCCGGACGATCCCCATCGCCGCGTTTCATCGCAATCCGGGAGACACGCCGCAGATCGAGACGAGCCTGCAGCCCGGCGAACTCATCACCGCTGTCACGCTCCCCAAGCCGGTGGCGGGGACGCATATCTACCGGAAGGTCAGGGACCGCGCCTCCTACGCGTTCGCTTTGGTCTCCGTGGCGGCCGTTATCCAGCGCGACGGAAGCGGGCGCGTGGCAATCGGTGGTGTCGCTCCGAAGCCCTGGCGTGACGAAGCCGCCGAAGCTGAGCTGCCGAAGGGAGCGAAGGCCGTGACGGACCGTCTGTTCGCGGATGCGAGGCCGACTGACGACAACGCCTACAAACTGAAGCTGACCGAGCGCGCACTTGGCGCCGTCCTGACCGAAGCGAGGGCCTGAACCATGAAGTTCGACACTCCCGCGGGTCGGAACCCGATCGATGAACTGAAGGTGGTGGGCAAACCCACGGACCGGATCGACGGTCCGTTCAAGACGACGGGCAGGGCGCAATACGCCTACGATTGGTACGATCCGAAGTCGGAGGCAGCCTATGGCTACGTCATCGGCGCGACCATCGCAAAAGGGCGGATCAATGCGATGGATCTGAGTGCTGCCAAGGCGGCACCTGGTATCCTGGCTATCGTTACAGCTGAGAATGCCGGCCCCCTCGACAAGGGCAAGCTCAACGCCGCCAAGCTTCTGGGTGGCCCGGAGATCGAGCATTACCATCAAGCGGTAGCACTGGTAGTGGCCGAAACCTTCGAGCAAGCGCGCGCAGCCGCAGCGCTCGTGCGGATGGACTACACCGAGACCGAGGGCGCCTTCGATCTCGCGGCGGTGAAGGACACCGGGAAGCCGGAGAAGCTCGCGAGCGCGCCCTCTGATACGTCGATCGGTGATTTCGAGGGGGCTTTCTCGGCGGCGCCCATCCAGCTCGATGCTACCTACACGACACCCGACCATGCTCATGCGATGATGGAACCGCATGCCTCCATCGCCTCCTGGGACGGCGACAGCCTCACCGTCTGGACCTCGAACCAGATGATCGATTGGGGGACGCGGGATCTCGCTCTCACCCTACGTATGCCGAAGGAGAAGGTCCGCCTCATCTCACCCTTCGTGGGCGGCGGGTTCGGCGGCAAGCTGTTCCTGCGTTCGGAGGCTGTGATGGCCGCCTTAGGCGCGCGAGCCGCCAAGCGACCGGTGAAGGTCGCCCTGACGCGGCCGCTTACGTTCAACAACACGGTTCACCGCCCCGCTACGATCCAGCGTATCCGGCTCGGCGCGACGCCGGACGGGACGATCACGGCGATCGGCCACGAAAGCTGGTCCGGCAACTTGCCCGGCGGCAAGCCGGAGGCTGCGGTGCAGCAGACCCGCCTGCTCTATGGCGGCGCCAACCGCATGACCCAGACCCGCCTCGCCATGCTCGATTTGCCGGAGGGCAATTCCATGCGCGCGCCCGGTGAGGCTCCAGGCCTGATGGTGCTCGAGATCGCCATGGACGAGATGGCCGAGCGCATCGGGATCGATCCGGTGGAGTTCCGTATTCGCAACGACACGCAGGTCGATCCCGAGAAGCCCGAGCGCCGGTTCTCCCAGCGCAGCCTCGTCGAATGCCTGCGCCAGGGTGCTGCAAAGTTCGGGTGGGACAAGCGGATCGCGAAGCCAGGTCAGGTCCATAAAGGACGCTGGCTCGTCGGGATGGGTGTCGCGTCCGCCTTCCGCAACAACATCAACGTCAAGTCCGGCGCGCGTGTTCGCCTCGACGATCGAGGCGTCGTGACTGTCGAGACCGATATGACCGATATCGGTACCGGCAGTTACACGATCATCGGCCAGACGGCCGCCGAGATGATGGGATTGACCCTCGACAAAGTCGTGGTTCGACTTGGAGATTCAGCCTTCCCGGTCTCTTCGGGCTCTGGTGGCCAGTTCGGCGCGAACTCTTCGACCTCGGGCGTGTACGCCGCCTGCGTTAAGCTACGCGAGGCAGTCGCACGGGCGCTTGGCGTCAACTCGGACGATGCCGTATTCGCGGATGGACATGTCCGCTCCGGAAACCGTTCGGTGCCACTCGCGGATGCGGCGAAAGCCGGGGAGCTCGTCGCCGAGGATACGATCGAGTTTGGTGGCGATCTCTCGAAGACCTATCAGCAATCGACGTTCGGAGCCCATTTCGTAGAGGTCGGTGTCGATACGAGCACTGCCGAGATCCGGGTCAGACGCATGCTCGCGGTCTGCGCCGCTGGGCGTATCCTCAATCCGAA